>CAWBUL010000012.1:0-19471 GCA_963791885.1 uncultured Pseudomonadota bacterium | reverse complement strand
CGACGTCGAGCGCATCCGGTTGATCCAGCAGCTAAGCCACACGGATGCCGGTCGACGAAGATGCGTTGCCTGTCGTCCTGATGCTCCTGGACCAGATCTATGACTTGCGCCGCCGCATGCACGCACTCGGGAAGGCAATTGAACATACCACGACAGGCGCGACACGGCGGGGCCCTGGCGCAACACGTGACATCAGAAACCTAAGTAGTTTCCGAGTCTGTCGTGGCACGCCAGCGGGAGCCTATCATTCGGTTGGTTCGCGGTAGCCCCAGCGTGAATGAGCGCCTCAGGTGGATATCAATCTGACACGTAACCCGATTCTGCTTAGAGATAGGGCAAAGCCAGCCATCATATTGGGAGGTTGTCTTGACCATTTCACAAGAAAACGACTTAAAAAAAATTGGCCCATACCCGGGACGGCCTCGGCAAGCGTGTCGCAAACTACACGTCTCTGTCCCCGCTGAGCTTTCTGCCCAGGGCAGCGGCGATCTACCCCAACCGAGTTGCCATCGTCCATGGCGAATGGCGAAGCACCTGGGCCGATACCTACGCCCGGTGCAGACGCCTGGCCTCGGCCCTGGCAAAGCGTGGGGTTGGTGCGGGAGGATACTGTCGCCATAATGGCGCCCAATGTACCCGCGATCTACGAGGCGCATTTCGGCGTGCCGATGACAGGGGCCGTGCTGAACACGCTGAACATCCGGCTTGATGCCGAAGCCATCGCTTTCCAACTCACCCACGGGGAAGCAAAAGTACTGATTACCGACCGTGAATTCAGCCCGTCGTCAAACGCGCGCTGGTAATGCTGGAGCACCCTGTATTGGTGATCGACATCGACGACAAGCTGCACGAAGGCGGCAGCTTGCTGGGGAAGATGGATTACGAAGCGTTCCTCCAGGAAGGCGATCCCGATTTCGAGTGGTCCCTGCCGGAAGACGAGTTTGGACCGATCGCCCTGAACTACACGTCGGGCACGACGGGCAACCCGAAAGGCGTCGTCACGCACCACCGCGGCGCCTACCTGAACGCCATGTCGCAAATCGTCTCCTGGGGGATGCCGGCGCACGCGGTCTATCTCTGGACCCTGCCGATGTTTCATTGCAACGGGTGGTGCTTTCCATGGGCCATGGCGGCCAATGCCGGCACCAATGTCTGTCTGCGCCGGATCGATGCGAAGCTGATCTTCGATTCTATCCGCGACCATGGGGTGACCCACATGTGTGGTGCACCGATCATCTACAACCTGCTGATCAACGCGCCGGCCGAACTGAGGGAAGGACCTGATCACCGGGTTAGCGGCTACATAGCCGGCGCCGCGCCGCCTGCTTCCACCATCGAGGGGCGGAGCGTCTTGGCTTCGACCTCACCCATGTCTACGGCCTGACCGAGACCTACGGTCCGGCCGGTCTGTGCCAAGCAGGATGCATGGCAGTCGCTTCCACTGGCCGAACGCGCCCGGTTGAACGCGCGCCAGGGAGTCGCCGGCCCGATGCAGGAAGCGATGACCGTGCTGGACCCGGTTACACTGCTGCCGGTGCCGCCGGACGGCGAAACCATCGGCGAGATCATGTTCCGCGGTAACATCACCATGAACGGCTATCTGAAGAACCCCTCGGCCACCGAAGAAGCCTTCGTCGGCGGTTGGCTGCATATCGGCGACCTGGCGGTGATCGAGCAGGATGGATACGTGCGCATCAAGGACCGTTCCAAGGACGTTATCATCTCCGGGGGCGAAAACATTTCCTCGTCGAGGTCGAGGATGTCTTGCACCGTCATCCGGCAGTGGATGTGGCAGCCGTGGTGGCGAGGCCGGACCCGAAATGGGGCGAGGTGCCTTGCGCTTTCATCCAACTTCATCCGGGTGGCAAAGTCACGGAGGCCGAGATTCGCAGTTCTGCCGTGACCAAATGGCGGGGTACAAGTTTCCCAGGGTGGTGGTGTTCGGGCCGATCCCCAGGACTTCCACCGGCAAGATCCAGAAGTTCAAGCTGCGCGAGTTGGCGAAGAACCTGAGAGAATGCGGCGTGACCAACACCGCCCCGTTGGACGACATGCGGTTCGTGCTGAAGCACCTGGCCGAACTGCCGGAGATCGCCAGCTTCGCGGGTTTCGAGGACGCCGAGCCGGAGTTGATCGAGGCGATCCTTGTCGAGGCCAGCCGTTTTGCAGGCGAAGTGCTCGCACCGTTGAACGCAAGCGGCGATCGGCAGGGTTCTCGCTGGGCCGATGGGAAGGTCGCCACGCCGGACGGCTTCCCCGCGGCGTACCGGCAATTCATCGAAGCCGGCTGGCACGGCATGCCGGCCAGTCGTGACATCGGCGGCCAAGGCATGCCGGCACTGGTTTGCAGCGCCGTCGCCGAGATGTGGAAATCCGCCAACCTGTCCTTCTCACTCTGTCAAATGCTCACCATGGGCGCGGTCCAGGCGCTTGCACACCATGCGTCCGACGAACTCAAACAGCGCTTCCTGCCGAAAATGGTTGCCGGCACGTGGACCGGGACGATGAACCTGACCGAGCCGCAGGCGGGATCCGACCTGTCCGCCATACGGACACGGGCGGAACCGGACGGCGACCACTATCGCTTGTTCGGGTCCAAGATATTCATTACCTGGGGCGAGCACGATCTCGCCGAGAACATCATCCATCTCGTGCTTGCCCGATTGCCCGGCGGGCCCCGGGTACACGCGGCATTTCGCTGTTCGTTGCACCGAAATTCCTGGTCAATCCCGATGGCAGCCTGGGACCGAGGAACGATCTTGTTTGCTCGTCGATCGAACACAAACTCGGCGTCCATGGTTCACCCACGGCCGTGATGTCATACGGCGACAAGGAGGGCGCGATTGCCTACCTGGTCGGCCAGCCGAACCGTGGCCTTGAATACATGTTCACCATGATGAACCACGCTCGCCTGAACGTGGGGCTGGAGGGCGTGGCGGTTTCCGAAGCTGCCTACCAGAAAGCCGTCGGATACGCCCGTGATCGGGTGCAGGGAAACCGATCGGCAGCACCGCGGGCGCGGCGATTATCAATCATCCCGACGTACGCCGGATGCTGATGGACATGCGCGCCCGCACCGAGGCGATGCGTGCGCTGGCTTATTGCACGGCGGCCTGCATGGACCGCGCCCAGCGTCATCCGGACGCCGCCACACGGGCGCGCAACCAGGGACGGGTCGAGTTCCTCACCCCTGTGGTCAAAGGCTGGTGCACCGAAAGCTCGATCATGATCGCGTCCGCCGGGATCCAGGTGCATGGCGGCGTGGGTTATGTGGAGGAAACCGGCGCCGCGCAGTATTTGCGCGATGCGCGCATCACGACGATTTACGAAGGCACGACGGGTATTCAGGCGAACGACCTGATCGGCCGCAAGCTGGCCCGCGACAAAGGCGAACATGCGGGAGCACTGATCCGCGACATGCAAGCGGAGCTGACCGCGCTGGGACCGAGCAACGATACCGATCTGGCTTTGATCCGGTCCGCGCTGACCACCGCACTGACGGCGTTCAGGACGCTACGCCTGGATGCTGGCGCACTATGACAGCGATCCACGGGAAACTGCCGCCGGGGGGGTGCCTTACCTGACTCACAGGCACCGTCGCAGGCGGCTGGCAGATGGCCCGAGCAGCACGGATCGCTCACCATCTCTTGACGTCCGGTCAGGAAGTCCCGCTTTCCTGCGGGGCAAGATCGCTACGGCGCGCTTCTATGCCGAGCATGTGCTGCCGGAGGCGGGGCCGTGGCGTGACGAAATCACGATGGGCGCGGCGTCAACGTTAGCACTGGAAGAGGCGCTGTTTTAGTCAACTTAAGATTTGCGGTTCGTTTCGCGCATACCCTGGAGATGGAGTGCCGCGCAAACTGCAACTGCCGAAAAAGTCGGCCGGGGTTTAATGCAAGGGAGGCTTCTGCATCGCCTCGATCTGCTTCTTCACCGACTCAAAAGCCGCGGTGAACACGGCAGCGGTCAGATGCGCAATGTTTTGACTGTCGGCGACAGCGGCTTGGACGCCGTCCTTGATCAACTTCTGCTGTATTAGATGAATTCTCCCGGGCTTTTCACACCGGCAAGTTCCTTCACCGCAACGGTCAGGTTGTTGGCATTCCTGACTGCCATTTCCTGGTGGCTTTGCTCAAGTCCTGAAAGCGGCACTGGAGGAATGACCGCTCTCGGTCAGCGCGTCAGTGCTGGTCTTTGCGATTTGTTCAACGGCGGGCTGGGTCATGATGGGATTTCCTTGGCTACGATTTTGGCGACTACACTAGCTGCTTGATCACTGGCAGGGCGGACCGAAGCAACCCACAACAGCATTAGGCTTAAAGCCGGAAACGGCCGACTAACCTCATGCCCATCATTTACCGCCGGAGCCAGTGCCAACGGAGCCAATGCCGGCGGTGATCTGGTTCCGCCGTCTTCGTCATAATCGCGGCCCGATGGTTCTCTACCGCGTTGGCTGATGCCGAGATCCGCGGCGATGTCCTTGCTGGGATCGCCGGCGAGAACGATCTCCATGACCTGACACTGCCGCGGGTCAGCCCAGCAATGTGGCTGGCCGCATCCTCGCGCCAGGCTAAACCTGTAAGCATCCCTGATCGTGCCACCTGCGAGGCGTTCCTGGCGGCCTTGCGGGCTCGTGATCACATCTCTTCGAACATGAACGGACTCGATTCTGCTGCGGCGACTGCAGGAGGCGCGCCGCCAGCCGCCATCATGATCACCGGCGACAGCGATGTCGCGATCGCGGTGGAGGCCATGAAAGGCGGGCCCTCCGACTTCATCGAGAAGCCGATCAGCCGCACTGAACAACTCGCCTGCGTAGTCCTGTTCAGCACGGCGCGGATCGCCCTGAGAGAGCAACGCAGACGCCTTTGCGCATTGGGGCATCGTTCCGAGGATGCTGGTCACACGGCGCAGCGGGATCTGAGCGTCGAGCTTTTCGGGCTCCGGATGCCGTCACTGATTTTCATGAGCCCGATCGGAGTCACCGGCCTTTGTGCAGAAGATGGACATGGCGATATCGCCGCCGCTAGGCCGCGGCGGCCACCGGGGTCCCGTTTGTAGGCTCCACCTTGATGAACGACAAGATGGAGACCGTAGCCGAGGCCCTCGGTGATACCTCTGGCTTCTTCCAGCTCTATACACCGCGCGACAAGGCAGTCGCGCAGAGCCTCGTCGGCCGGGCCGAGATGGCAGGCTACAGAAGCCATTATCGTGACCTTGGACACTTGGGTGACCGGATACCGGCGGCGCGACTTGAACGCCTCCAACTTTCCCCGACTGCGCGATGACGTGCTCGTCAACTACTTCACCGATCCGTTTCAGATCGTTGGTCGAGAAGCCGCCTGAGGATGATCCCACCGCAGCGATCAGAAACTGGGCCGAGCTGTTTGGAATGGTCATTACTTGGGCCGACCTTCCGTGGCTCCGGTCCCTCACGAAACTTCCTCTCCTGCTCAAGGGGATCTGCGACCCTAATGACGCTGGCCGTGAGTTAGATGCTGGAGTGGAAGGTATCTATTGCTCCAACCATGGTGGACGATAGGCCAACGGCGGTGTGCCAGCAACGACATGCTCGCGACGGTCATATCTGCGGCTGGTCCCCCAGGACGATCGAATTCCGGTATTCGGAGCGGAATGGACGTTATCAAGGCCTTGGCCCTGGGCGCTCGGGCAGTCGGCATTGGCCGGCCGTATATCTACGGCTTGGCTCTCGGCGGCACTGACGGTGTTTCCCACGTCCTGAAGTCGATCCTAGTGGAAGCTGATCTCCTCATGGCCGTGAATGGCTATCCGACCGTCGCGGATGTTCGCCTCGCTGGGTCAGCCGCATTCACCCATACGAATGGGCCGCCAGCTGGAGGACAACGTGAAACGCACCAACCTGCTGGCGCCATTCTGTCGGCGCCAACCTGGTCGGCGCCGTCCTGAAAGATTCCGGTTCAACGGCTCCATTAAAAAACGGCCCCCCGTTCCTTGGCGACCTGGGCAACGCCGACCTCAGCGGCGCCGACGTATTGGGCACCCGCAATCTCACCCAGGCGCAGTTGGCGAAGCCAGGAGCAGTGAGGGGATGATACCGCTGGGAGGACTAGTTGACCAAGCGCGAAAAGCCGCGCAGGGCGCCGACCAGTGAGCCTGAACTAGCAAAGTGACGGGTTTTCCGCGTTTTCTGATCACGGACTTTGAGGGGCGGCCGAGCCGGCCCCTTACCGATCGGGGCTGAGCCCTCGGTCCCTGTTGGCCATTCCTTGGTGAGACTGAGAGACCATTCCTTGGCGCCGACCTGCGTTCAAGACCGCCGGGAGCGCAGGCGGGGTCAAGGAGGCTCCGCGCCGCAGGCGTGGATGCCTTGACGCCGTCGAGCACCCGGCGAGGCTGGGCAAGCAGGTGGATCCGAAGAATCAGTCGGCGGCGGCCAGTGTTTCGATACGGTCGATTAGGTCCTGGAAGTGGTCGACGAAGTCCGGATCGTAGAGGTGGGGCTCCCTGCGGGCGAATTCGATGACGCGGCGGTAGCAGTCAGCCGCCTGACGGTAATCCCCTTTGACTTGGTATAGCCGGCCAAGACACTCGTAGCCGTCATGCGTGCTGGGGAAGCGTGCCAGCACGTCGTGAGCGGCCGGCTCGGCCTCGTCGAACTTCTTGGCGTCGATGAGGGCGAAGACGGCGTTGGCCGCGTCGTCCAGTTGGTGACTGCAGTTGTGACAGAAGTGCGCATGCTGGTGCGCCGCGGCGGCGGTGGCAGCCGCATTGGCGGCCGCGAGCTTCTCGCGGTGAGCCGCTTCGTCCTTGGCCAGGCAGCAGCGCTTGTATTTCTTGCCGCTGCCGCAGGGGCAGAGATCATTTCGTCCGATTTTGGCCATCTCGCCAACGTCAGTTCAAAGGACGGACCCCTTGTACCAAGCTGTGCTGGCCGACGCCAAGTTCCATGAGCAACTCCTCGTCTTCGACCACGATCTTTCGGCCACCGCTCGCGCCGCGGGCTGCCACTTATGCGGTGGCGCGCTCCATTCGGCGCAGTTTGCCCGCAAACCGCGCGGTTGCCCCGCCGGGTTGGGCCACGCGTATGGCCAGCGCTTCAGCTTCTGCTGTGCGGCGGATGGCTGTCGCAAGCGGATGACCCCGCCCTCGCTGCGCTTTCTCGGCCGCAAAGTCTATCTCGCCACGGTCGTGACATTGATCTCGGCGATGCTGCTTGGCACGACGCCTGCGCGCCTGGCACGCTTGTCGACGGTACCGGGGATCGATCGGCGAACTCTCGTGCGCTGGCGTGCGTGGTGGCGTTCGACCTTTACCGACAGCCCCTTCGCGCCGGTCGCCAAGGCCGCCCTGGTTCCGCCGCTCGACATCGCCGGTCTGCCGGTCTCGTTGCTCGACCGCTTTGCCGGCGACATCGAACAGAAGCTCACCGCCTTGCTGCGGTTCCTTGGGCCGCTGACCGGCGGCGCATCGGCCACGCGCGCTTTCTGACGGAGGCCACCAACCCGCAGAAGATGCGCGTCGCTGCCCTCGACGACGGCGCTTACCGTCCGCCTCGTTGATTTTTGGAGAACGGGCGTGGCAGAGCGAGGCGGATCGCGGGTGCATGAGCGCTGGGCGCGACTGCGCTTCTCGGTGATCGGGCAGTTGCTCGCCGCACCACCGGCGAAGGGCGCGCTGCGCGCGGCACTGCAGCAATTGGCCGCACGCGAATGGCGGCACCCAACCACCGGCGCGCCGATCCGCTTCGGCGTTTCCACCTTGGAACGATGGCTCTACCGTGCCCGCAACGAGCAGCATGACCCGGTCAGCGTGCTGCGCCGCAAGCGGCGTCAGGATGCCGGCGAGCAGGCATCGATGACCACCCCGCTGCGGCAGGCCCTGCTGGCCCAGTATGACGCCCACAAAAGCTGGAGTGCGCAGTTGCATCACGACAATCTGGTCGCCTTGGCCGAGACCCGGCCCGAGTTGCGGCCAGTGCCGTCCTACGCGACGGTGCGGCGGTTTCTGGCCGCCCACGGCCTGACCAGGCGTCGCCCGATGACGGCGCGACAGACCTCCGGCGCGCTGGCCGCCGCAGCCCGGCTCGAAGTGCGCGAAGTGCGCAGCTACGAGTCCGAGTATGTGAACGCGACATGGCATTGGGATTGTCATTACGGTTCGCGCAAGGTGCTGACGCCGCGCGGTGAATGGCGAACACCGATCCTGTTCGGCGTGCTCGACGATCGCTCGCGACTGGCCTGCCATCTGCAGTGGTATCTTTCCGAATCGGCAGAGAATATCGCACACGGATTGTCGCAGGCGATGCAGAAGCGCGGCCTGCCGCGCGCCGCCATGAGCGACAACGGAAGCGCGATGACGGCGACCGAGATCAGCGAAGGTCTCGCCAGGCTCGGCATCCTTCATCAAACCACGTTGCCGTATTCGCCTTATCAGAACGGCAAACAGGAGACCCTGTGGGGATCGGTCGAGGGCCGGCTGATGGCAATGCTCGAGGGCATCGATGACCTCACCCTGACCCGGCTCAACGAGGCGACGCAGGCCTGGGTGGAGCAGGACTATAACCGCAAGCGACATAGCGAGATCGACGACACGCCGCTCGCACGCTTCCTGGCCGGCCCCGCCGTGACGCGGCCCTGTCCGGATGGCGCGGCGCTGCGGCTGGCCTTTACCCGAACCGAGCGACGCACCCTGCGCAAGAGTGATTGCACCGCCGTCATCGAAGGCCGCCGCTTCGAAGTCCCCAATCGCTATCGGCATCTCTCCGTGCTGGAAGTCCGCTTCGCAGCATGGGATCTCACACAGGTCCATCTCGTCGATCCGCACACCGGCACCGTGCTCTGCCGGTTGTTCCCGCAGGACAAGGCCGCCAACGCTCGCGGCCTGCGCCGAAGTGTGCAGCCGATTACCTCCGAGCCCGTCACGCCACCACCGCCGCCGGCGCGCGGCATCGGACCGTTGCTGGGCCGAATGATCGACCGGCAGGCCGCGACCGGACTGCCCCCAGCCTACCTCCCCAAGGACGAAGGAGATGACGCGTGAACAACAAGATGCTCGCGCTCTACGGCCTCAAATGGAACCCGTTCACGCCCAACGTGCCCACTGAAGCGTTGCACGTCACCACACGTCTGGAATCGTTCTGCTGGCGGGTGCAGCAACTCGCGGGCGAAGGCGGCTTCGCCTTGGTCACCGGCGCGCCCGGCTGCGGCAAGTCCGCCGCCTTGCGCATCCTGTCCGCTTCGCTGGCGACACAGCGCGACGTGACGGTCGGCGTGATCAGTCGCCCGCAGGCCAACATCGCCGACTTCTATCGCGAGATGGGCGAACTCTTCGGCGTCGAATTGCGCCCGCACAATCGCTACGGCGGTGCCAAGACCCTGCGCCAGCGCTGGCAGGCGCACATCCAAAGTACCCTGAGCAGGCCCGTGCTGCTGGTCGACGAGGCACAGGAGATGCAGCCTGCGGTGCTCGCTGAATTGCGCCTGCTGGCCTCCGCGGACCTCGACTCCCACATCCTGTTGACCACCGTGCTGGCCGGCGACGGGCGGCTCGCCGACCGTCTGCGCGCCGATGAATTCCTCCCCTTGGCCAGCCGTTTGCGGGTACGCCTGGCGATCGAACGCGCATCGCCACAGGACCTCCAGGATTGCCTGCGGCACGCCCTCCTGCAAGCTGGCGCCCCAACACTGATGACGGCGGAAGTGATCGCCACGCTTTGCGATCATGCCCAGGGCAATCCGCGGGCCCTCATGATCATGGCGGGTGAATTGCTTGAGGTTGCCGCCCAGCGTGAGGCCCGTCAGATCGACGAGACACTGTTCTTCGAGACCTGTGGCGTGCCCGCGGCGACCGAGACCAAGGTGGTGATCCGGCGCCGGCGATGAGCCAGCTTCCGGTCCAGCCGGCTTGGCGTCTTGCCGACTGTCCCGAGCAGCGGCGCTGGCTCGTCGATGGGCTGTGGTCGGAAGAAGCCGTCGGCATCATCGGCGGCGAGCCCAAATGCGGCAAATCCTTCCTCGCCCTCGATCTGGCCGTCGCCGTCGCCGCCGGCATCCCCTGCCTGCGCCGCTTCGCGGTCAGCCGCCCCGGCCGCGTCCTGCTCTATCCCGCCGAGGACGCCCTGCACATTGTCCGTCGCCGCCTCGACGGCATCTGTGCTGCCGCCGGCGTCAGTCTTGCCGAACTCGACGTCCAGGTGATCACCGCCCCCAGCCTGCGCCTCGATCTCGAGGCCGATCGTGTACGTCTCGATGAGACCGTCGCCCGGCTGAAGCCGCGGCTGCTCGTCCTCGATCCGTTCGTGCGCTTGCATCGCATCGACGAGAATGTCAGCGGCGATGTAGCACCTCTGCTCGCCTTTCTGCGCGAACTACAGCGTCGCCACACCATCGCCGTCGTGCTTGTCCACCACGCCAAAAAGGGCGCCGGCGCCCTCCGCGCCGGGCAGGCCCTGCGCGGATCGTCGGAGTTCCATGCCTGGGGCGATTCCAACCTCTATCTCCGCCGTGACAGTAACGATCGCATCGTCCTGACCGTCGAACATCGTGCCGCTGCTGCCGTGCCTGGCGTTACGCTTGAACTAATCCAGCGCGCCAACGCCCTTGCCCTCGAGCCGGTCCAGACCGATCGCCAACCCGAGCGCCGTGTCGAACCAACTTCCGTCGATCAGCGGATCGCCGCAGCCCTCGCCGACGGCGAGCAACCCCGGCCGTTCTCCGAACTGCGGGCATCCTGCCGCCTCCGCACCACCACCCTCTATGAGCGCCTCGCGGCCATGACCGCTGCCGGCCTCGTCGTCAAATCTGCAGACGGTTACTGCCTCGCCGGCCACTGACCAACGCTCGCGACGGCCGCCTTCCCACGCCACCTCGGCAATCTCCGGCACCCCAAATCCAACCAAAACTGCGGCGGCGCCGTGCAACTTCCCGCTTCCGCTTCCCAGACCCTCTACAGCAGGCGGGAAGCAGAAGCGGGAAGCACATCAAATTACGTGATCAGCGAAACATCAAACAGCGAGATGCTGCTCACAAGTCTCCCTGCTCGGCCCAGCGGGACAGCAGAATGTTCGGGATCAGACTAGCGAGCAGCAGCAGCGTCAGCACGGTGCCTGGCCCCAGGCTTGGAAGCGGCGCACCCAAAGGCCAGGCGGATGCGAGCGACGCGAGATATAGGTAGACGCCAATGAGCAGGGCGAAGCCGGTGCCCTCGATCAGCATGAAGGCCAGCGTGCCCCACCAGGTTGGACTGGCCGATCCCATCCCATGCAGCGGCAACTCGGATAGGTCGGCCACGACGCGGTGTTTCGCAACGGCGCTCATGCCAGATCCTCCGGCGTTCCCTTTGGCCAGAACCAGCCAATCAGCGCGACCGCGATCGGGACGGAGCCCCAAATCACGGCCCAGGGCGTAAAGATCGAGGATATCAGCATGATGGTCGAGGCAATCGCGGTCCACAGCGGCCAGATCGAATCCCGCGGCGACGACTCCCGCGCCTGCGGACGGGCTTCCGCGATGGTGCTGATCACGAGTTCCCGGCGGTCGGCGCGCAGGCCGGACGCCACGGGAAAGTCCTCACGCTCCTCCCACAGCGGATTGGCGCTGGTGACGACCGGGATATAGGCGAAGTTGTAGCTTGGCGGCGGCGAACCTGTCGCCCATTCCAGCGTCGCGGCATCCCACGGATTGGGCCCGGCAGGCGCGCCGGAGCGGACGCTGCGGATAGCATTGAAGAAGAACAGAAGGAACCCGGAGGCCAAAATCACGGAGCTGAAGCTGACGAACAGGTTCAGTCCGCCCCATCCCATTTCGGGCTGATAGGTATAGATGCGGCGCGGCATGCCCTGCAGGCCCGAGTATGTGCATCGGGAAGAACGTCAGGTTGAAGCCGACGAACACCATCCCACGACCCAGCTGCCGATTCGTTCGCTCATCATCCGGCCGGTGATCTTGGGGAACCAGTAGGTGATCGCGCCAATCAGCGGAAACACAGCACCGCCGATCAGCACGTAGTGGAAGTGCGCGACGACGAAATACGTGTCGTGGACCTGCATATCGAGCGGCATCGATGCGACCATCACGCCTGTCATGCCGCCGATGACGAAGGTGAAAAAGAACGCCAGACGAACAGCAGCGGCGTGCGCAACACCGGCCGGCCGTAGGACGAGCGTCGCCATCCAGCAGAAGATCTGCACCCCGTTGGGGATGGCGATCACCATGCTGGATGCAGTGAAATAGCTTTCACCGATGTGCGGCAGGCCGGTGGTGAACATGTGGTGCACCCACAGGCCGAAGGCCAGCACGCCAGTGGCTATGGCCGACATCACCAGCGGCAGGTAGCCGAACACCGGGCGCCGCGCGACGTCGGCAGGATCGTCGACACCATGCCCACCGCCGGCAGGAAGATGATGTAGACCTCCGGATGGCCAAAGAACCAGAACAGGTGTTGCCAGAGCAACACGTCACCGCCTTCCGATGGTTGAAGAAATGCGTCCCGATCAGGCGGTCGAGAATCAATGACGTGCTCGCCACCATGATCGCCGGCATCGCCAGGATGACGGCAAAGGCGGTGACCAGCATCGACCAGACGAACAGCGGCATGCGGTCGAGCGACATGCCGGGAGCGCGCAGCTTGAACACCGTGACCACGATTTCCACCGCCACCGCGAGCGCCGATACCTCAGTGAAGGTGATCATCTGCGCCCAGATGTCGGCGCGCTTGCCGGTGCCGTATTGCGGCCCGGACAGCGGCACGTAGGCGAACCAGCCCATGTCGGGCGCCATGTCGATAACGAACGATGTCCACAGCAGGATGCCGCCGGCGAGATACATCCAGTAGGAAAATGCATTCAGCCGGGGAAATGCGATGTTGCGGGTGCCGACCATCAGCGGCACGAGGTAGACGGCGACTGCCTCCATCACGGGCACGGCGAACAGGAACATCATGTTCGCGCCGTGCATGGTAAAGATCTGGTTGTAGCGGTCGGGGCTGATGATCCCGGCCTCCGGGCGGGAAAGCTGCAGCCGGATCAGCATCGCCAGCACCCCGCCGAGAGCCAGGAAGATAAAGGCGGTGGCGATGTAGCGCCGGCCGATGTGCTTGTGATCGACTGTGCACACCCAGCCCAGCAGCGTCTTTGGCGTCTCCCAGACACGCTCCAGTTGCCGCTCCAGGATGGCATCCTCCAGCCCGGTGTCGCGCGTGTCCGGCGCGATCTGCGGCAGCGCTCGGTGTGGCGGCTGGCTGGCTGACATGCGCGCTATTTCAGAGTCGCGAGATAGGCGGAGACCGAGGTCACATCGTCCGCGCTCATCGGCACCATCGGCATGTTGTTCCCGGGTTTGATCGTCTGCGGGTCCACGATCCAGGCTGCCAGCGAGCCGCGCGTTGTCGGCAGCAACCCCGCGGCTATGGTCAGCCGGCCGCCGACATGCGTGAGGTCGGGCCCGAGCGTGCCGGCGGCGGACGTCCCGCGTATGGTGTGGCAGGCGGCGCAGGCGTGCGAGGTGACGAACTGCCGGCCCTTCGCAAGGTCGGGATCATCGCTCGATGCCGCCTGTTGCACCTGCCCGTTGCGCCATGCCTCGAACTCGGCCGGGTTCTGGGCGATCACCAGCAACGCCATGTGGGCGTGCTGCAGGCCGCAGAACTGGGCGCACTGCCCTCGATAGAGGCCGGGTTGTGTCGCGGTCAGCGTAAGCTGGTTGTTGCGGCCGGGGATCAGATCCTGCTTGCCCATCAGGTTGGGCACCCAGAAGGAATGGATCACGTCGGCGGAACTCAGCTCGAAGCGCACGGGCCTGCCGACGGGGATGTGGATCTCGTTTGCGGTCTGGAATATCCTGGCGGGATCGGGGTTCGTATAGGTCACCTGCCACCACCATTGATAACCGTGCAGCCGGACCACCAGCGTGTCGTCGGCCTCACCCAAGATCGGACGCGTCGCGGCGTAGCTGAGAAACGTCAGGCTGCCGATGATCAGCACGGTGGCCGCGACCGCGATGCCGACGATGATGGCTGACGTTCTCTCCCGCCCCGCATCGCGCTCCAGTGGCGGGCGATCCGGCTTATGGCGTCGCCCAATGGCGATAGCCAGGACCAGCATGACTAGCAGCCAGATGGTGCCGCAAACGCCGGAGAAGACCCACAGCAGCCAGTCAAGCCGGCTGGCAGCTTGGCCGCCTGGCTGCAGAACCGACTGCCATTGCGAGCAACCGGGGCAGAGCCCACTGGACAGCCAGGCGGGCAATCCGTGCATCGCCATCAGCGGCTGGGTGGCATTGTCAGGCTCGCCGCGGCGGGAGCACGATTCTCCGACGGCCGTGACTGCATCTCATCATTACGGCTTGGGGCGGCGGTCTTGCCGGACCAGGCGCCGATGGTGCGGACGTAGCCGGTCAGCTGCCAGATCTGTTCCGCTGTCAGACGGTCGCCGAATGCGGGCATCCCACTGGGTCTGCCGTCGCGTATCGACAGGAAGACGGACACGCGGTCGGGGCCATAGCGCCACCAGCCGTCCATCAGGGCCGGCGCGATGCCCCCGCCGCCATCCGCATGGCATCCCTTGCAGTTGAACCAGGTGTAGAGACGCTTGCCCTGATTGAGCTGCCAGGCATTGTTCTGTACGGATCACCGAGCGCCGGCGTAACGACGGGAATGGCGCCATTGATGCGGTTTGCCATCGGTTTGACGTCGTTCAGCGCCGCGCTCACCGGCGGATCCGCGCGCAGGTCGCGGATTTCCCGTTTGCAGCCGCCGAACAAAGTCATGCTCAGGGATAATGCGATGGGCAGGCTGCGCTTCATGGCAGTGCGAAGACATAGAGCATGCCGCTCGGATCGGCTGGCTGCTTCAGGTCGCGCAGAGCGTTGGCATAGCCATGCGCCGCGGTCGCATCACGCAGGTCGATGCCGTTCTCGGCGACCCGCCCCGCCGGACCGCCGGTTCCGGCTGTGATGGCAACATACTGATGGCCGTCAGCAAGCTGGAAGGTGATCGGCTGACCGATGATCCCCGAGGACGCGTGAAACTGCCAGAGCAAATGGCCGTCGCGTGCATCGACGGCTTTGAACGCGCCGTCCAGCGTGCCGTAGAAGACGACACCGCCGGCCGTCGCGAGAACACCGCCTTCCAGCGGAAAGCCCTCCGCCACCGTCCACGCCGGCCTGGCGGCGCCGACGTCCCAGGCTATCAGCGCGCCACGACTGAAACCTGGCGCCGCCTTCATCCGCAGATTGACGCCAATGAACGGCGTGCCGGACATATAGCTCGTATCGCGCGGCTCCATGTCCATGCACATCCGGGTCGCGGGGATGTGCAGAAGCCGCGTCTGCGGCGACAGGGCGGAGGCACCTAGGCTGGTTCCGTCGGCGCCGGTCGCACCTGGCCATGCCGGGCATATATCGCGGGTGACGGCGTTCGGGCTGACATCCATGGCGACGTTGCGACGCAACGTGTCCGTCGGGATGTCCACGCCCTGCGTGGCGTTTACCTGGACAAAAGGCGCAGCGGACAGGATCGCGCCGGTGCCGCGGTCCAGCACGTAGACGTGGCCGTTGGCGTCGGGGTGGATGAGCAGACTGCGGTCCTGGCCCTGCCATTGCGTGTCGGCGAGCAGCACCGAACCGGCGGCACCCAGCGCGTAAAGATCGTGCGGATTGATCGAGACAAACCACCGCGCATCACCGGTCCGCGCATCGCGGGCAAACACACCGGACGTCCATTTGTTGTCGCCCGGCCGCGGATCCGGGTTCCACGGTGCCGGATGACCCGTGCCGTACAGCAGGATCCCTCGATCGCCGTCATAGGCGAGGTTGCCGGCCAGGCCGCCGCCGCCCTGCTGCCAGGCCTGCGGCGGCCACGTCGTGACTCCGCCGTCGTGGCTCTGATCGCGCGGATAGGGCGGATTGAAACCAGCCCCGACGCCAACGTCGTCATCCTGACCGGTGTTAAACCGCTTCCAGACGGTCGCGCCGGTGTACGCGTCCAGTCCTGCCACCCATCCGCGGGCGCCAAAATCGTCGCCGGCACTGCCGATGATGATCCGGTCACCGGCGATAAGGGGGCTGGTGGACAGGGTTTCGCCACTTTTGAGGCTGGCCGTCGTCACGTTCCAGCGGATCTGGCCGGTTGCGCCATCTAGCGCGACTGTATGACCGTCGAGCGTGTTCAGCACGACCTGCCCTTCGGCCGCAACTGGGCCGCCAACCGACGCGTCGCAACAGGTCAGGCCGGCGGCGCGACGGTCGGAATGCGGCGTGAAGGACCAGCGGATCGGCGCCGCCTGCTGATGGATATCGAGCGCGTACAGCGTGTGCGGGAACGCGGTCTGCAACAGCAGCAGATCGCCCGCGACCGCCGGGGCTCCGGACTGGCCGCCCGATTGGCCGGTGCGGAAGTAGAACACCAGCTTCAGCCGAGCAACGTTGCTGGTGTTAATCTCGCTTAGCGGGGTAAAATTGTTGGCATCTGCCGCCCGAGTAACCGAGGACATCCCCGTGACCAGGATGAGCACGCAGATCATCCAGCTCACTCTGCAGCTCAGGCGCAACTTCACGAATCTCCAGACAGTGCGGTTCGCGAAGACGGATACAGGTGCCACCGCGCCACCGCGCCGGTCATGCTCCGCCCAATATACTGTTAGCGCAACGCTAACCCACGAACACAGTTCCGTCTCACCGGTCACCCGCTGCCGCCCCGATTACGTTTGCTTCGTCCTCGCCGACCGAACGGCGTTCACCTGCATCGGGCACCGTTTCGCCGCAGTGCATTCGGCTGGGTAGCTGAAGTGGGAAGGTGCACGACCGCGAGCGCCGGGCGCCTCTTATATGGCAAGGGTCCGGGGCATGGCGGAAGCAATGAGCGTGACGGGTTCGGGCTACATCGGCGGGACAAAGTCGACCGGCCTCGCCCTAGTCGGCATCCCAACGCGAATCGCGCGTGGCTTAGTCACACCACGATGTGAAGCCGGGCCACGATCACGCTGTCAGTCTCGCCCGCGTTGTGCACATGCCTAGTTCGTTATGCGGTTTTCACGCCGTCCCCTCAACGAGCGCAATACGGAGGCACGGCGCACAGGCTCCGCCTCGGCCTAGAGGCCTTATGCCGGTTTTCTGTTCCTCAGCCGCACAGGCCTTGCAGTAGAAACTCCCTCGATGAATGCGGTAAATCGTCGCGGGGTGGACGTCGAAGGTCCTGGCAACCGCGCTAATCGATTTCCCTTCTCGCACGAGTTCCCTGGCCAATTCCTACTGGTCTGGACGCATTTTCCTTGGCCGGCCGAAGGCAACACCGCGCGCCTTGGCGGCCAGTCTGCCATCAGTTGTTCGGTTCAGAATGAGGGTGCGTTCGAATTCGGCGATGCCGCGACATCGAACTCGGTCCAAATAATTGTAGCACAATTCCCAACATTTGTTTTCGGAGGAAGCTGGCGGCGAGGTGTACGTCCACATGTTCCGCCTCAAGGTCGACTGCACGCCCTTGGCAATCCCAATGCCCCTCCGAACCTGTACCACCCTGCAAATACGGCCGCTCTGACTTCGCGCGCTTGCCCTGATCTGTGGGATTAAAGCCTCCACGGTAACGATCGGTGGCGCCACAGTGGCGGAGTCGAGGACTAGCGCGATTTTCCTGAATCCGGCGCGGCTTGAAGGACAGCGGAAAAATGCAACTGGAGTGCTAGTTTCCAGCCGACACAACGGTGTGACGCAAGTGGTGGCAACCGCGTGGCCACGGTCTCCGTTGCGCGCGCATGGTCCCTCCGCGTTCCACCAGGCTCCTCGCCTGGATCGGCATCCCAATCCTGCTGCTGGGTGTGCTGGCCGCTGTCTGGAACTGGGACTGGTTTATCCCCGTCATCCAGTCCATGACCTCTAAATCAATCGGACGCCCTGTCACCATCGGGCACCTGCACGTCGCGCTGGGTCGGCATATTACCGTTACGGCGGACGACGTCGTCGTCGCCAATCCGCCCGGATGGCCGAAAAGCGACCCGCCG
Source organism: uncultured Pseudomonadota bacterium (assembly GCA_963791885.1). GTDB lineage: Bacteria > Pseudomonadota > Alphaproteobacteria > Acetobacterales > Acetobacteraceae > CAVSUZ01. Next base: position 1,500 of record CAWBUL010000012.1, on the reverse strand, counting down.
CTGGCCAGGGTCCAGCACCTGACGATCGAGACCGCGCTTCTGCGCTACCTGCGTGGGGATGGCCTGGTACTGCCGCTGATCGCTGTTGACCACCCGGTGGTCTATGCCGCCAAACAGCCGGACGGCACGGCGAACTTCAAGATCAGCACCGGCGGCGGAAGCGGCGGCACGACGCCGAAGATCGGCAAGCTCGAAATCACGGACGGCACCGCCCGCGTCGTCATCCCCGAGCTGGAAGCCGACTTCACCGCGAACATTGCCACTCGTAACCCGCAAGGCGCCTCCGATGAGGGCGCGCAGATCGTGGCAGACGCCAAAGGCACCTACGCCGACCAACCGATCGAAGCGCACATGATCGGCGGTGCGCTGCTTTCGTTGCGTGACAAGAAAACGCCGTGGCCGATCGATCTCGCGCTGGCAAACGGGCCGACAAACCTCTCGCTGAACGGCACCCTGCAGGATCCGGTTGCACTCGCCGGCGCCAATCTGACCTTGAAGGCCAGCGGACCAGACATGGGGTTGCTGCAGCCGCTGACAGGGTTCCCAATTCCGAAGACCCTCCCCTATCAGATTGCCACCAAGGTGGACCTGAAGGGCCTGGATCGTATCCGACTGACTGACCTGCGTGGCCGCATGGGCGAGTCCGACATCGAAGGAAGCCTGGAGGTTGAGCCCGAGGCGCAAGCCGAACCAGGCAAGAAGGCAAAGCCGATCGCGACGGCTGACCTGCGTTCGACGCGGGTGAACCTGACGGACTTTGCCGGCTTCCTGGGCGCCACGCCCGGCACCAGCACCAGCAAGAATGCGACCCCGGCCCAGCGTGAGGCAGCCGCGAAGGCAAGCGCCAGCCCCAAGCTGCTACCCGACACGCCGATCAAGGTGCCGATGCTGACCTGGGCGGATGTGCACCTCAACTATAAAGGCGAGCATATCGCCGGCCGCAGTGTTCCGCTGGACAATGTCGCCGTCCGCATGGACCTCGTCGATGGTCGCATCAACATCCATCCGCTCAGCTTCGGCGTCGGCAAGGGCCGCCTGCTGGCGAATGCCGATGTTGTTCCGGTCTCCGACAGTCAGGTGCGGGTGAAAGCCGACCTGAAGCTTGAGAATGTCGACGTTTCGCGGCTGATGGCAGCGACTCCACCTTCCAAGGGGCCGGTGCCGTCAGTGGCATCGGCGCGTTCGAGGGCACCGGCAATTCGGTCGCCACGTTGCTCGGCGCCGGCAATGGCGAGGTGAAGATGGCGATGACCGGCGGGGACCTGTCGGCCTTGCTGGTCGCTCTGTCGGGGTTGCAGTTCGGCAACGCCCTGCTCTCGGCGCTGGGCGTTCCAGAGCGCGAGCAGATCGAATGCTTCGTCGGTGTTCTCGCCCTGCGGCGCGGACTGCTCGATTTCCAGGCCATGACGTTGCAGACAAAGGATTTGCTGATCAACGTCGATGGTACCATCTCCGCGAAGGAGGCGATTGACCTTAGCCTGAAGACCGACGCCCGGCACT
>CAWBUL010000011.1:0-17048 GCA_963791885.1 uncultured Pseudomonadota bacterium | reverse complement strand
ATCTGGAGACGCCGCGGGCGGCATTCCTGCAGGCGCTGGATATCTCCTGCTACTCCTTCACGTCGGTGGCGCAGCGGGCGGTGCCGCTGATGAAACCGGGCAGCAGTCTGCTGACGCTGAGCTATTTCGGCGCCGAGAAGTGGACCCCGCACTATAACGTCATGGGTGTGGCGAAGGCCGCGCTGGAGGCATCGGTGCGGTATCTGGCAGCGGATTTGGGCACGGCCGGCATCCGCGTGAACGCGATCAGCGCCGGGCCAATCAAAACTCTCGCGGCATCGGGGATTGGGGATTTCCGGTATATTCTCCGCTGGAACCAGTTGAACTCCCCGATGCGGCGGAACGTCACGATCGAGGAAGTCGGCGGCGCGGGGGTGTACTTGCTGTCCGACCTGTCGTCCGGTGTCACTGGAGAGGTGCACCACGTGGATTGCGGCTACCATATTATCGGCATGAAACATCCGGAGGCGCCCGATATCGCCGTGGTCGAGGGCGGATGAGCAATCGGCCAAACAGTCTCGCGCCGGGGTAGGTCGCTGTGTCGCATAATACCTTCGGTCATCTGTTCCGCGTCACGACCTGGGGCGAAAGCCACGGCCCGGCGATCGGCTGTGTGGTGGATGGCTGCCCGCCGCGCATTCCCCTGTCCGAGGCGGATATTCAGCCCTGGCTTGACCGGCGGCGTCCCGGCCAGTCCCGCTTCACCACCCAGCGGCAGGAACCAGACGAGGTGCGTATCCTGTCGGGCGTGTTCGAGGGCCAGACCACCGGCACACCCATCGCGCTGCAGATCGAGAATGTGGACCAGCGCTCGCGCGACTACTCCAATATCGCGGCGAGCTACCGCCCCGGCCATGCCGATCTCACCTACGACCTGAAATACGGCATCCGCGATTATCGCGGCGGCGGGCGGAGCTCGGCGCGGGAAACCGCGATGCGCGTCGCCGCCGGCGGGGTCGCTCGTAAGGTTCTATGCGAATCAGTCCGGATACGTGGCGCGCTGGTGCAGATGGGTCCACACCACATCGACCGTGCGCGTTGGGATTGGGACCAGGTGGAGCTCAATCCGTTCTTCTGTCCGGACGCTGAGGCGGCCGCGCAGTGGGAGCGCGAACTGCTGGAGGTGCGGAAGGAAGGCTCGTCACTGGGTGCGGTGATCGAGGTCGTTGCTGAGAACGTGCCCCCCGGTCTCGGTGCGCCGATCTATGCCAAGCTGGATGCGGACCTGGCGGCGGCTCTGATGTCCATCAACGCGGTAAAGGGCGTGGAGATCGGCGAGGGTTTTGCCGCCGCTGCCCTGCGCGGGGAGGACAATGCCGATGAGATGCGCATGCAGGACGGCCGGGTGACGTTCCTGTCGAACCACGCCGGCGGCATCCTGGGCGGCATTTCGACCGGCGCGTCGATCGTTGCGCGATTTGCCGTCAAGCCAACCAGCTCGATCCTGACACCCCGCCGCACGGTGGACCGCTTCGGCGAGGACACCGAGATCAGCACGAAAGGCCGCCACGATCCGTGTGTCGGCATCCGCGCCGTCCCGGTGGGTGAGGCGATGATGGCCTGCGTTCTCGCGGACCATCTGCTGCGGCATCGGGCGCAGAACCCGGATGCGCCGACCCAGCCGATCCTCAGGTAAAGCGCTTCCGCAGCACCGGTAGAACCCGCTCCCCATACAGGTTCAGAAACCGGGCCTGATCCAGTCCTGGTGCATGGAACACCAGGTGCGTGAACCCGAGCTTCACGTATTCCCCGATCCGTTCCACATGCTCCTCGGCGTCCGTCGACACGATCCACCGGCTCGCGGTGCGCTCGACCGGCAGTGCGGCCGCAAGCCGCTCCATTTCCCGAGGGTCGTGGACCGAGACTTTTTCCTCGGGCGTGAGCGCCAGGGCACCCCACTCCCGCGTATCCTCCATCGCCCGCGGGCGATTCGTATCGAACGAGACCTTCATTTCGATCATGCGGTCGTAAGCGCGGTTTGGGGCTGTTGACGCGCCGAGGCCTTCCGCCAGGTTCGGCAGCAGGGTCTGAGTGTAGAGGTCCATGCCCTTGCCGCTGGTGCAGATGAAACCGTCGGCCTGCCGCCCGGCATAGCGCGCCACCATCGCCCCGGCCGCCGCGACATAGATCGGCACCGGATGCTCCGGCTTATCGTAGATCGTCGCGTCCTTCGTCCGATAATATGTTCCCTCGAACGTCACGTGCTGTTCGGTCCACAGGCGACGGATCAGTGTGACCGCCTCGCGCAGCCGCGCGAACCTCTCCTTGAAGTCCGGCCACGCCATGCCGGTGGCGGGCACTTCGTTCAGTGATTCGCCCGTGCCCACGCCCAGCACCACGCGGTCCGGGAACAGCACACCCAAGGTCGCAAACACCTGCGCGACCATCGTCGGATGGTATCGGAAGGTCGGCGTCAGCACGCTGGTCCCCATCACGATCCGCTTCGTGCTGGCCCCCAGCGCTCCGAGCCACGCCAATGCCGAGGGCGCGTGCCCGTCCGTGTGTTTCCAGGGCTGAAAGTGATCGCTCACGAACACCGAATTGAAACCGGCCTGTTCGGCGAGGACCGAGAATTCCAGCAGTTCGCGCGGCCCGAACTGTTCCGCCGACGCCTTGTATCCCAGTCGCAGCATGCGAGGCCTCCCCATAATCCTGGCAGAAATCCGGGGGCGCAATCATTTGTGCCTGCCGGCAGTTGGACCGAACGCAGGAGATTTAGGCCTCTTTTCCGGTGGTGAGGAGGGGTGCGCGGGCGCGCCGCTACGGGGATCACGCCAAGATGGATGCAAGCTGTTTGGAGAATTGAAGGCAATTTAGTTTGACGCACGTCGCGCGCCGATACGTGCCAGCTTGCTCTCTCCCGGAAAAACATGAGGGTCAAGGTGATATACATAAGCGATCCGCGAATAGTCGGCTTTCTAAAAGCTGCCGCACTTGCCGTCTTTCTTGCCGCCGGCGTCAGCGAGGCCGGGCACGCGGCGCCGATCATCACGGACGACAGCGTTTCGTTCGCTGGGGGCAGCGTTTCGTTCGGGTTCGGCGGTGGCGCCGCGACCTACACGCTTTCCAGCACGGGAGACATCTTCAATCCGGTTGCCGTGGCAACCGGCGGAACGGCCCTCGTGAGTGCTTTCGGTGGATTCCTCGGAATACCGATCCAGCCGACGACCTACTTCATCGACCGCGGTTCGGTGGTTTTCGGCAGCGCAGGCCAGTACGCGGCCTTCCCGACGGCAACGACGATCCCCTACTCGAACGGTGCAAACTTCGTCGGATTGGCATTCATGCTGCCCGACGGCACGCATTACGGCTTCGTCGAGTTCGTTGACACGACCCTTGCTGGCTACGGCTACGAAAGCACACCTGGCGCAAGCATCACGGCTGTCAGCCTGCCCTCCAGCGTGCCGGAGCCGGCCGGTATGGCCCTGTTCGCGGTCGGACTGCTCGGACTCGCGGTACGCCATCGCCTGAGCTGATAGCAGGCGACCAGTCGCGAACGCGCTGCGGTCTATGCCGCCTCGCTTTGGGCCGGTTTCTCGGCTGGCGCCGTGCGCCGCACCCGCACCCGACGGATGCGGCGGGGGTCCGCTTCCAGCACGCGGAACTCGAATCCCGCCGGGTGGCTGATCACCTCGCCCCGTGCCGGCACGCGTCCTGCCAGGGTGAACACCAGCCCGCCCACCGTGTCGATGTCCGCGGCACGCTCCTCAGGGTCAGGATGGGCCCGACCCGCCCCTCGAAATCCGGAAGGAGCATGCGCGCATTCACGTCCATCGTTCCGTCCGGCCGCTCCACCAGCATCGGACTCTCGGTCTCGTCATGTTCGTCGGAGATGTCGCCCGTGATCGTCTCCACCAGGTCCTCGATGGTCACCAGCCCGTCGATCCCGCCATACTCATCGACCACCAGCGCCAGGTGGATGTGCGCCTGCCGCATCTGCAGCAGCAGATCGAGCACCGGGATTTGCGGCGCCACCATCAGCGGGCGGCGCAGGATCTTCTCCAGTGAAAACTCCTGCGGGCGGCCCACGAAGGCATAGACATCCTTGATGTGGACCATGCCCAGGATGTCATCCAAACCCTCACGATAGACCGGTAACCGCGAGTGACCGTCGTCGCGGATCTGCTCGACCGCCTGCTGGAACGTCAGATCGTGGCGCATCGCCACGATGTCGGCACGGGGCACCATTACGTCGACGGCCGTTGTGCCGCGCAGCCGCAGCACGTTGGCGATCAGCGCGCGTTCCTGCCGGTCAAGCTCCGGAACCTGGCCCGGCGCGTGCGGAGCTTCTGCCGCCTCCTGCACCAGTTCGGCGATCGACTCGCGTACGCCGGGCTCGGCAGACCGGCCCCGCAGCATCGATCGCACGCGCGCAAGCAGGCCCATGCGGGAAATCGCGTCGCTCATCCGCGCTTCCACGGGTTCGGCACGCGCAACCGATGCAGCACCCGCGCTTCCCGCATTTCCATGCGGCGCGCGTCACCGGCGCGATGATGGTCCTCACCCGCCAGGTGCAGCACCCCATGCACTACCAGATGCGCCAGATGATCCGCAGGGCGCCGTCCCATGGACGCGGCCTCTCGCCGCACCGTGCCCAGCGCCAGGATGATTTGCCCCGGTAAGCCGGGAGCAGGGGGATCGTAGGTGAGGACGTTGGTGGGCTTGTTGCGGCCACGGTCGCGCGCGTTCAGACGCTGAACGGTGCGGTCGTTGGCCAGCACCACGACGCTGCCGCCGCCTCCTATCCGCGCCGCGCGCGCGGCAAGCTGCGGCGCATGGCGGATCAGCCGACGCCAGCCCGAATCCTGAACGATGATGTCAATCTCGTGGTGGGGCCCCGCCGAAGCGGGGCCAATACTATGTGGGCCCGATCCTACTTGCCCGGGGTGCCCCCGCTTGCCTCTTCGGCGCGGCGCGCTTCCCGCCGCTTGTCGACGGCCGCCGCCTCCCGCTGATCATAGGCGTCGACGATGCGCGCCACCAGCGGGTGGCGCACGACGTCCCGGCGATCGAAGCGGACGACGGAGATGCCCGGCAAGCCCTCGAGCGTTTCGAGCGCATCGCGCAGTCCGGAGGGCACGCCCGACGGCAGATCGACCTGGCTCAGATCGCCGGTGACGATCATGCGGGTACCCTCACCCATGCGGGTAAGGAACATCTTCATCTGCACCGGCGTGGTGTTCTGCGCCTCATCGAGGATGACATAGGCATGGGCCAAGGTGCGGCCACGCATGAAGGCGAGCGGCGCCACCTCGATTTCCCCATTCGCAATCCGCCTTATCACCTGCTCCCCCGGCATCATGTCGTGCAGTGCGTCGTAGAGCGGTCGCAGGTAGGGATCGACCTTCTCCTTCATGTCGCCGGGCAGGAAGCCAAGGCGCTCACCCGCTTCGACCGCCGGGCGGGACAGCACGATGCGGTCAACCTTGCCGGCCTGGAGCATGGCGACCGCCTGAGCCACGGCGAGATAGGTCTTGCCGGTGCCGGCGGGGCCGACGCCGAACACCATCTCGTGCCGCGCCAACGCGTCCATGTACGTCGCCTGGCCGGCACTGCGGGGGCCGACCGCGCCACGCTTGGTGCGGATGGCGGGGAGATCGGAGAAGGGGAGTTGGGGGTCGGATTCGGCTTCGGCGAAGCGGATGGCGGCTTCGACTTCGGGGCGGCCGACGCTTTCACCGCGCTCCAAGCGGGCCCAGAGGCCTTCGAGGACTCCCTGAGCGGCGTCAACCCGGGCGGGGTCGCCGCTGATCGCAACACGATTGCCTCGGCAGGAAAGCCGGACACCGAGTCCCTGTTCCAATCGCACCATGTGCCGGTCGTGATCGCCCAGGAGCAACGGCAAGAGCGTGTTGTCCTGAAACTGGAGCGTGACGGACTTGGCCCCATTTGGGCCGCCGCTCGGGGGGGAGGGAAGAACCGGAAACGTGGCGGTCTGGCTCAAGCGGCGGCTGGCTCCTGGCTGAGATGGCCTGACAAAGAGTTGGGCAGCGCGGTCCCGATTCGCACCAGGGATTCCGCACCGATCAGGGATGCGTCGGCATGGACGTGCACCGGCTGAAGGTAGGGCGAGCGCCCGGCGATCTGGCCGGGGTGGCGGCCCGGCCCGGTGAACAGAACAGGCAGGTCGAGGCCGACGCAGGCGGCGTTGAAGCGGGCCTGTTGCGCGCGGAGCAGGGCCTGGAGTTCGGCGAGACGGGCGGTCTTTTCGGCCTCGGGGACCTGTTCGGCCCCGGCGGCCGGCGTGCCCGGACGGGGTGAGTATTTGAAGCTGAAGGCCTGGGCGAAACCGACCGTCTCAACCAGGCGCATCGTGTCGGCGAAGTCCGCTGCCGTCTCCCCCGGGTGGCCGACGATGAAATCGGAAGACAGCGCCAAGTCGGGGCGAGCCTGGCGAAGCCGGTCCACGATTTCCCGGTAGTCGTCCGCGCCGTGGCGGCGGTTCATCGCGGCAAGAACCCGGTCGGAGCCCGACTGCACCGGCAGGTGCAGGAAGGGCATCAGCGTGGGCACGTCGCGGTGCGCCGTGATCAGCTCCTGGTCCATGTCCCTGGGGTGCGACGTCGTGTATCGCAGCCGCAGCAGCCCGGGGATGTCGGCGAGAGCGCGGATCAGCCGTCCGAGGTTCCATGCGCGTTCGACAGAACCCTCACCGTGCCAGGCATTCACGTTCTGGCCGAGCAGCGTGATCTCGCGCGCGCCGGCGGCGACGAGGCGGCGCGCTTCGGCGAGCACGGCGGAGGCCGGCCGGCTCTGCTCGGCGCCACGGGTGTACGGGACGACGCAGAAGCTGCAGAATTTGTCGCAGCCCTCCTGGATTGCGAGGAAGGCGGTCACGCCTGCGGCGGCGGTGATTTCCGGCAGCCTGTCGAACTTGTCTTCGGGGGGGAATTCGGTGTCGATCACACGCTCGCCCCGGGTTGCCCGGTCCACGAGGTCCGGCAGCCGATGGTAGGTCTGGGGCCCGAGGACGATGTCCACGAATGGGGCGCGGGCGAGGATTTCGGCCCCTTCCGCCTGGGCGACGCAGCCGGCCACGGCGAGGATCATGCGTTCGCCCTGATGCGCCCGCGCTTCTTTCAGCCGGCGGAGGCGTCCGAGTTCGGAGAACACCTTTTCGGAAGCTTTCTCCCGGATATGGCAGGTGTTGAGGATGACCATATCCGCGCTCTCGGGCGCCGGGACGGAGCGATATCCGGACGGGGCGAGGGCGTCCGCCATGCGGGTGCTGTCGTACACGTTCATCTGGCAACCCCAGGTGATGACGTGCAAACGCTTGGGTGGGTTCATGTGAAGATACGTCCCGCTGGCGCGGCCGGAGCGATCCGGCGCGGCGGCGGGGTGATCGGCCAGGCCATCCTGGGGGTCAAGCGTTCGTCACGCCTGAGCAGACTCCGTCTTTCACACGGGGAGATTATGCCACCGCGCGGCGTGCTTCGCCAGCGTGACGTGACGGGTGATCCGGAGTTGGGGGCGCGTCACATGTGCCACATCCCGCCACCGCCAGCCGCCGCCCCTTGGGGGCAGGTGCGCGTGAGGGTGGGCGGTTCGTCGCTGCGGGGCCGCGGCAGGCCGCGGTTTGTCGAATCAGGATAACGGGCCGCTGTTGGCCGGCCCCGCGCGTGACGCTTTGATGATTATTGGTGCGGTTGTTCAGGGCGGGGCCGATGGAGGCCACAGGGCTGCTTTTATTTTACCGCAGAGGCGCAGAGGGCGCAGGGTTTCGTTTCTGAATGGTTCCTCCACGCGGGGGGCGTCTCTGCGCACTCTGCGCCTCTGCGGTAAGGCCTTTGGGGAGCGCGTTTATGCGACGCTGAAACCGCGGTCGGTTTCAGTCGCATGACTGCTTCGATTGTCGGTGCGGTGTGTTCAGGGTGGGCCGGTGGAGACCACGGCGACGGATATCGGACGGGGTTCCCGCCGTAGCAGCAGCATCGCCGGGTTTATCGGTGTGTCCGGCGGGATGAAATTGGTGATGGCGCAGCGGTCGAGGGCGTCGTTCCAAAGCTTGAGGAAGCTGCCGCGGTTTTCGGTGAGGACATTGACGATGTCTCGCCACAACGTGTCGGACGGCATGATGCCGAGGTTGCTGCAAATCTCATGCAGGACGGCGTGGACCGGGCGGGTGCGGAGCTGCTCGGCGATTTCCTCGGCGGTTGGCAGGGAGGCGAGGAGGGAGCCGTCGGTGTTTGGTGGCGGGGTCGCGGTGCGTGGGCTGCGCGGTTTGCTGGGGGATGATGGCTCACGGAACTGTACGCGGCGTGCGCACGGGATCCGGCCGGTCGACGCGAAGTGCGAGCTTGGCTTGCAGCGCCTCGGCGAGCAGGAGGCCGCGGGTGATGCGGGCGAGCATCAATTTGATTCGCAAGGTGCCGAAGCGGTGGATGACCCCGAAGCGGGCCTCGGCGTCGAGAGGATCGCGTTTCAGCGTGTCGGCGACTTGTTTGCCGAAGGCGATGAGGGCGTGGAGGACGCCGAGCAGGCGTGTGGTGCGGGTGGATAAGGGGGCGGCTGGCCGGTCCTGGGGAGGATCGGGGCGGTGGGCTGGTCAGCGGTGTTTGCCGCGGCGGTCACGGGGAGGAGGAGAGCACAATGTTAGGAGTAGTGTCAAGGTATTTATTCTTAAGAACCTCTTCGCGCGGCGTTATGCCGGTCGAGCCGATATGCACGAAAAGGATTGCCACCGGTCCCATCGGAGTATTTCTGGGATGGCAGGCAAAGTCTGGCGGGAAAAAAGATCGTTGTCGTCGGCGACGTAGGGTTCGGCGATGCGATTTAATTCTTTCGCTACATCCCAAAGCTCCACGCCATGGGCGCTAAAATTGCACGCAAAGCCCTACCTCGCTGGTTCCCCTGTTTCAGCCAGCCGCCCCGTACGTGGAGTTTATTCCGGATCTCAATCCCGGTTTCCGATTCAATTATATCTGCCTCTCCTACGATTTGCCCGGGCTGTTTCGTACTTCCGCGTAAACGGTGCCGCATGAAGTTCCCCATCTCCCGCCGATCCCGCCCGTATCCAGCGCTGGGGCGCGGAACTCGGGGAGCAGTCTCGGCCAAGGATTGGTCTGGCGTGGGCTGGAAATGTAAAATACGTCCACGATTATCAGCGTTCGATGTCCCCGGACGCATTCCTGCGAATAGCCGATGTTCCCGGCGCGGCATTCTACAGCCTGCAACACGCGATCAAACCTGAAGACGCTCCCTCTCTTATCGCGCGCCCAAACGTCCGCAGGGTGGGAAAGCAGGTGGCGGACTTCGCCGATACGGCGGCGATAATTTCGCAACTGGACATGGTTATTACCACCGACACGGCGGTGGCGCATCTGGCCGGTGCGCTCGGCAAGCCCGTTTGGCTGCTCCTGGGTTTCGTTCCCGCCTGGCGCTGGCTTCTGAATCGGGACGACAGCCCCTGGTATCCGACCATGCGGCTCTTCCGTCAGAGGCAGCCCGGCGCCTGGGACGACGTGGTTCAACGCGTCTGTCGCGAATTGGGGACGGCGCGGTTCTGAGTGCTCCGTCGGGGGGCGCCCCCTTAACTTGCCGCCGCCGACCCCACGACGACGGCGATCGCCTCAGCCGCCTGGAGGCGAGTTGCGACCGAGGACTATCCATACGTTCCCTGTGATACGCTGAAGCGGAGGACCTTTCAGCAAGCAGGGCGGAATTGGGGGTGTTGTACTCAAACCACACACTGTCTCAGATTGGCAGCAACCAAGCCGCAACCCGTTGCAGCGTCCGAAACCTCTGATCAATATGCGCCGCAGGTCTGGCTGCCCCGTCCACGAGTATGGGCATGGCAGAGGCCACCAGTGGACCGCCGGGGCTTTCCGGCGCAACGAGGAGGTTTGAATGCGCAAGCTCCTGATGGCCACCGCGGCCATGTTGGGTGCCTCGCTAGGGATGGCAAACGCTGCCCAGGTGTTTACGTCGCAGCCGGGAAGTACGATCTCGACGTCGTCGCAGAACACGAACATGGTCGTCCCCGGGGCGCAGGCGCCAAGCCCGGCGACCCCAGCGCCAGGTCAGATCGTGGTGCGGTTGGATTTGCGGGAGAACGTGTATCTCACAGGCTCCTGGGGTTCTGCCGACTCGGTCAACGGCAACAAGCAGCAGCCGGTCAATATCATCGGTTACCCGCGCTTCTACACCGGGTTCGACGGCCAAGCGACGAACGGCCTGAAATACGGCATGTTCTACGAAATTCGTATTGTCGGTGCTTCCAACTTCGCGGGCAGCAGCAGCGGCAACCCGGGTATCTCCGGCAGCAGCAGCGCCGGCACGCTGTTCTGGCGTCGTGACTTCGGTTACCTCGGAACCGCTCAGGCCGGCACACTGCGCATGGGTCAGACCGACGGTCCGATGTCCCTGTTCCTGATCGGCACATTCGACGACTTCGCGACAGGTCTGTTCAACGGCGATATCAACGATGCCGGTGTCGGCGCGGGTGGCTTCTCGGGCGTGGTGCCGTGGTGGCCGTTCCCCGACGTGGGCAACGAATATACCTCGGCCAAGTTGGTCTATCTGTCTCCCGCCTTCGCTGGGTTCGACTTCAGCGTGAGCTATGAGCCGTCGTCTGCGAACCTGGTTGACAGTTCAAGCTGCTCGCTCGGTACCCCAGGTCCCACCGGGTGCGTGGGGCAGTCTACCTCGTCGTCGGGTGCCGATCTCCAGCGCCGGCGGAATACGATTGAAGGCGGTATCCGCTACCGCGGCGCGTTCGATAACATTGGCATCGCTGGCTCGCTGATCACCATGCAGGGCGGCCACATCGATCCGAGCAACGGCGCCGAAACCAGCACCCCTGGCGGCCCGAACGTTTCGCAATTCAAGAACCTGAGCATGTATGACGGCGGCCTGGCGGTGACCTTCGCGGGAGCCACGGTGGGCGGCAACGTGATCTGGGGTCAGTACAACGGTCAGTTCGCGCCGAAGCCGTCTGGCGGGTCGAACTCGGTGGCGTGGATCGCTGGTGCGGAATACACCTGGGGTCCGGCGATCGTCGGTGGCTCCTACTATAGCTGGGACTACCAGGGTGCTCTGGGTCTGCCGACGCAGCGCCACGATCAGGGATTTGCGCTCGGTCTGACGTATAACATCGCTCCGGGCCTCGCGTTCCTGGCCGAATACCTCTATGGCCAGCGCCACCAGGGCAACTACAACTTCGTGGACAACGTAGCTGGTGTGGAGTGCCCAACCGGATCCACCTGCAGCCAGTTCAACAACGTGAAGATGCAGATCATCGGTGCCGGCTTCCAGTTCCGCTGGTAAGCGCAGACACCACGGCTTCTCTTCAGCGGCGGGGTCATTCCCCGCCGCTTTCTTTTTGTCCTCTCCGTGCATCGTTTTGAACCTCGCTGCGTGCCTTTGTTGAAATCGCCGGGCGCTTCAACACGCGCCGATCCCGCGATACGCTGCGCCTTGTGTCTCCAATCTAAAGTTCGTCCCGAGCGTGACGCCCTTCAAATTCGGGACACAATGCTCTACTCCTTTGCTTTAGAGCGAGATTCACGCGCTCCGACGCATCCGCCTCGCGCGATCTCGCTCCAAGCACGGAGGAAAACACATGCGTCCCACGACCACACGCCGCACGCTGCTGGCCGGTGCCAGCGCCGGACTATTCGCCCTGCCCGGCCGCGCGCCGGCGCAAGGGGGGAAGAAACCGCTCGATGGCGTCACGCTGAACGTTTCGTGCTGGAGCACGAGCTACTCCGAGTTCCTGAAGAGCTACATTCCGGAGTTCGAGCAAATGACCGGGGCGAAGGTGGTGTACGAGACGCCATCCTTCCCGATCTACAACCAGCGCATGGACATCGAGCTGGCCACCGGGGCGGCCGCGCATGACGTCATCAACGTCACGTTCATCTTCTCCGGCCGCTGGGTCGGTGCGGGATGGACCACCCCGCTGGATGATTTCTTCAACGATCCGAAAAAGACCCCGGCCGACTTCAACGTCAAAGACTTCTTGCCGGCCACGACGTCGGCGTTCATCGACAGGCAGGGCCGCCTGCATGCCATTCCCTGGATCGCCGACATTCACATGGCCGGCGCATCGCGCTTCGACCTGATCCAGAAGGCGGGCTTCGCCAAGATGCCCGACACCTTCGACGAGCAGGAGGCGATGCTGAAGGCATTGAAGGCACAGAACGCGCAAAGCGGGGGGGGGCCGACGCCATTCTGCGCCGAGAACCATTATGGCTGGACCTTTATCCCCTACTTGCAAGGGTTCGGTGGCAGCGTCTTCAAACATGCACCGGACGACCTGCATCCGACGTTGAATACCCCGGAAGCGATCCACGCCGCCGACTTCTTCTCTCAGCTGTTGCGCGATTATGGGCCCGACGGCGTGCTGTCTTACACGTACGACCAGGTGCTGCAGGCTCAGAAGGACGGGAAGATCAACTACACCACGAGCAACGAAACGTTCGTGGTGCAGATGGCGAATCCGTCGCTGCCGGTTGCCAAGACCTGCGCTTTCAGCCTCGTCACGGGCGGACCAGCCGGACGCTTCCCCGATGTGGCCGCCCATGGATGGGGTATTCCCACGGCGTCCAAGAAGAAGGATGCCGCCTGGATGTTCATCACCTGGGCCATGTCGCCGCAGCTTCTGCTGCGCATGTTCCACGACAAAGGCTACAGCTCGGTGACGCGGCAATCCATCATCGAAAATCCGGAGTTCAAGGCAAAGCTGCAGCTCAACGGCTACGACGTGGCGAGCATGTATCTGGAGACGCTGAAGATCGCGTCGAAGGGCTACAGCGTCTATCGGTACTGTGCCGCCCTATCCGCCGATCGATCATGAGATCGACTTCGCCATCCAGACGATCGTGTCCAAGCAAATGAGCGCCAAGGACGCGATGAACCGGGCGCAGGACCACGCGTTGCAGGCATTGAAGCGGGCCGGCGTGAAACTGTGACGCGCCGGATCCGTCCGGGGATCCTCCGCAACTGGGAACGTGAGCGGCGCTCAGCATACCGGCGCGGGCTGATCCCCGCGCTGGCCATGCTGGGGCTGATGACGATCGTGCCGGCGATCTGGCTCGCCGTCACCAGCCTGACGCCGCTGACGCCGACCCAGCCCGGTTCGCTCGATTTCTCCGAGCCCTGGCAGAATTATACGCAGGCTTTCTCCGACCCGGAGTTCATACGCTCTATCTGGTTGCAGGTGGAATTGTCGCTCGTGACCGTGGTGGCGCAGATCGCCATCGGCCTCGGCCTCGCACTGCTGCTGGATAGGCCGTCGCGCTGGCTGGAAGCGGTCCGCACCGGCTTCCTGATCCCCATGGTGCTGCCGCCCATCGTCGTGGCGATTATCTGGAAGGTGCTCTACACGCCCGATATCAGCCCGCTGCACCATCTGGCGGCGGCTCTCGGTATGCCGTTCCACTCCCTGATCACCGACGCATCCACCGCGCTCTGGGCGATCGCCGCGGCCGATACATGGGAATGGTTCCCCTTCACCATGCTGATGATGCTCGCCGCGCTGCAGATGATTCCGAAGGAACCGGTAGAAGCCGCGCGCATCGATGGGGCGAGTACGTTCCAGCTGTTCTGGCACGTCAAGCTGCCGTTCATCTCGGCGGCGCTGATCGTCGCCACGCTGTTCCGCGTGATCGACTCCATCAAGGCGTTTCCGCTGATCTATCTGCTGACGGACGGCGGTCCCGGCGGTGCGACCCAGGTCACCAACTACTACGCGTACGAGCAGACCTTCACGAACGCCTATTGGGGCTATGGCAGTGCCATTGCCATGCTGATGGTCGCCGGCGTGTTTCTGCTCAGTCTCGTGATAAGCCGCGCCGGCGGCGGGCTCGCGTTCGATGAATAAGCAGATGCGCGCCTGGATGCGGCTGTTGATTGCCACGGTTTTGCTGCTGCTGGTGCTCTTTCCCGTCTTTTGGCTGGCGCAGATGTCGCTGCGCACCGCCAACGACGCGCTGCATCTCGGCGCCTTTCGTCCCACGTTTGCGAATTACGAAGCTCTGTGGACCGGCGACTTCCCCGCGTCCTTCGTTCACAGCCTGCTCACCAGCGTCGGGTCAACAGTGTTCTCGCTGATCCTGGGGGTGCCTGCCGCCTATGTGCTCTCGCGCTGGCGGTTCCGCGGCGCGGGCACTGTGGCGATGTGGCTGCTCGTCACCCGCATGGCGCCGCCCATCGCGTTCACCGTTCCGTTCTTCCTTGCGTATACGTGGCTCGGGCTGATGGACACGGTGACCGGGCTTGGCCTGATTTACGTAACGTTCAACCTGGCCCTGGTGATCTGGACGATGAAGGGCTTCTTCGACTCCGTGCCGCCTTCGCTGGAGGAAGCGGCGTGGATCGACGGCTGCGGTGTGTGGAGCGCGTTCCGGCGCGTTGCTTTGCCGCTGGCGGCCCCGGGTCTCGCTGCCACCGGCATCCTGTGTTTCATCCTGTCGTGGAACGACTTCTTCTTCGCCCTGATTCTCACGCGCACGAATGCGATGACGGCGCCCGTGGCGATCGTGAACTTCATGCAGTATGCCGGTTGGGAGTGGGGAAAGATTGCGGCGGCGGGTGTTCTGGTGACGCTCCCGGTGCTGATCTTCACCTTCCTGGTGCGCACGTATCTGGTGAGCGGTCTGATGGCTGGCGGGGTGAAAGAATGATCCTGGTCACGAACAATGAGGGCACGGTGGGTGCGCCTACCACGGCGCACATGCTGGCCGAGGGCGCGCACGCGCTGGACGCGATCGAGGCGGGGATCAAGCTGATCGAGGCGGATCCGACTGTGCGGACCGTCGGTCGTGGGGGTTGGCCCAACCTGTTGGGCGAGGTGGAACTCGATTCCTGCCTGATGGACGGCACGACTTTGAGGACCGGCGCGGTGGGTGCGCTGAAGGGGTTCCTGCATCCGGTCAGCGTGGCGCGGGAGATCATGCGGCGGCTGCCGCACGAGCTGCTGGTTGGCGACGGCGCGGCGCGTTTCGCGCGGGAGATCGGCGCGGAGACGACGGAGAACCTGACCGATGACTCGCGGCGGGCGTGGCAGGCCTGGTTCGAGAATGAGGTGCCAGAGCAGGACCGGGCGCGTTGGGAGACGGCCCCGCTGGCGGAGCTGTGCCGGTATGCGATCGACCCGGAGACGGGGCGCGATACCACGGTCTTCCTGGCGCATGACAGCCACGGCGATGTCTGTTCGGGCACGAGCACATCAGGCTGGGCATGGAAGTATCCGGGCCGGTTGGGCGACAGCCCGATCGTGGGCGCGGGGTCGTATGCGGATACGCGTTATGGGGCGGCGGCGTGCACGGGGGCGGGCGAGATGACCATCCGCTGCTGCACGGCGCACTCCATTGTTCTTTACATGAAGGCGGGCGCGAGCGTGCGGGACGCGGTGATGGAGGCGGTGGATGATATGCGCCGGCTGAAAGGCGGACTGATCAGCCGGGTGACGGTCCACGCCATCGACACGCGCGGCAACCACGCGGTGGTGGCGGTGAACGGGGCGGGCGATAACCGCTACTGGCTGTGGGAGGACGGTGATAGCGCCCCTCGGTCGCAGACTGGCGGAGCCGGTGGTGATCACGTCGTCCGCCCGGCGGGAGACATCCACGAGCCGATACACGCGGCACTGACGCTCCGGAAGCAATCTCATCCCCGGCGCATGCCTGCCGCGCCTTGCTTTTCGCCCCCGCGTCCGCCATGTAGTGCGTTAGAGCCTCTCGCGGCCGCGTAATTGGCGTGTTTCACGCCACTCCCGGGACATCTCATTCATAATTTGCCTTCCCCCATCGGTTACGCAGGGGGCGGGCGCAGGGCGCAGACAATGCGCCGGAGACCTTTGTTGACCTCTTTATCCTTTGCCACGCTCGGCCTGTCCGAGCCGATCCTGCGCGCCCTCGCGGCGCAGAACTTCCAAACCCCCACCCCCATCCAGTCCGGCGCCATCCCTCCGCTTCTCGCCGGCCATGACCTGCTCGGCATCGCGCAGACCGGCACGGGCAAGACCGCGGCCTTCGCGCTGCCGATCCTTCAGCACCTTGCCGGCACGCGCGGCCGGGCTCGCCCGTTCCACACCCGTGTGCTGATCCTGGCGCCGACGCGGGAACTGGCGCTCCAGATTGACGCCGCCATCCGCGGTTTCGCCGCCGGTCAGCCTATCCTCACCTGCGTTATCCTCGGCGGCGTCGGCCGCCGGCCGCAGGAGGAGCGCATGCGCCGCGGCCCGGACATCGTCGTTGGCACGCCAGGGCGCATCCGCGACCTGATGAACACGCGCCACCTGCTGCTCGATCAGGTCACCCATTTTGTGCTGGATGAGGCCGACCGCATGCTGGACCTCGGCTTCATCCGCGATATCCGCGCGATTGTCGCCGCCCTGCCGCAGCCGCGGCAGTCGCTGCTGTTCTCCGCGACCATGCCGCGCGAGGTCGGGCAGTTGGCCGAAAGCTTCCTCAGCAATCCGCTGCGTGTGGACATCACGCCGGAGATCCGCACCCCCGACAAGATCGAGCAGCACGTGCATTTCGTGCCCATGTCAGCGAAACGTGCCCTGCTGACCGATCTTTTGGGCGATCCCGCGCTGGAACGCGTCATCGTCTTCACCCGCACCAAGCACGGCGCCAACAAGGTCTGCGAACATCTGCTTGCGGCGGATATCCACGCCGAGGCGCTGCACGGCAACAAAAGCCAGTCCGCGCGCGAAAAATCGCTCGACCGATTCCGTTCCGGCCGCGCCCGCGTTCTGGTTGCCACCGATATTGCCTCACGCGGCATCGACGTGACCGGCATCTCCCACGTCATCAACTTCGATCTGCCGGTGGAGCCGGAAAGCTACGTCCACCGCATCGGCCGCACCGCGCGGGCCGGCAGCAGCGGCGTCGCGATCTCTTTCTGCGACCCCACCGAGCGCGGCGCGCTGCGTGCCATCGAGCGAACCGCCGGCACCTCGCTCCAGCCGGCGAACGCCCCACCTCAGGATACAGCGGCAGCGCAGCGTCCGTCCGCGCCGCCGGGCCGGTTTCATCCTCCCCGTCGCCGCCGAGTCCAACGCCGGGCGGCGTGATATCGGCGGCCCGACGGCAGCG
>CAWBUL010000010.1:0-29748 GCA_963791885.1 uncultured Pseudomonadota bacterium | reverse complement strand
CTCTGCCGCCCGGGGAAGCGCTCGCCCGCTGACGCAACCCTGCCCGACTCTCCGGCCTCGCCAACCGGCGGACTCCCCGCCTAGGACACGTCGAGCATCAAGCGCTTGCGCGACGCGGCCGGGCGCTGCGCTGTGTCGCGCTTGTGGACCGCTCGACCTCGCGCTGCAGGACGCGCTCTGGCTCCAAGCCTCCGCCCAACCGTGCCGCGCTGGCAGCGATGGTCGAGAACGGCCCGATCCCGGCGGTACACGGCGTCGTCCGCTGGCGCATCATCGATCTCTGCCAATGCTTATGGGACGAATACGGGACCAACGTCTCGAAACAGACGCTGAGCCGGGAGCTGCGAGCCATGGGATATCGCAAGCTGTCGGCACGTCCGCGCCATCACGCGCAAGCCGCGGGCGCCATCGAGACGTTCAAAAAAACTGGCCTGCGACAGTGGAGGCGATCGCGCGCGAGCGGAGCCTCGATCGCAGCGATATAGAGGTGTGGTTCGGCGACGAAGCCAGGATCGGCCAGAAGAACAAGATCACCCGTCGCTGGGCTCGGCGCGGCACCCGCCCCTCGGCGCCATCAGACCAGCGAACCGCCTCGACCTATATTTTCGGTGCCATCTGCCCGGCCGAGGGCAAGGCTGTCGGCTTGATCCTGCCCTGGTGCAACACGGCGATGATGAACCTGCATCTGGCGGCGATCTCGGCTGATATCGCTCCAGGCCGCCACGCGGCGCTGTTGCTCGACCAGGCGGGCTGGCATCTCTCGCGCCAGCTGTCGGTGCCGGACAACATCACAATTGTTCCACTGCCGCCGAAATGCCCCGAACTCAACGCGCAGGAGAACGTCTGGCAGTTCATGCGCGATAACTGGCTCTCCAATCGGGTGTTCGACGACACCGACGCGCTGCTCGATCACTGCTGCGAGGCGTGGAATAAGCTGGAGGCGCGGCCGTGGGCCATCATGTCGCTCGGATTGCGCGATTGGGCGCATCGGTCGTGATCAGAGGGATTTGGTATTATACACCGCCCGGCCCAGCGCCGGCCAATCCGCCACCCGGATATGCGCAGGCGCCCGTCAACCTTCAGCCGAACGCACCGATCCAGGCACAGAGTTTGCCGCCGCAACGACCGAGGTCTTCATGAACCTGGCTTACTATTGCAAATGCGGGTCGCCCGAAAAACAGAGTTCGATGGAGGCGGAATTGTGGCTCCCGGCGAGAGATGCTTGGATCAGACATTCGGTTGAGGTGAACGATGCGCCCGCTCCGCATTTAAACGAATTGGCGGCGCTGCTGATCAGTGCTATTGTGCAATCATGAGGTGAGGGATCGAAGCTGCAAGTCGCGATTGTTGGAGACGAACGCCACGAAGCGTTTAGGGGCGGCAAAGGTTGTTGCCCGACATGTGGCTCCCCTATGGTCGCCAAATGCGGCCCTCGCATTATTCACCATTGGGCACACGAGGGACGTCGCAATTGCGATCTCTGGTGGGAGAACGAGACGGAGTGGCATCGCGATTGGAAAAATCTGTTTCCCCTTGATTGTCGCGAGGTTTCACACACCGCCGAGGATGGCGAAGTTCATCGCGCCGACATCAGGACTTACACGGGGATTTATATTGAAGTACAGCATTCTAGTATGACGGATGCTGAGCGCATTTCTCGGGAGCAGTTTTATAAGAATCTGGTGTGGGTGATCGATGGGCGCGGCTTTCGGAACAACTTCGATGTCTACCATATGCTTCCGGATCCTAAGTCCGAATTGGCGAGGGATATCGTTTGGATGAAAGCCACGCGACCTATGCAGGGCACGCACCACGGAATGTTATTTCGCGTATCGGCAAACCAACAGTACTATCCCGGCATCACAAAAACCACTCTTCGCGGCGGCCTTATTGAGAGTTTCATACGATCAAAAATGTAGTGGAGGCGAGCTATTGTGGACATCACCAGTATGACTGGGTCAGGCCGAGAAAGGCTTGGCTGGATGCGGCTTGTCCGGTTTACGTGGATTTTGGGGAAGAGGTGTTACTCGCGTTGGAAATTTATGACGAAACCAACCTTCATTGCGTACGATGTGTATCGAAGCGCAAATTTCTGCACGACGTTATGACGGAGACTAGCGCGGACAAAATTGCGTCAAGGTTCTACCCACTCGTCGCGATGGGGACGGGATAAGATCTCTTCGATCCGCAGCTTGCCTGCGAGCAAATTGAGGGGAACGGCAGCAAAAATTGACCCGGAGGTAGGGGTAGGATGTTCGATATCGACGAAACCATCGAGGCCTTTCGCCGTGGCGCGCTCGATATCGATTGCAAGCGCATGGCACTGATTCAGCACAAAGAGAGTGGCGAGCGGTTTGAAGGTCAGGGCTACATCCGACAGGCGGCCGCCGGTGCATTAGTTTTCAAAATCTACGTCGCCAGATACAACGCTAAGCCGTTCGGCCATCTAGAGGCGATGTTCAGCAAGGGCGTCGGAAAGCTCCACGGGGATGAGGCGTTCTACGATCTCGAAGCGACAGGACACGACGGCACACGCTGGATTGCAACGCGGATTCTGCCTGTTCCGCATTGGGATGCGACGGATATGACTGTCCTGGTGCATGGAAAAATAAACTCGATGACCGCGCATCTCGACCTGCCGCAGCGCCATCATTATCTCCGCCTCCATTTTTTCGAGGAATATCGAATTCCGCTTCTCCAGATGAGCCAAACGGAGAAACACGGAAATCACTACTACGTCAGAGATCGCGCTGAATTCGAGACTTGCGGTGCGAACTTCGAAGTGCGTCAACCGGAGGGGGGCGGCGACACCATTGTGGAGTTGACCTCCGAGACAGCGTTTCCTGCAGCATTTGATCTCCGAATTCAGGAAGCGCTCCAATATTTGACAGCCAAGCCGGCGTTTTGGCGCGCAAGATTGCAGAGTCATGATAAGGACCTACATCTCGAACTTTCGTCGCCATGGCGGAAATCAGCACACACTCAGTTCAGCCCACCGATCTCTCCCGGTTCGCCCCATTTTCTCGAACATAGTTGGCACTTGTTTGGAGCGTATCTGACGTATGTCACTCGAAATACGAAGGGCACGCACTGGAACCCGGTCGCCTATCACCTCTACAACGCGTGCGAAGCAACAGCGAATTCCGTGGACGCCTGGGCGGTCGGCATCTCCGTCGCGGTGGAAGCCGTAACTGGCTTGATTGCTATTGCTACTGCCGGCGACAAAGCAAAGGAGCTGGCCCTCTATCAGGATCGTGTTCTTGCGTGGCTAGCCGAGCAGAAGGACCTGTTACCGGACATTATTAAAAGAGCCCATGGGCAGATCAACGCGATGAGTAACAAACGCCCTCAAGACACCCTATATGTGCTGTGACCCTGCCCCCAAACTGTCCTCACTCATAACCAGAATCCGTTCTGGTTGTGGTCCGTCCTGGACCGGGTTGCGAACTCGTTCGGAGTAAGTCCACGCAGGCTGGTGTGGGGCCGATGGGCATTATAGTCGGCCCGCCAAGCTTCGATGATCCTCCGGGCTGCGGGCAAGCCCTGGAAGACGTGCTCATTGAGGCATTCGTCGCGCAAGCGACCGTTCAGGCTCTCGACGAATGCGTTCTGCACTGGCTTGCCGGGGGCGATGTAGTGCCAGCCGACACCGCGATCTTGCCGCCAACTCAGCACCACATGCGACGTCAGCTCGGTCCCGTTGTCGCTGACCACCAGCAAGGGGGCGCCGCGCCGTTCTACGATGTGATTGAGTTCGCGCACCACCCTGCGACCGGACAGCGATGTATCCACCACCAGCGCCAGGCATTCGCGGGTGAAGTCGTCCACCACCACAAGCACCCGAAAGCGGCGGCCGTCGGCCAGTACGTCGGAGACGAAGTCCAGGCTCCAGCGCTGGTTCGGACCCTGTGGCAACGTCATTGGCGCGCGCGTTCCCAAAGCCCGCTTGCGACCGCCACGCCGCCGCACAACCAGTCGTTCCTCGCGGTAGAGCCGGAACAGCTTCTTGTGATTTAGCATGATCCCTTCTCGCCGCAGCAGAATATGCAAACGCCGATATCCGAACCGGCGCCGCTCGGCCGCCAACGCGCGGAGCCGCGTGCGAACCGCAGCGTCGCCGCCACGGCGCGATAGGTAACGGAACACCTTCGGTGCAATGCTCAGCAGCGAACAGGCACGCCGCTGCGAATAGCTCTTCTCTTCAATCGCCCAGATCACAGCTTTCCGCCGCGAGCCGGGCGTCAGAAGTTTTTTCCCAAGGCTTCCTTCAGCGTCGCCACATCCAGCACCGATTCCGCCAGCAGCTTCTTCAGCTTGCGGTTCTCCTCTTCCAGAGCCTTCAGTCTCTTGGCGTCCGAGATCTCCATCCCGCCGTAGCGCGATCGCCAATTGTAGAACGTCGCGTCGCTGATCCCGTGCTTGCGGCACAGCTCCGTTACCGGCAGTCCTGCCTGATGGTCCTTCAGCACACCGATGATCTGCTCCTCAGTGAACCGGCTCTTCCTCATCTTCCGTCTCCTGGCGGGAACGGACTCTAGCTCAGAGCGGGGACATTTCAGGGGGCAGGGTCAGCTGGCAGCGGCGGGACGAGTGGAAAGAAATTACGTAGATGCATGGGTATATCTCCGGAATAGGCACGTTCATCCAAAATTACAGGATCTCGAGAAGCCGACACCGGTTGATATGCAGAAGCTGCTCGATCACATCCATAAGGTAGAAGTACTTCTGAGACAGCTTACGTTCCACGTGATTGGATATGAGGGGCCTTTTACGGATTACGGCGCTCATGACTTTCCGTCTAAGCAATACCCGGTAGCCGTCGAGATTGACTCGGCTCAGGGCCAGCACTAATCACCGGAGTAATGGGCCGAAAAGATTGTCTATAAATTGGCCCCTGGGGAACCGCAGTCGTGCTG
Source organism: uncultured Pseudomonadota bacterium (assembly GCA_963791885.1). GTDB lineage: Bacteria > Pseudomonadota > Alphaproteobacteria > Acetobacterales > Acetobacteraceae > CAVSUZ01. Next base: position 24,832 of record CAWBUL010000010.1, on the reverse strand, counting down.
CTCCTGAAATTTGGGCGCTACGCAGCGGGTACTTGCATCGCTGAATGTTAGCTTCTCGTATTCTCCGAATTGACGGTATGGCAATTGACTTGGTCCGCTATCAGATGGGCCGATCCAAATCCGTCCGCCTGACGGGAACCGTAGATTGGGCTCCATAACAGCCTCCAGCACGAGATCGCGCGAGGCGGACACGTCGGAGCGCCTGAATCTCACTCTCCAACAGGACGTCAGGAACTCGCAATCAGATAAGTTTCCAAATGCATATGCAGCGCCGCCACGTTCGCTTCGTCCACGGTGGCCGCCCGGAATCCGATGAACTCATCCGCCCGCACCAGGATCGCACCCCCGTCGGGAACACCGCACTCCACAGCGTCGAATTCCGATTCCGCACCATCAATGACGGAAACGTGGTCCCTCCAGCGGGCAGAAAAATCCTCCAGACCGGAAGACTCCCCGAACACAATCAAATGGTGACTCTCCCCGTCGATCCAGTGCCGCCCGGGGAAGCGCTCGCCCGCTAACGCAACCCTGCCCGACTCTCCGGCCTCACCAACCAGCGGACTACCCTCATAGGACACGTCCAGCATGAAGCGCTTGCGCAACGCCGCCAGGCGCTGCGCCGTGTCGCGCTGCGGTATCGTCGGCGCGCCGGCCTCCTCGCAAACGGCAATCAGCTTCATCACCAGCCGGTGCGTCTCGTCCGAAACGTCCAGCACGTGCCGATCCGCCAGCCCGCGCTCGATCGCATAGCTTTCCAGCAGCGAGGGCTTGGCTTTCCCCCGCGCCACCAGTGCCAGTTTCCATCCGATATCCCGGCATCCATCAGCGCGGCATTCAGACCTTCACCGCCCATCGGGCTGGATAGATGGCCCGCGTCGCCGAGCAGAAAGCGACGCCCGTCGCTCAGGCGGTCGGCCATGCGCCGATGCATGCGGAAGTGCGACACCCAACGCAGATCGTGCAGCCCGGCCGCTTGCCCAATCCGCGCATCAACCAGCGTCGCCAACGTCCGCTCGTCCGGACGCTCGGTCAGGTCGTCTTCGTCGCAGTTGACGAAAATAAGCCAGCGATCCTCCGGCAGAGGCGAAAACAGTACGAACCCGCCGGGACCGACGATGACCCGGCCGTGGTCACCCGGCGGCGCCAGCGTAACCCTGACATCGGCAACGAAATAGGAATGGGCATAGGTCTCGCCGCCCAAATGTTGGTGCATCGAATGGCGAGTCACGTCGTGCCCGCCCCCGGTACCCAGGACATAGCCCGTGTCGATCGTCTCGGTCCGCCCGTTGCGCTGCATCGTGACCCGCAAACCGGCCGGCGCGTCCTCAATCGCCGTCACCTCGGTGCCGAACTCCACCGCAACGCTGTGCGCCGCCAGATGCGCGCGGAAGATCGACTCGGTGAGCCATTGCGGCTGGCAGCACTGAAAGTCATAGGCGCAACCGGTGCCGCCAAAGTCATCGCGGGCGAGTTCCCGTAATCCGGGACCCAGAAGCTGCGCGTGGCGAACATGCACCCCATCGCGCAGGAAGGGCTCGAGCACCCCGGCGCGGCCCAGAACCTCCAGCACTGCGGGCTGCAACACGGTGCCCCGCGCCTCGTGATGCGGCGCCTCCCGGCGCTCCAGGATGCGCGGCCTAACGCCGTGGCGCAGAAGTTCGCAGGCGGCAAACAGTCCGGCCGGACCGGCGCCGGCGATCAGGACAGGCTCAGTCATCACAGCCACGGAACATACCAGCGTGGTTACGAGGCTGGAAGATGCTTGAAAAGTCACTACCACTAACACCATACGAGCATCATGGACGCCCGCGCCCGACCCACGCCCCTTATATCCTCGACCCGGATCGTCTCACCTGACGATCCCAAAGACTCGAAAACACAAAATTGAGACAATGGCGAGACTCGCTATGGTTCGCCCGCCGGCGCTTCCATCTCATCGCACGAGCTGGAATCCCACAAACAGAAAACTGAGACGTCTGCGAGACAGACGGGACCGCCCCCGTCGTCCGTCTCGTCCCATGGACCAAAACCTCATGCTCCGGAAACTGAGACTCTCCCGAGACAACCTTAACGTCCGGCACGCCTCGGCATGCCCGCGCTACATCCGGACCAGCGCTGATCCCCAGGTCAATCCGCCTCCCAGCGCCTCCATCAGCACCAGGTCGCCGCGCCGGATGCGCCCGTCCTGAACCGCCTCGGCCAACGCCAACGGTACCGAGGCAGCCGAGGTGTTCGCATGCCGGTCCACCGTCACCACCACGCGGTCCGACGGCAGGCCCAACCGCTTGCCCATGGCATCGATGATCCGCAGGTTGGCCTGATGCGGCACCAGCCAGTCCACGTCCCGCCGCGACAGCCCGTTCGCCGCCAACGCCTCATCGACCGCCTCGGCCAGCCGGATCACGGCGTGGCGAAACACCTCGCGGCCATTCATCACCAGCGTGCCAGGCCGGTCCGGCTGCCCGACGGCGCCGTCTACATACAGGATGTCCCCCAGCGTGCCCTGCGCGTGCAGATGAGTGGACAGGATTCCGCGGTCGATCGAGCCGCTGCCTTCCCCCTTGTACAGGAACACCGCGCCTGCTCCGTCGCCGAACAGCACGCAGGTGCCGCGATCCTGCCAGTTCAGGATACGGGAATACACTTCGCTGCCGATCACCAGCACGCCATGCGCCTGCCCGGCACGGATCATCCCGTCTGCAACCGACAAGGCATAGATAAAGCCGGCGCACGCCGCGGACAGATCGAAGCCGAAGCCCCGCGTTACGCCCAGCGCGGCCTGCACCCGCAGCGCCGTCGCCGGGAAGGCCTGGTCGGGGGTGCTGGTCGCCAGGATTATGGCATCCACGTCGGAGGCCGCGGCCCCGGCATCGCGCAGCGCGGCCGCCGCCGCGCTCGTGCCCATGAACGCGCATGTCTCCTTGGCATTCGCCACGTGTCTCTGGCCGATGCCGGTGCGTTCGCGGATCCACGCGTCGGAGGTGTCGATCCGGGCAGCAAGTTCGTCGTTTGTAACAACGCGCTCCGGCAGGTACGCGCCGACGCCGGCCAGAACGGACCGCACCGGCATCAGCGGGCGGTTGCCAGCCGGGGACTGTCGTCCGAGGCTTGTGCCTCAGAGGCGGTCATGACCTGCGCCAGCCCCTGGCGGATCCGGTCATTGAACCGATGCACGACCATATCCATAGCGACGTCGATCGCATGGGCGAAACCCTGCGCGTCCGTCCCGCCATGCGATTTCACTACCACGCCGTTCAGTCCTAGCATCACAGCACCGTTGTATCGGCGCGGATCGAGCCATTCCCGTAACCGATTCAGCGCCGGGCGCGCCAGCAAATACGCCAGGCGCGCCGACCAGGAGGAGCGGAACACGAGGCGCAACAGGTCCCCGACCAGCCGAAGCGCGCCTTCACCCGTCTTCAGGGCGACATTGCCGGTGAAGCCGTCCGTCACGATCACGTCCGTCGTTCCGGCAGCGATGTCGTGCCCCTCTACGAAACCATGGAACTGCTTGGCGAGCGGACTCCGTCGCAGGACGTCCGCCGCCTCGCGAATGCGATCGTCACCCTTCTGCTCCTCGGAGCCGACATTCAGCAGCCCGATCGTGGGTGAGGTCAGGCCGAGGACGGTGCGGGCAAAGACCTCGCCCATCACCGCGAATTCCAACAGGTTGCGGGCATCGCAGGTCAGGTTGGCGCCGAGATCGAGCAGCACCACGTCGCCCCGCGCCGAGGGCCCAATGGCGGCCATCGCTGGACGGTCGATCCCGGGCAGCGTTTTGATGACGATCTTCGCCAGCGCAAGCAAGGCGCCGGTATTGCCAGCCGAGACGACCCCGGCGGCCTCCTTCGCGGCGACGGCGTCGATGGCCAGCCGCATGGAGGCGCCGCGCACGCGCAGGGCGGCCGTCGGCTTCATGTCATTGCCGATGACCTCGGGTGCATGCCGGATGGTGCACACGGCACTCGCCCGCTTGCGCCGCCGCAGCAGGGGCGCAATGCGTGCTTCATCGCCGACCAGCAGGAAGCGCGCCTCGGGGTGGCGTTCAGCGGCTAGCTCAATACCGGCGATGACCATCTCGGGCGCGCGGTCCCCGCCCATCGCATCCACCGCCAGGGTGAAATGCTCCGCCATGGACCCGGGTCGGGACTCAGGCCCGAACCGCGCCCTTCAGGGCCTTCCCCGCGGCGACAACCTCGCGTCCGTCATAATAGCCGCAATGGCTGCAGACGTGATGTGGTCGCTTCAGTTCACCGCAGTTGGGGCATTCCGCGTGGGCTTCCGGGCCCAGAGCCTCATGGCTTCGGCGCATGCCGCGCCGCGACGGCGTCGTTTTTCTCTTCGGTACGGCCATGAGACCAGTCTCTCCGGTAGGATGAGGGCGCCCAGCGGGTCGCGCGACAGGGCTGCCTGTTTGCGCAGCAGTAAGTCGCGCCGTCTAGCAGAGGGGCTCCGGGGTCGCAAGGACACCAGGCTGCTCTATCTTGCGGCAAGGAGAAGCCGTGGTAGCGTTGGCCTGATCTCGCGCGGAGTGAGCGATGGGCACTGGGCCGTCTAAGAGCCCGGCAGCGGTGGGTGCCGATCTCGAGCTTCGCGACATCCGCAAAAGCTTTGGGGGCGTCCTCGTCGTTGACGATGTTTCCCTGGCGGTTGCTCCGGGAGAGCTGATTTCCATCCTGGGGCCGTCTGGGTGCGGCAAGACCACGACGCTTCGCATCATCGCCGGATTCGTCGAACCGGATGCGGGGTGCGTTCTGCTGCAGAATTCCGACGTGACGCGCGTTCCGCCGTACAAGCGCGACGTCGGCATGCTGTTTCAAAGCTATGCGCTGTTTCCGCATCTGACGGTGGTGGACAATGTCGGGTTCGGGCTGAAGATGCGGGGCATAGGGAGGCGCGAACGGCGTCGTCAGGCGCAAGAGGCGCTGGAGCAGGTGCGGCTTGGCAAGTTCGCCGAACGCGATCCGCGGCAGTTGAGTGGCGGTCAGCAGCAGCGCGTGGCGCTGGCGCGGGCCATCGTCATTCACCCGTCGGTGCTGCTTCTGGATGAACCGCTGAGCAATCTGGATGCGCGGCTGCGGCAGGACCTGCGCGGGCAGATTCGGGAGCTGCAGCAGCGGCTGGCGATCACCACGGTTTTCGTAACGCACGATCAGGAGGAGGCGCTGACGATTTCCGACCGAATTGTGGTGATGAATCACGGACGAATCGAGCAGGTTGGACGCCCCGCGGAGATCTATCGTTCACCGAAGACGATGTTCGTGACGGAGTTCATCGGCGAGGCGAATATCATTGCCGGTCATCTGGAACCCTCCGATGGCGGAGAGATGTCGTTCACTGCGGATAGAGGGATCGGGACAGTGGTGGTGGCGGCGCGGGAGTGCCGCGCCAGACGTGCCGCGGCGATCAGCCTGCGTCCCGAAGCGCTGCGGTTGTTTCACCCTGACGATCCGAGGGCATTGAATTATGCGAACCGCTTTCCGGGCACGGTGACCGCGGCGACGTTTCTTGGGGCGGCATCGGTGTTTCGTGTGATAGCTTCGTCAAGTTTGAATTTAAGAGTCATGCAGGCGAATCGCGGAGATGGCGACGAGTTCGCCGACTTCGTGCCTGAGTTGAACCAGCCGGTCGTCGTTGCTTGGAAGCCCGAGTGGTGTAACGTGCTGGAAGCGAGCGATGAGCGACGGGAGTGTGGAGCACAATGAGCGGACGGCAGTTGATTGTAACGCTTGGCGGCGTGGAAGGCATTGCCGATCTGTTCGAAGCGAAGGCGCCGAAGACCTGCGAGGCAGTGTGGAACGCCCTGCCGCTGTCGGAGACGATCAACCACGCGAATTTCTCGGGCGAGGAAGTCTCCTTCCCGACGTTCGGGCTGATGTGGGAGCGAGAGAATCAGCTCTACGAAAACGAGCCGGGAGACCTGGGCTATTTCGTGCAGGGGCCGGCGATCTGCATCTACTATGGCGCGTTGCGGGTGATCAGCCCGGGGAATGTGTTCGGCCGCATCGTGAGCAACCTGCCGGCGATCCAGCAGATGGCCAGACGATCATGGAGGGAACCGGGTATAACGGCGACGCTGCGGCGGAAGGAGTCCTGAGCATGGCTTCCGCAGATGTCTCGCTGGAAGGGCTTCTGAACAAGATCAACAGGGCCACGCTGACGCTCCACGAGGGCAAGGCGGAGGATGTGTCCCGGGTTTCTAGGCTGCTCGGTGCGATGGGGCAGTCCTTCACGCCGACGATCTTCGCGTTTCAGCAAGCGAGCAGCGCGCGCGACGGCGTGGCGTTCGTTGCCGCCCTGGCAGAGAAATACGGCGCGGAGTCCTGGCTGCGGACCGTGGCCGCGGAGCAATTCCGGCGTCCGGTGAACACGTTCAAGACGCGCTATGCGATGCATGATACTGCGGCGCTTCATGAGGAAGCCGCCGCATTGGTGGCGTCGCTGAACGGCGAACAGATGCTCGGTCTGGCACGTGCGCTGATCGTCTACTATGCCTTCCTGCTGCGCCGGATTCGCGATCTGCTTCCATTCTACGAGTTGTCGGTGGCGTTCGAGGGGCAGAAGATCATCGCAGAGCGTGTCGCGCTGTCACCGACGGGAAAAGGGGTCGATTAAGACGTCGCGTCGGAACGACGCCATGGCGAAGGACGTATTGGGAATTCGCTGGGGCTTTACGGCCATTCCCGGATTGCTGCTGCTGACAGGCGGCTTCCTGATCCCGCTGGGGATGCTCGGCGTCTTCAGCGTGCTGCACGACGCAAGTCTGGGGCGTGTGACTGGGCCGGTGACGCTGCACAATTACCGCGCGATTGTAACCGATCCGTTCTATCTCCGGGTGCTGGGACGAACGCTCGGACTGGGAGCGATGGTCACGTTCTTCTGCGCCTGCCTGGCCTATCCGCTGGCCTATTTCCTTGCGCACACGCAGACGCGGTGGCGTGGCATTCTTACATTCATGATGATCATGCCGTTGATGATCAGCAGCGTGATCAGAAACATCGGATGGCTGCCGATCCTTGGGGATCACGGCGCAATCAATTTTGTGCTCATGAAAGCCGGGCTTCCAGGACCGCTGGTGTTGATGAACAACATGACCGGCATCGTGATCGCGCTGGTGCACGCGCTGCTGCCCTTCATGACGCTGATGCTGGTCACGGTGATGCAGTCGATCCGGCCGGAAGTGGAAGAAGCGGCGCAGACGCTCGGTGCGTCGCCGTGGCGGTGCTTCTGGGAGGTGGTATTCCCGCTAAGCCGCAGCGGCCTCGCGGCAGGAAGTGCGCTGGTGTTCTCGCTCGCGGTGAGTTCCTACACAACGCCGATGATCCTGGGCGGCGGGAAGGTGTTGGTGATGTCCACCTTCATTGCCCAGCAGATTCAGAGCGTGCTGCACTACGCGTTCGGGTCAGCCTTCACTGTCGTGCTGTTTCTAATCGCCTTGGCACTGACGTCGGTGGCATCCAGGCGGCTTGAACCTTAAAGTCATGAAAGTCCTGTTCCGCGCAGTCGTCGCGATGATCTATCTGTTTCTGCTGGCACCGCTGGTGTTCGTGGTCGTTTCATCCCTGGGGCGGCAGGCGATCCTGGCTTTTCCGCCTGACAGTATCAGTTTCGCTTGGTACGGTGAGATCTCGCCTCAACTGCTGGATTCGCTTTGGGTCAGTCTTCAGGCGGCAGCCGCGGTGACGGTGATTTCCAACGCTCTGGGCATCTGGATCGCGCTGGCGATCGCGCGAAGCCGCGGCGCTTTCCCACGCTTTCTGAGCACAATATCCATCGCTCCGTTATCGGTCCCGCATCTCGCCATCGGCATCGCACTTTATCAGACGACGATGCTGTTCTGGGACGCGACGGGGATCACGCTTGCCGGCAATTTCTGGGGTCTTGTTCTGGGGCAGAGCGTGATTGCGCTACCGTACGTTGTGCGGGGCGTGTTGGCCGGGCAAGCGCATCATCAGGCACAGGTGGAGGAGGCCGCGGTATCGCTTGGCGCGCGGCCGTGGCGAGCGTTGCTGGAGGTGACGATCCCGATGATCCGCCCCGGACTGATATCGGGGGCATTCCTCGCGTTCTTCGCGTCGTTCGACGACGTGCCAGTGGCGTTGTTCATGGGCGGCGGTCCGAACTCGACGACGTTTCCCCTGCAGGTGCTGGCTTCGCTTGAGTTCAGCCTGAAGCCGGATATCATGGCTTTATCCACTCTGATTATGATCGGGACGATTGTCATGTTGGTGGTGCTGGATCGCGCTTTGGGCCTGGAACGACTGCTGCATGGCCAGCCAGCGGGCTGATTGGGGCAGAGGATGATGTCAGGTCTGACGCGACGCAGCTTCGGGATTCTCGCCGCAAGCAGTGCGCTTGTCGCTTCCCGGGCGCGCGCGGAACCGGTGACGCTGCGGATCGCGAGCAACGGAGGCGATTTCGCGCAATTCGAAGATCGTTACCTGACGGCGCGATTTACCACCGAAACGGGAATACAGGTGGTGCGGATCGCCAATAATCCACCGAACCAGGTGCAGAAGCTGATCGCGAGCCGCGGGCGGGTCGTGCCCTTCGATATCGCGGGATTGGACGACAAGACTCAGCCGGAGGCGATTGAAGCGGGCGTGCTGGCGAAGATCGACCCGAAGATCGTGACGAACCTGGCGATGCTCTATGACCAGGCGAAACAGCCAGAGGGCTATGGGCCGGCGGAGTTATTCTGGTCCTGGGGGCTGATGTACAATGTCAAAGCCTTCCAGGAGCATGGGATACCGGCGCCTGAGTCCTGGCTGGATCTGTGGAATCCGAAACTGGCGGGCAAAATCACGATCGCCGATATCGCGGGGCCCGGTGGCGTCGATTTCGTTTTGAAGATCGCGCAGCTCACCGGCGGCAACGAGAAGAACCTGCTTCCGGGACTGCAGAAGATCGCACAACTCAAGGTGGAGTCATATTACTCTTCTTCGAATGACGTCCGGACGAAACTGCTGTCCGGCGACGTGTGGGTGGCGCCGTGGAACAACGGACGGTCCTGGAACATGATCGACGCAGGATTCCCGGGCCGATTCATGTACCCGAAGGAAGGCGGGTTCCTGCACACATCCACCATCGATGTGGTGGCGGGAACGAAGTATCCTCGCCAGGCGCAGCTCTACATCAACTACGTGCTCGATCCGCTGTTCCAGCTCGCGCTGCTGTACTTTCCGTACGGTCCCGTGAACCGTAGCCTGAACGAGGTCATGAAGGACTATCCCAACCTCGCCAAGAAGGTGCCAACCGGCAATCTGGCGGCCTTGTCCGTTCCCGACTGGAAAACGGTGTTCGCCGATTATGGGGATTTGGTGGATCACTGGAACCGCGTCGTCGCATCACACTGACGGAACAGGCACATGCTGACCCGCGGCAAGAAGAGTTACGGGGTGGTCCTGCCCCATTTCGGCCCCTACGCGCGGGCAGACCTGCTCTTGCGGTCGGCGAAGCGGATCGAGGCGCTGGGTTTCGACGCGGTGTGGGTGCGCGATCACCTGGTTTACGAACCGCGTCCGTACGACAATCCGGACATCACCCATTTCGAGCCGTTCGTGGTTTTGTCGGCGCTCGCGGGCATCACGTCGAAACTCGTTCTCGGTACAGCGACGCTGATTCCGCACCGGCATCCGATCTACGCGGCGTTGCTGCTGGGATCGCTTCAGCAGTTCGTCGGAGAAGGCCGGTTGATCGCGGGATGGGGGCTTGGCGGGCACGACATCGATTTCGAGTTCGATCGGCATGGGCGAGTGGGACCGCCGCAAGCTTCTGCGCGAGCAGATCGAGATCATCCGGCAGCTGTGGACCGGAGAGAAGATCAGCCATGAGAGTGAGTTCTACAAATTCCATGATGTCGCGATCAGGCCGGTGCCGGGTTCCGGAGCAGGGATTCCGATCTGGTATGGCGGCCCAAGCAAGGCGGCGGTGAGACGCGCGGTGGAATTCTGCGACGGCTGGATGGCATCTCGGATGCCTCGGCGCGATCTCGAGGAGCGTGTTGCGCGCATGGATAGGCTTGCCAAAGAGGCCGGGCGCGAACGGCCGATGGTCGGCGCGATCCCGTATATGAGTTCGGCTCGGACCGTGGAAGAGGGGGCAAAGCAACTGAACCTGAAGCAGCTCTGCGCGTCCATGGTGAAGCAGTTCATCCTGCCGCCTTCGGGTACGTTTGAAACGGTCGAGGACATCGACGGCGCGGCGATTGCCGGCCCACCGGACGTGATCGTTGAGCAGATCAACAAATTCCACGCAGCCGGTGTTGAGCATTTCGTGTTCGACCTGCGGACCCGGTTCGCCGAGTTCGAGGAGCTTATCGAACTGATCGGCTCGGAAGTGCTGCCGGTCCTGCGGCGCGAAAGCTGATCATTCCAGGTAGGTGGTGAGCGGGCCGTCCTTGTCGAGGATGATAACGGCGAGGATCTCGGCATCCGCTCGGGTTGAAGACGTGAGTTGTGCCGAACGGAGGATAGCGGTGTTATCGTGGCCGACCAAGTTTGTTTATGATGGCGCTCTGACGCCAATCGAGGGGGCAGACAATGATCAAACGGCGCACGTTCCTGGGGAGCGGGGCTGTGGCGCTGGCGATGCCTGCACTGGCGCGGGCCGAAAGTGAGAGCGTGCTGCGCTTCGTACCGCAGGCGGATCTCTCGGTGCTCGATCCTGTGTGGACCACCACCTATCAGACGCGAGACCACGGCTTCCTGGTGTTCGACACGCTGTTCGGCCTGGATGACCAGTTCCGCGCACAGCCGCAGATGGCAGAGGGTGCGCGGAGCGATGATGATGGCAAGCGGTGGACCATCACGCTGCGCGACGGTCTCAAGTTCCAGGACAACACGCCGGTGCTGGCGCGGGATTGCGCTGCCTCGGTCAAGCGGTGGGGGGCGCGCGACGCATTCGGACAAGCGCTGATGGCGGCGACGGACGACATCTCGGCGCCCGACGACAAGACGCTGGTGTTTCGGCTCAAACGGCCATTCCCGCTGCTGCCGGATGCGCTGGCGAAGACGCCGCCTTCGATGTGCCCGATCATGCCGGAGCGTTTGGCCTCGACCGATCCCTACAAGCAGGTGACGGAGATGGTGGGCAGCGGACCCTATCGTTACATCGCGAACGAGCGGGTTTCGGGCTCGCGCGTGGTGTACGAGCGGTTCGCGGGGTACGTGCCGCGGAGCAGTGGGGTTGCGTCGGGGACGGCCGGGCCGAAGGTCGCGCATTTCGACCGGATCGAGTGGCGGATCATCCCCGACGAGGCGACGGTGGCCGGCGCACTGCAGACCGGTGAAGTCGACTGGTGGCTGACGCCGGGCGCGGACTGGCTGCCGGTGCTGCGCAAAGCCGGAAAGCTGAAGGTCGAGATCACCGTACCGACCGGGTACATCGCGACCATGCGGTTCAACCAGTTGCAGCCGCCGTTCAACAATCCGGCGGTGCGGTGGGCGATGGTGCATGCAGTCACGCAGGCCGATTACATGCAGGCGATGGTCGGAACCGATCCGTCGTTGTGGCACGATGGCGTGGGGTATTTTTGTCCGGGCACGCCGATGGCGAGCGCTGCGGGGTTGGAGAATCTGACCGGGCCCCGGGATATTTCGCCCGAGGCGCTGAAGAAGGCGGGATACACGGGCGAGAAGATCGTGCTGCTGGCGCCAACGGACATCGCCTCGGCCAAGGCGCTGGCCGACGTGAGCGCGGATCTGCTGCACAAGATGGGAGCGAATGTCGATTACCAGGCGATGGACTGGGCGACGCTGGTGCAGCGGCGGGCCAAGCAGACTCGGGTGGATCAGGGCGGGTGGAACATGTTCCACACGAGCTGGGCGGGAACAGACATGATGACTCCTGCGGGACACGTGTTCCTGCGCGGCAACGGCAAGGACGCGACGGTAGGGTGGCCCTCGAGTCCGAAACTGGAGGCATTGCGCAACGCGTGGTTCGCGGCGCCGGATCTCGCGACGCAGAAAAAGATCTGCGAGCAGATGCAGCCTGCAGGCGTTCCAGGACGTGCCGTATGTGCCGTTGGGTCAATACCTGGCGCCGACGGCGTATCAGGCGAATTTGACGGGCATGCTGAACGGCAATCCGGTGTTCTGGAATATACGGCGGGGATAAGGCGAGCCTGAACAGGGGATTCCGGCGGATTGTGGCGTCTCGTTGCCGTCTCAGTTTTGTGTTTTCGGGTCCTGGGATCGTGCCATGAGACGAACGCTGGGTATGCAGGCTCGGGCGAGCTTGCCGCTTCGCGCTGCGGGCGCCTGGAGATGACCGGGGTCGGGACAGGTTGTCTCGGCGGCGTCTCAGTTTTCGTGTGGTGGGGATCGGGATCACGGGGTGAGACGGGCGCTTCGGGTTCGGCAATCAGCTCGCGGCGGGCGGCGACGGGTTGGGGCGTCTCGCTGCCGTCTCAGTTTTGTGTTTTCGAGTCCTAAGATCGTGGGGTGAGACGAACGCCCGGCGTTCCGGCTCGGGCGGGATTGCCGTATCGCGCTGCGGGCGCCTGGAGATGACCGGGGTCGAGGCAGGTTGTCTCGGCGGCGTCTCAGTTTTCGTGTGTTGGGTCTCGGGATCGTGGGGTGAGACGAGCGCTTCGGGTCCGGCGGTCAGCTTGCCGGGGGGCGGCGGGTTGGCGAGGCCCTCGGCCAGCAGGAGAGCGGCGATGTGCTCGGCGCGTTCGCCTTGGTCGATGGCTTCGGGGTCGGATTGGACCGCACGGCGGTCGGCCTGGAGGCGGCGGAGTTCGCGCATGGCGCTGGCGGCCTGGCGCATTATGGCCGCCGCCTGGTTACGGCATTGGAGGACGGTGCGGGGGGGAAGCTCGGGGTTTCGAGAGAGGAGGACGGCGTCCCGTTGGAGTTCGTTGGCGATGGCGAACTGCTTTTGCGAGCGGGATTCACGCGCTCTGACCTTCGGCCTCGCGCGATCCCGCTCGGCTGGAGGCGAGGTCGGACTCGGCGCTGTCGTTGGGCTGGAGGGCAGCGACACGGGCGATAATGGCGTTGTCGCGCCGGGCCTCGGCGTCCGGGGACGGATCGGGCGGCGGAGGGAGGATGGCCGCGACGGATCGGATGAGCTGGTACGGGGCGTCGGTGGGGAGGGTGTAGGGGAGGTTGGCGGGTGCGGGCATGGGGGTTGGTTATAGCGTTAGTCATAGTGACCATTCAAGGGTTAGTTTAGGCCGGATCCGGGGAGATCGGTGGTCGGTCAGATGACGACCCCGGTGAGACGCTCCGTCGCGCGGCATGTCGATCCTGGCATTCTGATCGGGACAAAATCGCAAGTTCGCCGCTGCCCACAATTACTTTAGAACAAGCGCCTATATATCACGATACTTAGCTTCGACTTCTCACCAGTTGCCATAATGGGCCTTACGCGGCAGCGTTATGTAGATCACCGATAGAAATGTCACTCCTCTCACCGATAGAGATGTCACCTGAGGCATCTGTCGTCGGGACGGCCGGAGTGACGCACGATGACGGTGATCCAGGTGAGCCAGCGAGAATTCAGCCGGCTGCGGATAATGGTCGACGTGTCGGATGGTCGCCTGACAGTGGCCGCGGCCGGCGAACTGATGGGTGTCGGCCGGCGCCAGGTGTTCCGTCTGTGCCGAGCTTTCCAAACCGCCGGTCCATCGGGATTGCTGTCCAAGAAGCGCGGACGGCCGAGCAACCGCCGACATGGCGAGACCCTCCGGCGCACGGTGATAGCTTTGGTGCGCGAACACTATACCGATTTTGGCCCGACGCTTGCGGCGGAGAAGCTGGCCGAGCGGCATAAATTGCGGCTCGGCGTGGAAACCCTGCGGCAATGGATGATCGCGGACGGACTATGGACCGACCGGCGCCATCGGCTCCCCTCCCCGCACCAGCCGCGCCGTCGCCGCGAGTGTTTGGGCGAGCTGGTGCAGATCGACGGTTCGGAGCACGCCTGGTTGGAGGACCGCGGTCCGGTCTGCACGTTGCTGGCATTCATCGACGATGCGACCAGCCGGATCATGGAACTGCGCTTCGTTGCCTCGGAATCGGCATTCGACTACTTCCGTGCGACGCGCAACTATCTCGAGACGCACGGCAAGCCGGTCGCGTTCTACAGCGACAAGCACAGCATCTTCCGGGTTAACAAAAAGGACGCCGACCGCGGTGACCGGATCACCCAGTTCAGCCGCGCGCTCGGGGAACTGAACATTGACATCATCTGCGCCAACATTCCGTAGGCCAAAGGGCGCGTGGAGCGAGCCTTTGGAACGCTGCAGAATCGGTTGGTGAAGGAGCTGCGACTGGCCGGCATCGCGAGCATTGAGGCAGCGAATGTCTGGATGCCAACGTTCATTGCCGATTACAATCAACGCTTTGGCCGTGTTCCATTGAACGCCAAGGACCTGCACCGGCCGTTATCGGTGCGCGACAATCTGGATGAGATGCTGGCCTGGCGGGAGATGCGCACCGTCACGCGCAATCTGACACTGCACTATGACCGCATGATGCTGATCCTGCAGCCGACGCCGCTGACCCGTGCTCTGGCACGGCAGGTCGTTGAGGTTGTGAACTACCCGGATGGCCGCTTCGCCGTCCAACACAACGGCGTTGCCCTGCCGTTCACGGTATTCGACAAGATCCGAACGGTCGATCCTGGCTCAATCATCGAGAATAAGCGGCTGACAGAGGTACTGGCCCAGATCCAGGCGCAACAGGCGGCCTATCCGCCGTGTCGGCGTCGCTTCGATCCGGCGCGGCAGCGACCGCCGAACAATCTGGAGGCGCCCGGACAGCCCTCGAAGGGGCGCCCGTCACGAAAGGCCGCAGCCACGCCTGTAGGCTGATCGCCGCGCCGCTCCCTCGACGTCCCAGCGGACAAGCATTGCGCTGTGCTCGCTCCCGTCAAGGACGCTGCGCGCCTTCGGTGGCCTGCGGCCATCCTTGATCGAAGCTGTGCGCCGCGCTGTGCGGAATGCGGCCGGGACGAAGAAACGGCGCTGTTTCAGCCGAACCAAGAAACGCCGCAAGCTTCAGCTCATTTCGCACCGACCATTCCCCAAGTGACATTTCTATCGGGGAGAAATCGTGACTTTTCAAACGGGCAGCGACACGTTAATGCCGCGCGCGACGTGGCGCGAGACAACATCTAGATTCCGGCGCGCCCGTGCCCGACCCGAATCATTCCACACCGACCGGCGGCCCGCAGGACGAAAACGCGCCCCGGCTCGCCCACCCCCCCAACGGCATTGATGTGCCGCCATCCCGCAAAGCCACTGAACTATCGCGAAACAACGGAGCGTAAATTCAGAACCCGGCTGTATCAAAGTCGTTGACACGTTCCGCGACTTCCGGCCTCATACACAAAAATTCGCACGGACTCTGCGGGAGCATTGACAATCGCCGCAGTGAGTTTACAATTTTGTTGCTGCGGGTCTCCGATTCTGGAACTCGAGTTGTCGTAAAGTCGGCCCGACTTTACGACACAGCATTTTGGGGGTGGCGATGTCGCTTAGTGCGGGCTTCGCAATGGTTGGTTGTGCTTCAGAGAACACGATCAACGCTTCCCTAAGAGGGCTGCACGCTAATTTTGAGCCAGCCTACGAGTTCTCGCTGCCCAATGCTGTGACGGTGGGTAGTACCTCGGTGAGCATCAGCGGCTCGGCTATTATGCTCGCCCCCCAAGTAACTCTGCAAACTCGCGCAGATGACCTGATCTCCGTTAACGTCGCTGTTGCCGGGGAACTCACCCTGGTTGCGGGCTCCGTGTCATTGCAGACTGAGATCGTGCTCTCGACGACGGTGCTCGTTGGCCTGATCACAAAAGTTGCAACAGTCGGGAATAACCAACAAATCACCGTTGGCATCGACTTCTCATCGGCGTTGGTTACAGCTGTCAACGTCGCTGCGCTTCTTGGCCCTCCGCTCTCTCCCGTTTTCGAGCAGGCGCTCACTTCGCCTGCCGTGCTTGGCGGGTTGACGACGGCGCTTCGCGCCGTTCCACCGGGTTTACTGCAGATCACCGACGCCAATCTCGGTCTTCCGTTGGTCAACAACCAGACCTATCAACCGCCGGGAGGTTCTATTTTCTTTCCCGATACGCTGTTTGATTTGACGTTCGCCGTCATCCGGATCGTCGCCCGGCCTTTGGACGCAGCCACGCCGGGCCCCGGCGCGCTGGCCCTAGCCGTTGATGCGAGCGTGGTGGGCGGTGGCGCCTCGGTCGCGAGCAACGGCGACCCAAACGGCCTCGTGGACTTGAACACTGCCGCCAGCCAGGCTGGCGCGACCGTTGATTATGGGGGTGGTGGGAACATTGAATCCAGCTCTCCATCGGTCAGCGCTGCTGCGGCCCAAAATAGCGGCCTGGCGATCGTCGTCGACGGCGACTGGCTAGCGGCCATCGTTAATAGCGTTCTATCGCCCCAACTCGCAGGCAAGTTCTTCGACTCTGGCCTCGCAAAGAATAACGTGGCACTGACGGCGTCCCCGGATTGCGTGCAACTGTCGTTGGGCGGCGATTTTACACTGCCACTTGACAGTCCGTGGGCGGGTGTCTTCGCAACCAACGTGCCCATGGCGGGAATCACCGCGCAGATCAAAGTTACGCGGTTCATCGAAGTTGATAGGGACTCGCGTGGCTACTATCAAGGTGTCCCCAACGTGCCCGGGAATGCCGACATTACGCTGAACGTTAATTTGATCACTCTTCTTCAGTCCTACGAGGATGTTCCCGAGCAACCGCAGCCGCCTTCAGGCGCAGCGGTGGAAAGCGTTATGTTCTCCACGACGCCGCCTGGGGGCTATTTCTATCTTGACGGTGCTCCAATCCCGACCGGGCTCGGCCCATGGGCTTCCGCAGCGGTTGGACTTGTCAGCGGCTCCGTCTACACCATCACGGCCGATCCTCGAACGTTCCAGTCGTGGAGCACGACTGGCAACGTTTTCTTCGAGGACCCGTCTGGGAACTGGACCGTCCAGTCGTCGACTGCGAGTGAAACCGGTTTGAAGGTGAAGGGGCCGGGAACCTTGTCGCTGCAAGAATTCTTCATTCGACCCGTTTCTGACCATGGATTATTGGAGCATGCAGGTCGTTGGGACGGACATTCAGACTCCTTGGTGGCTTTCGCCCGCCGTGCTTGGCCCTGCGGCCATCGTATTGGCCTCGCTGCTGTTTCTCCCGTTTGGCCCGGCGGTCGCGGCCCTGGCTATTCCCGCCGAATTTTTCGGCGTTGCGTTTGGCTTGTCATATGTTTTCACGCAGATTTCGAATGCGAATGCCACAGCCCTGGGCCAGGCTGCAGAGCGCGATCGGCGGCGCAAATTTATATGGCCCCGCCATGCTTGTCACTCAACTGCCAGGGACCACGGCGCCGAACATTCTGACAACAATCGACGAAATCGGCTTCGGGCCAGCGGGACTTACGGCGTATTCCGACAATTCTCTACTCCCGCCCGGAACGTTCGCGGGCAGCACCGGAAGCTTTCCCTATCTTATGGTGACCGATCAGGATGTGAGCGATCCGAGCGCGATTCCCGACCTTCCTGACCCATCGGGTGGATTCCCTATCAGAATCGACGGGTCGTTCAACTGGCCGGGCATCTCTTGGAACCAGCCCGGCCAGGGCGCTCCTGGCGGGCAGGTGCCCTGGGATGTTCACGACTTGCACCCGATTGGAGTTGTCCTCAAGATTCCAGCGGGACTCTTCAACCCGCAGGACCCGACCGTTCTGGTGCAATGGACCGTCACCCGCACCGATACGAATGCGATTGTGCTGTCCAATATAGCTGGCATCGGCCAAGCGGGGGCGCCGGGCAATATCTTCGCGGTGACCATCGACCACGGTTCGGCATCCCTGCAGGCGGCGGACCAATTCCTCGTCACCTGTAGCTTGTTCCGGCCACTTGCGAACGGTGGAACAGAGCAGATTTTCAGCAGCGGGAATCTCTTCATCAACATTGTCGATCACTTTGACCGGCACCACCCATACGTCCAGTGGATACGCCCTGAGGCGTATATCTATCCGGGGCAGCCATTCTGGAACGCAATCCCACCGAAGGCGCACGTTCACGGCGTGAAATATACTAGGTCGAACAGAGGTGAATTGCGAATCCATCGCACCGATCTGTGGCACGGCGGAAGGCGGTGCTTAGTCGCCGACACAGCGGGTCAAGCCGGCAAGCGCATGTTGCATGGTGTGCAAATCGACTATGGAGGCCCGGGCCTTTCGCGGGGCTACCCACCTCCTTGGGTTACTGGTTACGGACTCGATTCGGGGTGGACCTACATCGGCGGTCCGGCCGACCCACCGCTTCCGATTTCTCTCGATGCTGTCAAGCAAGATAGGAATTTGGCCCGTGGTGTTCTCTGCGATTACTGCTTTTTTGGGGGTCCGACGAAGACGCAGCTCCGTTCCGATTTTCCATAAGCGGCGATCCAGGCTTAACACTCGACCAAGCGCTTATCCGGTTGGAAATTCCTTTGCGGCGAAATCACTCGATCTAAAGAAGGTCATGCCCACCGCGCTTTGTGCCACGATGCGCCGCTGCCACAACGCGCGATTCGGGGCCGAAGCGGATCGTGGACGCCAAGGCGCAATTTCGGTCGCTGGCTGAACCGTGGGCCGACACAGCCACCAGCACCGGGCGCTTGATGATTGCCGTTCTCGGCGGCTTGGCGGACGTGGAGCGCGACCTTATCCGCACCCGCACGGCCGAGGGGCGCGAGCGGGCGAAGGCGCGCGGCCAGCACATGGGCCGACCGCCGAAGCTCACCGCGCAGCAGCAGAGAGAAGCACGGCGGCGGCGGGCCGAAGGTGCAACGCTCAAGGAACTGGCGAAAAGCTACAACGTCGGCCGAGCGACGATTTCGAGGCTGGCGGTGTAGCCAATGCTTACTAAACTGGAGGCTGCAAGAAGACAGCTGGGAGTCGCTTTCGACCTTTATATCCATGAGCGCGACTCTGTATCGATTTAATGCCTCGCGTGCGGGGCTGGCGAAATCCTCGACTTATTGGCAGAGCAGGCCGGAACGGAACCGTTTTCTACGCACATTTTGAAAACGCGCCCCGACTTGGACATTGCCAAAATGAAGAGCATCCGCAATCAGTTCTGGAATGCCTTTAAGCATACGACGACGCGCAGGGGGGAGATACGAAACGACACCGAGTTACTGGAAGCGTTTTCTGACGAGCAGAACGATGGAGCACTGTTTATTGGCTGGCATGACTACAGCCAGATCACCGGACGGCTCCCCATATCGGCACAGGTGTTCCAAGTCTGGTATCAGGTTCTGGCCGACGGTGACCACAGAATGAACCCCGATGCAGACATGAGGGGAGCGCACAACATTTTTCCGCGGCTCATAGAGCTATCACGCAGAGAACAGAAGCGACGCCTCGCTCGCGCGATCAGTAAGTATCAGAACGATAAAAAGCTTTTGCATGACCCGAAAACAGAGACACAGCTACTTGTCGCAGTCACCGTCTAGCGAAGGAGGGAAGATTTACCATAAAGCAGCTTACCTGATCCCGTGGAACGTGGGCCATCCGAGAGTCGCCGCACGTAAGCGCAGGCAGCCGAGGGCAACCAGGTCCGTCCCTGCCCCGCCGGTATCTTAGATCGAGCCGGGCCAGGTCTGCGCGGAAAGCTCTCGGGGAGTCGGTCTGGTTTCCATCCCGTGTTGCTGACCAGCCAGGAATGAACCTTGCGTGTTTCCTGTTTGGGCGCATCCCATCGCGCGGATGTAGGGATAGACCGCAGCTGACGCGCGAGACGCCACGTTCCGTCAGCCGATCGGTGGATGGCACGCCGTACATGATCATGACGTTGACGGGTAGCGCGGCGAAGTGCACCGCGTTTTCGGTTTGGTTCATCGTGGTTCAGCGTTGGTTCGGTCGAAGCGAAGGGCGCGAACGGGGCTGGGGTCCACCAGAATCTTTAGCGATCTCGGGCTGTTTCGCAGCAGACAAATCGCTGGCAGGCGCGGTGGGCCCCACGCTTCGCTCGGGGCAGGCTCTGGGTCGCCACGGCCCGCCGCGCGGGCCTCGCGATGACACACAGCACGATCGCTCGGGCATCTCTTGATCGAGATTGGTTCGCCGCGCTCCGCGGCTGCAAACCCCCTACAGAAGAAAGGCTGGGTCGCCACGCCGCCGCTACGCGGCGGCTCGCGATGACGTTGGAGACGACCTACGCGCGCGGCACGTCGCAGCTTAGGCCTTTTCCGCGTGCCTGGTCGCAGAATGCTTTCGCCGCAGCAGGATCGGCGAAGCCGCCGGTGCGCAGGCGATACCAGGTCTTGCCGTTCACGTCGGCAGACGTAATCGACGGCGAGCGTCCCTTCAGATCTGGTAATTTCCGCTGCAACAGCGCCCACTCATCCTTCGCCGCCTGTTCGGTCGGGAGAGCCGCAAGCTGCACTTCGAACTGGCCTGTCGGGTTCGTCGCGGGCGGGGGCACGGCCGCGACAGCGGGCGTGGTTTGCGGCGCAGGTGCGGGCGGGGTCACCGGCGCGGGTATGGGTGCGGTGGCTGTCGCCGGAGCAGGCGTGGGTGATGCGGTTTGGGCGGGCGCCGGAGCGGGAGCAGGCGTGGCCGTAGCAGAGGGGGGCGGAGCAGGCGGCTGCAACGCGGCGGGATCGGGCGTTTCGGGAGCCGGGGCCAGTTTCTCCTGCCCGCCATCACCCGTGCCGCCGAACAGGTCCTGCTCGGCAGCAGAAAGCTGCATGCCGCCAGGATTGGTGGGCTTCAGGCGCATCGGGCCGGGCGGAGGCTCGATCACGGGCACGTCGTTCGTGCCAATGCGTATGTCGGTGCCGTGGTGACGATGCCCGACCAGCGACCAGGCCCCCACCACGGCCAGAAACGCACCGCCCAGAACCGCTGCCGTCAGCGCCAGACGGCGCGTGGCCGGGTCCATCCCACGCGAGCGGGCGACGCGGTAAGTTGGCGTGCGGGCGGAGGCTTGCTCGGACAATTTCAGCGCATCTCCTCAACCGGCGTGACGCCCAGAACCTTGAGACCGGAGCAAATCACCACGGCTGTGGCGGCGACCAGAGCCAGCCGCGCACGGGTTTCAGCGATCTTGTCGGCTTGCAGGAATTGCAGGGTCGAATCGTCCTTGCCTCGGTTCCACAGCATATGAAAGTCGCTCGCTAAGTCATATAGAAAAAACGCAATTCGGTGTGGTTCGCGCGCAATCGCGGCACCTTGAACGAGGCGTGGCCACCAAGCCATGCGGCGGATCACGGCGAGTTCGGGTTCGGTGGTGAGGAAAGAGACGTCGGCCTCAGCCAGTCGGGAATCGGCGGTATCCGCAGTGCCGAACATTTCGGCCGCGGCGCGCAGCACGGAGCGGCAGCGGGCGTGCGCGTACTGCACGTAGAAAACCGGGTTGTCGCGGGTCTGTGCGACGACCTGGTCGAGATCAAACTCCATCTGCGCGTCGGGCTTGCGCGTCAGCATGGTGAAGCGGACGGCATCCTTGCCGACCTCGTCGAGCAGGTCGCGGAGGGTTTCGAAGGTGCCGGCGCGCTTGGACATGCGGACGATCTGGCCCCCGCGAACGATGCGCACGATCTGGCAGAGCAGGACCTCAAGCGACGCTTTGTCGTGGGAGACGGCGCGCACGGCGGCGCGAATGCGCGGCACGTAGCCGCCGTGATCGGCGCCGAGCACGTCGATCAGATGGGTGAAGCCGCGCGCGATCTTGTCGGCGTGATAGGCAATGTCGCTGGCGAAGTAGGTGTTGGAGCCGTCGGATTTGCGCAGCGGGCGATCCACGTCATCGCCGAACTTCGTGGAGCGGAACAGGGTCTGGGGGCGGGGTTCCCAATCATCCGGCAGCTTGCCTTTCGGCGGTTCGAGCGTGCCTTCGTAGATGAGGTCCTCCTGACGGAGGCGTTCGATCAGGCGATCGGGGGCGCCGGCTTCGACCAGCGCACGCTCCGAACTGAACACATCCTGGTGGATGCCGAGCGCGGCGAGGTCTTCCTTCATCGCGCGCATCATTGCGTCGATGGTGAAATCGCGGACGGTGTCGAACCAGAGTTCGGGCGCGGCGATCTGGCGGTCCGGTGTGGCGAGTGCAGGACCGTGGATGCGCGCCAGTTCCTCGCCGACCGGAATGAGATAGTCGCCGCGGTATTGCAGGCCGCCGGGGACTTCCTCGCCGAACTGTGCTTCCGTCAGCTTGGTGCCGATCGCTTGCAGGTAGCGCCAGTAAGCGGCCCAGGCCAAAGCGGCGATCTGTGCGCCGGCATCGTTGATATAGAATTCGCGTGTGACGTCGAAGCCGGCCTTGGCGAGCAGCGAGGCGAGCGCATCACCGACGACGGCGCCGCGGCAATGGCCGACATGGATTGGGCCGGTGGGATTGGCCGAGACGTATTCCACGTTGACCTTGGCGCCGGCACCAACCGTGCTATCGCCGAAGGCCTCGCCAGCGCCGAGGATGACCGGGAGCGTGCCGCGTAGGGCGTCAGGGTTCAGGCGGAGATTGATGAAGCCGGGGCCGGCGCTCGTCGCTTCGTCGATCTCGGGGCTGGCGCGGAGGCGCTCGGCGATAGCGGCGGCAAGTTTCGCCGGGGGCTGCTTCGCGGCACGGGCGGCGACCATGGCGGCGTTGGTTGCCATGTCGCCGTGGGCGGGATCGCGCGGGGGCGTGACCTCCACGCGGTCCGAGACGTCCGGCGGCAGATCCGGCACGGTGGCGTGGAGCGCATCGAGCACCTGGGTACGGATGGCCTCGAACAGGTCGGTCATGCGGGGTGTGATGCGGGCAATGGGGCGGCGGTTCAAGGGAGGTCGGGTGAACGGACAAACGCGGGTGCCGTTCTGCCGGGCGCGAAGGAGCGGGACCGCGACGTGGCGCTGCTGGGTCTTCGGTCGCTCGATGAGGTGAGCGCCGAGATGTTGCTGTACACACCTGGGTCGGCGCTAAAATCCGCTTGAGATCGCGGCTGGCCTTATGAGTTTGCGCGGCAAGCGGCCGTCGATGCAAGCCAGCGCCAGACCGATCACGATCATGCCGGCGAGATGTTGGGGTAGCAGCGATTCGTGCAGCACGGCAGCCCCGAGCAGGATGGCGGTGAGCGGGATGAGAAATGTGACGAGCAGAAGATTGGTTGCACCCGCCACGGCCAGGATGCGGAAGTAGATGACGTAACCGAGAGCGGTTGAGAGCAGGCCGATGCCAGCCACGGCGCCCCACGTGGCGGCGTGTGGCATGAGGAGGGTCCAGGGGCGATCGATCAGGAGCATAATTGGCAGGAGCGTGATCGTGGAGGCACAGACCTGACCAGTTGCGGTGGTTATCGGAGCGAGTCCCATGGCCTTGAACCGTCGCCCGAAGACCCCCGCGAAGGCATAGGAGAGCGCGGCACCCAGGCACGCAAGCTGCGGTACGATTGGACCTCCAAAACCGAGCAGAGCGTTTGGGCCAATGACGATCACCGCGCCACCAAAGCCGATCAGCACGCCGAGGCCCTTCCACAGGTTGAGCTTTTCGTCGTGTGTCAGAACGTGCGCAACCAGCACAGTGAAAATCGGCGTGGTGGCGTTCAGAATGGCGGCGAGACCACTGGTGATGCGGTGCTGACCCCAGACAATGAGCACAAAAGGCAGGACATTGTTGAGCATGCCCATGCCGAAGAAGGATAGCCAAACGCGTCCAGGGGGCATGGTCAGCCCTGAAAAGCGCAATGTGACAAGAAGCGCGGCTGAGGCGACGGCAACACGAAGCCAAACAAACGTTAGGGCGGGCAGTTCTCGTGCGCCGATTCCGTTGAAGAAGAAACTGCTTCCCCACAGGATCGCAAGGACGAAAAGGAGGATCCATTCCGTGCCGCCCATGACGGGGACGTGATCGGTGGTGGTTCTTGGCATGGCGGCCGGCTTCCGTGACGTGACGACCAGAGCAATGGAGCGGGGATCGGCCGTGCGCACTCCGGTTTGTGCCGCCACTTGGCCCGACGGCGTGAGGGGACCTACGCTGACGGCGCAAAGACCGGGAGGATGAGGCATGCGCTGGGCGCGGTTCGATCAGGCGGGTGAGCCAACATTCGCGGTTGTGGAGGGCGACGCGCTGTTGCCAGTACGCGGCTCGCCGTTCGGGTCCTGGGAACGCACCGGGACGCGCGTGCCGTTGGCGGGGACGCGACTGCTGCCGCCCGTAATGCCGCCGACGTTCTACGCATGTGGGATGAACTACGCCGAGCATGTGAAGGAAGTGGCGGCGAAGGTGGGGCAGCCGCCGAACCTGCCGGCGCAGCCGGATATCGGCTATCGCGCGGCGAACGCGCTGATCGGGCCGGGGGAGCCGATCGTGATTCCGGCCGACGCGACCGAGAAGGTGCAATACGAGGGCGAGCTCGTTGCGGTGATCGGACGGCAGTGCAAGCACCTGACGCGGGACAACGCGCTGCAGGCGGTGTTGGGCTACACGATCGGCAACGATGTCAGTGAGCGGACGTGGCAACGCTCCGACCGGACGCTGTGGCGGGCGAAGAACACGGATACATTCAAGCCGATGGGGCCGTGGATCGAGACGGATCTGCGTCTTGATGAGCTGGTGACCACGGTGCGACTGAACGGGCGGGAGATGATTTCGTTCCCCACAAACTCCATGATCTTCGGCGTCGTCGATTTCCTGGTGGCGATGACCCGGTATCTGACGCTGTATCCGGGTGATGTGGTCTGGATGGGCACTGAGGGTGCAACGGCGGACATGAAGCATGGGGATGTGGTTGAGGTAGCGATCAGCGGCATCGGCAGTCTGCGTAATCCGGTGATGCGGGAGGAGGCGTCAAAGTAGGAGAGCCGGCCTCCGTTCTTCGTTGCAACCTCAGCCGCTTCGGT
>CAWBUL010000009.1:0-20358 GCA_963791885.1 uncultured Pseudomonadota bacterium | reverse complement strand
GAATTGACCACGTGCTGTTGTCGCCGACGCTCGCCGAGCGTGCCACGGCCGCCGACCCTGATCGGGCCGAGCGCGGCCGACAGCAACCATCCGATCACGTCCCGGTCGTGGTGGAGCTCGCCGTTTGACGTGAGTCATGAATAGCGGGGCTGTTCACATCTTGTGCAGTCGAGCCACCTAGTGGTCCGATCCCGACGCTTGAGGGACTCAAGCGTCGGGTGAATTGGCCCACCAAATAAAGCCTACTGGATGGAATCTGACGGCTCTTTCCGTCAGATTCCATCCACCAGTGGTCCGATCCTGACGTTCGCGTCCCGCAAGCGTCAGGTGAATCGGCCCACAAAACTAATACCAAATCCCTCTGATCACGACCGATGCGCCCAATCGCGCAATCCGAGCGACATGATGGCCCACGGCCGCGCCTCCAGCTTATTCCACGCCTCGCAGCAGTGATCGAGCAGCGCGTCGGTGTCGTCGAACACCCGATTGGAGAGCCAGTTATCGCGCATGAACTGCCAGACGTTCTCCTGCGCGTTGAGTTCGGGGCATTTCGGCGGCAGTGGAACAATTGTGATGTTGTCCGGCACCGACAGCTGGCGCGAGAGATGCCAGCCCGCCTGGTCGAGCAACAGCGCCGCGTGGCGGCCTGGAGCGATATCAGCCGAGATCGCCGCCAGATGCAGGTTCATCATCGCCGTGTTGCACCAGGGCAGGATCAAGCCGACAGCCTTGCCCTCGGCCGGGCAGATGGCACCGAAAATATAGGTCGAGGCGGTTCGCTGGTCTGATGGCGCCGAGGGGCGGGTGCCGCGCCGAGCCCAGCGACGGGTGATCTTGTTCTTCTGGCCGATCCTGGCTTCGTCGCCGAACCACACCTCTATATCGCTGCGATCGAGGCTCCGCTCGCGCGCGATCGCCTCCACTGTCGCAGGCCAGTTTTTTTGAACGTCTCGATGGCGCCCGCGGCTTGCGCGTGATGGCGCGGACGTGCCGACAGCTTGCGATATCCCATGGCTCGCAGCTCCCGGCTCAGCGTCTGTTTCGAGACGTTGGTCCCGTATTCGTCCCATAAGCATTGGCAGAGATCGATGATGCGCCAGCGGACGACGCGGTGTACCGCCGGGATCGGGCCGTTCTCGACCATCGCTGCCAGCGCGGCACGATGCCTCGCATCAAGTCTGGATGGCTGTCCTGGAGCCTTGCGGTCGATCAGCCCTCCAGGGCCGTTCGCATTGAACCGCAGTACCCAGTCGCGCACCACTTGCAGCCCCACGCCGCCTGCCTGCGCTGCCTCGGTCCGGCTGCCTCCGCCGTAGATCAGCGCCAGTGACAGCAGCCGCCGAACCTGGTCGGCATCCTTGCTGTCGCGGGCAATACGCCGCAGTTGTCCCGCATTGTAGTCTGATCTCAGTGGGATCGGGCTTCCCATGGCAAACCTCCTTCGGTCCGCCGAGGTTGAATCAGATCACACCCGCGTCGGGGAATCCCCCACGTGAGTCTTCGTGAGGGGGATTTGGTATAAGGTGTAGTGGAATCGGGGCAGACGGTATCATCCGTCTGACGCGAACCACAAGGCGTCGGGTCATCGCGAGGAGTGTCCGCGCAAACGGGCGGACGAAGCAATATCGCCAGGGCGGCATGAGCGCGCGTGCCGGATCGACGGGCCGCTTCATGCTCCGCATGTAGTGCCATTGCCCGATGCATGCGCCCGCTGGCAGTCATGGTTCTTTTATCTGATGAAGGAATAACATTAACCTGCTGGCATAGATTGTGCATGACAAACGATTGAGCACTGGGCATCGGAACTCGGTCTCATGGGCGGGGCGTCGAGGAAATAAGCCTTAGTAGCGAGCGTGCTTCTTATTGTTGGAGCGAATTAGTCGTCCGTGAACTATTCGGAACCCATTGAGCGGCAACGTCTTTCCGCCCCGCGCAAATAACCGCATTTGCCAGAAATCGGCGCGGCGAACCGCGATTGCTTGCAAATTGCGCCGACGCGAGCGGGTGTGATTCGCTCTGCCCAATCCGGCACGGAGCAACACCGATGCGTCCCAGGGAACGGCGTGACAGCGGTCAGCGCGATCTGCTGCGCTCACGGCTCGATCAGATCGTCGACCTGCACCATCCGCTCTCGAAGCTCGCCGCCACCATCGACTGGCGGTTCCTCGAAGACCGGCTCGGCGCGAGCTACACCGACACGCCCGGACGACCGCCGCTGCCGACACGTCTGATGGCCGGTCTCGCCATCATCAAGCACATGCACAGCCTCTCCGATGAGGCGCTGTGCGAACGCTGGCTGGAGAACCCGTATTATCAGCGGCTGTGCGGTGAGGCGTTTTTCTGCCATCGCCTGCCATTCGATCGCTCCTCGCTGACCCGTTGGCGCCAGCGCATGGGGGAAGAGAAGCTGAAGGCGCTGTTGCAGGAGAGCCTGCATGCCGCTACCCGGATGGGCGCCGCCAAGCCCGCAGACTTCACCCGCGTTATCGTGGACACGACGGTGCAGCCCAAAGCGATCGCCTTCCCGACCGATGCGAAGCTGCTGCACCGCGCGCGCGAGCTGCTGGTACGGCTGGCACACAGACACGGCGTCAGATTGCGCCAGTCCTACACAAGGCTCGGCAAGATCGCGCTGATCCGCCATCAGCGCTATGCGCATGCCAAGCAGTTCAAGCGCGCCAACCGAATGCTGCGGACGCTGCGCACCCAACTGGGCCGGGTGATCCGCGATATCGTGCGCAAGATCGCCGGCAATGCCGAACTGCGCGCGATCTTCGCCCGGCTGCTCTCCCTCGCCAGCCAGGTGCGATCACAGAAGCAGCGTCAGCGCGGTCCGAAGATCTACAGCCTGCACGCACCGGAAGTGGCGTGTATCGGCAAGGGCAAGGCGCATCGGCCATACGAATTTGGCGTCAAGGTCTCGGTGGCGACCACGCTGAACCGGTCCAAAGGCGGGCAGTTCGTCGCGCATGTCGCGGCACTGCCGGGCAACCCCTATGACGGGCACACGCTGGCGAGCGTCATTCCGGCAATCACGCAGCAGATCGGCGTCTCACTGACACAGGTGATCGCTGATGCGGGCTATCGCGGTCACAATGCACCGAGCGCGCCTGGGCTGCGGGTGTTCACCGCGGGACAGAAGCGTGGCGTCACGCAGACCATCAAGCGGGCGCTGCGACGGAGAGCTGCGGTCGAGCCGGTGATCGGTCATCTCAAGGCCGAGCATCGCATGGGCCGCAACTATCTCGCCAAACCAGCCGGCGATGCGGTTAATGCGGTGCTGGCCGCAGTTGGGTACAACTTCCGGTTGCTGCTGGCCTGGCTGGCGGTGCTTTTGCGTTGGTTCTTGCTCGCTCTCTCGGGCGAACCGGCTCTGCGAGCAGTTCGATCCTGACCGTGTACGTCGGTCACGCAACCCGATCAGGGTTCTTCACGGACGACGAATTAATGCGTCCCGTGACCGCCATACCCATGATCGCCATCGCCTTGGGCGTGACTGCCCCTGCTTTCGCCCAAACCACCACGCCGGCCCCGGCAAGCCCACAGCCCGGGGCATCTGGAGCAGCGACGGCTACCGCTCCCGCGAGCACGCCCGCTCCGGCTTCAACCACCGTCACCTTGCCGACCCCCGGCATGACCGGTCCTCTCGCGTTCAGTCCTAACCCACTCAGCGTGGATCTCGGTCCGCTCGGAAAGAACTACATCACGGGCGTACTGAGCGGCTTAGGATTCGCTCAGACCAACCCGCTGCCGACCAACAGAAACGGGCAGATCGACCTCAGCAACGCCCAGATCATGATCCAGAAGACTGATGGGATCCTGCAGTATTATGTGCAGATCGGCGCTTACACGCTTCCATCCCTCGGCAGCACGTACATCCCCGTTACCGAAACCAACCCTGACTTCTTCGGCCCTGTTCCACAGGCGTATATCAAGATCGCACCGACCAGCAATTTCTCCATCGAGGGTGGGAAACTGCCCACGCTCATCGGTGCCGAATACACGTTCAGCTTTGAGAATATGAACATCGAACGCGGCCTTCTGTGGAACCAGGAGCCGGCGGTGAGCCGTGGTGTGCAGGCGAACTACACGATGGGCCCTCTCGCCTTCGCGCTTTCATTCAACGATGGCTACTACTCTGACGTATTCAACTGGATCTCCGGCTCGGCAACCTGGACCATAAACAGTTCCAACACCCTGGTATTTGCCGCGGGCGGGAATCTCGGCAGGACCAGTCTGGCCACCTACGCCACGCCGCTCGCCCAGAACAACAGCTCCATCTACAACATCATCTACACGTACACCAATGGCCCCTGGACCGTGACACCCTACGTCCAGTGGAGCCACGTCCCCAAGAACCCATCACTCGGCTTCCAGCAGGATGCCTGGACCTACGGCGCTGCCGTCCTGGCCACGTACACATTCAATCCGCATTTCAGTCTTGGCGGCCGCATCGAATACATCGGCTCGACCGGAAGCCTCGCGGATGGTGCACCGAATCTTCTTTACGGTCCGAGCAGCAAGGCGATGTCGTTCACCGCGACGCCGACCTTTCAATGGAACCGCTATTTCCTCCGCGGAGACTTTTCCGTTGTGACGCTCATCGATCCGATCAGCGGCTACGCACTTGGGCCGAATCTCAACAAGGCGAATCAGGTTCGCGGTGTGCTCGAAACCGGCGTGCTGTTCTGACGGCCAAAGCGAGATCGCGCGAGGCGGCACGTCGGAGCGCGTGAATCTCGCTTTCAGCTAAAACTAAATCTCCTCGACCCGCTGCACCCCTGGGGAGGCCAATAGCGCCTCCGCCAGGCGTGGCGTCACCTGAAACCCACCCGGCAGCGCGATCTCGACCTGCCGGACACCATCCAGCATCGGCACCAGCACCACGCGCCCTTTGCCCGCGCCGTCCCGTGCCAGCACGTCGCGGATGTGCGGCACCGACGCTGTTTCCGCCAGCCATACCTTGATCGCTGCACCGACACCCGACGCAGCCTGATCCAGCGCGGCCACATCCTGCGCCGTGATGCGCAGGCTCTCACCCTGAACTTGCAGGTCCGCCGTGATCAGCACGTTGGTGTTCTCTGCCAGCAGCGCGTACGACCGCCCCAGCACCTCGCTGAACAGCGTCACTTCGCACCCGCCCGACTGATCGGAAATCGACAGGAACGCCATCTTGCTGCCGGTCCGAGTCGGCCGAATCTTCGATCCGACAACCGTTCCCGCCAGCTTCACCCGCGTCACCCCCGCCTGCGCGTTGTGCTCGATCCGGGCGATCGGCACCACGCCCAACCGCCGCAGCACAGGACCATACGCATCCAGCGGATGCGCCGTGAGATGAAAGCCGATCGCCTCCGCCTCGTAGGTCAGCCGCTCCAGCCGCGGCCATTCCGGCACATCCGGCAACCGGATAGCATCCGGCGTGCCGTTGCCGCCGAAGAGCCCGATCTGTCCCGTCTCCGCTTCCTCCTGCAACGACTGCGCCCGTCGCAGGATCATGTCCGCCCCAGCGAACAATCGAGCACGGTTCGCTTCCAACCGATCGAAAGCACCCGCCCGAATCAGATTCTCGATCTGCATCCGGTTGAGCTGCCGCGGATCCACCCGTGCCGCGAACTCCGCAACGCTCGCAAACGCCTTATCGCCCCGCGTTGTGACGACAGACTCCATCGCCGCCACACCGACCTTCTTGACCGCCGCGAGCGCGTAGCGGATCGCTAGCCGCGCATCCTCCATACGTTCCACCGTAAAGTCCGCACCCGAGGCATTGATGTCCGGCGCCAGGATTGGAATCCCAGCACGCTCCGCCTCCTGCTTCAGTGCAGCGATCCGGTCAGTATTCGCAATCGCCAGGCTCATGCAGGCCGCGAGGAA
The DNA here is from genome assembly GCA_963791885.1 of uncultured Pseudomonadota bacterium. Taxonomy (GTDB): domain Bacteria; phylum Pseudomonadota; class Alphaproteobacteria; order Acetobacterales; family Acetobacteraceae; genus CAVSUZ01. Next base: position 14,487 of record CAWBUL010000009.1, on the reverse strand, counting down.
CACCTCCGGATGGTTCGCCTTCATCCACGCCGTCTGATACGCCACCAGCGCGTACGCCGCTGCGTGCGACTTGTTGAAACCGTAATCGGCGAACTTCGCCATCAGGTCAAAGACCTCCTCAGCCTTCACCGGATCGATGCCCCGTCCGATCGCGCCATCCATGAAGATCTTGCGTTGCGCCTCCATCTCCGAACGGATCTTCTTGCCCATCGCGCGGCGCAGCAGATCAGCGGCTCCCAGTGAATAGCCCGCCATCACCTGAGCGATCTGCATCACCTGTTCCTGATAGACGATGATGCCGTACGTTTCTTTCAGGAGGTCATGCAGCAGAGGATGCGGCGCCTCCCACGCCTCACCATGCTTTCGTCGGCAGTAATCCGGGATATTCGCCATCGGTCCCGGCCGGTACAGCGCACCGAGAGCGATCAGATCTTCGAATCTGTCGGGCCGCATCTGCCGCAGTGCGTCCCGCATGCCCTGACCTTCGAACTGGAACACCCCGCCCGCGTCGCCGCGCCCCAGCATCTCGTACGTTTTGATATCATCCAGCTTCAGCCGAGCCAGATCGACGCTCATCCCCAGATCGCGCAGAAACCCGACCGCGCGCTCTAATATCGTCAGCGTCGTCAGTCCCAAAAAATCAAACTTCACCAGTCCCGCCTGCTCCACGTGCTTCATGGAGTATTGCGTGACCAGGAACTCCGAGCGCGGATCGCGATACAGCGGCACCAGTTCAATCAATGGCCGGTCGCCGATTACCACCCCGGCTGCATGCGTGGACGCATGCCGGTACAGCCCCTCTAACTGTAACGCGATTTCCAGCAACCGGCGCACGCTCTCATCGTCGTCGCGCATCTGCTGCAACCGAGGCTCGCCGTCGACAGCCTCCTTCAGCGTCACCGGTTTGGCCGGATTGTTCGGAATCAGCTCCGCGATCCGGTTCACCTGACCGAACGGCATGCCAAGCACACGCCCCACATCGCGCACTGCCGCACGCGCTTGCAGCTTGCCGAAGGTTATAATCTGCGCCACCCGGTCGTCGCCGTATTCCCGGCGCACATACTCGATGACGCGGTCTCGCCCCTCCTGACAGAAATCGATGTCGAAATCCGGCATCGAAATCCGCTCGGGATTCAAGAACCGCTCGAACAGCAGATCGAACTGCAGCGGATCCAGATCCGTGATCGTCAGCGCCCAGGCGGCGACGGACCCGGCGCCCGAGCCGCGTCCCGGCCCCACCGGAATCCCCTGCGCCTTGGCCCATTGAATGAAATCCGCGACGATCAGGAAGTATCCGGCGAAACCCATGCTGGCGATCACGCCGAGTTCGAACTCTAGCCGTTCTTCGTACCGCGCCCTCGTGTCCGTATCCGCCCCTATCGCTTCCATGCGCCGCTGCAAGCCCGCACGGGCCATCGCGCGCACCGTCTCTTCCTCCGTGCTGCCCGGCGTGACCTTGGGCGAGACCGGCAGCAGCGGTTTGCGCGGCTCCGCCATGACCGCGCACCGCCGCGCAATGGCGAGCGTGTTGTTGCACGCCTCCGGCAGGTCCGCGAACAGCACACGCATATCCGGCGCCGGCTTGAACCACTGCTCTGGCGATACATGACGCCGGTCCGGATCCGACAGCAGCTTACCCTCCGCGATGCATAGCAGCGCGGCATGAGCCTCATGCATGTCGGGCTTGGCGAAGTAGCAGTCATTGGTGGCAACCAGCGGAACCCGCGCCGCATCCGCCAGCGCAATCAGCCCCGGCTCGACCAGCCGCTGCGCCTCCAGCCCATGCCGATGGAGTTCCATCGCGACCCGCTCGGGAAAAGCCTCGCACAACGCGTGCAGCAGCCGCTCTGCCTCCGCCTTCTGACCCTCGCTCATCAACCGTGCGACGGGTCCGGGCGATCCTCCGGTCAGCACCATCAGCCCAGCCGCATGCGCCGCCAACGTCTCAAACGAAACCTGCGCCGGCAGTGACGGGTCAGTCTCTAGAAACCCGGATGAACTCAGCCGCTGCAGATTGCTCAGCCCCGCCGCGTCCTGCGCCAGCAGCACCAGCGGGTCCGGAGCCAACCGCGGATTGTCCGTCCGACTCAGCGCGATCTGGCAGCCGACGATCGGCTGCACACCCTTCGCCACGCAGGCCTGGCTGAACTCCAGCGCGCCGAACAGGTTGTTCGAATCCGTGATCGCCACGGCCGGCATGCCCGCATCGCGCGCCAGCGCCGGCAGTTTGTCCGCCTTGATCGCCCCTTCACTCAGCGAATAGGCGGAGTGAACACGGAGGTGAACGAAACCCGCCACGCTAATTCAGCCGCAGCTCCGTGATGTGCTTCGGATCCGGCCGCAACTCCCCACGCTCCACCCGCGTCACGATATCTGTCAGTGCCGCATTCGCTCGCGCCGCCAATCCGATCTCCTCCGCCTTGCGCACCACGAACCCGTTGAGGAACTCGATCTCCGTCCGCCGTCCCTTCACCATGTCCTGTCCCATGGACGGCCGGTGCGCCCCGCCGCCCGGCTTCTTCGCTTCCGCCAGCCGGTGTTCGTCGTATTCGCGAGTCGCCGCCTCATCACCTTCGCCCGCCTTCGCGATCACCTCCGGATCAAGGTGCAGAATCTCCTCCAGCGAATACCCCAGCGCCTGCCCCACACGAATCGCTTCCGACCCGACCCGCGCGCCGAACCGCCGCAACGTGTCGTCCAGCAGCAGATCGCGCGAAACCATCCCGGTGCACGCCGACAACCCATTCCCCATCGCGTTCGTCACCAGCTTGGACCAACGCTCGCCCCACAGATTATTCGTGACCAGCGAGCCATCCGCATAATCCACGAGCTTCCGCACCTGCTCCACTCGATCGGTGATGCGCCCATGCACCTCACCCACGCGGAACACCACATGCCCCTTCCCGCGGCTCTTGCCCGCAGCGCGCCGCACATGGCCCGGCTCGCACAGCTCGACCGTGATTGACGACGCGATGCACCCCAGCGTCTTCCCCCAGCCGACCACACCGGCCACCGTCTCTTCATTCATGCAGTTCTGCAGCGACACCACGAACCCGTTCGGCGCCAGATACTGAGCGACCATCCGCGTCGCCCACCCCGTGTCGTACGACTTCATGCAGACGAACGCGATGTCGATCGGCTTTTCCTTCGCCAGGTGCTGCACGTCGGTCAGGTGCAGCGCGCGCACGGGCGTGGTGAACTCTTCGCCGGTGACGTGGCTGATCCGCAGCCCATGGGAGCGCATCCGCTCCACATGCTCCGGCCACGGATCGATGAACGTCACATCGTGCCCGGCCTGAGCCATATGTGCGCCGGCATAGCCACCGACCGCACCCGTCCCCATGATGGCGATTCGCGGCTGTTCCATATTCGCTTTCTGCCCCAATCCAGGCCGCTATCATACGCCTGAAACGCGCCCGGCAGGAGAGTCCCGTTGCGCCACACCACCATCGGCGGCCATCGTTACACCTTCGACTCCCTACCAACGCTGCTCGCCCACGCGACCCCGGCGCGCAGTGGCGACCGCCTCGCCGGCATCGCCGCGCCCTCCGAGGAAGCGCGCGTCGCCGCCCAGATCGCGCTCGCCGACCTGCCCCTCACGACCTTCCTGAACGAACCGGTGGTCCCGTACCAGAATCGGACGAGGTCACCCGCCTCATCATCGACTCGCACAACGCGCACGCCTTCGCGTCGATCTCCCACCTCACCGTCGGTGGTCTCCGCGATTGGCTGCTTTCCGACGACGCCACCACCGAATCCCTAACCGCGCTCGCCCCCGGCCTCACCCCCGAGATGGCCGCCGCTGTCAGTAAGCTCTGTCGCATCCAGGACATGCTGGTCATCGCCGCCCGCTGCCGAGTTGTCACGCGCTTTCGCAACACCATCGGTCTGCCCGGCCGTCTCTCCGTCCGCCTCCAGCCCAATCACCCGACGGATGACCCCCGCGGCATCGCCGCCAGCGTCCTCGACGGTCTCCTTCTCGGCGCGGGCGATGCCGTCATCGGCATCAACCCCGCCACCGACAGCCCCGAGCGCACCCGCGACCTTCTGCTCCTGCTCGACGACATCCGCCGCCGCCTCGACATCCCCACCCAGACCTGCGTCCTCGCCCATGTCAGCACCACGCTCGGCCTGATCCGCCAAGGCGCGCCCGTCGATCTCGTCTTCCAATCCATCGCCGGCACGGAAGCCGCGAACCGCTCCTTCGGCATCTCTCTCGCCGATCTCGCCGAGGCGCGCGACGCCGCGCTCGCGCTCCACCGCGGCACCATCGGCGACAACGTGATGTATTTCGAAACAGGGCAGGGGAGTGCACTCTCCGCCGGCGCGCATCACAACGTGGACCAGCAAACTCTCGAAGCCCGCGCCTACGCCGTCGCCCGCGCCTTCTCTCCCCTGCTCGTCAACACCGTGGTTGGTTTCATCGGCCCCGAATATCTCTACAACGGCAAGGAGATTATTCGCGCCGGCATCGAGGATCATTTCTGCGGCAAGCTGCTCGGCGTGCCGATGGGCTGCGACGTGTGCTACACCAACCATGCCGAGGCCGATCAGGACGACATGGACATGCTGCTCACGCTGCTTGCCACCGCGGGCGTGAACTTCGTCATGGGCGTGCCCGGCGCCGACGACGTCATGCTCGGCTACCAGAGCACCTCCTTTCACGACGCGCTGGCCACCCGTGAACTCCTCGGCAAACGTCCCGCCCCCGAGTTCGAAGAATGGTTACAAACGCAAGGACTGCTCGACCGTGCCGCCCGCATCCGTCCGCCCGAACTGCCCCCCACCTTCCGCACGCTCTTATACGAACCGGCCCCAGGAGAATGACCCGTCCTCATGTCATTGCGAGGAGCGCGCAGTGCGACGAAGCAATCTCGTCCGAAATGACGCACAAAAAACCACTCCATGCCTGACCTCTGGGCGCCCGCGCGCAGGCTCACCGCCGCGCGCATCGGCCTGGCACGGTCCGGCGCGTCGCTCGCCACCACGCCGCTGCTCGATTTCCGCCTCGCCCACGCCCGAGCGCGCGACGCGGTGCACACCGAATTGGACACCGATCAGCTCCGCACGGACCTGCAAAACATTGGTGCGCCCACACCCATCCACATCGCCGAAAGCGCCGCGCCCGACCGCACCACCTACCTGCTCCGCCCCGACCTCGGCCGCCAACTCAAACCCGGCACCGTGCTGCCCCCGCATCCCGGCGATCTCGCCATCGTCGTGGCCGACGGGCTGTCGGCCGCTGCCGCGCAATCCCACGCACCCGCCGTTCTCGCCGCCCTGCTCCCGGCACTCCACCGATGGCGCATCGCGCCGATTGTTATCGCGCGGCATGGGCGTGTCGCACTCGGCGACGCCATCGCCCGTCAAGGCGCCGCCACATCCGTCCTCATCCTGCTCGGCGAACGCCCGGGCCTGTCAGCGCCCGACAGTCTCGGTGCCTACGTCACCTGGAACCCGACGCCATCCACCACCGATGCCGACCGCAACTGCATCTCCAACATCCGCCCCGAGGGACTACCGCCCGCCGAGGCCGCCCGTCGCATCTGGCTGCTGCTGGAACGCATGCGCGAACGAGGCTTCTCCGGCGTCGCCCTGAAGGACGAGTCCGCCGGCGCCGTCGCGGGCGCTCCTGCTCTGCCAACCGCGGAGCGTTGAAGCGATTGAACAGTGTGCTTCGATGCGGCTGCAAGGCCCGCGGATTGGGCCCTGCCTGCCCCGAAAGCGACCACCCCCGGCGACAGCCAAAAGGCCATCGCACTGCTCCCTTCTCTGTTGACCGGATAATTTGATGGCTTACCGGTATAACGGAGGATGCGCGGATGGGTGAACTCCTTGCCAGCATCATCGGAGCCCTGTCGGCCGATGCGCTCGCGAAAGCTGGGGATATCGGGGGCCGGCTGTTACCGACGCCTATGACGGCCTCCGGGCCCTGATCGTCCGCAAGCTCGGTAAGGGCCGTGCTGTGCAAGCGTCGCGCGACTGATCGATCTCGGCGTGATCGGCATCAACTTTGAGGATCTGGTCGTCAAGAGCGAGGGCCTTTACGGGATCGACCGCCAGGCGCGTCGGATCGCTTCCATCCGCTCCACAGCAGAGCGCAAAGGCATTCCGCTCTTCATCAACGCTCGGACGGACGTGTTCTTTATGGACGGTGATCCGGCGCAGTCTGTCAGCGAGGCTCTCGACAGGGGCAAAGCATACGCCGCTTCTGGCGCCTCTGGGTTCCTCATCCCCGGCCTGAAAGACGGAGCGCTGATCGGTCGGATTTGTGACGGCGTCACGCTGCCGGTCAACGTCATGATCATGGACGGCGTGCCATCCAATGATCAACTGACAAAGCTTGGCGTCTCGCGCATCAGCTACGGCCCCATCCCCCACATCCGCGTGATGGATGCGCTCAAACAGCAAGCGCGCAAGGTTCATTCCTGAGGCCGGCGTAGGGGCGCTTGTATGGGGTAGGAATTGTACCTGATCGCGACCCACCCCTAGTCGCCGTTGGGGCGCGGTGTGCTTTCATCACGCCACCCCCGGTGGAAGAGAAACGCTTCTCTGCGTCGGCCCTATCGATAAGGTCTGTTTCCAGGAAGCGTCTGCGAGACCCAGTCTTGCCGATCCCTCCCGGGACAGGCTGCGATTGTGATGTGTGGTTTCTCTAGCGACTGTGGTCCGTCTCACTGTTCCTGATTATGGTTTGTACCGAGGCCCTGGTACGGAGAGTTTCCAGAGGAACGGGTGTTGTGCCAAGCTTCTTTTCTATAAGGTCAATTAAGTCCTCTAGGGCGAAGACTCATCTGACTACTTGAGGAAGTAGGCAAGGGCGGCGGCGATGCAGAGGGTGGAGACGAAAGTTTCGTCGAGCCGATCGTAGCGCGTTGCCAGGCGTCGAAAGTCCTTGAGGCGGCAGAAGGTGCGTTCGACGATATTGCGCCGCCTATAGGTGACGGCGTCGAACGGATAGGGCTGCTTTCGGTTCTTGCGGTTGGGGATGATGACGCGGCTGCCGCGGTCCGCCAGCCAACGGCGCAATTCGGCACTGTCGTAAGCGGCATCGGCGATCACGCGCAGGTCGGGCGGCAGTCGAGCCAACATTGCCTGCGCCGGCACGCTATCGTGGCGCTCACCGCCGGTCAGCGCGATGACCTTGGGTCGGCCGTGAGCATCAGCGATCAGATGGATTTTGGTATTGCGCCCGCCGCGGCTCGTCCCGATCCCACGCGAACCCCCCTTTTTCGCCGCCCGGCGCTGGCCGACCGGTGGACCTTGATATGCGTGCTGTCCAGCAAGGCTTCGGCCGGCGGGCCGCCGGCGCGCGCAAGTTCCATGAACACACGCTCCCAGATCCCGCGCACTGCCCAGCGCACGAACCGATTATACAGTGTCTTGCGTGGCCCATATTCCAACGGTGCGTCGGACCATCGGCAACCGGAGATGATGACTTGGATGATGCCGCTGATCACGCGCCGATCATCCACCCGTCGCTTGCCGCGTATGTAGACGGGCAGCAATGGGTCAATCTTCTCCCACTGCCCGTCGCTCAACCAGAAATACCCTGTGACCATGCTGCCCCGAATCGATGCAAACTCCGACCACAGGGAATCAACAACCTATTGATTTGGCAATAACCCAATTGGGTCTTCGCCCTAGCTGTCGTTGATATGTAGGGTCATATTCATTTGTGGAGTACGTGTGACCCTGCCCCCAAACTGTCCTCACTCATAACCAGAATCCGTTCTGGTTGTGGTCCGTCCTGGACCGGGTTGCGAACTCGTTCGGAGTAAGTCCACGCAGGCTGGTGTGGGGCCGATGGGCATTATAGTCGGGCCGCCAAGCTTCGATGATCCTCCGGGCTGCGGGCAAGCCCTGGAAGACGTGCTCATTGAGGCATTCGTCGCGCAAGCGACCGTTCAGGCTCTCGACGAATGCGTTCTGCACTGGCTTGCCGGGGGCGATGTAGTGCCAGCCGACACCGCGATCCTGCTGCCAACTCAGCACCACATGCGACGTCAGCTCGGTCCCGTTGTCGCTGACCACCAGCAAGGGGGCGCCGCGCCGTTCTACGATGTAATTGAGTTCGCGCACCACCCTGCGACCGGACAGCGATGTATCCACCACCAGCGCCAGGCATTCGCGGGTGAAGTCGTCCACCACCACAAGCACCCGAAAGCGGCGGCCGTCGGCCAGTACGTCGGAGACGAAGTCCAGGCTCCAGCGCTGGTTCGGACCCTGTGGCAACGTCATTGGCGCGCGCGTTCCCAAAGCCCGCTTGCGACCGCCACGCCGCCGCACAACCAGTCGTTCCTCGCGGTAGAGCCGGAACAGCTTCTTGTGATTTAGCATGATCCCTTCTCGCCGCAGCAGAATATGCAAACGCCGATATCCGAACCGGCGCCGCTCGGCCGCCAACGCGCGGAGCCGCGTGCGAACCGCAGCGTCGCCGCCACGGCGCGATAGGTAACGGAACACCTTCGGTGCAATGCTCAGCAGCGAACAGGCACGCCGCTGCGAATAGCTCTTCTCTTCAATCGCCCAGATCACAGCTTTCCGCCGCAAGCCGGGCGTCAGAAGTTTTTTCCCAAGGCTTCCTTCAGCGTCGCCACATCCAGCACCGATTCCGCCATCAGCTTCTTCAGCTTGCGGTTCTCCTCTTCCAGAGCCTTCAGTCTCTTGGCATCCGAGATCTCCATCCCGCCGTAGCGCGATCGCCAATTGTAGAACGTCGCGTCGCTGATCCCGTGCTTGCGGCACAGCTCCGTTACCGGCAGTCCTGCCTGATGGTCTTTCAGCACACCGATGATCTGCTCCTCAGTGAACCGGCTCTTCCTCATCTTCCGTCTCCTGGCGGGAACGGACTCTAGCTCAGAGCGGGGACATTTCAGGGGGCAGGGTCACGTGATTACCAGCTTTATCTGGATCATCCTTATTATGATTTCGTTATTGGTGCTTACTATAATCGCACGGAGCATGCCGACACCGACACCCGTGCCGATATCGAGTGCAATGAACGCGTATGCGACCCTGCAGACGTCATTTGGATCTAAAGCGTCGACATTCTTCCTGATGGTCTGGAGAAGTTTTGTGCTGTTCACATCACGACTTGCTAGACTTAAAATGCCGCTTGGCACAATAACGTGCAGCAGGCACATAACGAGCTCGACCGCAGAGTCGGGCACTTGATCTCCCCGCGACCTCATAAGCGTTGCCAGACGATCTCGCTGATCGCTTACGGACCTTGCAACGACATCTATGAGGCGCAATTGATTACTAACAAACTTCGACAACGCCTGCTGCTTAATCTCTCCCTCTGACGCCTCGGCGTTGCGCACAATCCGTCCAAGGAGCGAGAGTAGGATGTAATAGTCCCGCAGGGCCTTCCCTGCATCTCGGTCCTGCGGCTCATCTGCGGATTTCCCTTGAGCAGCACGCGCTTCCGCATTGTCTTGCATATCATCAACAGCATCTTGCGTGAGCTTACTCGCACGCAATCGCCTTAGATTTGGTGGGCTGAAAACTGCGTTGAATTTATACTCGGTAAAGTTTGGCGCAGCCTTGCTGCCCTGAACAGCATCAAACAGCTCATCTAAGCGCTGCTGGATCTCCTCAAGTAGACCAAAATCACGCCTTGTTAGCGCGGTCAGAATGTCAAGCTCTCGCGACCAATCGCAGTGGCCTTTGGCCTTGCGCACTTCAGACAGCCGATCCGAGTCATCTCTTAAAAAGCGTGCAACGAAGTACTCTTGATAGCAAGGAAGTCGGAAGGACATGTATCCATCGGACACGTCTAAGATACGGCAGTTCTGGAGTGCCCGCAGGACTCTATCAGCTTCAAAGTTCAAATTTCTTCGGGTAAAGAAGTCGATTGTAAAAGCAAGAACTTCGTTGTATGGGGCTCCCCCCCCCATTTGTCTCAAGTGAAAGCCCAGATCAGCAAGAAAGATCTCCTTAAACTCGGGATCAAATTGCCCTCTGAGAACCGCGTCGAATCTACCCCGTTCTAGCAAATGCTCGACAATAGTGCGAATTAACGTGGCCTCATTTATCGCGTCCACTGATACCTGCTGTGAAGCTAACCAAGAGAGCAGGGAGACGACATAACCGTTCTTTGGAAGCCCCGCAGATGCGATCGAATTCATTATGCGTGGAAAAATCCGGTGTACATCATCCTCTAAGAGTCCGTCCGGAGACTTCACGAAGGATTACAGAGTCTTCTAAGCATGAGGCGGATTGATGCGAGGCGGAGGAAGGCGAGGGCGTTATGGTTACGATTTTCCCAGTCCTTGGCGAGCCGGCGGCATCGGTTGAGCCATGCGATGGAGCGCTCGACGATCCAGCGTTTAGGTTCGACGACGAAGCCCTTGGGGTGGTCGGAGCGCTTGACGATTTCGACGATCAGGCTGCGCATCGCGCGGGCCGCGCCGTCCTGGAAGACCGGCCCTGTGTAAGCACTGTCGGCGAATAGCTTGCGCAGGAACGGGAACTGTCCGAACAGAGTGGACAGCAGCAGGATGCCGCCGTCGCGGTCTTGCACGTTGGCGGCGGTGACCAGCGCGTGCAGCACCAGACCCAGCGTATCGACCAGGACATGGCGCTTCTTCCCTTTGATCAGCTTGCCCGCATCAAAGCCGTGTGGGTCGATCGCTGCCCCCCTTTTTCTGCGCTTTTCACGCTTTGGCTGTCGATGACGCAGGCGGTCGGACTGGCTTCTCGTCCCGCCTGTTCGCGGCATTTAACGTAGAGCGCGTGATGGATCTTCTCCAACGTGCCGTCCCAGCCCCACAAGCAGAAGTAGCCGTTCACCGTGCTGCGCGGTGGCAGGTCCTTTGGAATGTAGCGCCACTGGCAGCCGGTGCTCAGCACATACATCACGCCGTTGACCACTTCGCGCATGTTGACGGTACGCTTGCCACCGCCACGCTTGGCGGGTGGTATAAGCGGCCTGATCAGCCGCCATTCCGCATCGGTGAGATCGCTCGGATAACGCAGCTTGTCGCGGTCATAGCGATGGCGGTTTTCCATCGTCCACATCAGGCACCTCGTGGCTTGGTGCCAGGCAAAGAATCACACCCGATCGAGCCGCTTCAAGCACTCAGTCCATCCGGACCGGCAACCGATTCAAATGACTCACAAAGTCGCCGGACGGACACTAAGAGATCATTATCCTCTAAGAGATCATTCCTTTTGCGGGACAATTCGCGTATAGCCTTACGTGGGAGATCTTGAATGAACAAGACTTGGGTTGGCTGCGGGAACACCTTTCCTACATCTGAGGTGCGCGCGCCTTCGTCCTGACTACACAACATTATCCATCTACAGTCTGCGATCTCGGCCAAAATTGACTGGATTTCTGAAATACGGCTGGGATCAGCGAGAGGAACATTGTCGATAATCAAAAGTAGTGGTACACCTTTGAGGCTCGATACCTTCTCCTGAAGATGCTGCCATTTGGGATAGGATTCGTCCTCGGGAAGCAGGAAACTCCTGACTTTTCCCAAAACTTGCTGAGTATATTTTGGGAATGATGCCGCATCCAAGATTGCCGGAATCCTAGGCTGATCGCATATGCCATCTGATACCAGCACTGCCATAAGAAAGCCGAGACTGGTCTTGCCTGAAGTCTCGCTCTCCTAGTGCTCTGACTCATACGGACGATGCAGGCAATCTTTCGAGCTTGGCAAGGATTGAGGCGGTGGCTGCGGTCCAGACGAATGGGCGTGGTTCTGCATTTCGCTCAGCGAGGTAAGTCTTAATGGCAGCCTGCAGGCTGACGAGGGAGTGGAAGCTGCCGCGCCGGATGCGTTGTCGGGTAAGAGCGGAGAAGAAGGTCTCCACCGCGTTCAGCCATGACCCGGAGGTTGGCGTGAAGTGGAAGGTCCATCGGTCATGGCGTGCCAGCCAGGCCTGTACCTTTCGGTGCCGGTGGGTGGCGTAGTTGTCGACTACCGCATGGACCAACTTGCCGGACGGCACCTCGCGTTCGACGGCATTGAGGAAGCGGATGAACTCCTCGTGCCGGTGTCGCTGCATGCAGCGACCGATCACCGTACCCTTCAGCACGTTCAATGCGGCGAACAACGTCGTCGTTCCATGGCGTTTGTAGTCGTGGGTCATGGTGCCGCAGCGGCCGGGTTTCAGCGGCAGTCCAGGCTGGGTACGGTCGAGCGCCTGGATTTGGCTCTTTTCGTCGATCGACAGCACCACCGCATGGGCGGGCGGATCGAGATAAAGGCCGATGATATCCGCCATTTTCTCAGCGAACTGCGGATCACGCGAGCGCTTGAAGCTGCGCACGCGGTGCGGCTGGAGTTGGTGCGCCGCCCAGATGCGCTGCACCGAGCGCAGAGACATGGCGGTGGCGTTTGCCATGGCTCGCCCGGTCCAATACGTGGTCCCAGGGGGCGGCTCGCCACACGTGAGCGCCACGACGTGCGCCACTTTATCGGCCGGGATCGGTCGTTTGCCGGGCTTGCGCGTCTTGTCACGCAGCAACCCGTCGGGACCTTCCTCGGCAAAACGCTGCTGCCAGCGCCAGACCATGGGGCGGCTGACGCTGATCTCTTTCGCCACATGTTGCACCGGCCGACCACTGGCCGAGGCCAGAACGACTCGGCTCGCTCGATGTATTTGCCCGCTCGGTTGCGATCCGATGCTATTGCCTTAAGCCGCTTCCTGTCTGCCGCGCTCAACAACACGCATACTGTCTGTGCCATGCTCACAGAATCGCATGGCAACCGCATGTTGTGAATCGATAGAATGCGTCAGAGCACTAGTATGGCAAAATTGCCTTTAGTCTTGAGTATATCTTCCAGCTGGGTATCAGAATCTGAGTTCGGACTTTCTGTCGGTGAGGTTGCAATTGTAGCCATGCGTCGGCGGGTGAGTGGAGGGCAAACAAATACCTCCTTTATATCGTCTACCCCTTCGAGGCGTGTCTTGTGCAACGTTACGTGTTCATTGGCCTGATTTCGCACATGAGCCTTGGAGAGCTGGAGGATGGGACCCACCTTGGCTGCCGCAGCCGTCAACGACTCTGAACGTAGATCCATAGAGATGGAACCATTCGAGCGGGGTAGGAGAGAGACAGCTGGGACGAATTCTCGAACTCTATTTGACCATTCGAGAATATGACAGTTTACTGCCAGAGTATCGAAATCAATATCAATCAACTGATATCCATTGAAATAATTGCGGCCACTAAATAGCGCACCGCACTGACTTACTATCAGATTCCCAAAGACCCCGCGGCTGAAATTGGGCTTTGCTTCATGAATATGCCCACAAAGAAGGAGATCAAAGTTTTGGAAAATGAGACCCTCGATCGCTCCGCGATCGCTCTCTGATAACCACTCCAGCGGGTGGTGTACAACGGCGATCTTCAGATCGGCTGACCGAATTCTGCTCGAGGGCCAGATCAACTACTCGCTCTCCGATCACCAAGCGCTTGAGGTCATCGCCATATCCTCCGGTTGAGCGCCATGCAGAATTGAAACCACAGATCCGTACATTTCGATCATCGATGCAAACAACTCGGGATCGAAGGAGCTTATGAGGATTCAGAATCAATCCCTCAGAAAGAGAACTCTCGAAATTCAAATAGTTAGAAAGAGGCCGAAGAGATAGATCGATATAGTGGCCACTTTCCCTTTTGTCGAGAAATTGGTTTGTAGAGGAGCTTGTCGACAAGGCATCTTTGAGAGCGTTATCAAGAAAAAGATCATCCTTGAATAACTTTTGGGAGACATCATGATTACCCGCGCAAAGAATCAGTCTTTCCTTTGGAAGGCCGCTTCCTTTCTCAAGGCAATTTAATAGCATCTCACCCGCGACCCGAAAATCCTCCGCACTATCCCCCGAATATGCCAGATCACCCGTGAAAAATGCCAAGTCGACTTGACCTTTTTCCCGTAGGCTTTTCTCAAGACCAGAAAGAACAATCTGGATATCCCCCCTCTCCGATTGGCGATAATGGAGATCGGAAAGATGAACGAATCGCATCGGAGATGCCTCTGCCACACGGGTATCTCGATTTTACCATGTGGGAGGAGATATTTACCACAAAAGAGAATCAGTGCTGCGTCAGCGTGCCCTGTTGTGTTAACGACGTCGCCAAATCGCCTCCGCCGCTACACCCCACCTTCTCTTCGAGAACACCGGATTTGCCATTCAGCACGACCGTCAGATTCGCCCGGTATGCTGTCGGCGCCACATATACTCTGTAAACAACCTCGCTGCGAGAGCAAGGTAACAGGCTGGGCGCCGCCGCGAACGCGCACCGGACGCCGCGACCGCCCCGCCGGACTACCGCCGCAAACGCCCGAACAATTTGACGGCCGACCGCCGCAACTCAAGTCCAAACTAACTCCGAAAGTCCGTATGACCAACTAAGCATCACCCCCATGCCCCCCGCCCAAAACCTCACCTACCCCCCCCGCCGACGCCGTCCTCCTCCCGCCGCCCGACCTGTCCCCCGCCGCCGAGGCCCGCCGTAAC
>CAWBUL010000008.1:0-557908 GCA_963791885.1 uncultured Pseudomonadota bacterium | reverse complement strand
TATCCGCACCGGCCACATCCGTCCGACCACGGCGGGGAACCGCTTCCACACGGATATCGCATCGGAATTACAAGCTTGACCAAGCTGTGCCGGCGTTGATCGGAAACGAGAGGCTGCGAGCGGCGCGGTGGGGTGCGCAGCTGGAGGCCACACCGCTCGCGGTGTGTGAGGGTCTGCGCTCTGTTGAACAACAGCGGCTCACCCCGCTCGAGGGGCCGCACTCAGATGGAGCCTCTCTGAGATTGGAGAGTTGATGACCCGGACCGGCAGCGAGTACCGTGATTCCATTCGCGATGGACGGGAGGTCTATATCAAGTGACGCGCCATCCGATGCTCAAACCACTCGTCGATATCCGCGCTCGCATCTACGACATGGCACACGAGCCCGCGCCGCACGACATCAACGCTACGGAAACATGTCCGTCAGAAGTCTAAGCGAGCAACCACTCCTGCGGGCATTGTTACGATAGCCAAGTCTGCCAGCCCTCATGGAGGCAGGTGACTGCCGATACTCGATATTCACGTTCAGGCTCGACGCGATGCCAATGCGACGAAGCATTTCTTCGGGCGCGTTCTGAAGGGTTTGCAGTCTACTGCTTGGACCGTCAACACGTCATTCGCTCTCTCAACTGGATCACCTTCTAAAGATTTAGCCCGTTTGGCCAGTCACCAACAAAACGCGGTCCCCGGACGCGCTTCTTCCTCTAGCGCCCGCATCGTGCGCCCGCTGCTGCTTGCCTGAGCGGTGTGCTTCCCCCGCGACGGATTCGTGATGTCAGTTTCTCATCGCGTGAGTGCGACCCGGCCCATATGCGATTGGAATGCTGCGGCGCAGCAAGGGAATCCGGCCGATTGCATGCATGGCTCAGGAGCCGATGCGCCGCGCCAAGCAACACAAAAGGAGAATCATGCCCCTCTTTGCGACATCCAAAACTCGCTCCCCTGCCACCGCAGCCGCCCTCGCAGGCGTAGCTACCCTGGCCGCACTTGCCCTCGGCAACCACCTCATGGCCCGTCGGACCGAGCGCAGGCATCCGCCCCAGGGCGCCTTTATGGAGGTGGACGGTGTGCGGCTGCACTACAGCGATCGGGGCGAGGGCAGCCCGGTCGTGCTGATCCATGGCAACGCGGTGAGTGGGGACGACTGGAACACCAGCGGGGTTGCTGAGCTTCTGCTGCGAAGCCATCGGGTGATCATCTTCGATCGGCCCGGCTTTGGTTACAGCGAGCGCCCGCGCGGGCACTTCTGGACTGCCGCCCAGCAGGCCGAACTGCTCCACAACGTCCTGCGCCAGCTCGGCGTCGAGCGCCCAGTGGTGGTCGGTCATTCCTGGGGCACGATCGTGGCCCTCGCTCTCGCTGAGCGCCACCAGGCCGATGTTGCGGGCCTCGTGCTCGTATCTGGCTACTACTTCTGGACGCTGCGGCCCGACGCGCTGCTGGCAGTCGCGGGCGCGCTGCCCGTGCTGGGCGACGTGCTGCACTACACCGTATCGCCGCTGCTTGGCTGGCTGCAGATGCCGCTACTCAAATGGACGATATTCTCGCCGGCCCGAATACCAGCGAAATTCCAGGCCGAATACTCGCCGGCGATGGCGCTCCGACCCTCGCAGATCCGCGCCACCACGATGGACGGCGCCCTCATGATCCCGGGCGTGCTCGCGCTGCGCGGTCGCTACAAGGACCTAAGCCTACCGGTGATCATCATCGCGGGCGAGGGCGATAAAATCGTATTCAAGCGCAGATCCGAGCAGCTTGCGGGCGAAATCCAGGGGAGTGCGCTGCAGATCGTCAAAGGTGCCGGGCACATGCTCCACCATCTCGCGCCGATGCAGGTGGCCGAGGCGATCGAAAGCGTGGCCACGGCGGCCCGCGCATCCGCCCGAGACACTCAAGTCACGGATTCTGGGCCGGCCATGCTCGACCGACCCGCTGCCGCGTGATGCTGCCACCGCAACTTTGGTCGGCCGGTGTAACGGTCTTCCAGGATTGCCTTGAGCGTTGCTTCGTGCGTCGCGCCGGGTCTTCGGAAGCCCAAGACGGCTGTTCACCTCGCAAAAGCCTTAAGGGAGGCTCATCACTGATCGTAACGGAGCCGCTGCAGTTTGCTCTCCAGCGTGCCGATCCTGGGTCTAGGAGACGGCATCGGAGAGGACGTTGAAGTGCTCCGAACTGAGGGCGCTCAGAGAGCGCTGGTTCACCTGGATCACCGCCATCGCACGTCACTCCGGCCGTCCCGACGACAGATGCCTCAGGTGACATCTCTATCGGTGAGAGGAGTGACATTTCTATCGGTGACCTATTCACCACCGCGACCTTCTTCCGCCGCAACCCGAGCGTCACAGGCCCCGGCGTGAGCAGAATCATCATTCGATCATAATGGAGCGTCAGATTGTTGCTGACCGTGCGTTCCTCCCGCCAGGCCAGGATCTCATCGAGATCATCACCCTCGGTCAGCCGACGATGCAGATCCTTGGCATGCGCGGGCGCGCGGGCGAACCGCTTGTTGTGGGCCTCGACGAACCCTGGCAACCAAACGTTGGCGGCTGCGGTTGTGGCAATCCCCGCCAGACGCAGCTCCTTCACCAGACGATCCTGCAGTGTTCCGAAGGCGCGTTCCACGCGGCCTTTCGCCTGGGGGCTGTTGGCGCAGATGATGTCGATGTTCAGTTCCGTCAGCGCCCGGCCGAACTGCGTCAGACCATCGCCGCCCACGGCATCCTTCGCGTTCACCCGGAAAATGCCGTGCTTGTCGCTGTAGAACGCGACCGGTTTGCCATGCTCCTGGAGATACGCCCGTGTCGAACGGAAATACGCGAACGCCGACTCCGAGGCGACGAACCGCAGATGCATCAACCGGCTGGTGGCGTCGTCAACGAAGGCCAGCAATGTGCAGGCCTCGCCGCGATCCTCGAACCAGGCATGTTCCGAGCCGTCGATCTGCACCAGTTCGCCCAGACGATCGCGCCGTCGGCGCGGCTGATGCGGGGAGGGCAACCGGTGGCGACGGTCGAGCCACAAGCCCACAGCGATCATCCACTGCCGCAACGTCTCGCGCGAGATCGCGCAACCATGCAGCTCGGCCAGCTTCTCAGCGGCCAGCGTCGGACCGAAATCAGCGTAGCGTTCGCGCACCAGCGACAACGCCAAGTCGCGAAATGGCTCCGGCAACCGGTTGTTGCTGGGTTTGCCACGACCTCGCGAGATCAGGCTGACGGCGCCATCACGCTTCAGCCCGGCAAGCAAACGGAAAATCTGGCGTCGCTGCAGACCCAGCAGTTTGCACGCATCCGCCACCCGGATCCGTCCGGCCTGAACGCCGGTCAGAACCTCAAGCCGGTCGAATTCCTTCTTGCTCATCGACACCACCGGGCATGACCCATCTCCCGGACCCCTGAAAACCGGGGGAGTGTCATCTCAACCTTGCGGAGGGGTGCCATTTGAATATTGCTTCTACAGCCGATGTCGCTGCCCGTTTGAAAAGTCACGATTTCTCCCCGATAGAAATGTCACTTGGGGAATGGTCGGTGCGAAATGAGCTGAAGCTTGCGGCGTTTCTTGGTTCGGCTGAAACAGCGCCGTTTCTTCGTCCCGGCCGCATTCCGCACAGCGCGGCGCACAGCTTCGGTCAAGGATGGCCGCAGGCCACCGAAGGCGCGCAGCGTCCTTGACGGGAGCGAGCACAGCGCAATGCTGGTCCGCTGGGACGTCGAGGGAGCGGCGCGGCGATCAGCCTACAGGCGTGGCTGCGGCCTTTCGTGACGGGCGCCCCTTCGAGGGCTGTCCGGGCGCCTCCAGATTGTTCGGCGGTCGCTGCCGCGCCGGATCGAAGCGACGCCGACACGGCGGATAGGCCGCCTGTTGCGCCTGGATCTGGGCCAGTACCTCTGTCAGCCGCTTATTCTCGATGATTGAGCCAGGATCGACCGTTCGGATCTTGTCGAATACCGTGAACGGCAGGGCAACGCCGTTGTGTTGGACGGCGAAGCGGCCATCCGGGTAGTTCACAACCTCAACGACCTGCCGTGCCAGAGCACGGGTCAGCGGCGTCGGCTGCAGGATCAGCATCATGCGGTCATAGTGCAGTGTCAGATTGCGCGTGACGGTGCGCATCTCCCGCCAGGCCAGCATCTCATCCAGATTGTCGCGCACCGATAACGGCCGGTGCAGGTCCTTGGCGTTCAATGGAACACGGCCAAAGCGTTGATTGTAATCGGCAATGAACGTTGACATCCAGACATTCGCTGCCTCAATGCTCGCGATGCCGGCCAGTCGCAGCTCCTTCACCAACCGATCCTGCAGCGTTCCAAAGGCTCGCTCCACACGCCCTTTGGCCTGCGGAATGTTGGCGCAGATGATGTCAATGTTCAGTTCCCCGAGCGCGCGGCTGAACTGGGTGATCCGGTCACCGCGGTCGGCGTCCTTTTTGTTAACCCGGAAGATGCTGTGCTTGTCGCTGTAGAACGCGACCGGCTTGCCGTGCGTCTCGAGATAGTTGCGCGTCGCACGGAAGTAGTCGAATGCCGATTCCGAGGCAACGAAGCGCAGTTCCATGATCCGGCTGGTCGCATCGTCGATGAATGCCAGCAACGTGCAGACCGGACCGCGGTCCTCCAACCAGGCGTGCTCCGAACCGTCGATCTGCACCAGCTCGCCCAAACACTCGCGGCGACGGCGCGGCTGGTGCGGGGAGGGGAGCCGATGGCGCCGGTCGGTCCATAGTCCGTCCGCGATCATCCATTGCCGCAGGGTTTCCACGCCGAGCCGCAATTTATGCCGCTCGGCCAGCTTCTCCGCCGCAAGCGTCGGGCCAAAATCGGTATAGTGTTCGCGCACCAAAGCTATCACCGTGCGCCGGAGGGTCTCGCCATGTCGGCGGTTGCTCGGCCGTCCGCGCTTCTTGGACAGCAATCCCGATGGACCGGCGGTTTGGAAAGCTCGGCACAGACGGAACACCTGGCGCCGGCCGACACCCATCAGTTCGCCGGCCGCGGCCACTGTCAGGCGACCATCCGACACGTCGACCATTATCCGCAGCCGGCTGAATTCTCGCTGGCTCACCTGGATCACCGTCATCGTGCGTCACTCCGGCCGTCCCGACGACAGATGCCTCAGGTGACATCTCTATCGGTGAGAGGAGTGACATTTCTATCGGTGATCTACAGCCGGAAGTCGTAGAAGACTTCTTATGGAAAGTCATACTCCTAACGTATGCCTGCGACTTGGCTTTTTTGGGCTCCGCTCTGATACATTATGGAAAGTCCTGTATCGGCATGGTTCATCTCAGTGCCTTGGCTCCTCAAACGGAGCTGGTTCAGGCTTTGCCACTTCGGTAGCCGAACGCGAGGCGTCCCGACCGCTTCGATATCATAAACTGAAGATCGCAGGTTCAAATCCTGTCCCCGCAACCAACGATCCCACAACATCACGAGAACGGTTGTTCCGCATCTGCAGAACGGCCGTTTTTGCGCCCGCACCCTCCGTCACCTCACCGAGATGGAGGAACGCTGCGAGATCGCCGCGGAGCTCGACCCGGACCTCGCCGCGCCGATCTCCCGGATAGACCAGGATCGCGTCGATCAGCGTGCGCAGCGCCTCCGTCGCAGCCGCTGCGGCCTCAGGGTCGCTCAGCGCGGTCCAGGCTCTCGACCTTACGTCGATACAGCTCCGGCAGATTGGGGTGGAGGTCGGGCAACAGCTCTGGCGTCTCGGTTGCGGCCAGGTGCCGTGCCAGTTCGGTCTCGTTCCGAGTCTCAGGTTGAATTTGGACGACAACGATTATTTCCGTGCGCGCCTTACTCTTGCGACTCCGCAGCCCGAGCCGACCAAGCCATCACACAAGCTACTTGATGAGGCGTTCAGACAAGCGCACCTCCGAGTTACATCCATTGTCGACGGGTTGGACATCAGAGACCAGGGACCTCGACTAAATCAGTGGGTTAACTTCCTTGAGAAGCGAGCGGAGGTCATCTTGCTTAAGGTGCCGAACGCCGCCAATGCGTACAGGATTTTTGAGACCCTAAATGACCGAGGAATGGCCTGCACCCGGTTTGGTTGACACCATCCTAAGCTAATCCGACCTGCCTTTCGAAGTCCATCGGACTGAGATATCCGATGGTCGAGTGTCGACGCTTCGGATTGTAGAAGCGTTCAATGTAGTCGAACACGTCGGCCCTGGCTTCGTCACGCGAGCGGTAGGTCTTGCGCCCGATGCGTTCGGTCTTCAGGGAAGAGAAGAAACTCTCCATCGCAGCGTTGTCCCAGACGTTGCCAGAGCGGCTCATGGAGCAGGCGACCCCGTTGTCGGCCATCAGCCGTTGGAACTGCTCGCTGGTGTATTGACTACCGCGATCGGAGTGATGCAGCAGCGCGTCAGGCTTGCCGCGTCGCCAGATCGCCATCACCAGTGCATCGGTGACCAACTGCGCGGTCATGTCCGCGCTCATCGACCAGCCGACCACCCGGCGTGAGAACAGATCGACCACGGCAGCAACATAAAGCCAGCCCTCCGCGGTCCACACATACGTAAAGTCAGCGATCCATTTGCGGTTCGGAGCGGCGGCGTCGAAGCTGCGGTTGAGCACGTTGGGAGCGACGGCGGCGATCTGCCGCTCAGCCAGGTCGGGCGGCAGACGACGCCGGCGCGGACGCGCTTTGAGCACCTGCAGGCGCATCAATCGTTCGCTCGCGGGTGGTCCGCACGATCGTGTCTTCAACGCCGACAATCTGAAGCCGCGGCGCCTCGTACTTCGCTGTGTCGCTCTCGGCGGGATCCAAGACGATCGTCAGCAGGTTCGCCTGCTCTGCGCCGCCGCGGAAACCTTCCCCAGGGACGATGCTGATCCCGCCGCCGAGATCCGGATGCCAAAGCCCCCTCCCCGCCTCATTGAGCCGCTCGCACCATCGGAAACCAAACGCGAACAGCTCCGTGGTCAGCTTTTGCGGGTCTGATCCCGTCATGTCTAATTCCGGGGTTGGCCACAAGCTTCGCTATAGAGCTCGACGGCTGCCGCCCCGGATAAGACGGGGTCAGTGATACTGATGGGCAGGCGCTCGGCCGCTTTCACGACTGCGAGCAATGCCTCGACAATATTCGTTCGTCACACCATCCGACCGCCCGTCACTCGCCTGATTACAAGAGTACACACACACCGCGAATTGCAAGTTAATCCTATTTCTGTATTGCCAAGCAAAAAAATCTCGTCCTGAGCCTCAAGAAGCGCTCGATCCCATTCCGCGCCGTGCAACTAGGCCCTGTGGACGGATTTCACCAAGACCAAGCCGCATGCGAAGCTGACGACGGCCGAGAAACTTACTGCGGTCTTTTCACACCGCAGGGCGATACGCTTGAAACGTTTGAGCTTGCCGACCGCCTGCTCGACCCGAGCCCCTGGTCTTGTAGAGTTTGGTCGGAAAAAAGCGCCCACGATCCTTAGCGGTGCTACGGCGGGGAATCACGGGCGTGATACCGCGGACACGCGCCGCATCGCGATTGGCGCGGCTGTCGTACCCCTTGTCAGTCACCACCAAACGCGGCCGGATGTCGGGCCCGATATCCAGCGAGGTTTCGAACTCGACGCAGTCGCTTGCCTCGCCGCCGGTCAGGTGGAAGGCGAGAGGTAGGCCCTTGAAGTCGGTCTTGAGATGGATCTTGGTCGAGAAACCGCCGCGTGAACGACCGAGCGCCTGATCCTGTTGCCCCCCTTGGCCCCGGCCGCAGAGACGTGAGCGCGCACCGTGGTGCTGTTGTTGATTTTCGCTGAGAACTGACCCGGGTTTTCCACCGAGAACTGACCCGGGTGAATTTATGGTTTGCGGGTCATACCGGGGTCAAGTTCTTGGCCTTTTCCTTTCGGCCCTTGTTGGCGGCCGAGCTGGCTTTGAAGCGGAAGCTGTCATTGCCGGTTTCCACGATGTGGCAGTGGTGGGTGAGGCGGTCGAGCATGGCGGTCGTCATCTTAGCGTCGCCGAACACGTCAGCCCATTCGCTGAAGCTCAGGTTCGTGGTGATGACCACAGAGGCCCGTTCGTAAAGCTTGCTCAGCAGGTGGAAAAGCAGCGCGCCGCCGGAGGGGCTGAACGGCAGATAGCCCAATTCATCGAGCATTACGAGGTCGCACCGCATCAGCCGATCCGCGATCTGACCCGATCGGCCCTGAGTTTTCTCCTGCTCCAGCGCATTGACCAGGTCGACGGTCCCGAAGAACCGAACCTTTTTGCGATGGTGTTCAACCGCCTGCACGCCAAGCGCCGTGGCGATGTGGGTCTTGCCGGTGCCCGGACCGCCGACGAGGACCACGTTGTCGGCGTTTTCGATGAACTCACACCGGTAAAGCTGGCGCACCAGGGCTTCATTGGTTTCGCTGGACGCAAAATCAAAACCGCTCAGATCCTTGTAGACGGGGAACCGCGCCGCCTTGAGCTGGTAGGCAACCGATCGAACCTCGCGCTCGGCGGTTTCCGCCTTGAGCAGCTGTGAGAGAATGGGGACGGCCGAATTGAACGCTGGCGCGCCCTGCTCCATCAGCTCGCCCGCGGCTTGCGCCATGCCAAACATCTTCAGGCCGCGCAGCATCACGACAATCGCCGCCCCGGCCGGATCATGACGCATGGCGGGCCTCCTGTAGCTTCTCGCGCAGGGCATCGTAGCGTTCGACGTCGGCACGTGGCTCCCGGTCCAGGGCCAAGGCCTGCGGAGCCGCGATCATTGCTGTGGCCGTGGATTTGCCGTCGATCAGCCGGTGCAACATGTTCAGCACGTGCGTCTTTGTCGGCGCTCCATCACTCAGCGCCAGTTCGACGGCACACAACACCGCATCTTCACCATGGTGCAGGACGAGGGCAAGAATCTCCACCATCTCCCGGTCGCCTCCGGGCTGCTTGAGAAGGTGCTGTTGCAGCCGCTTGAACGCTTCCGGCAATTCGGCGAACGGCGCGCCATTACGCAGAGCTCCCGGCTTGCGCTGGATCACCGCGAGATAGTGGTGCCAATCATAGATGGTGCGGCCGGGCAGATGATGCGACCGCTCGATGAGCCGCGCGTGTTCGCAGATGACTTGCCCTTCGGCAACGACAACGACGCGGCCTGGATAAACCCTTAAGCTGACGCGATGATTGGCGAAGGACGCGGGCACGCTGTAGCGGTTGCGATCAAAGTGAACGAGGCAGGTGGGCGAAACGCGTTTGCCGTATTCAACAAAACCATCGAACGGTCTGCCAACGGCCATCAGGCATCCGACTTCACTTTGCCACGCATCGAATATCGAGCCTTGCTGGCTGCCGTGTGGAATCTCGCGCCATAGCGCTTGGCAGCGTTGTTCCAGCCAGTCGTTCAAGTCAGCCAGCGTCACAAAACGCGGCATGGTCTGCCACAGCCGATGACGCGCGTCCTGGACATTCTTCTCGATCTGACCCTTCTCCCAGCCTGAGGCCGGATTGCAAAAGTCAGCATCGAAAAGGTAGTGGCTGGCCATCGCGGCAAAGCGTGCATTGACCTGGCGCTTCTTGCCGACGCCAACTTGGTCAACAGCCGTTCTCATATTGTCGTAGATGCCGCGGCGCGGCACGCCGCCAAGCACCCGGAACGCATGATGATGCGCGTCGAACAGCATCTCGTGCGTCTGCAGCGGATAGGCCCGGACAATGAAGGTGCGGCTGTAGCAAAGCTTGAAGTGCGCAGCTTGCAGCTTGGTCCGTTCGCCGCCGATAACGGCCCACTCCTCGCTCCAGTCGAACTGGAAAGCTTCGCCCGGCTGGAAAATCAGCGGAACAAAGGCCCCGCGGCCGGTCGTCTGCTGCTCCCGCTGCCGATGCTCCTTCCAGGTGCGGGCGAACGCCGCAACACGGCCGTATGAACCTTCAAACCCGAGGGCGGCCAGATCCGCATGCAACCGCTTGATCGTCCGCCTCTGCTTGCGCGGCCTGCCGCTCTCTAGCTTTAGCCAGGCCGACAGTTTCTCGGCGAACGCGTCCAGCTTGCTGGGCCGCTCCGGCACCTTGACGGCCGGTTCCACCACGTCGCCCCGCAAGTATTTGCGGATGGTGTTCCGCGATAGCCCAGTCCTGCGGGCGATCTCCCGTATCGAAAGCTGGTCTCGAAGCGCCCAGCGACGGATCACGCTCAGTAACTCCATGCTTATCACTCCCGTGGACCCCGCTGAAAACAGCCGGGGCGAGGTCAAAACATGGGTCAATTCTCAGTGGAAATTTGCCACCTGGTGGGTCAGTTCTCGATGAAACTCAACACAGAGGCGGGCGAAGGCGGGTTTTTCGTGACACCGGTCGCGCCAGGCGAGATGATTCAAGTGATCGATACGACATTTCCAGGGGACCTCGTAACGACGCCTGACCCGACTCCAAGCGATCCCACGCTTGCGATCGGCGTGCTGAACGGTGGCGCAACAGAGTTTAGCCTTGTGCCCGAGCCAGCTTCGGTCGTGCTGCTGGGCTCCGCCCTGGGCCTCCTCCTCGTGGCCCGGCGCCGGCCCTGACACGCCGCTCGACGCGGGCGGGCACACTCGGCCATCTCGGCAAGTGAGTGCGGTCACCAGTCGGTTGGCCGCACCACCTCCTCGGGCTTGCCGGCTACCTCCCACGCCTCTCGGCCGCCGCGGTACCAATAGACGTTGGTGTAGCCAGCGTGGCGCAAACGAAGCGCGAGGTTGTAGCTGGCGAAGCCCGCGACGTTGAAGTCCATCGCGACGATTGGCTTCGCCATATCGCCCCCCGTCAACGCGCGTAAGTTTTGCTCAAGTCGCTTCTGTACCGCGTCCGTAAAGGTGCCGTGGGTCATGCCACTGAAATCGAGGCCGACCGCTCCGCGGACCGAGCGGTGCCAGGAAGAGTCCATCGTGTCGATCACCAGGGGCTGCTGGGTCTTCAGCATCGAAGCGAGTTGCTCGGTGTTCACGGTCGTCACGCCAGGCGCAGTTGTCGGTGTTTTGCCTTCAAAGTAGTCTTCGTGGAGGACTTTGTCAGGGGCCACGCCGAAATCCGCGTCCGGGTCGAGGTGGTCGCGACTCCCCGCCGCCTTCATTACATCCTGAATGCTGCGGTACCGCTCGAGGTCGAACCCTGAATCCGGATCATTCGGGCTGCGAGCGCGCCAGGTATAGAATGGAAAGCGATTGTTCAACTCCGCGGCCAGGCGTTTCGCCGTCTCGACGTCGCCGATACGGAAGTAAGCGACTGCCCGCAAGCCGAGCAGGATCTTCTCGCAGAACGACGGAAGTGAACCCGCCGCGGCCATCGCGCGATCGGCCCATTCCAGCCCTTCTCGATCATGGCCGTCTGTTATGAGGCAGTAGGCCATATTCCAATACAGCGTCTTGTCTTCGGGGTCCCGAGGACTGAGCTGGATTGATCCTGCAAAGTACTCGGCGCACTTGTCGTATCTACCCTCTTCCCGAGCGAGGACTCCAAGGCGGAAGTAACCCCCGGGATTGTTTGGGTAAAGTTTGATCAGTCGCTGCGAAACCACCTTCTGCTCTGGTCGTATCCGTCGGTAATCCAGTCCATGGCCCCGGTATTCCACCACCTGCGCCTCAGCCGACAGAACCGCCTCGGAGTTCGGGGCGAGCATCTTGGCACGCGCAAGATATTGCTCCGCCTCATCCATTCCGACGTCAATCGGTAGGTGCTCGAAATATTGCAAATTCAGAATTGCTTGCACCGCTCCGGTCAGAGCCAAGACCGCGTTCGGGTCACGCGAGAGCGCCTGCTTATACAGCCCAACAGCTTGAGTCATCGTATCCTTGGTTTGCGGTAGCAACATTGTCGCACGCGCCCGCAAGATGAAGTCGAACGCATCCGGATTGGTCGGGCGCTCCTGCAGGCTCCGTGCCGCCTCGATGTCCGCAAGACCGACGTTGAGTGCGGCGCTCATGCGGACGACGATCTGCTCCTGGCCGGACGCGAGGTCGGCGACCTTCTGGTCGAAGCCATCGGACCAGAGCTGCGCGCCGGTCTCCGTCGAGCTGAGCTCCGCATTTACCCGCAACGTCGACCCGAACCGTCGCAGGCTTCCTCGGACGACGTAGCGGACGCCAAGATCACGCCCAATGCGTCGGATGTCCTCCGCCTTGCCACGGTACGAATACGCGGTGGTCCGCGAGATGACGAAGGTGCCCGGAATGTGCGACAGCGCCGTGGTCAGGTCATCGGTGACACCCGCGACCAGATAGTCGTCGTCGGTCTCCCCGCCGAGATTGTCGACCGGCAACACCACGATTGACAGGCGCCATTACCGCCAATTACCGAAGCAGCAGACGGCGGACGTCGAGCGCTCCGGCGAATGACCGCAATTGCGGCTGACGAACGCGTCGGCGATTGTCGCCGCGGCGAGATCTCGAAGGGCCCTCAGGGGCGCGCAGCTTGGCCACCGTAAACCAGAAAGCGCCGATCCGCCTGCAGAACCTCAGCGAACTCAACGCCGGCACGGAACTCGTGCGGAGCAACTCGAAGAAGCACCCCTCGGTCCATCTATTCATCCTTGGCGAGCGTACCAAGAACGGCGAAAACATCGAGCTCGAGCTGCCCCGGACAATCGTGGATCTGATCGATGTCTACCTGACCAAATACCGCAACGAGCTGACCGATCCCGAACACCGCGGCAAGGGTCCCCGGTTCCTGTTCCCCAGACCTGATGGGGTCCCGAAGATAGGGCGTGTGTTCGCCGACAGCATCTGCCGGGTTCTCGAGCGTGAGCTGGCATCAAGTTCAACATCCACCCTGTTCCGCCACCTCAGCTGTCATCGGGAAGGCTCCAGCCTTTGAAAGGTCCAACAATCCCGTCGCGTGGAGGTTTAGGGCGACCTGTCCATTCCGCGGCGGCGCCGGAGGAGTGGCCGCGGCAGAAGGACTTCCTCATAGGTTCCCGCACGCGCCCGGTTGACGGCATCCGTCACCAGGCCCGGATTGGCGCGCAATGTGCTCCAGCGATTCGTCGACAGCGCGACAATGGCAATCCGCTTGCTTGCCAGGTTCTGTTGATAGCGAAGGTTCCTGTCTGCCGTCAGCAGCACATCGAAACCGTCAGCTTCGGCGACTGCCATCAGATCGCCGTTGCTCAGTTCGCGCCAGCCGCGCTGATCGGCAAACTCGACTGTATGAGCAGTCAGGAACCGGGAGACGGGTCGCGGTACGTTTACGTCAAACAGGACTCGGGGCACGAACCCTCTTCGCGTAATCATAGACGGCCTGAATGTCGCCGATCGGCGTCTTCAGGCTGAAGAGCTCCGCGACTTCCTGGGCGGTCAGATCATCGTCCATGTTCACGATGATGGCCTCAGGCGAAACACGCGGATCGTCGCGCAGCGCCACCGCCCCGGAGATCGTGCCGGGATTCGAAACCACGAAAGGGCATCCTGACCAGTCCATTGACAGCCTCCTAGCCAGCCGAATTGCTGGGCTCATCCTAGCAGATGTAGGACGCCCCGGGCACGTTCCAATCCGGCCCGGATGGCTCATACAATATCCTGAAGCGTTACAGCCCGCCGTCCGGCCTGGCCATCATCAAGCACATGCACAGCCTTTCCGACGAGGCGCTGTCCGAGCGCTGGCTGGAGAACCCCTCTTACCAGCTGCTCTGCGGCGAGGCGTTCTTCTGCCATTGCTTGCCGTTCGATCGCTCTTCGTTGACCCGCTGGCGCCAGCGCATGGGGGAGGAGAGGCTCGTGGCACTGCTGCAGGAGAGCCTGCACGCCGGCATTGTCACGTTAACTTTGAAAAGATGATACGGAGCCCAATTGGTGGATGCTGTAAATGTCATGCGGCCCGCCGGACACACGTCTCCTGCATCCAGGCACTGAATGCCTCCGAGCGGATGGCACGGTAGGCTGTGGCTGCCATGAGGTGTCGGCGTGGATGGAAGTGACCATGGATGAATGCGTGAGCGGATAGGAACGACTGCGCCTGACGGGAGGACTTGAAGCGTTGCATCTGCCGCTCTCGTCGGCGTGTCGGTCGATGCGAGTTCTCAGCACGATTGTTGAGGTAGCGGCTTTGTCGATGCTCGACATTGGGCAGCAGACGTCGCTGCGCCACGCCAGAGCTTCTCAGCTTGTCGGTGATGATCACTCGCGGCACGTACTGCAGGCCCTTCAGCAAACGCTTGAAGAACCGCTTGGCGGCTTTCCCATTACGCCGCTCCTGGACCAGAATATCGAGAACGACACCATCCTGATCCACGGCACGCCACAGATAATCCTGAACGGCCTGGATCCGGATGAATACCTCGTCGAGGTGCCACTTGTCGCCTGGCCGGGGACGCCGGTGCCGCAGGCGATCAGCAAAGCTCTCGCCAAATTTCTGGCGCCAGCGTCGCACCGTCTCGTAGGAAACGACGACGCCGCGCTCAGCCAAAAGCAACTCAACGTCCCGTAGGCTGAGGCTGAACACATGATACAGCCATACCGCATGGCTGATGATTTCCGCAGGGAAGCGATGGCGGTAGTGGGGGTCAGGTGGCGACTTCATGCCACCAGTCTCGCCCGCTCTCGCTCCGGGCGCCAACCCAGGTTACCGTGACAATGCCCCCCGGCCGCCTCGACGAGGCGACGGTCGCCGTCGAACGTGCGCTAGCAGCGAAATTTGGCAAGGGGGCGGTCGCGGGCTGGACCAGTGCGCTCATCGTCACTGCGGAGAGAAACGAATAACCTGTCGGATCAGTTGCAGAATTCTTGAATTTGCATCTGGGGGGGATGGCAGGAGCCTCTGTCTCTCATAGCGAGCAGGCGTCGGTGGCCACTGGGTGTGTCACACTCGGGCACGCGCGAATTGTCCTTGCCAAGCCGGTCGAAGGAACTATCCTGGCCACGCAATCGTCCAGAATCTCGCGCATGTCGATTAAGTGGGGAGACCACAATGCAAATCGACACGATCGATCCAGTGAAGACCGCCATGATCGTGGTGGACATGCAAAATGACTTCGTGGCTCCAGGCGCTCCAATCGAGGTATACGCTGCGCGCGCCATGGTGCCAAAGCTCGCAGAGACGCTGAAGATTTGTCGCAATGCGGGAATCAGAGTGATTTACACGGCTCATGTGCATCGCCGCGACGGCTGCGATATGGGCCTGTTCGACGACTTGCATCCGCCGATCGCTAAACGCGACGCACTGGTGGACGGCACACCCGGAATAGAAATCTACCCCGAGATCGCCCCGGCACCCGGCGAGCATGTGATCAAGAAGCATCGCTACAGCGCCTTCTTCGGCACCGACCTCGATATCATCCTGCGAGAATGGGGCGTCGATACGGTCATCATATCCGGAACAACCACCGAGAATTGCTGCCATGCGACAGCGCGGGATGCGATGTTCCGCAACTACCGGGTGGTGTTCCTTTCGGACGCGACTGCGACGTTCGACTATCCGGATCGAGGCTTCGGCTCGATGGCGAATACCGACGTTCATCTTGCGACGCTGGTGATACTCGCGTTTTCGACGGCACACGTCATGCCGGTAGCGGATCTGGCCGCGCGAGTGGAGGGTGGCCGCCGCTCTGGAGAGACGCGTTCGTAATCTGGATTGTTTCAGATTCCTCAGGGGGTTTTCCTGTTGCAGAAAACTCGATGTCGTAACGGCAACGAGCATCCTTCGGACCCCTCCTGTACCTTCCCGCGGTATAAACCTGCCCTGAATAAATGGTTCGTAAAACTATCTTGTGCGGCCTCAGCGCGTTTCTGCGTTCACACGGTCTGTTAATGTTGTGCAACTCAGTAAGAGGAAACTCGGCCCCGCCGCCTCTGCGGGAGGCGGCGAGCGTCATCCTGTTTTCCGATCATGGTGCGCTGCTATCGTTACGTTTACGTTAAAACTAGCCGCCATTGTCTGAGCATTGCGTGGTGAAACGACCCCGATTGGGCTGATCGAGATAGATGGGCGACACGCGCGCTGACAGTCCCACTCGTCTCAAATCGGGTAATCTCTACACGGCTTCGCAAGCTGGCACATATGCGGCGCCTCAATACTCGATACGTATCGAAGCCGCGGCGGAGAGGACGTCTCCTTGAGCCGAACGGCGCCTTCCACACCGCACGAGGCCGGTAACATCAATGGGGGTCTAACGAATAAATCTGAGGGGATGAACGTCTGATCAGCAAGCGCTCGAGTATCGACACCCGGTCGGAGCCAGCGATTGGAAGTTTTCGCAGGGCTTTTGGGAGCGGGCACCGGGAGGCGATCCGGCGGAGATAGCTCGCGGCAAACTACGGAAAGAACCGGGACCAAAGAACCACTGCATGCCTCTGCGGACTGGTGTAGCACGCTTGGCGACATGCCATAATAAGGGCATGGGATATGCCATGGAGTCACGCGGGAGACGGTTCTGGATTGTCAGCATAGAGCCTGACGGAACTCGGTCGGACGTACAGGATCATTCCACAGAGGAACAGGCTCGTCTGAACATTCAAAGGTTGGAACGTAGGGACGCCGCCGTCAGAAGCGTGAACCTGAAGCTCCCCCATGGGCGCGAACGAGTAATGACCGGCCACCCAAAGCGGCCCCGCACCGAGCCAGCTCGCTAGGCTCCGGCCGAACCTCTTATGCGGTCCTGCGGTTGATCAGCTCAAGATGCTGCACCGGTGCTACAAATCGCGGTGGGCATTCCGTCACCGACTTCTCGGTGAGATACAGTTCGGCCAGTCTATCGCGCTCTCCATCATTAGGAGGTGGTAAGGCCGCACATCGCTGCCGATGAGCTTGAGCTTGGGGCGAACTTTTCCAGTGGACCACATTCCCTCCTCTGAAATCGTCAAGGCTGCGTCCCAAGGCTCATCGTGTTCAGTTAAGAACCGGCTAACAGAACGTGTCTCAGGTCCCCGTGACGCTTGAGGTCCAATTCGACTGGGCGCGCGGGCTGCGCTGTCCTGCTGGCCAGTCACAACGTCCCATCCGATTGCGACCGCTCATCAGGTGATCCAGCGTGCTCATTCGCCGTTCGGACAGGTAGGGCGGCTGATAAGCTAGTGCTCTGACGCATTCTATCGATTCACAACATGCGGTTGCCATGCGATTCTGTGAGCATGGCACAGACAGTATGCGTGTTGTTGAGCGCGGCAGACAGGAAGCGGCTTAAGGCAATAGCATCGGATCGCAACCGAGCGGGCAAATACATCGAGCGAGCCGAGTCGTTCTGGCCTCGGCCAGTGGTCGGCCGGTGCAACATGTGGCGAAAGAGATCAGCGTCAGCCGCCCCATGGTCTGGCGCTGGCAGCAGCGTTTTGCCGAGGAAGGTCCCGACGGGTTGCTGCGTGACAAGACGCGCAAGCCCGGCAAACGACCGATCCCGGCCGATAAAGTGGCGCACGTCGTGGCGCTCACGTGTGGCGAGCCGCCCCCTGGGACCACGTATTGGACCGGGCGAGCCATGGCAAACGCCACCGCCATGTCTCTGCGCTCGGTGCAGCGCATCTGGGCGGCGCACCAACTCCAGCCGCACCGCGTGCGCAGCTTCAAGCGCTCGCGTGATCCGCAGTTCGCTGAGAAAATGGCGGATATCATCGGCCTTTATCTCGATCCGCCCGCCCATGCGGTGGTGCTGTCGATCGACGAAAAGAGCCAAATCCAGGCGCTCGACCGTACCCAGCCTGGACTGCCGCTGAAACCCGGCCGCTGCGGCACCATGACCCACGACTACAAACGCCATGGAACGACGACGTTGTTCGCCGCATTGAACGTGCTGAAGGGTACGGTGATCGGTCGCTGCATGCAGCGACACCGGCACGAGGAGTTCATCCGCTTCCTCAATGCCGTCGAACGCGAGGTGCCGTCCGGCAAGTTGGTCCATGCGGTCGTCGACAACTACGCCACCCACCGGCACCGAAAGGTACAGGCCTGGCTGGCACGCCATGACCGATGGACCTTCCACTTCACGCCAACCTCCGGGTCATGGCTGAACGCGGTGGAGACCTTCTTCTCCGCTCTTACCCGACAACGCATCCGGCGCGGCAGCTTCCACTCCCTCGTCAGCCTGCAGGCTGCCATTAAGACTTACCTCGCTGAGCGAAATGCAGAACCACGCCCATTCGTCTGGACCGCAGCCACCGCCTCAATCCTTGCCAAGCTCGAAAGATTGCCTGCATCGTCCGTATGAGTCAGAGCACTAGGTTCCACGTCATGCCAAAGCCCAGAAGCTCGGTTACCGCCGCGATCGCAGGCACGATCAGAAAGGACGCCGTTCGCGATTTAGCAACCGCAGCGGGGCTTCCATGCACGTCGACAACAGCCGGGTCGCGATGCCTACGATCACAGCGCCCTCAGCTTTCTAGAGTTCGTCACCGTGGCATCTATTCGACAAGTGGATCAGCCTTTCTCCATCAACTGATGACAGCCTCGCCAGTCGGGACAGAGCATCGTTAAATTCCTGGATTCCCGCCTGATGTGCACTTACGCGATCCTCTGCTTCTTTGGACAATCTCTCTTTCTCATTCCCAATAATGCAGACTTCCCGCCTTTGCTGCCAAGTTGCCGCTAGCCCACGAAGGATCATCTGGGACATAGCTTCGGAAAACGTCGGAGAATTATCCAGCTTCCATCGTGCCTCATCGATTTCGGTCGCCAGTTCTGGAGAAAGTAGAAGTTCGAACCAGGCGTGATCTCGGTGCATGTCTGCGGGCTACGTCGTCCAAGGTCCATCAGTCAACCTCGAAGGCGTCGGCGGAGAATGCTGACCGTCGTTCCAGAATTACATTCACGCGAACCTTCGCGAGAGCCCTTGGCCATTCAAAGGGTGTGTCCCTGGTGGTGGTGTAGGACCTGTGGATAAGTGGTAGTCGCCGCTGTGCTCCTAGGTAGCGTTGGACTGCGAACGCAACTCTGACTTCGGAGTGCACCACGATGAGCGACGACACGATCGCCATTCGCGAGCTGCTGGAGAAGGATTCCGGCGCGATGCTGCTGCGCGAGATGATCGGCTTCGCCGCGCGGCGGTTGATAGAGCAGGAAATCGAGGCGCGCGCGTCGGCACGGTCGAGCAGCGGATCCCGAGGCTGCGCAATGGCAGCTACTTCCCCGGCTTTCTAGAGCCGCGCCGGATGGCCGAGACTTGAGCCGTGAAGCAGATCAAGGTTGACCACGGTGATCCAGGATTCCTATCATCCAAGGGCCCCCGACCCGCTCAGTGGACGAGTTGATCAAGGCGATCGGCATGGAGGGGATCAGCAAATCGCAGTTGTCGCGGCTCTGTGCCGAAATCGACCAGCGGGTGCAGACTTCCTGCGCCGTCCGATCGAAGCCGAGTGGCCGTATCTGTGGCTGCATGGCACCTACGGCAAGGTCGCCGAGACCATCATATCGTCTCGGTGGTGGTGATCGTCGCCGTGGCGGTCAACACCGATGGTCGACGCGGAGTCCTTGGAATGACATCGGCAACAGCGAGGCCGGGCCGTTCTGGACCGAGTTCCTCCGCTCCCTCACCCGGCGTGACCTGCGTGGCGTCAAGCCGGTCATCTCGGACGCGCATGAGAGGCTGAGAGCCGCAATTCCAACGTGCTGGCGCCACTTGGCAGCGCTGCCAAGTGCAATGCCGGAAAGGCGCAGCGGCGGATCGTCTCGGTCTGGATCGGCACCCCTTCCCCCGGGATAATGCCGAGGCTGCACGCAAGCAGTGGCGGCAGCTCGCCGACCAGGCCAAGCCGCGCATCAGCAAGCTTGCAGCATTGATGGACGATGCCGAGTCCGATGTGCTCGCCGACGTGGGATTCCTGGCAGAGCATTGGACGAACATACACAGGACCAACCCGCTCGAGAGACTCAATGGCGAAATCAAGCGCCGCAGCGAGGTCATGGGCATCTGCCAAGGAGGCTGCCGTCATTCGTGCGGTGGCCGCGCTCCTGCTTGAGCATTCCGAAACCGATTCACGGTGTCGTGACCTACTCGGGGCATCGGTATAGGTCGCGAAGGGAACCAATCACGAACCCGTCACAGTAGGATGGATTGCGCTCGGGTGAACTGAGTGAGCATCATCACGAGATGGAATCGAGACATGCCAAGACCTAACTTAAGCGCCGAGGGCGCGCACCGCAGCCAAATAGCTTATCTCGGACGGAGCCAGATGTTGAATCGTATCATTCTCTGCCTTGCGGTAGCCCCCCTGGTCAGCCTTGGTGCTGTCGCCGCGCGAGCGGGCACAACCCCAACCTCGACGTTCGACTGGAATCCGCGAGCATTGGGGCTCGATGGGTCAAAATTTACCGCCGACACGATCCGGTTGTCCGACTATGGGCAGGTCCTTGTTAATCCTACGACGGGGGCATTTACTGAAGCTGGTTTTCTGCCGATCATCGGGTTCACTCTCAACGGTCAGGCGGTCAGCCCGAGCGGTTTTAACTCGGCATCCGGCAATGGCTGGGGCGCCTACATTCAATATCAGGCAGCGGGCACACAGGCGCTGACGCCGAGTGGGATCGTGGCGACCTACTCTTCGCTCTCTTATGAGATTTATGGGTTCAATGGCCTCGCTACCTACGGACTCGGAGCAACCGGGGTAGCGTATGAGAGTGGTGGCTCAGACCTCACGCTGCTAGGAGACGGAAACTTGATTGATGGGTCAGTGACCCTGGTGCCGACGGCGTTCGACGGAATGACGCCGGTGCAGTTCGCGGCAAGTGGTAATCTCCAGCCTGTCCATTGCCGACGTGCCGCACCAGCTTTCCTCGAACACGTTTCTTGGATTCGATATCACGATCATGCATCCGCCGGGTGAGGTCTTTCCCACTTCGGCCACCACTTTTGAGGTGGATGGCGGGTCAAGTTCCACTGGGGTGCTGACCGCTAGCCGCGGCAATTCCGAGCATTCGGACAGTATGGCCCTGCTGGTGGCTGTCCCGGAACCTCGATCTGCGTTGCTGCTGTTAACAGGGCTGGTTCCGATTGGCTTGTTTAGCCGTCGCAGGTGAGAAGGGCTGTGGGTATTCTTCACATCTTCCTTTAGGGATCGCCCGGGTCTCAAGTTCTGTAGATCAACGCAGCTAGGAAGCTGCCGCGAATCCGGCTTCCGACCCAATAACCACCCGCGGGTACTGAGGTGGTCCCGTTCTGCGGGACAGTTTGGCGGCTTTGCTAAGCTTGGTTCTGTGTCACTTCAGGCCGCCAATTTCGTTGTTTCTATTCCTCCGACTTCAGTCGCGGCATACGCCTCGTCAGGAGTGAGCCCGCCCAGTGCTGAGTGAGGCCGGTGACCGTTGTAGTAACTGATCCACCGGGTCAGTCCCGTTCGCAGCTCCGAGCCCGTTTCAAACGCGTGCAGATAGACGCACTCGTATTTCAGACTACGCCACAGCCGTTCGATGAACACGTTGTCCATCCACCGGCCGCGGCCGTCCATCGAGATCCGCACACCAGCGCCGGTCAGCACCTCCGTAAATCGTGGCGAGGTGAACTGGCTCCCCTGATCGCTGTTGAAGATGTCCGGCCGGCCAAACCGCACCAGCGCTTCCTCCAACGCAGCGACGCAGAACTCCACATCCATGGTGTTCGACAAACGCCAGCTCAGCACCCGCCGCGTCGCCCAATCCATCACCGCGACCAGATAGAGGAAGCCGCGCCGCATCGGAATATAGGTGATATCCGCACACCAGACCTGGTTCGGCCGATCGACCACGAGATCGCGTAGCAGATACGGGTAGATCCGGTGCTCGGGATGCGGAACCGTGGTCCGCGGCCGCTGGTAGATCGGCGTCAGCCCCATCGTCGCCATCAGCCGCCGCACCCGCTTGCGGCCGACAGCGTGACCCAGACGGCGCAGATGACGCGTCATCTGCCGCGATCCATACCACGGCGTTTCCAGGAACTGCTCGTCGAGCAGCCGCATCAGCAGCAGGTTCTCCGCCGTCTCCAGTGCCGCCGCGCGGTAAAACGTGGAGCGGCCCATCGACACCAGCGCGCACTGCCGTGCAACCGAAAGGTGCGGATGGCCCGGCTCAATCATCGATCGCCTTCGATCCACGCTCATCGACCGAAGGCTTTCGCCAAAAAATCGCGTTCCACCACCAGCTGCCCGATCTTGGCGTGCAGTTTCTCCACCTCTTCTTCCCGGGCGACTTCCTTCGCTTCCGTCTTGCCCGAGAACACCGACGATAGCCCGTCCACCGCCTGGCGCTTCCACTCGCTGACCATCGTCTGATGCACACCGCGCTTCGTCGCCAGCTGCGCCGTCGTCAGCTCACCGCGCAGTGCCTCAAGGGCAACCTTCGCCTTGAATTCCGCCGAATATCGCTTCCGTTTGCCCGTCATCGGGTCCGTCCTCCAGCCAGGGCGAACCAAGCTTAACCCCCTGTCCCAGTTTCCGGGACCACCTCAGTGGACGGTCGTATTCATTCTGAGCCTCAGGCTTATTGGCCTCCTTGACAGCGTCCTAGCTTCCCTGGGCTGGTTTCAGTTGATCGCACTGGTTCACTCACGATCGCCACTGCTATGGGCCTCATGCGCGGGGCTAATGATCGCAAGTCTATCACTTCTTCTATTCGTGCGTAGTCAGCTGGCCGATCGGCTGAGCGGTCGTGTTTCTGGGCATTTTCTGGCACTCGGCGTCGTCCTTTTCTTCATCTCCCGCCCGATCGCCCTCGCTTCCGCAGCGAAGGTCCACTCGCTGTGACCCCGTTTCCAACCTTGCGGGACTGATCAAACGAAGACCGCGCCCCAATCGTTTTCTTATGATGCAAAAATCCCAGGCTGGCGGCTGTCATGACGAACCAGCAAGATGATGACCTCGCCGCTTTCGTTGTGAGTGAAACCGAGTTGGCGGCGCTCGTGCCTACGCGCGATGATCTGGAGCGCTGGCTCGCGGAGTGCGCGCACCGAGCGCGGCTGATGGAACTGGCGGACGAGCGCGGCATGGTCGGGCGACGCCGCGCGAAGTTCATGCGGCATGTTCCACCGCTTCCGTGCGGGTAAAGTTTGATACCGCCGGAAGAGCTAACAAACGCAGCGCGTGGAAGTCGATCTGAATTGACTCGACAGCGGTATTAGATACCGCTACGTCAGCAAAACGCTTAGCTATGGTGATCGGCACTAAGTTCCAATAGCGATCCGCTTCCGGAATATTCAGCGGTGGTGCAACAGGACTGTTGCATCATTCGGCGCCAAGTGGCCCGCAGGGATGCGCGCCCACACGGGCCGAACGCCCTGGCTGGTGTGTCAGAGAGCGCCGATCCGCACCCGCCTCCTACGAGCTTCCTACGGGCCGCGCGGGGCATGTCCGGTCCCGCGCAATAATCTTTCGCGAAAGAATGTTGCTTGACCCGTCGCCCACCCCCGGCGCAGCGTGCCGGCGACGGATCACCGCGCTTTCCCCGAGTGGGGCAACACTACTGTTGCCCGCAGGGGCCGCCGATCCGGCCCTGGATGCACCCGCCCCAGAACAGCGAAGAATTAGGGGGGCCCACGGCCTTTGACCGCGCTGCGTTGCGCGAACGGCCGGCTGCATCCCCACGGATCCCCGCTTTTCGTGCCGCACCGCGCCTCCCCGCTCACCCAAAAAGGGAAACGGACATGGCGACACTGGCACCCATGCGCGCGCTGCTGGCGCACCGCGAACAACTGACCCGCGAGCTTCGGCAACTGACCGACGACGCGGACAACGTGAATGATGACGGCACGCTGAACGGCGAAGCCGCGACGAAGTTTGCCGCCCTGCGCGCGCTGCTCGATGAACTGGAGCAGTCGATTGCCGCCCGTTCCCGGCTCGATGATCTCCAGCAGCGCAGCGCCGGCATGCCGATCAGTGATCGCGCGGACCGCAACTTTGACCGCGAGTGCGAACGGTTCAGCATCACGCGGGCGATCTCCGCCTTCCTGGGCGACGGCCTGGGCGACGGCCGCGAGCGCGAAGTCTCGCAAGAACTGGTTCGGCGCGGCCTGCGTCGCGGCGGCTCGATCACCGTGCCGCTGCGCGCGCTCTCGCTGAATCATGAAATGCGCGCGGCCTTGAATACGAAGGGCATCGAGACGCGCATCATCAGCACCACGACACCGGCAGCGGGGCCAGGGTCCAGCCTTATCCCCGTGATTCTGGACGCCGAGCAGTATATCGACGCGCTGCGGCCAAACATTGTTGTGCGCGGGCTTGGCGCGCGCGTCATGAGCGATCAGCGCGGATATCTAAATCTGCCGTGACTGAAAACGCCGACCGTGCCGGGGTGGTTCAGTGAGAACAGCCCGATCCCGACCTCCGACGCAGCATGGATCAGGTGCAATTCCGGCCGCACCATGCCGGTGTGATCGCGACCTGGACGCGCGATATGCTCCAGAACGCCACGCCCGATGTAGAGGCGACACTCCGTTACGATATGGCAATGCAACTTGCGCGCGAGATCGATTACGGCGCGCTGTGCGGCAGCGGCGTTGCGCCGGAGCCTTTGGGGATCGTTCACAATCCCGCCGTGCCCATGATCGCGAGCGCGGCGGCATCGTATGCACTGTCAACCGATCTCGAAGCCAGTTTGTCCGGTCTCAATGCACTGACGCCAACCGGCAGCTTTGGTTACGTCGGCAACAGTGACGTGCGCCGGGCCTTCAAACAACTGCTCGATAACTATGGCCGACCGCTGGGCCTCGATCTCCTGTTTGGCAAGGAGGAAGGCTACGCGCGGGCCTGGACAAATCTGCTGATCGGCACCTCGGGACCGCCGGCAACCGGGCCTCTGGTGTTCGGCAACTGGACCGATCTTATCATCGTCATGTGGAGCGAGCTCGATCTGCTAATCGATCCGTATACGCAAGGAGGCAGCGGCAATGTGCTGCTGCGCGGCGCGTGCACAATCGATGTATCCCCGAGACACCCCGAGAGCTTCGCTTACGTCAACGTCGATCTTTCATGATCCCGCTGGAGCGGCGCACCGCTACGGCTGAACTGCGCACGGAAGGGCGCTAACTGCTCGGCCGCGTCGCGCCGTTCAACGTGCCGACGCGCATCGGCGGATTCGAGGAAAGCATTGCGCCCGGTGCCTTCCGCGCATCGCTCGCATCGGGGGCCGATGTGGTCTGTCTGCAAGATCACAACCCCGAACGGTTGCTGGGCCGCACGCGCAGCGGCAGCCTGCAACTGCGCGAAGCAGCGGACGGCTTGAATTTCAGCCTCGATCTGCCGCGCACGACGATTGCCGATGACGTGCTGGAACTGGTGCGCACCGGCAATTGCGGCGGTTGCAGCTTCGGTTTCGTGCCGACTGACGAGTCCTGGCCGAAACCGGATCGCCGCATCCTGCGCGGCGTCGATCTGCGCGAGATCAGCATCGTGTCCTGGCAGCCGGCCTATCCCGACACCACGGTGTCCGCGCGCTCCCGCCATGCCGCGCGCATGACGCATACCGCCGCGCGATTGCGGCTCTGGGCGCGCACGCTATGAGCCTACGCGAGCGCGTCGGCCGCTGGCTCATGGGCACCGAACGGCGCGACGTGTCCACCTGGATGCCGCCGCTCGCCGGCAATTACGTGGTGCCCTACTACGGCAACGTCACCTATGCGGAAAACTTATCCGCCGTGCTGGCGTGCGTCGGCTCGATCTCCGCCGCCATTGCCGCGCTGCCCGCGCTGGTGTTCCGCCAGGACGGGGATCGCCGCGTCGAGGATAAGACGCACTGGCTGAACCGCCTGATCGCTCGGCCGAACACGCTGCAAACCTGGGCCGATTTCATCGAGTGGGCCGTGGCCTCGATGCTGCTCTATGGCAACACGGTCGCCGATCCGCAGTATGACGAACGCGGCGAGGTCACGCAGCTTTCGCCCGTGCCGTTTTGGCAAGCGCAACCAATTCTGGTTCCCGCTGATCCGAATGAGTCACTCGGACCGACCGCGCCGGCCGCGAAACTCGCATTCGATATCATGCGGCTGGTCACGCCGTGGGGCGGTAGCGCAGGCGTGCCGAAGCGGATTTTTGCTGATGACTGCCTGTTTTTGAAAGATCGCAGCGACACCGGGATTTTAGGTCGCTCGCGCCTGTCGCGCTGCCCGGCCGTGCTCGAAGCCTCGCTCGGCGCGCAGACATTCAGCGCCTCGATGTGGGCCAATCAGGGCGTGCCGAACGTCTCATTGGAACACCCCGGCCGGCTGTCGAAAGAAGCCAGCGACCGCATCGCTAATTCGTGGGTGCAGACACATGCCGGGCCTGGAAATGCTCGCCGGCCGGTCATTGTCGAGGAAGGCATGAAGGTGAACCCGCTGAACCTGTCGGCGGAAGATAATGAGCTACTTGAGGCGCGGCGATTCAGCGTCGAGGAGATCGCCCGGATTTTTGACTGTCCGCCGCCGATGATCGGCGACTGGTCAAAAGCGACGTTCAGCAACACCGCAACCGCAATGCAATGGTGGGGCAGCAAGACACTGCTTCCCATCGTCACCAAGATCGAGGCGGAGTTTCAGCGCAGCATCATCCTCGGTTCCACGATCTCATTGCATCTCGATCTGTCGGGCTTGCTGCGCGGTGATTTCGCGCAGCGCACGGCCGCCTCCGTGCAGTTGGTGCGCAGCGGAATTTTGACCCAAAACGAAGCGCGCGAGATCGAGGGCTTTGCGCCGAAGCCCGGCGCCGATGAGCTGATCATGCAGGCGACGGGCGGGAAGCCGCCAGGAACCGGCGACGGTAAGGGCGACACACAGCCCGTTCCTGGGCCGCCTGGGCGCGTCAACGGCGCAGGACGTGTCAATGGGGCCGGGCCCGCCTGACGGGCTGTAGCGGACTAGAATAGCGTAATCCGACTGATCATCGAAGCGATCTTGCAGAAGTCTAAGACCTTGAGCCAGGCCTTCCATTCATCCTTGCCACGCTCGCCGTAAAACTCGACCAGCGGTCGATAGAAGAAAACAGGCGCTCGCCAGCTCCGGAACTGCTCCCACCCGATTACGTCTTGTTGCAAGAAGGAAAACTCTTTGCCGTGAATGATCTTGTTGCAAGCCTCTCGGAAGTTCAGCGGAACCTCTTTCGTGTTCCCGTTCGGGTCCTTGAGACACATATCCCCGCAATCAAGCGAGACCCTGTCCGAGATTGGATACTTGCCATTGAACTTATCGTCTATGATGCGCATGAAGATGGCGATCTCGACCAACAGCGACGTGGCAGTGTTTAGAAATAACTCGTTGCGCAACACCTCAAGCTCAGTCGTAGTCACTCTGCGTCCCTTGAAGCCAGTTCTGGCATCATCCAAGGAGTATTTCGCTAACGCTCGCTCCGCCATGAACATGGAGGATAGTTGGTAAATCTTCGCAATAATGTGCGGCGAAAAGGCTAAAGCCTGATGTGCATCGTAGGTGACCCACCTTTCGGGAGGACTTGCCATGTGGGCTTCCTGCTATTTTGGGGGTTCAGGCGCTCATCGCCCACTGGGCTGGCCGGATGACTTCAACCGATGGCCGCGCCAGGAACGCCGCCCATTCATTCATCAGTGCGCGCCGAACGTCGAGCAGATCGGTGCGCTCATAGGCACCGCGCGTCTTGTTGCCGATGACATGTGCCAGGGCGCGCTCCGCCGCATCGGCGGGCTTGCCGTTATCGGCAGCCCAATCGCGGAACGTCGAACGGAAGCCGTGCACCGTCAGATCGCGGCGACCCATCCGGCGCAGCACGCCGGTCAAGGTCATGTCGGAAAGCGGGGCGCCACGCTTCACTCCGAAGAAGATCAACCCGGAACCGTCCCTGACCTCCGCCAGCTTCAACAGGATCAGGAGTGCCGGACGGGAGAGCGGCACGCGATGCTCGCGCCCAGCCTTCATGCGACCGGCAGGGACAGTCCAGATCCCGGTGGTCAGGTCGATCTCGTCCCAACGCGCGCCGCGCACTTCGCCGGAGCGCGCAGCGGTCAGGATCGCGAACTCCAACGCCAGTGCGCCCATGCCCGCCTCTTTGCGTAGGCTCCCCAAGAAGGCCGGGCCCTCGTGCCAGGGCAGCGCCGGATGGGGCTCCGTCACCCGGAGCTTGCCGGGTGCCGGTAGCACGTATTTCAGATGGCCGCGCCACGCAGCGGGGTTCGGCCCACGCTCGCGCCACTTGCGCACGGTTGCATAGTCAATCACCGCTTCGATCCTCGCGCGCAGCCGTGACGCCGTCTCCGGCTTGCTCCGCCAGATCGGTTCGAGTGCTTGCAAGACATGCGAGGTATCGAGTTGCGCGATGGGCACATCGCCAATCACCGGATAGAGCGTGGCGAGCGTATTGCGCCATTGCTGCCGGTGCTTGGGGTGCTTCCACCCCGCCTCGTGCGCCGCAAGGTATTCATCCACAGCGGTCGCGAAATTAGGTGCTACCGGATCGTATATCGGCGATGGCGTCGTGACCGGCACACCCGCGCGCCGCTGGGCGAGCGGATCAATGCCGCGCGCGACGAGGCTGCGCGCCTCGGCGTGCAGCGCGCGGGCCTTGGCGAGAGTGATATCGTCAGCCGAGCCAAGCGACATGCTCCGCGACCGTCCCTGCGACTGATAGCGGTAGTGCCAGTAACGACGCTCCGGCGCATCGACGACGAGCCAGAGGCCGTTGCCGTCAGGGTATTTGCCCGGCGTGCGCGCGAGCCTGACCGCGTTCTCCGTCAGTCGATTGCCGAGCCGATTTCTGATCCTGGCACGGGGCTGGAACTCGCTTCTCGTTACGCTTTCTCTCGATTTCGAATTCGACCCGACCGCCACGTTCGCCCCTCATAAGGCAAATCCCAGGCGCCTTATCGCGCCCCGCTGCGACCTCGAATTAGCTGGGAATGCTTGAAAAATCAAGCGTTTCGCCCTGCTGCGCCTTATTGCGACCTAGGTATTGGCGGAGGGGATGAGA
This sequence comes from uncultured Pseudomonadota bacterium, assembly GCA_963791885.1. GTDB lineage: Bacteria > Pseudomonadota > Alphaproteobacteria > Acetobacterales > Acetobacteraceae > CAVSUZ01. The sequence continues at coordinate 529,157 of CAWBUL010000008.1, read as the reverse complement.
TTCGAACTCACGATACGAGTTGACCCCGTATAACGGTTTAGCAAACCGCCGCCTTCAGCCACTCGGCCACCCCTCCGCCGGAGCGCATCCCGGACGACGTCCGGACACGGCGTTTGCATCTGCGCTTCTAGGGACTCCCCTCCGCCCCGTCAAACACGCGCCGCGGCGATCGCGTGCCAGACCGACTCCGCCATCGCCGGCATGTCCAGGTGCGTCACGCCCAGCGGCTCCAGGGCATCGAGGATGGCATGCATGACTGACTGCGGCGCGGCGATGGCTCCGGCCTGTCCCGATCCCTTCACGCCGAGCCGGTTCGCCCGGGTCGGGACCTCCCCCAATGTCACATCCAGATCCGGCAGATCGGCGGCGCGAGGGATTGCATAATCCATGAAGGTTCCGCTCAGCAGCTGGCCGGAGTCCGGATCATAGACAGTGTGTTCCATCATCGCCTGGCCGATCCCTTGCGCGACCCCGCCCTGCACCTGGCCCACGGTCAGCAGCGGGTTGATCAGCCGCCCGTAATCATCCACCGCGATGTAGCGTTCCAGCGTCACGGCGCCGGTCTCCGGATCGACCTCCACCTCCGCCACGTGACAGCCGCCCGGAAAGGTAAAGAGGTCGCATATGTTCTCGGCGCGTGTGTCCAGGTTTTCCTCACGCGCGACCGAGAGCAGGGAAACCGAGCGGCCGTTATCCTCCGAGAATACGCCGTCGGCAAACGTCAGCGTATCCGGTTGCGTTTGCAGCAACCGTGCGGCAGCCGTGCGCGCCTTCGCAACCACCTGTTCGGCTGCCATTGCGAGTGCCGTGCCGCCCATATGCATGGATCGCGCGCCGCCATGCCCGCCGCCGGTCGCTACCAATGCCGTGTCCGCCTGCACATAGCGGAACGTCTCAATCTGCAGACCGAAGCGCTCCGCGGCAAGCTGCGGATAGGACGTCTCATGCCCCTGCCCGTTCGATTGTGTGCCCACCAGCAGCGCGACGTGTCCGTCCTGCTCGAAGCGGATCTCCGCCGCCTCGTTGGGTTGGCCACGCGCCGTTTCCATAAAGCATGCCACACCGAAGCCGCGCAGTTTGCCGGCGCGTTCCGAGGTGGCACGGCGCGCCGCAAATCCGGCTCGGTCCGCATGCTGTTCCGCTTCGTCCAGGTTGGTGCGGAAGCGGCCGCAATCGATGGTGATGCCGAAAGCGCTGCGGTACGGAAATTCGGTGATGAGGTTGCGGCGCCGGATTTCGAAGGGATCGAGATGCATCTCACGTGCGGCGCGGTCGATCAGACGCTCGGTCAGGTAATTCGCTTCGGGCTTGCCGGCACCGCGATAGGCATCGATCGGCAGGGTGTTGGTGACGACACCGTGCACGTCCATAAACATCGCCGGTACCACGTAGGCGCCGCCCATCGCGGTCGATGGCGCGTTGGTGGATGTGCCCGGGCCGAAGCCGGTGACATAGGCGCCGAGATTGGCGATGTTTTCGACATGCAGAGCGAGGAACCGGCCATTGCTGTCGAGCGCCAGCCTTCCGCGCGTGTGATTGTCCCGCCCCTGCGAGGTGCTGGCGAAATCCTCGGCCCTGTCCGACACCCATTTGATCGGAGCGCCAATCCGGCGCGCGGCCCAGAGCAGAAGGATGAGTTCGGGATAAACCGCGTTCTTGATGCCGAATCCGCCGCCCACATCGGGTGCGCTGACGCGAATAGAGGACGGCGGCACATGAAAGATGTCCGCGAGCGCATCGCGGATTCCATGTACGCCGGCGCCGCTGAGCATCAAATGCATGACGCCTTGTTCGATCGTTGCGATCGCGCCGCGCGTTTCCATCGAGGCGATCGTCAAGCGGTTATTGATCAGCTCGATCGAGGTCACATGCGCGGCCTGGGCGAATGCGGCTTCCGTCACAGCGCGGTCGCCTTTCTGAAACCGGTAGGAGATGTTGTTTGGCATCTCCTGCCACAGGGCTGTGGCGCCCGGTTTCATTGCTGCCACCGGATCAATCACCGCAGGCAAGGATTCGTAGTCCACCATCACCTGCTCTGCCGCATCGCGCGCGGCGGCAGCGCTGTCCGCCACGACGAAAGCCACGGGCTCACCAATATGCCGCACGCGGTCTGCTGCCAAAGCGGGCCGCGGCGGCAGGATCATCGGCTCCATCGTGGCGACCGTCGCGGTACAAGGGATCGAACCGAGGTGGTCAGGCGCAAGATCGGCCGCCGTGAAGATACCGCGCACACCGGGCATGCTGCTTGCCGCGCTTGTGTCGATGGAGGCGATATCAGCATGCGCATGCGTCGACCGCACGACCACCGCGTGCAGCATGCCGGGAAGGATGATGTCATCGATATAGCGGCCGGCGCCGGTTAGAAAGCGCTCGTCCTCCAGCCGGCGCAGGCTGCGCCCGATCACGGGTTCAGCACCTCGGTGCAGCCGAGCTCCTTCGCCAATTTCGTAATCACGTCCCACGTCGCATCCTCGATCGGAATTCCGCTCTTTCGCCGGTCCTGTTCTCGTTCCCATTCCACTTCGCCGGGGTAGTAGACGCGGTCGAAACCCTCAGCCGGCGGGGTTTCTTTCAAGTAGTGGGCAAACTCGGTCACTTCCCGCTTGAAGGTCGCCAGATCGCGGAACGCAGCGACGTTGAACACGGCAATGAAGCAGCCATCATTGTGCCGGCCGGTGGGTTCGATTCCGAAGCCAAGGCCCGTGAGCAGACCGGAGAAGATCTCGACGATCGCCGCCAAGCCATAACCTTTGTAACCCTCGGCGCCGCCCAGGGGTAGCAAGGCGCCACCCTGCCGCAGCTTGCGCGGATCAGTGGTTGGATGTCCGTCCGAATCGATGATCCAGCCGTCGGGTACCGGTTTGCCGCGTGCCACGGCGAGAAGAACCTTGCCCGCCGCCGCTGCCGATGTGGCCATGTCAAAGAACAGAGGTCCCGGCAGGTCGGACGGCACGGCGAAGCAGATCGGATTGGTGCCCAGTCGCGCCTTGGCTCCGCCGAACGGCGCCACCTGCTTCGGGCTCCGCCCCGAATTGGCGGTGATCATCGCGATCATGCCTTCCGCCGCGGCCATCAGCGGATAGGACGCAAGCCGCCCGATATGGCCCTGCCGAAAGACCGTTGCAGCAGCAACGTTTTGCTTCTTCGCTTTCCCGATGGTGAGGCGCATCGCGCGTTCCGTCACGACGTAGCCGAAGCCCCAATGGCCGTCGATCACGGTCGTGGTCGGCGATTCCTGTGTTATCACCCACGGCGCGCCTGCCACGATGTGACCGACCTTCATGCGCTCGATATAGCTCGGGATCATGATGATGCCGTGGCTGTCGTGCCCCGCCAGATTAGCAGCGATGGACAGGCGCGCGACGGTCGCCGCTTCCTGTTCCGGTGCACCGGCGCCTTTCAACAGCGCGGTCGCAATACGCGTCAGATGCTCGGCTGACAGGTTCGGCATCATGGTCTCCCGATATCCGCGCACAGTATTCCCAATCAGGGCAGGCGGGCATAGGGTCGGAGGAACCATTTTTGCGGGAGGAGCCTCGTGCCAAAAGGTTATGTTCTCGCCGAGCTGGAGGTAACCGACCCGACGCAGTTCGCCGAGTATGGCAAACAGGTTGTGGCGACTGTGCAGGCCTTTGGCGGGCGGTATCTCGTACGCGGCGGGGCGGCCGAGCGGATGGAGGGCGACCATCCGATGCGCCGGATGGTCGTGCTGGAGTTCCCGAGCGCGGAGCAGGCGAAGGCGTGGTACAATTCGAAGGAGTATGCGCCGTTGAGGGACCTTCGGGTCCGTTCGGCGACCACGCAGTTGATCATTGTTGCCGGCGTTGAATTCTGAGGATCGCTTCGCCCGCCGGCATTCTGTTTCTGCTCTCCGCCACGTCGGGGGCGGTGGACGCCATCAGTTTCCTTGCGTTTGGTGTGTTCACCTCGGCGATGAGCGGCAACACCATCGTGCTGGGCATCGCCATCGGAGAGCAGGCGTGGCCGCTTGGAATCAATGCGGGCGTTGCGCTGGTGGCGTATCTGGTGGGAGCGGCCATATCGTCGGTCGTTCGTCGCGAACCGCGCGTACTGATCGGCGCGCAAGTGGTGCTGCTGACGGCGCTGTGCGGTATCTGGCTGTCGCATGAACCGACGCTGCAACAGCCGCAAGTGCGATATATACTGATCACGCTCGCGGCGCTGGCGATGGGCGTGCAGGCGGCGGTTGCGCAGTCCTTGCGTTTGTCCGGCATCATCACTGTGGTGTTCACGGGCACATTGACCGCTATCGCCAAGGCCGTTGCAGAGCGGTTGCTTGGCCGCACGACCACGCTGTCGACTGATACGAAACGGCAGATGGCATCCTGGGTGTGCTACTGCGTGGGCGCAATCCTGGGCGGGTTTCTGCAAATGCGCACCGGCATGGCGGCGCTGTTGCCGCTTGCGACCAGCGGCGCTGCGCTGACTGCCGCGTGCTACGCCAAATCAGGCGGCGGCAGCCAGATCACCTGACCGATCCTGTCCGCGCTAGATGCGATCATTGCAAGGCGGTCGAAGCCAAGTGCGATGCCGGCGCAGGGCGGCATGCCGAAGGAGAGTGCGGCGAGGAAGTCCTCGTCCATCGGCCAATCAGGGCCGTACGTCGCATGGCGGCGCGCGCGATTTTCCTCGAACCGTGCACGTTGTTCGGTCGCGTCGGTCAGTTCGACGAAGGCGTTGGCCAGTTCCATGCCGCAGAGGAAGAGTTCGAAGCGCTCGGCGACGCGCGGATCGCGCGGGTCGCGCCGCGCGAGGGCCGCCTGCGCTGCGGGCCAGTGTGTCAGGAAGGTCGGGTGGGCGCGGCCGATATGCGGCTCGATCCGTTCGAGGAGCAGGCGAAAGAACAGGTCTTCCCAGGTTTCGTTGGGTCGAAGGGTGACGCGGGCGGAGGAGGCGAGGGCTGGCGCGTTGTTCGCGGTGCCGAGTAGATCGGCGCCGGCGTAGCGGGTGAATGCGTCCGCCACGGTCAGGCGCTCGAACGATTCGAGGCTGGTGGTGATGCCGCGGCAGGCGACGGTTGGCGGCATGACGGAGCGCAGGAAGACCTCGGTTTCATCCATCAGCAAGTCCATGTCCGCGGGGGGCCTGTACCATTCCAGCATGGTGAATTCGGGCGAGTGGAGGTCGCTGCCCTCGGCATTGCGCCAGACGCGCGCGAATTGAAAGATCGGCCCGGCGCCGGCGACAAGCAGGCGCTTCATGGCGAATTCCGGACTGGTGTGCAGCCAGAGAGGTTGGGTCGTGCCGTCGGGATGTTCGCGCGTGGTCGCGAAGGTGCGGAGGTGCACTTCTTCGCCCGGAGTGGGGACGGCGTAGGGCGTTTCGACCTCGGTGTAGCCGCGGGTTTGGAAGAACGCACGCGTATCGGCGGTTAGTGTGGCCCTGCGGCGCAGGAAGGGCAGGCGCGCGGCAAAGCGCTCGGGGTGCCAAACGGGAGTCACCCGCGCGCGCCGATGACGAGCGGATGCAACAGAGTGCGGTCCTGAGCTTTGAACCACAGGCGAACGGTGACGCGCGGCGACTGCGCGCCATCCGGAGCGCGCGCCTGAAGCTGCACGAGATGGGAATCGTTGCCGCTGAACCGGAACCCCCCGTCGGCGTCGGTTCGTGTGCGCGCATGCTCGATCTGGTTGGTGAATTGCTGCTGATACAGGATGACGGTTGCATCCGAAACCGGCTGGCCAGAGGCGGTCATGACGCGGCCGGCGAGGCGGCCGTGATCGTGCTGGAGCACGTACAGGTTCCACCCGCCGATCAGGATCGCCAGGAACAGCGGGACGATCACGAAGCGGGAGCGTAGGAGCTTCACAGCTTGGCGGCTCCGGCGGTCAGACCGCGGATGAACTCCTTCTGCGCCATGAAGAAGACGAACAGTCCGGGTGCTAGGACCATCACCACAAAGGCGTAGAGCGCACCCGTCGTGTCCTCCATGTAGGACAGGAACCGCGCCAGACCGAGTGGCAGGGTCTGCATGTCGTTCGTGCGGGTGATGATCAGCGGCCAGAGGAAGGCGTTCCACGACCAGATGAAGGACAGGATCACGTTGGTGGCCATTGCGGGCTTCGATAGCGGCAGCATGATGCGCAGCAGAATCCGCACGTCGTTCAGACCATCGACTCGCGCGGCGTCCTGCAACGAGCGGGACACTGCTTCGAAGCTCGATTTGAAGACGAAGATGCAGATGATGGTGGAGAGCAGCGGCAGAGCGAGGCCGAGATAGGCGTTCAGCAGCCCCAGCCGCGCCGTGATGAGATAGGCGGGGATGATGGTGGCCTGGAATGGAATGAGCATGCAGCTGAGCAAGAGCAGGATGATTGTCTGCCGGCCGACGAAGGGTTGCGCGAGCGCGTAGCCGGCCAGCGCATTCAGCACCAGATTGCCGATCACGGCCAGGACGGAGACCGCAACGCTGTTCAGCAGGTAGCGGGGGAAGGGAATGAAGTACCAGACATCCACGTAATGGAACAGGTTCGCGTCGTGCGGGATCAGTGACGGCGGATAGGCGTAGATGTTTTCGCCGGTCAGCGAAGTCTTCAGCACCCAATAGAACGGCACCAGCATCGCCGCGCAGATCAGGACAAGCAGGGTGTGGCGCAACAGCTTCATGCAAGCGCGCCGGCGTTGCGGCCTGCCGCTCGGTGGGCGAGCCAAGTGAGGGCGAGGAGCAGTGCGAATTGCACGATGGTCAGTGCGGCGGCGTAGTCGAACCGGGTTTCGCCGAACCCTTCGCGGTAGATGTAGGTAATCAATAACTCGGTGGTGTGATCCGGACCTCCCTGGGTCATGACGTAGACCAAATCGAACGCGGTGAAGGAATTCAGGATCCCCACCACGCCGCAGAGGAACAGTGACGGCCGCAGCAGCGGCAGGGTAATGCGCCAGAAGCGGGCGCGCGCCGGTGCTCCGTCGATGCGTGCGGCTTCGTATAGGTGGGGCGGGATCGCCTGCAATCCGGTGAGCAGGATGATCATGTAGAAGCCGAGCACTTGCCATAGGTCGGAGAGGATGACGCATGGCAGTGCCCAGGTGCCGCTTTCAAGGAAGCTGATGGGTTGGAATATAAGTCCAGCGGAGCGAAGCGCGTAATTTATCAGCCCGCCCCTTGGGTCGTACATCCACCGCCAGATGATTGCCACCGCGACGGTCATGAGCGGATAAGACAGGAAGATGATCGTGCGATAGATCGCGGCGCCCTTGAGGTCGGAATTGACCAGCAGAGCCAAGCCGAGCGCGATGGCGATGGCAACCGGCGCCGCGGCCATAAAGATCAGCGTGTTTCCCAGCGCCTGCCAGAAGACGTCGTCCTGCCACATCTCGATATAGTTGGCCACGCCGGCAAAGCGCGCGGGGTGCAGCGGGGACCAGAACTGGAAGGATAGGTACAGGTTCCAGAACAGGGGCAGCACGCGATAGAGCAGAAAGATCACCAGCGACGGGGCGAGGAAGCATGCGATTACCGCGCCGCGCTTCAGCGCACGAGGGCTGAAGCGCCGACGCGGCGCAAGGCCGATCAGCGGAACGGCGGCCTCCATTTCAGGCGCGCTGCAGAACCCGCTGGACAGACCGCTTCGCTGCATCGATCGCCGCCTTGGGCGAGCGCTGACCCAGCAGCGCGCTTTGCAGATTGGGATAGAACGCGTCCTTCACCTGGCTGTCGTCGCCCAGGCGCCAGTTGCCGCACATCTTGTCGGTATATTGGAGTTGCGTTTCCAGTACCTGCGCACCGAGCGGGTCGGCGCTGCGCATGTCGGTCAGCAATTGCTGATCCACTGCCGTATTGCCGGCGAGCACCTTGAACGCGCGCGCGAAGGCCAACGCCTGCTGTTGTTCGGTGATGAAGTTCAGTAGATCCCAGCCGAGATCGGGCTGTTTGGACTGGGCGGAGATGCCCAGGCCGTGGCTGTTGGGAACCGCCCAGTTGCCCGGCATTTGTGCGACGCCCAATGTGTCGCTGTTGACCCAGGGACCCTGGCCCTTGATGTACAAATAGGCCGGCGAATGCGCATGCAGCATGCCGACCTTGCCGGATGAGAACGAACCGAGCGGTTCCACCCAGCGACCGGTCCAGGAGATCTTGTCGATCGCCGGTGTCGCGGTCGACTTGGACAGCCGCGTGGTCACGTCCAGCATTTGCGGCGTGTCGAAGGCAGTCTGCTTGAGGTCCGGGGTCAGCAGCTCGATGCCGTTCATTTTGAACAGCGGCCAATACAGCCAGTCGAAGTTCAGGGTCAGGAATCCGCTCTGGTCGCCGGTGTCGATTTTTGCAGCCTGATCGAGCAGAGAGTCGAAGCTGTCGGGAGGGCTCGAGAGTCCTGCCTTCTGAAACAGCGCCTTGTTGTAGAACAGAAGCGTTTTGGAGATGTAGAACGGCAGCATGTAATTCTTGCCGTCGAATACCCAATTGGCCAGGTAGTCTGCATTGAACCGGGACCTCACGTCCGCATGCTGCGCCAGATGCGGCGTTAAATCCGCTAGGGCGCCTTGAGCGGCGTATTCGATGCCAAGGCCGCCCTGCAGGTCGATCACGTCCGGCGGCGTACCGGCGACAAGCTGGGTTTGATAGAATGCCGGCAGGTCCGGGCCTTTCTTATCCAGCCGCTGCACGCTGACGCCGGGGCGTGTGGCGGTGAAATCCTTGATCCAGGTGTCCATCAAGGGCTGCGCGTTGGGGATGTTCCACGTCAGGATACTGACCTGGCGGGACGATTGCGCCCGTGCCGCTCGAATGATCGCTGGGGCGGCGAGGGACGCAAGAAGTGTGCGGCGACGTATCGGCATGATTCCTCCTGTTGGTTATTGGATCCGTTTGTGGGTCGAAATATCGAACAGATGCACCCGATCGGGGTCGAATGTCAGGTTGATGGATTCGCCCGGACACCGGCATTACCTGGCGGCAGGCGGCAGACGATTTCATCCGTGCCGAGGGCAACAAAAACCAGTGTATCGGGACCGAGCGGCTCCAATGCGGTGATGGTACCGTGCAGCACCGGTTGGTGTGTCGCGCCGTTGGAGCGCGCAAGATCCTCGGCGCGGATACCGCAAATCACACTGTCAGCGGTGCCTGGCGCGCTGGCATACGCTGCAACGGGGCCGAGCATGACCCGACCGGAGTCAACGGTGGCGTTGAGCAGGTTCATCGGGGGCGCGCCGAGGAAACTGGCGACGAAGGCGGATTCGGGCCGGGCGTAGATTTGTTCGGGCGTGCCGGTCTGTTCGATATGTCCGTTGTTCAGCACGACGATGCGGTCCGCCAGAGTCATGGCCTCCACCTGGTCGTGCGTGACGAAGATCGTAGTGATGGAAAGCCGGGCACGCAGCTTTTTCAGCTCGGTGCGCATCTGGGCCCGCAGCCGGGCATCGAGATTGGATAGCGGCTCGTCGAACAGAAACACGCGCGGATCACGCACGATGGCGCGGCCCATGGCCACGCGCTGCCGCTGCCCGCCCGACAATTCGCGCGGCATACGATCGAGAAGCGGGGTAATTTCCAGCACCCGCGCGGCGCCTTCGACCCGGCGGCGAATCTCCGCCCGGCGCACGCCGCGATAGCGCAGACCGAAGGCCAAATTGTCGGAGACCGTCATGTGCGGATAGAGCGCGTAGTCCTGAAACACCATGGCGATGTCGCGGTCCTTCGGCTCGCGGTCGTTCACCACTGCGCCGTCGATCAGGATGCGGCCGGAGGTGACATCCTCCAGCCCGGCGATCATGCGCAGAATGGTGCTCTTGCCGCAGCCGCTGGGGCCGACCAGGACCACGAATTCGCGATCCGCGATCTCCAGGTCGATGCCATGCACGACTTCGGTTCGGCCGAAGCTTTTGCGCACCCCTTGCAGCGTTAAGGTCGCCATACCGTCTCCGTCCCGAGCGGAAGCTAACCATAGTGGCCGATACCCGGAAGGGGGCTTGGCGGAGCGCCGCGAACGGGATCATGCTGGTTGCAGGGAGTTGGAGACGTCTGATCGCATGCGCGTTGGACTGGCTGGCTATGGTGCCTGGGGACGCTTTCACGCGCGGGCGCTGCGTGCCCTGCCCGGCGTGGAGCTCACGGCGGTGTGCTGCTTGCGCGATGCCACAGCTGCGGAGGCGCGTGCCGATCTGCAGGGGGTGCCGGTGGTGCGCACCTTGCCCGATTTGCTGCGCCGCGAGCCGGACGTGGTGGACATCGTGCTGCCAAGCCATTTGCACGCCGACACCGCCGTCGCCGCGCTGGCGGCTGGTGCTCATGTGATTCTGGAAAAGCCGCTGGCCATCACGCGATCAGAGTGCGACCGCATCCTGAGCATGGCCGCTCGATCCGGCCGGCAAATCAGCGTGGTGCACGAAATGCGCGTGTCCCCCCAATGGGGGTCTGTCAAGCAGGAGATCGACTCTGGGGTGCTCGGGGAGGTGCAGTGCGCTGCGTTTAGCCTGTTCCGTCATCCCTACCGCCGGGGGGCGGACGGGTGGCGTTATGACCGCGCGCGCGTCGGCTCCTGGCTGCTGGAAGAGCCTGTGCATTTTTTTTGATCTGCTGTTGTGGTACTTCGCGGCGCATGGCGATCCGGTGTCGGTTATCGCGCAAGGTGCGGGAGGCGAGCCGGGAATGAGTTCCTCGATCCTTGCCACCGTACGCTATGCTGACGGCGCGTGCTTCCAGGTCTCACAAATGCTGGGCGGATTCGGTCATCATTGTCATCTGGAACTGTCGGGCAGCGATGGGGCGCTGCGCACCTGGTGGTCAGCGGACACGGCGCGCACCACCGATGCCCGCTTTGCCATGACCATCCGGCGCGTCGGGCAGGCGGCGCCAGAGGACATCGCGATCCCCGAATCGGGTGAGATCACTGAACTCTCCGCGCTTCTGCGGGATACGTGGATGGGTTCCAACGCGGCCGCGCGCTGGTTCCGGCGTGGGAGGCACGCAAGGCGGTGCTGCTGTGTCTCGCGGCGGAAGAGGCCGCGCGGACCGGTGCACCGCACGCTTTGTCGTTTGGATCCGCGGCATGAGCGACGCACCAACCGTCCTGGTTCAATCGCGCGAAGGGTGGCGCGCGATTGTCCTGAACCGGCCGGAGAAGCTCAACGCGCTGAATGAACGCATGCTGGAGGAGTTCTCCGCGGCAATCGATGCGGCGGAAGCCGACCGTGGCTGCCGCGCCATCCTGCTGACCGGCGCGGGCAGGGCGTTTTGTTCCGGCCAGGAGTTAAGTGCGGCGATCATGCCCTCGGCAGCAGGGCCGCCGGATCTGGGCCCGATCGCCGATGCGTATCACCAGCGGCTGATCCGTCGCCTGCGTGCCTCGCCGCTGCCGGTCATCGCTGCCGTCAACGGGATGGCGGCAGGGGCGGGCGCGAGCCTCGCGCTGGCGTGCGACATCGTGATCGCCGCCGAGAGCGCCGCATTCCTGCAGGCGTTCGTGCGCATCGGCCTGGTGGTGGATTGCGGCGGCAGCTTCTTCCTGCCCCGCCTGGTCGGCGATGCACGCGCCCGCGCCATCGCGATGCTGGGCGAACCGGTCTCCGCCCGGCAGGCGGAAGCCTGGGGGATGATCTGGCGCGCGGTGGAGGATGCGGCGCTGATGCGCGAGGCGGAGGCGCTGGCTGCGAAGCTGGCAGCGGGTCCGGCGCACGCTCTGGCGCTGATCAAGCGGCAATTCGCCGCGTCATCGGCGAACATGCTGGATGCGCAGCTCAATCTGGAGCGCGACCTGCAAGACGAAGCCGGACGCGGCGACGACTATGCGGAAGGCGTGCGGGCGTTCCTGGAGAAGCGCAAGCCACGCTTTACCGGTCGCTGATAGATGATGCGGAGCGCCTCGCCACCGCGTGCGCGGACGCCATGTGGGCGCAGGATCATGCGAGCCGTGGGCTCGGCATGCAGGTGCTACGCGCAGGGCCGGGGGAGGCGGTGCTGACGATGCGTGTCACGCAGGCGATGGTGAACGGGCATGGCATCTGCCATGGCGGATTCATCTTCGCGCTGGCTGACTCGGCCTTTGCTTTCGCGTGCAACTCGCATGGCGATCGCGCGGTGGCGCAGCACTGCTCTATCACGTTCCTGCGGCCTGGGCGGGCGGGGGAGATGTTGCGCGCGGAAGCCCAGGAGCGTGTGCGCGCTGGCCGGACCGGCATCACCGATGTGCGCGTGCTGGGGGAGGATGGCACCGTGGTGGCCGAGATGCGTGGGCAGTCGCGCACCACGCGGGAGAGTTTCCTCCCAGAGGAGACGTAGCATGAAGCAGGCGGGGTTGGATGCGATCGAAACCGCCTCTCGCGACGAGATCAGTGCGCTGCAGCAGGAGCGTCTGGCGTGGACGCTGCGCCACGCCTACGCCAACGTGCCGCATTATCGCGCGGCGTTCGACGCGGCGGGGGTTCATCCGGACGATTTCCGGCGGCTGGAGGATTTGCGGCGCTTTCCTTTCACAACCAAGCACGATTTGCGTGCCAATTATCCGTTCGGGATGTTCGCGGTACCGCGTGACACGTTGGCGCGGATTCATGCATCGTCGGGGACGACAGGAAAGCCGACGGTTGTCGGATATACGGCAGCCGATCTGGACATCTGGGCCGGTGTCGTGGCGCGGTCGATCTACGCCTCAGGCGGACGGAGCGGGATGCTGCTGCACAACGCGTACGGCTACGGGTTGTTCACCGGGGGCCTGGGTTTGCATGCCGGGGCGGAGCGTCTGGGTTGTACCGTGGTGCCGGTTTCCGGCGGGATGACGGAGCGTCAGGCACAACTCATCGTGGATTTCCGTCCCGACATCATCACCGTCACGCCAAGCTACGCGCTGGTGATCCTGGACGAGCTGCGCCGGCTCGGTGCCGAGCCGAACGGTTGTTCGCTGACGATCGGCATCTTCGGCGCGGAACCGTGGACCAATGTCATGCGCGCCGAACTGGAAGCGGGATTCGGCATCGATGCGGTGGATATTTACGGATTGTCGGAGGTGATCGGACCCGGCGTGGCGAATGAGTGCGTGGAAGCGAAGGACGGTCCAGTTATTTGGGAGGATCATTTCTATCCTGAGGTGATCGATCCCGAAACCGGCGCCGTGCTGCCGGATGGCGAACTGGGCGAGCTGGTGTTCACCACGCTGACCAAGGAAGCCATGCCGGTCATTCGCTACCGCACTCGCGATCTGACCTGTCTGCTTTCCGGCACAGCCCGCAGCATGCGCCGGATGGAGAAGATCACCGGCCGGTCCGACGATATGCTGGCGATACGCGGCGTGAACCTGTTCCCCACCCAGATCGAGGAGGTTCTGCTCCGTTCCCCATTGCTGGCGCCGCATTATCTGATCGAAGTCGATCGCCTGGAACGGATGGATATGGTGACGCTGCGCGTGGAGCCACACCCGCACGCTGCGGACGAGGCTGCGCTGCTACGCGAAACGCAGATGCTGGCCGCGCGAATCAAGGCGACCATCGGGTTGACGGCGGATGTCGTGGCGGGGCCGCCCGGCTCGATCGAACGCTCCGCCGGCAAAGCGCGCCGGGTGCTGGACCGGCGAAAAATCTGAGCATGACGCTGTATCCATCGCTGCTGCAGATCAATACCCGCGTCTGGCTGCGGCAATTGTCGCAAACGGCCGGGCGAAGAATCACGCTGTCCGATATCGACGATGCCGTGTTCGATGGTTGGGCCGAGAGGGGATTCGACTGGATCTGGCTTTTGAGCGTCTGGCAGACCGGTGCAGCCGGACGTGCCGTGTCACGTGCCAATCCGGACTGGCGCGCGGAGTTCAAGAGGGTGCTGCCGGACCTGACGGAGGATGACATCTGCGGCTCGGGCTTTGCCATCACCGCCTATAGTGTCAATGACGCATTGGGTGGGGAACCCGGGCTGGCGCAGTTCCGCTCGAAGCTGAGCGCGCGGGGCATTCGGCTGATGCTGGACTTCGTTCCAAACCATACGGCGCCCGATCATCCCTGGGTGAGGACCAACCCGGATTACTATGTGCCGGGTGACGATGGCGCGTTTGCCGCGACGCCGGGCAATTACCTGCGGGTCGAAACCGACCACGGGACACGGCTGCTCGCGCATGGGCGCGATCCGAATTATCCGGGATGGCCGGACACGCTGCAGCTCAATTACGCCAATCCGGATTTGCAGGCGGCGCAGTTGCGGGAATTGGTGGCGATCAGCGAGCATTGCGACGGCGTGCGGTGCGACATGGCGATGCTGCTGCTGCCGGAAATATTCGAGCGCACATGGGGGTTACACGCGGCGCCGTTCTGGCCAAAGGCGATTGCGGCGGTACGCGAACAGAAGACCTTCACCTTTGCGGCGGAGGTGTACTGGGATTTGGAATGGACGCTGCAGCAGCAGGGCTTCGATTACTGCTACGACAAGCGTTTGTATGATCGGCTGCGCGAAGAAAATGCGGGGACTGTTCGCAATCATCTGAGGGCTGATCTGGCTTATCAGACGAAGCTTATCAGGTTCCTGGAAAACCACGATGAGCCGCGCGCGGCGTCTCAGTTCCCCTGGCCGCGGCACCGCGCGGCGGCGGCCATCACGTTTTTCTCGCCGGGGTTGCGCTTCTTCCAGCACGGGCAGTTCGAAGGGGCGCGCGTGCGGGTTCCGGTGCATTTGTGTCGCGGACCCGTCGAGCCGGCGAATGCTGATATCGCCGCGTTTTATAAGCTTCTGTTATCGGTGCTGAAGACGCAGACGGTCCTGCGCGATGGCGCCTGGTCACTGATCGATCCGCTGCCCGCCTGGGACGGCAACGGCTCGCACGACAATTTCGTCGCATGTGTGTGGAGCAACCAGGACAGCCGGCTGTGCCTGGTGGTCAATTTCGCAGACTCGCGGGGACAAAGCCGTCTTCGTCTGCCATTTCCGGATCTGGCCGGCCGGTCGATCCAGTTGCGCGACATGATGGGCTCGGAGATCTACCAGCGCGACGGGTCCGAAATGGTGGGCGCCGGCCTGTTCGTCGATCACGCCCCCTGGCAGGTCAACCTGTTTCAGCTCGATTGAGCCGTGAACGATAGATGTCGGTTGGATCACTGGCGCAGCATCGGTGTCAGCACACCTTGGATGCCGTTGATCAGGATCTGCACGCCGATGCACAGCAGAAGGAAAGCAGCGAGTTGCGTCAGAATCCGCTCGCCGCTGCGGCCGAGCAGGTCCGCGAACGGGTCGGCCCAGCGATAGAGCAGCGCAATGACGAGCGCCATGGCGACGGCAGCGGCCGATGCCCCGGAAAAGAACAGCATGGCACCGGCGAAGTCATCCGGACGTTCCGCGCCGAGCGCGATGACCACGGAGATCGTGCCAGGTCCGGTGGTGATCGGCAGAGTTAGCGGAAAAAAGGCAAGATCGTCTGTCGTATAGCGCGCGGCCTGGCGGCGCTTGCGTGATTCCCATTGTTCGGGCGCCTTGAGTAACTCCCAGCCGAACAGCGCAACCACCACGCCGCCGGCGATGCGCAGAGCCGGGATGGAGATGCCGAAGAAGGCCAGCACGTATGATCCGGTCCATAGCGCGAGAAGCATCACGATCAGGCTGTAGAACCCGACCTTGCTCGCGCAGCGAGACCGCTGCTCCGGTGGTAGAACCTGAGTGGCTTCATGAAAAATCAATGCGCCCGCGATCGGATTTATGATCGAGAAGAGCGCCGAAAAGGCGAGCAGAAACGCTCGGACGGCGGCGCTGGCGAATATCGCTGTCACAGATAAATCTGCCGCACGATCTCATCCTCGGTGATCGCCGAATCGCGCAGGTCAGAGCGCTCTTGCACGCGGCCATCGCGCAGAATCAGGAGCCTGTCAGCCACGCCAAGGGCGAAGCGGATATTCTGCTCTACAAGGATCATGCTGACCGCATCGGATTTGAGCCGCCTCAGGATGGCGCCGATCTCTTGCACGAAGCTGGGTGCCAGGCCACCGGACGGTTCATCCAGCAAAAGCACGCGCGGTTCGCCCATCAGGGCGCGGCCGATCGCGACCATCTGCTGCTCACCACCCGACATTTGGCGCACGGGTTGGGCGCGACGCTCGGCCAGCCGCGGGAAAGAGGCGTAGATCCGTTCAAGCCGGTGCGGCAGCGGGCCGGGTCGGGCCCAAGCCCCGAGACGCAGATTCTCCTCCACCGACATGTCGGGAAACAGGTCGCGCGCCTGGGAGACCAGAAGGATCCCCTGGCGTGCCACGCGGTGGACGGGAAAACCGGCGATGTTCGTGCTGTCCAGTCGGATGGTCCCTGACCACGGACGCACGAAGCCGGCCAAGGCGTTCAGCATGGTGGACTTGCCGCTGCCGTTCGCGCCGAGCAGCACGGTGGTTTCACCCGGCATCAGGTCCAGATCGAGGTCGAACAGGATCTGCTGACGTCCATACCCGGCACTGATGCCGCGCGCGGTGAGGAGGGGGTCAGGCATGACCGAGATAGGCCTCCAGCACCGCGCGATCGGCGCGCACGGCTTCGGGCGTTCCGTCCGCCACCTTGCGTCCAGCACTCATGACCACGATCCGATCGGAGATGGACATCACCAGCTCGATCGCGTGTTCGATCAGCAGCACGGTCAAACCCTGATCGGCGAGGTGTCGGATCACGGTACCGAGCTGCGCGCGCATGGGTGGAGACAGGCCGACCGCCGGTTCGTCCAGCAACAGTAATGGCGGCGAGGTCGCGAGCGCGCGCACGATCTCCACCATGCGTTGCTGTCCACCGGACAGCCCTCCCGCACGATGATCCGCCAGAGGCGCAATCTGCATCATCCGGAGAAGCTCGCGGGCGCGCGCGGCGGCGGTGCGTTCCGCGGTGATGCTGCTGGATATACCGAACACTGTTCCGGCGATCGAGCTTGGGGTGCTGCCGTGCAGCCCGACCAGCACGTTTTCCAGCACCGTGAGGTCGGAAAACAACCCGCCATTCTGGAAGGTGCGGCGTACACCGCGGGCGGAGATCACGTGCGGCGTCAGGCCCTGGATCGGCGCCCCGTGGAGCAGGATGCGCCCGTCGGTCGGTATCGCGTGACCGGAGACGGCGTTGAACAGCGTCGTTTTTCCGGCGCCGTTGGGGCCGATCAGCGCACAGACCTGTCCCGGTGTGACATCGAAGGAGACGTCGTTGACTGCTGTCAGGCCGCCGAAGCGGACTGATATGTTTTCGATGCGCAGCAAGGGTTCAGTCATAGTGAAACCGCTGCTGCAGGGACGGCACGGGCTTGGCGATCAGGCCGGCGAGGCCATACGGGAGAAAGAGGATGATCAGCACGATCATCACGCCGAAGGCGAGTTCCTGAAACCCGGGGAAGCTGATGAAGAATTGCGGGAGTGCGGTGATCACCAGTGCACCGATCACCGAGCCCGCGAGACTGCCGAGTCCCCCCACCATGACGATGGCGAACTGCACAATCAGTTGGTTCAGATCGAACGAATCCGGCGTGATGTGGCCGATGGAGATGGCCAGCATCGCGCCGGCGATAGCGGTCAGGGCACCATCCCAAGCGAAGCCGAGCAGGATCAGCCGGTCGGTGTGGATGCCCATGGCGGCGGCGGCGATTTCGTTGCCTCGGATCGCTTCGAATGCACGGCCGAAGCGGGAGCGCAGCAGCCGGTGCGTGGCGATGATGCTGAGCACCCCAATGGCCAGGAAGACGTAGAAGCGGTGCCGGTCGGTATCGAGCGGGAAGGCCGATGGAGGTACCACCATGCCCATCGACCCGCCGGTCACGGACTCCCAGCGGATATAGAGCCAGCGCATGAGCTCGCCGAAGGCGAGCGTCATGATCGCGAGGTAGAAAAGGCGCACACCGCGCAGGGCCGGAAAGCCGGCGACGCATCCGGCGCAGGCGCCCACGGCGATGACGGGCAGCAGCGTGACGAACCAGGGCAGCGCGAACTGGGCCATCAGGATGCCGGAGGTGTATGCACCGAGGCCGAAATACGCGACGTTGGAGAAGGCGAGCAGTCCAAGGTTACCAAGGACGATGTTGAAGCCGATGCCGACGGGGACGTAGATCAGGATCAGGTTGAGCATGAACTGCTGATAGTCGTTCAGCAGCAGCGGCACGGGCAGCAGCACAAGCGGGATCAACCACAGGGCGGAGACGCGGCGATCAGACACGGATGGCGGCACGTGGCCCGAACAAACCTTGCGGTCGCACCAGCAATACGATGATCGCGACGAGATAGCCGGTGATGTCGATCAGCACGGTGTTGATGTAGAAGCCCAGCAGCTTTTCCATGATGCCGAGCAGAAGGCCGCCGATCACGGCGCCGCCAAGCGATCCGAATCCGCCGAGCGTCATGGCGGCGAAACCCTGCACCAGAACCCACTGGCCAAGGTCGGGCGTGAGTGGGACGAGGATGGCGAGAAGCACGCCGCCGATCGCGCCCAGCGCGGCGCCGACGCCCCACAGCGCGGCGTGCCAGGCACGCACGTTGATTCCCACCAGCGCCGCGCCGCGCGGGTTCTGGAACATGGCGCGGATCGGCACGCCGATGGGTGTGAGATTGAACACAACATACAGCACGAGCAGGAGGGCCAGCACGAAGCCGGTGATGACCAGGTCATCGGTGGTGATCACGACCGAGCCGAGCATGTAGGCATCCTGCGGGTAGGGACGCGGCATGTTCAGCACGTCCCTGCCCCACTCCAAGCGCTCGATACCCCGCAGCGCGTACCCTACCGCGAGCGCCATCATCGCGAGCGACAGGTGCGGACCGTTGATGATGGGCTGCAGCAGTCCGCGCTGCATAGCCATGCCGAAGACGAACAGCAGCGCGATGGCGAGCAGGACGGCGAGGGCGAAGGGCAGTCCGGCGCTGGTGGCGAGGATCAGCGCGGCATAGGCACCGGCCGCGATCATGTCACCATGACCGAAGTTCACCACCGTGGTCGCGCGGTAGACCACCGTCATGGACAACGCGACGAGGGCGTAGAGCATGCCGGTGGTGAGACCGCTCACCAGCAGTTGGGGGAGCATTTACTCCGTCATTGCTCCGGCAGCGCGTCGTCCCATGATTTGTAGACGGTCTCCTGCCCCTGATCGTTCAGGCCTACGGCGAACATCTTGCTCACGCCCACATGCTTGTCAGGACCGAACGTCTCGGTGTCGGCCAGCACGCCGGTATCGAAGCCATGCAGCGACTCGATCGCCTTTTCCCAGGACTCGCGCGTGGGATGCGGTCCGGCGAGGCGGAAGCCCTCGACCGTGACGATCGCGGCAGGAACGCCGAAGTAGTAGAAATTGGTCGGCACCCCGTCCTTCGGCAGCTCATTCTTGGTGAGGTATTTGACGAAGATATCGTGGAACTTCTTGAGCGCCCCTTGCCTCAGCTTGGCCTTGAACTGGTACGGCTGAAAGAAGCGCTCCTTCAGGTAGGAATGGTCGGGGATGGCGGTCAGCACCTGATCGAAATCCACACCGAGCCCGGTCATCACGATTGCATCGACGTTGAAGCGCTGCATGGTGCGCATGAAGGTGATGAACTCCGGCTGGTACAGGCAGGCCATGACCGCCTGGGCGCCGGAGGCCTTGATCTGCAGCACCTGGGTGGTGGCGTCGGTGGCGCCACGCTCCAGCTTGGTGTCCGCGACAATCTGTCCGCCATGAGACTTCACGTACTCGCTCGCCGGATCGCAGTAGCCTTTTGCCCAGTCATTGCTGTGAGCAACCAGCGCGATCTTAGTCACGCCGGGCTTGCTCAGGGCGAATGATGCCATGGCCTGCCCGGATTCGATGCCGGTATAGGTGGTGTGGAAGATGCCGGGCACGGCGGGGCGAGAGATTTTCGGGTCGGCGGATATGCCGATCCAGGGCGTGCCGGTCTGGACCAGCATCGGCTTGATCGCCAGCGCCACGCCGGAGCAGGGCTGCGACATGATCATAAAGACCTGGTCCTGGGAGATCAGCTTCTTGGCGGCGGCGATGCCCGTGGTTTCGTTGCAGGCGCTATCAGCCACGTCGATATCGAACTTGCGACCGTTCACACCACCCTGGTCATTGATGTAACGCAAATAAGCGATCGCACCGTAATTCAGTGGGGAGAAGATCGAGTACGGACCTGAATAGGGCCCCAGCTCACCGATCTTGATCGAGGTGTCGGTAATGCCCTGGGTGCTGTCCTCGGCTCGCGCTGCTCCGCACAGGGCCAGCATCAGCCCGGCCGCGACCAGTGCTTTCAGTTTCATCGACCCATTCTCCCCGTCTGTGTCATTTTGCCGGTGCATTCGCACGATAGCCATAGCGTTCTGCGGCTTCTGCCGGACTAATTTTTCCGTTGGCAATGTCATCGCGAACCTGGCTGGGCGGGCGCGCGTGCGGATCGCCGTGACCGCCACCACCAGCGGTGGCAATCACGATCCGATCGCCCTTCTCCAGCCGCGCGACGATCTTCGATTGAATGGTCTGCTCCTCGCCGCTTGCGCGACGGATAAGGGCGTAGGCCGGCGCACCTTCCGCCCCGCCGGCGGCGCCCTGCGCCGGGGAAAAATGGCGCTCACCGCGATAGGTCACAGTCGCATCGCCATCCAGGATCTCATATTCGTAGAGACCCCCGAGGCCGCCGCGCGCCGTCCCCGGGCCACCGGAATCGCGAGCGAGAGAGGCGCGGTGCACGCGGATCGGCGCCTCCATCATCAGCGCTTCGGCCGGTACGTTCAGGCAGTTCGAGGCGTCGGTTTCCACAACATCGACGCCGTCGGACCCGGGCCCGGCGCCGCTGCCGGCGACCAGAAGCTGTGACGTCACGTAGCGCCGTCCGTCCGAACGGGCGCCGCCGAAATGCATGATGACGATCTCACTGCCCGGATCTGCGGGTACGCGATCCGGCGCGGCCTGGCGCAGTGCGCCCAGGATCGCCGTCGTCACCCGCTTGATCGTGGCGGTCCGGCAGCCCGTGGGCGCGGGTTCGCGCGGATTGACCACGCTGCCCTCCGGCAGCACGAGCTCGATCGCGCGGAAGCAGCCACCATTGTTGGGAATGCGGTTATGCGGGTCGGTTACGGCGCGGAGGGCGAAACAGGCGGCGGCGTACGGACCGGACGGCATGCAGTTGAACGGACCGCGCACCTGCGGGGAGGATCCCGTGAAGTCGCAGCGCATCGTCCCATCCGCAATCGTCACGGCGACCTCGATCCGGATGCGCTTGTCCAGATCGACGCCGTCATTGTCCATGAGGTCGGCGTGTCGATAGGTGCCGGCGGGAAGCTGGCGTAGCGCCGCGCGACTCATCGTCTCCGCACGGTCGAGCAGCTCCGCTATGATCGAACGTAGGGTCTCCGTCCCCTGTGCGGCGGCCAGTTCAGCAAGACGGCGCGCGCCGATGTGGCAGGCAGCCACCTGCGCGTTGATGTCACCCATCAGGATGTCGGGCAGCCGGACGTTCCGCCGCAACATGGCGACCAGGGTTTCGTTCGGCGTTCCCTGGTCGAAGAACTTCAGCAGCGGAATCCGGATGCCTTCCTGGAAGATCTCCGTCGCATTGGTCGGCGTCGATCCCGGCGCCATGCCGCCGACATCCTGATGGTGCGTCATCGCGGCGCTGATCGCCACCGGTTCGTCACCGGCGAAGACCGGCATCATGATGGCGATATCCGGCAGATGCGTGCCGCCCATATAGGTGTCGTTGAGAATCCAGATATCGCCGGCCCGCATGGTTTCCAGCGGAACGTCATGGATGAGCCTGCCGACCATCGGCACCAACGCGCCGAGATGGATCGGCACCGCGAGCGCCTGGGCCAGGGTTTCGCCCTGGAGGGTGAACAGCGCGGCCGAGGCGTCCAGGCCTTCCTTCACGATGGCCGAGAATGCGCTGCGCACCAGCGTCAGTTGCATCTCGTTCGCGATACCGTCGAGCTTGTTGCGAACGACTTCCAGCGTGATCGGATCGGTCATGCGGGCGCTTTCAGGGAGAGTGTGCCGTTTGGCAGCACGGTGCCGGTCCAGCCGGGTTCAACCAGCGTCGTTGTATCGGCCTGTTCGATGATGGCGGGGCCGGCGAAACTCATGCCGGGCATCATGCGCTCGCGCGCCAAAATATCGGTGCTGACCGGACCGGCAACGCCTGCCACGCGGATGTCTCGGTGACCTTTGTGCGGGTTGCCCTCGGCGGGCGCGTAGTCTGCTTCCCGCGCTTCCTCGCCACCGGCACGATGCACAGCACGCAAATTCACAATCGCTGCCGGTGATTCCGTCGCATGTCCGTAGATGCGCTCGTGCAGCACGAGGAACGCACGGTACAGCGCGGCGATCGGATCAGGCACATCGAGCGTGATCGGCACGCCGATATGGTACGACTGCCCGACATACCACATATCCGCGAAATACTGCCGCAACTCCCGCAAACCCTGCACCTGCTCTTTCGCCATCAGCGCCAGGCAGCGCGCATCGAGGTCGTCGAGCGCGCGCCGAAGCTCCGCAACGTCCAGACCGTCCAGCTTGCGCGGGAACGCAGCGGCCACTTCATGCTCCACCGGCGCCGCCAGCAACCCGGCGGCGGACAGCACGCCCGGATGGCGCGGGATCAGCACCGTGCCGATGGCAAGCTCCGACGCCAGCGAACACGCATGGATCGGCCCCGCGCCGCCGAGCGCAACCAGCGCGAAAAGCCGCGGATCGAGTCCGCGACGAATGGACACGAGACGAATACCCTCGGTCATCTGCGCATTGGCCACCCGATGAATGCCGAGTGCCGCTTCCTCCACCCCGAGGCCGAGCGGACGGGCGATGACGCGCTCAATCGCCTCGCGCGCCCGCGCCGGATCGAGACGCAGTGCGCCGCCGGCGAAATAGGCGGGATCGAGCCAGCCCAGCACGACGGATGCGTCGGTGACCGTCGGGCGTTCGCCGCCGCGTGCGTAGCAGGCCGGCCCGGGATCGGAGCCGGCTGATTCCGGTCCGACGCGCAGCCCACCCGCCGCATCCAGCCAGGCGAGGCTGCCGCCGCCGGCGCCGATGGCATTTACGTCCACCATCGGAATGCGCACGGTGTAGCCGGCAATCATTCCCTGAGGGCGGATCACCGGCTCACCATTCTCAATCAGCGCGATGTCGCTGGACGTGCCGCCCACATCGATGCTGATCAGATCGGGATGACCAGCGGCGCGGCCCACCATGGCCCCGCCGATGGCGCCCGCGGCGGGCCCGGACAGGAACAGGCGCACCGGACGTTCCTGCGCCACCGCCGTCCCCGCCAGTCCGCCGCGCGACTGCATCACCTGCAACGGCGCCGTCACGCCGGCCTGAGCCAACCCATGCTCCAGCCGATCCAGGTAGCGCGCAATCACGGGCTTCATATAGGCGTCGAATGCGGTGACGGCCGTGCGCTCAAACTCGCGGAAGGCGGGATCGACCTCGCAGGACAAGGAGATCGCGATGTCGGGATGATGCGCCGTGATCAGCTCGCGCGTGCGCAGTTCGTGTTCGGGATGGAGGAATGAAAACAGGTAGCAGACGGCGATCGATTCCACGCCCTGGGCGACAAGATCATCGGCGGCGCGGAGTACGTCTGTCTCATCCAGCGGCACCACGACTTCGCCCTGCGCCGAGACCTGCTCCGCCACCTCCCGCCGCTGCGCACCGGGGGCAAGAAACACGGGGCACGGCGTCTGTTGGATGATGCCGTACAGCTCGTGGCGAAGCTGATAGCCGATCTCCAGCACGTCCTTGAAACCGTGCGAGGTGATGAGCCCGGTCTTTGCCCCCTTGCGCTCCAGCACAGCGTTGGTCGCGATCGTGGTGCCGTGGAGAAAGCGCGCGATCGCATCAGGCTGGATGGCGAATGCGTCGGATAACTCCCGCAAGGCATGCAGCACCGCCTGGCTTGGATCGCCCCGCGTGGTTGGAATCTTCAGCGTCCGGACGCCACGTGCGTCGCGAACCACAATGTCCGTGAAAGTGCCGCCGATATCCACGCCAATGTCGCAGGCGGGGGTGCTGTTCGCCATGGGAACGAATGGGAGCATTCCCTGCGCCGTTCGACAAGCGGGCCGGATATGAGATGATCCTGCCGTCGGACCACGGAGGAAGCGAGATGAAGGTCGGGTTCATCGGCGTCGGCAACATGGGCGGACCTATGTGCCGCAACGTCATCCGCAACACGAACCATCAGGTCACGGTCTTCGACCTCAATCCTACGGCGATGGAGGCATGCACCAGCCTGGGTGCCTCCGCCGGCACCAGCGTCGCCGAGGTCAGCGGGTCATGCGACGTGATCTTCACCTCGCTGCCGATGCCGCAGCACGTCGAGGAGGTGACGCTGGGTGATGGCGGCGTCGCCGCAAGCGCGCGCCGAGGTGCGGTGCTGATCGATTTGTCCACGAACTCGCCGACCACGGCGCGCCGGGTGCATGAGGGCATGGCCGCCAAGGGCATCGGCATGCTGGAAGCACCGGTCAGCGGTGGCGTGCCGCGCGCGACGGACGGGACGATCGTTATCATGGTGGGTGGCGATCAGGCGTTGTTCGAGGCCCAGCTTCCGCTGCTGAAGTCCTTCAGCAAGGAAGTGATCCATGTCGGCGAGATCGGCATGGGGTCGGTCGCGAAGCTATGCAACAACATGCTGTCGTTCTGCAACGCGGCGGCTGCGTCCGAGGCGCTGATGCTCGGCGCGATGGCCGGGATCGACGTGCACAAGCTCTACGACGTGATCTGCAACGGCTCGGGCAATTCAGATTCGTTCCGCAACCTGGGAAAGAAGGCGTTTGCCCGTAACTTCAAACCTGGCTTTGCGCTAGACCTCGCGCACAAGGATCTGCGGCTGGCCTTGCAGATGGCCGACGAGGTTGGGCTGCCCGGCATGGTGGCGCCGCAGGTGATGAACCTGATGCGCATCGCCCGTGGCAAGGGCTGGGGCGTGGATGATTCCGGCTCCGTGTTGCGAGTTTATGAAACCCTGATGGGCAAGGAGATACGATAAGCCACGCCGCGCGCTATATATGGCGCGCATGAGTGACTCCCCCGTCGCCAGCCCGAGTTTCTTCGATCGCGCGCTGCGCCGCATCACGGCCGCGTGGCGCGAAATGGCCGCCTCGGTCCCCGAGCAGGAGGATAACGGGTTCGAGGGGCAGATCCGGTCAGTGATCCGTGCGCGCGGGGGCGAGGTCTCCGCCCGCAACCGGGCGGCGCGATTGGCGGAGACATACCTGACGCTGGATGAGGCGGGGCGGATCGAGCTTCTACGTACTCTGGCGACGTTCGATTCCGATCTGGAGACGGTGGCGGCGGCGTATCAATCGGTGCAGGAGGCGGCTGATCCGGCGGCACGGGCGGTAGCGCAGGCCAATCTGCGCCGCGCGCTGGAGCCGCCACGGCTGAAGGTGCTGACGCAGTTCACCACGATCCCCGATGGCCGCAAGTTCCTGGTCGATCTGCGTGCCTTCCTGCTGGATCACCGGCGGGAGGATCCGTTGCTCGACGCGCTTGAATCCGACCTGCGCGGATTGCTGTCGGCCTGGTTCGATATCGGCTTTCTGGAACTGCAGCGGATCGACTGGTCGAGCCCGGCCTCCCTGCTGGAGAAACTGGTCGGCTATGAGGCGGTGCACCTGATCCGGTCGTGGCGCGATCTGAAGAACCGGCTGGATTCGGATCGTCGGTGCTACGCGTTCTTTCACCCGCGCATGCCGACCGAGCCGCTGATCTTTGTTGAAATTGCGTTGACCAAGGGGCTGGCCGGCAGCGTGCAGAAGCTGCTGGACGAGAAGGCGCCGGTGCTGGATCCGCGCGAGGCGGATACGGCGATCTTCTATTCCATCAGCAACTGCCAGGAAGGCTTATCCGGGATCAGCATGGGCAATTTCCTGATCAAGCGGGTGGTCGAGGAGCTGTCGGGAGAGTTCCGGAATCTGCGCACCTTCGCGACGCTGTCGCCGATTCCGGGATTCCGGCGCTGGCTGGATCCGCTACTGGATGATCCTGTGCTGCTAACGGAGGATGAGCGGGCGGCCCTGAACGCGGTGATGCCCGAGAGTGACAGGACGCTCGGCGCATTGCTGGCGAAGCCGCGGTGGTTCCGGGATCAGGCGCTGGTGCGCGCGGCGGAGCCGGCGCTGACCCGGTTGAGCGCGCGGTATTTGTTGACGGAGAGCGCGCGGGGGCGGGCGCGCGATCCGGTGGCGCATTTCCATCTGTCGAACGGGGCGCGGCTGGAACGCATCAGCATGTGCGCGGACACGTCGGAAAAGGGCGTGAAGGAAGCTGCCACGCTGATGGTGAATTACCTCTACGATCTGGAGAAGATCGAGGATTATCACGAGGATTATGTCGGCCGCGGCCGGCGGAATGCGGCGACGCCGGTGCGGCGGCTGCTGGGGAAGCAGTGGGCGGTGGTGAGTGGGGACGGGGAGAAAAGGGCCTGAACCGAACGGATCAGGCCGCTCTAACGCGTCAGCTTCTCGCAGTTCCCGGCTC
Source organism: uncultured Pseudomonadota bacterium (assembly GCA_963791885.1). Classification (GTDB taxonomy): domain Bacteria; phylum Pseudomonadota; class Alphaproteobacteria; order Acetobacterales; family Acetobacteraceae; genus CAVSUZ01. Next base: position 502,779 of record CAWBUL010000008.1, on the reverse strand, counting down.
CATCAGATCCATCATCCGGATCAGTCCCTGCATATAGCCGATCGCGTGCGCCCGGCCACGATGGTTCCAGTCGGTATCACCGTCCATGTGCGGCACATGGTCATCAAGCAGGAACCCGGTGAAGCTGTTCTTCTTCAGCAGCAGCATAGCCTCGGCCGGATCGTAATTCCCCTCTCCGATGAAGCATTCCTGGAAGTCCGGCACGGTACCCTGCACGTCGCGAAAGTGGACGTAGAAGATGCGCCCCTTCGGCCCGAAAAACTCGATCATCTCCCGCACATTCGCAGCGGCGCCGGTCATCTCCGAGCAGCAGCCCAAACACAGATCCAGCCCCCATGACGGACTCTGCCCCGCGATCTCATACGCGCGCTTGAAGTTCGCCGGATTGCGGAACAGCCGCGCGACGCCGCCCAGCATCTCCACCGGTGGATCGTCCGGATGCAGTGCCATCCGCACCCCCTCCTGCTCCGCCACCGGTAGCACGGCCTTCATGAAATACGTGTAGTTGGCCCACATCTGCTCTTCGTCGATCATGGGCTCATTCTTCCCGCGCAGAGGCATCGCCTCCTGCCGCCCGAGATTGACCGGCAGAAAGCGCCGCAGCTCTTCCTTGCTGGCCGCTTCCACCTCCGCCATGTCGAACTTCGTGCACGCAGCGCCGCCGCGGCCCGGTGCGGCGCGGTCCGTGCGCCAGACGGAATTGGGCATGAAGTGGTAGCCCAGGATGGGCACGCCCGCACGGCCCACGGCACGCAGCGTCTTATGGTAATTCTCAATCTGCTCGTCTCGTCCAGGTAGGCCCAGCATGGCTTTGTTGTAGAAATGCACGGGGACGTTCTCGATCGCTTCCAGCGTCAAACCGTGTTCGCGCGCCTTGTCTACCAGGCCACACACGTCTTTCTCTTCCCAATACGCATCGCCCGGGATTTTCGGCGTGTTGAGCTGAATGCCCGAGGCGCCGATCTGCGCGGCGAAGCGCAGCTTGTCCTCCGTCATTTCGTTGAACTGTCCGACTGCGACCCTGAGCCCCTTCCGGCATAGCGCTCTCCTGCTTCATCCCTTCACCGACCCAGCGGCAAGTCCCTGGACCATGAACCGTTGGGCGATGAAATACAAAATCATCAGTGGTAGCGACGAAACCACGGCGCCCGCCATCAGCGGCCCCCAGGGCAGCACGTCGCTGGTGATCAGGTAATTGAGTGCGAGCGGCGCGGTGCGCTGCGAGTCCGAGGTGATCAACACGAGCGCGAGCAGCAGCTCATTCCACGCACCGGTGAAGGTGAAGATCGCCACCGCAGCCAGTCCCGGCGCCGATAACGGCAGCACGATCCGCACCAGCGCGCCGATCCGGCTCAGACCATCGATCATGCCCTGCTCTTCCAAATCGGGCGGGACGCTGCGGAAATAGCCCTGCAGCAGCCAGGTGCTGAGCGGCAGTGCGAATGTCAGGTACACAAGGATCAGCCCGTAGAGCGAATCACCGAGATGCAGGCGGGCCATCAGGACGGACAGCGGAATGAACAATAGCGATGTGGGGGTCAGGTAGGCGAACAGGATCAGTTTGCCGATCAGCCCACGGAAGCGATAGCGGAACCGCACCACGGAATAGGCGGCGGCGGACGACAACACGAGCGCGATCAGCGTGACGACAGACGCGACGAGCAGGCTGTTGGCGATGTTGACGAGGAAACCGTCGTCGCCGATCAGGATGCGGTAATTGTTCCAGGTGACCGCGTGCGGCCAGAGTGACGGCATGCGGTAGATGTCCCGCGGAAGCTTCAGCGACGTGACGGTCATCCAGTAGATGGGGAACAGCACCATAACGCAGGCGAGTCCCAGCACCCCGTAAGAGCCGACCGAGGAGAGCCATCCGCGCCTCATGTGTCCTCCCGCTGTGCCATGGACGTGGCAGCGAAGACGAGGACGATCAGCAACGGGAGGATGGCGATGGAGGTGGCTGCGGCCTCGCCAAGCTGCTCGGTCTGCATGCCGAAATAGGCCAGCACGGGGAACACCATTGTGGCGTCGGATGGACCGCCTTGCGTCAGCAGCCAGACATTCTCGAACGAATTGGCGGTCCAGATGGACGAGAGCAGAATCACGACAATCACTGTGTGGCGGATCCACGGGAACGTAACCGCGCGGAAGCGCTGCCAACCGTTCGCTCCATCCACGCGCGCCGCTTCGTAGAGCTCGGTCGGGACGGTCTGCAGCGCGGCGAGAATGCTGACAAACCAGAAGGGAAAGCCGCGCCAGACCGTCGCAGCGATGACAGCGGGCATCGCGGTGGAGCGCTGGCCCAGCCAGTCGATCACGGGTGGGAACAGTCCTGTGGCACCGAGCAGCAGATTGATGCCGCCACCAATCGGTTGGTACAGCACCCGCCAGGTGAGAAACGCGACGAAGGCGGGCACGGCCCAGGGCAGCATGAGGACGGAGCGGAACAGTCCGCGTCCGCGCAGCTTGCCCGACACCAGCAAGGCGAGACCAAGCCCGATACCAAGCTTGCAGATATCGCTGACCACAACCAGCACGACGGTGTTTTGCACGGCACTGAAAACCGAGTCGCTCTGAAGAAGAAAGCGAAAGTTCGCGAGCCCGACCCAATGGCCGGGATTGCCCACGACGCGGTTCGTGAAGGAGATCGCGATCGCGTACAGGAACGGATACGCCACCAGCCCCAGCAACAGAATCAGGACAGGCGCGACCAGTCCGTACGCATACAGCGCGTGGACCGTGCGGGCGTTCAGCCTTCGCCGTGCGCGGGGCCGGGCGAGGACGGCTTGGCTCACCCCGCGGCGTATTTGTCGTAGATCGCCTGGATCCGGGTCTGCGCCTCATCCATGGCGCGATCGATGTCCCAGTTATCGATCACCACGCGCTGGATCATGCGGGGCACGACGAATGTGTTTTGGGCTTCGGCGTAGGCAGGATTGTATGCGTCGGGTCCGCCGGGCGGCGCGCCCTTTTCCACCAGATCGAGCAGGCCGGCGTGGATCGGGTCCTTCCCGTCGAACACCTTGAACTGCTTCTGGTTCAGCAGGACCGGACCGTAAATGGCAAACTCGTAGTAGGCACTCAGATACTCCGGCTGCGCGAGATGCTCGATCAGCGCACGCGCCGCATCCTGGTTCTTGCTGGAACGCGGGATGGCACGAACCTGCGGGTCGATCGGGGTGAAGTTGCCCTTCGGTCCAGATGGAAGGGACGAATAGGCGGTGTCGGCGTAGAGATCCGGATCGTCCTTCCTTGCGGCGATGCCGACCGAGCCGGTGTTGGCGATGAAGACCGCCTGGCCCGACAGATACGCGTTATTGTCGCCGGCGCCGTCCCAGGTTGTGTTTCCCGGCGGATAGAGGTGGTGGTCCCAATTACTTTTCACCCAGCGCAGGTAGGTGCGTGTGGCGTCCGATTTTATAGCGGCGTGGCGCCCGGCATCATCGGCGATGCGTCCGCCGAACGATTGCAGCACGCCAACCTGCGTGTTGCCGTCGCCCACGTTCGAAAGTGCGAAACCCATCGCATAGAGCGGCGGCTTGTTTACTGCGAGCGACTGCTTGGTGAGTTCGTCCCACGTGGCGGGTGGATTGGGGAAACCGGTCTTGTCGAGCACATCCTTGCGGCGATGGAGCAGATTGCCGGAAATGCCGAACGGGATGCCGGTCAGAGCCCCCGCGAGTTTGCGGATATCGGTTGCCTTTTCCACGGACGGGAACCAGCCGCCCTGCGCCTTGCCGATCGACTGGTACATGTCCTCCAGCGGCACAAATACATTCTGGCGCGTCAGCAGCAGCAAAAGATCGAGGTCGAGATCCAGTGCGTCCGGCATGGTGCCGGCAGCGATGGCCGCGGAGACTTTCTGCACCGTCTCGTTCTGGTTGATCATCACAACGTCGGTGTGCACGCCATTGGCGGCGCCCCACTTGTTGATTGTGTCGACCTGAAGCTTGTTTGCGGCGTCGGAGAAGATCAGGCCGCCCCAGAACGTCAGGTGTGTGCCCTTGAGGATTGCCGGAGCGGCGAGGGCGGGCGAAGCGGCGGCAAGTCCAATCGCCGCGCCGGAGCGCAACAGATGACGGCGCGAAAGGCGTGTCGATGGCATCGCGTTTCCCCCTTGCGTTTCTCGCCAAGGGATTTGCGAGGTGCAGGCAGGCGAGTCAATGCGCGGCGACGCAGGGTGCGTGCGGTTTTGTAACGCGTTCTGCGGAAGGCGGGAATCGCTGTAGGTATGCTGCCGGTCGCGTGGGACGCAGGACCAGGTTGCCGCCGCAGTTGGGACAGGCGCCGCCGAACCGTTGCTCGGCGCAGCTGACACAGAACGTGCACTCGAAGGTGCAGATGCGCGCATCGGTGTCGCCGTTCGGCAGGTCGCGGTCGCAGCACTCGCAGTTCGGCTTCAGAATCAGCGGCATCCGGCAAAGTCCTCGCTGTTATTCGTGCGCGGCGGCTGCCAGCCCCAGCTTCCTGAGCAACGCCCCCAGTTCTCGCAGCTCCTGCTCATTCAGCGCGCCCATGGCGCGGGCGATATTGCGCGCGTGTAGTGGAAAAAAGGCGGTGATGGCGTCACGTCCGGCATCGGTCAGTTCGACGCTCACGGCGCGCCGGTCCGCCGGCTGACGGCCGCGACGCACCAGACCGCGCGCCTCCAGCTTGTCGATGACGTCCGTCATGTTGCCGGCACTGGTCAGCACCTTGCGCCCCAGTTCACGTTGGCTGAGTGGTCCTTTGTGCAGGATGGCTTCCAGCACCCCGACCTGAGTGAGCGTTAGGCCCGCGGCCGAGGCGCCGGGTTCCAGCCGCGTGACGATCGCCTTTCCCGCGCGAAACAGCTTCACGTAGGTGCGCAGCGCCTCTTCGACGGTCAGGTCGGCGACGTCCATCGGATCAACGGTTCATCATCACCGGCAGATCGGACCGCTCCAGCACGTGGCGTGTTACGCCGCCTAGGATCAGCTGACGCAGCCGGGAATGTGAATAGGCGCCCATGGCGAGCAGATCACAGCCGAATTCATGGGCCGCAGCCAGGATGCCGGCGCCAACCACACCGCCGACGGGAGGGAACATCTTGATATCCGCGTGCACGCCATGCAGCGCGAGATAGCCGGCGAGTTCGGGCGCGGCCGGCCCGCGGCGCTGGTAGCCGTCAGCGGAAAGGATGCGCACGGCCTCGGCGCGTTCCAGCCACGGCAGCGCAGCAGCGACGGCAGACGCGGATTTGGCGGTACCGTTCCAGCCCAGGCAGATGCGCCTGCCGATCGTTGGCGGTGCCTTCTGCGGCGAAATCAGCACGGGTCGTCCCGAATCAAACAGCACGGCATGCAACGCGTCCGAGGACGACACGTCCTCCCCCGCTTCCGGGTGGGGCACGACCGTCAGGTCTGCCAGCCGCGCCTGCTGCGCGACTAAGTCTTCCTCCCGCCCCGTCACCGAGGCGAAGCTGGCCGTGGCGCCAACGAAGCCGGCGTGCGGCTCACCCAGTTCTACCCCTTCCTCATGCACGAACTGGTCGAACATGCCGTGGACCGCGCGGGCACGGTCGCTGCTCTCACGCTCCGTCGCCGTCATCATTTCCTCAATCATCGCGCCGGACAGGCCTTCCCCGGCCAGCGGCGCGACGTCGCGACTGTCGACGCGGACGTGTAGCGCGAGCAGGTGGGCGTTCCACTCGCGCGCGATTGTCAGGGCGGTATGCAGAGCGGCTTCCCCGGCGGCGGTGCCAGTGAGCGGCAGCAGCAGCTTGCGTATAGCCATCCCACCCCCTCCAAGTTGATTATTCTATGGGTCTGGGTTGCATTTGTAGCACAGCTTTCGTTGCTTCTGCGAGCGCTTGCGCTGAATTTGCCGCGTTAATCATGGTCCACGCCTGAGGCGGGATGGTCTTTGCACGGGCCGATTTCCGCAGGACCGCCGCGGTGGCGTCCGATGCATCGTTTCGCCGCGCGGCGATCCTGGCTTCCAGAATCGGGAGGGGTGCATCCAGCCACAGTCCCAGGAAAGGCACGCCGGCGCTGCCGGCAGCTTCGCCCACTGCGCGCCGGTGGGCTGGATCGATGAAGGTTGCATCGGCAATCACAGCCTGACCACCGTGCGCCGCGATTGCCGTCAACTCAGCGAGGGTGGCGAAGACGGCCTGGCTCTCGGCGTCGGCGTAGGCGGCTTGCGGCAGGCGATCTTCCGGCGTGACGTTGTTGCGGCGCTTGCGGATCTCGTCGCTGCGAAGAATGAGCGCTCCGGGCGCACGGCCCAGTCCTGGAGCCAAGGCCCGCGCCAGCGTGCTCTTGCCGGTACCGGGCAGGCCCCCGATGGCCACCGCGACGCCTGACACCGGCCGCAGATAATCCGATGCCGCGCGCAGGTAACGGGCGGATGCATCGGCATTGCTGCGCACGCGCTGCACATGCGCCAGTATCATCGCGCGCAGCGAGAGAAAGAGCGGCAGGGATTCCGTCAGGCCGGCGTCTCCTGTGCGTGCGACGTAGCGGTTCATCACCCGGTTGGCGGCGGTGCGGCTGACCCGCAGGTCGAGATCCATGAGCAGGAAGGCGAGATCGTAGGCGGTGTCGATGGTCGCCAGCGCTTCGCTGAACTCGAGCGCATCGAACGGCACAGGCCGCCCCTGCCAGATGCAGACATTGCCAAGATGGAGATCGCCATGGCCGCGGCGCACATGACCTGCATCGGCGCGGATACGCAGGCCTGGTGCGAGCTGTGCGAGTAACGTGTGTGCCGCCGCAGACCACGCGGTGATGTCCGATTCCGGGAGGCCGGCATCGCGCGCTGCGCGCACGTTTCCGTCGAGAACCTGCGTCATGGCATCTACCGGGTCGACGCGGGCCGGCGGTGCGCGATCATGGAATGCAGCGACCGCATCAGCCAGCGCATCGAGCAGCGCCGGGTCGAGCGCGCCGGCGGCGATCCTGTGGTCAAGCAGGTCGTGGCGGGGAATGGGGGCCATGCGCAGCATCCAGTCCAGGGGCGTACCGTCGTTGAGCGCGAGCGATCCGTCCGATTGGCGGCCAATAAACGCGACATCGCGATAGAGGCCGGGCGCGGCGGCGGCGTTCAGTTCGACTTCGCGCTGGAGCAGGCGGCGGCGTTCCTCGACATCGGTGAAGTCAAGGAAGGAGAGTTTGATTGCCTTCTTGAGCTTGAACACCGTGTCGTTGCCGACGAACACAAGGGAGATGTGGGTCTCGACGGGATCGGTACCGGCGAGCGAACGCAGGAAGTCGGCGACGTCTTGCTGAGCGGCGGGAACGGTCAATTCAGGGAAACAGCTTCCGTGCCGTCCAGTCACCATCCGTGCCGCGTGTGAATACCGTGCGGTCGTGAAGCCGGTACGGCATGTCCTGCCAGAACTCGAAGCTCTCCGGTATGACGCGGTAGCCTGACCAGTGCGGCGGGCGGGGGATGTCCCCGTTCGGGTAGCGTGCCTCGGCTTCGGCCAGGCGGCGCTCCAGCGTCGGGCGCGCATCCAGCGGGTGGGACTGGTCCGAGGCCCAGGCGCCCAGCCGGGAAATGCGCGGGCGGGAGGCGAAATAGGCATCGGCCTCCGCCGGGGTGACAGATTCCACCCGGCCTTCGATGCGGATCTGACGGCCGAGCGATTTCCAGTGGAACAGCAACGCGGCGCGAGGATTGTCGGCCAGCTCGTCGCCCTTGCGGCTTTCCCTGTTGGTGTAGAAGACGAAGCCCCGTTCGTCCGTTCCCTTCAGCAGCACGGCGCGGGCGGAGGGGCGGCCATCCTTTGTAGCCGTTGCGAGGGTCATCGCGTTGGGATCGCGCGGTTCGCTCCGCCCGGCTTCGGTCATCCAGGCGACAAACCAGGCAAACGGGTCCGTATATTGGGGCATCATCTCTCCTTGGCGGCCCACCCTTGCCGCCGCGTGAGGCCCTGTGCCACCACGGACCCGTCAAGGACAACCCTACGCACGCCAAGGAGCATGCATGCCCGATCAACCACTGCAAGGCACGCTGCTGAAGGGTCGCCGGGGCCTCGTCATGGGTGTGGCGAACGACCGGTCCCTCGCCTGGGGGATTGCGGCGGCCTGCGCGGCGCAAGGGGCGGAGCTTGCCTTCACCTTCCAGGGTGAGGCGCTGGAGCGGCGGGTTCGGCCGCTGGCGGCGTCGGTGGGATCGGATTTGGTGATGCCCTGTGATGTCACGGACGACGGCACAGTTGATGCGGCGTTCGGTGCAATCCGCGAGCGGTGGGATGGGCTGGACTTTCTGGTTCACGCCATCGGCTTCGCCGACAAGTCCTATCTGCGCGGACGGTATCTGTTTTTTTTTTTTTTTTTTTTTTTTTTTTCTCTCACTTACTCATTTTTCTTTTTTGTGACTCTGCTCTGTGTGTTGTGTGCTGTGTTGTGTGTGTGTGTGTTGTGTGTGTCTGTCGTCGTGTGTCTGTGTCTGTTTGTGTGTGTTGGTGTTGTTGTGTGGTGTGTGTGGTGTGTGTGTGGTGTGTGTGTGTGTGTGTGTGTGTGTGTGTGGTGGGTGTGTGTGGTGTGTGTGTGTGTGTGTGTGTGTGTGTGTGTGTGTGTGTGTGGTGTGTGTGTGTGTGTGTGTGTGTGGTGTGTGTGTGTGTGTGTGTGTGGTGTGTGTGTGTGTGTGTGTGTGTGTGTGTGTGTGTGTGTGTGTGTGTGTGTGTGTGTGTGTGTGTGTGTGTGTGTGTGTGTGTGTGTGTGTGTGTGTGTGTGTGTGTGTGGTGTGTGTGTGTGTGTGTGTGTGTGGTGTGTGTGGTGTGTGTGTGTGTGTGTGTGTGTGTGTGTATCTCCTGCTACTCCTTCACGTCGGTGGCGCAGCGGGCGGTGCCGCTGATGAAACCGGGCAGCAGTCTGCTGACGCTGAGCTATTTCGGCGCCGAGAAGTGGACCCCGCACTATAACGTCATGGGCGTGGCGAAGGCCGCGCTGGAGGCATCGGTGCGGTATCTGGCAGCGGATCTGGGCACGGCCGGCATCCGCGTGAACGCGATCAGCGCCGGGCCGATCAAAACTCTCGCGGCATCGGGGATCGGGGATTTCCGGTATATTCTCCGCTGGAACCAGTTGAACTCCCCGATGCGGCGGAACGTGACGATCGAGGAAGTCGGCGGCGCGGGGGTGTACCTGCTGTCCGACCTGTCGTCCGGTGTCACTGGAGAGGTGCACCACGTGGATTGCGGCTACCATATTATCGGCATGAAACATCCGGAGGCGCCCGATATCGCCGTGGTCGAGGGCGGATGAGCAATCGGCCAAACAGTCTCGCGCCGGGTAGGTCGCTGTGTCGCATAATACCTTCGGTCATCTGTTCCGCGTCACGACCTGGGGCGAAAGCCACGGCCCGGCGATCGGCTGTGTGGTGGATGGCTGCCCGCCGCGCATTCCCCTGTCCGAGGCGGATATCCAGCCCTGGCTTGACCGGCGCCGTCCCGGCCAGTCCCGCTTCACCACCCAGCGGCAGGAACCAGACGCAGGTGCGTATCCTGTCGGGCGTGTTCGAGGGCCGACCACCGGCACGCCGATCGCGCTGCAGATCGAGAATGTGGACCAGCGCTCGCGCGACTACTCCGATATCGCGGCGAGCTACCGCCCCGGCCATGCCGATCTCACCTACGACCTGAAATACGGCATCCGCGATTATCGCGGCGGCGGGCGGAGCTCGGCGCGGGAAACCGCGATGCGCGTCGCCGCCGGCGGGGTCGCGCGCAAGGTGCTGGGCGAAGGCAGTCCGCATTCGCGGCGCGCTGGTGCAGATGGGTCCGCACCACATCGACCGCGCGCGTTGGGATTGGGACGCAGGTGGACGACAATCCGTTCTTCTGTCCGGACGCTGAGGCGGCCGCGCAGTGGGAGCGCGATCTGCTGGAGGTGCGGAAGGAAGGCTCGTCACTCGGCGCGGTGATCGAGGTCGTGGCTGAGAACGTGCCCCCCGGTCTCGGCGCGCCGATCTATGCCAAGCTGGATGCGGACCTGGCGGCGGCGCTGATGTCCATCAACGCGGTAAAGGGCGTGGAGATCGGCGAGGGTTTTGCCGCCGCTGCCCTGCGCGGGGAGGACAATGCCGATGAGATGCGCATGCAGGACGGCCGGGTGACGTTCCTGTCCAACCACGCCGGCGGCATCCTGGGCGGCATTTCGACCGGCGCGCCGATCGTTGCGCGATTCGCGGTCAAGCCAACCAGCTCGATCCTGACACCCCGCCGCACGGTGGACCGCTTCGGGCGAGGACACCGAGATCAGCACGAAAGGCCGCCACGATCCGTGCGTCGGCATCCGCGCGGTCCCGGTGGGCGAGGCGATGATGGCCTGCGTTCTCGCGGACCATCTGCTGCGGCATCGGGCGCAGAACCCGGATGCGCCGACCCAGCCGATCCTCAGGTAAAGCGCTTCCGCAGCACCGGTAGAACCCGCTCCCCATACAGGTTCAGAAACCGGGCCTGATCCAGTCCTGGTGCATGGAACACCAGGTGCGTGAACCCGAGCTTCACGTATTCCCCGATCCGTTCCACATGCTCCTCGGCGTCCGTCGACACGATCCACCGGCTCGCGGTGCGCTCGACCGGCAGTGCGGCCGCAAGCCGCTCCATTTCCCGAGGGTCGTGGACCGAGACTTTTTCCTCGGGCGTGAGCGCCAGGGCACCCCACTCCCGCGTATCCTCCATCGCCCGCGGGCGATTCGTATCGAACGAGACCTTCATTTCGATCATGCGGTCGTAAGCGCGGTTTGGGGCTGTTGACGCGCCGAGGCCTTCCGCCAGGTTCGGCAGCAGGGTCTGAGTGTAGAGGTCCATGCCCTTGCCGCTGGTGCAGATGAAACCGTCGGCCTGCCGCCCGGCATAGCGCGCCACCATCGCCCCGGCCGCCGCGACATAGATCGGCACCGGATGCTCCGGCTTATCGTAGATCGTCGCGTCCTTCGTCCGATAATATGTTCCCTCGAACGTCACGTGCTGTTCGGTCCACAGGCGACGGATCAGTGTGACCGCCTCGCGCAGCCGCGCGAACCTCTCCTTGAAGTCCGGCCACGCCATGCCGGTGGCGGGCACTTCGTTCAGTGATTCGCCCGTGCCCACGCCCAGCACCACGCGGTCCGGGAACAGCACACCCAAGGTCGCAAACACCTGCGCGACCATCGTCGGATGGTATCGGAAGGTCGGCGTCAGCACGCTGGTCCCCATCACGATCCGCTTCGTGCTGGCCCCCAGCGCTCCGAGCCACGCCAATGCCGAGGGCGCGTGCCCGTCCGTGTGTTTCCAGGGCTGAAAGTGATCGCTCACGAACACCGAATCGAAACCGGCCTGTTCGGCGAGGACCGAGAATTCCAGCAGTTCGCGCGGCCCGAACTGTTCCGCCGACGCCTTGTATCCCAGTCGCAGCATGCGCCTCCCCATAACTCCGGGCAGATCTCCGGGATCAGTTCCTCGATTGCGACCCGCAGCTTAGGCCACTTTTCCGATACAGCGCGACGTCACCGTCCGCTTGCCGTCTCGATATGGCAAGGTAGCCCGGCGGCGCCAACATCCGCAGCGTGCTGCGCCTGCGTCAGCTTCGGCGCTGCCGCCAACACGCGAGCGGCGGTGAAGCGGCAAGAAACGCGGCCATCCCGGCCCCGGTCACCGAGTCACCTTCGCCAACTTCGTCGGATTGGCATTCATGCCTGCCCGACGCACGCAAGGCTTCGTCGAGTTCGTTGACACTACCCTTGGCGGGAAAGCACACCATCACGGCTGTCAGCCGCCTGCGTGCCGGAGCCGCCGGATGGCCTCGCGGTCGGACTGCTCAATCATACGATCGCCTGAGCTGAGCGCGACCGCGCGAACGCGCTGCTAATCCGCCGCCTCGCTTTGGGCCGGTTTCTCCGCTGGCGCCGTCCGCCGCACCCGCACCCGACGGATGCGGCGGGGGTCCGCTTCCAGCACGCGGAACTCGAATCCCGACGGGTGGCTGATCACCTCGCCCCGTGCCGGCACGCGGCCGGCCAGGGTGAACACCAGGCCGCCCACCGTGTCGATGTCGGCGTCGCGCTCGTCCTCGGTCAGCACCGGGCCGACCCGCGCCTCGAAATCCTCGACCGGCATGCGCGCATCGACGTCCATCGTGCCGTCCGGCCGCTCGACCACCATCGGACTCTCGACCTCGTCGTGCTCGTCGGAGATGTCGCCGGTGATCGTTTCGACCAGGTCCTCGATCGTCACCAGCCCGTCGATGCCGCCATATTCGTCGACCACCAGCGCCAGGTGCATGCGCGCCTGGCGCATCTGCAGCAGCAGATCGAGCACCGGGATTTGCGGCGCCACCATCAGCGGGCGGCGCAGGATCTTCTCCAGCGAGAACTCCTCCGGCCGGCCGACATAGGCGATACACGTCCTTGATGTGGACCATGCCCAGGATGTCATCGAGCTGCTCGCGATAGACCGGCAAGCGCGAATGGCCCTCGTCGCGGATCTGCTCGACCGCCTGCTGCAAGGTCACGTCGAGCGCGCATGGCGACGATGTCGGCGCGCGGCACCATCACGTCGTCGGCGGTTGTGCCGCGCAGCCGCAGCACGTTGGCGATCAGCGCGCGCTCCTGCCGGTCCAGCTCCGGCACCTGCGCCGGGCGCCTGCGGCGCCTCGGCCGCCTCCTGCACCAGTTCGGCGATCGACTCGCGCACGCCGTGCTCGGCGGTGCCGGCGCCGCAGCAGCGCCCGCAGGCGCGCGAGCAGGCCCATGCGGGAAATTGCGTCGCTCATCCGCGCTTCCACGGATTCGGCACGCGCAGCCGATGCAGGATGCGCGCTTCCGCCATTTCCATGCGGCGCGCCTCGCCGGCGCGATGATGGTCATGGCCCGCCAGGTGCAGCGCGCCATGCACCACCAGATGCGCCAGATGATGCGCCGGGCGCCGTCCCGCGGCCGCGGCCTCGCGCCGCACCATGCCCAGCGCCAGGACGATCTGCCCCGGCAGGCCGGGAGCAGGGGGATCGTAGGTCAGCACGTTGGTCGGCTTGTTGCGGCCGCGGTCGCGCGCGTTCAGCCGCCGCACCGTGCGGTCGGCGGCCAGCACCACGACGCTGCCGCCGCCGCCGGTCCGCGCCGCGCGCGCGGCAACGCTGCGGCGCATGGCGGATCAGCCGGCGCCAGGCCGAGTCCTCGACGATGATGTCAGTCTCGATGGTCGGGCCCCGCCGCAGCGGGGCCAATACTTCGCTGGGTCCATCCTGACTTGCCCGGGGTGCTCCCCGCTTGCCTCGTTCGGCGCGGCGCGCTTCCCGCGCGCTTGTCGCCGGCCGCCGCCTCGCGCTGATCATAGGCGTCGACGATGCGCGCCACCAGCGGATGGCGCACCACGTCGCGCTTGTCGAAGCGGACGACGGCGATGCCGGGCACGCCCTCCAGCGTTTCGAGCGCGTCGCGCAGGCCGGAGCGCACGCCCGGCGGCAGATCGATCTGGGTCAGATCGCCGGTGACGACCATGCGGGTGCCCTCGCCCATGCGGGTCAGGAACATCTTCATCTGCACCGGCGTGGTGTTCTGCGCCTCGTCCAGGATGACATAGGCATGCGCCAAGCGTGCGGCCGCGCATGAAGGCCAGCGGCGCCACCTCGATCTCGCCGTTGGCCAGGCGCCGGATCACCTGCTCGCCCGGCATCATGTCGTGCAGCGCGTCGTAGAGCGGGCGCAGATAGGGATCGACCTTCTCCTTCATGTCGCCGGGCAGGAAGCCCAGCCGCTCGCCCGCTTCGACCGCCGGGCGGGACAGCACGATGCGGTCCACCTTGCCGGCCTGCAGCATGGCGACCGCCTGAGCCACGGCGAGATAGGTCTTGCCGGTGCCGGCGGGGCCGACGCCGAACACCATCTCGTGCCGCGCCAGCGCCTCCATGTAGGCCGCCTGGCCGGCGCTGCGGGGGCCGACCGCGCCGCGCCGGGTGCGGATGGCCGGCAGGTCGGACAGCGGCAGCCGCGGGTCGGTCTCGGCTTCGGCGAAGCGGATCGCCGCCTCCACTTCGGGCGCGGCCGACGCTTTCGCCGCGCTCCAGCCGGCGCCACAGGCCTTCGCAGCGCCGCCTGCGCCGCGTCGACCCGCGCCGGCTCGCCGCCGATCGCCACCCGGTTGCCGCGGCAGGACAGCCGCACGCCGAGCGCCTGCTCGATGCGCACCAGGTGCCGGTCGTGGTCGCCGAGCAGCAGCGGCAGCAGCGTGTTGTCGTGGAATTGGAGGGTGACGGCCTTGCCGCCGTTGGGCCGCCGCTCGGGCGGGAGCGATGGACGGGAACGTGGCGGTGTGGCTCAAGCGCCGGCTCGCTCCTGGCTGAGGGTTGCCGGACAGAGAGTTGGGGAGGGCGGCGGCGATCCGCACCGGGCGATTCGGTGCCGATCAGGCGCTGCGGGGCCGGTCGACGTGCACCGGCTGCAGGTAGGGCGAGCGCCCGGCGATCTGGCCGGGATGGCGGCCGGGCCCGGTGAACAGCACCGGCAGCGTCGAGGCCGACGCAGGCGGCGTTGAAGCGGCCTGCTGCGCGCGCAGCAGCGCCTGCAGTTCGTGCAGCCGCGCGGTCCTTCTCCGCCTCCGGCACCTGGTCGGCGCGCCGGCGGCCGGCGTGCCGGGGCGCGGCGAGTATTTGAAGCTGAACGCCTGGGCGAAGCCGACCGTCGCGCACCAGCGCCAGCGTCGCGGCGAAATCGCGCCTCGGTCTCGCCCGGATGGCCGACGATGAAATCCGACGACAGCGCCAGGTCGGGCCGCGCCGCGCGCAGCCGCTCGAGATCAGCCGCAGATAGTCGGCCGCGCGTGTGCCGGCGGTTCATCGCCGCCAGGATGCGGTCGGAGCCCGACTGCACCGGCAGATGCAGGAACGGCATCAGCGTGGGCACCTCGCGATGCGCCGCGATCAGCTCCTCGTCCATGTCGCGCGGATGCGAGGTGGTGTAGCGCAGCCGCAGCAGCCCGGGGATCTCCGCCAGCGCGCGGATCAGCCGGCCGAGCGTCCAGGCGCCCCCGTCGGGCGCCTCGCCGTGCCAGGCGTTGACGTTCTGGCCGAGCAGCGTGATCTCGCGCGCGCCCTGCGGCGACCAGCCGGCGCGCCTCGGCGAGCACCGCCGCGGCCGGCCGGCTCTGCTCCGCGCCGCGGGTGTAGGGCACGACGCAGAAGCTGCAGAACTTGTCGCAGCCCTCCTGGATCGTCAGGAACGCGGTGACGCCCTGCGGCGCCGCTGCTTCCGGCAGGAAGTCGAATTTGTCTTCGGGCGGGAAATTCGGTGTCGATCACCGCGCCCGCCGCCGCGGCTGCGCGCGGCCACCATCTCCGGCAGGCGGTGATAGGTCTGCGGCCCCAGCACGATGTCCACGTACGGCGCGCGGGCCAGGATCTCGGCGCCCTTCGGCCTGGGCGACGCAGCCGGCGACCGCCAGGATCATGCGGCCGCCCTGCCGCGCCCGCGGCTTCTTTCAGCCGGCGCAGCCGGCCGAGTTCGGAAAACACCTTTTCGGCCGCCTTCTCGCGGATATGGCAGGTGTTGAGGATCACCATGTCGGCGTCGTCGGGCGCCGGCGACGGGCGATAGCCGAGCGGCGCCAGCACGTCCGCCATGCGGGCGCTGTCATACACGTTCATCTGGCAGCCCCAGGTGATGACGTGCAGACGCTTGAGTTGGGTTCATGTGAAGATACGTCCCGCTGGCGCGGCCGGAGCGATCCGGCGCGGCGGCGGGGTGATCGGCCAGGCCATCCTGGGGGTCAAGCGTTCGTCACGCCTGAGCAAACTCCGTCTTTCACACGGGGAGATTATGCCACCGCGCGGCGTGCTTCGCCAGCGTGACGTGACGGAGAGTTGGGGCGCGTCACATGTGCCACATCCCGCCACCGCCAGCCGCCGCCCCTTGGGGGCAGGTGCGCGTGAGGGTGGGCGGTTCGTCGCTGCGGGGCCGCGGCAGGCCGCGGTTTGTCGAATTAGGATAACGGGCCGCTGTTGGCCGGCCCCGCGCGTGACGTTTTGATGATTATTGGTGCGGTTGTTCAGGGGGGGGAAGAGGGGGGCCAGGGGGGCTCTTTTATTTTACCGCAGAGGCGCAGAGGGCGCAGGGTTTCGTTTCTGAATGGTTCCTCCACGCGGGGGGCGTCTCTGCGCACTCTGCGCCTCTGCGGTAAGGCCTTTGGGGAGCGCGTTTATGCGACGCTGAAACCGCGGTCGGTTTCAGTCGCATGACTGCTTCGATTGTCGGTGCGGTGTGTTCAGGGTGGGCCGGTGGAGACCACGGCGACGGATATGGACGGGGTTCCCGCCGTAGCAGCAGCATCGCCGGGTTTATCGGTGTGTCCGGCGGGATGAAATTGGTGATGGCGCAGCGGTCGAGGGCGTCGTTCCAAAGCTTGAGGAAGCTGCCGCGGTTTTCGGTGAGGACATTGACGATGTCTCGCCACAACGTGTCGGACGGCATGATGCCGAGGTTGCTGCAAATCTCATGCAGGACGGCGTGGACCGGGCGGGTGCGGAGCTGCTCGGCGATTTCCTCGGCGGTTGGCAGGGAGGCGAGGAGGGAGCCGTCGGTGTTTGGTGGCGGGGTCGCGGTGCGTGGGCTGCGCGGTTTGCTGGGGATGATGGCTCACGGAACGTACGCGGCGTGCGCACGGGATCCGGCCGGTCGACGCGAAGTGCGAGCTTGGCTTGCAGCGCCTCGGCGAGCAGGAGGCCGCGGGTGATGCGGGCGAGCATCAATTTGATTCCCAAGGTGCCGAAGCGGTGGATGACCCCGAAGCGGGCCTCGGCGTCGAGAGGATTGCGTTTCAGCGTGTCGGCGACTTGTTTGCCGAAGGCGATGAGGGCGTGGAGGACGCCGAGCAGGCGTTGGTGCGGGTGGATAAGGGGGCGGCTGGCCGGTCCTGGGGGAGGATCGGGGCGGTGGGCTGGTCAGCGGTGTTTGCCGCGGCGGTCACGGGGAGGAGGAGAGCACAATGTTAGGAGTAGTGTCAAGGTATTTATTCTTAAGAACCTCTTCGCGCGGCGTTATCCCCGCGCGCGCGCGCCCCCCCCCCCCCCCCCCCCCCCCCCCCCCCCCCCCCCCCCCCCCCCCCCCCCCCCCCCCCCCCCCCCCCCCCCCCCCCCTGCACACGGAGCTTGCCGCGTGAGCTGGAATTGGAAGGGAAATATGACCCGGCGATCGAGCACTATGAAATAGCAACCAAGCTGGATCCTTCCTGGGTCGATGCGCATTTCGGTTATGCCGAGACGTTGCTCCGTTGCGGATCTTACGCGAAAGGCTTGGGCTCCTAATTCGCTTTGTGCAGGTCGAGCCGATATGCACGAAAAGGATTGCCACCGGTCCCATCGGAGTATTTCTGGGATGGAAGGCAAGGTCTGGCGGGGCAAAAGATCGTTGTCGTTGGCGACGCAGGGTTCGGCGATGCCATTCAATTCTTTCGCTACATCCCAAAGCTCCACGCCATGGGTGCCAAAATTGCATGCAAGCCCTGCACCGCTGGTTCCCCTGTTTCAGCCAGTCGCCCCGTACGTGGAGTTTATTCCGACCTAAATCCCGGTTTCCGTTCAACTATATTGCCTTTCCTACGATTTGCCGGGACTGTTTGGTACTCCGCGGAAACGGTGCCGCACGACGTTCCCTATCTCCCGCGGATCCCGCGCGTATCCAGCGATGGGCGCTGGAATTCGGGGAGCAGTCTGGGCCAAGATTGGTTGCGTGCGGAAACTCTAAATACGTCTATGATTATCAACGTTCGATGTCCCCGGATGTTTCCTGCGAATAACCGATGTTCCCGGCGTGGAATTCTACAGCCTGCAACACGTGATCAAACCCGAGGACGCCCCTCTCTTATCGCGCGCCGATGTCCGGAGGGTGGGAGGCAGGTGGCGGACTTCGCTGATACGGCGGCGATTATTTCCCAATTGGATATGGTTATTACCACCGATACGGCGGTGGCGCATCTGGCCGGCGCGCTCGGCAAGCCCGTTTGGCTGGTTCTGGGTTTCGTTCCCGCCTGGCGCTGGCTTTTGATCGGGATGACAGCCCGGACCCGACCACGCGGTTTTTCCGTCAGAGCCAGCCCGGCGCCTGGGACGACGTGGTTCAACGCGTCTGTCGCGAATTGGGGACGGCGCGGTTCTGAGTGCTCCGTCCGGGGCGCCTCTCAACTTGCCGCCGCCGACCCCACGACGACGGCGATCGCCTCAGCCGCCTGGAGGCGAGTTGCGACCGAGGACTATCCATACGTTCCCTGTGATACGCTGAAGCGGAGGACCTTTCAGCAAGCAGGGCGGAATTGGGGGTGTTGTCCCGAACCACACACTGTCTCAGATTGGCAGCAACCGAGCCGCAACCCGTTGCAGCGTCCGAAACCTCTGATCAATATGCGCCGCAGGTCTGGCTGCCCCGTCCACGAGTATGGGCATGGCAGAGGCCACCAGTGGACCGCCGGGGCTTTCCGGCGCAACGAGGAGGTTTGAATGCGCAAGCTCCTGATGGCCACCGCGGCCATGTTGGGTGCCTCGCTAGGGATGGCAAACGCTGCCCAGGTGTTTACGTCGCAGCCGGGAAATACGATTTCGACGTCGTCGCAGAACACGAACATGGTTGTCCCCGGGGCGCAGGCGCCAAGCCCGGCGACCCCAGCGCCAGGTCAGATCGTGGTGCGGTTGGATTTGCGGGAGAACGTGTATCTCACAGGCTCCTGGGGTTCTGCCGACTTGGTCAACGGCAACAAGCAGCAGCCGGTCAATATCATCGGTTACCCGCGCTTCTACACCGGGTTCGACGGCCAAGCGACGAACGGCCTGAAATACGGCATGTTCTACGAAATTCGTATTGTCGGTGCTTCCAACTTCGCGGCAGCAGCAGCGGCAACCCGGGTATTTCGGGCAGCAGCAGCGCCGGCACGCTGTTCTGGCGTCGTGACTTCGGTTACCTTGGCACCGCTCAGGCCGGCACACTGCGCATGGGTCAGACCGACGGTCCGATGTCCCTGTTCCTGATCGGCACATTCGACGACTTCGCGACAGGTCTGTTCAACGGCGATATCAACGATGCCGGTGTCGGCGCGGGTGGCTTCTCGGGCGTGGTGCCGTGGTGGCCGTTCCCCGACGTGGGCAACGAATATACCTCGGCCAAGTTGGTCTATCTGTCTCCCGCCTTCGCTGGGTTCGACTTCAGCGTGAGCTATGAGCCGTCGTCTGCGAACCTGGTTGACAGTTCAAGCTGCTCGCTGGTACCCCGGCCCACCGGGTGCGTGGGGCAGTCTACCTCGTCGTCGGGTGCCGATCTCCAGCGCCGGCGGATACGATTGAAGGCGGTATCCGCTACCGCGGCGCGTTCGATAACATTGGCATCGCTGGCTCGCTGATCACCATGCAGGGCGGCCACATCGATCCGAGCAACGGCGCCGAAACCAGCACCCCTGGCGGCCCGAACGTTTCGCAATTCAAGAACCTGAGCATGTATGACGGCGGCCTGGCGGTGACCTTCGCGGGGCGACGGTGGCGGCAATGTGATCTGGGGCCGGTACAACGGTCAGTTCGCGCCGAAGCCGTCTGGCGGGTCGAACTCGGTGGCGTGGATCGCCGGTGCGGAATACACCTGGGTCCGGCGATCGTCGGTGGCTCCTACTATAGCTGGGACTACCAGGGTGCTCTGGGTCTGCCGACGCACGCCACGATCAGCGATTTGCGCTCGGTCTGACGTATAACATCGCTCCGGGCCTCGCGTTCCTGGCCGAATACCTCTATGGCCAGCGCCACCAGGGCAACTACAACTTCGTGGACAACGTAGCTGGTATGGCTGCCCAACCGGATCCACCTGCAGCCAGTTCAACAACGTGAAGATGCAGATCATCGGTGCCGGCTTCCAGTTCCGCTGGTAAGCGCAGACACCACGGCTTCTCTTCAGCGGCGGGGTCATTCCCCGCCGCTTTCTTTTTGTCCTCTCCGTGCATCGTTTTGAAATCTAGTGTCCCAATTCTGAAGTTCGTCACGTATGTGACGCCCTTCAGCTCGGGCCACTATGCTTTGTTTTCAGTGGCCTGCTGATCCCCTCCGTTCGCCGCTTAATGCGGCGAACTTCTATAAAAAAAAAAAAAAAAAAAAAAAAAAAAAAAAAAAAAAAAAAAAAAAAAAAAAAAAAAAAAAAAAAAAAAAAAAAAAAAAAAAAAAAAAAAAAAAAAAAAAAAAAAAAAAAAAAAAAAAAAAAAAAAAAAAAAAAAAAAAAAAAAAAAAAAAAAAAAAAAAAAAAAAAAAAAAAAAAAAAAAAAAAAAAAAAAAAAAAAAAAAAAAAAAAAAAAAAAAAAAAAAAAAAAAAAAAAAAAAAAAAAAAAAAAAAAAAAAAAAAAAAAAAATTTTTTTTTTTTTTTTTTTTTTAGGGGCAGGACACTCGCCGCGCGCCTTTGTTGAAATCGCCGGGCGCTTCAACACGCGCCGATCCCGCGATACGCTGCGCCTTGTGTCCCAATCTAAAGTTCGTCCCGAGCGTGACGCCCTTCAAATTCGGGACACAATGCTCTACTCCTTTGCTTTAGAGCGAAATTCACGCGCTCCGACGCATCCGCCTCGCGCGATCTCGCTCCAAGCACGGAGGAAAACACATGCGTCCCACGACCACACGCCGCACGCTGCTGGCCGGTGCCAGCGCCGGACTATTCGCCCTGCCCGGCCGCGCGCCGGCGCAAGGGGGGAAGAAACCGCTCGATGGCGTCACGCTGAACGTTTCGTGCTGGAGCACGAGCTACTCCGAGTTCCTGAAGAGCTACATTCCGGAGTTCGAGCAAATGACCGGGGCGAAGGTGGTGTACGAGACGCCATCCTTCCCGATCTACAACCAGCGCATGGACATCGAGCTGGCCACCGGGGCGGCCGCGCATGACGTCATCAACGTCACGTTCATCTTCTCCGGCCGCTGGGTCGGTGCGGGATGGACCACCCCGCTGGATGATTTCTTCAACGATCCGAAAAAGACCCCGGCCGACTTCAACGTCAAAGACTTCTTGCCGGCCACGACGTCGGCGTTCATCGACAGGCAGGGCCGCCTGCATGCCATTCCCTGGATCGCCGACATTCACATGGCCGGCGCATCGCGCTTCGACCTGATCCAGAAGGCGGGCTTCGCCAAGATGCCCGACACCTTCGACGAGCAGGAGGCGATGCTGAAGGCATTGAAGGCACAGAACGCGCAAAGCGGGGGGGGGCCGACGCCATTCTGCGCCGAGAACCATTATGGCTGGACCTTTATCCCCTACTTGCAAGGGTTCGGTGGCAGCGTCTTCAAACATGCACCGGACGACCTGCATCCGACGTTGAATACCCCGGAAGCGATCCACGCCGCCGACTTCTTCTCTCAGCTGTTGCGCGATTATGGGCCCGACGGCGTGCTGTCTTACACGTACGACCAGGTGCTGCAGGCTCAGAAGGACGGGAAGATCAACTACACCACGAGCAACGAAACGTTCGTGGTGCAGATGGCAAATCCGTCGCTGCCGGTTGCCAAGACCTGCGCTTTCAGCCTCGTCACGGGCGGACCAGCCGGACGCTTCCCCGATGTGGCCGCCCATGGATGGGGTATTCCCACGGCGTCCAAGAAGAAGGATGCCGCCTGGATGTTCATCACCTGGGCCATGTCGCCGCAGCTTCTGCTGCGCATGTTCCACGACAAAGGCTACAGCTCGGTGACGCGGCAATCCATCATCGAAAATCCGGAGTTCAAGGCAAAGCTGCAGCTCAACGGCTACGACGTGGCGAGCATGTATCTGGAGACGCTGAAGATCGCGTCGAAGGGCTACAGCGTCTATGGTCCTGTGCCGCCCTATCCGCCGATCGATCATGAGATCGACTTCGCCATCCAGACGATCGTGTCCAAGCAAATGAGCGCCAAGGACGCGATGAACCGGGCGCAGGACCACGCGTTGCAGGCATTGAAGCGGGCCGGCGTGAAACTGTGACGCGCCGGATCCGTCCGGGGATCCTCCGCAACTGGGAACGTGAGCGGCGCTCAGCATACCGGCGCGGGCTGATCCCCGCGCTGGCCATGCTGGGGCTGATGACGATCGTGCCGGCGATCTGGCTCGCCGTCACCAGCCTGACGCCGCTGACGCCGACCCAGCCCGGTTCGCTCGATTTCTCCGAGCCCTGGCAGAATTATACGCAGGCTTTCTCCGACCCGGAGTTCATACGCTCTATCTGGTTGCAGGTGGAATTGTCGCTCGTGACCGTGGTGGCGCAGATCGCCATCGGCCTCGGCCTCGCACTGCTGCTGGATAGGCCGTCGCGCTGGCTGGAAGCGGTCCGCACCGGCTTCCTGATCCCCATGGTGCTGCCGCCCATCGTCGTGGCGATTATCTGGAAGGTGCTCTACACGCCCGATATCAGCCCGCTGCACCATCTGGCGGCGGCTCTCGGTATGCCGTTCCACTCCCTGATCACCGACGCATCCACCGCGCTCTGGGCGATCGCCGCGGCCGATACATGGGAATGGTTCCCCTTCACCATGCTGATGATGCTCGCCGCGCTGCAGATGATTCCGAAGGAACCGGTAGAAGCCGCGCGCATCGATGGGGCGAGTACGTTCCAGCTCTTCTGGCACGTCAAGCTGCCGTTCATCTCGGCGGCGCTGATCGTCGCCACGCTGTTCCGCGTGATCAACTCCATCAAGGCGTTTCCGCTGATCTATCTGCTGACGGACGGCGGTCCCGGCGGTGCGACCCAGGTCACCAACTACTACGCGTACGAGCAGACCTTCACGAACGCCTATTGGGGCTATGGCAGTGCCATTGCCATGCTGATGGTCGCCGGCGTGTTTCTGCTCAGTCTCGTGATAAGCCGCGCCGGCGGCGGGCTCGCGTTCGATGAATAAGCAGATGCGCGCCTGGATGCGGCTGTTGATTGCCACGGTTTTGCTGCTGCTGGTGCTCTTTCCCGTCTTTTGGCTGGCGCAGATGTCGCTGCGCACCGCCAACGACGCGCTGCATCTCGGCGCCTTTCGTCCCACGTTTGCGAATTACGAAGCTCTGTGGACCGGCGACTTCCCCGCGTCCTTCGTTCACAGCCTGCTCACCAGCGTCGGGTCAACAGTGTTCTCGCTGATCCTGGGGGTGCCTGCCGCCTATGTGCTCTCGCGCTGGCGGTTCCGCGGCGCGGGCACTGTGGCGATGTGGCTGCTCGTCACCCGCATGGCGCCGCCCATCGCGTTCACCGTTCCGTTCTTCCTTGCGTATACGTGGCTCGGGCTGATGGACACGGTGACCGGGCTTGGCCTGATTTACGTAACGTTCAACCTGGCCCTGGTGATCTGGACGATGAAGGGCTTCTTCGACTCCGTGCCGCCTTCGCTGGAGGAAGCGGCGTGGATCGACGGCTGCGGTGTGTGGAGCGCGTTCCGGCGCGTTGCTTTGCCGCTGGCGGCCCCGGGTCTCGCTGCCACCGGCATCCTGTGTTTCATCCTGTCGTGGAACGACTTCTTCTTCGCCCTGATTCTCACGCGCACGAATGCGATGACGGCGCCCGTGGCGATCGTGAACTTCATGCAGTATGCCGGTTGGGAGTGGGGAAAGATTGCGGCGGCGGGTGTTCTGGTGACGCTCCCGGTGCTGATCTTCACCTTCCTGGTGCGCACGTATCTGGTGAGCGGTCTGATGGCTGGCGGGGTGAAAGAATGATCCTGGTCACGAACAATGAGGGCACGGTGGGTGCGCCTACCACGGCGCACATGCTGGCCGAGGGCGCGCACGCGCTGGACGCGATCGAGGCGGGGATCAAGCTGATCGAGGCGGATCCGACTGTGCGGACCGTCGGTCGTGGGGGTTGGCCCAACCTGTTGGGCGAGGTGGAACTCGATTCCTGCCTGATGGACGGCACGACTCTGAGGACCGGCGCGGTGGGTGCGCTGAAGGGGTTCCTGCATCCGGTCAGCGTGGCGCGGGAGATCATGCGGCGGCTGCCGCACGAGCTGCTGGTTGGCGACGGCGCGGCGCGTTTCGCGCGGGAGATCGGCGCGGAGACGACGGAGAACCTGACCGATGATTCGCGGCGGGCGTGGCAGGCCTGGTTCGAGAATGAGGTGCCAGAGCAGGACCGGGCGCGTTGGGAGACGGCCCCGCTGGCGGAGTTGTGCCGGTATGCGATCGACCCGGAGACGGGGCGCGATACCACGGTCTTCCTGGCGCATGACAGCCACGGCGATGTCTGTTCGGGCACGAGCACATCAGGCTGGGCATGGAAGTATCCGGGCCGGTTGGGCGACAGCCCGATCGTGGGCGCGGGGTCGTATGCGGATACGCGTTATGGGGCGGCGGCGTGCACGGGGGCGGGCGAGATGACCATCCGCTGCTGCACGGCGCACTCCATTGTTCTTTACATGAAGGCGGGCGCGAGCGTGCGGGACGCGGTGATGGAGGCGGTGGATGATATGCGCCGGCTGAAAGGCGGACTGATCAGCCGGGTGACGGTCCACGCCATCGACACGCGGGGCAACCACGCGGTGGTGGCGGTGAACGGGGCGGGCGATAACCGCTACTGGCTGTGGGAGGACGGTGATAGCGCCCCTCGGTCGCAGCTGGCGGAGCCGGTGGTGATCACGTCGTCCGCCCGGCGGGAGACATCCACGAGCCGATACACACGATCGTAGACGGCTGGGCGTTTTCTCCAGAGATTTTTCCCAGATCGTAAAAAAGAGACTTGATAAAGGATCAGCGGCGCCTTATTACTCGTCCTGTAATGCTTTCTTGAGGGGACGGCCATGTTGCCGCTGAAGAATCTCATAAGGTTTGCGCTTCCCGTGGCGGCTTTTGCTGCATGGACAGCCACGGCGTCGGCTTCGCCGGTTCCGATCACCTATACGGTTGACTATTTCACCGTAACGCCCGCCGCGACGCCGGCCGGCGACTTCAACACCCAGTGCTGCTACGGCCCTGTGTCCGATGTCACGAATACGTTGATGAACGGGCTGCCGGTCTGGAACGGCGTCGGAGCGCTGAAGGACACCGTGGGAGGTTCCGGCACGAATATCGAGTGGTGGACCCCCGGCACGTATAACGGTGATGTCGTTGCTTCGAACGGAACGGGCACGGCCACCAACCCATACGCGAACGGCGCCTTTTTCCCGCCGCAGGGGATCGGTTCGAGCAACTCGCCCAGCCTGCAGACAGCGATTTTCACCGGATCGTTCACACTCTCCACGCTTTCGAACGTGGTTTTCGATCTCGGCGCTGACGACGACGCATATCTGTATGTCGACGGCAATCTGGTCGAAGCGCTCGGGGGCGTGCACGCGAACGACGATCTGCCGACCACCGCGACCATTCTTTCGGCGGGCTCCCACACGATCGAACTCTTCTACGCCGATCGGAACGTGACGCAGGCTTCGTTGAACTTCTCCCTGGACAGCACGGGGATTACGCCTGTCCCGGAGCCGCTCTCCTTGGCGATCCTGGGAACGGGCGTGGTTGGATTGGGCCTGATCCGCCAGCGTCGGGCGTAACGCAGTAAGCTGAGTTTTAGGCTTCTTACGATCAGGGCTGCGCCGCAAGCGCAGCCCTTTTCTGATTGGTTGGCAGCAGCGAAGCGACGTTGGCTTCGGGTTACTTCCAATGTTGCACGCGCGGAAGCTGATTCGCTTCGCATCGATCTTGCTTGAGGAAAATGCCGGTAAGCGGGTCGTATAGGAGCTTCCATTTCAGCCGAAGACGCGGCACTGACGCTCCGGAAGCAATCTCCTCCCCGGCGCATGCCTGCCGCGCCTTGCTTTTCGCCCCCGCGTCCGCCATGTAGTGCGTTAGAGCCTCTCGCGGCCGCGTAATTGGCGTGTTTCACGCCACTCCCGGGACATCTCATTCATAATTTGCCTTCCCCCATCGGTTACGCAGGGGGCGGGCGCAGGGCGCAGACAATGCGCCGGAGACCTTTGTTGACCTCTTTATCCTTTGCCACGCTCGGCCTCGTCCGAGCCGATTCTGCGCGCCCTCGCGGCGCAGAACTTCAACACCCCCACCCCCATCCAGTCCGGCGCCATCCCGCCGCTGCTCGCCGGCCATGACCTGCTCGGCATCGCGCAGACCGGCACGGGCAAGACCGCGGCTTTCGCGCTGCCGATCCTTCAGCACCTTGCCGCCACGCGCGGCCGGGCCTCGGCCGTTCCACACCCGCTGCGCTGATCCTGGCGCCGACGCGGGAACTGGCGCTGCAGATCGACGCCGCCATCCGCGGCTTCGCCGCCGGCCAGCCCATCCTCACCTGCGTCATCCTCGGCGGCGTCGGCCGCCGGCCGCAGGAGGAGCGCATGCGCCGCGGCCCGGACATCGTCGTTGGCACGCCAGGGCGCATCCGCGACCTGATGAACACGCGCACCTGCTGCTCGATCAGGTCACGCATTTTGTGCTGGACGAGGCCGACCGCATGCTGGACCTCGGCTTCATCCGCGATATCCGCGCGATTGTCGCCGCCCTGCCGCAGCCGCGGCAGTCGATGCTGTTCTCCGCGACCATGCCGCGCGAGGTCGGCCAGCTCGCCGAAAGCTTCCTCAGCAATCCGCTGCGCGTGGACAGTCACGCCGGAGATCCGCACCCCCGACAAGATCGAGCAGCACGTGCATTTCGTGCCCATGTCAGCGAAACGTGCCCTGCTGACCGATCTTCTGGAAGATCCCGCGCTGGAACGCGTGATCGTCTTCACCCGCACCAAGCACGGCGCCAACAAGGTGTGCGAACATCTGCTCGCGGCGGATATCCAGCCGAGGCGCTGCACGGCAACAAAAGCCAGTCCGCGCGCGAGAAATCGCTCGACCGATTCCGCTCCGGCCGCGCCCGCGTGCTGGTTGCGACCGATATTGCCTCACGCGGCATCGACGTGACCGGCATCTCCCACGTCATCAATTTCGATCTGCCGGTGGAGCCGGAAAGCTACGTCCACCGCATCGGCCGCACCGCGCGGGCCGGCAGCAGCGGCGTCGCGATCTCGTTCTGCGACCCCACCGAGCGCGGCGCGCTGCGTGCCATCGAGCGAACCGCCGGCACCTCGCTCCAGCCGGCGAACGCCCCACCTCAGGATACAGCGGCAGCGCAGCGTCCGTCCGCGCCGCCGGGCCGGTTTCATCCTCCCCGTCGCCGCCGAGTCCAACGCCGGGCGGCGTGATATCTGTTGTGGTTGACTGAGCCTGATCGGCCGGCGCGGGCGTAATGCAGTTCAACTGAGTTTGGGCCTTTTACGATCAAGCGCAGCCCTTTTCTAATTCGTCGGCAGCAGCGAAGCGACGGTGGCTTCGGGCGCTTCATCGCTCAGTGCGGTTACCTTCCGATGTTTCCACCTAGGAAGCTGATTCGCCCCGAGCAGGTCGGCTTTGAGGAAGATCCCGGTGAGAGGGTCGTAGAGGAGCTTCCATTTCAGCCGAAGGTCCCTGGGCTGCAGATTGCTGTCGATCCAATTGATCTCGGGGGCTCGGCTGCCCTTCGACATAGAGTTCATACACGACCGCATCGATGTCCTTGTCTCCGACGCGGACAGTTTCGTGACCGGTGCGGGTCCAGACCTGTTTGCGATCCGACGTCACCAGTTTCTTGGTCATCGCAATTTTGACCGTGATGATAAATGACGCTTGGGACGTCTTTCCAGAAAGCAGATCACCCATCGCACGGTGTATCGCTCCCTCCCCGCCTATCAGGGGTACATTGTACCAATTATTGAGCCTCGCGAACCGCCCAAAGGAGTCGGTTCCCATGCAGATGACGGGATCATCCGGATCCACGCCTTCGTAGAACTCTCTTATAATCATTGTGGAACTCGACCGTTCCGGCATTTGGACATGCGAACCCTGCCTGCGCACGCTCTTGAGCCGAAAGGACCACAGGCTTGACGGGAGGCAGTGAGCATCCCCAAAGAACAAAGCCCGCAGAGATGCTCAGGCAGAGGCGGCCGAAGGATGGAAGCCATTGCCTGGCGACGCGAGCGGGCACCCTTTTTGGCACATGCGCGTTTTCTCCCAGAAAGTATCTTCTGTTTTGATAGTAGGTAACCAGAGCGCCTCGCGGCCGGCAAGGATTTTCGACGGCAGCGTCCTTGTCAGCAGCCGCGCGCCGTTCTTTTCTGGCGGGATCAGACCATGGAAGGGACGGCGGAATGCAATCCGGAACTCGATTCGGGAGGCGGGCAGGGCTGAAGGCAGCGCTTGGGCTGGCGGCAACGGCGCCGTTCGGGTCCGTCGCGCGGGCGCAATCGGCGCAGACCGTCCGTTTCATCGTCGCGGAATACAGCAACGCCACGGGTCCCTATTTCCAGAAGATGGCGCAGGAGTTCCACCAGGCGAACCCGGACATCACCGTGAACATCGAGGTGGTGAACTGGAATTCCCTGCTTCAGAAGCTGCAGACGGATATCTCCGGTGGCACCAATGCCGATTTGTCCATTATTGGCACGCGCTGGCTCTTGGATTTCGTCAAGGACGGTGTCGCGGAGCCGCTCGACAGCTACATGAACCAGGCGTTCCGGGATCGATTCGTGCCGGTCTTCCTTCAGCCCGGCACGATCGACGACAAGGTTTATGGCTTGCCGATCGCGGCCTCGGCCCGCGCGATGTTCTACAACAAGGACATGCTGACCAAGGCTGGCTTTCCCGATGGCCCGGCCACGTGGGACGACGTCGTTGCCGCGGCGCAGAAGATCAAGGCAGCCGGCGCGTACGGCTACGGCATGCAGGGCAAGGACCTCGAAACCGACGTCTACTGGTATTACGCACTCTGGAGCTATGGCGGCGACCTGATCGGCAAGGACGGCAAGGCGGCTTTCGCCGGCCCTGAAGGCGTGAAGGCGCTGACGCTGTATAAGATGATGATCGATCAGAAACTGACCCAGCCCGGCGTGACCAGTTACAACCGGGAAGACGTGCAGAACCTGTTCAAGCAGGGTCGCGTCGGGATGATGATCACCGCGCCGTTCCTAATCAATCAGATCGCCAAGGAGGCGCCGAACCTGCAATACGGCATCGTGCCGGTGCCCAAGGGGACGACGCAATCCACCTACGCAGTGACCAACTCGATCGTGATGTTCAACAATTCCAAGGTGAAGCAGGCGGCGTTCAAGTTCCTCGACTTCATCTTCACCAAGGAACCGCGGGTCGAATTCAACAAAAACGAAGGCTTCCTGCCGACCACGAAGGCCGTCGCGGATGATCCATATTTTGCCGACAACCCACGGCTGAAGGTGTTCGTGAACCTGATGCCGCAGGCGCATTTCGCGCCGGTGATCAGCGGGTGGGAGGATGTGGCGAAAGACGTGATCGACGGGCTGCAGTCCGTGTATCTCGGCAACGCCCAGCCGCAACCGGCACTGGAGCAGGCGGCGCAAAAGGCGGATCAGGTTCTCGGCAAGTCATAAGAGGGGCAGGTGACAGGACGGCTGGCGCGGCGGCATCTGCCGCTCCTGCTGATTGCCCCCAGCCTGATCCTGGCGGTCGGGATCATCATCTATCCGTTCTTCCTGATCCTTCGCCTGTCCTTCGCCAATGTCTCGCCGTTCGGCCAGGTGCGCGGGTTCGTCGGCTGGGCGAATTACGCGCATGTGCTGAGCGATCCGATCTTCTATGGCGCGTTATGGCGAACGATCATCTGGACCGCCGTGGTCGTCGGCGGGACGGTGGTGATCTCGCTGCCTGTCGCGATTGTGCTGCAGCAGGATTTCTACGGCCGCGGCGTTGCGCGCACCATCATCATGCTGCCCTGGGCGCTATCGCTCGCGATGGCGGCGATACTCTGGGAGTGGTCGTTCAATCCCGATTACGGCATGATCAATCGCATTCTGCTGGCTGTCGGGTTGATCCGCGCACCGGTGCATTGGATGGCGCGCGCGGACACGGCGTTCCCGGTCGAGATCGCCATCGGCATTCTGGTCTCGATCCCGTTCAGCACGACCATTTTCCAAGGCGGGTTGTCGTCGATCCCCACTGATATTTACGAGGCCGCGCGGATCGACGGTGCCTCGGGCGGCCAGCAGTTCCGCTTCCTGACTCTGCCGATGATGAAGCCCTTCATCACCATCGCTGTGGTGCTGAATGTGATCTATGTGTTCAATTCCTTCCCGATCATCTGGGTGATGACGCAGGGTGGTCCGGATAACCTGACGCACATCCTGGTCACCTATGCGTACCAACTGGCCTTCAGCCTGGGCCGGCCGGGGCCTGCGGCGGCCGTGTCCACGCTGATGCTGGCGATCGTGCTGTCCTTCACCGCGGTTTATCTGCGCCTTTCGCGGGACCGCACATGAAACTCCGTCGTAGCCTGATCTGCTGGGCGGTACTGTCGCCGCTGATCGTGCTGGTGCTGTTTCCCTACGCGGTGATGATCTCCACCGCGTTGAAGACCACGCCGGAGGTGATGTCGTACCCGCCGCATTGGATTCCGCACCACATCAGTTTCGCGAGCTTTCCTGCGATGTGGCAGCAGGCGCATCTCGGCACCGCTGTGCTGAACAGCGCGATGATCGCATCGGGCTCGGCCGCGCTGGCGCTGTGCGTCGCCGTGCCGCCCGCTTATGCGCTTGCGCGTCTGTCGTTCCGGGCCAAACCCGCGTACCGCACGTTTCTGCTTATTACCCAGATGCTTGCGCCGGTTCTGCTGATCCTTGGCCTGTTTCGCCTTGCCGCATCCATTCCGTTCTTCGGTGGCACACTGGTCAATACGCGGGTTGGTGTGATCTTGATTTATGCCGCGTTCCAGATCGCCTTCTCCGTCTGGATGCTGTCCGCTTATTTCAGCGCCATCCCGTCGGATATCGAGGAAGCTGCCTGGATCGACGGGTGCAACCGGCTTCAGGCGGTGTGGCACATTTTCGTGCCGCTTGCCGTGCCGGCGCTGGCGGTCTGCGCCATCGTGGCGTTCGTCGCGGGGTGGAACGAGTATATTGTGGCGCTGACGATGCTGCGCGATCCCGACAAGCAAACCGTCACGCTGCAAGTGGTGAACCTGGTATCCGGCCGCTATCAAATCGCGTGGAACCAGGTGATGGCCGCCGCATTGGTCGCCACGTTGCCGGTTGCCGTGGTGTTTGCGTCTCTGCAACGTTACCTGGTGCGCGGATTGACGCTGGGGGCGGTCAAATAACGCTCTCGCTACCGCTGCATCCCCAGGTTGCACGCATTTTGCATAGCCCCACCAAGGAAACCTGCACTCGAAGGGGCCAACGATGTCGTCAGCTGGTCGCGACGTTCCCACCATCATCATTACCGGGGCGCATCCGAAACTGTATAACCATGATCTCGCCCCCACCGCCCCCTGAGGAGCGCACCTGGGGCGTGTTCAGTCTTTTCGCGATGTGGATGTCCGATGTGCATTCCGTCGGCGGATACACGTTCGCTGCCAGCCTGTTCTTTCTCGGCCTGACCGGGTGGCAGGTGCTGATCTCCATGGTGGCCGGGATTCTGATCGTCTATTTCCTCATGAACCCGATCGGACGGCCATCCCTGCGCTACGGCATTCCCTATCCCGTCGTCGCCCGCATCTCGTTCGGCGTCATGGGAGCCAATCTTGCCGCCGTCATACGTGGTATCGTCGGCATCGTCTGGTACGGCGTGCAGACCTACTTCGCCTCCAAGGCGGTGCAGGTTCTCGTGCTGACGCTTGCCCCGTCAGCCGTCGCCCTGACCAAGAACGATATCATGGGTCTCTCCACCCTCGGCTGGTTCAACTTCCTGTTTATGTGGCTGTTCCAGCTTTTCATCTTCCTCAGCGGCATGGAGCGCATTCGCAGGTTCATCGATTTCTGCGGACCGGTCGTCTACGTGGTCGTGTTCGCACTGGCGATCTGGATGCTCTCGCAAACCGGCCTCTCCAGCCTCAACCTCCAGCTCAGGCCGCCGGCCGGATCGCAGACGGCGACCATCGGCATCATGGCCAACGCCGCCATGCTGATCGTCGCCTATTTCGCGGCGCTGCTCCTCAACTTCGGCGACTTCGCCCGCTTCGGCAAAAGCGAGGCGGCGATGAGGAGCGGCAACTTCCTGGGCCTGCCCATCAACTTCCTGGTCTTTTCGATCGTCACCGTGATCGTCACCGCCGGCACCGTCAAAGTGTTCGGCAGCGCCATCATGGACCCCGTGCTGATCGTGCAGAAAATCGGCAATCCGATCGTCGCGATCGTCGGCTCGGTGACGTTCATCGTCGCCACCATGGGTATCAACATCGTGGCGAGCTTCGTTTCACCCGCTTACGACATTGCCAATCTTTATCCGGAGCGGATCAACTTCCGCCTGGGCGGCCTGATCACCTCCATCCTATCAGTGTTGGTCTGCCCTTGGATGTTCGTTGCCAGCCCGCAGGCCATCACGCTCTTCGTCAGCATCTTCGGCGCGGTTCTCGGCCCGATGTTCGGAGTCATCGTCGCCGA
Source organism: uncultured Pseudomonadota bacterium (assembly GCA_963791885.1). Classification (GTDB taxonomy): domain Bacteria; phylum Pseudomonadota; class Alphaproteobacteria; order Acetobacterales; family Acetobacteraceae; genus CAVSUZ01. The sequence continues at coordinate 470,455 of CAWBUL010000008.1, read as the reverse complement.
CTACTACATCGTGAAACGGCAGACGCTCGATGTTGAGGACCTTTACAGAATGTCCCCCGCCGCCTCGTTCCACTACAGCGGCGGCTGGAATCCCAAGGCGGTCGGCGCTCTGGCCGTCGCGGGGACCTTGTCCATCGGACTCGCCCTGCTGGGTGCCTATAAGGTCATCTTCAACGTCGGTGATTGGGGCTGGCTGATCGGCGCGTGCGCCGGAGCGCTGGTGTATGTCGGCTTGTCTGCGCTGCGGAGCGCAAAGCTCGCCAAGCTCGCCTTACCCTAAAATCCCGTCGCGGATGCACGCCTTCCAGTGCCCCGGACGCGCTTCCCGCAGATCCGGGACCGTCGCCGCGCAATCGGCGATGGCATAGCGGCAGCGGGTGCGAAACACACAGCCGGATGGAGGATTCATCGGACTCGGTACATCGCCCTGGAGGACGATGCGCCGGCTTCGTGCCCCCGGTTCGGGGATCGGCACTGCTGACAGCAGCGCCTCGGTGTAGGGGTGTAGCGGCTGCCGGCAAAGCTCCCGGCTTTCGGCGACTTCCACGAGGCGCCCGAGATACATCACAGCGATACGGTCCGCGATATGCTCGACCACGGCCAGATCGTGCGCGATGAACAGCATTGCGAGGCCGAGCCGCGCCCGGAGATCAAGAAGCAGATTGACCACCTGGGCCTGGATGGAGACGTCGAGGGCGGAGACCGGCTCATCCGCAACCAGCAGGTCGGGTCCCGAGGCGAGGGCGCGGGCGATGCCAATGCGCTGCCGCTGGCCGCCGCTGAATTCGTGGGGGTAGCGGTCCATCGACTCCTGCGGCAGGCCGACGAGGCGCAGCAGTTCGGCAACTTTCGCCCGGCGATCGGCAGAGTTTGCGGACAAGCGTTGCAGCATCAGCGGCTCACCCACGGCCTGGGCGATGGTCATGCGCGGGTTGAGCGAACCGAACGGGTCCTGGAAGACAAGCTGCATGCGCCGGCGGTGAGGCTTCAGGGCGCGGGGCGAGAGATGGGTGATGTCGGAGCCATCGAGCAGGATGGAGCCTTCGTCGGGCTCGTAGATGCGGAGGACGGTGCGACCGACGGTGGTCTTGCCGGAGCCGGATTCGCCAACCAGGCCCAGCACCTCGCCTCGGCGGATGGTGAAGCTGACGCCTGCGACTGCGAGCAGCCGGCCGCGTCCGACCGGGAACCATTTGCTGAGCTCTCGTACCTCGAGAAGTGCACTCACGCGGCGATCTCATGCCACCGCACGCACCGCACCGCGCGGTCGGTGCCGCAGGGTTCCAGCGCCGGTACCGCTGCATCGCACCGGCCGGCCTCGAAGTGATCACAGCGCGGATGGAATGCACAGCCGGGGGGATGACGCTCGGGGCTCGGGACCTCACCGGGGATGGCGGAGAGATGCATGTCACGGTCGTCCAGCACGAGGCGCGGGACGGAAGCGAGCAGTCCCATGGTGTAGGGCATCCGTGGGGCGGCGAAGATGGCGTTGGCCGGTCCTTGCTCGACCACCCGGCCGGCGTACATGACGGCGATCCGGTCGGTGATCTCCGCCGCGACGCCCAGGTTGTGGGTGATGAACAGGACCGCCATGCCGATCTCGTTCTGCAGGTCCTTGATCAGTTCCAGAAGCTGCGCCTGCACTGTGACGTCGAGGGCGGTGGTGGGTTCGTCGGCGATGAGCAGCGCGGGGCGGCAGGATAGCGCCATGGCGATCATCACGCGCTGCGCCATGCCGCCGGAGATCTGGTGCGGATAGGCGTTGAGGCGGGCGCGTGGGTCGGGAATGCCAAGACGCTCCAGCATCTGTTCGGCGACACGCAGCGCCTCGGTCCGCGACCGCTTCTGATGCAGGCGCACTGCGTCGGCGATCTGATCGCCGATCGTGTAGACCGGGTTGAGCGAACTCATCGGCTCCTGAAACACCATCGCGATGTCGTCGCCGCGGATGCGCCGCAAGGCGCCGCCGCGAAGCCGGAGCAGGTCCTGCTCGACGCCGGACTTGGTGCGGAAGAGGATGCTGCCGTCGATGAGGACGCCCGGGCCGCGCGGGATCAGGCCCATGACGGCGAGGCCGGTGACGGACTTGCCCGCGCCTGATTCGCCGATCAGCACCAGGGTTTCGCCCGGGGCGACGGTCAGGGATACGCCGTCGGCCGCGCGCGCGACCGCCGTTTCGGTCAGAAAGTGAATCCGCAGGTCACGGATGCTGAGGAGGTGCCCGGCCGTCACGTGACGCGGTTGGAGACCAGGTCCGTGACCACCGCCGGTTCGGCCAGCGTGGAGGTATCGCCAAGGCTGTCGGTTTCATTTGCCGCGATCTTGCGGAGGATGCGGCGCATGATCTTGCCGCTGCGAGTCTTCGGCAGCGAAGGCGCCCACTGGATCGCGTCGGGCGCGGCGATCGGGCCGATCTCCTTGCGGACCCAGGCGACCAGTTCCTTGCGCAGCGCCTCGGTGGGTCCTTCGCCGGCGACCAGCGTAACATAGGCGTAGATGCCCTGTCCCTTCAGGTCGTGCGGGAAGCCAACCACCGCCGCTTCCGCGACTTTCGGATGCGCCACCAGCGCGCTTTCGATCTCGGCGGTGCCCATACGGTGTCCGGAGACGTTGATCACGTCATCCACGCGGCCGGTGATCCAGTAATATCCGTCTTCGTCGCGCCGCGCGCCGTCACCGGTGAAATAGAGGCCGTGGAACGTGGAGAAATAGGTCTGCACGAAGCGCGCATGGTCGCCGAACACCGTGCGCATCTGGCCGGGCCAGGAGTCCCTGATGCAGAGATTGCCTTCGCACGCACCGTGCAGCTCCTTGCCGTCGCCATCGACGAGAAGGGGCTGCACGCTGGGCAGCGGCAGGGTGGCGGAGCCCGGCTTGAGGGTGGTGGCGCCGGGGAGCGGGCTGATCAGGATGCCGCCGGTTTCGGTCTGCCACCAGGTGTCCACGACGGGGCAGCGCTGCTCGCCGACGACGCGGTAATACCAGAGCCAAGCTTCCGGATTGATCGGCTCGCCGACGCTGCCGAGGATGCGGATCGATTTGCGGGAGGTCTTCTTCACCGGTCCGTCGCCGTCGCGCATCAGCGCGCGAATGGCGGTGGGCGCAGTGTAGAAGATGTTGACCTTGTGCTTGTCCACCACCCGCCAAAAGCGGCTGCTATCCGGGTAGCTGGGAATGCCTTCGAACATCAGGGTGGTGGCGCCGTTCGCGAGCGGCCCATAGACGATGTAGGTGTGGCCGGTGACCCAGCCGACATCGGCGGTGCACCAGTAGATCTCATTCGGCTTGTAATCGAACACCAGTTCATGGGTGAAGCTGGCCCAGACCATGTAGCCGCCGGTGGTGTGCAGCACGCCCTTCGGCTGACCGGTGCTGCCTGAGGTGTAGAGGATGAACAGCGGATCCTCGGCGTTCATCGGTTCGGGTTCGCACTGCGGCGACGCTTTCGCGAGGAGCGCTGCATAATCGTGGTCGCGCCCCGCCTGCATGGGCACGTTCTTGCCGGTTACACTGACAACAACCATGCTTTTGACGCCGGGACAGGATTTCAGTGCCTCATCGGCGTTGGCCTTCAGGGGCACGGGTCTGCTGCCGCGGCGGCCCTCATCGGCGGTGATCAGCAGCTCGGACGCGCAGTCCTGGATGCGGTTCGCGAGGCTGTCGGGTGAGAAGCCGCCGAACACCACGGAGTGGATTGCGCCGATGCGGGCGCAGGCGAGCATCGCGACCGCTGCCTCCGGCACCATAGGCAGGTAGATCGTCACCCGATCGCCCTTCTTCGCGCCCAATCCGCGCAGCGCATTGGCGAACTGGCACACCTGCTCGTGCAGGTCCTTGTAGCTGATGGATTTGCTGACCGAGGGATCGTCACCCTCCCAGATAATCGCCACGCGATCGGGATGCGCCGTGGCGTGGCGATCGAGGCAGGAGACGGAGGCGTTCAGCACGCCATCCTCGAACCAGCGGATTGACACGTCGCCTTTGAAGCTCGCGTTGTTGATCTTCTGCGGTGGCTTCATCCAGGCGATGCGGCTGGATTCCTTGCGCCAGAAGGCGTCGGGGTCGCGCATGGCCTGATCGTACATGGCCCGGTACTGCTCGGCCGTGACATGCGCGTGCGCGGCGATCTCCGGTTTCACGGAGATGATCTGCAACTCCGGTTGATGGATGTCAGGCATGGGCGCATCTCCCGTCTGGCCGCCGCCGCGGCATTTGCGGGCGACGATAGGGCGGCGGGCGCGTGAGCGGAAGCGGGGTGGAGGCAAGCATGAGACGGCTGCGGGTGAAGCAGAAGGCCAACGATCTCGACACGCTGGACCTTTCGATCGAGGAGGTGCCGTCACTGCCGCTGACGGGCACTCAGGTCCGCGTGCGCGTGCACGCCGCCGGCGTGAACCAGTCAGACGTGAAGGCGACCCTTGGCAGCATGCCGAAGGCCGTGTGGCCGCGGACGCCGGGGCGGGACTGGGCCGGCGTGGTGGAAGAGGGGCCGGCCGAGTGGGAAGGCGCCGAGGTCTTCGGCACAGGCGGGGATCTGGGCATCACGCGGGATGGCTCCTACGCGACCGAGCTGGTGCTGCCGGCCGATGCCCTGACGCGCAAGCCGTCGCAGCTTGCAATGGCGGAGGCGGGTAGCCTCGGTGTGCCGTTCGTCACGGCATGGGAGGGCCTGTATCGGGCGGGCATGCCGGCACCGGGGGAGGTCGTGCTGGTACTGGCGGTGAACGGGAAAGTGGGTCAGGCGGCGGCGCAGATCGCAGCGATGCGCGGGGCGCGCGTGTTCGGCGTGACCCGGGGCAAGGAGTCCTTCGCCGGCAATGCGCGCGTTCCGGTGCGGATGATCGAACTCGACCGCCGAGGACGTGGCGCAGGTGGTGAAAGACGAAACGAACGGTCACGGCGCCGATGTCTCCTTTAATACGATTGGCAGCCCGTATTTTGCTGCCGCGAATGCGGCTCTTGCCGTTCGCGGACGGCAGGTGCTGATCTCCACCATCGAGCGCACGGTGGCGTTCGATATTTTCCAGTTCTATCGCGGGCAGCACAGTTTCTACGGGGTTGATTCGCTGGCGCTGGATGCTGCGGCCTGCGCGCGCATCCTGTCCCAGCTCACGTCCGGGTTCGATGTCGGGGCGTTGCATCCCTATCGCGATATCAAGACTTACAAGCTGGAGCAGGCGAAGGAGGCATACCGGGACGCGCTGGGAGGCGAGGGGCAGGTGGTGCTGACGCCATAGCTGAAGTCGGCACCACCGCGGCGGACAGAGGCGTTTACGCCGGGAAATAGCTGGGCTGGTCGACATCCTGCAAAAGACCTGGCTGCGTCGGCTCCCATCGCAGCAGCGCCCGTGTGCGTTCGCTCGATGTCGGGGCATCCATAGCCGCGAACGGTGCGAACCAGCCGAAATGCTCGGCGGCTTCTTCCCGGCTCTTGCTGACAACCGGCAGGTTCAGACGCCGGCCGATGACGTGCGAGATGTCTTTGAACGGTACGCCCTGTTCTGCGATCGCGTGATACGGGCCGCCAGCGGCGCCACGATCCAGCGCAAGCCGGTAGAGGCGGGCGGCATCGAGCCGATGCACGGCGGGCCAGCGGTTCAACCCGTCGCCCACATAGGCTGACACGCCCTTTTCGCGGGCAAGGGCGATCAGATGCGGCACGAAGCCGTGGTCGCCGGCGCCATGGACGGATGGGGCAAGCCTGACTGTCGATGCGCGGATGCCGCGCGCTGCCAACGAGGCGGCCGCTGCCTCCGACCTGCGGGGATAAGAGGCGGAGTCGGAAGGAGGCACATCCGCCTCGGTCGCGGTTCGGCCGGGTGCCAGAAGCGCCACGCCGGAGGTGACGAGAAGCGGACGGTCGGAGCCTTCGAGCGCGGCGCCGAGCGCCTCGATGGCGCGCCGGTCCGTCTCGCAGTTCGCCACGAACTTTGAGAAGTCGTGGATGAAGGCGGTGTGGATCACGCCACCCGATCGGGATGCACCGTTGCGCAAGCTATCCAGATCATCAAGCGAGCCGCGATGGACTTCCGCGCCCGCCGCTTCGAGGGCTGCCGCACCTTCATCGGATCGGGCGAGGCCGAGCACCCGATGGCCTGCCGCGATCAGGTCTTGGACGATGGCGGAGCCGACGAATCCGGTTGCACCGGTAACAAAAATACGCATGAGAACGGTCTCTCCTGGGTAATGCGGGTATCACTGTTTGCATGCAGCCTATCGTGTTAAAGTAGTGACCTTATCGGGGTATAATGGCTACCAGCATGAGCGTATCGGTCGCGAACGAGAATGCGTTGGGATCGTATCTCAAGGATCGGCGGACGAAGCTTGACCCTGCCGCATTCGGGCTGCCGCGAACGCGGCGGCGCACGCCCGGGCTGCGTCGGGAAGAGGTGGCGCAGCGGGCCAATATCAGTCCCACCTGGTACACGTGGCTGGAGCAGGGGCGAGGCGGGGCGCCGTCGGCCGACGTGCTGGACAGGCTCGCCCGCGCGCTGATGCTGACGGATGCCGAGCGCGAACACCTGTTTCTGCTCGGACTCGGTCGACCACCGGAGGTCCGCTATCAGGGAACCGACGCCGTCACGCCGCGGCTGCAACGTCTGGTCGATGTGTTGGAATTCAGCCCGGCGATCGTAAAGACCGCAACGTGGGATATCGTCGCCTGGAACCGCGCGGCCGCCGCTGTTCTGACGGACTATGGCGCGCTTCCGCCTGAGCAGCGCAACGTGCTGCGATTGATGTTCTGCGATCCCCACGTTCGCGCCACGCAGTTCAACTGGGAGAGCGTGGCGCGGTTCGTGGTGGGGGCGTTCCGGGCCGATACGACACGCGCCGGAGCGACAGAGGCCGCGCGCGTTCTGGTCGAAGAACTGTGCCGATCAAGTCCTGAATTCGAGGCGATCTGGCGCGATCACGACGTCCGCAGTTACGGCGAGGGGCTGAAGCAGTTACGGCATCCGATTGCAGGGCCCATTGCGTTCGAATATTCGGCTTTCGCGGAGGACGGACGGCCTGATTTGGGGATGGTGGTGTATAATCCGGCCACGCAAGCGGACGCGGAGAAGGTCAAGTCACTGATGGGATCACTGGCCAAAACAGATGCGGCGTAATCGCTGATCAGAATCCTTTCGGATCGCCGTACGGCACATGCAGCACGCGGTTCACGAAAATTCCCGGCGTATGCACGTGATCCGGATTGATCTCGGCCAGCTCGCGGATGTGCTGCGACTGCACGATAGTCAGTTTGCCGGCCATCGCCATCACGGGGTTGAAGTTCCGGCCTGAACTCGCGGAACGTCAGATTGCCCCATCGGTCGGCTTCCCAGGACTCTACCAGGGCGACATCACCAGGCAAGGCGCGTTCGGCCACGTAGGATCGTCCGTCGATCTCCCGCACTTCCTTGCCCATGGCCATCTTCGTGCCGACGCCCGTTGCGGTGAAGAACAGCGGAATGCCGGCGCCGGCCGCGTGCATGCGCTCGGCCAGGGTGCCCTGCGGCACGATCTCCAATTCGATCCGACCCTCGCGGTACAGCGTTTCGAACACCACCGGATCCGAAGAGCGCGGGAAGGAGCAGATGATCTTACGCACGCGGCCGAGTTCCATGAGACGGGCGAGACCGATGCGTCCGACCCCCGCGTTGTTGGCCACGACCGTCAGATCCTTCGCACCCTGCTCGATCAGGCCATCAATGAGGGCATTGGGCTGCCCCACGGCGCCGAACCCGCCGATCAGCACGGTCGATCCGTCCTGAATGCCCTGCATGGCCTCCGCCATGTCGCGGACGATCTTATTGATCATGCGGCGCCCTCCCCGGACCGGCGGATGTTAGAGCGCGAATGCCACGATCGGCGCAACTCGTCGCGGGTGGTGCCCTGACCGACCCTTGTAGGATTTGCAGCCATGGACACGGACATCATGGTGGCGCTGCGAACTGCCACGGCGACGGAGCATGCCCGGCTGGACGCCGCGCTGGATCTGCTTGCGGGCGACGGGCGGCACCGGATCGTGAAGCTTCTGGCCCGCCTGCACGGTTTTCATCAGGTTTGGGAGCCCCTAATCGTACGCCTGCCCGAGTGCCGTTCGGTCTTTGCGGGACGGGGCAAGCTGGCGTTTCTGCGCGACGACCTTTTGTCCCTCGGCTTTACCGAGGGAGCCGTCTCGGCACTGCCGCGATGCGAGGCCGCAGCGCATCTGGTGCGGGACTGGCGGGTGGCATTCGGATCCATGTACGTGATGGAAGGCTCGACGCTGGGTGGGCAGGTGATTGCCCGAAGGCTCGCGCTGCCGCTGCGCAGCCTGGTGCCCTATGGGCCCCGGACCGGCGCGATGTGGCGCGCTTTCGGCGCGGCCGCGCGCGCAAGTCTCGGGCCGGAGGAGCGCGGGCTGGCGCTCGAGGGAGCGCGGGAGACGTTCGCGGTCCTGGAGGCGTGGTTGACCGCGGACGCCGCATGAGTGCGGCCACGCTGACCGACTGCGCCAGCGAGCCGATCCGCATACCCGGCGCGATACAGCCCAATGGCTGCCTGTTGGTGTTGTCGCCCGAGGGCGGGGCTGTGCTCCAGGCCAGCGCGAATGCCGAGGCGATGCTGGGATGCAGCCCAGAGGAGGCGCTGGAGGTCCTGCGGCAGCCGATTGCCGCGGCGGGCGACGCGCCAATCCAGTCGCTGGTGTCCATCGGCGGCCGCCGCTTTTATCTCGACGGCTTCCGCTCGCATCAGGGGCTGGTGCTGGAGCTGGAACCGCTGATCGATCCGAACGAACCAGCGGAAGGCTGGTTCCTGCCGCTGTTCCGCAGCCTGTTGGAAGCGATCGAGTTCGGTTGATGACCCGATCCTGGCCTGCCAATCGGCGGCGGACGAGGTGCGGCGGCTGACCGGCTTCAATCGCGCGCTCGCGTACCGTTTCGATGAGGATTGGAATGGCACGGTTGTCGCGGAGAGCAATGACGGGGTCCTGCCCTCCTATCTCGGGCTGTGGTTCCCGGCTTCGGATATTCCAGCGCAAGCGCGCGCGCTCTACCGGGTCAACCGATTGCGACTGATCGCGGATGTCGATTACAGCCCGGTGCCGATCCTGCCGACCTTGAGCCCGATCGACGGTCAGCCGCTCGATCTGTCGCTGGTGGGAATTCGCAGCGTCTCACCCGTGCACCGTGAATACATGCGCAACATGGAGACGGCGGCTTCCATGTCGCTGTCACTGGTTATTGATGGGCGATTGTGGGGGTTGATCTCCTGCCATCACGCGACGCCACGGCTGGTCGGGCCGCGGCGGCGCGCAGCATGCGACGTGCTGGCGCGGCTGGTGTCGCAGCAGATCGGTACGCGGCTGCGGATGCGCCATGCCGCGCGACGGTTCGAGCTGAAGCGGGTGGAGAGCGAATTACTGGCTCAGCTGACGCAATCGGAGCGGTTCCAGGACGGCCTGACCGCAAAGCCGGCGGCATGGATCGGACTGACAGATGCGATGGGCGCGGCGGTGGTGACACAGGACGACGTCATGACGGCCGGGCGCACGCCCTCAACGCGGGAAATACTGAGCATCGCGGCGTGGCTGCGGGCGCGCGGCGGGTTCCGCACCTTCGTGACGGATGAACTGAGCCGCGAGATGCCCGAGGCGAAAGCAATGGTGGACACCGCCGCCGGGCTGCTCGCTGTACCGATTTCACAGGTCCACGCGAGCTTCCTGCTCTGGTTCCGGCCGGAGCATGTGCGGACCGTGTCCTGGGGTGGCGATCCGCATAAGCCGATGGTGGAAGCGGGCGAAAGGTTGCATCCGCGACGATCCTTCGCGCTGTGGCAGGAGCAGGTGCGGCTGCGCTCGACGGCGTGGGAGCGGGAGCATGTGGAGGCGGCGCAAGACTTCGGCAGTGCCATTGCCAGCCTGGTGCTGCGGCACGCGGAGGAACGGGCGGAATTGGCGGGGGAACTCGAGCGCAGCAACCGGGAGCTGGAGGCGTTTTCGTACTCGGTATCGCATGATCTGCGGGCGCCGTTCCGGCACATCGCGGGCTTCGCCGAGCTGCTCGCGGGGGAGCTGAAGTTGGAAGGCCGCGCGGCACACTATCTGGAGAACATTGTCGATTCGGCCCGGATGGCGGGCCGGCTGGTCGATGATTTATTGAACTTCTCCAAGTTGAATCGGACATCGTTGCAGCCGGTGCGCGTGGATATGCGCAAGTTATTCGACGAATGCTGGCGCAGCGTACAATTGCTGGAGAGCGACCGAACGGTGGAATGGCAGCTTGGTGCACTGCCGCCGGCCTGGGGCGATCCCGTTCTGCTGCGCCAGGTAGTGCTCAATCTGCTGCAAAACTCTCTGAAGTTCACGCGTGGGCGAGCGACCGTCGTGATCGAGGCGAGCGGCGAAACGAGGCGGGAGGAAACGATTTATTCCATTCGTGACAATGGCGTGGGGTTCGACATGGCCTACGTTGACAAGCTGTTCGGCGTTTTCCAGCGGCTGCATCGCGTCGAGGAATTCGAGGGAACAGGGATCGGACTGGCCCTGGCGAAGCGCGTGATCGAGCGGCACCAGGGCTGGATTCGCGCGGAAGGCGTGCTGAACGAGGGTGCAACGTTCACCTTTGGGCTGCCGATTCCGCGCGAGGAGGTCGGGCATGGCTGAACTGCGCCCACTGCTGGTGGTAGAGGACAACCCGCGCGACCTGGAGCTGACCCTGGCGGCATTGGCCAAGTGCTCCCTGGCCAACGAAATCGTGGTCATTCGGGATGGGGCGGAGGCCCTGGATTATATTTATCGGCGTAACCAATACAGTGATCGGCGCCCGGGCGATCCGGCCGTGGTGTTGCTGGACCTCAAGCTTCCCAAAGTGGACGGGATTGAGGTCCTGGAGCGGGTGAAAGGCGATCCCGCTCACCGGCAAATTCCCGTGGTGATGCTGACATCGTCGCGGGAGGAGCAGGACCTGGTCCGCAGCTACGATTTGGGGGTCAATGCGTTTGTGGTGAAACCAGTGGAGTTCAACGAGTTCTTTCGCGCAATCCAAGACCTTGGCGTGTTCTGGGCGGTGCTGAACGAGCCGCCGCCGCGGAGCGCTCGGGGACACACATGAACGACGCTGTGCGTCTGGTGTTGCTGGAAGACAGCGACATCGACGCGGAAATGCTGGAGACGGTGCTTCGCCGCGGGATTCCCGCACATGTGCTGCGTCGAGCACGCAACCGCGCCGAGTTTGCGGAGGCCATGGAGGCGGGTGGGTTCGACCTCGTGCTGGCCGATTATTCGCTGCCCGACTTCGACGGGCTGAGTGCGCTGGCAGTGTTGCGCGAGAAGCGCCCGGACGTTCCGTTCATTTTCGTCTCCGGTGTTCTGGGTGAGGAATTCGCCATCGAGGCGCTGAAGCAGGGTGCGACGGACTACGTGTTGAAGCGCAGTCTGGCGCGCTTGCCTGCGGCGGTTGAACGCGCACTGGCCGAGGCGCACGAGCGGCAGGAGCGGCAGCGCGCCGAAGCCGCATTGATGCGCAGCGAGGCGCGGCTGCAACGGCTGAACGAATTGCTAAAGCGAGAAGTGCGGGCGCGCACACGCGAACGGGACCGCATTTGGGAGATCTCGCCCGATCTGCTGCTGGTCAGCCGTGCATCTGATGGTGTTCCCGTGCTGGCAAGCCAAGCCTGGAATCGGCTTCTTGGCTGGACCGAAACGGAACTGCTTGCAACCAGTGTACGGGCGTTGGTGCATCCTGAGGACCCTAATCTGGCTGATATCGCCGTCGGCGCGACGGGGCCGGTCAAATTAGAGAACCGGGTGCGCAGCAAGTCAGGCGCCTATCGTTGGTTTTCCTGGACGGTCATACCGGATGACGGTTTGTTGTACGGTGTCGGCCATGACGTCAGTGAGGAGAAGCAGGCCGCCGAGGAACTCGCGGCGGCGAACCGGGCGCTGACGCGGCAGATCGAGGAGCGCGAGAAGGTCGAGGACACGCTACGGCAGATGCAGCGGCTGGAGGCGGTGGGCCAACTGACCTCCGGCGTTGCGCATGATTTCAACAATCTGCTGACTGTCGTGCTGGGCAACCTGACATTCCTGGAGCGGGATGCCGGCGAGAACGGGCGGTTAGCGCGGCGACTGAGCCAGATGCGTTCGGCGGCTGAGCGCGGTGCTCAACTGACGGGACAGCTGCTGGCGTTTTCGCGCCGGCAGCGGTTGGAGCCGAAACCGATCGATCTGAATGAAACCGTGCAGGGCATGCGCGATCTGCTGATGACCACGATGGGGGGAACGGTTCGGATCGAGACGTCGCTGCAGGAGGATTTGTGGCTGGCGTTGGTGGATCCGACGCAGATCGAGCTGATTATCTTAAACCTGGCGATCAATGCGCGGGACGCGATGGGTGAGGGCGGACGGCTGACCGTGCGCACCGCGAACGCCACTCTGGGGCCGGCGACGCGTCCGGAGGAGCCGGGTCCAGGGGATTACGTTGCGCTTTCCGTCAGCGACACGGGCACCGGCATGGCGGACGACGTTCTGGCACGGGCGTTCGAACCGTTTTTCACGACCAAGCCGGTCGGGCGAGGCTCGGGCCTTGGGCTGGCGCAGGTGTACGGGTTTGCCAAGCAATCGGGCGGCGGGGTGAGCATTCGCACGGCGATGAATCGCGGGACGACCGTCAGCGTGTATCTGCCCCGGGCGCGGATTGCCGCCGCGGGGGCGATCGCCCAACGGCCACCGGGACTTCAGGCGGGCGAGACCACGTATCGCACCGTGCTGGTCGTGGACGATGACCCGGCGGTGCGAGAAGTAACGGCGCAGTTTCTGAAGGACCTGGGCTACGGGGTCATCGAGGCGGGCAGCGGCGGTGCTGCGATCGACCTGCTGGAGCGCGCAGCCGACATTGACGTTCTGCTGGTGGACTATGCCATGCCGGGGATGAACGGAGCGGAGGTGGCAAAGGCGGCGCAGACACGTCGGCCAGGCCTGCCAGTGCTGTTTATTACCGGGTATGCGGACCTGACGGCACTTCGTGATGCGGGAGAAGAGCGTATTCTGCAGAAGCCATTTTACGCGGATGAACTGGCGGCGAAGCTGGGTGGGTTACTAGGGGATCTTCCGGCAGCGTCAGGAGGCAAGACTGCTGCGTCGCGGTAGTCAGAGGACAATCATACCGATTGTTCCCACACCCATAAGCAATGCGGTGCACCAGCTAAGCGCGCGAAGCGGCCAAGGAAGCACCAGCTTTCCCATGACCCGGGCAGAAGAGCCCATCAGGACCAAGGCGACAATAACAGGAACGGCAACGACGCCATTGATGATGGCGGACCAGATAAGCGCCTTGATCGGGTTCAAAGGAGAAAAAACGATGGCGAGTCCGATCAGCGTGGCGGCTGCGAGGATCGTGTAGAAGGTGCGCGCATCCCTCGCCTTCCGGCGCAGGCCGACGCGAACATCGAGAGCCTCACCCATAGCGTAGGCTGCCGAGCCGGCCAGGGTGGGCACAGCGAGCAGGCCGGTGCCGAGAATGCCGATCGCGAAGATCAGGCTGGCGAACTGTCCTGCGATCGGTTTCAGAGCACTCGCGGCCTGCTCTGCCGTGTCGATCTGTGTGATGCCGTGGACATGAAGGGTGACCGCGGTGCCGACGAGGATCGCCAAGGCAACGATGTTGGAGAATGCCATCCCGGTCCAGGTGTCGAAACCGATCCGCCGCATCTCGCGCGGCGCGTCCGCAGGGTGCCTGCGCAGCGGTCTGGGATCGGCGGAGACAGCCTCATCTTCGGCCTCTTGGTCGGCCTGCCAGAAGAACAGGTATGGGCTGATGGTCGTGCCAAGAACGGCAACGAGCATGGCGAAGGCGTCGCGGTTGAGTTGGAGCTGCGGGACGAAGGCGCCCCATGCAACCTGAGCCCACGGCACATGGACGACGAAAAGCAGCGCGATGTAACTGAGCAGCGAAAGGGTCAACCACTTCAGCAGCACAACGTAGCGGCGATAAGAGATCCAGATCTCGGCGACAACGCAGAACAGCGCGACCCCGACGGCATACACATGAGCGGGGCCGCCGAGGATGAGCCGGGTGGCTTCGCCCATCGCGGCAATATCGGCACCGATGTTGAGAATATTGGCGATGAGAAGCAAGACGACGATGCCGATCAGGGCGGGGCGAGGCGCATGCTCACGCAACACGGCCCCAAGGCCCCGTCCGGTGACCCGGCCGATCCGGGCGCAGCTTTCCTGAACCGCGATCATGAAGGGCAGGGTCAGGACCACGGACCAACCGAGGGCGGTGCCGAAGGCGGCTCCGGCCTGGGAGTAAGTGGCGATGCCACTCGGGTCATCATCGGCCGCCCCGGTGATGAGGCCCGGACCAAGTTGGCGCAGGAGGGAGCGGGGGGTGCGGATCAGGTGCAACCCTCCTGGTGCAGGAGGGAGACGACCACATCCTCCGGCACGTCACGCGCGGTGAAGGCCTGGCCAATGCCTCGGGCCAGAACGAAGGTCAGAGCGCCGTCGCGGACTTTCTTGTCTCGCCGCATGTGGCCGATCAGGGTTGCGGCGGAGAAACGTCGGTTGAGGATGGAAAGTTCCGCAGGCAAACCGCTTACTGTCACATGATTGACCACTCTTTCCGCGTCCTGGTCCGAGCACAGGCCGAGTCGGGCGGAGAGGCGGAAGGCGAGGCCGACGCCGACGGCGACGGCCTCTCCGTGGAGCAGGCCGCCGGTGTAGCCGTATTCGGCTTCGAGGGCGTGGGCGAAGGTGTGACCGAGGTTCAGCAGAGCGCGGCCGTCCGAGGGTTTTTCCTCGCGTTCGTCGTCGCCCACGACCTCGGCCTTGAAGGCGCAGGCGCGGTGGATGGCCTCGGCCTGCGCGATCCGGTCGCCAGCGAGCAGGGCGGGGCCGTTCTGTTCGCACCAGGCAAAGAAGCCGGCATCGCCGATCAGGCCGGCCTTTATGATCTCGGCATAGCCGGCACGGAGTTCGCGGACGGGCAGGGTGGCGAGGGTGGCCGTGTCGGCGATGACCATGCGGGGCTGGTGGAAGGCGCCGACCAGGTTCTTGCCGTGGGCGGTGTTCACGCCGGTCTTGCCGCCGACGGAGGAATCGACCTGGGCGAGCAGAGTGGTGGGGACCTGGACGAACGGCAGGCCGCGGAGTGTGGTGGCTGCGGCGAAACCGGCAAGATCGCCGATGACGCCTCCACCGAGGGCGATGATTGTGGTGCGGCGTTCGACCCGCTGATCCAGCAATTGGCTGACGACGTTTTCCCAGGAGTGCAGGGACTTGGACGCTTCGCCTGGGGGGACGGTGATGACTGAGGCGGTGATTCCGGTCTGGGCCAGGCCATCTTGCAGGGCGGGAAGATGGAGCGGGCCGACGGATTCGTCCGTGATGATGACCGCACGTTTCTGGGGCAGGATCGGCGCGAGCAAGGCGCCGGCGCGTTCGAGCAAGCCTTCGCCGATGACGACCTGGTAGTTGCTGGAGGGTAGCGAGACGTCGAGGCTTTGGGGCGGATTCCAGTCCGTGATGGCCTGGATCACGCGAGCCGTGGTGGTCTCGGGGGTTTCGTCGGTGCAGTCCACGATCAGATCGGCCTCGGCGTAAATGGGAGAACGCTGAATAAGCAGACGCTCGAGGATTGTCGCGTGGTCACCGCCGGCGAGCAGGGGGCGATGGTCGCGGCCAGCGACGCGGCGGACCAGCACGGGCAGGGGCGCGCGCAGCCAGACGGAGAGGGCCGCCCGGCGGGCGAGAGCGCGGGTTTCGGGGTCGAGAAAGGCGCCGCCGCCAAAGGCAATGACCAGCGGAGGGCCGGACAGGAGCCGGCGGATGACGCGGCGCTCGCCGTCGCGGAAGGCTTGTTCGCCGAAGCGGGCGAAGATTTCGGGAACGGTGCAGCCAGCGGCTTCCTCGATCTCGGTATCGGCGTCCTTGAACGGGAGACCGAGACGGGCGGCGAGACGACGGCCGATGGAGGTTTTGCCGGCGCCCATAAGGCCGACGAGCACGAGGCTGCGGCCCGCAAGGATGTCCGGCAGGATCGCAACGCCCGGCTGCACGGCGATGTTGCGCGACATGAGCCGGGAAGGGTAGCACGGTGCACGATCCGGAGAGATAGGCCGGAGTTCGGGACTGGATTGGCCGGAGCCAAGATGATGATCCGCATTTTCCTTGCTGCCGTGACCGCGGGGGTGGTTCTGGCCGCGGGCGGCGCACTGTACCTGGGAGCGTTTCCGCCGAATCCCGTGGCGCACCACATCGAGCGCACGGTGCCGAACGACCAGTTCAAGACGCAATAGGGCGGGTTGGATCGTCACCTCGAGGCGTTCCTGGAGATGATGGCGGCCGAGGCGGGCGCTTCGGCCAATACGCTGGCGGCGTATCGGCGGGACCTGGAGGATTTCGGGCGCTTTCTGGGTGGTGCCGGGGTGGGGGCCGCGAGCGCGGCGCAGGCACAGGCTTACATGGCCGGGCTGGCTGGGGCGGGATTGTCGGCACGGACCGCGGCCCGGCGGCTTTCGGCACTGCGGCGATTCTTTCGGTTCCTGCTGCAGGAGGGCGTGCGGACCGATGATCCGACGGGGCTGTTGGACTCTCCCAAGCTGGGAAAGGCACTCCCGAAGTATCTGACCGAGACGGAGGTTGCGGCGCTGCTGGCCGCCGCGGCCGAGCGGCCGATGGCGCGGGCGGCGCTGGAAATTCTGTATGCGACGGGGCTGCGGGTTTCCGAGGTGCTGTCGCTGCGCCGGGGGTCGCTGCGGCGGGAGATCATCGTGGTGCGGGGCAAAGGCGGCAAGGAGCGGATGGTGCTGCTGACCGACGCGGCCCGGGACGCGGCCGCGGCGTGGGAGCTTGGTTTGCCGGAGGGGTGCGTGTGGCTTTTCCCCGGGCGGGATGTACGGCGGGCGATGACCCGGCAGGGATTCGCGCTGGTGCTGAAGCAGGTGGCGCTGGAGGCGGGGTTGGATCCGGCTCGGGTTTCACCGCATGTGCTGCGACATTCGTTTGCCTCGCACCTGTTGGCGCGGGGCGCGGATCTGCGGAGCTTGCAGGTGCTGCTGGGGCATTCGGATATCAGCACGACGGAGATTTATACGCATGTGGAGCAGGAGCGGCTGCGGCGTGTGGTGCTGGAGAAGCATCCGCTGGCGGAGAGGGGCGGGTAGGGCTAGTCCTTCGAGTTCTGTGCAAGCGGAAGGATCGGTTTGGCTGAGCGTGTCATCAGCATCCGGAGTTGGGACAATCTGGGCAACCGGATGCTGCAGTACATGGTGGCTCCCGCGCTCCAGAGGAGGATTCCGGGATCACGGATTACTGGCGCCGATTTGCCGGAGTGGGACATCATCGGGGATACGAATCCCGATCTTGAGAAGTTCGCGCAAGTTCATGTCGTAGCGCTTGGAAACGGCCGGGCGCTGAGCCTGCGGGCGGTTGCAGCGGCGTGTAACGCAGAACCGTCATCGCTCGTGGTTATCGATGACCACGTTCAGCGGCTGGAATTCCTGGATGCCACCGAGACGTACCGAGGCATTTTCAAGGAGGCTGAACCCGGCGATGTGTTCGGTCCGAATGACCTGGTCATCAACGTACGGGCGGGAGATATAAGAATTGATGTTGCACATTATCCGCTGATACCGATTGGATTTTACCGATTCCTACGCGAACGCACAGGACTGAAGCTGGTCTTCTGCGGCCAAATTGATGATTCGGAATACGTGAGCAGATTAAGAGCGAGTTTCCCCGAGGCTCGGTTTATCCCCAGCCGCGGCGCGGTGGGTGATTTTCAATTGCTTCGTTCGGCGCATCACCTTGTGCCATCGGTA
Organism: uncultured Pseudomonadota bacterium; assembly: GCA_963791885.1. Taxonomy (GTDB): domain Bacteria; phylum Pseudomonadota; class Alphaproteobacteria; order Acetobacterales; family Acetobacteraceae; genus CAVSUZ01. Next base: position 452,665 of record CAWBUL010000008.1, on the reverse strand, counting down.
AGCACGTTTTCATGGCTGGGAGCATGGCTTTCGCGGGCTCAGACAATTCATCTGCCACTATGCGGATTCCTCAATCCAAGTCACTTGCGGCAGATCGATCTCGTTCCTTCCGATGATGCACGCTACCGGTTCTATTTGTTTCCGCTGTTCCATGGCTTGGCGGAGCAGGAGATGCTGCGGTTCCACGAAACGCTCGAGGGAAGATGGCGGGAGATCTCGGCTGACCAAACCGGTCTGCTTCGCAAGGGTGCACCGTTCCTGACGCCGTACAGGGCTGACATTCCGTTCAATGAGACCTGGTATCTTCATCGATATTCTGATGTCGGTGAGGAAATTAGTCTTGGTTGGTTTGAGAACCCGCTGCACCACTACCTGGAGGTAGGGCGGTTACGGGGTTATGCCGGCACGCAATTGGAGGCAGCCGGAGTAAGCTCAAGGTTGCCCGGCCAGAACATCGCGATGGGCAAGCGAGCCACTCAAAGCTCGATCGGGCAATGGTCTTCCGGCGGCAGCGTGGAGGATGACGCATCGATCGCGGTGCGCGGGCGCCCCTGGGAGGACAAATATTTTCATACGGCGGAAGAGGACCGTCCGTGGTGGCAAGTGGATTTCGGGCAGGTATGCAGTATCCAGGCGATACGCGTCTTCAATCGAGAAGGGCCGGAGGTCTTTCGTGCTCGAAGCGCGCCGTTGTTGTTCGAGACCTCCTTTAATGGGGAGATTTGGACCGAAGTGCTGCGCACGTCAGCCGATGAAATCTTCGGCGGTTCGGGAGGCCGTCCGCTGGTTCGTGAGCTTACAACCCCGGGGGCAGGACAGTTCCTTAGGATCACGCTGTTGAAGCATGGCGTGCTGCACCTCGCGGAAGTGGAAGTGTACGGTGCGCCGGTTTCAGGTTGCTGATGCACCCTTGCTGCAATCCGCTGTGGTAACTAACACATAAGCGCCGAGTGGCGCGGCATTCAACGCTCGGCCCTGCTATTGAGCTTGAAGGGGTCCGGATCCCCCCAGACCTCGACCTGATCGAGATGCAGGTAATCCCGGCGGAGGAGTTGGACGCGAACGAAAAGGGCCAGAACAGGCGCCGAGGGAATCCAGCCGAGGGAATCCAGATGAGAGGCGACCCATCCACGCCGCCGAAGGGCGCATCGTCTTTGCGCGTGTAAACAGTTTCCCACTGTACCCCGTCCAGCGAGGTCAGAATGGCGATGTGCGATGCGCGCTGCATGATGGCCGGATTATCGATGCGGTTGAAAAGCCGGATCTGCTGGACGAAGCAGGGGTTTTGAAGATTGACCTGCCACCAGGGCGCATCCTCGAGATCGGTATGGAAGTTGAAGCGGCCGGTCAGGACACCACTGACGCCGCGCGCCGCGTCAGATTTCGACGTCCGCGCCGGCCGACCACTGTGAAATGGATCTCTGGGTCGTTGGCTTGCCTTGGGACAGGTTTTGACCGGGCGCAGGAGGAAGCATGGCAACGCTAGAGCGCTTCGCTTCGGCGAGCACGCCGCGCCAGTAATCGGCGAGTGTAGTATCTTCCGTGCGCGAGAAGTTCGCCAGGAATTCCTTCAGGTAACCACCGTCGATCACGCCCTTGAACGCCATCTGGCCGAAAAAGTCTCCGCCTGTTCCACGCTGGAGGCGGCGGGCGAGGTCTTCCTCAGAGCGGAAGCCGTAATGGTGGATGACAGCGGTACCAAGAATTCGTTGTTGGCGGTCCCCGACCTCAAGATAGTTTCTTCCTGACTCGGTGTCCTTGTCGTAGTAGCTCGACATGTCGTCGCCAATAACATTGGTGAGCCGCATGTCGCCCCGGACGTTCCGTTGCCAGTTGTGCCAGAATCCGGTTTCACCTTCCGCGATGACCTTTTCAAAGTCCAAGGCTGCGGTGCGCGTGATGATCTTGGTGAACGGGTGCAGCGACGAGTTGCGCCTGGTGTATTGCAAGAGCACACTGCCATGGGGGCGTTGCACGAACCCGTTGTCGCCGAAGTACAGCCAATTTATGTAGAGAGCGTCGCATATGTTGTCATAGGACGCGACGAACTCAGAGAGCGAACGTCCGTCCCGAAGAGAAAAGAACTCGTCGATATCGAGAAAGATGAAGCGCGTCGTTTTCGCGGCGTGATTCTTGAGGAAATGTTTGTACATCCACCCTTGCATGCCCTGAAGCGGGAAATGGGTGAACGTTACGAACGGGTGGTTGCCCAGAGTGTACGGCAGCACTCGTTCATAGAGTTCGGTGGGATCATCGTCGTTGCAATATAGAAAGACATGCTCGAAGCCGACGAGCTTGTGATAGGTCAGCCACTCCAGGATGTAATCAGTTTCCCACCGTGCGCATGCAGCGATGACGATTTCGTATCGCGGAGCAGGATCAGGCATTCCCTACCGCGCGCGGCCTTCCACTCCCATCCACAGCGACCAGCACGAATTCTCCACCCGTCACTTTCAACCGCTCCTCCCGTCCGAGCCGCAACACCCAGGCCTCGACGCCGACTGTGATGGAGGTGCGGCCGATCCGCCGCACCTCGGCGTAGCAGCATACAACATCACCAACCTTTACCGGTTGGTGAAACTCGAGGTTCGAAACGGCGCGGGTGGCGACGCGGCCTTTGGCCTCGGCCGCAGCCGTGACACCGGCGGCAAGATCCATCAGTGACATGATCCAGCCGCCGAAGATGTCGCCCGAGGGGTTGGTGTCGGCGGGCATGGCCACGGTACGAAGGGCGAGCGTGCCCGGTGGGACATTGGGCGGGACATTGGGTGGGGTGTGGGACGTATCCTCGGGGTGCAGACTAGAAACCACGGCGGCCTCGACCCAATGATGGACATTGGGTAGCGGATTTGCGGGGCAGGGCGAAGTGGGGCGGATGGTGGGGAGCGAAGCGCATGACCGAAGCTGAGGCGGTGCTGTTGCGAGCGGACCGGGACGGGGTGGCGTGGCTGACGCTGAACCGGCCGACGGCGCGAAACGCGCTGTCGCTCGCGCTGATGGAGGCGCTGACCGGGGCGTTGGAAACCATCGCGAGCGAGGCGGACACCAATGTGGTCGTGATCGCCGGCGCGGGGCCGGCGTTCTGCGCGGGCCACGACCTGCGGGAACTGCGGTCTAATCCGGGCCGGGCGTTCATCGAAGAAACGTTTGCGGCCTGCAGCCGGCTGATGCTGGCGATCACGCGGCTGCCCAAGCCGGTGATCGCGCGGGTGCATGGGGTCGCGACGGCGGCGGGATGCCAGCTTGCGGCCACGTGCGACTTGGCCGTCGCGGCCGAAACAGCGCGGTTCGCAACGCCAGGCGTGAATATCGGCCTCTTCTGTTCGACGCCGATGGTGGCGCTGAGCCGGGTGGTTGGACGCAAGACAGCGATGGAGATGCTGCTGACGGGCGATCTTATCCCGGCCGCCCGCGCCCGGGAGATCGGGCTGGTGAACCGGGTGGTGCCGGATGCTGAGTTGGATGATGCCGTCGCTGCGCTGGCCGGGCAGATCGCGGGCAAGAGTCCGCTGACGCTGGCCATCGGCAAGGAAGCATTTTACCGACAGGCGGAGATGGGATTGGAGGAGGCGTATCGATACGCCTCGGAGGTGATGGTGCGGAACATGATGGCACGGGACGCGGCGGAGGGGATCGACGCCTTCCTGGCCAAACGTCCGCCGGTGTGGACGGGAGCGTAGATGGCGGACGATCCGTATCAAATCCTGGGCGTCAAGCGTGGCGCGACCGAGGCGGAGATCCGCACCGCCTATCGCAAGCTGGCCAAGAAGCACCATCCGGACCTCAATCCCGGCAAGCCGGAGGCGGCCGAGCGCTTCAAAGCGATCAACCAGGCGAACGACATCCTGTCGGACGCGGAAAAGCGGCGCCGTTACGATGCAGGCGAGATCGACGCGGCGGGGAACGAGAAGCCGCCGGAGCGCCCGTTTTATCGTGACTATGCCGAGGCCCGCGGCGGCGAGGGGCGCTATAGCACCAGCGGTAATATCGATCCGGAGGAGCTGGAGGAGCTTCTCGCCCAGGCGTTCGGCCACGGCCGGGCGGGCCGCGGAGGCCGCGGTGCGGCGGGGGCCGAGTTCAAGATGCGCGGATCGGATGCGCAGTATTCGCTCACCATCAGCTTCCTGGATGCGGCGAATGGCACGACACGGCGCATCAGCCTGCCGGATGGCAAGACGCTGGACGTGCGGATCCCAGAGGGCGCGCGGGACGGGCAGGTCCTGCGGCTGAAGGGACAGGGCAATCCCGGCTTTGGCGGCGGCCCGGCCGGTGACGCGTTGGTGGAGGTGACGATCGCGCCGCATCCGTATTTCCGTCGCGAAGGCGACGACATCATCGTGGAGCTGCCGGTGACGGTCGCGGAAGCGACGCTGGGCGCGAATCTGGAAGTGCCGACGATCAAGGGCCGGGTGCGGCTGGCCATTCCGGCAGGCTCGGGCACCGGCACGCGGCTGCGGTTGCGCGGGCGTGGGATCGGCGCGAAGGGGCACCAGTATGTCGAGCTGAAGGTCGTGCATCCGCCGGGGGATGAGCCGGAGCTCGCCGAGTTTCTGCGCGACTGGAAGCCGCGGCATCCGTTCAATCCGCGGGCGGGGATGGAGGCTGACTGATGCGGTTCGAGGAGGTGGTGGGTCTGTTCGCCGACCTCGGTTCGGGCGAACTCACGAGCTGGGTGGAGCGCGGCTGGGTGTGTCCGGACGCGGAAGGCGAGACCTGGGAGTTCCACGAAATCGACGTCGCGCGGGTGCGGCTGATTTGCGACCTGCGGCGCCAGATGGATGTGGGGGAGGAGACGGTCGGGCTGATGCTGCCGCTGCTGGACCAGGTGTATGCGCTGCGAGCTGAGATGCGCCGACTGGCCTCCGCGATCGGGGCGCAGCCGGAGGCGGTGCGGCAGGCGATCTGGGATCGTCTGAATGCCCCATGAAGATCTTCATCTCCGTCGATATCGAGGGCGTGGCCGGCGTCGTAACGCCGCAAGAGGGGCAGCCCGGCAATCCGGAGTACGAGCGTGCCCGGCGTTTGATGACCGCTGAGGCCAATGCGGCCATGGCAGGCGCTTTCGATGGCGGTGCGACCGAGGTGTTGGTCAATGACAGCCACGGCCCGATGGTGAACCTCCTACCGGAGGAGCTGGACCCGCGCGCCGAGCTAATCCGTGGCAACATCAAGCCCATGGGCATGTTCGCCCGCCTCGATGGCAGCTTCGCCGGCGCGATGTGCGTCGGCTACCATGCTGCCGCCGGCGATCACGGCATTCTCGCGCACACCAATTCCGGCACGTTCACCGGGATTTGGCTGAACGGCGAACCGACATCGGAAGCCAGCATCTACGGTGCCCATGCCGGGTCACTGGGCGTTCCGGTGATCCTGCTTTCGGGCGACGACGTGATCGTCCGCGCGTGCAAGGACATCTTTGCCGGCGCGCAGCTCGTGCAGGTGAAGACGGCGCTCACCCAGCGGTCCGCGCGCTCGCTTGCCCCCAGTGTGTCGTGCGAGCGCATTCGCCAGGCGGCAGCTGAGGCGGCGGGCAGTCCCGGCCGCGTTCGCCCTTACCGGATCGCCACGCCCTGCCGGATCGAGCTCGATTTCACCCATCCGATCATGGCCGATCTCTGCGCGCGCATTCCCACGGCCGAACGCACCGCTCCGCGCACGTTGGGTTTCGAGTGCAAGACCGTGCAGGACGCCATCGGCTGGATGACCGTCTGTTCCGTCATGGCCCGGCCGCTCGCCTAAGCCCTTGCCTGGGCTTGGTCGCGGGGTTCGCCGCTCCGCTCCCCCGTGCTACCACCCGCTTATCAGATCCAGGAGGGCAAGACCGATGCGTGCATGGGCGGTGGTGGAAAGCGGCAAACCCCTGCAGGAGATCGAGCGGCCCACTCCCGAACCCACAGGCACGCAGGTCCTGGTCGAGGTCACTCATTGTGGGGTCTGCCACTCCGATCTGCACATCTGGGACGGGTATTACGATGTCGGCGGCGGGCAGAAGATGTCGCTCAAGGATCGAGGCGTAGTGCTGCCGCTGGCGATGGGTCACGAGATCGTCGGGCGGGTGGCGAAGCTCGGACCGGATGCGAAGGGCGTGAAGGTCGGCGACCTGCGGATCGTCTATCCCTGGGTGGGATGCGGTGTCTGCGCCGCATGCACGAGCGAGCAGGACAATATGTGCCTGACGCCGAGGAGTTTGGGGGTGTTCCAGAATGGAGGGTACGGCACCCATGTCGTGGCGCCGCACCCCCGCCATCTGATCGATCCCGGCTCGCTCGACCCGGCCATCGCCGCCACCTATGCCTGCTCCGGCATCACCGTCTATTCCGCGATCCGCAAGGTGATGCCCATGCCGCCTGACCAGCCGATCGTCCTGATCGGCGCCGGCGGCCTGGGCCTCAACGCCATTGCCGTGCTGCAGGCACTCGGCCACCGCAACATCATCGTCGTCGATATCAGCGAGGAAAAGCGCCAGGCCGCGCTTAAGGCCGGCGCGTCCAAAGTCGTGGACGGCAGTGGAGAGGGCGTGACCAAGCGTATCATCGACGCCGCCGGCGGCCCGGTCACGGCCGTGATCGACCTGGTGAACGGCACCGCTTCGGCCCGCTTCGCCTTCGATGCGCTGACGAAAGGCGGCAAGATCGTGCAGGTCGGCCTGTTCGGCGGGGAGCTGATGCTCGCCCTGCCGCTGATGGCTATGCGCGCCCTGACCGTGCAGGGCAGTTACGTCGGCAATCCGCAGGATCTGCGGGAGCTGGTGAAGCTGGCCCAGGACGGCAAGCTGCCCCCGATCCCCATTCAGACCGTGCCGCAGAACCAGGCCAACGACGCGCTGATGCGCTTGCGTGACGGCAAGATCGTCGGGCGCGTGGTGCTGCGCGCCGAGGCAGCCTGATGGCAGGGCTCCGCCGCTCGGTCCATCTGAGACGGCGGCCCGGAGGCGCCCCGCGCCGGGCGGATTTCGAGATGCGGGAGGATGCGATCCCGGAGCCGGACGACGGGGAGGTGCTGACCCGCACGATCTGGCTTTCGATCGATCCGTATATGCGTGGCCGGCTCTGGGACCGGCCGTCCTACGCGCCGCCGGTGCAGATCGGCGAGGTAATGACGGGGGAGACCGCCGGAGAGGTCATTGCCTCGCGCCATCCGGGATTCGCTGCGGGCGACTGGGTAGTGGGATCGCGCGGCTGGCAGTCCCACGCGGTCACCAAGGGCGAGCGGCTGACGAAGGTGGATCGGGATGGGCCGCCGTTATCGGCGTATCTGGGTGTGCTGGGCATGCCGGGGACGACGGCCTATTCGGGAATGACGGATATCGGCCGGCCGAGGGCGGGTGAAACGGTCGTGGTGTCCGCCGCGTCCGGGGCGGTGGCTTCGGTGGCAGGGCAGATCGCCAAGCGAAACGGCGCACGCGTGGTCGGGGTGGCGGGCGGGGCGGAGAAGTGCCTGTTCGTGCAGGAGGAGCTGGAGTTCGACGAATGCGTCGATCACCGTAGCCTCGACCTGCAGGCGGAACTGCAGGCCGCGTGTCCGAACGGAATCGACGTTTATTTCGAGAATGTCGGCGGGCGGGTGCAGCAGGCGGCGTTCGCGTTGCTCAATCCGTTTGCGCGCGTGATCATGTGCGGCATGGTATCGCAATACAACGAGGCGGAGCTGCCGCCCGGGCCCAATCTTGGATTTGTTGTTGGCAAACGAATACTGATTCAGGGCATGATCGTTTCGGACAAGCCCGAACGTTTTGCCGAGTGGCGGAAGCTGGCGAAGCCATGGTTGATGGATGGCAGCCTGCGCTACCGCGAAGACGTTGTGGATGGGCTCGAGAATGCGCCCGATGCCCTGGCGGGAATTCTGGGCGGACGGAATTTCGGTAAGCTGCTGGTTCGGGTGGGTTCTGATCCGGTTTGAACGAGCATAGGGTGATCTGATGGACTCGACGCTGCTGGACCGACTGACAGCCTGGCGCCGGCATTTGCATGCCAATCCTGAATTGACCCTGAATGAGAAGAACACCGCTGCCTTTGTCTGCGAGAAGCTGACGGAGCTGGGCATTCCGTTCGCCCCCAATGTGGGCGGGCATGGCGTGGTGGCGACCATCAGCCATGGGGCGTCCAACCGGGCGGTGGGGCTGCGGGCGGATATGGACGCACTGCCGATCGCGGAGACGACGGGTCTGCCCTATGCCTCCAACAATCCCGGCGTGATGCATGCCTGCGGGCATGACGGTCACACCACATCGCTGCTGGGCGCGGCCGCGCTGTTGGCTCAGGACACATCATGGACCGGCACGGTGCACCTGGTGTTCCAGCCGGCGGAGGAAGGCGGTGGCGGTGCGAAGTCGATGATCGCTGACGGGCTGTTCCAGCGTTTTCCGATGGAGCGGATCTTCGGCTATCACAACTGGCCCGGCCTGCCCGCTGGCACTGTTGCAGTGCATGACGGGCCGGTGATGGCCTCGGGCGGGCGCATCGAGTTCCGCATCAAGGGGAAAGGTTCTCACGCCGCGCTGCCACATCTCTCGCGTGATCCGATGATCGCGGCGGCGCATCTCGTGCTAGGGCTGCAATCGATCGTCTCGCGTGAAACTGACCCGATGGACTCGGCGGTGATTTCGGTCTGCACCATTCATGCGGGAACAGCGGCGAACCAGGTGCCGGAGGAAGCGCTGCTGCGCGGTACGATGCGCAGCCTGCGCACGGAGGTGCGGGATGCGACGGATACGGCGATGCGACGGGTGGCCGCAGGCGTGGCGCAGATGTGTGGCGTCGAGATCGAGCCGATGATCCGCCACGGCAATGTGGTCACGTCCAATCGCAGCGACGATGCGGATCTTTCAGCGGATGCAGCGTCGGCTGCCGGGCTGCAGGTACGGCGGGATTTGCGTCCCGCGATGACGGGGGAGGATTTCTCCTGGTACCTGGTGGAGAAGCCCGGATCGTTCGTGTGGATCGGCAATGGCGACACGGCCGGACTGCACAACGCGGGATACGATTATAACGATTTCGATTCTACCCGCCGCGGCGGGTTATCTGGCGAGCGTGGCGAAGCGGGCCTTGGAACGCTGAATTCGGGCCGACGCACGTCAGTTGTGCACCTGGCATAAACCACAGCGGACAAATCGCTCAGCAATCACGCAGTCATGCTTCTCAATCTGCTTGCAGGATCCTCCACATAGCGGAACTCCGAAATGGCGATAAGTTTGGTTTTCAACCTCGTCGTCGGCATGGTGTTCGCCTATTTCCTGCTCGCATTGATCGCCAGCGGCGTGCAGGAGGTGATTGCTTCCATCTTCTCGTGGCGAGGAACCTACCTGTCCAAAGGCATCGACGTCATCATCGACAACGATCCCCACGCTACGTGGCACTGGTCTTCCTTCAAAGAGTTCTGGATTGCACATCTGACGCGGTCGGCTCCGCCGACAGCAGCTGACCGACTGAAAGCCCGCATCGGCAGCCAGCCTGCGGACCCCCAGCAAGCTGCCCTGCTGAAGGTCCTGTCCGTGCATTCGCATCCGCTGGTGCAGAGTTCTCCGACCACTCTTCCCTCATACGTTTCATCGCGCAACTTTGCTCTGGCGCTGCTGGAGACGTTGCGCGATGGATCGCAGACACCGCTGTTCACTCAAGCCGCACAAACCATTTCAAATTTACCACCCGGAGATCTGAAACGAACGCTTACATTGTTCGTGCAGGCTGCGGCAGGCGATGAAGATAAACTGCGCGCTTACATCGAGCATTGGTTCGACGATGCGATGGATCGATTGAGCGGGATCTATAAGCGAATGAGCCAGTTCATGCTTCTGTTCCTGGGCATCATAATTGCAGTTGCCCTGAATGTAGACAGTGCGCGACTGGCCCGGACGCTTTCGCAGGAGCCCGACGTCCTGAATGCGATCGTCGCTGACAGCACTGCCTGGGCGCAACAGAAAGACGTACTCACGGCACTGGATGACGCGTGCGGTCAGGCACAGGGTCTGGGGAAAGCGATCGGCCCGGTTGCAGCGGCAGTGACATGCTTCGGGAACAAGAATTTCCCCGTTGGCTGGGGGAACAATTCGTTCGATTACTGGACCATTCCAGGATGGATCGTCACGGCCCTGGCGATCGGTTTAGGCGCGCCATTCTGGTTTAGCCTGATTCAGCAGTTGACCAACCTGCGGAACGCGGGTCCCGCTCCCCAGCGGGCCGACGGCAGCAGCACACCATAGCTCACATCCTCTTGACCGTTTACCGGGCGGTCACTAGCTCACGAATTCGACAGCGGTCCGGGACATCACGTGAGCAGGAATGCGGGCAGCGGCAAGGACGAGGCGTTGGTCCCGAGCGATGACACCGAGATCACCACTGCTGAGGAACTGAGCTATCGGCTGCATCAGCAGGAATTGCTGGCGCAGTTCGGCCTGTTCATCTCCAGGCGGGTGAACCTGGGCGACGTCATGTCTGAAGTGGCACGCACCGGCGCGAACGGGCTGGGCGTGAAGCTCTGCAAAGTTCTCGAGTTGATTCAGTGCAAGGATGAACCGCGCCTGCTCGTCCGCGCCGGAGTTGGCTGGGCGGAAGGCGTCGTCGGTCAGGCCACCGTGGGTGCTGACCTTGAGTCTCCTGCCGGATTCGCGCTGCGCACGGGCCGGCCCGTTATTTCCAACCACCTGGCGCAGGAAAGCCGCTTCCGCACACCCAAGCTGCTGGCGGAACATGGGGTAACCCGCGCAATCAACGTGTTGATTCCCGCGGGAGAGCCGCCCTTTGGCGTGCTGGAGGCAGACTGCTCCGGCGGAGGATTGTTCAGCGAGCGCGATGTGGCTTTCTTACAGGCGCTCGCCGCGATGCTGGGCTCTGCCATCGACCGGCATGGGACCGAGAGGCGGCTTGCGGCGAACGAAGCCCGATTTCGCGCCACATTCGAGCAAGCGGCAGTGGGAATGGCCCATGTCGCATTGGATGGGCGCTGGCTCCACGTCAATGAGCGCCTCTGCCAAATCACAGAGTACAGTCCAGACGAGCTGCAAACGACCGATTTCCAAGCGATCACACACCCAGATGACCTGATGCGCGATCTCGCGCAGGTGCAGAGACTGCTCTCCGGCGAGATTGAGACCTATTCGATAGAAAAGCGATATATCCGCAAAAGCGGCTTGTACGTATGGGTGAATCTGACGGTTGCGCTGCTGCGCGATGAAAACGGTTTACCGCTGCACTTCATCTCGGTGATCGAGGATATCGACCGGCGAAAGCAAGCCGAGGCCGCACTGCAGGCCTTGAACTCACGGCTCGAAGAGCGGGTCGCCGAACGCACGGCCGCGCTGGAAGAAAGCAATCGCCTGCTGCGCGAACAGATGACCGAACGTGAGCGCGCCGAGAACACGTTGCGCCATGCGGAGAAAATGACGGCGGTGGGTGAACTAACCAGCGGCATCGCGCACGATTTCAACAATGTGCTGACTGCCATCTCCGGCTCGATCGAATTGGCGATGCGCACGGAGGGCGATGCGGCGCACCAGCGACTGCGCCGCGCGCTTGCGGCCATCGAGCGCGGCGGCAAGCTTGCCAAGGATCTGCTTGGCTTCGCGCGGACCACGCCGTTCCAGCCGGAGGTGTTTGATGTCGGCCAGCGCGTCGCGAGCATGCGGGATATGCTCGACCGCTCACTCGGCGATCAGATCAGGGTGGAGGCTGTCGTGTCCGCAGACCTGCCGCCGGTGCGGGCGGATGCGGACCAGATGGAACTCGCGATCCTGAATGCGGCGGTAAATGCGCGCGACGCCATGCCGAATGGGGGCATGTTCCGGATCGTCGTTCGCCCTGCGGGCGATCAGATCGAACTGATGCTGAGCGACACCGGATCGGGCATGCCGGCGGACGTGGCAGAGCGCGCATTCGAGCCATTCTTCACCACGAAGCCGCGAGGCGAAGGCTCCGGTCTGGGGCTTGCGCAGATTTACGGCTTCGCCCGGCAGTGTGGGGGCAGCGCGCGGATCGATACGGCGCCGGGTGAAGGCACCACGATCCTGTTGAAGTTGCCGGCCTGGGCCGGCGAGGCCAGCGTCCACGAAGAGTAACTTCCGCCCGCGCGCTGCGCCGCCATATCAGCTGGCAATGGATGTTTCCCTCTCGTTGACCGAAGCCCTCATCGTTGCCCGTGACCTGCGGCTGGAGGCGAAGTCTCCGGCCGGCTTGGTGCACATCCTCCGGGGGGTCGACCTGGAGCTTCGGGCGGGGGAGAGGGTGGGACTCGTCGGGCCGAGCGGTTCGGGGAAGACCAGCCTGCTTATGCTGTTAGCGGGGCTGGAGCGACCCACGGGTGGGAGCATCCGGTTCGCCGGACGCGACATCGTCGGCGCGGGGGAGGACGAGTTGGCGCGCTGGCGGCGGAGCAGCGTGGGGATCGTCTTCCAGGCGTTCCATCTGATCCCGACGATGACGGCGCTCGAGAACGTGGCGGTGCCGCTGGAACTCGCAGGGCGAGCGGATGCGCGCCAACGGGCGGCGGCCGCGCTGGATTCGGTCGGGCTGAGCGCACGGCTGACGCATCTGCCGGGCCAATTATCGGGCGGCGAGCAGCAGCGGGTGGCGCTGGCTCGCGCCTTCGCTCCTGAGCCGGCGCTACTGCTGGCCGACGAGCCGACCGGCAATCTCGACCAGGAGACCGGACAAACGGTGATGGACCTGCTCTTTCGCCGGACCGCCGAGACGGGGTGCACGCTGCTGCTGATCACGCATGATGCGGATCTGGCCGCGCGCTGCGACCGTCTGATCCGGATGAAGGATGGACAAGTGATGGCAGCGGTCACCGCGTGACGCTCAAGCTTCCCTTGGCGCTGCGGCTCGCCCGGCGGGATTTGCGCGGCGGGGTTCGCGGCCTGCGGCTCGTGGTGCTGTGCCTGGCGCTGGGCGTGGCGGCGATCGCCGGCGTCGGCAGCCTGCGCGCGGCAATGGATGCCGGGCTGGCGGCGAATGGGCGGGTGATCCTGGGCGGCGATCTGGAGATCGGCACGGGTGCGCAGCCTCCGCCGCCGGCGCTGCTGGCCTGGCTGGCGGCGCGTGGCGCGCGCGTGTCGCAACTGGTGCAAATGCGGTCGCTGCTGGTCGCGCCGAGCGGTGAGAGGCAACTGGTTGAGCTTCGGGCGGTAGACGGGGCGTGGCCGCTGGTGGGCGCCCCGGAATTGGACCCTCCGATGCCGGTCCAGCAGGCCCTGGCAGAACGTGACGGCCTTCCGGAGCTGATGGCTGATCCGGTGGTGTTGGACCGGCTGAAACTAAAGCCGGGAGATACGGCCCGGCTGGGCACGGCGACGTTCCGCATCACCACGCGATTGGTTGCCGCGCCGGACCGGGTATCAGGTCCGGTCATTCTTGGGGCACCGGTGATCATCAGCGAGCAGGCATTGGCGCGTACCGGTCTGGATGTCCCGGGCGCCCTTGTGAGCCGCGCGGTGCGGGTGGTGAGCGATGATCCGAACCTCGCAACGGAGGTGCAGGCGGCGTTCCCGAATCAGGGCTGGCGGATCCGGACCCCGCGCGATGCCGCGCCGGGGGTGGGCCGGTTCATCGACCAAGCCGCGCTGTTCCTGACACTGGTCGGATTCACCGCGCTGCTGGTGGGTGGGATCGGGGTGGCGAATGGGGTGCGGGCGTGGCTCGCGGCGCGGGGACAGACGGTGGCGATCCTGCGCTGTCTGGGCGCATCGTCCGGGCTGGTCCTTGCGGTGTGCCTGTCGGAAGTGATGGCATTGGCCGGGCTGGGGATCGCGATCGGGATGGCGGTAGGCGCGGCAATCCCGACAGTGAGCATGGGGTGGCTGCAGAGTGTGTTGCCGGTGCCGCCGGAAGGCGGTGTCTACATCCGGCCTTTGATACTGGCGGCGGCGTACGGGGTGCTGATCGCGCTGGTGTTCGCGCTGTGGCCGCTGGGGCAGGCGACGCGCATGCCGTCGGGCGCGCTGTTCCGGGGCGCCGGCGTGCCGGAGCGGGGCTGGCCGGGCGCCGGAGTTGCCGGGGTGACGGCGGTATTGGGGGCGGGCATCGTCGCTTTGGCGGCGCTGGGCACGGATCATTGGTTCGCGCTGTGGTTCTGTGCCGCGGCGGCGGCGACGCTGTTGCTGTATTTCGCGGGGGCAAAGCTTTTGGTGCGGGCCGTGCGGGCATTGCCTTCGCCGCGCGGGCCAGGGCTGCGACTGGGGCTCGGCGGGCTGCACCGGCCAGGCGCCCCGACGCCGCAGATGCTGGTCTCGATCGGACTTGGGTTGTCGGTGCTCGCCTGTGTCGCGGTGATCCAGGCGAATCTGCGCCAGCAGATCGGCCGGGAGATCCCGCGCGGGGCGCCGAGCTTCTATTTCGTTGATATCCAGCCGGATCAGGTGGCGCCGTTCGAGGCGCTGGTGAAGGCCACGCCGGGGGTGAGGGATTTGGCTTTGGCGCCCAGCCTGCGCGCGCGGGTCGTGGCGGTGAACGGTGTGCCGGCGGATCAGGTGCAGGCAACGCCGCAAACAAGATGGGCGCTGCGCGGCGACCGCGGCCTGACCTATGCGGCGACGACGCCGCCGGGAACGAGGCTGGTGGCAGGGTCGTGGTGGCCGGCGGACTACAGGGGCAAACCGCTGTTGTCGATGGATGCCGGAATTGCACGCGGCTGGGGGGTGGGGGTTGGAAGCACCATCCGGGTGAATGTGCTCGGACGTGACATCGACCTGACGGTGGCCAGCCTGCGGCAGGTCGCGTGGCAACGGCTTGGCCTGAACTTCGTGATGGTTGCCAGCCCCGGATTGCTGGAGGCGGCGCCGCACACCGCCATCGCCACGGTCATCGTGCCGGAGCAGGAGCAGGGGGCGTTGCTGCGGCGTGTTTCGGATGCACTGCCGAATGTGACGGGCATCGCGGTGCAGGGCGTGCTGGCGGACATCGCCGGTCTGCTGGACGAGCTCGCGGCGGTTCTGAGCGCCGCCGGTCTGCTGACTTTGGTTGCCGGGGGGTTGGTGCTGATCGGGGCGATTGCCGCGGGCCAGCAGCGGCGGTTGCGCGAGGCGGTGATCCTGAAGACGCTGGGCGCGACACGGGCCCAGCTACGTATGGCATGGCTGGCCGAGTTCGGCGTGCTGGGGCTGACTGCAGGGGTTCTGGCGGCGGTGGTGGGCGCAGTGTCGTCGTGGGCAGTGATGCGCTACCTGATGCACACGGCCTGGGGGCTACAGCCGGAGGTGCTGGGGGCGACGCTCATCATCGCCCTTCTGCTGATGCTGATTATCGGCTATGCTGCCACTGCGGCGGTCATGGGGGCAAAAGCCGCGCCCGTGCTACGAAACGAATAAGAAACGGTAAACCGCTGGCGTGTTGAAGTTTTTTCGGCTCATCGCCAACTTCGCGAACACGGGCACTTGACCCGTCTGAGAGGAACTGGACAACCCATGGCCTACAGTCCCGACTACCGGACTCTCCCGGGCGCCCGCAGCGCCACCGCCGCGTCCGCGGCGCTGGATGTGGGTCTTCGGGCATACATGCTGCGCGTCTATAATTGGATGGCATCCGGGCTGCTGCTGACCGGAATCGTCGCTTACGTGGTGGCCAACACCTCGTTCATCGAGGTGCTGTATCCGGTGGTGCAGACGCCGAACGGCCCGATGCACAGCGCCTCGCCCCTGGCGATGCTGGTGATATTCCTGCCGCTGGCCTTCGTCCTGGTGCTGAGCTTCGGGATCAACCGGCTCTCCCGGCAGATGGCGCAGACCCTGTACTGGCTGTTCTGCGCGGCCATGGGGCTGAGCCTGACGAACATCTTCCTGATCTACACCAGCACTTCGATCGTGCGGGTGTTCTTCATTACAGCCGGCACGTTCGCGGCGATGAGCCTTTACGGCTACGCGACCAAGGCCGATCTGAGCCGCTGGGGCAGCTTCCTGATGATGGGGCTGATCGGGGTGATCCTGGCCAGCGTGGTGAATATCTTCCTGCGGTCCACGGGTTTGCAGTTCGTGGTGAGCCTGGCAGGCGTGTTGGTGTTCACCGGCCTGACGGCATACGACACCCAGCGCATCAAGGCGACGTATGTCAGCTACGCCTACGCCGAGGGCGCGGAGCAGGCGGCGAAGCGCAGCGTGTATGACGCACTGGCGCTTTATTTGAACTTCATCAACCTGTTCATGTTGCTGCTGCAGTTGCTGGGCAACAGGAACAGCAACTGACGCCTCCGTCGCGAATACTCGTGAAAAGCCGGGCGTTTTGCCCGGCTTTTTTGTGTCCGCGCGACCTCAGCTCTTCTGCGTCTCGGCCGTCGGGTGATGGCGACGGGCTTTGTAGTAGGCGTGGATTTCATCCTCCGTCACGTAGCCCTTATGGTCCGTGTCGATCGCATCCCACTTCTTGGCGATCGATTTCATCCCGGTCTTGGCCTGTTCCAGCGTGAGATGGCCGTCATGGGTCGTGTTCGCATCGACGAAACGCTGGTGCAGGGTTTTGTGAGAGCTCGTGGCAAGGGCGCCGCCATGAATGGCGAAGGCGGCAGCCAGGGCAAGGGGAAACAAAGCG
Organism: uncultured Pseudomonadota bacterium; assembly: GCA_963791885.1. Lineage (GTDB taxonomy): Bacteria > Pseudomonadota > Alphaproteobacteria > Acetobacterales > Acetobacteraceae > CAVSUZ01. The sequence goes on along the minus strand of CAWBUL010000008.1, from coordinate 436,157 downwards.
CGCATGGCGATCCTTTCGGTGCAGCGCGCCGGAGGCTATGGGGCGAAGGTAAGTCGGCGGTTAATTCGTAAGCGCGTGGCGGATGATCCGCAGCGCCAGTTCGATTCCCGCCTGATCCACATCCAGATGAGTGCAGCCGCGAACGCGGTATTTGCCCATGGTGGAGATCTGAACGCCCTCGTTGCGGATACGCTTGGCGAGTTCGTCAGCGGTGATGCCGGTGCCCTCGGTGTCGAAGAACACCAGGTTGGTCTGAGGCGTCTCGACCGTCACGCCGGGGACCTGCGCCAGGCCGCGGGCGAGGAGGCGGGCGTTGTCATGGTCCTGGGCCAGGCGGTCGATATTGTGGTCCAGCGCGTAGAGACAGGCGGCAGCGCAAATGCCGGCCTGGCGGAGTGAGCCGCCAACGCGCTGCTTCCAACGCCATGCCTCATCGATGAATTCGGCCGAGCCGCAGAGCACCGCGCCCAGGGGGGCGCCGAGGCCTTTGGTGAAGTCGAGCCAGACGGAATCGGCGCCCGCGGTCATCTCCTTCGCCGTGATGCCCGCGGCGACGACCGCGTTCATCAGCCGCGCGCCGTCCATATGCGTCGCCATGCCGTTGTCGTGCGCGATTTGGAACACGGCTGACAGGCGTTCGAGCGGCCAGAGCGTGCCGCCGCCGAGATTGGCCGTCTGCTCGACTTCCAGGAGGGTCTGCGGCGGCGAGTTGCGGCGTTTCTCGCGCAGCGAAGCCTTCAGCGTATCGGGGTCGAACTGGCCGCCTTGTCCCTTCAGGCCGAGGATGGAGACGCCGGTGAGCGCGGCCGGTGCGCCGCCCTCTGCGGCGATGATATGCGCGGTTTCATGCGCAATGACTTCGTCGCCGGGACGGCAATGCGTCAGGATGGCGACCTCGTTGCACATGGTGCCGGAGGGCAGGAACATCGCTGCCTCCTTGCCGAGCAGCGCGGCCATGCGGTCACAGAGCGCATGCACGGTGGGATCATCGCCGTGCTGTTCATCCCCCACTTCGGCCTCGATCATGGCCTGCTTCATCGCCGCGGAGGGCCGGGTCTGCGTGTCCGAATAAAGGTTCACCTGCACTGGGGGCAGCAGCGTATCCGGGCGCACGGGGGAATAGGTCATACCGTCCTCTTGGAGCCTCGAGACGGATAAGGAAAGCAGGATGGAGGGAAGATGTCAGCCCTCGGCAGGCGAGGATGCAGGAGCGGGGGACGTGGCGCCGAAGACAGGCGGGCCGTAGATCTGTCGCGCGCGGCGGTGGAAGGCGTTCACCATGCGGCGCACCGCCTCGTTGAAGACGACGCCGATGGCGGCCTGCAGGAGCCGGCTGCGAAACTCGAAATCGACGAAGAATGCGACTTCGGTGCCGTTGGCGTGGGGGATGAACTCCCACTGGTTGTTCAGGTAGCGGAACGGGCCCTTCTCGTAGCGCACGCGGACCCGGCTGGGGCGTTCAAGGGAAACGCGGCTCGTGAAACTTTCGCGAAACGGGCCGAAACCGATGGTCAGGTCGGCAACTTCGTCGGTCTCGGTGCGGGAGCGGACGCGCGCGCCGACACACCAGGGCAGGAATTCGGGGTAGCGTCCCACATCGGCGACGAGGTCGAAGAGCTGGTCCGGGCTGTAGGGAACGAGCTGACGCTCCGCGTGGGTGGGCATCAGGTCAGGCGACTTCGGCGGGTCGTCGGGCACGCGCGGCGCGCAGCGCGGCGAAATCCGCGTCCGCATGGTACGAACTGCGGGTGAGCGGTGTGGCGGAGACGAGGGCGAAGCCCTTGGCGCGGGCAAGCGCAGCGAGTTCGGCGAATTCGTCAGGCGGCAGGAAGCGATCGACGGTCGCGTGCTTGGGCGTCGGCTGGAGGTATTGGCCGATGGTGAGAAAGTCCACATCGGCGATCCGCAGATCGTCCATCACCTGGGCGATTTCGGCCCGCGTTTCGCCAAGGCCGACCATCAGGCCGGATTTGGTGAAGATGCCGGGATCCAGCGTCTTCATGTGGTCGAGCAAACGCAGGGATTGGTAGTAGCGGGCGCCTGGACGGATGGTGGGATAGAGGCGCGGCACGGTTTCGAGGTTGTGGTTGAACACGTCAGGCCAGGCCTGGGCGACGATCTCGGCCGCGCCGGGTTTGCGCAGGAAGTCGGGCGTCAGCACCTCGATGGTCGTATCCGGGGCGGCGGCGCGGATGGCGCGGATGACGGCGGCGAAGTGGCCGGCGCCGCCATCTAGCAAATCATCGCGGTCCACGGAGGTGATGACCACGTGCGCGAGGCCGAGCCGTGCGACGGCGTCGGCGACGCGGAGCGGTTCGGTGGTGTCGAGGGCCTCCGGCAGGCCGGTGCGGACGTTGCAGAAGCTGCAGGCGCGCGTGCAGGTGTCGCCCATGATCATCATGGTGGCGTGGCGCTGACTCCAGCACTCGCCGATGTTGGGGCAGGCGGCTTCCTCGCAGACCGTGACCAGCCCGTTGTCGCGCATCAGGCGGCGGGTCTCGTGATAAACTGGGTGGTTGGGCGCCTTGACGCGGATCCAGTCCGGCTTGCGCTGGACGGGATTGTCCGGGCGGTGGGCCTTCTCCGGGTGGCGGGCGCGGTGGTTGATTTCAATCCGGACGGACATCGTGGGGTAGAGGTGGCGGGGGCGGAACGGGGCGTCAAGCCGAGCGCGCGTTACCCCACGCCGTGGGTTCGCGAATAGCCGCTCGGCTCAGGCGGCCGCCAGGTTCCCAGAGCACCGTCGCGCGGCTTGTAGATCTCCACCTTCAGCGGATAGCAGCGCGCCGCGTCGTCCGAGTGGCTTGCGCCGCAATCACCACCCGGGCAGGCGGACAAAGCGCCGAGCAGATCGATTTCGGCGAAGAACTCGATGAAATCACCCGGACGCACGGGACTCGCCTTCATGAAGTACTGGTGCGTGTCCTTCGTATATCCGGTGCACATGAAGACGTTCATCACATCGTGGATGTGACGTTCCGCTTCATCGAGCGGAATCTTCCGTTCCGCAGCAAGCGCGCGCGTGAGGTTGGAATGACAGCAGTGGTGATACTCCGTCCCCTTCAGGAGCAGGTTCGTGTAGGGGTCGCAGCGGGTGCCGATGACGTCGTGAACGCCCCCGCCATCGTCATCCCAGCCGTACCAGCCCAGCGTGTCATGGGTGATTGTCGCCATCGGGCGAAGCTGCGGCAGCGTGCTCCAGAGGCGATGGCCGGCGGTGAGATGTGTGGCATGGAGCGCCCGGGTCTTGCCGCTGAAGAAACGCTCCGACAGGTCGTGCGCGTTCCAGAGGTTGAGATCGCCGACCTGCGGCCCCTCGATACTGACGATCCGGAAAAATTGTCCGGCTGGAACGGAGAACGTCCGCGCCTCGCGCGGGGGGACGATCAGCTCAGCGACTTTGGTCGGTCCGTTTTGCGCGGCTTGATAGAAGTCAGCGTCAAACGGCGGCAGTCGGTCCACTGCGTAAGCGATCACAGGTTTCACGCCGCGCCGCTGCGCCGCATCTGCCGGGGCTGTTTGTGGCATCATTTTTCCTCCGTAGGCGCACGCTCTGGACGGACCAAGCGGTGCGCCGCATAAGCGCCGCACAGCAAGACCAATCAAGGAGGAAGCCGTGCGCCAGCGCAACCCAAGAGGCGGATTTCGTTTTGCGCTCGTGCTGACTGCGCTGGCGGCCACAGCGACGAGTGCCTGGGCGCAGGACAAGGTGACGATCACGTTTGCCAATTGGGCGGATGCGGAAAACGCCACACGTCCGGGGATCGAGGCGATCATCCAGGATTTCGAGAAGGCGCATCCCAACATCACGGTGCAGAGCCAGCCGATTTCCTTTTCGGAAATCGCACGACAGCTTGTGTTGCGCGTGCGTGCCGGGAACCCGCCTGACGTGTCGGAGCTTCAGGGCAACGATGTCATCCTGCTCGGGCTGACGGGCAAGCTGGAACCGCTGGATGGATATCTGACAAGCGACGAAAGGAATGCGCTGACTCCGGTTTCGCTCGCGGGTCTGAGTATGAACGGCAAGCTGATTGCGTTCCCCTGGAACCTGTCGCCGGCGGCGCTGTGGTACAACAAGGCGCTGATGCAGAAGGCGGGTTTGAATCCCGGTGATCCGCCGAAGACGATCGATCAGCTGATGACGGATCTGGCGGCGATCAAGAAGGCGCTGCCGGACGTGGTGCCTCTGGGTCTGGATACGACGAACCGGCCGTTCGCACTGACGGCGAACTGGGCGTGGATGCAGACATTCGGGGCTGATCCGCTGGCGGACGGCGGCAAGGGCGCAAACACACCGGCAATGAAGGCGTATCTGAACTGGATGCGGGAGTTGGCGCAGAAAGGTTACATCGAGCCTGGGCAGAAGATGGGGGATTTCCGGCCGTTGGCGGCGCAGGACAAGGTGGCGTTCACCTGGGACAGCGTGCTGCTGCAAGGTGTGATCCAGAGCATCAATCACATGCCGAGCGACGACTTCTACCAGCATTGGGGCGTGACGCCGCTGCCGGCGGGGCCAGCGGGCAAGTCCTCGACGTTCGAGGGGCGGCACGACCTGGTGATGTTCGCGGGTTCGGCCCACAAGCAGGCGGCGTGGGAATTCATCCAGTACCTGGCTACGTCGGCGAACGCGATCGAAAACTATACGATCAAGTATGAGACGTCGCTGATGCCGCTGAAGGAGGCGCCGTCGCCGCAGATCGCCAAGCTGTACGACACGCCGGTGTTCCAGGCATTCATCCACACCATCCTGCCGACCGTGCAGACGCTGCCGTATGGGGAAAAGTTCGCACCGGGTTCGACGGCGATCATGGCTGGCGTGCAGCAGGCCGTGACGGGCACAACGCCGATCGATTCGATTGCGTCGTCGATGGAGCAGAACCTGGAGCGGTAAGTTTGCCGGGGCGGAGGCAGCCGTGGATCGACTCGATGGTGCTGCCAGCGGTCGGCGTGCTGGCGGTGGTGATCGGCTATCCGGTTTTCTATACGCTGGTCCTGTCGGCACAAAAGATGAACCTGGCGGATGTCGCGCCGCCACGGTTCATCGGGTTCGGCAATTACCGGGCGCTGATCGCTGATCCGATCTTCTGGAGTTCGCTGGGCAACACCGCGATCTACACGTTCGGCAGTGTTGTCGTGGCGGCGGTGTTCGGGCTGGCGCTGGCGCTGCTGACCGAGAATCTCGGCGGCTGGCGGTTCCGGTCAGTGCGGGCACTGCTGCTGACGCCATGGGCGGTGCCGTTCGTCGTCGTCGCGTTCCTGTTCCGGCTGATGTACCTGCAGGATGGCGGCATCATCAACGCGGTGCTGCTGCGGCTAGGAGTGATCTCCCACCCGGTGCTGTGGCTGAACAATGCGTCCATCGCGCTGCCGGCGGTGATGGTCACCAACATCTGGACCATGGTGCCGTTCTTCTTCCTGCTTTTGAGCGCGGCGCTTTCCGCCATCCCGAATGAGGTAATCGAATCGGCGCGGATCGATCGGGCGCAGACCTGGAGCATGGTTTTCGATATCAAGCTGCCGTTCCTGCGCAACGCGCTGCTGATCAGCAGTCTGCTGATGATCATCTCCAACGTGAATGACTTCGCGAAGATCTGGGCGATGACCGAGGGCGGCCCGGGCTACAGCACGACGACGCTGGTGGTGTATGTGTACCGGCTGGCGTTTCAGAACTTCGATTTCGGCTATGCCTCGGCCATTGGGGTCGTGTGGCTGGTGCTGCTGCTGATCTTTGCGTGGTTGTATTTGCGGGCGCTGCGGACAGTATGAAAAAGATCGCGCAGGTCGTGGCCATTGCGGTAGCGCTGTTCTGGAGCCTGGCGCCGGTCTATTGGATGCTGGCCACGTCATTCAAGACCGAGATCGAGGCGACACAGCTCAATCCGACGCTGGTGCCGCTGCATCCGACGCTGGAGAACTATGCTGGGCTGGCGGGGAAGTCGCTGCCGTTCTTCGCGTTCTTCCTCAATACCGTCATCAGTTGCGTGGCCACCGCGGCGATCGCTCTGCTGTTCGCGACACCCGCGGCCTATGCGCTGTCACGCAGCACGTTCCGCCTGCGCGAACCGGTAGGCTACGGCATCTTGATCTTCCGCATACTCCCGCTGGTGGTGATGCTGGCGCCGCTCTACCTGCTCTTGATGGAGGTGCATCTGCTGGACACGGTCGGTGGATTGGTGGTCGGGTTCACCACGTTCGGACTGCCCTTCGCGGTGTGGATGATGAAGGGCTTTATCGATGCAGTACCGATCGAGATCGAGGAAGCGGCGCGGGTGGATGGTTACAAGCGATGGGAGATCCTGCTGCGGGTGGTGCTGCCGCTGATCGTGCCGGGTCTGCTGACGACGGCGACGTTCGTGTTCATGGAGGCGTGGAACAACCTGATCTATCCGCTGACGTTCATGACGACTCTGGCAAAGCAAACTCTGCCGGCCGCGCTGATCCTGACGTTCACCGGGCAGTTCAAGACGGACTGGGGCGGGATGATGGCAGCCTCCACCTTGACCACGCTGCCGCTGATGATCGCGTTCTTTGCCGTGCAACGGTCGATGGTGCGGGGGCTGACGGCCGGCGCGGTGGCTGGCGCCTGATGGCTTCCATTTCGCTGCGGCATATCGAGAAGCACTACGGCGCGAACCAGGTGCTGTTCGATTGTAACCTGGAGATCGCGGATCACGAGTTCATCGTGCTGGTCGGGCCATCGGGCTCGGGCAAGACGACGCTCCTGCGGATCATCGCCGGGTTGGAGGACATCACTGGCGGAGACCTATATTTCGCCGACACCCGCATGAATGACGTCGATGTGGGTGATCGCGACATCGCGATGGTGTTTCAGAATTATGGGCTTTATCCGCACATGTCGGTCTATGACAACATGGCGTTCGGGCTGAAACGGCGGAAGCTGCCGCGCGAGCAGATCGACACGCGCGTGCGCCGTGCGGCGGAGATGCTGAATATCGGGGCGTATCTGTCGCGGAAGCCGCGGCAGTTGTCGGGCGGACAGCGGCAGCGTGTGGCTCTGGGGCGGGCGATCGTGCGGGAGCCTCGGGTGTTTTTGCTGGATGAGCCGCTGTCAAATCTGGATGCGCATTTGCGGGTGCAGATGCGGGCGGAGATCCTGCGCGTGCATCGCGCCGTGACCGCGACGGCCGTGTATGTGACGCACGACCAGATCGAGGCTCTGACTATGGGCGACCGGATCGTGGTGATGAATGGCGGGCGAATTCAGCAGGTCGGCACGCCGGACGAGTTGTACGATGCGCCGGTCAATCGCTTCGTCGCGTCGTTCATCGGCACGCCGGCAATGGGATTTTTGGAATGCCGGATTCAACGGGATGAAGGCTCGGTGGAGTTGGTGACGGGGACGGCTCGGATCGGGTTGTCGGAACATCAGGCGCGGCGGCTGGTGGGGATTCGGGGAGAGACGGTGGTGGTGGGGATCAGGCCGGAGCGGCTGTCGCTGGCGGAGCAGGTGACGGAAGGCGATTGGAGCGTGAGCGGCGTGACGGATGTGGTGGAGATGCTGGGCGCCGAGCAATACGTGCACTTCACCGCGGATGGCGGATCGCTGACTGCACGCGTGCCGCGGGATCATCCGGTGCGCGTGCAGCAAGCGGTTACGTTCACCGGCGCATCCCGGCATCTGTACCTGTTCGACCCGGAGACGGGTGAGACGTTGAGGTAGGTTTCGGCGTTTTCGTGGTATGGGTTAGGGGTCTCGAAAAGGAGAGGAAGACGATGGCTGAAGCGAAGCTCGCGCCCAATCTGCAGCAATGGCAGATCGATCACGCCAACGAGTATCTCTCAAGCGGCGGCGCCAAGGGACATATGTTCAAAAGGACGCCCCCCGGATATTCGGAGATGAACGTTGCATCGCTGCTGCTGACCACGACGGGGCGGAAGTCCGGGGAGAAATACATTTTCCCGCTGTTCTACGGCACGACGGGGAATAGCTACATTATCGTGGCGTCGAAGGGCGGCGCGCCGGATCACCCGAGTTGGTACAAGAACCTGGTGGCGCATCCGGAGGTGGAGGTTCAAGTCGGAACGAAAAAGCTCAAGGCACGCGCGCGAACCGTAAGCGGCGAGGAGCGTGCCCGGTTGTGGAAAGAGGCGCTGAAGTTCTGGCCGCCTTATGCGGATTACGAGAAGAAGACGGAGCGGGAGATTCCGGTGGTGGTGCTGGATCCGGTGAATTAGCGGGTCGTATGAAAGCGGCCTAATCCGAGCGGTACTGGGTCGGGCGGCGATCCTCCAACAGATGGTTCATCGCGTTCACCCGGCGTGTGCCTGCAGCGCACGCCGGATCAAGTGAAGCCAGGAGGATCTGCTCCTCGGTGGGTGACGCGGGGCCGGCGATCGGGAAGCCGGTGGGACCAACAATGAGGCTGCAGCCAAGGAACGGCTGCCCACGCTCGGTGCCGACGCGGTCGGCGGCAATGATGAACAGGCCATTGCTGTGGGCGGCGGCGATGACGAGGGTATTGGCCATCACCTCGCGGTCAGGCGGCTGCCCGGGCATCGGAACCCAGTTGGTGGGAACGCAGACGATGTCCGCGCCGGCGAGAGCGCAGGCGCGGTAGGTCTCGGGGAACCACCCATCGTAGCAGATGGCCATGCCGATGCGGCCGAACGGCGTGTCGATAACTGGGAAGCCGAGATCGCCCGGGACGAAGAAGCGTTTTTCCTGGTCCCAGAGGTGAACTTTACGGAAGCGGCTGAGCGCCCCGGTGGGGCCTATGGCAACGGCGCTGTTGTAAATCCGGTCGCCATCGGCCTCGCACAAGCCGGCAACGATAATGAGGCCGCGGGCGGCGGCGATGCGGGCCCAGGCGATAACGGTGGGACCGGTCTGCCAGTCCTCGGCGAGGGAGCGAGCCTCCTCGATGGTTTCGAACACGTAGCCGGAGTTGGTGAGTTCAGGCAGCACGATCAGCGTGGCGCCCTGGTCGGCGGCGCGTTCGATCATCTCCACGCTATGGCGGCGATTGCGCTCGGGCTCCCCGATGCGGGGCTCGAGCTGGATGGCGGCGGCAATGATGGGTTCAGGGATTGGGGGGATGGCGGTCCTTCCAGTCGTGCGCGGCTTCATAGGCGGCAGCGGCGCGCAGGAGGATGGGTTCGGCGAATGGGGCGGCAGCGATCTGCAAGCCGATGGGAAGGCCGGCGGGGTCGAAACCGCAGGGGAGCGTGATCGCCGGCAAGCCGGTCAGGTTGTACGGATAGGTCAGGCGCCAGGTGGCCGCGAGCGCGCTTTCCTCGCCACCGGCGACGGCGACATGGGTCTCGCCGATCCGCGGGGCGGTGACGGGCTCGGTGGGACCGAGGATGATATCGGCTTCCGTGAAGACGCGGGCGAAGTCCTGCTTCAGGACCTGACGGAACTGCTCCGCTTTGATCAGATCGGCACCGGTGACCAGGCGGCCCATTTCCACCAGCGCGCGCACGTCGTGGGTGAAGTGCGGGGTGAGGCCAGTGCGGAGGGCGACGTCGTGATACGCGGCGGAGGAAGCGAGCTCGATCGCGAAGATGGCGCCCAGGCCGTATTCCAGATTGGGCAACGTGACATCGTGGACGGCGGCGCCGTGCCGGCCGAACCAGGCGATGGCGGTCTCGACGGCGGTGTCGACGTCCGGGTGGTTGCGGCCGAAGAAATGGTTGCGAATGACAGCGACGCGCAGGCCGGCGACTGATGGTTCGCTGAGGGCGGCGAGGTAGTCCGGGACGGGGTCGGTGGCGCAAGCCGGGTCGGACGGGTCCTCGCCGGCGAGGACCTGCAGCAGCAAGGCGGCGTCGGGCACACTGCGGGTGAGCGGTCCGGCGTGGTCGAGCGACCAGCTGTGCGGGACGATTCCGGCGCGGCTGATGCGGCCGAAGGTAGCCTTCAGGCCGACGGTGCCGCACAGGCTGGCGGGGATGCGGATGGAGCCGCCGGTGTCGGACCCCATGGCGGCGGGACAGAGGCCCGCAGCGACGGCCGCGCCGGAGCCTCCGCTGGAGCCGCCGGGAATGCGCGACTGGTCCCAAGGATTGCGGACAGGGGGTGTGAACGTGCCCCAGGCGTATTCGTGGGTGCGGGTCTTGCCGATCAGGATGGCGCCGGCGGCGCGAAGGCGGGCAGCACAGGCGGAGTCGGTGCGGGGGAAATCCACGCCGGGCGCGCTGGTGCCGGCCGTCGTGGGCATGTCGGCGGTCAGGTAGTTGTCCTTGATACCGATGGGAATGCCGTGGAGGAGCCCCCGCGAACGTCCGGCACGAGTTTCCCCCTCGGCCCGACGCGCCTGCTCCAGGGCGCCGGGTGCGAGGCAGATGAAACTATGTAGGCTCGGGTCAAGGCGGTGGATGCGGTCGAGCAGGTGCTCGGTGATCGCGACCGGGGAGACGCGGTGCTCGGTGAGTTCGGTGATGGTGGCGAAGTCGAGGTTCATGGCCGGAAGATCACCGCGGGGTGGATGTCGGTCAGATCCAGGCTGCGAAGACGCTGGATTTCCCGACCGATTGTGGCGAAGGCGGCGAGCAGCTCGGCACGGCGCTGCGGCGGGACGTCGATGCCGAGAATATCGGTCCAGAGATCCGGGACCGGCATGGCGCCGGGGCGCTCCGCGGGCGGGAGAAGCAGCATGGCGACAACGTCGTCCGGGGCGGCCCGGGGCGGCTGGCCCTTGCGGGGCATGCCCTGAAGGAAGGGCATGGTCTGGGCCTGGAACACGGTCCACACCCGGCGGAGCTCCGCGACCGGGTGAGGATGTTCGTCCACGCGGAGATCAACGGCGGGGTAGTCCTCGCCGCCGTAGACCAGGACGGCGGCGGACTGCTTGCCGCGCTTGTCGCCCCCGGCCGATTGGCCGGCTTCAAGGACAAGAACGAGGCGTTCGGGGAAGCTTTCGTCGGGAGCGTCAAGGAAGGCATCACGCATCGCGTCCAGCACCTCGGGACCGGTCAGCATGTTGCCTTGGATGGCCCAGCCCTCGCCCGTCAGGTGCCCGAACCAGGGGGTGCAGGCGCGACCGGACCAGCTTGCGGCGCGGCCGGCTGCATCGACCAGGCCGATCTGGCGGAGGTCACGGGCATCGTCGGCCTGCAGCGCGGCGGCCAGCGCGTCGGGCGCGCTGGCACCGGCCTGGAGGCGGTTAAGCGCGTCGATAGCGAGGTAGGGATTGACCCAGGCCTGGGTAGAGGCGGCGCCAACGCCTGGGGTGATGTGCGGGCAGGTCGATCCGACAGCGGGAACGGCGGTGCTGACGGCAACGCCCAGCATGCCGGTGGTGGGGCAGCGAGCGACGATGGAGAAGGTGTTGTAATTCATCCTCGACCCTCAGACCGAAAGATGGTCGGCAATGCTTGTGTCCGCACCCTGTTCCTGCGCGTCGCCCTGGTCCACAACCTCGCCGCGCGAGAGGACCGCGTAGCGGTCGGCGACGGAAAGAGCGAAGGACACGTTCTGCTCAATGAGAAGGATCGCGGTGCCGTGCGCCGATTTCTCCTGGCGGAGCACGTCCGCGAGGCGGAGAATGACCGAGGGCTGGAGCCCTTCGGTAATTTCATCGACAAGCATCAGCTTGGGCCGGGCGATCAGCGCACGGGCCATGATCAGCATTTTCTGCTCCCCACCGCTGAGCGTGCCGGCGAGCTGGCGGCGGCGCTCGGCCAGGAAGGGGAAAAAGGCGGCGACGCGCTTAAGCTCCGGGGCAAGACGGGCGCCGCGTGGCAAGCCCAGTCTCAGGTTCTCCTCCACCGTCAGCTCCTGGAAGATCGCCTGTTCCTGCGGGCTATAGGCGACGGAACGGCCGGCGAGATGATGCGGCGACTGCCCTGTGGTCTGTTTGGAGAAAATGCTGATTTGGCCGCGACGGGCTGGCAGAAACCCCATGATCGTTTTCAGCAGTGTCGTCTTGCCCATGCCGTTCTTGCCCAGGACGGCGAGCACCTCGCCGGCCATGACCCGAAGGCTGACATCGCGCAGCACCATCGCCTCGCCATAACCGGAGGTAAGGCTATCGACTGCGAGGGCTTCGCTCATGCCGCTACCGCATGAGGTTCGCCCGTGTAGATCGTGCGGACCAACTCGGAGTTGGTTACTTCCTCAACCGTACCGTCCATGACGATGCTGCCTTGGTGCAGCACGATGATGCGGGAGCTGATCTCGCGGACGAATTCCAGGTCATGCTCAATCAGCAGAATGCAGAGCCCGTGCGTACGCACGAGCTGGACAAGGACCTCGCCGATCAAACTGCGTTCGGGTTTGGTGAGGCCGGCGGTCGGCTCGTCCAGCAACAGCACCCGGGGCTCCATCGCCAGCACCATGGCGAGTTCGAGGGCCTGTTTCGCGCCATGGGAGAGATGCTTCACCGTGGTGCCGAGCTGCGTTGACAGTCCAGTCGCCTGAACGACGCGCATTGCGGCGGCAGGCAGGTGCACTTCGTCGGCGGTACGGATGACAGACAAACGTTCCTGCCGGGAACGAGCGATGCGCAGGGATTCGGCAACGGTCAGTGCGTCGAACACGTTCGGTGTCTGGAACTTGCGGCCGAGGCCGAAGCGCACGCAGGCCTCGGGCGGCAGGCGGCCGATGGGATTGCCCTCGATCACCACGCGGCCGGAGCTGCGTTCCTGACCGTCGGACAGGCAGCGGATCAAGGTGGTTTTGCCGGCCCCGTTGGGGCCGACCAGGCTGACCAGCTCGCCCGCGCCGGCGGTGAAGCTGACGTCCTGCAGGACGTGCAGGCTGCCATAGTTGCGGTTGACGCCTTCGACCTGGATGGCCGGGACAGCACCACTGCCCGCCACGTCGGCATCCGGCAGCGGCATCAGGCGCGCGGCGACCTGCTTGGTGCGGCCGCGGCGGAACAGGTTGGCGACGGCGGGGCCGAGACCCTGCGGCAGAAGCACGATCACCACGATGAACACCAAGCCGATGATGAGCTGCCAGATGAAGGGCAACGAGCCGCTGAGCCAGGCGCTGATGAAGTCGATCATCACGGCGGCAATGGCTGGGCCGACCAGGGTGCCTCGCCCGCCCAGCGCAACCCAGATCACGAGCTGCGTGCCGAACTGGAAGTTGCCGAGATCGGGCGCGATGACATCGTTATATCCGGCATAGGCAAAGCCGGCGAGCGCGGTGATGATCGCCGAACCAATCAGCAGCAGGGTTTTGACCCGCGCGGTACCGATGCCGCAGTAGCGGCAACGCTGCTCATTCTCCCGGATCGCGACGAGCAGCCGGCCGAAATCGCTGCGCACGAAGATCCAGCCGGCGGCGGTCACGGCGACCAGAAAGGCGCCCGCGATCCGGAACCAACCCTCCATGGAGATATCGAACGTGTCGAAGTTCGACAGTCCGCTACTGGATCCGGTGAAGTCGCCGCCGGAATAGATCACCTGGACGAAGATGACGGACAGAACCAGGGTGATCACCGAGATGTACAGCGGCGACACTTTCGGCCCGAAGCCCAGCCAGGCGACGAGCCACGCGGTTGCGGCAGCCACAAGCGGTCCGCCAATCATCGCGGCGGTGACGATGGGCGCGGTGAAATCGTATTGCGTGACGGTGAGGCCAAGCGCGTAAGCACCGATGCCGAAGAAGGCCGCCTGTCCGAAGGAGAGGATGCCGGTGAATCCCCACAGGATGTCCACGGTCACCGCGATCGCGCCATACAGGAACGACCGGATCAGAATGCTGACGGAGTACGTGTCCAGCAGCAACGGCCCGGCGGCGACAAGCGCCAGTGCGACAACACCGCACATCAGCAGCAGCCGGCGTTCGATCCGACCGCGCTGCGAGGGCAGACGAACCGGATAGGCGAGTGCGGCGGAGTCAGGCACGGGCGAAACCCGCGGGACGAACACGCAGCAGTACGGCGGCAAGAACGACGATAGAGAGCGCACCGAGGACCGGGCTGCTGTAGGTACTGATGGCGACCTGCGCCCCGCCCAGAACGAGGCAGGCCGCGCCCAGGCTAATCAGCGATGTGCCGGAGACCATAACCAACATGAAGGCGTTCAGCAGCCAGGGCACGCCCATCAGCGGATCGACGCTGAGCAAGGGCGTGATCAGCGCTCCGGCAAGCGCCGCGAGTGCCGAGCCGATGCTGAACGTGGCGAAGCGCACCAGGCCGCTGTTGATGCCGAGGCTCCGCGAGAGGTTTTCGTTCATGATCACGGCGCGTGCCGTCAGCCCCAGGCGCGTTCCTTGGAGAATGCCGATCATGACGGCGCCGAGCATGATGGCCACGCCGAGCATGATCACGCGATAGAGCGAATAGGTCTCGCCCGCGATAGGAATGGCCCCGTGAACGGGGCTGTGTACGAAGTTGGTCCCGCGCCCGAAGGCGATGGTGATCATCTGCACGACGACGATGCTGAGGCCCCAGGTCGCAAGAATGGCATCGAGTGGCCGAGCATAAAGCGGACGGACGATCAGACGCTCGACGACCGCTCCCAGCAGGAGTCCGGCGAGCAGCGCGACAGGCAGCGCCGTCCAGGGGTTCCAGTGAAGCTGAGTGACCACCAGCGCGGCGTAGCCCCCGATCGTGAGAAACCCACCATGGGCGAAGTTGATGATCTTCAGCACGCCAAACACAATGAGCAGGCCGGCGGCGACGACAAACAGGATGCTTGCCGTCGTGACGATGTCGAGAATTAGGATTGCCATCGCCGCCGGGCGCCAGACTTAGGACTTAAGCTTGGGGCATTGCTGGCCCGGATCCACGTTCTTGAAGGTCTGGATCACCTTCACGCTGCCGTCCGACTGCACCTGGCCAAGATACATCGTCAGCGGTGCATGGTGCTCTTTGTCCATCGTGATCGTGCCCCGCGGGCCGGTGAAGGACACTTTGCCGAGCTGGCCCAGCACTTTCGCTTCGTTGAAGCTGCCTGCCTTTTCGACGGCGGCCTTGTAGAGGTAGATGCCGTCATATTCCGGCTCCGACAGGTCGTTCGGTGTTTTCATGTCGGCGCCGAACATCTTATCCAGCCCGGCTTTGAAGGCCTGGTTCTGCGGGTCGTCGATACTGGTTAGGTAGGACTGCGAGATATATACGCCCGTGGCATCAGGACCGATGGCTTTTGCGGTGCCTTCGTCCACGCCAAGATTACCGAACAGGACGTTGATGCCGGTGGCTCGCAGCTGCTTGGTCAAGGTGACGTTGGGCGCACCGCCGGCGGTGGAGGTGATCAGGGCGTCCGGATGATCGGCGCGCAGCTTGCTGAGCACCGGCGTCCAGTCGGATGCGTCCATGGGCAGGTATTCTTCGTCCACGACCTTGCCGCCATGGGCCGTGATATATTTGTGGGTGAACTCCAGCATGCCGCGACCAAAAGCGTAGTCGCTACCCGCGAGGAAGAACGTTTTTGCGCCCTTCTCTTTCATGAAATAATCGACGATCGAGGCGACCTGCTGGTCGGGCACCCAGGCATCCACGTACAGGTACGGGCTGCAGGAACGCCCTTCGTAATAGGACGTGTAAATGAAAGGCGTTTTACCGCGGGCCACGACAGGCAGGCCGGCATTGCGCGCCGCGCTGGTTTCCATCGTAATGATGGTGTTCACGTGATCCTGGAAGATCAGCGAGGTGAAGGCTTTGACCGCGCCGTCGGCGCCACTGCCGTCATCGGCCACACCCAGCTCGATTTTCTTCCCCATGATGCCGCCCTTGTCGTTGATTTCTTGCGCGGCGAGCTTGGCGGCCTGGACGACCGACGGGGCGACCACACTGTTGGCGCCCGAAAGTCCGACGGGAATGCCGATCTTTACCGTGTCATCTGCAGCGCGTGCGGGCGCATTGATGGAAAAACAGGCAATAGCCGCCGCCGCAACGGCGGTCGGGATCAGGTGTTTCATGACTCCCCCTCTTGGTTATGGGTTCATTGTTGCAAGCGCGATGCCATGGTCCTCCACGGCCATTGCAGCGACCGAGGTCCGAGCAACCCGGCATCAGGGTGTTCCCGCTCGAAGCGGACGGGCGAACGCCATCCAAGTCAAGGCCTATAGCCGCCCGCGCAGGCAGCTATAGGGCGGAGTCACGACAGCCTCTACGGCCTGACGGCCTTAGGGCCGCCGCTTCATGAAGGCGGCACGCAGGCAAGTGGCGACCACCTCGCCGCGCTGATTGATCGCCTGGTGTTCAAATTCGACGACGCCGGCTTCCGGACGAGAGCGGCTGGCGCGCACGGATCGGACCGTAGTCCGCGCGTGCAGCGTGTCGCCATGAAAGACCGGCTTGGGGAACTCCACCTTGGTCATGCCGAGATTGGCGATGGTCGTGCCTAGCGTGGTTTCGCCCACCGTCATGCCGATGAGCAGGCCGAGGGTGAAGAGTGAATTCACCAGCGGCCTGCCAAACTCGGTGGTCTTCGCGAACTCCACATCCAGGTGCAGCGGCTGCGGATTCATCGTCAGCGAGCTGAACAATACGTTGTCCATCTCGGTCACGGTGCGCGCGAGGTTATGCTCGAACACCTGACCTTCGTGGAACTCTTCGAAGTAAAGTCCTGCCATCAACGTGCGGTGCTTAACGCTCCAGCGCCATCGCGACGCCCATGCCACCGCCGATGCACAGCGTCGCAAGGCCACGCCTGGCGTCGCGCTTGTTCATCTCGTGCAGCAGCGTGGTCAGGATGCGCGCGCCGGATGCGCCGATCGGGTGGCCGATGGCGATAGCCCCGCCGTTCACATTGACCTTCGACGTATCCCAGCCGAGGTCCTTGTTCACGGCGATGGCCTGGGCAGCGAAGGCCTCATTGGCTTCGACCAGGTCGAGATCGTCGGGCTTCCAACCGGCGCGAGCGAGAACTTTGCGGGTGGAGGGGATCGGCCCCGTGCCCATCACGGCGGGATCGACACCGGCCGTCGCGAACGCGGCGATCCGCGCAAGCGGCTTCAGGCCGCGCTTCTTCGCCTCCGACGCGGTCATGACCACCAGCGCGGCGGCGCCATCGTTGATGCCGCTGGCGTTGCCGGCCGTGACCGTCCCGTCCTTGGAGAAAGCAGGGCGGAGCTTCGCCATCGTCTCCTTACTCGCGTCGTGACGGATATACTCGTCGTCGGCGACCACCGTTTCCCCTTTACGGGATTTCACCGTCACCGGCACGATCTCATCCTTGAAGCGTCCGGATTTCTGCGCCTTCGATGCCTTCTGTTGCGACTGGAGCGCGAACTCGTCCTGCTCCTCGCGCGTGATCTGATACTTTTGCGCGACGTTCTCCGCCGTCGTGCCCATGTGGTAGCCGTGGAATGCGTCCCACAGCCCGTCCTTCAGCATCGTATCGATGAACTCCACACCGCCCATCTTCGTGCCGCTGCGCAGATAGGCCGCATGCTGCGACTGGCTCATGCTCTCCATGCCGCCGGCGACGACGATGTTGCTTTCGCCGGTGCGGACCTGCTGGGCCGCGAGGGCGACGGCGCGAAGGCCGGAGCCGCAGACCTGATTGATGCCGAAGGCGGTCTTGGAATCGGGCAGGCCGGCGGCACGAGCTGCCTGGCGGGCGGGGTTCTGGCCCTCACCGGCGGCGAGCACCTGACCCAGGATGGCCTCATCCACATCGGCGGCATCCAGTTTGGCTGCAGCCAAGGCCGCCTTGATGGCGGTGGTTCCGAGTTCGTGCGCTGGGAGGGAGCCAAGCGCTCCATTGAAGCTGCCGACCGGCGTGCGAACCGCCGCAACGATCACGATGTCTTCCATGGGTGTTTCCCTCCACCGGCTATGACGCAGGCTTATATGGGCGGACGCTAGCGGCCAAACGCTAGGTGCGAAAGACATAACGGCAATGAGATTTGATTACTGACCGACCAGTCAGTAATTAAGGGTGATGCCGCCCGACACCTTGCCTGCCCGTCCGCCCCGTACCCGCCGCAAGCACGCCCGGCCGGAGGAAATCGTGAATGCCGCGATGGCGGTGTTCAGCGAGCGCGGCTTTGCCGCGACCCGGTTGGAGGACGTTGCGGCGCGCGCCGGCATCGGGAAAGGCACGATCTACCTGTACTTTCCGAATAAGGAGGAGCTGTTCCGCGCCGTCGTGCGCCAGCGCCTGACGCCGAATCTGGAGGCGATCGGGGCAATGGTCGCGGCGCATACCGGGCCGACGGCCGATCTGCTGCGCCAGATTGCGGAGCGTGCGCTGGCGCTGATCGAAACGGATGTGATTGCGATCCCGAAGCTGGTGCTCGCGGAGTCCGGCAATTTCCCGGCGATCGCTCGGCTATACGCAGAGGAGGTCGCGGCACGCGGGCTCGCCCTTCTCGAAGGCGTGCTGGCGCGGGGCATGGAGCGCGGGGAGTTCCGCCGGTTGGACCCGCATTCACTGGTCCCGCTGTTCACAGGGCCGATCATGGTGATGGCGCTGTGGAAGCAGTCGCTCGGGCCGCACACGGATATCCATTTCGATCCGAAGAAAGTCATCGCCACGCATCTCGACGTGTTCCTGCGCGGCATCTCGGAGTCTCCGACGTGAAGCCCGCGCAGACCGGGCTGGTTCTGCTCGCACTGGGCGGAGCGGCCGCGTTCGCTTGGTGGCGGCTGGCGCCTGCTCCCGCGACGGGGTGGCAGGGATATGTGGACGCCGACTACGTGAAAGTTGCGCCGACACAGCAAGGGTTGCTGACCGCGGTGGACGTGCGTCGGGGCGACACGGTGAAGGCGGGTGCGGCGCTGTTCGCGCAGGACGATACGTATGATCACGCGGCACGGGATGAGGCCGCGGCGAAGCTGGCGCAGTCCGAAGCGCAGTTGCGCAATCTGCAGATGGCAAGCCGTGAAACAGAGATCGCGCAGGCGGAAGCCGACGTGGCCGATGCCGCCTCGGCGCATCAGCGCGCCGTGCAGGATGAAGGCCGCGCCGAGGCGCTGGCGCGAACAAATGCGGGCACGAAGCAGCAACTCGATCAGGCGCGGGCGGATATGGACTCGACTGCCGCGAAGCTGGTGGCAGCGCAAGCGCATCTGAGTCAGATGCGCGAACCCACGGGTCGGGCGCAGGAGATCGCGGCGCAGCAGGCTGTGGTGGATGAGATGCGCGCGCAGCTCGGCGAGGCGCAATGGCGATTGGATCAGCGGCATGTCACGTCGCCGGATAATGCGCTCGTGGCCGATGTGCTGGCTCGTGCGGGGGAAACGGTAAATGCCGGCACGCCGGTGGTCTCGCTACTGCCGCCGGTGAATGTGTTCGTGCGGTTCTGGGTGCCGGAGACGGCGTTGGCGCGATTGTCGGTCGGGCAGACAATGTCGGTGACATGCGACAGTTGTCCGCCGGGATTGAAGGCCTCGGTTTCCTTCGTCGCGCCGCAGCCGGAATACACGCCGCCGGTGATCTTCAGCGAACAGACGCGCGGCAAGCTGGTCTATCTGATCGAGGCGCGCCCGGCAGCGAAGGACGCGTCGACTTTGAAACCGGGTCAGCCGGTAACGGTTGAACCATGACTGCGCTCGCGATTGACGTGCACGGCTTGCGCAAGAGTTTCGGGCGCAACAAGGTCGTGGACGGGCTCGATCTGGCGGTCCCGGAAGGCGAGATCTGCGGCTTCCTGGGCGGCAACGGCAGCGGCAAGACCACCACGATCCGGCTGTTATGCGGGCTGCTGAAGCCGGATGCCGGCGGCGGCACGTGTTTGGGCTACGACCTGGTACGGCAGAGCGCCGAGATCCGCCGCAACATCGGCTATATGACTCAGCGCTTCAGCCTGTACGGCGACCTGACTGTGCGGGAGAACCTGGAATTCGTCGCCCGGCTCTATGCGATGCCGCGGCCGGAGCAGGCCATTGGGGAGACGCTGGAGCGGGCCGGCCTTGCGGCGCGCTCCGGTCAGTTGGCCGGGGAATTGTCAGGCGGGTGGAAGCAGCGGCTGGCTCTGGCGGCATGCGTGCTGCACCGGCCGCGGCTGCTGCTGCTCGATGAGCCAACCGCCGGTGTCGACGCGAAAGCACGGCGCGAGTTCTGGGATATGATCATCGACCTCGCGGCCGAGGGCATGACCGTGCTGGTCTCCACCCACTACATGGACGAGGCGGAGCGCTGCAAGCGCGTGGTGTATCTCTCGGGCGGCCGCCTGATCGTGCAGGGCGACGCAGCAACTGTGGTGCAGGCTGCGCATCTGGTTGTTTTCGAAACGACGGGGGCGGGCCTGGAGACGGTGTTGCGCCGGATACGCAATGCGCCGGGCGTGGAGAGCGCGGCCATCTTCGGCCATGCCTTGCGTGTCGTGGGCCTGGATCGCGTGGCGCTGGAGCATGCCATCGCTGCGCATGCATCGGAACGCGACTGGCAACCGGTTCCCGCGCGGCTGGATGATGTGTTCATCCACCTGCTGAATGAGCAGGAGGCGGCGTGACGGGATTCTCGTTCGCCCGTATGGCAGCGGTGTTGCGCAAGGAATGGCTGCAGATGCGGCGCGACCGCGCCACGGTGGCGCTGACGGTCGCATTGCCGCTGATCCAGCTGTTCTTGTTCGGCTTTGCGCTGAACGCCAATCCGCGACACCTGCCCAGCGGCGTGCTGGCAGCCGACAACTCGAACTACACGCGCGCACTGGAGGCGGCGCTGGTTCATACCGGGTATTTCGATCTGCGCCCGATGAAATCGGAAGCGCAGGCGGAGCATGCGCTGGCGACCGGGGAGGTGATGTTCGTGCTGAACATCCCACCGGGGTTTTCGCGTGATGTGGATCGCGGAGAACATCCGGAAGTGCTGCTGGACGCGGACGGCACTGACCCCACCGCGATCGGCAATGCGGCGGCCGCCGCGGCGGCGCTGAACAGCAGCGTGTTGAACAGGGAACTGCCGCCCAATATGCAATCAGCGCCGGACGCAGCGCCGTTCCAGGTGACGATCCATGGCCGCTACAATCCGGAGCAGATCACCGCGTTGAACATCGTGCCGGGACTGATCGGCATCATCCTGACATTCTCCACTCTGATCATCACCGCCGTGTCGATCACCCGCGAACGCGAAACCGGGACGATGGAGAATCTGCTCGCGATGCCGGTGCGTCCGATCGAGGTGATGCTGGGCAAGATCATCCCCTATGTCGGGTTGGGCTATGTGCAGGTGCTGCTGATCCTGAGCATGTCGATCATCGTGTTCGGCGTGCCGGTGCGCGGCTCAGTGCTGCTGCTGCTGGGCGTGCTGGGGCTGTTCATCGCCTGCAACCTGGCGTTGGGATTTACCTTCTCCACCATCGCCCGGACACAGATGCAGGCGCAGCAACTGGCGCAATTCGCACTGCTGCCATCTTTCATGCTGTCGGGATTCATGTATCCGTTCCAGGGCATGCCGGCCTGGGCACGCGTGATCGGTGAGATGTGGCCCCTCACCCACGTGCTGCGCATCTGCCGGGGGATTTTGCTGAAAGGCAATGGGGTGGCAGAGATCATGCCCGACGTGTGGCCGTTGGCGGCGTTCGCGATCGTGGTCGGCGCCGTGGCGGTCTGGTCGTATCGCGAGAACTCTGGACTGATGGCGCTGCCGCGCGTGCCGCTGGTCGCGACGGTGCTGCCGCCCGGGGAGGGGTTCGGCCCGGGCCGGACCGGCGCGATCGGGCTGTTGGTGCAGCGGTTCGCCAGGGTGCTGCCGGGGCTGGTGATCGGCGGGCCGCAGACTGGGCCGGTGTTCGCTGACATCCCGTTCCGGCCGGCGCTTCCCGCCTGGTGGGGGCTCGGCAACATCAACACGCGATATGCGGCCGCGGTCGCGCCCATCCTGCGGGAGGTGCGGCCGACGATGGTGGAGGTCTACAACCGACCGGAAGTCGCGCTGGCGCTGCTGCGACGGTTCCCACGCGTCCCGATCGTGCTGTTTCTGCAGAACGACCCGCAGACGATGCGGGGTGCGCAGACTCCGAAGCAACGGCGCGCGCTGCTGGCGCGGCTGGGCGCGGTGGTGACGGCGTCCGGATTTCTGACGCGGCGCTTCCTGGACGGCGTGCCTAATCCGCCGAAGCAGCCGGTCATGATCCCGAACTCGATCGATTTCTCGGCGCTGCCGGAGTCGGAGGAGCGGGCCGATCTGATCCTGTTCTCGGGCCGGGTGGTGCCGGAGAAGGGCGTCGACGGGTTCGTCGCGGCATGCGCGCGAGCGCTGCCGCAATTGCCGGGGTGGACGGCGGAGATCATCGGCGCCGACCGGTTCCGCGCCGACGCGCCCGATACGCCGTTCGTGCGCCGAGTGCGCATCGCGGCGCTCGCGGCCCGGGTGCGGATGCTGGGGTATCGTGACCACCCGGAGGTACTGGCGGCGCTGTCGCGTGCGTCGATCGCCGTGGTGCCCAGCCGCTGGGAGGAGCCGTTCGGCCTGGCGGCGCTGGAAGCGATGGCCTGCGGGACGGCTCTGGTGTGCTCGGGGCGGGGCGGGCTGCCGGAAGTGGCGGGTGACGCTGCGATGTATGTCGATCCGGACGATCCTGCCGGGTTTGCGAAGGCACTTGTGACGCTGGCGAGCGATCCGGAGCGGCGGGAGGCGCTGGCGGAGGCGGGTCGGGTGCGGGCTCGCCGCTTCGGTCTGCAGGGCGCGGCCCATCAACTGGCCGCGCTGCGCGCGCAGCTGATGGGCGCCGGTGGCCTGGCCACAGGAGCGACCCTATATCCCGGCCAACGGGCTGCACGGCAGCCATCACGGGAGCGGGGATAAATGGCGACTGAACAGAACCAGGTGCCGGTGACGGTGCTGACCGGCTATCTCGGCGCCGGCAAGACGACGCTGCTGAACCGCATCCTGACCGAGCAGCACGGACGCAAATACGCGGTGGTGATCAACGAGTTCGGCGAACTCGGCGTGGACAACGACCTTGTCGTGGATACCGACGAGGAAGTGTTCGAAATGAACAACGGGTGCATCTGCTGCACGGTGCGCGGCGATCTGATCCGCATCGTCGGCGGGCTGATGAAGCGGCGCGACAAGTTCGACGGCATCATCATCGAGACCACCGGTTTGGCCAATCCTGCACCGGTCGCGCAGACGTTCTTTATCGACGAGGACGTGCGGTCGAAGACTCGGCTGGATGCGATCGTCACGGTGGTGGATGCGAAGCACGTGCTGGCTCGGCTGGAGGACAGTCACGAAGCGGCCGACCAGATCGCGTTTGCCGACGTGATCGTGCTGAACAAGACCGACCTCGTGACACCGGCGGAACTGGAGGAGGTCGAGCGGCGCATCCGGCAGATCAACCGCTTCGCGATCATCCACCGGACAGAGAAGGCGGCATTGCCGATCGAGGAAGTGCTGAACCGGGGTGCATTCGATCTGAAGCGCGTGCTGGATAGGGTGCCCGACTTCCTGGACGACGACGAGCATGAGCACAATGACGACGTGACGTCCGTCAGCTTCGAGGTGGAGCGCCCGATCGATCCGGAGAAGTTCAACGCCTGGATCAGCCTGCTGCTGCAGGATAAGGGGGCGGACCTGCTGCGCACCAAGGGTATCCTGGCGTACAAGAACGAGGATCGGCGTTTTGCTTTCCAGGCCGTGCACATGATCGCGGATGGCGACTTCATCGGGCCGTGGAAAGAAGGCGAACCGCGTACCAGCAAGATCGTGTTCATCGGACGAAACCTGAACCGCCCGCTGCTGCGGCGTGGTTTCGAGGCGTGCCAGGCGGATTGACAGGGGCAGATTGATATGAGCGCCACGGAAACCGCGCGCTTCCTTGTCGAAACGCGCGGCGTGGTGCGCGATCTGGGTGCGTATGTTGTTGCGGCACGCTTCGACCGGGGCGGCTCGGTTGCGGCATTCGCGCTGGGTGATGGCAGCGTGCGGATGGTCGGGCCGGAGGAGTGGCGATCCGTCCCCGTGCACGACGGCGCGGTGCTGGCCATGGCGTCGCATCCCGGCGGTGGGTTCCTGACCGGCGGCGATGACGGCGCGTTCCGGCGTGTGACTCTGGATGGCGAGACGTCGGACATCGCGCGCTTCGGCATGAAGTGGGTGGAGCAGGCGGCGAGCCATCTGGGAGATAAGGGGCTGGTTGCCTGCGCGGTGGGCAAGACGATCCACCTGTTCGACGCGGGCGGGGTGAAGCTGAAGGAGCTCGCGCATCCTTCGTCAGTCACCGGCATTGCGTTCGATGCGAAGGGCAAGCGCATCGCGGCCTCGCACTATAACGGCGCGAGCGTGTGGTTCACCGCGGCGAAGACCGACACGCCGCGCGTGCTGGAGTGGAAGGGCAGCCATATCGGCGTCGCGCTGCATCCGGATGCCGAGGCGGTGGTGGCGGCGATGCAGGAGAATTCGCTGCATGGCTGGTCGCTGCCCGAGGGCAAGCACATGCGGATGAGCGGCTATCCGTCGAAGACTCACTCGATGTCGTTCAGCCGGAACGGCAAATGGCTGGCGACGAGCGGAGCGGATGCCATGGTGCTGTGGCCGTTCTTCGGCGGCGGTCCGATGGGCAAGCCGCCGCTGGAACTGGCCGGCGGTGACGGTGTTTTCTGCACATGCGTGGCCGCGAATCCGAAGGAGGATATCGTCGTAGGGGGCTTCGCCGACGGGCTTGTGGTGATCGCGCATATTGAGTCCTCGCGCATCCTGCCGGTGGTGCCTGCCGGGAACGGGGCCGTCTCGGCGCTGTGCTGGAGTCCGGGTGGATCGCATCTGTCGGTGGGGACCGAGTCCGGCTACGCGGCCGTGATCGATTTTTCCAAGAGGGATTGATGGACGTCATCACGGCGAACGGGCTGCGGATGCCGCGGCTTGGCCTAGGCACGTGGCCGCTTTCCGGACGTGAAGGCCAAAAAGCCGTGGAGACCGCGCTGGCGCTCGGGTACCGGCATATCGATACCGCGCAAATGTACCGCAACGAGCCGGAAGTTGGCGCGGCGATCGCGGCGTCCGGGGTGCCGCGCGACGAGCTGCATGTGACGACGAAGGTCTGGCACGACAGTCTGGCACCGCGACGGCTGCGGGCCGCGATGGATGCGAGTTTGGCGAAGCTGAAGCTTGATTTCGTCGATCTTTACCTGATCCACTGGCCGTCGCCCGATATGGATCTGCCGGCGACGCTGGAGACGATGATGGCGCTCCGTCAGGAAGGAAAGACGCGGGCGATCGGTGTTGCGAATTTCAATGTCGCGTTGATGCGGCAGTGCATGGAGCAGGTGAAGGCGCCGATTGCGGCGGTGCAGTTCGAGTATCACGTGACGCTGCGGCAGCCGGCGCTGCTGGCCTGTCTACGCGCCCACGGCATTCCGATCACCGCGTATTCCCCGCTGGGGAAGGGACAGCTGACGGATCACCCGGTGCTGCGAAAGATCGCGGAGAAGCATGGGGCGACGCCGACTCAGGTGGCGCTGGCTTGGTTATGGGCGCAGCCGGATGTTTCGCCGATTCCGAAATCGGCGCGGCGGGAACGGCAGAAGGAGAATATGGAGGCGACGCGGCTGCGGCTGGATGCGGAGGATATCGCGGCGCTGGATGCACTGCCAAAGGATCAGCGCCGGGTCAGCGGGTTTGGCGCGGCGTGGGACGCGACGGGTTAAAGACACAGTCAGGCTGAAACCGTTCGAGGGCGGCCTTAGCTGCCAAAAACCTCGCGGTAAACTCGCATCCAGTTGCCATGCGTGATTTTCGTGATCTCCTCGGCATTGAAGCCGGTACGGCCAAGGGCCGCCGTTACCGCGCCAATGCCATCCACCGGCCGCAGCCAGTCAGCCTTGGGCACGATCACCGGACCACCAGCCTTGCCCGCGCCGTAATCCTCACCCCGGGTCCACCGTCCTTTGCGCATCCAGTCGTAATCGGTGAGGGTGAAGTTGTGGCTGTAATCAGTGCCGATACCGACATGATCGATGCCCAACAAGTCGACCGTCCGCTTCACCATATCGCACCACGCATCCGCGGAGCTGCAAAAATAGTCGCCCGTAATGTTGCGGTATGCCGCGCATCCCATCACACCACCATTGTCGCGTAGGGCGAACAGCACGTCATCCGGCTTGTTGCGGGCATGTTCGAAGACGGATCGCGCGTTCGCATGGGTGATCGCGACGGGTTTCAGTGAATAGCGGATCGTATCGAGAGAGGTGCGGTTTCCGACATGCGACAAATCGATCAGAATGCCGCAGCGATTCATCTCTCGCACGACTTCGCGGCCGAAGCGTGCAAGGCCGGAGTCATTCGGTTCGTAGCAGCTTCCTCCGACGCCGTTCTGGTTGTTGTAAGTGAGTTGGATGACCCGAATGCCCATATCGGCGAACAGCTCGACGAACCGGATGCGGCCGCCCAGTAGCTCGGAATTCTGCGATCCGATCAGCAACGCCATGCGTCCGTCGGCATTCGCGGCTTCGATATCGGCAACGCTGCGGACGATCCGGACAATATCGGCATTGGCGCGTTCTAGGTCGCCGTAGTTGGCGATCTTGTCCATGGTCTCGACCGGTCCCTCCCAGAACCCGGCCGTTACCGTCACGCAGCCGATATCGCCGCGTCGAAGGGATTCGAACACGTCACGCGAAAAATACTCACATTGTAATCCGTCGATGATCACCGGTATCTTCCCTCATGTTAAGCATCGCGATGCGGCCTCATGCTTACGCAAAAGGAGACCTTCGCTCATCACGCTGATTGCCGCAGGACCAATGTGCGCGCTATGGGTTCGGCTTCGACCGTCCCGCCCCCTAGGATCCGTCTTACCCGCGCGGCGGCGATGTCGGGCCGCGCACTGACCGTGCTGAGAGCGGGCCGCAGATAGGCGCCCCACTGCAGATTGCCGAAACCCATTACGGCGACGTCCTCCGGCACGCGCAGACCGCGATCCTGAATCGCACCAATCGCACCGAGCGCGATCTCGTCACTGCCGGCCAGCACGCAGCGGAACGGGGTGCCCTTCGCCAAAGCCGCAGATATAGTCTCGTGGCCCGCCGCATAGCGGAAAGAGGCATCCCAGGCGAGCCGTGACTGTGCGCAGATGCCCGTAGTGCTTAGCGCGTCGCAGTAACCCCGAAAGCGCTCCGTACCGTTTACCGAGCCCTTGATGCGTCCGATATAGGCGACTGGCCCACCCCAGCGATCGAGCAGATACCGTGTGGCGGCCGCCGCGGCACTGCTCTCCTCATGCACGATCGAAATCACGCCCCGCGCGCGCAGCGCCGGCCCAAGCGAGATGACGGACATGCCGCTTTCGGACAAGACCCGCAATTGCGGTCCGATGCGGCTGAGCGGCATCACATCTGTGGCCGCGATGACGATGGCACGCAGCCGCAATGCGTCGGCTCGGCCAAGAATTTGCTCCAGGCGATCGGCGCTGTGGCTCAGATCGTAGAGCATCAGATCGAGCCCGATCTCCTCCAGCGCGATCTGCATATGCCGCGTCAATGTCGAATAAAGACCCTGCTCGATATCGCCGACGAGCAAAGCCACCGTGTTGCCGCGGCCTTTTCGTAGGCCCTGCGCCAGCGGGTTGGGCTGAAAGCCACAGTCCTTCACCGCCACCATCACGCGCTCGCGCATCACCTCGGAGACGGCGGTGTTGCCGCTCAGGACGCGTGAGACAGTTGCGATCGAAACGCCGGCACGCCTCGCGACGTCCAGAACAGTGGTCATGCTGCCCCCCGAAGCGGAAATTGCAGTCCGTCAGCCCCACGGTCAGCAATCCACCTTTCCCGCATTAACCGCCTGGGCACGCAGCAGGCGAAGCCCATTCTCCCACAAAATCTGCCGCCGCAGTGCCGGATAAACCTCTTTCAATTGACCGCTCGGGTCCGGCAGGCCCATGCCGAAAGGCCAGTCGGACCCGAAATAGATGTGATCGGAACCATGAATGGCCGCCGCGAGCGCCAGGGCGGCCGGATCATGCGCGATGCAATCAACACAGAAATGACGGAAGGCCTGACGCACTGGCTTGGCGCCGGTGTCCGCGCCTGGCGGGCCCGTTAGCTGCCCACGCTCCAAACGGCCTGCTATCGCCGCGCTGCTGCCGCCGGCATGCGCGAGGCAGAACGTCATGCGCTTGTGACGCTCCAGGATGCCGGACATAGCCAAATGCGCCGCAGCGATCGCCGTCTCGGTCGGGCTTCCGAGCAGATTGTGCAGGTAGAATCGATCAAGCCGCGGATCGCAGCCTTTGCTCGGGTGCAGAAACAGAAACGCCGCGCGCCTATCAAGCGCCTCCCACAGCGGCGCATAAGCATCATCCGACAGCATCAGCCCCTGTGCGGCCGATCCCGCCGACATGGCGAATCGTGGCGCGCGCCGTTCCTGCACAATTTCAACCGCGACTGCCGGCGCCTGCAGCGGCAGGTGATACATCACCGCAAGCCGGTCAGCATGCGCGGCAGCCGCAGCGTCCAGCCCCTCGTTGACATAAAGGGCCCAGTCACGGGCCGCGGCATCGTCCTGCTGCAGGCGATAGAGCGTTGGTGGAATGGAAATCCAGGCGCGCTCTACCTGGTGCTTGTCCATCCAGGCTATCAGCGCCTCCGGTCGTGATGCTGGCTCCAGCCCGATCGCCTGCCCGTCCACGGAGAGACTGCCGGCGGTGTAGGCAACACCCGCCATCCTCGCGAGACGCGATGGGCGCAGAGGCACGATATGCGCATGCAGGTCGAGCGAAATCGGTTCCATTGAAACTGCAGTCTCGTTCACCGCCAAACTCCGGCACGATGTGAAGCAGAATGTCGATCGCTGCGCACGATCACGCGGTCAGCGAAAGTCGCAGCTCGCCGGCACGCAGGTCTCGCAGCACCGCTTGGCTCGCATTGTGACCGGAAATGCCGGAGACATAGTTGCCCGGCCATGTGCCATTCCCGCTGAGATAGAGCCCGCGTGTCGGTGTGCTGTAGGCGTGCAGTCCCGGTAGCGGCCGCATCCAGAACATGTTCCACGGCAGCGCATCGCCATGGGTAATGTTTGCTTCCACGAGTCCGAACTCCTGTTCGAACTGCGTCGGATCGATGCAGCGATAGTCGAGGATACGGTCAGGCAGATCGGGCATGTATTCACTGAGTTTCGCGATGCACCGCTGCGCCCAGATGTCGCGGCTTTCCGCCCAGTCGCCCTCGCGAAGATGATAAGGAGAATTGCCGATATTGAGGCTGAGCACGTGCCGAGCCGGCGGCGCCAGCTCCGGCGACGTCATGGAGGGGCACAAGCCCCAGATCACCGGCTTGGTGGAAAGCCGGCCCTGAATCATGTCGCCATGCGCCTCCTCCAAATAGTCGATGTCCGGCGCGATACGGAACTGAGCTGCGGCGAGCCGCTGTGCCTCCGCCTCGTCACGCGCCGCGGCAAAATGCGGCATGCCGTCCAGCGCCAGGACGATCTTGAAGGCGCGCCCCCGCATTGTTCGCCGCGCCATGCGCCCACGCAGCTCCGCCCAGTCCTCGTCGTCCTGCAGCAGATCCACGATCGTGGTGCGGGGATTGAGCGCTGCGATCACGATCGGTGCACGGATTTCCTCGCCATTTTCCGCAACGATTCCGCACACCGCGCCATTGCGGGTCAGGATGCGTGCAACCGGTGTCGAGAGGCGCACCATGCCCCCCCGAGAGCGCAGACTGTTAGCCATCGCGCGGATGATCGCGCCCATGCCGCCATGCGGCAGGCCAGTCGAACCGCGCAGCGGCAGGCGCCGCGGATCGTATCCGGTCTCCTGCCGCACCGAGGCGAGTGAGAGCGGCCGAATCATCAGGTTGATCAGCGCGCCCGGCGTGGAAGGTGCAACCTGTCCTCCCACCACAGCGAGCGGTGCGATGAGCGCCATGGTTTCTGGAGCAAGGCCAAACTCGTTCATCAGGTCGCGCGCGCTGCCGAAGAAAATCCGCGCAAACGCCTCCTGATCCATGGACGAAGTCAGGTTTCGGACGAGCCGCTGCAGATCGGGCGGCGGTTCGAACAGCGAAATGCCGAGCCTGTTAGCAAAATCCTGCAGATACGCGAAAAAGTCATCGTAACGCTTCGCCTCGCCAGGCGCGAAACTCTCTATCTGTTCGGCATTCCGCTTCGGGTCGCGCCAACCGATATAGAGCCGCCCGTCCGTCAGCGGATGTACCAGGGTTGGGTCCGGGCGGATGAAGCGCAGACCATGGCGCTCCAGCTCCAGATCGCGAACGATCTTCGGCTCCAGCGATCCCGGTGAGTTGCTGATCGTAGAAAAATAGCCCGGCATGAACTCCAGCGTGGCGACCGGACCGCCCAGCCGCCCGGTGCGCTCGACCACCAGAACCCGCAGCCCGGCCTCTGACAGATAGCCGGCGGCGACGAGCCCGTTATGTCCGCCGCCAAGGATGATTGCGTCCCACTCGCCTGCACCCCGGCCGATTGCCGGCATCATGGCGTCGTTCACTTCGGCAGCAGCGCGTTGGTGTAATAGTCGCTGACGGGACGATCGGACTCGATCTCGTTCACCGATTTCAGGATCGAGACCAAGCGCTGCCACTCGGCATCGCTCTGCTGTCCCCACGAGGGATCCGTGGGCGGCGTGGAAAGCGCCATCACGCCCTGGATGTAATCGGCGCAGCGATCGACGGATCCAGCGAGATGGACTTGCGACTGCATAAAGGTGCAGGCAGCTTTGGGGTCCTTGGCCTCATCGATGAAGCCACGCCGGGTCGCCGCCAGGAACTTAGTCACCGCATCGGGATGCGCCTTGAGGAAGGAATCATTCACCGCGAAGCCGAACCCGATGAGCGGCACACCATTCTTGGCCAGTAGTAGCGTCTCCGGCTCCTGCCCTGTGGCCCGGACATAGGCATCGAAAGCAGGGGCATCGCCGCTAACCACGTCGATGCTGCCGGAGAACAGCGCGGCGGTCTTGGCCTGCGCATCCAGTGAAATCACATTCAGTTTGTCGCGCGGAATGTGGTTTTCCTGCGTAAAAATCTTCAGGCTTAGCTCGTCCGAGCCGCCGGGCGTGCTGCCGATCTTCGGCCCGATCATCGAGTTTGGACCCGTCAGGGTTACATGACCCTTGATGCCAACGAACGATGCGCTCGATTCGTGCTGATAGATGGCGACAACCTTGATCGGTGCGCCCTTGCCGATGATCTGCGCAGCATTGGTGATGTTCAGATGCGCAATGTCGAAACCGCCTTGCGCGAGCAGGATGGCCGTGGTGGCGGAGCCCCGTCCCTGTTCGATATCAACGTCCAGTCCGGCATCCTTGTAATAGCCGCGCGCTTTGGCAATCAGAAAGGCCGCGTGGTAGGGCAGCCAGGACCAGTCGAGCAGCACGCGAACATGTTCCTGCGCCTGCGCGCCCGTCGCGCCCAGTAATGTAGCGAGCGCGAGGAACCCGCCGAGCAATGTTCTGCGCCGACCGGCGCGGCGAAGGCTCATGGCATTCTTCCCATTGAAATCACACAAGTCCGCGGCGACCTTCTCTCTGGCTCGCGTGCCATGGCAGCGAACGGCGTTCGACCCATTCTGCGAACTTCCAGACCAGGACACCAAAGACCAAAAACACAGCGACCGCGGCAAAGGCCAGCGGTGTTTCCATGTCTCCCACCGCCTGGACCAGAAGATGTCCAAGCCCGCTGTTCGAGGCGACAAATTCACCAATCACCGCGCCGACCGGCGCAAGTGTGACCGACAGCTTGATTCCGGTGAAGATGCTGGGCAGCGCGCCAGGCAATCGGATTTTCACAAGGGTCTTCCACCGGGATGCCCCCATTGAGCGCACCATTTGCAATAAATCCGGATCGGCGCCACGCAGACCGGCGATCGTGTTCACAACCACGGGGAAGAAGGTAAAGGCGACCACGAAGAAGACTTCGCTTCGCATCCCGAAGCCGAACCAGATCAGAAATAGGGGCGCGATGACGACTTTCGGGATCGCATGCGCCACGACCAGCCATGGCGTCAGCATCCGGTCCAGCGTGCTGGACACGGAGATCAGCGCGCCGGCGGTGATGCCCAGCAGCACCGACATAATGAAGCCGATGACGGAAGCGGCGACGGTGACACCGAGCTGGCCGAGCAGCAGCCCGAAGTTCTGCACGAGCGCTGCGAGAACCATCGTGGGTGGCGGAAAGACATAGGTCGGCAGATGCGCCGCGCGGGCCGCAACCTCCCAGGCCGCAATGCCGATCACGAAGCTCGCCAGTGGCGGCAGCAAATTGCCGCTCAGACGCCATATGGCATGCTGGCTTGTCGGTATGGCCGATGCGGCGCTCATCCTACCAACACGCCCGCGCGCTCGAAGTGCAGACGGATGCGGCGCACCACCTGAGTGAATTCCGGGCTTTCGCGCAAACTCAACGGGCGCGGGCGCGGGAAGTCCAAGTCGATTTCATCCAGCACGCTGCCAGGCCGACCGGACATCACGATCACATGGTCCGAAAGAAAGACTGCCTCCAGGATGCTATGCGTTATCAGCAGCATCGTTACCTTCTCGGTAAGCTGCACCCGCTGCAGAAGCACATTCATCTGGTCGCGCGTCAGGGCATCGAGCGCGCTGAAGGGTTCATCCAACAGCAGAAATGTTGGCCGGGTCAGAAGCGCCCGCGCGATCGAAGCGCGCTGCCGCATGCCGCCCGACAGCTCCCACGGATAGCGGTCGGCGAATGCGGCGATCCCCAGCTCGTCCAGTAGCGCCAGTGCCCGTGCCCGTGCGGCACGTGGGTCCAGGCCGCGGATCTCCGCCGGCAACAACACGTTGCGAAGAACGCTGCGCCAATCCAGGAGCAGATCGCGCTGGAACACGATACCCGCATCGGCCACCGGCCCGGTGATGGGTTGACCGTCAATCAGAACGCGACCGCCGCTTGGTGTTTCCAGTCCGGCGATCAGCTTTAGCAGCGTGCTTTTCCCGCAGCCGCTCGGCCCCACTATGCTGACCGCCTCTCCACCGTGCAGCGTCATGGTGACGGGGGCCAGCGCATTCACCCTGTCGGCACCGCTGCCGTAGGTGTGCTCAACGCCGAGCAGATCTATCTTCCGCCCGAAAGCCCGTTGCTCCTCGACATCCCGCCGGCCCGGAACGAATCCGGCTATCGCGACCTCTGCCGCGGGCTGTGTCAGGGGGGCCTCCCTCTGTGGCGTTTAGTGCGTAGTGAGCCGTCAAACGGCACTGTAAACGTTTTCTCGGGCCGTGCAACGGGCGGATGTGCTCCCAGCGCCGAGCTGCGAGTGGACACGCCGGGGGACCAGCGATCGCTGTCGCCGAGGCGGAACCGCAGAAACCGTGAATCGCGCTCGAATGACGAAAGAGCTACGCTAAAGGTCGTCGACAGCAATTCAACAAGCTCACGGGCGGAGGACTCACATGAAGATTAAACGGGTCGAGCATATTGCCGTTGCAGTGAACTCGCTCAGCGAGTCGGTCGATATGTTGCGAGAGAAATTTGGCATCCCGCTGGAATATGAAGAGCAGGTGGGTAGTACCCGACTGGCAATGATGCCGGTGGGCGAGACCTATATCGAATTCCTTGAGGGCGAAGGGCGGGACAACGCCGTCAATCAGTGGATCGCCGAAAAGGGCACCGGGCTTTATCACATCTGCTTCGAAGTGGAAGACATTGTAGGCGCGCTGGCAGAGCTAAAATCCAAGGGCGTGAGGCTTCAGGATGAAAGCCCGAGGATCGGGCATGGCGGGGCGAAGATTGCGTTCCTCGATCCTGCATCCACAGGGAATGTACTGATCGAACTGGCGGAGCTTCCGGCGGGACATTGATGGCGCGTCACCCGGCTAGACCTTTGGCAATGTCCGGTGTCTTGAGCCGGCGGATCTGAACCAGATCGCCGGGGCGGACACCGAGGACGCGTTGGGCGAATTCATCAAGATGCACCTGGCCCGGCACGGTTCGACCAAGCCGAACCCAGGCGCGGAGAGGCGCGGGGTTGCTCCCGAGCAGTTCCAGCAGATCATCCTGATGAAGTCCGAATCTGCCGGCATCTTGCTCGTGCAGATAGATGACGCGGTGCCGGCCTTTAGCGCCCGCGTACGTTTCCGTTGTATCGCCGGCAGCCACTGTCAGGTGAACGCGGTGTTGGCGAAGCGCGGCGCGCTGTTGCTCGGTAGCAGACGCGTCCACCTGACCATCCTTGAGCACAACGCCGTAACCGGCCATGGCGCGATCAAGCGAGATATACCCGTAGGCAACGTCCTGCTGAACCTGCGCAACATCGCGCTCCAGCGGGTCGCCGTATCCACCCCCGCCGGATGACCGCATGATCACGACGTCATCGCGATAGACCGGATAGCCGGTGGCTTTGCCGGGGGTCTCAAGCGTAATCGTATCGTGATCGCGTGCGATCGACACGTCATACGGAGCGCCGCTGCTTCCGTTATGTACACCCCATGGCGGGATCACTGCCCGGTCGCTGAGCACAGAGTAGCTTGCTTCTTCGCCAAGGACGCGGATCCGACGCTCCATGCCGACGCCGCCGCGATGTCGGCCCTCACCGCCGCCATCAACCCGCAGCATGCAGCTTTCGACAAGCAGCGGCATTTCGTTTTCGATCAACTCGACGTTATGGATCGAGGGGAGATTACCGAAGTCGATGTTGACGAAGGCGCTGGGACCATCGCCGCCGGCGAAACCGCCATTTCCGCCGGCCGGAGCCTCGTAATAGACGTATTGGCGGTTACGGCGCGGATTCCAGCCGCCGATCGCGTTGGGGAATGAACTGCCACACAAGTCGCCGCACACGAGATCGGGGATCACCTGCGCGAGCGCGCCCATGGCGAGAGAGACGGCGCGCTTTCGGACCTCTCCATGCGCGCCGGCGGGTGCGTCCGGACGCACATTGAAGATCGAGCCTTCGGGTGCTTTCAACGTGATCGGGCGGAAGGCGCCCTCATTCACCGCTCCGCCGGGGTCGAGCGTTGATTTGACCGCGACAAACACACCGGCCCCGACCACGGCGAGGGAACAGTTTACGACGCCGGGAACCTGCGGGTTGGTTCCGTCAAAATCGGCAATGATCTGATCCCCGGCGATAGTGAGCTTGAGACGGGCGAGGACGGGATCGAGGCGTCCCTGGTTGTAGAACTCCAGATAATCCTCGAAGACGTAGTCACCGTCGGGGAGATCGCGAATGCGATCGCGGAGCCGGCGCTCGGTCCGGTCGAGGTTGATGCGCACGGCTTCCTGCACCTTCGGCCAGCCGTATTTTGCGATCAGCCGGCGGATACGCTGTTCGGCAACTTTGCAGGCGCCGAGGGAGGCGTTGAAATCGCCCTCTCGTTCCTCCGGCACACGCATATTGGCGAGAAGAAGCGTCATGGCGGCGCGATCGATCTGCCCGCGGGAGATGATTTTGATCGGCGGGATGCGCACGCCTTCCTGGTAAACATTGGTGGAAAGGCCGGAGTAGCTGCCGGGCACCATGCCGCCGACATCGACCCAGTGCGCGCGCACGGCCGGAAAGATCAGAAGCTTGCCGGAGTCATCGAAGACGGGGCAAAGCAGGGTAACATCGTTGAGGTGGGTACCACCGCGATAGGGGTCATTCAGCAGGATGGCATCGCCGGGATGGAGGTCGCCGGCGAAGTCGTCGAGTGCGCAGCGAACGCCCCACGGAAGCGGGAGCACATGGCCTGGATGGTCCCAGGATTGCGCCACCATCTCTCCGTCAGGGCCGAACAGGGCGCAGGAGAAATCATCGAACTCATAGATGACCGATGAGTAAGAGGCGCGGATGATGGTGGCCCGCATTTCGCGAACGACGGCGATCAGGCTTTCGCAGATGACCTCCAGCGTGATCGGGTCGATGCTTACGGACGACATGAGTCAGATCACCTCCAGCAGGATGTCACCGTACTCCAGAACCGTGAAGCTCCAGCCCGGGGGAATAACAGTCGTTGCCCCCTGTTCCTCAAGGATGGCGGGGCCGTGGGAGCGGGTTCGGGCGGGGAGCCGCATGCGGTCGAACCCGGGGGTGTCGAGCCAGGATCCGTCGAACCAGGCGCGGCGCGGGCCGAGCATGGCGTCAGACAGCGTTCCGGCGGCGGGCCAGGGTGGTGGCTCCGGCTTGTCGACTTCACCGCGCGCGACAAGGCGGACGTTCACGAGTTCAACGCTGCCTGATGCGCGGTGGCCGAAGCGGCGGTCGTGCACGTCGGCGAACGCGGCCTGCATGGAATCGATTGAGTTGATGGCGGGCGGGAGTTCTACATGCAACTCCCACGATTGCCCGAGGTAACGCATGCCGGCGGCGCGCGAAAGCACGATGCGGTTCGGAGGCACACCTTCCGACAGCAGGTCGCGGCGAGCCTGCACTTCCAATTCGCTGAAAGCGGCATCGATCTCGCCCCAGTTGGCGGTTGCAAGATTGACGGTGCGGGTTCGCGCGTAATCTCGGCGCAGATCGGATATCAGTGCGCCGAAGGCGGCGAAGTTGCCCGGGCCGACGGGCACGAGAACACGGGTCATCTCCAGTTCGGCCGCAATGGCGGTGGCGTGCATCGGGCCAGCACCGCCATAGGCGAGCAGGGTGAAGTCTCTCGGGTCGTAGCCGTTGGCGATGGAAATTTCCTTGATCGCGGATACCATCCGCGCGACGGCGATTCGAACAATCCCGTCGGCCAGCGCCGGTACCGAAAGACCCACCTGCTCGCCAAGGCGCGCGACGGCTTCGGTTGCGCGAGTGAGGTTGAGGGCGATGCGTCCGCCCGCAAGCGGGGATTGCGGAGAAAGCCGATTGAGAACGAGGTTGGCATCGGTGACGGTGGGTTCGGTGCCACCTTTGCCATAGCAGGCGGGGCCGGGATCGGCGCCGGCGCTTTGCGGCCCGACCATCAGGATGTCGCCAGCAGCGAGCCAGGCGATCGAGCCGCCGCCCGCGCCGACGGCGTTGATTTCGATTTGTGGCGTGCGGTTGGCGTAGCCGCCAATTCGCTGCTGGTCGGTGACCGGGATGCGAAGCTGCTCGATCAGGCAAACATCGGTGCTGGTGCCGCCCATGTCGCACGTGATGAGGCTCGGGAAGCCGCGGAGTTCGCCAAGGCGCACGGACGCTGCGACGCCTCCGGCCGGGCCGGAGAGCACAGTGGCGACGGGGAGTCTTTTTACGCGGTCTGTGGTGGAGACGCCGCCGTTCGACGTCATGATAAGCAGATCGTGGCGGTAGTTGCGCTCGCGAAGAGCAGATTGCAGTGCGTCGAGATAGTGACGCATCAGCGGACCGATATACGCATTCAGCACAGTGGTGCCGAAGCGTTCCACTTCGCGGAATTGCGGCAGCACGTCAGCGGAAGCGCAGGCGAAGGTGCCGGGACGGGCGGTCTCGATGCACGCGAGGGCGACTGATTCGTGTGCGTTGTTGGCATAGCTGTGCAGGAAGCAGATCGCGATGGCGATGTCGGGGTGGTGCGGAATGGCGTCAAGGGCGGCGTCGAGGTCCGCGTTGTCCAGCGGCTGGCGCACGCTGCCGTCGAACATCAGGCGCTCGGTGATTTCAAGCGTGCGGGTGCGCGGGACAAGCGGCGGTGTTTTTAGCGTGCGGAGATCATAGAGGACAGGCCGATTGGTGCGGCCGATTTCCAGCACGTCGCGGAAGCCGCGTGTGACGAGCATCCAGACCTCGGCACCCTTCTTCTCAAGAATAGCGTTGGTGCCGATGGTCACGCCATGACAGATGCGCGCAACATCGTTGAGGTTGGGGCAGTTCAGGGCGTCGAGGACAGCGACGACACCGTCGGTTGGAGATCCCGGTGTCGAGGGCGCTTTTGCGTAGGAGAATTGCCGGGTTTGATCGTCATAGGCGACAGCGTCGGTGAAGGTTCCGCCAACGTCGATCCCGATCCACAGCATGGAAAAGCTCCGTTAAGCGGCCGTGACGTCACAACGCCGGATATTGCAACGATACGAACGGTGCGATGGCGCGCCGCTGACGGGATCGACATCATCGGCCCGGATCGCCGCGTTGTAATTGACGGTTTCGGGGCCAGTCGGGTCGTAAGCTGGAAGGCCGAGCTGGCTGCAAGCTTGCCACCAGCCGTGTTGCGCGACGACGACGCGCGGATCGATGCCGCCGTGCAGCGATGCGCGTGCGCGGAACTGGCCGTGTGCTGTCGTTATTTCGATCCAATCTCCATCGGTAATATCGCGGGATGCGGCAGTTTCAGGATGGAGGCTCGATCAGCGGGTGGGGAAGAAGGCGCCGCAAGCGAGGGACATTACGATTCTGGCTGTGGCAGTAGGTTGCAGTCTTGGCACAGGTCAGGGTGAGCGGAAAGTTTCCCGAGATCCTGTATGGCGCTGGCTCGCTGAACTGCGGCAGGGGCGCCTGGCCGTGGTCGAGCAATTGCTGGGAGTAGACTTCGACCTTGCCGGTGGGTGTTGCAAAGCCAGGCCCCTTGCTATCGGCGTATTTGCGGTAGCGCGTTTGCAGTGGGACGCGAATGCCCTCGGGGTGAGTGCGCAAGGTTTCAGGAGAAATATTGGAGGGCTGGAGAAGGAAGCGATAGGCGGCGGTGATGTCGCCGTTCCAGAAATGACCGGCGAGGCCGAGGCGCTTTGCCAGTTCGAAGACGATCCAGGTGTCCGACCGGGATTCGCCCACAGGATCGATGGCAGGGGTGCGGAGCTGGACAAGAGTCTGGGCGTCCTGGTTGACCTCGAAACCGACGCGCAAGCCTTCGCGCTCCCACGCGCTGGCGACGGGCAGAATGACGTCGGCGAACGACGCGGTGGGGGTCATAAACAGGTCGGCGTGGACGAAGAAGTCGAGTGCCGCGAGGGCCTTGCCCGCGCGGTGTGCGTCGGCGTGGGAGACGACAAGATTGGCCCCGAACCCGACGAGACCTCGGATTGGATAGGGGGAACCGGTGAGGATGGTGTCATACAGGTCACGGCCAGTGACCCAGCCGTCGCGCGGTGGTCCAAGGGGGCGTTGCGTGTAGCCAAGGGCTTTTTGGCGCTGTTCCGGCGGCATGAGCTCGGTGCCGCGAACGTCGTTGGTCGGGACCTGGTCGAAGATGACATTTCCACCCGGTGCATCGAAACTGCCGGTCAGGGCGCAGACCAAAGCGATCGCGCGATCGGTTTGCGTCGCGTTGGTGTGCTGACCGACGCCGGTCCAGCCATAATAGGCGACGGGTCTGCTGTCCCACAGCATGCTAGCCATGGCGCGAATATCATCGGGATCGAGCCAGCAGATCGCGGCGGCGCGCTCGGGCGGATATTGGGCGCAGAGGTGGGTGTAGGCTTCGAACGCCGTGGCGCAGGTAAGGGAGCCTGTGTCGAACGTGCCGCGCAGAGCAAGATCGCGGGAGTGGGTTTCGTACGTGCCAGTCGCCGGATCATAAAGGACGGGTCGCGAGCGCGATTGGTCCCAGGCGACGAAATGCCGAGGGCTGGCCGTTCGAGACAGATCGGCGCCGGTCAGGAAGCGACCGGTCACTGGGTGCAGCAACAGCGGCCCGTTGCTCCAGTCCCGCATGAAGGCTTCGTCGTACCAGCCCTCGGTGATCATCACGTTGGCGACGGCCAAGGCCAGCGCGCCATCGGTGCCAGGGCGGACGCGCAGCCACAGATCGGCCTTGTTGGCGAGACCGGCCGGGCGTGGATCGACGACGATCAGGCGCGCGCCGCGCTGCTTTGCGGCCAGCGCGCCTCGGGCATGGGTGAGCCAGGTTGCGCTGGGGTTATGACCCCACAGCAGAACGCACTGTGTATTTTCGAAGTCAGGCGAGGGAACGCCGACGCCGAAGGTGAATTTGCGGGCGTGGTCCTTATGCCAATTGCAGAGTTCCGTGGCGTAGCACCAGTTCGGACTGTTGAAGGCGTTGATCAGGCGCTCGATCCAAAGAATGGAGTCGGAGATGGCAGTCGCGCTTGGGGTGGTGACGCTGAAAGCAACAGATTCGGCACCGCCGGATTGTTTGAGGCGGTTCAGTGCAGCGGCGGTCGTGTCGAGAGCCTCGTCCCATGTGATGCGCTGCCAGCCGGGATCGGGATCGCCTTTCGGCCGTGTTCGTTTCAAAGGATATAGAAGGCGATCGGGGCTGTGGACGAGTTCCGGGGCCGCGCGGCCCTTCGCGCACAGGGCGGCACCGGTGGGATGAGTGGGGTCGGGTTCCACCGCAACGAGGCGGCCATTTTCGACGACCGAGATGCAGCCGCAGCGCGAGCGGCAGAGCGCGCAGAAGCCGGGAATGCGGCGGCTTTCCTGGTCCACTAGACCGGGCTTTCCGGGGGAAAGTTCGGCGGACGTTTTTCTCGCAGGGCATTGACGCCTTCAGGGAGTTCAGGACCACCGAAGCCCAGGAATTCGAGCGCGAGTGAGGTATCGAAGATCGGGCCAGCCGCGCGCAGCCAGTTGTTCAAAGCGTATTTGGTCGACCGAATGGCGCCCTGCGCACCTTCCGCCAGGCGCACGGCAATTTCCATCGAGCGTGCGGCAAGGTCCTCATCAGGCACAGCGAGAGAGACAAGGCCGATGCGCTCGGCCTCCTCGCCACTCACCTGCTCGCAGAGCAGCAGGTGGTATTTTGCCTTGGCCATGCCGCAGAGCAGCGGCCAGATGATCACCGCATGGTCGCCGGCGGCCACGCCGAGCTTGGTATGACCATCGATCAGGCGTGCGGATTTCGCAGCGATTGAGATGTCGGCCAGGATGGCCAGGACTAGGCCGGCGCCAACCGCAACACCGTTAATGGCGGCAACGATCGGCTTGCTGCAATTGATGACATTGTAAACCATGTCGCGGGCTTCACGCCATACGCGCATGCGGGTGTTGTAGTCGGCGCGCATGTGCTCGACCAGCTCCAGATCACCCCCGGCCGAGAAGGCTTTTCCGGCACCGGTTAGCAGCACCGCGTTCACGGTCGGATCGGCGTCGATGTCGCGCCAGATCTCGGTCAGGTTCGAATGCATCTCCGCGTCGGCGGCATTGTATTTGTCGGGACGGTTCATGGTGATGCGCAGCACGCGTGGGTGCGGGCGATCGATCAAAAGGCGCTTGTAGCGCGCGTAGCCCTCATTCATGGGTTTTCTCCATTCTGGCGACGACCGCGCGCACCAAGGCGTGGCGCTGAATTTTGCCGGACGGGGTAAAAGGGAACTGGTCGAACAGTTCAAGGCGTTCCGGCAACTTGTAGGTGGCGACACTGTCGCCGAGGAAATCGATCAGCTCCTTCAGGACCGGCGGCTCACCGGGTTTGGGCACCAGGCAGAGGCAGTTGCGCTCACCCAGGCGCGGGTCGGGAAGGCCAACGATGGCTGCGTAGAGCACCTTGGGGTGGGTGTAGAGAATTTCCTCGAGTTCACGCGGGAAGAATTTCTTGCCGCCACGATTGATCATTTCCTTCAGGCGGCCAACGATGCGGAGATTGCCGTCGTCATCAATCATGCCGAGATCGCCGGAGCGGAACCAGTCGCCCGGCAAGAAAGACTCGGCGTTCGCAGCGGGATTGTTGTGGTAGCCCAGATGAACCGACGGACCGTCGGAGCAGATTTCGCCGACCTCGCCCCGGGCTACGTCCTGTAAGTTGGCATCGATCAGCCCCAGGCCCATGTGGCTGGCGGGGGTGCCAACAGTGCCAGCGACCCGTTCCGGATCGTCGGTCGGACGGGTATAGGTTTGATATCCG
The DNA here is from genome assembly GCA_963791885.1 of uncultured Pseudomonadota bacterium. Taxonomy (GTDB): domain Bacteria; phylum Pseudomonadota; class Alphaproteobacteria; order Acetobacterales; family Acetobacteraceae; genus CAVSUZ01. The sequence continues at coordinate 394,708 of CAWBUL010000008.1, read as the reverse complement.
GTTTCCAACATACCGAGGAGTTCAAGCAGGAAACCGGGGGCAATGCGGCGCCACGCGCGGATCGTTTCCACCGGAGCGGATGCGCCGCCGCTCACGACGATGCGAAGGCTCGATAGATCGCGGCCGGCGACATCCTGCTCCTGAAGGATCGCGGTCAGGGAAGCGGGGGCGGTTGGAATGTAAGTGACACGCTCGCGCTCCATGATGTCCAACGCCGCGCGGGGCTGGAAGCGCTCCAGCAAGACGACGCGGGCGCCGGCCAGAACAGACTGCACGACCGTCAGATAGCCCCAGTTCAGACAGACCGGCAGCCAGGCGAGCATCGTGTCGTCCGGGCCGAGCCCGAGGTCCCCATTCAGGATGCGGGCAGCCGAGAGCGTGGTGTTGTGGCTGTGCATGACGCCCTTGGGATTGCCGGTGGTTCCGGATGTAAAGGCCATGCGCATCACGGCGTCGGCGCCCTGACGCGCGGGGACGAAACCGGTGGGCGGACCCGATTGGGCAATCGTGTCGTCCAGGCTGACCATGCCGGGGCGTGTAGCGCCGCGAATCGCGCCGACCAGCGAAAGGCCTGGCAATACGCCGCGGAGTTCGCCGGCCATCGCCAAGTGATCGAAGCCACGAAACTCGGCGCAGCAAATCAGCATCTTCGCGCCGGCGAAGCGCAGCATGTATTCGAGTTCGCGCCTCCGAAAATCCACGCCAAGTGTAACGGCCACCGCGGCGAGACGCTCCAGGGCGAAGAAGACGAAAGCGAATTCGAACCAGTTGGGCATCTGGATGGCAACCACATCGCCGTCGCCGATCCCGAGCGCGCGCAGGTGCGCAGCGACACGGTCGATTCCGTCCGAGAGCTGGCGATAGGTGATGCGGGTCTTGCCGTCGGTCAGGGCCTCGCGGTCCGGCATTTCCCGTACCCGCTGCGCAAGGACGGCGGCAAAGCCGTCGTCGGTCCAGAGGCCGGCGTCGCGCCAGCGTTTTGAAAGAGCCGGCGTCAGTCGCGTTTCGAAAGCCATGACGCTGCCTCCAACTCGTTGTTCCGGAGCAGGATTCACGCGCTCCGACCTGCGGCCTCGCGCGATCCTGCTCCAGCTTTAGGCCGCAATGATCTGCCCGCCATCGACTTGCAGCACCTTTCCCGTGATGTAAGCACCATCCGGTCCCGCGAGGAAACACACCACGCGGGCGATTTCCTCCGGCGTGCCGATACGGCGGAGCGGGATCTGGCGCACGATACGCTCGGAGGTTTGCTCGCCCCACTCGGCCATGGCGGCACGGCCCATGTCGGTGTCGGTGAGGCCGATCGCGACGGCGTTGGCGCGGATGCCGTGCCGTGCTTCTTCCTTGGCCAGCACGCGAATAAGCGCCTCCAGTCCGGCTTTTGCGGCAGCGCCCTGGGCGTTGCGGGCCTGGCACATCTGCGCTGCGATGGAGGAGACCGCAACGACGCTTCCGCCGCCCGCGCGGCGGAGATGCGGCACCGCGGCGCGGAAGAAATAGAACGCACCGGACAGATCGACGGTGATGTAACGGTCCCACTCCTCCGGCGTGATGGCGACGGTTTCGCGCCACGTTCCCATGGCTCCCGCGGCGTGGATCAGAACATCGATCTGGCTGAAACCGGCGATGACACGCTCGACCGTGGCGGCAACGGCGCGCGCGTCGGCGAGGTCGGCTTGCAGGGGCAGCACGGCCCGGGCGTGCGTGCCGACAAGGCGGCGCGTTACCTCCGCGGCGTCATGATTCGTGTGATAGATGAAGGCGACATCGGCGCCCTGCCGGGCGAGTTCCGCACAGACTGCCCGCCCGATGCCTCGGCTACCGCCCGTCACAAGGGCTTTCTTGCCGATGAAATTATCTGCGCTCATACGGTCAGATACCGGCTGCGAATTTCGGCGGCTTCGGCGTGGAACTGATCGGGTGGCGCTGCATAGACGATTTTCCCCTTCACCATCACGTGCATCTCGTGCGCCACCCGTTCGACGAGTTCGACATTCTGTTCGACGAGCAGGACGGCTACGCCGGATTCGCTCAGATGGCCGATAGCGCTACTCAACTGGCGGACCATAATGGGGGCAAGCCCCTGGGTTGGTTCATCGAGCAACAGCACGGCCGGGTCGCTGATCAGTGCGCGGGCGATCGCCAGCATCTGCTGCTCGCCGCCGGAAAGGGTGATGCCGCGGGCGGTTGCCCGGTCGGCGAGCGATGGAAACAATTGGAACAACCTGGAAATCGGCCATTGCCGGGCAGGTTTCCGCTCGGCGACGCGGATGTTCTCGATGACTGTCAATTCCGGGAAGATCAGGCGCCCTTCCGGAACATAGGAGATACCGGCACGCGCGACGCGGTGCGCCGGCCAGCCGCCGATATCAGCGCCGCGAAGCAGGATGCGGCCCCCGCTGAGCGGAATAAGACCCATGATGGTGCGAAGGGTGGTTGTCTTACCGACGCCGTTGCGGCCGATAATGGCAGAGACGCGGCCGGGTTCTGCCACGAGGTCGATCCCGTGCAGAATGTGGCTGGTGCCGTAATGCGCGTGCACGCCCTCCAGCGTCAGCATCAGGCGGCCTCCCCGAGATAGGCGCGCTGGACTTCGGGGTCGGCGCGGACAGTCTCCGGTGGACCTTCCGCGAGCACGGCGCCGCGATGCAGGACAGTGATTGCGTGGGCAAGGCGAAACACGACCTCCATGTCATGCTCCACCAGCAGCACGGCCACGGATTGCCGGGACAGAAGGTTCGCCAGGGTCTCGACGGTTTGGGCGGTTTCTTCGACGGAGAGTCCCTGCGTCGGCTCGTCAAGCAGGAGTACACGCGGCGACTGCGCGACAGCCATTGCGAGTTCGAGCAAGCGCTGGTCGCCATGGGACAGCAGGCCGGCTGTGCGGTTGGCGACCGCGGTCAAACCCAGCTGCTCGAGCGCGGCATCAGCGCGCGCGGCGGCATCGGAGAATACGGCGTGCGCACCCAGCATGCGCGCACGGCGCGGGTCCTTGGCCTGGGCGGCGAGACGCACATTTTCATGCGCGGTCAGGCCTCGGTAAATCGAGGTGATCTGAAACGTGCGAGAGATACCGAGCTGGCAGATTTCGTACGATGACCGTCCCGCGAGCGAAGCGCCGTTGAAGATGATATCGCCCGCGCTCGGGGGAAACGTGCCGGCAATGATGTTGAACAGAGTCGATTTCCCGGCGCCGTTGGGACCGATGATGGCCCTCACTTCCTTCTCCGCGAGGCAGAGCGAGACATCGCGCACGGCAGTCAGGCCACCAAAGCTCTTGGATACGGCGCGCAGCTCAAGCAGTGGCATGCGGCACGGTGATTTGCTTCGCCAGACGGGCGCGCCGCGCGGTCAGAAGGCCCCAAATGCCCTGGGGTGCAAACAGAACGAAGCCGATGAACAGGAGGCCGAAGAACAGTGCCCAGGATTCGGTGTAGGCGCTGAGGATCTGAGAGACGATCAGGAAAAAGGCCGCGCCGAGGATCGGGCCGGCTAACGTTCCCTGTCCTCCGACGATCACCATAATCAGGACCTGGCCGGACAGCAGCCAGAACAGCAGCTCGGTGTTGGCGAAACCGGCGAAGGGTGCGTAGAGCGCGCCGGCAAGTCCGCCCAGAGCGTAGCTGATGGCCACAACGGCGATTTTGTAGCCGCGCGCGTTGTAGCCGAGCGCGCGGGTTTTGGTTTCGTTTTCGCGAATGCCCTGCAGGACTGCACCGAAGGGCGATGAAACGAGCGTGCGGCAGAATAGATAAGCGGCCAACAGGCAGAACAAGGCGAAGAAGTAGAAGCCGATATGCGTCGTCAGCCCGGTGAAGGCGAACGGGCCGGGGCGACGCGGAATTCCGGCGAGGCCGTCCGAGGCGCCGGTCACGGCGGTCCATTTGAAAGCGATCGCGTAAAGAAGCTGAGCGAAGGCGAGGGTCAGCATGGAGAAAGAGACGCCCGTGGCCAGTGTGCAGACCCAACCGATGCCGATCCCGACAACACCGGCGAAGATTGCGGCAACCGGCACAGCGAAGATCAGCGGTGTGGTTGTGTGCAGCAGGATGTTGCCGCAGGCGTACGCCCCCAGTCCGTAGGCGGCAGCATGGCCGAACGACACCAGCCGCGTATAGCCGACGAGAAGATCCAGGCTCATGGCCAGGAGGCCGAGAATCAGGATCTCGGTCAGGATTGTCAGTGCGAAGAGAGGAAGACCGGCGGGAAGGGCCGCAAGCACAATCACGACAACGAGCAGCACGCGCCTGCTCAGCACGGCTCAGGCCGCATGCCCGAGGAGCCCGCGCGGGCGCGCTATCAGCACCAGCAGCATCAAAAGATATGTGGAGGCCAGGGCCAAATCGGGCAGGTAGTATTCACCGAAGACCTGGACGAAGCCGACGAGAAGAGAGGCGACAAGGGAGCCGGCAAAACTACCCATTCCTCCGATGATGACGATGACGAAGGCGTCGATGATCGTCGTTGCGGCGAGGCTGAGCGTGGCGGTGAGGAGCGGCGCTGCGAGTACGCCCCCGAGTCCGGCGAGGCCACAGCCGATAGCGAAAACCGCGGATCGCACGAGACCCACATCCGTGCCGGTCGCCTGCACCATTTCCGGGATCTGCGCGGTGGCACGGATGAGCAGTCCGAGGCGGGTACGCACGAGGAATTGCCAGAGCGCGACGGCGACGGCGGCGGCGAAGCCGATCAGGAAAAGCCGGTAGATGGGAAAGGGCTGGTCGAGCATGAAGACGATGCCGCGGAGCGAGGGGGGCGGCGAGAAGGAGAGCGGGTCGTTTCCCCAGAGCAGTCGCGCTGCCTCACCAAGGGCGAGTGCCAGGCCGAACGTGACCATCAGAAAGGCGCTGTCGTCGCGGCGATAGAGGCGGCGGAGCAGACCGAGTTCGAACAGCGCGCCAAGGGCGGCCACCACCAGGGGCGCGACAATGAGCGCGACCCAAAAACTGCCGGAGAGCCGGGCAGCGGTATAGCCCACGAAGGCACCGAGCATGAACAGGGTGCCGTGCGCGAAGTTGACGACGCGCATGATGCCGAAAATGAGCGTCAGGCCGACGCCCAGGAAGAATAACAATGCGGCTTCAGACAGCGCGTTCAGGCACTCGACGAGAAGGAACCCGGCGAAATCAATCGTCATAGGTTTCCTTGCGACAACCAGGCGTAACCTGGTCGGCAGGGAACACGTCGAGGACCTGCGGCAGAAGCTGCCCGGATCCGGCGACTTTCTGCACCTTGACCATGAAACCCTGCTGGACGGCCTGGTGATCGCAGGCCCGCATCGCGACATGACCCTTGATGCTGTCGATCGCAACCTTTTCGAGCGCGGGCCGGAGTTTCTCGGGCTCGATGCTGCCGGCCGCCTCGATGCCTGCGGCCATGACCTGGCATGCCTGCCACTGCTCGCCTTCGTAAATGTCCGGCAGCGCGCCGTCATGCGCCTGCTGCCAGTCGGCGACGAACTGCTTGTTGGCAGGGTTGTCGATGGTGCAGCAATAGCGTGCAGCGCCGGCCAGCCCGAGTGTCGCATCACCAAGGGTGCGCACCGAGGCAAGATCCACGGTGGAGGTCAGGATCTGCATTTTCTCGCCCAGTCGGTATTCGTGGGCCTGCTGCAGGAACGCGTTATTGTCGTCGCCGGCAAGCACAAGGAAGACGGCGTCGGCGTCTGACTGGCGGATCTTGAGGATATAGCTGGAGAAATCCTTGGTGCCGATGGGTGAAAAGACGGCGCCCACGAATTTGCGGTTCGCCTGCTTTACCAGATTCTGGAAGGAGCTAACGGTGTCATGGCCCCAGGCATAATCCATGCCGAGGGCGTAGAATGACTTGTATGGCGCATTGCGGAGCCAGAGCGCGACGGTACGCGTGTCCATCGGGCCGGAGGTGTTGGCACGAAAGAAGTTGGGCACGAAAGCGGATGCGGTAAGCCGCCCGTCGCCATTATCGGATGAAACAAAGATCGCGTTCCAGTCTGCGAGCTTCGGCACGATTGCGAGCGCCTCGGAGGACAGGGTCATGCCCATGAGCAGGCGGGCATGGTAGCGCTCGACCATTTCGCCTGCCTTGCGAACGCAGGTGGCGGGATCACCGGCGGTATCCTCGATGATATACTCGACCGGGCGTCCCAGAAGACCGCCTTTGGCGTTCTGCACTTTCGTAAAGTATTCGACGCCGCGCTTCATTTGCTGGCCGATGGGACCGAGAGCGCCGGTGAGTGCGCAGGGCATGGCGATCTGGATGCTGTCCGCGGCGCGGCCATAGCGCAGCGGTATGGCTGCCGCGGCGCCGGCCGCGAGTGTGGTGGAGAGAACGGATCGCCGAGAGATGGTACCGGTCATTTCGTAGCCTCCCCGCATCCGTTCGGGCGGATGCTCATTTTTTCAACTGCGGGAAAGCATGCCGCATTGGTCTGAGGGGTGCAAGGGAGCGGGTGGGCCAATAACCGTAACCATTCACCGTCCGGGAGGGAATGACGTCCTCCTGGCGGGTTACGCATTGACGTACGCCTAAGTCATGAGGCCCCATGGAAGCAATAAGACTCACCAGGGGGCCGGATGAGTGACTTCGACCTGATAATCAGAGGTGGCTTGGTCATCACAGCCGCCGACACTGTGCGGGCCGATATCGGCATCCGCAATGGCAGGATCAGCACCGTAGCCGAGAGTCTCGAACCCAGCCCGCGAACCATCGACGCGAGCGGCCTTTGGGTCATGCCGGGCGGCGTCGATTCGCATTGCCATATCGAGCAGTTGGAGCCCGACGGAACCGTGCACGAAGAAACCTTCGTCACGGCATCCGCCTCCGCCTTCGCCGGCGGCACCACGTCGGTTATTACCTTTGCGTCGCAATTCAAGGGCCAATCGATCACACCGACGTTGGAGGCATATCGGCGGCGTGCCGCCCAATCCATGATGGATTACAGCTTCCACCAGATCATCACCGACCCGACCGATCATGTCATTCAGAACGAGCTGCCGCCCATCATCGAATCGGGCATTCGAAGCCTCAAAGTCTTCCTGACCTATGACCCGCTACACCTCGATGACCGGCAATTCCTTCGCGTCCTTGCCGCGGCAAAGTCGGCATGGCGCGCTGGTGACCGTCCACTGCGAAAACTACGACGCTATCAACTTCCAGATCGAGAAGCTCCTGCAGGAAGACAAAACCGCGCCGAAATACCACGCTCACGCGCGCCCCGCGGTGGTGGAGCGGGAGGCAACCTATCGCGCCATTGCCTTGGCTGAGCTGATCGGCCAACCCATCCAGATCTTCCATGTCTCCTGTCCGGAAGTCGCCGCGGAGATCGCGCGCGCCAAGGCTCGCGGCCTGAAAGTCTGGGGTGAGACCTGCCCGCAATATCTTCTGCTGGAAGCGCGGGACATGGACCGCCCGGGTTTTGAGGGCGCCAAATTCATCTGCAGCCCCAGCCCGCGCGGGTCTGACGAGAGGGAGGGGATGTGGCAGGAACTGCGGCTCGGCACACTCGATATCATCTCGTCCGATCATTGCGGTTACAGCTTCGAAGGGACCGAGGGGAAACAGCGCCACGGCACCGAGGCGCCCTTCCGCGATATTCCCAATGGCATCCCTGGCCTCGCGACACGTCTGCCGCTGCTATTCTCCGAGGGCGTTTCGAAGCAGCGTATCACGCCGAATGAATTTGTGCGCCTGACCTCCTATAATGCGGCGTGGCTATTCGGAATGTACCCGCGTAAAGGAACCATCGCGCCCGGCGCCGATGCCGATTTGGTTCTGTTCGATCCAAGCAAACAGGTCACCATCACCAATACCTTGCTGCAGCACGCAATCGACTACACGCCGTATGAAGGCATACAGGTGACTGGCTGGCCTGTGATGACCATCGCTCGCGGGCGCGTCGTCATGCGAGACGGAAAAATTACCGCCGAGCCTGGCAGCGGGGAGTTCATTGCGCGTGGGCCCTACGACCTGATTCGCCAGACGCCTTGCGCGTAGCACCATCTGCAGAGCCGATGGCGAACGTGTCAGTCAAAGGCCGCACCATGTACCGCATCAAGCTTGACGGCTCCGACGTACAAGTTCCGTCCGGCACCTCGCTTGCGGCAGCGCTTATGGCCGCTGGAATCCGCCAACTGCGGCATTCACCCCGCGCGGCCGGTCCGCGCGGTGCCTTCTGCATGATGGGCATTTGCCAGGAGTGTTTGATTTCCGCGAATGGCGCCATCGTTCAGGCCTGTCTGACTCCGACCGCCGACGGAATGGTGCTGGAGCGGCTTCGCTGACGCCTGAATACGACATCATCGTACTGGGTGGCGGACCGGCCGGCATGGCCGCGGCCGCACTCGCTGCCGAGCATGGCGCGCGCACCCTGATCGTTGATGAGCATCCAATCCCGGGCGGGCAAGTTTACCGACGACCCCTGGCTGACGGTGTCCCAGACCGGGGTGAGGGATCCCGGCTGCGCTCGGCCCTGGGAGCCAGCGGGGCGGAGTGGCGCGGCGCGGCACGGATATGGGGCCTCGGCGGGGGCACGCTGGTCCCTCCGGGCTCGCCCCAGTCGCCATTCCGCCTCGACCTGCTTGCCGACGGCGCCAGCACGTCGGTCAGTTCCCGCGCACTCATACTGTGCCCCGGCACGACCGAGCGCGTCGTCCCGTTCCCCGGCTGGACTCTTCCGGGCGTCATCGGCCTCGCGGCAGCCACCATCCTGCTCAAAGCCGATGGCGTGGTGCCGGGCCGCGGCGTCGTCGTGGCCGGCCAGGGCCCGCTGCTCGCTGCCGTGGCGGCCGGCATTCTCGCCCATCGTGGCATGGTCGCCGCGGTGATCGACTATTCAACGCGAGGACATTGGTGGCGTGCACTGCCCGCGCTTGCCAGCCGGCCGGGTCTGCTGGCCTGCGGCAGCGGATGGGTTGCGCGAATTCTTGCCGCGAGAGTGCCGATCCTCTCGGGGTATCGGCTGTTGCGTGCCGAAGGCGAAGAGGAACTCCGCTCAGTGGTGGTGGGGCCGGTTAACGGAGGCCCGGAGCGCCGGATCGACTGCGACGCGCTGTGCGTCGGCCATGGGCTTGTACCAGCCATCGAAGCCGCCAGCCTGTTCCGCGCCGCCTTCACATTTGCTCCTTCTCGCGGGGGCTGGGTGCCGGATCTGGATCCGGCGCAGCGCACAACCATCCCGTTCCTCTACGCCGCGGGCGACGGAGCCGGCATTGCCGGTGCAGCAGCCGCACCGATTTCCGGTCGCATCGCCGCACTGGCTGCCCTGAGTGATCTCGGTCTTTCCCAATCCGCGCAGGGGGATATCGAGTCATTGCGCCGTCAGCGACAGCCTTATCTCCGCTTCGGCAATGCCATGGCGGCCATGATGACGCCCGATCCCACGCTCTACGACGCAATTCCCGAGGACTGCGTCATCTGCCGCTGCGAGGATGTGACCCGCGCGGAAATCGAGGCGGCAATCGCCTCGGGCGGGCGGGAGGCCAACCAACTCAAACAGTTCACCCGTTGTGGCATGGGACCCTGCCAAGGACGGATGTGTGGTGAGACCGCTGCCGCACTGCTCGCCCGGCATGTCGGTGGCCGCGTCGCCGCGGGGCGCTTCAATGCCCGGCTTCCGCTGCGTCCGGTTCCGCTCAATGCCATTCTCGGCGACTTTGACTATGCCGACATCCCTGTCCCCGCACCCGCGCCGCCATGACCGAGCGCTACGACTGCGCTGTTGTCGGCGCCGGCGTGATGGGATGCAGCACGGCGCTGTTCCTCGCGCGCGGCGGGATGCGCGTTGTGCTGTTGGACCGGGGACCGATCTGTCGCGAGGCATCCGGCGTCAATGCCGGCACGCTAACGATGCAGATGACACGCGCGGCGCTGATTCCCTACGCGCTGCGCGCGCACGAGATGTGGATGCGAACGGCCGAATGGCTCGATGGCGGCGACGTCCTCGGCCGGGTGCGGCCCGGTCTCTCCGTTGCCTTCACCGACCATGAGGTGACGATACTGGAGGAGCGGGCTCGGTTACGCCGGGACGCCGGCGCACCGATCGAACTGGTCGATCCGGCCCGGGCCTGCGCGATCGAACCCGGACTCAACCCGGCCATTCTGAAGGCGGCCTACTGCGCCGTGGACGGTTTCGCCACCGCCTATCTGACCGGCCGTGCCTTTCGGCCCGCATTGCTGAATGCAGGGGTCAGGCTGTTCGAGGATTGCAGCGTTGACGGAATCGATCCGGGCTTCGTGCTTTCAACGGCGGCGGGACGTCTTGAGAGCGCGCGGATCGTGCTCGCCGGCGGCGTCTGGCTGGAACCGATGGCGGCATGGTTCGGTCTGCGGCTGCGCATTCGCAGCCTGATCAACCAGCTCATCATCACCGAGCGGTTTCGGCCGGTGATGCGCAGCGTCCTCGGGGTGGCTTCGGGCCTGCTGTCGCTCAAGCAGTTCGAGAACGGCACCGTGCTGATCGGCGGAGGCTGGCAAGGTATCGGAGACCGCGAAGACGGTCCGGTCGCTGTCCGGCCGGAAAACCTGATCGGCAATCTGCGCCTCGCCGCACACACGATCCCCGCCCTTCGCCATGCCCGGGCCGTGCGCGCCTGGCTGGGGCTGGAAGCGGAAACCGATGACGCATTGCCCGCGCTCGGCCCGCTGCCGGGCGTGCCCGGCGCCTGGATCATCGGCAGCGTCCATTCCGGCTACACATCGGGTCCTTTCATGGGCAAACTATTGGCGCAGGCGGTCCTGGGGCAGCGTCCCGATCTCCCATTGTTTCCTGTCGATCGCCTGCTGACAGAGGCCAGGGCGGCATGATTCCCGACGGAAACGACCGATTTTTCGGCATTTACCCGAGCACCGTGCTGCCGATGCGAGCGAATGCCGCACCGGACTGGGATAGTTATGCGCGCCATACCGAAGCCTGCGTCATCCAGCCGGGCGTTGTCGGTGTGCTGTGCAACGGCCACGCGGGCGAGAATTTCGTCCTCGATATGGCGGAAAAGCGCCGCGCCGTAGACGTCAGCGTCGCGACGGTTGGCCGGAGCCGGATCGTGATTGCCGGCATCAATCAGGAAAACAGCCTTGCCGCTGCCGAAGAAGCACGGATCGCATGCGCGGCGGGCGCGGATGCAATCATGGTCTTTGCCCCGAACAGTTTCGCCCTCGCGCATGCCGAAGACTGCGCGGTGCGCCATCACCGGATCATCGCCGAAGCCGTGCCCGACATGCCGGTGTTCTTATTCCAGGCCAGTGTCAATGCCGGCCAGATGGGCTTTACGCCGCCGGTGCTTGCGCAGCTGCTTGCCCTGCCGACCGTCGTCGCCATCAAGGAGGGTAGCTGGGAAGCCAATCGATACGACGCGCTGCGGCGGCAGGTGAAGGCGCTGCGGCCCGATGTCGCGGTCATGGCGAGCGGCGATGAGCATCTGCTGGCATGCTACGTCCATGGTTCAGACGGCAGCATCGTTTCCTTGGCTGATATCGTGCCGGAGCTGATCGTGGCGCTGGATGAAGCGGTGCGCCGGCACGATCTGCCACTGGCACGCACGCTGCATGATCGGCTGGAGCCGCTGGCCGACGCGATCTACGGCACGCCGCCCAGCGGCCGCACGACCGCGCGACTCAAATGGTGTCTCGCGGAACTGGGGCGAATCGCCGATCCGGTGGTCCGCCCGCCGGTTGGTCCGGTGACCGCGGACGAGGCCGCCGCTCTTGCCGCTGCGCTGTCGCACGCGGGACTGTAGCGAACAGGGATGACTGAACAAACAGGGGGACGAACATGCAACGACGCCTCGCCATACTTTGCCTTGCCGCCGTGCTGGCGCTTGGCCTGACGCCCAGAAGCTGGGCGCGCTCGCTGGACGACATCATTTCGGCCGGCACGATCCGGGTTGGCGTGAACCCGAGCTTCGCGCCGGCGGCGATGATGAACGACAAGAACGAGCTGGTCGGCTTCGATATCGATCTGTCCAATCAGCTGGCGCAGATGCTGGGCGTAAAAGTGCAGTTCGTCACCGTGGATAGCGCGAGCCGCGTGCCTTTCCTCACGGCCGGGCGGATCGACATGGTGCTGGGCGGCATGACGCGCACGCCGGACCGCGCCAAGCTGATCGATTTCACCGTGCCGGTGATGACCGAGACGCTCGGCGCGCTGACGCTGAAGGGCAAGCCCTATACAAAACTTGCCGATCTCAACAGTCCGGACGTAACGCTTGCCGAGATTCGCGGAACCACGCCCATCCCCTGGATTGCCGCGCATCTGCCGAAGGCCAAGGTGCTGCTGCTCGATAACCACCCGGACGTCCTGCGCGCCGTGGCCGATGGCCGAGCGACGGCCGTGGTAGACGACCTCGCATCGCTCGGCGTGATCGCGCGCACGATCGACGCGCAGTGGCAGCCGCTGGCCGACCATGCCGATGAGGTGGACTGGGACTGCATCGGCGTTGCGAAGGCCGATGTAAGTCTCCGGCGCTGGTTGAATGTGGCGCTGTTTTCGCTTGAAAGCGGCGGCTTCGTTGCAGACACCTATCGGAAGTGGTTCGGCTTCGATATGGCAGCGCCGATCCCGGCGCAGCCATATTTCTGATCGGGTAGGAAGGGCGCGTGGCCTATACGCTGCATTTCGGGCAGGTCACGCGCTTCATCCCCGACCTGATCGCAGGCGCGGGCGTCAGCCTTGTTCTGGCGGCGCTGGCGTTCTGCGGCGGGATGGTCCTGGGGCTGCTGGGTGCCTTTGCCATCTCCTACGGCGGCGGCTTTTCACGCCGGCTATCCCGAGCCTATGTGGTGTTCTTCACCAATACACCACAGCTCGTGCAGATCTTCTTTCTGTTCTTCGTGCTGCCCGGCGCCGGAATCGTCCTCAGCCCGTTTAGCGCCGTGCTGCTGGGCATGACGTTGAATGCCGGTGCCTATCTGACGGAGATTCAGCGCGCCGGGTTCGGCTCCGTTCCGCCGGGCGAGCTGGATGCCGCGGAAGTGCTTGGCATGCGGCGATGGCAGAGCGTCCGCTATGTCGTGCTGCCGCACGTGATCCGGACATTATTTGCACCACTATCCAACCACTACATTCTGATGGTTCTCGGGTCTTCCATGGCTGCGGTTTTCGGCGTGGAGGAACTGACCGGACGGGCGATGAACGCCAACGCCGAGACCTTCCGCTCGGTGGAGATCTTCAGCATTACGGCCGGGCTTTACATCATCGTTACCTTTCTCGCGACGCTGGCGCTGGCAGTTGCCGGACGGCTGATGTTTCGCGTGCGGCTTCGCGTGATCTGATGTTCATCGACGCGATCCGGCAGCTTCCGCGATTCCTGAGTTGGCCCAACATGATTTTTCTGCTGCAGGCGGCGGCGACAACCCTGACGCTGACGGGGCTGGGTTGCCTGGTGGGGCTGTTGCTTGGCGGCGGCATCGCAGTCGTGCGCGTCACGCACGGTCGTGCACTGATGCCGCTGCGGATACTTGCTATCATCTTCACGGAGCTGTTCCGCCGTATCCCATTTTTGGTGACCTTGCTGCTGGTGTTTTACGCCACGCAGCTCGCTGGTCTCGATGTACCGTTATTTCTGATCGCCGCCGCCAGCGTCTGCCTTATTGCGACAGCATTCATCGCGGAGATTATCCGCGCCGGCTTGCTTTCCGTTCATCGGAACCAGTGGGACAGCGCAGCGGTCGCCAATTTCTCCCTATGGCAAACGTTGCGCTTCGTTGTGGTCCCGCAGGCCTGGCGCGTGGCTTTGCCCCCTGCGTTCGCGTTTTTTGTGTTGTTCGTGAAGGATAGCGCGCTGGCATCGCAAATTGGCGTCGTCGAGCTGACTTTCGCCGGCAAGGCACTGGAAAATCGCGGCTTCTCGCCGGTGCTGGCATTCGGCGCCATTCTGATCCTGTATTTTGCACTTTCCCTGCCACTGAGCAGACTGGGACAGGTGCTGGAGCATCGGCTTGTCCGTACCTCGCCATCGCTGACTTGCACGCGTCCTACGCCGGGCGGCCGGTCCTGCGGGGGATCACACTCGAGGTTTCGCGCGGCGGGGTACTTGGGCTGATCGGCCCGTCGGGCTCGGGCAAGAGCACGCTCTTGCGGGTGCTTGTGGGTCTGCTGCGGCCGGACCGCGGCGAGATCCGCCTGGACGGGCTTCCGATCAACTATGGCTCGCCACGCGATGTGTCCCTCGTGCGGGAGCGGCTCGCTATTGTTTTCCAGCAGTACAACCTGTTCCAGAATATGAATGTGCTGCAGAACGTCACGGTTGCGCCGATCAAGATACGCGGCCGCAAGCGGCAGGAGGTAGAGCCGAAGGCCGAAGCTCTGCTCGCGCGGGTCGGCCTCTCGGACAAACTGCGCGCCTATCCGGACGAATTATCCGGCGGTCAGCAACAGCGTGTTGCGATCGCGCGGGCGCTTGCATTGGAGCCGGAAATCCTGCTGCTGGACGAAGTGACGTCGGCGCTGGATCCCGAACTGGTGGGCGAGGTGTTGGACGTGATCCAGGGCCTAGCGGCGGACGGCATCACCATGCTGATCGTCTCGCATGAGATGGCTTTCATCCGCCGGGTCGCCAGCAACGTGGCCCTTCTGGCGGATGGCGCGCTGGTGGAACAGGGTTGTCCCGCGCAGATATTCGACGCGCCGCGGACCGAGCGGGCACAAAGCTTCGTACGGCGGATCCTGCGGCATGGATGATCAGTATGTGCCGGTGTCTGCGACGAGTATGTCTCCAGGGACACGGACCGTGAGCGGACTCTGGGCAGGCAAATCCCGCAGTGGCGACGAGGGCGACCCGAACGGCCGCGCCAGAGCCATGCCGCGCGTCACAAGCCCCGACGTTCCGACCCACCGACCGCCAGCCGGTACGCATTCGCCAGGAAGATCCCGCACGCGCCCACCAGCATCAGCGCCGCCATGCCGCGCGGCGTGCCGTCGGTGAACACACCGACCAGCAACCCGCTGACAGCGCCCAGCAGAAACTGACCCATGCCCATAAGTGCAGACGCCGACCCCGCATGACCGGCATGGCGCGACAGCGCACCGACCATCGCATTGGGATTCATAAATCCCTGGCACGTCACGAAGACAAAAATCGGCGGAATGACCGCCTCGATCCGATGAATGCGGGCAAACGCAACCACCGCCAGCGTCGCCGTGGCCGCAAGGTCGGTCACCGCCACCGCCGACAAAATCCGCGATGCGCCCACGCGCCGCACGATGCGCGCATTCACTTGAGACGCCGCAATCAGCCCCAATGCGCACAGACCGAACAGGCCCGCATAGGTCTCGGGCGCCCAGTGAAATCCGTCGATGAACACCGGGGACGATCCGCCCAGATAGGCAAAGAACGCGAACGTCGCACATCCGGCCATCGCCGCATGCGATTGGAAGCCGCGTTCGCGCAGAATCAGACGATACCGCTGCAACTGTTCCTGCACCGTCAGCCGGACGCGATGCGCGGGATCAAGCGTATCCGGCAGCAGCAGGCAAACCAGCACGAAGCAGATTGCGCCATAGATCGCCATCGCGCCGAAAATCCACCGCCAGGACGCAAAAACCAGGATCGCGCCGCCCAGGCTGGGCGCCAGGATCGGCGCGACACCCATCACCAGCATCAGGCGGGACATCAGGATCGCCGCCTCATGCCCATCGGCCAGGTCGCGCACGATGGCGCGGGGAATCACCATGCCGGCGGCCGCGGCAATCGCGGTGACGAAGCGGAAGCCCGACAGCGCCAGGATGGAAGGCGCCAGCGCCGACGCCGTGCACATAACGGTATAGAGCAGCGTGGAGGCAATCAGCGGCGAACGGCGGCCGAACCGGTCCGCGAGCGTGCCCTGCGTGATCTGCCCCACCGCCAGTCCGGCGAAATACGTCGCGAGGCTGTACTGCGCGGAGCCGGGCGGTTCGTGCAGCGAAGACTCGATCGCCGGAAACGCCGGCAGATACATATCGATCGACGCCGGCCCGACCGCCGTCAGAAAGCCGAGCAGGATCGGCAGCCAGAGCGGGGGCGGACTACCCGAACGCATGCGACAACGCGATCCACGCCTTCTGCCAGACCGGCAGGCTGACCCGGGTGAGTTGCCCGGACCAGCCCTGCCGCTCGATGCGCGCCAGCAGCGCCCCGTACGTGTCGCCCATCAGCCGTGCCGGCCGCATCGCCCGCTTGTCGCAGAGTTGCATCGCCGCGCGCGCGCCGGCGAAATGCTCGTGCGCCAGACCAGCAACCCGCGCGCACACCGCGCCCAAACCCGCCGCGCGCAACGCCGCCGCGGGATCGAGCGGCACGCCCGCTTCTTCCAACCACTCGCGTGGCAGGTAAAGCCGGCCGCGCGAAGCATCCTCCGGCACGTCACGCAGGATGTTCGTCAGTTGCAGCGCACGGCCCAGATGGTACGCAACGCGATCCGCCGCTTCGGATGAATCGCCGAACGCGCGCACCGACAGCCGTCCCACCGCGGAGGCGACGCGATCGCAATACAGATCGAGCGTCGCCAAATCCGGCGCGACGATCGGCGCCTCCGCGTCCATCTGCATACCGTCGATCACCGCCAGAAAATCCGGTTCGCGCAGATGAAACCGATCGATCGCGGCACGGAGCACACGCGTCACCGGATCATCGCCCGACCGCCCCGCAAACAGCCCGGCGATGCGCGCGCGCCACGCATCCAAACCGGCCCTCTTCTCCGCCAGGCTGCCCTCGTCATCCGCGATATCATCCACGGCGCGGCAGAACGCGTACACCGCGTACATGGCTTGGCGGCGGTCTGCCGGCAGCACGCGCATGCCGCGATAGAACGACGTTCCGGCGCGCCGGACGATCGCCTCCACCGCCTGCAGATCCTCGGGCGCGGCCAGCTCCGTCACGGCAGGAACCGCAGCGCCCGCAGCACGCTCGCGCCGACATCGCCCTTCGTCAGCTTCACCCGTGCCGCAAGCGGGTCATGCCGGCGCAGCCGCCGAGTCAGATGATGCGCAAGCTCGACGATGACGCCCGTCTCCAGTCGCAATCGCCGATCCCGCGTCCGCCGCGGCAAATCCACCGCAGCCCGGTTCAACCCGTCCACCCGATCCAGCAGCGCGTCGAACACGGCGCGAAGTCCCGGTGTTTCCTGCGCACGCCGCACGGCATCGACCGTCTCGTTCTGCGCCGCCAACAGGTCCTCCGGCAGATACGAACGGTCCAGCGCCTCCAGATCCCGCGTGCAATCCTGCAAATGGTTCAACACCTGCAGTGACGTGCACAGCGCATCCGACGGTTCCCACGTATCGTGCAATTCCCCGTGCAGATCCAGCACGTGACGCCCCACCGGCATCGCCGAGTAACGGCAATACTCGTACAACTCCGACCACGACGCATACCGCCGCTTCGTCGCGTCCTGACGGAAGGCGATCAGCAACTCCGTCGCATGCACCGAGGTCGTGCCCGTCGTCGCCAGGCTGGCGCGCAGTCGCAGCGCACTCGGCGATCCCCCATCGCTGCGCCCCAGCAGCACATCCTCCATCACGTCCAGCCGCGCCACCTTATCTTCCGGCGCCAGCACAGGACTGTCGGCGATATCGTCCGCATTGCGGGCGAAAGCATAGAACGCGTGCACATGGTCGCGCAGGTCGCGGCGAATCAGCACCGACCCGATAGGGAAGTTCTCATCCGCGCGGTCCTTGCCGGACCAGGCTTCGACCGTCGTGGTGCTCATGCCGCTCAGTAATTCATCCACAGGCATTCGTAACGAACCGCCTTGATGGAGTGGGCCTGTTTCGGCGCGGCGTCGAACCGCCGCCAACCACGATAAAGCCGATCCATGAAATCATTGCGATAGCCGGAAACTGCCACCTTTCCCCGGCACTGATGCAGCGCGGCTGCAAGCGCAGCGTGATCCTCATCGGACATCTCGAAACCATAGGCGGCACTGTCGCCGCGCGTCGCATGCACATAGGGCGGGTCACAGTAAAACAGCGTATCGGCACCATCATAGAGTCGGATCACATCCAGGGCCGGCCGGTTCTCGATCTGCACACGCATCAAGCGCTCGGCGATATCACTCAACCCGTCCACGCCACCAAGCCAACGCGACACCACGCCCGACATGCCCGACCGGCTTGTGTTCTTGCAGTTCGCCCATCGCCCCAGCGTCGCACTCTGCGCCAGGCCCGTCCGAGCCTGCCGCGCACGAACATAAAACCGCCGAGCACGTTCAAGCGCCGTACCGCCGCCATCCGTGATGGCAAGATGGAACTCCTCCCGCGAAAACGGCGTCAGCGCGATCAACCGTTGTAACTCCGGCCAGTCGTCACGCAGCACGCGAAAGAAGTTTACCACCGCCCCGTCGGTATCGTTATACGTCTCCACCGGCGACGGCGCGCGATTCAGCAGCAACGCCGCCGACCCGGCAAACGGTTCGCAGTAATGCCGTGCCTCCGGCAATAACGGCAGCAACCACGCAAGATGATTGAACTTGCCGCCGTACCAGCCGAATGCGATGCGCTTACCCCGCCCCCGCGGGCGAGTCAGCGGCGGCCGATCAGCAACATCCGTATAAATGGGCGACAGGCGCCGGCCCAAATCAGGCATACGCCCGCCCCTTCCACGCCACGCCTCGCCCCAGATGATGGTTCGCCGCCGACCCCACCGTCGCCGCCATGTAGAACACCGCCACCACCGGCAGCACCACCGCCCAGGCCGCCGAAAGCCCGAACCGCCGCAATGTCGGCAAATACGACCACGCCATCCCCGCCCAGGCCACCGCCCCCATGACCCGAGCCGGCGCCGGCCCGGCAAAGCATGCCGCCACCGGCACCAGCCACACCAACGCCATCCCCGCCACGCACAGCACCAGCAGCGCCACGGATCGCCTCAACTGCACGTACGCACTGCGCGCCACCATCCGCCAAATATCCGACACCCCCGGATACGGGCGCACAGAGCGCGCCAGGCCCGAGTGCCCCAGCCAGATCGGACCGCCGCGCTTCACCGCCGCCGCCAGCGCCACATCATCGATCAGCGCCCCGCGAATCGCCGCAATCCCGCCGATCCGCTCCAGCGCGTCCCCCCGTACCAGGATCGTGCCCCCGGCCGCGGCCGCGGTCGCCCGCAACGGATCATTCACCCACGCAAACGGATACAGAAGCTGGAAGAAGAACACGAAGGCCGGAATCAGCGCGCGCTCCGCCCAGGACTCGCACGACAGCGCCACCATCTCCGACACCAGATCCAGCCGCCCGCGCTCCGCCTGCGCCACCAGAGTCGAGACATGCGCCGGGTCATGCACGATATCCGCATCCGTCAGCAGCACATACTCCGACTCGCCCCGCTCCACCCCCTGCGCCACCGCCCACAGCTTGCCGGCCCACCCCGCCGGCCGCGGACGGCCCGTCACCACCACAAGCCGGTCACGCGCATCCGCCAGCCCGCGCGCCACCGCGGCCGTCCCATCCGAGCTGCTGTCATCCACCAGCACCACCCCGAACGGTCCCGCATAGTCCTGCTCCAACAGCGACCCGACGCTGCGCCCGATCACCGACGCCTCGTCGCGAGCCGGAACGACAGCCGTGACGGACGGAAACCGCACCGGCCTGTCCGGCGACAGCATCGGACCCGCCTGCCAGAATCGGCCATGCGCCGCGAGCGAATACACCCAGACCACCAGCGCCAATGCGGCGACGCCGATCATGCCCGCAGCATGCCGGCCTCGCGGAACCACGCCACCGCGTCCTCCACCGCCTTCCGCGCGGGACGCGGCGCATACCCCAGCTCCCGCATCGCCTTGGCCGAGGAATAGAACATCTTCTTCCGCGCCATCCGCAGATGATCGCGCGTCACGCGCGGCTCGATCCCGAAGCGTCCGAGGACCTCCATCACCGCTGCCACCGGCCATACCGCTTCCACCGGCAGCCGCATGAAGGGCGGACGCTGACCCGCCACCTCCGCGATCAGCGTCAGCAACTCCCGCAAGGTCAGGTTCTCGCCGCCCAGGATATACTTCTCCCCCAGCTTCCCCTTCTCGAACGCCAGCGCATGCCCCTCCGCCACGTCGTCCACATGCACGACGTTCAGCCCCGTATCGACATAGGCCGGCATCCGCCCGGCCGCCGCATCCAGCACCATCCGCCCCGTCGGCGTCGGCTTGATGTCCCGAGGCCCTACTGGCGCCGCCGGATTGACCACCACCACCGGCGCGCCCTGCCGCCCCAGCGCCAGCGCCGCCTGCTCCGCCTCATACTTGGACCGCTTGTAGGTGCTGACGATCGTCCCGAGATCGACCGGCGTCTCTTCAGTCGCGGCCGATCCGTCCGCGGTAACGCCCAGCGCGGCGACCGAGCTGCAATACACGATCCGTTCCACCCCGGCGTCCTGCGCCGCCCGGATCATCGACACCGTGCCATCGACATTGGCGTGCAGCATGACCGAGGGATCGGGCACCCAGATCCGGTAATCCGCCGCCACATGGAACACCGCGCGGCAGCCCGCCGCCGCCTGGGTCAGCGACAGCGGATCGGTCAGGTCCCCCACCACCACCTCGGCCGGCAGGTCCCGGATGTTCCGCCGGTCGCTCGTGGACCGCACCAGCAGCCGCAGCGCATGCCCGCGAGCCAGCAGCACCCGCGCCACCGCCGACCCCACGAACCCCGTCGCCCCCGTGATCAGGGTGGGCCGTTCCGCCACCAACCGTCATCTCCGCGTTGTTCGGGGCGGTTCTAGACCGCGATCGCCGAAGGTGGAATCACCGGAGGCATGAATCGCCATCTCAAATCAAGAAGCTGGACCCGCTGTCAGGCCGCGAAGCGGTCGGTTGAGGCGAAATGGGTCTAGTGTCCTGCCCCTGAAGTTCGCCGCATCTTGCGGCGAACGGAAGGGATGAGCAGGCCACTGAAAACAAAGGAGAGTGGCC
The DNA here is from genome assembly GCA_963791885.1 of uncultured Pseudomonadota bacterium. Lineage (GTDB taxonomy): Bacteria > Pseudomonadota > Alphaproteobacteria > Acetobacterales > Acetobacteraceae > CAVSUZ01. The sequence continues at coordinate 373,858 of CAWBUL010000008.1, read as the reverse complement.
CGAACTGAAGGGCGTCACGCCAAGGGGCACGTGACCTGACGAACTTCAGAATCGGGACACTGGCAGGCCGCCGAAAAACCTCCGCGGTGCGGCGGGATCACCCTCAGCAGCGTAGGGAGTGACGGAGAAATCGCACGAACCGCCCATCCGTCATCCCCGCGAAAGCGAGGACCCAGCGGATGGCCGTGCCTCACGGGCGCCGCCCAGAATGGACGACGGGCCGGCACTCTCGAAAGAATCGGCTTTCAATATTAAAGCAAGCAAACAGGGCGACCGTGGCCTCTGGCCGCACCTCGGCCGGAGTGACGATCATGGGCGAAGCCAAAACCAGAGTGAAAGTCCGCGAGAAAATTATCGCGGCATACCCGTGGTGTATCTACTGCGGAGCGCAAGCGACCACGATTGACCATTGCCCACCGAGGGCGGCGTTCAGGGGTAAACATTGGCCGGATTCCTATGAGTTCCCGGCTTGCTCACCTTGTAACGCGAGCGCGCGGCTAGATGAGCAAGTGCTAGCGACCCTATTCCGCAGTGAGTTCGCGGAAGGCAACAGCGCGCAATTAGAGGAATGGGGGAAGCTGATGCAGGGGGTGATAAACAATCAGCCCGAGATAGCCGCGGAATGGCAACCACTAAGCCGAAACCGGACGAGGAGCGTCCTCCGCCGAGCTTATGGCTCGGAAGGAGATGAACGCCGCAGACGTGGCTGGAGCGTAATCCAAATTGGGGGGCCACTAACGCAAGGGGTCATACAGCGGTTTATGATCAAGCTTAGCAAGGCGCTCTATTTCAAGCACAACGGGCACGCGTTCGATGGCGTTCTGTACTCGCATCAGATCGATAAACTACGAGCGGACACGACACCGGAATATCTGGCTGAAATATATCGGCTGGCCCCGGCCATTCCTGAACTAAATCGGAATCGTAAATCGCTCTATGATCAATTCATCTACCGATTCAATCATAGTCCTGAGCATCGCGCTATGTATGCCGTCGTGGAGTTTGGCGTGCAGTGGATTTTTCAGCTTATTGCAGTTAGTCGAGAGATGGATTTCTGGCTAACATCGCACGGCGACGGATCTCCCCTGGCGTTTAGGCATGAGTGCTTTCTCGACCTCAATTGCGAGCTGTTCAAATCCGGCAGAGGACAATGAAGCTTATCAATGCCCCGCGCTCGATGCAGATGTATTGATCTCTGAAAATTCCCGGCTAGGGCGTCACTTCCGAAGGGGCGGCAGACCCTGTCCGCACGAGGTTGAACACCTGCAGCAAGTATTCAACCTTTTGGAAGAATTCATCGAAGGTGATGATTTCCACTCCGGACGTTGACGATCTGAAAAACTCGAAGCTCTCGACTTTTCTCTTGGAATCCAGTTCTCGCTGATGGAAACCAGAGATAATAACACAACGGGGCTTGAACGACGACAACGGTCGCGCGGCGCTTTTGTTGAGCGTATCCAGCTCGCGCGCCAGCGACGCTTTGTAATCTTCGACCTGGATCACGGCACCTGAAATGTCTCGCGACGGCGCATAGATGGATCGATACTTTTGCCCGAGAAGTTTGGTGCCAGGCGTTTTGATTTCGACGATAATGGCGTTGCTGGCTGTTCCACCCGCCAGGATGAAATCCACGAATTTCGCGTCTTTCCGGTCAAGGCTCATGCCGCCGACATAGGCTTTGCCTTCGATAAAGGTGACGGGGACGGAAAACAGCTGTGAAAAAGCGAAGGAATGTTCCTGCAAAGTGGCTTGCCAAAATTCCTCGCTGTCATTGCCCTTGTTGGCATCCCAGATCTCCAGAAGGTGGACCAGGCGCTTGGCCGAGTGTCCCATCCAGGCCACTTCCTCGAAATGCTCCTTGAAGACGAACATGGCGCGGCACCTTTGCGCGAACGCCATAGCCCAAGCCGCTTTCCCAGCATCCGTTTCCGCCACAGCGTCCTCGACGGTGCTCAGCAGGACGTCCGCCCAGAATGCCCAAAAAACGGACGTGTCTTCGTTTTCCTTTAGTCTCGCCAAAGTCGTGTCCCACTGAGCGTCAAAATCCAGCCCGCTAAGGAACGGCGCCGCTTTTATCAGAGCCTCGTATTCCACCCGCTCCGCCTTCATGGCCTCGGCTATGTTCTCGCGATAGGCCTCGTAATTGCCCACGAAAACGTTACGCGCGAACCATGATGCTCCGGCCCGGGACATGTGGCCCCTGCCTTTGAGTGGATTGACCGCGATCTGAATGAAGCCGGCCGGGATCACAAACTGATCGCCCTCGTCGACCCTAATGCCTTTCCCTCCTTCGCCAGGCTGACGAAGGCTTATTTTCCGGCCGCAGCCCGAGCATGTCTTGATGACGTAAGGCGCGGTCAAATCCGTTAGGTCCTGCAGTCCAGCGCAACTTGGGCAGTCCATTGCCTGTTCCCTTCATCGGATTGATTAGGTTTGGCAGAGAGATATCCGCTGCGGATCGGGGGACCGACGGCTCCTTGCGGGGGGCCAATCCCACGCCGCATAAGACCCTTACGGCAACTCGACCCGCTGCAAAAATTCCCTACCGGACCCGGAACGGGCCTAGCCGCACCTATGTGTCGCTAATCGAAGCACTCTCTCCACATCGCCGTATCCTCCGGGAACTCGTGGTCGGGTACCATCTCGAACTCATCGCCGTCATCGTCGTGTCCCCGCTTGCGCACCGACTTTCTCGCGAGATAGTCGGTGACAAGGCTTTGGTACGGCCCATAGTCCAGCGGCGGTGTGGCGGCGGGGCCTCCATAGGATTTGCGAAGCGCGTTTGTCCGGCGGAACATTGTGTCCAGGTCTCGTTCAAAAGCCTTCTCTGAAAGACCGCCATTGACAGCCCGATAATGCGAAGCGATCTCCCGAATATACTCCTCGCCGCTTCGGCGTTGGGTGCGATCAAAGTGAATCGCATCGTGGCAACGCCAGCAGAGCAACATGACTTGCCCCAGTTTTACTACGGTGTTGTCGGGAAAAGCATAGACCTCATGACAGTGGATGTGCCTTCGAGCCTCAGCCACATGCCCACAGACCTGGCAAACGGCCCCATACTCTTTCAACAGCGTCCGGCGCACTTTTGCCCAGATTGACTTGTAGGCTCTGAGTGGGTGCGTAACCAGCCCGGCTGGTGTTGGATCGAACTCCAACAAACGGGCGCTCATCAAGTTGCTTCCTCCGCCAGCCTCGAATTGTGCTTTTGCGGACGTTGTAGCTCTGAGCGATCTCGCGGTTCGGCGCGCCGCTCTCCCGTCGCCGCGTGAAACATCATTATGTAAAGTCATTTCGAACGTCTCACAAACTGGAGTGGTCACCAAAAGAGCGGCACATACGCACCATATGCCCAGATGAAGGTGCCTATAACCGTTAATAGTACGCCTCTGATCTCAGAACGCAATTCAGAACCCGCCAGGCTAGGCAGTGCACTCCGCGCGCTCCGCGAGACCTCCGTGTTATAACTACCGTCACTGCCGAACCGCGCCGGCGCGGCATGGATCCCACCCTATGCCGCGGGGCCGACACCATGGTGTAGAGCGCGCCCACCCGGGAAAATCGGCGGTTACGAGCTGCCGACGATGGAGTAGGGCAGAGTCATATCGCGCGCCGCCATTCATACTGCACGTCCGGCTCGCGTTCCTCGTTTTCCCCTTCGGTTTGCCGAACGGCGCGGAAGCCGTGGCCCTCGTAGAAACCGCGTGCCCGCGCGTTGCGCTGAAACGTCCACAGTTCGAGCCGATCCGGGCTCAGGGTCTTGGCCTTCGCGAGCAGCGCAGACCCAAATCCCCGCCCCTGATAAACCGGTGCGGCATAGAAGTGATCGAGAGCGTCGCCGTCGATCAGCATATAGGCAGCGACCTGTCCCCGATGACGCACCACCCACCATGCGCTTGGCCGATGACCTACCGCTCCGGCGAAGTATGCCCGGGTTTCGTCATCCGTGTGTGCCAGCCGAAGATAGGGCATCGCCTGCCGGCGGGCGGCAAGGTGAATTTCAGCGATGGCCGCCGCGTCCTCGGGCCCGGCTGCGCCAATGACGATTTCGGCGGGCAGGGGCAGGGCGTCCATCATCGATCAACCGATACCACAGGCCGAACGAGCACGCGCTGATTCAGCGGGGTTTGGCCTGCCCCGTGACTCCTTAAATTCTAACATTGAATGTCCACTATACTAACCTACATCCCACCCCCATGACCGACACCACCGACATCCTCATCACCCCCGACGACCTCCCCTACCCCCTCCCGGCGGAATCCTACGCCTATCTCGTCCGCACCCTCTCCGGCCCCTTCCACCCCTGCCGGACAACGCCGACGAAACCAAAGCCCTTCGCAAGCGCAGCATCACCGCCCGGATCTCCGCCCTCCGCCCGAACGACATGATCGAGGCCGAACTCGCCGCCGACCTCATCGTCGCCAACGAGCAATCCCGTGACGCCTTCCACTGGGTCTACGTCTACCGTGCCAATGGTGAGCATCGACTCGCCGCCCAATGCCGGGCGCAGGGCCTCTCCTTGCAGCGCGAAGCGAAGCGCACCTTGCGCGAAATCCACCGCCTCCAGGCCGAGACCCGCAAACGCCACGCCGACCACGCCGCCACCGACACGGCCGAGCGGATCGAGCACATCACCATGGTCACCACCGCCGAGGCCATCGAGCAGATGCCGGACCCCACGCCGGAACCATACGTCCCGCAGCGGCCCGCGCCGGCCGTGACACGCCAGCCAAGCATCTCAAAAACCGACCCGCAGTCCCGCGAAACGAAAACTGAGACTCCACCGAGACAACCGGACCGTCCTAAAGAAAGCCCCGCCCGCCGCGCCCTGCTCGACCAGGCGCAGTTCGGCCCCCGAGGCCCGGGCTGGGACCGCCCCATGTTCTTCCCCGACAAACGGGCCGCCAAAACGCCCGAACCCGCGGAAAACCCTCGGCCTCCGATAACCGGGCGCTAACCCGCCCGGCTGTCCCGCAGCCTCCGCGGCCCTCCGCGGAACCTCCGTGAACTCCGTGTTACAACTTACGTCACTGCCGAACCGCACCGGCGCGGATCCAACTCTATAGCCCGCGCCCCTCACGCTGGTGTAGAGCGCGATCGCTTCAGGCTGAAAGTCGATGAAGCGTAAGTCGCGCTCTCAGGTGTAGAGCGCCCCCATCCCGGGAAAATCGGCGGTGAAGAAACTCTCCTTCGTGCTTGCGTTGCTGGGCGTGGTCCTGGGCACGGTCCTGGTCGGAGCCTTCGGCTTCCACCGGATAATCGCCAGCCTGCTCTCGGTCGGCCCGGCCGGCTTCGCTGCCATCTGCGTGTGGCAACTGGTCCTGTTCATCCCGCTCGGTCTGGCCTGGGACATGCTGGCCCGCGCCGGAGGGGTCCGCCGTGCGCCCCTTTTCATCTGGGGCCGCATGGTCCGCGACGCCTCCACCAACCTGCTCCCCTTCTCTCAGCTCGGCGGTTTCTTCTTCGGCGCCCGAGCCGTGATGCTGCACGGCCTGTCATGGCCCATGGCCACCGCCAGCACGATCGTGGACCTGACGACCGAATTCCTGGCCGAGGTCGTATTCGCCGCCATCGGCCTCGCCATCCTGCTCTCCCGCAACCCGACAACCGACCTCCGCCTTCCGCTGGAACTCGGTATCGGACTCGGTGTCCTGGCGGTCACCCTGTTCGTCTGGCTGCAGCGCGGCGCATCCGACATCTTCGCCAAAATCAGTACGCGTATCGCCGAACGGCGCATCTCCGGCGCGCGCCAGCGCGTCGCCGTGGTGCAGGAGGTGATGCGCACGATCTACCGAGATCGCGGTCGTGTCGCCCTCGGGTTCTTCCTGCACCTGGTGGGATGGATCGGAACCGGTTTCGCCGGCTGGATCGCCTTTCGCCTGATGGGCGCCCGCCTGGACGTGGCGGCGGCGCTGTCGATCGAATCACTGGTCGCGGCGATCGCCGCCGCCACCTTCCTCGTTCCGGTGAGCGCCGGCGTGCAAGAGGCCGGCTATACCGGTCTGGGCGCGCTGTTCGGCGTGCCGCCCGAGGTCTCACTTGCAGTCTCTCTCCTCCGCCGCTCGCGGGATGTCGTCGTGGGCGTGCCCATCCTGCTCATCTGGCAGGGGATCGAGATGCGGCGCCTTCGCGCCGGAGCGGCCCAGCCCAGCGAACCGTAGCGGGCTCCAAAACTAATGCCAGACGGCCACCCGAGGACCCTGATTATCATGACCACGAAACCGCAAAGCTTCGACCCTCTTAGCCTGCCGGAGAGCAACGCCACCAACTATCCCGAGCCGTACCGGGCCGCGAACCAGCGTCGCTGGAATCGGCGGCTGGGCGATCACGCGGGTCTAAAGAACTTTGGCGTCAACATCACAAGGATCGTGCCCGGAGGCCAATCCTCCCACCGCCACTGGCATTCGCGGCAGGACGAGTTCGTCTACGTACTGTCGGGTGAAGTTGTTTTGGAAACAGACGCGGGCGAAGAACGCCTGAGCGCCGGCATGTGCGCTGGATTCCCAGCGGGCACGCGCAACGGGCATCGCTTTCTGAATCGCGCCGGCGCTGACGCGCTGCTGCTCGTCGTTGGTGACCGCACGTCCGGAGATGAGGTCGGTTACTCCGACATCGACATGCATGGCCACCCCAGGCCGGAGGGCGGCTATCGCTTCACGCGCAAGGATGGCGCGCCGTTGACTTGATCGATTCTATCCGCGTCCGCTGCCCATCACCGCCGCGATTTCCGCCGCATGCGCGCGCCACAATGCAGAGGCATCCGCGGGCACGACCGCACGCGGCGGATCAGCGATGAAGCGCCGCAACGCATCTGCCAGGCTCTCCGCCGTCGCATCGCACAGCACCGCCAGCCTCTCCGCGCCCAACTGCTCAACCAGACCGCCGACGCGCGTGGCGATAACAAACCGACCCGCCGCGAGCGCCGCCGCCGCCACACCGCTCTGCGTCGCCTCCCGATACGGCAGCACCAGCGCGTCGGCCCAGCCCAGCAATGGCCCGATCTCATCCTCCGCGAACCACCGGTTCTCCACCGTCACGCCTTGCAACGCGCGCAGTCGCGCCAGGGCTGCACTCTCAGGTCCGCTGCCGGCGACGCGCAGCACGAACGTGCCGGCCTCCAGCCGCGGAACCGCCTCAGCCAGCAGATCGAGCCCCTTGTAGTCCAGCAACCGGCCGAAAAAGAGCAACCGCGCGGGCCCGCCATGCGCCAGCACCGGCGGCATGGGGCCGAATGAGAATGGCGGATGGCCGGACACACCCAACGCCGCCCCGGCCCGAACCTGCCCGCGCACCTGCTCCATCACATGCGACGACAGCGCCACCACCGCATCGGCTGATTGCAGCAGCAACCGCTGCAGTGTCATCTGAAACGGATAACCGTCGCCGGGATGCGCCACCGCATCATGCACGATCACACCGAACGGCACGCCCACCCGGCGCAGCGCCAGCGCGAACACCCAGTCGAGCGGCCCCGGCAGCGCGCATACCGCGAAATCGGGCCGGTTCCGCCGCAGCCAGGCCGCGAGCCGCATCACCATCAGCGGAAACGTCAAAGACCGCGCACCAAGTCCAACCACCGAATTGTACGTCTGCACCACCAGATCGCACGCCGGCGCATCCACGCTGCGCCGGATCTCCGCATCGGCCGCCAGCGACAGCATCGCCTCCGTGTTCGGCAGCGCGTGGAAAGCGGCGGCAAGCTCCGCCGCGTACCGAGGCGCCCCGCCGCGTCGCCCCCATTGCCACACCAGCACCTTCACACGGCGATCCCCAGCCCCCGTACGGCATCGGCCAAAGGATCCGTCCCGAGCCGCAGCACCGCAGCCCGCCCGCGCGCGCCCAGCGCCCGGCGAGCCTCCGTATCATCCGCCAGTTGCCGCAACGCCGCCGCAGCGGTGCGCACATCCGGCTCGGCCCACTGCGCACCGGGCGCGTCATACACACCGCGCGGATCGCTGACCGGCACCAGCCGATACGGCACCGGCACCGCGCAGTCGGCATCCATGAACTCCATATTGGCCGACCATCCCGTGGCGATCACCGGAACCGCCTGCATCATGGCCTCCGCGATCACCAGGCCGAAGCCTTCGCTGCGATGAAGCGACAGCATGATGTCCGCCGACGCCGTCAGCGCCCGCACATCGTTTTCGGCCAGGGTCTCTGTGATCAGGCGTATGTTGGGGGCACTTCGCACCGCCTCTATCAGCGGCGCGGATTCCGCCGGAAAATGATCGGGATTGCCCGTCTTCAGGATCAACAGCCGGTCGGTCCGCTCACCGAACGCCGCACGGAACGCCTCCACCGCCGCCAGCGGGTTCTTGCGCGCGAACGACGATCCGAGATTGGCGGACACCAGCACCGCGACGGCGCCCGGCGGGATGCCGAACAGCTCGCGCTGCGCGGCCACCAGCCCCGGCTCCAGCGCCAGTGGAAACGGCACGATCCGGACCGGCTGAGCGACCAGCCGCGACAGCGCATCCGCGGCGAACGCCGACGCTGTCCAGACTTGGTGGACGAAACGCGGCCCGGCGCGCCAGGAGGGCGACACCACCGGCAGTTCCCAGTTCCAGAATCCGATCACCCGCCGCCCGCGCATCAACCCGCGCGGCAAGCGCAGCAGCACCAGCGGCAACGACGGCGGGTTGACGTGCAGCGCCAGGGCGTAGCCGGAAGGCGGCACGGCGCATCCGGGTGAGGGCAGGTCCGCACGATGCGCCGGTAGCTTCGGTCCGATATCCAGTGCCGTGCACCTCACGCCCAGCGCCTGCAATCCGTGCAGCATCCAGCGTGCGGATTCGCCAAGCCCCGAGGCACGCGAGAACTCCCCCACCACCGCGATTCCGGTGCTGACGGCTGGCGGCGATCCCGGTCGTGGTGCCAGCGTCGCGGCAATCCGCAGCATCGCCGAGCGGCGCTGATCGGCGGGTAGGACACGCCATAAGCGGTGCAGCAGCGGCAGGGAGCGAGGGGCCAGAGGGGGGAGCCGAGTTTGCCGCATGGCGCCGTCCGTATAAGCTCGCGCAATGGATGCACCAAACGCGGCCTCACGCCTGACAACGACGGAGATGCTGACGCGTCTGGCGGCATTCGACACCACCAGCCGCAACTCCAACCTGGAGCTGATCGGCTTCGTCCGGGACTGGCTCGATCGGTTCGCGGTGCCATACCGCATCAGCCACGACCCCACCGGCACGAAGGCGAACCTCCACGCGATCATCGGCCCGCAAGGACCCGGCGGCATCGCCCTGTCAGGCCACGTCGACACTGTCCCGGTGGACGGCCAGGCCTGGAGCACCGATCCGTTCACGCTGCGCCGCCAGGACGGCCGGCTCTATGCCCGCGGCGCCTGCGACATGAAGGGGTTCGTCGCAAGCTGCCTCGCGGCCGTGCCCGAAATCGTCGAGCGCCCGCTCCGTCAGCCCGTGCACCTCTTCATCAGCTACGATGAGGAAGTCGGCTGCTTCGGTGCCAACCGGCTGGTGCAGGACATTGCCGAGTCCGGTTGGAAACCGTCGCTCTGCGTCGTCGGTGAGCCATCGGGCATGCAGCCAATCCTGGCGCACAAGGGCAAGCTCAACCTGATGGTGCGGGTCCGCGGTATGCCGGGACATTCCAGTCAGCCGGCGCGTGGCGTCAACGCGGTGCACGCCGCGGCCGAGGCCATCGCCTACGTCGCGGCCGAAGCGCGACGCTTCGCAGCGCAAGGCCCGTTCGAGGATGGCTTTGACCCCCCGCACACCACGATCCATGTCGGCACGGTCCATGGCGGTACCATCCTCAACATCATTCCCGAACACGCCCAGTTCCACATGGAATGGCGCAACATCCCCGCCGACGACCTGGACCATGAATACGCTCGGTTGCGGGACCACGTGGCCAGTCAGATCGAGCCGGCGATGAAGGCCGTGAACCCTGAATGCGGGTTCAGTTACGAGGTGATGGTGCGTATGCCGAAGCTCTCGCTTCCGGCAAACCACGAACTGACCGGCCTGGTCCAGCAGGTCAGCGGCTTCAACAGCACCGGCAAGGTCAGCTACGGCACCGAAGCTGGCTTCTACCAGGAAGCCGGCATCCCCACGATCGTTTGCGGCCCGGGGCACATTGCCCAGGCTCACCAACCTGATGAGTGGATCGCGGAAAGCGAATTGGCCGCCTGCGATCGCTTCATCCGCCGGCTTGTCGATCGCGTGGCAGGATAAATTTCGTGCCGGCACCGGAGACGGTCTTGCCGAGATTCGAGGTCCAGCTGGAAGCGCCGGATCTAAGCCCCTGGCGTGCCGGCAATACCGGGGTGCTTGGCTTCACCACGGTCGAATCCAAGGAAGCCGGGCCGCACGTTGCCATCACATCGCTGATGCACGGCAACGAAATCGCCGGTGCCATCGTGCTCGCCGAAATGCTGCGGGACGGCCTGCGCCCGGCGCGCGGACAACTCACATTCGGGTTCATCAATCTCGCCGCCTTCGATCGGTTCGAACCGCAACAACCCACTCTCTCGCGCTTTGTAGATGAGGATCTGAATCGGCTGTGGGACACGGAAGTGCTGAATGGCCCTCGCCGCTCACAGGAGCTGGAACGGGCGCGCGAAATCCGCCCGCTGATCGATACCGTGGACGTGCTGCTCGATCTGCATTCGATGCTCTGGCCGTCCGATCCGCTGATCCTGTGCGGCGTGCCGCAGAAGGGCCGGCTGCTCGCGCGCGGGATCGGTGTGCCGAATCTTGTTGTGGCAGACAGGGGCCACGCCGGCGGCTTGCGCATGATCGATTACGCGCGGTTCAGCGATCCCGCCACGCCGTTCGCTGCGAACCTCGTGGAGGCCGGCCAGCACTGGACCCCACAATCCGTCGCCGTCATGCGTGCCACCGTCGCCGGCCTGCTCCATCATCTCGCGATGGCGCCGCCCGGACTTTCGGTGCCCGAGCGTCGGGCCCAGCGCTTCGCCGAAGTCACGCGCGCCGTGACTGTGGGCACCACGGCGTTTTCCTTCGTGCAGCCTTGGCGCGGCGGCGATGTGGTCGCGCGCCGCAACACGCTGATCGCCCTCGACGGCGACATTGAAATCGTCACACCTCACGACGACTGCCTGCTCGTGATGCCCAGCCTGCGGCCCAGCCGAGGGCACACGGCGGTGCGCCTGGCTCGTTTCCTTTGAAAGAGGACAGCAGAAGGATGCGCATTCCGTTCGTCCTGGCGCTTACATCTTGCCTGGCCTGCGCCATCCCAGCAGACGCCCAGCAACAGCAACAGCAACAGCAACAGCCGCAGACCTTCCTTCTGGGCGAATGGACCGGAGGATTGTTCCCCCCGCCGACGGTCATCTCAGCCGATCAGTGCCTGGCCCAGCCGACGGTGATCTTCACCCGCGATACGGTGATGCGAGCCAGCTTCACCGAGGAATTCTACACCCAACGCCTCGTGGAAACGGTGCGTGGCACGGGCAATGGCGTGGTCTTCCGGTTCAGCGCGGCATCGTCGTCGCAATCTCCATCCTTGACCGGCCTCGGCGGAGACGATTCGGGCTTCGGCTGTGATAGTCCCGACGAGCCTCCACGTGGAGCGGATGGGACCGAACCAGATCAGCTTCCCCAACTGCAAAGACTTTCCGTTCCCGCTGGTACGCTGTCCCGCGGGTTGAAAACAGCTCACAGGAGAACGTCCAATGTCCCGCACCGTCGCGAAGCTGCTGGCTGAAAGCCTGGCCGCCCATGATGTCGATCAGATCTTCTGCGTCCCGGGCGAAAGCTATATCGGACTGACCAACGCGCTGCTCGACCAGAACGATATCCGCATCATCGTCTGCCGGCATGAGGGCGGCGCCGGCTTCATGGCCGCCGCTGACGGCCGTCTCCGCCCCCGCGCTGGCGTCTGCATGGTCTCCCGCGGTCCCGGCCTCTCCAACGCCATGGTCTCGCTGCATTCGGCCTACCACGACGCGACGCCGATGGTGATGCTGATCGGCCAGGTCGAACGTGCCGATTTCGGCCGTATGGCCTTGCAGGAACAGCACTATGGCCGGCTGCTTTCCGACATCACCAAGGCGGTGATCGAACTCAACGAACCGATCCAAGCCTCCGAGGCACTCGCCCGTGCCTTTCACCTCGCCGAAAGCGGCACCCCTGGTCCCGTGGCCGTGATCCTGCCCGAGGACATTTTCGACGAACCGACCGAAGCCGAACTCGAACAGCCCCGGCCGCGCGCTCTCAGCGGCCCGCGTGCGGAGGATCTGGAAAAACTCGCGTCCATGCTCGCCAAGTCCGAGCGCCCGCTCATTGTGGTGGGCGGGGCCGTCGTTAGCGACTCATTGTACGATCCCTCCGTGACGGACGATCTCCGCCGCCTGGCCGAGACCTGGATGATTCCCGTCTGCCCCACCCACCGCCGGCCGCAATTGTTCGATTCGAAACATCCCAACTACGGCGGCTATATGGGCATCCGTGTCCCGCCCAAGCTGATCAGCCAGATGAAGAAGGCCGATCTGATGATCGCCCTTGGCGAACGCATGACCGACACTGTCAGCCAGTCCTTCAGTTTTCCCAAAGCGCCCGTGCCCCAGCTCCCCTTCGTCCATGTCTGGCCGGACGCCAACGAAATCGGCCGCGTCTGGCATGTCGAACTCGGCATCGCCTGCGCCCCATCCGAAGTTATCCGCGCTCTGCTCTCCCGCTCTCCCGCCGGCGCCGACAAGCGCCGCGCCTGGGTGCAAAACCTCCATGGGATTCATCGCGAGATGATGGAGCCGACCTGGGAACAAGTGCCCGACGGTCTGAACTTCGCCGCGGTGGTCGCGGAAGTGAACCGTCACCTCGCGGACGATGCAGCTGTCACCTCCGACGCCGGCAATTTCGGTAGTTACATTCATCGCTATCTCGATATCCGTCCCGGCCAGGTCTTCCTCTCCTCGGTCGTCGGCGCCATGGGCTCCGGCGTGCCGATGGCTGTCGCTGCCGCCCTCCGCCGCCCGCGCTCGCAATCCGTCGCCTTCGTCGGCGATGGCGGCGCGCTGATGATGGGCAACGAAATCGCCACCGCGATGCAATACGGCGTCAACCCGATTCTGATTATCTCCGACAACCAGATGTACGGCACGATCGGCATGCACAGCCACGTCCGCTATCCCGGGCGCCCATTCATGGAGGCAACGCGCCTCACCAACCCCGACTTCGCCGCCTGGGGTCGCAGCTTTGGCGCCGAAGGCATCACGATCCGTTCAGAGTCCGAGGTGAAGGATGGCATCGCCCGTGCCTTCGCCGTGAAAACCAAGCCCGTGGTCGTGCACTGCCTGACCTCGGCGCTGCAAATGAGCGCCTGGCGGCGCTATGATCGGGGTGACGCATTACCGTGACGATGAACCCCGACGATTTCCGCGCCACTCTCTCCTCCGCGTCGCCCCCTCCCGGCCTGAGCGACGCGCTCGAAGCCCTCTGGTGGGACGGCAAGAACGACTGGGATCGCGCCCATCAATGCGCTCAGCGTGACGACGGCCCGGATGGCTGCGCCGTCCACGCCTACTTGCATCGCAAGGAAGGCGATCTCTCCAACGCCCGCTACTGGTACGCCCGCGCCGGTCGCTCCGTGCACCCGGGTTCGCTAACCGCCGAGTGGGACGATCTTGTTCGCGAATTTCTCGAGGAGACACAAGAATGAACGCTGACGCCAAGAAGACTGTCCTGCGGATGATCCCTTACGGAATTTATGTCCTCACCGCTGAGGACAATGCCGGCATCGTCGCCGGCGCCACCGTCAACTGGGTCACGCAGACGGCCTTCAATCCGCCGCTCGTCGTCGTCGGCGTCAAGACCGATTCCCACGCCTATGCCCTCATCAAGCAAACTCGCAAGTTCGCTCTCAACATGCTCGGAAAGGACGGCAAAGGCAGCGCCTTCGCCTTCTTTAAGCCCGCGAAGCTGGAGGACGGCAAACTCTCCGGCCACACCTTCCACAAAGGCAGCGACGGCGCCCCGATCCTCGATGCCGCCATCGGCGCCGTCGAATGCAGCATCACCACCATCGTCGAACAAGGCGACCATCACGTCGTCGTCGCCGAAGTGACCGAGGCGCACCTCCCGAATCCCGTCACCGGCCGCCCCGACCACGCCATCCTGGCGATGGCGGATCTGGGAGATACGGTTTTCTACGGGGGATAGCAGAGGCAAGGTCCTCGCGTCCGAGCGATTCGACCGTTCGGCGCTTGATCTCCTGAGACATCGGGGGGCATCGGTTATGCCGGCAATCTTGAAGAGCCTGATCCAAAGCGATTTCGGCGGCGCATACGGCAATTTCGAAGCCGTGGTGCTCCGCGGCGATCAGCTCATGCATTTCTGGCGGGACAACACCGATCCGGCACTTCCGTGGAAACAGGGACAGGTGATCGTGCCCGCGGGCGTCGCCGCGGCCGGCAGCATCATTCAAAGTGATTTCGGCAGCGGTGCGCATGGCAACTTCGAGGTCCTCGTGCCCCTCTTCGCCCCCGACGGCACGATGGAGCTGTGGCATTACTGGCACGACAATTCCGACGTGAATCTGCCGTGGCAGCACGGGCAGCGCATCGCGACCAATGTCGCCGGCGCGGGCTGCATCATCCAGAGCGATTTTGGCAGTGGTCAACACGGCAATTTCGAGGTCGTCGTGCCGCAAGTAGCGCCCGACGGCAGCGTGAACCTGCAGCATTTCTGGCACGATAATTCCGACGTCAGCCTTCCATGGCAAGCTGGTCAGCGAATCGTAGCGAACGTCACGGGTCCCGGCACAATCATCCAAAGCGATTTCGGCAGCGGGCAGCATGACAATTTCGAAGTCACCGCCACGCTCTATGCCGCGGATGGCAGCATCGAACTCTGGCACCTCTGGCACGACAATTCCGATGTCAATCTGCCATGGGAACGCGGGCAGCGCATCGCTGCGCCCGTCACTGGCCCGGGCGTCCTGATCCAGAGCGATTTTGGCAGCGGCCAGCATGGCAACTTCGAAGTCCTCGTCCCGATCGGAGACGCCATTGCCCATGTCTGGCATGACAATTCCAACGTCAATCTGCCGTGGCAGCGGGGCCAGATCGTCACGGACGCCGCTCGGGGTTGGGCGTCACTGATCCAGAGCGATTTCGGCAGCGGCCAGTATGGCAATTTCGAAGTCCTGGCCGAGGAATGCACACAATCCCTCGTCGCCTATTGGCATCCCAATCAGGACGTGAACCTGCCATGGCTGCGGGGCGCGGTGATTCTGGGCGAGCCTTATCCCGCCCTGGTCGCGGGCGCACGCAAGATCGTGCAACTCACCGGCGAATATGACCGGGAAAGCTGGAACGGCAGCGGGACGCCGCCCTTCGCGTTCAACCGGACCGAGTCACAATTCGGCATACGAGGATGCGATCTGGGCGCCTCCTTCGAAAGCGTTGAGCGACTCTATTTCCTGTTCGGCGACACCTGGCGCGTGAACCAGAACCCGGTACAACTCAACTATGACAGCATCGCGTTCACAACGGACACCGACCCCTCGAACGGACTGCATCTCACCTTCCTGAACCAGCCGCCGCTGCTGCCCGCTATCAATCAGGGTGCGTTCAATGTGCCGCTGGATGGCGTCAGCCATGACGGTGCACTCTGGGTGTTCTTTTCGACCAACTCGTACCAGGTCGATGGCCAGACGCTGATGGGCCGGTCGGTGTTGGGTCGTTCCGACGACGGCGGCGCCAACTACACATATATCGGTGAGCTGTCGCGGTCGAAGTTCATCAACGTCTCCGTCGAGCCCGGTCACATCGATCGGGCCGCACCCGAGACCGGGCTTGCCATCGGTACGCCGGTTCTCTGGATATTCGGCAGTGGCCGCTACCGCATGAGCGACATCTATCTCGCGGTCATGCCTCTGGCCGGGCTCCCGGCCCTATCGCCGGTATTCTATTTCACCGGAAACGGATGGGGGTCGGACGAAGCCGCTGCCGCCCCGCTATTTTGTGCCGGCGATGTGGGCGAACTTTCCGTGCGCTGGAACCGCCATCTCCGTCGCTGGCTGGCGCTGTTTAACAGCGGCAATCCGCGCGGCATTCTCATGCACAACGCACTCAATCCATGGGGGCCCTGGTCCGTCGACCCGGTCATGATCTTCGATTCGGGGGCTCTCGCGGACCCGTCCGATCCATGCTCCGGCGCCGGTTACGGCCGGTTCATGCATATTCCGTGGAATGTGCGGGTCTGCGACCACGTGCAGGACAACATGTTTCCGCCCTATAACTTTCGCGACGATGACTGGGGTGGCGAATACGGCCCTTACCAGATACCCCGCTTGGCGACCGCGCTGGACGGCGGCGGCTCACGGATATGGTTCGTGATGTCCACCTGGAATCCATATGAGGCAATGCTGATGTCGGCCGATATCACGGCCGCAATGACCAAGAGCTAGCTTTCAGCTCCGCTGAACATCCCGGAAAACCGGACTGGCCCCGCGGACAAACCCCGTCAAATCCGCCCTGAACAACATGCTCGGCAAGGAAGGCAAAGGCAGCGCCTTTGCCTTCTTCAAGCCCGCGAAGCCCCGATCCTTGTATTCTACGGCGATTGAAGGAACTCAGGTCTCTCCGCCAGCTCCATCGGATGCGGCCGAGCATCGCGCCGGCGGATCATACCAAGCCCCATCAAACCCATCACAAACACCGCCAGCGCCGCGGGCTCCGGCACGGTGCCGAACATCGTGTCATTCGCACAGTCCCCTGTGCCCCACAGCACGTCGAACCCGTTGAGGAACGGCACCGCCTCCGCCGCCGTCAGGTCGAGCGAAATATCGTCGATATACCCGCCGGCCACCGAGGACTGACTGACCGTCGCGCCTGTCACGAACGTCCCGGACGTCAGAACCGTCGGCACCTGCTCCGCCGGCGCAGAATTATCCTCCGGCACGTACTCGCCGCCATAAATGAATCCGCTGCGTCCTGCCCAGATGTCCTGCGACGTCGCATACGTGCCCACCTGATAGAGCCCGGTCTGCGTCAGGCCGCCATTCGATCCCTGACCGCCCAGCGTGACAGCATAATTGAAGGGCGTGGCGCTATACCCGGCAGAAGGCGTGCGCAGAAACAGGTCGGCATTATACGCGCACGTATCGCCGAAGCAGTCCGTCCCGCTGAATTGGGTATAGAGCTTGAAATCCAAGCCAAGCCCACCTCCTGGCAGAGATGTCTCCGTCACCACGATCTGCGACGTGTCAAAATTATTGCCGATCACATCCCCCTGGTCGGATCCGCCGAACCAACCCGTGGGCGAAGAACCCTGGAACGCAATATCGTCCGTCGTATCGAGAATTGTCGTGACCGGCGCGGCGGCAGCCATTCCGGAGAAAGCGGCCAACATCAGAATACCGCCGGCTAGTGAATTGAAACGCATGACGTCACGCTCCTGCTGATGCAACCAAGAGCGTTCTGCTCATACAATCGAATGGGTTAAGGCGTTAATTTTCGGCGCCTGCCGCCCTCATACAACCAAAAATTGAGACATAAAACCTTTTTCTATTGTCAGCCATATCACATCAACTGCCTACGGCAGCATGCCTCGATCTCGATCAGCGCTGCAGCAATCAACCATCGCGTGGCGGCATGGATTCGCGCTACCGGCGAACGACATGCCCACTCACAGCATTCGCCCGCGCCTCACAGACAACCGGCTTGCCTCTCTTAACACCGAACCGCCGCGACAAATTCGCCTTCACTGCCGCGACTTCATCGGAGCTCAGCTGCTCGATCGCGCGATGAATAGACGTCGCCGTGCGCGTCGCATTCCAGAAATCGTCGAAGGCGGCAAATTGTCTCTGGACCGAAATCGACCGCGTGTGGATGTTCTCCATGCCTGCCTCCGTCCAGAGATCATGCAGCTTGTCGATACGCGACACCTCCACACTGGGCGGCAAATCGAGCGTCGGACCGCCAATCTTCTGCAGTTCCTCAGCGATCGGCGACGATGGAGCGCCACCCGAAAATAGTCCCAGGCATACGCAGCGACGATCCCGCCAGGGACCACCACGCGAACCATTTCGGCGACGGCCTGGCTCGGATCGGGGACGAAAAAGATGACCAGTGCCATCACCGCGGCATCGAAAGAGCGGCTATCGAATGGCAGGGCTAATGCGTCCCCACGGCGGAGAGTCACGGGATGATTGAGCAGACGGGCGCGGGCGAAGTCCAGTTGTGCTTCCGATGGATCAATACCATGGATGTGCCGTGGTGCGCAGCGCTCCGCCAAGAGTTCAGCCAACGCGCCGCTGCCGCACCCGACATCGATCCAGCGAAGGTCCATGGGCGGATGGAGCCAGTCGAGAAATTGTTGCCCGACAAGACTGCTCCACACGCCCATGCCATGCTCATAGGCGGTCGCATCACGAAACAAAGGAGGGTTCGGTGGCATCCTTCCTCCGGTCGAACTTCCTGCGAAAGACAATATCAGAGAAAACCATTCTAGTGACCGGGCACCGCAACAATATTGTACTTCGCGGTACTGAAGGCCGATCTTGTGCGCGGCGGTGTACTCAGGAGAGGTGCGCCAGCGTTGGAGCGTCGCCATATTCGCCCAGCGCAGCACGACGATCCGATCGTGCGGCAGCGTCCCTTCTATGGGCGTTCCCAGCCCCGCAGCAACATAAGTGCCGCCATACTGCTTGATAGACGTCTGAGCAGGCGGAAGATACTCGTTTTTGTATCCGTCGGGGTTCGTCACCTCGTTCAGCGCGATCATGTAGACCGGCTGTTCCTCCTGCGAATGGACCACGTAAGGACCGGCAACACCCGTTACTATCCCAACCAAAACCGACAAGGCAATTGTATAGCGTTTCCTCATGGTTCCTCCGCTCTGGCTCCGAAGCTTTGCGCTCTCAGTGAACGCCACAGGAGCTTTGACGGACCGCGCTTACACCGTCCAATATAGAATTCGTCTCGCGATCGATAGCGATTCGGCATAAGGAGGCGCTGTGGATCTCCGGCATATCCGCACTTTCGTAACGGTCGCCGGCTTAGGAACCGTCTCGAAGGCCGCGCAAAAATTGCGCACTGCGCAACCCGCCCTGTCGCGTCAAATCAGCGATCTTGAACGCGAACTCGGCTTTCGATTGTTCGATCGGGTCGGACGCCGCTTGGTCTTGACGAGCGAGGGCGAGCAGTTCCTCGGCGATTGCCGCGGCCTGTTGAACCACGCCGACGCCCTCGGTGAGCGTGCACAACTGCTGCGTCGTGGCGATACCGGCATTCTCAAATTGGCGGCTTCGCCACAGCACATCGAAAGTGTGCTCTCGCAATTTCTGCACGACTATGCGCAGCGGTATCCGAATGTCGAGGTCAAGATCATCGAAGCGGCCGGGCGAGAGAGCCTGGCCATGCTCGAACGCGGTGAGATTCACCTCGCACAGAATCTGCTTCAGGCCGTCGATCCGAACGACCCGCGCTTTGCCAGCATGCCGCTCGAGCCGGTCGAGTTGCTCGCGGCCTCTCACCCGAACATGGTGTTGGGCAAGCGCGACGCCATCGAAATCATTGACCTCGCGCCACACCCTTTGCTCGTGCTGGACACGGAATTCGTCGTGCGCCGCGCGTTCGACGCCGCGTGCAGGCTCGCCGGCCTCAGGCCCAATATTCTGCTGACCAGTCGCACCCCGCACACCCTCCTTGCGCTGGCCGAAGCCGGTCATGGCGTCGCAATCATCCCATCTCAGTTGCGAACCGACCGCTATGCCTTGCGCGTTATCGGCCTGACCCTGCGCGGCCAGCCTTTGCGGGAGCCACTCGCGATGCTGTGGGACCGGCGCCGCCCTTTGCCGCCTTACGCCACGGGCTACTGCGAGATGCTCAAATCATATGTGGAGACAATATTCCCCATAACCCGGGCGTCCTCGTCCCGGACCGAACGCAACCAGGGTGAAAGCGCGAAACGCTCCTATCGCAAGAACGCCCGTACCGCCGGAATAAACACATCCGCCCGGTCGTGATGCACCCAGTGCCCCGCGCCCTCAGCACCCAGTACCTGCACATCCTGAAAATACGCCGCGCGTCCATCCGCCGCCGGGTCCGTAGCCCAGCTTTCATGGCCCCATACCAACAACGTGGGGCACGTGATCCGAGACCACAGGCCCGCAATCTCCTCGCGCGACATGTCGTACGGCGGCCAGATCCGAACATACGGATCGAACTTCCACGTGAAAGTCCCATCCTCATTCTGGTTGACCGCATGCTCCGTCAGGTGCCGCGCCTGTTCCGGCGTCAGCCGAGGATTGGCCTGCTGCATCCGCGCCAGCGCCTCCTCCACCGACTTATACCGCCGCGGCAACCGACCCGCCTGCGCCCGCTGTTCGTCCACCCACGCGCGCATTCGCTCCGGCAGCAGCTTCGCATCACGCTCGGCAGCCGAGCGGGGACCAGGCCCCAACCCCTCGATGGCCACCAAACGACGCACCGTCTCCGGATAGATACCCGCATAGCGCAGCGTGATGTTCCCGCCCAAGGAGTGTGCCACGATGCTGACCGGCGCCAGCTTCTGCTGATGAATCAGTTGCGCCAGGTCGTAGATGTAATTCGCCATCGTGTAATGGCCAGACCGCGACCACGCACTATCGCCGTGTCCGCGCAGGTCGGGCGCGATGATATGCCAGTCCTTGCGAAGCGCCGCGGCCACCCAGTCCCACGACCGGCAGTGATCCCGCCCGCCATGCAGCAGAATCAGCGGCGGCGCGTCCGGATTCCCCCAATCAACCGAGTGCAGCCGCAACCGCTGCGAAAACCAGACGCGCGAGACCGGGCCAGGAAGATCGGAGCTCATATGTTCGGATGCCTCTCATACCACCCACTCGCGCGCTGATACGCCGCGGCGACCCGCAGCACCGTCGCATCCGCGAAGGTGCGCCCCACGAACTGCACCGACAACGGCAACCCGTTCCGCGCGAACCCCGCGCCCATCGCCAGCGCCGGATGTCCCGTCACATTGAACGGCGTGCGCGCCTGACGCGAATACGTCCGCGCGATCTCCGCCGGATCTTCGATATTGCACGCCGGATCGAGGTTCGACGCGCACATCAGCACATCCACCTCGCGCAACGCGTCGTTCACCGCGCCGATCAACTGCGTCCGCCGCCGTTGCGCGCCGACATACGCATCGGCCGAAAGGAACGCGCCCGCCATCAACCGCTGCCGCGTCAATTGCCCATAATCGCCCGGCCGCTCTCGCAGCCAATGCGCGTGCACCGACCACGCCTCGGCCGTCAGGATCACCCGATTCACCGCCGCAAATTCCTGCAGCGACGGCAAGGTGATCGTACGCACCAGCGCGCCTTCCGCCTCCATCAGCCGCGCCGCCTCCTCCAACCCGGCCGTCACTTCCGGATCGGCAGGCTCATCCCGTTCGTGAAAGTGCCGGACGAAACCGATGCGCAGATCGCGCACCCCCGCCTCCAGCCCCACGCCAAAATCGATCGGCGGCCCCGCCGCACTTCCCGGATCATCCGCATCATGACCCGCAATCGCCTGCATCATCAGCGCGCAGTCAGCCGCCGTGCGAGTCAGCGGCCCGACATAATCCAGCGTGAACGCCAGCGGAAACACACCCCGCCGCGACACCAGACCATAAGTCGGCTTCAGCCCGACGATGCCGCAGGAACTCGCCGGATTGCGGATCGAGCCGCCCGTATCCGAACCCAGCGCCGCCGGGAACAGCCCAGCCGCAACGCCCGCCCCGGACCCCGACGACGACCCGCCCGGATGATGCGCGAGGTTCCACGGATTGCGCGCCGCCGGGAACGGCAGGTCATGACTCGGCCCACCGATCGCAAACTCATGCGTGGACAGCTTGCCCAGGATGATCGCCCCCGCCGCCCGCAGACGCGCAATCACCTGCGCATCACGCCGCGCGATATGCCCCTCCATCACCCGCGAGTGACACGTCGTCGGCAACCCCGCGACATCGATGATGTCCTTGATCCCGACCGGCACGCCGTGCAGCTTCCCCCGACTCCGCCCGGCCGCAATCTGCTCCGTCGCCAGCCGCGCCTCCGCTAGCGCCGCCTCTTCATCCAGCCGAATGAACGCATGCAGTTCCGGATCGAGCTTCTTAATCCGCGCAATCAGCGCCGACACCAGCTCCAGCGGCGAAAGCTCGTGTTCCGCATATGCCGCCGCGATCTGCTCCGCCGTGAACCAATGCACACTCATGGCGCGAGGACCGCGCGCATCGGCGGCCAAGGCTCCGCCGCCGCATCCTTCTGCACCGGCACCGCCTCCATCATCGTCCGCGCCTGCTCTGCCGCCGCCCGCACATCCTCCGGAAACGCGGCAAGCGCCTTCTCCAGCCCAGCCGCCCGAGCCAGCACCACGACAAGCTCCTGATCCATACTCATCACTCCGCCGCCGTGCGCTTCGCGTTCCCGTCGATCGCCGCCTGCACCGCCGCCTGAGACTGCTCTCGGAACCGATCGCCATTATCCGTCGCGAACCCATAGCTCTCCCGCCGCAGCTCCCGACTCTCCTGGAAATGCGGATGAACATAACGCGCCATCAACTCGTAATGCCGCTTCGTCGCACCCCAATCCGCCCAGTTATGCGCAAGCTCCATGATGGAGCCGAACCCACCCGTCCCCTCCAGCAAAGTTTCGATATACGCGACCGCATCATCCGGCGTCCCGATGCACGCCGACTTCGTCTCCACCAAATACTCGTACGCGTCCCCGATCCCCGGCGGCACGATCGGAAACGTCGCCACATCGCGAAAATACTGAGCGAACGCCTCGATCCCGTAACGCACATTCTCCCGCGCCTGCTCGCGCGTCTCCGCCACATGCACCATCGTCACCAGCCGCCAGTTCTTCCGGTCCGCCACCTTCCCATTCAGCCGCGCCTGCTCCTCATAGATCCGCCAGTTATTCGCATGATGCTTCATCGCCTCGGGCGACGTGCCGCCGATCGACAGCATCCCGATCCCATGCCGCCCCGACGCAAGCGCACCCGTCGGAGACCGCGAGGCCGCCACCGCCAACTCCATCACCGGCTGCGTATAACAGGGCAATTGCAGTCGAGCGTCTTCCAGCGTGTACCAATCGGTCTTCTCGTTCACCGTCTCGCCGCGCAGCAGCCGCAAGATGACATCCAGACTCTCATTCATCATCCGCCGCTGATCGCCCGCCGCAATGCCGATCTTCACCGCGTCGTGCACCAGCGCACCCGGCCCGACACCAAACATCGTGCGCCCGCGCGTCAGGTGATCCAGCAGCACCATCCGATCCGCGAGAATAAAGGGATTGTGATAAGGCAGCGATGCAACCCCGGTGCCCAATCGGATATGCCGCGTGCGCTCGGCCGCAACACCAATAAAAACCTCGGGCGAAGCGATAATCTCGAACCCGCCCGAATGATGCTCGCCGATCCAGGCCTCGTTATATCCCAGCCGGTCGAGGTGCTGCAGCAACTCCAGGTCGCGCTCCAGCGCGAGCGTCGGGTTCTCATCCATCGCGTGGAACGGGGCGAGAAAGATGCCGCTCCGCAGATATCGGGTCATGTCGAATCACCGTCCTTCGATCACGTGCACGATAGGATCGATCCCAATCCGGTCAACCGGCCGCGAGTCACCCCTCTGGCGACTTGCACCCGCGCGGGGACCGTTCCTGATGAATAGCGATGTACATTGCACGCGCGATTCCCCGGGCTGCCCTGTTCATTTCGCTCTCGATGCTGTGCGGCTGCACCTCGTTTCTCGCCGCCGGCACCGCGGACCTGGCCGGCGTCGCGAGCGCCGGCATCTCCAGTGGCGTCACGAAGAATGCCGCCCTCGGCACCGGCATCGGCCTCGGCGTGGCAGCGGCGGCCGATGCCGGCCTCCATTACGTCGAGCGCCGCGTGCACCACACCGAACAGCAGGCCATCGCCAATGCCGCCGGCCCGCTGGCCATCGGCCAGGTCGCGCCGTGGCATGTGGTGCACGATCTGCCCATCGAGCGCAACGATCATGGCCAGGTCACCGTGTTCCGCATCGCCAGCGCCCCCGGTTTCATCTGCAAGCAGATCGTCTTCTCGATTGAGAACGATAAGAATGTGACCGAGAGTTTCTACACCACGTCGGTCTGTTTCAACGGCGTGAACTGGGAATGGGCCCTGGCCGAACCCTCCACCGCGCGCTGGAACGGCCTGCAATGACGCTGCGCACCGCCGCCTTGCTCTGCGCCCTGATCCCGCTCGCAGGCTGCAAGAGCATCGGCGAAGTCGCCGGCATCGCCAGCGGCGCCGCATCCGGCGCGGCCACCGGCAATCCCGCCGTCGGCGTCGCCGTCGGCGTCGCGGTTGGCACCGTCACCAACTACGCCTCCAACACCTACACGCGGGTGCGCACCGGCGCAGAGCAGGACGCGATCGCCGAGGCCGCCGGCGCTATCCCGGTGGGCGGTGAGGCGCCGTGGCACATCAACCACACCATCCCGATCGGCAACGAGCATGGCACCCTGCGCGTCGTGGATCAGATCGTGACACCCATCGCCGTCTGTCGCGACGTCGTCTTCTCCATCGCCGACGGAAAAGCCCCGCCTTGGTACATGATCATGATCTGCCGTGACCCCAAGGGATGGAAATGGGCCACCGCGGAGCCGGCAGTTTCCCGCTGGACGACCTTCCAGTAATCCATTCACCATGAGTGTGATTGCGCGGATGCGCATGGGATGAATGTGATAGCGCGGATGCGCATGGGATGAGTGTGATTGCGCGGATGCGCATGGGCAATAGCGCCCAAACAGCGGCGCCGCCGGTGCCGCTGCGCGGGCTGGCGCTGCTGCTGATCTCCGTCATCCTCCTCTCCAGCGGCTGGCCGCTGACCAAGCTCGCCATCGACCATGGCGCCGCACCGCTGTGGTTCGCCCAGGCCCGAGCGGTGCAATCCGGCCTCGTCGCCGCGATCGTCCTCGCGCTGTCAGGCCGCATGATCGTCCCCGTCTGGCGCGACCTCCCCGCGCTCCTCACCGTCGGCCTGCTCCAGCTCGCCGCCTTCTTCGCCCTCGCGCACATCGCCGTCGCCTGGGTACCGGCCGGACGCACCGCCGTGCTGGCGAACACGACCACCATCTTCGTCGTGCCCTTATCCTTGGTCTTCCTCCGCGAGCACATCACCGCGCGGCGATGGATCGCAACGCTCATCGGCCTCGGAGGCATCGCCGTGCTCGTCGGCCCCTGGGCCGTCGACTGGACCTCCCGCCACGCCCTCATCGGCAACGCCTTCCTGCTCGCCTGTGCGCTGTGCTGGGCGGTCGCCTTGCTGACGGTGCGCCATTCGCCGCCAATGCATTCGATGTTCCAGCTTCTGCCCTGGTGCTTTCTGATCGCCTCCCTCGCACTGCTGCCGCTGGTGCTGATCGAGGCACCGCATCCATCCTTCGGCGCCGGCCCCGCCGCCTGGGGGCCGATGCTGTATGTCGGACTGCTCGCCGGTCCACTGGGAACCTGGGGCGTGATGGAGACAGCGGTGCTGCTTCCCGCGGTGGTTTCATCCGTCGGCTATCTCGCAACGCCGGCGGTCGGCATCATCCTCTCCGCGATTATTCTCGGCGAGCCGATCACCCCCGACCTGGTCGCCGGCACAGCGCTGATCCTCGCCGGCGTCGGCCTCGCCGTCTGGCCCGCACGCCGATGATTCTGCACAGCGTCGAAGCAGGACACGGCCGGCCAGTGGTGCTGCTCCACGGCCTGTTCGGATCGGCGCGCAATCTCGGCGGCGTGCAGCGCGCGCTGGCGGCGCATCACCGCGTCATCGCGATGGATGCGCGCAACCACGGCGCCAGCCCGCACGCACAAGGCGCCGACTACCCCACCATGGCCGTCGACGTGCTGGAAACGATGGAGGCGCTGAACGCCCGCCCCGCTGTGGTGATCGGCCACTCCATGGGCGGCAAGACCGCGATGCGCCTGGCGTTGGATCATCCCGACGTCGTCACCGCCCTCTGCGTCGCCGATATCGCGCCCGTGCCCTATGCGTCGCGCTTCCGCGGCTACATCGCGGCGATGCGTGCACTGCCCGAGGCCGCAACCCGCGCCGAGGCTGACGCAGCGCTGGCGAGCGCCGTGCCCGATCCCGGCATCCGCACCTTCCTGCTGCAGAATTTTCGGCCCGGCCAAACGCCGCCCTGGCGGATCGGTCTGAAGGAACTCGCTGACGCACTGCCCGCGATCGAGGGCTGGGAGTCGCCCACCGCCCATTATGACGGCCCGACGCTGTTCATTTCCGGCGACCGCTCGGACTATATCAAGCCGGAGGCACGAACGGTGATCCGCGAACTCTTTCCACACGCGCGCTTCGTAAAGGTGCGCAACGCCGGCCACTGGTTGCATGCGGACAATCTGTCTGGATTTGTTGGGGTGTTGGAGGTTTTTCTGGATCGGACACACACATAGATTGGTAGGTCAGTCTTTATAACAATTTTGTACAATCCCATCGGGACGGGCCCCACCAACTCAAGCACCACAAGTCAGTCGAAGGTATCCGATCGCAGTGCGCGAATGTTAAGGTTAAAGGAACTCGGGGCCGAGCGGCTTGATCTCATCGCCGTACGGAAGAGCGCCAAGACCGCTGACCTTCGAGAGTTGCAGCGAGCTGCTGAACGAGCACTTCCGCGTGGAGGGCCGCAAGACCTGGTTCGAGACGATCGAGGAGATGCAGACCGTGCTCGATGCCTACTTGGTTGGCTACAATACCAAGCGCCCCCATCAGGGGCACGGCATGAACGGCGGGACGCCCGCCAAGGCATTCTGCGATGGCATCCCGAAGCACAGTAAGAAGGAGGACAAACCAGACCTGAAGACCGCCGCCTGATCCCTCAGCCAGCAGCGGCTACTGTCAGGTGATACCATCTCTGTACACGCCGATCTTGGTCCGCCCGGGTGATTTTTTCATTGCGTTCGAACCGCTGCGTATCGTTCCCTCCAGATATCGGTAGCTCCAGAGACTGCTGGCGCGTGAAAAAGGGGGATAACGTTCATGGACGCAATGAGCTTTCGAACTGCGTTTAGCCAGAAAACTCAGGCCGCTCGTCGACCATTTGTGGTATTTTTTGTCTTCTGCGGGGCGATTTTCCTTCTATTAACGATATTTAATCTAACTATAATTACTTTTACTGGTGGGCGTATTCCTATCGTAAACATCTATTTTCTTGAGTTTTTATTGCGGTTAGTTGTCCTTAGTTTTTTGCGTCGCCTTACGATGCGAGAAAACCGCAGTGAGCTTCTCGGCAATTGTCAGCTTCGCATGCGGCCTGGTCTTGGTAAAATCCGTCCACACGGTCTAGGGTTGCAAAGTTATAGTTTCTCTCCCCCGACCAGCCTGGGGGCAATAGACGACGTCCTCAAATTGAGCGAGGGGCATTTGGAAAAAATGGAAACGCTTCTGGATTCCTGACCCTGCCCCCTGAAATGTCCCCGCTCTGAGCTAGCGTCCGTTCCCGCCAGGAGACGGAAGATGAGGAAGAGCCGGTTCACTGAGGAGCAGATCATCGGTGTGCTGAAAGACCATCAGGCAGGACTGCCGGTAACGGAGCTGTGCCGCAAGCACGGGATCAGCGACGCGACGTTCTACAATTGGCGATCGCGCTACGGCGGGATGGAGATCTCGGACGCCAAGAGACTGAAGGCTCTGGAAGAGGAGAACCGCAAGCTGAAGAAGCTGCTGGCGGAATCGGTGCTGGATGTGGCGACGCTGAAGGAAGCCTTGGGAAAAAACTTCTGACGCCCGGCTCGCGGCGGAAAGCTGTGATCTGGGCGATTGAAGAGAAGAGCTATTCGCAGCGGCGTGCCTGTTCGCTGCTGAGCATTGCACCGAAGGTGTTCCGTTACCTATCGCGCCGTGGCGGCGACGCTGCGGTTCGCACGCGGCTCCGCGCGTTGGCGGCCGAGCGGCGCCGGTTCGGATATCGGCGTTTGCATATTCTGCTGCGGCGAGAAGGGATCATGCTAAATCACAAGAAGCTGTTCCGGCTCTACCGCGAGGAACGACTGGTTGTGCGGCGGCGTGGCGGTCGCAAGCGGGCTTTGGGAACGCGCGCGCCAATGACGTTGCCACAGGGTCCGAACCAGCGCTGGAGCCTGGACTTCGTCTCCGACGTACTGGCCGACGGCCGCCGCTTTCGGGTGCTTGTGGTGGTGGACGACTTCACCCGCGAATGCCTGGCGCTGGTGGTGGATACATCGCTGTCCGGTCGCAGGGTGGTGCGCGAACTCAATCACATCGTAGAACGGCGCGGCGCCCCCTTGCTGGTGGTCAGCGACAACGGGACCGAGCTGACGTCGCATGTGGTGCTGAGTTGGCGGCAAGATCGCGGTGTCGGCTGGCACTACATCGCCCCCGGCAAGCCAGTGCAGAACGCATTCGTCGAGAGCCTGAACGGTCGCTTGCGCGACGAATGCCTCAATGAGCACGTCTTCCAGGGCTTGCCCGCAGCCCGGAGGATCATCGAAGCTTGGCGGGCCGACTATAATGCCCATCGGCCCCACACCAGCCTGCGTGGACTTACTCCGAACGAGTTCGCAACCCGGTCCAGGACGGACCACAACCAGAACGGATTCTGGTTATGAGTGAGAACAGTTTGGGGGCAGGGTCACAAGCTGCCCACAGGAGCGAAACTTACCACAGAGAATACTGCAGATATTGACACGGCGAAAGCTTCGGGGTCGCCAGGGTAAGATAAGCATGCCGATTAGATGAGCCCGACCACGCCACGATGTCGGCGTCGTGGCGGCCGGGATGCGTGACACTGCCGTGGTCCACCACACACACATCAACCCTCGGCGTCCAGGCAACCGCGCACTTGCGATGTGTGACAAATCCTCCCATCCTGCGCACATCACAGCGCGCACATCACAGCGCGCACATCACAGCAGGCAGGCTGGACATGACGGTGGCTCGCAGCGTAAGCAGGACGAAGCAGGCGCGCGCCAAAGCCGCCACCCGCACCCCGCGCCCGTCCGGTTCCGCGACTCTGGCCGCCTCGGCCATCGAGGAAGCCCGGCGCGCCGGTCTCCTCGACGGCGAGAAGACCGAGCACATCAGCTTTCGTGCGCCACCGGCCCTGGTCGAGGCTGCGAAGCGCGAAGCCGGCGTCACCTCAACCAGCGAGCTCGGCGTTTTAGCTCTCGCCATGCTCGCCCGGCCCGACCCGGTTGCGGCATTCTTCCACCGCACTGCAGGACGGCTCGGCGCAGACCACGATCTTGAGTATTGACCTCCGGGCCACGCTGCGCAGACGCAAACCCGCGAAGCGGACATCGCAACTCCTCCCACGCCCGCGGGACGCTCTCATCAGCCTGACGGCCTTACCCACCAGGCCGTTATTCCTGCTCCTCGACACCAACATCTATATCAACCACGCCGCAGGGCGGCTTGCGTCCAGCGTGCGCGACGTCATCGACCAGGCGCTGCTGTTCCACTGCTCGGTTGCCCTTGCGGAACTGGCGTGTGGTGTCGCCAACGCAGAGCCATCGCGGCCGGGTTGGCTGGCGATGCAGGATCATTATGCGGAGTTGTTCGCCAGCATTCCCTCAAGCCGGCTGGCGACGCCCGATGCGCAGGTCTGGACGGATGCCGGCGTCATCGCCGGCACGCTGGCCCGCGCGCCGGGGTTTCAGCCGTATCAGCGTGAGGAGTGTCTGAACGATGCGCTGATTTTCCTGACCGCAGCCAAAGTTGGCATTCCCGTGTTGACCGCCAATCGGGACGAATTCGATCTCATCCAGCAGCTTGCCCCCGAGGGTCAGTTCATCCACTGCTAAGTGCTTATGCGCACAGGGTCGCCCCCGCACCGGCGCAAGACCGACACCACAGAGGAAGCGAATGACCCCACTCAAAGTCCTCTTCATCGGCGGCACCGGCAGGATCAGCGCGGCCTGCGCCGCTCTCGCCGTATCGCAGGGCATCGAGCTGACCTTCCTGAATCGCGGCACCAAAACGCCCCGCGCCATCCCCGCCGGAACGACCGTGCTGCACGCAGACATCCGGGACGAACAGGCAGCCCGCGCCGCCATCGGCAACCGCGCGTTCGACGTCGTGGTGAACTGGGTCGCTTACACGGCCGAGCATGTCGCGACGGACATCCGTTTCTTCCGCGACCGGATCGGCCAATACATCTTCATCAGCTCGGCATCGGCCTATCAGAAACCGGTCGGTCGCCTTCCCATCCGGGAATCAACCCCGCTTCACAATCCTTATTGGCAGTATTCCAGGGACAAGATCGCCGGCGAAGATCTCCTCACATCCGCGTACCGTGAGACCGGTTTTCCCGGCACCATCGTGCGTCCCTCGCACACCTACGACTTCACTTCGATTCCCATCCTCGGCGGCTGGACGGCGGTCGATCGGATGCGCCGGGGCGAACCGGTGATCGTGCAGGGTGACGGCACGTCTCTCTGGGTTCTCACGCACACCGAGGATTTCGGCCGCGCCTTCGTCCCCATGCTCGGGCATCCTCAAACGATCGGGGAGGCCTTCCACATCACCAGCGACCAGGTCCTCACCTGGAACCAGATCTATGAAAGCCTTGGCCGAGCCGCCGGAGCCGAGCCCAAACTGGTGCACCTCTCATCGTCTCAAATCGCCAAGGCGCTTCCCACCCAGGGCCCGGGGCTCCTCGGGGATAAGGCCCACTCGGTCATCTTCGACAACACCAAGATCCGCCAGATCGCACCTGGATGGCATGCCGTTATTCCGTGGTCGGTCGGCGCCAGGCAGGTCATCGAGTGGTATGACGCGGACGCCAGCCGCCGGACGACTGATCCCGACATGGACGCTGCGATCACGTCCATGGTCAATCTGGCCCGGGGTTAGCGGGCGCTAACGCTTTCGCCAACGCAGATCCATCGCGGCCGGGTTAGCGATCGCTGGCCCGAGCGCAAAGGTTTCAGCCGCATCGAGGAGTGCCGGCACGATGCGCTGATTTTTCTGAGCGCCGCAAAGATTGGCATTCCTGTGTTGACCTCAAACCGGGACGAATTCGATCTCATCCAGCAACTTGCCCCGGACGGTCAGTTCATCCACTGCTAAGTGGCCAGGCGAAGAGTTTGCAGCCGGATCCCGGGCCTAACTATTTCCCGGTTCCTGTAGCCGCCTATGCCTCGGCGGTTTCGGCATCTGCACCTGCCCGTAGCCGGCCACCGGCAAGCGCTCCAACGCGCTTCGGATAACTGCGCCGTGACGTTCGATTGTCGGCCAGTGGTTTGTCCCAAGCTCCAGGATGGCGATTTGGCGGTTGGCGAGCCGATTCTGATACCGCAAGTTGCGGTCTGCCGTGATCAACACAGCGAAGCCGGAACGCTCGGCCTCATTCAATAGATCGCCGTTGCGGAGTTCGTGCCAGCCCATCTCGAACGCGTGCTTGATCTCAAAGCCAGTCAGGAAGGCGCGCAGCCCGCGCGGGACGCTATGGTCCAGAAGCACCTTCACGCTGGATGGGGTATGCGAGCCCTCTGGTGTCGGTCGTAGAAATCAAACACCGCCCTGATGGTCTCCGGCGTGACGCCGCCATAGTTCTCGACCAGCCAATCAATGCCCTGCTCCCGGTTGACCAGCAGATCCTCGGGGCGCAGGCGCGTGCCCTTAAGGACGGGCTGGCCGCCCATCTTTCCGGGCACCGTCTCGACCACGGCACAGTCTCTCCAGTCGATGTCCATGGGCGTTATCTTAGGCATTGGAGACCGGCCGAAAAGGTTGAAATTGTCGGCCATCGATCCGTGGTATCCCACATAAACCGTTGCCCAGTCAGAGATACTAACGCTATAACCCGCCAATGACTGCTGAACAAAACCCGGCCTACAGGCCGAGCGCCGCGAAATTGAATCCGACCCCGAAACCTGCGACCGCGGGGAGCGGATCGAGCACATCACCACGGTTCTCCTGAACGAAGGCCTCAACGACCCGGAGGCCGTTATCGCCAGCACCGCGCGGCGGCAGGAAACCCTGCCCCCACCGAACCCTGAGGCAAGCCCGCCCGCCTCGGCCAGCCCGGACCCCGCACCGCCCGACCTCGTCTCATTCCATGATCCCAAGACTCGAAAATACAAAACTGAGACGGTATCGAGACACGCCGACACCAAAAACATCACCCCCGCACCGCTTCACCAACCAAGCGCCGCCGGCCTCACCGAGCCAATCCGTCTCACCACACGATCCCGAGACCTGAAAACACAAAACTGAGACGGCCGCGAGATTCCCCGACCCGTCCGGCCCCGCATACCCACGCGCCCGGCACACGCCGCTCCCTCGAACACCCCTCCCGGACTGGCTGAAACGCCCGGAATACGAACCGGCGGACGGGTGAACCCGGCTCCCACCGGAACCGGATCGCCCCAAACCAAACCGCCCGGCCGCCTCTACGCACTCAAATGCTGATGCACGGTCTTCCGCCCGCCATGGCTGTGCCGAGCCTCCGTCACCGCCACCGGGATCATCTGCAAATTCGCATGACGCACACCGCGTTGTGCCGTCATCGCATCCGCCAGGCCACGCACGGCCGCGGCGCCGCCCCGCAGCACCGAGACTTCCAGGCAGCTCCCGTGATTCAGGTGCACGTGCATGCTCGCCACGCTCAGATCGTGGTTGTCATGCGCGGCGCGCGCCAACCGTTGAGCCAGCGCACGCGTCCCATGGTCGAAGACGTAGCCCAGAACCGCGACGCAGGGTGTCTCGTCAGCCACGCTGACATCCCGGGCGGCCGCCTCGCGAATCAGATCCCTGACCGCCTCGGATCGGCTGGCATAGCCGCGCCGTTCCATCACCCCATCGACCATGCCCAGCAGATCGTCATCGATGGTGATCGTGAAGCGCTGCATGCGGTCTCCCCCTATGCACGCGTGTGGACGTCATACTTGTCGGACACATAGTATGATGCACGGCACTGATCGGGACAAACAGATGCGGCGCGTTCTCGCCACTGTCTTCAGCGACAACGTCGGCTATCTCCGCGTCAAGGTTGCCGGTATCTACGCCGTTCTGCTCGTCGCCAATCTCGCCGCCTGGGCCTGGGCTTTGACCGCCTTCCGCGACCATCCGGTGCTGCTCGGCACCGCACTGCTGGCGTACACCTTCGGCCTCCGCCATGCCGTCGACGCCGATCATATCGCCGCCATCGACAACGTCACCCGCAAACTGATGCAGGAGGGTAAGCGCCCCGCGGCAATCGGCTTCTTCTTCTCCCTCGGACACTCGACAATCGTCGTGCTGGCGTCCCTCGCCATCGCTGCGACAGCGACCGCCTTCAAGGGTCAGTTCGACGCCGTCCACAGCGTCGGCGGCGTGATCGGAACGCTTGTCTCCGCACTGTTCCTTCTCGCCATCGCCCTCATGAACCTCGTCATCCTGCTCTCCGTCTACCGGACCTTCCGCCGCGTGAAAGCCGGCGCGCCTTACCGCGATGAGGACCTCGATCTGCTGCTGTCCGGCCGAGGATTCCTGGCTCGTTTCTTCCGCCCGATGTTCGCCATGATCACGCGAAGCTGGCACATGTATCCGCTCGGCTTTCTCTTCGGCCTCGGCTTCGACACGGCGACCGAGGTCGGGCTCCTCGGCATCTCCGCCGCCCAGCCGTCACGAGGCCTCTCGATCTGGTCGATCCTCGTTTTCCCCGCACTGTTCACCGCCGGCATGTCTCTGGTGGATACGACCGACAGCATTCTCATGCTCGGCGCTTACGGCTGGGCCTTCATCAAGCCCATTCGTAAGCTCTATTACAACATGACGATCACCTTCGTGTCCGTCGTCATCGCCCTGGTCGTCGGCGGGATCGAGGCGCTTGGTCTCCTCCAGGATCAGCTCGATCTGAAGGGTCCGTTCTGGGACGCGGTCGGCGCGCTGAACGATCATTTCGGGATGATCGGCTACCTGATCATCGGCATCTTTGTCGTCAGTTGGATCAGCTCGGCCCTTATCTATCGGCTCCGCGGCTACGACCGCCTGGATGTAACGCTCGGATGACTCCCTAATGCCTCCCCGCCCGGCTCGGCGAAAACAGGAACGTCAGAGGCACCGCGGCAAACGCCCCCACCGCGATGATCGCAAACGCATCCGCATACGCGAGAATCGCCGCTTGCAAATTCAGGGTCTGGTTCAACAACCCCATCGCCGCATGCTGCGCCTCCGCCAAACTGTGTCCCATCGCCCGCAACTGCGCGACGTATCCTGCCAGCGTGTCGTTGAACGCCGGATCGTATGGTGACAAATGCCCCGCCAGATACGCCCGGTGCACCTGCAGCCGCTGTGCCACCAGCGCCGTCGCCGCCGAAATCCCGATCGACCCCGCGATATTCCGGAACATCGCATACAGCGCCGTCGCATCCGCGTTCAGCGAACGCGGCAGCGTCGAGTAAGCCAGCGTGCTGTTCGGCACGAACAGGAACGCCAGCCCCATTGTCTGGAAAGCCCGGAACAGCGCCATCGTGCGGAAATCCAGATCCGGAGTCAGCCGCTGCGCAAACAGCGCCGCCAGCCCCAGCACGAAGAACCCGAACGCCAGGATGTACCGCGTCTGGAACCGAGGCAGCGCGAACTTCCCCACCACCGGAATCAGCACGATCATCAGCGCCGAGCCGGGCGACAGCAGCAGCCCCGCCAGCAGCGCCGTATAGCCCATCCATTGCTGCGCCAGCGCCGGGATCAGCAGGTTGCTCGAATACAGCACCGCCCCGATCGCGCAGACGCATAGCGATCCCACCGCGAAATTCCGGTCGCCCAGCGCGCGCAGATTCACGATCGGCCGCTCCACAAGCAGCAGCCACGCCGTGGCGCCGATCAATCCCACCGCGGCCAGCAGCGCGAACAACCGGATCGCCGGCGAATGAAACCAATCCCAGTCCTCGCCCCGGTCCAGCATCACCTGTAAGCAGCCGATGCCCAGCGCGATCAGCCCCAGCCCGACATAATCGATATCCGCCACCCGAGCGCGATCCGTGCGCACCCACGGCGGATCCTCCACCAGCTGCGCGACCGAGAAGAACGCGATCAGCCCGAACGGCACGTTGATCAGGAACACCCAGCGCCAGGAATAGCTGTCCGTGATCCATCCGCCCAACGTCGGCCCAATGATCGGTGCGAAGATGATCGCGATCGCAACCACCGAAAACGCCCGCCCGCGCTGCGAGGGTTCGAACGTATCCAGCACGATCGATTGCTGGTTCGGCTGCAGCCCACCGCCGAACAACCCCTGCATCAGCCGGAAGAACACCAGTTGCGACAGTGACGTCGCGACCCCGCACAGGAAGGAGAAGACCGTGAACATCGCGATGCAGATCAGGAAGTAGCGTTTGCGCCCCAGCACCCGTCCGAGCCAACCCGCGATCGCCAGCACGATCCCGTTTGCCACCAGATAGGATGTCAGAGTCCACGTCGCGTCGTCGAAACTCGCCGACAGACTGCCCGCGATATGCGGCAGGCTGACATTCACGATGGTGCTGTCCAGGATCTCCATGAACGGCGCCAGCGTCACCACCCAGGCGATCAGCCAGGGATTGCCGCGCGGCCGCCACGCCGGGCTCGATTGGTCGGTGCGGATCGTCGGTTCCACCGAGACGCCCAGCGGCAACGGATTGTTCGGATCCATCCCCTTATCGATGACGATCTTCACCGGCACGCGCTGCACGATCTTCACGAAGTTGCCCGTCGCGTTCTCCGGCGGAAACGCCGTGAAGCGCGAGCCTGAGCCAAGCTGGATGCTGTCCACATGACCGGTCAGGTGCAGGCCCGGATACGCGTCCGCGCTGATCTCCACCTTCTGGCCCTTATGGATGCTCCCCAGATCGGTTTCCTTGAAGTTGGCCGTGACCCACACATCCGGCGTCACCAGCGCCAGCAGCGATTGCCCCGGCTGCACATAGGCACCCAGTTGCACATTCCGCTTCGTTACCCAGCCATCCTGCGGCGCCGTCACCGTCGTCCAGCCGAGATTGATCTCCGCCTGCGTCAGTGCCGCCTGCGCCACACCGATCTTGGCCTCCAATTCCTTCACGTCGGCCGCGGCCTCGTTGATCGAGTCCTCGACCGTGCTCGCCGCGCGCACCGCGCCTTCCGCCTGCGCCATCTGCGCCTGAGCGGACAACCGCGCTGCCGAGGCCGCGTCGATCGCCTCCTGCGTCGTCGCCTGCTTCGGCATGGCCATCTGCCGCCGGTAATCGGCTTCCGTCTTGGTCACCAGCGCCTTGGCCGAGGCAAGCTGCCCCTGCGCTTCCGCCAGCTGTGCCGGATAATTCGTCCGCGCCGCATCCAGCTTCAGCCGCGCATTATCCAACTCGGCCTGCGCCACCGAGAGATTCGCCGCCGCCTGATCCCGCGCCGCGACGAACGGCCGGTCGTCGATGCGCAGCAGCACCTGCCCGGCCTTCACCCGCTGATTGTCGGTCACGTCCAGGGCGACGACCGTCCCGGACACTTGCGGACTGATCGTCACCGCATCGCCATCGGTGAACGCATCGTCGGTGCTGATCAGGTCTTTCGTACCTATACCAGTACGCCGTTGCCCCGAGCACAGCCACCAGCACGATCACCAGCAGCGCCACCCGCGCCGGCCAACGCCGAGGTCGGCGCCGGCTGGTCCGCTGCTCACCAACCAAGCGTTCGGTTGTGCTGGTCAGGTCGTCCATCGCGCCTCGGGCCTATGCCTCGATGAACGAACCGTCAAGCAAATGACACGGCTTTTGGAATTAGGCAGTCACCAAGGCTTGGCTGCGCACCAGCCGCGAGTACACCCCCATCTCTTCCATCAGCGACTCATGCGTCCCCTGCTCGACCAGGCGGCCATCGGCCATCACCACGACCAGGTCGGCATCGCACACCGTGGACAGCCGATGCGCCACCACGATGGTCGTGCGGCCGCGGCGCAGGTGCCCCAGAGCCAGCTTCACCGCCGCCTCGCTTTCGGCATCCAAGGCACTCGTCGCTTCATCCAGCAGCAGTATCCGAGGATCCCGCAGCAGTGCGCGGGCCAAGACGATCCGCTGGCGTTGGCCGCCCGACAGCCGCTGCCCGCCCGGACCGACCCGGGTTTCGAACCCCTCCGGCAAATCACGGACGAAATCAGCCGCCGCGGCCTCCGCTGCCGCTTCGATGTCGACCATCGTGGCGTCCGGCCGCCCGGCCAGGATGTTCGCCGCGACGGTTTCGTCGAACAGCAGCGCCTCCTGCCCGACATAGGCGATGGCGTCCCGCAAGGACGCGACCGTCACATCCCGCACATCCGCGCCATCGACCATCACCCGGCCCCCGGTCACGTCGTGCAGCCGGAGAATCAGCGAGAGCGCCGTGGACTTGCCCGCGCCCGACGATCCCACCAGCGCAACTGTCGTCCCGGGCTCCGCCTCGAAGCTCAACCCGTTCAGCGCCACGCGGCCATCGGGATAGACAAAGTCTGCATGGTCGAAGACGACCCGTCCCCGTCCTTCCGGCAGCGGTCGGGCATGGGGCCTATCGGCGATGCCGGGCGCCTCGTCCACCACGCGGAACACGCGCGATAGCCCCGCCAGCCCCTCCTGCAGGGCCGCATTCAGCGACCCGAGCGCCCGCAGCGGCCGCGAGGCGATCAGCAGTGCAGCGAGGAACCCCGTGAAGTTGCCGAGAGAATGTCCGCCCATCGCGGCGCGCCAGCCCGCGAAGCCCATCACCAGGGCGACCGCGGCGCCACCCAGCACCTCAAGGATCGGATCCACCGCGCCACGGCCCTTGGTCATGCGCAGCAGCGCCCGGGCGAGTTGGTTGAAAGCGTTATCAGCCCGACTGATCTCCGCCTGCTCCAGTCGATAGGCCCGCACCGTGCGGGCCTGGGCGAAGCTTTCGTTCAGCAGCGCTGCGGTCTCCCCCATGCGCTCTTGCATACCGCCGGAGGCTCGGCGGACCTTCCGTCCCAACCGCTGCACCGGAACTGCCGCCAGCGGATAGAGGATCGCGCCGATCAAACTCAGCACCCAGTCCAGGTACAGCATGGAGGCGACCAGGCCGACGACGGTCACGGCATCCGCCACGCCCTGCACGGTTCGGATCAACGCATCGCGGATAATGGTTGCATCCGTGGTGAAACGGGCCGCCAGCTGCGCCGGCGCCTCGCGCTCCAACCGCGACAGGTCGGAATAGACCAGATGGCTGAACATGCGCGACTGCACGTCGCGTATCACCAACAGCACGACGCGCTGAACCTGCACGGTCTGCAGATACTGAGCCAACGCTTTGACGGATGTCACGATCACGACCAGCACGGGAACCTGGTAGAGAATCCGCTGGTCCTTGTTGTCGAACATCTCAACCGCATGCTGGATCACCACCGGATACATCGCGGTGGTCCCCGCCATGAGGGCGGTGAGCAGGAAAACCAGCACCAGCCGGCTGCGATAGGGCTGAACATACTCCCGCCACAACCGAACCAGCAGCGTACGCGTGCTGTCTACTTCCGGCCCGTTTCGCGGCGAAAGGGCGTCCACACTCACAACCGAGGAAGTATAAGCCCGAAGCGGCCGATCAGGCCGCCTCTTCCTCCTCCGCCAGAGGCTCATCGAGCGACTGGACATGGGTGCCGATCCGGGCGAGCGCCTTGTTCAGCGCCGCCCACTCGGTCCGGCCCATACCGCCAGCCAGCTCGTCCTCGAGACTCCGTACCAGCGGGAGCGACCCCCGATGGACGCTGACACCCTTGCGCGTCAGCCGCAGCAGGCGGCCCCGTCCGTCGGCAGGATCCTGGCTTTGCTTCAACATGCCGCGGGCCACCAAGCTGGCAGCGGCCCGGCTGACCTTCACCTTGTCCATCGCGGTACGCTCTCCGACCACGCTGGGCGACAGCACCCCGTGACGTCCGACCATGGTCAGGACGCGCCATTCTGCGATCGAGATACCGTGTGCCTCCGATAGCCGGCGCGAGAGCAGGCGCGAGACGCTGGCCGAGGCCACCGCCAGGCGATAGGGCATGTAGTCTTCCAGTCTGAAGCTATCATCCCCCGCTTCCATGGAGGTTTCACGGCTGACAGGTTTCGTGCTCATAGAAAAACCAATCTCCCCCCGGATCGAAATGCCCCAACCCCAACTCGGGACGGGCGCAACCGAAGCAGGCACGTCTATAACCTTTTTTTGGAACAGCGAAAGCTCCCCGAAGGCATGATCGACGGCCTTTACGCGCTGTTACGCGGGCAGGATCGCCTGCCTGGGACCGATGTCATTCGGCTCGACACCTGGTTCCGCTTCTCTGCCGCGTGGCGGCGCGGATCGCACTGGCTCGGAAAAGCCTCGAAGATACGCCGGTTTTTTCCACCTCCTGTGCCACGGTGGTTAACGGTTCAGTGCTGGACGCCGTACGTCAAACCGGCGGCCCTGGTCTCGCCGCTTCAGCGTGAAGACGGTCGATACTCACGCAATCACTTGCGATTATCGAATGGCTTGACGAAAATTATCCTTTGCTACGGCTACTCCCGGCCGATTCGCGACCGCCGCGCCCGGGTCCGAGCCTTCGCTCAGGACCTCGGCGTCTTGCGTTACCTCAAACGCGAGATAGGCGCCGATGATGCGCCGAGCAGCCCGAAGCCTCGGTCATGGGCTTCCGGCGCGAGCGACACAGCGCCTGGCCGGCAGCCTGATGCAATCTGATCGGGCGACGTTTTTGTTTGAATTGCCTTTCGCAACATCGCATTGAGCCGACCCATGAAATGCATCGTCTCGGGAGCCGCCGGGTTTATCGGCTTCCACGTCTGCCAGGCACTGCTGCGGGATGGCGCGCAGGTGATCGGCCTCGACAAACTCAACGACTACTATGATCCAAATCTGAAGCGCGCCCGGCTCGCGCTCCTGAATCAGGGCGGAGGATTCTTCTTCCATCAAATCGATGTTGCTGACCGGGGCGCGGTCCATTCCCTGATCCGCGCGAACCCAGGCGCGGATACCGTCATCCACCTCGCCGCGCAGGCCGGCGTGCGCTTCTCGCTGGTCGATCCCTACGCCTATGTTCACAGCAACGTCATGGGTCATCTCGTGATGCTGGAGGCCGCGCGCCTGCTCCCACGGCTGCGGCACTTCGTCTACGCGAGTTCCTCCTCAGTCTATGGCGCCAATCGTCGCCTTCCTTTCTCCGAGACGGATCGGGTGGACACCCCGCTCTCGATGTACGCCGTGACCAAGCGGGCCAATGAACTCACCAGCTACGCCTATGCCCATCTTCACGGCATGCCGCAGACCGGCTTGCGGTTCTTTACCGTCTATGGCCCCTGGGGCCGCCCCGACATGGCCTATTACAGCTTCGCCCGCGCCATCGTCGCCGGTGAGCCGATCACGCTGTACGACGGGGGCCGCCTCAAGCGTGATTTCACCTATGTCGATGACATCGTGTCAGGCGTTCTCGCCGTCGCTGACCGCCCGCCATCGGCGGACGCGCCGGCACGGGTGCTGAATCTCGGGAATCACCGAAGCGAGCGTGTCAGCACACTCGTTGCCTTGCTCGAAGAAGGGCTGGGCCGGCACGCCGTGGTGAAGGACGTGCCGAAACCGGCGGTCGATGTGGACGAAACCTTTGCCGATATCGATGCCGCAGCCGCAGTCGCCGGATTTTCCCCCGCAACACCCCTTGCCTCAGGGATTCCGCGCTTTGTTGAATGGTTCCGGTCGTACCATCACTGTTGACACCGGGTGACCTGCTCCCGGGCAACTGGACCGTTTTTAATGAAAAACCCGCTAGTGGTCCGATCCCGACGCTTGAGTCGCTCAAGCGTCGGGTGAATCGGCCCACCAAATAAAGCCTAGTGGATGGAATCTGACGGCTCTTTCCGTCAGATTCCATCCACTAGGTTTGGGCCAGTAGGCAACCGAGGGAGTTGGCCGATGAAGCAGTCGCGGGGCTCAACTTCCTGTCGTCATTGCTCGAGGCCTGCTCCTCGATCCACAGTAGCATAGGTGACCAATCAGAGACTGCGGCAAGTTTGTCCTGATCCCCGGGAGGGAGAAAGAAGATGGCTTTCAAATCATCGGCAACTGCGACCGCGCCTGGTATTGAGGGCGACACAACCCAACCGTCGCAATCCGGCGTTGTCGCGACCTCCACGACCGGCGCTGCGGCGCTAACGGCGACCAATTCCGGATCGGGCAACGCCGTTTCGGCTACGGCAGCACAGGTCGATGCGGTCGTTGGAACCACCAACGCGCACTCTGGCCGCAGCGGCGTCGTCGGCATCGGCAATGGTGCTAATAACGGCGTTTATGGGCAGAGCATCGAAGCCGGCTATTCTGGTGTATGGGGCAACAGCACCGCCGGCAG
The DNA here is from genome assembly GCA_963791885.1 of uncultured Pseudomonadota bacterium. Lineage (GTDB taxonomy): Bacteria > Pseudomonadota > Alphaproteobacteria > Acetobacterales > Acetobacteraceae > CAVSUZ01. The sequence continues at coordinate 332,626 of CAWBUL010000008.1, read as the reverse complement.
GGGACGCGGATACGGCGTCTCGGGATTCAGCGCGAGTTCGGAAGGCTACGCAGTCTGGGCGCATAACACCGGCGGTGGCACCGGGGTGTATGCGGATAGCACTGGCGGTAACGCTGTGTTTGGAACCAGCCAAACTGGTATCGGCGTCCACGGTGCCAGCCAATCAGAACGCGGCGGCTTCTTTGAGGTGACAAGTGAACGCGGCGGCTGGCCGGCGGTCATGGCTATCACAGTCGGATCCGGTGACGCCGCTGATTTTGCGGTATTCGGTGGTCAGGGCCAAGCGGCGGTCAATGCTTATTCCTTCGCATCTGCAACGACGCTCAACGCCGCGAACCTCGTCGGCGGCCCATCCGCCCAGTTCTCCGCGACAGCAGCCACGACTGGGTCCTATAACCTCGTCACCTGCATCAATCGCAATGATGGCGACGGCGCAACCGCTATCTATGCAACATCGGTAGACACGACGTCCCCGATTGGAACTTATGTTTGGGCAGGCGTATTTGATGGGTCAGTCTGGATTCGTGACGATCTCTTCGCGGAGGGTCATTTCTTCTGCCCCGACAAGTTCTTCCGCATCGACCATCCGCTTGATCCAGCGAACAAGTTTCTCGTCCATGCGACCGTCGAAAGCCCGGACCGCACGACCTTGTATGCTGGCAGTGTGGTGTTAGACGCCCGGGGAGAATCGAGTGTGCAGCTTCCCGACTGGTTCGAAGCGTTGAACTCTAACTTTCATTACCAACTGACCTGCGTCGGCGGGTATGCGCCGGTCTATGTGGCGGAGGAAATACGCGCCAACCGGTTTCTCATTGCCGGCGGCCATGCCGGCCTGAAGGTTTGCTGGCAGATCACCGGGGTTCGTCACGACGCGGTCGCTCGCGCCCATCCCGTTTCGGTCGAAGTGGATAAGCATGCGACGCAGCGGGGCCTGTATCAGAACCCCGCCGCTCATGGTCACGCGAAGGAGAAGGGTATCGGCAGCGGACGGCAGCAAGCGGCGACAGAACGCACCGAAGCGCACCATGATCAGCTGCGGCGCAACCGAGATACGTTCCTTGGGCGATGAGCCCTGAATCGACCCCTGAATAAGGGGCGGAAGGACCGGCCCTAAGCCTTCCCGACCTCCCCGCCGCGGATGGAGAAATTCGCCAGCCCCTCGATCGCCATGATCAGCGCCGAGTGATCCTGCTCTGCCCCGCCCCACGCCGCACAGGAATTGAACATCTGCGACGCGACGACGGTATTCGGCAGCGAAACGCCCAACGCGCGAGCCGCGCTGATCGCCAGGTTCAGGTCCTTCTGGTGCAGCCGGATCCGGAATCCCGGCTCGAACGTGCCTTTGATCATCCGCTCCCCATGCAGCTCCAGGATGCGCGACGAAGCGAACCCGCCCATCAGCGCCTGCCGCACCTTCGCCGGATCGGCTCCCGCCTTCGCCGCGAACACCAACGCCTCGGCCACCGCCTGGATGTTCAGCGCCACGATGATCTGGTTCGCCACCTTGCAGGTCTGGCCGTCCCCGTTGTTCGGCCCGACATGAGTGATGTTCTTCCCCATCACCTCAAACAGCGGCTTCGCCTTTGCGAACGCCTTCTCCGGCCCGCCGACCATGATCGTCAGCGTTGCCTGCTGTGCACCGACCTCCCCACCCGAGACCGGAGCGTCCAGGTAATCACACCCCTTCTCGTTCACCTTCTTGGCGAACTCCTTCGTCTCCACCGGGCTGATCGAGGACATGTCGATCACCAGCGTGCCCGGCTTCAGCCCCTCGACCACGCCCTTCTCGCCGAGCAGCACGTCAGCCACGTCTGGCGTATCCGGCACGATGATGATCACCACCTCGGAGTTCGCCGCCACCGTCGCATTGTCGGGCGCCACCTCGGCCACCGCCGAGACATCATCAGGCACCTTGAACTTGTCCCGTACCAGCAACTGGTGCTGCGCCTTCTTCAGGTTCAGCGCCATCGGGCGCCCCATGATCCCAGTGCCGATGAATCCGATCTTCATTCACTCTCTCCCTTGAAAAACCCGGCCATCAGGAAGCCGCCTGCGAAGCAGACGGCAACGGCCCATCCTTTTCCGCGGCCCGGCGCAGCGCGTCCCGCTCGCTCAACCGCTCGACATACGCCTCGAACGCCGGCCGCTTCGGGATCATCCCGAACATCATCCCGAACCGGAGCTGCGAGCCTGTGTACACATCCGCGGCGCTGAAATCCCCCGCCAGGTACGGCGCCTGTTTCAGCACCCCCTCCAGCGTGTCCAGCACCTGCTCGAACGTGCCGTATCCCACCATCCGCGTCTTCTCCGGCGGCACCTGAACGCCCAGCGCCTGATTGACCCACGCCGCCTCCAGCGGCCCCGCGCCGAAGAACAGCCAGCGGTAATACGGCCCCCGCAACGCGCTGCCCGGCGCCGGCGCCAGCCCCGAGGCAGGGAAAGCATCCGCGAGATACGCGCAAATCGCCGCGTTCTCCGTCACCACCGTCTCGCCATGCTTGATCGCCGGCACCTTCCCCATCGGATTGATGTCGGTATACGGCGGCGACTTCATCTGCTCCCCGTATTCGATGATCTCGGTCCGATACGGGGCCCCGACCTCCTCCAGCATCCACCGAGCCACACGCCCGCGCGACATCGGGTTGGTGTAAAAGACCAGCTCCTCCGCCATCCCCGTCTCCGTCAGTGAGCGAACCGCTCGCGCCAGGCCAAACCTGCCACCGTCTCCCCGGCCGGCCGGTATTCGCAGCCCACCCAGCCGCCATACCCCAGCTCATCCATCCGCTTGAACACGTAGGCCCAGCCGATCTCCCCGGTCCCGGGCTCATTCCGCGCCGGCACATCGGCAATCTGCATGTGCGCGATCACCGGCATGTGCTTCTCCATCCGCTTGGTGATGTCACCCTCGGTCGTCTGCACATGGTACACGTCGAACTGCAGCCCCAGCCGGTCCGTACCGATCGCCTCCACGATCGCCGCCCCCTGAGCCTGCGTGTGCAGCAAATACCCCGGCATGTCCCGGTGGTTGATCGGCTCGATCACGATCTTCACCCCCACGGCGAGCGCCCGCTCCGCGGCCCAGGCCAGGTTCGCCGCATAGGTCGCCCCTGCCGTCACCCAGGGCACCTCCTTCGGCGGAATCCCCGCCATGCAGTGCACCAGCTTGCACCCAAGCGCCTGAGCGTAATCCAGCGCCTGTGCCACCCCGTCCCGGAATTCCTGCTGCCGCCCCGGCAACCCGGCCAGACCGCGCTCGCCCTTGGCCCAATCACCGGGCGGCATATTGAACAGCGCCTGGGTCAGCCCATTCCCATCCAGCCGCTTCCTTATTTCCGCCGCCGGGTGCTCATACGGGAACAGGAACTCGACGCCCCTGAACCCCGCCTTCGCCGCGGCCTCGAACCGGTCCAGGAACGGCGTCTCGTTGAACATCATCGACAGGTTGGCCGCAAAACGTGGCATCCTGCACACCCTCCCCCTTTGGCGCGATCGCTTCAGGCTGCATAGCCCATGGAGCGTGAATCGTGCTCTCAGACAAACTTTGAACCATGATCGGTTCAACCTGAACCGATCATGGTTTAGAAGCGGCGGGAGTGCTTGACCAGCCGCCCCCGAAGCGACCTGGGGAAAGGGGAAAGTGACCGTCGAACGCGTACTACTCTGGGTGCTGCTCGGCGCACTGGCCGCCGGCTGCTTCCTGGTGCTCTATCCTTTCTTCTCCGCCCTGTTCTGGGCCGCCATCCTGGCCTTCACCACCTGGCCGGTGTTCGACTGGCTCTGCCATCGCCTCCGCCTGCGGAAGGGCGTCGCCGCCCTGGTGATGGTGCTCGTGGCGGCCATCATCATCGTGCTTCCGCTCGGCCTCGCCGCCCCCGAAAGCGCCAACGACGTCTACCATCTCCGCCACGGGATCGAGGAAGCGCTGCGCGCCGGCCTGCCCCTGGCCCCGCCCTGGGTCACCGGCATCCCCGGCCTCGGCCCCGTGATAGCCGACGTCTGGAACGCGTGGGCCGCGGACCTCAGCGCCGCCTTCGTCCCGCTCCGCCCCTATCTCGGCATCCTCCTCGAAGCCGTCTTCCACCTCTTGCTCGGCATCGCCAGCGGCGTGCTGATGTTCATCCTGGCCTTGTTCGTCACGTGGTTCTTCTACGTGTACGGCGAGGCGATTGCCGGCCGGCTCAGGATCATGATGCTCCGCATCGCCGGACCGCGCGGCGATCGGATGCTCACGCTCATCGGCCTCACCGTCCGCGGCGTGGTTTATGGCCTGCTCGGTACTGCCGTCCTGCAAGGCGTGCTGCTGGGCTTCGGCCTCTGGATCGCCGGCGTTCCCCGTCCCGTCCTCCTCGGAGCACTCGCCGGCCTGATCTCGGTCTTCCCGTCAGGGGCCGCCGTCGTCTGGGTGCCCGCCGCCCTCTGGCTCATGTTCAGCGACCACCTCGGCCACGGCCTGTTCCTGTGCGCCTGGGGCCTGATCGCCGTCGGAGGAGCCGACAGCATCGCCCGCCCCTGGCTCATCGCCCGCGGCTCCGAGCTGCCCTTCCTCCTCACGGTCCTCGGCGTGCTCGGCGGCGCCGTCGCTTTCGGCCTTCTCGGCATCTTCCTTGGTCCCGTCCTGCTCGGGATTGGCTACACCATGGTGAGCGAATGGGCGCGCGAAGACCCCCTCCCGCCGGTGCTGCGTGAACGCCAAACTCGTGCGAAGGTGTTCAGCGACACCCCATGATCTCGTTCGTCGTCTCCCGCATCCTGCAGGCGATCCCGGTGCTGCTGATCGTCGGCCTCGTTGCCTTCGCCATGTTTGCCTACGTGGGCGATCCGGTCACGGCGATGCTGGGCAACGACTACACCGACGCCCAGCGCGCTGCCCTGGTGCATCAGCTCGGGCTGGATCAGCCCTTCTACATCCAGTACGTGAGATACATCTGGGCCGCCCTGCACGGCGATTTCGGCCTCAGCTATCGCCTGTCCCAGCCCGTCTCCTCCCTGTTCGCCGAGCGCCTTCCAGCCACGTTGGAACTCGCCTTCACCGCCTCCGTGCTCGCCGTCGTCATCGGCATTCCCATGGGCGTCTATGCCGGGATCTACCGCAAGTCCCTGATCTCCCGCCTGTTCATGGTGGTCAGCCTGGCCGGCGTGTCCCTGCCGACGTTCCTGATCGGCGTGCTGCTGATCCTCTGCTTCTCCGTCTGGCTCGGCTGGTTGCCCGCGTTCGGCCGCGGCACCGTGGTCCGCATCGGCTGGTGGACCACGGGCTTCCTGACAATCAGCGGGATTAAGGCCCTGGTCCTCCCCTCCATCACGCTCGGCTTGTTTCAGATGACCCTGATCATGCGCCTGGTCCGTTCCGAGATGCTGGAAGTGCTGCGCACCGACTACATCAAGTTTGCCCGCGCCCGAGGCCTGCGCGACCGCGCCATCAATTTCGGCCATGCGCTGAAGAACACCCTGATCCCGGTCATCACCATCATCGGCCTGCAGCTCGGCATGGTGATCGCCTTCTCGCTGGTCACCGAGACCGTCTTCCAGTGGCCCGGTGTCGGCCTGCTCTTTATCCAGTCCGTCGCTGTGGCCGATATCCCGGTGATGTCCGCCTACCTGCTGATGGTCGGCCTCGTCTTCGTCATCATCAACCTGGTCGTCGATCTGCTCTACTACGCCGTCGATCCACGGCTGCGGGTATCCCGCAAGGTCGCAGTCGCGCGATGAGCGCGCAAAGTACAAGCCGCGCGATGAGCGCGACCAACCGCATCGCGCGTTGGCGCGACAGCGACCTGTTCTACAGCTTCAGTCACTCGCCGGTCGCCATCCTCTCCACCTTCATCGCCGCGGTCTGCATGATCGGCGCGGCGTTCGCCCCGATCCTCGCCCCGCACGATCCGTTCGACATCGCCTCCCTGTCTCTGCTGGACAGTTTCAAACCGCCGATCTTTCTTGCCGACGGCACCTGGTCGAACGTGTTGGGCTCAGACGAACAGGGCCGCGACGTTCTCTCGGCCATCATGTACGGTGCCCGGGTCAGCCTGATCGTCGGTGCATCCGCCGTCGTCTTCGCCATGGTTCTCGGCATCGCCATGGGCCTGGTCTCCGGTTTTGCCGGTGGCATAACCGACGCGATCCTCATGCGCGCGGCCGACGTGCAGCTGACGTTTCCCGCCATTCTCATGGCCCTGCTGGTGGATGGCGTGATCGGCGCCCTCGTGCCCAGATCGGTGCACGACCAGGTGCAGATCTACGTCATCGTCTTCGCCATAGGCATCAGCCGCTGGCCGCAATTCGCCCGCACCGTCCGAGGCTCGACGATGGTTGAACGTGGCAAGGACTATGTCGCGGCCGCCCGAGTCATCGGCACGTCCGGCCCACGCATCCTGGCCCGCCACATCCTGCCCAACGTGCTCGGCCCGGTCCTGGTCATCGGCACTTTGACCCTCGGCCTCGCCATCCTCGACGAAGCCACCCTGTCATTCCTCGGAGTCGGCCTGCCGCCCACTCAGCCGTCACTCGGCACGCTGATTCGCATCGGCGACGACTTCCTCTACTCCGGCCAATGGTGGGTCACCGTCTTTCCCGGCGCCGCGCTCGTTTTGATGGTTCTCTCCATCAATTTGCTGGGCGATTGGCTGCGCGACGCGCTGAACCCGCGCCTGCGTTGAACCGCCCTTCGTCATCAACTCAGATAACGGACAGTACGCGAAGCATGCCCGACGTCATTGCGAGGAGGCTGCGTAGCAGGCCGACGAAGCAACCCAGGGCGAACCGCACTCGACGAACACCCTCCGCCCGCACGCCCCGCCATCGCGAGGAGGCCTGCAGCGCCCGACGTGCCTGTCCCGAGTGAAGGCCGGGACGACCTAGACCCGCCCCGGGCCAGGCGACCGGGTGGATCGCAGAAGCCCACTACCTTCTCGTCCGCAGCCAAACGTTGCGGCGAGCCAGGCCACGCGCCACGAAGCCGTTGGCCGGAAGTGTCTCAGTTCGAAAGTTCCGGTTTGGGTGGGTTTGCGACGGTCCGCTCTGCGACGGCGATACTAACAGACCGGACGTTTGTTTGGTGGCTCGATCTGGCCGGGAGGAACCAGTCCGCTTTGCGCAATCGGCATAGGACAGCTCCTTCCAGATCAGTACAGTCTGATAGTGGCCAGCATCCGTAGCTAGTCGTCAGGGGACTAAAGTCATCAGCAGAGCGCAACGTCGGGAGCGCAAAAGCGACGTTTGCTGAGACCGAGTTCGCGGGCGACTGTCGGGCGTACCTTCGCGTTATCAGGCGCGAACATCGGGTGATGTTGGCAACCCTCAATATTAACGAGTTCCGACCCTTGCGGGGCCCCGCCGGAGGGCGCAATGGGAAGTAACAGAGTTTTCAGGCACTATCGCCCGAGGCCCTGCTGTCGGTGACTCGCTCACGCGGCCAGCAATGAACCAACATGACGGAAGGGCAACACAATGGCGACCTGGAGACCGGATCCCACATTCTATCCTTCCCCGCGAATGGCCATGAAGGCTCCCGCAGAAACACTCGCCTACGTCGCGAGCTTCGATCCCACGCGTCTTGTTCCGGATGCGATCAGCGTGGTAGATGTCGATCCCGCGTCGCCGACCTACTCGCGAATGATCGGGACGGTGACGATGCCAAACGTTGGCGACGAACTGCACCATTTCGGCTGGAATGCGTGCAGTTCCTGTCTTTGTCCGAACGCACCCCATCCGCATTCCGAACGCCGCTATCTCATCGTGCCTGGTCTCCGCTCGTCGCGCATCCACATCCTTGATACCAAGGCCAACCCGCACGAGCCGAAGATCGTTCGGGTGCTGGAGCCCGAGGAAGTCGCGGAACGGTCAGGGTACACGCGCCCGCATACGATTCACTGCGGACCGGAAGGCATCTACGTCGCCGCGCTGAGCAATGCGAAGGGCGAGGCGCCCGGTGGCGTGTTTTTGATGGATCACGAAACGTTCGATATCCGAGGTCGCTGGGAGATTGACCGAGGCCCGCAGCGCCTCGCTTACGACGCGTGGTGGCATCTCGGACACGACACCATGGTAACAAGCGAGTGGGGCCTTCCCGCGACATTCGAGAATGGCCTTGTTCCCGAGGTCCTGCTCGGCGGCCAATACGGCCACAAGCTGCACTTCTGGGATTTGCACTCGCGCAAGCATAAACAAGAGGTCGACTTCGGCGCCGAGAACCAGCTGGTTTTCGAACTTCGCCCAGCGCACGATCCGACCAAAGCCTACGGCTTCGTCAACTCGGTCATCAGCCTCAAGGATCTTTCCGCGTCGATCTGGACCTGGTACCGCAACGGCAACGAATGGGCGGTCAGGAAGATCATTGAAATCCCGGCGGAGCCCGCCGACCCTGCACTTTTACCGCCCATGCTCAAGGGCTTTTCGGCGGTGCCACCGCTCGTCACCGATATCGACCTCTCAATGGACGACCGCTTTCTCTACGTTTCTTGCTGGGGCACGGGTGACCTGCGGCAGTACGACGTGTCAGATCCATTCTCACCAAAGCTGACCGGCACTGTTAGGATCGGCGGGATCGTCTCACGCGCGACCCACCCGAAAGCCAGCGCGGCCACCCTGAACGGCGGACCGCAGATGGTTGAGATCAGCCGTGATGGGCGGCGGATTTACTTCACCAATTCGCTTTATGGCGCGATCGATGAGCAATTCTATCCCGAAGGAATGGATGGATGGATGGTGAAGCTCGACGCCGAACCGAATGGGGGCATCGCCTTCGATCCCAGGTTTCTTGTCGAATGGCCGAAGTCCCACCGGCCGCATCAGGTGCGCCTGGAAGGTGGTGATTGTTCATCGGATTCCTACTGCTATCCCTGAGATCCGAACCAGCGTCGCGGCGGCACCCGCACACAAAAAATGGCGATAGAAACTGCCTGGCCCTGGCTCACCTTCGCCGGTCTAGGCATGTTTCATGGTCTCAACCCGGCGATGGGATGGCTTTTCGCCGTGGCGCTCGGGCTGCATCGGCAAGGCCGCCGGACCATACAACTGGCGCTGCTTCCCATGGCGGCCGGCCATGCGCTCTCCATTTGGGTCGTGGCGGCATCCGTTATGCTCATGGGGACGATGGTCAACACCGCTGCCATCCATCTCATCGCTGGCAGCGTCCTTATCGTTTGGGCGGCGTACCACTGGCTCTATGGCCACCGTCATCGTGTGCGCGTCGGCATGACCGCGGGCGTTTTGGGCCTCGCTCTTTGGTCGTTTCTGATGGCGACTGCTCACGGTGCCGGGCTGATGCTGGTGCCGGCCCTGGTACCCCTGTGCTCAAGCATGCCGATAATTGGCAGCGGTTCACTGCTGATTTCGCTCGCTGCCGTGGCCGTGCACACCCTTGCGACGCTGGCGGCAACCGGGCTGATCTCATTGGTCGTGTACGAGTGGGTCGGGCTCGCGTTCTTGCGGAGGAGCTGGATTAATTTCGATCTGCTGTGGACGGGTGGCTTGATTGCGACCGGCCTGATTTTGATGATTACAGTCTGAGGTGATCAGCTGGCAGGAGGGGTCCTGAACGTCGGCTTCTGAAACCGCCCGTTGGGACATCCGACCGTCCTACTTGGGTCGAAATCCGAAATTCAGACGGAGAGACCACCCGCTGGCCCAGCCGTCATGGCCGGGCTTGGCCCGGCATCTGCGCTCCGGCCATCTCCTCCTCTCGATCCTCGATCTGATTGTCAAATTCCCCACCCATCGCGACGTCCTTCGCACCCTCGATGGCGTCAGCCTGACCATTGTCCTCGGCGTCGTCGGCGAAAGCGGCGTCGGCAAGTCGCTCGCGGGCGCGCCCATCATCGACCAGGTCTTGCCTAAACGTGCCTCTGACGATCGGCGGCGAACCGGGGCTGAGGTCCGGCCGATTGCCAGTAAATTCCCCCAGTAAATTCCAGGTATGAGTCCGCAGGGGGCCGGCCAAATCGACCGGCCCGCGAGCGTCTCGCGGAGATCGCCGAATTCTATCTGGCGGTTCGCGCGGCAACGAATGCGACCCGGCAGCGCCGACGCACGGCACACGCGGCGATCCTCCGCCTTTGCCCGCCGTTCGGTCGAAACTGGACGATGAATGAACACCGTGGACGCCGAGCTTTCACCGCTCTGTACCGTCCAACGGCCGGCCTTCAGGCACCACCTAACGGGGTTGGGCCGGAACCAGCGATCCGGCGAGCCTCAGCACCAGTCATCGGCCCCCGCTATGGCTCGGTGCCGTTCAACGCATTTCATCACCAGGGCGCGGTGACTCACCATCGCAGCGGTTCATGAGTTGGTCGAACGCGTCCCAATTGGCGCGGTCCCGTCGCTCGGCGAAGTAGCTGGCCGTGCGCAAAGCCGCGACCTTTTCGGCAACGGCCGTGGCCACGAATTGGTTCAGGCTGGTGCCCTCCGCCGCGGCCAGCTTTTCCGCCTCAGCCTTGATTGAGACGGGGAGACGAAGGGGGTAGGTCGAGGTTCGCGTCGTCATGGTATCCTTTGGATCGCCTCCGCGGGCAGTAGGATTTGAATGCCGAAGCGGACGGCGGCTAGTGTCCTGCCCCTGAAGTTCGCCGCCTCGAGCGGCGAACGGAAGGGATAAGCAGGCCACTGAAAACAAAGAAGAGTGGGCCCGACCTGAAGTGCGTCACGAATGTGACGAACTTCAGATTCGGGACACTGGACGGAAGTCGCGCCGGTTGAAGGTCGCAATGGCGTCGGCGCGCGCGTTGACCGCCGCCTCCAGCACCAGTTCGTCGCCCGGATCGCGCAACTGCGGGCGCCAGAGGAACCAGATATCCACGGGCTCCAGCAAATCAACGATGGCATCCAGGAACACCGTAAGGTCCCGTGGACTGAACCGAGCGGACGCACCGGTGGTGCTCCGCATCGCGCCCAGCAGGCCGGCGCACGGTGCCCGCGGTGACCCTCCACCTTCGCTTCGTCAAGACTGCCGTGCTATTTTGCCCGCCCGATTAAGCAGTCCTTGATCAGTTAGTATTATTAACTATATCGCCAGATCGATGCGCTTCCGCAATCCCCTGAACGCGACCTTAGCCGCACGCTCTTTTCGCCGGCCAGCGCATCCGGCACACCATCACATCATGCTCGCCGAAGTGCGCGGCCGACCCGCGATGAATGAAACTCCCAGCCGCCCTCACGAACCGCCGCGCCGCAACGGCAGGACGGCCAAGCGGAATCAAATTTCCGTCTCAGTCCACGATCCCAAGACCCGAAAACATAAAGCTGAGATTTTGGCGAGACTCCTCTCTGCGCCAGCCGGCCAGCCCGCCCGTCTCGTCACCAAACCAGCCATCTTCCGTCACGATCCTCGGACCCGAAAACGCAAAACTGAGAACTCTCGCGAGACAACGGCCCGAGCCGGCACGCCAATTCTTGCGGCTCCCTCCCCATCCGCTCGTCTCACCCCGGGATCTTAGAACTCGAAAACACAAAACTGAGATTCTGACGAGACGACTGCCCGAGCCGACACACCGACCCTTACCTTTGCCCCCTCATCCGTCCGTCTCACTTCACGATCCCAAATCCCACTCAACGAAAACTGAGATTCTAGCGAGACGCCCAGCCCACAGGGAAAGCCCCGACAAACGGGGCCGTCCGACGCGGTATCGCATCCCCTGCGCCAAGCACCACCCCAGCGCACAGCGCCGTCCCAAAGCCTCGGCCTGATGCCAAACCCCGCCACCCCCCTCCTCGCCGTCCACGACCTGATCGTCGAATTCCCCACCCGCCGCGGCACCCTCCGCGCCATCGACGAGGTCAGCCTGACCATCGCCCCCGGCGAGATCCTCGGCGTCGTCGGCGAAAGTGGCGCCGGCAAATCCCTCACCGGCGCGGCCATCATCGGCCTGCTCGAGCCACCCGGCCGCATCGCCGGCGGCAGCATCGCCCTCGACGGCCGCCGCATCGACAACCTGCCGCCCGAAGCGATGCGCCACATCCGCGGCCGCCAGATCGGCGCCATCTTCCAGGACCCGCTCACCACGCTCGATCCGCTCGCCTCCGTCGGCGCGCAACTGACCGAGACCATTACCACCCACCTCCAGCTGAGCGGGTCCGACGCCCGGCGCCGCGCCATCGACTGGCTCGATCAGGTCGGCATCCCGGCCGCGTCCCGCCGTATCGATTCCTATCCGCACGAGTTCTCCGGCGGCATGCGCCAGCGCGTGGTGATCGCGCTCGCCCTCTGCGCCGAGCCGCGCTTGGTCATCGCTGACGAACCCACCACCGCGCTCGACGTCTCCGTCCAGGCCCAGGTGATCGCCCTGCTCAAGCGCCTCACGCGCGACCACGGGACCGCCGTGATGCTGATCACCCACGACATGGGCGTGATCGCCGAGACCGCCGACCGCGTCGCCGTCATGTATGCCGGACGCATCGCCGAAATCGGCCCGGTCGCCGAGGTCGTTGCCAATCCCTCACATCCCTACACGTCCGGCCTGATGGGAAGCATTCCCCCGCTCGATCAGCGCATGGGGCGTCTGCCGCAGATTGACGGATCCATGCCGCGCCTCGACGCCATCCCCACCGGATGCGCCTTTCGCCCGCGCTGCCCCGAAGTCTTCGAGGCCTGTGCTGAACGCCCCGAACTGCGGCCCGCAAAGCTGACCCAGGCCGCATGCTGGCTCTATCCATGACCGCCGACACGTTCGAGGCGACCGGCCTCCATCGCGTATTCGACGTCTCCCGGCCTGCGCTGCAGAGAGTATTGTCGCGGGAGGGCAGGGCCCTCCTCCGCGCGGTGGACGGGGTGTCCTTCGCGATCCCCGCGGGCAGCACGCTCTCGCTCGTGGGAGAATCCGGCTGCGGCAAGAGCACGGTCGCACGGATGGCGGTGGGTCTGCTCGAACCCAGCGCGGGGGAAATCCGGTTTGAGGGACAGAAGCTGGAAACTGCCCGCGCCGACCCGGCCGTCCGGCGGCGGATGAACATGATCTTCCAGGACCCCTACGCCTCGCTCAATCCCCGCTGGCGCGTGGCCGACATCGTGGCGGAACCGATGCGCGCTTTTCGGCTGGCGCGGGGTGCCGCCGAGACGCGGGAACGGGTCGCGGAGTTGCTGCAACAGGTGGGATTATCCGCCCGGGACGGAGGACGATTCCCGCACGAATTCTCCGGGGGTCAGCGCCAGCGCATTTCCATCGCGCGCGCCCTCTCCAGCGAACCCGACTTCCTCGTCTGCGATGAGCCGACCAGCGCGCTCGACGTATCGGTGCAGGCGCAGATCCTGAATCTCATGCGCGACCTGCAGGCGCGGCTTGGTCTGACTTACTTGTTCATCAGCCACAACCTGGCCGTCGTCCGGCACATGTCGGACCGGCTCGGGGTGATGTATCTCGGACGCCTGGTGGAACTCGGACCGGCGGAAACCATCTTCCGGACCCCTCGCCATCCTTACACACGCCTGCTCCTCGAAGCCGTGCCCGACCTTCACGCCGTCGGCCGAGCGCGCACACCCGTCGGTGGCGAAGTGCCCAGCCCAATCGATCCACCCCCCGGCTGCCCGTTCCATCCGCGCTGCCCTCTCGCCAACGACCGGTGCCGGGTGGAAAAACCCGCCCATATCGCAGTCGATGGGGTCGAGGTGGCCTGTCACGCTGTAGCCGAAGGGAGGGCATGATGGAGGACGAAGACCCGCCCCCCTCCCGCCGAGGGGCGATCGCCACACTCGTGCTGCTGGCAGTTGCGGTGATCGCCGCGATTTACGTCATCAACCGACTGCACAGCATGTCCGCGCTCCAGGACTGCGTTATGTCCGGGCGCTCGAACTGCGCGCCGATCAGTTCCGGCTCGGGCTAAGCGACCCGCTCTCAAACAACCGGTTGATGATCCAGCGGCACCGCCAAATAGCACCCGAACTCCTTGGGAAAATCGACGGACACCCGGGCGTGCACCCGGCTCTGCCGGTCGAGCAGTTCACACGCGTCGTCATGCGGTACAACCGCCCCGTGCCAAATGCCCGGGTGGATGTAGAGTCCGCACGATCCGTCGCACACGAACGCGGTGAAGCGGTCGGGTGTGACGTCGTCGCCCGGCAGCGCCAGCGGCACGACAAAGCTCTGGCCGTGGGTTGGATAGAAAAGCTGGCCGCCATCGGGGTGATAGTTGGCCCGCCAGATAAGCGCCTGTCGGCGCGGCCCTGGAGCGCCGTCGTCGCGCGCCTCTTCGGGCCAGGTGCTCCAGCCAAACAGGTAGTTATCGCCGACGGCATTGTTGCGGGCGAACAGAGTGTCGCCCTTCCACCAGAATTCGAACACACCCTCCGTCACGCCGCCCTGATCGCCGGAGTTGGGATCGATCGGACGCCAACCCTGGGCGGGCCAGCGCACGATTTCGATGGGGAAGGTACGGGGATCGATGACCAGCGCACCGTACCCTTCGAGGGTTGCGTCGGTCGCAGCGACCAGCGGGGCCTCGTGCACCGAGCGAACCCCCGTGGTCGGAACGTAAGAAATCTCCCCTCTGTCGAACTCCATCCGCGACCTCCAACACAACGGGTTGGTAGCCCAGGATTGCTCCAGGCAGAAACGAAGAAGCCGTTAAGCTTCCGACCGAGCCTCCGCCGCCCGTTAGTGCACGGGCTTGGCCAGCGACGCCGCGCCGATCTCCCGGTCGATGACGTCGATCAGTTCCGCAATCGAGAAAGGCTTGAGGATAAAGGGCCGCGGCCCGCCAGAAATCTCCCGCATCTGCGACGGATCGCCGGTCATCAGCACGACCGGAACATTCATCCGGTCAGCCTCCAGCACCACCTGCCACATCGTTCCGCCCGGAAGCACGCAATCCAGCAGCACCAGGCTGATGTCACCGGAAAGCAGCAGATCGACGGCCTCCGGCACCGAAGGGGCGCACTGAACCTCGTAGCTGTCGCTCAAAGCGTCGGTGATCAGGCCGGCGATCAGGTCCTGATCCTCGACAACCAGTATTCCGGGACGTTTCGTCATCTGATTTGCTTTTTCCTTGCCGCTGACCGGCGGCGGAAAAATCGCCGACGCCGAACGAATTGAATGTGTCTCGGCGCCATTGTAGTTGGATCGGCGGCGATAGGTCTTGCCGATTGCGTGAAACGCCTTCAGCGCTTGGTGAGGAAAGTTCTCATATCCGCCCACCAGACCACACCACACGACCGATTACAGTCATTTCCCCGGCGCGTTCGGCCGGAATCCGCTCAGCTTCGTAAATACCGTTGTCGCTGATCAGTATAAGGGAGCCGTCGAGTTTGCGCTGCACACGCTTGACCAGCCGTTCCCCACCATATTCCAGCACATAGATGCCGAATTCGCGCAGCTTGCGGTCATTGGTGTCGATCAAAAGCAGGTCCCGGTCGCCCAGAGTCGGGATCATGGACTCTCCGACTGCTGTTTCCAACAGCAGATTCTCGGGCGCCACGTCGAGTTCGGCACGGATCCAGTCATGGCCAAACGCGATGTACTCGCTCAGCGAATTAGGTGGTGGAGGCGTTCCGCCCCCGGCCGCCGCAGCCTCCGGTCGCTTGGGGAGAACGACGAATTGTGCCGGATCGATCCGGTCATCATTGACCGTGGCCTTCGTCGCCCCCCGTACGTCCCGCAATCGAGGCTCTGGGCCCTCTCCTCGGGCCAGCCAGGCGATGCTCACGCCGGCCGCATCCGCCAGCGCGACCAGCCGTTCCCGGCTCGGTTCAGCCTCTCCTTTCAGCCATTTCCTGAAGGCCGAGGGAGAGACCCCCACCGCCCGAGCCAGGCGATCGGCACTGGGCCAGTGGTTAAGAATGGTGCGCAGACGTCCGGCGAAAGCGAGGCGGTCGTCGGCATTCTCCGAGGGCTTATCCGCCGGTCTTCGCAGCGGGGCAGGTTTCTTAGGCGTCATGTGCCTCCTTTAGTCGTGACAAGAGGCTCAGCTCTCGCCGAATTGCCGACACTTTACAGCCAGAAGGTTGGACGACTAGGAACATTGAACAACCGGATACCAACTTTTCGAACGTGTCTGCAAAGAGAATTGTCCGGGCGTTAATGAGCCGCAAGCCTCCAACTCACTCATCCTCCTCTGATTGGCATCCGGCTGATGTGCTCGCCGCTTTGAAGAAGCGCGGCAAGACCTTGGCGGGCCTTTCGGTTGCTCACGGTTATCATCCCACCGCCGCAGGGAAAGCTCTGAAGCGGCCCTGGCCGGCGATGGAATCCATCATCGCGCGGGAGCTGGGTATAACCCCACCCGAGATCTGGCCAAGCCGTTTCGATGCGGCGGGGAATCCGCGAGGCCGCACGCAAAAGTGAAGAGCGGCTCCAAGGTGAGCAGGGGGATCGCAATTGCTCCGGAAATTTGGATTGATCCCGTGCTTTGCGCCGCTTCCAGCGCGGAATAGGACGTAAGGGTGGGGAAAACCTTCCCTCGCCGAGCCAAAGAAACCTCGAACCTCGTCTGCAGGCGTTCGTCATCCTTACTCCTCGTCCGAGCCCAGGCTTGCTGGACGCGTCTTATTCAGCCGCCCGCCGGCAACGATGAGTTAAGAAACCCTGGCCAAAGTACCCTCATGGTTGCGGCATGGTTGCGGCGGACGTAACGGATCGTTGTACCGACATGAATGAAACTCAGGACCGCGAGTACAGTTCCGAGCCGATTCTTCTGCTGGTGGATGATGATCCGCTGGTGAGAGAGAGCCTGGGGGAGATCCTCGCCGATCGTCCCTACGCCGTTATCACGGCCGGTAGCGGTTCAGAGGCGCTGGAGCAGCTTGCCGCCCGTCCGACTATCGCGATGCTCATTACCGATATCATGATGCCCGAGATGGATGGGCTGGCACTGGCACGAGCTGCCCGCGCAATCCGGCCGGCACTACGGGTGCTGTTCCTAAGCGGCCTCCGGCGTCCCGCCGGAACTGAGGAATTCCTTTCCAAGCCGGTCAGCGCACTCGACCTGCTCGCCCGGGTCGGCCGCATGATGGGGGAAAGTGCCCTAATCGCGTGATAGCCAGCACTATGGCTTCGGCAAATTCTTGAACATCTCCGCTGGGATCACCGCCATCACGGGGACCGTTGGAATCGAGTTCGGCCCGAACGGACCCGCGACCTTGTTGTGCACGGGCGGAAGTGTCTTGAGGTACTCAGCGATCGAGCGTGCATCTGCAGGCGCCAGCGCTGCCAGGCTTCGCCAGGGCATGATCGGTGCCAGAATGCGTCCGTCCGGCCGAACCCCGGTGGTGATCGCCGCTACGATCTGGTCCACAGTCCAACGGCCCAACCCTGTTTCGACATCTGGCGTGAGGTTCGGACCCACAAAGATGCCAACGCCCGGAATCCCGAAGCCCACATCCGATCCGCCCAGCATACGGCTGTCGTCCGGCTTGCCGAGGAAATAGCCGGGGGTGTGGCAGTCAGCGCACCCGCCTAGCTGGACCAGGTAGCGGCCTCGCTTCGGCTGCGCCTGAGAAGCGTTGGACAAGGCCATGACAGCCAGCAGGACAAGCGCCGGCAGAAGGCGTTTCACCACCAGGACTCCTTTCGAAGCCGGAAGGCTAACCTTTGACAGCCCCGAAAGCCAAGCCACGAACGAGGTGTCGCTGCAGAAACATCATGAACACCACGATTGGCAGCATGATGCCGACCGCCGCCGCGGCTGACAGCGTCCAGTAATTGATGTCCTCGGCCCCATATTCTGCCAGCGCCACCGGCAACGTCTTGGTCGCCGGACCCGTCAGCACCAGGCTGAGCAAGAATTCGTTGTAGGCGAGAAGCAGGCTGAACAGCGCGGTGACACCGACGCCCGGCCGCACCACCGGAAGCGCCACCCGGGCGAACACCTGCCACGGATTGCACCCGTCGATCTCCGCCGCCTCATACAATTCGTGCGGCACATCCAGAAAGAAGCTGCGCATCAGCCAGATGGTGAAAGGCTGGTTGATGGCGATCAGCGCCAGAATCAGCGCCGGGTAGGTGTTGATCAGCCCCAGCCACTTCGCCAGCACGAAGAACGGAATGGCGAGCAGGATTTGGGGAAACATGCGCATCGAAAGGATGGCGAAAAGCACGCCTCGAGAGGATCGGCTGCGCAGCCGCGACAGCCCGTAAGCCGCCATGCTGCCGATTGAAACGGACAGCACCATGACGCTGGCGGAAACGATGACGCTGTTGATCAGGTACCGCCAAAAGCCTTTCTCCACCCACACTTGGTAGTGGAAGGTGAAAGTCGGGTGGAAGATCAGCTCCGGCGGCACGGCGAAAGCGTCCACCGGGCGCTTGAAGGATGTCAGGATGGCCCAGATCACCGGCACCAGAGTCACGAAGGTGAAGGCGCATAGAGCCAGGAATAACGGGACCTGCGTCTTGGCCGATCGCCGCATTAGAACGCGCCCCGCTCACGCCGGTAAAGCACCGCGATGATGCCGGTGATCGCGACGGCCGTGATGATCAGGGAGATCACGCCCAGCGCCGAGGCCTTGCCGACCTGCAGCAGCCGGAACGCCAGGACGTAGGTGTACATTGTGATCGTCTGCGTCGCCGTACCGGGACCGCCGGCCGTCAGCACGTAGATCTGGTCGAAGAAGCGAAACGCGTCCATCACACGGATTGCGAGGACGAACAGAATTAGCGGCCGGATCGCCGGCAGCATGATGTGGATCAGCTGTCTCCAAGGACCTGCGCCGTCTACCTGGCCAGCCTCGATCTGGCTCGGATCGACCGTGTTGAATCCGGCATACAGAACCAGGATCATGAACGGCGTAAACTGCCAGGCATCCGCCAGGATCACAGTAAACCGTGCCCAGTTCGGCTGCCCGAGGAAGTCCGGCGGAAAGATGCCCCAACTGATCAGCAATCCGCTGACCAGCCCCCAGCGGCCGATAAAGATCCAGCGCAGGAACAGCGCGGCCACAACCGGTGTGATGATGCTCGGCATGAACATCAGCGTGTTGAGCGCCTTCGCACCGAAGGTCAGGCGATAAAGACCATACGCGACCAGCAGACCGAGAACGAACTCCAGCGTCACGGCGGCGAATACAATATAGATGGTGCGGCCGAGCGAGTCCCAAAACTCGCTGTCGCTCAACAATGCGCCATAATTGTCGAGGCCGATAAAGCGATAGATGTTGGCACCGAGGTCGTAATTGAACAGGCTGAGATAAATCGCGTAGCACAGAGGAAACAGCAGAACAGCCGCCAGCACGCACGCGCTTGGGAGCAGAAAGTACCAGGCGGGGTTGATGTGGCCGCGCGTGCGCGCGGCCGGGCGGACCCGGCCAAGCCGTGCGACGACCGCGCTACTGGTAATAGCCATGGCCTTTCAGGAAGGTCACGGTCTCCGACGCTCCGGCATCCAGCGCGGGCTTCACCTGCATTTCGTTGGTCAGCACCTGCTGGATCCGCTTGGTGATGAACTGACCCACAGCATAGAACTCCGGCAAAGCCGGGCTGCCCTGACCCTGCGCCACCGCGGCCTTCGCCACAGGGAAGAAGCGATACTTCTGGACGATCTCCTGGTCGTCCAGGATCGAGGTTCGGGTCGGCACCATCAGGCCAGCGGCACCCTTCATGTTCTGCGTGCTCGTTGCCGTGCACAGGATGCGGAACAGCAGATCGGGATCCTGCTTGGAGAAAGCGGATATGCAGTAGCCGTCGCCGCCGAACGGTACATGGCCTTGCGGCGGTACGCTCCACGCCATCTTGCCGACCACGCGGGACTTGTCCGGATCATCCATCGCCAGCGCGCGGGTCGCCCATTGCAGGCCCATGGCAGCGGTATCCTGCTGTAGTGCAATCATGCACTCGTCGTTCGCGGCATTGGTAAAGCCCTGCTGGGCGTATTGCGTGATGTCCTTCAACATCTGGATTGCCTGCACGCCCTTGTCGTCGTTGAACTTCGGGTGCCAGTTGTCGTCGAACCAGCCATCGCCCAGGGCATTGATGTACCAGGATGTCTCGTTCAGTGCCGCGTCCACAGGTCGCTGGCAACTGATTGTCCCGGCGCGCATCGGCGAGTTGAAGAACTTCGCCAAGTCGCGGTACTCGACGAAAGTCTGGGGCGGCTTCTTGCCCGCCTTATCGAACAGGTCCTGCCGATAAAAGAACAGCATGACATTGGACGTGGCCGGCACGGTCCATTGATGCCCGTTCCACATCCGTTCCTTACGGACGGTGGGGGTGAAATCATCAAGCTGAAACTCGTCCTTGTGCCTCTCCCACAGATCGTCGAGTGGCCGGATCCACCCGTTCTTGGCGAATTGCAGGTAGGTGCTGTCATTGGCGTAGATGATATCGGGCGTGCTCGCCTTGGACGAGAAGGCGATGGTCGCCAGCTCCAGAGCCTTGTCGAACGGCATGAGCTGCGTGTTGACGGTAGTGCCGGGGACGGCGGTGCGCATCTTGTCGGCAATCCATTCCAGCGCCGGAAAGCGGTGGCTGATCATCTGGATCGTCTCGGCTGCACCGGCGCGCCGGATGAAGGGCGTGGCAAGCGTCGTGGCGCCGGTGGTGCCCAGCAGCGTACGGCGGGTGATCGCGGTCATGTTGTCTCCTCCGGATTATTGCCGCCAGCTTAGCGTCGCGCCGGCATGGCGCCAGCTTGACCGCATGCCGAGCGCAGCGGAAGGTCCGGCATTCATCAGCAGCGAGACATCTTCATGCAACTCGGCGCCTTGATTCCGCTGAACGACATTGGCCCCGATCCGGCGGCCGTGCGCGACTACGCGCAAACGATGGAAGGTATGGGATACCATTTCATTGAGGCGCCGGATCATGTGCTGGGCGTGAATCCGGGAAGCCGGCCCGGCTGGGACATGACCCGGAACACGTCAACTGACCTGTTCCACGATCCATTCGTGCTGTTCGGATTTCTTGCCGGCTGCACGACAAAGCTGGGCTTCGCCACGGGCGTGCTGATCCTGCCGCAGCGGCAGACGGCGCTGGTGGCAAAGCAGGCGGCGTGCCTGGATGTGCTGTGCGGCGCCCGCTTCCGTCTAGGCATCGGCGTCGGCTGGAACGAGGCGGAGTTCATCGCTCTCGGCGAAGACTTCCATAACCGCGGCCGCCGCTCGGAAGAGCAGGTGCAGGTGATGCAGAAGCTGTGGGCGGAGCCGCATGTGAGTTTCGAGGGGAAGTACCACCGTATCGAGGATGCCGGGATCAATCCGCGCCCATCCTCCGGCAAAGTGCCCATCTGGTTCGGCGGTCATCATGAACGCACGCTGCCGCGCATCGCCCGCTGGGGTGACGGCTGGATGCCCAACGCCTATTCGCCGGACGATGAGGCGCTGCGCATCTTTGACGAACTGCGAGAGCTGACGCGCAAGGCAGGCCGCGATCCGCTGGCCGTGGGGATCGAGGTCTGGACCTCCTGCGGCAGCGGCACACCGGAAGACTGGCGTAAGGAGGCGGCGTTCTGGAAGCGTGCGGGTGCGACGCATCTCTGCCTGACCACCACGTTCAACCGCCGGCATCACAAGCGCATTTCCGGCCATACCACGGCGGATCATCTGGCGGCGCTGAAGAGTTATCGGGAGGCAATCGGCCCGGAGCTCTAAACATGGCGGAGACGGCGCAGCAGGAGACACGGCTTCAGGACTATCGGCCCCCGGCCTTTTTGGTCGACCAAGTGGATCTCGGCTTCGATCTGGATCCGGCCGCAACCATCGTGCGTTCGCGCCTGAGGATGCGCCGCAACCCGGCGGGGGCGCCGAACGGGCCCTTGCAACTGGACGGCAACGGCCAGCCGGTTCTGCGTCTGGCCATCGATGGCGTCGCGGCTGGGCCGAACCGCTATCAGCTTGAGGACGGCAATCTCGTCATCGCCGATCTGCCCGATGCCTTCGTGCTGGAGATCGAAACGCGCATCGCGCCGCAGGACAACACGGAACTGTCCGGCCTGTATGTCTCCAACGGTGCCTTCTTCACCCAGTGCGAGGCGGAAGGGTTCCGCCGCATCACGTACTTCCCCGACCGGCCGGATGTGATGGCGCGCTACACGGCGACCATTACGGCGGACAGGAGCGCCTGCCCGGTGATGCTGTCGAACGGCAACCCGGGCGCACTCGAAGATGCGGGCAATGGACGCCACCGCATCACCTGGACCGATCCGCATCCCAAGCCGAGTTATCTGTTCGCGCTCGTCGCCGGAGATCTGGTCGCAGTCCGCGACCACTTCGTCACGCGTTCCGGCCGCGAGGTCGCGCTGGGCATTTACGTTCGCCGCGGCGACGAGGATCGCTGCGAGCATGCGATGCGCTCGCTGATCAAGTCGATGCGCTGGGACGAGGAGCGCTTCGGCCTGGAATACGACCTCGACGTCTTCAACATCGCCGCCGTGTCCGACTTCAACATGGGGGCGATGGAGAACAAGGGCCTGAATGTCTTCAATACCAAATACGTGCTGGCCAAGCCCGAAACAGCCACGGACGGCGACTATCAGGGCATCGAGACGGTCATCGCCCACGAGTATTTCCACAACTGGACCGGCGATCGCGTCACCTGCCGTGACTGGTTTCAGTTGTCGTTGAAGGAAGGTCTCACGGTTTATCGCGACCAGGAATTCTCGATGGACCAGGGATCCCGTGCGGTGAAGCGGATCGGCGATGTGCGCGTGCTGCGGGCGGCGCAGTTCCGCGAGGATGCCGGGCCGCTGGCGCATCCGGTGCAGCCGGACAGCTACGTGGCGATCGACAATTTCTACACCGCTACGGTGTATAACAAGGGCGCCGAAGTCATCCGCATGATGGCGACGATCATCGGGCGCGACGCCTTCCGCCGCGGCATGGATTTGTATTTCGAGCGCCATGACAATCAGGCGGTGACGATCGACGACTTCGTCGCGGCGATGGCCGACGCGTCGGGAGTCGATCTGACCGACTTCAAGCGCTGGTATCACCAGGCGGGTACGCCCGAGGTCTCGGTCGCGGACTCCTATGATCCAGCCGCGCGCCGCTACACGCTGACGCTGTCGCAGCACACGAAGCCGACACCCGGACAGCCGGAGAAAATGCCCCTGGTGATTCCCGTGGCGGCGGGGCTGGTGACGGAGGACGGTGCGAACTCGCCCACGCGCATGCTGATGCTGACCCGGACGCGGCAGGACTTCGTGTTCGAGGGTGTGGCCTCGCGGCCGGCACCGTCTTTGTTCCGCGAGTTCTCCGCGCCCGTGAAGCTCTCGGGTGTGTCCGACACGGCACTGCGGCTGCTGGCCGCGCGGGATTCCGATCCTTTCGTGCGCTGGGATGCGGGCCAGCAATACGCGACGCAGCGTCTGCTGGAGATGGCGGCGGCTTACGCGGGCGGAGAGCGGCCCACGCTGGATCCAGGCGTGGTCGAAGCGGCGCGCAGCGCGCTGTCTCGCGCCGATGAAGATCATGCCTTTGCCGCCGAAGCCATGCTGCTGCCAACCGAAGGAACGCTGGCAGATGCGATGGACGTGGTGGATGTGGGCAACATCCACGCGGCCCGGGACGCGGCGGCGCTGGCTATCGCCGATGCGCTGCGCGAGGACCTGCGCGCGACGTATGACCGGCTGAGAGACAATGGACCCTACACGGTCGACGGTGCAGCCATCGGCCGGCGGGCGCTGCGCAACACCTGCCTCGGTTACCTGATCAGGGGCGGCAACGCCGAGGGCGTGCGACTGGCCAAGGCGCAATTCGATACAGCGCAGAACATGACCGACCGGCTTGCCGGCCTGGGTGCGCTTTCCACCGTCGACTGTCCGGAGCGTGCCGAGGCGCTGGCCGCGTTCCATCGCGCCTGGCGCGACGATGCCCTGGTGCTGGACAAGTGGTTCGCGATTTCAGGCGAGTTCGCCTCTGCCGGATACGCTGGAAGCCGTGCGTGTCCTGCAACGCCATCCCGACTTCGATGCCCGCAATCCCAACCGCGTGCGTGCCCTGGTGGGCGCGTTCGCCGGCAATCAGGTGCGGTTCCATGATGCGTCCGGCGCCGGCTACGCGTTCCTGGCCGACACCATCATCTGGCTGGATGCCAGCAATCCGCAGGTTGCCGCGCGGATGGTCTCGCCGTTGGGGCAGTGGCGCCGATTCGATGCCACCCGGCAGGCGCTGATGCAGGCGCAGTTGCGCCGGATAGCCGAGCGTCCGGGGTTGAGCCGCAATACCGGGGAGATGGTCGGGCGGAGCCTGGGCGCTTCGTTTCAGCGAGCTTCGTAGGAGCCACGGTTAAGCGGGCCATGATGCCGAACTCCGGCGCGCGCCGGACCGCGTGGGCGGCGCGTGCTGCGGTCAGCAGGAGCTTGGACGGCATGCAGCCGGCGCGGACGCAGGTGGTTCCCCACGGTCCTGCTTCGATCAGTAGCGTGCGGGCACCTGCTTCGGCCGCGGCCCGGCGTGCCGCCAAACCGGCGGTTCCCGCCCCGATCACCGCCACGTCGACGTCTTTGCGTGCTGCCACGTCGCTCTCCTTGGTTCAGCCGGAGGTGCAAGGTTTGTCGCGACGAAGGGTGCCGGGACGGGTGCCATCTTGCATGCTTGTCGCCGAGGCGCAGGCGCTAATGGGCGTCTAGGAGAAATCCGATATGGTGTGGGATGCTGAAGGCGTTAGTCGAGCGCGACAGTGCGCCAGCTGGCACGGCCAGGTGGCAGCGGGCGGCCTTGGCCCTCAGAATGCCAGCCAAGCAAACATGTATAGCGTATTGTTGTCGGAGGCATTACGGCCAAATCCATCGTAGTTCGTCGTGCCCCCGTTGAACTGCGTGTAGATCACGTACTGCAATCCCAGCTTGAGGTTGGCCCAGGGGTGTAGCCATGAATCCTGCTTGCCGAACGGGACCCAGTCAGCCTCCAGGATGAAGGCGTTGCTGTTCGGCTTGCTGTTAGCGCTCCCGGTCACGTCAGACCCCCCGTAAGCCGGAGACAAATACAACACCGGATTGGCAGGTCCCCAGGTCTTTTGCCAGGCCAGAGTTAGGCCGTACGTATTCTGGTACCAATAAGAGCCGTTGATCCTGAACTGGTTAAGGCCGTACTTTGAACCAAAGTCCGTTCCATTGCTGTTGTTGAATTGCGTTGCCGTGCCGACAAGGTTTTGATTCTCATACACATAGATGCCTTGCACGGCAAAAATATTGGTGCCGGTCCCAAGGAACTGGTATCCGAAATCTACTCCGTAGTCGGCATAAAAGTCGCGCCCGTAATCTCCGGTCGCTTCAAACGGACTCGTCGCCGGGTTCACATTAGAAGACATGTAAATTCCGCCAAGCCATGCCGCGTTGTTCGCCCAGTCCCACTCATAAGCGGCCCTGACATATGGCATGATCTTCTGACTGGCTCCCACGGCCAGCGCTTCGCCGAACTTTGCGAGAGCCGTCGGCCCCATCGTCTCATACCCGCCTGCCTCGAGGTAAAGGTGTTCGTTGTACCAGGCATAAGCGGTTATCCCGATCGAGTTGGCCGCGAAGGCACTCACCAGAATCGGGTTGGCGGCCGGTGTCGGCGCCAGTCCTGAAGCGACATAGGGAAAACCCCAGGCGAAAGTAGAATTGTACGGGTCCTGCACGGTCGGGTTGTTGTTGACCGTCACGCCGACCCGGAGATCATTCTTGAACAAGGTCAACAAGGTTGTGTACGGCACGAGGTCCGTATTGTCGACGTGAGAAGCATTGGGAATATCTGAATATGTGAGCTGAATAAATCCTCCCGTGTTGTCAGTCACTCGGCCCGCAATAAAGATGCTCGTGGCATCGAAAGCCCAGTTGTTATTAACATCATAATGATTGGTTACCTGATCCGAGGGCAAATCCGCGCTCGTGCGCGTAAACGACCCGACCGCCATGGCAGAAAGCGGAACATTGGCTTCCCAGCCCTGCCCGCCGGACTGCGTGTAGCCGCCAATCTTGAATGCCCGCCCTGTGGGCGTGAGTTGCGGCCCAAAACCACCGATATGGCACGCTGTGCAGGGCAACCCCGTTTGCGCGGCGAACGCTGGAAGTGCGTTCGCTTGACGCGGCGGAGGCACAAAAATGACTACGCCCCCGATAACTGCGCCAACGACAATCCAAGCAATGACAAGGTCCAACTTCCGCAGAACCTGCCGCACCCGAAGAATCTGCCGCATCGGGCTTTCGCCCCCTTGGCTGCGTCTTTCAACCCTCCGCCAAACGTTGACGAGCGTCAAGGCTAAAGAGTAGTAGGGATATTCGAAAAGTTATCGTTGTTACTCTTAAAGCACGGTGGTCACAATTCAGCCGGGGACAAAGATGATTAGGCCGGCAGCACTGCTAACGCCCCCCTAGTGCTCTGACGCATTCTATCGATTCACAACATGCGGTTGCCATGCGATTCTGTGAGCATGGCACAGACAGTATGCGTGTTGTTGAGCGCGGCAGACAGGAAGCGGCTTAAGGCAATAGCATCGGATCGCAACCGAGCGGGCAAATACATCGAGCGAGCCAGAGTCGTTCTGGCCTCGGCCAGTGGTCGGCCGGTGCAACATGTGGCGAAAGAGATCAGCGTCAGCCGCCCCATGGTCTGGCGCTGGCAGCAGCGTTTTGCCGAGGAAGGTCCCGACGGGTTGCTGCGTGACAAGACGCGCAAGCCCGGCAAACGACCGATCCCGGCCGATAAAGTGGCGCACGTCGTGGCGCTCACGTGTGGCGAGCCGCCCCCTGGGACCACGTATTGGACCGGGCGAGCCATGGCAAACGCCACCGCCATGTCTCTGCGCTCGGTGCAGCGCATCTGGGCGGCGCACCAACTCCAGCCGCACCGCGTGCGCAGCTTCAAGCGCTCGCGTGATCCGCAGTTCGCTGAGAAAATGGCGGATATCATCGGCCTTTATCTCGATCCGCCCGCCCATGCGGTGGTGCTGTCGATCGACGAAAAGAGCCAAATCCAGGCGCTCGACCGTACCCAGCCTGGACTGCCGCTGAAACCCGGCCGCTGCGGCACCATGACCCACGACTACAAACGCCATGGAACGACGACGTTGTTCGCCGCATTGAACGTGCTGAAGGGTACGGTGATCGGTCGCTGCATGCAGCGACACCGGCACGAGGAGTTCATCCGCTTCCTCAATGCCGTCGAACGCGAGGTGCCGTCCGGCAAGTTGGTCCATGCGGTCGTCGACAACTACGCCACCCACCGGCACCGAAAGGTACAGGCCTGGCTGGCACGCCATGACCGATGGACCTTCCACTTCACGCCAACCTCCGGGTCATGGCTGAACGCGGTGGAGACCTTCTTCTCCGCTCTTACCCGACAACGCATCCGGCGCGGCAGCTTCCACTCCCTCGTCAGCCTGCAGGCTGCCATTAAGACTTACCTCGCTGAGCGAAATGCAGAACCACGCCCATTCGTCTGGACCGCAGCCACCGCCTCAATCCTTGCCAAGCTCGAAAGATTGCCTGCATCGTCCGTATGAGTCAGAGCACTAGCCTGCCAAAGCGTACCAGGCCAGTCCGATTGCATATTGATCCTAATCAATGCTCATCGGGTTGTTCTATGATCTGGCGTCGCGAGGAATATGGCAAAAGGGAGTTGCGCTAAGATGATGTCTCAGCGCCTGTCTATCGTAATTGGTTTAGCCGCGGCCCTGCTTCTCCAGGGTATGTCCGCGCTCACCTCCGCCCGGGCCGCCGACCCGCAGGAAGGGCAGAGCGTCTTTCGCTCGCAATGCGCCATCTGTCACTCGGTCCAGCAGGGCCGAACCCTGATCGGTCCGTCGCTGTATGGCATCGTTGGCCGTCGTACCGGCTCTGAACCAGGCTACGCCTATTCAACGGCAAATAAGAACGCGAACCTTATCTGGACCCCAGAGGTCCTGGATAAATACCTTAACTCCCCGCAAACAGTCATTCCGGGAACAAAAATGCCCTACGGGGGACTTAAGGATCCCACAAAGCGGGCCGACATCATTGCTTATCTGGCGACACTAAGGTGACCAGAACGCCGCTGCCCCGGGAGGATAAGAAGATGTCCGTAAAAAACTGCGCCCTGTCTCGTCGAAGCCTCGTTGGCGGAACTCTGGCGCTCTCGGCCCTTTCGGCACCGTTTATCCGTGCCAAAGCAGCCACGCCGATTCGCATCGGCTTCCCTATCCCACTCACCGGCCCCTATCAGGAAGAAGCACTCGACATGCTCCGCGGCGCGCATGTCGGCGTCGCTCAGTTTAATATGGCAGGCGGGCTGAACGGACAAACGGCCGAGCTGCTGACCCGTGATGACGAACTTGATCCAGGCCGCGCGGCGGAAGTCACTCGCGATCTGATCCAAAAGGATAACGCCAACTTCATTACCGGCGGGCTCTCGGCTTCCGTTCAGCTCGCCATAAATCAGATCACGAAATCTGCGAAGGTCGTGTTCAACTCTATCAGCGAGTCTGACAGGATCGTCGCGCTTCCGGACTGGAGTCCCTACACTTTCCACGAAGCACCAACACCCCACATGACGGCGCAGAGCGTTGGTAAATATGTTTTCAACCGCTACGTCAGGCGTGTCGCCTTCCTGGCCGCTGATTATGCTTTTGGCAACGAGTTGGTGAACGGCTTCCAGGAGGCTGGTGCACCGCTGGGTGTACAGGTGGTCGCGACCGTTCGGCACCCGCTGGGGACCATCGATTTCCGTCCGTACCTTGAAGAGATCGCCGCCGCCAAGCCCAACGTCCTCCTGCTCTGCAACTTCGGTGCCGATCAGCGTAATGCCATTCAGCAAGCCACCTGGATGCAGTTGAAGAACAGCATGAAGCTCATCGCTCCAGTTATCGACTTTACCGCCCGGCTGGAGCTTGGCGCGGAGCCATACAATGACATCCTAGGGGGTGCCGCCTATTACTGGCTCCTCGAAGATAAGATTCCCAGCGCACGCGCTTTTAACGATGCCTTCCGCGCCATGAACGACGGCCTCGTCCCCTCGTCTTACGGTGCGCTCGGCTATGCAGGGGTCATGACGCTGCTCACCGCCGCGAAACATGCGAACAGCAGTCAGTCCGACAAAGTGGCGCAGGTGCTCGAGGGGATGAAGTATGATCTCTACAAAGGCCCCCAATATTATCGGCCTTGTGACCACCAATCCGTGCAGTCGATGCTCATTCTCAACAGCCGCTTTACGACCGATCCAAACGATATGAACGTGTTCGATATCGTGCAGGTCGATCCGCCAGATGAGGCGATGCTCGCGACCTGCGCCGCCGAGGGGCACAGCTGACTAGAACGAGATCACGCGAGGCGGGCACGTCGGGTTGGCCCTGGGTGAGCTCCGCTTTCGCGGGCAGGCATGGTCTCGCTGCGCGGGATCTCGCTAGTGCTCTGACTCATACGGACGATGCAGGCAATCTTTCGAGCTTGGCAAGGATTGAGGCGGTGGCTGCGGTCCAGACGAATGGGCGTGGTTCTGCATTTCGCTCAGCGAGGTAAGTCTTAATGGCAGCCTGCAGGCTGACGAGGGAGTGGAAGCTGCCGCGCCGGATGCGTTGTCGGGTAAGAGCGGAGAAGAAGGTCTCCACCGCGTTCAGCCATGACCCGGAGGTTGGCGTGAAGTGGAAGGTCCATCGGTCATGCCGTGCCAGCCAGGCCTGTACCTTTCGGTGCCGGTGGGTGGCGTAGTTGTCGACGACCGCATGGACCAACTTGCCAGACGGCACCTCGCGTTCGACGGCATTGAGGAAGCGGATGAACTCCTCGTGCCGGTGTCGCTGCATGCAGCGACCGATCACCGTACCCTTCAGCACGTTCAATGCGACGAACAACGTCGTCGTTCCATGGCGTTTGCAGTCGTGGGTCATGGAGCCGCAGCGGCCGGGTTTCAGCGGCAGTCCAGGCTGGGTACGGTCGAGCGCCTGGATCTGGCTCTTTTCGTCGATCGACAGCACCACCGCGTGGGCGGGCGGATCGAGATAAAGGCCGATGATATCCGCCATTTTCTCAGCGAACTGCGGATCACGGGAGCGCTTGAAGCTGCGCACGCGGTGCGGCTGGAGTTGGTGCGCCGCCCAGATGCGCTGCACCGAGCGCAGAGACATGGCGGTGGCGTTTGCCATGGCTCGCCCGGTCCAATACGTGGTCCCAGGGGGCGGCTCGCCACACGTGAGCGCCACGACGTGCGCCACTTTATCGGCCGGGATCGGTCGTTTGCCGGGCTTGCGCGTCTTGTCACGCAGCAACCCGTCGGGACCTTCCTCGGCAAAACGCTGCTGCCAGCGCCACACCATGGGGCGGCTGACGCTGAGCCAATCAGATGAAGTGCCAAAGTAGTGCTAGTGCTCTGACGCATTCTATCAATTCACAACATGCGGTTGCCATGCGATTCTGTGAGCATGGCACAGACAGTATGCGTGTTGTTGAGCGCGGCAGACATCTCTTTCGCCACATGTTGCACCGGCCGACCACTGGCCGAGGCCAGAACGACTCGGGCTTGCTCGATGTATTTGCCCGCTCGGTTGCGATCCGATGCTATTGCCTTAAGCCGCTTCCTGTGGCGGTTGTGGCGGAGCGAACAGTCGAGCGATGACAGCGCGGCGGATTTCAGGAAGCGTCGGCCTCGGAGGGGCTGTCGGGGTCTGGTTCTTTTTTTCCCCGCGCTGCGGCACGGAGCCGCAGGTGCTGAAGGTAGGCAAAGGCGATGCAGCTCATGAGCGCATGCCGATGCAGCCCGGTCCACGATCGTCCCTCGAAAGCCCCGAGGCCAAGCTCTTGCTTGAGCTGCTGATGGGCCTGCTCGCAGACCCACCGCGCCTTGATGCTGACGGCGAGGCGGCGCAGCGACGTGTCTGGCGGCAGATTGCTCAGATAGTATTTCCGCTCGCCGCTGCTGCGCCATTCGCCGATCAGCCAGACCGCCTCGCCGGGCAAACGGCCGTGACGCGGGCTGCGCGGCCCGTCGGCAACCCGCACGCGCAAAGCCGCAAACCGAGCGGTGAGCGCACCTTTGCTGCCCTGACGCCAGATGATGCGCCGCCAACGGCAGTTGTCCAGCACGTCCGCACCCGCCCGCGCGTCCTCACTTGGGACGGCATGCCGTCGTGGCTTTCCCTTGTTGGCACGCGGAAACAGCAGCCCAACGCCGGTGGTGAACACCTTCTGCGTGCGCGGGACGCCAACCGACCAGACCAGATCACGCGCGCTCAAGCCTTGGCGGAACGGTGCGCTGAGGCCGTAGCCCGCATCGGCCAGGACGCGGCCGAAGCGGACGCCGGCGGCGCGCACGCGGTCGATCTCTTTCAGTGCGATCTCCGGCTTGGTTAGTGCCGTGCGCTCCGTCTCCGCCACGCCGGCAGCGGCGCAGCGCGCTTCGTCGTCAGTCCACGACTTCGGCAGGAACAGGCGCAGGCCGATCGGCACCGGCACTTCGCCGCACGCCAGCGTCAGCGAGACCAGCGCCTGACAGTTCGCCTGCTTTCCAAGCTCGCCACAGTATTGTGGAGCGACCCCGACCGAGAGCGTGCCCTTCTTGGGGATCGCCGTGTCATCGACGACCAGCACCGCGTCGTCGCCGCCCACGATGGCATCAGCGCGTTCCGCGAGCACACGCCATAACGGCGCGTCGTCCCAGCTCGAACTGCTGATGAAGTGGTGCAGTTGATCGTGGCCGCGGAGGCCGAGACGCTCGGCAATCGGCTGTACGCTCTTCGGACCATCCGGCCCAAGTAGCCCCCGTACGTAGAGTGGTCCCCAGCGCCGCCGTGTGCTGCGGCCCATCACTGCAAGAAACGGAATCAACCAGCGGTCAAGATCGTCTCCGAACGCGACAGAACGGGACACAGCAAGCGCTCCGCTGAATCCCAGTCTGATACAGAACCGCCACGTGACCGTACAAGTGCCAAAGTAGTGCTAGTGCTCTGACTCATACGGACGATGCAGGCAATCTTTCGAGCTTGGCAAGGATTGAGGCGGTGGCTGCGGTCCAGACGAATGGGCGTGGTTCTGCATTTCGCTCAGCGAGGTAAGTCTTAATGGCAGCCTGCAGGCTGACGAGGGAGTGGAAGCTGCCGCGCCGGATGCGTTGTCGGGTAAGAGCGGAGAAGAAGGTCTCCACCGCGTTCAGCCATGACCCGGAGGTTGGCGTGAAGTGGAAGGTCCATCGGTCATGGCGTGCCAGCCAGGCCTGTACCTTTCGGTGCCGGTGGGTGGCGTAGTTGTCGACGACCGCATGGACCAACTTGCCGGACGGCACCTCGCGTTCGACGGCATTGAGGAAGCGGATGAACTCCTCGTGCCGGTGTCGCTGCATGCAGCGACCGATCACCGTACCCTTCAGCACGTTCAATGCGGCGAACAACGTCGTCGTTCCATGGCGTTTGCAGTCGTGGGTCATGGTGCCGCAGCGGCCGGGTTTCAGCGGCAGTCCAGGCTGGGTACGGTCGAGCGCCTGGATTTGGCTCTTTTCGTCGATCGACAGCACCACCGCATGGGCGGGCGGATCGAGATAAAGGCCGATGATATCCGCCATTTTCTCAGCGAACTGCGGATCACGCGAGCGCTTGAAGCTGCGCACGCGGTGCGGCTGGAGTTGGTGCGCCGCCCAGATGCGCTGCACCGAGCGCAGCGACATGGCGGTGGCGTTTGCCATGGCTCGCCCGGTCCAATACGTGGTCCCAGGGGGCGGCTCGCCACACGTGAGCGCCACGACGTGCGCCACTTTATCGGCCGGGATCGGTCGTTTGCCGGGCTTGCGCGTCTTGTCACGCAGCAACCCGTCGGGACCTTCCTCGGCAAAACGCTGCTGCCAGCGCCAGACCATGGGGCGGCTGACGCTGATCTCTTTCGCCACATGTTGCACCGGCCGACCACTGGCCGAGGCCAGAACGACTCGGGCTCGCTCGATGTATTTGCCCGCTCGGTTGCGATCCGATGCTATTGCCTTAAGCCGCTTCCTGTCTGCCGCGCTCAACAACACGCATACTGTCTGTGCCATGCTCACAGAATTGCATGGCAACCGCATGTTGTGAATCGATAGAATGCGTCAGAGCACTAGGACGAGAGCACTCTAAAAGCCGTCAGGCTCGGTGGGCGTCCTTCTCCAGCGCTCCATGAATGTGCTGGTGCGCGCGATTCGCGCTTCATTGGCTGTACAGCCTGAAGCGATCTCGCTCCAAGCGGTTGGGTTATTGAGCGTTGCTTACGACCGTGCCGGAGGGCGGGCTGGCCGGGAGAAAAACGTTGGTCCAGCCTTCGGTCGGAGGTGATCCGGAGATCGTCACGTTCGTGCGGGACGGGCCGTCATGGCCGATAATCCTCACGCCGACGGTGTGCTGGATGCTTTGGCAGCCGGAGGGGACCGGAACGGGAGTTGAAACGGCGTTCCTCAATTCCGTCTGATATGTTACGAGATCGGCAGGCGATCGGCAGAAGACGGCGCCTGGGTCGAGCCTGGGCCAGGGCTGGGGGTCCGGTTTGATCGGTGGAGGTTGTTGAACGGCAGCCTGGTTCTGCTGACGTCGGCCCCGGTGGCCGGAGCGGGAGGATCCGGGAATGGATTGTGCCAGGGCGGACGGGACGATCAGGGCGAAGCCCAGGAGCAGGACAGTGGTTAGATCGACGGTTCGTCGCGAGCGAGGGAGAGATGGCATTCGACAGCATTCACCTGGTGGGCCCGGAGATCGGCGGACTGCCGCGGGGACGAGGGTTTTGGAAACACCCGGGGTCAAGCGCGGGCAAGTTACGATGAGAAACGGTGCGGGTCGTTGAGTTACCGGGTGGGCGGAGCCTCGCGCTGTGCTCACGCCCGGTGGGCGTCTTTCTCCAGCGCTCCATCCGCTGAACTCGTCAGAGTGATGCCCGGCTGAGGCCCACGACGTGATGCGTACCAGATCAGCCCGGCGCCGATCAGGATCATCGGGAAGCTCAGGATCTGGCCCATCGTCAGCACGCCGGCGATGTAGCCGAGGAACGCATCGGGCTGGCGGAAGCATTCGGAGATGATCCGGCAGATGCCGTAGCCGATCAGGAAGACGCCCGTGAGCCATCCGAACTGCGCGCGCAGGCGCGGACTGCGGACCAGTATCAGCATGACCGAGAGCAGGATAATGCCTTCGAGGAAGGCCTCGATCAGTTCGCTCGGGTAGCGCGGCATGGGTCCCGCCTGAGGA
Source organism: uncultured Pseudomonadota bacterium (assembly GCA_963791885.1). Taxonomy (GTDB): domain Bacteria; phylum Pseudomonadota; class Alphaproteobacteria; order Acetobacterales; family Acetobacteraceae; genus CAVSUZ01. Next base: position 298,634 of record CAWBUL010000008.1, on the reverse strand, counting down.
TAGATCAGGGTGATGGGAAACCAGGACGCGGCTGGGCGGCCCCATAGCTCGCCGTTGATGAAGTTGGCGACGCGGCCGAGGCCGAGGCCGATCGGCGCGCAGACCGCGATGCGATCGGCGAAGCCGAGGATCGGGATCTTCTGCTGGCGCGTGTAGAGCCAGATGGCAAGGAAGACGCCGATGAGGCCGCCGTGGAAACTCATGCCGCCGCGCCAGACCTGCAGGATCATGAGCGGGTGCGCGAAATACAGTCCCGGCTGGTAGAACAGCACGTAGCCCAGCCGGCCTCCGAGAACGACGCCCAATGTCGCCCAGGTCAGGAAGTCGTCCACCTGGATGGGGTTGGCGACGACCGGGGACCATCCGGCCAGGCGCCGTGCCAGTCGCCAGCCCAGGAGCAGGCTGACGATGTAGGCGAGCGCGTACCATCGGATGCCGAACGGTCCGAGTTGGACGGCGACGGGATCGATATGCGGGTAGACGAAGGTCATGCGTACGGATCGGACCTGGTGAGGTAGGTCTGGATGTATTGGCGCACGCCGGCTTCAAGGGGCGTGAACTGGCCCTCGTATCCGGCGGCGCGGAGGCGATCCATACGCGCCTCGGTAAAATTCTGATATTGCCCGCGCAGATTGGCCGGCATGTCGATGAACTCCACCTGGTGTGCGACGCCGGCGGCGTCGCACACGGCGTGGGCCAGGTCCAGGTAGGTCCGCGCCCGCCCTGTGCCGAGGTTGAACAGGCCCTTCACGGCGGGATTGTCGAGGGTCCAGAGCAGGACGTCGACCACGTCGTTGACCCAGATGAAGTCACGCGCCTGCGCGCCGTCGGCGAGACCGTCCTGGTCGGACTTGAAGAGGCGCGGAGCGTGGCCGGCGGCGACCTCGTCGTGCTTCACCTTCACGACGGAGATCATGCGCTCCTTGTGGTACTCGTTGGGGCCATAGACGTTGAAGAACTTGAAGCCGGCCCATTGCGGGGGCGCGGGTCCGCCGGCAGCCAGGATGCGCGCCACGATCAGATCGAAGGCGTGCTTGGTCCAGCCGTAGAGATTGAGCGGCCGCAGCCGTTCCAAGGCTTCGAGGCTGGGGTCGTCGTCGAAGCCCCCCGAGCCGTCGCCGTAGGTTGCGGCGGAGGACGCGTAGACGAAGCGCACCCCGCGGCTTGTGCACCAGTCCCACAGACGATGGGGGAGTTCGACGTTGGTGTCCCAGGTCTCATCGCCGTCGGTCGCGGTGGTGGCGCTGATGGCACCGAGGTGGAACACCACCTCCAGAGGCGGGCGGGCGTGCAGGAATGCTTCCAGTTCGTCGGGCGGAATCAGGCGGGAGGGCGGATGGCGCGCGAGGTTGCGCCATTTGCCCTCGGAGCCGAGGCGATCCACCACGATGGTTTCGATCCCACGCCGGTACAGCGCCGCCTGCAGGACGGAGCCGATGAAACCGGCGCCTCCGGTGACCATAATCATGGACTGTGTATAGCGCGGAGTCGGTTGATCTCCAGAAACCCGCGCGGAGGAGAGTGATGGCTGAGCGCCCCAAATTCTTCGACGACCTCGCCGGTGTGGCCGGTGGGGCGATCTCTGCCCTGGGCGGGCTGCGGCAGGAAGCGGAGTCGCTGATCCGCTCTTGGATCGACGACACGATTCGCCGTCTTGATCTGGTCAAGCGGGAGGAATTCGACGCGATCCAGCAAGTCGCCGCGGCCGCGCGTGAGGGGCAGGAGAAGTCGGAGCAACTGGTCAATCAGGTGCTGGCGCGGATCACCGCGCTGGAAGCAAAGGTTGCAGAGTTGGAGGCAGCGCGCCATCAGCGTGGGGAATCGCCCTGATCGTGTGATTGCCTATTGTGTGATTGCTTGCGGCGCACACGGCTCGGCCGGTATCCTACGAGTTCGTGGCTAGCTTCTCGCGGTGCGTTGACCCTTGCTTCGGAGCTTGGGGGGCGCGCCTTCGGCCTTCCTCTAGTCGGGAGACCTCGCATGTCCGCCACGGTATCCATCGAATCGCAGGACCCTGCGACCAACCCCCTCGACGCGCTTGAGCAGATCGTCGCCGCCAATGACTGGACGTTCGAACGGCGCAGCGAATCGGAAATGGCGGCCGAAGCGCCCGGCCGCTGGTGCGACTATGGGCTGTATTTCAACTGGTCCGACGAAATAGCCGCGATGCACTTCACCTGCTCCTTCGATATGAAGGTGCCGGCGAAGCGGCGGTCGGCGCTGTACGAGCTGCTGGCGCTGGCGAATGAGCGGCTGTGGATCGGCCATTTCGGGATGGACCCGGATGAGGGCATCCCGGTGTTCCGCCATGCCGTGCTGCTGCGGGGTGCGCCGGGGGCATCGAGCGAAAGCCTGGAGGATATGGTCGATATCGCTCTGACGGAGTGCGAGCGGTTCTTTCCGGCCTTCCAGTTCGTGCTGTGGGGCGGAAAAAGCCCGGCCGACGCTCTGGATGCGGCCATGCTGGAGTGCGTGGGCGAGGCATGACGGCTCAGCTTCCCCCCGTCCTGCTGGTTGGGTGCGGGCGGATGGGTTCGGCGATGCTGAGCGGCTGGCGCCAACGCGGTCTGGCGCCGTCCGTGGCCGTCGATCCGGCACCGGAGGCTGCCCGCCAATCGGGACCTGATCTGAAGGTCGTGGGTACGGCGGCGGATATTCCGTCGGGCTTCACGCCCGAGGCGGTGGTGCTGGCGGTCAAGCCGCAGAACGCCGGCGCGACGCTGCCGGATTATGCGGGATACGCCGGGCTGTCGGTCTTTCTGTCGATTATGGCCGGCCGCACCCTTGGCGGGATGCAGGCGATGCTGGGGTCGGATGCGGCGATCGTGCGCGCGATGCCGAACACGCCCGCCGCCATCCACCAGGCGATCACGGTTGCTTGTGCGTCTTCCGCCGTCAGCACCGCCCAGCGCGGGCTCTGCACCGATCTGCTGAGCGCGATCGGAGCGGTTGAGTGGGTCGAAGATGAGGCGATGCTCGATCCGGTGACCGCCGTATCAGGCAGCGGTCCGGCCTACGTGTTTCTGCTGGCGGAGTTGCTGGAGCAGGCGGCGAGGGATCATGGGATTCCGGCCGATCTCGCGCGGGTGCTCGCGCGGCGGACCGTTGCGGGATCGGGCGCTCTTCTTGCCGCAAGGGAAGAGGATGCCGCGCTGCTTCGCCAAGCGGTCACAAGCCCGGGCGGAACAACGGAGGCGGCCCTGAAGCTGCTGATGGCGGATGAGGCGTGGCCGAGCGCAATGCGGGCAGCGATCGCGGCAGCGACACGGCGGTCTCGCGAACTCGCGGGCTGACAAGGCGCGTCCGGCCGACCATCTTCTCGGCATGGATGATGCAGAGTTCGATAAGTCCCTGGTTGCTGCTGCCTTCGGGCTGGCCGGGGAGCGGGGGTGGGACGTGGTCTCCGTTGCCGAGGCGGCCCGGCGGGGCGGTCTATCCCTGGCCCAGGCAAGGGAGCGCTTCCCGAGCCGCCCCGTCATCCTGATCAAGTTCGGCCGACTGGCTGATCAGTCGGCGTTGGGTGATCCGCCCAAAGAAGGTTCGGTGCGCGACCGGCTGTTTTACCTGCTGATGCAGCGGATCGATGCGCTGCAAGCGAATCGGCCGGGGCTGCTGGCGCTGCTGCGGGCCCTGCCGTCGCACCCCAAGACCGCGGTGTTGCTTGGCTGCGCGACGAGGCGCAGCATGCGCTGGATGCTGGAGGCGGCGGGTGTGTCTGCCCGCGGCATCCGCGGGGAGTTGCGGACCAGGGGGCTCGTTGCCGTGTGGCTATGGACCGTCCGTGCGTGGCAAGGCGACGAGACGTCCGATCTGTCCGAGACGATGGCCGCGCTGGATACTGCGCTTGGGCGTGCGGAACAGGTTGGGGGTTGGATGAGCGGAGGATCCCGGCCCCGCGCTGAGCCGGCAGAGGAGGCTCACGGTGCCGGGGAAATCGAGCAAGGCGAGGCGCCGGAACCCGAGTCACCGCCGCCTCCGGACGTGCCACCATCTGCGCCGATCCCACCGATGCCGCCAACGTCTTTGCCGCCCGAACCGCTTGCTTGACCAGGACTTGCTTGACAAGGAAGGGAGCGTTCCATGCCTGAGATGAACCTCGGCGACTTCGACTTCCGCAAGTTCTTTGCGGATATGAAGTTCCCTGCCATGCCGGACATGGAGGCGTTCACCAACGCGACACGGCGCAACGTGGAGGCATTCACGGCTGCCAACCGGATTGCGCTGGAGGGCGCTCAGGCTGTGGCCCGACGCAACATGGAGATCATGCAGCAGGCTATGTCCGACATGTCGGAGGCCATGCGAACGCTGTCTGGCGCCGAAACGCCGCAGGCGCGTGCTGCGCGACAGGCCGAACTTCTGAAGCAAGGCTATGAGCGCGCGGTGGCGAATATCAGGGAAGTGGGCGACATGATCCAGCATGCCAACCAGGAAGCGCTGGGTCTGCTCAATCGCCGCTTCTCCGAGGCGATGGACGAGCTGAAAGCGATGGCCCAGAAAGGCTGATCGCCGTGGACGTGTCTCGCATTCCGAGCGGGCGCGCGCCACCGCACGACATTTTTGTGGTCGTCGAGATCCCGCAGGGATCGGCGGTGAAGTACGAGGTGGACAAGAAGTCGGGGGCGGTGTTCGTCGATCGATTCCTGTTCACGCCCACAGCCTATCCCGCCGCGTATGGTTTCATTCCCAACACTCTGGCTCCGGATGGCGACCCGGCCGATGCGCTGGTGTTGACTCCGGCGGCGGTTGTGCCGGGTGCTGTTGTACGTGCCCGGCCGATTGGCATGCTACGGATGACGGACGAGGCGGGTTCGGATGAGAAGATCATCTGCGTGCCGCACGACCGGGTTCATCCGCAGTACAGCGACGTAAACAGTATCGACGATCTGCCCCGGATCACCCGCGCGGCGATCGAGCACTTCTTCGAGCGGTATAAGGATCTCGAGGAGGGGAAATGGGTGAAGCTGCAAGGATGGGCTGGCAAGCCGGAGGCGGAGGCGTTTATCGTGTCCTGCCTGCGGGATCCGGGTTCGTGAGATAAGGCCCGGTCTCGCCGTCGGGAGGGATCCATGTTCGAAACGGAGGCGTTCGTCGCCGCGTGCCGTTCTGCCTCGCAACAGGAAGCCGGTCCTCGGGCAGTACGTGAAGTTGTTGCCCAGGCGGTGCGCGATCCGGGTTCTGTGCTGCGTGCGCTCGGTGAGCCGACCCGGGCCGGTGTCAATGTGCTGTACTGCGGTGATGATATCACCATTCTGAACCTGGCCTGGGGCGCCGACATGCACGTGTCGCCGCATGACCACAGGACGTGGGCGGTGATCGGCATCTACACGGGGCGTGAAGACAATATTTTCTGGCGCCGCCGGCCCGATGGACATGTCGAGGCGGCTGGCGCGCGATCGCTTGCCACCGGCGACGCGTTCCCGATGGGTCATGACATCATCCACTCGGTGTTGAATCCTCTACCGCGCCTGACCGGGGCGATCCACATCTATGGCGGCGATTTCCTGCACGCGCCCCGCAGTTCGTGGGACGCGGAGACGCTGACCGAAGGTCCGTATGATACTGAGCGGTTGGGCGAGGCGTTCGAGGAAGCCAACCGACGAATGGGGATCGCGCGGTAAGGTCGCGGCGCCCGTTGCAGCTTGCACGGCTTCGAACGATCATCCCGGTCACAAAAGGAGCCGCGAACGATGCAACGGGCCTCCCATCCCCCCCGCGAGCAGCCGCTCGCGCGGTCGGCCATGGCGTATGTGCTCGCTGGCGGGCGCGGCAGCCGGCTGATGGAATTGACCGACAGGCGTGCAAAGCCGGCGGTGTTTTTCGGCGGCAAATCGCGCATCATCGACTTCGCGCTTTCGAATGCCGTGAACTCCGGAATCCGGCGAATTGGCGTCGCCACGCAGTATAAAGCTCACAGTCTGATACGGCACATGCAGCATGGCTGGAATTTCTTCCGGCCCGAGCGAAACGAGAGTTTCGACATTCTGCCGGCCAGCCAGCGCGTGTCCGAAAGCCAATGGTATGCGGGCACGGCTGACGCCGTGTACCAGAATCTTGATATTATTCGCAGCTATGGTCCGGAACACATCGTCATCCTGGCCGGCGACCACATTTACAAGATGGATTACGAAATGATGCTCCGCCAGCACTGCGACCAGGAGGCGGATGTCACGGTGGGATGCATCGAAGTGCCGCGGGCTGAAGCGGCCGGTTTCGGTGTGATGCATGTTGATGGCGAGGATCGCATCGTCAACTTTCTAGAGAAGCCCGCTGATCCCCCTGGCATGCCCGACAACCCGGAGATGGCGCTGGCCAGCATGGGCATTTACGTATTCTGCACCCGTTTTCTGATCGACGCTTTGGAGCGGGATGCAGCCGATTCAAACTCCTCGCGCGACTTTGGCAAGGATCTCATTCCGTATATCGTGCGTCATGGAAAGGCGGTCGCTCATCACTTTACAGATTCATGCATCCGCTCTGGCCAGGAGCGGGAGGCGTATTGGCGTGATGTGGGCACGGTGGACGCCTATTGGTCTGCCAACATCGATTTGACGGACGTGGTCCCCGCGCTCGATCTGTATGACCAGGACTGGCCCATCTGGACCTACTCCCGCCTGACGGCGCCGGCGAAATTCGTCCATGACGTCGAGGGGCGGCGGGGCATGGCCGTCAGTTCTCTGGTGTCCGGCGGCTGCATCATCTCTGGCGCCAGTTTGCGCCGGACCCTGCTCTTCACCAATGTTCACGTGCATTCCTACAGCGCGGTCGAGGGAGCGGTCGTCCTGCCGGACGTGGAGATCGGCGAGCATGTGCGGCTGAAGAACGTGATCATCGATCGCGGCGTGCGCATTCCCGATCGCCTTGTGGTGGGGGAAGACCCGGAACTGGACGCGCTCCGGTTCCGCCGGACAGCGGGCGGCGTTTGTCTGATCACCCAGGAGATGCTCGACCGGCTGCAATGAAGGTCCTCTCCGTCGCCGCGGAGATCTTTCCCTTCGTGAAGACCGGCGGGCTCGCCGATGTGGCGGGCGCTCTGCCCCACGCATTGCTGAGTGAAGGCGTCGAGGTGCGATCGTTGCTGCCGGGATATCCGGCGGTGATGACGGGGTTGGGTGCGGCCGAGGAGGTGCTGCGTTTCGACGATCTGTTCGGGGGGCCAGCGCGCGTATTGGCGGGGCGCGTGCTGGTGCTGCATGCGCCGCATTTGTTCGACCGGTTGGGACCGCTGTATGGCCACGACGACGATGTGTTCCGCTTTGCGGCGTTATCCTGGGCTGCTGCCGAAATCGGGCGCGGACGGATCAGCGGATTCGTGCCGGACGTGGTCCACGCCCATGATTGGCAGGCGGGATTGTTGCCTGCGTATCTGCACTTCCTGGTTCCGAACCGGCCGGGCACCGTCTTCACCGTGCACAACCTGGCATATCAGGGCCAGTTCCCGGCGCATTTGCTGGGTGCGCTGCGTTTGCCGCCGCACGCGTATTCGGTCGACGGGGTGGAGTATTACGGCAGCATCGGATTCCTGAAGGCCGGAATTCGTTTCGCGGACCGCGTCACGACAGTGTCCCCGACCTACGCGGAGGAAATCCGTTCCGACGCGGCCGGAATGGGTCTTGCCGGGCTGCTCCGCGCGCGGGGTGCCGACCTGATTGGCATCCTGAACGGCATTGATACGTCGGTGTGGAATCCGGCGACGGATCCGTTGCTGAAGGCACGCTACAATGCCAGCAATCTGCATGCGCGCCAGGACAACAAACGTGCGCTGCAGGAGACGCTCGGTCTCGATCGAAACCCGGACGCGATGGTGATCGGTGTCATCAGCAGGCTGGCCTGGCAAAAGGGTATGGATTTGCTGCTGGGATCCCTGACCTTCTGTCTGCAGCTTGACGTTCAAATCGCACTGCTCGGTGCTGGCGATGCGGATCTGGAATTCGGGTTCCTGGCGGCGGAGCGCAATGATCCGGGACGAGTTGGTGTTCGCATCGGCTACGACGAAGCACTCGCGCACCTGATACAAGGGGGTGCCGATGTGCTGTGCGTGCCATCGCGCTATGAGCCAGGCGGGCTCACGCAGCTTTGCGCGCTGCGATACGGCGCGCTTCCCCTTGTCGCTCGCGTCGGCGGGCTGGCAGATACGGTGATCGACGCGAACGAGATGGCGCTTGCCGCGGGCGTGGGCACCGGCTTCGTGTTCTCTCCCGTCAGTATCAATGCGGTGCAGTCCGCTATTCGTCGCGCATCAGTCGTGTGGCGCGATCATGTGGCGTGGCGCAGTCTGCAGCAGAATGCGATGGGCACTGATGTCAGCTGGCAACATCCGGCCCGACGTTACGCCGCATTGTATCGCGATGTGACAATGCAGCACAAAGGGTGACCGTAATTTCGTTTAGACCATGTGTGCCATGCGCGTCTGAGCATTCAACCCAATCGCGAGGTGCGCGTTTGCCGTGCGGGTTGTGCAGTGCGAAAGGTACACCTGAAATGAACTATATACGTATCGCTCTGGCTATGGCTCTTACCGTTGGATCAGCCGACGTCGCATTGGCGGCGGGCGGGGGCGGCAATGGCGGCGCAACGCCGCCCAATGTCACCGTGCCCGCCGCGGTGGGCAGCGCGAATGCCGAGCCACCAAGCTATATTGTTTCGGGGACAACACCCACGGGATCGAGCACGTCCAGCAATCATTGGGCCGGACAGGGACCGGAGGCGATCCAGCTGAATGGCCAGCCCATAGCGCAGCAGCCTCCGACCCTGAACGGGCCGGAGTACATGGCAGAATAGCCGGACCACGGTCTTTGCTCCGCCGATCGGGGCGAAGACCGCCCAGTTTGGCCGGACGGGGGGTCCTGCTACGATCAGCGCATGAAAATCACCGCTGTTCGTCTGATCCGGCTATCCGGCACCATTCCCTCTGACGGCCCGTTCTGGGAAGAACGGCTCGTCCGGCCGATTGATATCTATCCGGAGTATCGCGCACGCGACGACTTCGAGGGCGGTACTCAGGCTTCGCCCAACGCGCTCAAGGTGGAGCAGTATTTTCTCCGCATCGAAACCGACGACGGTGTTCACGGCATCGCTGGCCCAATTGCCGAAATGCCGGCGCTGTTCATCGCGCGGCGGCTGCGCCCGATCATTCTCGGCCAGGACCCGATCGCGCATGAAAAGCTGTGGGACCAGATGCATCGCATCATGGTCCATGGCCGGCAGGGCGACGCCATGCTGGGCATTAGCGCCATCGATTGCGCGCTGTGGGATCTGAAGGGGCGTTGGCTCGGGCAGCCTGTGTTCCGCCTGCTCGGTGGACCGACGCGCGAGTCGATTCCCGCTTATGCGTCCATGCTCGGCTTCGCGGTGCAGGATATGGGGCGCGTGAGGGCGCGGGCGCAGGAGTACAAGGAGCGCGGATACACCGCGCAAAAGTGGTTTTTTCGCCATGGGCCGATGAGCGGCGCCGAAGGCATGCACAAGAATGTCGATCTGGTGCACACACTGCGCGAAGCGTTGGGCGACGATTACGACATCATGCTGGATTGCTGGCAGTCCTTCGATCCGCCTTATGCCATCGATTTGGCTGATCGGATCCTGGAGTTCCGTCCTCGTTGGCTGGAAGAGGCGGTTATGCCGGACCGGATTGATTCCTATGTGCGGGTGAAAGAACGCACCAATATTCCTTTGTCAGGCGCCGAGCATGAATACACGCGCTGGGGATTCAAGCGGTTCATCGACGCCGGTGCACTGGATATCCTGCAGCCGGATATCTACTGGGCGGGCGGGATATCCGAAACGCTGAAGATAGCCGCGTATGCGTCGGCGCATGATCTGATCACCATCCCGCATGGCCATTCATCGCCGGCGGGCATTCACTTCTCCCTGGCGCAGTCGCCGATCGCGACGCCATACCAGGAGTTCCTGGTGAAGTGGAGTGCGATCAATCAATGGTTCCTGGCGCATCCGGTCGTGCCCGCTAGCGGCATGATTGGGACGCCCGACCAAGCCGGCCTTGGCATGGACCTGGATCCTGCCAAGATCGAAGCGCAGGACGAGGTGTTCGCCGCGGGGGTGTGACGCCGCTCCGGGAATAAACCTCGGTTTTCTGCGTCTACCGCCTGTGTGCCTCCGGGAACGATCGCGATGCGCCACACACGACGGTTGGGTTTGGTCTTTCTGCTTGTGGCCGCTTGGACGGGAGCGGCCCGGGCTTCCGACGTGTACACGCTCGATCAGACTGACGGCAGCATCGAATTCACGGTCACTCGTTTGGGCCTGTTCCCCTCTCACGGGGTCTTCCATCGCTTTCTTGTCAATCTCTCGCTCAATTCCGCCGATCCATATCAGAGCAGGATTGTGGTGACGATGGATGCGGGTTCGGCGCGGATGGACGGTCCGCGTGCGACAGAGATCCTTCTTTCTCCTGATTTCTTCGATACGGCTCGGTTCCCAAGCATCCGGTTTGCCAGCACCCATATTACGCGGCGGGAGGCGGGACACTACGTGGTTGCGGGTTCGGTGGAAATTCGCGGTATCACCCGTCCGTTTTCTCTCGACACGCGACTGGTCGCCGAGCACCCGGACTCGCGCTCGCAGGCTGAGATCGCTGATTTCGTCGCCACGGGTACGCTGCAACGTGCATCCTTCGGCATGACGGCCGATCCGCTGATCATTTCCGATGCTATTGGCATCAACATCCATGCGCGCCTCTTGCTTTCAGCACGTTTCCACGGCGATTAGAAAGCCATGCCGGGCGTAATGGCCGAACTTGAATCGTGCATCCCGGCGCTTCGCCGTTACGCACGGCGCTTGCTTGGCAGCGGTGATGAGGCTGACGACTTGGTGCATGACTGTGTCGTGCGCGCACTGGATCAGATTCATACATGGCGGCAGGACGGAAATATGCGGGCCTGGCTGTTTTCTATCCTGCACAATCTGTCCGTTACCCAGGCACGCCGCCGCCTGGCGCATCCGGTCGTTCCGATTGAGAGCATCGGAGAAGAGCGGCTTCAGCTTCAACCCCGGCAAGACGACCTGATGTCCTCACAGGATGTCATCCAAGCGCTGACCCAGCTTCCCGAGGAGCAGCGTGCCGTCGTCCTTCTGGTGTCCGTGGAAGACCTCTCGTACGCGGAGGTTGCACGCGTTCTGGATATTCCGCTTGGCACCGTCATGTCACGCCTTTCCCGTGCGCGGGAGAAGTTGCGTCGTAGCGTCGAGGGTGAGGTGTACCCGCCGCTGAGGAGAGTGAAGTGAGCGTCCCCGATTCCCCTGTGCAGGAAGACGAACTGCACGCCTTCGTCGATGGCCGTCTTCCGGCCGACAGGGAAGAGGCGGTCCAACGCTACTTGCAGACGAATCCCGATGAGGCGCGGCGTATTAACGCCTATATGCGGCAACGTTTGGCGCTGCGGACCGCACTGCTTTCTGATCTCGAGCCTGTACCATCGCACCTTCGACCAGCGAACATCCTGCGCGAACACGCGCGGCGCTCTCGTGCGGTATGGCAGTTCGCTGCCAGTGTGCTTCTTGCCCTCGGTCTTGGGGTTGGTGCCGGTTGGATGATCTGGGGACCGGCATCATCCAACGCCAATGACCGCGCGATGAAAGTGCTAGTGCAGCAGGGTTTCGCGACCTACTCGGTATTCGCGCCGGACGTGCGGCACCCGATCGAGGTGCCGGCGAACGAGCAGGCCCATCTCACGCAATGGCTTTCGAATCGCTTGCACCGTGACGTCATGATCCCGGATTTGTCCCGGTTAGGGTACACGCTGCTTGGCGGCCGTCTGGTTGCAACGGAACAAGGCGGCGCATCGGCGCTGATCATGTACGCCGGACCACAGGGTCAGCGTGTCAGTCTATTGCTGAGGCCCATGCGCGCCGAGTTCCACAGCAGCGATCAGGAGCATTCGGACCGCTCGATCCAACTCTGCGCGTGGATCACGAACGGGCTTGGCTACGCGCTGGTCGGCCCCAAATCGGATGCGAACCTGGAAACCGTTGCCGACCAAATCCGCGACGATTTGGCCAAGCGCGGTTAGCTCTCGATTTTTAGAACGAGATTCACGCGCTCTGACGTATCGCGCCTCGCGCGATCTCGCCCTATTTGGAAGAGGCGGCGCGAACCTTTGCAGTCGCACCCGACAGGTCGCCGAGCTTTGCGCCTGCTGCGACTTTAGCCTGCGTTTCCAGCCCGCGCTCCTGGCGTGCGATCGCCTCGCGCGCCTCTGCCTCAGCTTCGTGCGCGCCGAGGATCAGGACGCCGCTTTCATCACAAAGCACGGCATCGCCGGCCATGACAACGGCGCCGCCGATCGACACGGGATGATTGAGACGTCCGCCGAGGTCATAAAGGCGGGTGGTGATGGGGGCGAGGCCGCGGCACCACATCGGGAAATCGGAGGCGGTGATTTCCTCAAGGTCGGTGCACGGGCCGTCGACGACACCGGCCTTGGCGCCCGCCGCTTTCGCCGCCACCGTCACGCCGCCACCCCAGCAGGCGTGCCGCACATCGCCGAGCCGGTCCACCACCAGGATGTCGCCGGGACGGAGCAGGCCGAGCGCGTGATGGAGGAGGGTGGAGTCGGGGCCGGGGATGGCGATGGTGACGGCCGTGCCGGCGACGCGCCGTCCCGGCAGCAGCGCGTGGATCTGACGGTCGCAGAAGCCCCAATGGCGCCAATGGCCGACTGTGGCGGTTTCGGTTTTTTCGAGCAGCGCGACAACCTCGGCGCTGATCTGCCGCGGCATGGGGGCGATTTCGTATGTGGGCATTGAGATTACTCTCCTGATTGGCGAGCGGCGGCCTCGAGGACCGCGATGGCGAATTTGGTCATGCGCAACATCGCCTCGGTGACGCGTTTCGCCAAGGCGGATCTGCGTTTCGGATGAATTCGCCCAGCCGGGACGAGTGAGGTGTAGAAGCGGACTGCCGCTTCCGTGTCGCGCTCGAACCAGAGGTGCTGGGCGATCCCTATCATTGTCCGCCATATAGCGTGCTTCAGTGATTGTTTGGTTGCGCCTCGCTGCCCGCCGGCTCCAGAGACAAAACCATTGTCCTGCTGGTATGAGATGGCGTGACTATCACAAACGCGGGCCGGGTATCGGGTAGGGCGAAGGATCTCTCGTGACATCTCGATTACTCCGGTCCCCGTTCGCTGTCCGGTTCAGCCGCCGGCAGATGCAATCGCTCTGCGGCACCGGTGTTATCCTGGGAACGCTTTTCTTCGCTGCGTCGCTGGCCCCGTCGCTCGTGCCACGGAGCTATCTCATGCAGGGTGCTCTTGCCGGAGCCAGTTTCGCGATCGGTTACGGCATTGGCGTTTTCTGCCGCTGGCTCTGGCATTACCTGGAGTTGCCGGATGCTCCGCCGCGGCTCCGGTCGATGACCAATGCACTTCTTGCAGCCGCCAGCCTGCTGGTCGTCGTTATTTTCCTGTGGCAATCTGCGGCGTGGCAGAACGCGGTGCGGGCAGCGATGGGAATGAAGCCCGTCGGCACGGCGCATCCTTTCGAAGTCTGTGTGATCGCGTTCGTCACCTTCGTCGTGCTGTTGGTCTTGGCACGACTGTTCCGCCTGATAAGCCAATTCACCTCGCGGCACATACAGCGTCTTGTGCCGCGGCGCGTTGCCAACGCTATTGGCGTGCTGATCGCTCTCTTGCTGTTCTGGTCGGTCGGCAACGACATCGTCATTGGCGCCGTATTTCGATCGCTCGAACTCATCCTATGGCCAATTTGACGCGCTTCTCGAACCAGACCGTGCGCAGCCGACTGACCCGAATAGAACAGGAAGCACAGCATCGCTGGTGAAATGGACCGATCTCGGCCGGGCCGGCAGGGAGTTCGTCGCTACAGGTCCCAGCGCGCAGGAGATCAGCGCCCTCACCGGGCGCTCCGCCAAGCAGCCCATTCGCGTGTACGTCGGCCTGCGCAGCGCGGACACGCCGGAGGCCCGCGCGAAGCTCGCGCTGGAGGAGCTCAAGCGCCAGGGCGGATTCGAGCGCTCCATCCTGATTGTCATTACCCCGACCGGAACGGGGTGGGTTGACCCGTCCGGGATGGATCCGGTCGAGTATTTGCACGACGGTGATGTCGCCAGCGTCGCCGTACAATATTCGTATCTCAGCAGCCCTTTGACGCTTTTGGCGCAACCTGAATATGGGGCGGCTACGGCACGCGCGCTGTTCCGGGAGATCTATAGCTACTGGACCACGCTGCCCAGGGATCACCGTCCCAGGCTGTATCTGTTCGGCCTCAGCCTCGGTGCGATGAATTCCGAAAAATCGGTCGAACTCTTCGAAACCATTGGAGATCCGATCGATGGTGCTCTCTGGAGCGGACCCCCTTTCGCGAGTTCGATCTGGCGTTCGGTCACCCGCAACCGCAATCCAGGCTCTCCCGCATGGCTTCCGGAATTCCGCGATGGCCGGCTCGTGCGGTTCATGAATCAGGACGGTTCGCCGGTGCCCGCCGATGCTCCGTGGGGGCCAATGCGCATTGTGTACCTGCAATACGCGAGCGACCCGATTGTGTTTTTCGATTATCGGGACGCGTACCGGCGTCCGGACTGGATGCGGGCGCCGCGCGGCCCTGATGTGTCACCAAGTTTGCGATGGTATCCCATCGTCACGATGCTCCAGCTCGTCGCCGATATGCTGGTGGCGACGAACACCCCGATGGGGTACGGTCATGTCTATGCGCCGGAGCATTATGTGGATGCCTGGCTCGCCGTGACCAATGTGCATGACTGGTCCCCTGAGGCGATCCGGCGGCTCAAGCAGCATCTGGCCGACGCGGTGACCCAGGCAGTTGCGAACCCGTCCGAGATCGATCCTTACGGGGATCGGGGAGGGTAGGGTTGATAACCGGAGAGATCAGGATTCGACAGGCGCCATTTGTGCCGGATCGAATTCCAGCCAGACCGTGTCGCCGACATCGAACACTTCGAAGGGCGGCGCAGCCACTTTCAACTTGAGGTCGCTGTCCGCTGGGGAAACGACGTAGTCCCAGGTCTCACCGAGGAAGGTGCGCTGAATTAGCTGACCTTGAACCATGCAGGTTCCCTGTCGCACGTCAGCCGGGCCTCGGCGCAGTGAGATGCTTTGGGGACGGACGGAGAAGAGCGTTTCACCGGAAAGCGCCTGTCCGGCGTTTTCAAACAGGACGCGTGGCAGGGTGAAACGGTCGAAGGCGACGGTGCTGCCGTTGGACACGCCCTTGAGCAGGTTGGTGCGGCCGATGAAAGAGGCGACGAAGCGGGTGCGGGGCTTGGTATAGATCGCGTAGGGCGCGTCGATCTGCTCGAGCCGGCCGGCGTTCATGACGGCGATGCGGTCGGAGGTGACCATGGCCTCACCCTGATCGTGGGTCACGTAGACGGTGGTGAAGTGGAACTCGTCGTGCAGGCGGCGGATTTCGAAGCGCATTTCCTCGCGCAGATTGGCATCGAGATTGGAGAGCGGTTCGTCGAGCAGGAGCACGCGGGGTTGGATGACCATGGCACGGGCGAGTGCCACGCGCTGCTGCTGGCCGCCGGACAGTTCCGCGGGGTAGCGATCGGCGAGGTGACCGAGGCGCACAGTGTCCAGCATCTGCTGAACTTTTGTGTGGATGGTGGTGCGGTCCAGGCGGCGCAAGCGTAGGCCGAAGGCGACGTTCTCGGCGACGGTCATGTTCGGCCAGATGGCGTAGCTTTGAAAGATCATGGACATCTGTCGGCGCTCGGGCGGGAGCGCCGAGTCAGGGGAGGAGATGACAGCACCATCCATGGTGATGGTGCCGCCGGTGGGGCGGACGAAGCCGGCGATCATGCGCAGCGTCGTCGTCTTGCCGCAGCCGGAGGGGCCGAGGAGGGAAACGAACTCGCCTGCGGCGATGTCGAGATCGAGGTTTTTGACGGCGACGAAGGAGCCGAAAGCGCAGGTGATCTGGCGCAGTGAGAGGCGCATGTCGCCCGTCATGAACGCCGCAGCATGAAGTCACGCCCCACGATTTTGTATCCGATCAGCACAATGATGATGGTAGCGACGAGGAGGAGGAAGCCAAGCGCCGCGAGGGTTTCGAAACTGCCGTTCTCACTCAGGTCGAGCATCATCACGGAGATGACGCGGGTACGGGCGCCGACAAGGAAGAGCGCGGTGCTGAGTTCGCGGGTAGCCGGGATGAACACGAGGAGCCACGAGCCGACGATGTTGGTTTTCAGCAACGGCACGACGACGCGCGCAAGGGCGCGCAAGCGGCCGCCGCCGAGGATACGGACGGCTTCCTCCATCTCGGGGTTCAGCGACCGCACGCCCGCCGCAGCGTTCACGTAGGCTATGGGAAGGAAGCGCGTGGTGTAGCCGATCACCAGAATGGCGGCGGTGCCGTAGAGGGCAATCGGCGGGGGCGCGTAGGTGGCATAGAAGGCCACGCCCAACACAATGCCGGGGATTACCAACGGCGCCACGCACAGCGCGCTGAGGATGTTGCCGCCTTTCACCAAGCGGCGTGCGACGATGTAGGCGACGATCAGCGCGAGCGCGACGGAAAAGCAGGCCGCTGCGGCGGAGTAGGTGAAGCTGTGGAGGATGGTCTGGCGGGAGTTGTAGTCGGCGAGCAGCGCGCGGAAATTAGCGAGGGTGAGATTCCCCCAGCTGAAGCCAAGTCCCCAGGCTTTGCTGAAAGCTGCCTGCGCCAGTGCCGCGTAGGGAAGGATGACGGCGAGCGCGACCACGAAGAGCGCGTAGGCGAGGACCAGAAAGCGCCAGGGGCCTAGTTGCGCGGGGCGGCGGCCTCCGCCCTTGCCGGTGAGCGCCACGTATCCTTTGCGGCCGAGTACTAAGCGTTGCAAGGCGATGAGTGCGACGGTGAGGGCGATGAGCGGGATGGAGTAGGCGGCAGCGGCCTCGGCGCGGACCGGGAACTCGAAGAATTGCCAGAGCACCAGGGTCATGACGCGGATGCGGGCGGGCAGGGCGATGATTGCGGGGGTGCCGAACAGCGCGACGGTGTCGAGGAAGACGATGGTTGCGCCGCCGAGGATGGCGGGGAGAACGAGCGGCAGGGTGATGCGAAAGATGGTTCGGACGCCGCCGGCGCCGAGGATGTTCGCAGCTTCCTCCATTTCGGTCGAAACGAGATCGAGGGCGGCGGACGTAAAGACAAAGATGTAGGGGAAGGCGTAGAGCGCGGTGACCAGCACCAGGCCGCCGAAGCTGTAGACACTCATGAACCCGCTGCTGCTGCCGGTGAGCGCCATGAACACTCGGTTCAGCCATCCGGCGTTGGGCCCGCCGAGCAGGATCCAGCCGATGGCGCCGAGATAGGGGGGCGTGATGAAGGCGCCGAGGATGAGCGCACGGACGAGTCCCTTGGCCGGCATGTCGGTGCGGGAGACGCCCCAGGCGATCGGTACCGCGAAAATGGCGGAGAGGATCGTGACCTCAAGGGCGTAGCGCAGCGAATTGCCGACGGCGACCAGATCGCGCGCATGGCCCCAGGCGATGGCGTAATTCTCCAGCGTGAAGGCGTGCGTGTCGGTGGACTGGAAGCTGGAGACGAGAAGACGCGCGACGGGCGCGATGACGATAAAGAGCAGCACGAGGATTGCGACGGCGAAGACCACCGCAGCGGGATTCAGACTTCGGCGCAGGCGGGTGCCAAACGGCGTGGGGCGCAGGGCGGCAACCGCAAGCGTAGGCGATCGCGTGACGCTCATGTCAGCCGAAGGTGTCGCGCCATTTGGTCTTGAGGCCCGGCAGTATCTTGATGACGTCGTCGACCGAGGGTTGATACAGGGTCAGTTCGGCGAGGGACTTGGCGCCCTTGGGCGGCGGCACGTCGGTGCGCAGAGGCTGCTCGAAGTTCTTGGCGAGGATCTGCGAGTATTCGGGGCCGGCCATGAAGTTAAACAGCAGCTTAGCGGCGTTCGGGCTGGGCGAGCCCTTGATTATCGCGACTGGAGAGAAATCGACGAGCGAGAATGACGTCGCGTAGTTGACAGCCACCGGATTGCCAGTCGCGGCGCTACGCAGCGGCGTGGCGGCGCTGCAGATGGCGACCTGACGCTCTCCGGCGTTCAGAACCGCTACGGCGTCGTCGATCGAGCGGCCGATCAGCGGGTTGAGGTCGTTGAGTTTTTCGAAATAGTCCCAGCCGTATTTCTGGTTCATTCCCACAACCCATGTCGCCACAAGGCCGCTGTAGTTGGGGCTGCCGAAGGAGATCTTGTTCTTCCATTTGGGATTGGTGAGATCGGGCCAGTCCTTCGGTGAATCGGCGGGCGACACGTGTTTGGTGTTGTACATGAGGGCGACGAGCCCGACCCAGCCGGGGAAGTAGTAGCCCCCGCCGTTGAAATCTCGGAGCGCAGGGACAAGGCCGGCGGCATTCGGCGGGGTATATTTCACCAGCTTGTCGTGCGCGATCAGGTAGGCCATGTGGCTGGCGTCGGTGCTGCTGAACAGATCGCCTTGCACGGCACCGGCGTTGATGTCCTGCATCACGCGCTGGAAGGCGACCTCCGAGGTCGTCTTTGTCGCGTCCACTCGAATGCCGGGGTATTTCTGGGTGAAGGCCTGGGAGACGGCGTCGCAGATGGGCTGGTTGAGGTAGCCCGAGTACCAGGTCACGTGGCCTTCCTTCTTGGCGGCGTCGTAGAGCTGGGATTCGGTGTCGTCGGCATGCGCGGCTGGGTTGGCGAGGGCGCTGCCGGTCAGCGCCGCTGCTGAGAACAGCGCGGAGCGTCTTGTGAGGATCATGGAACGTTTCCCTCCCGTAATGCGGGCTAATCTATACGAAGCGTGAGTGGCTCGCCAGCACCCCCTGCGTGAGGTTCCGCGGAAGCACCAAAACCGCGAATTTGGTCTTGCATCAAAACGGAGGAAGGTGCTTCTGAGGCGGTCATTGCACCAGCGGCATATGACGTGATCTCATTCTGGTCGGGAACAGTCCCCGAATTCCTGCGAACATCCGCGGCCGCGATTACCGGCACACTCGCATTAGCGCAAATCCGGCATTTTCGCCTGAACGAGGCCCAGCAATTGCGCGCGTGGGAAACGACCATCGATCTCCTCAGGCCGGCATTGGCCGCCGTACGGAATGCCGACGATTGGCATGTCCTGCTCGAATATCCGATGCTCCGTCTCGGGAACCGGCCGGGTATCATTCTGCTCACCGGGCATGCGGTCCTGGTTCTTGAGATCAAGGCGGGTGCCACGACGTTTGAGCCGGCAGATCGGCGCCAGGTCGCGGATTACGCGATCGACTTGCACGATTTTCACGCTGGCTCGCGGTGTCACCCGATCGTGCCTATTCTCGTCGCGGAGCATGCAAGTGTGTCTTGCGCCTCACTGCCGCTCCCGTTGCCTTTCGGCGTTGCCGGGCCATTGGATGCAAACGCGGAGAGTCTTCCGCAACTCCTCAGAGATCTCGAGCGTCAGTTCGGATTGATTGCTCCTCCACTTGATGCACACAACTGGATCGAAGCGCCGTATCGTCCTGTGCCCACAATCGTGGACGCAGCTTGCATGCTTTACGCCAAACACGGTGTTGAGGAAATCCGTGCTTCCCGCGCAGATGCGTCCAACTTGACTGCCACGACCGATGCAATTCTGGAGCAAATCGAGCATGCCCGGGCAAGAGAAGGGCGATTGGTGCTTTTCGTCACGGGCATTCCGGGTTCGGGCAAGACACTCTGCGGCCTCAACACGATTTTCGGTGGGGAGAATGAGGGGCGGGGAACCTATCTGACCGGCAATCCCACCATGGAAGGCGGGACGACGGTTTACACTTCCGTCGAACCGTCGGACGTCAAAGCCCAGGACCTCGGCGAAGCGGTGGTGCTCACCGGCGTTGCCCGCATCCGTGTTACCACCGGCGGCAAACCGAATGCTTTCGGTGTCCGCTTCACCGATGTCTGGGCAAAAAAGGGCGGCCAATGGCAGATGGTGACGTGGCAATCCACGCGCCTTCCGGAGTAGCGCTAGCGGCTATAGGACTCGAGCTCACCCTCGGCCAGCAGTCCCAGTGAAGGGTGACTTGCTCTAACGCCGCAGACGCAGGGGAAGGCCACGGGCCTGGAAGCTGGCGTCGATCGCATCGAGATCGATCAGGCCCGAGGGATTGGCGCGCGTCGGCGCCGTCGCAAGCCGCGCCGTCCCTTCCGTAAGCCAGAGGGTGAGCAATCGGCGGAGCTCGAGGAGCGGCTCGGGGTGGTCGTCGACCCGAATGTCGAGATCGGGAAAATCTTCGGTGGTGATGAGCTTCATGGCCGCGGATTGCTTGCCGCGGCGGTCGCCGCCAGCTGCCTCACCGGCTTCCATGGCGGTCTGCAGACGTTCGGGGAAAGGAAGTGCAGAGTGCGCAAGGAAGGCTTCGAGCGTGGTGGCAACCACGCGTTCGTTGGCCAGCATGTTGCCGGCGACGCTGACGCCTGGGGCAGAGATGCTGCCGCACCATTCCACGCAGTTCCGTCCGGTGTGGGCGGCGGTGCGGCCGTGGCGATCGACGATGTGAATCTGGCGAAGGCCCTCCCCAGCGTCGCCAGCGAGCGCGGTCGCCAAAGCGGCCTCGGGTGACAGGCCGCGGGCGAGAGCGTCGAGCGCGACGGGGGCTAGATAGCGGTTGGTGAAGGACTGCGTGGAGACCGCACCGATTCCGGAGCGGACAAACGGACAGAAAGCGCCAACGGCGAAGGCGCGCGTGGCGACGGCGACTGCGAATGCATTCGTTCCAGGATCGTGGGCGACGATGGACCAGGTCATACTTAGGCGTGTAGCGGAGGAACGGGCCGGGCCGAAGCCCGGTCCCGATCTCCTTACTGTTTGCGAATGACCTTGATTTCCAGCGTCAAGACCGCCACGATAGCGGCAGGAGCTTGCGATGCGGTATCATCGCATTTCCTCCATAGTGGGCCAGCAAGACGTCTGGCGGCCAAGCAAAACTGCTTTACGGCAGACGCCGGTCAGCCCATTTGGCCGGCGTCACTTTGTACGGGTCGCCATGTTAATCAGGCGCTACCACGCGCGCCCGAGCGGCTGATCCTCCGGCACGATGATTTTTCCGATCGGCCACAGCGCCAGCGCGGCAAGTTTCAGATGTGCCCAGGCAAACGGGATACCGATAATAGTGATCGCAAGGAAGAACGCCTCAATCAGGTGCGCGATGACCAGCCACCAGCCGGCAAGCACAAACCAGATGATGTTGCCCACCACACCCAACGGCCCGGTACCAACATCCTGATATCCCGTCACCCAGGACCGGGGAACCGCCTTATGACCGAACGGCAGCAGTGTATAGAGCGCGATGTTGAACGCGGCGCGTGCCCAGGGAATCCCGATAATCGTGATCACCATGATCACACCCGCAATCACCCATGCGAGCGCCATCCACACGCCACCAGTGACGATCCACAGCACGTTCAGGATCAGCCGTACCAATGACATTTTCAGCCACCCAGATCGCGAAAGCCGCGATGAAGATCGAAGTCGTTCGACGTCACGGCCCGCTCCATGCGTACCAGCCGCTTTTCCAGATCACGGAACTGCTTGGCCGTACGCTCCAGCATGGTTTGCGGCCGGGACCGTACGCCCCGAACGAACCCCTCCTGCTCTGCTGACGCAAACAGGGTGGAGGGCCGGACCGGCAGCACGATCGCCAGCGCGACATAGGCGACCAGCGCGGGAACGACGAAAAAGATCGGTACTGATACCCGCCGCCAGCCGGATCACCATCGGATCGACGCCGGCACTCTCCGCGATGCCGGCGCAGACGCCGGCGATCCAGCCCCGATCGGGATCGCGAAACACCCGCCAGCGATCATTAGGCGGCGGCGGTTCAGTGCCGGGTGGCGGACTCCACGGATTATGCCATGGACCGCCAGGACCGAAGCCGCGCGCGCTCATTGTTCGGCTCCTTCGCGCTGGCGCCAGCCGGGGGCCTCGGCGTCGAGAACCCGCTCCAGATTGCGCACCCGCGCCTCCATTCGCTGTGCCGTCTCCCACAGCTCTGTCAGCGCACCCTCATGGTCCCGCGACAACGTCCGCGCCGCCCGCCATTTCGTGGCGTAGTGTGACACGATCCACACGGGCGCCACCACGACCAGAAAGAGAATGAGCAGGATGGTTGCCGCGATGGACATGGGTCAGGCCTTGGCGGGTTGCGGCGCGGATGAGGGCGGAATGCGATTGCCGAGACGCACCTTCAGTTTATCCAGCTCCTCCTGCACGCCCGCGTCCGCTTCCATTTCGGCGAACTCCTGGTGGATATCTTTTTCGCGTCCGATATCGAAGGCTTCCACCTTTCCTTCCGCCTCGTCCAGGGCTCGTTCCACTTGTTCGAACCGGGTAAAGGCATCGGTGATGCGCTCGTCATACAGCTTGCTGCGAAGCTTGATGCGGTTCGCGGCAGTCTTATGGCGGGCAATAATAGCACGCTGGCGCGCCTTGGCGTCGTTCAGCTTGGCTTGCAGTCGACCGATATCTTCGTTCTGCCGGTTCAGCGCCTCGACAAGCTGAGCGAGTTGGGATTCGAGTTCGCGCAGCGTCAATTCGCTCCGCGACTTGGCGTGCAACGCGCCCCGCGCCAGGTCATCGCGTCCCTTCGTGACGGCGAGTTCCGCTTTGCGGTCCCATTCCTCGACTTCTCGACGTAGGGTGGCAGCCCGACGCTCCAACTCCTTGCGCTCGGCAATGCCGCGGACCGCGGCCGAGCGCACTTCCACCAGTGTGTCCTCCATCTCCTGGATGATCAGGCGGATGATTTTCTCCGGGTCTTCGGCACGGGCGAGAATGGCGTTGATGTTGGAATTCACGATGTCGGAGAGGCGGGAGAAGATGCCCATGGCAGGTCCCTCGGGTTGGGTATGGCGCGGCAGAAAGTGCACAAGTCGTGCCAATCGGTAAGCGCTTGAATTTGCTTGAGTGGACTGGTCTGGTGCGCCGATATGTGGGACAGATCGCCATATTATGGCGATTTCTGCCACACCCCAGACGCCGATCGGCCAAAGTCCGAGCTTCCTGGACATGCTCGCGCATGTTTCCCGCCTCGCGCCGGTGGACCGTCCCGTGCTGGTGGTCGGCGAACGGGGAACCGGGAAGGAGCTGATCGCCCACCGCCTGGCGTATCTCTCTGGCCGATGGGACAAGCCGTTCGTCCAGCTCAATTGCGCTGCGCTACCGGAATCGCTGCTGGACTTAGAGCTGTTCGGCCACGAGGCCGGCGCCTTTACGGGCGCAGCGCGTCGTCGCGCCGGCCGTTTCGAGCTGGCTGACGGCGGCACGCTTTTTCTGGATGAAATCGCCACCGCCTCCGCTGCTGTGCAGGAAAAAGTGCTGCGGGTGATCGAGTACGGCAGTTTCGAGCGTCTGGGCGGAAACGAGACTTTGCTCGTGGACGTGCGGGTGATCGCGGCGACGAATGTGGATCTGCCGCGTCTTGCCGAAGCGGGACGCTTCCGCGCTGACCTGCTCGACCGGCTGACCTTCGACGTGGTGGCCCTGCCTGCTTTGCGCGACCGGCCGGGTGACATCACTTTGCTGGCCACGCACTTCGCCACGCGTATGACGGCGGAGTTGGGTCGGGCCTATTTCGCAGGGTTCACGCCGGGCGCGATCGCAGTGCTGGAATCCCACAGTTGGCCGGGAAACGTGCGCGAGCTGCGTAACGTGGTGGAGCGAAGTGTTTGCCGGCTCTCTCGTCCGGAGCAGGCGCTCGGCGACGTGGTCATCAATCCGTTTCCGAGCCAGGCCGAAGCGGTTTCAGCCGCGATATCTCCGGCGAGGCAGGCGGAGAGTTTCCACGCGCAGATCAAGCTCCAGGAGGTGCAGGTTCTTCGGCAGGCGCTCGCCAATGCCCGTTTCAATCAAAAGCGGGCCGCGGCGTCTCTCGGCCTCAGCTACGACCAGTTTCGACGCTTGTTGCGGGCGCACGGTCTTCAGGGGAGCGGCAGAACATCCGCTTAGGCGTGGCGCCGCTGGCTCTGCACCTTCAGGCATATGGATCCAAGGACGCAGAGACTGCACCTCTCTCCAGAAGAGAAGCGCGGAGCCGGAAGTAACGACTTCGATGGATCGAATAGTCACGGGAGATATATCACTTGCCCAGTACAGCATTTATGATAATCCCAAAGATTCCGAAAGGCGCTTCTCAGCTGTGCCCTTAATGATGAGCCGCTGGAAGTGGCTCAACTCCTTATGGCTCTTCCACGAATTGGGGACCGCCATACGCCTTCTGGGCCTTACTCGGCTTGCAAGTATCTCTCGCCGGGACTAAGGTTTGTATATGGCGACCAAGCCCTGGGGACCAGTTCCGGCGGGCTGGCGCTAGAATAGACCTTGCAGGGGGATCGAAAATGGCCTTTCGAACTAAAGCGACTGTCGCATTTGCGGCTCTGGCCCTCGCTCTAGGCAGCGGTGGCGCGGCAATGGCACAGGGGACGGGCAATAACGCACCTATGGCGCCGGTGCCGCATCACAAAGTCACGCCGCACCACTATATGGCGCACCCGCGTACGGTTCCGGAGCCGTCCGTGACGGATCAACTCAACGCGCAGAGTTTGATGGCTGCGCAGAAGGGCCAAGCGTTCAACCCACCGGCCCCCGGCCAGGACTACAACGCTAAGGCCGGACAGAAGATGTAGAGTAGGCGGCGCGTTCTAAGGGCATTGAACCGGGATTTTCGTGCTCTGTATTTTCAAATCCCGCGAGTTAGCAAACTAGGCGTTTTTGCGGCCAGGGTGTTCATCACCCTGGCCGCCGTTTTCTCGGCACGCGACAGCAGCCCGGGATAATCCCGCATCTTTTGGGATCGTACGCATAGAATTGGGATGGCATGTCGTTGTTCCCAACGGGGAGCGAGCGGCAAATGATGGCTGCGAGCGGTCGGCGATAGCTGAACTGGAGCCTGCCAGCGCCGCTTTTGCGGCTCGTGCTGGGCGCCGGTTTTCAGTGCAAAGCCGACCCACCAAGTGCCGTATGCTGCGAGGAGTCCCGGCAACAGCGGCCTGATAGTACCGCCGGTTGATGATGCACGTATCGAACGAGGCATTCCATTGATCCGAGATCCAGTAGGTCACCCACGGCACCACGGCAATGGCATAAGGATCCCGGCGATGGCGAGCGGAACCGGCGCTGACCGAATACAGACAACCCGAACGACAGGAAGCATGGGCCGGCGAGCTTTCGCTTTTCGTGCTGCCCATACCAAAAACGGCAGCTCAGCGGATAAGCCAGTCAACAGTATAAATTTAGGCAGAACCCTCCGCCGGTCGAGCACTCAATTTCCAGTATCGGATAGCCGATGTCTTAGCAGCATAATGGTTACCACAAAGGAAACTATCAAAAGCGACGTCAATACACCAGATACGCCTCCGACGAGCGCGGGCGCCGGCGGGTCTCTAATACCAAATCCCCCTCACGAAGACTCACGTGGGGGATTCCCCGACGCGGGTGTGATCTGATTCAACCTCGGCGGCCCGAAGGAGGTTTGCCATGGGAAGCCCGATCCCACTGAGATCAGACTACAATGCGGGACAACTGCGGCGTATTGCCCGCGACAGCAAGGATGCCGACCAGGTTCGGCGGCTGCTGTCACTGGCGCTGATCTACGGCGGAGGCAGCCGGACCGAGGCAGCGCAGGCAGGCGGCGTGGGGCTGCAAGTGGTGCGCGACTGGGTACTGCGGTTCAATGCGAACGGCCCTGGAGGGCTGATCGACCGCAAGGCTCCAGGACAGCCATCCAGACTTGATGCGAGGCATCGTGCCGCGCTGGCAGCGATGGTCGAGAACGGCCCGATCCCGGCGGTACACGGCGTCGTCCGCTGGCGCATCATCGATCTCTGCCAATGCTTATGGGACGAATACGGGACCAACGTCTCGAAACAGACGCTGAGCCGGGAGCTGCGAGCCATGGGATATCGCAAGCTGTCGGCACGTCCGCGCCATCACGCGCAAGCCGCGGGCGCCATCGAGACGTTCAAAAAAACTGGCCTGCGACAGTGGAGGCGATCGCGCGCGAGCGGAGCCTCGATCGCAGCGATATAGAGGTGTGGTTCGGCGACGAAGCCAGGATCGGCCAGAAGAACAAGATCACCCGTCGCTGGGCTCGGCGCGGCACCCGCCCCTCGGCGCCATCAGACCAGCGAACCGCCTCGACCTATATTTTCGGTGCCATCTGCCCGGCCGAGGGCAAGGCTGTCGGCTTGATCCTGCCCTGGTGCAACACGGCGATGATGAACCTGCATCTGGCGGCGATCTCGGCTGATATCGCTCCAGGCCGCCACGCGGCGCTGTTGCTCGACCAGGCGGGCTGGCATCTCTCGCGCCAGCTGTCGGTGCCGGACAACATCACAATTGTTCCACTGCCGCCGAAATGCCCCGAACTCAACGCGCAGGAGAACGTCTGGCAGTTCATGCGCGATAACTGGCTCTCCAATCGGGTGTTCGACGACACCGACGCGCTGCTCGATCACTGCTGCGAGGCGTGGAATAAGCTGGAGGCGCGGCCGTGGGCCATCATGTCGCTCGGATTGCGCGATTGGGCGCATCGGTCGTGATCAGAGGGATTTGGTATAAGCTCAACGCTGAGCTCATGCCCGGCCAGTCCACCGATCAGCGAGGCGATGACAACATTCCACAGAACGACGCTTGGAGGCAGTGAGATACTCAAGTTCCGGCCCAGGGTCCGGTGACCAGCCGCGAGCGCCAGAACCGCGGCAACGAGCGCACAGATGATAGTCAGCATGATCTGGTTTGTCAGATGGCCGCTGATTATCAGCCCCACGACAGCGCCACTGATGGTGCCCACCACCATGATGAAACAAGGACGCTCATCGAAACCAGGCCGCATTGAAACGCCATGCCCCACCTTTGCGCTGCCTATTGGAGGCGACTGGTACAAGATCCTACGATCTGCCGGGGGACCCGGAACGTGCGATATATCCCAGCGATATTGCCTGCGTCCCACCTTCTCGTCAGGGCTTTGACAGAGCAGGTCTGCCGAGCCTCGCTCATCCCATAGAACCGGCGACGCATTTTCAAGCCAAGCGACGTATCGCTGGTGATGCCGTTATCGGCGCCGGCGAGAAGCGCTTGGGCGATACTCGCTTCGTCACGCAGCGTCCAAACCTGCACCTGTCGTCCAGACAACCGCAAATGCCGGGCGAAAATCGCTATTGCGGCCAGAGGAGTCGTCGACGGATCGTCACGGCTGATCCGGATGATGTCATGCAGGTGTCATGGCTTTTCGATGCTCCTTCAGGAATGTCCTGGCACTTGCCTCTCCCGCTTCCATCAGCCGATCGATATTGGCCGCGCTCCGGTCGATTTTGCTTTCAAAATCAAGCGTAACCTGCAGCTCATCCGGCATTTCCATACAGGGAATGTGATAGGGCTTGTCGTCATCGGTGGAAAAGGATTTTGGAATGCGGATGGGCGCCTTGATATCGAATCTGGCTAGGTATTCAGGTTGGAATGCGTGGGCCAGGATCATGTCGTTCAGCATCTCAAGATGACGCAGTTGATGGAACAGCGAGATGTTTCCTTCCAGCTGATTACGGCGGTCCATGATATCATCGGGCGATTCAGGCACATGCTCGCATCGGGTCGGATTGATTTTGATAAGCCAGATTTCCTCGGGCACGTTCTCCGCGCCAACTCTGTCTGGCCTGACGAGCTCCTGAATCGGAGGGTTGTCGGAGAACAACCCGTCCCAAAAGGCATCCCCATCGATCTGCACCGCGGGAAAGATGTTCGGCACGGCACAAGATGCAAGGATATGTTCAGCGCGGATCGCTTCATGAAGAGAGATAAACTTCGTCAGTTTCCCTGTTGTGACGTTGGCAGCGCCGATCATGAGTATCGGGCGCTTTGCGCGCGGCCCCCACGACGCAACCTCGTCAAAATCGATATGCGTCTCCAGCAGCGATCGAAAATTCCTGAACAATTCCCGATGACCCATTGTGGCAATCGCCGCCATGGACTGCAGGAGTGGTGAGGATGGACTAAATTGAACTGTCGGCAGCAGCCCCAAATTGGCCATGCGCATCGAGCCGACGATAAACTGGTTGAACACCTGTTCCAGCCAACCCTGGGCCGTATTGTCCTTCCAAAATGCGAGCAACCGTTGCCAGGGAGGGTTCTCGCCCTTTTCGATGGCAAACCAGACTAGGGCGGCGCAAATGGCGCCTCCTGATGTTCCACTGATGCTGATGATCTCAAATTCTTCTGTGATTTGCGCTTCACATAATGCCTTCAGCGCGCCAGCCGTGAACGCTGTCTGACTTCCGCCGCCCTGACACGCAATGGCGATTTTGGTTCTTGCATTCATTGTTCTATCCTATTCTTCGTGCGTTCCTCAGAACGACCCAAACGCGCTCCCGAGGGCGATGACGGCCGCCAGCGCGATTATCGCGCCGACGACGGCGACCATGACAATATCGAGATAACTCTCGCGATGCGTGAGGCCACACACCGCTAGCAGCGTCACCACGGCGCCGTTGTGGGGCAGACTGTCAAGCGTACCCGAGCTGATCACGGCTACGCGGTGCATCAGCTCTGGATTAATACCCGCTTCATGCGCAAGGCGCATATAGGTTTCTCCAAGCGAATCGAGAGCGATCGTTAATCCGCCTGACGCAGAGCCGGTCAAAGCCGATAGCACATTCGTGGCAATAGCGAGCGAGACCAGCGGGCCGCCTTCAATCGACAGCACCCAGTCGCGGACCAACCCGAAAGCGGGCAAAGCCGCAACAACAGCCCCAAAGCCGACGAGGCTCGCGACGCTGACTGCGGGCAAGACCGATGCGTTTGCTCCCGCATCAACGCTCTGCCGCAATGCCGGAAGCCGCCGTCCGCTTATGATCAGCTGTGCAGCGATGGCGGCCGCTAGAGCGACGATCACCGCCCACACGCCACCGACTGCGGACAGAGTGGTTTCACCCCAACGCGGCTCGGAGAGAAAACTAACATCGAGCCGCGGCAAGACAAATATCGACATCAGGAAGTTGGTACCCACCACGACGATGAGCGGCGCCGCTGCGGCAACAATCGGTGGCAGCGTATCGGATGTCTGGCCTCGATGCACCTCGGCAGGGTCGAATTCGCGTGCGGTGGTAGCCCGCTCACGGATAAAATCATCCTCCGCTGCCCGGTCGGGCTGAACACCGCCGTTGCTGCCGAAACCCTCGCCATTCCGCCGGGCCGCCGTTTCTGCCCGGCTAAGCCACCACAGGCCGAAGCCAAGCATGATGATCGATGCGATCACACCAAGGCCGGGTGCAGCCAGAGGGGTCGTGCCAAAGAACGGCATGGGGATCGCGTTCTGTATCGACGGCGTGCCCGGCATCGCCGACATCGTGAAGGTGGAGGTGCCAAGCGCGATGGCCGCGGGCATAAGGCGTCGCGGTATATCGGCGGCACGAAACATCGCTTCCGCCATCGGGGCGAGAACGAAAAATGCCACGAACAGGCTGACGCCCCCATACGTCACCAACGCGCCGGCCAGCACGACCGCTAATATTGCCCTGCGTTCGCCGAGCCGCTTCGTCACGTAAGCTGATATGGATGCGACGGACCCGCTATCTTCCATCAGCTTGCCGAACAGTGCGCCAAGCAGAAACAAAGGGAAGAATTGCGCAAGGAAGCGGGCAGCGCTGCCCATGAAGGTTTGCGTCCAATGGGCTAGCAACGGCTCACCGGCCGCGGCGGCCGCGATCAGCGCCGCCGCCGGCGAGAGCAGCAGGATGCTCCAGCCGCGATAGGCCAGCCAGATGAGAAGGAGCAGTGCGACCAGGATGCCGAGCAGGCCCATTGGCTCAGCCCGCCAGTGATCGCGTGAACCGCAGAGCGATGCCGAAGTAAAGCCAACCGGCACCCTGAACCAGCAGCTCGACGGCGATCAGTGTGCCGAGTACCCACAACCCCGACCAGGGCAGGTTTGCGTAGAGCAGACAGCCGACGACAACACTCACAATTCCGCTGAGCACGACAAAGCCCCAGGCGCGAATTTCCCGATGTCTGAAGGCAATAAAGATGCGAACGATACCTCCAACGATCACCGCCGCTGCAAGAAGCAGCGTCAGTACGACCGCGCCCTGTACCGGTTCACCGATGATAAGAAGCCCGCCGATTACGTAAAGCACGCCCGCCAGCAAGCCTAAAATAAACCCACGCCATTCCTTCACCATAAAGGACTGAAGGATCTGGAAGACGCCGCCAACAAGCAGGCTCGCCCCTATAACGACTGTGCTGGCGATCGTAACGGCGGCAACGTCAAGCCACGCGATGATGCCGAGAATGATCAGGACCGCACCCAGAGCGATGAACCATCCCCAATTCTTGGCGATGCTGGAGGCCGGACCTCCGAAAGTGGAACTCGTTCGCATCAGATAATCCCTTCATTTTTTCGCATCTCAGGTTCAGCGCCCTACCAGCATGGCAGCACCCAGCAGAATTGCGACAAACAGGAGCGACATGGTCGCCGTCGGCCATTGCCGCAGTCTGGCCTCGGTGCTCTGGATGGCTCCGCCAAAGCCATTGGTTGCCCTCGCGAACACAACGCCGGGATGATGGAAATGGGTGTCGCGCAGGCTCGCCCTACGATTTTGCCACGCGAACAACAAAACAGCCAACAGCGCCCCGAGCAGCACGGGCCAGAGCGATGCCCAGAGCGCGTCGAAGGTAAGGGTGGACGCGCGCGGCGTACCCGAAGCCAAAGGATGGAGAACCCACGGCACCAACACCGATACTATAGCCACCACCAGAAAGGCGCTGACCGACCATGCGGCCTCGGCTGCCAGCGTCCGGGAATCCGGCTCTGCCCTCAGCCGCCGGACAAAGTGCAGCATCAGTAAAGTCGTGCCGGCGGCCGAAAGATTGCCGAGCATGCCCACGAGACCTTTGCCAAGCAAAGGCTTCACCGCCAGCTTCGCCAATGCTCCGCCTGTCAACGGCAGGCCCCCCAGGCCAAGCGCCAGAATAAGTGTTGGCCCGAGCACAAGCATCCTTCCGCGTGTTCCCGCGGTAGCTGCCGCTCCGATCGCCAGAAACAGCGCACCCTTGGCCAGAACATGGTGCGCCGCGTAAAACGCTGTTGGGACGCCTGCTCCGGCGTCTCCAGCGGCAAGTCCCATTCCAAGGATAGCGGCAATCAGCCCCATCTGACTGATACTGGAATAGGCGAGCACTTCCTTCGGATGTATCTTCGTTACACCTAGAACCACCACAAAAAATGCCCCAAACAGCCCCACCGCCATCAGGATGGTGCCCGCATCGGGCAGCGGCGTGAATAGCGGCAGGAACCGAATGAGCCCGATCACACCGGCTTTCACGCCTGCGCCGCTGAGCACCGCTGCGGCCGGAATAGGGGCCGCGCGATACGTCATAGGCATCCAGACATGCAGGGGGACCAGAGCAATTCTCATGCCGAACCCCAAAATCAACAGCCCGACCGTAGCGTCGCGCCGGGGCGATCCGGCCAGAGCCGAAACCGTGTCGCGGATCGACAGACTGCCGCCTGGCGTCGCTGCCGCAAGAAGGGCAAACGCCATCAGCAGAATGGTTTCGCTGAGAATGGCGTACGCCATATAAACCGCACCTGCGTGACGAACGGGCGCCGTATCCTCCTGCACGATCAACCCGTAAGCGGGAAGGCTGACGAGCGTGTATGAAAGAAGCTCGCGAGATCAGCAGCAACGAAGACGCCAATGCTGCCGGCAAGGGTCAGAAGCCAGCAGATTGCGAACTGCCAGCCGGCGGGCGTATTACGCCATGATCGCGCAGCATAGACGGCACGGGCGATCCACAGCAGAGATGACGAACCCAGTAGTATCGCGCCCGGTGTATCGACCATGAGCGTAATCGGGACGAGACCGCGCCAGAACGTAACCCCCGGAGCACAGGCCGCCAGAACCGAGGCGAAAAGCGCGGGAACCGGCGCAACGATCAACAGAGTAGGCATTCGCTCGCGCAACGCTGGCCAGAGCCAGGCCGCGATCAATGCGAGCGGGAAAACCGGAGCAGCCGTCAGCAGTACGCGACCGGCGAGCGTGATCATCGCATAGCCAGCGAGGCCAGTGCAGGCCGGCCGATTTTCAGCAGCTCCGGGAGTCCCAACGGCAGAACCCCAAGCAAGACCGAACAGAGGGCAAATGCCAGGACCACTTCCTCTCGATAGAGCGGAACCTTCTGACGCAGCACCAGTGGTGCATCGGCTGCTGACAGGAGTGGCATCAGCATGCGAAAGATATAACCGCCGGCGAGCAATCCGCCGGCAAGCATGACCAACGCCCACCACCACTGGTGTGTCGTAATGGATGCAATGACCAGCATCCACTTGGCCAAAAAGCCACCGCTCGGAGGAAGCCCCATGAGCGAAAGTCCGGCCAGCCCCAGCCCAAAGATCGTCAGGGGCAACACCCGCCCTACACCACGCAGTCTTGAAATCTGATCCTGACCCACGGCCCGCGCAATCAATCCAGCGCCGGTAAACATTGCCGCCTTGGCGAAAGCGTGGGAAACCGCCTGGAGAACACCCCCCGTCCAGGCGGTGGAGCCGAAGGGCTGATCTATTGCGCCTCCTCCAGCGAGCGGGAACATCAGAAACAGATAGCCGATTTGTGCCACTGTCGAATACGCAATGAGCATTTTAAGGCGCGCCTGCCGCAGTGCCAGAATGCTGCCAGCCAGAATAGCGCCGGCACCCAAAACCCCTAGCAGTGGCGCTGCAAATTGATGGAGCAAACCCGGCATGGCGTCGAACCACAGCCGGACGATAATGAAGAACGGTGCTTTGACGACCAAGGACGATAGCAGCGCACTGGCGGGCGCCGGTGCCCCGGAATGAGCCGGCGGCAGCCAGAGATGCAGCGGGAACAACGCGGCCTTGGCAAGCAGGCCAGAGGTCATCAGCGCCGCCGCTACCCAGGCCGACGTCTCGCCATGCACCCGACTTGCCAGCAGCACGATGTCGAGCGTGCCGTACGTGCCGTAGAGCAAGGCGGTCCCGAGAAGATAGAGCACAGAACCGACCAGCGCGAACAGCAGATAGCGCAGTGCAGCGGTCAGTGTTTCGGGGCGTCCGTCCAGGCAGACGAGGGGCCCTGCACCGAAGGTCAGCAGCTCGAGCATCACGTAGAGGTTGAACAGGTCGCGCCCGATGAAAACCGCATTCAGCGCACCCCATAACGCGAGCAACATCACCCAAAACACCAGCGGGGCGCGCGCCTCGGCCACTGTCTCGGGTGCTTGGAAGTCCGCGCGCGCGAACAATGCTATGCCGCCAATCAGAAGTGACGTTGTGACAAGCATGACGACGGACAACCCATCCGCCCGCAACGCAACTCCCAAGGGCGGCGCCCACCCGCCGAGGCTATAACCAATTGGCTGGCCGCTACGGCTGATCACCGCTGCGATCGCCAGCGCGATGAGCAGACCAACCGGCAGCAGCGCAATGACAGTATGTTCAGCGCGGCGCCCGCCAAAGAGAAGTGCAACGAGGGCACCCAGGAGTGGCAGCATCACGGCCAGGACGAGCAGAAAGCCCCAATTCGTCGTGACATCTACCATCAGGCGCTGTCGTTGTGCGGCGTCACAGGTGGGCCGCTGTCCAAGCCTGTCTGCCCGGTCTCCTGGGCAAGACGTAGGATAATCGCGATCCCCAGAGCTGTCGCTACGAACGAAACGACGATGCCGGTGATAACGAGGGCCTGCGGGATCGGGTCGGCATCCAGCCCAGAAGCTGCGCCCCGGCGCGCCACTACGCCGAAAATCAGGAAGACGCCGCCGCCCAACAAGGAAAAAGCAAGCAGCTTTCGCAGCGGCTTCGGGTCCACGATCAGGCCGTACAGACCGATGCCCACAAGTGCGGCGCCACAGAAGCCAAACAAGGTTGCGCCGTTCACGGCAGCTCTTTTCGCCTCGGAGAGCCGGCCACCAGCATTCCCAACATGGTGGCGATCGATAGCACCAAGGCGATCTCGATCCCCACGATGAGCGGCTTGGCGAACTCTGCAGGATAGGCAAGGAAACCACCGGCGATGCCGAATCCTGCAAACCCGACCGCCATGAACACCAGGGGCCCCAGCACAAGGACCAAGCGCAACGACCTGCGGCCGATCGCCGGCGCACGGGCGAGACCGGCAATCATGGCCAAGATCCACAGCGCTCCGAGAATTGCGCTCCCCTGAAATTCCCCTCCAGGCTGCTCCCCACCGATCCAGAAAATATACAGACCGATGATGATGCCGGGCGGGATCAGGACTCGTGCGAGGAATGTGAGCGCGTTTTCCTGGTCACGACGCGAGCGCCAGCCTGCGAAACCACCCCAGAACCGGTCCCGCGCAACCGACCAGACCCCCACAAGCGCCAAAAGCAGCGCGATCGCCTCCAGCAGTGTATCCACCCCGCGATAGGCAATCAGCGTCGCCGAAACCGGATTGCCCAATCCGATCGCCGGCAGGGAGGACACGGCTGCGGGGGCAAGTGTAGGGGCTGGGTCGGGCAATATAAGAACAACCCACGTCCTGGTTGATTTGAACCCGCACCCTTCGGGCAGGATCCATCCAGTCGTAGTTTACATCCCGCGCGCCTGGTGCCTGTGAGACAACATTCGCGAGACGCAGTGCAATGTCGCTAACCTGGTCGATATCGGGCCCGCTGACACGGGTACTGGACGGGCCAACCCACCGGCGGCCCGAGCCCGAGCGGATAGACCCGGGTCACGGCGCCCGGTAACGCTTCCGGCAGCTTCGCCTCCAACCTGTCCTGCAGCCGCTTGCGCGCACCAATGTCCTTAGCAACAACAACGGCCTGCGCAAATAAGTCGTTGGGAGGTTCAACATTCAGCGGCAGATAGAAGCGGATCGCGCCGCGGCCGACATAGGTGCTCCAGTGCGATACATCCGGATCACCTTCTAGCAGCGCATCCAACCGCTTTGCCGCATCATCTGTTCCGTAGATCGAAGCGTTCTGCGGCAGTGCACGTCCACCATGAGTTCGGGCCGGTCGGATGGCGGGAAGAACTGCCTCGGCACGAGCGGTGACGCCAGCACCGCCAAAATGGCAGCACCGACCATAATACCAATGGTGATCCAGCGCGCGCGCATCGCGAGAACGACGAAGCCGCGAACAGCCCGCATGATCGGCCCCGGCCCCGCGGCGATCTTCTTTGGTTTCCTCAGCAACGCCACGCCCAACAGAGGCCCAAATAGAACCGCGATGAACCATGATCCGATCAGCGCAATCGTAACCACAACGAAGAGCGAGAACGTATATTCACCCGCCGAACTACGCGCAAAACCCACAGGAACGAACCCGGCCGCAGTCACGAAGCTCCCTGTCAGCATCGGCATCGCAACGCTTTTATAGGCGAAGGTTGCAGATTCCTCGTTGCTATCCCCGGCCGCCAGCCGCGAGCTCATGACGTCCACCACGGTCATGGCATCATCCACCAGCAGTGCTAGCGCGATGATCAGAGCGCCGAGCGAAATCCGCTGCAGATCGATGTCAAACAACTGCATAATGGGAAAAGTGATCGCGAGCGTCAGCGGGATTGAGAGCGCAACCACGGTCCCCGCCCGCGGGCCAGGGAGAGAATGCTTATCGCCATGATTATCAGTGATCACGCTCGCCACGACATGCGGCTGATCCGATACCAGGATCGCGTCAATGCCGATCAGTAGATTAGCGATGATGGCGTTCATCTTCGCGGTGACGTTTCGGCCAAGCGCCAGCACATCGCCGCCTTCGCGTATGGAAATTGCCAGTCCTAGGGCTGGTTTTCCGTTCTCTCTGAACAGTGGCTTGGGCGGATCCGAATATCCCCGCACCTCGGCAACGTCGCTTAGCCGAACCATGCGCCCGTTCGCGACGAAACTGACGTTGCGTACATCCTCCACGGAGTGAAAGCTGCCCGACACACGCAGCAGAAGCCGCTCGTCGCCGGTCTGGATTACACCGGCCGGGGTGACCACGTTCTGCGCGCGCAGCACGTTGACCAGCGTGTTCCGATCTATCCCCAATCCCGCAAGTTGCTGGGTAGAAAACTCCACAAAAATCGTTTCGTCCTGCTCTCCCAGCATGTCCACCTTGGACACATCGGGCACCTGGAAGAGCTGGGAGCGAATTTGCTCGACGTAATCACGTAGCTGGCGCTGTGTGAACCCATCCGCGGTAAATCCATAAATGATCCCGAACGTGTCGCCGAATTCGTCATCGAATCCAGGCCCGATCACACCCGCCGGCAGGGTGCCACGCATATCGCTAATACTCTTGCGAACGTGGTACCAAATATCCGGCACCTCATGTGCCGGCCTGGATCCTTTGAGATTGACGAAGATAGTCGTGACGCCCGGGCTGGTAAAACTGCGTAGAAAATCCAGGTGAGGCGTTTCGCGAAGAGTCTGCTCCAGCCGTTCGGTGACCTGATTGAGGGTGTCGTCGATCGTCGCTCCCGGCCAGGCAGCCCGCACGACCATCGTTTTGATGACGAAAGCCGGATCTTCGTCTCGCCCAAGCCGGACGTACGAAAGAACGCCCAGCAGCACCGAGGCGATCATCAGGTACAACACGAACGACCGATGTTCCAGCGCCCACTTCGAGACGTTGAAGCGCATCTAGGTCTGCCGTAAGAGCAGGCGCACGTGCTGGCCAGGATGGAGTGCGTGTACGCCGGCAGTCGCGACGATGTCGCCGGTATCGATCCCATTGTTGACAATGACCGTGTCGGGATCAAACCGCGCCATTTCTATTGCATGTAGCGAGACCGTCAGCTTCTCAGGATCGACGATCCAGACAGCGGGCTTGCCGTCCAAACTGGTCAATGCGGATGCGGGAACGGCCATCACCGGTTGTGACGTAAACTGCAATGTGCCGGTCACCGTGGACCCCAACCGCATCTCCGCTGGCGGATCCGTCAATCCAACCTTGACCTCGAATGTCCGCGTCGCGGAATCGGCTTGCGTCGCTACCTCCCGGACTCGGCCCATCGCCAAGATGGACGGATCGTCCGCTAATCGAACGGTGATATCGGGATTGCTCGGAGCCTCACGAAGCAATCGACCCGGCACGTCGAAAACCGCGTCGCGCCCATCGTGCCGGGCGATACGCACAATCATCTGCCCGGGCTGAACGACTTCTCCCGGCTCTGCTCCAACCGCCGATACAGTTCCCGGGGCATCGGCCTGAAGGATCGTCCAGGACACGCGCGGCGCTTGGTTGCTGAGGCGCGCCTGCGCGTCGTCCAGCCCAGCTTCCGCAGTCTGTAACTCCTTCTGCGCCTGATCGAACACCGCCCGCGGCGTATGCCCGCTCGCCAGGAGTTGACGCTGGCGATTGAAAGCGTCCCTCGTCTGCGTCAATCGCGCCTGGGCTGCTGCCGCTGTCGCTTGCGCCGATCGGAGCGCGTTGACCTCGTCCTGTGGATCAAGTTTGGCGAGATTCTGCGCGGTGTCCACATGATCGCCCATCCGCACCAGCCGATCGATCATGCGCCCGCCGATGCGGAACCCGAGCGAAGCTTCGTTTTCGGCCGCGATATGTCCGGTCAGCACGACCGTTCGCCCGCCTCACTGGGTGCCGCAATGACCGTCTGGACCGGTCGAATCACGGGCGCTTCGGACGCCGCCTTCTTGTTGCATGACGTCAGCAAAAGTCCTGCGCCCATGATCAAGAGGCAGGTCCATCCAGGCCCGGCATTCCTGGCACCGGTCAGCAGCAGCATTGCGTTTGCTCAGCCGGCCGGGGATGTACCGGCTGCTGCCTGTACCTGCCGCATTCCGGCGAGCGCCTCCTGCAACGCCTCCTCCTTTGTCTCGTCGAACGAGCTGCGAAGGACTCTGCCGCCCGTGCCCTGGAGTGCCGGCTAAACACAGCATCTCGTCCCCATTCACGGGTCAGTGCGTCGCGTGATTTCTGAGGAGCCGGGTGTTCGGTCGGAAACTGGATTGCGCTTCCGCCACCATGCTCCTTGAAGGCCGCACGGCAGTCGGCGGGAATCCGCGCCTTGACAAACTCACGGAATGCCGCGCGGATAGCATGTGGGTCCTGGTCGAATACCAGACGGAAGGACACTTTGGCCGAGGCCTGAGACGGTATCACGGTCTTAAATCCTTGGTCCTGATATCCGCCACCCATGGCGTTGATTTCGCAGGTTGGGCGGGAGCAGATCATTTCCAGCACACTCCGGCCGCGCTCGCCCGCAGGGATGCGGAGGCTTACCGCTCCTAAAAATGCCTCAGAATCAAAATTCAACATGGCCCACTGCTGTCGCAGGGCCTCGGACAATTCCGGTACCCCGTCGTAAAACCCGGGGATCGTCACTCGACCATCCGAACCGTGCAGATCTGCCAGAATACGCGCGAGGATCTGGTTGGGATTCGCCGCCGCGAACCATAAGACCCAGAATGAAGGTCGCAATTCGCGGCTGTTATGGTCACCTCCTCGGCACAAACTCCGCGAAGCATCGTGGTGATGGCCGGTGTGCTGCTGTCCCACATGTTTGTATCGCAGATCAGCCCAATATCCGCGCGCAATTCGTCCGCGTGCGTTGCGAGAAATGGCGACAGACTGAGTCGGCCTGACTCTTCCTCTTCCTCGATTAGAATCGAAATTGGGATCGGCAACCTGCCGGTAACAGCCTTCCATGCCCTGCATGCCTCGATGAAGGTCATAACCTGGCCCTTATCATCCGAAGCCCCCCGGCCCCTGATAATGTTTGCGCCGCCTTTCGTCGTCTCAATGGCGGGATCGAAGGGATCTCGACTCCACAAATTCAATGGATCCACCGGCTGGACGTCATAATGACCGTAAAATCGCGCAGACATGCCATGGGACCGCCGGTCATGCGCTACGACAATCGGATGACCTGGCGTGTCGCGTGCGCTGGCGCTAAAGCCTATGCTCTTTAGATCTTCAACATGCCATTGGGCGCAGGTTCTGCACGCCGCCGCATATTGCGGGTCTGCCGAGATCGAAGGTAGGCGGAGCAATGCAAATAACCGCTCCCGAGCTGCGTCCATACAGGATTCGATGTGCGCGAGGACCGAATCGAGCGCGGACATCGTGTCCCCCATCTGTTATGGCTGGCCCCCGCGGGTCTGAACTGGGGTACGCAATACCGGCCATTGGTTCCCCCGTAATATATGATCAGGTGCTGGAGGTTATTTGCTCGGATCCTCGGCAGACAGCCCTAACCGTCCCGGGACTGGACCAAGTGTCCCAATCTTGGGCGGCCGAAAACGGCGCGAAAGCGATCACACTCGTGGCTCCCGATCATGAGCGCGGTGAGGATCGCTTTTGAGCTATGTTAGAGGCGTCATCTGCTCAGAACGTGCCGGAACGGCTAATAATCAGCCGAGTATCTCGCCCCTCAGACGTCGGCCATACCAACGCTGACTGACTTCAGGCGACGGGCGCAAGGTCCAACCGCACGATCTCGGTGTTGCCATTCCAGGGCGGGAAACGCTTCAGAATCAGCGGATCATGCCCAGGAATGACGTGATCAGGGCCATCAGCCAGCGCGTTCAACGTATCGAAGCCGCGCAGCATCCGGGCGACGTCCACCACCACCGGGAAAGGATTGCGCCGGCGGATATTGCCCCATAAATGAACAGCGTCGCCGGCGAGAACCACCCAACCCCGCGCCGTGTGCACGCGGATGGATTGTATACCGCCGGAATGGCCGCCGATGAGGTGCAGGCTGACGCCCGGAGCGAGGTCTACGTCGCCCTGGTGCACCGTCAGCCGATCAGCATAGAGAGCGCGGACAGCACTTTGCACGTCCTCCACATCGAAGGGCCTGCGCAGGAAGCCCTGACACATACAGGGGCCGGTGCAATACGCCATCTCCTCGGCCTGGATGTGAAACTGCGCGTTCGGGAAGTATTCCATGCCACCTGCGTGGTCCCAGTGCATATGGGTGAGCACGACGTCCTTCACGTGCGCAGCTTCGATTCCGGCGTTGCGCAACGCCTGATCCGGGGTGCACAGCATTTCACGCCCGCGCCGGCGCCCTGAGGCCGGATTGAATCCCGTGTCCATCACGATTGTCCGGCCATCGCCGCGGATCACGAAGACGAAAAAATCCAAGGGATCGGGCGCAGCATGATCGTCCGGCATCATGTAGTTCTGGAACTGCAGCCGCCCATCGAAAATGCCGTAGCGCAGGGCGAGGATCTCGTAGTTGGGAAGGGTCATGGACGATTGCCTCCGGGTCTGATGAGGGGGACAGTGCAGCGCCTTGATCAGGCTCGCAACAATAGACAGGAGCTATGCCATGCCGGACATTCCCAACCGCCCCGAATACCAAAGTGAGCTGTTCCGCAAGGGTCTGGCGGTCCGGCGGGAAGTACTCGGTGCGGATTATGTTGACGGATCGCTGGCACGAGCCAACGACTTCAACGCCGCATTCCAGCAACTGACGACAGAGCATGCATGGGGTGCGATCTGGTCACGTCCAGGCCTACCGCGGAAGACGCGGAGCATTCTGAATATCGGCATGCTGGTGGCGCTGAACCGCGGCGCGGAGCTCAAGCTGCATCTGCGGGCCGCCCTCACCAACGGCGTCACCCGCGACGAAATCAAGGAGATCCTGCTCCAGACCGGGGTGTATTGCGGGATTCCAGCGAGTTTGGAGGCGTTCAAGATCGCGACCGATGTGTTCGCGGAAGTGGATGCAAAGCAGTAGCGGATCGGCAGAAATGCGGGGGTGGCCGCTACACTCCCGCGAACCAATCGTAGCCCTGGTTCTCCCAATAGCCGCCAGGATATTTGTTCGTCACGCTGATCGATTGCAGGTTCTTGGCACTCTTGAACCCCAGTTTCGTCGGAATCCGCAGCCGCAGCGGTCCGCCCCATTGCGGCTGCAGCGGCGCCTGCTCGAAGTCCAGCGCCAGGATGGTCTGCGGATGCAGCGCGCTCGGCATGTCGATGCTGGTCGAATAGCCATCGAAGCAGGTGAACGCGACGTAGCGCGCGCGCAGATCCGCGCCGACGCGGCGGAGGAAGACATGCAGCGGCACACCGGCCCATTGGCCGATCTGGCTCCAGCCCTCGATGCAGATATGCCGCGTGATCTGCAATTCTTGCGGCAGGGCTGCCAGCCGTTGCACAGTCCACGGAGCACGGTCAGTTACGAGGCCGGCGACCTCCAGCTGCCATTGCGACGCGTCGATCGTGCGTACTTGCCATTCCGGGTAATAGGCGTTGAAACGGAATGGCCTGGTGATGGCGCTGGCGGGATAGGTTTCCGCCAGCCGGGTGCGACTGAACAGCGCCGCCTGCACTTTGTCGTTGAAGTGCAGCATCGACCACAGTGCGGCGTCCACGCCGCTATGCGTGGAAAGATCGCAGCCAGTCAGCAGCGCCATGGCCCCGAGCGATAGGCCGCACCTGAGCAGGCCGCGGCGGCCGATGCGCTTCAGCTCGGGACGGATCTCGTCGGCGGAGACGATGGGGTAATTCATCGTGCCAACTCCTCGGCCTCGGTGCGGCTCGGCGCGAGCATGGAAACCAAGGTCCGCGGGAACAGCGCGACCAGCGCCAGATGCACGGCGAGGAAAGCGAGGATGCAGAACATCATCGCGAGATGGATGCCGCGAGCGACCGGATAGCCGCCGAACAGGCCCGTCAGCCATCCAAGTTGTACCGGCTTCCAAATCGACAGTCCGGTCAGGACAGACAGGCAGATGACCACGATCACGCCGCTGTAGAGCAGGCGCTGGACGGCATTGTAGTGGCCGAGACGGTGATGCAGACGGAAGCACAGCGCATCGATCAAATCACGCAAGACGGCACGCGGACCGGGCGGGCGCAGGTCGCGGCGGAAATGTCCCGATGCGAAGCCATAGATCAGATAGGCCGCGCCGTCCGCGAACAGCAGCCACATGGCGCTGATGTGCCAGGCGATACCGGCGGCCAGCCACCCGCCGAGCGTGAGATCGCGGGGGAAAGTGAAGGGCAGGCTGGGCGATGCGTTGTAGATCGCCCAGCCGCTCAGGATCATGGAGACGACCGCGAGCGCACCGACCCAGTGCATGATGCGCACAGGCAGCGGATGCGCGGGACGGATGCGAGTCATGGCCATCCTCTCCGTCACATCGGCGGCTTCACACCGTCGATGCCGACGGCGACGGCGCGCGCGGTCAAAGTATCACCATCGCGCACTGCGTTGATGAAGACGCTGGTGCCGGGCTTCAGCTCCGCCTTGTTGCCATTCTGGTAGGCGACGATGGGCGCGGTCGGCGGTACCAGGACGGTCTGCTTGCCGCCTTTATAAGTGACGGTGATCTGCTTGGCGCCCTGCGACTCACCGGCGGATGACACCGTGCCGTTTGTCATGCTGCTGTTCACTGTTTCCGCCGTGGTGGCTGGGGCCACGGAGACGGTGCCGTTGGTCATGCTGCTGGCGGTGGTGGCGTGGCCCGACAATGTCGTATCGGGAATGCGATCCCAACCGTAATGGCCTTCGCCGGTGCCGCGCAGCGCAGGTGGAAAGATCACGACCTCCAGCGCGATGAGCTGATCACCGATGCTTTTGGTAGCAGTGCCGATATAGCTGCCGGGATCGACCTTACTCAGGGTCGAGGGAGCGAGCTGCAGATAGTGGGTCTGATCATTCAACCCGACGGCGACGTCGGAGCCGCTGGTGGTCCGCACAGTCAAGGCTGTGGGCGAGACGGAATTGATCGTGCCGCGTACACGCTGCGGCACCGGCGCGGCGATGGTTGCGGTCGAAATCAGACAGGCGCCGAATGCGACTGTCAAGGGAATGATACGCGGCATGGTGGCTCCCACGGTTGTTGCCGATGCCCGTGGGACGCGGGAGGAGATCGGTTATTCCGGAGCGTCGGATGAAAGGATCCGCATGCGCTGCAGAGAAGAAGTAAACCATGGATGGCCGGCCTTCCGGCCATGACGGTGGACGGATCAAATACCATCCGGCATCGCGGCGCGCACGGTGTTGGACAGGTTGTGCAGCG
This sequence comes from uncultured Pseudomonadota bacterium, assembly GCA_963791885.1. Lineage (GTDB taxonomy): Bacteria > Pseudomonadota > Alphaproteobacteria > Acetobacterales > Acetobacteraceae > CAVSUZ01. The sequence goes on along the minus strand of CAWBUL010000008.1, from coordinate 255,694 downwards.
ACTTCATCGGACTTCCCGTGACCACGCCATAGCCCAGACCGTCGCGTGCCCAGACATACCCGGCCGCGTCGCTCTGCTGCATGGGACGCATCGGCGCGCTCATGTCCCGCTGGATCATCGGGCGGACGAAAACGGAAATGCGCCGGCCTTCCGCATTCCTGTAGAAGAACATGCAGGCCGGTCCGTAGGCGGTGGCGAGGCGCCGTCCCCCCTCGAAGGTGAAGCCTGCGCGGGACAGATCCGGCGGTACAATTTTGCGACCGAATTGCCTGGACGCCCAATCGATCAATTCGGCGCGACGCTCCGGCCCGAGTTCCGGCGCGCGGATCTCATCGCTAGCGAACACGCGATAGGCCGACGCCGCTTCGATCCCCACCGCGGCGACACCACCAGGCATGCGGGGGCCATGAGCCAGCCAGCCACCGCCCGCGCCAATTGCCAAGGCGAGGACGATACTGGCGGCCACGTTCCACAATCCCCAGCGCCGGGATGTCCAACGGCGCCCCAACCGTGCCTGCACCAGACGATCGACATTCAGCGCGGCGGGCACGGGCTCGTTTGCCTTCCAGGCGACAGCGTCACGCAGGCGCCGCGTCACGTCTTGCCAAGCGCTCAGCCGCGCGGCGGCCTCAGGGTGTTCGGCCAGGTAACGTTCAACGGCAATGTGGCGCTCGGAGTCGAGGAAACCGTCAACATAGGCGTGCAAGTCTTCCTCGGTGATCGGACGGGCGCTGCTGTTCATTTGACCCTCCGCAGCATGGGCCGTTCCTTGCCTTCGGTAACCTCCCGCAGCCGATCCCGCGCGCGGCTCAGCCGGGACATGACGGTGCCCAGCGGTATGCCGAGCATTCGTGCAACGTCGCCGTACTGAAACCCTTCTATCGCGACCAGGATTAAGACATTGCGCTGATCTTCAGGCAGGTCATCCAGCGCGAGGAGCAGGGCGCGCATCTCCGCGGTGGCGAACTGGGACGGGGCGACGGAGCCGTCGGCCTCGGGATCGTCCGAGATGACGCGGCGTCGTACCTGCCGCCGGCGCCAGCGGCTGACGGATAGATTGTGCATGATGGTGAAGAGCCAGGGCCGCAATTCGTCTTCGGTGCGCACGGTATCGATGCGCTCGACCGCGCGAAGCAGGCAATCCTGGACGAGATCGTCGGCCTCGGCGGAGTCGCGTAGCAAGGTCCAGGCATAGCGGCGCAGGGCCGGGATATTCTCCTGCAGTCTGGCAAGCGCCGTCACTCTGGCCTCGCGTCCCTATGCCATGGCACGGATCATTTCGTCCCTGCGCTGCGATCTACGTGGCAGGCGGCGGGATATTCCCAGGTTCGATCTCCCCGGACACCAGGGCGTCCAGCACTTTCTGCCGAGCGATGGTCAACAGCCCCTTTTCGGCGTCGTAAATCACGATGCCGCTGGCACGCCAGGCGTTCAGGATGGTGATAATGCTGCGTGTGGTGGTGCCGAGCAGGTCTGCTAAGTCTGACTGGCGGAATCGGCCGATCAATCGCAGGCCTTGTTCGGTCTGGCGAGAGCCGGAACGCGCCAGATACAGCACCTGTCGCGCGAAGCGGACTTCCACAGGTTCGAAGGTTGCATCCTCCAGTAGGGCATAGGTCCGGCGAAGACGCTCGGACAGGGCACGACATAGAGCCGCGCCGATTTCCGGCTGCGTCGTCAAAGCATGCAGGAAGACACTGCCGGGCATGCGCAGCAATTGGATGCGGCCTTCCGCGGTCGCCTGCGCGGTCCTGGTCTTTCCGTCGATCACCGCGATTTCGCCGAATATCTCTCCGACCCCGAACACCTGCGCCAGCAGCGCCTTGCTGTTGCGCGACACCGAGCTGATCTTGACCCGTCCTTCCCCGCCGGTGACGGCGTAGACTGCGTCGCCAGGATCGCCTTCCATGAAGATCCGCTCGTCATCACGCGCGGTATGGTGGGTACAAGCGACCTCGATCCGCTCGAGCACCGTCGGCGGAACGTCGTGGAATACGGTTACGCGTTGAAGCAAAAGCACTCGGGCTGTTCCCGCTTGCCTAGTCCGGTTTTGCGTATGACAGCAGGATTGCAGACGGGCCACAACCGGCCGATGACGAACGATGCACCTCCGTCCCGAAAAGGTTGGGGGCGTCATGATGGTGGTTCGCGTTGTGCCCACGCGTCCGCACCCCTAGATTTGAAGCCAGGAGGGCCGATTGATGGATGTGGGCAGGTTCCCGGTGGACCTGGTTTTATTCGGGATGATTGCTGCGTTTCTGATCCTGCGGCTGCGGAGCATCCTCGGCCGCCGTACCGGGTTTGAGCGCCCGCCGCTGCAGAACATCATTCCGCCCGGTCCCCTGCAGGGGCCTGTCATTGAAGGCCGCGCGGAGCCGCCGCCCGCCGGCCCTGCGCGTCCGGTCCCCGATCCGCAGAGCGCGCTGGGCAAGACCTTGGATCGCATGCGATCGATCGATCGGTCGTTCGATCCCGCGGTGTTCCTGTCGGGAGCGGAGGGGGCGTTCCGGATCATCGTCGCTGCGTTTGCGCAAGGCGACCGGACCGCGTTTCGCAACCTTGTCGGCGATGACGTCTTCAACTCCTTCGACCTGGCGATCACGGCGCGAGAGCAGGCGGGACACACCCAGACGAGCGAGATCAAGTCGATCGAGGGAGCGACGATCGAGAATGCGACCTTGCGGAACACGGTCGCGCAGATCACCGTTCGCTTCGTATCCGATCAGATCAGCCTGACGAAGGATACCCAGGGGCACATTGTGGCGGGGACGGATGCGGTGACTGAGATCGTCGATCTGTGGACGTTCGAACGCGACCTGTCCGGGCGGGATCCGGCCTGGCGGCTGGTGTCAGTCAATCCTGGCTGACCCGGAGTGATCCGGTTCCTTCTTCGCTCCCTGCTTTTGGCGGTTCTGGTCTGTCTGACAGTCCTGGTGATCAGCTTCACGCTGTCCCGCCTGTCGGGGAATCTGGCGATCAATCTGGCCGGGCCGGATGCCTCGCCGGAGGCGGTCGCCAAAATCGAGCATGAGCTAGGGCTGGACCGGCCACTGCCTGTGCAGTTCGCCGCTTGGGCGGATCGCGCGGCGCATGGCGATCTGGGCAGCTCCTACCTGTATCATCAGTCCGTATCGTCGCTGATCGCCTCACATTTGCCGGTGACGCTGCGGCTGGGGGCGATCGCGATCAGCATCGCCATTGTCGTTGCGGTGCCGCTAGGGATCGTGGCGGCACTGTATGAGGGCACCTGGATCGACACGGCCTCGGGTCTGGTCGCGCTGATCGGACAGGCGGTGCCGAGCTTCTGGCTGGGGCTGATGCTGATCATCTGGTTCGGCATCGATCTGCGCTGGCTGCCCATCGCCGGGCTCTCGACCTGGAAGGGCTACGTCCTGCCGTCGTTCGTGCTGTCCTTCGTGGCCATTCCGGTGATGCTGCGGCTGACCCGGGGCGGGATGGTGGATGCGCTGCGGGCAGATTACGTGCGCACGGCACGGGCGAAGGGGCTGTCGCGTGCCTCGATCATTCTGAAGCATGCGTTCCGTAACGCCGCGATGCCGGTTGTTGCCGTATCGGCCGTGCAGTTGGGATTTATTCTCGGCGGCTCGGTGGTGACCGAGGTCGTATTCAACGTGCGCGGCGTCGGCTACCTGGCGTGGGAGTCGATCGGGAAGGGCGATTTTCCCGTCGTGCAAGCCGTGGTGCTGCTGTTCGCCGTGATCTTCGTCGGGCTGACTCTGCTGTCCGACCTTGCGGGCGCACTGCTCGATCCAAGGTTGCGCGGCTGATGCGGCGGGTCACGCTGTACACCGGCGCGGCCATTGTGCTGTTCGCGGCGGTGGTGGCGCTGTTCGCGCCCTGGCTGATGCCGCACAGCCCGTTCGCGCAGGACCTGAGTCATCGCTACACGCCGCCGGCGTGGTTGCCGGGTGGGTCGCCCGCGCACTGGCTGGGCACCGACGGGCTGGGGCGAGACTACCTGTCGCGTTTGATCCTGGGTGCGCGTATCTCCATGCTGATCGGCCTATCCACGATCATCCTGTCGGGGCTGATCGGCACCACGCTGGGCGTGCTGGGCGGCTATTTCGGCGGAACGACCGACGCGGTGGTGATGTTCGTCGTTTCCTGTCGCCTGGCGATTCCCCTAATCCTGGTGGCGCTGACTGTCGTTTTCATGGTCGGCAGTTCGCTGTGGGTGGTGGTACTGACCATCGGCCTGCTGCTGTGGGAGCGGTTCGCAATTGTGTCGCGGGCGGTGACGCGCCAGGTGTGCGGGCTCGATTACATCGCCGCCGCGTGGGCCGCCGGCTGCTCGCAGCTTCGGGTCATTTTGGGCGAAGTCTTGCCGAACATCGCTCACCATCTTGTCGTGATCGCAACTATCGACATGGCCATCGCCATTCTGCTGGAGGCAGCGCTGTCCTTCCTGGGCCTCGGCGTGCCGCCGCCGCTGCCGTCCTGGGGGCTGATGATTGCCGAGGCGAAGGACTACATGTTCTTCAAGCCCTGGGTCATCGAAATCCCCGGCATCGCGCTGCTGATCCTCGGTACTGGGCATCAACCTGCTCGGCGATGGGCTGCGAGACCGTCTGGGCGCGCGCACCGAACAATGAGCGCGGTGCTCGAGATCGAGGAACTGCGCATCGGCTTTGGCGAAACCGAAGCCGTGCGAGGTATCGATCTCAGCGTGGAGCGCGGCCAGACACATTGCCTGGTCGGGGAATCGGGCTGCGGCAAGTCGGTCTCGGCGCTGGCGGTGATGCGATTGCTGCCCCGCCGCGCCCGCCGCACAGCGCGGCGCATCGCCTTCGACGGTGCGGAGATCGGTGGGCTGAAAGAGCATGGCATGGCGCGCCTGCGCGGCGATCGCATGGCGATGATCTTCCAGGAGCCGATGACCAGTTTGAACCCGGCGTACACGGTGGGCTCGCAGATGACCGAGGTGCTGCGGCGGCATCGCGGCGCTTCGCGCGCCGATGCCGCGGACCGCGCGATCGCCATGCTGGAGCGTGTCGGCGTGACGGCGCCGGCAATGCGGCTCGGGCAGTTTCCGCACCAATTATCCGGCGGCCTGCGCCAGCGGGTCATGATCGCCACCGCGCTGCTCTGCGAACCGGATCTGCTGATCGCCGACGAACCCACCACCGCGCTGGACGTCACGGTGCAGGCACAGATCTTGCGACTGCTGGCCGATATTCAGCGGGAGATGGGATTGGCCGTTCTGCTGATCACGCACGATCTGGGTGTGGTTGCGCGCGTGGCGGACCGGGTGAGCGTGATGTACGCGGGCCGTATCGTGGAGAGTGGTCCGGTGCGGTCCGTATTCGCCGAACCGCACCATCCCTATACGCGCGGGTTGCTCGCCTCCATCCCTGTGCCCGGAAAGGTGCGGCGTGGCGAGAAGTTGGGCAGCATTCCAGGCGTGGTACCCAGGATCCGCTCTGATTTTACCGGATGCGCGTTCCGCGACCGTTGCTCACACGCCATTCCTGCCTGCGCCGACGTGGTGCCGGAACACGCACTCGGCGGCGATCATCGCTATGCCTGCCGGTTACCGCGGGGTTGGATGCGCGCGTCGTGAATTGGGCGATCGAGACGGTCGGGCTGTCCCGCGTCTTCGATCAACGTCAGGGGATTTTCGGCGCGCCGCGGCGGGTGTCTGCGGTCGATGACATCAGCTTGCGCGTGGACGAAGGCCGCGCCATCGGCATCGTCGGTGAATCCGGCTGCGGCAAAAGCACGCTTGCGCGCATGCTGCTCGGACTGCTTCCGCCAAGCAGCGGTACGATACGCGTCGCGGGCCACGATCTGCGGGTGATGGACCGGCGGGAGCGCGCGCGGCTGATCCAGCCGGTGTTTCAGGATCCGATGAGTTCGCTCAACCCGCGGGCCCGTGTCGGCGAGATCGTTGGTTTGCCGCTGCGGGCTCAGGGCGTGCGGAGTGCCGAGCGCCGGCGTCGTGTCGGCCGCATGCTGGACCAGGTCGGGCTGGTGGCGGACATGGCGTCGCGGTTTCCGGCGCAACTTTCAGGGGGACAGCGGCAGCGTGTGGCCATCGCGCGGGCACTGGTTGTGGAGCCGCGCATCCTGATCTGCGACGAGCCGACCAGCGCGCTGGATGTCTCCGTGCAGGCGCAAATCCTCAATCTACTGATGGACCTGCGCACCGCATTCGATCTGACGCTGGTGTTTATCAGTCATAACCTGGCGGTGGTGGAGCATATCGCCGACGAGGTCGCGGTGATGTACCTCGGCCGGATCGTGGAGCATGGTCTCGGCGAGCAGGTGTTTGCCGCGCCCCGGCATCCGTATACGCGGGCGCTGCTGGCCTCCGTGCTGACGCCGGAACCCGGTCTGGGATTGCCCGATGTGCCAATGGGTGAGGGGTATCCGGATCCGGCGAACATTCCGCCGGGCTGCCGGTTCCATCCGCGTTGCCCAATAGCGATTGATATTTGTCGGGTACGCCCGCCCGCGCGGGCCGAAGTGGAATGCCATCTTGCGTAGTAATGGCGGGGCTTTTAGCGTTTCAAAAATCTGGGAGAGGCAAGGCAAATGAAGAGGCGGACGTTTCTTGGCGCGACGGCGGCGGTTGCCGCCGCATCATCCTTCAGTGGCGCGGCACGCGCCAGCAAGGACGACGACACAATGACCGTCACGTGGCGGGATGCCATCCCGGACGTCGATCCGTATCGCAACAGCCTGCGTACCGGGCTGATCGTCGCGCACGAGGCGTGGGACACGCTGGTCTATCGCGATCCGCACACCTTCAAGATCGTACCGGCGCTGGCGACTGAATGGAAATGGCAGGACCCGAAGACGCTTGATTTCACGCTGCGTGATGGCGTGAAGTTCCATAACGGCGACGCGTTCAGCGCAGACGACGTGGTCTATACCTTCGATACCATCCTGCACGATCCGAAGGTGCTGGTGCCGAGCAACTTCGTCTTCATCGACCACGCGGAAAAGCTGGGACCGTCGCAGGTGCGAATTCACCTGAAGACAGTGTTTCCGGCGGCGCTGGAGTATTTCGCGATGGTGCTGCCGATCTATCCGAAGGCGTACCGGGAGAAGGTTGGCGGCGAGGGATATTCCAAGCAGCCGATCGGCACCGGGCCTTACAAGATCACAAATGTGAACGGCACCAGTGAGATCGATCTGGAGCGGTTCGACGGGTATTATGCCGACAGTCCGAAGGGCAAGCCGGCGATCCGCTACCTGAAGATCATTGAGGTGTTGGATGCCGCGGGTGAACTGACATCCTTCATCAGCGGGCAGGCGGATTGGATCTGGCAATACAATCCTGACCAATACCAGAGCCTGCATGATCTGCCGGGCAAGACGGCGCTGCGCGCCGGATCAATGCGCATCGGCTATTTGCAGATGGATGCGGCTGGGCGTGCCGGCAACGACGCGCCGCTACAAAACCAGAAGGTGCGGCAGGCGATTTCCTACGCGGTCGATCGCGCGTCCATGGCAAAAAATCTGGTGCAGGGCGACAGCCATCCGATCGACGCGCCGTGCTACCCGACGCAATTCGGCTGTGAGGCCAAGGCAGCGGTCGACTACTCATACGATCCCGACAAAGCCAAGGCGCTGATGAAGGACGCGGGATACGCCAACGGATTTTCCACCACGCTGGTTAGCTATCTGCTGCCGTCCTGGAATGCGGCGATCCAGACCTATCTGAAGGCGATCGGGATCAATGCGGACATCCAGCAGCTTCAAGTCGGGGCAGTAGTGCAGAAGGTTATGGCGGGGCAGACGCCGATCAACACCGGAAGCTGGGGCAGTTACTCGATCAACGACGTCTCCGCGATCCTCCCGTATTTCTTTGGCGGCGGGTCGAACGACTATGCGCGCGATCCAGAGGTGGAGAAGGCCGTCGCCGCCGGCGGCCTGGCGACCGATCCGGAAGAGCGGCAGAAATATTATGCCGCTGCGATTCAGCGTATCACGGAGCAGGCCTATTGGTTGCCGTTGTTTACGTTCGTGACGTACTACGCGTTCGACGCCAACCTGAACTTCCAGGCGTTCCCGGACGAGCTGCCGCGCTTCTACATGTGCAGTTGGAAGTAGGTCACCCCGCGACAGCCCGCACCACCTGCTCGCACACATGCGCCATCTGGACCTCCGTCAGGTCCGGATGGATCGGCAGTGCCAGAACGCGGTCAGCGATCCGGTCTGAAACCGGCAGCGCCGCGCCGTCATGCACGGACGCATATGCCGGTTGCCGGTGCAACGGCTTGGGGTAGTACACGGCAGTGGGTACGCCGTTCGCGCGCAGGCGTTCCTGCACCGCAGCGCGATCGACACCCTCGGGTAGCAGCACGGAATAGATCGCCCAGGCGCTGCGGCTGTCGCGCACCCGGAAGGGGATGGTTACAGCGTTACCCAGGTGCCGATCGTAATAACTCGCCACCTCTTCCCGCTGAGCCAGCTCCTGCTCGAACACCTCCAGCTTCGCCAGCAGCACGGCGGCCTGCATCGAATCCAATCGTCCGTTCATGCCGGTGCGGAGCACCTCGTAGCGTGTCGTCCCTTCGCCATGCGTGCGCAGGCTGCGATACAGCGCTGCCTTCTCGGCACTCTGCGTGAACATTGCGCCACCATCGCCGTAGGCGCCGAGGGGCTTGGAGGGGAAGAAGCTGGTGACTGTGACATCAGCCGCGTGACCGAGTCGTTCCCCCTGCAACCAACAGCCGAAACTCTGCGCCAGATCATCAACCGTAAGCAGTTCTTCGCCCGCGGCGATCTCCCGCAGGCTGGGCCAGTCCGCCGGCTGACCGAACAGATCAACGCCGATCAGCGCCCGCGGCCGCAGCCGCGCTTCGCGCCGCACCGCCGCGATCCGCCCGGCCAGGCAGCCCGGATCGATTTGGAACGTGCGCGGATCGACGTCCACGAACACGGGCGTAGCGCCCAGCACCAGCGCCACTTCGGCCGTCGCCGTGTACGTAAAGGCCGGCAGGAACACGGCATCGCCCGGACCGATACCCTCCGCCATCAGCGCAATCTGGATGGCATCGGTTCCAGAACTCACGGCCACGCAATGCGCGGCACCGCAGAACGCCGCCAGCGCCTGCTCCAGTTCAGCGACTTCAGGCCCCAGGATGAACTGACAATGCGCCAGCACCGCATCCAGCCGCTTGCGCAGACTTGGGGCGATGCGCGCTTGCTGGGCCTTGAGGTCGAGGAACGGAATATTCATGAGCGTGTCGCCATCGGCAAAATACCTTCAGCATTGTGTTCGAATTCAGGAATTAGGCGGCCGAGCAGCGTCAGCGCGAGACGCTCCTGCCCGCCGCGGGAGGCAGCGGCGATCTCGTCCAAAGCGCGGCCGACGATGGCCGGATCGGCGGTACGCGGCGCGGCCATAAGCAGACCCGCATGGCCGGTGGGAACCGGCGGCTCCTTCCCGTGGAACAGTTCCTCATACAGTTTCTCGCCGGGCCGAAGCCCGGTGAAGCGGATTTCGACGTCCTCATCAGGTCGGAGCCCGGCAAGCCGGATCATCTGGCGCGCCATATCGACGATTTTCACCGGCTCACCCATGTCGAGGACGAAAATCCCGCCTTCTGAGGCGGCGGGATAGGCGGCATCACCGGTGCCCAGGACGCTCGCCTGCAAAACCAAGCCCACCGCTTCCCGCACCGTCATGAAATAGCGGCGCATGTCGGGGTGTGTGACGGTCAGGGGGCCGCCGCGTTCCAGTTGCCGCTGAAACAAGGGGACCACCGATCCGGTGCTGCCCAGCACGTTGCCGAACCGCACAGTAACGCACCGCATACCCGAACCAGCGCGCGCGGCGATATCCAGCGCCTGACAATACATCTCGGCCAGCCTCTTGGACGCGCCCATCACACTTGTGGGATTCACCGCCTTGTCCGTGGAGATCAGCACCATGGCAAGCGCACCCGCGGCGCGCGCGGCGTCGGCAACGACCCGTGTGCCGGCGGCGTTGGTCAGCAGCCCCTCCAGCGGGTTGGCTTCCACCATCGGCACGTGCTTGAGCGCCGCGGCGTGGAAGATCAGCTCGGGCCGCCAGCGTTCGAACAGGCCGCGAATCCGGGCCTCGTCCCGCACATCCGCCAGCACGGCGCGGCGCGGGACGGCCGGATGGTTCTCGGCCAACTCGAGATCGATCTGCCACAGCGCGTACTCACCATTGTCGATCAGCAGAAGCTGGTCGGGGCCCAGCGCCGCTGTCTGGCGCGCCAATTCGCTGCCGATCGTGCCGCCCGCGCCGGTCACGACCACACGCCGGCCCTGGATCAGCCGGGCCATGCCTTCCCGATCGAGCGGGATTTGCGGGCGGTTCAGCAGCTCCTCGATCGCCACCGGGCGCAGTTCCAGCCGCCGCGGCCGCGACGGGGGCGCCAGCGCCGTGAGACGGGGGGCGCGACGCACCGGCAGGCCGAAGCGTTCGGCCTGCGCGATCAGCTCGGCCAGCGCCGATCCCGCGAAATCGGGTGTCGCGATCACCAGCAAGGCCGGCAACCGTTCCTCCTGCGCCAGCCGCTCCAGCACCGTGCTGGCGGCATCGGCCGAGCCGAGGATTGGCCGGCCCTGAATGCGCCGGCCGGTTTGGCGGGACCCGAGGCTGAGCAGACCAATCACCCGGAAGGGTCGGCGGCGGTCGGCAGCGGCGGCGCGCAGGAACAGGTCGGCGTCTTCGGGTGATCCGACCAATAAAACGGAACTGTCTTCCGCCGCGGTTCGCGGTCGGGCGCGCAGCGGCCCATAGGCGAGCCGGGGAGCGCAGAGCAGGGCTGCCGCCGTCAGTGCGAGAACGAGAGGCCAGGCCGGGTTGCCGAAGGGCACGCCGGCGAGCCACGCGGCCAATGCCAGCATCGCCGCCGCCAGCAGAGCGGCCGCTCCGGTTCCCAGCAGGTCTCCGCCGCTGATAAAGCGCCAATGCTGGCGGGATAGGCCGAACGGCAAGCCGGCCGCGAGCAGACAGGCCGCGCCGGCCGGCAAGAGCCAGAGCGGTTGCAGCGCAGCGAAGCTCGGATCCGCAATCCAGCGCGACAGCGGCACGGCGGCCGCTGCCAGGATTGCGTCGAGGGCGACGTTGACGGCGATCCGAATCTGAGGGCGCCCGGCCATGAGGCGGCGTATAACTCGATTGGCGGCGGCGCGAAATTCGCCTCAGTTTTCGGGCGCGAGGACGTCCCAGGTTCGGGTTCCGGCCGCCAGCGGGTCGCGATCCCAGGGTGAGGCTGTCAGCGTCTTCCGGGCATCTGCCAGCCCTTGATCCCAGCGCTGCTGCATGGTGGCGCGGCCGAACTCGTAGTCTTTGGCCGAACCTTGCGGCACAGCGGGGCGATAGATGAGATGTACTATATCGACCGGCGGCGGCGCGGCCCAGGCAGCAAGCCGGACCGCTACGGGATCTTTGCGAAGCGTTTCCGGGAGCTGGGCCAGGAACTGCGTCAGCTCCGATTGGTGCGACCGCTCCTGGCACGCGAGCCGAGTGATCGTCCGGGTCCGGGACGAATACTGGATGTCCTTGGCCCGTTCAGCGACCTGATCGAGGTTTTCGGGCAACGGGCCGCGTGCCGGGAACAGATCAATTTGGAAGACCAGCATGGCGGTTCGGGGTTCCTGCGCCATGACGTATTGCAGCGGGGTGTTGGACACCACGCCGCCGTCCCAGAACGCGCGCCCCTCAATCTCGACGCTTGCGAGGCCGGGTGGCAGTGCGCCGCTGGCCATGATGTGCTCCGGTCCGATGCGCTGCCGCGTACTATCAAAGTATATAAGGTTGCCGGTTGTTACCTCCGTGGCGCCGACCGACAGACGTGTCCCACCGGGATGGTTGATGCGGTCGAAATCCACCAGTGCCTCCAGCGTGCCCCGCAGGGCGGAGGTGTCGTAGAAGCTCACAGGCGGCGGCCGCATGAACCATTCGGCCGGGGGCCGCGGCTGGAAGAAGCCCGGCTGGCCGAACAGCACCGCCAATCCAGCCGAGGCTTGGCGCGACAGGGCCTGCCAATCCTGATTCGGGAGGTCCGGCCAGAAGGCGGTGGGTGCGGTCACCAGATCCCAGAATTGCGCCAGACGCTCGACCGCGCGAGCAGGCGGATTGCCCGCGATCAGCCCCGCGTTGATCGCGCCGATGGAAATGCCACCGACCCAGTCAGGGGCGAGTTTATGCTCGTGCAAGGCCTGCATGGCGCCCGCTTGGTACGAGCCCATCGCCCCACCCCCCTGCAGCACCAGCGCGACAGGTCTGGTCACGAACGCAACCGCCCCAGGCGCCGGATCGACTCCAGCGCCTTCTCCTGCGGGAGGCCGGGCCATTGTACCCGCATGATCAGGTGGTTCACCCCCAGCGTCTCCTGGTAGCGTGCAATCTCCTCCTTTACAAAGGATGCGTCGCCGATAATAAAGCGGTCTTCAACGAATTCTTCGAAGGGCAGCTGTGCTGCGCCGGGCAACCCCCAAGAAGCATAGGCTGCGTACTTATATTCTAGCGGTCCACGGCATTCTTCAAGCGCAGTCCGGTGGCTGCTGCCGACATAACACTCCCGCTCGATCGGAAAATCTTTCATGGTGCGGCCCGCCTCGGCCAGCGCCGCGCGATAGACGCGCATCTGCTCTGCTACTTCCGCCACGGTTGTGGACGGAACGATCAGCCAGGCGTCGCCGAGCCGTGCCGCCCGCCGGATCGCCAGATCGGCCTGCGCCGCGACCCAGATAGGAATCGCGCCGCGCGCGGGCCGCACGCTGAGGCCTGCGTCGGCGACCGAAAAATGCCGACCCTGATGAGTCACGCGCTTCTCTGCCCAAAGCCGGCGCATCAAGCCTATACTTTCGGAAAAGCGGCTTGCTCGTTCGCTAAGTTTGATACCGAGGGCGGTAAATTCCGGCTCGCGATAGCCAAGCCCGACGCCCAGCACGAAACGTCGGTTGCTCAGCAGGTCGAAGGTGGCGGCTTCCTCCGCCACGTGGACCGGGTTGAGCAGGGGAAGGATGAGAATGCCGGGCGCAACGATCATGCCCTCGGCTTCGCGCAGCAAATAGGCCATGAGCGGCGTTATCTGGAACATCTGCAATGGGGCGGTTAGATAATGGTGAGGAAACAGCACCGAAGCGAAGCCCACGTCCCGCGCCGTCCGCACCTGCATCGCCATCTCGGCGATTCGAGGGGCCAGATTGTCTCCCTCGGGGAATTGAGTGTTGAGAAACAGCCCGATTTCCATGCGCCTTCCTTTCGGCCTCAGCGTGATCGTTTCCGGGCCGCGGGTCCAGCGAATCGCGTGCAATAACCCCCGAAAAGGGGCTTTCCGCGGCTAAAAGAGCGACTCAAGGCTTTGAATGCACTTGGATTTTGATCTTTACTTGACCGTTTCCACGGCGCGTTGCAGAGGAGTCTTGACCCAAACAGGGAACGACATCATGGCCAAAGCAACTGCGACCGCTGCCCCGAAGAAGGCGGCCCCCGTTACCACCGTTACGCTGCGGCAGATGGCCGCCGAGCTTGCCGAACAGCATGAGCTGCCGAAGCGGCAGGCTGAGGCGTTGTTGAATGATCTTATAACCCTCGCCACCAAGCATCTTAAGAAGGGGGACCGGATCCGCTTCACGGGTTTGGGAATGCTTCAGGTGCGGAAGCGTGCGGCCCGCATGGGGCGGAACCCGGCCACCGGGGAGGCGATTAAGATCAAGGCCAGTAAGAAGGTTGCTTTCCGGGCTTCTAAAGAATTGAAAGAGACGGTTTAGCTTTTTCAGTTAGCGGTTGTGGCGGGCGATGCGCGAACTATGTAGTAAGCGCATTGCTCTGGCCGTTGCAGGAGAAGAAGCTTGGCAAGAAAAGTCGCCTTCCATCGTTATCTGCGTGATGCGCGCCTCGCCCGCGGCCTTTCGGTCGCCGAGGTCGCGGAACGCGTGGGCGTTACATCGCCCTGTGTTTACTTCTGGGAAATGGGACGCACCCGCCCGCGCGCGGCCAATCTAACGGCCCTGTGCAAGGCGCTAAAGCTTCCGGTGCGTGCCACGCGGGAGATGGTGGAGGCTTAATCGTCGGCCTGATCACCGGGACAGAGCGGGCGCTTTTCATTCACTGAGAGCGGGTTCACAACCCGGCTATGTCCGCCCGCCTGCCGCCGGAGTTCGCGCTGATCGATCGGTACTTCCGCCCGCTCGCCGGGGTAGGCGGCCGGAATCTTGCTGACGACGCCGCCGTTATTGTGCCGCCTGCTGAACGCGACCTTGTGATTACAGCGGACGCGATGGTGGCAGGCGTCCATTTCATGCCCGCCGATCCGCCCGATCAGATCGGGCAGAAACTTTTGCGCGTAAATTTGTCGGATCTCGCCGCTAAGGGCGCTACACCGCTTGGTTACCTTTTAACAATTGCGGTGCCCCGCGACACCGGCGATGCATGGTTCGCGGCATTCGCCGCGGGGCTCCGGCGCGATCAGGAACGATACGGGATCACGCTTCTCGGCGGCGATACGACCTCGACCACCGGTCCAGTTACACTGTCCCTGACGGCGATCGGCCACGTCTCTCCCGGCGATGCGCCCGCACGGGCGGGAGCCCGCGCTGGGGACGATGTGTGGATAACAGGCACTGTCGGCGACGCCGCGCTTGGACTCCTTGCCGCTCAAGGCAGTCTTCCCGATCCCACCGGTCACCTGCTCCGCCGTTATCGTCTGCCCGAGCCGCGAATTGGCTTCCCGGTCTCTGGGCTTGCCTCCGCCACGATGGACGTATCCGACGGACTGGTTCAGGACCTGGGGCATATCTGCCGGGCATCCGGCGTGTACGCTAAGATTTGTGCCAGTCTGGTTCCGCGGTCCACCGCGGCGCGACAGGCCGGCGACGAGTGGCTCATCACGTGCCTGACGGGGGGAGACGATTACGAAGTGCTATTCGCTGCGGCCCCCGAGCGGGCCGACGATGTGCGACGCGCCGCCGAGACAACGGGTATTCCAGTCACTCGTATCGGCACGCTCCACGCGGGAGAGCCGAGCGTGACCGTCTGTGACGCCGACGGGAAGCCGATCGATATCGCGCGGCCCGGCTGGAGCCACTTCTGATGAATCGGAACGTTTGGCTCCTGTTCTGCTGTCAGGCACTGATGAACGCGGTAATGGCCGGGCAAGTCGTTATGGCGTCTCTGATCGGCCGGCAGCTTGCGGTGGAGCAGGCGCTGGTCACTTTGCCGATGGCCGTGCAGATGCTGGGGGTGATGGCCGGATCAATTCCGGCCGGCATTGTTTTCAGTCGCCTCGGAAGGCGTCCTGGATTTTGGCTTGGCGCCGGCCTGTCGTTACTTGGCAGTCTGAGCTTCGCGCTCGGCGTGTGGGACCGTAATTTTCTGCTCTACACGCTGGCAGCGATCCCCGCCGGCATGGGGTTCGGCATCTCGCAGCATCTGCGTTTTGCCGCGGCCGAGGTGGCCGCCCCCGAATCTCGCCCACGTGCCATCGCATTGGTAATGACCGGGGGGGTAGTCGCCGCGGTGATCGGGCCCGAGATCGTCAAGCGCACGAACATGCTGCTGCCCGCGCACCAATTCCTCGCTACATATTTCGACTCTGCTTGGCCTACCGGCGTTGTGTGCGCTGCTGCTGATTGTCGTCGCACTGCCGCCGGCATCCCGCCGGACGTCGGTCGCATTGCCCCTCCGCGACATCGTTGCGCGCCCCGCATTCCTGACGGCCGTGATCGCCGGGATGGTGGGGTATGGGTCGATGAACCTCGTTATGGCGTCAACGCCCCTGGAAATGGCGATGTGCGGCTTCGGCGTGAATGCCTCCGCGGACGTGATCCGGGCGCACTCCATCGCAATGTTCCTGCCCGGTTTTGTCACTGGCCGACTGATCCAGCGCTATGGCGCCCATCCGATCATCATGCTCGGCGCGCTGCTGACCCTGGCATGCGTCGTGGTAAATGTCGGATTCGATCCCTTCTTTGCCACGTTCATCACCGGCCTGATGCTCCTTGGCGTGGGGTGGAACGGGATGTTCGTCGGCGCGACCGCGCTGCTGGCGACGGCGCATGACGCGAACGAACGGGTGCGCGTTCAGGCCACCAACGATTTCATCGTTTTCGGCACCGTGGCCGTTACCGCGCTGCTGTCCGGTACGATCGAATCCAGCTTGGGCTGGACGGCGCTGAACGTCGCGGTGCTGCCAGGGCTCGTCATCGCTGTCACGCTGGTGGCATGGCACCTGGTCAGCCGTGCCGGCCAGCACGTGGCCTTGGCCGAATGATGCTGACCGACGCGGCCTTCGTGCTGCTCGCCGCAGCGGCTCTCGGGACGCTGTTGGCCGTGGTCCAGTTGCAGCGACCGACCCGACCGCCAATTCCCTGGGTCGTCGGACTGCTGCACGGCGCGATCGGCACTGTCGGAGTTGTATTGATGTTGTTAGCGCCGGCGCGGGCGAATGCCGCGCAGGCCGGCGCCGGTCCGTTCAAGCAAATCGCCGTGGTCGCGCTGGTGTTGGCGCTTCTTTTCGGTCTGTGGATCTTCCGGGCGCGCGTTGCTGCGCGGCCGCTGTCGTTCGGGGTAGTGGGCGTGCACGCCATGTTCGCGATCACCGGCGTCGTGCTTCTTGGTGCCTACCTTGCCGCGGGATAGAGGTCGCACGAGGCGGGGGCGGGACCCGCGCCTTGTTGCGGCTGACCTTTAATTACGAAATCCTCGACTGTATCCGGACTGACGGAGTGGGACAAAGGATCGATACAATCGATATCATAGCGGTGAAGAAGAGCACCAAATCCGGGTGGCTCTGCTTGACAAAGGCGGCTCTGCCCGAGGCATTATGGATTGTTCAGGCAGAGACGTGGCTCCCGCGAGCGTAAGCACATTCTGCGGCTGACCCATCGAGATCAGGGGACGAAACGATGACAGGGCGCACCAGTGCCGCTATCCGGCGACGGACATTGCTGCAATCCGCCGCTGGGCTTGCGGCTTTATCCGGCGCTCCCGCCGCTCGCGCGCAAACCAACGCCGAGCCAGTGACGCTGACATACTGGAGCTGGGTGCCGAATAAGCGCGGGGATCTCGATCTGTTCGAGGCGACGCATCCCGGCATCAAAGTCAATCTGGTCAACGCCGGGCAGGGGCTCGCGCATTACACCAAGCTGCGCACGGCGATGCGTGCGGGGACAGGCGGGCCCGATGTGGCGATCGTCGAGTTCCAGATGGTCCGCAGCATGAATCAGATCGGTGCGCTGGTTGACCTCGCGCCATACGGGGCCGGTGCGCTGCAGGCCGACTATGTCGATTGGGCCTGGGCTCAGGTGAGCGACGGGAAGAAAACCCTGGCGATGCCGTCGGATAGCGGGCCGATCGCGCTGCTGTACCGGCAGGACATCTTCGATGCGCACCACCTCACGCCGCCGGCGACGTGGGATGAGTTCGCCGAGGCGGCGCTTCGGCTGCGCAAGGACGACAACGCCGTGTTCCTGACGGATATGCAGTTGAACATCGGCAGCTGGTTCCTGGCGCTGGCATGGCAGGCGGGGTCGCGTCCCTTCAAGGTCGACGGCACGACGGTGAGCATCCGTGTCAATGACGCACCGGCGCGCCGGGTCGCTGCGTATTGGCAGAAACTGATCGACGCAAAGGCGGTGGATGTCGCGCCGGGGTCCACGACGGAATGGTACCAGTCCTACGACCAGGGCCGCTATGCGAGCTGGATCACCGCGGCCTGGGGACCGATCTTCCTGTCACAGTTCGCGCATAGCAGCACGGGAAAATGGCGGGTCTCACCCATTCCGCAGTGGAGCAAGGACGATCATGCCTCGGCCAATTTCGGTGGCAGTACGCAGGCGGTGATCGCGCATACCAAGCACCCGAAGGAGGCTGCGGAGCTGGCGATGTTCCTGACGCACGATCCAAAGCTGATGCAGCAGCGGATCGACCGGTATTTCGCGTTTCCGACGCTGAAGGCATTCCTCGATTCACCCGCCTTCCAGGACCGACCGTTCCCCTTCTATGGCGGCCAGGCGATCAACAAGATCTTCGTCGAGTCGAGCCGTGAGGTGGACGGCTCCTATCAATGGAGTCCGTTCCAGGATTATGTGAACGAGCAGCTCGGCACGGAAATGAGTGCGGCTGCGGGCGGCCGCGGCACGCTGGTGGACTCGCTCGACCGCGTGCAACGCATCCTGGTGAATTTCGCGAAAGCACAGGGCTTCACCGTTCAGTCGTGATGGTTCGCAGGCCCGGGAGGCGTCGGCGCGTACGTCTCGCGCCATATCTGTTCGTACTGCCCTTCGTTCTGCTGTTCGTCGGCTTCCTGGTGGCGCCGCTGATATACGCGCTGGGGTTGAGCCTGTTCCGCGACACGCTGGTGGGCGGGCGCGTGTTCGCGGGCCTGCAAAACTACGTTCAGGTCGCTCAGGATCCCGAGTTCTGGTCCGGCATCGGCAACATGGTGAAGTTCGCCATCATGCAGATTCCGGTGATGCTGGCCGTGGCATTGTTCCTGGCGCTCGTTCTGCACGGACGCCTGACATACGCGCGCAGCCTATTTCGACTCTGCTTCTTCCTGCCGTACGCTGTGCCCAGCGTCATCGCCGCACTGATCTGGGGCTATCTGTACGGGCCGGCCTTCGGTCCGGCGCACCAGCTGGCGAAGATCCTGCACGTCACGGCGCCGAATTTCCTGTCGCAGCGGTGGATCCTGCCGTCGCTCGCCAACATCGTGACGTGGGAGTTCACCGGCTACAACATGATCATCCTCTACGCGGCGTTGCAGACCGTGCCGCCGGAGGTGGAGGAAGCCGCCGCCATCGACGGCGCGCGGCGCTGGCAGGTTGCGCTGTTCGTGAAGGTGCCGATGATCGCCTCGGCCCTTGGCATGGTCGCGATCTTCGCCGTCGTGCATGCGCTACAGCTGTTCAATGAGCCGCAGCTGATGGCGTCGATCGCGCCGGAGGTGGTCGGCGATCACTTCACCCCGAACCTGTATGCCTACACGCTGGCGTTCACCGGACAGGAACTCAACTACTCCGCTGCCGTGTCGTTCACGCTGGCCGTGCTGGTTGCGCTGCTCGCCTATGGGTTCATGCGCGCCACCGGCCGTCGCCGGGGTGTCGGCGCATGAGCGTCGCGACGGCCGACCATCAGGGTGATCGCAAAGTCCGGGTGCTCACCACTGCCCTGTTGTTGCTGTTCCTGATCTACACACTGACGCCGCTGTTTTATCTGCTCGTCTCAGTTACCAAGACCGATTCCGAACTGTTCGAGACATTCGGCCTGTGGTTCGCACGCGATTGGCACGTAGGCGAGAACCTGCGCGCCATCTTCACCTATGATGGCGGGGTCTACCTCCGCTGGCTGTTCAACACGGCGTTCTATTCCTTGACCTCGGCACTCGGGGCGTCACTGGTTGCCGCTGCCGCCGGCTACGCCTTCGCCAAGTTCGACTTCGTGGCACGTCGCGGGTTGTTCGCTGCGATTCTCGGCGCGGTACTCGTCCCGCACACCGCCCTCGTGATCCCGCTGTTCCTGCTCCTGACCAAGATGGGCCTAGTGGATACACCGCTGGCGGTGATCCTGCCGTCTATGGTGTCGCCGCTCGGCGTCTATCTGATGCGCGTCTATGCCGAAACAGCAGTGCCGAACGAATTGCTGGATGCCGCGCGCATCGACGGCGCCGGGGAGGGGCGGATCTTTGCAAGCGTCGCGGCGCGCCTGCTTGTGCCCGGCTTCATCACGGTGCTGCTGCTGACATTCGTCGGTGCATGGAACAACTAGCACTACTTTGGCAGTTTTTCGGCGAGGAGCTTCTTACAGTGAGGGCACTGCCTGGGTGGCGGGCGTGCGAAGAGATCGAGGATGGCTTGCCTGATGGCCGGCATGCTCGGTTGTGGCGGTGGTCCTCCGACTCTTTTTTTTCCGTCCCGCTGCTTTGAGGCGGCGGGATTGTAGGAAAGCGTAAGCGATCATGGTCATCAAGGCGTGTCGGTGTAACCCAGTCCAGGATCTACCTTCGAAGTGGTCGAGGCCGAGCTCTTCCTTGAGCTGCTGGTGCGCCTGCTCACAGACCCATCTGGCTTTGATCGTGGCTGCGAGCATCTTAAGGCTGGTATCAGCCGGCAAGTTCGACACATAGTGTTTTTGTTCGCCAGTCGACCGGCGTTCGCCGACGAGCCAGACCTCGTCGCCTGGCATGCACTGCACACGATTATCGAGCATTCGGTGCTTATGGCCATCCGCAACGCGGATACGGCAGGCCGCGAAGAGACATGTCAGCCGACCTTTGGTGCCCCGCCGCCAGCTGACCCTTTGCCATTTGCTCCCGGCCAATAATGCTTCAGCAGCGACCGGAGGCTGATCCGGGACGTGGTATTTGCGGGGCTTTCCGGCCTTCGCGATGGGGAAGATCAGGGCGACGTCGGCGGGATAAACATTCTGGCGTCGCGACAGGCCCACCGCCCATAGCAGACCGCGCTCGCTCAAAGCCTGACGGAAAGGTCCGCTGGAACCGTATCCTGAATCGGCAAGCACGCAGCCGAAACGCGCACCGGAGGCGATGAGGCGGTCAATCTCCTCGATCGCAATTTCCGGCTTCGTCAGAGCAATCTGTCTATCCTTCGGCACATGGGCCCGCGCCATGCGCTCAGGATCGTCTGTCCAGCTCTCGGGCAGGAATAGCCGAAGGCCCACCATCACTGGCACCTCGCGCGACGCCAAAGTTACCGAGACCAGCGATTGGCAGTTCGCAGTCTTTCCGAGCGACGAGGCATATTGTGGCGCGACGCCTACCGAGTGATATCCTTTCTTGGGCAACGTCGTGTCGTCGATGACGAGAAACCCCGCGTCATTGCCAACCAAGCCATCTGCCTTCTTCAGCAGGACAGCTTCGAGTGGACCACTATCCCAAACTCCACCGGCAATGAAATGATGAAGCTGATCGTAGCCGATCTCGCCAGCGCGCATCGCCATCGGCTGAACGCTTTTGCGGTCTCCTGGACCGATCAGCCCGGCGATGTAGGCTGGACACATCTGTGCCCTCGTCTTGTGCCGTAGCGCAGCGACAAACGGCGCAAGCCAGCGATCGAGATCCGCTTGCCAGTCCACGTCCATTGATCGGCTCTCCAAAAGCCGATCAGCCATAAATCACCGAACCACCGATTCGGGAATCCCCTCGTGTGCAGAATCTGCCAAAGTAGTGCTAGGGCGAAGACTCATCTGACTACTTGAGGAAGTAGGCAAGGGCGGCGGCGATGCAGAGGGTGGAGACGAAAGTTTCGTCGAGCCGATCGTAGCGCGTTGCCAGGCGTCGAAAGTCCTTGAGGCGGCAGAAGGTGCGTTCGACGATATTGCGCCGCCTATAGGTGACGGCGTCGAACGGATAGGGCTGCTTTCGGTTCTTGCGGTTGGGGATGATGACGCGGCTGCCGCGGTCCGCCAGCCAACGGCGCAATTCGGCACTGTCGTAAGCGGCATCGGCGATCACGCGCAGGTCGGGCGGCAGTCGAGCCAACATTGCCTGCGCCGGCACGCTATCGTGGCGCTCACCGCCGGTCAGCGCGATGACCTTGGGTCGGCCGTGAGCATCAGCGATCAGATGGATTTTGGTATTGCGCCCGCCGCGGCTCGTCCCGATCCCACGCGAACCCCCCTTTTTCGCCGCCCGGCGCTGGCCGACCGGTGGACCTTGATATGCGTGCTGTCCAGCAAGGCTTCGGCCGGCGGGCCGCCGGCGCGCGCAAGTTCCATGAACACACGCTCCCAGATCCCGCGCACTGCCCAGCGCACGAACCGATTATACAGTGTCTTGCGTGGCCCATATTCCAACGGTGCGTCGGACCATCGGCAACCGGAGATGATGACTTGGATGATGCCGCTGATCACGCGCCGATCATCCACCCGTCGCTTGCCGCGTATGTAGACGGGCAGCAATGGGTCAATCTTCTCCCACTGCCCGTCGCTCAACCAGAAATACCCTGTGACCATGCTGCCCCGAATCGATGCAAACTCCGACCACAGGGAATCAACAACCTATTGATTTGGCAATAACCCAATTGGGTCTTCGCCCTACTTCCTGCCGCTGGTGGTGTTGAGCAATGCGCGGCTGTTTCCGCTGACGGTGGGACTGGCAGCGTGGTACCAGCAGGCCAGTGCGGGGAGCGGCGCGCAGGCGTTGTTTTCATTGGTGCTGACGGGGGCGCTGGTCAGCATCCTACCGAGCATTGCAGTCTTTTTGCTGATGCAGCGGTATTGGCAGGGTGGGCTAAGTTTGGGGAGCGTGAAGTAGTCGTCCGTGAACTATTCGGAACCCATTGAGCGGCAACGTCTTTCCGCCCCGCGCAAATAACCGCATTTGCCAGAAATCGGCGCGGCGAACCGCGATTGCTTGCAAATTGCGCCGACGCGAGCGGGTGTGATTCGCTCTGCCCAATCCGGCACGGAGCAACACCGATGCGTCCCAGGGAACGGCGTGACAGCGGTCAGCGCGATCTGCTGCGCTCACGGCTCGATCAGATCGTCGACCTGCACCATCCGCTCTCGAAGCTCGCCGCCACCATCGACTGGCGGTTCCTCGAAGACCGGCTCGGCGCGAGCTACACCGACACGCCCGGACGACCGCCGCTGCCGACACGTCTGATGGCCGGTCTCGCCATCATCAAGCACATGCACAGCCTCTCCGATGAGGCGCTGTGCGAACGCTGGCTGGAGAACCCGTATTATCAGCGGCTGTGCGGTGAGGCGTTTTTCTGCCATCGCCTGCCATTCGATCGCTCCTCGCTGACCCGTTGGCGCCAGCGCATGGGGGAAGAGAAGCTGAAGGCGCTGTTGCAGGAGAGCCTGCATGCCGCTACCCGGATGGGCGCCGCCAAGCCCGCAGACTTCACCCGCGTTATCGTGGACACGACGGTGCAGCCCAAAGCGATCGCCTTCCCGACCGATGCGAAGCTGCTGCACCGCGCGCGCGAGCTGCTGGTACGGCTGGCACACAGACACGGCGTCAGATTGCGCCAGTCCTACACAAGGCTCGGCAAGATCGCGCTGATCCGCCATCAGCGCTATGCGCATGCCAAGCAGTTCAAGCGCGCCAACCGAATGCTGCGGACGCTGCGCACCCAACTGGGCCGGGTGATCCGCGATATCGTGCGCAAGATCGCCGGCAATGCCGAACTGCGCGCGATCTTCGCCCGGCTGCTCTCCCTCGCCAGCCAGGTGCGATCACAGAAGCAGCGTCAGCGCGGTCCGAAGATCTACAGCCTGCACGCACCGGAAGTGGCGTGTATCGGCAAGGGCAAGGCGCATCGGCCATACGAATTTGGCGTCAAGGTCTCGGTGGCGACCACGCTGAACCGGTCCAAAGGCGGGCAGTTCGTCGCGCATGTCGCGGCACTGCCGGGCAACCCCTATGACGGGCACACGCTGGCGAGCGTCATTCCGGCAATCACGCAGCAGATCGGCGTCTCACTGACACAGGTGATCGCTGATGCGGGCTATCGCGGTCACAATGCACCGAGCGCGCCTGGGCTGCGGGTGTTCACCGCGGGACAGAAGCGTGGCGTCACGCAGACCATCAAGCGGGCGCTGCGACGGAGAGCTGCGGTCGAGCCGGTGATCGGTCATCTCAAGGCCGAGCATCGCATGGGCCGCAACTATCTCGCCAAACCAGCCGGCGATGCGGTTAATGCGGTGCTGGCCGCAGTTGGGTACAACTTCCGGTTGCTGCTGGCCTGGCTGGCGGTGCTTTTGCGTTGGTTCTTGCTCGCTCTCTCGGGCGAACCGGCTCTGCGAGCAGTTCGATCCTGACCGTGTACGTCGGTCACGCAACCCGATCAGGGTTCTTCACGGACGACGAAGTAGGCAACCGTTTTTTCGTGCGCGCGGGGCAACGAGATTGTCACGGCCCGTTAAGCGGGTTTCGCAATGAGAGGATCGGTCGATCTCTCCTACGCCGCCGCGATTCCCGCCTGATCCACCGAGCTGCGCCTCCGTCGGACCATTCGCACCGGCTCCTCTGCACCGTCCCCAGATACCGCTTCGCGCAACGCGCGAACCCGCACCTCCCGTTGCGCAGCGAGCGTGCCATGCTCGCGGAACCACGCTCCCAAACGCGCCGCCAACTCACGCCGCAGCCGCGGGTTCTGCAGGAGCCGCGTCAGCGCCTCCGCCCAGGCATCCGGCCGCTCCGGCACGAGCATGGCGCCGCTGCCGCCGCCCAGCACGTCCCGGTAAGGACCAACATCGGATGCCACCACCGCTAGAGAAAGCGCTGCGTAATCCATCACCTTGATTGCCGATTTCGAGGCGGTGAATCGTGTATCCTGCAACGGCGCGATGCCCACGTCCCAGCCAGGTTGGCGGCACATCCAGTTCACGAAACCAGGGTAGGACGCGGTCGCGGATGGCGGCAGCTCCGGGCGATGCACCCAGCCCGGCAAGTTCGCCCGCTGGCTCACCCCGATCATGTCGAACCGCAGCCGGCCGGGAAATGCCGCGTGCAAACGCTCAAGAACCGGCTCCACGATCGCGAAGTCCGCGTCGTGGGTCGCCGTCCCCATGAACAGCACCCGCATGGGTCCGCCGCGGCTGACCGCCGCTCCCGGCCCCCCGGCCCAGAGCCGTTCGTCCAGCCCGTTCGGCACCACGCGTGGATCAGCCCTCACGCCGGCAAGCCGCGCCGCCAGCCCGGGTGTGGAGACCCAGACGGTGCTCGCTTCCTGCACCAATCGCTGCACGACCCGTGCTTGAGGCCGAAGCGCCGGCGCATCGGGATGGCTGCGTGGCACATCGAGCAGATCGTCATCCAGGTCGTAGATCAGCCGCATCCCAACAGCGCGGGTGTGCCGGATTAGCGCGTTTGCTGACTCTAGTCCGGGGACAGCGTGTCGCTGCGTGATGATCGCATCCGCCCGATAGCGCCGCGCTTCCTCGGCATCCGCGATCACCCAGTCCAGGTCGGCGGCTTCCGCGACATGGTCCATCGGTTGAATCAGGCGGATATAGGCGCAGGGGGTCATGCCATGATCGTCGAAGCGCTCCGGCACCACCACCATGCTGAGCCGCCCGGGCCGGCGCAGATCGATCAGGCCCGAGCGCACCGCCGGAGTCTCCGGAGTCTTTAGATAGCTGCTTGTGTAGAAGTCCGAGACAGCCGGCCGAGCCGCCGCCTGCGGCGTTTTCCCGGCCGTCAGCGCTGCCCGGACTTCGCGGAACACACGGAGCCACTCCGCGGCTGTTGCATTCGGATCGACGAGCCAGGTCAGCGGACGCCCCTTCAACCGCTCGGGGAATGCGCCGATAGCGCTGGCCACGATGGGCAGGCCCGCTGCGATCGCTTCACTCAGCGTGTAGCTGTACGTCTCGGGCCACTGCGCCGGAAACCACGCCACATGCGGCGCTGCCTTCTGCAGCAGGTCCGGAAGCTCATCCTCGGCGTATTGGCCATGCACTTTCAGCCGGGACGCCAAGGTTTGAGGCAGTTTGTTTTCGGGATAGCCAATCAGCCGCAGATCCAGTTGCGACGCGTCAGGCGAGTCCGCCACCGCGGTGACAGCCGGCAATCCTTTCTGTCCGGCCAGTACGCCCAGAAGCGCCACTCTCAACTTCTGTCCCTTGCGCAGTGACGGCAGCATGACCGGTCATGGTCCGGCGGCGACGGGCTGGTGCGGCGCCACAACTGCGCGCCCCGCGAACCCGTAGCGCAACAGCCGACGGCGCACGTCCTCGGTGGGACAGATCACCCGGTCAGCCTCCAGAAACATCCAGCTCCGTTCGCGCCGCCAGGACGTGATGTCGCGGGCGCCATGGCTCGGCCGGTCGGCGATGCAGGAATCGCAGCCGGCGCCTCCCGGCTCCTGGCAATACGCGCCGTCGAAGAACGGGAGCAGGTTTACCTGGGGACAGATGGGGAAGTAGTCGTGCATGGTAAGATCGAACGGCACACCCAGACGGTGGATCAGCCCGCGTATATCGAGATCGAGACCGATTGTGTGGTGCAGGTGGACGCGCCCCACCCCGGCCGAGCGCAGTAGGGCGGCCAACTCGTCCAGCCGATTGGGGTCGAACATCACCGGCACATAATCCGGCAGTTGCGGCGCCCCGAGCTCCACCCCGCGCTCTGCACCGGTCAGCGACAAGAACAGGGCATGCTCTCCGGTTTGTCGCACCAGATCATTGATCTGGCGCTGCACCCCGCCGCCAAGCCCGTGGGAGATCAGCAGGATCACCGCCCGTCCCAGCCGATGAAACAAGGCCGCGGTCAGCGCGAAGCGATATGGGCCCGCCGGGTTGAGGGCGACATGACGCTCGACGCGGCGGGCAAAATCAGGCCAGCGCTGCGCCAGCACGAGTTGGGCCTTGCTGCTTCGGGCCACACCTTCCGTCAGGAAGCTGACACGCCCTTTATGATAGACATACGTGTCGCAGGCCAAAACGTGCCGCCACCCGCGTGCGCCGGCGCGCAGACAGAAATCCACCTCCTCACCATAACCGCGGCCGAATGCCACGGCATCAAACACGCCCACCTCATTTAGCGCGGGCCGCCGGATATACATGCAGAAGCCGACTGTTGTCGGCACATCTGCCGAGCGCCCGGCATTGGTCTGCCGTGCCACTTCGCCCAGAGCATCCACGCCCAGGCCGAAGGCCGGCGGTCCCCCTGCGAAGCTAGGATAGCCGCAGATCGTTGCGTTGTTCGACAATGGCGAGACCGAGGCGATGCGCTGTTCTGCGTAGGCGTGCCCCGCCAGCCGCGCGAGCCAGCCGGCCGGCACCTCCGTATCGCTGTTCAGGAGAACCACGTCGTGATCCATCGCCGCTGCGATGCCGGCATTGGCGGCGCTGACGAATCCCTGATTCTTCTGGGTCCGCAGCAGCATGATCCGGTTGGCCGCGCGCAACTGGTCCAGCCAGGCGGAGAGCGCCGGCTCGGGCGAGGCATCGTCAATCACGATAATCCGTCCTGGAGGGCGCACCGGATCCCGCAGCACCGATTGCAGGCAGCGTTTGGTTTCTTCCAGGCCGCGGTAGACGGGGATGATGACGTCCACCACGAGCCCCTTGGGGCAGGGCCGGACCGCCTGCGTGGAGGGCAGGAAGTCGGTCGTATCCAGCCGCGGCTCCGTCGCCCAGCTTCGCGCCCGGCCGAAAAGCATATGGTAGAGCAGCACATTGTTCGCTGCTTCTGGATGCTGCTCGGCGTACCAGAGCGCATCAAAGCGCGGATGCGGATTGCGCAATTGCGCCGCACCGAAGTGCAGGTAGTGCAGCAGCGAATCTGTCCCAGATTGCGCAACGTCCTGATAATGGGCGCGGTACCAACTGCCGTCGAAAAATGGATTCGGGTCACGACCCTCATTCGCGCCGAAGGTCACGTAGTGGTGCAGCGGGTCCGTCCCCTGCACGTCCTTGTAGCGCTCCACGTACCACGCCGCGTCGAACAGAATCTTCAGATCACCCGCGGCCGACCGGTCCACCTGCTTCATGCGCAATGACTGCCTTTATGCAGCGATTCGCAGCACCGCGTAGAACTCCCCCCAGGGTTTTACCGTGGGATAAAGCCGCTCCACGCGGAATGGCGAAAGTCCATACTGCGCCATTCTGTTTAACAACCACTGAAAACTTTCCGGGGTGAATTGCCAGGCACGGGCATCCAAATAGCTGTCCCCACCTCGGACCTGGCGCAGGATGTCTGCTATGGCGCGGTTATGCTGCGCCTCGGGCGGGCGTGCTTCCGGCGGCAGTCCGTGATCCCCCGCCCAGTGCCGAGCCGCGTCATCGTGCGTTCCCAGAAACAACGGTGCGGCTAATGACCGTGCAGTGTGGCGCATCCTCCGTTGCGCGAAGGCATCTAACACGTCCGCCAACGTGCTGTCCGGCTGAAAATGATCCGCGCCATAACGCCGATCGGGCAGCGCCACGAAATACCGCCCCCCCGGTTTCAGCACGGGTACTGACGAAACTCAGATGTGTCGTCAGGCACGGCTGATGGTCCAAGCTGGCGATCCCCACGACCGCATTGAACTGCTGCTTGAGCAGTTGCTGGTACGGTTCGCCCCGCCACACCGCGTCGATGTTCGGCACCATTTCCGGTGCCTTCGCCCGCTGGCGCAACTCCTCGGTCGTGAATACGTCCAGCGTCCGTACCGGAGGGTCTCGATCCGGAAAGGCGGGATGGTCGCCGGGTCCGATCTCCAGCGCCTCGCCATCCTGCGGCACCAGCGCCAGGAATGTCTGCCGGTGCGTGATGACGGAGGCAGGTCGGCCCTCGGCTCGGCCGTAGAAGGCGTAATGATGCTCCGCTTCAGCGGCACTTAGTGTCCGTCCGGCGGCTTTGTGAGTCATTTGAATCGGTTGCCGGTCCGGATGGACTGAGTGCTTGAAGCGGCTCGATCGGGTGTGATTCTTTGCCTGGCACCAAGCCACGAGGTGCCTGATGTGGACGATGGAAAACCGCCATCGCTATGACCGCGACAAGCTGCGTTATCCGAGCGATCTCACCGATGCGGAATGGCGGCTGATCAGGCCGCTTATACCACCCGCCAAGCGTGGCGGTGGCAAGCGTACCGTCAACATGCGCGAAGTGGTCAACGGCGTGATGTGTGTGCTGAGCACCGGCTGCCAGTGGCGCTACATTCCAAAGGACCTGCCACCGCGCAGCACGGTGAACGGCTACTTCTGCTTGTGGGGCTGGGACGGCACGTTGGAGAAGATCCATCACGCGCTCTGCGTTAAATGCCGCGAACAGGCGGGACGAGAAGCCAGTCCGACCGCCTGCGTCATCGACAGCCAAAGCGTGAAAAGCGCAGAAAAAGGGGGGCAGCGATCGACCCACACGGCTTTGATGCGGGCAAGCTGATCAAAGGGAAGAAGCGCCATGTCCTGGTCGATACGCTGGGTCTGGTGCTGCACGCGCTGGTCACCGCCGCCAACGTGCAAGACCGCGACGGCGGCATCCTGCTGATGTCCACTCTGTTCGGACAGTTCCCGTTCCTGCGCAAGCTGTTCGCCGACAGTGCTTACACAGGGCCGGTCTTCCAGGACGGCGCGGCCCGCGCGATGCGCAGCCTGATCGTCGAAATCGTCAAGCGCTCCGACCACCCCAAGGGCTTCGTCGTCGAACCTAAACGCTGGATCGTCGAGCGCTCCATCGCATGGCTCAACCGATGCCGCCGGCTCGCCAAGGACTGGGAAAATCGTAACCATAACGCCCTCGCCTTCCTCCGCCTCGCATCAATCCGCCTCATGCTTAGAAGACTCTGTAATCCTTCGTGAAGTCTCCGGACGGACTCTTAGCTTCGCAAGGTCCCGATTGTGCGGATGACTTTGATACGCCGCCAAGTCGAAGGCCTGCGGCAAATCCTCCTGCGGTTCCGCCGATCTCGCCACAGCCTGCCCGGACCCCAGCGTGTTTCGCAGCTGCGAAATCTAGCCCGCCGCGCTTGGCACGCGCAACGAAGGGCTAAGTGAAAACCAGCAGTGCCATGCCGCCCAGGAGGAGAAGGATCAACGGGTGCGGTTCAGCCACTGCGAAGATCAGCGTCGCAACCAGGGTGGACGCGTACGTTGCCCACCCGTGTTCGGTGCCGCGGATCAGCGCCAATCCGCTCGCGATCGTCAGCCCGACCGCCACCGGCGCCAGCCCCTGCTCCACCAGCGGGCGCCAGCCGGCACCGCCGGAGCGGCGCCAAATCCGAGCCGTCAGATACGCCAGCACCGAGGACGGCCCGAACATCGCGATCAACGACACGGCCGCGCCCGCCAAGCCGCCCGCCCGCTGGCCGACCAGCAGGACGATGAGCGAGCCGGGACCTGGCGCCGCGCGGGAGATCGCAAATGCGTCCAGGAACTGCGGTCCGGTCATCCAGTGATGCACGTCCACCGCGACATGCTGCATTTGCGGGATGACGCCCGCCCCCCCGCCGACCGCGAGCAGCGACAGCAGCGAGAACAGGCCGGCGAGCTGCAGCAGAACGCTCACCGGCGCGTGATCCAGGTCAGAACCAGGCTTGTGGGGACCAGAACGGCGAGCGCCCAGAGCAACGACACGCCGATAATCCCGATGGAGACCGCTGTGACGACCGCGATCGTCACGCCGAGAACAGAATTCAGGCTCCTTCGTCCCATGCGGTAGCCGGTGGCGATGTTGAGACCGATGGCCACGGCGCCCATCCCGCCCAGGAAGCGGCCGAGCGCGGCGCCGTACGGACCCGCTTGGAGCGTCAGATAGATAGCGCCGATTGCCACGTAGAAGGCGATCGGCGGCAGCAGCAGTCCGACCACGGCGATGATGGCGCCGGGAATGCCGCGTAGTTCCGAGCCGATGAACACGGCAAGATTCACGTTGTTGGCGCCGGGGACGATCTGACAGAGGCCGTAGGAGGTCAGGAACTGCCGGTCGTCCATCCAGCCGCGGCGTTGCACCGCCTCGCGCCTGATCCAGGCGACCAGCCCGCCGCCGAAACTCATGGCACCGATGCCGACGAACCCGACAAACAGGTCCAGCAGCCGGGTACGTACAGCCGGGCTATGCCCAGGCGGTGTCACGCGTCTTCGCTCGCCACAATGCCGGATGTCCCGCTTCGAGGCCGGTCACAAAGGCCCCGGCTATGATGGTGCCATACAGCGCAAGGGCCCGGGTCTCGCAAGCCCGTGCGGGGAGGCCGAGATGCGTGTGCTTTTAATCCTGCTTGCTCATAACGACCCCGGTCGTTGTGCCGCCGTCGATCACCAGCGTCTGGCCGGTAACGAAGCTGCCGGCCTGAGATGCCAGGAACACGGCGGCACCGGCGATCTCGTCGGGTTCGCCGATGCGTTGCAGCGGTGTGTCGCGCGTGCGCTTGCGGTAGAGGTCGGGGTTCTCCCACAGCGCGCGGGCGAAATCGGTGCGGATCAGGCCGGGAGCGATGGTGTTGGCGCGGATGTTCTTCGGCCCCCACTCGACGCAGATGTTGCGGGCAAGCTGCATGTCGGCAGCCTTGGAGATCGCATAAAGGCCGAGCTGCGGCGAGCCGCGCAGGCCGCCGATGGAGGAGATGATGATGACCGACCCGCCGCCACGCTCGGCCATCTGCGGCAGCACCATGTTCGTGAGCCAGAAATTGCTGCGGACATTCGCCCCCATGATGCGTTCATAGACATCATCGGACGCGCCCGCCGCGGGACCCATATACGGATTCACCGCGGCGTTGCAGACCAGTACATCGATCCCGCCCCATAGCGCCGTCGTGCGGTCCGCGAGGTTCTGCAGCTCCTCCTTGCGTGCGATGTGACACGGAATGACCGTCGCTTCGCCGCCCTTGTTGCGAATGCCGTTGGCCACGGTTTCGCACGCATCCGGCTTGCGGGAGGAGACGACGACTTTCGCGCCATGCTCGGCGAGACGCTCGGCGATGGCGCGGCCGATCCCCTTGCTGGAGCCGGTGACGACGGCGACCTTGCCGGTAAGATCAAAGAGGGACATGCCGGTTTCCTCCTGCGGATGGGCAGTATGCGGTGGTGGTCCGGCGGTGTCAGCAGTTCGGGGCGAAGCGGTTCAACGAACTCCACCCCATCGGCGCGAACTGAACGCGCCCGGCCCGCTCAAAGTGCTACTTGGCTGGCGAGCCGCGGTCCTCTGGATAGACGGGGGTTTGAGTCTGCACCCGACCCTAGTCCGCCCTTCCCGACCGGTTTCGCCGATCCCGACACCCGTCGTGCGCCGTGCTACTGCCACGGCAGCGGGGCG
The DNA here is from genome assembly GCA_963791885.1 of uncultured Pseudomonadota bacterium. GTDB lineage: Bacteria > Pseudomonadota > Alphaproteobacteria > Acetobacterales > Acetobacteraceae > CAVSUZ01. The sequence continues at coordinate 224,030 of CAWBUL010000008.1, read as the reverse complement.
CGCGGAGCTGCCGTCCGAACAAACGTAGTTGCTCCTCCAAACCGGACATCCGATCCGCCGCTTCACGGACTGCAACTCGTGAACAACGGACCTCCAGGCGGTACTACAACGACAGGCGCGCGGTACCGTTCGCTTGATTGCGGTGCCGCGTGCCCGGTCGGAATGGGGCTCGCTGCCTTTCACCTCCCAAAGTGCGGAGTGCACGTTCAGAAAGATTCAGGGTGAAATCGCATTTCGCCGCACCGTCTATTGGCCCGATCCGTACACCCGGCCCAGGAACCCGCGCACCAGCCCAGCGATCTCGTCCGCCTTGTCCCATAGCGCGAAGTGCCCCGCGTCCAAAACGTGCACCTCCGCCGTCGGCACGTCGCGCCGGTACGCTTCGGCTCCCGCGACCTGGAACGAGGGGTCCCAGCGCCCCCAGGCTACCAGCAGCTTCGGCTGAACGCGGCGCAGCCACGCCTGCCATTCCGGATAGCGCGCCACGTTGGTGCGGTAGTCGTAGAACAGGTCGACCTGGATGTCGGCCTCTCCCGGCCGGCTGAGGAACGCGAACTGGTCGTTCCAGTAATCGGGGTCGACAGTCCACGGCTGCGGGTTGCTACCGATGACGCGCTGGCGCGTCGCCGCGAGCGACAGGAAATTCTCGCGCAGCGCCGCCTCATGCGCGTGCCGATCGGCCCAGAACGCGCGCCGCGCATCCCACAGCGGCCCGAGCCCGTCCTCGTGCGCGGGCGTGTTCTGCACGATGATCGCCTGCACGCGCTCCGGGTGTGCCAGCGCCAGCCGGAAGCCGACGGGACCACCGTAATCCTGCAGATAGAGGCTATAGCGATGCAGGCCCAGCGCCTGGGTGAAGGCGTCGACCACCTGCGTGATATGGTCGAACGTGTAGGTGAATTCCGCCGGCTCGGGTGCGCCGCTGTAGCCGAAGCCGATGAAGTCTGGCGCCACAAGGTGATAGGCGTCGGCCAGCCTGTGCAGCAGCGGCTCGTACATGCGCGATGACGACGGAAACCCGTGCAGCAGCAGCAGGGTCGGCGCGTCCGGCCGGCCCGCCTCGCGGTAGAAGACGGTCAAGCCGTCCACAGTGATGTTTCGGTATGCCACGTTTGTGGTCGATCTCTCCGTGCCTACTGTCTGTCTGGCAGGTGTTTGCGCCGCGACACGTCCTGCGGCGCCGATGGCAGCCGCCGTGGCGGTCAGGCTCAGCATCAGCCGCCGCCCGTATGCCGGCGCCCGGTTGAGCGTACCGCTGCGCATTCCCTCAGTTCCGACGACGGCACGTGTACGCTCGGCTGTCGCACCGCGGTGACGCGTGCGGCATGAGGTATCCTTCTCTGCGGCAACGGACGTTGTCATCGGTCCCTCCTTTGGCGCGGCAGCTCGGTCCGCCGGCTTGGTGTATAGGTGGAGAGTTCCATTCCGATGCGGCAGACGGCAGGATTGGGAATCGCTCTCTCGCGCAGTGGAAGGTCAGGTGTTGGACCGCCTGGAAGCGATGTCGATCCTGCTGCAGGCCGTGGAGGCCGGTAGCCTGTCGGAGACGAGCCGACGGCTGGGTGTTCCCCTCGCCACCGTCAGCCGCAAGGTTTCCGAGCTGGAAAACCATCTGAAAGCCACCCTGGTCATCCGGTCGGCGAAAGGCCTGGAGCTGACGCCGACGGGGCGGTCCTACGTGACTGCCGCGAGAGCCATCCTGGAGCAGTTGACCGAAGCGGAACGTGCCGCCGCGGGCGAATATACCGAGCCGCGGGGTGACCTGGTCGTGACGGCGCCCATCGTGTTCGGCCGGCTACACGTCTTGCCGGCGGTCACACGCTTTCTGAATGCGTATCCCAAGGTTGCGGTCGGACTTGTCCTGACGGATCGGGTGACGCATTTCCCGGATGATCAAGTCGATGTCGCGCTCCGCATCGGCGCCCTGCCGGACAGCAGCCTGATTGCCACACGATTGGGGACGGTTCGGCACGTGGTGTGCGCGAGCCCCGACTATCTGGCCACGAACGGAATTCCCGCGACGCTCGATGACTTGGCGCGGCACAGTGTGATTTCGTTTCAGAGCGTGTCCGCCTTGAGCACGTGGGACTTTCATGCCGGTGGCGTCGATCTCACCGCGTCGTTCCGCTCTCGCCTCAGCGTCAATACCATTGATGCGGCGATCGAAGCCGGTCTCTCAGGCGCCGGGCTAGTCCGCACAGTGTCTTACCAAGTCGTCGACTACGTGCGGAGCGGCAAGATGACGATCGTGCTCGACGCCTTCGCCCCGCCACCGCGGCCTGTGCATCTTGTCTATGACAAGCAAAATCGACTGCCATTGAAGCTCCGTGCGTTCGTCGATTTTGTCGTCCCCCGGCTGCGCGACAGTATAGCGCGGGCTGCCTTGTAGAGCTTCCAGCGCAGGTTGAGGTGCCTCGCCGAAGGTCTGCCCGGGGGCTTGCTGGGGCCGGCTTGCCAAGGAAGTCGGGGCGGTCTGCTTCGGCGCGTAGCTTGTCCGAAAGCTGCCCTTCCGCTTCCAGCCAGTCCTTGCCTTGGGGCGAATGTCCGATCTCGGGGCATCCCGGCCGGGCACCGGACAGGCAGAAAGCCACCCACGGCTGACACGCGACGCGACAGATGCTGAGGCAATGGCGAAATGGTGCGCGTGATCGCGCGAGCACTGCCTGGCAGGCTCGCCGCCTCGGTGGATCGCAGATCTCACGTATGATGGAGCCACTGGCCTGCCGTAGACCCACGACGGAGAACGAGGGGAGGAGGCGCCGCTTCACCGTAAGACGGCACGCGCGCTTGCCTCCCGTGTTGGCGGAAAATGATCAGCCGGCCCGGAAGAGCCGTCGCGGTTTGCGACCCTGCCTTTGTTGCGTCCCGCGACGAACACGGGGACCACGCCTATCAGACTGCATCCCACGCCTCTCTGTTCCGAAGGGCGAATGGCCATCCCAAAACTAACGCTTGAATAGTCACTATAATTAACGTTATAACCCTTCATGCCCGCGCCCGCCAACCTCAGCAATACACTTCCCGTCGACGCACAGTACCACCCCACCCCACCCCACCCCGTCCCTCGCCGCCGCACTCCCCCGCTGCCCGATCCCGACATGCCACAGCCAGGCGATCACCATGACGCCCGCCGGGCCAAATAGCGCCATGCGCGAACGCCGCCACCTTCCGGCCACCCAACTCAATCCGGCCCCGAAAACCGCGAGCCGGCGGAGCGCGCCGTACCTCGTCTCATCCCACGATCCCGAATCCCATATGACGAAAACTGAGATTTCACCGAGACTCCCTGACCCGCACGCATGCTATCCCGCCCAGCCTCGCACTACCGTCTCACTCCACGATCCTGAATCCCGTGTACGGAAAACTCGAGATTCCACGGAGACTCCCGTTCCACGTCCCCTGCCCCCGCCCACCCCAAGCAAGCCACCAAGCCGTCTCAATCTACGATCCAGAATCCCATGCTACGAAAACTGGGACTCTATCGAGACTCCCCGGCCAGGCACCTTTGCATGACCCAAACCTGTGCATTGACGTCTCATCCCGTGATTCAAAGGCCCACTCACCGAAAACTGAGATTCCTCCGAGACATGATTCCCCGCCACCGCCACGACCAGGGCGAGGCCCGCACAGCGTGCTGAAGCAGCCTCCCGCGAGCCCGCGCCCGTCTGTCTCAAATAACGATCCGGAGTCCCACACCACGAAAACTGAGAACTCCACCGAGACGACCCCGAATCTCGGGATAGGCGCGTGGCCCGTCGCCCGACGTCGAATGATCCACCGAGCCCGGCCCAACGGATGGTGCGGTCCGTGCGATTTCAAAGGACGAAGCGCTGGCCCACCGCGGTTGGGACCACCGCGTCTCCATACGCCGCGGCGAGGGCACCGAGCGCGCGCCAGCCGGTGCAATGTCCGGCGGCGATCAGTTTCAGCCCAAAGGGAGCCATTGCCTCGATTGTCTGCGGAATGATGGCCTCGGTCGAACCGGACAGATGAAAGCCGCCCATCACGCCGTGGATTGGAATGTCGGGAAAGCGCGTCTTCGCCGCGGTGAGCACGTTCACCAGCCCCGCGTGAGAGCAGGCGGTGAAGAGGAACTGGCCTTTGTCGGCGATGTGGACGGCGACGAAACGCTCATCCATCAGCAATTCATCCGGCTCCCACTGCCCGGCTTCGTTCAGCCGGTGCTGGCCAGGATAGCCGCGTTCGAAGCCGCTGACGCGCGGGATCTCACCGCTGACATAAAACATCTCATCCACAACGAAACGCTCGTCGCGTGTGACAACGACCTCAGCGCCGCTGCCGGACAGGATATCCGCGCTGGGGACCAGTTCCATGGGCTGGAATGTGCCATCCGGGAGCTTTGCCGCGCGCAGCGCGAACATGCCGGGGTGCATGTAGGTGGGTACCCGCCGTCCCCCGTTACGCTGCGTGATCATCTGCAGCGCGCGCGGCATGGCGCCCGCATGGTCCCAATGGCCGTGCGACAGCACCATCGCATCGACGCGCCCTAAATCGGTGTCCAGCCGCACGACATTGCGCTCGAAGACCCACTCCTCGGGCCCTGTGTCAAACAGCAGCGTGCGCTCCTTGGTCCCTCTACGCGCCGTTACAAAGCATGACAGCCCATGCGCCGCGCAGCAGAGGCATTTGCCGGACAGCCATGGCATGCCGCGCCGCCAATGGCCGGCCCACTCGGTTTCCACGAACCCCGGGTTGGAGGACAGGCTGTCGGTGGTGTTGTCTACCAGCACGACAATTTCGAGTGCATCAATTGGTTTCATCTGTCTGCGACCTTCAGGGTTCCGGCAAACAGGACGGGACCGGTCGGCAGGCCCGTGGGCGAACCGCCGGCGGGTTCCAGACTGATCATCAGCTGCGTGCCGTTGCTCGGTATCGCCGCGGGAACCCGGACTGAGGCGGGCAGCACGCCGAGCGCAACGGGGCGGGTTGCGCCTGGCGGCAGCGCCCAGAGTTCGAGATCCTTGCCGGAAGCCACCGACACCGGGCGAAGCGCCGTCAGTCGCAGCGATCCATCAGGCTGGAGCTGGGCGATGTAGGCCGCGGCCTGACTGCCGTACGGCACCAGGGCAGCGACGGGATGCTGAGGCGCGGTACGCACCCAGGCGATTGCGGCGAATGCCGCGGCGAGAGCAAAGCCGACGGCAGTGGCCCCGCGCCAGAGCATCAGATTGCGCCAGACGCGGCGCAATGCCGGATCGGGTGCGCGGGCGGGAAGCCCCGCCGAGACACTGATGCGACGCCAGAGCGCGGGCGGCGGGATGACCGGCGGAACGTTAGCAAGGGGGGCCAAGCGTTCCTCCCACCACGCAATGGCGGCACGCAATGCGGAATCGGTCTCGGCGCGAGTCGCGATGTGACCCCGTTCCTCGTCGGAAAGAGTGCCGAGCACGTATTCGGCAGCCTGGCTGTCGGCGTTGTCGCTCATTGGTCCAGGCACGCTTTTAGCGCCATCAGTCCGCGCCAAATCCAGGATTTCACCGTTCCCAACGGAGCGCCGAGATCGTTAGCGAGATCAGCGTGGGTTCTACCTTCGACGAAGGCGAGCATGATGGCCTGGCGCGGCTTCTCTTCCAGTAGGGCGAGGCAGCGGTGCAGGGCTGCGCCGGTGGCGCTAGCGAGAAGCGCGTCGAGTGCCCCGGGCGAGGGGTCTGCGCGGTCGGGAATGTCGTGTCCCGTCGTCTCCCGGCCATGGCTGCGGACGAGGTCGATCGCCCGGTAACGGACCAGGGCGGTGAGCCAGGCGGCAGCTGACCCTCGACCCGCATCGAACTGCGAAGCCTTCTGCCAAACCTGCAGAAAGGTGTCGTGCACGGCGTCTGCGGCGAGCGCCGCCTGGCCGGTAATGCGCAGCGCGAGGCCGTAAAGGCGCGGTGATTCGGCGTCATACAGGCGGCGAAACGCCGCGGGATCGCCCTCGCGGCAGCGCCGGATCAGTTCCTCGAGCATCGGGCCCTCGGCCAAGCATCCTCCCGCAGATTACGGCGCCGCATGAGGTTTGGATGCGCGTGCATCCAAAATGCAAGCCCGCCCGTAAGGGAAATGGCGCGTGAAAGGCGCCGGAACCATGAAGGGAACCTGGTTATGCGAACAATCCATGTGCTGCTCGGGGCAGGACTGGCCGGACTTGCCGCCGCGAATCCGGCAGCGGCTCAGATGTCGAACACGGCGATGGACATGCCGATGGTCGGCGGCGCACCGATGTATCCGACGAAAACAATTGTGGAGAATGCGTCGGCAGCGAGCAACCTGACAACGTTGGTTGCGGCGGTGAAGGCGGGCGGGCTGGTTGATACACTGCAGGGGGCCGGACCTTTCACGGTGTTTGCGCCCACCAATGCAGCGTTTGAGAAGCTGCCGGCGGGAACGGTGGACACGCTGCTGAAGCCCGAGAACAAGGCAATGCTCGACAAAGTCCTGACATATCATGTCGTGGCCGGGCGCTACACGACGCAGCAACTCATGGCGATGATTCAGAAAGGCCATGGCACCGCAACGCTCAAGACAGTGGAAGGCGAACCGCTGAAGCTGACCTCCAGCAACGGCCACATCTATGTGGAGGGCAACAAGAGCGGCGTCGCCCAGATCGTCACGCCCAACGTGGCGCAGTCGAACGGGATGGTGCAGGTGATCAGTTCGGTTGTGTTGCCGGAGTAGAACCCACTCGTGTACACGGACCTCTCCCCGCGGGCGGGAGAGGTCTGTGATATCAGGCGATGACTCCGGCCGTGCGGAGGGCCGCAATGCGAGCCTGTGGATAGCCAAGGGCAGCGAGAATTTCGTCCGTATGTTCGCCGGCGGCGGGCGGCTGAAGGCGCAAGCCGAGCGTTTCGTCGTTGATGGCGATAGGCAATGGCGGCAGCTTGGCGATGTTGCCGGCTGGCATGCGCGTGGGCAGAGCATGGGCGAGCATCTGCGGATCGTTGAACAGGTCGGATGGCGTGTTCACAGATGCAAAAGGAATACTCGCCTTTTCTAATATACCGGCGAGTTCGTCGCGGCTGTGGGCGCGTGCGACGCCGGCGACGAGGGCACGGAGTGCGTCGCGGTTGTTCACGCGATCGGCGTTCGTGCGGAACCGTGGGTCGGCAAACCAATCAGGCTTGCTGAACGCGTCGCAGAATGCTCGCCAATGCGGATCGGATGTAATGCCGATGAACAGGCGACTTTCGTCTGCCGTCTCGAACGTCTCGTAGATGCCCCACGCGCTGCTCCGCGCAGGCATTGGCGGAGACGGTTCGCCGCTCGCGGCCTCACCGGCCATGTGCTGGGCGACGAGAAAGGCGGACAACTCGAACAGGCTGCTGATGACCTTGCGGCCTTCGCCGTCCTGCTCGCGCTGACGCAAGGCGGCGAGGATGGCGACGGCGCCCATGACACCGCCCATGATGTCAATGACTGATGCCCCGGCGCGCAGCGGTCGCCCGGGCGGGCCGGTCATGTAAGCGAGCCCGGTCATGAACTGCGCGACTTCATCGAGCGCGGGGCGATGCTCATACGGGCCCGGGAGAAAGCCCTTGAGCATGCAATAGATCAGGCGGGGATTAAGCCTGTGCACCTCATCCCAGCCCAGTCCGAGGCGGTCCATCGTGCCGGGGGCAAAGTTCTCGATCAGCACATCGGCGGCCCGGAGCAGATCGCGCGCGACAGCGGCACCGTCTTGGTTCTTGAGGTCGATACAGATACAGCGCTTGTTGCGATTGAAATACGCGAAGAAGCCGGCGGCAAACCCCTGTAGCCGACGCGTGCGATCACCATCCGGCGCAGGCTCGACACGAATGACATCGGCGCCGAGATCGGCCAGCACAACACCGCATGTGGGGCCCATGACGGTGTGGGTGAATTCGAGCACCCGGACACCATCAAGGGGAAGCGTGGTCACACCGGCTCCGGAACCACGGGATGGCCGAGATAGCTTTCCAGCACCTCGTCGGGCGGCCCGTCGGCCCGGATCTCCCCCTTGTCCAGCCAGATTGCGCGCGTGCACCAAGTCTGCACGATAGCCGGCGCGTGCGTGGACAGCACCAGGATTTCGGCGCCGCGGACCATGTCCTCTAGCCGGGCCCGCGCCTTCTCCAGGAAGTCGGAATCTCCCGCCAGGAACCACTCATCCATGAGCAGGATTTGGGGACGGACGGCCGTGGCGAGGGCGAAGCCGAGTCGGACCACCATGCCCGAACTGTAGATTCGAACCGGCAGATCCATGAAGTCGCCCAGGCCCGCGAATTCCTGCACGTCCTCTTCCAGCCGCTCCAGATCCTGGCCGCCCAAACCGTAATACTGGCCCCGGAGCATGATGTTCTCCCGCCCCGTCAGGTCTACGTTCATGCCAAGCTGGGTGTCCAGCAGCGCATTCAGGCTGCCGATAACCCGCACCAGTCCCATCACAGGCTCGTAGATGCCCGCCAACGTCCGCAGCAGTGTGGTTTTTCCGGCCCCATTGGATCCCACCAGGCCGAGCCGGTCCCCGGGCCGCAGCGTGAAGGAAATGTCCCGCAGCGCCTGCACCACCACTCGGTGCTGATTGTCCTGGCCGAGCCGGCCGGAGGCCGCGGCCAGCACCGTCTTTTTCAGGCTGCGGCTGCTCCCGTGATACAGCGGAAACAGCACTGACAGGCCGGCGACCTCGATACGGGCGGGGGTGTGCACGGGCGGATCAGATCCAGAACGCAATCCGGGCCCGCGCGCGGGCGAAGATCAGGAAAGAGAGGCCAGCCAGCACGAAGGTGATTGCAGTTGCTGCGGCCCAAACATGCGAGCCGGCATCCGTGCCCAGCATCGGGGCACGAACGACCTCCAGCATATCGAAGAAGGGATTGAGCAGAAGAAAGTGCATGTAGGGCCCAAGCTGTTTGGGTAACCAGATGATGGGCGTGACGAAGAAGGCGATCTGCAGCACGCTGGCAATAATGGGCGGAATGTCCCGGAATCGCGCGCACACCCCCCCCAGGGGCAGGCAAATCGAGAGACCGGCGATCGTCCACAGGGCCAGGGCCGGAACGGCGAGAAAACCGCCCCAGCCCGGATTGATCTTCAACAAAATGAACACAACGGCGATGACAACCACGTTATGCGCAAGGATCAGGACGTTGCGCACCAGGCATCGCACTGCATGCACGAAGAACGGCATGCGCATTGACCGGATCGTTCCTTCGGCCTGGGTGAAGCAGGTGCAGCCGTCCCCGATCATGCCGCTGATGAAGCCCCACAGCACCTGAGACAGCGCGATGAACGGCAAATATTCGCGCAAGTTCATGTGGAACAGAGTCGCGTAAAGGACCCCGAGCGATCCCACCATGACGGCCGTAGAGATTGTCAACCAGAACGGCCCCAGGAGCGAACCGCGGTAGCGCAGCCGGATATCAAGCCAGCCCAGCGTCACCCCAAGCCGCCACATCCGCAGGCCGTCCCGGATATCTTGCCAAGCGAGTGCGGTCTGCTGACGGCGCACGTCACCTGGCCGAAACTCCAGGGTAAAGGCATTGGCCGCGCCGGAGCGGGTCTGTAGGGCGGAACTCATGGGCTGGGCGGGCCGATACAGGATCGCGGGGTAGGTCGCAACTGAGATGCAGCGAGGGGAGGCAGTTGTGTTGCAGGAGCAGGGCGGGCGGGCGTCTAATGCTTCCCGCACTGCAACATCGCGGAAAGGCGGGGGCCATGAAGCGCGCTGATCTCACGGAGAAGCTGCTTGATATCAAGCGGGAGAAGGGCTGGAGCTGGAAGCACATCTGCACCGAGATCGGCGGGTTGTCCGAGGTGCTGATCACTGCCGCGATCCTGGGGCAAATGAAGCTACCGCAGCCGCAGGCAGCTCGGGCGAAGGAGCTGTTCGGGCTGACCGAGGCGGAGGCGCGGCTGCTGAACGAGGCAACGTATCGGGGGTCATTCCAAACGCCACCGACCGATCCGCTGATCTACCGGTTTTACGAGCTGGTCATGGTCTATGGCACGACGTGGAAGGAGCTGATCCAGGAGGAGTTCGGGGACGGCATCATGTCGGCGATCGACTTCGAAATGACGATCGAGCGCGAGCCGCACGAACGCGGCGACCGGGTAAAGATGGGCTTCTCCGGGAAGTTTTTGCCGTATCGCTACTTTGGCGCGCAGCAAGGCACGCCGGAGTTCGGGTATCGCGAAGACGATCAGAACTGAACGTCCGCACCGCGGATGCGGGCGATCAGTCGCATTGAGTCTGCAGGCGGCACGTCACCCCGCCACGCCACGTGCTGATCCGGCCGCACCAGCATCATCTTGTGCCGATACGCCGGCGCGTTGATCGCGACGTCCATCATCTGCATCGGCACGCCCTGCGCCCGCGCCGCCCGCAAGATCGGATCAGCATCCGCGCCTGCATCCAGCCGCAGCAGCGTGAAATCCGGCCCCAGCCGGTCGTACAGCGAAACGCCGTCCACCCACGCATGCGGCAACCGGCATCCGGGCACCGTCGAGGGTGTGTAACCATCCATCGTGTACCCCGGCGGCGCCTCCCCGTCCTGCACGATCAGTGGCGAGCGATCATAAAAGTAACCAAAATTCAGCCCCGCGCAGCAGAATTGCGGCGTGTTCAGCGCCGCTAGCTCTCGCACGAACGCCGCGCGCACCGCGTCGCCCTCCGGTCCCGTACGCTCGATCTCCGCCGGCACGCCGCGCCGAGCCTTCGCCAGCGCCATCGCCGTGCCCATCGCATAACGCGACACCTGCTCCGTAATCGGCCAGCGCTCCGCCTCGTGAGCATCCAGAATCGCCGGCGACGCCCAGCCTTTCAGCACCCCCGCGAGCATCCACGACAAATTCATCGCGTCCGCGATGCCCGCATTCAGCCCGTAACCCGCGAACGGCACCCAGATATGCGCCGCGTCACCGCAGATGAACACGCGCCCGAGGTGGAACCGGTCGGCAATCATGCGCCGCCCGATCCAGTCCTCCTTGGCCAGCACCTGGTACTCGAACTCCGGTCCCACGCCCATGATCAGCCGCAGACAGGCGTCGCGATCGACCGCGTCGAAACTGGTCTCCTCCGCGCGCAAATAGTTATGGACCAGCCATGTCTCGCGCCCGTCGATCGCAAACATATTCGCGCTACGCCGTGGATTGAGGCACTGCGTGGACCATGCGCGAGCCGCCGGGAACCGTTCCGCCAGGCTTGGTGCACGGATGAAGGTTGACTGCGTGCGCTGCACCACGGGATCACCGCTCAGCTTCGCGCCAATGGCCCGCCGTACCTCTGAATGCGCGCCATCGGCGCCAATCAGATACGCCGCCTCCATCGTAAGCACCGACCCGGTCTCAAGATCGCGCAGCACCGCCGTCACGCCCGTCTCACTCTGGCTGAATCCCGTCAACCGCGTTCTGCTCAGAATGCGAATTCGCGAATTTGCTGCGGCCTGCGCGAACAGCACCGGCTCGAGATAGATCTGATTGATCCGGTGCGGCGGCTCGGGCGTCGGCCACCATCCGTCCGGCCCACTGATGTCGGTGTAGCGATCCCGCCGGCACGGAATATGGATGCGTCCGAACTCGATTCCTGTTGCGGTCGTGCGGAACGCGACGTCATTCGCGTGATCCGCCGGCAGTCCCGGCGCCTCCCGCACCGCGCGTGCAATCCCCAGCCGGCGGAACGCCTCCATCGTGCGCGCCGCCACGTGGTTGCATTTGACACTGGGTGGCTCGCCCGGCGCGCGGACCTCCACCATCGTCACGGCGATGCCCCGCCATGCCAAGTCGAGCGCCAGTGTCAGCCCAACCGGGCCGGCGCCGACGATCAGTACCCGGAGTCACTGGGAGATGACGTTCACCAGCGCCTGCCGTCCCTCACGCACTGCCCGCGCCGCTCGATGCAGCGCGCCCGGAAGTTCGGCCGGGTGCTCGACCCGCTCGCCATGCCCGTCATGTGCCTCGATAATGCGCTCGAACGCGGGCGCCGGCCCGAGTTCCGCCAGCAGCCGGCCATCCCCTTCCGCGGCTGTCGAAGCAGGGAACATGTCCAGGGTCGCCCGTCGCACCGCGCCATACAGCGCGTTGTTATAGACCACCACCAGCACCGGCAGGTTCTGGTTCTGTCCGATGAAATGACACGCAGTGGGATTGGCAAACATATAAGCCCCATCCCCCAGCACAGCGATCACCTGACGCTCCGGTGCAGCCAGCTTAACCCCCAGCGCCGCACCGAACCCCCAGCCCAACCCGCCCGCAGCGCTGACGCCGAATAGACTGCCAGGGGAGGGCAGGGGGCAGTATTCCTGACGGAACGAATATTCGCTGATGACGGTCGTTTCCGGCGTGACGATCTCGCGCAGGCAGTGGTTCAGCCACGCCAGCGTGCCGACTTCTCCCGTGCCGCCCTTTTCGGCTTCCGTCGCCCAGCCCGCATGCAGCGACGCCGACCGCTTCGCCAGCGCGTCCCGGCGCGCCGCCACATCCGGCTTGCGCTCCGCCAGCGTGTTGGCCAGCGCCTCCAGCACGGGCAGCGTGGCTGCGCGAATCGTCAAGTGACTTGGAAACCCACGCATCGGATAACGGGCGTAAAGCGGATCTTCCCCTATCTGCACGATGCGCGCGTCGGCCGGCGGCGCATGCTGGCTGGGATACCACGGCACGTCCGACTCCCACACGATCACCAGGTCCGCCTGCGCCAGCAGCGGCCCCGGCTGCGACCCCATGAACATCGGATGTGCGCCCGACAGCGCGAAATATCGCGTGTTGAACGGAACCACCGGCAGCGCGTATCGCTCCGCCAACTCCGCCAACGCGACCGCTTCCCGCGGATCGCGTCCGAGCGTGCCGGTGATGATCAGCGGATTGCGTGCGGCGGCAATCCACTCGGCCAGCGTTTCCACATCCGACGCTGCCGGCGATGGCGGCCTGTATGGCGCCCGTGGTGCCGCGGGCCGGTCCGCCGCCGAGGGCTCGCCCAGCACCTCCCGCGGCAGGCTCAGATACACCGGGCCCGCCGGCGAGGCAGTGGCGATATCCATGGCCCGGGCCACGACATCCGGAATCTGGTCGGCACGCCGCAGTTCGTAGTCCCACTTCACCATTTCCCGGAGCATGCCCGCCTGGTCGAACATCTCCTGCGCCCAGTGAATGTATACGTTGCGAGTCCCCGGCGGCCCCGATTCCGTGATCGGCGTCCGCCCGGAGGTCAGCAGCATCGGAATCCGGTCGCGCGATGCATCGATCAGCGCGTTGATTGCATTCGCCGTACCAACATTCGTGTGCGTCATCACCGCCTGAGGTCGGCCCGTCACCGCAGTGTAGCCGTGCGCCATCGCAACCGCCGCGTTCTCATGCGGCACCACCATCGGCCGCGGCACTTTCCGGTTGGATCGCCCCGCCCGCGCATATGCTTCGATGATCGGTGCGAAATCCGTCCCTGGATTGGCAAACAGGTGCTCGATCCCGTTGGCGGCGAGCGCGTCCAGGTAGTCCTCGGCGGCAATGCGGTCATGTGGCATCGGGCGATGGTGGAGCGGCCAATCAGAAGCCGCAACCGGGCGATGTCCTGGTTCGTCCGTGACTATGATCCCCAGCCACGCTTCGGCCGGGAGGCCAGGGTCAAGCCTCGCTCGCAGCGCGCCCGCAAGGCGGCTTGGGCTTGACGCCGGTCGCCCGGCCGCAAGCACAATGAGTGACCGGAAAATGGGACAACGCCCGAATGGGTACCACCACGATGGACGAACCTGCCGCCCGCCGCGCGCTGATCGAGGCCTGCCAAGGCATGAACGACCTCGGCATCAACCAGGGAACGTCAGGTAATATCAGCCTGCGCCTGGGCGACACGATGCTGATCTCCCCTTCCGCGGTCCCCTACGAGCAGATGGAGCCGGAGCAGGTAGCCAAATTGCCGATCCATCGGGACGATAGGCAACATGAAGGGCCACTGAAGCCCTCAACAGAATGGCCAATGCACCAGTACATCCTACGCGCCCGGCCCGACATCAACGCTGTGGTGCACGCGCATCCCACCTTCGCCACGACGCTCGCGATCGCCCGGCGTCCCATCCCCGCCTGCCACTACATGGTCGCCGCGTTCGGCGGCAACGACGTGCGCTGCGCCGGCTACGCCACGTTCGGCACGAAAGAACTCGCATCCGAGGCCCTGAAAGCCCTGGATGGCCGCAGCGCTTGCTTGCTTGCCAATCATGGCATTGTCGTCTGCGGCCCGACGCTCGCGAAAGCGATGTGGCTCGCCGTCGAGCTCGAAACCATTTCCCGCCAATACTACCACAGCCTGCTCATCGGCGGCCCGCATCTGCTGACCGATGAACAGATCGATCAGACGGCCCGAAAGTTCGCCGGCTACGGGCTGCAGGACGGTTGAGTCACACTGCGCCTTGTTGTAGGCCCGAGCCATGCCCCCGAACGCACGCCGCGTCTTCTATGTCAATCAGCCCTCGCATCCCGTCTTCATAGAAATCCTCTCTCGGGAGCCGGATATCCTGCTCGATCACCTGACCAACGACAGCGACCCTGCGACCCAGGATCAGGTGCTGTCGCGCGCCCACGTCTATCAGATCGGTGCCACGCGCGATGAACTCGCCACACACTTGCATGCGCACGCCGACTCCCTCGCGCGCATGCCGAATCTAATCGCGGTCTCCTCCAACGGCGCGGGCTACGACACGGTGGATGTCGCCGCCTGCACCGAGGCTGGGGTTGCCGTGCTCAACCAGACCGGCGGCAACAAGGAAGGCGTGGCCGAACATGTTCTCGGTCTGATGCTGGCTCTGTCAAAGCGCATCGGTGAAACCGACCGCTTCATGCGCACGCGCCCGAATATCGAGCGCGTGGCCTTCATGGGCCACGATATCCTGGACCATACGGTGGGCATCATTGGCATCGGCAATGTCGGGAGCCGTGTTGCCGAACTCTGCCGCGCCTTGTTCCGGATGCGTGTGCTCGCGTACGATCCGTACCTGACGCACGAACAGATCGCCGCACGCGGCGCTGAAAAGGTCACACTCGAAACCCTTCTCGCGGAATCCGACTTCGTCTCGGTGAATTGCCCGCGCACCAAAGAAACGCTCGGCATGATCGGCGCGTGCGAATACGCGCTGATGAAGCGAGGCGCATACTTCATCACCACCGCTCGCGGCGGCATCCATGACGAAGCAGCGTTGGCGGACGCGCTGGCCTCCGGCCATCTCGCGGGTGCGGGCCTGGATGTCTGGGCCAAGGAGCCGCCCGATCCCGATCATCCGCTGCTGCGCTTCGATAATGTGTTGGCCAGTCCGCACACGGCCGGCGTGACCCACGAATCGCGGCACAACATGGGGCGCTATGCGGCCGAGCAAATCATCGCCGTCCTGCGCGGCGAGCGGCCGCCCCGCCTGGTGAACCCCGAGGTCTGGCCGCGCTATCGCGAACGCTGCGCCGCCATCCTGGGCATCACGCCGGACGAGTAGGAGATGCGTTACCCGCAGGCGCCAACTTACAGCGTGATCGGTCTTTCAGTTCTGCCTCCACGAAGGCAGCGAACGCGCGAGCCTTGGCACTTGGCATCCGCCCCGTCGGGTAAACCGCGAACAGATCGATCGACGGCAGCGACCAATCGGTCAGCACCGCGCGCACCTCGCCTGACTCAAGCTCTGGGCTGAACATCCACGCTGACGCGATCGTCACACCCAAGCCAGCAAGGACGCCGGCACGCACGCCCTCTGCCGCGCTGACCCGCAGCCGCCCCGATACGCTGACCGAGACCTCGGTCGTACCCCGTTGGAACGTGTAAGTGCCGCCGTGCGAGTCCGGAACGTAGATCACCGCGGGGTGTTGAGCCAGTTCGGCAGGCGTGGCCGGCGCACCCGACCGCGCGAAATAGGCCGCCGCCCCGACCACGTGGCGCGGCGCCGAAGCAAGCTTCTGTGCTGTCAGGGACGACTGAGCGAGCGTGCCCATACGCAACGCGATATCGACGCCCTCCTCGACCAGACCGATCACCCGATCATCGAGGATCACGTCCATTGTCAGCTCGGGGTGTGCCGCGAGGAATTTCGGCAGGCGCGGAATAACGTGCAGACGCGCAAAGGTGACTGCCGCTGAGACCCGTAGCGGACCGCTCAGGCTCGCACCGGCACCACGCGCGACCATGTCGGCCTCATCCGCTTCGTCGATGGCGCGCTTGGCTCGCTCATAGAAGTTTCGCCCGGCCTCGGTCGGCGACAGCCCTCTGGTCGATCGCATCAACAGGCGCACGCCGAGCCGTTCCTCTAAATTCGCGATGGTTTTGGACACGGCCGGCTGGCCGACCTTCAGCACCCGCGCCGCGGCCGAGAAGGATCCGGTCTCGATGATGCAGACAAAGGTTTCCATCGCGGCCAGCCGATCCATCCCCATTCCCCCGAGGAATGACGTCTATCGCCCCCGCCTGCCTGCCGCACCAGCCTTCGGCGCGCGACCTTCCCCGCGACGGGATTCCGTCATCGCTCCACGTTCCGGAGGACCGCCATGTCACTGCAAGCCAAGCTCGACGCCTTCAAGGCCGACTTCGAGGCGGGCAAGCCGCCCTACAGCGTGCCACGCTCGGTGATCGAGACCATGCACCGCGCCACCGCCGAACTGATCACTTCGGGAGCCGCTCAACGCGCCCTGAAGGCAGGTGACAGGGCGCCGTCCTTCACGTTGAAGGACGCCGACGGTAAGACCGTTTCCTTGTCCGAACTACTGGTGCAAGGACCGCTCATTGTGAGCTTCTATCGCGGTGTTTGGTGCCCATACTGCAACATGGAACTGCAGGCGCTGCAGGACGCTTTGCCGGCGTTCCGCGAACTTGGAGCGCAGCTTGTGGCGATCTCTCCGCAAAACGCCGTGAACAGCCGCAAGTCGATCCGCGCAAACAAGCTTGATTTCCCAATCCTGTCCGATCCAGGCAACGAGACGGCCGCCGCCTTCGGACTGCGTTTCGCTTTGCCGGACTATCTGATCGAGCTCTACAAGAACCTCAAGAACGATCTGCCGGCTTTCAACGGTGATACGAGCTGGACGCTGCCGATGCCCGGCCGGTTCGTGATTGGCCAGGACGGGATCATTCGCTACGCGGAGGTCAACCCGGACTATACGCACCGACCCGAACCGTCCGACATGCTGGCGGTCCTGCGTAGTCAGATCGCTCGCGCCGCCTAGCCTCGACGGACTCAGAAGGGGGATCGATGGGCAAGCTTGCCAACAAAGTTGCGGTTGTCACCGGCGCATCCAAAGGGATCGGGGCGGAGATCGCCCGCGCGCTCGCTGCCGAAGGTGCATCCGTGGTGGTGAACTACGCCAGCAGCCAAGCGGATGCGGACAACGTTGTGCACGACATCACAGCTGCCGGAGGTCGGGCCGTAGCGATCCAAGGCAACGTCGCGAAATCGGCGGATGTCGAGCGGTTATTGGCCGAGGCGGCTCGCGTGTTCTGGGTAATCGACGTCCTGGTCAACAACGCCGGCGTTTACTCCTTCAACGCAATCGACTCGTTCTCGGAGGAGGAGTTCCACCGGCAGTTCAACACCAATGTCCTTGGCGTTCTTCTGGCGATTCGGGAATCGCTTAAGCACTTCGGCCCGAACGGCGGCACCATCATTAATATCGGTTCGGTGGCCAGCCGTCTCGCACCGCCGCAGAACGCGATTTATGTCGCGACAAAAAGCGCTGTGGACGGGCTAACGCGGGCACTTGCGAAGGAGCTCGGACCCAGAAACATTCGGATCAACTCGATCAATCCAGGCGTCGTGGAAACCGAGGGAACACATGCCGCCGGAATCATCGGCAGTGAGTTCGAACGGCAGGCGGCGCAGCAAACCCCGCTTGGCCGGATCGGCCAACCGCCGGATATTGCGCCGGTCGCGGTATTCCTGGCTTCCGATGATGCGCGCTGGCTGACGGGCGAAACTCTGTTTGCATCAGGCGGCTTATGAACCGTGCTCTCTCGGCAAGCGTGATCGGTTCATACTGAGACCGATCACGCCGTCACGACCTCTCGTCCGCCGAAGACAAAAGTCCTGAGTTCGATACTCTCGCGCGGCAGCCGGTCCGCCGGCGCCGTCGGATCTTCGAACGCCGAGTGCGGTGCGAACCGAGCCCGTCCGTCTGTCGCGGAATCGTAGCACGTCAGCAACAGGGCCTCGTCGCGCTGCATGTGCGGCACGTAGAACCACCGGTGCTCCGGACTGAACCGTACCGAATACGTCTCGCCCACCCGGTCGCGATACACCAGATCGGTCGGTACCAGATCGTCCTTCGCCACTGAACCCGCGTCGCACACGGCCAGCGGGGCATCCTCCAGCGGACCACGGATCGGCCGCCAGATATTGATCACCCGCACCCGCCCGAGCAGCAATTCATCCGTCTCTTCGCCCAGAAAATCGCGGATGCGCTGTGGGCCAGATTTCTCCGTGTGATCGACATGCACTCGCGCCACCGGCTGCCGAGGCGTGCCCGGCGCACGGTCCACCGCGCCCGGACTCCGCCGGCGCACCGTATGATCGAAAACGAAAACGCGTGATGCGCCAGTCGCTTCCTTCAGCAGGCGCTCGGCCTCCGGGTAATAGACCCGGCGGATTTCCTCCTCGTCGCCGAAATCCTGCACCGCCGTCGTCTGTGGCAGCAAGGCGAAGCCTTCGCGCTCCAGACTGACCTCACCGGCAACCGAACGCAGATCGTAGATCGGTACCGTGTGGGCCTCCGACACGATGTTGGTCGAGGCCTCGCCGGGTTCCGGCGTATAGGCCAGCGTGCGTGGACGCTCAGCCATCGGCGCCAGGTAATTCAGCGAGCCGTCCACATGCGGCAGGTTCCGTGTGTTCATTGCAGTACTCCTCGATGATCAGAATCCCGTCGGGTTTCACGCCAGAATGGCTGGGCGGCCTCCCACTGGGCTTCAGAGGGTGTCACGCCGAAGTCGCGTAGCTCCCGAGCCGACATCCGGGCCAAAGCCGAGCGCTCCTCCGCTCGCCGGCGCCACAGCCGCACCGTCTCGGCGAATCGGGCCAGGGCCGTCGGGATAGCCGGCTGAGGCTGAGCGAATCTCACGTATTCGGAAGTGATCGCACGCATGGCGAGCCTCCAATCCTTGGTTAACGCAGCCAAATTGGCCCTACGCAGCACGACCGACAAACGATGAATTGTCCCGCTTCACATGAGACAATCTCATGTGTATCCTTGCGCCATGGCGGGACTTCCCTCCCTCAATGGCCTTCGTGCGTTCGAGGCCGCCGCTCGGCATCTCAGTTTCACCCAAGCCGCGCTGGAGCTGAACGTTACCCAGACCGCCATCAGCCATCAGATCCGGCGGCTGGAGGAGCAGCTCGGTCTTCGGCTGTTCGAACGGCGCAACCGGGCACTCGCGCTCACCCGTGATGCGGAGAGCTATCTTCCGGCCGTACGCACCGCGTTTGAGGATTTGCGCCAGGCTACGGCGCGCCTGCGCCGGTCCCATAATGAGGAAGTGTTGATCGTCAGCACGACAGCATCACTCGCAACGAAGTGGCTCATCACGCGCGCCGCCGCCTTTCAAGAGGCGCATCGCGGCATTGAGGTGCGCATCACCACCTCACCGCATCTCGTGGATTTCGCGCGAGAGCAGGTGGACATGGCGGTGCGGTACGGGCGGGGGCATTGGCCGGGCGTGAAGGCCGAGTGGCTGATGGCGGAAGACGTCTTCCCGGTCTGCAGCCCGGCCTTGCTACGCGGCGAACATCCGTTGCGCGCGCCTGAAGACCTCGCGCACCACACGCTGCTCCACACGACCAGCTTTCGGGAAGACTGGCAGGTTTGGTTGACGGCGGCAGGCCTGCCGCGCTCGCTCGCGACGCGGCCTGGGCTCAGCTTCGATCAAGGCTTCATGGCCATTCAGGCCGCGGTAGAGGGCCTGGGCGTGGCACTAGGACGGTCGCGTTTTGTGGAGGCCGATATCGCCGCAGGTCGACTTGCCCGCCCGTTCGACATCGTTCTGCCGGCGGACGCCGGATACTATGTCGTGGTGCCGGAGGAAACCGCCCAGATGCGCAAGGTGGTGCTGTTCCGCGACTGGCTGATTCGATCCGTAGCCACCGGTCAGGTAACGGCCCGGGACCCGGAGATCCCGAGCCGCCTAGGTTCTACCTCGTAAACCCTTCCAGCTCGCTCTGCGCCCAGTCGGTCACCTGGGCGATTGACTGGCCCTGCCTCAACCGCGCCAGCATCCCGTTATGCGTCGCGCGGTTGTAAATCTGCACGGCGACATCGGGCGGTGCTTCGGCCCCCGTGATGTTTGGCTTGGCATCGTGCCATGGACGGATCGGGTAGTTGTACACCGTCCCCAGCGGTGGCTCGACCTGCTCCCACACCTTAAAGTCCAGCATCGACGGGAACGGCGACAGGTCGTATCCCTGCACCACGTTGTCCCGCGCTTCGACCTGCTCCCGCTGCATGAGATATTCCAGCAAATCGAACGTCGCAGTCTTGTTCGGGCTGAAATCCCACACGCCCCAGAAGTAGGTCAGCGCCGGGACGAACCGTCCTTCCGGTCCTGACGGGCAGGAGAACGTCCAGCAATCCTTCGCCACATCCGGAGCGTCCCGCTTCGCCACGGCCCACGCTGACGGTGGATTGAAGATCAGAGCGGACTTGCCGGAGATCAGCGCGCGATTGTTCGACGCGTCGTCGTAGCTGACGGCATCATCGGGATAAAATTGTACCCATTTCTGCGCCAACTCTAGGAACTGCTTCATTTTGTCGGATTTGACCTGGACGTTTCCTTCGCTGTCGATCAACGCGGCACCATACGCACGGAACATCGCGCCCACCTGGTCGATCCCGTCGGTGTTGAGATTGCTGCCAAGTCCCATCCCGAAGGTCAGTTTGTCCTTCTTCGCCATCTCGGCGTATTTGAAGAATTCGTCGTAGGTCCAGGCGTCCTGCAGCTTCGTGTGTTCCGGCTTCACCGGATACATCTCCGTGATGTCCAGGCCTTGCTGCTTGAACCAGCCGATCCGCGCGCAGGGCGGCTTCGTCTGGGTACCGGAGCTGGTCGGCAGGGACCGCCAATGGCCCTTGATCTTCGCCATATACGTGGAGGTCGCGTCGACTGGCCCATACTTCGCGATCAGTCGGTTCAGCAGGTCGTCGTGGTTGGCCAGCGCGTCCGCGTGATTGACCACGTCCCACATATACAGCGCTATGCAGTCATGTCCGGTCTTGGCCTGTGCCTCGGCGGCAGCAGTCAGCAGCAGCTTATTGCCGACGCTGGTGATGAAATCGACGTGGACATCAACCTTATTCTGCTGAGCCCAAGCATCGACCTGCTGCTGCATGATCTTGTTGCCGTCGGGCACCCAGTGGTCCCAGAACCCGATGGATACCTTGCCCGCCGCGCCCGCCGTACGAATGTGAACCAGCGGCAACGCCGCTGCGGCCGCACCCAGCTTCATTGCTGTACGGCGGCGCAAGCCTCTTCCTGCTTTCATGTTGCTTTCTCCCTGTTCGGCCCGGTTCCCCGGCCGGCATGACTTTTAACCAAATTCCATCCGCGACGAAACGGTTTTCACCTCTCGGCGGCGCTGCGCCTGCAACTCAGTCTCATCGGTGCGACTCCGGCTTGACGTTCCGCATACACCGCGCACATTGGCCCGCAATGCGCGACTTCTCCGATCTCTCCGAACGTGAAGTGCTTGCCCTCGCGATCGCGAATGAGGAGGAGGATGGCCGGATTTACGCCGACGTCGCCGAAGGTTTGCGCGAAGACTATCCCGCGTCCGCCAAGGTCTTCGAGGAAATGGTCGCCGAGGAAGGCGAACACCGCGGCCGGCTGTTGGAACTCTATCGCTCCAAATTTGGTGAGCACATTCCGTTGGTGCGCCGGCAGGATGTGCGCGGCTTTATCCGCCACCAACCGGTCTGGCAAATTCGCCCTCTTGGCCTCGACGCGGTCCGCAAGCTCGCCGAGAACATGGAGGCGGAGACCCAGCAGTTCTATCGCCGCGCTGCCGCCCGCAGCACGGACACCTCAATCCGCAAGCTGCTTGGTGATCTCGCCGATGCCGAGGTCGAGCATGAGCGGATGGCCGAACGGCTGGTCGAAGAAAACCTGCCCAGCTCCGTTCGCGAAGAAGAGGATCGCTCCGCCCGCCGCCGCTTCGTGCTGCAGGTCGTTCAGCCCGGCCTGGCGGGATTGATGGACGGTTCGGTCTCCACTCTGGCACCTGTGTTCGCGACCGCTTTCGCGACCCGCAACACATGGGACGCGTTTCTGGTCGGCCTCGCCGCCTCGATCGGAGCGGGGATCTCCATGGGCTTTGCGGAGGCGCTGTCGGATAATGGCAGCCTCACCGGACGCGGCGCACCGCTGGCCCGTGGCGTGATTTGCGGTCTGATGACGGCTCTTGGCGGTATAGGGCACACCTTGCCGTTTCTCATTCCGTCCTGGACGACGGCTCTCGCAGTTGCGATCGGCGTGGTCGTCGTTGAACTGGGTATCATCAGTTGGGTGCGCTGGCGCTTCATGGACACGCCGCCCTTTGCCGCGACCGTGCAGGTCGCGTTCGGCGGCGCACTGGTCTTCGCTTGCGGCATTCTGATCGGGAGTAGTTGAACTACGGCTCCCAGACGACGCGGCTGTACCCAAGCTCCCGCGCCATGTTCTCCACCCAAGCCTTCACCCCTTCGGGCGTGTCGCCCAGATGGGCGTCAGGCCAAGCCTCGCCTCTTGCAGGGTGCGTCGGATTCAACTCTCCCGCGAAAACCGCCCGGTAAACATTCGGCTCTACCTTCTCCAACCGCGCATGGAACGCCCCACGCGTCATTTCTGCCGGCATTGGTTGTACCCCTGCTCCATCGATCGGCCCGCGTCGGTTTGCAGGCAACGGCGTGGCCCACACACGTAACGCCTGACCGCGCCGGCCGGTTGGCGAAACCGCCCGCGTTCCGTGTCGTTCCTGCCTTATGTCAGACCGCACCCTGCCGGACGATACCGTGGCTGAATTCATCCGCGACAGCGACGGAATGCCGAACCGGCGCGAGGCCCTTCGGCCCGGCACCTTGCCTGGCACTTTCGCCGACCCGCAGGGGGACGAAAATCGCGATCCGCCGTGCCCGCCCACACCCCCGCCGGTGTTCCCCTCATCGCCGCAAACCAGCGTCGCTGCGGCGGCCGCGCCGCTTCGACCCGGCGATCAGGCGAGACCGCATCCAGAGGAGCAATTCATGAGCACTGCGACGACAACCACCAATCATGATTTCATCCGCAAGTGGATCGAGGAGCGCGGCGGCCGCCCTTCCCGCGTGAAGGGTACCGAAAGCAGGGATGGAGAAGGCATCCTGCGCGTCGATTTCGCCGAACCGGATGACAAGCTCGAACGAATCTCGTGGGAAGAGTTCTTCCAGACCTTTGAAGACCGGGAGCTTGCGTTCCTTCATCAAGATAAGCAGGGCGATAAAACAAGTCGCTTCTTCAAATTCGTCAGGCGCGGCCATGAGCAGCACTAACCCGATGCCGGCCGCCGGCGATCTCGTTTATGGATTGATGCCTGACAGCGACCGGCTGAACACGGTCATCAAGGCGCTGGAAGACTCCGGATTTGATCGAGCTGATCTCAGTCTGCCGGAAATCGATCCTCCGCCCGAGCGTGCGACGCCGGAAGCGGGAACCACCGAAGCTGATACCGATGTCGAGGCACAGCAATCCCGCCTTGTACATAGCGCCGTCGGCGGGTCTTTCGCCGCTATGATGGCCGCCACGGCCACCGCTGCCACGGGCGGCGTGGCTGCCGCAGTCGCGGGGGCGGCCATCGGCACGGGCCTCGCGGTCGGCGCTGCGGCGAACGCCATAAGCCGCTGGGCCAGCAGCGAGGAGCAAAAGGAGCGGGATCGCCGCGCTATGGAGGGCAAACTTGTACTCGCCGTTCGCGCTACGGACCCAGTCCGGCGGGACCGTGCGGTGGCGATTCTGCGTGCTGCCGGTGCACCGCAGATTTGGGAGTGACCGAACTGAGTCGCTGCGAGTCGGTTTGCCGGAGAACAGCCTGTTCGGCGCTATTCCTCCGGCTGTTGCTGAAGCGCCGCCGAATGGGTTAAGGCGCCGCTACGACTTGGTAATATACCCCGTTCCCTCCGTAAGCCGGAGCGAGCCACATCGACCCGGATCTGTATTCCCGCGCAAGCGGACGGAACGCGCAGCCTGCGGGTAAATAAGCGTAGGCCGCCGGTCGAGGAGCGGCCGCAGCCGCACCAGCGGCAACGCCGGCATTATATGCGCTGGCGCTTGCCGCTGCGCCGACAGCAGCACCCGTTGCAACCCCAACCGCGGCACCCGCCGCCACACCCCAACCGCCACCGCCGCAATTATAGCAGGAACCGCCGTAGTAGTTCGTGACGGAAGGTTGGTGGTAATAGTTGCCATAGGTCCCCGTTGTGGTCCCGTAATACCCGGTGTGGCTGACCGTTCCGTTGGCGCTGGCGGTCGTGCCGTGATAGTATCCACCGTAATCGCTTTCGTGGCCGCATCCCGCGCTGTCGCAGCCGGTTCCATGTGCATATCCACCGGCCGTGCTCTCATGGGCAACGCCCTGCGACGTCGCCTGCGAACCATGCTCGTATCCGCCCAGATCGCTGGAATGAGAAACACCCCCAGCCCCGTAACTGGTCGAGTGCTGCCATCCTCCGGCCGTACCGCTATGGGTGTATCCGCCGGCAGCATTTCGGGAGAAGTCACCTCCCCCGTGCATCCAGGCGCTTGCTGGCCCCGCCAGGGCAGCGGACAACACGACTGTGCCAAAAAGAAGCGTTACACGGCTCATGAGCTGGATCTCGTCATGGTTGCCTCGCACCGCCCGGTCTCGGCAGAGGCGCGGCGCCCGGCGGCGCGAAGGGGATTGGATTGGCCGACTTAGTCGCGTCATCCGGTACGAAGGCGGCTGGATCGATCGAGTCCGACAGGTGCCAGTTGGAGTACTCGGTCTGGTACAACGCGTGTGCCGGCTCACGCGGATAGACCACCCGCACCAGTCGAGGCAGGTGATCCTCAGCGCCTATCCATAGTTCGGCCTGCACGTCATCGCCCGCGACAGCCACCATATCTGTCGTGGTGCCGCCAATCACCTTGGACTGTCCGACGTAGAAGGCCGATTTCATCCCGTTCTCCTTGAACACCTGGCAGGGATGCGACAGGATGACGTCTGAGAAGGGGAAGTAGATCCCAGCAATATTCCAGGCCGCATCAATCATCTGATCGATGTCAGGCGGAGCGTCGGCCACCGCAATAAAGTTCTGCGACGGGACGTAAGCCATCATGTGCTTGCCGTCATAGATGAAGGTATCGGGGATGCCGTCCCCCGGCTTGACCACTCGAAGCTTATCCGGTCGTTGCATCGAAACGTGATTGAGCGTGGAGTAAAACAGCGGCTGGCCATTGCGGGCGGCCTTCTCGTACGTATTCAGAGCGTCGAAGCTCATCGCCTTGGCGTTCGCAAGGACCTTACAGCTGGCCTGCAGCTCCGCCAGGGCTTTCGGCTCTAAGGCTGGTGTCGTCGATGCCTGCTGCGCGCGGGCGCCGGCGCTGAAGGTCAGGCCAGCCGAAGCAAGGGCGAAGCTGAGCAGGATCAAGCGCAACTTAGGCATGAGGTCTCCGATCGCGCCCAATTTCCAGGAGATCCACAGTTGCGACTATGCGATTTCGGCAAACGGCGCTCGGCTGCCGGGGATATTTTTGCTGGAATCCTTACGGGGACGCTGTACTGTGGTCCGCTATTTCCGATCGCTGATGCCAGGGGATGTCATGACCAAGCCCATAATCCTGTTTGCAAGCGGATTCGCCCTCGCTGCCATGACAGGCTGCGCCGGCCGCTCGCCGTCCTTAACGGCAATTACTCAGCCAGAGCGCCTTAACGTTAACCCCACGGTCTTGATCAGTGCAAACAACCTCTCTCCGGGGTCAGATTACCTGGTTGGGATCAACACCATCTGGTCCCCGGAATTTGCGACGAAGGTGCATGCAGACCCGTCGGGCTCAATTCCGCCTTTGCCTGTCAGCTTCAAGTGCCCCTACATCAATGTCCCGCCCCTTCGCGTCGGACTGTTTCTGCAGGATGGCATTGCGGTGGCGCGCACCACGGCTGCGGCGCCGGCCTGCGCTGCGGACATGCACATGCTTCAGGCCAAGTAGCCAATTAGCAGGTCACAGTCGAACGGCAGGCGGCCGTCTGTTGGTTTGACGGTGTAGAGCCGTGAAATCCGAGCCGTCATCAAATCTTCTCTGCGGGTGAGCCGAAACGGCATAAAGAAGGCGCTGATACGATGGGGGCTTGGATTGCGATAGGTCAACCCGATGCTCCTGGTACTCTGCTAATCCAAACGAGAAGACCGACCGCCCTTTGGGGCGTGACACCAAGCGGGGATGAACAAAATGAATGATTGGTTTGGCCCGGCCTCTGCGCAGGAATATTTTCTCGATGCCTGGCAACGTTCGGTGCTGTTCCTGGACGTGCTTCGGACACGCGGCAATATTTACCTCGAGCACTCCTCGCAGAAGGTTCCGCATGTCCTTGATTTTGAGGTGGAACTTGTCATCGACGGACGTACGCTTCCTCGCCCCGTGAACTATGGGCTCGTCAGGATCAAACCGCCCCCAGGAACCCGGACAGATCCAACAGCCAGACCGCTCATCGTCGTCGATCCGCGCGCCGGACACGGCCCCGGGATCGGTGGCATGAAGAAGGAAAGCGAGATCGGTGTCGCGCTGGCCGCGGGCTATCCCTGCTATTTTATTGGCTTCCTGCCGGAACCGATGCCCGGCCAGACCGTCGAAGATGTTTGCCGGGCCGAGGCAGCTTTCGTCGAAGCAGTGGTCGCCCGCCATCCCGACGCCGATGGTAAGCCTGCAATCATTGGGAATTGCCAAGCCGGCTGGCAAATCATGATGATGGCAGCGGCAAATCCAGACCTCACGGGTCCGATCATGCTCGCGGGATCACCGCTGTCTTATTGGGCAGGAGTGCGCGGCAAAAATCCCCTGCGCTATCTCGGAGGCCTGCTCGGTGGCACATGGCTGACCGCTATGGCCGGGGACATCGGGAACGGCATCTTCGACGGCGCCAATCTTGTCGCGAACTTCGAATCCCTCAATCTCGCCAACACCTATTGGCAGAAAGCCTATAATGTTTACTCCAAGGTCGACAGCGAACGCGAGCGCTTCCTTGAGTTTGAAACGTGGTGGGGCAGCCCCGTCCTGCTAAACGCGGGGGAGATGCAGTGGATCGCTGATAACCTGTTCGTGGGCAATAAGCTCGCATCGGGCGACTTGCGCACATCGGATGGCGTAAGGATTGACCTTCGCAACATCAAGTCTCCCATCATCGTCTTCTGCTCATGGGGCGATAACATTACACCGCCTCAACAGGCGCTTGGTTGGATTACTGATCTTTATCAGCATGAGCAGGAGATTGTTGCGAATGGACAGACGATCGTTTACACGCTGCATCAGACGATCGGTCACTTAGGGATCTTCGTCTCCGGCAAGGTGGCCAGCAAGGAACACAACAAGTTCACGAACTGCTTCGATATGATCGATCTCATGCCGCCCGGCCTATATGAGGCGGTCATAACCGAGGTGACGCCCGATCTGCAAAATCCGCAGCTCATTGATGGCAAGTATCTGCTGCGGCTGGAGGCTCGGGCGCTGACCGACATCCGTGCCTTGGGTAGCAACAGTGAAGAAGACGATCTGCGCTTTGCAACTGCGGCCCGGGTGTCGGAAATCAACCTCGGCCTTTATCAGAACGTCCTGTCTTCACTGGTGAAAGCGATGTCGCCGCCTCCGGTGGCGGTCGCGGTTCGCGCCGCTCATCCAAACCGGGCCCGCTTCGAATTCTTTTCCGATCGCAATCCGCTCATGCAGCAGATCAAGCCGCTTGCGGATGCCGTTCGTGCCGATCGCAAGCCGGTCAGTGCCGATAACCCATGGCTTGCACTTGAACGCACCGTCTCCGATAGCATGGCGAACTGGCTGGATGCCTGTGGAGCTTGGCGCGATATGCTCACGGAGAGCCTTTTCCTCAATACCTATGGATCCCCTTTCCTGCAGGCGGCGGTCGGTCTGGTACCCAGCAGCCCGCCATCAATCACACGATCGCGCGCGACGTGATCAGGGATGCAGCCGCTGCAAAAATGCGCGCCGAGCTTGAAAGCCATTTGGAAACCGGTGGTATTCCGGAGGCGCTTCTTCGCGCGTTGATTTACATCCGTATGCCCGAGGAATCTGCCGACGAACGTGGCTTCGCCGCGATCAAGGCTCTCCGCGAGTCACAACCTGTGGCCAAGCGACTGCCAATGAGCCACTTGAAGGACGTCGCAAAAAATCAGTTCCTGCTCGTACGGATGGATCCCGAACGTGCGATTACGGCTCTCCCGAGGTTGCTGCCCAAATCCGAAACCGAGCGCCGGGCTGCATTTGACGCCCTGCAGAAAATCATCGCCGCACCAGGCCCATTGGGAGAGGAAGGGTCGCGGCGGTTAGCGCGCGTGAAAGAGCTGTTCGATTTGAAAGCCCCCGCCCCAGTTCGAGCGGAGCCCATCAATGCCTGACACGACCCCGTCCGGTCCGCGGCATGAGAAGTACGAGCGCCTCGTTCAGCGCGCGCAGCAAGTCCAGCCGCCGGTCGTGACGGCAGTCGCGCACCCCTGTGACGACGTCTCGCTCGGGGCGGCTGTCGAAGCATGGAAGCTCCGACTGATCACGCCGATCCTTGTCGGCCCGTCTGCCCGCATCCGCGCGGTTGCGGCGAGCCTCAACCTCGACATCAGCGCACTACAGCTCGTGGACGCGCAGCACAGTCACGACTCCGCCGACAAGGCTGTTGCCCTCGTCAAAGCCGGCAAGGCCCAGGCCTTGATGAAGGGCAGCCTGCACACCGATGAACTGATGGGCGCTGTCGTGGCCCGCGACACCGGCATCCGCACCGCGCGTCGTATCAGCCATTGCTTCATCATGGACGTGCCGCGTCATAGCCAGCCGCTGATCATTACCGACGCGGCCGTGAACATCGCGCCAACACTCGAAGACAAGGTTGATATCGTTCAGAACGCCATTGATCTTGCGCACGCCATGAACCCGGAGGGCGAGGTGCGGGTCGCCATCCTGAGTGCCATGGAGACCGTCAATCCAAAAGTCCAATCCACGATCGAAGCCGCCGCTCTTTGCAAGATGGCCGACCGCGGACAGATAACGGGCGCACTGCTCGACGGACCGCTCGCTCTCGATAACGCAATCGATCCCGAAGCCGCGGCGATCAAGAAGATCGTCTCTCCGGTCGCAGGCCGCGCGAACATCCTCGTTGTTCCGGATCTGGAGGCCGGAAACATGCTGGCGAAAAGCCTGTCCTTTCTGGCCGGGGCGGACGCCGCCGGGATCGTGTTGGGCGCCCGAGTACCCATCATCCTGACAAGCCGCGCGGACGCCATGCTGACCCGGCTTGCCTCCTGCGCCGTCGCGGTGCTGGTCGCCGCCGAACGCCGCACCACCCCGGCCGCTGCCGTCGCCTGAGAGGTCAGAATGATCGAAACCACCATCCGGCCCATTCTCAGCGGTCACAAAGCCCTGGTCGTCGGCATCGCCAACGACATGTCAATCGCCTATGGGTGCGCCAAGGCGTTCCGGATGGCCGGCGCCGACCTGGCGGTTACTTGGCTGAACGAGAAGGCACGCCCCTACGTTGAGCCCTTGGCGGACGAGTTACAGGCTTCGGTCGCGATGCCGCTGGATGTCGAGATACAAGGGCAGATGGAGGCTGTGTTTGACGCCATTCACACGCAATGGGGTCGGCTGGACATCCTCGTACATTCCATCGCCTTTGCGCCGAAGGAGGATCTGCAGGGCGGCTTGCTGGACTGCTCCGCTGAAGGCTTCGCCAAAGCGATGGACATCTCATGCCACTCGTTCATCCGGATGGCAAAGCTCGCTGCCCCCCTCATGACGGAGGGCGGGGCGATGTTCGCGATGAGCTATTATGGCGCCAATCGTGTGGTCCCGAACTACAACGTCATGGGCCCGGTGAAAGCCGCGCTGGAAGCGGCGTGCCGATATCTCGCTTACGAGCTCGGCCCAGGCGATTCGTGTGCATGCCATCTCCCCGGGGCCGCTCAAGACCCGCGCTGCATCCGGCCTGAAAGACTTCGGGCTCCTGCTCAACGAGGCGCAACAGAAGGCACCTCTCGGCGAACTCGTCGATATCATGGATGTCGGTTTCACCTGTGCCTATCTGGCCACGCCCTTCGCCCGGCGCGTCACCGGCGGCACCGTCTATGTCGATGGTGGGACAAACATCGTCGCCTGATCGGGGAAACCAAACGATGCAGGGATGTATCGCCGTCCTGAATGCCGGCTCGTCCAGCATCAAGTTCGGCCTGTACGAAATCGGGCGCACCGATCGTGCCCTGTTCCGCGGCCAGGTGGAGGCACTGGGCAACGCGCCGAAGCTCCGGGTCACCACGTCCGATGGAACCGTGGCAGCGGAGCAGGCATGGGAAAAGCAGATCGGTCATGCGGAGGCCACGCGCGCGATCGTCAAAACCACACGAGAGCTGCTGAATGGCGAACCCATTCTGGCGGTCGGCCACAGGGTTGTTCACGGCGGTACAGATTACGCCAGCCCGGTCCTCGTCGATGCCACCGTCATCGAGCGCCTTGCATCGCTGATCCCTCTGGCGCCCCTGCACCAGTCGCATAACCTGGAGCCCATCCGTGCGATTGCCGAGCATGCACCGCAGATCGTCCAAGTCGCTTGTTTCGACACAGCATTCCACCGGGTTCAATCCGAACTCGCCCAGTCTTTCGCTCTACCGCGCGATCTGACCGAGGCTGGAGTCAAGCGCTACGGATTTCACGGCCTGTCCTACGAATATATCTGCTCGCGGCTTGCGCAGATCGCGCCGGACCTCGCATCGCGCCGGGTCATCATCGCGCATCTGGGCAATGGTGCGAGCCTCTGCGCGGTGAATGCGGGACGCAGCGTCGCCAGCACGATGGGTTTCACGGCACTCGACGGGCTAATGATGGGAACACGTTGCGGATCGATCGACCCCGGCGTGGTGCTCTATTTGATGGACTCGCGCAGCATGGACGTGCGTGCCGTCGAAGACCTGCTCTATCGTAAATCCGGACTACTCGGCGTCTCCGGCATTTCCTCTGATATGCGCACGCTACGCGCATCCCCAGCGCCCGCGGCGACTGAAGCGATCCAACTCTTCGTTTACCGGATCGTGCGCGAGATCGGCTCGCTGGCCGCCGCTCTCGGCGGCGTTGATGGACTGGTTTTCACCGCAGGTATCGGCGAGCATGACGCCGCCACGCGAGCCGAGGTCGTTGCCGGCTGCGCCTGGCTCGGCGCCCGGATTGACCCTGTGCGGAATAAAGTGGGCGCGGGCGAGGTCAGTGCGGACGGGTCAAGCATTCCCGTCTGGGTAATTCCCACTGATGAGGAGCGGATGATCGCAGACCACACCGTGTCATTGCTGGAGTCGCGCGCCGCGTAGCGCGGAGGATCACTTGGACGGCTCTACCGCGTTCGTCTCTAGGTGCGTCTTTGGTTCAATGGAGTAGCTGCGCCTGATCCTTGTATTTCTCGTTACGTTTACGTTATTTCTCAATAAGTCGGATGTTGCGGTCTTCTGGAGGCCGATACCATGCACCGCAGACAGTGGTTCGTCGTCCGTGAAGAATCCTGATCGGCTGTCTGAGTGGCCGACGCCATCAAGCGGGCGCTACGACGGCGGGCCGCAGTGGAACCCGTGATCGGCCATCTCAAGGCCGAGCACCGCATGGGTCGCAACTATCTCGCCAAACCAGCCGGCGATGCGGTCAACGCGGTACTGGCCGCAGTTGGGTACAGCTTCTGGTTGCTGTTGGCCTGGCTGGCGGTGCCTTTTGCGGCTGTTACTGGTGACACTCGACGCAACGTCGCTCGCGAGGCCAATCCCATGGGTCTCCGCGCCCTGATCGCGTCCGATAAACCCGCTTGACGTTCACTGCGGGTTCGCCGGTCTGCTCTCGGCGGCGACCCGGCAGGGCATGCACCCGCCGATAGCCGTAGGTCGGCAGGTCCGCGATGATTGCCTTGATCTCGGCCAGCAACATCGCATCGGGCTGAGGCGGGCGCCCACGGCGTTGCCGGACGGTTGCCAGTGCTGCCTGCACCGCCAGGTTCGAGCCAGGTTGGTCGCGCGCCGGCCTTTTACATCATCCCGGCCTTCTCTCGCAAGCGCGTCGTCTCCCTGGAGACGACCATGTCCTACGTCCCACGGCAGCCAGCCCGGCTGCATCTCGAAAACGGCCAGAGTGTTGAGTTTCATCGAGAACTGACCCACCAGGTGGCAAATTTCCACTGAGAATTGACCCATGTTTTGACCTCGCCCCGGCTGTTTTCAGCGGGGTCCACGGGAGTGATAAGCATGGAGTTACTGAGCGTGATCCGTCGCTGGGCGCTTCGAGACCAGCTTTCGATACGGGAGATCGCCCGCAGGACTGGGCTATCGCGGAACACCATCCGCAAATACTTGCGGGGCGACGTGGTGGAACCGGCCTTCAAGGTGCCGGAGCGGCCCAGCAAGCTGGACGCGTTCGCCGAGAAACTGTCGGCCTGGCTAAAGCTAGAGAGCGGCAGGCCGCGCAAGCAGAGGCGGACGATCAAGCGGTTGCATGCGGATCTGGCCGCCCTCGGGTTTGAAGGTTCATACGGCCGTGTTGCGGCGTTCGCCCGCACCTGGAAGGAGCATCGGCAGCGGGAGCAGCAGACGACCGGCCGCGGGGCCTTTGTTCCGCTGATTTTCCAGCCGGGCGAAGCTTTCCAGTTCGACTGGAGCGAGGAGTGGGCCGTTATCGGCGGCGAACGGACCAAGCTGCAAGCTGCGCACTTCAAGCTTTGCTACAGCCGCACCTTCATTGTCCGGGCCTATCCGCTGCAGACGCACGAGATGCTGTTCGACGCGCATCATCATGCGTTCCGGGTGCTTGGCGGCGTGCCGCGCCGCGGCATCTACGACAATATGAGAACGGCTGTTGACCAAGTTGGCGTCGGCAAGAAGCGCCAGGTCAATGCACGCTTTGCCGCGATGGCCAGCCACTACCTTTTCGATGCTGACTTTTGCAATCCGGCCTCAGGCTGGGAGAAGGGTCAGATCGAGAAGAATGTCCAGGACGCGCGTCATCGGCTGTGGCAGACCATGCCGCGTTTTGTGACGCTGGCTGACTTGAACGACTGGCTGGAACAACGCTGCCAAGCGCTATGGCGCGAGATTCCACACGGCAGCCAGCAAGGCTCGATATTCGATGCGTGGCAAAGTGAAGTCGGATGCCTGATGGCCGTTGGCAGACCGTTCGATGGTTTTGTTGAATACGGCAAACGCGTTTCGCCCACCTGCCTCGTTCACTTTGATCGCAACCGCTACAGCGTGCCCGCGTCCTTCGCCAATCATCGCGTCAGCTTAAGGGTTTATCCAGACCGCGTCGTTGTTGTTGCCGAAGGGCATGTCATCTGCGAACACGCGCGGCTCATCGAGCGGTCGCATCATCTGCCCGGCCGCACCATCTATGATTGGCACCACTATCTCGCGGTGATCCAGCGCAAGCCGGGAGCTCTGCGTAATGGCGCGCCGTTCGCCGAATTGCCGGAAGCGTTCAAGCGGCTGCAACAGCACCTTCTCAAGCAGCCCGGAGGCGACCGGGAGATGGTGGAGATTCTTGCCCTCGTCCTGCACCATGGTGAAGATGCGGTGTTGTGTGCCGTCGAACTGGCGCTGAGTGATGGAGCGCCGACAAAGACGCACGTGCTGAACATGTTGCACCGGCTGATCGACGGCAAATCCACGGCCACAGCAATGATCGCGGCTCCGCAGGCCTTGGCCCTGGACCGGGAGCCACGTGCCGACGTCGAACGCTACGATGCCCTGCGCGAGAAGCTACAGGAGGCCCGCCATGCGTCATGATCCGGCCGGGGCGGCGATTGTCGTGATGCTGCGCGGCCTGAAGATGTTTGGCATGGCGCAAGCCGCGGGCGAGCTGATGGAGCAGGGCGCGCCAGCGTTCAATTCGGCCGTCCCCATTCTCTCACAGCTGCTCAAGGCGGAAACCGCCGAGCGCGAGGTTCGATCGGTTGCCTACCAGCTGAAGGCGGCGCGCTTCCCCGTCTACAAGGATCTGAGCGGTTTTGATTTTGCGTCCAGCGAAACCAATGAAGCCCTGGTGCGCCAGCTTTACCGGTGT
This sequence comes from uncultured Pseudomonadota bacterium, assembly GCA_963791885.1. Taxonomy (GTDB): domain Bacteria; phylum Pseudomonadota; class Alphaproteobacteria; order Acetobacterales; family Acetobacteraceae; genus CAVSUZ01. Next base: position 189,814 of record CAWBUL010000008.1, on the reverse strand, counting down.
GAGTTCATCGAAAACGCCGACAACGTGGTCCTCGTCGGCGGTCCGGGCACCGGCAAGACCCACATCGCCACGGCGCTTGGCGTGCAGGCGGTTGAACACCATCGCAAAAAGGTTCGGTTCTTCGGGACCGTCGACCTGGTCAATGCGCTGGAGCAGGAGAAAACTCAGGGCCGATCGGGTCAGATCGCGGATCGGCTGATGCGGTGCGACCTCGTAATGCTCGATGAATTGGGCTATCTGCCGTTCAGCCCCTCCGGCGGCGCGCTGCTTTTCCACCTGCTGAGCAAGCTTTACGAACGGGCCTCTGTGGTCATCACCACGAACCTGAGCTTCAGCGAATGGGCTGACGTGTTCGGCGACGCTAAGATGACGACCGCCATGCTCGACCGCCTCACCCACCACTGCCACATCGTGGAAACCGGCAATGACAGCTTCCGCTTCAAAGCCAGCTCGGCCGCCAACAAGGGCCGAAAGGAAAAGGCCAAGAACTTGACCCCGGTATGACCCGCAAACCATAAATTCACCCGGGTCAGTTCTCGGTGGAAAACCCGGGTCAGTTCTCAGCGAAAATCAACAGGTCATGGGGCTGATCCTGATGCTCGCCGCGTTCGCCCTGCTGGGCTGGCTTGTGACCCTGCTGGTGCCCGAGGTCGGAACGTTGTTCCTTGACTATACGCGTTGGGTCGCTGGCCTCGATCTGCCACGGCAGGCGTGGTCCCTGTTCTCGGGTTGAGAGGAACGTCGGGGGCTGCCCTGGATGATCGCGCCAGTGGACCGGGCGAGACGCACGCTCAGGCATGCCGCAGGGAGCCAAAATGGCGGGGCTACAGGCGGGTCTGAGGGCGGCCCGTAGGTCATCGCCCCGGCTAACGAGGAGTCGCCAGCGAGTCTCTGCGAACTCCTGAGCTAACCTCGCGTTAGCGTATTGCTAACTCGCGATTCGCTGGCTGGCGGGCCTCTACCGGAAGCGCATGGTTCTCGCCGTCATTGTCCGCATCGATCCGCCTGACGCCGGCACTGCGGCCAGCCGTCCGGCCCCCAAAAAGCGGCCGAGATGGGCGTCGTTGCCCTCGACGAGGTGTCAGCAAGTCCACCTCGTCCGCCGTGGCCGCCGGGTTGGACTCTGTGCGCCTTTCAGCGGATAGCGTGGGTTGGCCTAGCTTGCGCTCACACGGGTCCTGGATGTCAACGCAGGGGTGGGCAGCCAGCCAGAACGACGGCCAGGAGCGACAACCAAAAGGGGACCCATTGACCCGCCAAGGGGGGCCGGGGGTGGTCTGCCCGATTTCCCCGAGACGGGGGGACGGGTTCAGCCACACGGGGCCCCATCCAGCGGGGCACCCTCCAGGGTGGTGCAATCGGGGTGGTCATCGGGGTGGTTGCCGCCCGGTCACCGTCTGGATTTCAGAAGGAATATCAAGGAGTTGGCCATACGGCGCTGTTAAGGATGGAGCTGAGGGGGATCGAACCCCTGACCTCCTCATTGCGAACGAGGCGCTCTCCCAGCTGAGCTACAGCCCCCACCTTGGGGCGCGGAAAATGGCGGCGGCCCTACCCCAAGTCAAGGATGCGCGGTGGTTCAGCCCGTGTCCCATTTCTGTGTCGGGGCCGGAGGATCTGGGCCACATGCGCCAGGGCTTGGACAGACCGGCTGGCTTGGCATTCGCCGTCCGGCCGATTGCGGGGTAACCCGGTGTGACGTTGCAAGAACGAACGGCGCGGACGGGGAAACGTGAATGAGTGGCTCGACAGCCATCGACGGTGAGTGGGACCACGTGATCGTCGGCGCAGGGTCGGCCGGCTGTGCGCTGGCGGCGCGACTGGCGGATGCCGGGCGGCGCGTGCTGCTGCTGGAGGCGGGCGCGCCCGATACCGGGCGGTGGATCCGCATTCCGCTCGGGGTCGGGAAGATCATCCAGGATGAGCGTTACGTGTGGAAGTTCGAGACCGAGCCGGAAGCGGCCACGGGTAACCGGCGCCTTTACTGGCCGCGCGGCAAGCTACTCGGCGGGTCGAGCAGTGTGAACGGCATGATCTGGGTGCGCGGCGATCCCAACCGGTACGACGAATGGGCCGCGACCGGCTGTCCGGGTTGGGACTGGGCGGCGATGGAGCAGGTCATGCGGGGGATGGAGGATTTTCCCGATGGTGATCCGGCGACACGGGGCCGCGGTGGGCCGCTCTCGATCGAGGTGCTGTTGCGGAATGAGCCGATCGTGGATGCGTTCATCGAATTGGCCGTCGCTGCCGGCATCCCGGCCAATGCGGACTACAACGGTACGAGCCACGAAGGCGTCTGCCGTCTTCAGGTGACGACGCGGCGCGGGGAACGGTGCAGCAGCGCTGTCGGGTATCTCCGGCCGGCGCTGGCGCGGGGCAATGTGCGGGCGGAGACGAACGCGGCGGTCGAACGCATCCTGTTCGACGGCAAGCGCGCGACCGGCGTGGCGTTCCGGCGGAATGGTGCGACCACGATCGCGCATGCGAAACGCGATGTGATCATCGCCGCCGGGGCGATTCAATCGCCTCAGATTCTTGAGTTGTCGGGTGTCGGCGATGGTGGCCGGCTGCGTGGGTTGGGGATTGCGGTGGTGCACGACCTGCCGGGGGTGGGGGAGAACCTGCAGGACCATTACCATACGCGCGTCACGTATCGCTCGCGCGGCGTGCTGTCGCTGAACGACCTGGTCAAGCACCCGTGGCTGCGGGGCGCCCTGCCCTTCCTGCGCTATCAGATGAATGGGACCGGCGTGTTTGCCGGGTCCAGCGCGATGATCCATGCGCTGGCGCGCGTGTCGCCCGATAGTCCGTACCCGGATACGAAGATCCAGCCTGCACCAGATCAGCTCACCGGATCGGTCGAAAGAGGCTGCTGGCTCGGGCGTGGATCCGTTCTCGGGTCTGTCGATCGGTTATTTTCAGCTGTATCCGGAGTCCCGCGGATCGGTGCACGCGGTGACACCCGATCCGTCGCAGCCTCCGCGGATCGTGGCGAATTACCTGGCGACGCAGGGGGACCGCGACGCGGCGCTGCGCGGGCTGCGGATGGTGCGCAGGATCGCCGCGCAGGAGCCGATGAAGCGGTACTTCGTCGAGGAGACACGGCCCGGTCCGGAGATGGAGGGCGATGATGCACTGATGGATTACATCCGCGCCAATGGGCAGACATCGTATCATCCGGTCGGCACCTGCCGGATGGGCACCGATGCCTTGGCCGTCGTCGATGCCAATTGCCGCGTGTACGGGGTTGATGGGCTGCGCGTGGTCGATGCCTCGGTCATGCCGTTCATCGTTTCGTCGAATACCAACGCACCGTCGATTGCGATTGGGGAACGGGCGTCGCAGATCATCCTGTCGGAGGCGAACCAGTGATGTTTTCCCGCGCGGCAGCGGCGGGCTATGGTGGGTGTTTCTGCTTCCGGATCATGTCATGAGTTCCGCTCCCTGTTGGTGGAATTGACTGCGATATCCATCCCGCCGTCCCTGGATTGAAGTCGCTGCTGCCCTATCTCGCGGATCATTGGCGGGACAGCGTGGTGCAGCGCGGGCTGCACGATCTGGAGTCCATTGCGTATCCGGCGAATGCGCCGCTGACGTCTCGGCCCGATTGGCGCCCGCAGTCCGGTAAACCGGGATCGGATCTGGATTTGCTGCGGCGCGATGCGCTGGATGCGTTCGGTTCCAGCATTGCCATCTGCAACTGCCTGTACGGCGCGCCGCTGCTGTTCAGTGAGGATATGGGTGCCGGCTTCGCTCGCGCGATCAATGACTGGATGGCGAAGGAGTGGCTGGACAAGGAGCCTCGGCTGCGGGCCTCGATCGTGATCCCGACGCAGAATGCCGAGCTGGCGGTGGAGGAGATCGATCGGGTGGCGCCGGATCGGCGCTTCGTCCAGGTGCTGATACCGCTGATGCTGGATGCTCCGCTGGGGAAGCGGCAGTACTGGCCAATCTACGCCGCTGCCGAGAAGCACGGGTTGCCGGTCGGCATCCATGCCGGCAGCACCTATCGTCATCCGGTCACGCCCGTGGGCTGGCCGAGCTACTACACTGAGGACTACGCCGCCCAGGCGCCGGGCTTCCAGTCCGCAGTATCGTCGCTGGTAGCGGAGGGCGTGTTCACCAAGTTCCCCGGCCTGACGGTGGTGCTGATCGAGTCCGGCGTGTCCTGGCTGCCGGCCCATCTGTGGCGGCTGACCAAGTTCTGGCGCGGGCTGCGGCTGGAAGTGCCGTGGGTGGATCGCTCACCGACCGAGATCGTGCGGGATCACGTACGACTGACCGTTCAGCCTTTCGATGTCCCGGATGATCCGGGGGTGGTGGAGCGTCTATGGGAGCACATGGGCTCCGATCAGATGCTGCTGTTCGCCACCGACTACCCACATTGGCATTTCGATGGGACCGCCGCGCTGCCTCCTGGCTTGCCGGCCAGCTTGGTGCGGCGGATCATGATCGATAACCCGCGGGAGACCTATGCCCGCCTGATGGAGACGGTCCGATGAACGTTCAGCTTGCCGGCCGGCCTGCGCCAGCGTCCGCCAATGCCTCGAAACTTGCCACGGCGGACGGCGACATCCATCCGGGGCGGAACAGCAACGCGGAGCTGGCGCCGTTCCTGCCGAAGCGCTGGCAGGAGCACTACAAGGAATTCGGGCCGCGGCCGCGTCAGGCCTATCAGGGTGGGCCGGCTTATCCGAAGGGACAGCCCCAGGCCGCGCGGCGTGATGCATGGCCGCCGGGGGGCAAGCCTGGCGCCGATCTGGATTTCCTGCGCTCGCAACTGCTGGACGCCAATAACACTCAGCTGGGGGTGTTGAACGCGACAGGCGAGAACGGCCAGGCGTTTCAGAATCGCGAGTTTGGCGCTGCCGTGTGCCGCGCGATGAATGAGTGGTTGATCGAGAAGTGGCTGTCGAAGGAACCGCGGCTGAAGGGTTCCATCGTCGTCCCGTACGAAGACCCGGACGAGGCGGTGAAGGAGATCGAACGCTACGCGGCGGACGATCGGTTCGTGCAGGTGCTGATGCTGAACCGCACGTCTGAGCCTCCGGGACAGAAGCGCTATTGGAAGGTGTATGAAGCGGCGGCCGCGGCCAATCGTCCGGTCGGCGTGCATGCGTTCGGCTTCGGCGGCTGGCCGGTCAGCGGTGGCGGCTGGCCGTCTTACTATATCGAGGACATGGTTGGGCACGCGCAGTCCTGCCAATCCTTCCTGACCAGCCTGGTGATTGAAGGGGTGTTTGCGCGGATTCCGAACTTCAAGCTGGTGCTGACGGAATCCGGTTTCGGCTGGGTGCCCTCAATGGGTTGGCGGCTGGACCGGATCTGGAAGCGGCTGAAGCATGAGACGCCGCATCTGACTCAGGCGCCGTCGGAGTATATTCGGTCTCAGGTGTGGTTCACGACGCAACCGATGGAAGAGCCTCAGCCCCGCGAGCATCTGCTGGATTGCATCGAGTGGATCGGGTGGGACCGGCTGCTGTTCGCGACGGATTATCCGCACTGGGACTATGACGATCCGGCGCTGGCGTTGCCTCTGCCGATTCCGGAGGAGAAGCGCCGGCGCTTTTTCCTGGAGAACGCGCTGGAGGTTTACGGCCAGGCGTGATGCGGCGCGCAGGGGCGGCTGTTTTCGGCCTCTGCCTGTTAGGCGGCTGTGCCGCGCAGATGGTCGCGGAGCAGGAGGAGATGCTGTCGGCGGCGGGGTTTCATATCCTGCCGATCAATAATCCTCAGCGCGCGGCGTCCGCGAATACTCTGCCGCCGGCTGAGCTGATTCTGGACCACGCATAATGGTCAATTGGTGTGGGTGTATTCCGATCCTAACCACTGCGGGTGCATTTATGTCGGGGACGAGCCGGCGTATCAGCGCTATGCGGCGTTCAAGGTGCAGCGGCAGACGGCACAGATCCAGGAGCAGGCGGCGCAGTTGAATTCGATGAATTGGGGGCCGTGGAGTCCGTGGGGGCCTTACGGCCCGATAGGTCCATGGGGGTGGTAGGGGCTCAGGCAACCAGCGCCGGATAATCCAGCGTCGCCATTACCTGTACCCGCCGCATGAAGCGCGGCTCGTCCGGCAGGTAGTCGGCGATGGCATTGTGCACCGTGCCGATATTGTCCCACATCAGCACGTCACCCTCGGTCCAATGGTGCGCGTGCAGATACTCCGCCCGCTCCTGATGGCGGAATAAGAAGTCCAACAACTGTCCGCCCTCACGCTCCTCCATGCCGTCGATCCGAATGGCGTAGCCGGGGTTGCAGTACAGCACCTTGCGCCCGGTGATCGGATGGGTGCGCACGAGCGGCTGTGAGACGGGCGGGCGCTTGCGGCGCTGTTCCTCGGTCAGAGGCTTGCGGCTCGATCCCGGACGGGTGCGCATCATGTCCCAGAACTTCGCGAAGTCGTGCGTCGCGGTGCGGCCTTCGATTGTTCGTTTGATCGAGTCCGGCAGGTCTTCGTAGGCGGCGTGCATATTGCGGAACTGAGTTTCGCCGAGCGGCTTGCCGTGGCGGCGGGGCACATGATCGCAGTGCAGGATGTTCGCCAGCGCGATGTCCTTCGAATAGGACATGTCGGTGTGCCAGCCCTGGCCGGCGTCGTTCAGCCCCCTGGGCTTCCCTTCGGCGTCCTTCATATTCGAGAGGATCATGACTTCGGGGAAGTCGGGTTCGTGGAAGATGTTGGCGACGTTTACCTCAAGCTCGCCGAAGCGGCGGCCGAAGGCGGCGAAGGCCGGCACGTCCAACATTTGGTTGGGGAAGCAGAGGACGCCGTGCGCGCCGAGTGCCCGCAGGATCGGTACGAAAATCGGCATCGGACAGGGGGTTGGCCAGATCGATGCCTTCGATCCGCGCGCCGAGGCTTTCACCGCCGGGGATGATCTGCATCGTATCCTCCGTTACCAGAACACGTCGCCGCCGGTCAGCATGACCGCGCCGACGGATTCGAAATGGGCGCCGCGCGCCTGGGTTTGTTGCGCGGCGGTGTGAAGGTCACGGAAGCGGCGTTCGAAGACGCTTCCGGCGAAAATGGCATCAGTGCCAGCGGCTTTGTAGGCGGCGTCCGCGATCTCGATCGCCGCTTCGGTCGCGTGGGCGCAGGCGAGCCGAACACGGGCGCGCGCGGGGATGTCCATCAGGTTGGGGCCGTTTGCCTCATAGGCGTTCTGTAATTCGGTGATCAGCCAGCCGCGCGATGCATCGAGCCGCGCCGTTGCGCGCGCAACCAAAGCCTGTGCGGTGGGGCTGGTCGCGAGTGGTCCAAGGCCGCGCGGTGTTTTGCGGCGCGCGACCTCGATGAATGAGTTCAGCATGGCGCGCGCAAGGCCCAGCGCGACGCCGGTCGCGCCGACGGCATACAGTCCCTGCATGGTGAAACCGTAGAGCTTGCCGGGCTCGCGCCGCAGCGACGGATCTTCGCGCGAGGACGCAAAAGCGTCGGGTACGAACAGATCATCGAGTTCGTACGCGTCGGACGCGGTGCCGCGCAGGCCGATCGTGTCCCACACGTCGATGAGGCGCGCGCGGTCCGTGGGAAAGAGCAGGGAGATTATGTAGGGCCGGCCGTTGGCGTTCAGCCGCCGCGTGCCGTCCGGTTCGACCACCTGGCCATGCGCGCCCATCCAGGTGCTGTGGCGGCAGCCGCTGGCGAAATTCCACCGCCCGCTGATTCGATAACCACCCGGCACAGCGTCGGCGACGGTGGTGTTTGGCGGTCCCCAGCCGACGACGGCGCGCTCATCGCCCCAGACCGTGCGTACCGTGTCCTGCGGCAGATAGGCGGCCAGGAGGGATGAGCTGTTGGCAGTGAACAGGCACCAGCCGGTCGAACCGTCGTGGCTGGAGACCTCCTCCACCGCTTGCAGGTAGATCCATGGCGGCACTTCGTCGCCGCCGACGGAACGAGGCAGCAGCATGCGGAACAGGCGGGCGTCGTGCAGCGCGCCCAGCACCGGTTGCGTGAGCCGCCGCTGACGTTCGATGTCCGGACCGGCTGCTTCGAGCAACTCCGCCATGGCGCGGGCGTGAAGCAGCGGGTCCGCAGTGACGCGAGCATCCATCCGGGCAGCCTGCGTCAGTCTGAGGCAGGCCGCAACGGTCGATCCCCCGCCTTGCACGTGCCGGATACTGGTGTCAAAGCTTGCAACCACTGAGACAACAACAATCGCACAGGGGAGCGCGATGCCGAACCGTCTGTGGGCTGCGCCATCTTTTTCACGCCGTTCATTGCTGGGCGCCGGACTGTCGGCCGCCGCGATTTCCGCCGTTCCATCGTTACGGGCGCGGGCGCAGAGCAAGCCGCCACAGAAGCCCACCGGACAGGTGATTGTCGGCCTTTCGCAAGAACCGACCGTGTTCAATCCGCTGATGCCCCATATCGAGGTGGATCAGGGCGTGCACTGGAACCTGTTCAGTCCGTTATGGGGCGTGAATGAAAAGGGCGAGTTTACGCCGGCATTGGCGACGGAAGTGCCTACTGTGGAGAATGGCGGCATCTCTCAGGACGGTCTGTCGTGGCGCATCAAGCTGCGGCCGGACGTCAAGTGGCACGATGGACAGCCGTTCACTGCCGACGATGTGAAGTTCACGCTCGACCTGGTGAACAATCCGAATTTCCGCGCGTTCAGCCGCGCCGGGCACGAGCTGGTTACGGATATCACGGTGGTCAGTCCCACCGAGATCACCTGGCGCATGAAAAAGGTGTTTGCGCCCTATCCGTCCATCCTGTCCTGGACCTTCATCGTGCCGGCGCACATTCTGGCCAAGGCCAGCGATCCCAACACCTCATCGTTCAACAATTCACCGGTCGGCACGGGCCCGTTCAAGTGGGGTGAGCGCCAAGCCGGCGATCATGTGACGCTGACGGCCAACGAGCATTACTTCGGCACGGGCCCGTATCTGGAGCGCGTGGTGTTCCGCTACATCCCCGACCTGACCGTGCTGTTCACGCAATTCCAGACCGGTGCGGTGGATTATACCGGTATCCAGGGCATCACCGCCGATCACTATGCGGAGGCGAAGAAGCTGCCGGACCGAACCATCGTGGCGGGGGTCTCGCCCTTCGTCGAAAGCATCACGATGAACCTGGGGAAGCCCGTATTCCAGGACCTCGCGGTGCGCGAAGCGCTGTATGCCGGGATGAACAAGCAGGCGATTATCGATGCGATCTATTACGGCCTGCCGAAACCAACCGAGACATACCTGCCCAGCCAGTCATGGGCGTACAATGCCGATCTGCCCAAGCAGGTGCACGATCCGGATAAGGCGAAGAAGATTCTGGACGACGCCGGATGGAAGCCCGGTTCCGATGGCATCCGCGAAAAGAATGGCGTGAAGCTGTCGTTCACCAACTCCACCACGGCGGGCAATCATGTGCGAGAGCAGGCGCAAGAATTGCTGCAGCAGGATTGGAAGACGATCGGCGCAGATATGCAGATCAAGAATATGCCCGCCGCCGTGATCTGGGGCGACTATTACAACCTGTCGAAATACGACTCTGTCATGGTCGGACAGGACCAGATGACGGGCCCCGATCCGGACGTGACGACCTACTACGCCAGCACGGCCATTCCCGTGAAAGGCGGCGGCGGGCAGAACACAATGCAGTATGCGAATCCCGAGGTGGACAAGCTGCTGGCCGAAGGTGCCTCCACCCTGGATCGCGACAAACGCGCGACGATTTACAAACAGATGGCGGGAATCATCCGGCATGATCTGCCGGTGTTGCCGATCTTCAACTACACGCCGGTCGAAGGCACGAAGGCAAAGCTGATCGGCTACACGCCCAGCGTCTACGTCTCCTCGAATTGCTGGAACATCCGGGAGTGGTACTGGGCGACATAGTTCCTCGTGCCGGCGTTCCTGCTTCGCCGTCTGGGCCAGAGCCTGATCCTCCTGTTCCTGGTCTCCGTCATCGGGTTCATGGTGATCCACCTGGCACCGGGAGGCCCGCTGGCACAGTTCGCATTGACCCCTGGCATGACGCAGGAGGCGATGGCACGCATCGCGCACCAGATGGGCCTCGATCGCCCTCTGCCGGTGCAATACTGGGAGTGGCTGCGCCACATGCTGATCGGCGATTGGGGCCGATCCTATCGCGATAACCAGCCGGTGCTGACGATCATTGCCGGGCGGCTGGGCGCCACGTTCGAGCTGATGGGGACGTCCACCCTTATTGCCATTGTGTTGGGCACATGGGTCGGCGTGCTGGGGGCGCTGCGGCCTTATTCGATCTTCGACTATCTCGCCACGATCGGTGCCATGGTGGCGCTATCCATTCCGACATTCTGGTTTGGCCTGGTGGTTATCTACATCTTCTCGGTCACGTGGCCGATCCTACCGGCCGGCGGCATGTTCACCATCGGCCAGGGCGGACTGCTGGACTATCTGCACCACCTGATTGCGCCCGCCATGGTGCTGGCGCTGGTGACGGTGGCGATCTGGAGCCGCTACATGCGGTCTTCGATGCTGGAGGTGATCGGGCAGGACTATATGCGTACGGCGCGTGCCAAAGGACTGCCGCGGCGCGTGATCCTGATGCGCCACGCGCTGCGCAACGCGCTTCTGCCGATGATCGCGCTCGCCGGGCTGCAACTCCCGACACTGCTCGGGGGCGCTCTGGTGACCGAGACCGTTTTCACCTGGCCCGGCATGGGCCGGTTGTTCCTCGATTCCATTGGCTACCGCGATTACCCGGTGGTGATGGGAATCCTCGTGATCACCGCCATTCTCGTGCTTATCGGCAATCTCACCGCGGACCTGCTTTATGCCGTCTACGATCCCCGCATCCGCGTCAACTGAGATGCTGCCGCCGGCGCGGCCGGTCCAGCGGCGCGCGCTTGGCCGGGGCGTTCGGCGCTTCATCCGGCATCGGCTGGCGCTGATCGGCATGGGAACCATCCTGATCCTGGTACTCGCCTGCGCGATCGGGCCTTATCTCGATCCATACAACGATCTGTATATCGACATCCTCCATCGCTTCGCCCCGCCCTTCTCAGGCCCACACTTGCTGGGCACCGATCAGTTGGGGCGTGATCTGTTGGCGCGGCTGCTGATGGCGGGGCGGATTTCGTTGACGGTCGGATTTGCTGCGATGGCGCTCAGCACCGTGGTTGGCGCGTCGGTGGGGCTGTTCGCGGGCTATTATCGCGGCATGATCGGTGGGGCGCTGATGCGCATTGTCGATGCCGTGCTGTGCTTTCCCTCCATCTTCCTGCTGCTCGCGCTGGCGGCATTCGTGCAGCCATCGCTGTTCACCATCACCGTCATTATCGCGGCGACTGCCTGGATGGAGGTGGCGCGCATCGTCGAAGCGCAGATCCGTTCACTGCGGGAACGCGATTTCACTTTGGCGGCGATCGCGCTTGGCGCGCCCGACCGGTACATCATGTGGCGCGAGCTTATCCCCAACACCGCCGCGCCCATCGTCGTCGCTGCCACGTTGAACGTCGCCCGCGCCATCCTGCTTGAGTCATATGTGAGCTACCTTGGCTACGGCATCCAGCCCCCGACAGCGAGTTGGGGCAACATGCTGAACAATGCGCAGGAGTATCTGGTCAGCGCGCCGTGGCTGGCGCTGTTTCCGGGTATTGCGATCACGCTGGCTGTGACCGGATTCAATTTCCTCGGCGACGGGCTGCGCGACGCGCTCGATCCGCGTTTGGATGTTCGATGATCCAGGGGGCGATGACCCGGCCGGTTCTGGAGGTCGAGCACCTGACCGTCCGATTCTCCACGGATAGCGGGGTGGTGCACGCGGTCAGCGATGTGTCGTTTAATGTGGCCCGGGGGGAGACGCTGGCGCTGGTTGGCGAGTCCGGCTCGGGCAAGAGCGTGACGAGCTTGGCGTTGCTGCGGCTGACTCCCGATCCGCCTTTGTGCACGGTGCAGGGCCGGGTGACGCTGCGCGATGCGTCGGGTGGAACGACTGACGTGCTGTCGCTGCCGGAGAACCAGATGCGTGATCTGCGCGGCAGCCGCATTGCCATGATCTTCCAGGAGCCGATGACCGCGCTCAATCCCGTGCTGACGATCGGAGAGCAGGTGACGGAGCCGCTGATCTATCATCGGCAGATGTCGCGTGGGGCGGCGTTGCGTGCGGCGGAGGACCTGCTGGCGCAGGTGGGCATTCCGGAGCCGCGGCGGCGGCTGTCCGGCTATCCGCACCAATTGTCGGGCGGAATGCGACAGCGCGCGATGATCGCGATGGCGCTGGCGTGCAATCCGGACCTGCTGATCGCGGACGAACCCACCACAGCGCTGGATGTGACGGTGCAGGCGCAGGTGCTGGAGTTGTTGAAGGAGCTACAGCAGCGCACCGGCATGGCGATGATTTTCATCACGCATAATCTGGGCGTGGTGGCAGGCATCGCGGACCGTGTGCTGGTGATGTATGCCGGTCGCGTGGTGGAAGCGGCGCCATGCGCCGAGCTGTTTTCGCGACCATTGATGCCCTACACGCGGGGTCTGCTGGCGTCGGTACCGGAACTGGAAGTCGCGCAAGGCCCGCGGCAACCGTTACGTACGATACCAGGCAGCGTGCCCAATCCTGCGGAGCTGCCACCGGGATGCTCCTTCGCGCCGCGCTGCGAGATCGTGGTGCCGGGGCTGTGCGACCGCGCCGTGCCGCCGCTGGAAGACGCGGCGGGGACTCATGCTGTGCGCTGCGTTCGCTGGCAGGAGGCGTGATGGCGGGCGGGGCGTTGCTCGACGTCGCCGGGCTTCGCATGACGTTTACGCTGCCCGGACGCCGCGTCTTCGCTGCCGGCGAGAGCCTGCGCGCCGTTGATGATGTGTCCTTCACCATCGGTGAAGGCGAGGTGCTGGGTCTGGTCGGTGAATTGGGCTGCGGCAAGACAACGGTCGGCCGCTGTGTTCTGCGGCTGCTGGAACCGAATGAGGGCAGCGTGGTCTTCGCCGGGCGGGAGATCACGCATCTGTCGCGCCGCAATCTGCGTGCGACCCGGCGGATGATGCAGCCGATCTTTCAGGACCCGTTTGGATCGCTCAATCCGCGCATGACGGTCGGGCGGATTCTCGCCACGCCGCTGATGCTGCACGAGTCACATATGAGCCGGAGAGAACGGCGGGAGCGCGTGGCCGAAGCGCTGCAGGTGGTGGGACTGCCGACTGAATCAGCCGAACGTTTTCCGCACGAGTTTTCCGGCGGTCAGCGCCAGCGCATCGGGATTGCCCGCGCGCTGATGCTGCGGCCGCGGTTCCTGGTCGCCGACGAACCGGTGTCGGCGCTGGACGTGTCGGTGCAGGCGCAGATCGTCAATCTGCTGGAGCAGCTTCGCATCACGTTCGGGCTGGCGATGCTGTTCGTGTCGCATGATCTTGCGGTGGTCGCGCATATCTCGGACCGCATCGCCGTGATGTATCTGGGGCGGATCGTGGAGCAGGGGCCGGCGGCTGCGGTGATCGGCGCGCCGGCGCATCCGTATACCAAGGCACTGCTGTCGGCGGTGCCGACGACGCGGGGTGCGGCGGATCGCATCGTGCTGTCGGGCGATGTGCCGAGTCCGGTCAATCCGCCGAGCGGCTGCCCGTTCCGCACGCGCTGCCCATATGCGCTGCCGCGTTGCGCGGAGGCGCGGCCGCCATTAAGGGCGGTTGGTGCGGGGCATGTGACGGCGTGCATCAGGGAGGATTTGCGGCTTTAGGTGCAGCGGCCTGACGAACAGGACCAAGGTCAAAGCGGCTCGGTGTCGTGGGAACGAAGGTTTACCGCAGAGGCGCAGAGGACGCAGAGGTGCTTCGTCGTCGGAATTGGGCATACGGTTGTTCGTACGCCCGGACCACGAGATTGCTTCGTCGCGCTATGCGCTCCTCGCAATGACCAGCGGGGACTGCTATTCAGCCTGAAGCGGCCGCGCTCGAAACTCCCAGCCTCCGGAATGCTTCGGGTGGTGCGTCATGGGCGCGCATGATCTCGGTCATGAGGGTACGGAGCCGTGCTTCCTCCGCCGGTGCTGTCGCGGGCGACGTTTGCCCTGGATCGGTGGCGAGGTCGTAAAGCACGGTGTGCGCGTCGAGCAGCGGATAGCGGCGCTGCATGTTGCCGGCTGCTTCGTTGATGATCGGGACCTGAAGGACGGGCATGCCGCGGGTGAAATCGAAGGGCGGATGGAGCGTCGCGGCAGCCATCTCGGCGGGTTCGAAGAAGCTCCGCATGTGCATTGGCATCAGCGTGTAGTGAAACAGCGGGTCGGGCTGATCGGATGGCGGATAGACCAGCCAAACGAAGCGTCCGTCGGTGATGTTGGTCGCGCCGCCGAACTGACCGAACAGCGCGGCGGAACGAAGCGGCTGATCGTCGGTCAGCAGCGGCAGCAGTGAGTGGCCGCGCACCTCCGGCGGGATCGGCGCTTCGAACAGATCGAGGATGCTCGGCATCAGGTCGATGGTCTGGGTCAGTGCCCGGCGGCGGCCGGGCTTCGCGGCAGGATGATGGATCAGCAGCGGGATGTGCGCGACTTCATTGAAGAAGGGCGGGCGGTTCTTGCCCCAATATTCATGCTCACCTAGCAGCAGCCCGTGATCGGTCGAAAGGATGATCGCAGTGTCCTTCCACGCGTCGGCGGCATCCAGCCAGGCGAGCAGCCGGTCGAGATGCGCATCGCACATTGAAAGAAGGGCGTGGTAATTGGCGCGGAGTTCCGCTGCCTCGGCGAGCAGGTAATCGGCGCGTCCGTAGCGGGGCCAGTCGAGCAGGGGGCCCTGGTAATCGGTTTTGATGCGGTAGCGCTCGGCGGCGAAGAAGGGCTCGTGCGGATCGAAGCATTCGACCTGGAGCAGCCAGTTGTCGGAGGATCGGTTGGTTTCAAGAAATTCGAGTGCGGCGGTGAAGCATTGGGCGATCGGGAATTGCTCCTCCGTGCGGATGTATTGCCGGGTGATCGCGTAAGGGAGCGCGGAGTTGGGCCCGCGATCCGGGTCGAACTGGCTGGGATGCATTTCGGCGCGCAGATGCTCCATCGGCGGGTCCACGACGCCTTTCCATTTGTCTTTCTCCTGGCCGCGGAAAAATTCCCAGGACGAATAGCGGCCATGGTGACCGATGCCGCCTTCCTCGAAGTAGTGATAGTGGTCGGTGATGAGATGGGAATAGACGCCGCGTTGGCGCAGGAGATCGGGGAAGGCGTGGTCGAAAGGCTCGAGCGGCCCCCACCCGCGGTGCAGGAAATTCAGGCGACCGGTCTGCATGTCCCGCCGTGCGGGCATGCAGGGGAGACTGCCGACATAGTGGTTTTCGAACACGAGCGAGCGCGCGGCAAGTGCGTCGAAGTTCGGCGTCGGGATGGCTGACCCGCCATAGCAATTGAGGGCATGCCGGTTGAGGCTATCGAACAGAACGTAGATCAGCCGCACGTTTCCTACCTTCTTCTGCTGACGGCCGATGGTTTAGGGCCATGGCCGAGGGGTGCCAACGTCTCAACCCATTACGTGTGCCACCTGGTGCGAACCTTCCCAGATCATCTTGAGCGCGACGAACACCACGACGAGCAAGCCGGCCCAGGCGATCCAGCGTTGGCGCTCGATGACGCGGGCAAGCAAATTGGCGGCAAAGCCCATCAATGCGATGGAGAGAAGCAGGCCGGTGACGAGAACCCAGGGCGTGTCGGCCGCGGCTCCGGCGACGGCGAGGACGTTGTCCAGGCTCATGGACACGTCGGCTAGGACGATCTGAATCATGGCCTGGAGCAGAGTCTTATGGGCAGGGGTGCTGCTCTCGCGGTGCTTGCGACGAAGTTCGCGGGACATGCGCCACGCCACCCAAAGGAGGAGCAATCCGCCAGCGAGGAGCAGGCCGAGGATCTGCAGGAGCTTGAGGGCCATGAGGCCGAAGCCGATGCGGATCACCGTCGCGCCGCCAACACCGAGCAGGATGGCGGTGCGGCGCTTGGCGGCAGGCAGTCCGGCGACGGCCAGGCCCACCACGACCGCGTTATCGCCGGCGAGTGTAATATCGATCAGCACGACCTGAGCCAGAGCGGCCAGATCGTGGGTCAGCCAATGCGGCATGCTTGCCTTCTCGCTTGCCTTCTTTGGGCGCCCGGGTTTACTCGCACGTCGATGGTCCCTCGCTACTCCCGCCCTGAAATGGCCGGCATCTGGGCGCCGGAAAATCGCTATCGAATCTGGTTCGAGATCGAAGCCCTGGCGGCTGAAGGCATGGCCCGCGTGGGGGATATTCCGCAAGACGCCGCGCGCACCATCCGCGCGCGAGGGGATGCTAAGGTCGCGACGATTGGACCGGAGGATATCGCCCGCATCGATGCCATCGAGCGCGAAACGCGCCATGACGTGATCGCGTTTCTGACATGGCTCGCGGAGTTGATCGGTCCAGATAGCCGGTTCCTGCATCAGGGCATGACATCGTCGGATGTGCTGGACACATGTCTTTCGGTGCAGTTGACGCAGGCGGCGGATCTGCTGCTGCGGGACATCGATGACGTGCTGGCGGCGCTGAAGGTGCGCGCGTTCGAGCACAAGCACACGCTGACGATTGGGCGGAGCCACGGCATCCATGCCGAGCCGACGACGTTCGGGATCAAACTGGCCGGGCATTATGCGGAGTTTGCCCGGGACCGAGCGCGGCTGGTTGCGGCGCGGGCGGAGATCGCGGTGGCGGCGATCAGCGGCGCAGTCGGCACGTTCGCGCATCTCGATCCGCGCGTTGAGGAATTCGTCGCCGAGCGGCTGGGGTTGAGCGTCGAACCGGTTTCGACGCAGGTGATTCCTCGTGATCGGCATGCGGCGTTCTTCTGCACGCTCGCGGTGATCGCGAGCGGGATCGAGCGCCTGGCGACGGAGGTGCGGCATCTGCAGCGCAGTGAGGTGCGGGAAGCGGAGGAGTTCTTCAATCCAGGCCAGAAGGGCTCCTCGGCCATGCCGCACAAGCGCAATCCGGTGTTGTCAGAGAATCTGACGGGGCTGGCGCGGGTGGTCCGCGCGACGGCGGTGCCGGCGCTGGAAAACGTGACGCTGTGGCATGAGCGCGATATCAGTCATTCATCGGTGGAGCGGGTGATCGCGCCGGATGCAACCATCGCGCTGGATTTCGCGCTGGCGCGGCTGGCGGGGATGATGCAGCGGCTGACGATTTATCCCGAGCGGATGGCAGCGAATTTGGAGGCGCTGGGCGGCGTGGTGCATTCGGGCGAGGTGCTGCTGGCGCTGACACGGGCCGGCATCCTGCGGGAGGACGCGTATCGACTGGTGCAGCGCCATGCGATGGAGACCTGGCAGTCCTTAGGACAGTCCTCGGCGCACTCCGGCGCGCTAAGTTTCAAGCAGCGGCTGCTGGCCGATCCGGAGATTGCGGGCCGCGTGTCGGCCAAGGACATCGACCAAGCGATGGACCCGGCGCTGCACCCGCGGGAAGTCGACCGCATCTTCCAGCGCGTGTTCGGCGAAGCGGGACCGAAGCAGGGAGAGCATGCATCATGATCACCGGCGCGCGGACACCTCTGACGGTCGATCTTAGCGGCCTGCGGGTGGCGATCTCTGCGGGCGCGGGCGGCATCGGCCGCGTGATGGCGGACAGTTTCGCGACATGCGGCGCGCAGGTGTTCGTCTCCGACGTGGATGAAGCGGCGCTCGCTAACTGTCCCTATCCCAAGATGCGCGCCGATGCCGGTGTGGCTGCTGAGTGTGAGGCGTTCGTCGATGCGGCGGCGAATGCGCTCGGCGGTCTCGATGTGCTGGTCAACAATGCGGGCATCGCGGGGCCGACGGCATTGGTGGAAGATGTCGATCCGGCAGGGCTGGACGCGACGCTACGGGTCGATCTCGCGAGCATGTTCCATTGCGCGCGGCGCGCCATCCCGCATCTGCGCCGGGCGGGCGGCGGTGCGGTGATCAACCTGTCCTCGGCCGCAGGACGGTTCGGCTTCCCGCTGCGCGCGCCATATTCGGCTGCGAAGTGGGGCGTGATCGGATTTACCAAATCGCTATCAATCGAGTTGGGACCGGATGGGATTCGCGTGAACGCTATTTTGCCCGGGCCGGTGGACGGACCGCGCATTCGCGCCGTGATCAAGGCGAAAGCGGAGGCAGCGCGGATTTCGGAGAACGAGATGACGGAGCGTACCGTTGGCACGACCAGCCTGCGGTGTTTCGTCACCCAGCAGGACATCGCGAACATGGCGCTCTATCTGGCGAGCCCGTTCGGCGTGACCATCAGCGGCCAGGCCATTTCGGTTGATGGCGACATGCAGACGACGATGTGATGTAGCGAAAAGGCTCCATCCCTCATCACAGCGCCGTTACGCGGTCCCACTGCCTTGACGGTGCCAGCGGCCTCGGGCTAAGCGCGGCGCGGTTCGCCGGGCCAGATGTGGCGCGGCGTGCTGCCATGCCCATTGCCTGCACCCATTCGGGGATCAACGCTCATGAACATGAAGATAGCCGGTGCGCTCGCCGCCGTCGCCCTGCTCGCGGCGTGTTCCAACAATCATCCCGCGACGACAGGCACCAACACAGGTGCTGGCGCGGCAGCGACTCCGGCCGGCCCGGTGCCGGGAAGTGAAGAAGATCTTGTCGCTAATGTAGGCGACCGGGTGTTCTTTGCGTTCAATCAATCGACCTTGTCGTCCGACGCTCAGGCGACGCTGGATCGTCAGGCGGCCTGGCTACAGCGCTACCCCAACGTCCGCGTGCTGGTGGCCGGCAACGCCGACGACCGCGGCACAGAGGAATACAATTTGGCTCTGGGTCAGCGTCGCGCCAACGCGGCGAAGGACTATCTGGTCGCGCGCGGCATCGATGCGTCCCGGATCCAGACCATCAGCTACGGCAAGGATCGGCCGACGGCGCTGGGTGATGACGAGCAGGCCTGGGCGCAGAACCGTAACGCGATCACGTCTGTGTCTGGCAGCTAAGCGTCCGTCGTTCGTCACTCGGGGACGCGGGCCGGATACGACCGCGTCCCGTGAGCGCCCATGCACTCCAGCGTCGCCGGCCTGATCGCTCAGGTCATCACGACTATCCTGAGCCGCGCGGGATATGCTGGCCTGTGCGGGCTGATGGCAATCGAGTCAGCCTGTATCCCGCTGCCGTCGGAAATCATCCTGCCGTTCGCGGGGTATATGGTTTCACGCGGACAGATGAATCTGTTTGTGGCGGCAACCGTTGCGGCAATCGGCTGCAATATCGGATCAGAGATTGCGTACGAGATCGGGCGCTATGGCGGGCGTCCGATCGCCGAGCGCTGGGGCTGGATTTTCCTGATCACGCACCAGGACCTGTTGCATGCAGACCGGTTCTTTGCGCGGTTCGGCAGGCTTGCTGTGCTGATCGCGCGGCTGCTGCCGGTGGTGCGGACGTTCATCGCGTTCCCTGCCGGTATGGTGGGGATGCATCGGCTACGATTTCATATCTATACATTCATCGGCTCGTGGCCGTGGTGCTTCGCGCTTGTGTTCGCGGGCATGAAGCTGGGACAGGCATGGGCCAGTGATCCGCGGCTGCATACTGTGTTCCATTATGCGGATTACGTGGTGGCCGCCGGGATCGTGCTGGTACTGGCGCGGTTCGCGTGGCACCGCTGGCGCGCCCCGCGTCATCCGATCTGAGCGACGGATACTCCGGTAATCAGTCCCAAGACGTCGTTCATGTGCGCGTCCGCCGTGCGCAGATCGCCCACCTGATGGCCGTGGCGCATGATGAAAATCCGGTCGGCGATTTCGAACACCTGCGGGATGTTGTGGCTGATGAGCACCACCGCGATGCCGCGGTCACGCGCGCGGCAGATCAGGTCGAGCACGCCGCGCGATTCGCGCACGCCGAGCGCGGCGGTGGGTTCGTCCATGATGACGACCTTGCGTCCCCAGGAAATGGCGCGTGCGACGGCCACGCTCTGACGCTGTCCGCCGGAGAGCAGGCCAACGGATTGCCGAACCGAGTGGAGACCCACCTGCAACGAGGCGACATGTTCCCGCGCGACGCGGCGCATCGTGGTCTTGTCCAGCTTCCAGCAGTTCCACCAGTGCGTGCCGGTGATTTCGCGACCGAGGAACAGGTTTGCCTCAACGTCGAGTTGCGGCACGACCGCGAGGTCCTGATATACGGTCTCGATCCCGATCTCCCGCGCTTCGGCGGGCGAGGCGATGCGCACATCCTGCCCGGCGAAGCGGATCGTGCCGGCGTCGGGCTGTACGGCCCCGGACATCACCTTCACCAGGGTGGATTTGCCGGCTCCGTTGTCGCCGACCAGGCCGACGATTTCACCTTCGTTCAAGTGGAAGGAGACCCCGTCCAGCGCGTGGACGGGGCCATAGTGTTTGATGATGCCGTGGAGTTCGAGGATGGGCTGACTTCATCGGCTCTTTCGTGCGTCCCGACCACGAGATTGCCGCGGCCCGCTACGCGGGCCTCGCAATGACAGAATAGGGTCTACATGCAGCCAAGCGGCGCCTCCTTGAACGCTTCGGCGGCGCCCGCCGGTGTGCTCGCCTGCTGCCAATTGGCGATCCACTGATCGACATTCTCGGAGGTGACGACCGGCATGGCCTGCGGCACGAGCATGGGATAGTGGCAGGTCTTCTGCGTGAGCAGGTTGTGAAGGATGGAGACGGTCTGGTAGCCCCAGCCCCAATAGTCCTGGCCGACCAGCGCCTGCACGTAGCCGTCCTTCACGTACGGCAATTCGGGCTGCAGCACGTCGGTGGTGATGATCTTCACCTTGCCCTTGTTCTTTACCACTTCGGGCAGCGCGCTGACCTTGCCGAAGAAAGGAACGCCCGCAACCATCAGGATTGCGCCGGCGTCAGGGTGAGAGACGAGCAGGTTGTTGGTGAGCTGTTGGGCTTTCACCAGATCGTCGTCGTGGAAGAACGGGCCCAGCGTTTTGATGTTGGGGTGTTTTTTCAGCTCGGTGACGGCACCCCTCAGCCGCGCGTTCAGATTCGTCGCGCCAGGGCCGCCGCTGACCAGAATGACGGTACCCGAGGTGCCCATGAACTTCACCGTCTGCTGGGCCAGGGTGCGGCCCATCGCGAGACTGTCCACGCCATAGAAGAGCTGGCGCTTGCTGCCAGGGACGTCGGAATCCCAGGTGATGACTTTCATCCCCTGTGCGACCGCCTGGGCGATGGGTGCCATCAGCGGCTGTGGTGCGTTGGCGTCCACCGCCATGCCATTCACGTGCCGCGCAACCAAGCCGGACAGAACCTGTGCCTCCTGGTTCGCATCGGACGTAGCAGACGCGGTCCACATCACGTCCACGTCCCCGAGTTCCTTCGCACGCTGATCGGCGCCGTAATGGGCGTAGTAGAAAACCGGATTGTCGAGTGATTTTGGAATCACCGCGATAGAGAGTTTGGCGGCGCGAGCGATGTAAGGCCTCGCGAGTGCGCCGGCTGCGGCACCGGCCAGTACGGTCCGGCGCGTCACGTGCAGCGATTTCGGCATTGATGCTTCCTCCTGGTTGTTAGACCCGTCGCTGTGATTCCAGCCGCTGTCGCACGACATCAAGCGTTGCCGCGGCGCCGATGACAACGCCGGTGATCAGTTCCTGCCAATACCCGGCCAAGCCGAGCAGCACGATCCCGTTATTGATCACACCCAGCAAAGCCGCGCCGATCAAAACGCCGGGAATGGTGCCGCGGCCACCATAGAGGCTGGTGCCGCCGATGATGACCGCGGCAATCACCTGCAATTCGTATCCGGTGGCGGCATCCGGCAGCGCCGTGCCTGCCTTCGCGGAGAGCAGGATACCGCCGAGCGCGGAGAGCACGCCGGAGAGGATGTACATGATCAGCTTCGTGCGCTCGACCTTCAGGCCGAGCAGACGGGCGGCCGGTTCATTGCCTCCAACGGCATAGATGTGACGGCCGAGCGGCGTCTGATTCATCAGCACGGTCAGCGCCGCGCCGATCACCAGCATGATCAGCACGGGGAGAGGGACCAGCCATACCGTGGCCGTGCCCAAGGCGGCGAAGATGTGGCCAGCAGGGTCGTCCGGCGGGGTCACGGCGGCGCCCGAGACGATACCGTAGGTCAACCCGCGCACGATGCTGAGCGAGCCGAGGGTGGCGATGAAGGGGTTGAGGCGGATGCGCGTTATCGCCAGCGCGTTGCACGCGCCGACGGCGGCGCCCGCGGCGAGGCCGGCCAGAAGGGCGGCAACCACCCCTCCCCCGCCCGCCAGCACCATCGTCGACAGCATGCCGGCCAGGCCCATGATGGATCCAACGGAGAGATCGAGTCCGCCGCCGATCATCACCACCGCCTCTCCGAACCCGGCGATGCAGATCCAGGAGAAATAGACTGCGACGTTGCCGAGGATGTTCGAGGCGGTCAGGAAGTACGGCGAGGCCACGCTGATGGCCGCGGCGATGACGATCAGCGCAACCAGGACGCCCGCCCACGGCACCAGCATGAGCTGGGACAGGGGATGCGCGCGGGCTGTATCCGGAGGGGTCACGGCACTAGACCCGTTTCGCCTCGAGTGTCCGCTCCGCGGCCCGTCGAAACGGGTCTAGCATATTGACTTGAGACGGCGATTCACGCCTTCGGTGATTCCACCTCAGGCGATCGCGGTCTAGCAAAAGCGCGCCGTCCATCGCTGCTCCGCTGCCTCTGCCTCGGTCCAGCACCAATCGATCGCCGCCTGGCGGGCGGCGGGGCCTTCCGGCATGGCGCGGCGCATACGCTCGGCGAACAGGGCCTCCAGGTCGTCGCGCTCCGGTTCGATCCGGGCCAGGATGGAGCCGAAGGCACCATCCTCGGCGGCCTGGTGCAGGCGTTCATGCCGCCACCACAGGCAGCGCCGATCGGATGCCACGCCCGGGGCGGGTTCGCGCAGCGGCAGGTCGCAGCCGAGCACCACGGGCTTAAAGAGTGAGAGGCACGGCGCGGCGGTGGCAGTGATCCAGTGCAGGGCGGTGCCGTCCTCGTGCAGTTCGCTGACAAGCGATCCGGTTGTCTGCCCCCGCCGGCCGGCGCCGTCCGGATGCATGCAGATCGTGCGCCCCATTTCCTCATGCGGATGCCAGGACGGGCCGCCTTGCGGGCCGTGATCGCGCAGCACGCGCATCATGTCGGCGGGGCGGAGATGGCCACGACGTGCTTCGAGCAGCGATGTCGCGCGTGTGCAGCGGGCCTGCCCAAAGGAGCGCGATTCGGATGACGGATCGAGATAGGCTTCGGCGAAATCGAATTGCGTGCCAAGGCCGCGGTCGGCGGCGTCGGCGCTGAGCGATCGACTGTGCCGGTCGGTACGACGGATGTTCAGCGTGTTGGAGATGGCACGCAGTCCGTTCACACGCTGCACGATCCACATGCGGCCGATCGCTTCGAGCACGAACGCCTCGCGCGGATCGGCAATCAGGAAGGCGTTGTCGTAGTAGCGAGGCTCCTTCAGGCCGCAGCTTCCGCCCTGGCCGTAGCGTTCGAGCAACCCGGTGATCACGTCCACAGCTTCGGCGGCGGTTTGCGCACGTTCGAGCGCGAGACGGAGCAGATCCATGCCGATCAGGCCAGGCTCCTCACAGGGCGGGACGATGGCGTGGATCGCTTCATTGCCGATGACGACGCCATGCTCATTGGCGCCCATCTCGGCACCCCAGATCCAGAACGGCCGGCTGAGAAGCACCGTCCAGGTTCGCTCGATCTGGGGAATGGTGATGTAGGTCGCGCGGACCGTATCGCCCGGCGCGTAGCGGCGGCCGGGAATGATCTCGACCGCCTGCGCTTCCTCCGGTTCGCGATCGCTGTTCTTGGCGAACAGGCATGCGCCGTGGGCGGTGGTGCCGGCGAGGGCGACCATCGTGTCGCACATGTCAGCGCATCACGTTTTGGCCGCCGCGGCGCGGGTAAGCAGAGGGTGCGGCGGAGGCGCCGGCGTCGATGGGCAGGACAATGCCGGTGACCCACCGCGCCTCATCGCTGACGAGGTAAACCACGCCGTTCCCGATATCCCAGCCGGTGCCTTCGACTTTGAGGAGCGAGCGGTTCTTGCGCGCCTCGCGGATTTCGTCGCTCATGCCGTCGGCGTAGACCATCGGGGTGTAGACCATCCCGGGCGCGATGGCGTTTACGCGAATGCCCTGTTCGGCGTGATGGGCAGCCATGGCCCGCGTCATGTTCACGACGGCGCCCTTGGTGGTGGGATAGAGCAGTGCCGGATGGCCGCCGAACAGTCCGGCATAGGAGGCGATGTTGACAATGGCACCGCCGCCGGCGCGCACCATCTGCGGGATCGCATGCTTCGCCATCAGCATCATGGAGGTAACGTTCACTTGCAGTGCGCGGTCCCACGCGTCTTCGTCCACCTCGACCGCCGTGCCGGGCGGGCCGGAGATGCCCACGTTATTCACCAAGATATCGAGCCGGCCGAAGCGCTCCACGGTCTGATCCACGATGCGGGCGCAGTCCGCGGACTTCGTCACGTCAGCCAGGACGACCAGGCTGTCGTGTCCTTCCTCGGCGATCATGGCGCGGGTGCGATCCACCCAGGCGGCTTCCTGGTCGACCAAGGTGACCTTTGCCCCGTTGCGGGCGAGCAGGATGGCGGTGGCCCGGCCATTGCCGATGCCGTCGGCTCGGGAGCCTGCGCCTGTTACAATGGCCACCTTGTCCGCCAAGCGCTGATCCGACATTCGGCCGCTCCTCCTGCTTTCCGGACATTCTGCCGGAGCATTGCAGTGGCGCACAGGGTGCGACCGTGCGGCATTCGCCAGGGGGTGGCTTTTCAGCTATCAGACATCAAGCAGGATAATCCGGAATGACCAGCAGTTCGACGATCGAAGCCGCCGATTATGCCGCGCGCCATTGGCGCTTCGGCTCGCCTCAGCCGATCCGCAATGGCGATGACGGGCATCGGACCATGCTCTCCCGCTTGCTGCTCGACACGTTCAATCCGTACAAGCCAGCGGTGATCGAGTGGCCGGTGCTGGATGACGACGCGCGCGACCGGCTGGTCAACCTGCCGATCTGGGACATCGCCGTGCAGACCGAGGGCCGGGCGCGGCTGCGCATCCTGAGTTTCGCGCGGCAGGTCAGCGATCCGCTGCTGCGCCGGGCATTCGACCTGATGGCGTTCGAAGAAGGCCGCCACAAGGAGGTGCTGTCCCATCTGGTGCGCGCCTATGGCATCGTGCTGGAGCCCGAGCCGGAATATGTCGAGCCGAAGGACCCGGAGTGGGGCTGGATGGTGACCGGCTACTCCGAATGCATCGATAGTTTCTTTGCATTCGGGCTGTTTGAGTTGGCTCGGCGGTCCGGCTACTTCCCAATGCCTCTGGTTGAAACGTTCGAGCCGGTGATTCAGGAGGAAGGACGCCACATCCTGTTCTTCACGAACTGGATCTCCTGGTATCGGCACACCATGCCGCTTTGGCGGCGTCCGTATTTCTTCTTCAAGACTCTGGCGGTGTGGGCGTACCTGATCCGCGAGCGGATCGGGCTCGCGAAGGATGTTAGCGCCGGGGAGAAAGAGAACGCGAACTTCACCGTGCAGGGGGCGAGCGCGGTGTCCGGTATGGAGATCGACACGGCGACGCTGATGGACATCTGCCTGGAAGAGAACGACCGCCGGCTGAGCGGCTACGATCCGCGGCTGAAGCGTCCCAACACGGTGCCGCGCTTGGTGCGGTTCGCTCGGCGGTTCATGCGCAAGAAGCGTTAGCGCCCATGCCCGACCTGCCGCTTGCGGGCATCACAGTTCTGGATTTCGGTCAGATTTACCAGGGGCCGTACTGCACGATGCTGATGGCAAAGGCAGGCGCGGATGTCATCAAGATCGAGCCGCCGAGTGGCGAACCGCTGCGCCGGCGCGCTCCGCCCGGCAAGACCGGGACCTTCGCCATGGCGGTACTGAACGCCAATAAGCGATCGATTACGTTGAACCTGAAGACGGGGCGCGGCAGGTCGTTGCTGATGGAACTTGTGCGGCGGGCGGATGTGCTGCTGGAGAATTTCTCACCCGGCACCATGGATGATCTCGGCGTGGGGTATGCGGTGCTGGCGGAGATCAATCCTCGACTGATCTACGCGACGGGTACCGGGTTCGGCATCAGCGGACCGGATCGCGATGCGCTGGCGATGGATTTCACTGTGCAGGCCGCGAGCGGGATGATGAGCATCACCGGCACCGCGGATGGTCCGCCGATGAAGGCCGGTCCGACCGTGGTGGATTTCTCCGGCGGCATTCACCTTTATGCCGGGATCATGACGGCGCTGTATCAGCGGACGATTACTGGGCGGGGTCAGTTGGTGGAGATCGCCATGCAGGAGGCGGTCTATCCGACGATGGCGACGAGCCAGGAGTATCACGTGCGGACTGGGAAGGTGCCGCCCCGCGCGGGCAATCGGCAGGCGTCCCTGGCGAGCGCGCCGTACAATGCGTTCCCAACCTCGGACGGGTGGGCGGCGATCCACGTCGTGACCGACCAGCACTGGGCGAATTTGGTGCAGGCGATGGGGCGTCCCGAGCTGGGGGATGATCCGCGCTTCAGCACGCACGCAGCGCGCGGGTCGCACCAGGACGAGGCGGAAGCGGAAGTTGCGCTGTGGACGCGGGGACTGACCTCGCGTCAGGTCGCGGACGCGGCGGGGCGGTATCGCATTCCGTGTGCGCCGGTGCGCACGGTGGACCAGGTGATGCGCGATCCGCACATGCATGAACGTGGGTTCTTGCAGGAGGTGGACCATCCGGATTTCGGTCCGGTAACGCTGCCGAACTCGCCGCTGCGGCTGCATGGGGCCGGGCAGGTGCCGGCTGTGCCGAGTCGCGCTCTGGGGGCGGACAATGCGGCGGTCTATGGCGGGATGCTGGGGTTGAGCACGGGGGAGATCGAGGCGTTGCGGGCGCAGGGGGTCGTTTAGAAGAACAGGCCCTTGCATTTGCCTATGCAAAGATGTATATACAGACGAGTAGGCACCCCGCGATCATCTCAACCAGGAGTTAAGCCGAGGAACAGCATCTTGATCCCTTGAGCCTGATCTCGGGGGTCGTATTGGATGCGTATTGAGTGGGCCTCTGCCAAGGAGGAGGCGAACAGACGCCGAAGTTGTGCTCGCCGATCCTCTCACGTTGGTTGTGTACGACCGGGGTTGTGTACGACCGGTTCGAAAATGGTGAGCATCGGTGGCACGCTGTCGGCTTTGTCGGAAGCAAGCTTTTTGTTGTTGTGCACAGCTATCCTGACCCTGATGACGACGAGCGTGTCCGTGTGATCGGCCTGCGCGTGGCCAGCAGACGTGAAAGGATTTTGTATGACAAAGGTCGTTCCGATTGATCGGACATTGACTCGGGAGCAGGAAGCAGATTTGCGGACGGCTGAGCAGATCGCAGAGCCCGATGTCGTCGATATCCCGGAAGCGCCGGCTGCCAACTGGCAGTTGGCTCGTCGGATCTATCGTCCGCGCAAGGAGGCGATCAGCCTGCGGATCGATGCCGACGTTCTGGCCTGGCTACGCCAAAAGCATGATCACTATCAGTCGGAAATAAACCGTATCCTGCGCGAGAAGATGGAGGCGGAACTGACAGGCGTCGGCTGAGCGTTATGCCAGCATCAGTGCCACCGCTGCCGTCCAGGAAAACCGACCGCCGCCGATCCCTTCTCCGGTCAGCGGATCGAAATACTCGCTGAACCCCGCCGCATCGATCAGAGCTTTCGTGTCGGTGCGTATGGTTTGTGCGAGAGCACGTTCGCCGCAGTCTGAAAGACCTTCCGCGATCATCCAATTCACGACCGCCCAGATGGGGCCGCGCCAGTATCGGCGCGGCTCGAAGCGCGGATCGTCCGGCGCCGTGGAGGGAACGAGATACGGCACTGATTGGGCCCACCGCCGGAGTGTCTCTGTTAACGTCCGGACCTGCTCCGCCGGCACACCGCCGCCGAATAGCGGGAGCAGGCCGGCCGAGGTGGCGACGTCGATTGCCGTGCCGGTGATCAGATCGCGTGAAACGAAGATGCGGCGCAGCTGATGCCAGAGGCTGCCGATGGCGCGTTCCATGCGCTCGATGCGCTCCGCGATTTCGGTTTGCTCTGCCGCGCTGCCGAAGCGACCCGCCAGCGCCAGCAGATCGCGTTCGGCGCGAAGGAGAATGGAATTCGTGGCGATGTCGGCGACGCGGAACGGAGAGGCGCGAACCATACGGGCATCGTCCCATCCGGCATCGCGGAAGCAGTCAACGAGGTGGATGAAGCGCTGATACTCTTCGCCGCGCGGGCGCATGGATGCATCGACGTGGGACGTATCGCGCCGGCGGATCGGCGTGACGGTCTGCGTCGGGAACTCGCGCGAGTGCCGCATCCCAGGCCGGGCTGTTGTCCATACCCGTCTCCCACGGGTGCAGCGTCGTGACGAGACCCGTGCGTTCCGGATCGCGCGCACGCTCCCACCAGCGATGATAGGCCAGCAGCTTCGGATAGACCGCCGCTGTTCGGGCATCGGCGGATGCGCGGTCCCTCGCATGCTCCCAGATGTGGCGCACGGCAACCGCGAGGATCGGGGGTTGGGTGATGCCGGAGGTCGGCGGCGTGCGGTGGATGCCCCACACATCTGGTCCTGGAAAGTAATCGTCCGATGGGGCGTGAAAGACGATCTGCGGGACGAGGCCGCTCTCCCATTGGCCTTCGAGCAGACGCTCGATCTCCTGGAAGGCGCGCGGTTCGTCGAATGTGGCC
This sequence comes from uncultured Pseudomonadota bacterium, assembly GCA_963791885.1. Taxonomy (GTDB): domain Bacteria; phylum Pseudomonadota; class Alphaproteobacteria; order Acetobacterales; family Acetobacteraceae; genus CAVSUZ01. The sequence goes on along the minus strand of CAWBUL010000008.1, from coordinate 161,171 downwards.
CAGCCCATCGCGACGAAGCCGGAATCCCAATTCCACTGGAACGGATACAGCCGATCCGTCGGCACCGTATACCCGCCGCGGTCGTTCGCCCGCAGAACCTCGCGCGCTTGTTCTGTCATGCTGCCTCCAGCGCCACTCCGGTTTCCGGATGCATCCAGGCAAGATGGGATTCATCCGGGCGAAGCATAATCATGTTCCCCGCGTTCACGATCGCGTCCGGCGGAACCAGTGCGCGCATGCGTTGGCCATTGGTTTCTCCTGTAAGGAGCAGGTGCGAGCCGAGGGGTTCGACGACATGGATATGGAAGGGAAGGCCGTGGTCGGCGATGATCAGATCTTCCGGCCGGACGCCAAGCATGATCGTGCCGTCCGCGCCGCGCGGCGGACGCAGGGACAGGCCGTCAAGCTGGACGATCCCGGACACAACGGGCAGGCGAAGGAAGTTCATCGGCGGGCTGCCGACAAAGCCGCCAACGAAGACGGTGCGCGGGCGCCGATAGACCTCGGTCGGCGGAGCGTCCTGCACGATCTGGCCCTGATGCATCACCGCAATCCGGTCGGCGAGACCCATCGCCTCGGTCTGGTCGTGCGTGACATAGATCGTTGTGGTGCCCGCGTCCTGCAGCACGGACTTGAGTTCGGCGCGCATTTCCAGCCGGAGCAGCGCGTCGAGATTCGAGAGCGGTTCATCCATCAGCAGCACGGACGGCTCGACCGCCAGAGCGCGCGCGACGGCGACGCGCTGGCGCTGACCGCCAGATAGTTGTGAGGGAAAGCGATGCAGCAGCGCCTCGATATGCATCAGTGAAGCTGCGCGCTCCACCTGGCGTGCGGTGCGGTCGGCAGGCGCGCGGAGCATGGTCAGTCCAAACGCAACGTTGTGGCGAACAGTCATGTGCGGAAACACAGCGTAGTTTTGAAACACCATTGCCAGGCCGCGGGCACGCGGGGGCAGAGCGGAAACATCCCGGCCCCCGATCAGAACCCGACCACTGGTCTGCGTCTCCAGCCCCGCAATGATGCGCAGAAGCGTGGTCTTGCCGCAGCCGGACGGACCAAGCAGCGCGACGAATGTCCCGTCCGGAACGGTGAGCGAAATGTCGCGCAGGACGGCGGTGGCACCGAAGCTCTTGACCACGCCTTCGACACGGATCTCCGCCATCAGGCGCTCATCGACTGGTGATGCCCCACATCGCGAAGAGGTAGCGGCGGACGAAGAAAATGAACAGGACGGAAGGAATGATGAGCAGGAAGCCGCCTGCGAACTGATATTGCAGCGGCGACTCCGAGAGGACCGACAGCAGAAATGCGGTCAGGGTTTTATGCCGGACGGTCAAAACGGACGCGGCGAAGACCTCGTTCCACGACAGCACGAAGGCAAACACCGCTGCCGCCGCCACGCCCGGCAGCGCCAGCGGCAGCACGACCCGGCGGAACGCACCGAAGCCGGAACAGCCGAAGACCCAAGCGGCTTCCTCCAGTTCCCGTGGGATGCCGAGGAACAGGCTGGATGTGACGAGCACCGCGAAAGGCAGGGCCAGAGCAGTATGAATGAGCGCGACGCCGATCGCGGTGTCGTAGATGCCCAGCCGTACGTAGCTGACCGCCAGTGGCAGCGCCAGGATGCCGACGGGAAAGGCGCGGGTCAGCAGGATGGTCAGGCGATAGGCGTTCGCACCGCGGAAGGCGTAGCGCGCGAGGGCGTAGCCGGCCGGTGCGCCCAGCGCGATGGAGAGCACCATGCAGAGAACGGCGACCTCCACGCTGCGCAGGAGAGCCTGCCAGATTCCGTCGATGGCCAGGAACGCGGTGAAGTTTTGCACCGACCAGACCAACGGCAAGAATGGTTTGGGCCAAGCATAGACCACCTGCTGCCCACCGATTCCGCCGAGGGCGATGAGGTAGATCGGCACGATGACCCAGGCGCAGACCAGCAGCACGGCGGAGACGAACAGCGTGCGTTTCAGAGCGATCATGCTGGTTCACCGGCACGCGGGCGCAGCGCAAGCAAATAGAAAAAGGTGGCGGCGAGCGTGATCACCATGATGATGACGGCGTAGGCCGCCGCAACGCCGTAATCCTGGTTCTGATTTTCCCAGATATAGGCTTGGCTGATCAGAACGGGGAAATTGATGCCGCCGATCGACAGCACCACGGCAAACGCCTCGAACGCGAGCACCGTGCGCAGGATCAGCGCGGTTTGGATGGAGGGCCGCAGCAGCGGCAAGGTCACGTGCCGGAAGCGCTGCCAGGCGGTCGCGCCGAAGACGCTCGCGGCTTCCTCAAACTCCTTCGGCACAAGCTGCAATCCCGCAACAAGCACGATGAAGACGATCGCCGTGGCACGCCAAAACTCGGCGATGATGATCGCGAAGAACAGGGCGGCCGGCGTTTCGTATGTCAGCCAGCTTTCCGGGCGCGGGATCAGCCCGAGATGAAAGAGGATGGTGTTGAGGTAGCCTTTTTCAGTCAGGATCGAGAGCCAGACCAATCCGGCGGCCAGATCGGAGATGCCGAGCGGAATGGTCCAGATCCATAGGATAATGTCGCGGCCGACGCGGATTTTCCGCAGCATGAAAGCCATGCCCAGCGCGGCGGCCAGTTGCAGTGGCACGACCACGATCACCAGGCCGAAGGTGTTCTTGATGGCGGTGACGAAGTCCAGATCGTTGACGACTTGCTGGAACTTGCCGAGGCCGAACCCCGTGTCGGTCTGGAAGGCAAGTACGATGGTCTGGACCAGCGGAACAAAGAACAGCAGCAGGAGAAAGAGCAGCGAGGGAGCGATCAGCAGGAAGGGCGTCAGACCACTGCGCCGCATCCGGCTATTTGACCTGGCAAGTGCCTGTGCTGGCCGGATCGGGTGACCAGCAGGGGGCTTTCGCCTCATCCAAGACGTGCTGCATCTGCTTGCCTTCGAGTTGTAGCACCTCGTGAATGTTCTGCCCGCGGATGACGATGCGCTGGAACGTATCGGTGAAGATGCGGTCGAATTCCCCGCTGTGGGAGCCAAGGCCGACCGGAAGCAGCGCGGGACGGGCATCCGACGCGGACTGTTGGGCCTGCACGGCTGCAAGCTCGGCCTTCAGTCCGGGATCGAGGTTAGGTGGGATGGGGGTGTTCACCACGGGATAGAAGCTGCTGACGCGCAGCGTGGTGATCTGCGTCTCGGGCTTCAGCAGGTATTGGATCACCTGGCGCGCGCCGGACGCGTCGGGCGCCGATTTGGGAATGGACAATCCTACCACGACCGGCATGAAGGCTCGGCCTTTCGGCCCTGCGGGCGCGGGGAACGCCACATAATCATCGGGATGCTGACGGAACGCATCCTGCAGCCGCGCCGTATGGTCCCAGGCGATCAGGACGTCACCCGACAGCAGCGGCTGCTGCATGAAGTTGTAGTTGGTGGAGTTGGGATTGACGTGCGCCCAGAGCGCCTTGAAGTCCGCCCACATTTTCTCGGCTGCCGGCGAGACAAAGGTGGTGACAACGCCACCGGTGAAGGACGGGAGCAGGTAGCCCTGGAAGAAGCGGTTCATCAGGCTGGTCGGGCCAGCGGGAAAGCCGAGCACGCGCTGGCCAGTCGCTTTCTCGGCGTTGGCGGCCCATTCGGACAATTGATCGTAGGTCAGAGTATCGAGCTTCGCGCCGGCCGGCAGATACTGCAGCGCCTTCTTGTTCGCTGCCATGATGTAGGTGGCCTGCATCCACGGCACGTATTGCAGATGGTCGGTGCCGAGATGCGCCAGCGTGACCATCCCCGCGGGGATACCGCTGCTTTTCAGGAGCCCATCCATATCGTCCAGCGGCATCACATCGTTCGCTGTGACGAGTGGTGCCAGTTCGCCGTGCAGTGCGCCGATCAGGCTGATCGTGGGCGAGCCGGATTTCATGTCCGCCTGAACATGGATCACCAGTTGCGGCGGTTCCTCGGGCACGAACTGGGTGGGAACCGGCGAGTCCTTCAGGATCTCGGTGCGCGTACGCTGGGCTTCTTCAAGCGGGCGAAGCTGCGTGGACAGGAAGACCAGGTCCTTGGCAACAGCCGGCCTACTGGCCAGAGGCTGCCACAGAAACACAGCCGCTCCGGCTACCGCCAACCAAGCCCGCATCCGCCCCTGCCCTTGGTTCCACCTTTGACGGGCAGTATATGAGTGGTCTGTTGACTGTCAATTTCGTGTGGGCAATTTCGTGTGGGCAATTTCGTGTGGGCAATTTCGTGCCGGCAATTTAACGCGGATGCGCAGTGATCATGGCAACCACCTATCACCACGGCCAGCGCGATGACCGTCCCTGGGGCAGTTGGGAAATCCTGACCACGGGTCCCGGATACGCGGTCAAGCGCATCGTCGTCACGGCCGGCTCGCGGCTTTCGCTGCAGCGGCATGCGCATCGCGCCGAGCATTGGGTAATTGTCGCCGGCGAAGCGCGGGCAACAAAGGGACGCGACATCATTCCGCTGGGAACCGGAGAGGCGGTTGCGATCGGGCACCGGGAGGTTCACCGGATCGAAAACCCGGGCACGGTTGATCTGATCTTCATCGAGGTGCAGCACGGCACGCATCTGGATGAGGACGATATCGAACGCCTGGAAGACGATTACGGCCGCTCATAACCAACAGGAGAACGCAGTGAAAATCGGCGTCCCCAAGGAAGTGAAGACCCACGAATACCGTGTCGGGCTGACCCCGGCCGCCGTCCGTGAACTCACGGGCCTTGGCCACGCTGTCATGATCGAGCATGGGGCCGGCGCGGGGATCGGCATCTCCGATCACGCGTATCGCACCGTCGGGGCCGATGTGGTCCCCACCGCCGAGGAGGTGTTTGCGAGTTCCGATCTGATCGTGAAGGTGAAGGAACCTCAGCCGGAGGAGATCGCGCAGCTCCGCCCGGACCAGGTGCTGTTCACCTATCTGCACCTCGCGGCGGACAAGCAGCAGACGCAGGGATTGATCGACTCCGGCGCCACTTGCATCGCCTATGAGACCGTGACCGGCGCACGCGGCACGCTGCCGCTGCTCGCTCCCATGAGCGAGGTCGCCGGTCGCATGTCCGTGCAAGTCGGCGCTCATTGCCTGGAGAAGGAACAGGGTGGCGCCGGTATCTTGCTCGGTGGGGTGCCCGGTGTCGCGCCCGCCCGCGTGGTCATTCTCGGCGGCGGCGTCTCCGGCACCAACGCTGCACGCATGGCGGTGGGGCTGGAGGCTTCCGTCACCATCATCGACAAATCCCTTCCGCGTTTGAAGGAGCTCGATCTTCAGTTCGGCCCACGTGCCGCAACGCTGTTCGCCACCGCGGAAACCATCGAATATGCCGTGGAGAACGCCGATCTTGTGATCGGCGCCGTGCTGATCCCGGGGGCGGCGGCCCCCAAGCTGATCACCCGCGACATGGTGCGCGCCATGCGCCCCGGCTCCGTCTTCGTCGATATCGCCATCGACCAGGGCGGCTGCTCCGAAACCAGCCGTCCCACCACACACTCCGATCCGACTTACGTGCAGGACGGCGTCGTCCATTACTGTGTGACGAACATGCCCGGGGCGGTGGCCCACACCTCCACCTTCGCGCTCAACAACGCGACCATGCCGTTCGTCATCGCACTGGCGGAGAAGGGTTGGAAGCGGGCCATGGCCGAGGATCCGCATCTGCGCGCCGGGTTGAACGTGCATGCCGGTAAGGTCACCTATGAGGCTGTGGCGCATGACCTGGGCTACGCGTTTACGCCGCCGGACACGCTGCTTGCGGCCTGATGAATCCATGAGTTTTCGCGCGGTCTATCGGCATGGCTTCGCACGCGTCGCCGCCTGCACCATCCCCAGCGCGCTCGCCGATCCGGCCGGTAACGCCGGATCAGTGTTGCGCGTCGCGCGTGAGTGCCACGATCAGGGCGCAGCGGTGGCACTGTTTCCGGAACTCGCGCTGTCCGCCTATTCCATCGATGATCTGAGGCTGCAGGACGCGCTGCTGGACGCGGTGGAAACGGCGGCCGCGCGCGTGATCGATGAATCGCGTGAGCTGATGCCGATGATCGTGGTGGGCGCGCCACTGCGGCATCAGGATCGGGTGTATAATTGTGCGCTGGTGATCCATCGAGGTCGGCTGCTGGGAGTCGTGCCGAAAGCGTACTTGCCCAATTACCGGGAGTTCTATGAACCGCGCCAGTTTGCCGCCGGCGCGGGGTGGCGGAATGCCGAGATCGTTGTTGCGGGTGTCGCGGCGCCGTTTGGTCTTGATCTTCTGTTCCCGTCCGAGGACGTGCCCGGACTGATCGCGCATGTCGAAATCTGCGAGGATTTCTGGGTGCCCGTTCCGCCCAGTAGCATGGCGGCGCTGGCCGGCGCGACGGTATTGCTGAATCTGTCGGGCAGCCCGATCACGATCGGCAAGGCCGATACGCGACGGATGTTGTGTCAGTCGCAGTCGGCGCGGTGCCTTGCGGCGTATCTGTACGCCGCGGCCGGCGAAGGCGAGTCCACGACCGACGTATCGTGGGACGGGCAGGCGACAATCTGCGAGAACGGCATGGTTCTGGCTGAAACCGATCGCTTTCCCGATGGCGACCGCATCGCTTTCGCGGATATCGATGTCGATCTGCTGCGGCAGGAGCGCATGCGGCAGGCAACGTTCGATGATAATCGCCGTGCATTGGAGCTGGGCGCGTGGCGGCGTGTGGCGTTCCGGGTCGATCCGCCAGACGGCGATATCGGGTTCCAGCGGCCGATCGAGCGATTCCCATTCGTCCCAGCCGATCCGACACGGTTGGCGCAGGATTGCTACGAGGCATACAATATCCAGGTTTCCGGCCTGATGCAGCGGCTGCGCGCCGCGCATATCAAGCGTGCGGTCATTGGCGTGTCGGGCGGGCTGGATTCGACCCAGGCGCTGATCGTCACCGCTCGGGCTTTCGATCGCCTCGGGCGGGATCGCAAGGATATTCTGGCGTTCACCATGCCGGGATTCGCGACCAGTGATGAGACGAAATCAAACGCGATCCGCCTGATGTCTTCGCTGGGCGTGACCTGGAAGGAGCTGGATATCCGCCCGGCCGCCAAGCAGATGCTCGGCGATCTGGATCATCCATTCGCGCGCGGCGAACCAGTTTACGACATCACATTCGAAAACGTGCAGGCGGGGTTGCGCACCGACTACCTGTTTCGGCTGGCAAATCACCACGACGGCATCGTGATCGGCACCGGGGATTTGTCGGAACTCGCGCTGGGCTGGTGCACCTATGGTGTTGGCGATCAGATGTCGCATTACAACGTCAATGCCGGCATTCCGAAGACACTGATCCAGCATCTGATTCGCTGGGTGATTTCCTCGACGCAGTTCGAGCGTGAGGTGTCGGATACGCTGGAAGCCATCCTGGCGACGGAGATCTCGCCGGAACTGATCCCATCTGCCGAGGGCGAGAAACCACAGAGCACCGAGGCGAAAGTCGGCCCTTACGCGCTGCAGGACTTCAACCTGTACTACACGCTGCGATACGGATTCCGTCCGTCCAAGATCGCCTTCATGGCGATGCGGGCGTGGGAGGATGCGGGGCGCGGGGAGTGGCCGCCTGGGTTCCCGGAGTCGCGCCGCGTTACGTATTCGCTGGCGGAAATCCGCTTCTGGCTGCGGCAATTTTTACACCGGTTCTTCGCGACGAGTCAGTTCAAGCGCTCGGCGCTGCCGAATGGCCCAAAAGTGACGGCTGGCGGATCGCTGTCACCGCGCGGGGACTGGCGCGCCCCGTCGGACGGCAATGCCCGTGCCTGGATTGCCGAGTTGGACGCGAACGTGCCCGAAAGCTGAAACAAGGGAAGCCCGATGCAACAACGTGACTTCGGCCGTACCGGCCTCAAGGTCTCGGTCCTCGGCCTCGGCTGCGGCGCGGTCGGCGGGTTGATGGTGCGTGGCACGGCCGCCGATCAGGAACGCGCTGTGGCACGTGCCGTCGCGGCTGGGATAAACTACCTCGATACTGCCGCGATGTACGGCGACGGTGCATCGGAAACCAATCTTGGCCGCGTCCTCGGCAAGCTGAAACCGCAGGTCCTGATCGGCACCAAAGTCCGTCTCCGCGATGATCAGAAGCACGACATCGCCGCTGGGATCACCGCATCGCTGGACGCCAGTCTCCGTCGCCTCGGTCGCGACAGCGTCGATCTGTTTCAACTTCACAACCCCATCAGCCTGAACGACGCGCCGGGCGCGCTGACGGTCGAGACCGTGCTGAGCCAGGTCGTGCCCGCCTTCCAGCGCCTGCGGGACCAGGGGAAGTTCCGCTTCCTCGGCATCACCGCGATCGGTGACACCGCAGCGCTGCACAGCATCGTTCAATCCGGCGCGTTCCGCTCCGCCCAGGTCCCCTATAACCTGCTCCATCCCAGCCCCGGCGGGCCGGTTCCTGCCAACTACCCAGCACAAGATTATCAGGATCTGCTCGGCGCGATGCAGCGCGCCGGCATGGGCGCGATCGGTATTCGTGCGCTGGCCGGTGGCGCGCTGGCCGGCACGGCGGAACGACACCCGATCGCGAGCCCGCCGCCCGAACCGATCGGCTCGGCCCACAGCTACGACGCAGACCTGGATCGTGCACGCCGGTTCCTGCCCCTCGTTAGCGGGGCGCAGGCGTCTTCGCTCGCCGAAGTGGCGCTGCGCTACGTCATCTCGCATCCCGCCATGAGTACCGCGTTGATCGGCGTGGCGACGCTGGAGCAGTTCGAGAGTGCGATTGCCGCGGCAGAGAAAGGACTACTTCCCGCAGCGATACTGGAGCAGGCGGCTGCGATCCAGCACGGACTGGCCGGCGAGACGCGGTAGCAGGCGGGATCCCGGGCGACGGGGCACCCATAACCTAATGTCGGTCGAGACGAGTCCCGGCGCGAAGAGCGAGAGGCGCAACCACACTGGACCCGGCATCGCTCTCAATCTGTGCCTCATCCAGTAACGAGCGTATCTCCGCGCAAACAGCGTCTCGTGCCCGGCGGCTGTCACGCACGGTGTCGTGCATCTCATCGGCTGACGCAGCGAGCAGCTCTTGCTCCAAAGCGTCCAGCAATGCCGAGAGCGCCGGGACGGGGCGGTTCGCACGCTTCATGGCCATGACCACGCCAAGCCGTGGCGGAGCATCGTCCGCCTGATCCGCCGCCGTGTGGTATCGTATTCAACGTCAGTGAGACCGTATCGGCGGCGGATGTCCTCCGCTTTCATGCCGTCGATGAGTTCGGTGATCACCTTGATCGCGGCCTCGTCGGAAGCAAACAACTGGTAGATTGCGGCGAGTGCTTCCGCTGCCGCGTAGGTCCGGCAACGCTGTCAGCGCCGCGCGGACGTCCCGCCCCACCGGTGCAGGACACCGAACCCACTCTTTCACCTGTCGCGACGTGCCGGTCATCAGAACTCCAGTCCACCATGCGCTCGACGCGCGTGCACGCGGACAGTGGTGAAAAAAGAAGTTTGGCTTGTCGGCATCCCCGCGCGTTGCGCGCAGTGCCGGGCGAAGGAGACCATAATGACAGCAACGCCTGAACAGGTTGCCCCGCATATGGCGCGGTTCCTCGCCATGCTCGACAGCGCTTTCCGCCGATACGGCGCGCCGGAGGGTTTGCCGGAGCGATTCCGCGCTGCGGTGGAGGCGACGCCCCGGCACCGCTTCGTCCATCGTTTCCGCCTGCGCGGCGGACCGGAAACGCGCTCTGCGGATAACGTCTTGAGGGATAACGACGCTGATCCCACGGCCGCACTCGCGGATATCTACAGCGATGCCGCGATGGCCCATGTGGATGCAGCGGGTGAGCGCCTGCCGTCCACGAACTCGCAGCCGAGCTATGTGCTCTGGCTCCTGCATCTGCTGGATCTGCAACCCGGGCAGCGCGTGCTGGAGATCGGTTCCGGCTCCGGCTGGCTTGCGGCGGTGATGGCGCGCCTCGTGGGTGAGAGCGGCGCGGTGACGGGGATCGAGATCATCCCCGAACTGGCGGCACAGAGTCGCACCGATCTTGCCGCACTCGGTCTCCGGAACGTCACGGTGCTCGCGACCGATGGGGTTCGGGGCCATCCGGAAGGCGCACCGTTCGACCGGGTGATGATCACCGCTGCCGTGTGGGACTTTCCGACCATGCTGGTCGATCGGGTGGCCGAGGGCGGGCGGGTCCTCATGCCGGTCGAACTGCGCGGCGGCGGCTGCCAGGTTACCATGTTCCGGCGAAAGGGAGATGCATTCGTCGCTGAACGTGCCGTGCCGGGCTGGTTCGTGCCACTGCTGGGCGCGGGGCAGCAGTGGCCCCGGTTGCGGTTCGCACTGTCTGAATTGCCGTTCTGGAACAAGGTCGACCATGCGGCTCCGCTGCGGTTGCCTCTCGCGACGGGACCCGACGGAGGCGGTGGTAGCGCCGTCGCGGCATTCCGTGCCTTCCTGGGCCGCACGGAGCCAGGCTTCACGGTATTCGGTGAAGGCGAGCCGGCAGAGCAGCGGCCCTGGCTGCCGGCTGAGCCATTCGGGATTGTGGACGCGGCAGGGCGCTCAGTCTCTGTCTGGAGCGGCGGCGAATTGACAGGCTATGGCGGGCCGGGCGCGATGCGGTCGGTGGCGCGAGCTTATGCGCGATGGGCTTCGCTCGGGCTGCCCGGCCTCGCCGGGCTGGGGCTACGCGTGGTTCCGGGAGGGGCTGTTCCGGCTGAGTCCAATTCGACGTGGGTCGAGACACGTACCGAGACCACGCTGGTCTGGCAGCCATTGCCGGACGCCGAGGCCTGGGGGTCGCTCCTTGACGATAGCCCCGCTCTCAAGCCACGCGCGCAGCATGATACCGGCTGAGCGGGACCAGAAAGAACGAGGCGACCAGTGCTGCCGCGCCGGCAACGGCGAACAGCGCGCGGCCGGAGAGCAGCGCAAACAGGGGCACCGAGGCGGTCGGTGCCGCGGCCTGTGCCAGCAGCACAGGCAGGGCCAGCCAGCCCAGCGTCGCCGCGTAACACGCCGGCCCCAATACCTCCATCGGCAGGGTGCCGCGGTTGATGGTCATGATTCCGTTGCTCATGCCGTAGAGCAGGGCGAAGGCCGCGACGGGGGCGGCGCCGGGTAACAGCAACAGCAGTGTGCCGAGCGGGAACAGCAGCGCGCCGACGGCTGCGCAACTCATGATCCCCATCCGGCCGGAGACGCACCATTCCACAATGCGCCCGGCGACCTGACCTGGGCCGATGAGCATCGCCGCGGCCAGACCTTCCTTTTCCGTCAGCCCCGTGCCGGTCATGAGTTGCAGGATGTGGGCAGCGATGGCGGAGCTCAGGAACCAGCGCAGGGTGAAGAAGCCGGCGAGGCAGAAGATGGCGAACAGGCGCCCGCGCACTGCGGACCGGTCGGCGTGCAGTTCCGGCGCGGCAGGGACGACGGGCGCACCGGACGGCACGGCCCACAGCACGAGCGGCAGGTCTATGCCGACGTGCATCGCTGCGTAGACCAGCAGCATTCCGCGCCAGCCGAGGGCGCCGGTCAGTGCCGCTCCGACCGGCCAGCCCACGGTGCTCGCCAAGCCGCCCAGCAGGGTGATGCCGGTGATGACGGGCGCCACCGACCGGCCCAACAGCGTTCCCGCCGTGGCGAAGGCGGCGTCGTACAAGCCGAGAGACATGCCGGCGCCCAGGATGGTCCAGCCGCCGAACCAAACGACGGTGCCATGGGCCGACGCGAGGACCAGCATGCCGACGGCAAAGATCACCGTACTGCTGGCCAGGACCCGGCGTCCGCCTCGCTGACCGATCCAGCGACCGACGCGCGGGGCGCAGATGCCAGTAACGAGGAGTGCCCATGAGAATCCGCCCAGGATCGATGCCGACGTCGTGTGAAGGTCACGCGCAGCGGCGCCGGAGACCACGGCGGGCAAATAGAAGGTGGTCCCCCAGGACAGAAGCTGATTGGCACCCAGTGCGACAGTCAGCCGCCGAGTGGAAACCCGTCCGTTCGGCGGCTCATTCACCGGGAGAACACGGCTGGGCTTCATCCCCGGCTCCCAGCGCGCGCTGCAGCAGCACCGAATCCAGCCATCGCCCGTGCTTGTAACCCACCGAGCGCAGGACACCGACCAGCCGGAAGCCGTGACGCTCGTGCAGCCGTACCGAAGCGAGGTTCGCGCTGTCCCCGACGACTGCCACCATCTGACGGAAGCCTCGCGCTTCGGCGGCGGCAATGAGCGCCGCGAGCAGCTTGCCGCCGAGGCCGCGCCCAGCCGCATCGGGTTTCAGGTAAATCGAGTTCTCCACCGTGTTGCGGTAAGCGGCGCGTGGGCGGTACGGGCCGACATAGGCGTAGCCCAGGATTTCGTCCGCCTCCGCTGCCACCAGGTAGGGATAATCCCCGGCCGCGAGGGCTGCCGGCGCCGATCCATCTCCTCCACTGACGGGGGCTCAGTTTCGAAGGACGCCGAGCCGTGCAGTACGTGGTGGCGGTAGATCGCGGCGATCGCCGCGACGTCTCTAGCGTCCGCTGGCCGAATCATCATGCGGATATCCTCGGGCTGAGGCCGCTGTCCGCAAAGAAAAATATTCAGATCAGCGGCATCAGCATAATTTATGCTTATGGACATCCCGACCCTGCGCCAGCTTCGCACCTTCATCGCGGCCAGCGAAACCGGTAGCGTCACCGCGGCCGCCCGCGCCCTGCATCAAACTCAGCCCGCGGCAAGCCAGCAGTTGCGGGCGCTGGAACGGGGCCTGCGGCTCCGCCTGCTGGAGCGTGCGGAGGGCCGCATGGTCCCTACCGCCGCGGGCGCGGCGATCATGGAGCAGGCCCGGCGGGCTCAGGCGGCGGTGGCGGAGATTTCGGCGATCGCCAGCGCCTATCGGTCCGGTACCTCGGGCCGCGTCCAACTCGGCACCGGCGCCACAGCCTGCATCTATCTGCTGCCGCCGGTGCTGGCCCGCGCCAGGGCGCGAATGCCGGGGCTGGAGATCATCGTCGCGACCGGCAACTCCTCCGACATCCTGCGGCGCGTGCAGGAAGGCATGCTCGATGCCGGGCTGGTCACTACCCCGCGCCGGCTCGGCCGGGGTCTGCACCGCATCCCGGTCTGCCGTGATCCGCTGATGGCCCTCGTGCCGACCGATATGGCTGCGAGCGATACGCTCTCACCCTCGCAGCTTGCCGCCATGCCCCTGATCCTGTTCGAGACCGCCGGCGACACGCGCGGCATTATCGACCGATGGTTCCGTCAGGCGGGGCTGACGCCGCACCCGATCATGGAGCTGGGGAGCGTGGAGGCGATCAAGGTGCTGGTGGGGACCGGGCTGGGGGCCTCGGTCCTGCCGCAACTGGCCCTGGGGCAGCCGGTCCCCGGCGCCCAGGTTCGCCCGCTGCGCCCGCCAGCGCTTCGCGATCTGGCGCTGGTCATGCGGAAGGAGAAGCTGCTGGAGCGCGGGCTGCGCGTGCTGATCGAGGCGCTGGAGCCGGGCGTCGAGCGGGATTGACCAAGCTTGACCAAGTAATCTTGGTTACCTATCTCCATCCGAGCCAGAGGAGGGCGCGTCGTGGATACTGTGAACCTGTACGAGGCGAAGACGAACCTCTCCCGCCTGGTCGATCGCGCCGCTGCGGGCGAGGAGATCATTATTGCCAAGGCTGGCCGCCCGCTCGCGCGATTGGTGCCCATCGAGAAAAAAGAGGCGCTCGGGCCGCGTCCGTTGGGGCTGCTGAAGGGACAGGTGGTCATCGGAGACGACTTCGACGATCCGCTGCCACAAGACATCATGGATGCGTTCGAAGGCCGCTCGCCCTGAGGCTTCTGGTCGACACGCACACCCTGATCTGGGCCGTGTCCGACCCAGACAGGCTTGGCCCGCCAGCGCGAAGCGCCGTGACGGCGCGAGTCAACGAAGTCTTCGTCAGCCCTGTTTCCGCTTGGGAAATCGCCATCAAGCACACACTCAAACGGTTGGTATTTCCCATTCACCGCTTCTCCGAAACGCTCATGCAAATGGGGTGGGACACTCTGGCGATTGAAGCGCACCACGCAATCGAAGCGGGCACCCTGCCGCTCCATCACCGGGACCCGTTCGACCGAATGCTGATCGCACAGGCCCGGCTCGAAGGACTGATGTTGGTGACGGTGGACCGGGTCTTCGCGCTGTACGATGTGCCTCGGTTTCTCGGCTGAACCCTTGAGCCGGGGCGCATCCGGCCAAAAATGCTGATCGAAGCATCGGGGCGCATTCCATGATCGATTTCGAGGCCAAGCCGCTGCGGCGGCGCGAGGATGGCCGTCTGCTCACCGGGACCGGGCGCTATACCGCCGATCTTGCCCTCTCCGACACGCTGCATGTGGCCTTCGTTCGCTCGCATCACGCACATGCGACGATCCGTGGGATCGACACGTCCGAAGCGCGCTCGATGCCGGGCGTGGCAGCTGTGCTGACGGCTGCCGACCTGGCCGGGGTGCGGCCCATTCCCGGCGGCATCGGGTTTCCTCGCCCGGACGGATCGCCCGCACCCAAGACGGACCGGGCGATTTTGGCATCAGACCGGGTGCGGTTTGTGGGTGAGCCGGTTGCGGCGGTTCTGGCGCGTTCGCGGTCCGATGCGCAGGACGCGGCGGAGGCCGTCATGGTGGACTACGACTCGCAGCCGGCGGTGATCGATCCGCTGCAGGCGCTCGAGGCCGGCGCGCCACAGGTCTGGGACATCGCGCCGGGCAATGTCGCCTATCTGTGGAAGGGCGGCAGCCAGGAAAACGCCGACGCCAATCTGGCCCGGGCCACCCATGTGACCCGGCTGTCGTTCGGTGTGTCACGCGTGACCGCGAATTCCATGGAGCCGCGCAATGCGCTCGCGCGCGTCGCACCCGATGGGCGGCTTGAGGTCACTGCCAGCCACCAGGGGCCGCACGGATTGAGGAACGCGCTGGCCGACGTGCTGGGCGAGCCCACCGACCGGGTGCACGTGGTGATCCGTGACGTGGGCGGATCGTTCGGCATGAAGTCCGGCCTGCATCAGGAGGTGGCTCTGGTCGCCTGGGCCGCGCGCCGATTCAAACGTCCGGTGCTGTGGAATTCCGATCGAACGGAAGGCTTCCTGACGGACGAGCAGGCCCGGGAGGTCGCGATGGAGGCGGCGCTCGGGCTGGATGAGAACAACCGCATCATCGCGCTGAAGCTGCGCTGGAACGTCAATCTCGGTGCGTATGTGTCGGGCCGGTCGGGCTGGCCCGTTGGCAATATCGGCGGTACGGCCGGTGTGTACGACATCCCGGCGATCTACGCCGAGGTCTGCGGTGTGCTGACGCACACGGTGCCGACGGCGGCGTATCGCGGTGCGGGGCGGCCGGAAGCGACATTCACGATCGAGCGCGTGCTGGATGTGGCGGCGCGGGAACTGGGCATCGATCCGTTCGAGTTGCGGCGGATCAATCTGATCCGTCCCGATCAGATGCCGTACAAGACGGCGCTGGTGTTCAAATATGACTGCGGCGAGTTCGAGGCGGGGATGATGAAGGCCGCCGAGGTCGCTGAGCTGTCCGGCTTCCCGGCGCGGCGGACAGAATCAGCGCGGGCGAACAAGCTGCGGGGTCTTGGCATCTGCAACTGCATCGAGGTTGCGGGCGGACCGTTCTTGCGGCCGGGCAAGGACAACTCGATCGTTTCAATCGATGCGGACGCCAATATCGTGCTGCGGTCCGGCACGATGTCAGTCGGACAGGGGCTGGAGACGAGCTTTCCGCAACTGGTGGCGGAGCGTCTCGGCGTTCCGGTTGAACAGGTGGCGTACGAGCAGGGGGATACGGACCGGCTGGGGTTCGGGCGGGGTAGCGGCGGATCAGGCGCGATGCCGATCGGCGCGTCCGCGGTCTCGATCGCGGTGGATCGGGTGATCGATAAGGCGAAGCGGATTGCGGCGGAGCTTCTGGAAGCGTCGGTCGCGGATATGGAGTTCGATCGGGGTGCCTTCCGGGTGGCAGGGACTGATCGTGTTGTGTCGCTGAACGAGGTTGCGCGCGCGGCGCATGATCCGTCTCGTCTGCCGCCCGGGGAGACGCCTGGGCTGGAGGAGTTGGGGGAGTTTCAGGCGACCGCCGTGACGTTCCCCAACGGCACGCATATCTGCGAGGTGGAGATCGATCGCGACAGCGGCGTGACGGAGGTGGTGCGCTACACCGCGGTCGAGGATCTTGGACGGATCCTGAACCCGCTGCTGGTGGCGGGACAGATACATGGCGGCGTGGTGCAGGGCCTGGGCCAGGTGCTGGGCGAGCAGATCGTGCACGATGAGAGCGGTCAGATGCTGACCGCATCGTTCATGGACTATCAGATGCCGCGTGCCGCGGACGTTCCGGACTTCCGCGTTGCGACACGGGAGGTGCTGACGCAAGTAAACCCCATCGGCGCCAAGGGTGTGGGCGAGGCTGGGACAGTCGGCGCACTCGCGGCGGTGGCGAATGCGGTGAATGATGCGCTGGCGACGGTCGGGGTGCGGCATTTCGATATGCCGGCGACGCCGCGCCGGGTGTGGGAAGCGATGCGCGGCGTGGCAGGGGGCTGATCTCATGAACTACATTGCCTCGCGGCTGTCGGCCGTACGTCCTTCGGCTTCCATGGCCGCGTCGCAAGCTGCCAAAGCGCTGATGGCCAAGGGCGTCGATGTCATCGATCTTAGCTTGGGCGAGCCGGACTTTCCTACCCCGGCCCATATCGTCGATGCCGCGTATGAAGCGGCAAAACGCGGCGAGACGCTGTACACCGCGCCCGCCGGCACGCCCGCACTGCGCGAAGCGATCGCCGGCAAGTTCGCGCGCGAAAACGGCCTGACTTTCGGCCTGAACGAGATCGCTGTCGCCAACGGCGGCAAGCAGATCATCTTCAATGCGCTGATGGCGACGATTAACGAGGGCGATGAGGTCATCCTCTCCGCACCGTATTTCGTTTCCTATCCTGAGATGGTGAAGCTGGTCGGCGGTGTCCCGGTCAGTGTGCAATGCGGCGCCGAGATGGGATTTCTGCTGACGCCGGAAGCACTGGACGCCGCGATCACCGCGCGCACGAGGTGGCTTTTCCTCAATTCGCCCAATAATCCGTCCGGCGCGGTCTATTCCGCCGACGAGCTTGCGGCCCTCGGCGCCGTGCTGGAGCGCCATCCGCAGGTGCTGATGCTATCGGATGAAATCTACGAACACATCCTGTTTGACGGGCGCCGCTTCACGTCTTTCGGGCAGGCCTGCCCGTCCTTGCGCGACCGCAGCCTGATCATGAACGGCATGTCCAAATCCTATGCGATGACGGGGTGGCGGGTGGGTTACGCGGCAGGTCCAGCATGGCTGATTTCCGCCATGTGCACGATCCAGAGTCAGTCCTGCACTTCGGTGTGCTCCATCGCCCAGGCGGCTTCGGTCGCCGCGCTGAACGGTCCGCAGGATCATGTGCCGGAATTCGGTAAGGCGTTCGAGCGCCGGCGCGACCTGGTGGTGCGCGGCATCAGGGACATTCCGGCGCTGATGTTGTCGCCTCCGGGTGGTGCATTCTACGGCTATATTGGCTGCGAGAGGCTGATCGGTGCGCGAACGCCGGCCGGCACGGTGCTTGCGGACGATACCGATGTCGCACGCTATCTGCTTGAGGAGGGCCACGTCTCCGCCGTGCTTGGCGCCGCTTATGGTCTTTCGCCCTTCGTGCGCATCTCGACCGCGACGTCCGACGATTTGTTGACCGAGGCGGTGGGCCGTATTGCCGCCGCGGTCGGGCGGTTGCAGCTCAGGAACGCGACCGGTGCGATGGCACCGTAAATTTAGAAGGCCGCGCCTAGCAGCGCTTCGCGCTTGCCGATGAAATTGCGGCCGCGTTCGCCGAGCAGCGCATCGTCGATCGCATCGCGCCATTCGTCGTCGTTGACCCCATAGTCAGCGATGCGCGTCGCGACGCCGAGACGATGGAGGAAGTCGGACAGTTCCTCGACGCCGCGTTCCAGGTCGGAGCCGAAGATGCGCCGCAACGCGGCGTCGCAATCAGGGTCAGTGCCGATGACGCTGCGCATCACGGCCGGCAGGCTGAACGAGCAGGCGATGCCGTGCACCGTGCCGCGGTGGAGGGTCAGGTAGTAGGACAGCGAATGTGCCAGCGCCGTTTTGGTGTTGGAGAAGGCCAGTCCGGCGAACAGGCTGGCCCGCGCCATACGGGACCGAAGGGTCGCATTGGCAAGATCGTCGGCCAGTTCCGGGAGGCAGTCGATGACCTCGCGCGCGGCGAAGACGGCGTGGTTCGCCGATATCGGGTTGGCGTTGATGTTCCAGCTGCTTTCCAGCGCGTGCGACAGCGCATCGAGGCCGGTGCTGACGGTGAGGGATTTCGGCACGCCGAGGGTAAGATCGGGATCGAGGATGGCATGCTCCGGATAGAGTCCCGGGCCCGCGAGCGAGTATTTCTTCTTGCTTTCGGTGTCCCAGACGGTGGCCCAGGAGGTGACTTCGCTGCCGGTGCCCGCGGTGGTCGGGACGGCGATGATGGGCAGATGTTTCAGCGATTCGGCGGTGCTGCATCCTTCAATGTAGTTTTGCACGATTGCGAAGTCATTGCCGGCGGCGGCCATAACTTTTGCCGTGTCGATAACGGAGCCCCCGCCGAGGGCGACGATGACCTGGGGTGGCGTGTCGGCGCGGCCGAAAGACGCGCAGGCCGCGCGCAGGCTGGGGTAGTCCGGATTGGGGATGACGTCGCGCACGATGACGGCGGGTGATCCGGCGAGTGCCGCGATGCGTCTGGCAGTGTCCGCGAAGAACGGGTGGTCGTGGTAAGTGAGAAGACAGTAGGGGCGGGTGGCGATCTTATCGGCGATAGTGTCGATCGCGCCCGCGCCGAAGGTGATTTGGACCGGATTGGTATAGCGCCATGTCGCGTTCATGAAGTGTGTTGTCCGTTTAATCGGTGCACCGCATGAAGCGGATGCTGACGGCGTTGGTCAATCCGACGATTACTGTCCTGACCGGGGTGTTGTTGAATGGTCGATAAGGACCGCTACATTGTGACCGCCCGGGGGAGAGGATCGCCGCTTCATGACAATCTCGCGCTTGTCTGGCCCGGTCGAGATGAATGGCCGGATGTATCAGATGCCGTCCGCGCCGGCCATCGCCGTCCGAATCGGTGAATCCGTTATCGTGTCGGGACCGCGGTCAGCATGATGGATATTGCGGTGACCCTGCCGGTCCGGCACGAGGCGATGCGTATCGCCGGTCGCGAGGTCCGGACGGACGAAACGATCGAGGTGCGCAATCCCTATACCGGCCAGGTGGCCGGCACCGTGCCTGCCGCGCGGCCCGAAATGGTGCGGCAGGCGTTTGCTACGGCCCGTGCATTCAGGCCGCGGCTTAGCCGATACGAACGCCAGCAGATTTTGATGCGGACGGCCGAAAAGCTGCGTGAGAGGAAAGAGGAGTTCGCGCGCTTGATCACAGCCGAGTCCGGGCTGTGCTGGAAGGATTCACTCTACGAAGCGACCCGCGCCTACGATGTTTATTCCTTCGCGGCGCAACTGACGATCCTGGATGACGGGGAGACGTATGCCTGCGACACCAGCCCGATGGGCAAGCAGCGTAAGATCTTCACCACGCGGGTGCCGCTGCTGGGCGTGATCTCGGCGATCACGCCGTTCAATCATCCACTGAATATGGTCAGCCACAAGATCGCGCCGGCCATCGCGACCAACAACCGGGTGGTGCTGAAGCCGACAGGCTACCGGATCGAGATGTCCCCGCTCGGCGGGATCAAGGATTCCGGGTTGGGGCACAAGGAAGGTGTCGTCGAAGCGATGAAGTGCTTCACGAATGTGCGGACCTATTCGCTGCCCTGGGCGGGATAAGCCTTCTACCCCGCCAACAGCGTCTTCATTGCCTCCCACTGACCGAAAATCCGCAACAGCACACGGACTGCCTGACCGCGTTGGCTGGTAAGGCCCGGGTCTTTCTCCACCAGCAGCGCGGCGTCCTGGTGTGCCATGTGCAGCAAGCCTTCATGCGCATCCGCGTCCGCCAGCCGGAATCCCGGCAGACCTGCCTGGCGCGTGCCCAGCACGTCACCCGCGCCGCGCAAGCGGAAATCGGCATCGGCGATGGCGAAGCCATCATCGGTGTCGCGCAGCATGAGGAGCCGCCGCCGCGCGGTGTCGGTCAGTCCGTCGTCGTGCAGGAGCAGGCAAAAGCTTTCGGCGGAGCCGCGTCCGACGCGTCCACGCAACTGGTGAAGCTGCGCCAGGCCGAAGCGCTCCGCATGTTCGATCACCATCACGGTCGCGGCCGGCACATCGACGCCGACCTCTACCACCGTGGTCGCGACGAGCAGCCTGATCTCACCGCGCGCGAAGGCGGCCAGCGCGGCTTCTCGCGCTTCGCTGGACATCTGGCCATGCGCCAGCCCGACGGCGTCGCCGAGCTGCCCACGCAATGCGGCAAAGCGATCCTCTGCCGCCGCAAGATCCAGGGCTTCACTTTCTGCAACGAGCGGGCAGACCCAGTAAATCTGTGCTCCTTCTTCAAGCTTGCGAACCAGACCCGCCAAGACCGCCGGTGCTGTCGCGAGTGAATGCAGCGTGGTGCGGATTGCGCCGCGTCCGGCCGGCTTGTCGGTCAAGCGTGAGACGTCCATCTCACCCCATTGGGTCAGCAGCAGGGTGCGCGGGATCGGCGTCGCCGTCATCACCAGCACATCGGTCTGTTCGCCCTTGGTGCTGAGCAGCAGGCGCTGCGCCACACCGAAGCGATGCTGCTCATCGATGACGGCGACGCCGAGGTCGCGGAATGCGACATTCTCCTGAAACAGCGCGTGCGTTCCGACGACCATGCGCACGCTGCCATCCGCCAATTGCCGCAGCAGTTTGGTACGCGCCGCACCTTTCACACTGCCCGTCAACAGCGCAACTGGTTCAGGACAAATCCGCGACAAAGTCCGCAGGTGCTGTCGAGCCAGGAGCTCAGTCGGTGCCATCAGTGCCGCCTGCGTTCCGGCCTCGACCGCGCGCAGCATGGTCAGCGCAGCCACCAGTGTCTTGCCCGACCCGACATCCCCTTGCAGCAGCCGCAGCATGCGCCGTGGCGCGTCGAGATCAGCGTCGATGTCAACGAGGGCTGTGCGCTGCGACGCGGTCATCGGATGTCCGAATCGCGCTAGCGCCCGCGTCCGGAGCGAACCATCTCCGCTCAACGCGCGCCCGGGGCGCGCACGGACGCGGCCGCGAACCACGTGCAGTGCGATCTGCCCGGCCAGCAGTTCGTCATAAGCCAGGCGCGTGCGGGGACGTTCGTCGGGGATCTCCACTGGCGCCTGCACCGCTCGTAGCGCCTCGACAAAGCCGCCCCAGCGTTCGCGTCGCATCAGAGCTGCATCGTGCCACTCCGGCAGGTCCGGCAATCGCCCCAGCGCGTCGGCCATGGCGGCGCCGATCTGCCGCGGAAACAGGCCGGCGGTCATCGGCCAGACCGGCTCGATCGCCGGCATGCGTTCGGGATGATCGGCCACTACCACATGGTCCGGATGCGGCATGGTCAGCCGGCCGTTGAACAGGTCGAGCTTGCCGGAGACCAGCAGCTTCGCGCCGGGCGGCATCTGGGCTTCGCGCTGGAAGCGGAAGAAGACCAGCTCGGCGGTGCCGGTGTCGTCGCGCACAACTACGCGCCACGGTTGGCGGGGATTGGCCGGGCGATCGTGGCGGACCACCTCCACCTGGAGCGTCGCGATCTGTCCCGGCCGCGCGTCCCGGATGGCCGGACGCGATCGCCGGTCCAAGTACCAATTCCGGCAGGTGAAAAAGCAGATCGAGCACGCGCTCACCGTTGGCGACGCGTGCCAGGAGCGTCGCGACGGCCGGACCGACACCGCGCAGGGTGTTCAACGGTGCGAATAGCGGGGCGAGAGAATCATGCTCCACACCCTGGGTGATACAAGCATCCGGTATGCGGTTCACCCTACGGCGTGGACCATGCGCTTACGCCCCGCGCCGAAGCCGGCGGCGATGCCTATCAGGGCGTAGAGTACGATCAGCGGCCCGGTGGCGCGCCAGTTGCCCACCCATTGATGCGACAGGCCGACCAGAAACGGCGCCGCGGCGGCGATGATATAACCAACCGCCTGCGCCATTCCCGAAAGCCGCGCCGCTGTCGCCGTATCAGGCGCGCGTAGCACGATGATCATCAGCGCGATGGGGAAGACCGCGCCCTGGCCCAGGCCCATCACGACTGCGCTGCCCCAGACCCACGGGAGCGGGGCGTAGATGCATCCCAGAAACCCCGCCGTGCCCACGATCAGGGTCAACGCGGCGGGCAGCCGCTGGTCTCGGAACAACTGGGCGAAGGGTGCCCCACCCAGTGTCGATCCGACCTGCACGAGGACGGAGAGCGACAGCACCAGACCCGCGTTCACGGGGGACATCCCGCGGTCGCGCAGGAGCGGCGGCAGCCAGTCGAAGGTGGAGTAGGTCACGGCCGACTGGAACCCCATGAGCAGGGTAACCTGCCAGGCGAGGGCGCTGCGCCAGAGGCCGCGTCCTCGGCGCCTCGGTGGTGCATGGACCTCGGGCGGCAGCACCGGCAGCATCGCCACGGCGGCGAGTGCCGCGGGGATCGCCCAGATCGCGAGGCTCGCGCCCCAAGATCCGAAGGCTCGGGCAAGCGGCACGGAGGCGCCGGCTGCGCTGGCCGCGCCGATGGACAAGGTCATGGTGAACAGGCCGGTCATCAGCGCGACCCGGTCCGCGAAATCCCGCTTCACCAAGCCCGGCAGCAGCACGTTCACCACCCCGATGGCGCCCCCCGCCAACACCGCACCGGCGAACAGGCTCCAGCGTGTCTCTGCGGCGCGTAGCGCAGTGCCTATCGCCAGGATCACCAGCATCGCCAACACGGTGCGTTCCATGCCGAAGCGGCGGGCGAGCGGCGGCGCGACCGGCGCGAACAGGCCGAAGCAGAGGGCCGGCAGGGTGACGAGCAGGCTGGCCTCGGCGGCGGTGAGGGAGGCGCCGCGGATGACTTCGGGCAGAACGGGACCGAGGCTGGTGACGGCGGGGCGAAGATTGAAGCTCGCGAGCAGCAGCGCCGCCGCGAACAGGCGCCGGCCGGATACGGCGAAGATCGTCAGCGCCGATTGAACGGATAGTACGCCGGGAACTCGCCCACCTGGTGCATGTCCACCTCGACGAGACTGAGACCGCTATGGCCCAAAGCGCGGCCGACTGTTGCGCCGAACTGCCCGGCCTCGGTCACCCGGAAGAACGGAATGCCTGCCAGTGACGCAAGGCCCTCCAGCGGCGGCCCCTGGAGGTCGGCAAAAAAGCGGCGCCCCTGCTGCGTCGCGTCCTGGATGCGTTTGATCACGCCGTATCCGCGATCGTTCATCACCACAACGGTGAGATCGAGCTTCTCCTGCACGGCGGTCCAGAGTTCGCCGACATTGAGGAAGAACCCGCCATCGCCGGTCATGCAGATCGTCTTGCGCCCGTTAGCCGCGGCGGCGGCGCCGATGGAGAGTGACAATCCCTGGCCGATGCCGGCGCCCACCGGGTAGACGTTTTGCCGCGGGTCATTCAGCGGGAACACGCGGTTGCCCCAGGTCGTGTTGCTCTGGGTCACGTCGCGCACCCAGATCGCATCTTTGGGCAGCACGGCGCGTAGCTGGGCGGGGAACGTGCCGTACACGCCCAGCGTGTCGAGATACGCGGCGACCATCCTCTGCTTCAGGTCGCGGAATTCGTTCTGGTAGTTTGGCTCGATTGTGGTGCGGCCCTCGATCCGCTGCAGCAATCCCCGCAGCGCCAGCTTCGCGTCGCCGCAGACAAAATATTGGTTCGGATAGGTGCGGCCATTGGCCAGCGGATCGACATCGATCTGGATCAGATTCGCCGGCAGCTTGACGGAGAAATCGCCGGTTTCGTGCCCGCGCAGTCGGGCGCCGACCACCAGCATCAGGTCCACCGTACCGTAGAATGCCTGGACCTCCGGCATGCCGTTGCCATGCAGCCCTCCCAGGCTGCGGGGATCGTCCTCGGGCACCATGCCCCTCCCCTGCAGGCTGTTGACCACGGTGAAGCCGAGATCGAGCAGCTTGCGGATCTCCGCCCCCGCGTGGCGTGCACCGGATCCCACCCACATCATCGGCCGGCGCGCCCGGGCGACACGCGCGGCGAGCTCGTCCAGTTCGGCGGCAGCCGGCGCGCGCGGGGCCGGGAGTGGCAGGGTGAAGTTGTCCAGCAGGGCCGGGCGTGTGATCGGCACGCGTTGCAGGTCGATCGGGATCTCCACGCTGACGGGCCCCATCGGCGGCGTGAGTGCCTGCGTGACTGCTGTCGTCAGCACACCCATCGTCTGCTCGACCGCTCGCAGCCTGAATGCCTCCTTGCTGACCGATCCCAGCATGCCGAGTTGGTCGTATGCGTCGTGCACCGTGCCGACACCGCGATCGGCGTATTTCGTCGCGGTCTGGCCGGTGATGTGCAGCACAGGGGAGCTCGCGAAACGGGCCTCGATCAGGCCGCCCACGGCGTTCGCGGCGCCGGGTCCGGTGGAGGAGAAAATCACGCCCAGGTCACCGGAGGCGCGCGCATAGCCGTCCGCCATATGCGCGCCGCCAAGCTCCCCGCGGGCCATCATAAAGCGGATGGCATTGCGCCGGCCGATCGCGTCCAGCATCGGGATGTTGTGCACCGAGGCGATGCCGAAGGCGGTGGTGACGCCGCAGGCGGAGAGGAACTCCGCAACCAGGTCGGCGACGGTGTATTGGTCGGCCATGCCGTTTCCCCCTTGTCGTACCGTTCCGGTACGCCGAAGCGGCGCGGGACGCCAGAGCTTCACAGGAGTGTCGTATGCCGCATCTCGAACGCCGGAACTGGGTTCCGGCGACGTGCGAGACCTACATCCAGAGTCTCGCGGCGGGTGTTGCCGCACCCTCCCGCGACGTTGCCGCGCAGATCGACGCGCTAGTCGAGCGTAACCTGCAGATCCACGACCGCGACTGTTTCAACCTGAACCCGGCCTCGAACGTGATGAACCCGGCAGCGGAGCGGATGCTGAGCCGAGGCATGAGCAGCCGTGCATCACTCGGCTATCCCAGCGACAAGTATGAAATGGGCCTTGAAGCGATCGAGGAAATCGAGGTCATCGCCGCGGAGCTGGCCGCAGAAATTTTCAAGGCGAAGTTTGCGGAGATTCGCGTGGCGTCCGGAGCCATGGCGAATCTTTGTGGCTTCATGGCTTTGGCGAAGCCGGGCGACGACATTATCGCACCTCCAGCGATGATCGGCGGTCACGTCACGCACCACCGCGCGGGGTGCGCGGGCCTCTATGGGCTGCGGACACACGCCATGCCGATCGATGCCAACGGATATACGGTCGATTTCCAAGGCTTGCGCGACCAGGCACGTGCGGTAAGGCCGAAGATCATAACGATCGGCGGAAGCCTCAATCTTTTACCCCATCCGGTCCGGGAAATTCGCGCGATCGCGGACGAGGTCGGCGCGCATGTCCTGTTCGATGCGGCGCATCAATGCGGGCTGATCGCGGGCGGCGCGTGGGAGAACCCGCTCCATCACGGCGCGCATCTGATGACGATGAGCACTTACAAAAGCCTCGGCGGACCTGCCGGCGGCTTGATCGTGACCAATAATGCGGAGATTGCGGAGAAGCTCGACCAAATCGCCTTCCCCGGCATGACGGCTAACTTCGATGCGGCGAAATCAGCGGCGCTGGCAATTACACTGCTCGACTGGAGAGACCACGGTCGCGCCTACTCGCGGGCAATGATCGATGTCGCCCGGGGACTTGCTGATGCGTTGTCCGAGCAAGGACTGCCCGTCTTCTCCACGTCGCACGGGACAACACAGAGCCATCAGTTCGCGCTGGAAGCTGCCGCATTCGGCGGCGGCCAGGCTGCGGCGAAGAAACTCCGGAGAGCAGGGTTCCTCGCCTGCGGGATCGGACTGCCGATCGCCCCGGTTGAGGGCGATGTGAATGGACTGCGCATCGGGACGCCGGAGCTCGTCCGGCGCGGTGTTACCGTTGGCGATGTGGCTGCCTTGGCCGCGCTGATCGCGGAAGGACTACGCTCGAACAATCCGGAGGCTGTCGCACCGCCGACCGCAGCGCTGCGTCAGCGCTTCACGGGCCTGCACTACATCAACCCATAAGGACGGAGCGCTTACCGCTCCGTTTCGTCCGTATCCGTCTCGACCTCGATGTCCGGCCCGATCGCGTCGGCATCGTCCTCGAGGTCGCCGGTATCCTCCAGCACGTCCTCCTCGGCCTCTTCTTCCAGGCCCTCCACCTCGATTTCCGCCTCCTCGGCGCCCGGAACCGGCACGGGCTTCTTTGGCCGCCGGTCCTCTGGCGGCACGCCACCGCTCGGCCGGCGCACGCGCGGCTGCTCCACAGGTTGCTCCGTCCCGCACTTCGGGCAGATCGCCGGGGACTTGCCCAGGTCGTAGAACCGCGTGCCGCACGCCACGCAGACGCGTTTGTTGCCGAGTTCGGGTCGTACCATCGTGGCCTCAGATCAGAAGCGGCGCGCCATGCCACCCGGCCGAAGTGCTGTCAAATGCCAAGCCGCGTGGTAATGGCCGCTGCATGACGCATGCCTCAGCCGCGCGCCCGCTGCGTTCGGGCCGGCCTGCCGCAGGGCTTGCCGGGAGCTGCCCGGTGCCTGGCGACAAGTCCATCAGCCACCGCGCCTTGATGTTCGGGGCGCTCGCCATCGGCGAGACGCGCATCACCGGCCTGCTCGAGGGTGAGGATGTGCTGCGTACCGCCGCGGCAATGCGGGCGCTTGGCGCTCATGTCGAGCATGGCGAGCGCGACTGGATGGTCGCCGGGCGCGGCATCGGCGGCCTGGCCGAGCCCGAGGACGTGCTTGACATGGGGAATTCCGGCACCGCCGCCCGGTTGCTCTGCGGCATTCTTGCGAGTCACAACATCTTCTCGATCATGACCGGCGATGCCAGCCTGCGGCGGCGGCCCATGCGCCGGGTAATCGACCCGCTCTCCGCCTGCGGCGCGGTCTTCCATGCGCGCGAGGGCGGGCGACTGCCGCTCGCCATCGAAGGCGCCGAAGACGCTCTGGCGCTCGATTACGACGTGCCGGTCCCGTCGGCCCAGGTGAAGTCGGCGGTCTTGCTGGCTGGCCTCAATGCATCCGGCATCACCAGGGTACGCGAGAAAGAGGCGACCCGTGACCATACCGAAAACATGCTGCGGCATTTCGGTGCCACCGTTTCCGTAGAAGCCGACGGACGTGTCCGCGTAATCACCCTGCAAGGCCAACCCGAGCTGCGTGCCGCCGACGTCGTCGTTCCGGGCGACCCGTCTTCCGCCGCTTTTCCCCTGGTCGCCGCACTGATCGTGCCGGGATCTCGGATCGAACTGACGGGCGTGGGACTGAATCCGCTTCGTGCCGGCTTACTTGCGACATTGCGGGAGATGGGGGCCGATATCGCGGTCCGGAATCCCCGAACGGAAGGCGGCGAGCCTGTGGGCGATCTGCTCGTCACCCACGCCAAACTGCGCGCCACAGATGTCCCGCCCGAGCGCGCACCCAGCATGATCGACGAATACCCGATCCTCGCTGTCGCCGCAGCGTGCACGCGCGGTAGCACCCGTATGCGCGGTCTGAGGGAATTGCGGGTGAAGGAGAGCGATCGGCTTTCGGCCACCGCCGCTATGCTGTCGGAAAACGGCGTGCGGGTGGAAATCGAGGGGGACGATCTGATCGTTCATGGTGGCGTGAATCATCCGGGGGGTGGCACCGTCACCACGCATATGGATCATCGGATCGCCATGAGCGCGCTGGTTCTTGGGCTGGCGACGGACCGGCCGGTCGCGGTCGACGACGCAGCCTTCATCGACACCAGCTTCCCGGACTTTGTCGCCCTGATGAACTCCCTGGGCGCCGCTATCGCTCCGTGCCCCTGATCATCGCCATCGACGGACCCGCGGCTGCGGGAAAGGGAACGCTGGCGCGCCGTTTGGCCACTGCTTTTAACCTTTCCCATCTCGATACGGGGCTGCTCTATCGAGCGGTGGCGCGACGGGTGCTGAATGCTGGAGATGATGCCGCCGATCCCCGTGCCGCGACGCCTGCGGCGCACGGCCTGACAGTTGCCGACCTTGCTCGGCCTGATCTGCGTGCGCCGGAGGTTGATGCGGCGTCCTCTCGCGTGGCTGCCATTCCTGAGGTTCGCCAAGCACTGCTCGACTTTCAGCGCGCCTTTCCGGGAACACTGGGGGCCGTGCTCGATGGGCGGGACATCGGCACAGTGATCTTTCCGGATGCCACCATCAAGCTGTTCGTCACCGCCAGCCTGCCCGCACGTGCGCACCGCCGTTGGGTGGAACTGCAGGGCCGAGGGGTCGACCGCAGCCTGGAGCAGGTGGAGGAGGAGATGCGGGTGAGGGACGCGCAGGACGCCGCCCGGGCGGCCGCACCGCTGCGGCCGGCACCGGACGCGATCATCATCGACACCACTGACAGCAATGCCGATGAGGTGTTCGCCCACGCGCGCGCCCTGATCGACGAGCGTCTTCACGCAGGAGGAACTTGATGGAGAGCGTGCGCATCCTTGCCGAGGGATTTGGCTTCGCCGAGGGCCCGGTAGTCATGCCCGATGGCGAAGTCGTGCTGACGGACATCCGTAATAGCTGCCTGTGGCGCGTGGCACCGGACGGCACCAAGACCAAACTTGCGCATACCGGCGGCGGGCCGAACGGCTTGGCGCTGGGGCCGGACGGCGCGCTTTATTGCTGCAACAATGGCGGCGCGCGCTACCGGCCGGATCTGTTCATCGGGGTCGCACCTGCGGATGATTATGCCGGCGGTTCTATCCAGCGGGTCGATCCGCGCACCGGCGAGGTCCGTACGCTGTATACGGAATGCGACGGGCATCGCCTCTCGGCACCAAATGATCTGGTGTTCGACCGGGCGGGCGGCTTCTGGTTCACCGATATGGGCAAACGCTTCGAGCGCCATCGCGACCACGGAGGGCTGTATTACGCCTTGCCGGATGGGTCGAAGATCATCGAGGCGGCGTATCCGATCCTTAGTGCAAACGGCGTTGGCCTCTCACCGGATGAGCGCACGGTTTACGTCGCCGACACGGAGCCCGCGCGGGTGTGGGCTTTCGACATCGAAGCCCCCGGAAGGCTTCGCCTTGATCCGTTCCCGTCGCCTAATGGTGGGCATCTGATCGCCGGCCTGCCGGCGTATCAGCGATTCGACAGCCTTGCCGTGCAGGAGAACGGGGCGGTCTGTGTCGCCACGCTGGTGACAGGCTGCATCACGGTGATCGCGCCCGACGGGCGGGTGGTCCGTCAGGAACTGATGCCTGACAGCCATCCCACCAACATCTGTTTCGGCGGGCCGGAGAGGAAGACGGCGTACATCACGCTGTCGGAAACGGGGCGGCTCGGGGTGATGGACTGGCCCGACCCGGGCCTGCCGTTGAATTTCGGGACCTGAGGTCGGGTCACAAACCCGAGAGCCCGCTACGCCGCCGTCGGGGTTGGGGGCATGTTCCGGCGGCAAGCCCGGAGGCACGCATGAAACTGCTGGCCGTCCATCCTGGTCCGCTGATGTACACCAAGGTGTTTCTCAGGCTGGAACCGCTCGGCCTGGAGCTGGTGGCGGCCGCCGCCGAGCGTGACCGCCATGACGTTCGGATTCTGGACCTCCAGGTTGAGGATCATAAGGCGTATTTTGCGCAGATCCGCTCCTGGCGGCCGGATGTTATTGCTTTCTCGTGCAACTATCTGGCCAACGTGCCGGAGATCGTCGATCTGGCGAAGCAGACGAAGCGAATGCTGCCACGCTGCACGATCACGGTTGGCGGGCATTCCGTCTCGTTCACGGCTCGGTCGATGCTGGCGCATGCAGACGGTGCCATCGATTGCGTGCTGAGGGGCGAGGGCGAGGCGGTGCTGCCGCTTCTGCTGAAGGCGGCCGAGGAGGGGCGATCACTCACCACGGTGCCTGGCGCGGTCACGCTGGACGGTGACGGGCCTCCGCCCGTGTTCGTGGATAATCTGGATGGGCTTCTGCCCGCCCGCCATTTGCTCAAGCATCGGCGGAAATACTTCATCGGCACGCTCGATCCCGCGGCTTCGATCGAGTTCTCTCGCGGCTGCCCTTGGGACTGCTCCTTCTGCAGCGCCTGGACGTTCTATGGACGCTCCTACCGGCTGCGCAACGCCGAACGCGTGGCGGAAGAACTGGCCGCGATTCGCGAACCCGGCGTTTTCATCGTCGATGACGTGGCCTTCGTCCGCGCCGAGCATGGCATGGCGATCGCCGAGGCGGTGGCTCGGCGGAACATCCACAAGGAATACTATCTGGAGACCCGCGCCGATGTGTTGCTGCGCAACAAGGAGGTGTTCCGGGAATGGCGCCGGCTTGGGCTGAAGATGATGTTCCTCGGCCTGGAGGCCATCGACGAGGAAGGGCTGAAGCGGTTCCGTAAGCGGGTGGCTCTGGACAGCAATTTCGAGGCGCTGGACTATGCCCACTCGCTCGGGATCAACGTCGCGATCAATCTCATCGCGGATCCCGACTGGGATCACGCCCGGTTCGAGACCGTGCGCCGTTGGTGCCTGGAAGTGCCGTACGTCGTGAACCTGAGTGTCAACACGCCGTATCCTGGGACGGAGACCTGGCTGACCGAGTCGCGCAAGCTGACATCACGCGATTATCGTCTGTTTGACATCCAGCACTGTGTGTTGCCGACGAAGCTGTCCCTGGCCGAGTTCTACCGTGAGTTGACGACCACGCAACAGGTGCTCAATCGCAAGCATTTGGGTTGGGCAACATTGCGTGAAGCCGCCCCAGTCTTCGCCCGCCTGCTCCTGCGCGGTCAGACCAATTTTCTGCGTAATATATTCCGATTTAGCAGCGTTTATGACCCGGCGGCACTGCTGGCGGACCATGAAATGGCGGTTTCGTATGAGCTTCCGGTGCCTCCGCCGGTGCAAGCCCGGCCCGACCGAGCATCCTTGTATGTGCATCCGGACAAGCCGCATGTCCGCGCCGCGACGGCGGCGTGAGCGGCCCCATTCAAATCCTTGACAACATATTACTGTACGTCACAGTCGTGCGCCGGTTGGACCTTCCGGGCGGCACGCACGAGCTTCGTAAAGACCTACGCGTTCCTGTTCTCCACGCCCACTACGCCCGGGGGAAATACACATATTCTTGGAAGGCGGGGTCGCTATGTCTCGGTCTATGGCGTAAACATCAATGTGGGCGCCGTGCTGGAGCTGGCCCCTGGCAGCGAGCTCGCGATAAACCATACAACCGTGGACGGCAGTGGACACACTGTCATCTCCTCCGGGCTTATGATCAACCAGGGCACTATGATCCTGGACAGCGGGTCCGCCTTCGAAGTGAAGTCCCTGGAAAGCGGCATGTGTTCCAGGTTACACCGCATGGAGCGCGATAGACACGTCGGGCACGCTTGAAGTGTTGGGCACGCACGACAACAGGGGCACGCTGGTCGCTCAGATCGATCATTTCAGCACCTCCGCCGCCACGACACTCCTCGACGTCATACAACTGACCTCCGGGAGAGACCTGATCGGCAACTCGCTGGTCAATTCGCTCGAGATCGAGGCGGTATGTTTCGTCGCGGGCACCCGGATCGAAACCGATCGGGGGGCCGTTCCTGTCGAATCCCTGTGCGCCGGCGATCTGGTCCGCACCGTCGCAGACGGGGCGCATGCGTTGAAGCAGGTTCGCTGGATCGGCGAGCGCACCGTTACTTTTGGCAATGGCGCCGATGACGAGGCGCTCTACCCCGTCCGCATCCGTGCTGGCGCGCTGGCTGAAGGCCTGCCGCAGCGCGACTTGCTCGTCTCCGGCAATCACTGCCTGCTTCTCGAAGGCCAGCTTATTCCGGCCAAGCTGCTGATCAACGGCTCCAGCATCATCGCGGGCCGTACCGCTTCGTCGGTCCGCTACCTGCACATCGAACTCGATGAGCACGATGCAGTCCTGGCAGAAGGCGTGCCTGCTGAAACCTATATGGACGTGGGCAACCGCGCTTTTTTCAGCAATGCCGCTGTGACCACGCTCTCGCCCGTCCTTCCTGCGGCCGAGCACATGGCGCCCTGGCAGGCTCGCCTGTGTGCGCCGCTCCGCCTGCGCTCGCACGAGGTGGACACCATGTGGCAGGCGATCGCCGACCGGGCCATCGCCCTCGGGCAGACCCGTCCGGAGCCAGCGCTGATCCTGGAACCGGATACGCGGACCGTCGCCGGGGGCCGGACGATGCGCCCAACCGAGCGCGACAGCCGGGCAACCATTTTTGTGCTTCCCGCCACCAGCGCCGAGCTGCGCATCTTGTCGCGCTCCACGGTGCCCGCCGAAATCGACCGTCACACCAATGACTGGCGTCGGTTGGGCCTCTGCGTCAGCAAGTTGGTGTTTCGATCCGGCGCACGTCAGTGCGTGATCCCTGTCGATCATCCCTCCCTAAATCGGGGCTGGCATAGCGTGGAGCATGACGGACCTGTTTGCTGGCGCTGGACCGCCGGGGACGCCGTGCTGCCCGTACCGGCGTCCATGCGGTCCGGGCCGCTGACGGTCGAGATCCACACGACGGGCGCGATGCAATACCCGCTCGACCAGGAACCGGAGCAGCAAGCCGCCTGACGCGATCAGTTCGGGTTCCCGCCCGTCCACTCGGCCAACGCGCGTTCGAATGCGTGGGGTGAAACGTGCACCGGTCCAGAGAACGGGTAGTCGATCGCGATAATCACGAGCAGCGCGGAGAAAATCAGGATCGAGAGCATGCCGGCCATCAAGGTCTGCGCTCGCAAATTCTGTGTGCCAAAGAAGAACGTAAAGCCGATAGTAAGGATGGCGCCCCCCAGCAGCACCAACCAGACAACGTCCGGCATAATTCCGGCAGATATGACACCCCGAATCCGGCGGGTGGTGGTCATGGTTTCGAGCTGACGGAGCAGTTCGGCCTGAAACACCTCCTGCCGGCGATCTTGAGGCTGTAGAGCCATCACCGTGTCGTAAAGCCGGGACAGCGCGGCTCCGCTGGCTTGGCTCGTGAAGCCCTCCGCGCGCGCCATCACCGGCCAATCGCGCTCGATGACGTCCGTTACATACGCAGTCAACTCGGTGTTGATCGAGTTTGAGAAGTCCCCGCTGAATTCCGCGCGCTAGGCGGTGCATGGTGGCGGCGGCGCTCGCCTCCTGCGCCACGGCCATCTCGGCCTCATCGAATTTCTCCCATACCACAATAATGGCGAATGCCACCAGCACGGCGTAGAGCACGCCCACAGTTGCAAATTTGAATCCGGCCACCTCGTTGTTCGTGCTCAGGCGAGCGAGCGAAACGTGCTTGCGGACGAAGGCCGGCCCGATCATGGCCACGCAAGTCGAGAGACCGACCAAGAGCAGGCCGGAGGCCCAGAGCGGAAGTGTGGTGAGGAAATACATGCGGTATGCCGCGAATCGTTTGTCGGCCGCATCATCGCACGTGTTTGCGGCGCTTGGGAGTTGCGCATCTTGACGCCGGGGCAGCTCAAGCAGGCACACTGCCTCCAATCGGGGAGGAGAATCCGACTATGCCGCGTCCGGCTTTCATCAAGCGCCGCGCCCTGCTCGCCTCAGGGGGCGCGGCACTGCTACCGGGGACTCGCGCCCATGCTGAGAGCGGTTCTGTCCTGACCATTGCCACGGTCGGGGAGCCGAGTTCGCTGGACCCCATGGCCGACACATCCGGCCTCCTTTCCGAGCTCCTGCAGCCGATGTTCGAGCTGCTGTACATCTTCGACCCGAGCCTGCACTTCGCGCCCGTTCTCGCTGCTGCATTGCCGGAGATCAGCGCTGGCGGCACGCGTTACACGATTCCATTGCGGACCGGCGTGCCTTTCCACGATGGCTCGGCCATGACAGCGGATGATGTGGTCGCATCCGCCCGCCGATGGATGTCAGTGTCGCCCCGCGGGCGCCTGGCTGCGAAATACGTCACCGACGTGACCACCTCAGACCCGCACACCGTCGTGCTGACACTCAATCAAGCGTACGCGCCGTTGCTGGCGCTGCTGGCATTTCCGAACAGCGCGCTCGTGGTCATGCCGAAGCGGCTGGCCGAGCAGCCGGTGCCGGTGCCGGATCTTGTCGGGACGGGGCCTTGGAAGTTCGAGGAGCATGTGCCCGATCGGTATGTCCGTGTGGTGAAATTCGCGCAGTATGCCTCCCCACCCGGTGCGCCCAACGGATATGCGGGAGGGCGCCACGCCTATTTCGACGAACTGCGCTACGTGCCGGTGCCCAATGTCATCACGCGCGCTGATGGCGTCATCGCAGGCGAGTATGACTTCGCCGACCAGCTCACCACCGAAAGTTATGCGAAGGGGCGCGCCACCGCGAACGTAACGGCGGGGCTGAATCGGATTCCGACCTGGCCCATCATCATGTTCAACACACGCCAGGGCCTCATGACGAATCCGCTGTTGCGCCTGGCCGCGCAGGCCGCCATCGCGCCAGCCGACATGATGGCGGCAACGTTCAGCGATCCGTCCGTCTGGAAGCTGGAGGGTTCCATCTTCCCCCAAGGAACCGCCTGGTACATCCCCAATCCGGTTGGTTACAATCAGCACAATCCGGACAAGGCCCGGTCGCTGCTGAAGCAGGCAGGATACAAGGGGGAGAAGATGCGATTCCTCGCCTCGCCACAATACGATTATATGATCAAAGTTGCCCAGGTGGCACAGGCGAATCTGACGGACGCCGGCTTCAACATCGATCTGCAAGTACTGGATTGGGCAACAGTGCTGCAGTGGCGTACCAAGCCTGACCTGTGGGACGCGTTCGTGACTGGCGAGGGCGGCGAAACCGATCCCTCTCAGGTCAACGTGTTCAACCCGGATTACCCGGGTTGGTGGGATTCGCCCGACAAGCGGAAAGTCATGAACGCCTTCGTGACGGAGACCGACCAAGCCAAACGGCTGGACGTCTGGAAGCAACTGCACGGGCTATTCTACAGCGAGGCGCCGTCCTTGAAGATCGGCGAATTCGTGTCACCCTTCCTGATGGCAAAGAACCTCACCGGCTATTCGCCGATGCCTTGGCCTGCCTTCTGGAACGTCAAGCGGGCTGGGTGATCAGTGTGAGGCCTGTCCGGCGGCGTAGCCCTGCTGGTAGGATTGCTGATTGTCCTGCCGGACCTTGTTGTAGATCAGTCCGCCCGCCAGACCCGCGCCGGCTCCGATCAAGGTGCCAAGACCGGCATTTCCGGCGATGGCCCCAATGATCGCGCCGCCCGTTGCGCCGGCGGCGGTGCCACCGAGCGCTGCGTTCTCGCCCGGGGTCAGGTTGGAGCATCCGGCCAGCAGGCTGCCAGCCAGAACCAGAGCAATGATCTGCTTCATGCTTCGATATCCTTGTCTGCTGAGGTCGAGGCCCCGCGTATCAGGGGCAGGGATATTGCTGGGACAGGAACTGGCCGACGCTATCGGTCGGCATCATCGACAGCCGGTCCGGACTGGCCTTCACCCATTGCACGTAGGCCGCGATCGCCTGGGTGCGCGTCGGCATCTGCGCCGGGCTGCAGAACAGCCGCCGCCGCGATTGCGTCGCCGCCTGCATCTCATCCAGTGTGCGCACCACGCCCAGGAAGAAGCCCTGGCAGAAATTTACTGCCGCCGTATAGAGCGGATCGCTGGCTGTGGAAGAGCAGAGATCCACGAGGTCCGCTGCGTTATGGATCAGAAAATCATCCTGCGTGGCAGCGCGGGCCGGTGAAGCCAACCCCGCCAGGCAAAGCACTGCCGCGGATAGCCAGAGTCCTCGACGCATCCTCATCCCTCCTTGCTCCCCCAGAATTGTTATCCAAACTCGCTTTCGTTACAACGGCGCTCCCTTGAAGCACCACGGCAGTCAGATGTCACGCCATCGTCATGCACGGCCGCGGCTTCATCGGCCATCGGTGCGCGCGGCATGACATACCCCAGCGCCGCATGTCAGTGACGCTAGCGTCCACGCTGTCTGTGCCGGCCCGGCGCGTCCGTCAGCCGCGCCGGCGGTTCATGAGCGGCTATGCCTTGCTGCTGCCATCGCTGCTCTGCCTCGCGCTGTTTACCTATTGGCCACTCGTGCAAGTGCTGACGCGTTCTCTATGGACCGGAGGCAGTATCGGCCTGGGGAATTACGCCCGGCTGTTCAGCGACGGACATTTCACCGCTGCAGTGACCAACAACGTGCTCTATGCGATCGGCACCATCGTGCCATCGCTGACGCTCGCGCTGGCTATCTCGGTCACGCTGCAGGAGACCACGCGCATTACACTCGTCCTGCGGACGCTGTTCGTGTTGCCTCTGATGATCCCGCTGGTGGCCGCTGCCGCGCTGTTCAGCTTTGTGTTGTTGCCGGGCGAAGGCCTGCTGGATACCTATCTCGCGCCGCTGGGATTGGGAGCGGCAAACTGGCTCGGCGATCCTACTCTCGCTCTGCCAGCCATTATCGGCATCACTGTTTGGAAGAACACCGGCTACTACATCCTGTTCTTCCTCGCCGGCCTCACGGCCATGCCGCAGGATCTGCTGGACGCCGCCCGCATCGATGGAGCCGGCGCTATCGCGCGTTTTTGGCACGTCGTGCTGCCGATGCTCGGGCCGACGTTCGGCTTCGTCCTGCCCATCGCGGCGGTGAACGCGCTAGTGCAGGTGGACCACGTAGTCACCCTGACGCAAGGCGGCCCGTCCGACAGCACGAACCTGCTCCTTTACTACATTTACCAGCAGGCCGAGCAGAACAATGACCCCGGTCTTGCGTCGGCCGCCACGGTCATCAGCGTTGCCGCACTTCTGTCGCTGGCTGTCTTTTCCATCCGCGCCACCGACCGCCGGCTGCACCATGCGTCCTGAGCGCACACTCCGACTGGTATCTCTGATCGCCGTTGCCACGCTCGGCCTGCTCTGGGCGGTGCCGTTCCTGTGGATGCTGGTGGCGTCACTGCGCCCCGGCATTCCGTCCGACATCGCGTCCTTGCTTCCCATCCCGCCGCTTGGTTTTGCCAACTACGTGGAAGCCTGGACCAGTGGTTCTTTTCCCACCTGGTACATCAACACAGTCATTCTTTGCCTCGGCATTCTGCTCGTGCAGATCGTCTGCTCCGCGATGGCCGGCTATGCCTTCGCCCGCCTGAGTTTCCGGGGCCGCGACATCCTGTTCACGCTGTTCCTGCTGCAGCTTCTCCTCGTGCCGACGTTGCTGATCGCCCCCAACCTGACCACCATCGTCGATCTCGGGCTCTACGATCATCTTGCCGGCATCATGGCCCCTTATTTCGCCTCAGCGTTCGGCACCTTCCTCATGCGCCAGGCGTTCCGCGCCATTCCGAAGGACTATGAGGAGGCCGCCATGCTGGATGGCGCCGGCATTGTCGCCATCATCCGCCACGTCCTTCTGCCGCTGACCTTCCCTAGCGTCGTCGCCTTCTCCATCATCTCCGTCACGTTCCACTGGAACGAGTTTCTCTGGCCGCTTATGGCGGTGTCGTCCCCCGATCGTCAGGTCCTGACGGTCGGGCTTGCCTCCTTCGCCTCCGGCAGCGAAGCCGGCGGCGAGTGGGGGGTCGTTGCAGCCGGAACCGTGCTCGTCGCCGGTCCGCTGCTCCTCGCGTTCCTGGTCTTCCAGCGGCGCTTCACTGCGTCCTTCGTCTTCTCCGGTCTAAAGGGATAGCAAACATGATGGACATCACCCGCCGAGCGGCGCTCGGCGCCGTGGCCGCAAGCGCGGCATTCAACATCACGCGTGCATCTGCCGATTCCCCGGTAGAAATCGACATGTTCTTCCCCGTCCCGGTGCAGGGGAAGCTGGCGACCGAGATGCAGCGCATGATCGCCGACTTCAATAAGCAGAATGCCGGCATCAAGGTTACGCCCGTCTATACCGGTAGCTACGACGACACGAACACCAAAACCCGGGCTGCCATCACCGCCGGCCGTCCGCCCGCCTGCGCCATCATGTCCGCCAACTTCATCCGCGAATACGTCATCGACGAAGCAGCCATCCCGCTCGATTCGCTGATCGCGGAGGACAAGATGACGCCCGCCTCCTTTATGGATCAGTTCTGGCCGGCGCTCGCGCTGAATGCCACCGAGCAGGGCGTGGTCTATGGGGTGCCGTTTCAGAACTCGACAGCGCTGCTGTACTACAGCGTTCAGGCTTTCGAGAAAGCCGGCCTGGATCCGGAGAAGCCGCCGGTGACGTGGCAGGACTGGGTGGATGCAGGCAAGAAGCTCACCGCGAAGGGGATGTCCGGCGTCGTCTGGCCGAACAGCTACGACTATTGCGGCTGGATTTTCTCTACCCTGGCAATGTCAAACGGAGGCCAGTACTACAACACCAGTTATGGCGGTGAAGTTTACTACACCGAAGCCGCGACCGTCGCAGCTCTCCGCTTCCTCGATGACATGGTGCGCAAGCACAAGATCATGCCGCAAGGCGTGTTGGACGCGAACGGTACCACCGCCGCCTTCTTTTCCGGCCGGGCCGGCATGATGATGCTCTCTACCGGCGCCCTCGGCTTCGTTCGCGAAGGCATGAAGACGCCTTTCAAGACCGCCTTCGTCCCGCGCAACGTGCTGAACGCCGCACCTGTCGGCGGCGGCAGCCTGATCATCCCCAAGGGCAATTCGCCGGAGCGGGTGCAGGCCGCCTGGACCCTGATCAAGTGGTTGACCAGCCCTGCCGTCGCCGGGAGCTGGAGTCGTTTCACTGGATACTTCGCTCCCAACCGTGCCGCGTACGACCTGCCGGAGATGAAGGACTATATGGCCAAGAACCCGGAAGCCGGCGTCGCCCTTGCGCAGCTCAATCAGGCAGGCCGCGGCTGGTTCGCAACCTACAAGACTGTCCCCGTTCGTGAAGCGATGGAGAATCAGGTGCAGGCAATCATCAATGGCCGCGGCAATCCGGACGCTGCCGCGGCGCAGGCCCAGAAGGACGCCGATGCGCTGCTGCTTCCCTATCTGCAGCGCACCGCGCTGACGCTGCCGGCCTGACGCCCATGCTGATCGCGCAACTCACGGATCTTCACATCCGCCCGGTCGGCATGGCCGCCGACCGGGTGTCGGAAACCAACATGCTCACGGATCGCGCATTCCGCGCGGTCATGGCGCTCGATCCCCGTCCTGACGTCGTGCTGATCACCGGCGATCTGACCGAATGCGGCCGTGCCGATGAGTACGCCGTGTTCAAGAAACTGGTGGCGCGCCACATGCGCGTACCGGTCTTCTTCATTCCCGGCAACCATGACCGGCGTGAGATGCTGATCGAGCAGGTGCCGGAGACGCGGCATAATGAGGGCTTCGTGCAGTTCGCGGTGGACGACTTTGCAGTCCGCTTCGTCATGCTCGACACCGTCGTTCCCGGCGCAGGCCATGGCGAGCTCTGTCCTCGTCGCCTGGATTGGTTGGATCGCACGCTGGCCGAGCGTCCGGATCGCCCGACCCTGATCGGCATGCATCACCCGCCCTTCACCACCGGCATCGTGCATATGGACCGCATCGACTTGCAGAACCGCCAAGCGTTCCAGGAGGTCCTGGGCCGCCACAAGCAGGTAAGGCTCATTCTCTGCGGCCACGTGCACCGACCCATCACTGCCGTGATTGGCTCGGCAGTGGTGTGTTGCGGTCCATCTGTGGCGCATCAGGTCGAGCTGGACCTGCACCCCGAGGCCCCGTCCCACTTCCGCCTGGAACCGCCCGCCTACCTGCTGCACCAGTTCTCGCAGGAGACAGGCTTCGTCACACACATGGCGTATGTGGAGAGCTTCCCGGGGCCGTATCCCTTCCTGACCGAACCGGACTACCCGGGCAAACCAGGTTAGGCCGCACGGCCCTGCCGCGCATCGGCGTGGCAACTCGCCTCAATATGGCCAGCCAGCGCGTCAGTCACCGGCTGGCGCGCATGCTTGCTGCGCATCATCACGATGCCGTACTGCGGCAGGCGGGGCAGGCCCTCATCGGGGCGGACGGGACGCAATCCCTCGGGTAGCCAGGCCTGAGCGGAGACGGTAACCGCCAGCCCTGCCACCACGGGCGCGTGGGTGCCTGCCTGCGAGGAAGAGATATAAGCAACCCGATAGCGCCGTCCGGCCTGCTCCAGCGTACGGACCGCAGCGCTGGCCCACTCACATCGACCGGGATTGGCCAGCGGATCGGCGCTGGATAAAGCCAGCGGCAGCGGATCCAACCGGTGCGGCGCGTAGCGTGTAGAGGTCACCCAGACGAGATCGCCGCGCCACAGCGGGACCTTGTTCACTCCATCCGCCTGTTGCGACGACACGATCGCAAGGTCCAGTTCGCCATGCTTCAGCCGCGCCGTCAGGTCGTCAGACGGTTCGCACAGCACGTCCACCTGCACCGCAGGATGCGTGTCGGCGAAGCGCTTCAGCACCGGCGGCAAATAGCCGAAAGCGTAGTCGTCCGGCACACCCAACCGCACGGTCCCGGCGATTTGCGGCGTGCGAAACATCGTCACGACCTCGTCATTCACCGCGAGGATCTGGCGCGCGCGGGAGAGCAAATACTGGCCGTGCGGTGTGAGCTCGGTGGCGCCGCCACGGCCCCGCGCGAAGACGGGTTGGCCGAGGATTTCTTCGAGCCGCTTGATTTGCATGGAGACTGCGGACTGCGTCCTTCCGAGCATGGCAGCCGCGCGTGTGAAGCTGTTCCCTTCCGCGATCAGCAGAAAAGACCGCAGCAAATCAGGGTCTAAAACCGGCAGGGTCATGGCCATCAATCTAGTTGATGGCTGGCATCAAATCAATTCGTTTCACTGATTTCGAGAGGGACCCAATCTGGGGGTGATCCGGCAGCACAGAAGAAGGAGGTGCAGATGTCCGGCTTGATTTCGACCCACTCGTTCGTGGCTGATCATGATGGGTCTTTCGTCCCACGTCAGGTCCCGGCGTCGCCGGCCTTGCGTCCTAAGCTGCCGTGGACTGCGCGGGTAGGATCTTGGGTGCAGGCTGCGTACCGGCGGCACCGGTCGCGGCAGTTGCTCGCGCAACTGGATGGGCACATGCTGAAGGATATCGGCGTGAGCTTCACTGAAGCGGAGGCAGAGGCGAATAAACCCTTCTGGCAGGTCTAGCAGCTTCAGCGAATCAAACAACAACCGGCGCCATGACCTGATGGCGCCGGTTGCGCTTCCAGGATGATGATTGACCACCCCGATTTCCGGACCATGATGATGCCGTTAGAGGAGGCAACGTCATGATCCGGCTGGTCCTGCTGATTGCAGGAATCATCACAGTTGTCCGCCCGGCACAGGCCGCCAGCGTGCTGATGGAACAGGCGATGGAACTGCCGGGCTTCGCGATGTGGGCTGATAGCGGCTCGCCTGGACTGTTGCTGGCGGTCGTGAACGGCAAGGACAGCGCGGTGATGGGGTTCGGCACGGTACGGCCGAAAGAGGATCATCCTGAGCATCCCAACCCCGCGCCGGATGGCCGGACGCTGATCCGGCTCGGATCAATCACCAAGGTCTTCACCGGCGAGATGCTGGCCAGTCTGGCAGTGAGCGGCCGGATGAAACTGACGGATACGTTGGCCTCGTATCTTCCGGGTGTGCACGTGCCGAGCTTCAATGGCCGGCCGATCTCCTTGCTGGATCTGGCAACGCATTCGGCGGCATTGCCGCGGGAGATTGGGGACGTTCCACAAGGTCGCCCGCCGTTTGACTGGCCCACGCGGGCTGAACGCATGGCGTGGCTTGATCAGGTACAGTTGCAATGGTCACCGGGCACGATCAGTTCCCACTCCAACATCGGATTCGATCTTCTCAGTGACGCGCTGGAGCAGGGGGCGGGGGAGCGGTACGCGAGCGGTGGCGGCGGCGGATTCATAACATACGTGGCGCTCGCCCCCGGTAGGGATGTCGGTGTGTTTGTTGCCGTCAACCGGGTGAATTTCAGCATGTTCGTCGCGTCGGCCGGTGCGGCGAACCAGTTGGTGGGCGAACTGGCCACGCGGTGAGTGGCCCGCGCCACCCACCCATCCTCGAAATCAGAAGATCCCGCCTGCGAGCCCGACCGCAAAGGCAGCACCAAGTTCCGCGCAAGCCGCGCGATCACGCGGCGTTATCGTCTTTCGCGCGAGGATCGCTTCCGGCGTCTGGGCGTGGGTGCACACGACAAGCGGTTTGGCGATCGGACGCAGACGCCAGCCGGTTAGGATGCGGTCCATCTGTCGCACTGCATTTGTTCCGTCACTTCCGGCGCAGACCATGATGGCGCAGGGGCGGCCGTTCAGCCGATCCAGCACGGGGTAGTAGCTGCGGTCGAAGAAGTCTTTCATCAGGCCGCTGAGGGCGGCAAGGTTCTCAGGTGCGGCGAATATGAAACCATCAGCGGCGAGAAGGTCCTCCGGCCCGCCGTGCGGCGCGTCCACCAGCCGGACCGTGATACCACCCTCCTGCCGCGCCCCCTGCGCCGCTGCCTGGGCCATCTGTTCGGCACCTCCGGTGCGGGAGTGAAACACGATCAGCAGTGTCTTCACCCGTTCACCGCACCAGCCACCAATCCGCGCACGATGTAGCGCTGTACGCACAGAGCCAGTGCCAAAACAGGCAGCGTGATCAGCGTCGCCGCGGCCATCAGCGTGCCCCACTGAATCGAGTTGTAACCGATATATCCCAGTACCGCGACCGGCAGCGTCTTGGTCCTGTCGTTCGACAGCACCAAGGCGAACAGGAAATTGTTCCAGGAGGCTATGAACGCCAAAATCGCCGTCGCCGCGATACCCTGCACCGTGAGCGGCGTGATGATCCTCAGCAACACTCCGATCACCCCACACCCGTCGATCAACGCTGCCTGCTCCACCTCACGAGGCACCGCCTCGATGAAGCCGATCAACATCCATACCGACAGCGGCAGCGTGAAGATCAGGTGACTTACGATCAGGCTGGTGAAACTACCGACCAGGTGCAGCGACAGGAACATGACGAAGAGCGGAATCAGGAAGGCGATGCCCGGCGCCATGCGCGCCGCCAGCAGCAGCACGCC
Source organism: uncultured Pseudomonadota bacterium (assembly GCA_963791885.1). Lineage (GTDB taxonomy): Bacteria > Pseudomonadota > Alphaproteobacteria > Acetobacterales > Acetobacteraceae > CAVSUZ01. The sequence continues at coordinate 118,162 of CAWBUL010000008.1, read as the reverse complement.
GATCGCCGTGCGCTTGTAGCGCGCCAGGGCGTAGGCAGCCGGCATTCCCAGCACCAGTCCCACGACGGTGGAACCCACCGCGACGATGGTGCTGTTCAGCATGTAGCGGGGGAAATTGTTGTCGGCGAAGACCTGAGCATAGTTGTCCAGCGTCGGGCGAAACACCCAAGCCGGCGGGAAGGCCAGGAAATCGACCGTGGTCTTGAATGATCCCAGCACCATCCAGGCCAGCGGGGCGAGGAACGCACCCACCGTCACCCACCCCGCCACCATCAGCAGTAGCGTACGCGGCTTCATGCCAGCGCCCGGCGGAAACGGATCAGCACCACGGTGCACATCAGCACCAGCGCAAACAGCACCAGGGCCACAGCCGCGCCATAACCGATTTTGTCGTACGACAGCGCCACCAGGTAGTTGTAGAGGTTGATCGTCTCCGACGCGTGGCCCGGCCCGCCACCTGTCATCACGTAAACAATGTCGATCACCTTCAGCAGGTCCATCACCCGCAGCATCGCCGCCACCAGCAAAGTGGGCGCAAGCAGCGGCAGGGTGATGAACCTGAAGCGCTGCCACGCTCCGGCGCCATCGACACGCGCCGCCTCGAACGGCTCCTGCGGCAGCGCGGCCAACCCCGCCATGCAGATCAGCGTCACCATGGGCGTCCACATCCACGCATCGACGCCGACCAATGTCGGCACCACCCAGGCTGGGTTGGACAGCCATAGCGGCGGATGCGCGATCCCCACCAGCCCCAGCACGTAACGAACGATACCAAGCGACGGATCGAGCATCACCGTCCAGACCAGCCCCATTGCCGCCGGAGTCGCCACCATCGGCAGGATCATCAGTGCGCGCAGCAGATTGCGTGTGGGAAAACGCTGGTCGAGCAGCAGCGCGATCGCCAGCCCCAGCGGGATGTTGGACGCCAGACCCAGAGCAGTGAAATACAGCGTCCGCCAGAGTGAGGCGGTGAACCGGTCGTCCGATGCCAGCGCCGTGAAGTTTTGCAACCCGATGAAGCGCGGCGGCGCGAAGCCGATCAGCGACCAGCGGTGCAGGCTCATGCTGCATAGGTACAGCAGCGGGAACCCCATCACGATCGCGATGGCGATCAGCGCCGGCGCGGCGAGCAGATCGGGCGTATAGTCATGGTGCCGGCGGGCACGCCGTGACCGCGTGCCAGCGACCGGCGACGAGAGCGCGTCAGCCATTCAGGACCGACACGACCTCTTTTTGCATCTTGTTGGCCGCCGCGGCGGCATCCTTGCCTTGCAGCACCGCCGTGATCGCCTCACCGATCGCCGCGCGCGTCTCCGGCACGGGGATCACCAGCGGATTGGCGCCGTTCGGCACTGCGTTCGGGATCGTCGCCTTGGTCGTCGCAATGACGTCCGGCGGCACCGAACTTGTATAGACGTCGCTGTTATACACCGACTGCCGCGCCGGCGGCAGCTTCGTCGCCTTGGTCGCGGCCTGGGTCGCGGCCTTCGATGTGAAGTACTGAATGACCAGCCACGTCGCCTCTTTGTTGCGCGACGACGCGGCAATGGCTGGCGCCCAGGAAATGACCGTGCTGTGCGACCCGGCCGGCCCGGCGGGCAGCGGCGCGACAGCGACCTGATCCACGACGCGCGACTGCGACGGATCCTTGAAGTAGGAGATAAAATTGGTTGCATCAATGAACATCGCCGCGTGCGCCTGCTCGAACAGCGGATATGTGGTCTTCCACTGCATTCCCAGAATGTTCGGCGGGCCGCCGCTGCGCAGCAACTCGCCGTAATATTGTAAGGCCTTGATCGCCTCCGGCGTATTGAGCGTCGGCGCCCCCTTATCGTCCTGCCAGTGGCCGCCGAATGCGAACAGGAACGGCGCGAATGTATAGACCGCCTGCACCCCGTCGCCCCGCGTCACGATCCCCGCCAGATCCTTGCCCGGATCGTTCAGCGCCTTCGCCGTGGACATCAGTGCATCCAAAGTCCCCGGCACGCTCTGGTTCTTCGCCGCCAGCATGCCCTTGTTCATGAACAGCGCCTGCACCTCGATCGTGATCGGCACACCGATCTGCGCACCCTTATACTGGGCGATCTTCGCGATATTCGGGAACACGTCCGCGAAATCGTAGTCCGGCGCCGTCAGGTCCGAAGCGAGGAGCTTATCCAGTGGTTCGTACCAGCCGGCCGCGGTGAACGCCGCCGCGTCCCAGGATGGCAGGGTAAAGAAGCCATCCACCGATCCCGGGTCCGACCGCAAGGACAGCGGCAGCTTCTGCCGCAACTGGTCCTCGTACAGGATCTCCCAGTTCACTTTGATGCCCGTGTCGCGCTCCAGCGCCGGAAGCTGCGTCTGCGCCCACTGCGTCCATGGATGCACCGATACCATGAAGTGTAGCTGCTTGCCGGAGTAGCGCTTCCAGTCGAAGTCCGCGGCCTTGGCTGACGGGGCGAGCAGGGAAGCGGCACCGAGGGCGAGAGTGTGGCGGCGGGTGATGTGCATTGATGGTGGTTTCCTGCCCTGATCGATTGGGCAGTACGGTAGAGCCGCAACTCGCGAAGGTCTATCCCGTCAAGGGATGCTGGAACGGCTCGATCAGTTCATGGCGCGGGCGAACGCGCTGTATTATGCGACGCGCGATCCGTTTGCCGATTTCACCACGGCGCCGGAGATATCGCAGGTTTTCGGCGAGATTCTGGGCCTGTGGGCGGCCGTGGTGTGGGACGCGCTCGTGCGGCCGGCGCCGGTCTCGCTCGCCGAGGCCGGGCCTGGCCGGGGAACGTTGATGGCGGACGCGCTGCGCGCGATCAGGACGCGCGCGCCCGAGTTCGCAGCCGTAGCTTCGGTGCATCTGATCGAAACGTCGCCCCGACTGAGAACGCTGCAGGCGCATGCGGTACCGGGCGCCGTTTGGCATGAGCAGCTGGAGCAGCTACCTCCTTGCGCTATTCTGCTGCTGGCCAACGAGTTCCTCGACGCGCTGCCGATCCGGCAATTCGTCCAGCGCGACGCCTCGTGGTTCGAGCGGTTCGTCGCCGATGGCGCGCTGGTGGAGCAGCCGGCCGAACCCGTCCCGGCGGTCATGAACGCGTCGTGTCGCCTGACACCAACGGAAGAGCCACGCATCATCGAAGTGAATGAGGGAGCGCTTGGCTTCGTGGCGGAAGCCGCGCGGCGTATCCTCACGCATGGCGGAGCGGCGCTATTCATCGACTACGGTCCCGGCGAGTCTGCCAGCGGCGACAGTTTGCAGGCCGTCCGCGGCGGCCAGTTCGCCGACGCGCTGCATGACCCGGGTAGCGCGGACCTGACAGCGCACGTGGATTTTCCAGCACTCGCGGCAGAGGCAGTGCGGCATGGGGTCGCAATCCATGGCCCGATCCCGCAAGGGGTCTTCCTCACCCGGCTTGGCCTGTTCCAGCGAACCGACCGGCTGGCCCGCGGGCAGCCCCCGGCGCGGGCGTCGGCATTGATCGAAGCAGCGAAACGCCTGGTTGAGCCGGACCAGATGGGGCGGCTGTTCAAAGCGTTCGCATTGTGCCACCCGAACTTCGTGTTGCCCGGATTCGAGGAATGACGCCGCATCTGCGTTACGATGTGCTGACCGCTCCGCACGGATTTTTCACGCGAGCGGGTGGCGTGTCCGCTGGCCCCTACGCGTCGCTCAACTGCAGCCTGTCCAGCGCCGATGGACGTGAGGCCGTGCTGGAGAACCGGTCCCGCGCAGCGCAGGCGGTCGGCGCCCGGTTGCCACAGCTTGTCGGGCTGATGCAGGTGCACGGGCGGGATGCGATCAGGGTGACCGAGGCATGGCGGCCGGGCGAAGGGCCGTCGGGCGATGCGATGGTGACGGACCGGCCCGGGATGGCGTTGGGGATCGTGACGGCGGATTGCGCGCCGGTGCTGTTCGCCGACGAGGAAGCGGGGATCATCGGCGCGGCCCATGCCGGCTGGCGCGGCGCGGTGGCTGGGGTGTTGGAGGCAACGCTGGAGGCCATGACGGCGCTCGGCGCCTCCATCGCGCGGGTGCGGGCGGCGGTCGGGCCGTGCATCGGGCCGGCTTCCTACGAAGTCGGTGCGGAGGTGCGGGATGCGGTCCTGCATGCCGCGTCCGACGGTTCCGCATTCATCACCGACGGGCGCCGCCCCGGGCACTGGCAGTTCGACCTGGGCGGCTACTGTGCCTGGCGGCTGCGCCGAGCCGGCGTGAGCGACACCGGCCGGATCGACGCCGATACAGCGGCAGAGCAGGATCGGTTCTTCAGCCATCGGCGGCGGGTGCTCGGTGGAGGCGGCCCGATCGGACATCAGATCTCGATTATCGCGCTGCCGGCATGAACCTTCGCTGGGTAGCGTTAAGCATGCTCCTGCTGCTTGCGGGATGCGGTGACCTGCCGGAACCGTTCCTCGGGAACCCTGGCGGCGCGGCCATGACGCTGCGGCAGCCGCCGGATCCGCGGCTGGCTATTCCGACGCCCCCTGACGCGCTGCTGTCCGATGATGCGGCGCACGCATTGGCGGCTGACCTGGCGGACCGGCTGCAACGGGGCGAGGTGCCGGCCTATGCCCAGAGGCCGGCCGGGACCGACTGGCATCTGGTCATCTCGGCGCAGCTCAACGGCGGGACCGTCGTGCCGCGCTACACTGTGTTCAATCCGCAGGGGAAACCGCAGGGCACCATGGCCGGGGCGCCGGTACCGACCGCATCCTGGGCCAATGGCGATCCAGCCACGCTGCATCAGGTGGCGCTGCAGGCCGCGCCGGGCATCGCTTCTATGCTGACTGGGATCGAGACCGGGATCATGAAGGCCGATCCCAACAGCCTCTACAACCGCGCAGCAGAGGTCCTGGTGCCGGACGTGACGGGTGCGCCGGGTGACGGCAACGTCGCATTGGCGCGATTGTTGCGCACCAAGCTGACGGCGCTCGGCCCGAAGGTCGAGATGGAGCCGAAGACGCCGCCGGACATCACCGTGCAGGGCCAGGTCAGGATGGTCACGATCCCCGGCAATCAGCAGCGCGTGGAAATCCAGTGGATCGTGAAGGATGCGCGCGGGCGGGAAGCCGGGCGCGTCATCCAGTTGAACGAGATCCCGGCCGGCTCGCTCGATCATTACTGGGGCGACGTCGCCGGCGTGATCACGGATCAAGCCTCTGGCGGCGTCAATGAGATCATCAAGCGCGTATCAAGGCGGGAGCCGGACGCCGGCTCGTCCCCACCCGCGCCGGCAACGCCACAAGCGGCTCCCACCCCAACGATGACCCCTCCGGCGACATCGTAACGTCGTTCATGGACATGTCACGGAGCCGTTGCTAGAAGCCCGCCGGCCGTGATGCTGCGCTGCGGTGGGGGTCGCTGAATGAAGATACTGGCCTGCAACAGCAATCGCCCCCTGGCGGAGGCTATGGCCGCCGCGCTCAACCTGCCGCTGACCCGCGCCCTGGTACGCCGCTTCGCCGACATGGAAGTGTTCGTGGAAATTGAGGAGAACGTGCGCGGCGAGGACGTGTTCGTCGTGCAGTCCACGTCCTACCCGGCTAACGACAATCTAATGGAATTGCTGATCACTCTGGATGCGCTGCGGCGAAGCTCCGCGCGACGGGTGACAGCTGTGATCCCGTATTTCGGTTACGCCCGGCAGGATCGCAAAACAGCACCGCGCACGCCGATCAGCGCAAAACTGGTGGCTAATCTTATCACCGAGGCCGGGGCGAACCGGGTGCTGACGATGGACCTTCACGCCGGGCAGATTCAGGGGTTCTTTGATATCCCGGTGGATAATTTGTACGCCGCACCGTTGTTCGGCCGCGACATCGAGGAACGCTATGCCGGTCGGGATGTGATGATCGTCTCGCCCGATGTGGGTGGCGTGCTGCGGGCCCGTGCGATCGCGCGCCGACTGAACACTGACCTTGCGATCATCGACAAGCGGCGCGAACGTGCGGGCGTCTCGGAGGTGATGAACGTAATTGGCGATGTGTCCGGGCGGGACTGCATCCTGATCGACGACATCGTGGATTCAGGCGGAACGCTGTGCAACGCGGCGGAGGCGCTGCTGAAAGCGGGTGCACGCTCGGCCAGCGTGTATGTGACACACGGCGTGCTCTCGGGCGGGGCCGTGGCGCGAATCGCAGCTTCGCCGGTCGAGATGCTGACCATCACCGATTCGATCCTGGGCACGGAGGCTGTGCGGCTGGCCCACAACGTCCGGCAGCTTACGATCGCGCCGCTGATGGCGGATGCGATGCGGCGGATTCACGACGAGAGTTCGGTCAGTTCGCTGTTCGACTGACATCTGGCCGCCGACATCGTCAAGGTTGAAGCTGTATGAGCGGTTTGGTCCGGGCTGCGGCAGCGGCGCTTGGTTTGCTGGCATCCTGCGTAACGGCCCGGGCGCTGCCTGCCACGACCTATCAGTCCGGAATGACGCAGGTGGAGTACCGCGCGCCCGACGGCCGTGTGATGGATTACATGCTGATCTATCCGGCCGTTCCTTAGTCAGGGGCGGTTCCGGTCAAGATCTTCCTCTCCACCGATCTGCATCTGTATCACGATGCCCCGGTCGTGCGGGACGGCGAACGGCACCCTCCGGTGGTGTTCTCCCACGGCGCGGGCGGCAATGGCGCCGGTTACGCCTGGTTCGGCGAATATCTCGCTGAGCACGGCTATCTGGTTGCAATGGTCTACCACTACCGGGCGAACACGTTCGACTCGAGCGCCCTCTATGTGCGCAACAGGCTTTGATAGCGGCCGCGCGATATCAGCCTGGACATCAGTCATCTGCTGACCGATCCGGTCTGGGGACGGCATATCGATCCGGCGAGGATCGGGATCGCCGGTCACTCCCAGGGTGGCTTCACGTCGCTGTGGATCGGCGGCGCGACGATCAATCCCGCCGCGTTCGAGGCGTATCAGCGCCGGTGGAAGGACAATATCGTCGTGCCGCACTATCTGCGGGCCGAGATGCAGGTCGACGCCACGCCCGCGATGCATGTGCGCGATCCGCGGGTGAAGGCGGCGTTCGCCACGGCGCCGGGCGACATCCAGGGTTTCGGCATGGATGCGGCGGGCCTCCGACACATGACGATACCGGCCTATATCATTGTCGGCGCAGGCGACACGACCACGCCACCGGCTGACAACGCAGCCTTCGCTGCTAAATACATCCCGCATGCGACGCTGGATGTCCTGCCAGGACCGGTTGGGCGCGAGATTTTCGATAACGAATGCGACCAAGTCGGGCGGGATAATTATCCGGAAGCTTGCGTGGACGCACCGGCGTCGATCGGGGCAAGCTGCACGAGCAGATCGGACAGGCGGCGCTGCGCTTCTTTGATCGGATCTTGGACATCAGCCGCTAAGGCGCGACGCGCGATCCCGCTCTACGCGTTCCCCGTCGCCGGCCGCATTTCGATGCGCGCCTGACTGCGCAAATCCTGCACCAACTGGCGCGACAGCAAATCCACTCGTTGGACAAACAACTGCTGTTTGATCTCCTTGGCCGATAGCTGCGCCATATTCTTCTCATCACGCGAGCAGACGATCATGACAGCGATTCCGTCGGGTGAAACGAGCGGCTTGGTAGCGACGCCGATCGGCTGGGTACTGAGCATTTCGCGAAACGATGGCGGGTTAACCTGATCGAGCCGCACATCTCCCGGATTAGCGGGCCGCGGCGAATTCTCCTCCTTCGCCACCTGCTCCATCTGATCGCAGCTTTTCGTATCAGTGCTGATGGATCTGGCCTTCTGCAGCTGCGCGATCTGTTGAGGTGTGGGAGCCTGCGGATTTAGGTTGGTTGCGAACGGAAGAAAGACCTCGCGCAACGAAAGAACGGTCGAGATCTCATTGCCGATCTCACGTTTGCCGACCAGCGTGACGATCTCGACCCCACCCGGCACATCAATCGGATCGCTGACCGCGCCCGGCGGCATCTCGGAAACAACGCGAGCCACCTGCGGATCGAGCTGGTTCGGTTGAACCCATCCCAGGTCGCCGCCCTGCAGCGCGCTCTGGCTCTGGCTGAACTGTGCCGCGACGACCGGGAACGGAGCGCCGGACCGAAGCTCCTTGATCACGGTTTGAGCGAAGGCATTGGTGTCGGCCGTCTTGCCTTCAGTCGGGATATAGATCTCACCCACGTGATATTCGGGTTTGCCTACCTGTTGAGCCAAAAGCCGCTGCTGCGCTGCCACTTCCGCATCAGTGACCGTCGCACGCTCCCCCAGCGACTGACGAAGCACCTGGGTCCATCCGAGCTGGGTACGAAGCTGGTCCACGAGCGTGATGAAGCTTACCCCGTCGGCGTCCAACTGCCGGCGCAATCCGCCCGGCTGCATACCGTTGCGGCCTTCCAGTTCGCGGATAGCGGCGGCGATCTCCTTGTCCGGAACCACGATGTGGTCGTCCTCGATCTTATCCATCCGCAGACGCTCATCGATGAGCTGCCTTGTCATCTGCGGCTTGAGCCGGTCGAGCGTGTCCGGGGAGACCGGGAGACCGGAGGCGATGGCGAAGAGCCGGGCGCGGGCATCCACGTCCTGGTTGGTGATGGGATGGCCGTTCACGACGGCGACGATTTGGGCCATATCGGTCGAAGCCACGGGCGGCCGCACAGCCGGGCGATGCACGGGCGCAGCGGCGGCGGCAAAGCTGGCCGAAAGCGCCAGCACGGTGATAGTGGCGAAGCGAAAGCTAGTCATCCGGAACGTTTCCCTAGAGAGCCTTGAAACCGAACTGCCCGATGGTTTTGAAGGTAAACTGGAGAAGCACAGTCGTGGAACTGCCTTGCCCGTTGAGATCCGTGTAGCGGCGATAGAACTTCAAGTCCACGATCAGACACTCGTTCTCATAGGCCGCATCGCCGCCTACCGCCACCATTTGATTGAGCGCCAGGTCCCGCCGGGCGAAGCCGGAGAAGCGATATTGGCCCCAGATGGAAGACGCACCTAGGGTGATTTCATTGCGCGGCGTATAGAAGGGCGACCCAACAGGCGGAAGGCTAGCTGGCGGGGGGTTCGACTGGGCATAGTAGTAATATGGATCGAAACTGGTATAAAGATATCCTGCCGTCACGCGCAGAATTGGCTCGCCGACCGAGGCAGTCACGTCCGATTCGCGATTCGCCCAGGACCGATGATCGAAACGGAAGCGGTACGTGGTGTCGAACCAGCTTGTCGGTGTGAAACTCAGGTGGCCGACGATATCTGAGACGTTGTCGCGCAGGCCGGAGACTTCGGGCAGCCACGTCAGTGTGGTGGTGCGGTAGGACTGACCGACCATCCCATCGAGGGTGGCCCCTCCCAGATACCACGCGGTGTGCAGGCCCACGGTGGCACGGGAACCGCCCTCCAGCCTGTCGATGCCGCCGAGACGATTGAAGCCGAAGAGATTCTGGTCCGTGAGATTCCAATCGAAACTGTCCTCGTTCGGATATTTGTTGACCTGGCTATCACCCTCATTGGGCCCTGTGACGAGTTCAGCCAACGGTTCGATGACCTGAGTGCCCCAAGGATCAATGTAGCGGGCGAAAGGCCAGCGGAAATCGAGCGCGGCCTCAGGCAGAGCGCGCGCGTCATCTACCTTATCGACATTAGCGAAATTGGGCTGCTGATTCATATCGGTGGCGTTATAGGCAGCTGCGTCAGTATGCAGTTTCAGCGTCCAGAGATCACCCAGGCGACCGATGAACGGCCGATCCCATTCCAGCACCAGCGCGCCTCGCTGGGTATTCGTGCCATCGGTACGCAGCACGTTGAAATTTTCTGTATCGATTTTTAGCCGACCACCGAGCGCGTCCGGCTGGCCGAAATAACTGTACTCGTAGCGCGGTAGAACGACCGGAAGCTGCGAGTTGGTGATCGTGGTCGTCAGGCCTTGATAAAAATTGGTGTCCAGCCGCGAATAGGCACCCTGCCCGAATCCTTCCAGGTAGATATTGCTCGCGAGCAGGCTTGGGTCACTGCCAAGATCGTGGCCGAGATGGAAATCATTGACGTAATCGGCTGAACTCGCGCGATTGACGTTGAAGCCGGCACGCCATTCGTCATTCAGGTCGAACTGGCCCTTGGCGAAAATCGTGCCCTGCAGCGAATTCTCAAAATATCCCGCCGAACCGTTCAGCGTGAGATAGCCGTTGTTGAACCGCCGGCGGTATTCCACGTCCATTTCGGGCCCGCCCTGCGTGGTGAGCATGGGCGTGAACGTGGCATCCGACTGGTCATCGATGACCCAGTAATACGGCAGGGCGAAGAAGCCGCCGATGTGGGAGGTGTAGCCCATCGAAGGGAACAGGAATCCGCTGGCGCGGTTAGCCCCGGGCTCGGCGGTCCAGAAATACGGAAAATAGGCGACGGGAACGCCGTAGAGTTGCATTTCCGCGTTGGTGTATTCGATGCGCTTGTGCTGAGAGTCTTCGGTTGCGTTGGAAGCTCGGATCTGCCACAGGGGCGGCTTGGTTGGATTCTTCTTGCAAAGGTTGCAAGTGGAATAAACGACCTTTGACAGCGAGTTGAGCACCCCGCCGGTGCGACGACCGCCGTTGGCGGCGAGTTGGCCATTCTGGGGCAGGCGTGCGCGGATGGCGGTCAGGATGCCGTCGCGCATATTCTGGGTGAGTTCAGCAGCATCGGCGTACAGGATCTGTCCGTCCGGCTCGATGATCGTTACATGACCGCGGGCGATGGCGATGCCGGTCTGACGATTGAAGGTGACCTGATCCGCTCGGAGGACGCGCCCCTCCTGCCAGGCCTCCACGTGGCCGCTTGCGATTACGAGCTGCTGGTTTTGCTGGTATTCGACCTGATCAGCCCGGAAGGTCACCGGAGCATTGCGATTGACCGGCGGACCGCTGATGTGAGGCTGCGCGTGCAGAGCGGCGGGCGCGATAACGCAGGCGAGCGCGAAGGCGAGAGCGCCAAAGCGGGAGAACAGCACCTAGCCGTCTTCCACGTGAAGAAGCAGGGCGACTGCGAGCATCAGGCCAGCGGCGGCGGGCGCCCAGGCCGCGAGCATCACGGGCATGGCGCCCGATTGGCCGAACTGCTCCGCCATTTTGGAAATCATAAACAAGGCGAATCCGGCGGCGACGCCGGAACCGATCATGCGCGCCACGCCGCCGCGCCGAGCGGGCCGCATGGAAAAACCAGCGGCCACCAGAGCCATCGTGGCGCAGAGGAGCGGGAGGGAGAGCAGCGCCTGAAAGTGCAGACGGTGGCTGATGGAGGAGAAGCCAGAGCGATTGAGTAGACGGATGAAGCCCGGCAGTTCCCAGACGGAGAGGGTATCGGGCGAGGCGAAGCTTTCCTGCACGCGATCGACAGTGAGATCGGTAGGCAGGATGATGCGGCCATCCGGCTGCGGCAACGCGTCGGGATGGAGGGTCCGTGCGCCGTCCAAAATCCATTTGCCGGGGGCGAGCGTGGCCCTGGCGGCGTCGATACGGGTCAGCAGCCGGTCTTCTGGATCGAGACGGAACACAGTCAGGCTGCGGGTCGAGAGTGTGTTACGCCGAAGGCTCACGTCGTTGGCGTGGATGATAGCGACCCCGTCCGGGACGAGGCCATGGTCCGCCTGCCGCAGCCAAAGCTGGTCATGAGCGAGTTCGAGCGGCCCTCCACCGGTCGAGAGGTAGCGGGAGGAGAGGGTCTCGGCACGCTCGAACAGGACGGAGGAAATCGGGCTGATGGCCATGGTGCAGATGCCGCCGATGGCCAGCGCGCAGAGGACGGGCGCGGAGAGGAACTGCCACGCTGACACCCCAGCGGCGCGGGCGACGATCAGCTCAGAGGATCGGGTAAGACGCCAGAAGGCCAGCATGCCGCCGAGCAGCACGGCAAAGGGAATGACCTGAAGAAGCAGGTAGGGCAGTCGAAGGGCGGCGATCTCCACCACGAGGCTGAAGGTCGCCTCGGTATGGGTGGCGGCGCGGCGCAGGAGCTCGATGAAGTCGAACAAGGAGGTCAGGCCGGTCAACGCGGCGGCCACGGCGAGTACGGCGATGGTGAACTGGCGGGTGATGTAGAGCGCGAGGGTGACAGCCGCGGTCATGGCGAGACGTCCGCGGGGCTGGACGGCAGGGTGCGGAAGAGGACCGTGCCCGTGTCAGACCGGAACAGCATCCAAGCACAGACCAGGCCGGGGACGATGGCCTCCAGCCAGAGCAGGGGCATGAAGACGTTGTTGCGGGCCGCCAGATCCTGGACCATGAGCTGAAGCGCCAGCAAGGCGACCACGGTCGCGACGCCGGCGAGAGGGCGCACAATGTTGCCGTGGCGCCGGAACGCTCCTGTCAGCGTGGAGACCAGGGCCACCAATGCGTAAGACAGCGCGGTAAGTGGCGTCGTGAGTTGCTTGTGGGCCTCGGCGATCCAGCGCGGTGCGTCCTTTGGATTGAGCGGATGCGGATTGAACAGGTCGTGTAACGACTGTTCGCTCATGTCAGGCGGGCGAGCGGCGTTGTTCTGATCGGCGCTGGCGAGGTCCAGCACGTTCTGCTTGAACGTCAGCATTTCCAGCCGGCCAGTCTTTGGGTCGATCTCCTGACGGCTGCCGTTGAACAGCACCACCTCGGGCCCGTGTGGGCCATCGATCAGGCGCCCGGTTTCGGCGAGCACGGTTGCCTCGGCGGTTTTGTCGCGGTCGTCGTCGACCAGGATGCCGCGCAGCGTACCGTTGGGATCGCGCGAGCGGACGTAGACAGTGACGTCCGAGCTGACCGGGGTGAACACGCCTTCCTGCAACAGGAAGGCAGCGACCTTGTTGCGGATCTCCCATTCGAAGGCGCGGAAGTCACGCAGGCTGGCGGGCACCAATACGAGGTTGAGGTAGTAGCAGGCGGCAACCGCGATTAGTGCGACGGCGAGAGCGGGCCGTGAGAGCGCGAACGGTGACAAGCCGGCGGCACGCATCACGGTAAGCTCGCGATCACCGGACAACCGCTGGTACACGAACTGGATGACTACGAAGGTGGTGATCGGAAGGATGACGGCGACAAAGCTCGGAACGAGCAGTCCGGTGAGCTCCATGAACACACCGAGGGATAGGCCATGATTGACCACGAGTTCGACGAAGCGAAGGGATTGGGTGAGCCAGATAAGAGCGGTTAAGCCGCCGGTGACGGCGAGCAGGGCGATAAAGAGCTGACGAAAAACGTAACGGTCCAGCCGCGGAAAAAACCGAGTGAACAAGCGCGCGGAGTCCCTTCCGGTGGGGAGGCGGTTCTGCGGCAGGTACGCGGGTGACGCAAGGCGCTTCGGTGTAACCACGATGTTGCGCGCGGCCGCCCCGCCAACCCCGCGCGCACCGGGATCAGCTCTCGTAGAGACCAGCGCTGCGGGCGCGTACCCGGATCAGGGCGAAGATCAGGTCGAGGGTGGGCGTGGGTGTATTGGTCATCCGCGCGAAGTCCTGGAACACGCCATAGAGGGCGTCGATCTCCATCGGCCGGTTGGCCTGAAGGTCCTGCAGGATGCTCGGGCGATGGGTCAGGCGTTGATTGGTCGCGAGGATGCGGTCCACGTCGATGGTTGGGTCGCGGTCCATGGCGCGGGCGACGGCCTCGGCTTCCGCGAGCATCACACGGGAGGCGGCGACCAGGTCAGGTTCCTTCTGGGTATCGAGCACGGCGGCGCCGGTCAGGACGCAGAGCGGTCCGGCGGAAAGGTTGAAGATCAGCTTCTGCCAGATGAGGTCGCGGATCCGGTCGCTGGTGGAGACGGGCAGGCCGGCCGCGCGGAAGGCCTCGGCGAGTTGGCGGAGGCGGGGCGAGTCGGAGCAATCCGGTTCGCCGAAGGTGGTGCCGAGGGTCTCGCCGCTGATCATGCGGATCAGGCCGGGTTCGGGGACCGAGCTTGCCGGCCAGGCGATGCCGCCGATGGCTCGCTCCGGACCGATCCTGGTCCAGAGGTCGCCCTTCGGGTCGAGGCGGCGGATGGGCTGACCGTCGTGGGAGCCGCCGTGGCGATGGAAGTACCACCAGGGGATGCCGTTGGTGACGAAGGCGACGGCGGTCTCGGGACCGAGCAGCGGGGCGATGGTGGCCGCGACGGCGGGGAGTGCGGGAGCTTTGACGGTAACGATCACCACGTCCTGTGGGCCGAGGCTGGCGGGGTCCGACTCGGCGGGAACGCGGACGTGGATGGTGCGGTCCGGCATGGCGACTCGAAGGCCATGGGCCTGAATGGCGGCGAGGTGGGCGCCTCGAGCGATCAGGGAGGTTTCGTGGCCTGATTGGGCGAGATGGCCGGCGAGGTACCCCCCGATGGCGCCGGCGCCGAAGACACAAATCCGCATGGGCGGCAGGGTAGCGGGGTCGGCGCGGACGGGCAAAAGGGGACTGGTGCCGTTGTCTCCGCAGTGTCTCAGTTTTCGCGTCGCGGGATTCTGGATCAGGAGATGGGATTTCGTGTTTTATCGATGGGGTCGCCGCGAAAGACATTCGTCTCGACAGAATCTCAGTTTCCGTTGTGTGGGATTTTGGATCACAACGTGGGACCAATGATTAGCAGCGCACTAACCGGAGCGTCTCGGCATCGTCTCAATTTTATGATTTCGAGTCTCAAGGTCATTGCGTGAGACTGGTTCTATTCAGGCGTTGGGGTCATGCTGCGCGTCTCGCCAAAATCTCAGCTCGCGAATGGGTGGATTCGGTGGTCGTGGGGTGGGACGGGGCAATCGGGGTGATAAGGCGCAGGGGCATGGAACGCCATATCGTTAGTCATAATGACTATACAAGGTTAGGTATCCAGGAAGCGCCGTTTGCGAGGCGGCAACCAGGGAGTCACCGGGCGTAGAGATGGGCCTGAAAGCCAACGAAGGCCTCACGGATTTTCCCGACCCCGCCAAGTTCCGAGGCTGCGTCGCTGATGGCCCGGTATCTCAGTTCAAGAAGGTGGGGCAGCTTCGCCTGGTCGAGTTCGCCAACTCCTTCCCGGACGTATTGCGACAGTACGAAATCGAGAAAGGCCTGGAGCTTCGGGTCGTATTGCGAGGCGATGAAGGGTCTGCTGGCGTCAGCGCGCTCCTGCCGGGTGATCGGCGACAGCACGAAGGCGATGTAGGCCAGAATGTCGCAGAGATCGCTCTTCTCGGCATCGATCATGCGCTCGATCTCGCGGAGCTGCTCACGGCCGTACCTCTTCTCGGCCAGGGTATCGAGCAGGGCCTTCCGGGTGTCCGGCTGGCTCCAAAGGGCGCGCAGTTCGTCCTCGTCCGTGAACAACGCCGGCAGCTCACTGAACAGGCGTGTGACGAACTCGGCCGCCGACATGGCCGCCCGTCGACGCTCCAGAACGTCGTCGCCGTCATGTGCTGAATGCTGCGCTCCTTGCCGTCGGCGAGCCTGATTCTGTTCGCGTGTTCGTTTCTTCGTGTTCGGCGTCGATTGAGACGCGCGCTCCGCCCCATCTCAGACCTCCAAATGGCCATTAGTTCGGAGTTGGTCGAACGCTGAGTTGGGTCAGGCTTCCAGGATCAAGCGTGCAGACGTGCCTTTCGGCTGGCAACCTCCGCTGGCCAGCGGGCGCGATTGATGCTTCCGATGGGCGCACTGTCCGGCGCCGCGTTTCCGGTGACATCGAAATAGACCGCCTCGCTGGCATCCGTGAAAAGTTGTGATCTTGGCATGAGGGTCAGTCGCCCGACCGTGTGAAAAGGCGACTGTGTTCCCGGCCACTCGACACTGGCATTCTCGATCCAGAAGCTCGCGTCCTGTCTTTTGCCCCAGTAAGTCATCGTGCCCACATCCAGAAACTGGAGACCGAAATCGAAGCTGCCAGGCTTGGTGTCGTCTTTCAGGTGACGGGCCAATTCCTGCGCCAAGGCGTTAGGATTTCCTCTCTGCAATGGATGCGACCAATTATCCGGAGACGGTATCGCCGTCTGCTTCACCACGTCCTCTGGGCCGTGGCGGAAGGGAACTGTGCTCCAATAACGAAGTTGTTGATAAGGCCTGATTGGCTGGCGCGCCTGCGACCGCGCCAGTGCAAGAGTCCGCACCACCCGCAGTTTATCATCCATCGGAAGCGCCCACAGACTTTTGACGGGGCTCGAAGCGGTCAGAATCCGCATGGTTGCCACGAACGCCCGGGCGTCATTCAGAGGCAGTGTCGTCGCGTTTTGCAGCGAGAAATCCTGCCGTTGAGCGCCGCCCAATGGCTCTGCCGTTCCATCGCGGGTAAGGTCGACGGAAATTGACAGCGAGCGGACATCTGCCTTGAAGTCGGAATTGACCTGCGGGTCCGAATTGGCAAATCGGACCGTCGCGGGATAGCTGCCGGGTTCCGCGAAGATGCCCCTGGCGAGACGTCTCGCCAACGCACCATCACGACCATTGCGGAGATTGAACACCTCGAACTGAGCTCGGGCGCAGGTGCCCTTCGCGTGCGTTCCACGTGCGAGCGGACATTGCTGCTTGGCCGCAGCGTTCGCCTGCATCAGCAGAACTTTTTCGACGATCTCCTGGATGTAGGCCCTTTCCGCGGTCAGATCCCGTTCGGCGTCGCTGCTGGTCACCCCGAACCGCTTGGTCAGAAACAGCATGCGATATCCTCGGAAATCCGCTTCATCCCAGCTGAGCGATGAAGCGGATTGCAGTGATGCTCGGCAGAAAGCAGTAAGCTGCCGCTTTTGTCACAGCGAACGTCGATAACCCTGTCACCTTGATCGGAGGAGCGCCGTTCGGCTGAGGGATCACAAAAATGCTGTCCGCTGGACTCTGGCTTCCTATTATCGGGTCCTTCGATTTGGGATGCAGCCGGACCGCTCCGGCGAATTCACTGTCATTGACCCATTGGCTCAGCAAGAATTCGTATTGGTTTTCGATATTGGCGTTGATGAAATAGCCAAGCAGTCCCCGCTCAAGCCCGTCATACGGTTGGGCGGGATCGTAGACAGGGCCATAGGGCATGCCGCGACGGATCAGGCGGTGGGTGTTGTTGCTGCCGCCCGCAACACCCTGTCCTGCCACCGGCTGCCCGCGCGGGTTGACCCGACGGATATGCGACCCCACCGGACAACTCAGGCCCTTCGGATCGCCTGTGCCGTCAGCATTCACATACTCGAAGTCATTCAACCGCTCCGGCGACATTCCGCCGGGCGGCGCATCGGTATCAGGCGAAAGCGCCAGCGGAACTCCGTTCCGCCATCGCCCACACATTTTCGCAGCCAGCAGCTCGGGGTCGATCCGGTCCTTGTTCGACTGCAGGAAATTCTCGAACCCGACGACATCGGTCTCGATCATCTTGAAGACGGCGAAGCTGCCATTCAATCCGAGCTCATGCGGTTCTGGGACGAAGTAGTTTTCGGCGCTCTCGAGCAGAACGAACAGCCACGGTTCGCACGGTTCCTGATGATCGCGCTTGTAACGCTCCGGGCCACCACGGATGGTTGTCATGCTGATCCCGTCTGTGTAGCCGAAATGCACCTTGGTCGTAGGGACCAGTTGACCATCGTGCACTTCCATTAGCGCCGCGCCGTCATCACGCCAGAGTTCACGAAACGCATTGTCCGCGACGAAGAGCGCTGACAATCTGTCGCTATACGTCGCCATCGCCTGTGGGTTCAGGGCATGCAGCGTGACCAGGGCATGACCATCGCCGTCCCGGAAGCCTTCGATCCAGTTCCGTGGCGCACTCGGCCCGGTATCACCCACCAGTTCCGCGCGCGCCGCTGCGCCGGCGATGAATGACCCGAATGATTTGAACGAAAGATCCGGAACACGATCCTTCACGTCAAGCGCGACAAGCCCTCGCCACGTGATGCCAAGGTTCAGGCAATAGTCAGGCTTGCTGCGCGAGGCTTCCGCAGGATTGTCTCCCGGCCCGAGCTCGAAACCGACATGCCAGTTCTCGGCAGTGGTGATTTGTGGTGCATCGGATTCGTCGCCGCTGACCAGCCGTCCCAGCAGCCGACGTGCCGCCGACGGATCGCTCACCTTCAGCAGAAAATGCCGTACCATCGGCATGCGGTAGCCGCGGAGAATCAATCCCTGAATGTCGCGCAGGTTGAGGGGACTTTGCGCCGGCGAGGCGGGCCCGGTCTGATCTCCGCGCCGGAACAAGCGGCCGAGGATACTTCCTGCCTCGTGCGTTGTCTTCTGCTCGCCCATTGCCTTTCGCCCCGCTATCTCGCCGGAGATCCCTCTGCCTTGGCATCGGCGAGCAGCGCATGGATGTCCTGGTTGCTGAGTCCCGGATAGGCTTGATAGAAGCCGATCGGCGTACGGTTTGCTCCCGTCGCGAAATCGATGAATTCCTGCAGGAATTTCCTGCATGGTGAGGGCGGCGCGCCCTTGGTGAACTTGAAGATGACGTCGAAAACCTCGCCGATGTTCTTGGTAAAGTCTGCGATGTATGTGTCGAATGCCCCGTCATAAGCGGTAAAGAAGCCGATCTCGTTGTCCCCGAGGGAGATGAACTGCGCCATATGCGGCGTGCCAACCTTCTCCAGGTCTCTCTGCGCCTTACGGTTCAATGTCCTCAGCAGCAGTTGCATTTCAATATAGGCGAGGCGCGACTTCGCCGGCAGAACTACCAGGAATGGCTGTACTTGCCCCCCGCCCTCCACGCCGGCGGCGGCCGCCAGCGTCTTGATCTCGCGGGCGGTGGTTCCCGGATAGGCGCTGTACACGAGCAAAGGATCCAGTAATCTGCTGCCGGCCCAATCGACGAATGCCTCCACGTTGCCCGCGACAGGTGTCAGTGGAGGGCCCACCACGTGCTGGAAGATGGCGTCGAAGGTCGGTCCTGCATGGACGGCCAGAGCCCGCATCAACTCGGAAAACTCGCCGTCGAAGTCCGCGAGATAGAGCAGGGTCTTGTCGTTCAGCAGGGTAAAGCGGGAGTAGTGGACTGTGCCGACAGCCTCGAGTGCCTGGAAGAAATCGGGCATCATCGACGGCAACATATCAGCCGCTGCTCTGGCGTCCGCGGACGACTTCATCGGCAGCGCAAGGGTCAGGTGATTCGTGCCCACTGATGATCTCCTTTCTGGCCGCCGGGGCGCCGTGAGCCGTACTGCTCAGGGAAACATGCCGCACTCGAACATCTTGTTGGCCACGGGCGCAGCAATCTTATCAATGAATGCTACCCGGGCCTGGTCATCATGACGCAGAAAGTCTAACGCCATCTTGTCCTTTTCGGACGGCGGCTCGCTCCGCATCTGCTTGAGCTGCTCGCAGGTCGAGGTTTGATATTTCTGGATCACCTTGTCGGCCGCGTAATCCAGAAGCATGCCTTGGGCATGGGCGGCCGCCCCGGCGGCGACAATCGCCGCTGCGACCACCGATACTATCGTGATTGATCTGGTCACTTGAGGCTCCTTCATCTTTTTAGTCGTTCGCCACGGCCATCGCCAACTGGATCTTCTTGTGGTCGTTCTCGGCCAACTGTGTTGGACCAAGCTTAAACGTCAGCTTGTTGATCGTGCCGTTGAAGGGGAACGGAACCTGATAGTCCTGGTCGTTTACCCCGGTACGGGTGTCCATACCCACGTCGAAGGTCTCGTCGGCGGGCATCAGGAACGGAATCGTGCGCGGGATCGCGAACTTCTGGACGTCCTGGCCATCGACGCTGAGCGTGCCCGTGCCACCCTTCGCGATCCCGGGACCATCGTAGACGAAATCGAAGGCGATCGAATGCTTGCCCGCCGTGAGCGTCTGCGTGCCAGCCCAGCGCGGCTGCAGGAGTTGCAGCAGGTTATATGTGAACACGGGTCTGCCATTCAGCAGGTACAGCCCGAATCCGCCGGCCCAGCCGCCTTGCGTGACAATCATCCCGTTACCCCCACCATTCGGAACGATGACCTCCGCCGTGATGTTGAAGGATCGGTTCAGGATGCTTGGTGAGAGCGGGATCGGGATGCCCGGCATCACGCCCGAATAGGTGAAGACGGTTTGTCCCGCGACGGGGCTCGGTCGGGGCGCGATCGCGCGCTGGAACTGCGTGTTGTCCAGCGGGTAGACGTGATACTTCTTTGCTTCCTGCGCGAACAGCGCCTGCATTTCCTTGAGCTTGTCCGGCATCTTCGAAGCGAGATCATTCGCCTGCGAATAGTCCGCGGTGATCTGATAGAGTTCCCACTGGTAATCCTCGGGAGCGGGCGTCTTCGCGTTCAGCACCCATGGCGGCACCGGCGGCGTGGTGTTGGCGTACCAGCCGTCGTGGTAGATGCCGCGATGGAGACCATTTCGAAATATTGAGTGGTCCGGGTCGAAGGGGCGGCGGCGTTGGCCTTGTCGAAGGTGTACACCATGCTCACACCCTCAATCGGGTCCTGCGTGATGCCGTCGACCACCTCTGGTGCCCTGATTCCGGTGGCTTCGAGAATTGTCGGGACGATATCGATGATGTGGTGGAACTGCGAGCGGATGCCGCCGACATCCTTGATGCGGGCCGGCCAAGAAATCGCCGTGCCTTGCCTGGTTCCGCCGAAGTGGGAGGCGATCTGCTTGGTCCATTTGAACGGCGTGTCGAACGCCCACGACCACGCGACCGCCATGTGCGGGTACGTCGGCGCCTGGCCCCAATTATCGTAGTATTTGAGTTGCGCTTCGACCGGCACGTCCAGGACGCCGTTATACGCGGTGTACTGGTTGGGCGTTCCGAGCAGCGTGCCTTCCGGGCTCGGTGCCGTTGTCGCCGCAGATATAGATGATCAGCGTATTATCCAGCTTGCCCATGTCCTCGACCGCCTGGATGACACGGCCGATTTCGTGATCGGTATAGGCGGTGTAGCCCGCGAACACCTCCACTTGCCGAGCAAACAGCTTCTTCTCGTCGGCCGAGAGCGTCTCCCATTTTGCCAGATCATCGGGCCACGGTGTCAGCTCGGTGTCCGGCGGGATCACGCCGAGGCGCTTCTGATTGGCGAAGATCTCGTCGCGCAGGGCATTCCAGCCCATGTCGAACTTGCCTTTGAACCGGTCCGACCATTCCTTCTTCGGTTGGTGCGGCGAGTGGCTTCCGCCGGGGACGTAATAGACGAAGAACGGCTGGTCGGGCGCGGTGGCGCTGAGCCCGCGCATGTAGTTGATTGCCTCGTCCGCCATATCCGTGATCAGGTTGTAATCGGTTCTTCCGACCCACGGGGAAATCTGGGTATGATCGCGAAACAGATACGGCGTCCACTGATCTGTCTCACCGCCCATGAACCCATAGAAGTAGTCGAAGCCCATGCCGGACGGCCATTGGTCGTATGGCCCGGCGTATTGTGCGCCCGGCGTGTTGTGGTTCTTTCCGAACCACGATGTGGCAAATCCGTGCTCGCGCAGGATGCGGCCGATTGTCGCGTGCTCCGGGCCGATATACGCATCGTAGCCGGGATAACCGGTTGACAGCTCGGCGATCACGCCGAAGCCGACCTCGTGATGGTTGCGGCCGGTGAGGAGCGCGGCGCGGGTCGGTGAACACAGCGCGGTGGAGTGGAACTGCGTATAGCGGAGGCCGGCATTGGCCACTCGGTCCAGCGCCGGAGTGGGGATCACACCGTCGAAGGTGCCGCTGACGCCGTAGCCCTGGTCGTCGGTCATGATCAGCAGCACGTTGGGTGCCCCCTGCGGCGGCACGATGCGCGGGGGCCACCAGGGGGTGGAATTTTGCGCGGTTTCGTTGATCACGCCGCCGAACGGTGGCGACGGGGGCGGCAGAACGCGCCCGTCGATCGAGACGGTGGCATCCGGGGTTCCGGGCGTGCCGTGCACCACAGCCGTTGAGGCCGTGGACGGCGCCGCGCCGGTCGTCTGCGCTCGCGCCTTGCCCACAAGCCAGGAACCGCCGAGCGCGCTGGCGAGGGCCGCTTTCGCCGTCGAGAGAAACAATTGCCGCCGGTTCATTCATCTCCCCCGTCAGTCTCGTTCAGGCTTCGTGCGTCAAAGTCCGAAGTGCTGGTGGTGAATCGCGCGCACCGTGCCGCGGTTCGGGTATGCTCTCCCGAACTCGGCGTACGCTTTCGTACCTATGCTGATATTTTCGAGCTATGCAGATTTGGCCCCAAAAGAGAGCCGGGAGGGAACTTCGTTTTTTCTAGACAGTCGACCGTCGGTGCAGCGTGGCCGACGGTGATTCCCCAAATAGCGATTTGTAGGTTACCGCAAATCGTCCCAGCTCCCAAACGCCGTGATCCATTGCAATCTGCGTAACCGTCGTGGTGTGGTGGTCGGCTCGGAGCAGCGCCAGGCGCGCCAAATGCAAACGCCGCAGCGCCAGGAACCGTATCGGTGACATCCCCAATTGTTCCTGGCATAGCGTGCGCAGAGACCGTCCGGGTACACCCACGATCCGGCAGAGATCCGGAATAGACAGCGTCTCATCGAGGTTGGCTTCAACGGCCTCCTCGAAGCGCTTCGCCAAGGCCGCACGGCGGTGATTGGAACTGGCTTCCTGGCGGACCTCTCTGTCCAGGAGGCATTCGATCATCGGCTGCAGCAGCGCCTGTTCCAACGATTTGGTGGCTTGCGGCGAGGCAAATACCTCGGGTGTCGTTCTGCTCACACGGATAGCGGATTCAATCAAGGAAAGCAGCCTCGTGAGCTGATGGTCGGGGGGCCGCAGAACGGTCCCGTTCGCAACGGTGATTTCATCGCTTGTCAGCTCGTTTGCCGCGCGGAGCAGGTCGCTTGAATTCATGATCAGAGCCGTGAACTCGTTGGGTCCGGACGTGCGGTGATGCGACTGCACACCAGGGCCGAGGCACAAGATCTCCCCGGCGCGGATCTGCACACCCCTGACGACAGGCAACCGGCGATCCTTGGCCCAAAGCACGACGCCAACCTTGTTCGGTGGGATGCCCGAAGCAGCCAGGCGGGGCAGCGATTCCCGTCCGCGTTGTAGCTTCAATCCGCCAACCTCGATGTCGGTCAGCTCCGCATGAAAGGTACCGCGTCCCAGAAGGGCATACAGGCTGTCACCTCCTCGGATGGCAGCCTGGTACTGGTCGGGATCAGCGAAACTGCGACTGTGGTCCATGAGACCACCGGACAGGCTACTCATCATGCTGCTCCCGGTAACCAAAGCCCGGCAGATGTGCCTTCACGACTCGTGCTTGATGCGTGTCACAAGCTCATGGATCGCTTCGGCGATGCGGTCCACACGGTCCCTTGCCGCGATCACAGAGGTCGCCGTCCAGTTGACGGCGCCGGACCCTACAATGAGCTCCAGTTCTGTCAAGAGATAAACGAAACGTTCGTGACCAGTGAAGACCTCTGGCTGCAGTTTTGGTTTGGTTGTCATTTATGATTATCGCGGCCGACAGCGCGTGGCGCTGATTGCCACCCGGATCTCCTCACGTCTCGATACCCTGATGTTGCCGCTGGCGTCGAAGGGGCATGCAGAAATTGTCGCATCAAGTGCCAAGTTTGGTGTAACGTGTCGGGTGCAAGCTATGCAGATTCGGCTCGATTTGGTGAGGCGCGCCTTACCCCGAAGCACGGACCCGCGCGCCGGGGACGATGAAATTCTCGGCGATGAGCTTAAGGCGGGAGTCGCCGCTGTTGAGCAGCATGGCGCGCAACGTGTGCAACGCCGCCCCTGTCGCCGTGTCGTTCCAGAGCCAGTCA
This sequence comes from uncultured Pseudomonadota bacterium, assembly GCA_963791885.1. Classification (GTDB taxonomy): domain Bacteria; phylum Pseudomonadota; class Alphaproteobacteria; order Acetobacterales; family Acetobacteraceae; genus CAVSUZ01. The sequence goes on along the minus strand of CAWBUL010000008.1, from coordinate 94,619 downwards.
CCGAGTTGTTTGCTTGACGGTTTGGTGCGGCCTGCGGCGGCAGCTTCCAGCGCGTATGCCTTGAGGTCGTCGACGGCGAAGCGCAGTTCCAGTGGGGCCGAGAAGCCGTCACGGGGGCTTGCGGGACTTTGGCCGCCAAGCCATTCGGCGACGTAGCGCGCGGCGTGTGTGACGGGTAATTCGCTGATCCCGACGGTGGTGCGGCCGTGTTGCGCAATCCAGCGCTGGTGTGCAGCGTGCAGTGCGTGCACTTCCGCTTCCATGCGAGATGCAAGCGTTGCAGCACTGCGGTCAGAACTTAGAGCCGGCGCGGCTGGCGGCTGCCAGTTGGGATCCGGATTGCGGCGTGGATCGTCGCGTGGGAAATCCTCGATCAGGACGGGCCCGTCGGTTCTTTCCAGCAGCCCAAGGGCTGCGAGGATTACGCGTTGCTGGAAGTCTGCGTCGCTCGGCGGCCCAAAGGGACGTCCCAATTCGAACGGGACCCAGAGCGCGCGGGGCGGTTTGGTTTTTTCGGTTTGCGGACGAATCAGGCTGATCGCGACCGTCGCGAGGCCTTCTTCCTCCAGGTAGTGTCCGAGCGCGCTCACGGCGCGCGTGCAGATGGGTCAGACGGGGGTGAGGAGGACGGAATCGACCTCCTCCTGCTTCAGGCGGCCGGCGAGTTGGCGGGCATGGGGATCCATCGCGATCGGATCGCTGGCGCCCATGAAGGAGTAGTGGGTGTCGGCGAGTGAACCGATCACGCCCTGTGCCACGAGTTCCTTTAGCCGGTCGCGCGGAAAGACGACGTTCCAGTCTTCCTGCAGCGCGGTGCGGTCGAAGTTGATTGAGATATGGCTGGTGAGCAGGTCTTGCCAGGCGACGTCGCCGGGGATGACGCGATAGTCGGCATCGCGGCCGCGAAACGGCTCGGTCCCGCGCTTGAACAGTCCGGCCGAGGACACGATCGCAACGCGCCGATCTGATAGCGGTGGTCCGGAAACCCAGGGTTGGGTGGTGAAGGTGGGACATTCGACCTCGGCCAGACGCTTGGCCTGGGCGGGCGGGAGGTCAGATAGCCGGGTCATCGCGTCCTCTCGTTGTGCGGCTGGCAGATCATCAGCGTATATCGATTCGGACTTTATACGGTCCGCCGCCCCAGGTTGTCCCGAGCACAAGCAAGTAGCTGCCCGTTGCCGGCAGCACACCGGTCCAGCCGGTGGCGTCCTGTCCTTCCGCCGTACCAGGCAATGCACGCCCGTGGATCCTGATTCCATCCGGGGACTGCGCCACGGACCATGGGGGACGATAGATTTGCAGCACGATATTGTTGTGGTCGTTCGCTGGCTGACGGACGGTCATGTGTTGGCCGCGGCGCCCCCCAACAGTCCAGCAGGCCAGCTCGCCGCGGGCGATACCACCTGTGATCTGCGCCTGGGCTCCGCCGACGGGAAACTGCACAGGTCTTGGGTTGTCGCATGGTGCGGCGGCCGCTCCGTTCGCAAGGAGAGCCCCTGCGAAGAGAGCGCCGAGACATGCCTTCAGATAATCACGGTGACAGCTGGGTCGCGCCATACGAACCTTTCCGATCGGGCTGGACACGAGATCGATCAAGGGACTGTCGATAGCGCATTCCATGTCTGAGGTCCCACGACCCCATCGGCTTGCATTCCGCGAGCGGCCTGGAACTGCTTCACAGCGGCGTCGGTCGTCGGACCGAAGTCGCCGTCAGCCACAAGTGCGAACCCCTTGGCCGTGAGCAGTTGCTGCAGGGCGATGACCTGCGCGCCATTCGCGCCGATCTGCAAGGTCGGCCTGGGGGAGTCGGACGAAGGCGCCGCCCCCGCGATTCCCAACACTGCCTTTGCGCGCGCCAGATACGAACGACGGTTGATGATTCCGTTCAGGCCACCGTTGATTCGACGGGTGATTGTCTCAATGTCGTCGGCGTCGGCCAGCGTGTTCAACCCATGCTCTTTCCAAAACTCACACGCGATTTTGAGGGAAACGGCAGGATCCGCGGCGGTGTCGGGATTGTCAACGAGGTCCAAGCCCAGGGCATCGCCATAGTGCTGGTAGTTCGCGCGACCGGTCAGCTGGATCAACCCGCGCCCCTTATATCGGACACCATCACCTGGCTGCGTGTTACCCAGGTCCGCGCGACCTTCGTATTCTTGGCCGCTGGCATATTCGACGGTGGTACAGAACTGGTCCGATTCCTGGCAGGTCTGCGCGACAAAGTGCGCGACGCGCAGATTGCTGTTTATCAGATAATCATCGAGTGTCTGTGCCAGCACCGGACCGACGGCCGATATGATGCGCGTTTGATTCTCGGCTCTTGTCCCGCTTTGATTCGGCGCAACCTGTCGCAGCAGATCGCCGTCGATGTCCGCCATGGTTTTGTCCTCCTGGCTCCATTCTATGACATTCTAGCGTTTCGATCACCGCTTTTCCGTTAGGCAAACAAGGAGGAGCAGGGCGAGGGAGCGCGACAACCCTATTGCCTGTATCGCTTGTCCTTGGAGATGTGCCATTTTAGGCTAGATTTTGGCGAATTGAGCTGACAACATCATGCTGAGCGTCTTGGGCGATGTGGCCGCCGGCGGCGGTGTCGGACTTCTGCTTGGGACCCTGCTTGGCTTGTCTGTGTCCCCCGTTGTCCAGGGAGTCGTGGTCGCCATCACGGCGCTGCTGGGAGGGGTGTTAGGTCTCAGTTCAGGCCAGTCGACAGGACGATCCTGGCGCATTGCGGCTTTCGGGATTCTGGCGACGGGGGGGATCTTGCTTGGTTTGGCTGTGCGGAGCGGCGGATTGCTTGCGCCGTCGCCGCGATCGGAAGTGGCCGCCTGGCGCAATGCCGGTTACAGCGCGGAGGACGCACGGGCGTTCGTTGCCTATCACCGGCTTGGCATAAAACCACCGAGCGCGAGCATCAGCGTGCCCGCGGACGCGCAGGAACAGACCAACGCGCTTTATGCGGATGTGGGGCAGTCGCTATGCAATGCCATCGCGCTGGTGTCTGATCCCGCGCAGAAACTGGCGATCGTTCGCAAGTTCCCGTCCTTCGCGGGGATCGCTGCGGCCGCGGAAAACTCGACCGACCCATCGGCGACTCTCATGCGTGAATTGAAATGCGGAAATTAGGAGCGGCGGTGCTTGGCACCGTCCTGTTCGGATCGACGGCATACGCGCAGAACGACGCCGCGACGGATCTTTCAATGAAGATATTGCCGTCACTGGTGAAGATTGTCTCGATCTGCGGCAACAATGAAGCGCGCGTTGCCACTGGGTTCGTCTGGGGACCGCATGGTTCGGTTGTAACCGACCTGCACGTCGTCGCCGGATGCCCGCCCCCCTATACCGTGCTGTATTTCCAAACGAACGGGTCGAAGCTGACCCAGATCGCCCGGGATGCGACAGTGAGTCACGTTCTGCGTGCCGCGGATCTTGTGCTGTTGACCGTCACCAATCCGCCGGACGCGCCGCCGTTGCGGCTCTCTCCCACGCCCGTAAAACCAGAGCAGTGGGTGGAGGCGTGGGGCTTCCCTCTTGGGGTGCAAGCGCCGATCAATACCCGGCTGCAGGTCACGTTTGCGAACGATCTGTTTCCGGAGCTGAGCTCCACGCTGGACGATGCGGCTCGTTCCGAGTTGCAGACGCTGAAGTTCCCTGATCTGTCCGCTCAGGTTCTCCACCTCTCAGGCCCTTTGCAGCCCGGTGACTCCGGCGCGCCAGTCCTGGATCAATCAGGGGAGGTCGTCGGGATCGGGTCTGGCGGGCTTCAGCAGGGCGCGTCGTCCATCAGTTGGGCGATGCGGGCGCAGTATCTTGCGAATTTGGAGAACTCGTCGGACCCGTTGCCCGCCGGCGGCGACGCCAGTGCGATGTTTGCGTACGCAACTTCGGCGGCGAACGTGACCGGGCCTCAGATTGGAGGTCCCGCGCCAGCCCTGGCCGGCCCCGACAGCGTGCAATGCGGGGCCCTGACTTTGATCGATCGCGGTACCCGACCTCTGTCACAGATTTGGGTTCCTGGCCGCGGGCACAAGCGGATCCAGGCGATGGAGCGCCGCTTCGGAGTCCCCGACGACGCACTGAGTTCACAGCCTTTCCGGATATGGACCGAGCCTCGCTCGGGCGCCAACATCATCGTGCCAGCGGAAGCGAAACTCACACCGGATGGGGAGTATTGCCAGGCGGAGGTGGCCGGCGCGGGAGTGGGTCTGACGGTTCGGCTGGGGGTTCTTCCTGATGATCCCGCCACGCCGGAGTGGCAGCTTGCGGTTTCCGTGGAGGATGAGCGTGGCTTCAGGGATCTCGTGCATCTCTACAAAACGGGCCTGTGGTGGCAGCCCAAAGACGCCTGGAGCCTGCACACGATCCAGAATGGCGCCCGCGTGGAGGACCGCGCCATGTGGAACAAGAGAGATCTGCGCGTTTATCGGACCGATATGTTTGGCCGCGGCGTCAGCGTAAATGCGGCAGTCGCTGGACCGGCAGCCAGCACGGCGAGCAAGTTGCAAGTGCTTCGGTTTCTGACCGGTCTTACCCTGTCCGGCTTCCCGCCGCGCGATCAGACGGCGCCATCCGACGCCGATATGGACAGTGACACGCCGTCCGTGTCTGCGCAGAACGACGACGCAGCGGAGCCGCTTCCTGTCACGCAGGGTCCACGGCTCTATCCGATTCGTTCGTGCGGCACGCCGTTCCTGATGATGACTCCCGTTCCGACTTTCGGCGCACTTGCAGCGACGGACGCGGATCTCGCGAGCCTCGCGAAGGCAACGGAGGATCTGGCGAAACTTGGACCGGACGACATCCGCACAGCGCAGTATGAGGTTTGGGGACAGCCGTGGTCAGGCACCACGGTCCTGCTGCCGCGTGGCATCGAGCCAGTCGAGGATGATGTGCACAGTGAAGCGCAGTCGGGTGCGCAGGCGGGTCGTGAGGCTGCGGAGCTCGCCGACAAAGCATGCGTGTTCACACTGCAGAACTCCCCACGGTTCCGCTTTGTGCTACTGGGAACCTTGGCGAAGGGGCTGCCAGATCTCAAAGAGGGTTTGAGCAAGATTTTCGCCCAGCGGCTTCGCGTGCAGCTACAGGATTGGCAGCCTCTGTCGACCGAGCGAGATGGCAACCTGGCGATGCACCGATACGAGGGAACAGGGTCGGATGACCAAGGCCGGCCGGTGAAGGTGTTCGCTGTCACGCAGACGCAGTTTCGGTGGACGACTGTCGCCGCCGCGATCGCTCCTGCCGAGACCGGAACCCAAGGGCCCGCCCCGCGCCTCGGCGCCGCCCTCGCGGGACTTTTTCTGGGATCGGTGCAACTGCAACGTCCGGCGCAGCCATAGGTGTCAGGTCAGTGTGCTGAGCACTTCCTGCTCGGTGGGAAAACGACCGGTCGCTTTCTTTGAAAAGCGGAGGCGGCCGTCAACCGTGATTTCGAACACGCCGCCACCGGATTTGCGCAGCCCGACTTTCGCGCCGGGCGCGCGCTTCACGATGAGGTCACGCGCCGCACGGGCGCGCGGTTCGTAGCCTCACATTCCGCAGTATTCGATCTCAATGTCCATCGGCATGCTCTCTGACGGTCGCGGATCATAACGGGACCGACGTCGCGCGCAAGTCGCGCATCAGTGATACCAGCCTCTTCCGCCGTACCACCCGGGGCCACGCCAGCCGCCAACCGCGACACCGACCGTGGGGTAGGCATAGGCGTAGTTATAACCGTAGGGATATCCGTAATACCCGTATCCGGGATAGGCCACGCAGCCGCCCAGGGCAGCGGCGGCGACCAATGCTCCCGCCGCAACCAGCGGGCGAAGGTATCGCTTCATGGTTGCCTCCTTCGTTCGACGATCTCGATATGGGTGGCGTTGAAGGCGGATTGATGGTCGCGCGTGTCCCGTTTTCGCCACCGTGGGGTGATTCCTGTCGGGTGAACGGATCACTCGCCTGAGGATGCAGCGGGAGCAATGCGATGAAGGTTCAGGAATTTGTGGTGACCAGCCTGACCAGCCTGGCGATTGCCGGGATGGTGTTCGGGCCGGCGGTGCCGCCGGCTTTTGCGCAGGTCGGTCCGGCCGGACCTGGCCCGGTGCAAGAGGCCGGGCCGGAGGTCAATCCGAACGAGCAGGTGGGGCGGCTCGCGTGGATGCAGGGGTCGGTTTCGTTTCATACGGCAGATCAGGACAGCTGGAGTCCGGCCGCGGTGAACTATCCGGTGAGCGCGGGAGACGGGTTGTGGACGGAGCCGGGTGCGCTGGCCGGGATCGAGGTGGCGAATACACTCATTGCGATGGCCGGCGGCACCGAGTTGGACGTCGCGCAGATGGTGGACAACGCGTACTCGTTCACCGTGCCGCAGGGCGAGCTGTTCCTGCATGTGCGGAGCACGCAGCCGGGTGAGAGCTACACGATCGCTACGCCGCGCGGCACGGTGACGATCGGCACGCCGGGACGGTACGAGATCGCGGCGGGAACGACTCAGAATCCGACGGTGATCACGGTGTTGGAGGGGGCGGCGCAGGTCAGCGGCGCGGTTCAAGCGAATGTGGCCCCGGGCCAGGCAGCGGTGATTACCGGCGATCAGACGTTCCAGGTGCAGATTGTCGCGGCGCAGCGGGACCCGTTTTTGAACGATATGCTGTCGCGCGAGCAACCGGCGGCGACGGCCCAGCAGGTGCCGGCGCTGGTGGAGCAGATGCCGGGCGGGGAGGATCTATCGGCGTACGGATCCTGGAGCGACGTGCCGCAATACGGCCAGGTCTGGTATCCCCAGGTGGCGGCGGGCTGGCAGCCATATACGGATGGGCATTGGGCGTGGGTGCAGCCCTATGGCTGGACGTGGGTCGATAACGACCCATGGGGTTTCGCGCCGTTCCATTACGGACGGTGGCTGCAGCTTGACGGCCGCTGGGCGTGGTGCCCGGCGAGCGTGCAGGCGGTGGGACCGGCGTATCCGGTCTATGCACCCGCGCTGGTGACGTTCTTCGGCATCGGTGCTGCGTTCGCGGTCGGCGCGGCGGTGGGCTCGCTGTGGTCCTCGGGCAGGGTCGGGTGGGTGCCGCTGGGTCCCGGCGAAGTTTATCACCCATGGTTCCGTGCCAGCCCGACTTACGTGCGGAACGTGAATATGCGGCAGGTTACGAACGTGGCCAACATCACCAATGTGAATAACGTCGCGATCAACAATTTCCGCAATGCGCATTCCGCGGTGGTAGTGCCGGCGGCAGCGATGGCGACGTCGCGGCCGATCCAGGGCGTGGCGCGTGCGGCTGACCCGGCGGTGCTGAGGCAGGCACGGCCGGTGGTGGGGCGATCGCCGCTGCCGCCGACGACCGCGACAGCGGGGATCACGCCGGCGGTCGCCCGCCAGGTACACGCAGTGGCGCCTCCGGCGGGTTATGCGGCGACGGCTCGGGCGGCGGCACCTGGTCCTGCCATCCAGCGCGTCGCGATTCAGAACGGGCGTCCAGTGACGCCGGCGCTGCGCGGCGCGACACCGGCTGCCGCAGTTGGGGCTGCCCGGCCGGGCGTCGTGCCGGGTGTGCGGCCCGAGAGTCCGGCGGTGGCTGAGCATGCGTTGCCGGCGCTTCGCGGGCCGGGAGCCGCCGCTGAGGGCCCGCCGCCGATTACGCATGGCCCTGCAGAGGCGGCCGCTCGGCCTGAGATTGCCGCGCCGCGCGGCCCGGAAGTCACTGGCCCGCGGAACGAGGCCACCGTTCGGCCGGGCGCGCCTGCTGCTCCCGCTCTGCGGCCAGGCACTGAGGCGGCGGCGCGGCCGGAGATGGCGGCGCCGCGGGCACCGGCGGAGCAGGGACGCGCGGAGGCGGCCATACGCCCGGCGGTTCCGCAGGCGGCACCTCGAGTCGAGCCGCGCGCGGTGCCTGAGGTGCACGCGCCGGTCCGAGCGGCAACCCCGCCGGTGGTCCATGCGGCACCGGAAGCGCATGTGGCTCCAGTCCCGCACGCTGCCCCGGAGCCGCGTCCTGCGCCTGCGGTGGTACACGAAGCGCCACGACCGGCTCCCGCCGTGGTGCATGAAGCGCCGCGTCCTGCCCCGGTGGAGCGAGCAGCCGCGCCAGCGCCCCGTCCCGCTCCGGCTCCGCGTCCCGCGCCCGAAATACATGCCGCCGCCGCGCCACGTCCGGCGCCGGCCGCGCGTCCCGCGCCAGCGGAACACGAGAAGAAGCCAGGCGAACGCTGATGTTCGGACGCGGGATTCACGCGCTCCGACCTGCGGCCTCGCGCGATCCCGCTTTGGTTTGGAAGCGGGATTCACGCGCTCTGACCTGCGGCCTCGCGCGATCCCGCTTCTGGTAATTGACGCTGGGCTGAACCTCCGGCCTGATCGCGACAAAGGCCGGAGGAAGTGCGATGCGGGTGCTGGTGATGGGCGGCGGCGTGGTCGGCGTGACCACCGCCTATCAGCTTCTGCGCGATGGGCACGAGGTGGTGCTGCTGGAGCGCAATGCGGGCATTGCAGAGGAAACCAGCTGGGGGAATGCCGGCATGATCGCGCCCGGGCATTCTTTCGTCTGGTCCTCACCCAAGGCGCCGATGATTTTGCTTCGTTCTCTGGTGATGAAGAACCAGGCGCTGCGATTCCGACCGTCGCTCGATCCGCGGCTGTGGACGTGGTCGGCGCTGTTCCTGGCGGAGTGCACGAGCGAGAAGGCGCGGCGCAACACGCTGCGCAAGCATGCGATCGCGGTGTATTCGCAATCGGTGCTGCACGACACATTGGCGCAGGAGGCGATTGATTACGATCGGAACGATCGAGGCATCCTGTATTTCTACCGTGATCAGGCATCGCTGGATGCCGGTGTGGCGCATATGAAGATCCTGGCCGATGACGGGCAGGAGATTAGGGTGCTGGACCGGCAGGGATTGCTGGAGGTCGAGCCGGCTCTGTCGGGCATGGCGGAGCGGATTGCGGGGGCGATTTATGCTCCGACAGATGAAAGCGGCAGCTGCAACAAGTTCTCGGTGGGGCTGGCGCAGGTTTGCGAGGCGCGCGGGGCGGAGATCCGCACCGGTGTTGCGATCGAGCGGATCGGTACCGAGGGTGATGCGGTGACGGGCGTTGATACCTCGGCGGGGCACTTCACCGCGGACGCGTATGTGATGGCGCTGGGGTGCGGGAGCCCGGGGCTGGCGCGGACGATCGGCGTGTCCTTGCCGATCTATCCGGTCAAGGGGTACTCACTGACGATCCCTGTGGGAAACCATCGCGCGCCGCCGACCGTGAGCACGATTGATGAGAACAATCTGGTGGCGATCTCCCGCATGGGAGACAAGGTGCGCGTCACCGCGACGGCCGAGTTCGCCGGGTGGGACAAGAGCCACAAGCCGAGCGACTTCGCATTCATGAAGGGCGTCGCGGAGGAGTTGTATCCGGACGGGGCCGATTACGACCGCGCGGAGATGTGGGCCGGGCTGCGGCCGATGACTCCCGACAATCTGCCGATCATCGGGCGCAAGGGGCATCGGAACCTGTGGTACAATACCGGGCACGGGCATATCGGCTGGACCATGTCGCACGGGACGGCTCGGATGGTGGCGGACCTGATCGGCGGACGGACGCCGGCGATGTCTGCGGAGGGATTGGCGTTATGATTGACCTAGGCGAGCTTCCGTGCCGGCTGGATGAGGGGATCGGCTGGCGGGCCTCGATCGGATTGCTGGTGCTGGCGACGGACCAGACGATGGAACACGAGTTCCGGCAGTTGATTCGTCAGCCTGGGATCGCGCTGTACGAGAGCAGGCTGTATAATGATGCGAATATTACGCCGCAGACGCTGCGCGCGATGCGGGAATTGATTGCACCTGCAACGAAGCTGATCCTGCCCGGCTCACGATTGGACGTGGTGGCGTTCGGCTGCACGTCGGCCAGCATGGAGCTGGGCGAGGAGGAGGTGTTCCGGCAGATCAAGTCGGTGCGGCCCGAGGTGCGATGCACAACGCCGGTGACCGCGGCGTTCGCGGCATTCGAGGCATTGCGCGCGCGGCGGATCGGCGTGTTGACACCGTACGCTCCGGAGGTGAACGAGACTGTGCGGGCGTATCTGACGAAACGCGGCGTGGAGGTGGCGGCGTTCGGGACGTTCAACAAGCGGGATGACCGGGATGCGGCGCGGATCGCACCGGAGTCGATCGTGGAGGGCGTGCGTGCGCTGGCGCGCAGCACGGCGCTGGATGCGGTGTTCGTGTCGTGCACGAGTTTGCGGCTGACGGAGGTTGTGGAAGAGGCGGAGCGCGCGGCGGGTATTCCGGTGACGTCGAGCGATCATGCGCTGGCGTGGCACTGTCTGCGGCTCGCGGGGGTGAAGGAGACGGTGTCGGGGGCGGGGCGGCTGCTCGGGGTGTGAGGGTAAGCAATCGCCTTTGATACGCGGGAGAGTTTGCCGGTCTCCCGAGTTCGCGTCGCACATCCCTATTCAATATTCTATTCTAGCTAGCTCTGCCGTGCTTGCTGTTTGCAGTTGCGCTTGTCCGCGCCAACGACCCCTTCCTGCCCACGGCAGTCCTGCCGCGTGTCCCGGCGGTCCCCGCGCCGATTCATCCCGTTGGTTTGGGCGATGGTGAACGAACCGTTAGTTGATGCGTTGTCCACCACCCCGACAGTTTCTGCGTTCACCTTGACAGTGTCTGCGTTCGTCGAGATGGACATCCCAACGGTCATAGCGAAAATGATCATGGATGATCTAATGATCATGAACGACCTAGAGCCGAATTCAGGTGTCATGTCCTGGCCCTCCTTTGGGGAGGCTCTTGCCGCCTTCAGCCGGAACACATTTATCTGGAATTGTAGTTTCTTGGCGTCATCGGCTGCGATTAGTCTCAGCCGATCCAGTATATCCGGCCGGTGGTCAAGGTCCCTCGGATGTCTCTGTGGACGGGGCTCCCCATACTCCCGCCCGTGCCTCGATCATGGCGCAAGGGGCCTCCAAGCACAAGAACAACAAAGGGCCCGCGCACTCATCGCGTAGGTCACAGTCGAATCACCCAATCTGGTATTTCCCCGATGAACGACCAAACTGGCGTCACGCTTGCGGTTGATGCGATGCCCCTCCAGCCGCAACATCGCTGCCGTGCGGCGCGAGCCGAGGAACGGCTATGCGGTGAACAGCTCGTCGAGCCGACGCATCATCACCAGGTCATTTCCTTTGCCAGCGGTCGCTGTCGATACCCGCTGGAACACGCCATCCCGAGCAGCGCTTTGCGGTCCGACGCGCTCATCTTGCGGACCCTCTGGCTAAAAAATCGCGCTCAACTTTCAGCTGCCCGAGCTGCGCGTGCAGCCTTTCGATCTCGCGTTGCAGCCTGACGAACCGGGTGTCAGGCCTTCAGTGCTTCCTGCAGCTTGGCTTCCTGCTCGCTCGTCAAGTTCGTCCGCAGGACCTTGCCACCGAAGCTGGCCATGGCGGGCATCACCTTGTCGGCCGTGACCTTGCGCACCAGCACGCACAGCGCCGCCTGGCCGGGCGTCAATGCCGCCGCGGCATCCTTCATGAATTTGTCATCGATGCCGATATCAGTGAATCGGCCCCTAAGGGCGCCAGCTCCTGCGCCAATTGCTGCGCCGAGCAACGGATTGAGGAACAGGAGGCCGATCAAGGCACCCCACATTCCGCCGGAGGCAGCACCTGCAGCCGTCGTGCTGACCAATTGATTCAACTTCACATGCCCGTCGGGCTGGCGCACCGCCACGACAGCATCGCCAAGTTCGATGAGATATTCCTTTTGCAGCTCGAGGAGCTTCTTCCGTGCGGCTTCTGCTGTCGCTTCGGTGTCGTAGGCGATGATGATGAGGTCGGCCATGAGGACTTCCTGCCCAGAGATTTGCACCGCAGTCATAGCGCACGGCGGCCCCGACGTAACCCCAGCATGGTTCTCCGAACTGGTCTGTTGCGCACCACCCTTCCACTCCGTTTGCTGACGCAAACCGAATCATTGCGTCCGGCATCAAAACAAGGGTTTCTCAGCGGACTGTTAATTCGTCGGAAGAAGGCAATACGCTGGTGATTTTGTCCAGGTGCCGCTGAACGGCGATCCTTGTTCCCGTGGAAAGTTGGCGCAACGGATGACCCGGCGCGGTGGGTTATTTTCGTTGTTCGAACCGCCAGGGACTGACGCTGGTGAGCATCGGGTCCAGCGCGAGGCGATGCTCGAGCGGCGGGAAGGCGCGGCTGCGGCAATTCGGGCGATCGCAGAGACGGCATGACAAGCCGATGCCGACGCGCCCATGCGCGATGTCGAGCCCGTCGGCATAGACCACGAGCGGCGCAGCCTCGATCGAGCAGCCCATGGCCACGACATGGGTTGGCCGCGGCTCGCCATAATGCAGCGCCGGGCCGCTGACGGTGCGGGCGAAGCACAGGAAGGCGGTGCCGTCCGGCAATTCCGCAAGCTGCACCTGCACTTCGTTGGGCCGTGCGAAAGCCGTGTGGACCACCCAGCGCGGGCATGATCCGCCGTAGCGGGCGAAAGGAAAGCCCGCGGCGGAAAAGCGCTTGGACACATTCCCCGCGGGATCGACGCGCAGAAAGAAGAACGGGACGCCGCGCAGTCCCGTCCGCTGCAATGATGACAATCGTTGGCAAACTTGTTCAAAGGATACGCCAAAGCGCGCGGCAAGCGACTCCACATCGTGCCGCAAATCCTGCGCGGAGGAGAGGAACAGCGCGTAGGGCATCAGGATCGCTGCGGCGATGTAATTCAGCAGCCCGATGCGGATGAGCATCGCGGCTTCGGGCGACGACGGTGCGGCGCGGGTGATGACGGATTCGACGGCATCGCGCGCCTCGAGCAACGCAAGCTGGAAGGCCATTTGGAATCCGCGGCTTTCGCGCGGCAGCGCTTCGGAGAGGAGAAGGGTGCGGGCGGTGGGGTCGAAGTGGCGGAGGGCGGAGGGGAGAGGGCCGACGGTGACCGAGATGCCGTGTTTGTGCCGGAGGCGCTCGGCAATGGCGTGATTCATCTCGTGCGGGGAGGCGGCCAGAGCCGCGCCGATCTGTTCGGCCTCGGCTTCCAGGACCGGGAAGTGGTTGGAGGCGTCGTTGAAGAAGTCGCGCGCTTCCTCGGTGGGGAGCAGGATCTTGCGGCCGGTGGGGAGAGCGATGGCGCCAGCGTCTTCGCGCGCGACGCGCCAGGCGCGGTAGAGGGAGAGGATCGCGCGGGTGGCGTTGGGCGTTTCCGCGGCGAGTTGTGTCAGTTCGGATTCCGGCACCGCTTCCGCGCTGAGGAGCGGATCGGCGAACGCCTCGCGCAGGCCGGATTCGAGGGCGCGTTCCGTGCGGCCGGAGAGGTCGTGAAGTTCGACGCCGAGACGCTCGGCGAACTTGATGAGCAGCGAGGCGGTGACAGCACGCTGATCGTGTTCGATCAGGTTGAGGTAGCTGGCGGAAATGCCAAGCTGGGTGGCGAGGGCCTGTTGTGAGAGGCCGCGGTCGGTGCGGAGGCGGCGGACGGTTCGACCGATAGGGGTCCGGGTCAATTCTTTACTGCTTTACGGGTGGAGGCGGTAAATCCACGCACGTCATTGCGGTGAATTGCGGTGTTTCAGGGGTGATCTTCGCAGGTGCAATGTGAATTATTCACCCATCGATCGCAAGGAGGATCACACAATGGCTCTTTCACATGACATCAGCCGCGAGCCGGACGGGTTGGGACTCGGCGCCGGTGCAACGGATACGATCCTGCGGGACTACACGCCCGTGGATGTCGGGCGTCTCGCGGGGTCGTTCCGGATCAGGCACACGGTGGCAGAGATGGGCGCGAACCGGCTGCGGGAGCTGATACGGACAGAGCCGTATGTGCCCTCGCTGGGCGCGCTGACCGGCAATCAGGCGGTGCAGCAGGTGAAGGCCGGGCTGAAGGCGATTTATCTGTCGGGCTGGCAGGTGGCGGCGGACGCGAACACTGCGGGGCAGATGTATCCGGACCAGTCGCTGTATCCGGTTGATTCGGTGCCGAACGTGGTGCGGCGGATCAACGCGGCATTGCGGCGGGCGGACCAGATTGCGGTGAGCGAAGGGTGTGCCGACGACACCTATTGGATGGCGCCGATCGTAGCGGATGCCGAGGCGGGGTTCGGCGGCGCGCTGAACGCCTATGAGCTGATGCGTGCGATGATCGAGGCGGGCGCCGCCGGCGTGCATTTCGAGGACCAGCTCGCGTCGGAGAAGAAGTGCGGCCATTTGGGCGGGAAGGTGCTGATCCCGATGGCGCAGCATATCCGCACGCTGAACGCGGCGCGGCTGGCTTCGGATGTGGAGAGCGTGCCGACCGTGCTGTTCTGTCGCACCGACGCATATTCGGCTCAGCTGGTGACGAGCGATGTGGATGAGCGCGACCGGCCGTTCCTGTCGGGCGAGCGGACCGAGGAAGGCTTCTTCCGCATCAAATCGGGTGTGGGTCTGGATTATGCGATCGCGCGAGGTCTGGCATTTGCGCCCTATGCCGATCTGCTGTGGTGGGAAACGAGCGATCCGGACCTGCACGAGGCTGAGCGCTTCGCCGATGCCGTCCACCGGCGGTTTCCGGGGAAGCTCCTGGCGTATAATTGCTCACCGAGCTTCAACTGGTCGCGCAAGCTGTCGATCGCGCAGATGGAGGCGTTCCAGAGGACGATCGGCGGCATGGGATATAAATTCCAGTTCGTCACACTGGCCGGGTTCCATAGCCTGAATTACGGCATGTTCTCCCTGGCCCGTGCGTATCGGGAGCGTGGGATGGCGGCATATTCCGAGCTGCAGCAGGCGGAGTTCGCGGCCGAAGCGGAGGGGTACACGGCCACGCGGCACCAGCGCGAGGTCGGTGTCGGGTATTTCGACGCGGTGGCGATGGCGGCGTCGGGCGGGCGGAGTTCCACCACGGCGCTGGCGGGCAGCACGGAGACGGCGCAGTTCCTCGAACCCGCGGAGGGTGGCGCGCCAGAGCATGGATATGACGATGGGCTGGTGCATGGGCACGCCTGGGCGGCGGGGGATTAGAGCGGTCGGTTAGAGTTGGGTCTCAGGCTGACCATGCCAGCCTGAGACCCCGAGTCCTCCGTCAACCTGATAACGCAAGGCCAATAAAATCTGTGGATTCGTCCCGTGCCGTGATAGGAAAGTGGCGCTCATAACGGGAGGGACACGGGCCGATGTTTGGCGGATTGAGTCGCTGCGTTCGAGCAGCTTTGCTGTGCGGGGTTCTGGTTTCGGCAATTCCGACCGCGCCGGTTTTCGCCGGCGCCACCTCAATGGATTGGACCAGCGTCGTTCAGCAGGTTCTGCCCTCGGTCGTGAACATATCAATCGAGACGCTCGAGCAAAAAAACGGAACCGAACAACGAGGGATCGAGGTCGGGACCGGTTTCATTATCGATCCGTCCGGCATCATCGCGACGAACAAGCATGTCGTGAATCACGCCTTCCGCATCACCGTCACGCTGGCTGACCGGTCGCAGTGGGAAGCAAGGCTGCTTGGGGCCGGAGAAGTTCTCGATATCGCGGTCCTCAAGATCGATGTCGGGCACCCCCTGCCTGCGTTGAAGTTCGGCGACAGCGCCAAGGTGCAGATCGGTGAACCGATCATGGTGGTCGGCAACCCGCTGGGGTTGGGTACGTCGGTGAGTGCCGGCGTCGTGAGCGGGCTGCACCGCAACCTTATGAACACGCCGATCGATGACTACATTCAGACGGATGCCTCGATCAATCATGGCAATTCCGGCGGGCCGATGCTCAACAAGGATGGCGAGGTCGTCGGAATATCGACAATCCTTATCACTGAATCGTCTGGACAGGGGTCACAGGGCCTCGGATTGGCGATTGCCGGCGATGTTGCCCAGTATTCAATCCGTCGCATTCTCAATCCCAATTCCGAGCCCGTCAGCTGGATTGGCGTGCATCTACAGGACGCCACGCCCGATCTTCAGCAAGCCTTTCACTTGCAGCAGGGCGGCGGGTCAGTAATCACAGCGGTCGATGCGGACAGCCCGGCCAGTCAGGCGGGCCTGCGGGTGGGGGATACCATCGTGCGCTACGGCCAGAACGCTCCCCCGACGGCAAGCATGTTGATGCGCGACATCATTCTTACGCCAAAGGGCGCAACCGTCCCTCTGACGATCGTGCGTTCCGGAAACGTGATGCAGGTCGGGGTGCAGGTCGCGCCCATGCCAGGACAAATATCGACGCAGGCTGAGATCATGCGTACGCTTGAACGGGCGTCAGAGGCGTATGCACCGGATCTCGGGCTACTCTTGACGCCGATGAACGACGAGGCGCGTCGCTTCTATCGATTCCGCGTCAATAGCGGAGCGGTTATCGCCGCGGTCGATCCGACCTCTCAGGCGTACACGGACGGGATCGCGCCAGGTGACGTTATCATTCAGGTGCAGGATCAGCCCGTCAGTAATCCCGATGAAGTGTTCCGCGCCATCGACAACATGAGAGCCAAGAACCGGGTGGTGGCGATGCTGGTCGCGAATAAGGATGGCACCACACGGTGGTTCCCATTCTATTCGGGGCTCATGAGCGGGACGCCGGGTGGCGTTCCGGCCACAGTCTCGGCCCCTGCGCCGGGGCGCGCAGGCTGATCCGAAGTAGGGGCGAGGCCACTTCGGCTCGATCATCAGTGCGCCCTTCCGGGCGAGATTGCTTCGTCGCGCTGACGCGCTCCTCGCAATGACCCCTTATCCGCCCCGCTTCGCGAGCGGTTCGCTGAACTGAAGCTCGGTGTCCCAGGGAAACAGAATCCAGGTGTCCTGGGACACCTCCGTGATGAAGGTATCCACCGCTTCGCGCGCGGCGGGTTTGGCGTAGATGCAGGCAAAATGGGCCTTCGGCAGGAGCGCGCGGACGACGCGGGCGGTGGTGCCGGTATCGACCAGGTCGTCGATGATCAGGAATCCCTCCCCGTCGCCGGCGGCAGCGGGCGGTTTCGTCACGACCGGTGCGGCCCTCGATTTGGCTGAGTTGGCGGCGTAGCTGACGATCGAGACACTCTCGACCAGCCGGCATTCGAGTTCACGCGCAACGATAGCAGCGGGGATCAGGCCACCGCGCGTGACGGCGACAATGCCTTTGAACGGTGCCTTGTCGATCAGCCGCCAGGCGAGCGCCTTGGCATCACGATGCAACTGCTCCCACCCGACTATGTAGAAATGCGATGGCATCAGAACAGCTTGCCGCCGTTGGGCACTTTGAAGTCGGGCTTGATCAGCACGACGGCGCCGTCCTCGTCCGGCATGCCGAGGGTCAGCACCTCACTGATGGAGGGTCCGATTTGGCGCGGGGGGAAGTTCACCACGGCGCAGACCTGCCGACCGATCAGCTGATCGCAGCGATAATGAACGGTGATCTGGGCGGAGGATCGTTTCACGCCGATCTCCGGCCCGAAATCGATACTGAGCTTTACCGCGGACTTGCGGGCCTCGGGGAAGGGTTGGGCATCGACGATCGTGCCCACACGGATGTCCACCTTCTCAAAATCCGCATAGGCGATCTGTTCCATGGTTTCCGGTGTTCCTCAGCTCTTGTTGCTGCCCGCGGACCATACTACCGAGGCAGCGAAACGAGCCACAGAGGCAGCATGCGCGACTTTCACCGCCCGGGCCGCAGCCAAGTCTACGCGACGCATGGCATGGCGGCGACCTCGATGCCGGCGGCGACGCTGACCGCGCTGGACGTGCTGCGTGCGGGCGGCAACGCGCTGGACGCCGCCGTGGCGGCGTGCGCGGTGCTCTGCGTGATCGAGCCGCAGTCCACGGGTATCGGCGGGGACTGCTTCTGTTTGTATGCGCCGACCGGGACCGGCGAGGTGATTGCGCTGAACGGGTCGGGGCGAGCCCCGGCCGCGGCCAGTATCGATTGGTACGAGCGCCAGGGCATGACCGCGATCGACGAGACCTCGGCCCATAGCATGACGGTGCCGGGCGCGGTCAGTGCGTGGGAGACGCTGCTGGCGGCACATGGGCGCAAGGGGTTGGACGAGCTGCTGCAACCGGCGATTCGCTTCGCCGCCGAGGGCTGGCCGGTGCACGACAAGGTCTCGTGGGATTGGGCGCGGCTGGAAGGCAAACTGCGGAAGAACGGTACGCACTCGTTCCTGCCGGACGGCCGTGCGCCGCGGGCGGGCGATCTGTTCCGCAACCCTGCCTTGGCCGAAACGCTGCGGGCGATCACCGCGCGCGGGGCGCGCGCGTTCTATGAAGGGGAGATCGCGGCGGACATCGTGCGCACGCTGCGCGAACGCGGCGGACTGCATACGGAGCAGGACTTCGCGGAGGGGCTGAAAGGGGCGGAGTTCGTGAAGCCGATCAGCCTGCATTGGAAGGGCCACGACGTATTCGAATGCCCGCCGAACGGCCAAGGGCTCGTCGCACTGATGATCCTGGGCATCCTGGACGGGTTGCCCTTACCCGAGGGTGGTCCCGGCGGAGCGCTGCGCTACCACCGGCACATCGAGGCGGCACGGCTGGCCTATCGCGACCGCGACGCTTTTATCGCCGACCCGGCGCAGGCCGATGTCCCGGTGCGCCGGCTGCTCGATCCGGCTTACCTGGCCGGGCTGCGGAGCTTGATCGATGATGCGCGCGCGATGCGGGCAATGCCCAACGCGGGAGAGGAAGTGCTGCCGCCGCACAACGATACGGTTTATCTCTGCGTGGTCGATCAGGACGGGAATGCGTGCAGCTTCATCAACTCGCTGTTCGAGGGTTTCGGGTCGGGCATCCTGGCTGAGCGCTCGGGCGTGATGCTGCAGAATTGCGGCTTCGGGTTCCGTTTGGAGCGTGGGCATCCGAACTGCATCGCACCGGGGAAGCGTCCGATGCACACGATCATTCCCGGCATGCTGATGAAGGATGGCCAGGCGGTCATGCCATTCGGGGTCATGGGCGGGCATTATCAGCCAATGGGACACTCGCAGTTCCTGACGAACCATCTTGAGTTCGGACTAGACATGCAGGAGTTGATGGACCTGCCGCGGCTGATGCCGCTGAAGGGAAAAGTGCAGATCGAGCGAGGTATCCCCGTCGATGTGTGTGACAGGCTGTCGCGGCGGGGACATACGCTGGAGCTGATCGAGCGTCCGCACGGCGGGGCGCAAGCGATCTGGATCGATCGCGCACGCGGGTGTTTGATTGCGGGATCGGAACCGCGCAAGGATGGATGCGCGCTGGGATACTGAGTGCATGCACGTCGAGAGTGAAGCAACGCAGACGATTCAACGCGCAGCCGAATTGGCACGGGACGCGGCCCGCGTGCTGGCACGCAGTTCCGCGGCTCAGCGCAACGATGGCTTGCGCGCGATGGCGACCCGCCTGCGTGAACAGACGGAGATGATTCTCGCGGCCAATGCGACGGATCTGGATGGTTACTCCGGTTCAGCGGCGTTTCGGGACCGGCTGACGCTGACGCCGGCTCGGGTCGAGGGCATGGCGCGCGGTTTGGAGGAGGTCGCGGACCTACCTGACCCGCTGGAGCGTGTGCTGGCCGAATGGACCCGGCCGAACGGGCTCGGCATTCAGCGCATCGCTACGCCGATCGGGGTGATCGGTATGATCTATGAAAGCCGGCCGAATGTCGGCGCGGACGCGGCGGGGCTGTGCCTGAAGTCGGGCAACGCGGTCATCCTGCGCGGCGGTTCGGAAAGCCTGAACAGCGCGCGCGCCATTCATGCGGCATTGGCGGATGGGTTGCGGGCGGCGGGATTGCCCGAGGCAGCGGTGCAGGTCGCGCCGACGGCGGATCGCAGCTTCGTCGCCGCGATGCTGTCGGCCGCGGGGCTTATCGACCTGATTATTCCGCGCGGCGGCAAGTCCTTGGTGGCGCGCGTGCAGCGGGAGGCGCGTGTACCGGTGCTGGCGCATGCGGAAGGGCTTTGCCACACCTATGTGCACACGGCGGCAGATCATGAGATGGCGCGGTCGATCGTGCTGAATGCGAAGATGCGGCGCACCGGGATCTGCGGCGCTACCGAGACTCTGCTGATCGACTCGGCCATTGCCCCTGCCCTGCTTCCCCCGATCGTCGCGGATCTGCGGGCGAAAGGCTGTGACTTTCGCGCCGATGCGGCGGCGCGCGACATCGTGCCCGACCTGCGCGCGGCGAGCGATACCGACTTCGACACGGAGTGGCTGGACGCGGTGCTGTCCGTTGCTGTCGTGGGTGGGGTGGATGCGGCGCTGGCGCATATCGCGCGCCATGGCAGCGAACACACTGACGCCATCGTGACGCAGGACGAAGCGGTGGCCGAGCATTTCCTGCGCTGCCTGGACGGCGCTGTGGGGCTGTGGAACGCCTCCACCCAGTTCTGCGACGGTGGGGAGTTCGGGTTCGGCGCGGAGATCGGCATCGCGACGGGGCGCATCCATGCGCGCGGGCCGGTCGGGCTGGAGCAGTTGACCACGTATCGGTACGTGGTGCGCGGCACGGGGCAGGTACGTTCCTGATCGGTTCGCTTCCTCGATTCGGCGATGGTCGCCGAACCCGCGTGGGTCTGCTTGGCGGTTCGTTCAATCCGGCGCATGTGGGCCATCGTCATGTGGCAGAGCAGGCGATGCGGCATGCCGGTTTGGATCAGGTTTGGTTGCTGGTTTCGCCGGGAAATGTGCTGAAACCGTCAGAAGGGATGGGATCGTTCGGCGCTCGGCTGTCATCAGCGGCGGAGATCGCGGATGGACGGCGCATTGTTGCAACCGGGATCGAACAGGCGTTGAGAACGCGGTACAGCATCGATACAGTGAGAGAGTTGCAGCGGCGGTTTCCTCGCGTGCGTTTTGTCTGGATCATGGGAGCCGACATTCTGGCCGAGCTGCCGCGCTGGCGCCGCTGGAGGGAATTCGTGGAACAGGTGCCGCTTTTGATTCTGCCCCGACCGGGATTCACGCGGCGCGCATTGGCGAGCCAAGCTGGTTCCTGGATGCGTGGGTCGCGACTGCCGCTATCGGCAGCGAACCGTTTGGCAGATCAAGCGCCGCCGGCTTGGGTGTTATTACGAACGCCGGAAAACCCGATCTCGGCCACCGCTATTCGTGCCCGCGAAGGAGGAGTGTCATAGCGAAACAGCCTGTCATTCCCGGACCGCGCAAGCCGGTCCGGCGCAAGGCGCCACGACGGACACTGCCAGCGGCGGACAAGACGCCGGGAACTGCACTGAAAAAGGCTGTCGTGGCAGGACCGCGTAAAGTGCCCGCCCGGGAGGACGATGCACGCGAACGAGCGGCAGCACTGGAACGCTTGCAGGGCGTGGTGGTGGGCAGCCTGGAGGATGACAAGGCCGAGGACATCGTCACGCTCGATCTGGAGGGGAAGGCGACGTTCTGCGACCGCATGATGATCGCGACCGGTCTCGCTGACCGGCAGATCAGTGCCATGGCGGAACACCTGGTAGAAAAGCTGCACCAGGCCGGCGTGAAGCGCGTGCAGGTGGAGGGTGCGGGCGGATCGGAATGGGTGCTGATCGACGCAGGCGATGTCGTCGTGCACCTGTTCAAGCCGGAGGCGCGTGCGATGTACGCGCTGGAGCGCATGTGGGGCGCCGACCTGGATGAGGCGGTGGAGGGCTGATTCCGCTTCGTCATGCGGGGCTGGGTGAAGTCTCGCTGCTTGCTGTCGCATGGCTTGTATCTGAAAGCCGTTGGCGTGTTCCGTGGCGCACGGTGGTGGCGGGCGTGGCGCTGCAGATTGTGCTGGCGCTGCCACTGACGTTGGTGCCGCCGGTGCGGACCGCACTGTTGCAGGTCAATCGGGGCGCCGTGGCGTTGCAGAGTGCAACCGATGCGGGCACCGGATTCGTGTTCGGTTATCTGGGCGGCGGGCCGGTGCCCTTCGCGACGGTGAATCCTGGGGCGAGCTTCATCCTGGCATTCCGCGCCATGCCGCTGGTGCTGACGATCAGCGCGCTCGCGTCGCTGCTATTCTATTGGGGCGTGCTGCAGCGGATCACGGCGACCTTTGCCTTCGTGCTGCGGCGGATCATGGGCATCGGCGGACCGCTGGCGCTAGGCGCCGCCGTGCATGTGTTCGTCGGTATGATCGAAGCGCCGCTGCTGGTTAGGCCGTATCTTGCGCGGATGTCGCGCGGAGAGCTGTTCGCGCTGATGACCTGCGGCATGGCCGGCGTTGCCGGTACAGTCATGATAATCTACGCGGGGTTTCTGGCGCCGGTGATTCCGAACGCGCTGGGCAACATCCTGATTGCGTCGATCATCAGCGCGCCGGCAGCGTTGGCGGTAGCGGCGCTGATGGTTCCGTTCGGCGCGCCTGATCCAGGCTCGGCTGCCTTGACGATGGAGCCGCCGGCGAGCGCGTTGGACGCACTGGTACGCGGCACGCTCGACGGCATCCCGATTCTGGCGGGAATTCTTGCGGTGCTGATTGTCGCGATCGCGAGCGTTGCACTGGTCGACATGGTGCTGGGTCTGCTGCCGCATTGGAGTGGCGCGCCGGTCAGCCTGGAACGTGTCTTCGCCCTGCCCTTCCGGCCGGTGATGTGGCTGATCGGCGTGCCCTGGAGTGAGTGCGCAGCAGCGGCGCGGCTGATGGCAACCAAAACCGTGCTGAACGAGTTCGTGGCCTATACGCGGCTGGCTGCGGAGAATGGGGCGTTTTCAGGCCGGAGCAGGGTGATACTCACTTATGCGCTGTGCGGGTTCGCCAATTTCGGCAGCCTGGGAATTTTGATCGGCGGTTTGGGTGCGATGGTACCGGAGCGACGGGCGGAGGTAGCGGCGCTCGGCTTGCGCTCGATTTTATCGGGCACACTGGCGACATGCATGAGCGGCGCGCTGGCAGGCGCGCTGCTGGGTTGATACGGTGCTACATGAATGACTCTCCGGCCACCCGCCTGCCCCTGGGGCCGGCGCCGCGTGCCATCGTCCTGACCTCCCACTCGCGGCAAGGGCGCGCGGTGCCCTTGCGATGGGGAGCGGCGGACGCGGCGGAGCGCGGCCCGGTGGTGGCGACGCTGACCGATCCGGCGTCACGCAACGCAATCGGCACGCATTCAGGCGCATATGCGGTTTATCGCGCGCTGGCGATCGCGGCGGGGCAACTGGCACCGGGACATCGGCCGGATTTGCGGGATACCAGTCCGGCATCGTCGATCGGGCCGTTCCCGCAATGGGAGGGGGCGGAGCGGATCGTTTCGCTGGACCCGTGGGGGCATGTGACGGAGGCGGTGTTTGCCGACCGGATCGCCGCCGGGGTGGATATCCGTCCCACCATCGCGGTGACCAAGGCGCATATCGCCATGCCGGAGGTCGTGCTGGCGATGCGCGACGGTCGGCTAAGCGCCGACGGGACGGTGCTGACGCCGGACGGGCAAGTGCGCGTAACGAAGATCGCAATCGAACCGGTGTGGCATCTGCCCGGGGTGGCGCGACGCTTCGGCATCAGCGCCACGGGTTTGCGGCGGGGCCTGTTTGAGCAGACCGGCGGTATGTTTCCTGAATTAGTAACGCGGCCGGATCTGGAGGTGTTCTTGCCGCCGATCGGCGGCACCTCGGTCTATTTGATCGGTGACCCGATGCTGCTGGGACGAACCGAGACGCGAATTGCGTGCCGGGTGCATGACGAGTGCAACGGGTCGGATGTGTTTGGCTCTGACATTTGCACGTGCCGGCCGTACCTCGCGCACGGGATTGAGGTGTGCATCCGGATGGCGCAGTCGGGCGGGTTGGGAGTGGTGGTTTACAATCGCAAGGAAGGTCGGGCGCTGGGCGAAGTGACGAAGTTCCTGGTGTACAACGCACGCAAGCGGCAGCCAGGCGGCGATCGGGCGGAGGCGTATTTCGCTCGGACCGAGTGCATCGCAGGCGTGGCGGACATGCGGTTCCAGGAGCTTATGCCGGATGTGCTGCATTGGCTGGGGATCGAGCGGATCGATCAGCTCGTGTCGATGAGCAACATGAAGTACGAACCGATCGTGAAGAGCGGGATCGCGGTGGTAGAGCGCATGCCGATTCCGGATGAGCTGATCCCGCCGGATGCGGGCGTGGAGATGGATGCGAAGAAGGCCGCGGGGTATTTCGCGGTGTCGGTACCGGGCTCGGCGGAACTGGCGGTGCCGAAGGGGCGCGGGCTCATGGAGTGAGCCGGTCCGCGTATTCGTGGATAGGAATTTGACGATCGCCATGAGGGCGCCGGAGCGGTGACACTCCACGAGATTGCTTCGGCCTTCAGGCCTCGCAATGACATTTTGGCCCGAAAGGTGATGGAAGCATGAGCGAAGCCATAATCGACTGGCTCGGGATGCAGCAGGACGCGATGATTGCACTGCTCCGTAAGATCGTGAACATCGATAGTGGCAGTTACAACAAGCCGGGAATTGACGCTGTCGGTGACGTGCTTCGCGCATTCCTGACGGAGCATGGACTTGCGATCGAAGCCATCCCGCAGCAACGGCATGGCGATTGTCTACGGGCGATTGTGCCGTGGGACGGACCGACCGGCAATGCGGGCGGCAACATTCTGCTCATGGGCCATCGCGACACCGTGTTCCCCGATGGCGAGGTGGAACGCCGACCGTTCACGATCCGCGACGGCGTGGCGCACGGGCCTGGTGTCGCCGATATGAAAGCCGGGCTGGTGATGAACTGCTTCGTGCTCGCGGCCTTCGCCAAGTTCGGAGCGCCGGCACCGATGGTCGGGCTGTTCACCGGCGACGAGGAGATCGGCAGTCCGGAAGGCCGCCCGGTCATCGAGAATGAGGCGCGGCACGCACGCGTGGTGTTCAACAGCGAACCTGGGCGCATTTCCGGCAACGTTGTGACCGGGCGCAAGGGCGGCGTGTTCATGTCCATGCGCATCGAGGGCAAGGCTGCGCATTCCGGCGGCAACTTCACCGACGGGATCAGCGCCATCGAGGAACTCGCTCGAAAGATCCAGGCACTGCATGCGCTGACGGACCTCGACCGCGGCATCACCGTGAATGTCGGGCTGGTGCGAGGCGGTCAGAGCGTGAACACGGTCGCGCCCTGGGCCGAGGGGGATATCGACCTCCGGTTCGTGCGGTCTGAGGATCGCGACGACGCGATGGCGCACATAGCGGCGATCGTGGAACGAAGTCTTGTGCCGGGAACTCGGGCCAGCCTGACCGTCCGCGGCGAATTCCTGCCACTGGAGCAGAGCGCCGATTCGAAGCGGCTGTTCGCGCTGTATCAGCGTGCCGCCGAGGAGAGTGGATTCCACACCGACGGGGAGTTCACTGGCGGCTGCGCCGATTTGGGGTTTGCGGCCGGAGTTGGCGCACCAACGATCTGTGCCGTCGGACCGGTTGGCGGGAAGGCGCACACGCCCGAGGAGTTCCTGCGCCTCGAGTCGCTGGTGCCCCGTGCGCAGGCCTGCGCTCGGGCGATTTTGAAAGTGGCGGAACGCTCGTAGGAGTCAGCTACCTTCGCGCTTTTCGTCTTCCCGCAAGGCGGCCGGCGAAGTCTGGAGGAACACCGCGTAGTCGTACACGGTGCGATCCGGCTGATTCCAGCACACATAACCGCGACAGTCTTTCGGCCGCGCCTCATACACGGTGCACATGCGGTCTTCGCCGAGAAACTGGCACGTATCGTATCCGGATTTGATTCGTTTCGAGCCCTTGCGGGTGCGTTCCACGATATGCCGCTCCTCAAAGGCGCGGACGGTGAGGCCGAGGAACTTGGCCAGACGTTTGATATCCGCCTGGGTCACCTCAACATATCCGGCCATCCGGCAGCAGAGGCTCGGGCATTTGAGACAGTCGAGAGGATGGGCAGACATCGAATGATTGTTGGCTTCGCGCGTTTGCCGGGCAACACTAAACTGGTTCCAACGGCCTGTCGTGTGGGGTTTTGCCCGGAGCGGAGACTGCAAGCATGATCGGTGCCGCAATCGGCTCCACGTCAGCTCTGGAGCGCAGCCCTGTTCGGGCCGTGCAACGACGCCCACCGCGACGGGGGTGGCGCGACGTGCTTTGGACGAGCGCCGTTCGGTTCACGGACTGGTTCCTGCGTCGCTGGTACCGTGTGCATGAGTTCACGGAAGATCCCGACTGCCTGATTCGCATCAGCTACACCACGGCCGCGCGACCGATCGTGCTGTCCCATGGGGTGCGCGTGCGCCCGGGCGATCAAGTGCTGGACCTGCACATCTGGAACGAGCAGCTTCCCCGGTTTTTTGGCCCCGGCGCCGACTTCACCTGGGCCGCGCTGATCCGGCGCAATCTGCGCCATTCCGTGAGAAGCCTCGCGCGGCATCTGGCGCAGGATCCGCAATGCCAATCCTTGGTCGCGGTCCGGGCCCGGGTGACGTTTGGCAGCCGGAGGCAGGCATCGCAGATCCGCCGGGCGGCGGCACGCTTCGGATTCGAAATGGTGGGGGGCCGACCACCGATCGGGCTGCACGAATTGGGCGAGGATATGCTGATCTGGGCCTTCGCCCGCGCGTTCAATCCCGCGGCGCTGCGCCGGCATAAGCTGCGCCGCGATCGGACAGAATTATGGATCAGCCGCGACCGGCTTCTGCAGCTGCACGGATAATCGCGCGACGCTCGCGTGTCGGCGGATGGCCCATCGCCATTGTCGGCATGGTGCTGGTGCTGCTGGCCTACACGCTACGCTACACGCTGGTGCCGTTCGTGTTCGCCATCGTGATCGGCTTCGTGCTGGACCCGCTGGTAGACGCCTCGGCGCGACGACTGCACGGGCATCGCTGGCCGATGTCGGTTCTGCTCACGATCCTGATCGTGGGTGGGGTCGGATTTGCTATCTATTGGATTGGGGATCGGGCGGCGCACGACCTGTCAGGCGTGATCACGAAACTGCCGCAGATGATCGAGGACGCAACGCGGTCGCTGACGGGGCCGCAGGGGATCAGCCTGTTCGGCTCCCACTACACGCCGCAGCAGGCCTCGACGGCGGTGATGCACGGCGCGGCAAGCGCGCTGGGCGCGGCGCAGGTTCTGTTGGCGCTCAAAGTGAGCGTGGGCGCGGTGGCGGCTGTGGTCATGACATTCGTGCTGGTGCCGTATTTCCTGATCTCCGGTCGACGATTGGCGGAAGGCGCGATCTGGCTCATTCCACCGGAACGACGCGGTTCGGTGCGGGAGATGCTGCCGAAGCTGATTCCGATGCTGCGACGTTACATGGTCGGGCTGTGCGGCGTCGTGATCTACACCGCGGTGATGGCGTATGTTGGGCTGGGCGTAATCTTCCATGTGCCGGCCGCGTCACTGCTGGCTGTGGCAGTGGGATTTCTGGAACTGATTCCCGTCGTCGGGCCTGTGACCTCGATGATCCTGATTGGCCTGTCCGCGGCGCAGATCGGCACCTTCAGCGCGCTGTTCCTCATGGTTTATGCGTTGGCCCTGCGGCTTTCGATCGACAATCTTGTAGGGCCGTTCCTGCTGGGCAATGCGGTCACGGTGCATCCGGTGGTGGTGATCTTCGGCTTCATCGTCGGCGCCATGCTGTTCGGCATTATCGGCCTGTTGCTGGCGGTGCCGACTGCGGCGTGCATCAAGGTGATCCTCGAGCACTACTATGCCGAGCCGATCGCGTCCGGTGGGACGGCGGAGCCGCAGGCGGTTACGGTGGAGCATCGGGTGGGTACCGCCTGGAGACCGGGTCAGGATTGACGTTCGGTCGCCAAGGCGGCGGAAATCGATTCCGTGCGGTGGGAAGGGGAAGCGTCATGCTATTCTATGAGAGAGGCAATGTCCGGATTCACTATCAAGAGACGGGATCAGGGTTTCCGCTGCTGATCCTTCCGGGTGGCGGGCTGAACGCCACGCTCTCATTCTACACGACCACCGCCCCATTCAATGCGATGGAGGAATTCAGCGGCGAGTATCGCTGCATCAGTTTGGATTCGCGGAACGCCGCTGAGGGCCAATCGAGCGGCCCGTTGGAGCCCGACCGCCCATGGGACATGTATGCGGATGATCATCTCGGGCTGATGGATCATCTGGGCATCGACAAATTCCTTGTGATGGGCTTCTGTATCGGAGGTCCTTTCATATGGAACCTGATCAAGCGCGCGCCGGGGCGAGTCGTGGCTGGCGTGCTGGCACAACCGAGCGGCTTCAGGCCGGCGATGCCGGACCTGTTCTATCAAAATAATATCAAGAACTGGGGTCCGCCGCTGGTTGCGCGCCGTCCGGACATCACCATGGAGATGGTGGATGCGTTCCTAACCAAGATGTACCGCACCAATGCGGATTTCGTGTTCACGGTCACGCGGGATTTCGTGCGGAATTGTCAGACCCCTGTGCTCGTGCTGCCGGATGACGTGCCGGCCCATCCGTATGCCGTGGCGATAGAAACGGTGCGTCTGTCGCCGCGATCGGAGGTATCGATCTATCCGTGGAAGGAGAACGCCGACCAGATCGCGCAGGCGGTGGCGCATATCAGGCGTTTCCTGCGTACGCACGCGCCGGCGGCGCAGAAGGTGGCGGCGGAATGACCCAGACCAATGAGGCCAGGGACTGACTCTCCCAGGGCCGCGGTGGTTGGCTCATTGCGCGGTGTCTGTATCGTCTGCAGCGAAGTATGGCCGACAATCGCCTGCGCGACACGCGTCCCGGCCAGTCCAGTATCAATCGATCGCAGCGTGCACCAGGTTGCTGACGCGATCCAGACGCGCCGAGTGCCACGGATCGGGTTGCACGTAGTTGGTCAGATAAGTGAACGAGACGCCGCTGGTTGGATCGCACCAGGAGTAGCTCGATCCCACGCCGCCGTGGCCGAAGGTTTCGGGCGCACCGATCGTGCCCAAACCGCGGATCCGGTCGCTGTCACCGCGCACATGCGGGCCGAGGCCGCGATGCATTGGAATGCCGTTCATCTGCGTATCCGGCGTGTCGGCGGTGTGGTTGCGGGAGACGTATGCAATCAGCCGCGGTGAGAACAGGCGCACGTCGCCCAGCCGGCCTCCATGCACCAGCATCTGATAGAAGGCGGCCATGCCGCGCGCAGTGGCGAAGCCTCCGCCGCTCGGCATTCCGGCGGCGCGGAATTCGGCGGAATTGTCGCGCGGTTCCGGTGCATGGGTGTCGGCGCAGCGGATTTGCTGCTCCGCCGGGACGCCGACGAAGATGTCGTTCCCCAGACCGAGCGGCTCGATGACGCGGGTGCGGATCACGTCGCGGTAGTCCTGGCCCGTGACGGCCTCGATCACCATCGCCTGCACGAGATGCGCTGCCCGGCTGTGGTACTGAAGCCGGCTTCCCGGGGTCCATTCGAGAGAGAAGTCGCAGACCTCCGCCCGCATCCGGGCATGATCGGTCCAGCAGGCCCGCGACACTTCGGCCGACGGGAAGCCGCCCCGGTGGGTCATCACCTGTTCCAGGGTGATATCGCCTTTTCCGCGGGCTGCGAACTCCGGCAGGTGATCGGCCACGCGATCCATGAAGGAGAGCGCACCGTCCTCGACGAGGGTCCAGACCGCGGAGGAGGTCAGCACCTTGGTCTGAGAAAAGAGCAGGAAGAGGGTGTCGTTGGTGGCGGGGACATGGGCGGGTTCGGTGCGGGCGTTGCCGTAGGTGCGGAGCAAGGCGAGCTTGCCGTTTCGCGCGATGGCGATCTGCGCGCCGGGATAGCGGCCTTCGTCGAGATGGCGACGGATCAGGGCGTCAAGCGCGGCCCGGGGCTTCGGTGCAAGACCGGCCGCTTCGGGCGTGGTCTCATTCAGCGGATAGATCATGGCGATCCTTTCACGAACGTCTCGATCGTTGGGATTGCAGGGACGGCAGGAGCAGGGCAACGCCGATCCCCCAGAAGCAGTTGATGGCCAGACCGATGGCCAGGCCATGGATGCCCCATCCCTGAGTGATCGAGCCTCCCTTCAGGGGTGCGACCAGTAGATGGCCGGCCAGAACGGCGGCAATGCCGAGGAGAATGCCCTGGATCCAGGCGGTTCCGGGCAGCCAACGAGCCACCAAGGCGAAAGCGATCCCCCAAACGCCGCCCCAGAAGCAGAGGTCGAGCAGCTGCGGCACGCGGAAGGGCGGAACAGGAGCCAGAGAGAAGGGCGCCCCGCCGATCACGTCCATGGCATGCAGGATTCCGACCATGGCCTGATGGAAGGTCAGAACGGCCAGAAAGCCGGCGATAAAGCCGGGAATTGCGCGACCCGCGAGGAATGACATGCCTCAGCATGATAGGGGGGCCGCGCGCCGGTCAATGAGGCACCGTGCCCTCGAATTGTGCGGTGCAGCATCCATGTATTAGGCCGATCCCTAGTCGCGCCGGGGCCTCGTTCCCTGGCACGGCGTTTGCGCGGGAATGACGATGGACGCGACCGTGGCCTGGAACGACATCGACCTCAACCTGCTCGTCACCTTCGACGCGGTGATGCAGGAGCGTAACCTGACGCGTGCCGGACGGCGGCTGGGCCTCAGCCAGCCGGCGACGAGCCATGCGCTGGCGCGGCTGCGGGCGAGCGTGGGCGACGAGTTGTTCATTCGCACCCCGGAGGGGATGCAACCGACGCAGCGGGCGGAGCAGATGGCTCAACCGGTGCGGGAGGCGCTGCGCGGCCTACGACTGGCACTGGAACCGCACGAATTCGATCCGGCGACGTCGAACCGGACATTCACGCTGGCGGTCAACAATTACGCTTCGCGCGCGCTGGTGCCCGGCTTCGTCCATCAAGTGGCGGAGGCTGCGCCCAATGTCCGGCTGGACATCCGTCCGGTAGACAACGGCGGGGTGCTGGAACTGCTGGACGACAACGGAATCGACCTCGCCTTGAGCGAACTGGCAGAGGGCGGCGAGCGATTCAAATGCCAGCGCATCATGGAGGACGATTATGTCGCCGTGCTGGATCACAACCATCCGGCCGCGCGGTCCAACGAGCTGACGGTCGAGCATCTTGCCGCGATTCCGCACATTGCGATCAGCACGAAGGGCGATGGTACTCGGTTCGTCGATGAGGAACTCGAGGATCGCGGGCTGGAGCGTCGGATTGCGGCGCGGGTGCCGTTTCTTTCGTTCGCCTTGATGCTCGTGGGGTCGTCACGCGTCGCCGTGGTACCGCGCCGAGTGGCGACCGATCTTGCGAGGATCTGTGAAGTCGTGGTGAAGGAGCTGCCGATTCCCTCCCCCCGCGTGTCGCTGTCGATGATGTGGCACCGGCGGGTGGATAACTATGCCGCGCATCGCTGGCTGCGAGAGATGGTGCGGCGGTCCACAGGTCGTTGATTTACGATGATCTATGACGTGCATGAACGCATGACGCAAAACGTCGAAGCATTCAGGTGATACGATCCCCATACTGCCGGTTGGAGGGAACGCTCGCTTCAGATTCGGAGGGAATCTAATGTGGGCTGACATTATACAGGATCGTATTCTCCGCCCGGCTCATCCGGGACTTCGCGGACGGCTCGATTCCGCGACGCGCTCCGTGCGCGAGAATGCGGTGCAGCGGTTTCAGGACTGGCGCCGGCGCCGGCGGGAGCTTTCAGAGCTTATGCAACTGGATGCCCGCGATCTGGCCGATCTTGGGATCGGACGGGGTGATTTCCGCGCCATCGTGGATGGCACATATAGCCGCGACGCCAATGCGTTCGCGGCAGCGCCTGCTCGCCCGCTGAGCTACGTTCGCGACGAAGATATCGCCCCGGCGCCGGGGCCGGAGAAATCCGGCATGCCGTCTGTGCCGGCGCTGTTCTGGCCGTTCTTCGCGCAGCCGTCTTGGTACGAGCGTTACTGGTTCGGGGAGAGGTAAGCATTGACACGCCCGGGGCCGTGCGGCCCCGGGTTATTGCGAGTCAGGCCCGGTGCGAATG
The DNA here is from genome assembly GCA_963791885.1 of uncultured Pseudomonadota bacterium. Lineage (GTDB taxonomy): Bacteria > Pseudomonadota > Alphaproteobacteria > Acetobacterales > Acetobacteraceae > CAVSUZ01. The sequence continues at coordinate 62,882 of CAWBUL010000008.1, read as the reverse complement.
CCCTGCGACTCAGCCTGATCGACCAGCAGGTGTGCGTCGTCGGGGAGCAGGAAGCGCTGGGCCATGAGGCGGTTGGCTGCTTGGCGCATAGCAGCGACGTAAGACTCCTTTGTCGGATAGCGCTCTTCCATGGAAAGTCGCGGATCACCGGTCGCGGCACGCTGTTCACGGGTCGCGGCGAAGGGGATGAAGCTGCCCTGAAGGTTGCACATGCCACCCTCAAAGCGGCCTGCGCGGCCGAGATTCCAGCCCGTGTAGGTGCCGATCGGCACCTGCAGGAAAATTGAGCGGATCCCCCCAATGTCATTCCCATCGGAATCAACCTGCGGCGCCAGGACGCCATAACTGGCGGTGCCGACGTGCGGGGGTTCGCGGGTGATGATGCCGCTTGTGTCGCCGGCACGGTACAAGGGGCCGAAATCCAGCACGTGCAGCGTGTCATACACGCGCTGCACGGACACCGCCGGGCGCGGCACGCCGCGGTAGTCATTCGCGGGTATCACCGGAAACTTCACCTGGTCGGGCGCGACCATAGTGCCGTCGGCTATGCGCGGCGTGGTGCTCGGGGGTGGAGGCACATTGTACCGCACCCAGGCCACCAGGTTCGAGAGCAGCGCACGCATGGTCCAGGTCTGGGGATTCGGATTGGGCTGCTGCTGACAGTTGCCAAAAGGCGGCTCGGTGGGCAGCGGCAGGGAGGCCGGGCCGTGTTGGGTGCTGGCCATGATGTAGGTGCGCACGTTCGGCGGATCCGGTACATCATAACGACCGAGCGGATCGGTCAGGCCGAGGGATTGCCGGCCTTCCCACATCTCCAACACGGTTGCGACGTGGAAGATGCGCGGACAGGTATTGGTGGCCATGCAGCGGTCCAACAGTCCCTGAGTGCGGCCGGTCAGCGGATCGAACTGGCGGGTATAGGTGAACGGGAAATCATAGGCCGGGTACAGATGATCGGTCTGCTCACCCCAGGCGCGCACGGGTTGGCCGAAGCGGACGTTCAGCGGCATCAAGCCGCCGCCGATATGCGGATAGGCGCCGTCGAACACGCGGCGGCCTTGCTCGTCTTCGTTGAACCCCAGGGCGATCAGGCTGCGGATCATGCGGCCGCTCTGGGATGATCCCTCAATGATCTCGGTTTGCCCGGGCTGGCGCAGATAGGCGCCGACGTCGCGGCTCGCGGCGAAGCCGATGCCGAGCACCAGCGGATCCTTGGCGCGGTAGATCAGTTCGTAAATGGTGCCGGGCTGGAAGCCGGACGGCATGCAGAGATGCTTCGGATCGGGCTTGGGCGGCGCACCCGGCTCACACCGCGCGAAGCTCCAGGCGGAGTTGGGGATGGGGATCGGGCGATCCTGGGTGTGGGCCCGCATGGTCAGGGTGGGCGTGAAACCGTCCGGGGCGGGACCGTTGCTCAGCGACGTTGCTGGATAAGAATCGTAGCTATCGAACGGGTAGGCCTGGATCTGCTCACTGAGGCTGATCGGCAGGGTCGGCGTGGGCCGGGGGGTAATGATTTCGCTGCGCACGATCCCGCTGATTGGCGTGCCGTTCGGATTGCGGGCGACGATCTCGGGCATGAGGACGCGGTTCCAGCCCGGAAGCGCGTCCATCTCCCACCCCCACCAAACCAGGGTGTAGCCCTGGTCCATCAGCCAGCCGTCGCCGGCCGTCGTCAGGGCGTTACGATCCTGCACGCCGGCCGGCACGTCGGCGTTGAAGGCTGCCACGGCGAGCGTGTTGCCGCGATTGTTCACCTCAAACAGCAGCACGTGGTTGGTGCGTGAGGGATCGAGCGGGCGGAGGAACTCGACGTCGGTCGAGTAGTGCACCAGGCCCTGCCTATCCTTGGGCGCGAGATTGATGTCCTGGATGATGGCGTTGTGCGGATCGGCGGGATCGAGTTCACCGTAGGCGCGGGCGAAGACATGTTCATACGCACCCGCGGAGCCGAAGGGCTGGCCGCCGAAGGCTGGTTCGACGCGCAGGATCTGCAGATCGGTGATGCGCGCCTGGGCTGGGGCGCTGAGCAGCGCCGGCGCCGCCAGCGCCGCCAGCGCCGCGACGAGGCAGGTTTTCCGCCGCATACGTTTCCTCCGTAGGATCGGGTCATTACAGTGAAGCGTGGAAACCGGTCCGGCAAGCAGCGTGCCCGTCGAGAGCGGTCTGCGCATCGTGATCATTGGCACGTCTGGAGCGGGCAAGACGACACTTGCGCGGCGGCTGTCGATGCAACTGCGTTTGCCGCATATCGAACTGGATGCGATCAACTGGCAGGCTGGCTGGCGCGATCTGACGCGACACGATCCTGACGAGTTCGTGCGCCGTGTGGCTGACGCGATTGCCGCACCGTGCTGGGTGGCGGACGGCAATTATGGCCCAGTGCGGGAGATCGTGTGGGGGCGCGCCACACACTTGGTCTGGCTGGACTACGACCTCGGCATTGTAATGCGACGTGTTGTGGCGCGAAGCGTGTACCGCCTGCTTGTGCGAACCGAGTTATGGGCCGGCAACCGGGAGCGGTGGATGCATCTGTTCTCGCCCGACCACCCGATCCGTTGGGCGTGGTCTACGCATACAAAGCGCGGGATTGAAACGGCAGAGTGGCTGGCTGGCGGCGCATATCCGAACTTGAGTGTGGTGCATCTGCGCCACCCGCGAGAGGCCCGGAACATCGGACAGCAGATGTTCAGGCCACTAGTTCCTGCGTTGATTCCGTCTCCGCAGTCTCCGTCCCTTCAGACATGAATTCCCACAGGTCGGGCTTTTCCTGCTGCATGCGGGCGAGCATCTCCTTGATGCGAACGTAGCTCGGCTGGCGCCATCCGCGATGTTCGACGAGTTCGCCGGCCGGATGGAAATATATCGCCGATCGTTGGAGCAGACGCAGCAGCGTTGGTTCCATCAGCGCACACCAATAGTGCACGTCCTGCTCCGCGCTGAGGCGCACGAGTCCGCGCACGAGGGCGAGGCGAAGCTGGCCGCCGTTCCAGCCTTCGGAAGCGCGCCACCGTTTGGACATGGCGAAGCGCGACACTTCCGCGAGCCTGTGCCGCGGGAGGGAGCGTATGCGCGGGAGATCAGCGAGGCTTTCCATTGGCAGGTCACCGCCTGGGCCGCCGATCCGCGGCAGAATCAGGCGGACGGTACCAACGGCCTGGTTGGTTGCGCGATGGCGCAACAGCACGTGGTGCGAGCGCAGGTCGTACGCATCGGTTTCGATTCCGTTGAGTCCACGCTCGAAGCCGCGTTCCTCACAGTAGACCTGGTGGCGGAGTTGGAAGACTTCGTGCCGGGCGCGGGGAGAATCGGCAATTTCCACGCAAAAATGGTGCAGCAGTCCGTGCAGGCCTGCATGGCCATTCGCATCCGCTGAGATGGACGCCATGATCGTCTCCTGTTTAAAGACGATCCGCAAAATCCATCACAACGGTAAAGAAATGGTTAAATCTGCGGGCCAGTATTGTTACGAACGAGCGGATTCGCTGGAGCTGCTCTATGCCTCCTTCAGCTCCCCCGCGACCGGGGCATGATTCAAAAGGGCCACCAAAGACGTGCCACCGATCGTGTTGCCGATCAGGGTGGGAATCAGGAAGTGCACGAGGTAAGCCGCAAACGAGACCTGACCAGTGAAGACGGCAAAGACGGCGTCGGCAGATCCGGCGACGATGTGGGGAAAGTGGCCGAGGCTGACGATATAGGTCAGCAGCGCGATCACCAGGATTTTCGCACTGCCTGCATTCGGCAATAGCCAAACCATGAGCGCGATCATCCAGCCGGCAAGGACGGCGCGCAGCAGATCCGGGCCGAAGGAGCCAGCGACACTTTCGCGTGAAATCTGCAGCAGCGCGGTTCGGATTTCCGGCGTAAAAGCTGGCTCCGGTAGAATCAATACAGCAAACAGCACTGTGCCGAGCAGGTTGGCGCACAGCACGATGGCCCAGAGCCGCGCCGTGCGCGACGCGGCCGCCCAGCTCGGGTTGGTCAGCACGGGCAGTACGGCAGTGAGTGTGCTCTCGGTGTAAAGCTGCTGGCGGCCAAGGATGACGATGATAAAGCCGAGCGTGTAGCCGAAGCTTTCGATAGCATGGCGCCACGGCTCATCCGGTAAAGTGGCACGGAGCAAAGCCATCCCGAGGAAGGAGAACCCCATCGATCCGCCTGCCGCGAAACCGGACCAGCCAAGCGCGGCAAAACTCCGGCGAATTTCGATTTCGCCTTCCTCGCGCACGACCTCGTGGATCACATGCGGTCGCAGCGCCGCCACCTTCGCCGCCTGCTCCTGCTCTTCCTCATTCAGATTCTGCGGGGGGATACTTTCGTCGCTCATTTGCAGCGAACGCATCCCGCGTGGCGAAGTTCAGGAGATGGGTGCTGCCCCCGGTGGATAAAGCACTTTGATTACGACCATCCAGGGGTAGCGCGTGTCTATAATGGTGCCGTCCGGTGTGGCGAGCTTACCGTCCGGCGTGCTGGGCACGTGCTTCATGGTAACGGCGTCGTCCACATTACCGCCGACAACACTCAGTTGGCCGGGAACGGCGGCGACCACGATATCGCAATGCCCCGGAAACTGGTCGGTGGGCAGATCGTCATAGGTGATGCTCTCGGCGCGGCGGCCCCGCGCTTCGCAGATCAGGTCGCCCGGTTGGGGCGCGTAGTCGGTCGGACGCCGAGCGGTGATGATGTAGCCTGTGACCTGACCGGTCGCCATTTCCTTGGCAATGTCGATATAAGTGGAGTGCGCCTCAGCATAGGGAAAAGCCGATCCGGCGCCGGCGATGCGCATGACATACGAGACGAAGGCGGCGGACCAGGCGAAGTTGGCATCCTGGTTGGCGGGGAAGACCTGGCCACTTGCATCGTGTTTGCCGGTCCAGGCGTCCTGCGGCATGCCGGTGTCCATGCCGAGCCACCAATATTCGCCGACGCGCTGCCAATATCCAGGCCAACGCTCGGGCTTGTCCTGCGGCAATGGCGGCGGGCGAGTACCGGGCGGATCGTCATCCACCCGGTTGCCCCATAGACGCCACTCGCGCAGCGCGATGGCGACCACGGCTTCGCGGGAGATCGGCTCAAACGGAACCGTGGCGAAGGGCGGATCGTGCGCGTCGGGGGCGATGGCGACCGGCGCACCGGGTGTGTACGGCTTCCTGGGCGGGCCGGCGCACCCCGCAGCAAGCGACATGCAAGCCAGCGCGAAGCCGAGCGAAAAACGGCTCATCGGTGGGCAACGATGGCGCGGTTTTCGAGACGCGAGAGCACGCGCACGACCGGCCACAGCATGAGGAAATAGAGCACCGCGGCGGCGACAATCGGCGTCGGGTTGTATGTAACGCTCTGTGCCTGCCGAGCTTGGTACAATAGCTCGGGGAAGGCGACCACGCTGGCGATGGAGGTCAATTTTACCACTTCCAGAGAATTGGACAGGAGATCCGGCAGCACGTTGCGCACTGCTTGCGGAAGCACAACGTAGACCATTGTCTGCAAGCGGGTAAGACCCGTACTGCGTGCAGCCTCGGTTTGGCCGGCAGGAATGCTCTCGATGCCGGCGCGGAGTATTTCTCCGTAGTATGCCCCGGTGTTGAGGAAGAAGGCGAGCGCGACGCATCCGAATGCGCCGAGATTGACACCGACGAAGGGAAGTCCGGCGTAGAGGAAGATCAGCAGCACCAGAGGCGGAAAGGCGCGGAAGAAATCGACCCAGAGGATCAGCGGCCAGCGGACCCATGCATGGCGCAGTGTCGAAAGCAGGGCGAGGCAGATGCCGCCGATAAGGCCGAGCGGCACAAGGGCGAGCGACAGGAGCAGCGTGATCAGCAGGCCTTGTAACAGAATAGGCCATGCTTCGGCGATGATCTCGGGGTTGAAGAAGGACTGGATCATCGCTTCCAGCCGAAACGTGTTTCGATCCAGCGGCCGAGCAGCACGACGGGGAAGAATAGAATCAGGTAGGCGGCCGCGCCGAGGGTAAGCGGCGACGGGTTGAAGCTGAAGGAGACGGCGGATTGTGCCTGGGAGAGGATCTCCGAAAGGCCGATGACGGAGCCGAGCGCGGTGCCCTTTGTGATAGCGATGGTGCGGTTGGTGAGCGGAGGAATGGTGAGTCGCAGCGCCTGCGGCAGTACCACGTATAGTAGCGCCTGTTTGTAAGTGAGGCCGGTGGAGCGCGCCGCTTCCCACTGACCACGGTGCACGGCGGTGATGCCGGCCCAGAAGATCTCCTCCGAGAAGGCCATCAGCACGAGGGAGAGCGAGGCCCAGGTGGTGCCGAAGGCATTAGGGGAAAAGCCGGTCTGGGGCAGGCCGAAATAGATCAGTACGATGATGACGAGGGGCGGCAGCGCGCGGAACAAGTCGACGACGAAGATCAACAGCCAGTTCAGCGGGCGAATGCCGAGTGAGCGGATCAGGGCGAGGACCAGGCCGGCGGCAATGCCGGTTACGACGACGCAGAGCGCGAGGAGAACGGTCAGCCAAAACCCGGCGACGATGTCGGGCAGGTATTTGGCCATGACCGCGGTGTTGAAGAAGGCGTGCCGCACGGGTCAGTGCCGCTGGATCTGGCTGATGAAAGCGCGTGTACGTTCGTGCTGTGGGGCGGCGAAGATCTGGTCGGGCGAGCCTTCCTCCACGATCGCGCCGTGATCCATGAACAGCACGCGATCGGCAGCGGCCCGCGCAAAACCCATTTCATGAGAAACGACAATCATGGTCATCCCGGCTTCCCGCAACTCGCGCATGACGGCGAGGACACCGCCGACCAGTTCGGGGTCGAGCGCGCTGGTGGGCTCGTCGAACAGCATGACGCGGGGTTCGAGGGCGATGGCGCGGGCGATCGCGACGCGCTGCTGCTGCCCGCCGGAGAGTTCGGCCGGGTAGTGGGAGGCACGATCGGCCAGCCCGACGCGTTCCAGGGCGGCGCGGGCGTTGGACTCGGCCTCAGCGCGGGATTTGCCGGCGGCTTTGCGCAAGGCAAGCATGACATTCCCGAGCGCGGTCATGTGCGGGTAGAGGTTGAAGGACTGGAACACCATGCCGATGCGCCGGCGGGCCTGATTGATGTCCGTGCGGCGATCCAGCATGTCCATGCCATCGACGTAGATGCTGCCAGATGATGGTGTTTCGAGGAGGTTCAGGCAGCGGAGCAGGGTGGATTTGCCGGAGCCTGAGGGACCGATGAGGAAGACGAGTTCGGTTTCGGAGACGGTGAGGTCGATGCCCTGCAGGACGTGAAGCGCTCCGAAGTGTTTGTGGAGCGCTCTGACGTCGACGATGGGACGAGAGGGGGTGTCTGACGTGCCGGGCCTCAGCGCCCTGGCTGCTTTAAGTTTCAACACGGAGGGCACTGAGGATACAAGGACCACCGAGGTCTCCCTGTGGGGTTTCTCGGTGCGCCATTGGGTCCGGACGGGACTCTAGGATCACTGGTATTTGGAGCAGTCGGGATCCGGGGCGTTGGGTTCATAACCGGGCAGACCCGGTACACCGTGGCCGGGGAAGGTGACATATTCCAAGTCGGTTGGGGCAGGTTTGGCGCCGAACCACTTCTCGGACAGCTTGGCGACGGTGCCGTCCTTCTTCATGCATTTCAGCACGTCGTCAATTTCGCCGCGGAGCGCGTCTTCATCCTTGCGGAAGGGCGCAGCCCAGTGGGCTTTCGTGTCGTCCAGCGTGAGGTCGGCGGCGAATTGCGGATTGCGCTTGGCGGCGTATTTGATGACCGTGTTGCCGGCGAGGGTGGCGTAGGCGTGGCCGGATAGCACCGCCTGTACGGCGTCGGGTTGTGTGTCGAACACCAAGGTCTGGAAGCCGTATTTCTCGCCCATTTGGCGCGACAGGGTTTCGTACGGCGTGCCTTTGTTGACGGCCACGGCCTTGCCTTTGAGGTCCGCCCAGCCGGTGAGCGGCTTATCGCCCTTGCGGATGCCGAATTCATAGGCAGTCCAGAGGTAACCCTGCGTGAAGAGAAGTTCCTGGGCGCGCTCCGGCGTAACGGTGGTGGGGGCGGCGAGGAAGTCATAGCGGCCTGCCTCAAGTGCGGGGATCAGGCCGCTGAAGCTGGCGGAATTGATGGTGATGGGGCGGTGCATGCGACGCGCGACCTCAGTGAACAAGTCGATCTGGAAGCCTTCGAGTCCGCCGCCGAGTTTGGGCATTGCGTGCGGGGCGAACGTGCCGTCGACCGCTGTGCGCAGCGGCGGGCCTTCTTTTGTTTGGGCCAGGACGGCAGTGGCGGTGGCAAGCACGAAGAGTATGGCGAGGAGCGGACGAAACGGCATTCATGGACCTCCGGACGGCGTGGCATGCAATCACGAGGCCAAGCGTTACGGCAAGGGATCGGGCGCGAGGGTCGTATCCTGGTTTGAGTTGCGGCCTGGTACTACAGTTGCGAATTGGTTGAATGGTTGATTTGCTGGTCCGGCAAGTCGAGAGAACGGGGATGCCGGTTGCAGTTTGGTCGGGATCTGCCTTGGCGTGGGAAGAAGAACTGACGGCGCTGAAGAAGCTGAAGAATTGGCTGGCGCCGGTCTTCCGCCGCTCTGACGTAGCGGCGTCGGCGGGAGCGTTCATTGATGGCCTGCTGTCCGGCATTTCGCGCAAGACAGGTTGGCAAATGGCGGAGCAGGCGGGGCTGAGCCGGCCCTATCGGATGCAACCGCTGCTTGGTCGCAGCTCACGGGATGCCGAGGCTTTGCGTGATCGCGTGCGAAGGGAAGCTGTTGCGTCGCTCGGTGATCCGTCCGCCGTGTTGGTTGTGGACGAGACCGGATTCCTCAAGAAGGGCGAACACTCGGTTGGCGTGGCGCGGCATTATTCTGGAACGGCTGGCAGGATCGAGAACTGCCAGATCGGTGTCTTTCTGGCTTATGCAAGCCGGTTCGGCCAGGCGTTGATCGACCGCAGGCTCTATCTCCCCGATGCCTGGGCGGGCGATCAGGAACGCCGCCGTCGCGTGCAGTTTCCTGAAGCCGTCGCGTTCGCGACAAAGCCGCGGATCGCCTGCGAGCTGATCGCTGCTGCTCTCGATGCCGGTGTCCCCTGCGCCTGGGTGCTGGCCGATGCGCTGTGTGGCTCGGACTCACGGCTGCGGCGGCGTTGCAATGATTCAGCGCCGAGCATCTTGAAACCCGAGCTGCTCGAGAAATTGCGCGAGCGGTTGAGCCAGCCGCCGGTCGATGGCGGCGTGTGGATCAGGAGGGCCGTACTCCCGCATCAGGACCGCATGGCTTCGCATCATGGCCCCCACCGTCAGGGTCTGACAGCGTCACGCGGCGGATTTGCTGTGTAAAGCCGGCGTGAACCCGTCCAGCCGCTTCAACATGGCCCGAAGCTCGTCTGCGTGACCGATGGCCTCTTCGAATTCTCGGTGCATTGCCTCCCACGCCGGGGTTGCCCGCAGCAGCAGCGCATGGCCGGCCGGCGTCAGCCGGAGCAGGCGCGTGCGGCGGTCGTGGGGGGCGGGATCGACCTGGACGAGACCCCGGCGCTCCAGCGGCTTCAGCGCCGCGGTCAGCGTCGTCCGGTCCATCGCCAGCAGCGCCGCCACCGGCGCCATTGCAGGCGGTTGCGGCCGGTTGAGCGCCATCAGCAAGGAGAACTGTCCGTTCGTCAGATCAAACGGCCGGAACGCCGCGTCGAATTGGCGCGCCAACGCGCGTGCCGCCCGTTGCAGATGCAAACACAGACATGTGTCCCGCACGCTCAGCGTGGTTTCGAAGGGAACGCGATCCCGCGTTGACATGACGGTCAGTATGTTGGTATCAACGTATTTGTGTCAAGGAAAGAAGGAAAGGGAGCCGACCGTATGTCCCAAGCATCGAAAACACAGTCCGATTTCGCCGGTTGTTTCGTGTGGTACGAACTCGCCAGCCCGGATCCGGAAGCCGCGATAAAGTTCTACAGCCGCGTTCTGGGCTGGACCGCCACGCCGGTCCCCGAAATGTCCTACACGGTCATGAGCGCGGACGGGCAGGAAGTCGGGGGAATCCGCTCTGCCTTCCCGCAGGAGCCGCAGGCCTGGGGCGGCTATATCGGCACGAGGGACGTGGACGGCACGGCGAAGCGCATTGCGCAATCCGGCGGTACCATCTGCCGAGAGCCAGGCGATATCCCGGGCATTGGCCGCTTCGCCGTGGCGCTGGATCCATTCGGGGCGGCATTCAACCTGTTCAACCCCATTCCCAAGGACGCGCCGGATCAGCGCCAGCCCGGCATGCCGGGTCATGTCGGATGGAACGAGTTGCGTGCCGGCGAATGGCAGCGCGCTTTCACCTTCTATGCCGACCTGTTCGGCTGGACCAAGGATCGGACCGTCGACATGGGATCGATGGGCACCTACCAGATCTTCGCCATCCACGGCGTGCCCTCGGGCGGGATGCTGACAATCGGAGCCTGCGGCATGAATGTCAGCCCATCCTGGATGTACTACTGGAACGTGAAAGACATCGAGGACTCTGTCCGCACACTCAAGGAAGCGGACGGGGAGGTGACGCAAGGCCCCATGCAGGTCCCGGGCGGAAGCTGGATCATCCAGGCCCGTGACCCGCAGAACGTCGCCTTCGCGCTGGTGCAGCCGGCTAGCTCCGTGCAGTAACGAACGGAACCGATCCTTCGGGGCGGGAGAATGATCCCGCCTCGAACTGTCGGATCGGATGCCGCACATACGGGTGTCGCGCGCAGGCTTCCTCGTTCAGTTCCAGCCCAAGGCCCGGCACATTTGGAATGCGGATCTCGCTGTTGCTGAACTCTAGCGACTCGCGGACGATCTCGCGCCGCCACGGCACGTCCACTGCGATCGTCTCCAGGATGCAGAAATTCGGGATCGTCGCGGCCACCTGCAACGTCATCGCGTTCATCACCGGACCCGTCGGATTATGCGGCGCGACGGGCAGGAAGCGCGCATGCGCCATCGCCGCGATCTTCTGCGCCTCCAACATGCCGCCGACATGCCCGACATCCGGCTGAAGGATATCGACCGCACGCTTGTAAATCAGCTCCATGAAGCGCTCCGGCTCGAAATAGCGTTCGCCGGTTGCAATCGGGATAGGGCTGTTGGCCCGAACGTCGGCCAGGGCATCGATGCTTTCAGGTGGAACCGGCTCTTCGAACCAGCGCGGATTGAAGCGCGCGAGTTCGCGCGCCATCGCGATCGCCGTCGGCACGTTCAGCCGCCCGTGCACCTCGATCATCAGGTCGATATCGGGCCCGACCGCCGCGCGGACCGCCTCCACGATCGCGACCGCGCGGTTGCGCGCCGCCCGATCCATTTCCAGATACGCCGGTCCGAACGGGTCCCATTTCAGCGCCTTGAACCCTTGCGCCACGGCTTCCGACGCTTTGCGTGCGAAATCCTCGGGCGTCACCGCACCGGAAAACCACCCGTTGCCGTAGCAGCCCACCACGTCACGGTGCTTGCCGCCAAGGAGTTCGTAGACGGGGACGTTGAGCGCCTTGCCCTTGATGTCCAAGAGCGCCGCCTCCATGCCGCTGAGCGCACTGCGAAGGATCACGCCGGTGCGCCAATAGGAGTTCCGATGCATGGTCTGGATCAGGTAGTCGGTCTGGAACGGATCCTTACCGATCAGGAATTCCCCGAGCTCCTCCAGCGCGGCAACGATCGCCTTCTCATTCCATTCTGCCGTCGCTTCGCCGAGCCCCTCATACCCGGCATCGGTCTGCAGCTTGACGAAGATGAAGTTGGCTCGATGGGCATCGACCAGGAAGGTTTTGTAGCCGGTAATCTTCACGGGTTCCTCCGGTTCGCCTTTCAGACCACCATAGTCGCTCACCAGAGCCCGCCACAGCCTCGCTGGGTCGCCCTGGTCGGCGGTCACAACAATGCAGCCTCGCCGGAACTGCATCGCCTGGATGGTGGCGTTTGCGCTCGCCTGCCGACCGACGGGAAACAGGCGCATTGAGTGGATTGCCTCCTCATGCCGCGCGCTCACGGATCCCGGCGCTGCCAAGCCTCGGTAACACACGCTCACAAAACCGCGCCTCGGGCGGCCGCGCCGCATCTGCTACAACCGCCGCATGGCGCTCGTTCGCGGCAGCCTCAGCCGGGACCTGCGGGTCGACTTCTTCCGCGGTCTCGCTTTGTGGTGGATCTTCACCGATCATGTCCCAGGCGACATTCTGTCGAATGTCAGCCTGCAGAATTATGCGCTCTGCGATGCGGCGGAGGTCTTCGTGCTGCTCGCGGGGTTCGGCGCGGGCAAGGCCTATGCGGGGCGGATGGATCGCAGCGGCTGGCTGCGTGGCGGCGCCGGCGCGTTGCAGAGGGCGTGGACGCTCTACATCGCCCACATCTTTCTGTTTGTGGTCTACGCCGCTCAGGTTTCCTACAGCGCTCTCGCCTTGGACCGTTCCAACTACCTGGATGAAAGCGGATTGAACGTGCTCGCTAACGCGCCGTACGATGCACTCGTCCGTGCGCTGACCCTGCAATACCAGCCCAGTCTGCTCAACATCCTGCCGCTCTATATCGTGCTGCTGGTGTTCTTTGCTGTCGCCATGCCGCTGCTGCGCATGCCGAAGGTGTTGGCGATCCTGTCGCTTGCGCTTTATTCCGCTGCACGCGACGGCCATGTGAATTTGCCATCCTGGACCGGCGGCGGATGGTTCTTCAATCCGTTCACCTGGCAGCTTCTGTTCATGATCGGCGCGATTCTGGCCTACAAGCCGCCGCCGATGCCACCGCGCTGGGCCGCGCGACTGTTCAATTGGTTCTCCTGGGCGGTCGTCGCCCTGGGCATCTCGGTCAATGTCGGCATCTGGCACCATGCCTTCCTGGCACTGTGGCTGCCCTGGGCTATTACCCGCGAGCTGCTGATCGTCGACAAGACCAATCTCGACCCGCTCCGGCTGGCCTCCATCATGGCGCTGCTCTGGCTCACCATCCGCTTCGTCCCGCCTGGGGCACGCTGGCTGCGCTCCCGCCTGGCATTCCCGTTCGTATTGATGGGTCAGCACTCGCTGCCGGTCTTCTGCTTCGGCATCTTCATCGGCTTCATCTGCCGCCTGGGGCTCGAGGCCGATGACGGCGCCCTGATGCAAACCATCGTCAACGGCGGCGGCTTCATCTCCATGGTCGCCGTGGCGGCACTCGCGGCCTGGTACCAGATCGAGCCGATCAAACCCCGACCGCAGATTGAATCCGGTTCCAACGTTGGTTATAACGCCCCCGGAGGCACCTCATGGCGGAACTGAAACTCATCGGCATCGGCAATTCGGTCGGCGTGGTCCTGCCCAAGGAGATGCTGGTGAAGCTCGGGCTGCAGAAGGGTGACACGCTGCACGCAGTCGAAGTCGAGAACGGCTTCCGCCTCACAACCGCCGAACCGGACTTTGAGACCCAGATGGACGTGGCGCGCCGTATCATGAAGGAGCGGCGGGCGGTGCTTCGTGAACTGGCCAAAGCGTGATCGCCGGAGGGAGGTCGGAAGCGTGAATCACGCTTTCAGATAACGATGACAGTATGGCTGTCGCGCGAACTGATCCTCGCCATCCACGATGAGCAGATTGCCGAACACGGCGGGAGCAGCGGAACCCGCGACGAGGGCCTGCTAGAGAGTGCTCTCGCCCGGCCGGTCAATCACGCCGGCTACGCCGATCCCGATACAGCGGAACTGGGTGCGCTGTACGCGATCGCCATCGCGCGGAACCATCCTTTCATCGATGGCAACAAGCGGACGGCATACGTGGCGCTGGAAACCTTCCTGCGCCTCAACGGACTGATTTTCCCGGCCGGCGACGTCGAGTGCGTGATCATGATGCTCCGCCTCGCCGCCGACGATATCACCGACGATGACTTCACCGCCTGGGTGCGCCAGCATGCGCAGCCGCCATAAGCAGGAACGCCCCGATGTCCGATGACGCCCTGATCCAAGCCCTCCAACACGTCTCGACCGCCACCATCACCACGATCCTGCTCAAAAAGGGCTTGCGGAACGTATGGATGCGCGGTCCCCGGCCGGTCCGGCCGGAATCCCCTCGTCTCATCGGCCGCGCCTTCACCCTTCGCTTCATCCCGGCGCGAGAGGACCTGGCGACCCCCGAATCCTGGTCCTCGCCCCGCTCGACCCGGGCGGCCATCGAGGACATGCCGGCTGGCTGCATCACCGTGGTGGATGCCATGGGCATCACCGATGCCGGCATTTTCGGCGATATCCTCTGCGCCCGCATGGCGAAGCGCGGGGTCACCGCCCTGGTGACGGATGGGGTGGTGCGCGATATGGCCGGCGTGCTCTCCACCGGCCTACCGCTATGGTGTGCCGGCGCTGCCGCGCCACCTTCGGTCGCCGGGCTCACCTTCGTGAACTGGCACGAGCCGGTCGGCTGCGGCGGGGTCGCGGTCTTCCCCAACGACTTGATCGTGGCGGACGCTGACGGCGCCGTTGTCATCCCGGCCGCCCTGGTGGACGACGTTGCCACCCAAGGGCCGGAGCAGGAGGCGCTGGAGGGGTGGATTATGAATGAGGTCGAGGGGGGCGCTCGCCTGCCCGGCCTCTACCCACCCAACGCCGAAAACCGCGCCCGCTACGAGGCAAGTCGGCGCAAGTGACCTGGCGTGTTACTGCGCCGGCGGCTGATTGGGCGGCTGTGGCACGCCCAGGACGGCTGATGCAGGCGGCGCCGGGGCGCCCGGCGGTCCCTGTAAGATAACCCCGCCACCCATATACGCCTTGTTCGCCTGCCGCGTGTACGGCCCGTAATCAACCGGGCGCTGCGACGATTGCGCCGTCTGCGTCTGTTGGGGCGGAACCGTCGTGGTCTGCTGCGCCATTGCGGGAACCGCACCCAGAACGATCAACCCGGTCATCACCCAAACCCAGCGCATGATGCCTCCATGCTTTTAGCTCTCTGGGCATGAAAGCGCTTGGCCACAGGTTCGGTTCCAACCGGATCGATCCAAACTCGGAGTGATCGCCGGGCCTTTCGTACTTGGGACCTATTGTACTTCCAGCCCCTGAGGCCGGATGAGTCCGTCCGGAACCGGGGAGAACCCGGTTACACCGTTCCGTAGCGCGTATAACCAGGTCATGTGGAACAGGAACAGCAGCGGCCGGTCTTTAATGTACTGCGCCGCGACTTCGTGATAGAGCGCCTGCCGCTGCGCCGGATCGGTTGTTGCGCGCGCCTTGTCGAGCAGAGCCTGGAAGGTCTGGCTGCAGTATTTGGTCCAGTTCTGGAATCCGTCGCACGACAGATACTGCGTAATGTTGAAATCCGGATCAGAGCGGCCACTCCAGATCGTCAACCCGGTTTGGAAATCCCCGCTCTTGTAAGCCTCGATGTTTGCGTTCGTTTCACCGGTCTGCAGCTTGACCGTGATGCCGGCATCCCTCGCCATCGCCTGAATGATCTGGCCGATCTGCATGTCCAACGGCGTGTTGAGCGTGCGTAGTCCGATCGTCAGATGATCCACCCCCGCCGCCCGCAGGAGTGACCTTGCTTTTTCCACATCCCGTGGGGGCACCGGCAGTTGCTGGTTGAAATACGGGCTGGTCGGCAGTTCCGATTGGTTATCGGGAACGAACAATCCTGCGGCGGCGACTTGGTTGATCGCGTTCCGGTCGATCGAGGCATCCAGCGCCTCACGCACACGCGGATCATGCGCCAGAGGTGTGTCGGCCCCGCTGCCGTTGCCGAAATTGATCATCATTCCTTCGTAGCCAAGCCCGGTCACGGTCGCGAGCTTGAGCCGGGCGTCCCTTTGCACCGTTACTGCATCCGTGGGCGCGATCTCCTCGATCATGTCGAGCTGGTTTGCTTGCAGGTCAACCAATCGAACGCTGGAATCCGGGATCGGATGGAAGATGATCCGGTCCAGGTGAATGGCTCCGGCATTCCAATAACCGGGGAAGCGCTGCAGCGTGATGTGGTCCTGCGGAACGCGCTCGACGAAGCTGAAGGGACCGGCGCATACGGGGTGGGTGAAGAACTTGTCTCCGAGCTGTTGAATGACCTTCGGCGCGGCCATCATTCCCGCCCGATCGGATAAGACCGCGATCAACGGGGCATAGGGCGCGGATAGAACCAGGCGCACCGTTTTCGGGTCCACGACCTCGACCGCGGTGACCGGCTTGAGCTCGGATTTCCGCGCGCTGTAAGGCGCCGTCTGATAGCGATCGAGATTCGCCTTGACCGCGTCGGCATCGAACGGCTCACCATCCTGGAAGGTCACGCCGTCCCGTAGCTTCATTGTCAGAGCGCGCGAATCGGCAGACCAGGACCATTCGGTGGCGAGCTGGGGAACGAAATTCAGCTTGGCATCGAGATCGACAAGTTTGTCGCATAGACTCGCGAAGATGATGCGGCCCGCGAAGGTGCCGCCGGTGGCCGGGTCGAGTGCGTCCGGATCATCCTGCATGCCGATGCGAAGCGTGCCGGCTGCATGTGCCGCACTCCACGCGACGAGCGCCGCCGCGACAGCGCCGATCAGACGAGAAGCCATTCTATTTTTCTCCCCGGATTTTGGTTCATTGCACTGCTTCGACATCGACGAACCGGCGCGACGCGGCGCTCCGCACGCCCGCTTCCACCAGGTACAGCCCCCGCAAGCCGTCGGCAAACGTTGGATACGTTATGGCTTCCCCCCGCATCGCCGACCAGGCCTGGAATACCACGTTGCGAAACGCATCGAGATAACCTTCCGCATGGCCGGCCGGCAGCGCCGACATCCACTGAAGTGAGGGCGGCAAGGCATCGGGGGCGCGCTGGTGGGTGATGTTGCCGGACGGACGGCGCTCGATCCAGATATTCGGATCCTGCTGGTTCCAGTCGGCCCCCGCCTCAGACCCATCCAGCGACAGAACGATCGTGTTGGGATGACCGGGCGATACGCCACTGACTGTCACGCAGCCTGCCGCGCCTCCACTCAGACGGATCAGCAGATCCGCCTGTTCTTCAAGCGCATGGTGAACCTGGACTGCGCCATCCTGCGTGCGTAAGCCGGGTGGCTCATTCCCTTCTCCCGGCTGCCCGCGCCAAACCCGATCGGGTTGATGGGTCGAGAACTGGGCGCAGATCTCCACGATTGTCTGCCCGGTGACGTACTCGATCAGATTGAGCCAATGCACGCCGAGATCCATCAGTGCATAAGAACGGCCGGTTGTTCCCGACGAAAACATCCAGACATACTTGTCCGCCGCGAACACGTCCTGCGACAAATAAACACCAGAGGCACGCCGTATTGTCCCGAACGCACCCGCGGCAACTTGCGCGCGCAACACTTCGATCAGCGGATAGCCGCGATAAGTGTAGCAGATCGCGCCCACCCGTCCGGCACGCTCCGCGGTATCGATCATGCGTAAGGCGTCGTCGATCTCTGTCGCCATGGGCTTTTCGCACAGCACATGGGCGCCGGCCTCCAGTGCCAGAATGCTGTGCTGCGCGTGCAGGTGATGCGGCGAACAGACATGCACGATATCGGGGCCCGTCTCCCGCAACATGCGAGCAGGGTCGTCATAAGGGAGCGCATGACCGAAGGCGCTCGCACCCGCCAGGGTGCGCCCGCACACACCGACCAGTTCCCCGCCCAATTCACGGATCAGCCGGGCATGAACATGCGCAATCCCCCCGGTTCCGATCATCGCAACGCGGGGACGCCAGTTGGTCATGTCACCTCGAAACCTGCGGCCCGCGCAGTGGCGCTGAGGTACTCAAATCCCTTCCTCGCATACGCCAACGGTTCCGCTTTCCTCGGGTCCTGCTCTGCCTCGACGACAAGCCAGCCTGCATATCCAGCGTCGTGAAGTTGACGAAGCAGAGGCCGAAAATCGATGCAGCCGTCACCTGGTACGGTAAAGATGCCCTCGAGGACGGCGTCCATGAAACTGGTATCCGCGCGGATCGCACGATCCAGAATATCGCGCCGTGCGTCTTTGCAATGCACGTGAAGCACGCGCTTGAGGTGGCGGGATAACAAGGTCGCCGGATCGCCCTGCGCGAACAGGCAATGGCCCGTGTCGTATAACAACCCGACCGACTCCCCGCTGTGCTGCATCATGCGGTCGATCTCATCATCCGTTTGCACGATGGTGCCCATGTGATGATGGAACGCCATGCGCACGCCGAAATCGGCCATGCGATCCGCCAACCCGGTCAGCTTCCGGCCATAAGCCGCCCATTCATCGTCAGGCAGGATGGGCCGCTGCGAGGCCGGACGAAATATCCCGTCATGCCGGCCGCGCGACGTGTCGGCATAAACCACGACCTTGCAGCCGAGGCCCTTCAGAAGGGTCAGGTGCGGCAGGACGGCATCGAACTCTTCGCCGATCTCGCGGTCGCAGATGCGCCCGTCATACCAGCCTGACACGAGGTGCAGCCCGTGCCGGCTGAGCAGCAGACCGAGCTCCGCGGCATTGCGCGGGAACTTGCCGCCCATTTCGATCCCCGCGTATCCCGCCTGGCTTGCTTCCGACAGGCATGTCTCCAGCGGAATGTCGCCACCGAGTTCTGGCAGATCGTCGTTCGTCCAGGTGATCGGGTTGATGCCGATTTCGACGCTCATAGTATTCCCGTGCGATCTATAAGAACCCGAGACACCGATTGCGCCGCCTGAAGCGCCGCAACCGCGTCCGCCGCCTGGGCGCCCTCACGTGGGCCGCCCTGTGCATAGCGCGCGAAACTCTCCGCCTGGTCCCGCAACGCTTGCAGAAACACTGCGTCCGCATCCGGTGGCCAAAGAAACCGGCACTCCTCGGCATTGCGCGTGCCGAAAACCTGCGCCCAACACACATCGCCGTCAGGGAAGCGACGTCCGAGCGAGACGAATCCGGTTGCGCCGCCCGACAGGCGGCACAAAACCTGCGCGCTCTCCGCATCTCCGGTCACAACCGGATCGGCGGCGGTCAGAGCAGGAGTCGCATGCAGGTCAAGCAAGTCCTGGCCGGTCAGCCAGCGCAGCTGATCGAATTCGTGCACGCCCATATCGACGAAAATGCCGCCGCTTGCCGCGCGAAACGACGCAGGCGGGGGCTCGCCGTCCCACTGGCAACATGTCGCCAGATAAAGATCTCCGAATTCTCCGGCCGCGATCCGCTCCCGCAGGCGGCGGAGCGCCGGCACGAACCGGCGCCAATAGGCAATCTGCAGCGGACGTCCGGTTGTGTCTGCAAGCGCGGCGGCACGCGCCGCTTCCGCCGGCGTTGCTCCGCACGGCTTTTCACACAAAACCGCCAGACCGCGTTCCAGCGAACGCGCAACCAGCCCCAGATGCAGCGTCGTGGGCGCCGCGATCAGAACGCCATCGATCTCCCCGCCATCCAGCAACGCGTCGGCGGTTTCGTACAGCCTGATGCCCGGGCCCGCGCAAAGCTGCCGTTGCTGCGCCGAGGGTTCGGCGACTGCCACGATCCGCACATGCTCGCTCCCGGCCAGCGCGCGCAGATGGGTGCGTCCCATCCGTCCCGCGCCGATCAACCCGAGGCGAAACGGCGGCATCAGTGATCCGCTATATCTGTTGGGTGAAGGCGCCCAAGGCGCCGCCGGTATACGTCGATCAACGACTGGCACAGTGCGATGTCGCGCAGGGCATCCTCGGCCGATGTGATTGGCGTCCCTCCTGATGTCACGCAGTCATGGAAATGCAGAAGCTCCTGACGGAAGCTCTCCTCGTACGAGGTGATCTCCTCGGTCCGCCAGGATCGCGCGGTCCCGATCTCCCCGCCTTCCCGGATCAACACTGTTGGTTCGCTTCGCAGAAACGGCGATGGAAAACTCAGCGTCAGCCGGGATTCCGGAGCGAAGAACGCGAATTCCATGCTGTACCGCGTGATACCAGGCAGATCGACCCAGTTCATCACGCATTGCGTCGGCCCGAACCGCAGGACTGCGGTAAGCCCGGTATCCGTGATGTCGGCAAAGTCCAGCTTGTCCGGTTCGCCTAACACGCCGCGCATGGCATTGAACTCATGGACCAGGCTGTCCAGCAGCACCAGGTGATACGTGCGTGCGGACAGCGGGTCGACATCCCCGATGGCCTCGCGAACACGCGCCGCGTTATCACGCGAAAGCGCCGTCTGAAGTCCCTCACTGAGAGCACTCGGTTTATGCAGCCGATAATGTGCGACATAAGGCAGGAACGGCGCCTCGAGCGTCGTGATGCGTACCAGCCGCATATCCTTCATGCCCCTGACCTCATCGGCAAGCCGCCGATAGGCGGGATCGTATCGCTTGTTATACCCGACCATGAGCGTGCGTCCGGCACGCCGCGCCGCCGCGATCATCGCCTGGCCTTCGGGCACCGAGAAGCACATCGGCTTCTCCGTCAGCACATGCAGGCCGGCTTCCGCTGCCGCAATCGCGATCGGTGCGTGGCTGCCGGATGTCAGGATCAGCAGCGCATCGAGATCCCGGCCGAGCATTTCGCGCCAGTCGCTACAGGTGAACGGAACCTGATAATCCTGCGCGCACCGCTCCCGCAGTTCCGCCGAAACATCACACAGTGCCGCGATCTCGAAGTGGTCCGACAGCTCGCGCAGATAGTGCAGGTGCATCACCTGTGCGATCAGGCCGCAGCCGACGACTCCAACCTTGAGACGCGCTTGCGCCATGCGTTCCTTGGAACGTTCCACGGATATGGAACCATCCGGAACTGTCGTTGTCAACTGTCCAACGGCGGGGCCGTCGAGCCCCGAATAACCATCGCTACATCGACCGTCCGACGAATCGGCGCCGCACCCGGATCGCCGGAAATCCGCCGTGTCACCGTTTCGATTGCAAGCGCCGCCAGCCGCTCCTGCGGTTGCGCCACCGTGGTCAGGTTGATGCGTGCGAGCCTGGCCAGCACGATATCGTCGAACCCCACGATCGACAGGTCCTGCGGAACCCGGATGCCAAGCCGGTCTGCGCAGTCGAGCAGTTCGATGGCCCCCAGATCGTTCGATGAAAAGATCGCCGTCACGCGTGCCGGACCGAGCAATACCTCCTCGGCCGTCACTTCGCGATTGCCGTGCATCATGGCGGGCGGGGAGCGGCGCCAATGGAACACCATCGGTGGCAGACCCGCCTCGGCCATGACCGCGCAATACCCGGTTTGGCGCGCTTTGTCCGCATCATCCTCGACGATCGGATCGGCGAAATAGGCGATCCGCCGGTGGCCGAGCGTGACCAGATGCCGCGTGGCATCCTTCCCGCCCTGCAGGTCGTCACCGCAGACGACATCTCCCCAGTCGGCCGAGCAGGTGACGAATACGGTGGGAATTTGTCCGGCGATGAGCTGGCGCGTGCGTTCCGGCATGCCCGCATGCGCTAGAAAGACAATTCCGGCAACGCGGTATTCGAGCAGACTTTCCAGCCCGGCCGGCCCGGCCTCGCCCGTCTGCATATTGACGAACATGACCCGGTAGCCCTGCGCGCTGGCGTGCCGCTCCACCTGCTTGGCCATCTCGGCATGAAACGGATTGGCCAGATCGCCGACAACGACACCCAAAATCGTTGTCCGCTGCTGCACCAATTGCCGTGCGAGGACGTTGGGCCGGTAGCCGAGCGCCGCGATCGCCTCGTTCACCCGCGCCCGCATCTCCGGTGCGACGCAGGTCGCATTGCGGATGACGTTGGAAACCGTGGACTTTGACACACCCGCGAACTGCGCCACATCGATGATCGTCGGCGGTTTCGTGAAATGCGGCGCGGTCGCCCTGGGCAAGCCCGACGTCACGGCGTCACAGCCGCTTTCCTAGGGCGGCGAGGCGCTTTTCCTGCCGCGCCAAAAGGAAGTTGATATCCGCGATATCATCCTCGCTGAGCCGCGACGCCGGACGGCGCTGCGCCGCACTGCTGATCGCGCCCCGTTGCTTCAGGATGTATTTGCGCACTGCCAGCCCAAGACCGGGCTGCTGTTCATATCGCACCAACGGCAGGAACACATCGAACACATCCGCCGCGGTCTGGATATCACCTGCACGATGCGCGCGAACGACGTCTCGCAGCATCTCGGGGAAGGCAAAACCGGTCATCGCCCCATCGGCGCCACGCCGCAACTCATCGGGCAGGAACAGAGCACCGTTGCCCGTCAGGATCGGCACGCGTCGCATGCCCCCGTTTGCGCTGGCGTTACGCAGCCAGGAGAGCTTGTCGAGCCCGGGCCAGTCCTCGTGCTTCAGCATCGCACAGGGCGGAATGGTGTCGATGATGCGGCGGATCAGCGAAGGCGCCATCTGCACGCCGGTGCCCTGTGGAAAATCCTGCAGGACGAAGGGCACATCGCCCAAGGTCTCCGCCACAGTCTCGAAATGCCGCAGGATCGCCTCGTCGCCCCGTAAATTCCCGGCCGGAGCCACCATCACGCCGGCCGCACCGGCATCCATCGCACCCCGCGCGAGGGACCGCATCGTGGCAAACCCGGACGCCGGCACGCCCACGATCACGGGCACGCGGCCCTCCACCGCCCGCAGAACCGCCCGCGCGACCTCCAGCCCCTCCGGCTCTGTGAGCTTCGCCGCCTCGCCCATGATCCCAAGGATGGTGAAGCCGTCCGCGCCGCGCTCCAGGAAGAACGCAACCATGCGCGGGATGTCATCGAGATTGACCGCACCGTCGTCACGGAACGGCGTCGGCGTGATGATGAACACACCGGACGTATCTGCTGCGAGCCGCATCGTGCATGCCCCAATAAGACGGTAAGGAAGCCCGAGCGTAAGTCCTCAGGCAATTTCCTACAACGGCTTCAGCTGCCGATGGCACGTCCTTTGCAAGGTCCTATCAAGGCAAGCGGGGGCGACAACCACATGCATGCCGTGGACGCGCGGCCCTATACATTCGAACTCGACGCGCAGAAGGCCGCGCTGCTCATCATCGACATGCAGCGCGACTTCCTCGAACCCGGCGGCTTTGGCGCAGCATTAGGCAACGATGTTGCCACCGTACGTAAAGCCATCGAGCCGACAACCCGCGTACTTGCCGCGGCGCGCAGCCAGGGCATGCTGGTCGCACACACGCGGGAGGGGCATCGCCCGGACCTTTCGGACCTGCCCCCTGCCAAGCACGGGCGCGGACGGTTTGCCCTGCGAATAGGCGACCATGGGCCAATGGGCCGCATTCTTGTGCGGGGCGAGCCGGGGCACGACATCATCACGGAGCTTGCCCCGGCGGCTGGGGAGCCGGTGATCGACAAGCCTGGCAAAGGCGCGTTCTACGCGACCGATCTCGCCGCCATCCTGTCCACGCGCGGCATTTCCCAACTTATTGTTTGTGGCGTGACGACCGAGGTCTGCGTCCATACCACCGTGCGTGAGGCCAATGACCGCGGCTTCGATTGCCTCGTGCTCAGCGACTGCGTTGGCTCCTACTTCCCGGATTTTCACGACACCGCGCTGGCGATGATCGCGGCGCAGGGCGGGATTTTCGGCTGGGTGTCCCACAGCGACGCGTTTCTCGACGCGCTGACCGGAGAGGATTGACATGTCCAATACGCTGTCCGCTCGCGCCCAACCTTCCTGGTGGGTTCCCGGTGACTGGAACGCCTTCTTCGGCCTTTTCACCAATGTTGTGTTGAACGTCATCGTGCTGACGGGTCTTTGCCTTGGCGTGGTGAAGATGCCGGACAGCATCGTGTTCGGACGGATCCTGCCGGCGCTCGGCATCGCTCTGCCGATCGGGAATCTGTTCTACGCCTGGCTCGCGTGGCAGCTCAGCCGTCGAACCGGACGCGACGATGTGACGGCGCTGCCATACGGCCCAAGCGTCCCGCACATGTTCATCGTCGTCTTCGTCGTGATGCTGCCGACCTGGCTCAAGACGCATGATGCGATCCTGGCCTGGGAAGCGGGACTGGCCTGGGCATTCATTGTCGGCCTGATCATCCTGGCCGGCGCATTCGTCGGTCCGACAGTGCGCAAATACACACCGCGAGCCGCAATGCTCGGCGCACTCGCCGGAATTTCCATTGCCTTCATCGCGATGCGGCCGGCGTTTCAAAGCTGGCAGATCCCGTGGCTGTCGTTCATTTCACTCGGTATCATCCTGATCTCCTGGACCGCGCGCGTGCGGCTGCCGTTCGGCCTGCCGGGCGGCCTTGCCGCGGTGCTGGTCGGCACGGTGCTGGGATGGGCCGCAACGCTCACGGGTATCAGCAACGTCATGGACCCGCATCTGGTCGGTACGGCGCTGGCGAAGTTCGGTGTGCATCCACCGCTACCCGGCGGCGAATTTCTGCGCGGACTTAGGGATATCGGACCGCTGCTGGTGGTGGCCGTTCCCCTTGGAATCTACAACTTCACCGAGGGCATGAATAACGTCGAAAGCGCCAGTGCGGCCGGCGACGATTACAATCTGCGCCATGTGCTGCTGGCCGATGGTATTGGCGCGGTTGCGGGCGCAGTGCTCGGCTCGCCGTTTCCCCCAGCCGTCTATATCGGTCACCCGGGATGGAAGGCGGTCGGCGGCCGCATCGGCTATTCGCTCGCAACCGGCGTCGTCATCGCGCTGGTGTGCTTCCTTGGGCTGACCGCACTGCTGCTCGCGGTGGTGCCACTCGTCGTGATTCTGCCGATCCTTCTCTATATCGGACTGGTGATCGGCGCCCAGGCCTTCGAAGCGACGCCGGCCCGTCACGCGCCCGCGGTGATCCTGGCCATGCTGCCGAACATCGCCTCCTGGGCGCAGAGTCAGATCGACGGCGCGTTGAATGCCGCGGGAACCAGCGCCGCCGCGGTCGGGTTGGACAAGCTCGCGGGCAACGGCGTGATCTATCACGGCCTGCAACTGTTCGGCGGCGGCGGCACGCTGACCGGCCTGATCCTCGGGTCGATCGCCGCGTTCATCATCGATCGCCGATTCGAATGGGCCGCCATGTATGCGGCTGCTGCCGCCGTGCTGGCGTTCTTCGGCTTCATCAACGGCACCGGACTTGGCTTCGGTAACTCCGCGCCCATTGCGCTGGGCTACCTTCTGATGGGCGGGCTGTGCCTGGTCGTCAGCCGCGCGCATGAGCCGCTGGTCGATCGCCTGGTGATCGAGGCCGAAGTCACCGAGTGATCGACCCCGTCGCCGCCGCCGAAGCGGCCCTTGCCGCCGATGAGGCGCATGGCGATCCGGCGATCTGGATCACGCGCCTGCCCGCGCCGGACATCATGGCGCGGGCGCGTGAGCTCGCCCCGGAAGGAAAGCGCGGACGAGCACTCTGGGGCGTGCCATTCGCGGTCAAGGACAATATCGACGTCGCCGGCCTGCCGACTACTGCCGCGTGTCCGGGCTACGCGTATGTTCCGATGGAGAGCGCGCCCTGCGTCACGCGGCTGCTGGATGAGGGCGCGATTCTGGTCGGAAAGACGAATATGGATCAGTTCGCGACGGGCCTGGTGGGCGTGCGCAGCCCGTACGGCTCGCCGCGCAATCCCTTCGATCGCACGCTGGTTCCCGGTGGATCGTCATCAGGCTCCGCCGTCGCGGTTGCCGCCGGGATCGTGTCCTTCGCGCTCGGCACGGACACGGCCGGATCGGGCCGCGTGCCAGCGGCGTTCGGAAATATCGTCGGATTGAAGCCGACCAGCGGGAGCATCTCCGGCCGCGGCGTCGTGCCGGCCTGCCGCTCGATCGAGACCGTCTCAATCTTCGCCGGCAGTGTGGATCAGGCACTCGCCGTCGTGCGGGTGATTGCTGGCTACGACGATGACGATCCGTTCTCCCGAGCGGCACCCTCTCCGCATCTGGGTCGCGCAGCGACGCACGACACACGCATCGCAACCATCGCACCCGACGACCGCTGTGCACCGGCGATGCGCGAGCGCCACGACCATGTTGCCGCCCTGCTCCGCGCTGAGATCATCGACGTCGGCGACATCCTGGCGACGGGACGCTTGCTCTACGAAGGGCCGTGGATCGCCGAACGCACCGCCGTGTTGCGAAGCTTCCTCACCGACTCACCGCACCTGATTCACCCGGTCGTGCGCGCCCTGCTCCAGAAGGGCGCAACGCGGCGAACCGCCGACGCGTTCGATGCCTTCCATGAAGTCGCGCGCGCGAAGCGTCATGCCGCGCACCTGTTCCGCACGTTCGACGCGCTGCTGCTGCCGACCGCCCCGTGCTGTCCAACCTTGCAGGACGTGGCGGCCGATCCACTGGGCCCGAACCGGGCGCTCGGTACTTTCACCAACTTCGTCAATCTGTGTGACCTGGCGGCCATTGCGGTGCCCGCTGGTTTCGGCCCGGACGGGCGGCCTGTCGGTGTGACGCTGATCGGTCCGGCCTGGTCGGAAGGTTCGCTTGCAGCGATCGCCGATACCGTCCACCGCCAATGTGTCAGCACCGTCGGCGCAACCAAAGCGCCGCTGCCACCGATCGAGGAGGCGTGGCATGGCGCATGACGACGACCTGAACGCGATGATTGAAACGGGTGCTCGTATGCTGGGTCTGTCAGTGCAGCCGGAATGGAAGGGCGCCATTCGCGCACACCTCGCGACCAATCTCCGCTTGGCGGCCCTCGTCGCCGAGTTCGAGCTTCCGGACGAACTGGATCCTGCGCCCGTGTACCGGCCGTGAGCGACAGTGCGCCTCTTCCTGGCGCGGAGATCGCCGCATCCATCGCGAACGGCAGAATCGTTGCGCGCGAACTGATCGAGGTGACGCTGGAGCGTATCGCCCGCATCGACCCGATGCTGAACGCCTTCACCGACGTCACCGCTGCGCGCGCATGCGGACGCGCCGACGCCATCGACCAAGCGCGTGCACGCGGTGAGACACTGGGGCCGCTCGCCGGCGTGCCGTTCGCGGTCAAGAACCTGATCGATATTGCCGGGCTGCCGACGCTTGCGGGGTCAAAACTCAACCGGACACGCGAGGCCGCGCAGCGTGACGGCACCCTGATCACCCGGCTTGAAGCGGCCGGCGCCATCCTGGTGGGCGCGCTGAACATGGGCGAATACGCCTATGACTTCACCGGCGAGAACATCCATTATGGCCCCTCACGCAATCCGCATGATCTCCAACGAATGTCGGGTGGCTCCTCCGGTGGATCGGGCGCTGCGGTTGCCGGCGGTCTGGTTCCGATCGCGCTTGGTTCCGACACCAACGGTTCAATCCGCGTGCCGTCATCCTTCTGCGGCGTGTTCGGGCTGAAGCCGACATTCGGCCGGCTCAGTCGTGCCGGCAGCTTTCCGTTCGTGTCCAGCCTTGATCATCTCGGGCCATTTGCCCGCACGGTGACCGATCTGGCGATCGCGTATGACGCGATGCAAGGACCGGATGAAGAAGATCCCGCCTGCGCAGGACGGGAGATCGAACCGACGGTCCCCGTCATCAATCAGGGCATGGACGGGCTCCGCATTGCCACGGCCGGCGGCTATTTTCTGCAAGGCGCATCAGATGAAGCGCTGGCTGCATTGGACCATGTGAGTCGCGCGTTGAAGGTCGCGCGAGAGGTGCTCGTGCCGGAAGCGGCGCGGGCGCGTGCCGCGGCTTATGTAATAACCGCCACCGAGGGAGCAGCGCTGCATCTGGACCGGTTGCGCCATGCGGCTGATGACTTCGATCCCGCGGTGCGCGACCGATTGATTGCCGGCGCGCTAACGCCAGCGCCGTTCGTCGTTCGCGCCCAGAAGTTCCGCCGCTGGTTTCGCGAGCAGATGCTTGCGCTGTTCCAGGAACTGGATGTGCTGATCGTACCTGCCACGCCGTGCGTCGCGCCGAAAATCGGGCAGCAGACAATGACGCTGAATGGTGAAGAGGTTCCGTTACGGCCGAATATCGGCATCTACACGCAGCCGATCTCGTTCATCGGCTTGCCGGTCGTCGCGGTGCCGCTGGAAACCGCGTCAGGCCTGCCGATCGCCGTGCAGCTGATCGCGCCGGCGTGGCGGGAGGATCTCGCACTTCGTGTCGCCCGATCTTTGGAGCAAGCGGGCGTCGTCCGTGCGCCGCTTCCACGCGGACTATCGTAATGGAGATCAATCGCCCCGAGATCCTGGCCGAGGTCCAGGCTGCATTCGCTGCGTATGAGGCAGCCCTTGTCGGCAACGATGTGGGGACGCTGACCGCACTGTTCTGGGATGATCCGCGTACGATCCGTTATGGCACGCAGGAGAACCTGTATGGCAGCGCGGAGATCGCCGCCTTCCGGCAAGCCCGCTCGCCGGTGGGATTGGCGCGCGGGTTATCGCGCACCGTCATCACCACCTACGGCTCCGATTTCGCGACCGCCTCGACCTTGTTCCACCGCGCCACCCAACCGGGAAAAGCCGGCCGCCAGATGCAGACCTGGGTTCGTCTGCCGGGACTTGGTTGGCGCATTGTCGCTGCACATGTCAGCGTGATCGATGTTTCCCATCGGCGCCATGAGTCCTTAGCGTCGCCCTCAGAGGTGACGAACCATGATCGGTGCCGATAAGAAGACCCTGGATACACCAGCGTTGCTGGTCGACCTCGACGTGATGGAGGCGAACATAGCGCGCATGGCCGCGGCGTGCCGCAACGGCGGCGTGTCCTGGCGGCCGCACACCAAGGGTCTGAAAGTTCCGGCAATCGCACATAAGGCGCTGCAGGCCGGCGCCATCGGTGTCACCTGTGCCAAGCTCGGCGAAGCGGAGGTCATGGCGGCGGCGGGCATCCGCGACATCCTGATCGCGAATCAGATCGTGACACCCGAGAAGATCGCGCGCCTCGCCAGCCTGCGCCATCATTCCGACGTCGCCGTGTTGGTCGACGATCCCGGAAATGTCGCAGCACTCGGTGCGGCCGCACGCCAGGCAGGTGTTATCCTGCGTGTGCTGATCGAAATCGACATCGGTATGGGCCGGGCCGGATTGCAGCCCGGCCCGGCGGTGATGGCTCTGGCGGACACCATCGCCCAAACGGATGGCGTGCGGCTCGCCGGCGTGGAAGGCTGGGAAGCCCACACGACCCAGATTGCCGATCAGCGCGAGAAGGCGGACGCCATCGCGAAGGCCGTCGGTCTGCTGACCGGCACCGCGGATACGCTAAGAGCCGCAGGTTTCCCGGTCGAGATCGTCAGTTGCGGCGGAACCGGCACCTATCAGACCACGGTCCGTCAGTCCGGTGTGACGGAGGTGCAGGCGGGTGGCGGGATCCTTAGCGACGTGCGCTATTGCACCCATTATCACGTGGACCATCCCTATGCGCTGACGATTCTGACAACAGTCGTGAGCCGACCGAGCCCTCGCCGGATCGTCTGTGATGCCGGGAAGAAGTCAATGAGCGCTGATAGTGGCGAGCCGATCCCGATCGGCATCAAAAGCCCCTATTCGCTGCGTTGGTCCGCCGAGCATGTGACGATCGAGCTGGAAAGCCCGGACGACACTTTGCGCGTTGGCGACAGGTTGGAATTCGTCGTGGGTTATTCCGATACGACGGTGCACCTGCACGACGAGATGATCGGGATTCGCGGGGATCGCGCCGAAATAATCTGGCCCATTCTCGGGCGCGGAAAGATCAAATAACGCGTCCATTCACCCGCAGCTCCCGAGATGCACAGCCAGGGTTCCGGCGATCAGCGCGCTTCTCGGACGGTTGCATCAGGGCGAGTCTTAACGTCGGGCTTCAGGGCAGTGCCGAGGCCGGGTGCGGTCGGGGCCTGCACCAGACCGGACGTGATGACAGGCAGGTTGGTGACGAGATCGCGGTACCAGGTCGATAGGGTGGCGCGGACGACCTCTTGGAAGATCGCGGTCGGAGCATGCAAAGCGAGATGCAGGCCGGCCATCAGCGCAACCGGCCCGGTGCAATCATGCGGTGCAATGGGTTTGGCGTAAGACTCCGCAAGCGCGGCGATCTTGCGCGCCTCGGTCAAGCCCCCGCACCAACTCAAATCCAGCATCACGATGTCTACCGCGTCAGCGGCAAGAAGGTCGCGGAAGGCAAGCTTTCCGCCCAGCGTCTCGCTGGCGCAGATAGGGGTGCGCGTGCGCCGGCGAAGGTCGGCCAGCGCAGCCACATCGTTCATCTTACCGATGGGGTCTTCGGCCCAGAACACGTCGAACTCCTCGAGCGCCTGGCAGATCCGGGCCGCGGCAGGCGCGGACCATACGCTGTGCAGCTCAGCCATGATCTCGATGCGCTGGCCGACGGCGTCGCGGATTTTGGCGAAGGGCTCGATCCCGTGGCGAAGGTCTTCGAGCGTGATTGCCTGGCCGCCGCTTTTGGCGGCGAGCGGATCGAAGGGCCAGATCTTCATCGCGGTGTAGCCTTCGGAGAGCAGGCTTTCGGCGAGGGCACCGGCATCGCGCATGAAGGCAACTTGGTCGTCGTAGGGGCCGGCAGTCGTATCGTCGGATGCGATCTCCCGCCTTCCGACGCCACGAGTGTTGTAATCGTAACCAGCGCAGGTGTTGTAGGCGCGGATCTCGGTTCGCGATGCGCCACCGAGGGCTTCATGGATGGGAATGCCGTGGCGCTGGCCGGCAAGATCCCAGAGCGCGAGATCGACCGCGCTGGCAGCGCGGATCTCGGCGCTGGAGGAGCCGAAACCGATATAGGGGGTGAGCAGATGGCGGGAGATGGCTTCGATCCGGCGGGCATCCTGGCCGAGAAGGAAAGGGGCGATCTGCTCGTGAAGGACGGCCTCGACCGCCTGGGTGCCGCGGAACGCCTCGCCGAGGCCGGTCAGACCTTCACTGGTTTCGACCTCCAACCAGAGCAGGTTGGGGCGTTCCGAGATGCGGATGGTGCGGAGCGCGGTGATGGTCGCGGCGGTCATGCGATCCTCCAGCCGCCGAGCAGATCGCGCAGGGCGGCGGTGGCGGCGGGTGTCAGTGGCCAGGCGGCGGGTGGCCGCGCAGGCCCCATGTCGAGGCCCATGAAGCCGAGCGCTGTCTTCACCACCGATACATTCGCGCCGTTATTTTCCTCCCGCCGCAGCGCTTCAAACGCCTCGATGGCGGCGATTTCGGTGTTGGCGCGGGTGTAATCGCCGGCTGTGAGCGCGTCGCGGATGGCGACGGAGCGCTCGGGCGCGACATTGATCAGACCGGAGGTGAAGCCGCGCGCGCCCACCGCGGTCATCGGCGGTGCCCAGGGTTCGGCCAGGCCGCAGACAAAATTCACGTCCGGCCCAAGACGACGAATGGCCTCCGCCAGGGTCATGACATTCGGCGTGGCCCATTTCACCCCGACGACACCGGGCAGGCGGCACAAGGCTTCGATCGCCGGAAGCCCGATCGCGTCGTTGCGCAGGTAAAGCACGACGGGCAGCGCGGCCGCGTCGGCCACGCGGCGCACGTACTCCACCATGCCGCGCGGGGCGGCGAGGGGATCGGGCGGCTGGTGCACCATGACGGCATCGGCGCCATCCGCCTTGGCACGGGAGGCGAGGCGCACGGCTTCGGCAACGCTGCGGCCGACACCGGCGATGACCACGGCGCGGCCGGCGATCAGACCGGGGACTTCGGCCTGCATTCGCTCGGCTTCGGCGAAGGAGAGGCTGTAGAACTCGCCGGTGTTGCCGTTCACCGTCAGCGCATCCACCCCGGCCTGGGCGCAGCGGGTGATGATGGGCTTCAGCCGCTCGGGCGCGATCTGGTCCGAGGAGTTGAAGGGCGTGACAAGAATGCCGGAAATGCCCGCCAGGGCGGTGCGGAGTTGGTGGGAGATGCCTGTCATGTCTGGTCCTCTGTAGAGTGCCCTGTCGCTTCGGCCTTACCGCATGACGGCCGATTTACAGCAGCAGCCAAACCTATTCTCGTGGACGGCACGACTTTACCGCGTCGAGTGCTTCCAAGCGAACAGCACGGGAGTGCCTCTCAATCAGCGCTGGCCGTCTGACGTACTGGAGATCGGTTGCTGGAGCGGGCGAGGTGGTCCGCGTCGCCGTTCGGATATGACACAGGCCGAAAAGCAGCACGGCTCATCTAATCGAGGCGCTGCGCTACGAACAGGATTGAGAGCGCCAGAACGTCGCGCCCGGTCTAATTTATGTCCGGGAGCGCATGCTTAAAAGATAGGTTATGAGGGCATCTTCCTGATAGCCTGCCAACTTTGGGTTGGGCATCCTGAACGGCGGCGTTGTCGTGGAGTGGGCCGTCTGAAGAAAGGCGCGGATCGAGTTTGCTGTTGTGTTCCGATTCCTGGCGATTGAGGCGAAGCTCGGGCCGGTTGCTTAAGCATCGGAGGGGAGGGCTAATCCCGAGCCACAACGTGGCACGATGCGCAGATCAGGAAGGCCAGACGGTGTCCCGCTTCTATCTGCGTCTCCTGATGTCCGCTTGGGCGAATATCATCCCGGGAATAAGGTTCGGCATACCCAAGATGCAAGCGCAAAGAGCGTATCTTAGAATTCGTCGCTTTTGTATCAGCCTCATTGCGATTTGGCCTATCGCCGCACGGAACCATTCAATCGCGGCTATACATCCAGTCAACATGGGGTGCCTCGCGTCCTGGGGCAGGCTTTGGGCCAATGACGAAGTGACGGCCACGACAATCGCCAGTCCTGATCTGGATCAACCCCACCGCCTGTTGCTTCTGCTGTCCTGGCAACCGTGTTCGCGTGCAACGGAGCCGTTCCATGTCAGGGATAAATCGTGACTGTCTCACCGAGCAGCATCTCTTGCTGTTCGGGAGCATCATCCAGTGGTTCGCCCGCTACGAGGTGCTCATGCAAGACGTAATGGCCGTCGTCTCCGGCTCCGATGTCAGCGCGATCATGCTCCTCACCCGGGGCCTCGATTTCATCAGCAAGCGGCAGGCCCTTCTGGACCTGCTGCGTCATCGCGCCATACCGCTGGATCAGCAGGAGCAGGTCTACCGATATCTCATCCCTGTTCGGACACTGGCCCCCTTGCGGAACGACATCGCCCACTCGGCTTGGACTGCTGCGCCGAACGCCCACTCGATCCAGCCCGAGTGGATCCTCCACCTGGGCCCAAGAGTGCTGCCGCTGCGGGACGAACCCGGCGCACCGACCAGTAATTTCGTGCCGACGTGGGACGACAAGCTCTCCTACACGCTGGACGATTTGTCGAAGGACGTCGAGACGCTTGCTACCAATTATCATGCCTTTGCCGATTATCTGAGGAGCGTACGCCTGATCCGTATGTCGACGGGCGATGCCGGTTCGGCGAATGCGTGACCAGGGATTCCGTTTAGGTAAGCGGGCTGAGTGTGCGATGGGCTCGTGTCAGGCCGCGGGATACCCAACGGTCTGAGAGAACATGATGAATCGCGTCTCTCGCAGGCCCATGGTGCGCGATAGCTTGTCGGTGTCCAGCGAGGCGCGGAAAACACAAGCCAGCCCTTCCGAGGCGCAGTATAGATAGACGTTCTGGCCAATGAACCCGATATCGGCGGCCGCGACGCGATGTTGCTCCTCGCGGGAGACGCCGCTCATGTGATCGGCATCAGAAACATAGATCAAATTCAGAGGCGCCGTGGCGACGAAGTCCTGCACGCGCCAGTCTGGCCCCGCACGTCGCCGGCCAGATGCGGTACCAACTGATGCTTGACTGGGTCATAACCCCAGACGCCGTCCGCCATTGCAGCAAAAATCTCAGTCTCGCGCGCATGCCGCCAGGATGGCGCGGTTCGGTCGGAGGTCGCCGGGCGGTTCACGCCATAGGCGGACCACAGCAGCTCTGACAACACCTGCGGCGGCAAGGGCCGAGGATCAAACGCCCGGATCGAGCGCCTCCGCTTTAGTGCCTGGGCCAGCGATGTGCCGAAATCGGCACGCGGTGGGGGGCAGGGTAATGGGCTGCTGCTGCGTTGGCATCTGCGCGAGCGCCGGTGCGGCAGCCAGGCTGGCGACCGCCAGCAGGCCGAGATTGGTGGCGCGGCGCGTAGTGGTCATAGCATGTACTCCGGAGCAGACAGATCAGCGGTTTGCTCACCATCAGCGAAGACGATCAACAGATCGATGCTTTGACACCGTTGAGGTCTCCCTTCCCGACACGGCCGAGACTGGCGAATGAATGGGACTGGTCACCGAGCACCGCATTGATGCGGATCAATCAAGTCTGCCAACGCGCCTGGTGCAAGCGATCGGCAGCACAGCACCGTTATTCGTTTATCTGATCGGCATCACACTGTTCCTCACCGTTCCTGCGCTCGGGAAGGAAGACATGTCGCGCTCGACCGTATTACGGAAGACGATTGCTACCGTGCTCGTGGTGATCGGCGTGATTCTGATCAGCACTTGACCCGGGTCGTTGTGCTCACCACAAATCTGTGGCTCGCCAGCTTCCAAGCCTCATTGGGCCTTCTCGATAAAATCGAACAGGTCACCGTCGGCCAAGGGCTTCTCGAGAACCCTTTCAATCCCAAGCGCCTTGGCGCCGGCATAAATGCCCGGGCTGGGCGCTGCAGTAATCAGCAAGACCGACCGGACATCTCCTTGTCTGCGGAGCTCCTCCACAAGCTCCAAACCGGTCGTCTGCGGCATGTGATAATCAACGATCAGGCAGCGCGCCTGGCCATCATCATCCCGCAGGAAAGCGTGCGCGCTGTCGTAGGTGGCAACCGCATAGCCGGCCGCATCCAGCAGGAAGCGAAGGAACTCAAGAACCCCAGGATCATCCTCGACGATCGCAATTGGACGGTCACCTTCGGGCAAGGACGGTCTATCTCCGAGCTAAGACCCATTAAATTACTCGCAATCAAGAAAGCGGGCCTTGACTCAGATCAAGTGCATGACAGGGGCTGCGGCTTCGCTCTGATCGGGTAGTCGCGGCAACGTAAACCGAAAGACCGTGCCGCCATGAGGACCGTCCTCTGCCCACAATAGGCCACCATGTGCCTGCACAATCTGGCGGCAGATGGACAGCCCGACGCCCATGCCCTCGGGCTTCGTCGTCACGAAAGGTTGGAAAATCCGCTGGCGCACGTGCTCCGGCAACCCTGGGCCGGTGTCGCTGATGCTGACCTCGACGAGCTCACCCTGGCCTTCGGTGGCAATCGTCAGCACGCGGCGCTCGCTATCGCTCATCGCTTCCACGGCGTTCCGCATCAGATTGAACAGAACCTGCTGGACCTGAACCTTGTCCATCCATGCCTGGGAAGCCTCGGGGTCAAATCGAAATTCGATCTTGAAGTCTCGCCCAACTCCGACGAGCGCGATGGCGTTCACCTCCTCGATTGCCTTCGGGAGGTCCTCAAGCCGGCGCGCGACTTCGCCTTTCCGAACGAATTCCCTCAGCCGGCCGACGATCTGCTGGGCCCGGTCTGACTGCTCGCCTATGCGCTCCAGCGCTGTCCGGATGCCAGAAACATTGCCCGCCGCGCTGAAGCGGCGGGTCGCGCCGAGGTAATTCCTTATCGCCGTCAACGGCTGGTTCACTTCGTGGGCCAGGGCGGAGACCATCTGTCCGAGATCGTTCAGCCGTGAGACATGGGCGAGTTCGGCCTGCAACTCATGCACACGTCGTTCGCGCTCTTGGCGCTGGGTCAGATCGCGGACAAATCCGGTAAACCGACGCGCGCCCGGCAGAGTCACCTCGCCCACGGAGAGTTCCATGGGGAAGGTGCTGCCGTCCTTGCGCTGTCCGACCACAACGCGGCCAACCCCGATGATCCGCCGCTCGCCAGTGCTGCGATAGCGCTGCAGGTAGCCATCATGCTCCTCACGATAGGGCGATGGCGTCAGCATAGTGACGTTCTGTCCGACCGCTTCGTTTCGCGAGAAGCCAAAGAGCTGCTCGGCCGCCGAGCTAAAGGATTGGATGCGCCCGCGCTCATCGATCACCACCAGTGCATCCGGCACCGTGTCGAGGATCGACTGCAACAAGGCCTCGCGGCTGAGAACGTCCTGCCGGGCCTGCGCGACCTCCGTCAGGTCATGGGCAATTTTGGATAAGCCGACGATCTTCCCCTGGTTGTCGCGAATGGGCGAGATGGTCAGGGAAATTGGGATGAGGGTGTCATCCTTGTGCCGGCGCGCGGTGCGGTAATGACCGATGCCCTCGCCGCGCCGCGCGCGGTCAAGAATGACGGTTTCCTCCGCAGCCAACTCCGGTGGAATAATGCGGGTAATCGGCTGGCCCGCCATCTCCTGCGCTGTGTACCCGAAAATCCGTTCGGCTGCCGGATTCCACGTGGTGACCACGCCGGACAGGTCGATGCCAACGATCGAGTCATCAGAAGACTCGAAAATGGCGGCAAGCTTCGCGCGGGTTTCGTCCTGCTGCTTGAGGGCGGTGATGTTGTTGTTGACCTCGACGACGAGAGTGGGATCGCCGGCAGCGTTCTTCTGGAGAACCCAGGAACTCGCGACCCAAACGTCAGTCCCATCACGCGTCCGGTGACGCAGTTCTCCCTCCCACCGTCCCGCGCACAGAAATTCGGATTGAAGCTCAGTGAGCGGCTTGGGAAATCCTGTTGCCAGGAGCTGATGCGAGATCTGCCCGACTGCCTCCTGCCGAGGCCAGCCGTAGAGGCGCTCCGCACCAGTGCTCCAGAAAACAATGCGCCCGTCGAGTTCCCGCACCATTGCTTGCGAAAGCTCCAGGGCCGCCAAAACTGAAGTAGAATCAGCCCACGGAGTTTGGTCACTGGCAGTCATGACTGCGCTCCCCGCCGAGACCTGCCCCGATTTTTTAGGAAATAAGTCTAGGCCAGCATGAATGTACCGGTCAAACCGTCACATCCTGCTCTTGGCGCGCAAGCTGGCAGCGAGCCACGCCCGTCACGTCCGGTCAGCCTGCTCCAGCGACACTTTAAAGGTTGGCACTTTCGCCAGAAGCCGCCGACACTGTGCCCTTTGTAACCCGTTCGCGTCTCTTGACGGACGCCCATGCTCCGAACTCGACGCCGCGGATGGTCGGGACCCGTGGCAGCCAACCCTATGGCGGGCCAGCTGCCCTTGGCCTAGCCTGTTGGCGGGCAACATCAGCGGAGGTGCGAATGGCGGATAGTGCGTTGCCCGCAGGCACCAAAGCGGTCATCTCCAAGCCGGAACTGCAAACGCTCATCAAGCTCCTTGCGGATCGCGGTTACAAAGTCATCGGCCCGGTGGTACGCGATGGTGCGATCGTCTATGATGAGGTCGCATCCATCAGCGATCTGCCGGCTGGCTGGACCGATGAGCAGGAGGCGGGGCGGTACCGCCTGCGGAAGCGCAGTGATCAGGCGCTTTTCGGCTATGCGGTGGGCCCGCACTCCTGGAAGCGTTTTCTCCATCCGCCGATCGAGCGATTGTGGCAGGCGCGCCGGGATAGCGAAGGGTTCTCAGTCATTCAGGCGGAGGAAGACCCGCCGCGATACGCCTTTCTCGGCGTTCGCGCTTGCGAAGTTCACGCCATTGCCATCCAGGATCGCGTGTTTCTTGGCGGATCATATCGCGACACAGGATATGAGAAGCGGCGGTGGGGTAATTTCATCATCGCCGTCAACTGCGGGGCGGCCGGGGGCACCTGCTTTTGCGTATCGATGCAGACCGGCCCGAAGAATGAGACGGGATTCGATCTTGCATTGACCGAGCTGCTCGGCGATGACGACCATAGTTTTGTGGTCGAGGTCGGCAGCGCCAGCGGTGGTGAATTACTGACGGACCTGCAGCATCGTCTGGCATCTGCCGACCAGATCAAGGCCGCCGATGCCGTGGTCGCCCGCACCGCAACCCAGATGGGGCGTAGGCTCGATACCGATGGCCTTAAAGAACTGCTGCAGCGCAATCCCAACCACCCGCGCTGGGACGATGTTGCCGCCCGTTGCCTGACCTGCGCCAACTGCACCATGGTTTGTCCCACCTGTTTCTGCACAACCGTCGAGGACCGCAGCGATCTCCCTGGTCAGACGGCCGAGCGCGTACGCCGGTGGGATTCGTGCTTCACGCTCGATTTTTCTTACATCCATGGTGGCAGCGTACGGAAGGAAAGTCGGTCCCGCTATCGGCAGTGGATGACGCACAAACTTGCAAGCTGGATCGACCAGTTTGGCACATCGGGCTGTGTCGGTTGCGGACGTTGTATCACCTGGTGCCCGGTCGGCATTGACATCACGGAAGAGGCGGCGGCCATTAGAGCAACTGCCGGCGAGCCCGGGGAGACAGGCCATGGAAGGGCTTGAACGGATCGTCCTCGCGCACCCTTTCTTCGCTGGGTTGGCGGCGGAGCTCGGTCAGCTCGTCGCTGGCTGTGCCCGTAATCTGCGGTTCGAACAGGGTCAGTACCTGTTTCATGAAGGTGATCCGGCAAACGAATTTTACCTGATTCGCCATGGCACGGTCGCGCTAGAAATCCTGCCGCCGGGGCAGCCCGCTCTCGTCTTGGCTACCGAAGGCGAAGGCGAAATCGTAGGAATGACCTGGTTGGTGCCGCCTTACCGGTGGCGCTCTGATGCCCGTGCGATGGAGCTCACCCGGGCGATCGGCATCGATGCCAGGTGCCTACGCGATAAATGCGAAGCCGATAATCATTTTGGCTATGAGATGATGAAGCGCTTTCTTTCGGTGATCGCGCAGCGGCTCGACGAAACACGGCTGCAGATCCTCGACGTCTATGGAAAGCGCACCGCGTGAGCCTTACCGCCAGCGTCGATCCATTCGTGCCGCAGCCTTATCGTATCGATCGAGTGCGGCGCGAGGCAGCCGATATCGCGACCCTGGAGCTTGTCCAACAAACGGGGAACCTGCCAGCCTTCGAACCGGGCCAGTTCAACATGCTATACGCGTTCGGCATTGGCGAGGCGGCGATCAGCATGAGCGGCGATCCAGCCGATCGGACGAAATACGTGCACACGGTGCGCAATGTCGGTGCAGTGACCGGTGCGATCACCAGACTTGCACCCGGTGACATGGTGGGCGTGCGTGGTCCGTTTGGCTCCGCCTGGCCAAGTGCGGTCGCCGAAGGCAACGATGTCGTTATTGTGGCCGGCGGACTTGGCCTCGCGCCCCTGCGGCCGGCCGTCTACCAGGTGCTCGCGCAACGCGAGCGGTACGGACGTGTCGTGCTGCTTTATGGTACGCGCAGTCCACGTGACATCCTTTACCGCGCGCAGATGGAACGCTGGCGGCGGCGACTGGACGTGGATATCGAAATTACCGTCGATCATGCTGATCCAACCTGGCACGGCAATGTTGGTGTCGTCCCTAAACTCATATCCCGCGCCGGGTTCGATCCCCACAATACAATTGCGCTGGTGTGCGGGCCGGAGGTCATGATGCGGTTTACGGCTATAGCCCTGCATGGCACGGGTCTGCCGAACGACCGCATTTACCTATCGATGGAACGTAATATGAAGTGTGCCATCGGTCTGTGCGGGCATTGTCAGTTCGGCCCCGTTTTCATCTGCAGAGACGGGCCTGTCTTCCGCTACGACCGCCTCGCGGGCCTGCTCTCCGTGCGGGAGATCTGATATGACCGCCAGGAAACGTCCACGCCTTGCAGTGTGGAAATTCGCGTCCTGCGACGGTTGTCAGCTTTCATTGCTCGATTGCGAGGACGAGCTGCTGAACGTCGCTGAAGCCATCGAGATCGCCTACTTCCCGGAAGCTTCAAGTACGATGGCGAAAGGCCCGTATGATCTTTCGTTGGTGGAAGGCTCGATTACGACGGCGCACGACGAGGAGCGTATCCAAAAGGTGCGGCGCGCCTCGAAATATCTGGTGACCATCGGCGCCTGCGCCACCGCCGGCGGCATCCAGGCCCTGCGGAACTTCGCGGATGTGAAGGAGTTCGTATCGGCCGTCTATGCCTCCCCGCAGTTTATCAGCACACTTGCCACCTCGACCCCGATTTCTGCCCATGTGCCGGTGGATTTTGAGTTGCACGGCTGTCCGATCAACAAGGCGCAGTTATTGGAGGTTATCTCGGCCTTTCTGGTTGGCCGCAAACCAGCAATCGCCGGCCACAGCGTGTGCATCGAATGCAAGCTACGCGGCAATGTGTGCATCATGGTGCAGGGCACGCCGTGCCTCGGACCCGTGACGCATGCGGGTTGCGGCGCTCTTTGCCCATCCTATCGGCGCGGCTGTTACGGCTGCTTCGGCCCGATGGACCGGCCAAACACCGCGGCACTTGCTTCCGAATGGCAAAGGCTTGGTGCAAGTTCGCGCGATATCCAGCGCGTGTTTCGCACCTTCAATGCTGCCGCCGATCCCTTCCGCAAGGAAAGCGAGGCACATGGCGCGTAGGACCATCCGTGTCGATATTCTTGCCCGGGTCGAAGGGGAGGGGGCGCTCGATATTCATGTGCGGAATGGCAAGGTTACACGCGCGCAGTTGAAGATCTTCGAGCCGCCGCGTCTGTTCGAAGCGTTGCTGCGTGGCCGTAACTTCACGGAAGCCCCCGATATTACTGCGCGTATTTGCGGTATCTGCCCGGTTGCCTATCAAATGAGCGCGGTCCACGCCATGGAGAACGCCCTCGGCGTCACGCTTCCTGCGCCCTTGCGGGCACTGCGCCGGCTTCTCTACTGCGGAGAATGGATCGAGAGCCACGCGTTGCACATTGTCATGCTGCACGCGCCTGACTTTCTTGGCTATCCGGACGCGATTCGGATGGCAGAGCAGCATGGCGATGCCGTGCGCCGAGGCCTCTCCTTGAAGAAGGCCGGCAATGAGTTGATGCGCCTGCTGGGCGGGCGGGAGATCCACCCCATCAACGTGCGTGTCGGCGGCTTTTATCGTGTGCCGAGCCGCGCCGACCTCACGCCCGTCACCGAAGCGCTGAAACGTGCGCGCGATCTTGCCGTCGAAACCGTTCATTGGGTGGCGCGCTTTACGTTCCCTGGCTTCGAACGCGATTACGAGCTTGTGGCTCTGCGGCACCCCAGCGAGTACCCGTTCAACGAGGGGCGGATTGTTTCCAGCAAAGGGCTGGACATTCCCGCGGAAGACTACGACAGCGAATTTGAAGAGCGCCATGTCGCGCATTCGACTGCACTGCAATCCGTCCTGAAGCGTCGCGGCAGCTATCTGGTCGGACCGATGGCGCGCTATAACCTGAACTTCGACCGGCTGTCCTCCGATGTTCAGGCGCTGGCGCGCGAGGCTGGTCTCGGACCAGTCTGCCGCAATCCGTTTCAAAGCATCGTGGTGCGAGCCATCGAGGTATTGTACGCCTGCGAGGAGGCGCTGCGGATCATTGCCGAGTATGAGCCGCCGGACGCGCCGGCCGTGCCCCTCGTCCCCCGGGCCGCCGTCGGTCACGCCTGTACGGAGGCGCCGCGCGGCATTCTCCATCATCGGTACGAGCTGGCCGATGACGGGAGCATTCTTACCGCGCGCATCGTGCCGCCCACCTCGCAGAACCAGCTCAGCATCGAAGAAGATCTGCGGGACATCGCGACGGCGGGCCTCGATCTCGCCGACGATGTATTGCGCGATCGATGCGAGCAGGCGATCCGGAATTATGATCCGTGCATTTCGTGTTCGTGTCACTTTCTGAAGCTGACTGTGCACCAGGCATGACGAAGGGTCTGATCCTTGGGATCGGCAATCCGGACCGCGGGGATGATGGGATCGGACCACTTGTCGCCCGCCGCCTGATCGGACGCGTGCCGGCCGGTATCGCGGTGATGGAGCGAACCGGTGATGCTTTGGCTCTGATCGAGGACTGGGCCGGCCGCGACATGGTGGTGCTGGTGGACGCGGCGGCGCCGGCGACTTCGCCTGGTTGTATCCATCGCCTCGATCTGCTGCAGGACACGCTGGCGACCGAAGTCGTGTTCGCCTCGACGCACGGGTTTGGCGTTGCAGAGGCGGTCGGCCTGGCCCGCACTCTTGGGCTGCTGCCGGCGCACCTGATCGCCTATGCGATCGAGGGCGCCAGCTTCGCGCCAGGCGCAGCCATGACTCCGGAAGTCACTGCCGCCGCAGATTTCGTGGTGACGCGGATTGCCATGGAATTGCCTCGCCTGGAGGGCGACGATGCATGAGACTGGACTGATACGCGATCTCGTCCGCCGGCTGGAAGCCGCAGCGTGCGAGGCCGGTGCGGCACGCGTAACGGGTGCCACCGTCTGGCTTGGTGCGCTCAGTGAGATGTCGCCCGAGCACTTCCTGGAGCATTTTGTGGAAGAAGTGCATGGCACGGTTGCTGAAGGTGCGACGCTGACGTTGGATATCTCCGACGACATTCAGCACTCCGCGGCACAATCTGTCATGTTGCAATCGGTTGATCTGGAGGTCGAACGCGAACGGTGAGGCGACTGCGGCTGGACATCACTGGTGCGGTACAGGGCGTGGGATTTCGTCCCTATGTCTATCATCTGGCGTGTTCCCAGGCTCTCGGCGGCTTCGTCTGCAACACAGGCGATGGTGCTGCGATCGAGATCGAAGGCACCGCCTCTGCGCTTGATCGGTTCCTCCACCATCTCGGCATGGCATTGCCGCCACACGCAGCGATCGATCGGCAATGTCTGACAGCGCTCGCCCCACGTGGCGAGCACAGCTTTGTTATTGCGCCAAGCAGCGTAGCGGGCAAGGGCGGTGCGCTCGTGCTGGCAGATCTCGCAACGTGCGAGAGCTGCCTCTCTGAGGTGCTGGATCCTGCTGATCGCCGTTATCTTTATCCGTTTACCAGTTGCACATGTTGCGGCCCTCGCTACAGCATTATTGAATCTCTCCCGTATGATCGCGTGCGAACAACGATGCGGCATTTCCCGATGTGTTCCGCATGCGCAGCGGAATACTCTAATCCGAACTGCCGTCGCTTTCACGCCGAGCCTATTGCGTGCCCGGAGTGTGGCCCGCAACTCGCGTTATGGAATCAAGCCGGCACCCCGATCGCAACATGCTATGCGGCATTGCTGCAGGCCGCTGATGCGCTGCGTCGCGGATTGATCGTGGCGCTAAAGGGACTGGGCGGGTTCCAGCTGCTGGTCGATGCCACCAATGAGGAAGCCGTGCGTCGGCTGCGGCTGCGCAAGCAGCGCCCGCGCAAGCCGTTCGCCATCATGGTTCCGTCGCTCACGACGGCCGAAGCAGTCGGGCATGTTGGCGAGATTGAGCGTCGCCTTCTGGTCTCATCCGCGGCGCCCATCGGTACTGATCGGCGCGCGGCCAGACAGGTGGGCGCTGACGCCGGGGGTGGCGCCCGGTAACCCCACGCTTGGCATCATGATGCCCTGCACCCCACTGCATCATCTCCTGTTGCGCGAACTGGAATTTCCAGTAATCGCCACCAGTGGTAACCGCGGCAACAGCCCGATCATTGCCGACGGCGCTGAGGCATTAGAGCAGCTTGGCGGTCTAGCCGATTGTTTCCTCGTTCATGACAGGCCGATTCTGCGGCCGATCGACGATTCCGTGGTGCGCGTAATGGCCGGGCGCGAAGTCGTCCTGCGTCGCGCGCGCGGCTACGCCTCGGCGCCGTTCCTCCGCAGGGATGTGAGCGAACCGGTGCTCGCGCTTGGCGGCCAACAAAAGAGCGCCCTGGCCTGGGGCGCTGCAGGCCGGCTGTTTGTCGGGCCGCACATTGGCGATCTCTCCGCCTCCGGAACACGCCATCGGCTCGCGCGCATGGCGACGGATCTGCCGAGCCTGCACGCCATCACACCCCTCACCGTCGCTTGCGACATGCATCCAGACTATGACAGCACCAGGGTCGCCATTGCTTCCGGGTCGCCCGTAACCCGCGTGCCGCATCACCTCGCGCATGTTTTGGCCTGCATGATCGACAACGACCTTGACGAGCCGGTGCTGGGAGTAACCTGGGATGGTACGGGGTATGGCACCGATGGCACTGTTTGGGGTGGAGAGTTTCTGGTGGTCGATCGCGGCCGTTTCCGCCGCGTCGCCCATTTGTGGCCATTCCGTTTGCCCGGCGGAGAGGCTGCGGTGCGTGAGCCACGTCGAGCCGCACTCGGGGTCCTCTACGCGACCTTCGGTGAGGCTGCGATGGAGTTCGCGACACTTCCTGCGGTAAGTGCGTTCACGCCGCCCGAACGCCATGTGCTCGCGACCATGCTGCGTCGAGCTGTCAATGCGCCGCTGACCTCCAGTGCCGGCCGGCTGTTCGATGCCGTCGCCTCTGTGCTCGGTCTCTGCCAACGAAGCAGTTTCGAGGGAGAGGCAGCAATGGAGGTGGAATTCGCAGCCGATCGGGCAAACGTCATCGCGCGGTTGCCATCCGCAGTCGTACGCGAGGATGCAGGACGTTTCATTCTCGACTGGCGCCCGCTCATGATCTCGCTGATTGAGCAATACATCGCCGCTGTTGCACCCGAACCGCTCGCCGCGGCGCTGCATAATGGATTGACCGAGGGGGTCATCGACGTTGCCCGTCGCGTCGGACTGCGACGTGTCCTACTCACCGGCGGATGCTTTCAGAATGCCCGGCTCACGGAGCGAACGGTGGCAGCTCTGCGCGCGGCCGGCTTTATCCCTTACTGGCATCATCAGATCCCGCCGAATGATGGTGGGCTGGCGGCGGGTCAGGCCCTGTTCGCATCGCGGCCGCTGATCGAGGAGACAGTTTGATGTGCCTTGCAGTCCCCGGGGAAGTCCTGAGTATTGAAGGGCGTGAACTGACCCGCGAGGGACGTATCGCCTTCGGCGGTATCATCAAGCACGTAAACCTCGCCTATGTGCCTGAGGCCGTGATCGGAGACTACGTGCTGGTCCATGCGGG
Source organism: uncultured Pseudomonadota bacterium (assembly GCA_963791885.1). Lineage (GTDB taxonomy): Bacteria > Pseudomonadota > Alphaproteobacteria > Acetobacterales > Acetobacteraceae > CAVSUZ01. The sequence continues at coordinate 18,425 of CAWBUL010000008.1, read as the reverse complement.
TTTCGCAATTGCTGTCATCGACGCCGAGGAGGCGAGGCGAACGCTTCGCATCTTGGCCGAACTCGAGCCTGAGGCATTGCCGTGAAATACGTGGACGAATTTCGTGATGCGGGACTGGCGCAGCGTGCCGTCGACGCCATCGCGCGGATCACCACGCGACCCTGGTCCATCATGGAAATCTGCGGTGGCCAGACGCATTCGATTGTGCGTTACGGCATTGACCAACTTCTGCCTGCGGGCGTCACGTTGCTGCACGGTCCGGGTTGCCCGGTTTGCGTCACGCCGCCCGAGGTGATCGATACCGCCATTGCCATCGCCAGTGTTCCCGGCGTGATTTTCTGTTCTTTTGGCGACATGCTGCGGGTACCCGGTCATGCGGGCAGTCTGCTCTCCGCCAAATCGCGCGGGGCTGACGTGCGCGTGGTTTATTCCCCGCTTGACGCGCTGAAACTTGCGCGGGCAACACCCCGCAGCCAAGTTGTATTTTTTGCCATCGGGTTCGAGACGACTGCGCCCGCCACAGCGCTGACCGTGGCGCAAGCCGCGCGAGAGGGGATCGCAAATTTCTCGCTGCTGGTATACCATGTGCTTGTGCCGCCGGCGATCCAAACGCTCTTGAGTGCCACTGACAATCAGGTGCAAGGCTTTCTGGCGGCTGGGCACGTATGCACCGTCACGGGCTACGCCCAATATGAACCGATTGCGCGGCATTATCGCGTTCCCATCGTTGTAACTGGCTTCGAACCGCTGGACCTGCTCCAGGGCATTTATCTCTGCATCCGCCAGCTTGAAACAGGCCGCGCGGATGTAGAAAATCAGTACAGTCGATCTGTCCGGCGCGACGGCAATCGTTCAGCTCAAGAACTCATGCGTCGCATCTTCGTCGTCCACCCGCAACACTGGCGAGGAATTGGCGAGATTGCCGCGAGTGGACTGGGACTCGCCCCGCAATACGAACGCTACGACGCACTCTCGCGGTTCGGTGCAGCAACCCCCGTCGGCGAACATCAAAGCGAATGCATCTCTGGGGAAATTCTGCGTGGACGGAGGAAGCCATCCGACTGTCCGGCCTTCGGCATACGCTGCACGCCGGAACGCCCACTCGGTGCCACGATGGTATCCTCCGAAGGGGCTTGTGCCGCTTACTACCGCTACCGCCGGCCGCTCGCCGCATGATTGAGCGCACAGGACTCGCTCTCACCTGCCCGATGGCCGCTCAGGAAAACGAGCGGATCGAGCTCGCGCATGGAGGCGGCGGATTAGTGATGCACCAGCTTATTGAACAGGTGTTTCGTCCCGCTTTCGCCGCATCGCCCTCCGATCTCACGCACGATGGCGCTGTATTCGATCTCGGGGATGTTCAGCTGGCGTTCACAACCGATTGCTATGTCGTCCACCCACTATTCTTTCTCGGCGGCGACATCGGCGCACTCGCGGTCAATGGCACCGTCAACGACCTCGCGATGTGCGGCGCACAGCCCCTCTATCTCAGTGTTGGGCTTGTTCTGGAGGAGGGTTTGCCGCTCACGCTGCTCCGTCGCGTCGTAGCGTCCATGCAAAAAGCCGCCGCAGACGCCGGAGTACGGCTTGTCACAGGGGATACGAAAGTCGTTGAACATGGCAAGGGCGACGGGCTCTATATCACCACCGCCGGCATTGGTTTGGTGCGCGCCAACGTCGCTCCGGCCCCCCATAATGTGCGCCCGGGTGATGCTGTGTTGTTGAGCGGCGATATCGGACGCCATGGCATCGCTGTAATGGCCGCGCGCGAGGGATTCGAATTTGAGGGCGAGATCGCCAGTGATACGACATCTCTCGCCGCGACTGTAATGCAGCTCATCGACGCAGGGATCGAGCTCCACTGCCTGCGGGACCCCACGCGCGGGGGCCTGGCAACAGTGTTGGTGGAGATCGCGCAGTCTGCCAGTGTTGACATTCATATCGCAGAATCCGCCATCACTGTCTCCGAACCCGTGCGTGGTGCCTGCGAGCTACTCGGGCTTGATCCGCTCTATGTTGCCAACGAAGGGCGCTTCGTGGCCTTCGTTCCGCCGCACGCGGCAGAGCGGACGCTTGCCATCCTGCAGCGCGCCCCTGCCGGGGACGGCGCCGCGAATATCGGCCGTGTGGCTGCGGACGAAGGCCAGGGCGTGGTACTGAGCGGCCTGTTAGGTGGCACACGCGTATTGGATATGCTCAGCGGAGAGCAGTTGCCGCGCATCTGTTGATGCTGCCGCTTCGCGTGGGGTGAGATCGCACCATTCTGAACCCGATCCCCAATCGCTGGGCCTCCGTAGTCTGGCGGCACGCGGAGCCAAATGCCAGGATCGGCTGCCCGCATTGATGGAGATCAATGCGGCGCTGGGATCGCAGCTGTTTACTGATGCCACTACCACATCCAGCTGTGAACAGATAAAACTATGACCAGCTCTTTGCCCACTTTCATCTTCATCCTGATTTTTGCAATCGGCGCCGGCATCGCTTACCCGGTCCGCGCATGGCAGGGAGATATCGCGGGGATCTCAGTCGTGGCGTTGATGCTGCTTGTCGCTGCCGGCGCTGCCGCGGCAATCAAGATTGCCGATCAGTGGAAGCGGGTCGTGGTCCTGCGACTGGGGCGTTTCCGTGGGCTGCAGGGACCGGGTGTTTTCTTCATCATTCCGATTATCGACACTACACCCTACTGGATCGACATTCGCGTCATCACCACGTCGTTCAAGGCCGAAAAAACGCTTTCCAAGGATACCGTGCCGGTCGACGTCGATGCCGTCCTGTTTTGGAAAGTTATTGATCCGCACAAGGCCGCGCTTGACGTGGCAGACTATGAAGGTGCGATAGGGTGGGCTTCCCAGACGGCATTGCGGGACGTAATCGGCAAGACGCAGCTGGCGGACATGCTGGAAGGCCGCCAGAAGATCAGCACAGAACTGCAAGTGATAATCGACGAACGCGCGGAGCCCTGGGGAATCAAAGTCATATCCGTGGAAATCAGGGACGTGTTGATCCCAGCCGCCCTGGAGAACGCGATGTCGATGCAGGCGCAGGCCGAGCGTGAGCGCCAGGCCAGGGTAATCCTCGGTGATTCCGAGCGCCAGGTCGCCGGCAAGTTTGTGGAGGCAGCGGGAGTGTACGCCCGCGATCCGACCGCATTTCACTTGAGGGCGATGAACATGCTCTATGAGGGGCTGAAGCAGAATGCAACGGTTGTCATCGTGCCCAGTACGGCCGTGGAGACCATGCAGCTTGGCGGCCTCGCCGGGCTAACCGCGCTGTCGACGGGCCTGGCCGAAAAACAAGCAACCCGCCGCGAGAAGCAAGAACTGGCGGGCGCCTTGTCATAACGCGTGATTAAACCGTGCGGGAGACCTGCGGCGCATCCTCGAACAGCTTGGCGATGACGGATTTGGCGTCGCTTTGGATGTTCCGTAGGTGATCCTCGCTCCGAAAGCTCTCAGCATAGAGCTTATAGACATCTTCCGTGCCGGAAGGCCGAGCGGCGAACCAGCCAGACTGGGCAATAATCTTGAACCCGCCGAAGGACTGTCCATTGCCTGGGGCAGTCGTCAGCACCTTGAGTACAGGCTCTCCGCCAAGTTCTTTGAGCCCCAGGCGTTCGGTGGCTGCGCTCTTGAAGGCGCTCTTTTGTGCAGACGTCGCTGCGACATCGATCCGTTCGTAGAAAGGGGTACCCAGTTCGGCGGTGAGCGTATGGTAGAGTTCGCCAGGATCGCGGCCGGTTCGTGCCATGATCTCGGCTGCCAGCAATCCAAGCACGATACCGTCTTTGTCAGTTGTCCACACGCCGCCATCCATGCGCAGGAACGTCGCGCCGGCACTCTCCTCTCCGGCGAACGCGACTGATCCATCGCGCAAGCCGTCCACAAACCACTTGAATCCCACCGGAACTTCCAAAAGGGCGTGGCCATACCTGGAAGCAACGCGATCAATGATGCCACTGCTTACGATAGTTTTGCCGATGGCGCAGTTGGGCGACCAGCGGGGCCGGTTTGCGATCAGATAAGAGATTGCCGCAGCGAGGAAATCGTTCGGCTTCAGGAGGCCGGCTGAACGAGTGACAATGCCGTGGCGATCCGCGTCAGCGTCGTTCGCGAATGCGATATCGAACTTCTCGCGCAGGCCGATGAGATGCGCCATTGCATAGGGTGAGGAACAGTCCATGCGAATCCGCCCATCCCAATCGGCCGGCACGAAACGGAATGTCGCATCGATTGTATCGTTCGTGATGGTGGCGGCCAACCCATAGTGATCTATAATTGGCGCCCAAAAGTAGGTGGACGCACCGCCCAACGGATCGATGCCGATGCTGGCACCGGATGAGCGAACGGCCGGAAGGTCCGCCATGTTCACGAGATCACTGACGTAGCCGCTGACGTAATCATGTGTCCGAATGCAGGCCGATGTCCGCGCGCGTGAGTAAGGAATCCGCCGGACATCCCGAAGCCCATTCTGGAGGATGGCGTTCGCAAGGCGTTCGATCCGTTCCGTCGTCGTCGCGTCAGCAGGCCCGCCGGTAGGAGGATTGTATTTTAAGCCACCATCTTCTGGCGGATTGTGGGAGGGGGTGAGAAGCACCCCGTCCGCCAACCCGCTGGTGCGACCCCTGTTATATGAGAGGATCGCATGAGAGACGACCGGGGTCGGTGTGTAGTGCAGGTCTTTGTCGATGAAGGTATCGACATTGTTGGCTGCCAGGACCTCCAGCACGCTGGCAAAGGCAGGCTCGGACAGAGCGTGCGTATCCATGCCGAGGAACAGCGGCCCATCGATCCCATGATGCTGCCGATAGGTGCAAATGGCCTGTGCTATCGCCAGCACATGCGCTTCATTGAATGAATTGTGGAACGCAGAGCCGCGGTGCCCTGATGTACCAAAAGCAACACGCTGGGATGCAATCCCGGGATCAGGTTCGCCCGCAAAATACGCGGTAACGAGACGCGGTAAGTTCACCAATTCCTTGGGATCGACCAGTCGTCCCGCGTGAGGGTTTGAAGTCATGCTTGTTCGTCCTATCGAAGATATGCCTCGCTCGCGTAGCGGCGCATCATTCGCTGGCTGTTGAAGTAGTACCCGATATTGCCGATCGCCTGCTTCATCATCAAGCACCATTGTTCTCTGTTCGTGTAGAAAAGTGGCAAGACGACGGTTTCCAACTTGTCATATAAAAGAGTTGCGTGGCGATCCGCCGATCTTGCATCATCTTCGGTCCCGATCGACCAGCCGGTTACGCCATCCACACACGCCTCGATCCACCAACCATCGAGCACACTCAGGTTGAGTACACACCATTGAGAGCCGCCTTCATTCCGCTCGTGCCTGATGCTTCCAAAGGCGGCAGCGGCGTATTGACCCATATATCGGTGCCGCTGACGAGGGCCTGGGCAATCTGCATGTCATAGTTGGGCAGGAAGACACAGGTGACCCGGTCACGAAGGTCATGAATCAGCTCGTGCAGCCGATGGATGGCCTCCTTGCCTTCGGTGTCGTTCGGATGCGCCTTCCCGGCCAGCACGATCTGCAGCGGGTGGGCCGTGGCAAGAGTGGTCAGACGGTTGATGTCTTCAAACAGCAGCATAGGGACGCTTATAGCCCGTCATACGGCGGGCAAAGCCAAGCAGAGCGCTGTTTGGATCCAGCACCGTTCCCGTAAGCCCGCGAATCCGTTCCAATAATTCAGCCTTCACGGTCTGGTGACAGGCCCGGACCTCATCACAGGAGAGCTGAAGAGCCCGCACCAGGATTTCGGGCTCGTGCTGCCAATGGGGCCAGTGCTCCGCATACAGCCGGGCGAATGCAGGATGCGTCCAGAGCCCGACGTGAACACCATTGGTAATCGCATGAACACGATACGATGGAAACATGTGCCGTGTCGTCTCGGCGTGGCGCCGTGCCACGCCATTGGTATAGCCGGATAGGTTGAGAGCAAGTTGTGTCATGTTGAGCTGCTCCGGGCCGGCAAGCTGCTTGAGCTCATCGAGCTGGACCAGATCCGCAACAAGGCTTTCAAACTGTTCGTAGGAAAACCTGTCATGCCCGGCTTCGACCGGGGTGTGGGTGGTGAATACGCACCGCTCCCGTACCTCGGCTAAGTCGTATCGTGATTCGCCAGGTCGCACGTCCTCAGGCGGAAAGCTATAGCGATTGAGAAGGTCCAGGGTGAGGAAGGCGGCGTGTCCCTCATTAAGGTGGTGGATATGAATGTGGAACCCGAGTGCCTGCAGGAGGCGTATGCCGCCGAGACCAAGAATAAGCTCCTGTTTGAGACGGTATATATCGTCTCCGCCGTAAAGATAGTGTGTCAGCTTGCGGTCTTCCTCGCCGTTCTGGTCGAGATCAGTGTCGAGCAGCAGGATCGGAATCGGATGGCCGTGAGGACTTGTGTGGACGTAGAGCCAAGGTCGAATCCAGACTAGGCGTTTGGCAATTTCGAGTCCGATCATTGCGTCCAGCGGTTTGCAGTAATGCGCCGGATCCCACCAATCGGGCTTTTCGACCTGTCGGCCGTCGGAATCGATCTCCTGTTGAAAGTAACCGGCGCGACTCACCAGTGTCACGAAGATGGATGGGATCTCGAGATCGGCGCATGATCGCACAGTATCTGCGGCAAGTACGCCGAGACCGCCGGCGTAGGTGTGCATCTCGGCCCGCACAGCAATCTCCATCGAGAAGTAGGCGATGTGGGTTCGGCCAAGAAAGCGATCGAGCGGCGCCATTGATCTGACCTTATGTTATTCTGAAGCACCCGGGGTGAGCCGGAAAGTCGGTTCGCCGCTGAGTCCAAACCCTCGAACCAGACGCCCTAGGCCCTCGGGGTCAAGTAGCCCGACGTTCCGTGGCGAGATGCGACGCAGCAGTCCCTCGCGTTCGAGAGCGGCGAAGGCGCGGGCCACTGATTTGGGAGGGGTTCCCAGATAATCGGCTATATCGAAGCGGCTCATCGGAAGGCGCAATGGGTGGGCCTTCGTGCCGAAAAACCCTGGGTGCTGACAGCAATCCGGAAGAAATGAGGCCAGTCGCTTCGTGTTATGAAGCTGTCCCAGTACCGATGATCTGGCGCTGGGCCTTCCGTAGCTCATGTGCGGCCTTCGTCAGGCGATGAAGCTGGGAGCAACGGCCCTCTCAGCAACAGATGCCGCCGTCGTTCAATTGGGAACCGAAGGATAACAGACCGGGTAGGAGGTTCTGCCGCGTTGACGTAGCGCCCTTCTTCAGCCAACCCGAAGAAGTCACCCGGCCACATGAAGCCCAGAACCTGACGGCTTCCATTTGGCAGATGCCGGCTGAGCCGCACCATGCCGTCATCGATCAGGTAGAGGAAGTGAGCGTCTTCACCTTCGGAATAGATTGCGAAACCGCCGGTCTGATAGGCGAGAACTGTCGCGATTTTTGCCAGCTCGGCCTGATCTTTGGGTGACAGAATGTTTTTGAGAACCGCGCTGCGCTGCTCACCCGTTGCGCAGAACTCCCGCGCGACGATCTTCGGAGGTCGCCCCTTGGGTTGTCTGCGGTCAGATAAACTCGGCGTCATCAACCGGCTCCGACCTGCCGCTCTAACGTCGGCTGAGGTGTGTTCACAATCCACGAATTTGACATTACTCAGAGCCTCGGCGGCGATGCTGTGCTTGGCTAGGTACACGTGACGCCTAGCATTGATCTGCCGCAATTGCATTCGCCACGGGGGAGCGTGCGTGCGGATTGCCGATGCCGGAGGAGGTGTCACAAATAATCAAAGAAACCAGAAAGGGAATGATGGCAAATTTGGTCGAATCAACATCGCTGAACGTTATCGCCATGGTCATCAAGGAGGCCATTATTGGCACGACGATGGAGGACACCATCGTCATCTGGAATCGTGAAGCGCAGCGCCTGTTTGGATACAAACCTGAGGAAGCAATAGGGCGCTCTTGCTCACTGCTGTCAGCCTCCGGCGAGAGGGCCGCCCTTCGATTGCTGGGGCAAGAAATCGCCTCGTCTCGCCAAAGCGCTTCGCGGACGCTTGCCTGGGAGTGCAAGGACGGATCGACCCCGTCGCTGATGGTTTTCCTCTCTCCTGTATGCGATCCTGACGGTCGTGGCATTGGAACGGCGGAGATCGTTCGAGCAGGAGAGGCCGTTGCGTAGGACCGAAGCCTGGAGCAGCTCGTACACGAGTTGACGGAGCCTCTTACGGCAATCAGCAATTACCTTCTTGCTGGCCGGGAATTGCTGAATTGCGATGCGCGATCTGACAGGTTAAAGTTGCGGACGGCAATCCAACAGGCTCTCAGGCAGTCTGACACGCACGATTGACGTTCTTCACCGCATCCGGTCCCTGGCTCGGTGATATGATGCCCCCGCACCGATTGGATTGAGATAGATCAATGTGCGGATAAATCGAACAATTAGCGAAGACCAAACTTCCTGCCGTTGCGGACATAGTGACAAAGGGTGCACTCGGTGGCGATACGCAGCTTGTTCGTAACCAGCGAGATGGCCGGCTTCATCAAGGCTGGCGGTCTTGGCGATGTGGCCGCCAGCTTGCAGCGTGCGCTTCACCATCGGGGCATGGATATTCGGATTCTGATCCCCGCGTATCCGGCGGTGTTGGCCGCCGCCTCGTCAATGGAACTTGTGGGAGATCTGCCGGGGCTGGCGACCTGCGGCCAGCTCAGCGGCACCGTCTTCGGGATCGACGACAGCTGGGATCCCACACGGGACTCTCACCTGCCCATTCACTTCGACACGTACAACCTCCGCGGGAAAGCAACCGTCGCGGACATTGTTCGCACGAGCCTATGCCTTGCCCCGTCACAGGGCCCACTGTTCGGAATGGTATCGCGGCTCGTACCCAAGAAAGGGCTCGATATCGTCGCGGAGGCAGCCAATGATATCGTACGCGGAGGCGGGCAAATCGCGATACTCGGGCTCGGGGAGCCGACGACGGAGCATATGCTGAACAGACTCGCGCGCCGGCATCGGGATCACGTTTGCGTGATGGTTGGCTTCAACGAGGCAATGGCACGCCGGATCGTCGGTGGCAGCGACTTCTGCCTGATGCCGTCACGCTTCGAACCTTGCCGGCTGACCCAGATGCACGCGCAGCGTTACGGGTCGCTGCCGATTGCATATGCGACCGGGGGGCTTGCGGACACAATAGAAGACGGCGGGACCGGTTTTCTATTTTCGCAGTTCTCAGCTAGGTCCCTGCTCGCGGCCTGCGCGCGTGCGTTTGACATTTTCAGCAATAAAGCCCGTCTCTCTGAGCTGCGTCACGCCGCCATGTCGCGAGCCAAAGCGGCGGTCGCTTACGAACAGCTGTATAGCCAGCTCAGCGGCAAGCAGATCACGAGGAATACGCCACCCGCAAGCATAACGGCAACGGCCGCAAAGACTGCAGCGAACGAATACCGCGAGCCCCGAAACTCGCTGGCAAGAGTAGAGGATCTCACATGGACCTGACGACAACCTACCTCGGCCTTCCGCTGAAAAATCCACTGGTGGCTTCAGCCTCGCCGCTGCTGTTCGAATTGGACAATATTCGCCGGATCGAGGATGCGAGCGGTGCGGCGGTGGTCTTGCCGTCGTTATTTGAAGAGCAAATCGAACAGGAGAGTGGTCGGTTCGAGCAATATACCACTGCGGGTCCTGGAAGCTTTGCCGAAGCGTTCTCTTATTTGCCGAGCGCGGCGAGTTACCGCACAGGCCCTCACGAGTACTTGGAAATTATCCGCAAGGCACGCGAGGCTGTCTCCATCCCGGTGATCGCAAGTTTGAATGGAGTCACCGGGGCAGGTTGGACCGATCATGCGCGTCTGGCGCAGGACGCCGGCGCAAGCGCGATTGAGCTTAACGTGTTTTTCATCCCGGCTGATCCATCGTTAATTACATCGAAGGTCGAGCATCGGTACGTCGAAGTGCTGCGCGCGGTGAAGGCCGCGATATCAATTCCCGTGGCGATGAAGCTCAGCCCCTATTTCAGCGCGCCTGCTTTCGCAATCCGCGTGTTGGAACGGGCTGGGGCAGATGGCTTCGTGCTGTTCAACCGTTTTTATCAACCCGACATCGACCTCGGTACTTTGCAGTTGCATCAGAGCCTGCGGCTGAGCACGCCTGCGGAGATCCGGCTTCCGCTGCTGTGGATCGGCGTCATGTTCGGACAAATCAGCGCATCGCTGGCAGCGAGCACCGGTGTCGATAGCAGTGATGAAGTGATCAAATACCTGTTGAGTGGCGCGGATGTCGTGATGACGACCTCGGCCTTGCTGCGGCATGGCATCGGACACCTGAAGGTCCTGCTGGCAGGCCTGACCGAGTGGATGCAGACACGGGATATGACCAAATTGGCTGACATTCGGGGAAAAATGAGCCAGCGGATGTTGAAGGATCCAGTGGCGTATGAACGTGCGAATTATATCAAGGTTCTGCACAGCCGGAATGGCTGACATCGCTTCCGTTGCGCTTGAGGAATTGGAGCGTCGGGACGGAGCGCCTACGCCGCTCGGTGCCACCTGGATGGAGGAAGAGAAGGCCTACAATTTTGCTGTTTATTCCAAACACGCTGAGGCGGTGACGCTTTTGCTCTTTAGCGAGAGCGACTTTGCCGCACCCATCGTTAGCATTCCGTTCGAATTTCCCCGCAATAAAACGCGTCGCATGTGGCATGCGCGTGTGTCCGCTGTCGCGGCAGCCGATGCTCATTACTATGGTTACCGGATTGCGGGTCCCCTTAGACCGAACGAGGGGCAGCGGTTCGATGACCAGAAGGTCCTGCTCGATCCATACGCGAGAGGCGTGTTCTTTCCTCCAGGAGCGAGCCGGGCCGCCGCGAATGCCGGGCAGGCTCCGCTGGGCGTGCTTCCGGCAAGGCTTCCCGTCCGACACGCGGCCCGGCCTCCGGGACCCCGTCACGGCCATGATCTGATCATTTACGAGATGCATGTCCGCGGCTTTAGCCGACGGGACAACTCCGTCGCCGATGATGTGCGTGGCACATTCGCCGGTGTCGTGGCCAAGATCCCCTATTTGCGACCCCTGGGTGTGACAGCGGTGGAGCTCCTGCCGGTGCAACAGTTCGATCCGCAGGAAGGCAACTACTGGCGCTACATGCCACTGAACTTTTTCTCCCCGCACGCCCCCTATGGAAAGAGCAATTCTTCGGAAGAAATAGTCGCCGAGTTTCGCTGGATGTTCGATGAACTGCATCGGGCTGATATCGAGGTCTTTCTCGAGGTCGTCTATAACCACACCACCGAATCCGACACAGCCGGTCCTTTGTACAGCTTTCGTGGGATTGATAACTCTACTTACTATGCGCTCGAACCTGGCAATCTCGCGGTCTATTCCAACTACAGTGCGTGCGGCAACGATCTGCGGACTGCGCATCCGGTCGTGCGAAGGCTGGTCGTTGACAGCCTGCGGTATTGGGTGAGCCAGATGGGAGTGGACGGTTTCCGCTTTGATATTGCCTCTATTTTCACGCGTAATGAAGAGGGTCGCGTCAATTTAGAAGATCCGCCTATTATCTCGGAAACTTCTGGCGATCCAGCCTTGAACGCGCGCGGCTGATTGCCGAACCGTGGCAGGGTGAGCCAGGCAGCGGCTACACGATGGGGCGCGCGTTTCCAGGTAAGACCTGGCGCCAGTGGAACGATCATTATCGCGATACCGTCAGAGATTTCGTTAGAGGACAGGAGGGGCTCGTTCCTGCTCTTATGGCCCGCCTTTACGGCAGCACCGATCTGTTGCCGGATACCAAGATGGAGGCCTTCCAGCGCTACCAGAGCGTTAACTACGTCGATTGCCACGACGGCCTGAATATGTATGATCTGGTGTTCTACAACAAGGACGGCCAGCATAGCTGGAACTGTGGTCACGAGGGCGGGGAAGGCGTGCCGGCCGAGGTCGCGGGACTGCGCCGGCAACAGGTGAAGAACCCTTGTTGTCTGCTGATGTTGTCGAATGGCACGCCAATGTTCGTCGCCGGCGGTGAGTTCATGCATACGCAGAACGGCAATGCGAACCCTTGGGACCAGGATAACGAGACCACGTGGCCCGACTGGACGCTGGCAGAGAAGAACGCTGATGTGCTGCGCTTCTTCCAGATGATGATTGCCTTTCGCAAGGCCCATCCCGTCATTGGCCGTAGTACGGGATGGGGCAGCGATGTCAGCTGGCACGGCGTCGCCACCGTGCCGGACTTGGCGACCAATTCGCACTCGATCGCCTTCTATCTCCGCGGGGTAGCCTCGGGGGACACAGATATCTACGTTATGATCAACGCCTATTGGGGCGATCTCGTATTCACAATTGAAATGCCAGGACCTTGGCTCAGGATCGTGGATACGTCACTGGCCAGTCCAGACGATATTATCGAGCCGGAAGCGGCCTTGCCGTTCACGACGCGCGTTATGCGGTCGCCGGCTCGCTCTATCGTAGTGCTGATCAGCCAGAAGGCCTGAATGCTGTTTGAATCATTTCAGGCAGCCGGTCACCGACCAGAGAGCGTCAATCGTTCATGTAGCTTCTTTATGGAGAAGTGCTGGAGCTTGGCGAAGGCGTTCTCGATTGGGTCGACGTGCGGACGGCAGGTATCGCAGCTCAACCCCCCGCAGCCTCGATCAGTGCGGGCACTTGCGGTCCCTTGTCGCTGGTCAGATTGTCCATTCAATTCGTATTTGCCGTCTTCTCCCATATCGCAGCCAACCCCGCTTTCTTCTCCGAAGAAGTTCGGGTTTTTCGTAATCTGCCCGAAGCGTCCACGAGTTCACTTGCTTTAGCTTCGCGAAGTGGCATCTAGCCAACTCTACTGCTCGCGTTTTGCTGTCGGCGTGAACTTCGACAGCGCTTTGGCAGGCATCAAATTGTTGCCCGTACTGTCAATGAGCCTCTTAAAAAAACTAACTCGATAAATTGGTTCCATTCTCCACCTCCCGCATCATAGTAGTGTACATACCGCCGGGACCATTGACATAGGTCATTCCCAATGAGCGATTGTGGATGCTGGCCGTCAGGCGAGAGGATCAGGCGGCGAGTGGGGGGCGCCCAATCCTGTTCAGTGGTTTGCCGATAAACGGCTTAATAGAAACCGGAGTTCGCCCCTGCCCCGAGCCTCGTTCCCTGTTTTACTCCGGTGATGCCGCCCGTGTGAATCGCACGATTGCCTCGTCAAATCCGCAACAGAATATTTCATGCTAATCATCCAGCTCCGGATAGCGGCGGAAGATCCCGGTTCCCCGAATGGCAAGCGTCGTTCGCTCGCCAGATAGGCGGCCAATCGCGGGCGTTCCGCCACTGCTTCGTGCAGGGCCATCACGCGCGGCAGCTTCGCCAACTTTCGCTCGGACGCGAGAGGAAACATAAAACGCAATCCCTCAACCAACTGGAACAAGGACAGATCGGCATAGGTGACGGAGCTTCCAACCAGGTGATCGGTACCCGCCGGGTTCGCTTCTAAAATCCGCTCGAACCTGCCAAGAAATTTTGGCATGCGGTCCTGGCGGAAGACTGCGGCGCGCGCAATGGCCTCATCCTTCTGTTCGTGGAACCACTTGTCCTCATCGATCGGATGATGCGAGTTGTACACCTCTTTGACGATGTCGGTAATCGTGAGCTTGATCTGATGCGTCCATAGCCGACCGTTTTCGTCGGTGGGCGCAAGCCCGATTCGCCCGCCCAGATACAGCAGGATCGCCGCGTCCGTCGCTCTCCAAGCCGCGCGCCACGTCGATATAGGCGGCCCCTGCATCTTCAAGCGCAAGGCGAACGAACTCGCCGCGTCCCTGAATTTCCGGCCAGTAGAAAAACTCGTAAGACATGCCGCGCCTCTTCTGCCAATGACCGTCAGACCGTATCCGTGGTACGTACGTAAGGTCCCGCTGTTCCGGCCGACTGCCGCCGTCTCAATCCACCTTGGGGATGGGCCCCGCAATGAACCCACCATCATCTGCGGCTCTGATCTCGGCCGACGTCAAGCGGCTGAAGCAGAGCGCGAGGCCGCGCGACACCCTACGCACCATGGGGCGCCCTGAAATCAGGGCGGTCGCGTCCTGGCTACACACGTCTCCCCCGAATGCCGCGCCTGCGCCGACTCTCTGACTTCGCCCCGAAGGGGCTCGCGCCGTAACCCCGACCACGACGGCACACATCACCCGTCCAGCCGAACAGACACAAGCCACGAGAAAAGCTGCCGGCGAACTGGCTGGGGGACCTGGAAACTGATCTGTCCTGCCAACGCAGCGGAATATCAATGACTTAGAGGCGCCGGGAGCCAAAGGCTTTGTAGCCCCCTCCTGTATCCCCGGTCAACTGTTCGCGCTTGGTGAGTTGGCATCCGTCGTCCGGTGCTCCGGTATTCGGCGGTGATGGTAGCTTGGGCGGCGCTCCTGGCACCGCAGCGGGATTGACCACACGGCATCCCCGCCGAACTCCGGTGGCTCAAGGCCGTGCACGGTGGCGGTCAGATGCACCTCATCCGGCCCGGTGAAGCAGCCGGCGCACCGCAGCCGCGCGGCGACGCTCGCCAGTGTCAGGCGCCCCATCTCGGGGTGCTCGGCCATTTGGCCGAGGCCGATCACGCGCCGGGTACCGCAGCCGCAGCGCACTTCGAGGTAGTGGTCCCGCATCGCCAGGACCTGAGCCGCCTGGGCGAACGCACGATCATAGGGCGGCTCCCGCATCATGGGGCGGAGTCGAGGGGATTCCCTGGTCAGAGCCAGCAGAAGGCCGGCCAAGCCCTCAGGCCCAAGCGAGCCAAACGGCTATATCCCACCACAGCCTGCTTACGGCCCACCACATGGCCGCATAAAGCCCGACGGTAACGACGAACAACGCCGCGCCAGTCCCTATGACCAGCAAAGCATGGCGCAGGCCGGAGGGCACTTTGCCTCTCATCGGCGGCAAGTTCCCAGACGCATGATTCCGGGTATCGGCCCAATGCGGCGGCAATCAGGTGAAGGCTGGGGCTTCTTCGGCCTCAGTCCGGCGGCTCGCCGTCCGTCGGCACCTTCAGACCGGTCAGAGTGTCACCAGCCGCGGGCTGTCCCGCACAGTCGCACCGCAGGCATCGCCAGAGCGCGACGCGGTCGGAGGCAGCCCCGGAGCGGTGGCGGCGGAGATGCCCATTGCCGGGCCCTGGGAGCCGCAGGAGTCACTGTAGACGTTGCCGCAGGAGAGAGTGCCGGCCTACGTGAAGGGCGCTGTAGGGGATCCTGAGGGCCCGCAACGGGCACGTCGCCACGCTGCCTCATCGCGCCCGCTTCCAGCGCTGCCAGCACGGTGTGTCTCGCCTGTCTCGGGTGAGGATCGAAGCGGACGCAGAAGACGGCTGCGTCGGTGTCACTGCCCGGAGTTGTCTGAACACAACCATCGCGCAGTTGCGTGGCGCGCCGCTTGGCGCATTGATTGGTGAGGACTGAAAGGAAACCACATGCAACCCACCGTCATGGTCACCCTATGCTGCCTGAGCCTCACGCCTGCGGCGATTGCCGCGGCGCCAAACGATGGCACATATCATGGGGCAATCCAGCTTATGCGTGGCGAAACCCCGCCGTGTGCCCGCACCGGCACGCCGCGTGTCATGACAATCACCAACAACCAGCTTACCTACATGCACTTCGGTGATGTGCGATTTACCCCGAACATCGGGGCTGACGGATCGTTTTCGGGTAGGGGATATCTCAGCACAGCCGCAAGAGGAGGAGCCTACGACCTGAAGGGTCATGTCTCGGGCGGCCACATCGACGCCGACCTCAGCAACAGCCAGTGCACCTACCACATGTCGCTAACCCGAGGCTGACGAACGGGACGAACAAGGGGCGAAGCTAAAACAGCGGACTGTTATTGCCGTGTCGCCATCACCGATAAACCGATGGACCTCTGTTGCCCTGTTTGAGGGCACGCGGATGTCCTTGTGTGTGAGAGCTAGGCATCTGTTGTTGATTTTCGCTGAGAACTGACCCGGGTTTTCCACCGAGAACTGACCCGGGTGAATTTATGGTTTGCGGGTCATACCGGGGTCAAGTTCTTGGCCTTTTCCTTTCGGCCCTTGTTGGCGGCCGAGCTGGCTTTGAAGCGGAAGCTGTCATTGCCGGTTTCCACGATGTGGCAGTGGTGGGTGAGGCGGTCGAGCATGGCGGTCGTCATCTTAGCGTCGCCGAACACGTCAGCCCATTCGCTGAAGCTCAGGTTCGTGGTGATGACCACAGAGGCCCGTTCGTAAAGCTTGCTCAGCAGGTGGAAAAGCAGCGCGCCGCCGGAGGGGCTGAACGGCAGATAGCCCAATTCATCGAGCATTACGAGGTCGCACCGCATCAGCCGATCCGCGATCTGACCCGATCGGCCCTGAGTTTTCTCCTGCTCCAGCGCATTGACCAGGTCGACGGTCCCGAAGAACCGAACCTTTTTGCGATGGTGTTCAACCGCCTGCACGCCAAGCGCCGTGGCGATGTGGGTCTTGCCGGTGCCCGGACCGCCGACGAGGACCACGTTGTCGGCGTTTTCGATGAACTCACACCGGTAAAGCTGGCGCACCAGGGCTTCATTGGTTTCGCTGGACGCAAAATCAAAACCGCTCAGATCCTTGTAGACGGGGAAGCGCGCCGCCTTCAGCTGGTAGGCAACCGATCGAACCTCGCGCTCGGCGGTTTCCGCCTTGAGCAGCTGTGAGAGAATGGGGACGGCCGAATTGAACGCTGGCGCGCCCTGCTCCATCAGCTCGCCCGCGGCTTGCGCCATGCCAAACATCTTCAGGCCGCGCAGCATCACGACAATCGCCGCCCCGGCCGGATCATGACGCATGGCGGGCCTCCTGTAGCTTCTCGCGCAGGGCATCGTAGCGTTCGACGTCGGCACGTGGCTCCCGGTCCAGGGCCAAGGCCTGCGGAGCCGCGATCATTGCTGTGGCCGTGGATTTGCCGTCGATCAGCCGGTGCAACATGTTCAGCACGTGCGTCTTTGTCGGCGCTCCATCACTCAGCGCCAGTTCGACGGCACACAACACCGCATCTTCACCATGGTGCAGGACGAGGGCAAGAATCTCCACCATCTCCCGGTCGCCTCCGGGCTGCTTGAGAAGGTGCTGTTGCAGCCGCTTGAACGCTTCCGGCAATTCGGCGAACGGCGCGCCATTACGCAGAGCTCCCGGCTTGCGCTGGATCACCGCGAGATAGTGGTGCCAATCATAGATGGTGCGGCCGGGCAGATGATGCGACCGCTCGATGAGCCGCGCGTGTTCGCAGATGACATGCCCTTCGGCAACAACAACGACGCGGTCTGGATAAACCCTTAAGCTGACGCGATGATTGGCGAAGGACGCGGGCACGCTGTAGCGGTTGCGATCAAAGTGAACGAGGCAGGTGGGCGAAACGCGTTTGCCGTATTCAACAAAACCATCGAACGGTCTGCCAACGGCCATCAGGCATCCGACTTCACTTTGCCACGCATCGAATATCGAGCCTTGCTGGCTGCCGTGTGGAATCTCGCGCCATAGCGCTTGGCAGCGTTGTTCCAGCCAGTCGTTCAAGTCAGCCAGCGTCACAAAACGCGGCATGGTCTGCCACAGCCGATGACGCGCGTCCTGGACATTCTTCTCGATCTGACCCTTCTCCCAGCCTGAGGCCGGATTGCAAAAGTCAGCATCGAAAAGGTAGTGGCTGGCCATCGCGGCAAAGCGTGCATTGACCTGGCGCTTCTTGCCGACGCCAACTTGGTCAACAGCCGTTCTCATATTGTCTTAGATGCCGCGGCGCGGCACGCCGCCAAGCACCCGGAACGCATGATGATGCGCGTCGAACAGCATCTCGTGCGTCTGCAGCGGATAGGCCCGGACAATGAAGGTGCGGCTGTAGCAAAGCTTGAAGTGCGCAGCTTGCAGCTTGGTCCGTTCGCCGCCGATAACGGCCCACTCCTCGCTCCAGTCGAACTGGAAAGCTTCGCCCGGCTGGAAAATCAGCGGAACAAAGGCCCCGCGGCCGGTCGTCTGCTGCTCCCGCTGCCGATGCTCCTTCCAGGTGCGGGCGAACGCCGCAACACGGCCGTATGAACCTTCAAACCCGAGGGCGGCCAGATCCGCATGCAACCGCTTGATCGTCCGCCTCTGCTTGCGCGGCCTGCCGCTCTCTAGCTTTAGCCAGGCCGACAGTTTCTCGGCGAACGCGTCCAGCTTGCTGGGCCGCTCCGGCACCTTGAAGGCCGGTTCCACCACGTCGCCCCGCAAGTATTTGCGGATGGTGTTCCGCGATAGCCCAGTCCTGCGGGCGATCTCCCGTATCGAAAGCTGGTCTCGAAGCGCCCAGCGACGGATCACGCTCAGTAACTCCATGCTTATCACTCCCGTGGACCCCGCTGAAAACAGCCGGGGCGAGGTCAAAACATGGGTCAATTCTCAGTGGAAATTTGCCACCTGGTGGGTCAGTTCTCGATGAAACTCAACA
>CAWBUL010000007.1:0-3553 GCA_963791885.1 uncultured Pseudomonadota bacterium | reverse complement strand
GATATCGACCAGGCATGGCAACTCTCAAGAATCAGTAGGTGGATGGTCTCGACCTGTAACGCGGCATCTTTGATGGAACCGGATCGCCGCAGCAAACTAATTGTCGCGGAGCGACTTGTGGCGACACCGCTTCGAATGCGCCCGCAAAGTGCCGATCGCGAGTCCCACATCCATCTCAGTCACGTCCGAAGCCACGTGGCGGCTGTATGCTTGTCAGCGTCAACAGGTCGAGGTCGCAGATCTCGCGCAACGCGTCAGCCGTTGCGCTATCCATCAGGTTTTCCGGCAGAGCGTCGAGCCATGCCTGATAAACCACCTGCAACTCCTGCAATTCCGTTGTCGCATCATGCCACTGCTGCGCGCGGCTGCGACGATCGGCAGGCTTGCGGTAGCGGACCTTCGGCGGCGCGCTTTCCGCATGGGTAGCCCGATAGCGGGCCTGTCTCTGTGCATGGGTCATCGTCGTGCCCAGCAGTGGTTTCGATCCTGGTTTCATGGCTTTAGGCTTCTCTCCTTCATCGGTGTCTAACTCGTCACGTGACGTATTACAGTCGGATATCGGCGGCAACGGTCTTGCTGATCCGGGCCTGCGAAGGCCACGAGGTGTTCGGGGCTGCAGCGGTCACACAAGTCCCCGTCAAACTTCATTGTCAGAACGGTAGTCTAAACGTCGGCAGGGGATCGATTTGTATGGTTCAGGGATATCGGCCGGGCGTGGTGACGCTCAGGAACTAGCGTCTGGTTGATCTCGGCGACAGGTGGCGGCAAGCAGCGCCAAGGCGGCGGGGTTGCCCGGATCGTCTTCAGTTGAGCGATGGTTGCGGCGTCGGCGGTCACCAACTTGGCAGGGCCGCCACCGGCCGCAACAAAGCGGCTGCGTAAGCGGCCTTTCTGCACCCAGTTGTAGACGGTCGGCTGGGGCACCCCAAGTGCTGCGGCCAGTTCGCGGACCGTCCACTCATCCGGCTGACGCTCGGGGATTACCCGCGTCCGGCGAGGACTGGGATCGACGATGCCGGCGGTGGTCAGCAGGCGTCGCACCATCTCGGCGTTGAACGTGTCGCGCCGCTTGGCTGGGCGCCAGCCTTCCTGATTGAGGATCGCGGCGATCGTGGCGCAGCCGTTACCTGCCCGATGCAGGCCAGTGGCGCGAGCAATCAGAGCGGCGTAGGTGCTGAGCGTCTTCACCCGTGCGACCGGGCGTATCAACGTGTGGGCCGTCTGGTTCCCGCCATGCCAGTGGCATTCCAGCCGAACCTGTTCACTGCCGTCGACGACGGTGACCAGAACCCGCTCAAGCAGCAAGCGCACGATGGTCTGGCGCTCTTCGCTGGTGGTCGTCGGCGCCTGCCACAGCGCCGGCAGATCGTTTGTCAGCTGGCGGATCGCGGCCAGTTCGGCCGGACTGGGTGATTGCGGAGGTTCGCGCCGGAAGCGTTCGTAATCGGCGGTCAGCCGAACCTGCTCGGCCAAGGCCGTCTCCCAGTCTCGCTCCAGCGTCCGCGCCACCAGCCGGTTCTCCGGTTCGGTGCTGGCGTAGCGACGACGCGCCTGGTCGACCTGATACTGCGCGCGCTCCAGTCGCTGCCGCCATTGCTGCTCCAAAGCGGCACGTTCGGCTTGCAGATCGGCGGCAACCGCCAGACTGGCCTCCAGCGCAGCCGGCTCCAGCGCTTGCAGGATCAACGACGTTACTTGGGCGTCGACTGGTGCGGCCTTCAGCGACTGACAGAATGGCTCGCCGTAGCTCGAGTGCTGGCCGGCGCACACGTATCGCGCCGCGTGGCCGTCATTGTTGTAAACCGCCGTCATGCGCAATCCGCACTGGCCACAGACCAGCAAGCCCGACAGCAACGCACTGCCGGCCCGGACTGGGCCCAGACGGTCCGGCCGGTTGGCGCGAAGCTGCACCTGATTGCGCTCGAACTGCTCGCGGGTGATGTAGGCCGGGACCCGATCGGGCAGGAACACCTCGGCTTCGCCGGCACGCGGCGGACGCCGCCCGGTGCCAGGGCGTCCCGGCTTCTGCCGTCGCCGGTCGGTCGCTCGGACGCCAAAGGCATAGATGCCAGCATAGATCGGATTGCCAAACAGATTGTACAGCGAGGGCCGGTTGGCGCGGCGCCATTCCAGCTCTCCTTTGCCGGGGCCGCCGGGCGTGCGCACCGGCATCCGGATGTCGTGCTCGACCAGATAGCACAGCACCTTGCCCACCGTTCGAAAGCGTTCGAACAGGTCAAACACCTGGCGGATCGTGCCCTGCGCCTGTTCGTCCGGGTCCAGCACCACTTCCCCCGACGGGCGGCGCAGATATCCCATCGGCACCGGCTTGCCGAGTTCGCCCCGCCGAGCCTTGGCGCGTCGCCCTTCCAGCATCCGCGCCTTGAGGATGTGCAGTTCGGCTTCCGACATCGTTCCTTTCAACCCCAGCAGCAGGCGGTCATTGAAGTGGGCCGGATCATAGACCCCATCGGTGTCAGCAATAAGCGTATCGAACAGCGCGCAGATCTCCAGCAATTGATGCCAATCGCGACACGATCGGGCCAGGCGCGACATCTCAACCCCGAGAACCAGCCCGACATTGCCGAGACCGACTTCCGCCACCAGTCGCTGAAAACCAAGCCGTCCCTTGATGCTAGAACCGGAGCGGCCAAGATCGTCATCGACCACGACAATGCCCTCCCGCGCCCAGCCGAGGTGGAAGGCGCGATCGACCAAAGCGTATTGCAGCCGCGTCGAATTCCTGATGACGCTCAACTTGCTGAACCGTCGACTGGCGGATGTAGACAATCGCCAGGCGTTCACGATGCCGCCGAAAGATCTTCTCGGACACGCCCGCAAGCGCCCGCGGCCGGAGATCCCCGTCTGTCGTCGTCATCGGCCGTCTCCCCGATCGGCATCGACGCGGTGGCCGACGCGCCGCGGATTTGGCGCATCGCCATCTGGCCAAGTGTGAGCAACAGGTTTCGCTGCCGTTCGATCGGCAGAGTCTCCCAAACCGGGCGGGGCGAACCTTCGGTCATCGCGCGATCCAAGCCAGCGCACCACGGCGCACAACGCCTGGAAGCCAAGCTGCGGGGAGCCGCCGAGTCGTGTCAACTTATCAGCGGTGTCTTCTATGGTATATCGAGGAGGTGTTTCGTGCCCTGAAAAGCGACGGGATGCGGCTGGAAGAGACCCAGATGCATGAGGCTCAGCGGCTATTCAAGCTGGCCGTGGTCGGCCTGGCGACGGCGTGTCGAACGATGCAGTTGGTCGATGCGCGCAACGGCAGTCCGAGACCGGCAACCGACGTGATCGATGCCGCCTCGCTGTCTGCGGCCGAAGCCATTGGCGCGACGCTGGAGGGCAAGACCGAACGCCAGAAAAACCCCCATCCGCCGCATTCTCTGGCCTGGTTGGCCTGGATCATTGCCAGACTTGGTGGCTGGAATTGCTACTATAAACCGCCTGGCCCCAAGACCATGCGGGCCGGATGGGGACAATTCGAAAGCATGGCCGCAGGTTTTACTGTCGCCACGACCTTTGAACATAAGTCAAATCTCAGAATCCC
>CAWBUL010000006.1:1120000-2837508 GCA_963791885.1 uncultured Pseudomonadota bacterium | reverse complement strand
GGGTGGGTTTCGGTCCGTCCGCTTTCAGGCGCCTGGACGGGAAAACCAGACACTCAGCCCACGGCCGGCCCTGGCCGAATCCGGAACGGCCGCTTCGGAGTAAGCAACGGCCACAAGCAGACGTTCGTCTATGAAAATCGTAGTCGGATGCGGGGCACTCCTGGTCAAAGGCGTTGACCGATGCGAGCGGTGTCCATCCGCTGCCGATCCGATTGTGAGACTCCGTCTTATCAACCCACATCGCCGTCCGGCTTTCGGTAGGTCCCGACCAGTCTGTCCCAGAAGAAGTCGATAACCGCGAAATTGCTGTTTGCATGCAAGTGATGGACGAAATGAAGCTGCTGCTTGTGCCTGAACCAGGCGAAGCGCTCAAGTTTCGATCCTTGCACGTGATATGCCTTGTCAAAATAGACATGCGCATAGAACGACGCCGCGCTTGTAGCTGCGATGACAAGGAAAAGATCGAGTGGGAGAACAAAGAACATCATCCCAGCGACGAGAATGGTGGGGATAAGGAAGTAGGGCGTGTTGTTTCCTTCATCGCCCTGATAATCAGACGACACCAGATGACCCCTCGCGTAGTAGGTATGATGAAATCTGATGTGATTCCGGAAGAAGACGCCGCCAATCCGATGATGACCAAGGCCGTAATGCAACAGAGTTCTGGCTGCCCGACACGACGAGATGAGTGCCGATTGCGACGAGAGCCAGCAGCGGAAGCTGCCACAAAAGCCATTGCATTAGCGTGGCCATCATCAGTTGATCTCTGCACCGAGCCGCACTGAGACGTGGTGGGTTACGCCGTCGTCCAGCATTTTCAAACCTCGCGGCCAGTCGGGAATTGCCGCCCCGTCCACCGCGACGGCAACGATTCCACGGCAAACTCCGTCAGGGTTCTCGACCAGGATTTCATAGCGTGCCGACCGAAACCGTACCGTCAACTTGAAGCCCGGCCAGGTCTTCGGGACGCACGGGTCGAGACCCAGAATATCACCCTCCAGGCGCAGGCCAAGGATGCTTTCGACGCCCGCCCGCTGCATCCAGCCCGCCGAACCAGTGTACCACGTCCAGCCACCCCGTCCGACGTGCGGCGCGACGCCATAGACGTCAGCGGCGATGACGTACGGTTCGACCTTGTAACGGTGCACATCGGACCGCGTGCGGGTGTGGTTGATCGGATTGAGCAGCGAGAACAGCGCTGCCGCCTTCTCGCCCTCACCGAGTGCGGCGAATGCCATCACAGACCACAGAGCGGCATGCGTGTACTGGCCCCCGTTCTCGCGAATGCCTGGGGGATAACCCTTGATATAGCCTGGATCGTGTGACGTCTTGTCGAATGGGGGCGTGAATAGCAGCGCCACGCCCTCCAGCGGCCGGATCAGTTCGCGTTCGACAGAGGCCATGGCGCGCGCCGCACGCCCGGGATTAGCCGCACCCGAGATTACCGCCCAGGACTGCGAAATTGAATCAATCCTGCATTCCTCCGCGGTGGCCGAACCAAGCGGGGTACCATCGTCGAACCATGCGCGGCGGTACCATTCGCCATCCCATGCAGCGCGTTCCAGCGCGGCTTGCAACGCATCGGCGTGTGCTCGCCACGTTGTGGCGCGAGCGGTGTCACCCCGTGCCTCGGCAAGAGGGACGAAGGCCCTGAGTGCCGCGTAGAGCAGCCAACCGAGCCAGACACTCTCGCCTCGGCCGAGTTCGCCGACGCGGTTCATGCCGTCGTTCCAGTCGCCTGTGCCAATCAGGGGCAACTCGTGAACGCCGACCTCCAAGCTGGCGTCAAGGCCGCGGGCGCAGTGCTCGAACAGCGAACCGACTTCATCGGACACCGTCGGCAGGAAGAAGCTGTCATGCTCGCCGGCCTGCAGAAGCTGGCCTTCCAGAAAAGGAATCATCTCGTTCAGCACCGCGGCATCATTCGCCGTGCGGACATAATGTGCGACCGCGTAGGCGAGCCATGCCCGATCATCCGAGATCCGCGTACGCACGCCCTGACCCGAATGCGGCAACCACCAATGCTGGACATCGCCCTCGACAAACTGTCGCGCGGCGGCACGCAGCAGGTGCTCGCGCGTAAGCGCCGGCTGCGTGGCGGCCAGCGCCATGCCGTCCTGCAACTGGTCACGGAAGCCGTAAGCACCGCTTGCCTGGTAGAAACCTGAGCGGGCCCAGATGCGGCAGGCCAGCGTCTGATACGTCAGCCAGCCATTCAGCATGACATCCATCGCTCGGTCAGGGGTCTCCACCTGGACTGCACCAAGGACACCGTCCCAGTGGCGACGAACCTCTGACAGTACCTCGTCCAAATCGGCCCTACGATACCGCGCAATGAGTGCACTGGCCTCTCGCTCGCTCGTGGCCTCACCGAGGAAAAAGACAATCTCCACGCGGGTGTTCGGCGGCACAACGATCAATCGTCGCAATGCGCCACAGGGATCGAGACCGGCACCTACCTTCTTGGAGAGTGGCGCCGCACCGGCAAGGGCTGCCGGGCTCTCCAATGTACCATTACGGCCGATGAACTCCTGCCGATCGCCCGTCCAGTCGGTCTGTCGCCCGGCAAGATCAGCGAAGGCGACGCACGACCCGAACGCAGCACGCCATGGATTGCGTGCCAACATGGCACCGGTCTCGGGATCAATCGCAGTGGTTACGAGCTGTGCGGCGGTACCGCGCGACGGACCCAGCACCCATTCAACATAAGCCGTCAGAGACAGCCGCTTCGTGCGCCGCGACGTATTGAGCAATGTCAGCCGCGAGATCTTGATCGGATCGCCGAGCGGAACGTACTGCAGCAGTTCTGCGGCGACGCCATGCGAGGCATGCTCGAACAAGCTGTATCCCCAACCGTGCCGCGCTACATAGGAGGCGGTGTTATCGCGGATCGGGCGCGCCGTCGGACACCACAGGTCGCCGGTGTCCTGATCGTGCAGATAGAACACTTCACCTGGACGATCGCAGACTGGGTCGTTCGACCACGGCGTGAGCTGGTTCTCGCGGCTATTGGCCGACCAGGTGAAGCCGGTACCTTCTGTCGCCACCTGGAAGCCGAAGGCCGGATTTGCGACGACATTGATCCA
Source organism: uncultured Pseudomonadota bacterium (assembly GCA_963791885.1). Classification (GTDB taxonomy): domain Bacteria; phylum Pseudomonadota; class Alphaproteobacteria; order Acetobacterales; family Acetobacteraceae; genus CAVSUZ01. The sequence goes on along the minus strand of CAWBUL010000006.1, from coordinate 2,834,422 downwards.
AGGCGCTGGCGTGGCCTGGCCTGGGCCAAAGATTGTCACATATTCCCGGCCATCTTCTGCGAAGCCACCAAGCCCATTGTAGAATTCGAGCGGCTGCCTGGGCGCACTCGGAGGCACCACAATCTCCAACGCCGGTTTCCGGATGATCCGGACAGCCTCTTCGGGTTCCGGCACGCGGTCGAGCTGATCGGCGAGGGAACCGCGCTGTCCGACCAGGACAACCCGCGCGACAGCGATGAGCAGGGCGCGAGCTTCCGACGAAATCAAGTCGGCGCGCAGGACGAAGACGCGGCCCTGCCGTTTATCCTCGCCAGCGGGAGACTGCGACTGACCGGTCCCACGGACTTGCGCCTCCAGCGCGATTTGTAGATCCTGGACGTAGGAAGACGCCCGCTCGTTCAGAATAACGAGGTCCACGGCCAACTGCTTCATCCGCCAGTACTCATGCGCCTGAAGCAGTTGGCGGGCGATGTTGAGGTTTTCGATGTCGGAGATGCGCAGCAGCACGATCGGCAGGTCGCCGGAAATGCCCATTGGCCAGAGTCCCGGCTGTCCACCCGCGCCGCGCAGAATGGTATCGGAGGAGGGCCGCAACGTCGGCCCGGCATACAGCAGGTGGCCGGCGACGCGCTGGAACAAGCCCGACTCGCCTGCATCAATGCCAAGATGATGGAGTTGCACCTGCGCCTGCGTCCACGCCCGCGTGGCTGCGCGCTCGAATGCGGTCGTATCGCGATGTTTGTCGACCAGGTCGAGCAACGTCGCGCGGGATTCCGCAACCACCGTCCAGAAGGCGATGCGCACGGTGGTTCTCGGTGAAATGCGAACGCGGCGGCGCAGTGCGAAGATCGGATCGAGTACCGTGCCGACGGTGTTGGATAAGGGCCGACCGTCGGTCACCGCGATCGGCGAACGGATGCTGTTGCCGCGCCCAAGGAAGCGGGCCCGGTCGGTTTCCACCTCGGGCTTCCCCACCGCCTCGCCGTCGACGATGGCCAGATGTGCCGCCCAGATTTCATGCTCTGCCGGCGCACGGCGCCGGCGCGTTGCCAGCAGGGTACCCAGGCCTTCGAGGTACTCGGTGGCAACGAACAGCTTCATGAAGGCGGGATGCGCGACGTCCTCCGCCTGCGAAGCCAGGACCAGTTCGGCATAGGACGTCACGTCGATCTCGCGCACCCCGTTGCCTGAATTCGTGATCGAGACGCGGCGGACCTCGGCATCGTCTTCGGCCGAGATGAGTGCTTCCAACGTCGTTATCAGCGCTCCGTCGTGCCGCGTAATCCCAGCTCGATCTTCGTTGAACGCGACATCATAAGCATCCGGCTCGACGCCGACCGGCTGGTAGCCGGCCGACCATACGTCGCCGCTTCGAACGTCTCGGAGGAAGACGTAGGAACCCCAGTCGTCGCAGGTAGCATCCTCACGCCAACGCGTGACAGCCAGCCCACGCCAGCGACTGTAACCGGAGCCGGCGGCCGTCAGCATCACAGCGTAGCGGCCGTTGGATAGCAGATGGGTGGCAACCGAAGCGGTGTGCGCGGTGGCCAACCGCCTTCCGCCTTGCGGTCCAGACTGCAGCACCTTGCCAGGCGATTTGGCGTCCGCCTCCCAGGGACGCAATACGGCAACGTCGCGCGGCGTGCCTTCCTGCAGCAGCAGTTCGGTCGCCTGGACCATCGGTTCGGCATGGAAGCGCGCGCGCATCGCACCATCCAGCAACGCATCGGCGACGGCCACAATAGTCATGCCCTGATGGTGCGCCATGAAAGCACGCACGATCGCGACGCTTGTATTCTCCGGTAGTCGGCTCGGCGTATAGTCCAGTGCCTCGTAGAACCCATAGCGACCGCATGCGCCGACGCCGGCAAGCGTGGTCAAATTGCGTGCCGCCGCGGCCGGATTGACCATGCTGGCAAGCGCCGTTGCGTACGGCGCGACCACAGCGCTGTCGCCCAGGCCGCGCTTCAACCCGAGGCCGGGCACGCCGAAGTTTGAGTATTGGTAGGTGAGCTCCAGGTCGCGGACGTTGTATGCCGATTCCGAGATGCCCCAGGGCAAGCCGAGCGACGCAGCATAGGCGATCTGCCGCCGTACGATCAGCTGATTGGTTCGTTCCAGCAGACTCCCCGCCGGCGCGCGCATGACCAGCGAAGGCATCAAGTATTCGAACATCGATCCCGACCACGAAATCAGCGCGGCGCCGGAGGCGATCGGTGTGACGGCACGCCCGAGATGGAACCAATGCCGCGCCGGGACGTCACCCTTGGCGATCGCGATGAAGCTCGCAAGCCGTGCCTCCGACGCGAGAAGATCGTAGCAACTCGGGTCAAGCGTTCCTTCGGTCACCCGGTAACCAATCGAGAGCAGCTTGCGCACCGGATCGAGCAGAAAGCCGTAGCCCATCTCCAGCGCCATCGACCGTGCCATCGCTGCGAGAGACGCAAGGCGCGCCGCCAGGAGAATGGCCGACTCCGACGACTGACGTATGTCCTCCTGGTGACTCTCGATCGAGCGGCGCACCGCCGTCACCCAAAACAGCATGTCCGCGCCGGTGTCGTCGCCGCGCTCACTGGCGAATGCGGATGCGATGTCGACGGTGATCTCGACCTGGGCACCGAGCTCGGCCAGATGCGCTGCGATGCCCTGAAGGTCAGGCTGCGCCTGACGCGCGCTCGCCGAAAGCGCTGCGACTGCGTCGTCGAGCTGATGCCACGTCACCGTTAGCGTGCGCCGCCCATCACGCAACTGGTCTGTCGCTTCGCGGGCGAGATCGAGCGCGTCGGCGATGCCTGCCAGGCGCTGCGCCGCCGTGGGCGCCACGACAGTCCACTCGCCGCAAGCGTTGGCCAATACAATCAGATGGCCGGCCAGGTTCCCGCTATCGACCGTGGAGACATAGGGCGGATCGAGTGAGCGAAGATCGCGCGTGTCGTACCAATTGTAGAAATGTCCACGGAAGCGGCCAAGCTTGGCCATGGTGGCCAGCGTCATCTCAAGGCGTTCGGCTGCTTCGGTGGTTCCCAGCCATCCGAAGTCGCGGGCGGCCGCGATAGACAGCAGATACAGGCCTAGATTCGTGGGCGAAGTCCGGTGGGCCAGTGCCGGCGCTGGATCCTCCTGGAAATTGTCCGGCGGCAGCATGTTGTCGGCGGCCGTCACGAAGGTCTCGAAGAATCGCCAGGTTCGCCGAGCGGTCATCCGCAACGTCTGACTATCCGCGGCTGACACGGACATCATTTTGGACATCCCAGGAGACTGGCTGATCCACCGCGCGATCGCAGGCGATGCGATCCAGAGGGTAGCGAGCGGCACTGCCAGCGGCCATGTGCCACGCCCGATCAGCAGCGAGAGCCCGAGTGCCAGCAGGCCAAAAGCGACCCCGCTGCCCATCACGCGATAGAAGCCGAGGAGATCGAGTTGGCGACTGTTCGTCGCCTGTGCCGCTGGAACCCATTCGAGAAGGTGCCGGCGGGTGACGAACAGCCGCGTCAAGGTCCGCCCGATCGCATCGCTCATGAGCCATGCCTGATGGCCCAGGAACGTGACGATGAGCGCCCATTGAGTGAGCGCGAGGCGCAGATCGGTGCCAAGAGCCGCCAGATGGCTGCGCAGTGTTATCTCGGCACGGCGCGGAATGACGACAGCAATGGCAGGGATGATAGCCGGCAGTAGGATCGTCGAGAGAATGAAGCCGATCCATATGCACGCAGCAGTGAAGGGCAATGCCAATGCTGCCAGCAACGACAGCATACATGTCGGGGCGGACAGTGTTCGCCGCAGGTTGTCGAGCATCTTCCAGCGACCGATCGCCGGGACACCTGGTCCGCGACCCGTCAACCACGGCAGCAACTGCCAATCACCGCGCGCCCAGCGGTGCAGGCGCCGCGCGGCAACGTCGTAGCGGGCGGGGAAGTCCTCGACGACCTCGATATCAGACACGAGACCGGCGCGGGCAAAAATACCTTCGAACAGGTCGTGGCTGAGCAGTGTGGAATCCGGCACTCGGCCGGCAAGCGCAGCCTCGAAAGCGTCGATTTCGTAGATGCCTTTGCCGGCATAGGAGCCTTGGCCGATCAGATCCTGGTACACGTCGGAGGTGGCAGCGGCATAAGGGTCAATGCCGCTCATACTGGAAAAGATGCGCTGGAAAAGCGAACCCTCCCGACCGATCGGCAATGACGGCGTGACACGTGGTTGCAGCACGGCATAGCCCGCCGACACCCGGCCGACAGTGATGTCGAACTGCGGCCGGTTGAGCGGATGCGCCATCTTGCCGATCAGACGACGCACCGCATCGCGCGGCAATCTCGTATCGGCGTCGAGCGTGATGACGTATCTAACATCGGTGGGCACTCTTGGCGCTTGCCCGCCAATAGACAGAAAGCTGGTGTCGGCCGCACCGCGCAGCAGCCGGTTCAGTTCATGCAGCTTGCCGCGCTTGCGTTCCCAGCCGATCCATCGTGCTTCGCCGTCGTTCCAGAGCCGCTTGCGGTGAAGCAGCAGGAAGCGGTCTCCGCCAGGTGCGGGGCCGTAACGCCGGTTGAGGCGGGCAATCCCGGCAATTGCCGTTTCAACCAGCGCTTCATCGCCATCGACATGTTGTGTTGCGGCGTCGAGCCAGTCGGAGAGCAGTGCGAATTGCAGCTCACCGTCCGGGCTCGTAAGGTAGTGGACCTCCAGGCGCTCGATCTGTTCCTCGATCGCTGAGGCCGTCGTCAGCAGCGTCGGCACGGCGACCAGAGTGCGCAAATTCGCCGACACGCCGCTGCGGAGTTCCAAAGCAGGCAACGGCGTTGCACCGAAGCCGCGCGTGACACAGCGGTTCACCACCGCCACTGCCGCGTCAACGGCTGGCACCAGCCCCAGAACACCGAGCAGGCTCAGCCACGCTGGGCCGAGACCCTGAGCGTGCAGCGCAAACACGGGTATTGCGAGGAGGACAGCGGCCATAATGGTCCCGGCACCGACATAGCCACCGATGCCGAGCCTTCGGATCAGACGTCCCGGCCACGCACTGGCTGGCGGCCGGAAGCCGATAGCCGCCTCGAATGCGCAGCGTCCTCCGGCGATAAGGTGGTAGCCGGGATCTCTGCGGCGGTTTGCCTCGACACTTGAGGGCAAACATGGCGAGAGTTCCGCTGCCTGGACGGCGGCGCGGGTGACGTCAAGTTCCGCACGGTCTGTGCCCCGCGACAGTTCCTCAATGGCGCTGCGATAAAGATTGCGCGTCGAGAAATCCATGTCGCGAAACGCGCTGCCGGCGGAGAGGACTTCGTCCACCAGGCTGATGCGCTCGAACAACTCGGACCAATCAACATCGGAAATCATGCGCATGCTGGTGATGATATTGCGCACCGTGACAACGCCTGCACCCTGCCTCTGATGCTCGCTGCGCACCGCCGAATCTGCCGTCAATCCTTGCGCGGCCAGATGCTGGTCGAGCCAGATCAGCGCGGGTGTGATTCTGGGATCCTGATCGCGCAGCCGATGTACAAGTTGCACGGCAAATGCTTCGGGCAGGGCCGTACCTTCACGCTCGGCGAGCACGATTGACGCTGAACTCGGCGGTATGCCCACCCGCACCCAGCAACCGATCGGCGACAGCGTCCGCCTCCTGGCGCGCGACGCTGCTGTCTACGATCAATTCGGCGAGCCGCCTGAGGTTTTCGACGAGCACGATCCTGAGCGTGATGGCGACCGCCCAGAGTTCGCCGATGGTCAGCGGTTGCACCTCCTGGTAGGCGCGCACGAAGCGACACAGCAGCTCGGAATCGAAATGGCTATCGGTGTGTGCGACAAAGGCCCAGGCAACGCCGAACATCCGGGGGTATCCCATGAACGGGCCGTCGAGCAGCTTCGGAAGCTGCCGGTAGTAGCCGGGCGGCAGTGCCGTCCGGATCTCATGGATCTCGCGCTCGACGAGATAGTAGTTATCGGCCAGCCACTCGGCCGCCGGCGTGATAGAGCGCCCATCGCCGGTCGATCTGGAGATCGTGCGATAGGCGTGGAGCAGGACCGTGCCATTGTCGGCGAGCCGGCCTGACAATGGACGACCCCTGGTCGGTCTCGGCGTAACTGTTTGCGCAACCGCGAGGCTTCGCGCATGCTCCTCGAGGCGTTCGGCACTGAACAGCTCTTCGCGAACGGGCTTCCGACTGACCCACGGCGAGGCAGACGACGCGCGACCGAGGACAAAGCGAGTGAGTGATATCATGGCCTGATGATGCGCCCATGCACGCGCGCATTAGACTTATAGACGGCGGCCACCAATTCGACGCGACTTTGCCGCGCCTTCATGCCTCCTCGAACGGTGCGGGCAGGCGGCCGGACTTGAAGATGATGGTGGGTTCCTCGTCGTATTCGCCCAACTCAGCGTCACCTGACGTAGCGAATGCGACAACACCTGCCTTGGTCGTCGTGAGATTCTCTGCTGTCCGTCGAGCAGCGTCCGATGACTTGCACCGTATCGGCGTGTCGGCAATCAGCCGTGCACCTTTGCCGGCCTTGAACGCCTGGACGAGATAGAGGGTCTCAAGGGCCATACGAGATTACACCCGGCCCGGCAGCGGCTTCGCGTCGCAACAGACGAGCAGTCATTGCCTCTAACAGCAGGTCGGGTGTATCCTGATCCACCATCGGATTTCTCTCAGAGGGGTCCGTCCAGTCGGTCGCTTCGCTCAGTAGTCCGTGCCGCTGGAGGATCCATTGCTGGCAGGAGATTTCTCCTGCCGCTCCGCCACCATTGCCTCGGTGGTGATCATCATCGAACCGATCGACGCGGCGTGCTGCAATGCGGATCGCACGACCTTGGTGGGATCGATGATCCCGGCCTTGACCATGTCCTTGAACTCGCCGGTCTGCGCATCAAAGCCCCAGTTGTACTCGTCCCTGTCGAGGACCTTGCCGGAGACGACGGCGCCGTCCTCGCCGGCGTTCTCGGCAATCTGCCGCAATGGTATCTGCACGGCCTTGCGCACGATCTCGATGCCGACGCGCTGATCGTCATTTTCGGCATTCAGTTTGGCCAGGATCAAGGAGGCACGAGCCAAAGCGACTCCGCCACCCGGCACGATGCCTTCCTCCACAGCTGCCCGTGTGGCGTGCAGGCTGTCATCAACGCGATCCTTGCGCTCCTTCACCTCGACTTCGGTGGACCCGCCAACGCGGATGATCGCGACGCCGCCGGCCAGTTTTGCCAGACGCTCCTGCAGCTTCTCTCGATCGTAATCCGAGGTGGTTTCCTCGATCTGCGCACGGATCTGATTGCAGCGGGCGGTGATGTCATGCTTCTTGCCGCCGCCTTCGACGATGGTGGTGGTCTCCTTATCGATCAGCACCTTTTTCGCCTTGCCCAGCATCTCGAGCGTCACATTTTCCAGCTTGGTGCCAAGCTCTTCGCTGATCACCTCACCCTTGGTGAGCACCGCGATATCCTCGAGCATCGCCTTGCGACGGTCGCCGAAGCCAGGTGCCTTGACCGCGGCGACCTTCAGTCCGCCGCGCAACTTGTTCACCACCAGGGTTGCGAGAGCTTCACCCTCGACATCCTCAGCGATCACGAGCAGCGGGCGCCCCGATTGCGCCACGGCCTCCAGCAACGGCAGCAGCGGCTGCAATCCGGAGAGCTTCTTTTCGTGGATCAAGATGTAAGGCTGATCCAATTCGATGTTCATTTTCTCGGCGTTGGTAACGAAATAGGGTGACATGTATCCGCGATCGAACTGCATGCCCTCGACGACGTCGAGTTCCGTCAGCATGCCCTTGGCTTCCTCGATCGTGATGACCCCCTCGTTGCCCACCTTCTGCATCGCCTCTGCGATCATGGCGCCGATCTCGGCCTCACCGTTAGCGGAGATTGTGCCGACCTGCGCCGTCTCGGCCTGTGTGGTGATCTTCCTGCTGCGCTTCTTCAGTTCATCGACCAGCGCGACAATCGCCTTGTCGACGCCACGCTTCAGATCCATCGGATTCATGCCGGCCGAAACCGCCTTGCCACCCTCGCGGACAATGGCCTGTGCCAGAACGATGGCAGTGGTCGTGCCATCGCCAGCGGTGTCACTGGTTTTCGACGCCGCTTCGCGCACCATCTGCGCGCCCATGTTTTCGAATTTGTCGGAGAGCTCGATCTCTTTGGCGACTGTGACGCCATCCTTTGTGATGCGCGGAGCCCCGTAGCTCTTGTCAAGGACGACGTTGCGTCCCTTCGGCCCGAGCGTGGCCTTTACCGCCTGGGCAAGTAAGTCAACGCCACGCAGCATGTGCTGGCGTGCATCTTCACCAAACCGAACGTCTTTCGCTGCCATTTGCCTGTCCTTCCCGGAATTGATGATACGGCTTGATTACGCGGCCTTCTTCTTGGTCGCCGAGCTACCTTCAATGATGCCCATGATGTCCGACTCCTTCATAATCAGCAGTTCTTCGCCGTCGAGTTTCACCTCGGTGCCCGACCACTTGCCGAACAGGATGCGATCGCCGGCCTTCACCTCGAGCGCCACGATCTGGCCTTGCTCGTTGCGGGCTCCTGGACCGGCGGCGATGACCTCGCCCTCCATCGGCTTTTCCTGAGCGGTGTCAGGGATGATGATCCCGCCCACAGTCTTCTCTTCGGCATTGAGGCGACGGATCACCACCCGATCGTGCAAGGGACGAAATTTCATTGGATTCTGACTAACCTGGTGCCAGCCCATGAAGGCTGGTCGGCTTGCCCTATGCCTTGCCTGCACGCTTCAGGTGCAGCTCATTTGGCACTCTGGTCCCGGGAGTGCTAAACACTTGGGGCGCTGGATCTTCCTATTCAAGCCGCTGACGCAACCTTAGGTCAGCAATATGCCGGAGAGATTTGAACGGGACGCCGATGCGGCCGCATATCTGAGGAAGTCTCTGTCCGGACGGCCAGTGATGCTGGCCATTCACTGGTCGGCAGACGAGGCAGGTTCTAGCCCTACCGCGCCGCGAGCGCACTTGGCCAAACAAGCGTGCGGTTCGAGATGTATTTTCCTGATGGCGGTCCGACGATTTGGGCAGAGCGCGCCGAGCTTCTGTGTCAGGCCATGACCAAGTACAGCTATCCTGAGAATCACAGTTTTCATCTTGCACACGACCGCGGGCTTTGCATCAAGGCCCCATCAGATTGCCGTGGGGTCCTTAACTTGATGCGGTAGGCGTGGCCGCGCAAACCCAATATTCGCGCGTTATCACGGCGCCGCCGTCCGTTTCGCAGCCTATGAGCATCTTTGATGGACTTACCACTTTTATGCGCATCGGCTCACTGTATCGTCAGCGGCGATTTTTGGGCGATGGCGGCTGAGAGACAACAGCGCGTTCCCCCCTCATAGAAGATGGAGAGCGCAGAGGGGCCCATGGATCACGCTGTAGTTGCCCCGAATAACCGGACAGGGCGTGGTTCTTACGAGTGGTCCACGGCCGTGCTCGCGTCAAGCCAGACGCTTCGCGTCTCCGCGCTGCGCGCGGCTGGCGGGCTTGACCCGCCCCTGTAGTTGCCCCCGAATAACCGGACAGGACGTGGTTCTTACGAGTGGTCCACGGCGTGCTCGCGTCAAGCCAGATGCTTCGCGCGGCTTTCGGGCTTGACTCGATCCCGTCCGTGGACAACGCGCTGTGATGCGGTCGCGCCATTTTTCACCGAAGCGCGGAACTCGCGCGGTGATCGACAGCCGAGCGACTTGTGCGGATGAACGGTGTTGTACTGCTCGAACCAGTCGGCGAGCTGAGCAATTATCGTTGCCGCGTCAGGCCGCGGTCGAACCCACGCATAGTCCCGCTCGAAGGTCTTCACGAAGGCCTCGGCCATGCCATTTTCGATTGCGGCCTCTCGACCGGGGTGGTGCACGGCACCAGCCCGATCAGCCTGGCCAGCGCACGCGTCTCGCCAGCGGTGTAGGGCGAGCCGTTGTCGGAGAGCCATTAGATCGGCTTCGGCAGCGCGTCCACCAGGCCGAAGCGTCGTTCTACGCTTTCCACCATCACGTCGCGGATGTCGCTGCTCTCGATACCGCCGCTGGTGGCGATTAAGGAGATCGCCTCGCGATCACAGCAGTCGAGGCTGAAGGCGATGCGCACGCGCTCGCATCGCTCCTTGAGGAGTATGCCGAAACGATCGGCGGTCCGGCTCTCGCTGTCCGGATTCGTCGCTCCGTAAGCCAGAAGGCGATTTCGTCGCATAGGCACGCGATTGTCGTATAGCCGCGCACGGTTCGGAAACCCGCAGCCGATCCCTGGATCATCACCTGATCATCGAGCTCGATTTCCTCGGGCAGAACCTTCCTGACCATTGCAGCCCCGCTCGCCCATGGCCTGCCCGCCCCGGCCCGGTGCCGCACCTGCCCTCTGACCGGCTGGTCCGCCCTACGGCCCCGAATCGGGGCGGATCAGGCGGCGGCTCGCCGGAGCACGCTTCGAATGCCGACATGTGAGACCGGGCAGCCCTCCGCGGTCAGCTTCTCGGCAATCTCCCGGTAGCTCTTTCTCGCCTCCCGCAGCCGAAGGATCCTCTTGATCGCCGCCTGCTGCGCGGGAATCCCGACCAGCTCGCCATCAGCGCCGACCGTCCAGCCGAAGGGCGGCTTGCCACCGAGGTACCGCCCCTGCGCACGCTGGTCGCGCTTCGCCTCCGTGATCCGCTCCCGGATGCGATCGCGCTCGGCCTCAGCAACCGCGGCCAGGATGGTGAAAACGAGCTTGCTCACGCCATTCCCGGTCACGTCACCGCCCAAGTCCAGCATGTGCAGGCTGATGCCCGCCTTCTTCATCGCGCCCATGATCTCCAGCGCGTTCGATGCGGACCGGAACATCCGATCCAGCTTCGCGGTGATCACCGTATCCCCGGGCCGGAGGGTGCCGATCAGGGCTGATCCCTGTGGCCGGTCGTCCAGCGGCTTCGATCCGCTGATGCCGCGCTCCACGAAGACCTTCTCGATCTTGAGCCCCTGCATCTGCGCGTAGCCCGTGATTTGGCGGCGCTGCACCTGCAGGCTTTCGCCTTCGTCGGCCTGCTGGGTCGTGGAAACCCGGACGTAGCCGAATACTCGGGCCGCCTGGGCCGGCTCGGTCGTGGTGGTGGTCTTCTTGGCGGCTTTCGCCATGTGAAGGTGCCTCGTAAGCGCGTAAGGGTGCTTTTCTTACACCCCTCAAAGGGGCCGGACAACGTTGCTATAGCACCCTTCCACGGAATGACCGGTTCAGGGCGAGGAAACCTGGGCTGGCCACCCGCCGAGGGCTGGAACGCGCCGTTCCACACCCTGTTCCTGTTCCGCGCGCTGCTCGGCATCGGCATGGGGGCGGAGTGGCCGGCGGGTGCGGCCTTGGCGATGGAATCGTGGCCCGCACGTTCCCGTGGGTTCATGAGCGGCGTGCTGCAAGGCTCCTGGAGCTTGGGTTTCCTCGCTTCCAGCGTGGTGTACGGCTTGCTCTACAACTCGATCGGCTGGTGCGGGCTGCTGATGCTCGGGATCGCGCCGGCGCTCGCGGTGCTTTGGATCCGCAGCTAGGTGAAAGAGCCGCAGGTGTGGACGGAGAATCGCCGCCTGCAGCGTGAACAGCAGAAGGAGTTCCGCGCACCGCTGCTGGATATCTTCCGCACGCACGCTCTGGGCAACACGCTGACCGCATGCCTGTGGATGGCAAGCGGTTTCATCGTGTACTACTCAGTTACTACTCAGTGTATGGCATGTTCGCCACCCACCTGCAAAAGGACCTGCAATTCACTCCCGCCATGGTCGCAACCCCACTCGCGCTGTCAAACCTGGTTGCCTTCTTTGCCAGCGGCTTCTGGGGTTGGATAGCCGACAGGCATAGCCGGCGTTGGGCCATGATCATCCCCGCCTTCATCGGCATCTTCATCACCCCGCTCTACATCTTCACCAAGGACTACGAGGTGATCGCCATCACCTACATCGTGCAGGGCGCATTCCTTGGCGCGATCTATGGCCAGAACCCAAGCTATCTGTCCCAGCGCTTCCCGACGGAGGTCCGCGCCACCGCCTCAGGTTTCTGTTACCACCAAGGCGCCGTCCGGGCCGGCTTCACCGGGTCCGTGCTGGCCATCTTTGCCGCCGGCCCGCCGCTCGGCTTCGCCATTCCGATGATGGTCGCCACCATCGCGCGGCCTGCGTCTTCGATGCCGCATGGGCGTCTCACTCCGGAGTTTCTTTGGGCGATTGCACTTTCTGCAATAGAGGGGAGGCGCTGCGAATGTATAGCCAATAAGACAGAAGAACGAATTGGGTCCTCTGGGGAGGAACAGGAGTGAAACGTCTCGCACTCTTGGCTGCGATGTCGCTACTGCCGCGGCTTGCTTTGGCGCAGGCGACATCGCAATCAGCGCCCAACGCGACACTTCCCGAGGTGGAGGTGATCGGCGCCAGTCCGCTACTCGGCTCCGGCGTGGACCGCAACAAAGTGCCCGCGCAAAACCAGGTCTTCGACAGCCGGGACGTTTCGCTGCAGGGGCCGCCGGATTATCTCAACACGCTACAAGACCAAGCGCAGGGCGTGCACCTGGACAGCGCCGCCGGTAACCCGTTTCAACCCAATCTGTTCTACCACGGCTTCCAGGCCGCGCCGCTTCAGGGCACGCCGCAAGGAATTGCCGTCTACTTGAACGGTGTCCGCTTCAACCAGGCCTTCGGGGATACGGTGAATTTCGACCTCATCCCCAGCATCGCAATCGACAGCATGAATCTCCAAGGGTCAAACCCTGTCTTCGGACTGAACGCACTCGGCGGTTCACTTGCTGTCCAGCTCAAGAACGGGTTCACCTATCACGGCGGGGAAGTCGATGTATTCGGCGGCTCGTTCGGACAGATCGCCGGCGCGGCGCAGTATGGCAAGCAGATCGGCAACACGGCCGTCTATGTCGCGGGTTCCGGCCTGACCGAGAACGGCTGGCGTGATTTCCAGTCATCAGCGCTCAAGCAGTTCTATGGCGATATCGGCTGGCGGAGCGATCGCGCCGAGGTGCATCTTAACATCACCCTGGCGCAGACCTCGTTGCAGGCGCCTGGGACGACGCCTGTGGAGTGGCTGGCGGTGGACCCGCGCGCGCAGTTCACCGGGCCCAGCCCGATCAATAACAGCTACGCGCTGATCAGCCTGAACGGCAACGTGCAGGTCAATGACAACACGTCCGTGCAGGCGCTGGCCTACTACGACTATTTCCTTCAGCGGGTCGGCAACGGCAATGTCGCCGATTTCGGATCGTGCAACACGCTCACCGGTTTCCTGTGCGAGTTGGGAACCGACACGCTGGCCACCGATGTGAACGGCAACGCGATCTCGGATTTTCTTAATGGCGGTCCCTATTCGGACTGGGATAGTGAGACCGTCAACACCAACGGCTACGGCGCGTCGGCTCAGATCACCAATCAGCGGGAGATCTTCGGTCACGGTAACCACTTCGTCGCCGGAGTGAGCTTCGACGGCTCTCAGACCTTGTTCGGCGCCACGACGGGCGTCGGCGGCCTCGATCCCTTCTCGCTCAACTTCATCGGGCCGGGTGGGTTTCCCCAGGGGATCATCGTCGATCAAGCGGATAGCACGGATGCACCGGTCCGCGTTGGCGTCTCGACCGCTTATTACGGCCTCTATTTGACCGATACGTTCGACGTCACGAAGCGCCTGTCCGCGAACTTCTCCGGCCGTTTCAACGCTGAGCAGATCAATCTCAACGACCTGCTCGGTACGGGGCTTTCGGGCAATCATAACTATACGCATTTCAATCCTGGAGTTGGCTTGACCTACCGCCTGAGCCCCGCATTCAGCGTGTATGCGTCTTATTCCGGCTCAAACCGTGCGCCGACCCCCGCGGAACTGAGCTGCGCCAGCCCGGCGAGCCCGTGCAGCCTCGCCAATTTCTTTACCGGCGACCCCAACTTGAAGCAGGTTGTCGCACACACGATCGAGGCTGGTTTCCACGGCCAGGTGCACCCCTTCTCCGGCGCCAACCTGAACTGGAACCTGAGCCTGTTCCGCACCAATCTGGATGACGACATTGAGTTCGTGCAGAGCGTCGTGCTGGGACGCGGTTTCTTCCAGAACGTCGGCGCCACGCGCCGGCAGGGGCTTGATGCCGGCGTTCGTCTGAACAGTACGCGCTGGACGGTGTGGGCCGGCTATACGTACACCAACGCGACCTTCCAAAGCGCCTTCGTCGAGTTGAGTCCTGAGAACCCGGAAGCTGACGCCAACGGCAACATTCAGGTGCAGCCGGGCAACCGTCTGCCCGGAATTCCCGCCAATCAGTTCAAGTTTGGCTTACAATATAAGGTGACAGATGCCTGGACTGTGGGCACGACCGGTGTTGCCGCGACTGGACAATTTCTGTTCGGAGACGAGACGAACCTGACCAAGCAGCTGCCCGGATATTTCGTCCTCAATTTCAACACCAGCTATCAGGTGACGCCCCATTTCCAGATTTTCGGCCTAGTGCAGAATGTCCTCGACGCGAAATACTATGTTTACGGGACGTTCTCTCCCAGCTCCTCCATCTCCTTCCTGCAGGCACCCGGTTCCACCAATCCGCGCAGTTACAACATTGCTGCCCCGGTCGCTGGTTTCGGTGGAATTCGCGTGACATTCTGATTCTGGCCACGGCCGCATCAGCACCGCACGGCTACTGAAGGAGCACGGCCCCGACGCGGGGAGGCCTGCGGTTCTGTCCGCCCTAGCCGGCGACTGCCCGAAGCGCCAGGCGCACGCGATCCAGGACCGATGCAACATCTATTCGCCCGATCTGCTTCGGCTGCCGCCCTACTGAGATCTCGTGGTTCCGTGACCTGCATCGCATCGATGGTGAGTATGAATAAATGCACCAACCGCGAGGGCCGCGCCGAAGCTAAACATCGGTCTCGGACGGAGGTTTTTTCTCCCGATTTCGCCTCCGTGTTTCGACCCGCAAACTTCCCCCCTCGCCTCCTCCAGGGCGGGGGGATTTTTTTCGGCTCACGCTGGCGACCATCTCCAGCCAGAGCCGCTCGGCTGCGTCACCACGTGCCTGATGGGCCTCTGGCGTTTTCGGCTCCGGGGCCCGCTTGCCCACGATCACACGGGAGGGCTTGGGCCCGGTCTTCGCCGGCTTCCTGATCCGCTTCGGCGGGCGTGCCGTGACGATCCGCGTCGGCATCAGGGCTGATCCAACGTTGAGTCCCGCCGCAACGGACGGTCGGCCGTAGGTGGGGGCGCTCGAAACGTCTGTCACGGGTGCGCAGCGCTTATGGTTGGCCGCCCCGCTCGCCGTCCAGCCCCCAAATCAGTTCGCAGCGCCACACAGAAAAACCCGCCGTGCTTTTGGGAGACGGCGGGCCGCTAGTTATTTCACATTCATCGAGAGGCAAACCAACCATGTCAGACAGTTCGACCGATTCGCAAGAAAAGCCTGTCACCTCACTGGCGCGGACGGGTCCACCACAACACCAGGGCGGCGATGGCGCATAGGCCAATGCCGACAAGCGGCACGATCAACCAATAGGTCTCAAACCTCATCTCGTAGCCTTCCGGCTACGAGTTGCGCCAGACTGAACAGGCAAATTCCGAGCAGGATCCAGGCGGCAATATCGGAAAACTCGTCCACGCTGCCTCTGACCGTTGGAAACACAACACCGGCGACGATTGAACCGACGCCAAGGTTGTTCAACGCCATCGTTACGAGCGTGACTCTCGTGTTGTGGATCTTGTGCATCATCAAACCTCAGCTCTATCGGTAGCGAGAAATTGGACGCTCGCATCGGTGCATGCGCAAGCGCATGATGCGCGCGATGCGGTGAGGCTCTGATGTGGCACACGGTTGAACAGCTCCGCGAAAATCAGGCGCTCACAGCTGAGGGTTTTTTGATCGGCCGCAACGTGCCCATCGCCCGCACCGGCACGCAGCTCTATAGCCCGGCCGATCTGCCAGGGTCGCTTGGCGCATCCTCTTCGGTCGATCCGAATGTAATCAATGCCACTCAACTACAGGCTGCTCCGTGACCGTGTCGAGATGGGATTCTTCAGAGTCTCCTTAGCTCCCGTGGGCGAGGATCACCTGAGACTGATGCGTCGGGTCAAAATACGGCCCCGACCCGGCTGACGGATTGATCGACGCACCCTGCATGACGGATCCGTCGTCAGTCACGAAGTCTGATGGGCCGACCGCACCAGCCATCACCGCCTCCATAGGCCCGTCGCTGCTGTTCGCCACGGTTGATGTCACATCACTCTCGCTCGGCGCCTGGGACGAAGACGACGAACTCGAGCCCGTGATGAAACTCATCCCTGACGAACTCCCCGGGCGTGAACCCAGAGCGGGTTCCGATGACAACATGATGTTGTCGGAGTCGGACCCTGGCCCCCTCAGCAGCGCGCTGCTGGACAGGCCGTAGATCTGATTGTCGGACACGGTGGCGGCCGTCGCGGTGTCGTTCCAGATGCCTTTTCCGCCGTGCCGATCGTTCAGGATCAGGTTGTCCGTCACGGTCAGGCTACCCGGGTGAAGTTTCCCCTCCTCGCCGTAAGCGATCATCCAGGGGTTTTGGCTTTTCGGGCCCTGTTCGATCGTGTTGCCCTGAATGAGTGCATTTCCCCCATTGGGGATGTCGATATCGTAGCTGGACGTTCCTGTCGGCCCGTCCTTGATCAGGTTGTTCTCAATATCGTTGTTTAAGGCGCGGGATTTCACTTCGTGCCCGACCACGGCATCTTCGCTGACGCTGTTCGTCATCGTAAATTGAGCTACATCGCCAATGTAGACATTGTGCCCCAGCTCGGTCGCTATTCCGTTGTGGTCGAATGTGCTGCCCTGAACGATAATCGTGCCAGTATTAGCAACGAAGGGCGCCGCCAAAATTCCATCCTGGCTGTTGCTGAACGTGTCGTTGGTCAGAGTCAGATTTCCCGCTCTGATAGCGTATCCCCGACCCGTTCTGGCTGGGTGACCTGGCGCCGGTAAACGTCACCCCCTCGATCGTGATATTGGGAGCAGTGCTAGACGAACCCGCAATCAGCATGCCCTTCGCTAGCGGACGGGATTCCTGCAGCACCACCGGGCCGTTGCCCGCTGCCTCGATCGTCAGGTTCTTCGTCAGAAGAATATCCTGCGCCTTGTAGGTTCCCGCATCGATCACGATTGTGTCGCCTGAGCTCGCTGCGGAAACCGCACTGGCAATGGTCGTATAGTGCTCCTTTGCGCCTACGTTTAAAATCGACATCCCGACAGCTCCTTGTTCCCGGTTGATTCTTTGCCGACTCAAGATCTGCACCGCCCGATACACACGTTCCTCTGAGTGTACGATTGGCGGTCACAGGAAATGTCGAAACCTTAATAAAGTGTTTCGTTTGATAAGGAGATTTCCTATTTTGGGGAGCGGGCTGAGCCCGGTTTACACTCGCGGCGTCCTGTTGGGTTTTTTGAGCAAGACCTTTTGCGGTCCGCAATTCCGGCGTGCTGATTGGGGGATCAGGATGACCCGCCGCACTAACACGCGGGTTGCGGGAAGCGTCCTAAAGCACGGTTCCAAAAACCGAGGGAAAAACCCTGTCCCTTGGACCATAACATCTACAAAACCGGCCTCTCCCGCGTAGATGTTATGGATGGGACGCAAGCCAATCGGCCGCAAGCCGCTGACCAAGGCGCAGGTCCAGCAGCGGTGGCGTCGCAAGCGCAATCGGGCGGACCAGAAGGCCACCAGACAGGCCCAGCACGCCGCCAGGGTGGCCGCTATGGAGGCCACGGCGGAGCAGGCCTCTGCCGAGCTGGCGGGGCTGGGGAAGCTCTACAGCGTCATCCTGGCCGATCCGCCCTGGGATGTCGCCACCTACAGCGAGAAGGGCAAGAACCGGCATGCGTCGCGGCATTACGAGACCATGCCGACCGACGCCATCGCGGAGATCAAAGTCCCGGCCGCGCCCGACGCGGTGCTGTTCCTCTGGGCCACAGTGCAGATGTTGGAGCACGGGCTGCGCGTCATGGCGGCCTGGGGATTCACCTACAAATCTTTGTACATCTGGAGGAAGACGGGGCGCGGTCACGGCTACTGGTCGATGAAGGATCAAGCGGAACTATTGCTCATCGGCACACGGGGGAAGCGGTGGGTGGCCCTGGTGCGCGGGGATCAGCCGCCGCAGGTCGCATTGGCCGAAATGCTCGATGAGGCGCCGATGGAAGTAGCACCGCGCGGGGAGCACAGCGCGAAGCCGGAGGTGTTCTACAGCGAGATCGAGCGGATGTACCCGCACGTGCAGAAGGTCGAGATGTTCGCACGTCGCGAACGCGACGGGTGGGATGCTTGGGGAAACGAGGTGTCTCAGGCCGCGGCCGCATGACACCAGCGCCCATACGGACCACCGTGTCGCTCGGCCACGTCGCCGCGCACCTGCGCATGATCGAGGTCCTCTGTCACCGCCGCGGCCGCATCAGCACCGCCCGGCATAGGCGCGCAGCTTGGCGTCCGTGGCCGGCGGATTGGCGGAGGCGGCTCGACTGGCATTATCGCATCACCTTTAGACGCCAAACGCGGCTGAGGAACTCAGATGAAAACAGTCCTGGCGCTTCTCGCCCTCATGCTGACGGCCAGAGCTGCTGAGGTCCAGCCGACAGTCACAGTCTTGGGGTTCCCGAATACATCTTGCGGTGCCTGGGTTACCTACCGCGGCGGCAACGCTAGGGTGCAGGCATTCTATCTTGAGTTGTGGGTTTTGGGCTTTCTCTCTGGCATCGGGTATGCCGGCAGCGGGTCCGGATTGAACCCTTTGAACGGAGTGGATGCAGACGGTGTTTCGGCCTGGATCGACAACTATTGCCAGGCACACCCGCTTGATCGGATCGTTGAGGCTGCAACGGCATTTGTCAAAGCGCACCCCCACTGATCGGGGCGCCGTTCCCGATTCGATTCGCCCCCGCTATGCAGAATCGGCAAAACGAACAAAACAGAAGTGAGACGCGGCAGCCCGCTCGGCTCCTGCACATGATCGAGGTCCTGTGCCAGCAGCTGCGACCGTCGCGGCCGCCTCAGCACCGCCAAGCTGCTGGCGCAGCACGGGGCCGATGCAGGGATGCCGGCGGTTCTGTCCAGCCTGCAGGCGACTGCCCTCAGCGGCAGGCCCACGCGATCCAGGATCGGTGCAACATCTATTCGCCCGATCTGGTTCGGCTGGCCGAGGAGCACCCCGTTAATGATGTTCAAAATAAAGAAACCGATCAACCGCGCAGGCCGCGTCGAAGTTAGAGATCGGCCCAAGGACGGCGTTACCCGGTCTTGCTCCCGTCCTGAGTGGCAGATGCACAAACTCCCCTCCCCCCCGGCCCGGCCTCATAGGCGGGGGGATTTTTTTCGGCTCACGCTGGCGACCATCTCCCGCCACAGCCGGTCGGCCGCGTCGCCGCGTGCCTGATGGGCCTCTTGCGTTTCCGGCTCCGGGGCTCGCTTGCCGACGATCACACGGGAGAGCTTCCCGCCGTGCGGCCGGCCACCGGCAGGTCCGCGCGATGGTGTTACGAGTTTCGCTTGCTCCGGCGGCTGAACCCGAGACCAATAAGGCCCGTCACAACCAGCGCGATCGACATCGGCTCGGGTATGAAGCTCGTCGAGAATGTATTCACGATAACCGAGGAAACCGCCAAGCTGCCTGGCGTGAGGGCAACGTCCGCCAGATCCTTGGCCACCGAAAGGCTGCTGACACCTGGGAAGGTTACAGAATTGGTCGCACTTCCCGGGCTTGACGCCGTCAGCGTCTTGCCGTTGGAGAGCGTCTCACTCAGGCTGACTGTACCACCGCCGGTACCACTTCCCGTCAGCAATAGGCTGGCGTCCACGATCGGCACCGTGGATGCAACCGTATAGAGCCAAGCAATGTCCGCGGTCGAAGGCGGGGGAGCCGATGCAGCAGAGGAAAAGGTTAACGATAAGCCGCTCGCGACTGGCGTGACTGTAATCGGTCCAACTACTCCGTCTCCGGTCGTACTCGGGCTGATGCTGATGCTGCTGAACGTCAGTGTGCTGACCGTGCACGAGAATCCGGGCGCCGTATAGACCGAGGATGACGCCATTGCACATGGTCCCGCTCGGGCGCTTCCTACCCCGGCGACTGCCGCGAACGCCAAGCCACCTATTAACAGCGATTTGAGCATGGTCCCCCCGTGACGCGTCTTGTTCGCAGCTAAAGACTTGGGGCATACGAAGCACGCCTGTTTTCTGTTAAGAGGCTGGTCACGCAAAGTCCAAAGTTTTAATGTCACGCCGACAGTTTCAGTGAAGGACTTTGTTCAACCCCAGACTGCACATGATTTCGCAGTGTATATCAGCTGTATTACTTCCCCGGGGTTAGCGCCCACCTTAAGGTTGCATTGAGGGGATCAACGGGCTGGTTTGGCGAAGTCAAAAGTTTTATTTCTAACTAGACAGTTTCACTGAATGGCTTTGTTCAACCCACGGCTGCAAATAATTCGTGATGTATTAAGGTTTCATCACTGCGTTTTGTTCACGCCCAGCCCACCAATAGGGTTGCTGATCGTTGCCGCCGCCACAGCCGGTCGGCCGGGTCGCCGCGTGCCTGATGGGCCTCTTGCGTTTCCGGCTCCGGGGCTCGCTTGCCGACGATCACACGGGAGAGCTTGGGCCCGGCCTTCGTCGGCTTCCGCCGCTTCGGCGCGTAGGCCGTGAGCGATGGGGAGTGCGCCAGCACCACACCACCGCGGAAGGAACATATGGTCCGTTCACGCTACTCGTATGTGCACAGGGACGGCGCTGTGCTGATCGAGGATCTGATCGGGCAAGTGAGCGTCGCGGTCGATATTGAGAACGTTGTCACCGATCTTGTAGACCGCGGCATCGACGTCGATCGGATGATCATCGTTTACCGTGACCGTGTGGGGCGCTGGGATCGCGTGGTGACAAGCCGCCGCGCGTTTCTTTGTTTCGAGGTATAGACGAACGCGATGGATGGAAGGCCGTCGAGGTCTGCCGCCAGCGCGACGCAAGGGATGGTCGTCCACAATGGCGGCGGATGTGATCTTCGGCCCGGCCTTCGTCGGCTTTTGCCGCAGACCGTGGCCTTGCTTGACCGTCCCAGACCCTATTGCCCGACCCACGCGCTACGCGTTTTCGCCGCGTGATGACCAAACCATTGCAAACCGTTGCGGCTCCCGGCTGACTCTCTCCAGAGCAAAAAAACCGCCTCAGCGACCCGTACAGGCCCCCGGGCAACCCGCCCCGCTGTTATTTCCGCTCCCCTGATGGATACCGCCCCACTGGGGCGCATTTCAGGCTGGCGGCCCTGATCTTCTCTGTTGCCCCCGGCCGGGTTCTTGAAGACGTCCGGCCTCGGTTCGCAGCACAGGCACTCGCCTTCGGGTCAGCAGCCGCCGCACGAACCGCAGGCCCTCGGTCCTCACGGATCGGGGGCCTTTTTCGTTCCTGCCTCTGCCAGTCCGACGATTGCTGCTTGCTGATGCCGAGGTCAGACAGGGTCGCAGGAGCATCCCTCGGACGAGGCGACCGATGCCCAGGTCGGTGAGCCTTGACGCAGTGGGATCGCCAGACCGCGTCGTGCCCCGGTTGGTTCCCGGTTCGCGCGCCCTTCGCCATCTCGCGCTCGGGTTTTGTGTGGTCGTGTCATCCGACCGCACAATGTGGTCGTGTTATCCGACCGCGTTCCGCCTCGCCGCCCTATAATCGGTCGTGGCATCCGACTGATTTTGCTGGCGGTCGGACGATACTACCGCCAGCAAGTTGTCCCATGGTCGGATCGTCCGACCGCGGGAACTCTGCGAGCAAGTCGTCCGCGTGTAGGGTTTCAGAGGTCGGACGATCCGACCGGTGATCGCCGCCGATTAATCATCGAACAGACCACTTGTTGATCGTCGCACAGCGCCGTTCCTGGCGATGGCAACACGCCGCGTCCAATCGGGCTCACCGGTGAAGTCAGGCGGATCGCAGCACCACGGCCGCCATGGCTGGCTTGATTTTATCGGACGCCACCACGCGCAGCCGGACCATCCGCAGCGGTCACATCGTGAGGGGATCGCTTGATCGACCGTCAAAGCTCCGCCCTCCGCCTCCTGAAAACTTCGTCAAAAATGCAATGAGTTCGGTTCGATCTGTCACCCATCGGGCGGGTGATCCACACGCCAGGGCAGCTCATCACCAATTTTCCCGGCTCAACCCGGCCAGAGTGGAGGAAGGCCTCCCCGGAACTCTCTGATCATCTTTTACGGCTGCGGGGAGGGCTTCGTTCTTCGTCGCTGATAAGGGCCTCCTGCCATCGGTGAACCGCTCGGCCTTCCAGTAGGCGAGGGGCCCGAACGCCTCGACTAGCTCGGCGCGCATGGCCTCGGCCTCCGCCTCGGGACAGATCAACCACTGCAACGCGTTGCCCTGGCCGCCCCTCTGCCATCGCACGCGGGCCCACGGTCGGCGGTCCCACCGGACCCATTCGCGCACGCGCTCCCACAAAACGACGTCATCGCTCTGCCCCGGCTTTTGGAACCGCCTGACCCAGCGTTCACGCTTGCTGCTCGCGGCTTTCTCACTCACGAACAGGTCGCGGTGCATTGCCTCCATCGTCGCGGCGTTGAAGTGCACGCGCGAGCGCAGCACCATCTCCCCGAGCTCGCCCGGCGCTTCCTGCCGCCACGGCGTCACATCGGTTAGCGGCACGCCCTGCGGTGCCATCTTGCCGTACAGATAAATCCGCACTGGATTTTCCTCCGTTCGCATCACGCCTCGAGCGCGGGCGAGGGCCTGCGCAACGCTCGCGCCGAGGTGGTGGTCGTACTCGGCCTGCATGTCGGGATCGACGTTGTGCACCACGTCGGGAAATCCCCCGGCCGGTGCCGTCCGTCATCAGCACCCGCGCCGGCGCCCGCACCGTTTCCAACGCGGTCGGCGCGCGGCCTGTTTTCGCTCTGACCTGGCGCTCGATCTCCGCCCCTGGCAGACGCATGCCATCAAACACCTCATGCACGCCGACGACGCGCAATTCGTCATCGCCGGCGTTCTGCCCGTGGTGACGGGGCGGCAGCATGCCCGGCACACCGGCGGTGATCTCCGACTTGGTTCCTTTGTGGCCCACGAAGCCGATCGCATTCTCGCCCAGCGCGCGCAGCCGCACCAGCCGGTTCAGCTCCTCCCGGTTCCGTTGGGCTCCGCTGGAGTGTTGATTTTGCAAAGCCGCCGACGATCAGCCTGGTTTCCGCGTATGGCGCCGCCACCGCGGGCGGCTCGCGCACGATCAGGCGCGGAAAGAACTGCATTCCCGCAGGCAATTTCCCCGCGCGCTCTGCATGCCCATCCGCGCCCCACGCGCCCCGCAATACCGTTTCTATTGTATAATAGCTTCACTCGAAACGAGTTGCAGAGGACAGCTCCACCGTGAAAACTGGTTCCTGGTTCACCACGCTCCCCGCGGATCACATCAAGATCGGCATCAGCCGCGGCATCCCGCGCAGGATGGAAGCGGGCTATCGGCTCTATCGCAAACTCGCGCCCGGCCCCTGGTTCAACAGTTGCGCCAGCGCCGACGCATATGACGTGCTCTATCAGCGCGAGGTGCTGGGCCGGCTCGATGCCGGCCGGGTGCACGATGAGATCATGGCGCTTTCACGCGGCAGGACGCCGGTTCTGGTGTGCTGGGAACGGCCGGGCACGGGGACCTGCCATCGCGCGCTGGTCAGCGAATGGTTCCTCAACAAGCTCGGTCTGATCGTGCCGCAGGTTGGCTACGAGGCTGCCCCGCGCCATCCGCTCGAAATGCGCTTGGCCAGGTTGAAAGCCCCATCCGTCTAAGGATATCCGCCTGCAAGCCCAGAGGGGCCGGCGTCAGCGGCTTGGAGCGGGTGGAACCCGGTTTCCACCCCGCCCAACCCCTCCGGCGCCGTCAGGCGAGCCAGGGAAGCGGCTGGCGGGCACACTGCGACCGCTCTTCCCGCCGACGCGGCGGGTGCGGTGGTGATTTGACATTGGTTATAAACCGACTCCATAATAATTCTGCCGAGAAATGGAGGGACTACCTGTGTGGAAATACACGCTGCCCGTTGTCCTTGCTCTTGGTGCGTGGTCGGCACCCCCCTCCCTATCTACTAGTAGTGCGGCAAACACGGCCGCTCAGACGCAGACAGGCGATCAGATAAGACAGTCTGTGGTAGGCAAAACACTATCCAGCACCACACATCGCGGAATTCCGTATACAATGATACTCAAACCTGACGGGACTGGAACTAGCACTACTTTGGCACTTGTACGGTCACGCGGCAGTTCTGTATCAGACTGGGATTCAGCGGAGCGCTTGCTGTGTCCCGTTCTGTGGCGTTCGGAGACGATCTTGACCGCTGGTTGATTCCGTTTCTTGCAGTGATGGGCCGCAGCACACGGCGGCACTGGGGACCACTCTACGTACGGGGGCTCCTTGGGCCGGATGGTCCGAAGAGCGTACAGCCGATTGCCGAGCGTCTCGGCCTCCGCAGCCACGATCAACTGCACCACTTCATCAGCAGTTCGAGCTGGGACGACGCACCGTTATGGCGTGTGCTCGCGGAACGAGCTGATGCCATCGTGGGCGGCGACGACGCGGTGCTGGTCGTCGATGACACGGCGATCCCCAAGAAGGGCACGCTCTCGGTCGGGGTTGCTCCACAATACTGTGGCGAGCTTGGAAAGCAGGCGAACTGTCAGGCGCTGGTCTCGCTGACGCTGGCGTGCGGCGAAGTGCCGGTGCCGATCGGCCTGCGCCTGTTCCTGCCGAAGTCGTGGACTGACGACGAAGCGCGCTGCGCCGCTGCCGGCGTGCCGGAGACGGAACGCACGGCGCTGACCAAGCCGGAGATCGCACTGAAAGAGATCGACCGCGTGCGCGCCGCCGGCGTCCGCTTCGGTTGCGTCCTGGCCGATGCGGGATACGGCCTCAGCGCGCCGTTCCGCCAAGGCTTGAGCGCGCGTGATCTGGTCTGGTCGGTTGGCGTCCCGCGCACGCAGAAGGTGTTCACCACCGGCGCTGGGCTGCTGTTTCCGCGTGCCAACAAGGGAAAGCCACGACAGCATGCCGTCCCAAGTGAGGACGCGCGGGCGGGTGCGGACGTGCTGGACAACTGCCGTTGGCGGCGCATCATCTGGCGTCAGGGCAGCAAAGGTGCGCTCACCGCTCGGTTTGCGGCTTTGCGCGTGCGGGTTGCCGACGGGCCGCGCAGCCCGCGTCACGGCCGTTTGCCCGGCGAGGCGGTCTGGCTGATCGGCGAATGGCGCAGCAGCGGCGAGCGGAAATACTATCTGAGCAATCTGCCGCCAGGCACGTCGCTGCGCCGCCTCGCCGCCAGCATCAAGGCGCGGTGGGTCTGCGAGCAGGCCCATCAGCAGCTCAAGCAAGAACTCGGCCTCGGGGCTTTCGAGGGACGATCGTGGACCGGGCTGCATCGGCACGCGCTCATGAGCTGCATCGCCTTTGCCTACCTTCAGCACCTGCGGCTCCGTGCCGCAGCGCGGGGAAAAAAAGAACCAGCCCCCGACAGCTCCTCCGAAGCCGACGCTTCCTGAAATCCGCCGCGCTGTCATCGCTCGACTGTTCGCTCCGCCACAACCGCCAAGCCGATGTCCGCATTGCCGGAAGAGATTGCAGAGCCAATCAGATGAAGTGCCAAAGTAGTGCTAGTGCTCTGACTTATACGGACGATGCAGGCAATCTTTCGAGCTTGGCAAGGATTGAGGCGGTGGCTGCGGTCCAGACGAATGGGCGTGGTTCTGCATTTCGCTCAGCGAGGTAAGTCTTAATGGCAGCCTGCAGGCTGA
The DNA here is from genome assembly GCA_963791885.1 of uncultured Pseudomonadota bacterium. Lineage (GTDB taxonomy): Bacteria > Pseudomonadota > Alphaproteobacteria > Acetobacterales > Acetobacteraceae > CAVSUZ01. The sequence goes on along the minus strand of CAWBUL010000006.1, from coordinate 2,808,656 downwards.
CGAGGGAGTGGAAGCTGCCGCGCCGGATGCGTTGTCGGGTAAGAGCGGAGAAGAAGGTCTCCACCGCGTTCAGCCATGACCCGGAGGTTGGCGTGAAGTGGAAGGTCCATCGGTCATGGCGTGCCAGCCAGGCCTGTACCTTTCGGTGCCGGTGGGTGGCGTAGTTGTCGACGACCGCATGGACCAACTTGCCGGACGGCACCTCGCGTTCGACGGCATTGAGGAAGCGGATGAACTCCTCGTGCCGGTGTCGCTGCATGCAGCGACCGATCACCGTACCCTTCAGCACGTTCAATGCGGCGAACAACGTCGTCGTTCCATGGCGTTTGTAGTCGTGGGTCATGGTGCCGCAGCGGCCGGGTTTCAGCGGCAGTCCAGGCTGGGTACGGTCGAGCGCCTGGATTTGGCTCTTTTCGTCGATCGACAGCACCACCGCATGGGCGGGCGGATCGAGATAAAGGCCGATGATATCCGCCATTTTCTCAGCGAACTGCGGATCACGCGAGCGCTTGAAGCTGCGCACGCGGTGCGGCTGGAGTTGGTGCGCCGCCCAGATGCGCTGCACCGAGCGCAGAGACATGGCGGTGGCGTTTGCCATGGCTCGCCCGGTCCAATACGTGGTCCCAGGGGGCGGCTCGCCACACGTGAGCGCCACGACGTGCGCCACTTTATCGGCCGGGATCGGTCGTTTGCCGGGCTTGCGCGTCTTGTCACGCAGCAACCCGTCGGGACCTTCCTCGACAAAACGCTGCTGCCAGCGCCAGACCATGGGGCGGCTGACGCTGATCTCTTTCGCCACATGTTGCACCGGCCGACCACTGGCCGAGGCCAGAACGACTCGGGCTCGCTCGATATATTTGCCCGCTCGGTTGCGATCCGATGCTATTGCCTTAAGCCGCTTCCTGTCTGCCGCGCTCAACAACACGCATACTGTCTGTGCCATGCTCACAGAATCGCATGGCAACCGCATGTTGTGAATCGATAGAATGCGTCAGAGCACTAGCGTGTTCGCTGGAAGGACTACAGAGAAACTTACGTGGGAGGTCAAGGATGACGTGCTCTGCTTCCCCGGCGATATTGCCACCAATGAATGTGATCGTGTGGCATCATCTGCTGGAGGTGTGAATTTTCTTGATAGCAAGTCAGGGGCTCTCAATAACAAATATACCTACTGCTCCACCTTTGCTTGCGTCCAGCTCGCGCGATAGTTGGCCGATGCGCTGACAGGCCTCGCGCGCGTGTGTGCATCGCGCGCGCAAATAGGACCGCGCTCAGGTAAGTGCGGCGATCGCGTCGAGGGCCTGTTTCATCACCGCGCGCAGCGCATCCGCCAGCGTGCCGTCGCGGAGGTCCACAGAGAAACCACCGTCGAAGGCATCGAGATGCGGGTGATCCCGCGGCAGCACGCTCCAGTCGGGTCCGCAGTCGGCGTCTCGCGATACGCCGCAGGTGCACACTTTCCACCACCAGCCTGGCAGGGCGGACTCAAACTCCTCGATTGCGGCCGCGAGGGCGTCGGTGTCGGTTTTGCGCTTGGTCATGCACCCGCCCTCCAACAGCAGCGTCCGTCCTCAGCTCTCAGGCGCGAGGGCAAGCGGCACGGGCGGCGCGGACCGGCCCCGGCCTGGGCGGCTTCCTGTGGGGCTTTTTCCACCTCGGCGTGTATAGTAACTCGCCCATTGCGTGTGGTTTCTGTGACAGCTCCGCGGTCCGGGACAGCGGGACAGGTGGGACAATAATCCCTTAAAGAAGGGATTTATTGTCCCGTCCCAGCCCGCCGCTGCGGGACAGGATGCGGGGCAGGAATTCGGGAATTTATGTCCCGTCACCTGGCCAGTCCTATCCACTGCTCGTTGGCGATGACTTTTTTCCGCCGTATCAAGCGGTTGATGGCTCTGTTGACGCGCTTCCGGTTGCTTTCGGTGATCCGCTTGCGGTCGGCTTCGTCCTCTACTGGGTCAAGAATTCCGGCCTGATTTACTGTCCCGCGCAGCCTCGTTCGGCTGACAGCACGAACTGGCGCCGCGCCGAGGTGGAAAGTGATCTCCTGGCCGTCGCTGGGATCGGCCAGCAGGTCGCACAGCTTGTCGTGGATCAGGTCGGCCAGGATGCCTTCGCTGCTGCCCTCTGACGGCTGCCTCCCCCGCTTCTTCGGGATCGCGTCAGGGGCGGCGCCGGCGTCACGGATCACGCAGGACGATGCTTCCTGCCCGTCCCGGTCCCGGCCGAGCGGGATGACGTCCAGGATGAAGGCGCGCGGCTCGGTCTCGGCGTCATCCTTCGCCAGCTCGACCTGCCAGAAGCGGGCACCGTTATCGTCGCGCCAGACATGGATGATGGTGTCGGTTCCGCCAATCAGCGACACGCTGCCTGCTGGGGTGCCTCCCGATTTGATTTCATGATGAACCAGGGCCACGGCCGCGCCGGCGTCGGTTATGACGGCGATGGACGCGAGGTAGATGTTCATGTCCGGTGAGGCATTCACGTTGCCGGCGCCGAAGGAGCGGAACACGGTATCGATGACGATGGCGACGGGAACGAGACCGTGACGCTTCGCATCGGCCAGCGCGGCGAGGATCGCGGACGGATCGGGCGCGTAATTTAGGCCGCGCTCATCAGCGCGGATCAGCATTGGCCGTCCGGTTGCGAGGATGAAGCCTGCCGGGAAGGTGGCGCGATCCCAGCCGCGCGCATCGGTTGCGGCAGAAAGGCGTTTCCAAAATCCGCCGTGGCCCTCGCAGGCGACATAGAGCACCGGCCCCGGCTGGATGATCTTGTGCCCCATCCATTCCGGCTCCCCGGCGGCGACTGACAGTGCGAGGTCAGTGACCAAAAAACTCTTGCCGGATTTTGGCGGCCCGAAGAACAGCGACACGCTGCCAGCGTGCAGCACCCCCTCGACGATGGTTCCCATCGGCTGCGCCGCGGTGGCGTCGAAGCCGTAGCGTAGCCGCAACGCTGGTGCGGCTTGGTCATCTGCCGTGTTGCGCCGTTCGCTGCCATTGCCCCCTGGTGGTGGCTCCCCGTCCCTCCACCCGTGCGCGTCCTGCCATTCCTGCGACGGCGGCGGCAACACCGCCTCGTCGTCCTCGAGTTCGCGGCGCCAGTTGTCGCTGCTCATGCGCCGGCTCCCTTCAACCCGGAGGCGATGGTGGCGCCGGTTTCGGGCTTCGGCAGACCGGCCGCAGCGGCGGCACCAGCCAGCAGCATCTCAGCCTCGCCACGACCGAGCTCCCCGGCCACCACGCGCGCGCCGAGCCGGTATGCGGCCCAGTTCAGCCGCGCGTTGCGCTGCCCTTCTGGCGCGCTGGCCACGCTCTGCAAGATGCCAGCGATGGCCGCGTCAGTAGTGCGCGGCGGCTTATGCTGCGGTCTCTGCGCCGGCGCGGGAGCGGGCAGGATCAGCTTCAGCAGCCAGGGCGGCCACGGCGCAGGCGGCGAGGGATCGAGGCACGGCAGGCCGGCAACGAACCACGCAACGATGAAGCCGCCCTCACCCCTGACGTCGATGCCGGGCGCGATTTTGCTGGCGCTGTTCCGCACACCGAGGGCATGGCGGAAGTAGAGATGCGCGCCGCCGCTGCGGGTCCGGAAGGTGCGCGTCGGCGGCAACCGATCACGGTGCGCGTAGTACCATGCGCTTGCCTCCTCGTATTTCCGGTCGAGGTCGAGCACATCGATGCCGCTACGCTCGCCGCACACGATCCCGACCAATGGGCCGGGGTGGTCGCACCACAGTTTTCCGATCGTCTCCGAGTCGGTGCTGGCGCGCTCAGGCCAGCCGTCGCCGCCCGGTCGCTTATCCAAGCGGCACGGGAACACCCAATAGCCGGTGTTGCGCGCGAGGTTTCGCGCCAGCCGCATCGCCTCGTCGGCGTCGCGTTTGATAACGCCCCTTCCCGCGCGCGGAGCGTTGCTGCCCGTCCCGCTCATGGCGCTGGACTCCAGCCATTGAGCAGCGGGCGCAGCCATTCCTGCAGCCGCAGGCGGGCCACTTCCTCTCCCGCAAGCACTCCACCGTAAGCCGACTGATCGAGCCGCTCCTCGATCGCGGTGCGGATGATCCGTGCCAGCTCGTCGGGCGGGATCGCCTCGCATCGCACGGTCTGGCCGGAGAACGGGCGCTGGTCGGTCGGCTTGGCAGGTGGGATCGGGAGTCGGAGACTTCTAACTTGCTCCGGTGTCACGGCTAGGCGTGTGAACTTGATGTCGGTGTCGAAGCCGAGGTCCCCGGCCAGACTCTCCACATCCTGGGCCCTCGAGAGGAACAGGTGCTTTCAGAGCGCGACAAGGGGGCCGCCGCGGTTAGCTAGCAGACGATTTGCGGGGGCGACCGGGACTGCGGGGCGGCGCGAGCTTGGGCGTCCGGCGCTTCACCAGCCAATCCAGCGATTCAGGTAACCGGGCGAAGGGTTCGCGGGCGACATAATCAACCGGCATCCCTTGCGCGATGTAGCTGTACCCCGTGCGCAGCGACACGTTGAGGCCCCTCACGAAGTCGCGAAGCGGCACTCGATTCTTCAATACCAACTCGCGGACCCGCTGCGCTTCGGGCGTCAACGATTGCGGCGAGACGCTCGCCCAATCCGTTTCATCTGACATGAGCTGCGATCCATCTCAGTCCGGAGCGCAGTAAGTTTCACAGTTTGCGACGGATTGCACGATGTCATATGTCGCTTGATGTCGCACGACATCCGCGACACACGACATCATTGCTTGAGCGATTTGAGCGCCTTCACGGTCGTGGTGCGGCCAGCACCGGGATATCGGCACATGAGCTTCTTGCGGAGGAGTGCGGCGAGGCTCGGCATACGTGGTTCTGCCCGCTGCGATGTCCTGCCGCATCCGCTTGGCGATTTGCTGAGCCAAGGTGTCCGCCGCGGCCTCGGCAGATGCCGCGTCGACAACCCCGCAGCGGCCTTGGGGGCATCAGGCGGAAGGCCGAAGGGGGCCTCAGGCGTGTCCTCGGCCGGCGCCTGACGCGCTGCGATGCGCTCCGCGTCCATCGCCGCCTCAATCTCCGCCAGTAGCCGATAGGTCGGCATCATCTCATCCTCAGGAATAGGCGAGATGTCCGACTGACCCGGCACCAAAGTCCGAAGGACTGGTCCGGAGGACGGAATCCGCCCCAGGCTCTGGCGGTACCGCTTGGCGAGTTCCGCAGCGCCGCGACCTTGGTTCCGCAGCAGCGCCTCGTTTCGGAACGCCGTGAGGCATTGCGCCCACCCCGGCAGCGGCCCGAGGTCATGGGGGTGGCCCTCGCGATAGCGCCTCAGGTGCTCGCGTTCGAAATTGAGGAAGCGCACGAAATGCTCGGGGTAAGGGATCAGGCGGCGAAGAATCCCTTGCGCCTGGGCCTCTGCCGACCAACCGGCGTCCAGCTGCTGGAGGTCGCTCATCCCGCTCCCCGCGCCCGTGCGCGAGGATGCCGCACAATCTCCGCCCCCGGCCTTGGGCTCGCATCGAACGAGTTCGATGGGGACCCACCCGCGCCATTCGTGGCGGCGGCGATGAACGCCCCAGCGCGATCCGTCGCCACGCGCAGCGGATCGTCGAACAGATGCGCGTACCGCTGTGTCGTCGCGGCCTGCGTATGGCCCAACAGCGCGCCAATGATCGGCAACGAAAGGCCGGACGAGGCCAGGATGCTGGCGTAAGAATGCCTCAAGTCGTGCGGCCGCACGCCGCTGATCCCGGCCGTGCGGCAGACCGACGCCCAGAAATGCTTGATGTCGCCAAGCGGCGCACCGCCGACGCTCGGGAATAGCCACTCGATCGGCGCGAGCCCGTCACGGTCCCGCCGGGCGTTCTCCCGCTCCGCCTCGATGCGCATCTCGGTGAGCAGCGCCAGCGCCGGGGCGGAGAGCGGCACGCGGTGCAGCTTCGCCGTTTTCGTCGTGTGAGCCGGCTTGTTCCAAGCGCCCGCTGCGAAGTCGAAATCCTGCCACCGGGCGGCGAGCGTCTCGCCCTTGCGCGCGCCGGTCAGCAATAAGAGTCGCACCACGTTCGCGCTCACCCGCTCGGGATGCGTCGCCAGCACAGCGGACAGCCGCGCGATCTCGGGGGCCGTCAGATACCGCTCGCATTTCTGCTCTGGCGCGCGTTCGATGCCGCGGGTCGGATTGTCGGGACGCAAGCCCCACCTGACCGCGAGGCTGAACATCTTCGACGTCACCGCCAGCGTGCGGTTGGCGAGATACGGCGCGCGCTCCGCTATGCGCTGATGCATCCGTTCGACATCGCGGAAGCTGACCGCCGCCACTTTCAGGCTGCCGAGTGTCGGGCGGATATGCTTGCGCAAGAGCGCCTTGTAGTCTCGGGCTGTCGCGGGGCGCTTCTTCGGCAGATGTTCAGCCTCGAAGCGATCAGCGAGCTCGTCCGTCGTGGGCGCCGCGCGTACCGCTTGGCGCTCCGCTAGCGGGTCGTGGCCCCGATCGATCTGTTGCCGAAGTTCGGCGGCATACTTGCGCGCCTTGGCGACATTCCATGCCGGGGAGCTGCCGATGGTGAGCGTCCGGTCGCACCCCCCGGCGTTGCGGTAGCGCAGCACGAAGGCGCGCGCGCCGGCCGACGTGACGCGCACGCCGAACCCCGAGCCGCCGTCCCAGCGTACCCGATTGCCTTTGGCGGGCGGCGGCAGCGCCGCCACCAGCTTGTCGGTCAACGGCCCGTTGGTTTCGCTCCACAGGCCTTCGGCTGCAGTCTGCTGCGCCATCGCATCGGCTTCCTTCTCCGCTCCGTGTCCGCGGAGAAAGTACCATAGACCGCATTTGACTGTAACGGATTTCAGCAGTCTTCATTCATACGTGCCTCTATTTCAATGGCTTAAGGCGGAGCGCCTCGGGAAATGTCCGCGGTCGGCGCCGCCCGGGGGCCATTCGTAATCAGTAGGTCCTCGGTTCAAATCCGAGCGTCGGCACCAGCGATCTCAGTCAGCTACCGAGGCTCCCTGGCGCAGAATTTTATGCCCATAGGAATCCGCGGACCCGTTGCTGACTGCGCGGGGTCAATAAACATTGCTCACATACATTTCGTCGTTAATCCATGGTTTGGGGGCCGTGCGCCGACCCAAGCCTAAGCGACGGGGGCCGCCACAGCGTGCGACGGCAGCTGTAGCGGCCGTTCGGGATGCACGAACAACCACAGTACCGCGCCGCACAGGCCGGCAATGGCGAGAATGACCAAAGCCCCGGACCAGCCGCCAAACCAACCCACCAAGTAGGCCAGGATTACGGGCCCTACAAAGCCGGAGGAGTTGCCGAGGAAGTTGGCCCAGCCCGTTACGACGCCAGTAGCCGCGCCTCCGATGTCCTGGCAGGACGACCAGATCGACACCTGCGTCAGTCCGATCGCACCGAGAGAGATACAGAGCAACAACACCATGAGCGGAATATTCGGCGTAGCCGCTGCCAGAATGAGAGCACCGGCGCTAATGATGAACCCGGCGATCGCGGCCGGAACACGCGCGTGCCAGACCGATCCGGTGGAGCGCAGAACGCGATCCGCGATTCCGCCGGCAATGAACACCATGCAGAACAGTGCCACCCATGGCAGCGAGGCGAACACGCCCATTGAACGCAGCGAGAAGTGCCGCGCCTGCACGAGATAAGTCGGCAGCCAGGTAGTGTAGAAGCTCTGAATCAGGATCAGGAAGAAATACTCAAGTCCGATCGCCCAGAATTGGCCGGAGCTGAATAGCATCCCCAATGCTCCGGGCGGCGTCGCCTGCGCTTCCGGTTCACGCTCCGCCAGGATCAGGCGTGCTTCTTCCGGGGAGACTCGAGGATGCGAGGCCGGATCGTCGCGAAATACCGTCCACCAGGCGAATCCGAGCAGAATGCCGATCACACCGAATGCATAGAATACGAAGCGCCAGCCGAAGCTTAGCATCACAGCAGTGGTGATCGGCGCGGCGATGATTGGCCCGAGATACAGGCCGCCCAGCAGAACGGAGTTTCCTTTGGCGCGCTCGCGCTTTGGGAACCAGCGGCGCAGCGCAAGCACCGAGGCCGGCCAGTCGGCAGACTGCCCGGCACCGAGCGCCGCACGGATCGCCACGAAGGATGTGAGGTTGAATCCGAGCGGCGTCGCCGCCGTGAGCAGGGACCAGAGAAGATTTGCCCAGTAGAGGGCGCGACGCGGGCCGATCCGCTCAGCAAGCCATCCTGCTGGAACCTGCAGGAACGCATAGGTCCAGGAGAAACTGGTCAGGATGATCGACATCTCAACCAGCGAGAACCCGTATTCCTTCTGGATCACCGGTGCTGCGACGACGATCGCCGTGCGATCCAGCGACATCACGAAGGTGATCGGCCCGATCAGCAGCCAGACCATCCACCACCGGAACCGCATTACGGTTTTTCCTGCCCCAACTCCCGCCGCGCTTTTTCGAGCGCGGCACGCTGTTCGTCCGTGATTTGCGGGTAGCGCAGATCGAGCCTCTCCAAGGCTTCGATGATGGCGACACCGACGACGAGATGGGTGAACCATTTGTGATCCGCGGGCACCACGAACCAGGGAGATTCGGGCGTTGCGGTCGCGGCGATCGCATCCTGGAAGGCGGATTGATAGTCGTCCCAGTACGCGCGTTCCGCCAGATCGGAGGCGCTGAACTTCCAGTTCTTCTCCGGCTCGTCGAGCCGCGCCAGAAATCGTGCCTGCTGCTCCTGCTTCGAAAGATGAAGAAAGAACTTCAGAACCACGGTGCCCTGCCGCGCGAGATGACGCTCAAAGTCGGAGATGGATTCGTATCGGTGTTCCCACACCTTCTTGCCGATGAGGTCCTCGGGCAGGTGTTGGCGCGTCAGCAGCTCCGGATGCACCCGGACGACGAGCACCTCTTCGTAATAGCTGCGGTTGAATATGCCGATGCGCCCACGCTCCGGCAGAACACGCCCGCAGCGCCATAAGAAGTCGTGCGCGAGATCCTCGGGTCCCGGAACCTTGAAACTCGTGACCTGCACGCCTTGCGGGTTTACGCCAGTGAGGACGTGCTTGATTGTGCCATCCTTTCCGGCGGCATCCAATGCCTGGAAGATGCACAGCAGCGACCATTGGTCCTGTGCATACAACAGCTCCTGCAGCTCGGAGAGACGCTGCACGCTCGCGTTCAGGAACGCATCGGCCTGTGATCGGTCGAACAGGTGCCCTGCCGTGCCCGCCGGGTCATGATCCTTCAGATCGAACCCCTTCCCGCTTGTGACGCGGCAACCATCCAGCATGCGCCGGAGCTGCTTGCGCGGCAGGTTGAGTGTTTCGGCGACGTCAGCGAGAGGATGCATGGGTCATTCCGGAATGTTGAAACGCACTGAGACAAGGCAGTGATCGGACAACCGCTCCTGCCACTCTTTGCCCGTTTCCTTGTAAACGAGCACACGCAGAGTATCCGGCTCCATCCAATCCCGTGCCGGACCACCGGCGAAGATGTGGTCGATAAAGTTCTCACCGCCCCAGCACGGGCTGGCCAATCCCGCGGTCGCCTGAGCCAAGGGGGCAGCCTGCTGCATCGCGCTCAGCAGTTCGTCATGCCCTTCCAGCCACCGATTGAAGTCACCCATTACAACGAACGGCACGCCTTCGCTATGCCGCGCCGAGATCCAGTCAGCCAGAGGCCCGACCTGTTCTTCCAGCTCCGCGCACTGAGCTCGCCTTGTGTGAAGCAGGGGCGATTCTTTGCACCCGGTCTTAAGATGCACAGCCAGGATGCGAAGCGAGCCATTGGGCAGGTGCAGTGTGATGTCCGCGCCACTGCGCAACCCCGATTCGGGGAGATCCAAGCTGGTCACATCGGGGTTGACGCTGAAAGGGATGCCTCGGCGCACCACGAGGCCGACCCGCTGCACCACATGATCATGAGTTATGTGGATGGCATAGGATGCGGGCGGGAAAACCTGGTGGGCGACTTTGGGACCATCCACCTCCTCAATGGCAATCACGTCAGCATTCAGCTCCGCTGCGTAGCGGGCGAGTGTGGCGATATCTTCCGGCCGTTTGGGCGCGGCATCGCTCGGCAGAGACGGATCACCCGCCGGGCGCGTGGTGAGCCATTCCAGGTTCCAGGTTGCGAATTTCAGCTCCTCGGCGCGTGCACCGGAGATAACGAGCAGCAGAACCGCCGCGCTGATCCATGCCCTTCGCCAGCCACGCATCTATTGCGGCTTCGCGATCAGCATCAAGTCAGTATCGCCGGTCTTCTCTCCGCATGCCGTGATCATGGCATGCGCCTGGCCGCGATGATGGGTCTGGTGGTTGAAGAAGTGTATCACGAGAAAGCCGCGACTTTCCCGGCGCTCGCGCCCGCTCGCACCGCTAAACCAAACCAGGTCATCGGCGAGCCACTCTGGGGTCAGCCGCGTGGCCCAAGCCTCAATCGCCGCATCGGCCTTCGGGCGCTCGGCCGAGAGTTCGTTGAAATCGCCGATCATCTCAGCGCTTCGCTGGAGCGGTACGTCGGGCCTCGCCCATCCGTCGAAACGCGACATCCACATACGGTCGCCCCAGAGCAGGTGGACGAGCGTGCCATGGATGGATCCCCAAAAGGCACCGCGGTCGCGCCGACGTTCGGCGTCGGGGATGCGCGCAGCGGCTTCGTAGACCCGACGGTTCATCTCCGTGTTGTAGGCTGCCATGGTCCGCGCATAGGACGGGGTAATCATTGCGGATTCCTTCACCGCCTGGGTTGATTCGCAGCAGAACATGGCGTTTGTTCCCGGCGCAACCCGCCAGCGGAGTAACCGACAGTATGGCTTCGACGACCACCTACCCTGGCCCGCACGGACCGGACGGCGAGACCAGGCGGGATTTCCTCAATCTGGTTGTCGGCGCCTTCACGGGCTTCGGCGTCATCGCCGTTACCTGGACCCTGGTTGACTCGATGAATCCGGCGGCCGACGTGATTGCCGCGGGCGCGCCGATTGACATCGATATCAGCAAGATCGAGCCGGGGCAGCAGGTCATCGTGCGCTGGCGCGGCGATCCCATCCTGATCGTCAACCGGACGCCGGAGATGGTCAAAACGCTCCAGCAGCCGAGCCTGATCAACATTCTGGCGGACCCGAACTCCCAGGTGATGCAGCAGCCGCCCTATGCGCAGAACTGGCACCGATCGGCCAATCCGGAGTGGGCGGTGCTGGTGGGTATCTGCACGCATCTGGGCTGCCTACCGGAGTATCTGCCGAAGCCGAGTCCGACCGATCCGGTGGCGAACTGGCCGGGCGGTTATCTGTGCCCGTGCCATGGGTCGAAATACGACTTGGCCGGACGGGTGTACCAGAACGTGCCCGCGCCGGATAATTTGCCGGTGCCGCCTTATACCTTCACGAACGACAAGACGGTGCGGATCGGAGAAAACCCGACCGGCGTCACCTACGAGCTGTCGCAGGTTGTGCAGTTGTAGGGTCGCTTCGTAAGCCCGACCCAAAGAGCCACTGAGGGGAATCGTTGGGCCGCAGAGGAAAGTGGCTCTTACTCCATGACGATTCGTGGCCCCGACTGGGCTTTGCCTTCGACCTTCTGCCAGACGTTTGTGGCGATTGCTTCGAAGGCCTTGGCCGCTACGCTGCCGGGGGCAGCGGCAGTGATCGGGGTGCCGGCGTCGGAGGCGGTGCGGATATCCAGGAGCAGGGGAACTTCGCCCAGGAAGTCAGTGCCGAGCCGGGCTGCCTCCAGTCGCGCGCCTCCATGTCCGAAAATATCGGACCGGTGTCCGCAATTCGGGCAGCAGAAGAAGCTCATATTCTCCACGAGGCCGAGGACGGGGACTTTCACCTTCTCGAACATGCGAACCCCGCGGCGGGCATCGATCAGGGCAATGTCCTGCGGCGTGGAGACGATGACGGCGCCGCTCAGCGCGACTTGCTGGGCCATGGTGAGTTGGGCATCCCCGGTGCCGGGCGGCATGTCCACGATCAGCACGTCGAGGGCGCCCCACGACACCTGCCCCATCATCTGTTCCAGCGCGCCCATCACCATCGGACCGCGCCAGATCATTGGCGTTTCTTCCTCCACCAGGAAGCCGATCGACATGCATTTGAGGCCCCAGGCTTCGAGCGGTTTCATGCGCTCGGCTTCGACTTCCGGGCGACGTGAGACGCCCAACATGCGGGGCAGGCTCGGGCCGTAGATATCGGCATCGAGCAGACCGGTCCGCAGCCCCTGACCTGCCAGTGCGACGGCGAGGTTCACCGCCACGGTCGATTTCCCCACGCCTCCTTTACCGGAGGCCACGGCAATGATGCGTTTCACGTCCGGCAGAAGCAGCGCGCTGCGAGCCGGTCCGCGTTCCGGTGCCGGAGATTGGGGCTGTGGGCCGGACCGATGCGAGGTCAGCACCGCGGTCGCGTTCTGCACGCCAGGAGCGCGGCCGAGGACTCGTTCGGCCTCTCGTCGCACCGGCTCCATGGCCGCTGCGTGCGCGCGATCGGTCAGCAGCGCGACCTGGACGAAGCCGCCGCGCACCTCGATCCCATCCACCAACCCGGCGGCGACAATGTCCTGGCCGGATGCGGGATCCCGGATGGCGCGCAACAGCTCCCGCAGGGATTCGGGTGACGGAGACGACAGGTTCATGTGCGTGCTTGCGCCTTTCAGGCCGGCTATAGATAAACCGCGTCAGCAAGCGCCGCGGCCAAGCTTGCAGTCAATGGCGCAGGATCTCGTTCCCGCCAACCGCCGCGGCGCGCAAGGAGCATGCGGTTCATGCCATCCGATTCGGGTCAGCGTAATCCCTGGGGCGAAGGGGGATCAAACCGTCCGCCTGGAGCGCCGCCGCCTCCCGACGGGCCGTGGGGCAGTGGGCCGCGACGGCCCAACCCCGGGCCGCGGCGGCCGACTCCGCCCGATCTGGACGCGCTGATCGCGCGGCTTCAGGGCTGGCGAAGCCGCTTTGGCGGAAGGCCAGGCGGACTCCTGCCGTCCGGCGGCCGCGCCGTCATTCTGGTTGCGCTCCTGGCGGTGGTTCTCTGGCTGGGCAGCGGGTTCTATCGGGTGGAGCCCGATGAACAGGGGGTGGTGCTGCGTTTCGGCGCATTCTCCCGCACCACACTCCCTGGACTGAACTATCACCTCCCCTGGCCGGTCGAGACCGTGTTCACCCCTGCGGTCACCCGCATCAACCGGACCGAAATCGGCTCCCGCTCGGCAGTGAACGCCAGCGACCAGGAAGAGACCAGCCGCCCGGCGCCCCAGGAGAGCCTGATGCTCACCGGCGACGAGAACATCATCGACATCGACCTTGTGCTGCTGTGGCGGATCGATAACGCGGTGGACTACCTGTTCAACACGCGGGACCCGGACGTCACGGTGAAAGCCGTCGCGGAAAGCGTGCTGCGGGAGGTCATGGGCCGCACGCCGATCCAGCCCGCGCTGGGGCCGATGCGCGCGCAGATCGCTGCGGACGTGATGGAACAGACGCAGCAGATTCTCGACGGCTATCATGCCGGCGTGCAGATCACGCAGGTGCTGCTGCAGAAGGTCGATCCGCCGGGCGCCGTGATTGAAAGCTTCCGGGACGTTCAGCGCGCCAATACCGACGCCGAACGCATGCGCAACGAGGCGCAGGCCTATGCGAATGACATCGTGCCGCGCGCACGGGGTGATGCGGCACGCCTCATTGCGGCGGGGCAGGCTGACAAGCAGGCCGCGATCGCGCAGGCGACCGGCGAGACGAAGCGGTTCCTTTCGGTGCTCGCTGCGTACCGCACCGCCAAGGACGTAACGGTGCAGCGTATGTATCTCGACACAATGCGGGACGTGTTTACGCACAGCCGGGCGCTAATCGTGGACGATCGCATGAAGGGGCTGCTGCCGCTGTTGCAGCTTAACCAGCCCCCGGCGGCAACACCGACCACGCCAACCCCGGCGCCAGTTCCCGCACCGGCCGAACCCGGGCCAACTTCGCCCGCGCCGACGGCGCAGGCTGGGGCCGCCCCATGACCCGCGGCCTCATTGCTGCTTGTGTCGCCCTGCTCGTGGTGATTCTGCTGGCGTTTGGGTCCTTGTTCACGGTGCAACAGACGGAGCAGGCTCTGCTGACGCAGTTCGGGCGGCCGGTGCGGGTGATTGAGACGGCAGGTCTTCACACGAAACTGCCGTTCATACAGACCGTGATCCCATTCGATCGGCGGCTCCTGTATCTCGGAACGCCGAGCGAGGAAGTGATTCTGGGGGATCAGCGGCGGCTGATCGTGGACAGCTTCACGATGTACCGCATCACCGATCCGCTGAAATATTACCAGGCCGTCGGCACCGGAGAACAAGGGGTGCAGTTGCGGCTGGATGCGATCGTATCGTCGGCGATCCGGCGCGCGCTGGGAACGCGGCCCTTGCCAGATGTGCTGTCCGCCGACCGAGACCGTATCATGGCGAGCATCCGCGATCAGGTGAACAGCGAGATGGCGTCGTTCGGCGTATTCGTGGACGACGTGCGGATCCGCCGCGCCGATCTCCCGCGGGAGAATACGGAGGCGATTCTGTCGCGCATGCAGTCCGAACGGCACCGCGTGGCAGCCCAGGCGCGCGCTGAGGGCGCCGAGGCGGCGCAGAAGATCCGCGCCGACGCGGACCGGGACCGGACCGTCATCCTGGCGGATGCGAGCGCCCAGGCGGAGGAGCTGCGGGGCGAAGGACAGGCCGCGGCATCCCGCCTGTATGCCAGTGCGTTCGGTCAGGACCCGACATTCTTCGGCATCTGGCGCCGGCTGGAGGCGTATCGCGCTGCGTTCGACGATGGACGGACCAGGCTTGTGTTGACGCCGGATAATGATTTCCTTCGCTATCTGTTGAACCCTCCATCATCTCCTTGAATGCTAGACCGTTTCCGGGAACACTCGTGCCCATGATCTTCTCACTCCGTTCCGTCTGCCTTGCCGGTGTGGCTGCTGCCGCACTGGTTACTTTGCCTGTCGGGGGCGCCGCCTTGCTCTCCAGCACGGCAATCAGCCGTCCCGCGCCAGACAGCTTCGCCGATCTCGCGGCCAAGCTGCTGCCGGCCGTCGTGAATGTGTCCTCGACGGCGGACATCAAGTCGGCGGATGCGGGGCCGGAGATTCCAGGCGTGCCGCCCGGGTCACCGTTCGATCAGTTCTTCAAGGACTTCATGAACCGCCATCATCCGGGCGGTGCTCCTCCGCCCGAAGATCGGCGAATGCAGAGCCTGGGCTCCGGTTTCATCGTCGATCCGTCGGGCCTGATCGTGACCAATAATCACGTGATCGAGGGCGCGGACGAGATCACCGTGACCTTGCAGGACAACACGACGCTGCCGGCCAAGGTGGTCGGGCGGGACGATGCGGGCGATCTCGCTTTGCTCAAAGTGGATGCGGGCAAGCCGCTTCCCGCGCTGAGCTGGGGTGATTCCACCGCCTCCCGTATCGGCGATTGGGTCCTGGCGATCGGCAATCCGTTCGGCCTTGGCGGGTCGGTGACGGCAGGGATTATTTCGGCGCGTGGACGGGATATTCATGAAGGCCCGTACGACGACTTCATCCAGACGGATGCGCCAATCAACCGCGGCAACTCGGGCGGCCCGCTGTTCAACATGGACGGGCAGGTGATCGGCATCAACACGGCAATTTACTCGCCGTCCGGGGGATCGATCGGGATCGGCTTCGCGATTCCCGCCAGCATGGCCAAGATCGAGGTCGAGCAACTGCAGAAATACGGCCATCCGCGCCGCGGCTGGCTTGGCGTGCGCATCCAGGAGGTGACGCCCGAGATCGCCGACACGCTGGGCCTGAAGCCGGCGCGGGGCGCCATGGTCGCCGGGGTTAACCCCGGTGGTCCAGCCGATCAGGCGCATCTGCGGAATGGTGATGTCATCCTGACGTTCAACGGGCAGGACGTGAAAGACATGCGTGCCCTGCCGCGCGATGTGGCTGATACGGAGGTGGGCAAGCAGGTCCCTGTGGTGGTCTGGCGCGACGGGAAGGAAGTCACACTGAATGCCACGCTGGGTGAGCTGCCAGACGACAAGGCGCAGCTCGCTTCAACCAACCCCACGAGCCCGCCACCGCCCTCGCCAGCCCAGATGGACGGGCTGGGTATGACCCTATCGCCGCTGACGCCCGAAATGCGAGAGAAGTATCAACTTGGAGACAAGCAGAAAGGTGTGGTCGTCACGGATGTCTCGCCGGATGGAACGGCTGCCAAGCAGGGGCTGAAGCCAGGCGACGTGATCGTGGAGGTGCAGCAGAGCGAGGTGAGCACGCCTGCTGACGTGCAGGAGCATGTTGATTCGGTGCGTAAAGAGAACCGCAAGTCGGTTCTGATGCTGATCCAGCGGGCAGACGGAATGCAGTGGGTGCCGGTTCCGCTGGCGGGGGTCGCTCCGGATTCAGGGGCGCGGAAGGGCTGACAAAAACTCTGTCACGCCTCCTTTAACTACATTTGCATGTTCTAAAAAATTAGACAATTTGAGTCCTTACGTCGATCAACATGAATGGTAAACGATCCGTTAACGGCACGGTCCGCCGGTGTTCGGTTTCGTTTCGACAAGGGGTATTCTCATGTGTTCAGATCGGGGTCCATTCTGGTCGCCGCCGCAGCGGCCGCGCTTTCGTTCGCTGCGCCGGCCTTTGCAACGCCGGTTGCAATAGCAGACGGTAATTCCTTAACCGTAACATCCGGGGCGTACACTGCGACTTTCACGGTTGCAAATTGCGACCCGACTGCGTGCGCTGACCAAGGCGCAGTCATGTCGCAGGACGATTCCAAGCTGGGTGTCACGATTACCGGCAGCAGCGGTCCCGTGGTGAGCTCTGGGGATTTTGGGTTCGACTTCGACGTGACGGTCTCTCCGGCTGTATCGAGTCTGACGATCACTGGTTCGGGGACCGGACTCTGGGGGTAGGATCCACCGTGACGATCGGTGCCACCAGCTACCCCGAAATCAATGCGAACTTCCTTGTTGCGACGGACTCGCTGTCGTTTCCCGGCGCATCGATCCTGACGCTCTCGCAGGACGTTGCCTCCCCCATTGGAAGCGTGAACAGCTTTACGCTCGACTTCAATGCCGTGCCGGAGCCCGCCTCGGCTGGGCTGCTTGTCATGGGCATTCTTGGACTTGCGCTGCGCCGTCGTCAGTCAGCCTGACGACGACTTAGGACGTCACGACTTTTTAACAACTAAACCGCCCGCGGTGCCTCCGCGGGCGGTGGGGGACGTCGCATGCCGACTTCGAACTATAGCTTCTCGCCACTCTCATATGATGGATTGAATTTCTCGACGGTGGCTCTCACCGAAGTGGATTCGGATGCATCATCTTCGATCTTTTCCTTCGTTGATTACTATGAGAACTCACTCGACCGCGACATACGGTGGGCTCAGCTATGGAAGCAGTCCCACCTGGGACGGCATTGCGTGGGCCAATTTCACCGCCGGCGTTTCGGGGAATGCGGCCGGTACGGCCGAAACCCAAACGCTGACGTTTAATTATGAAGTTACGACGAATCCGGGAGAATCAATCGTAGGGCTCGATCAACTCATCATCACTGACATCGTAAACGGCTATGTCGGCCTGAGCGCAACCGAAAACGTCTATAATAGCAGCAACAACCTGATCGCTACGCTCAATTGGAACTACAGTTCCGGATCAACCGGTCAGTGGCTAGCCACTGCGTCCTCCGATCTTCGAATCACGCTCACCGTTACTGCATCCACGCCTGCGTCTGACTCATCGACTGCAAACGATTACGCGTTGTTCAGTGGAATCCGGCAAGGATTCGAAACTGCGCAGGTCTCGGTTGAGAAGCAGATGTCGGTCGACGGTGGAAAGACTTGGATCGACGCTAGCGCGGGCGTGATGGCTGATCCGAACGTGCTCGTGGGGTCCACGGTGCTTTACCGCGTGGTCGTCACCAACAATTCCGAAAACTCACTGATGCTAACGGGCGCTCAGGTGACCGACACGGGCGGACCGTCGCCATTCATGTTCGGCGGCTCGGAGACATTCAGCCTCGCAGCTGGGGCCACCATCACCTCTGACGTATCTTCGACGCTTGCCGCGGCCGGATATCATCTCGACACGGCGACTCTGACCGGCACCATCACGGATTCGCGGAACAACAGCAGCATCAGCGGATCAGATACGGCCGACTATACCGGCGAGACCTACAGCGCCACGCTGCAGAAGCAGATCGACGTCAATGGTACCGGCTGAATCGACGTCTCCGGCACTGGGCCGACCGTGCTGGCCGACGCCACCATCGACGAGCGCGTCATCGCCACCAACACCGGCTCGGTCGTCATCAGCGATGCCGCGGTGTCCGACAGCGGCACGGGCCCCATCGACTTCACCTTCGGCGGCGGCTCCCTTACCACTGTTATTGCCGTCGGCGGGTCCGTCACCTCCGACGTCGCCACCGTCATCGCCTCCACCGGCTATCAGGCCGACACTGCCACGCTGAACGGTTCGGTCAGCGACTCCTATGGCGATACCGGCGCCGTCTCCGCCACCAGCGGCGCCAACTTCACCGGCACCACGCCGTCGATCACCATCGACAAACAGATCTCCGTCAACGGCGGTGCGTGGACCGATATCGGCAGCGACATGACCGATCCCTGGTGCTGGCGGGCGCCACGATCACCGAGCAAGTCATCGTGGTGAATACCGGTTCGTTGGGCATTTCCGATGCCTCTGTTTCCGATGTCGGTGCTGGGCCGGGCTCCTTCGACGTCGGCGGCAACGCCACTTTCGCCCTGGCCGCTGGACAGACCGTCACCTCCAACATCGCCACCGTCATCGCGGGTTCCGGCTATCAGTCCGACACGGCGACGGTCACCGGCACCGCATCCGACGCGTATGGCGACACCCAGTCGGTCTCGGCGCATGACAGCGCGAACTTCACCGGTGAGACGCCGTCGATCACCATCGACAAACAGATCTCCGTCAACGGCGGTGCGTGGACCGATATCGGCAGCGACATGACCGATCCGCTGGTGCTGGCGGGTGCCACCATCACCGAGCAAGTCATCGTGGTGAATACCGGTTCGGTGGGCATTTCCGATGCCTCTGTTTCCGATGTCGGTGCGGGGCCGGGCTCTTTCACGGTCGGCGGCAACGCCACCTTCACGCTGGCTGCTGGACAGACGGTTACGTCCGACATCGCTAAGGTCATTGCCGGTTCAGGCTATCAGTCCGACACGGCGACCGTCACCGGCACCGCATCCGACGCGTATGGCAACACCGCTTCGGTGTCGGCCCATGACAGCGCGAACTTCACCGGTGAGACGCCGTCGATCACGATCGACAAGCAGATCTCCGTCAACGGCGGTGCGTGGACCGATATCGGCAACGACATGACCGATCCGCTGGTGCTGGCGGGCGCGACCGTTGCTGAGCGCGTACTGATCACGAACTCCGGTTCGGTTGGAATCGAGAACGTCTCGATCGGCGATGTCGGCACGGGGCCCGGATCGTTCATGGTGGGCGGCTCGTCCACTTTCAGCCTCGGTGCCGGTGGCGGGACGATCTCCGACACCGCTACCGTCATTGCTGGCTCGGGCTATCAGTCCGACACGGCGACGCTGACTGGCACGGCGTATGACAGCTATGGCGACACGGCTTCAGTGTCCGCCACCGACAGCGCCAATTTCACTGGTGAGACCTATGGCATCACCATCGACAAACAGATCTCTACCGACGGCGTCCACTGGCAGGACGTGGGCGACGGCGTTTTGCAGGATCCCACGGTCGCAGCCGGGTCGAGTGTTTACGAGCAGGTGATTTTGGTTAACACCGGCTCGGTCGCGATCACCAATGCGTCCGTCTCAGACGTCGACGGCGACGGATTGGCCGGCTTCACCTTCGGAGGTGCCAGTTCGACGACACTGGCGGTGGGTCAGACCCTGACCTCCGACATCGCGACCATCACGGCCCGCTCCGTCCACTCGGTCGACACGGCGACGGTGACCGGCGCGGTCAGCGACAGCTACGGCGATACAGCCTCGGTTAGCGCCAGCGACATCGCTGACTATACTGGTACGGTTGTCATTCCCACCGGCTCCATCACTGTGGACAAGCAGATCTCGGTGAACGGGTGCACCTGGTTGGATGTGGGGGACGGCAATCTATCGCAAGATCCGACCGTCCTCGCGGGCACCACGCTGTATGAACGCGTCATCGTGGTGAACGACACCAGCACCACGCTGAACAACGGGCAGGTTGGCGATGCCGGCAGCGGCCCGGCCGGGTTCACCTTTGGTCCGTCCTCCTGGTGCTCGTCGCCGAGCAGTACCTTTACCCTGGCTGCCGGCCAGACGATCGTCTCCAACGTCACCAGCTTCGTTGCCGGCACTGGGACGCAGTACGATACGGCCACTGCCACCGGCACCATCACGGTGGGCAGCTCCAAGACCACCGAGACCGCGCAAGACACAGCCGGCTATGTCGGAACCTCCGGCCCCATCACGGTGGACAAGCAGATCCCCACGGATGGCTGCACCTGGCTGGATGTCGGGGATGGCAATATCTCGCAGGATCCCACCGTCCTTGCCGGAACCACGCTCTATGAGCGTGTCATCGTCGTCAACGACACGGGCGAGACGCTCAACAGCGGACAGGTTGGCGATGCCGGCAGTGGCCCGTCGGGCTTCACATTCGGTGGCGGCAGCAGCAGCACGTTCACCCTCAGTGCGGGCCAGACCATCGTCTCCAACGTCGCCAGCTTCGTCGCCGGCACCGGGACGCAGTACGATACGGCGACGGCGACCGGCACGATCACGGTGGGCAGCTCCAAGACCACCGAGACCGCACAAGACACAGCCGGCTATATCGGCACCGCCGGCTCCATCACCGTGGACAAGCAGATCTCGGTGAATGGCTGCACCTGGCTGGATGTCGGGGACGGCAATATCTCGCAGGATCCCAGCGTCCTCGCCGGCACGACGCTTTACGAGCGCGTCGTTGTGGTTAACGACACGGGCGAAACGCTCAACAACGGTCAGGTCGCCGACGCTGGCGGCGGACCGTCCGGCTTCACATTCGGCCCATCCTCTGGGTGTTCGCCGCCAAGCAGCACCTTCACTCTCGGTGCCGGCCAGACGATTGTCTCCAACGTCGCGAGCTTCGTCGCCGGAGTCGGCACGCAGTACGATACGGCGACCGCGATCGGCACCATCACGGTCGGTTATTCTCAGACCACCGAGACGGCGCAAGACACGGCGGGTTATGTCGGCATGGTCGGCTCCATCACGGTGGACAAGCAGATCTCGGTCGATGGCTGCACTTGGCTCGATGTCGGTGCCGGCAACGTGTCCAACTCGCCCACCCTGGCGTCGGGCAAGACGTTGTATGAGCGCGTGATCGTGGTGAACGACACGGGTGAAACGCTCAACAACGGCCAGGTTTCGGATACGGGCAGCGGCCCGTCGGGCTTTACCTTCGGCGGGGGCGGCTGCAGCCCGCCGAGCAGCACCTTCACCCTCGGCGCCGGGCAGACCATCGTCTCTAACGTAGCCAGCTTCACCGCCACAATCGGGACGCAGTACGACACAGCCACCGCGACCGGCACCATCACGGTGGGCAGCTCCAAGACCACCGAAACCGCGCAGGACGATGCCAGCTATATCGGCACCGTGGTGAGCAACGGGAAGATCACGGGCACCGTCTGGAACGACAGCAACGACGACGGCCAGATTGACTGCGGCGACACAACCCGCGGCGGCGTCACCGTCGAACTGCTCAACAACGGTGGTTCCGTCGTCGCCACCACAACCACGAACGGCAGCGGCAACTACAGCTTCGGCTCCCTGGCTGGCGGCACTTACAACGTTGAGTTCGCGCCGAACGGGCTGGGCTTTTCTCCGCCGGGCGGGGCCAGCGATGCCGGACCGGGCGGCGTTACGGCGCCGATCACCATCACCGGCAGCCAGACCGCAGCCAATATCGATGCGGGGCTGGTGCCCCTGCCCTCCTCCACCACCAACCTGGTGAGCTGCTACGGCAAGCCGAGCCAGATTGAGTTCCTGTATCAGCCCGGCAACACGGTCAGCAATTCGCAGGGTGGCCAGGCGAGTGTGTCGGGCTCCAACAGCAACACCACGGCTTTCATCGCGGTGTCCAACAACAGCAATCCGTTCGCCGCGGGAGCGACTATCTACACGGATCAGTCGATTACGGCGGGGCAGGACTTCCTGACCCAGGTCGCCGCAAGCAGCAGCGGCAGCAAGACGTATATCGATGTCTTCACCAACCAGGCGGCGTTCAACGCGCACCAATCGCCGATACAGACCTCGACCTACGTCACCGGGGGCAGCCAGGCGATCCATCTGAACGACACGATCGGCAGCGTGAAGGTCGCCGGTTACCTCGGTCAGAATGGCGGGTTCCTGACCTAACGATCACGCCGCTTGAGGAGACAGGTCCACAACACTTTGGCCTGTCTCCGCCCGGATCATCTCGGCCACGAGGCGGCGGTGGCAGTGGGCCGGATCACGCTCGAAACAGAGCAGGCAGACGGGGGTTCGGGGGGTGAGTGAGATCGCCTGGGCAAGCTCGGCTTGCGGGCGGTCTCCCTGCATGTGCGCGTTGTAGATCGGCACCATGCGCTCGGGATGGCCAGCGCGGACAGCGTCCCTCCCCGGCTTGGGCGTGCCGAGTGCCTGGAGATGGACGTAGCTTATGCCATGCTGATCGAGCTCGGCGGCGAGCTGGCGCTTGGAGAAGCCCGGCTTGCGTGACGCGGCCACCGCTCGCACGTCCAGCAGCAGCTTCACGCCCGCGCGCTTGAGTTCCGCGACGACGAGATCGATGCGGCTTTGCTCGTAGCCGATGGTGAAGAGCGGCACGGCGTTGTCTTGCTTGGGGGGCATGGCGCAGTTTAGCGCCGTGATGAGCGAGACGGGAGCGAGCGCATGCAGATCGATCTGACGGGCAAGCATGCCGTGGTGTGCGGCGGGAGCCGGGGCATCGGCCGGGCGATTGCATTGGCGTGCGCGCAGGCCGGTGCCGATGTGTCGATCTGCGCTCGGGGCGCCGAGGCGCTGGAGGCGACGCGGCGGGATTTGGCGGAGACCGGACGAACGGCGCATGCGGCGTCATGCGATCTGGGGGATGCGGGCGCGATTGCCGGTTACATCGCGGATGCCGCGCGCGCGTTGGGCGGGATCGACATCCTGGTGAACAATGCGTCCGGTTTCGGCAACTCGGATGACGAGGCCGGATGGTCGGCGAGCATGGCCATCGACATGATGGCGATCGTGCATGCTACGCAGGCGGCGCTGCCGCACCTGAAGCGGGCGAAGGGGAACATCGTCAATATCTCCTCGATTTCGGCGCTGCGGCCGGCGGGGCGGCAACCTCCGTACGGGGCGATCAAGGCCGCGGTGATCCACTACACCACGACGCAGGCGGCGATGTACGCGCGGGACGGCGTGCGGGCGAACGCGATCGCGCCAGGGTCGATCGAGTTTCCCGGCGGGGTGTGGGATCGGCGGAAGAGCGAGGCGCCGGAGCTGTATCATCGGGTGCACCGTTCGATCCCGTTCGGGCGGATGGGGATGCCCGAGGAGGTGGCGCATGTGGCGGTGTTTTTGGCGTCACCGCTGGCGGCGTGGGTGACCGGGCAGGTGATCGCGGTGGATGGGGGGCAGTTGCTGGGGGCCTGACTCACATACGCGGCGGCGTGCCGGCAAGAGCGGCGGGCAGCAAAGAAAGGGCTAACACGGAGGCCGCGGAGGGCACACGGAGGCCACAGAGAAGATGGGCGAATCAGCGACAGCGGGGCTGGCGCTGGCCGGTCCCGTGGCGTGATGCGTTTGGTGGTTTCGGGCGGTTTAGGGCGGCCCGGTCGCGGTTGTTGCGATGGGAACCATGTGCGGGGCCGGCTTCCAAAGTGGTGCCGCCTGCATCAGCGGGTTGGGCGGCGGGAGGGATTTGGCGTCGCGATCGGGCCGCTCTTTTTTGGTTTCAGTGGGGATGGTCCGCTTCCCGACGTTCTGCACCTTTTGGATGAGATCGTCGCAGCATTCGATGAGGATGTCGTCCACCTCCTGCCACAACGGGTCGGAGAGCGTGAGACCGAGATCTCTGCAGAGATGGAGCAGGACGGTTTCGATAGGGTATTGGCGCGCCCAAGCCACGATTTTCCGAGAGGTTGGAAGCCTCGTGCGTTTGTCCTGCGGCGGGGATTCGGATGCGGATTTAGGGTGGGGGGCGCGTGGCTTGCGCGGGCGCAGTGCATCGGCGGCGGCTCGCGCCGGGTTCAGACGGGCGGGTTGTCCGCCGAGCCGTTCTTCCAATATCGCGGCAAGCCGCAGGCCGCGGGCGATGCTCGCGAGGATCAGCGCGGTGCTTTTGGTGCCGAAATGCGTCGCGAGGCGGGCAAGCGCATCACCTGCGGGACGCTGCTGGGCGGCGGCGGCCATTTCCTTGCCGAAGTCGATCAGCTTGTGGAGGAGGCCGAGCAGGCGGGTGGCGCGGGTGGCGGCCCGGTCCTGGGGAGGATCGGAGGGATGGGCTGGCTCGGCGGTGTTGGCCGCGGCGGTCACAGGTGGGAGTAAGAGCACAATGTTAGGTGTTGTGTCAAGGTAATTTTTCCTAATATTAGACTTCGCATACCCACGACTCGGGAGCGCGGGGTAGACGCTGGGGGCGCCCCGTGAGCGCGCTCGGGCTGCATCGCTGCACCCCGAGAAGTCTCCTGGCAGGGAAGCGGATAGCGGTGCTCGTTTGCTATTTGGACGACAGTGGCAAGGACCCGCAAAACCGCATCACAACGGTGGCCGGATTCGTGGCCCCGTCCGTAGGATGGGAAGCTTTCGAACTCACCGTTGAGCCTGTATTTCAGGAATACAAGGTAGATGTTCTACATGCCGTAGATTTGCATCAAGGAAGGGGATGCTTCAAAGGCTGGTCACGTACCAGGAAAAGAATGTTCGTCCACAAGATATGTCGTGAAATGATGCCGTTCGTTCCGATCGGGATGAGCATGTCTGCACTAAAGTCTGCTTACAAGCTCAGAGCGGGGGAAAGTCTGCGCAAACGAACCGTTACGCCATACACATTTTGTACCAACGTTATCCTGAGCTGGATGCTGACGGACATAAGGATCGGAAAATCAGCTAATGAAGACGGCGTGGCTATAATCCTTGAGGCTGGCCATCAAAACAATAGAGAAGCAGAAATCAACTTCGACCAGGTAAAGGAAATTCACGATCTAGATAGCATCCTTAGATCCGTGTCGGTTGTTCGAAAAAGTAGTTGTCGGGCCATTCAGATGGCAGATTTAATCGCCTATTATTCGCGGCGCCACGGCGCGGCTATGGAGCAAGCGCCTATCACTGAGCGCGCTAAGGTGCTTCCTAGTGATATCGTGAACATCATCACCGGTTGCGTTCCGGTTCGCGCTTTCGTGGCGACCGACTTCGATCGGAAGTCACTATTTTCCGAAAGACGGATTCGAATTCCTCCAGATCTTCTGAAGCCCCAAGCTCTCTGAGGTAGAGGTCTGCTTCGGGTGGGAAGCTGACCTCGGGCAATTCAGTCGGCCCGCGGCTCCGCTATCTGAATTGCGTCAGATTGGGACCTTAACGAAAGCCCTGAGTCCGAAGCCGATGAGGAACGAGAGACCGGCCGCGCCCATCCCGATCAATAACGTCTCCAGCCCTGACTTCACCCAACCTGCCAGCGACCATCGGCTCTTTGCCGCCCCGATTGCGAAGAAGACAAGGCCGGTAGCGACCACGCACCAGCCAAGGCTATATGCAATGAGATAGCTGATAAGCGGCACCAGTCCACACAGAACAAACGCAGCGGAGGTGTTCAGCGCGGCCTGGAGGGGCGACTTCGCCGCCGGCGACAGACCATACTCTTCAACCGCCATAGTGTTTGCCCAAAGGTTTTCATCGGACGTAATGACGTCGATGATCCGCTCCAGCTCGTCGCCGGAGAACCCCTTGAGTTCGAAGATCTGCCGGACCTCCTCACGCTCGCCGCCAGGCTCCAGGAGGATGTGTTTTCGCTCGATGGCGATCAGGCGGCTGTAGTCGTCCACGTCGGCCTTGGTGGCGCTGTAGTTGCCAGCACCCATCGCGAAGCCGTCTGCGACGAGGTTGGCGAGACCGAGCACCAGCACGACCGTGCCCGGCAGATCGGCACCTACGACCCCGGCGATGATCGCGAAGGTGGTGATTGTTCCGTCAATCCCACCGTAAATCCAGTCCCGGACATAGTTGCTGCCTGTGTCCTGAGCGAGACGCGCCCGAATACCTTCCCTTGTGTGACTGTGTTCGAGCCGTTCGCGCGACGTGGTGTGATCGTTGTTCATGGCCAACCAACCAGGAAAAATCATTCGCACGGCCACCGCCCCGGTGTCCGTGGTCGCCATCCGGCCGAGACTGATGATCGACCGGGTGGTGAATGTCCGCAACGGGTGGGAAGCGGTCATTGGGTGCTAGTGGATGGAATTTGACGGAAAGAGCCGTCAGATTCCATCCACTAGGCTTTATTTGGTGGGCCGATTCACCCGACGCTTGAGGGACTTAAGCGTCGGGATCGGACCACTAGCCAGATCGGCGGCCGGTTTGCGCCCATCCTCGCCGTTCCCGGGCAAAGTAAGCCGTCCCGAAAGCGGCCATTCGTTCCGATTGCCCGTTTGCTGTCTTACGGAGATCGACGGGCGGCCCCGGATAAGGTTGCGAGCAGCCGGATATCTCCGAACCTGATACGGAATGGTTCTTTTGCATTGGCACGGCGTTGGGGAGACAGAAGGAAGGAAAGTTTGAGGATATCTCATGTCGGACTTCAAAGGTCGCCGGTTTCAGTGTCGCGTTCTGTTGGACCGCCAGGCCGCCAACCGGCAGACATAACTTCAGAATGTTGATTTCGAGGACCAGACGGAGATGTTCGTCTCGCTATTCCAGATACGGCGTCAGCACATCTTCGATCCATTTCATGAATGCGCGGACTCGGCGCGACAGATTGCTCCGATGTGCTACGACGAGGGACACGGCGAGCGCCCGGCGACGAGAATCGGGTATGATCTCCACAAGCGCTCCACTCTTTAAGTATCGGCCAATTCCCAGGAGTGGCGCCTGAATCAGGCCAAGGCCGGCGAGGGCAGCCGCTTCGTAGGTCTGCGCGCTGTTGACGTGTAGCACACCTGGCAACTGAAGCGTCGCGAAGTTGTCGCCGTCCGGATATTCCCATCCAATAGGTCTTGCGCCCAGCATCGTCGAAAAATGAATTGTCCGATGTTCCTGACGCTGGAGATCTTCTATCGATCGAGGGACGCCATAGCGCGCCAGATAGGCGGGACTGGCAGCGTTGATCATGCGCAACAGGCCCAGCGGGCGGGCAATCAGCGTCTCGTCCCTGATGGGACCAAGTCGCAATACGCAGTCAAACCCCTCTTGAACCAGATCGACTTGCCGATCCTGTACTCGACACCTCCAGCTCCAACTCGGGGTGAATTGCCATGAAATCCGGCAAGGCCGGCACGATCGTTGTGCGCGCCACCTCGGTCGGAAGATCGACCCGTAAACGCCCGCGAAGTGCCACGCGATCGCCTGCGAACATCGAGTGCAGGTCATCGACTTCAGCAAGCAGATCGCGGGCACGGGCATGAAATGCGCGTCCGTCCTCCGTCAACTGCACGCTGCGCGTCGTCCGGTGCAGGAGCCTGACACCGACATCTTCTTCCAGCTTCCGGACCGCCGTTGAGGCCCTCCCCTTTTGGATGCCCAGGCTATCGGCCGCGTGGGTGAAGCTCCCCATTTCCGCTACCGTTATGAATATGAGGATGGGTTCGAGATTTTGCATTTTCGTGCCTCGGCATTGTTCACCGCAGAAGGAACAGTGTGTTCATTTTACCGGTGTTTATCATATCCACGAGACACAGTAAGCCTCGAAATTGGATGAACCCATCGGAGAACAACAAGTGTCCGAAACTATGAACCTACATCACGTGCCTGAAGCGATGACCTTGCATCGCAGCCCGTGGGCCGGCCGGATAATGAGCGCGTTTGTCGTTATCGCTCTGGTGGCAGATGGGACTATTCAGCTTTTCGCGCCGGCACAGATTGCGAGCATGTTGCAGGAGACCGGGTTCGCGATGGACCTGACCCTTGTCGTGGGTCCGATCATACTCGCCTGCGCCATCCTTTACGCCATTCCGGCCACCGCCGTCCTCGGCGCGATCCTGGTGACGGGCTTTTTGGGAGGTGCCATCTGCGCCCATGTCCGCATTGGTGAGTTGGGGTCGCCACCGGAAATTATTTCGCTGCTTCTGGGCGCGATGACATGGGGCGGCCTCTACGCGCGCGATCCCCGTATCCGGGCCATTCTGCCGCTCATCCGTTGAACCAACAGGGGCAGTGCTCTGTCCCTCAAGATCAGGAGAAAACACATGTTTTTAGTAATGGGAATCACGGGAAAAGTGGGCGGCGCGACGGCAGAACATCTGTTGGCGCACGGCAAGGAAGTACGCGCGCTGGTCCGCAATCGCGAGAAGGCGGCTAACTGGGCGAACCAGGGCGTCGAACTGGTCGACGGCGACTGGAACGATGCGGCCGCCATCGAGCGGGCGCTCAAGGGCGTCGAAGGCGCGTTTGTCATGTTGCCGGCTGTCTGGGCGCCCTCGCCCGATTACGAAGAAGCAAAGGGCGTGATCGCCAACTATGTCGAGGCGCTCACCAAGGCAGCGCCGCCGCGGGTGGTAGCGCTTTCGTCGATGGGTGCGAACCGGACCAGCGGCTCGGGATGATCACGGCGTTGTCGCTTCTGGAGCAAGGTTTTCGCGACCTGATATCGCCAATCGCATTTGTGCGCGCAGGCGGATTCTTCGAAAACTTCCTCTACGGCTTGCAGGTCGCCCAGGGCGGAACGCTACCGGTCTACTACAATCCGACAAATCGGAAATCGACCATGGTCGCGACGAACGACATCGGCACGGAGGTCGCAACCCTTTTGACCGGGCCAGCGTGGTCAGGGCAGCGCGTCGTCGAGCTTGGTTCGATGGTCGCGGCGGATGAAGTTGCGGAGCAATTGGGTGAAGTCCTGAATTTCGGCGTGAAAGCCTTTGCAGTCCCGCGTGCAGGGTGGGCGGAAGCGTTCGAGCAATTCGGCATCCCGAAGGGCCACACCGGACCTGCCGAAGAAATGTTTGAGGCCGTGAATGCAGGATGGATGGACCTCGGAGTTGAGGATACGGAGCACGTAGCGGGTACGACGTCCGCACGCGATGTATTCGAGGCTGCACAGAACGCCGCCAAGGCGTAAGTTCGGGACGGATCAGGCATGAGACGGAGACTGCCCGCTTCTGCGTCGGACGCGCCGCGGGAAGCGCTCAACAGTTCAAAGCAACGCGAAGCGCCTCCACTCCCGCCTGACCCTCTGAATCTCCGGGAGGATTTATATAACTCGGTAGGTACCAAGCGTCAGATTTATGCTGGACGAAAGGTTGGCGCTTCAGTTCGGCTTCCGACCCTTTACGAACACTCAGTATTGGTCACATGAATTCGATTCAGCAGAGTCAGCCGGCACAGTGATCTTGATTTCGGCCAAAAGGTGTCGAAGCTCCGTAAACGCGACGTCAGGGATGAAAAATATGGCCACCTTTATCCTGATACCAGGAGGCTGGCAGGGCTGCTGGGTCTATCAACAGGTAGCAGATATACTTATTCGGCACGGGCACGAAGCCCTACCAATCACTCTCTCGGGGCTCGGTTATGCTCCCGCCCCAACGGCCAATCTTGAAACTCACATAGGCGAGGTCGTTGATGTTGTGACGTCGCATCACGACGACCTGGTGGTTGTTGGACATTCCTATGGCGGGATGATCGTGAGTGGCGCAGCTGATGCTGCGCCATTGCAAATCCGGGCATTGGTTTATGTAGACGCCTATGTGCCTGATTCTGGTGACTCTGTCTGGTCGCTGACGACGCCTCGGTTTCGAGATCTCTTCGTCGCGGGCGCGAAGGCTGACGGACTAACTTGCGCGCCGCCTCCGAATCTTGACCCGCGATGCCGACCGCATCCCATCGGGACGTTTCTCCAATCAATCAATCTCCGCGGACGTTGGCATGAAGTCCCGCGCAAGACTTTCATCGGCGCGTTAGGATGGGAAGGAAGCCCGTTCCTTGACCTTTACCATCGCTTAAATGGCGAGCCCGAGTGGTCGACCTTTGCTTTCGATTGCGGGCACAATGTGGCACGGCTGAAGCCCGAGGCTTTGGCCGAGGTATTGCTGGCTCAGGTTTGACCCACCAACGACTGTCGGAACACAGCGCAAGGCCGCCGGACTGTTTCGGCTGTCGCGCATCGGATTTCCACACCGACGTTGCCCGTCCCAGGAAGGGCCAGACAGTACGTTGTGTTATTGCAACGGTACGTCACCAAGGCCCTCCAACCCTGGGGATGGGCGCGAAACACGCCACAGGGCAGTCCCGCACGCACACCGATCGTCAATCTTCCCCAAAGCAAGACTTATACCAACCCGCTTAAACATTGACCGATGCCCATTGCCTTGCTCCGAGCGATCGGATGCGCTGGGGATGATCGGTCAGAAAGAGCCACGCCCGTCGGCACGCCTCGACGATGGCCTCGTAGCTTTCCCAGACCAAAGCGGTGAGTTTGTTTTGCCGCAGATACTCCCAAACCGTCTCCATTGGATTGAGTTCCGGCGAGTATGGCGGCAGCGGCAAGAGAGTGATGTTGTCAGGCACGCACAAGCGGCCGCCGGGCTGATGCCAGCCGGCGCTGTCACAGACCAAAATAGCGTGCGCACCAGGCGCCACCTGAGTGCTGATTTCGCTCAGGTGTTGGTTCATCGCCTCGGTGTTGACGCCCGGCATGATGATGGCGGCACCGATGCCTCGGGCTGGGCAGATCGCGCCGAACAGATAGGCCGAGTTATGACGGTTGTCGCGCACCATCAGAGGGCGCGAGCCGACCGGCGCCCAAATGTAAGTATGTCCGCCTTTCTGCCCGACCCTGGCTTCGTCCTGAAACCAGATTTCGAGGTCCGCTGCGGATGCGCTTTCGGGTAGCGCTGCTGCTACCAGGCTGGCGAAGTTTTTTAAACGCCGCCTCGGCTTTGACATCCTTCCTGGGATGATAGGGGCGCGGTTGCAGTCGGGTCAGCCCGAGCGTGTGCAGCCACTTGCCCATCGTGCTGACGTGAACCCGGGCGTTGTAACGCCGCGCCGCTTCCTCCTGCAGGTCCACGCAGCGCCAGCGCACCACACCGTGCAGTGCCGGATCGGGCCCCGCGATCACCAGCGCCCTGAATTCCGCTTTCTGCTCGGTCGTCAGCTTCGGCGGGCGGCCGGGGCTGATGCGTGATTGAAGGCCGCCAATCCCCTCGGCATTGTAGCGGTGAACCCAGTCACGCAACGTCTGGCGGTCCATGCCGCTCTGCCGGGCGGCCTCGCAACGGCTGGCGCCGTCCAGCACCAGAGCAATCGCCAGTAACCGGCGGACCTGGTCAGCGTCGGAGCATTTGCTCGCCGTTGCCCGAAGCTCCCGTGCACTGTGAGCGGTCCGGCTGACCGCTACCGCTCTGCCCATGCGCGCCTCCCGCGAATCGCCGCGGGAATTGAATCACATCTCGCGGGCAGTGGGAACCCGAAGTGAGTCAGAGGTTTCGCGGGTTGGTATTACGCTTAAGCCCGGCTGTTCCCGTGGCCATGTGAGCCGGCCCACGCATTCAACGTTCAGGTCCACTCGGGAATTGCCGGGACCGCCAGACGCTCAACTTCGGGCAGATCAAAGCCGAAATGCTCCGCCAGCAGTCCACGCAGAGCCGCGCGGTCCGGCAGTTCCGTAGCGGTTGGCTCATCAGCCTCGCGAAGCAGCGTGACTTTCCGGTTCATGACATTGATCCGTCCCCTGGGCGTAATCGCGCTCAGGAATATCCAGTTCACAAAGGGGGATTTCGGGTGAGTGGCGATGTAGTGGTTTGACACTTCGAAGTCCAAAGGGTTCTCCACCTCCAGTGTGGACGCCCAGCCGGCGACTGGCTGCCTGTCCTCACGCGTGACGTGAAGGACCCAGAAGTTGCCGTCGCGCTGCATCCAGTGCGTTGCCTGACCTGCCGATGACTCCACCAGCGGCACGGGAAAGCGGGGGGCGAACGGACCAAAGCCAGGATCGACAACATAGGTCGCGCCGCCAACCACCACGGTCATGAACATGTGGTCTCGCTTCGCTTCAGTCAAAGGCCCAAACAGAACGACCCGTGCGGCATGTCGGGCCACCTGAAAACCGAGCGCTTCAAGCACGCCGGCGAACAGGGAGGCGTGCTCGAAACAATAACCGCCGCGGCCGGCACCGACGATCTTCTCCTGAAGACCGTCAAGGTCGAGACGCACCGCTCGGCCGAGGAGTACGTCCAGGTTCTCGAACGGGATATGTGCGGTATGAGCCTCGATCAGCCCAGCCAATGTCGAGAGCGTCGGGTCGCGGCCACCCGCCCAATGAATGCGTTGGAAATAGGCGTCGAGGTCTACGGTGGCGGTCACGGCTTTCCCCCCCGGTCGATGGCGGTCCAATGCTACGCGACACTTGTAAGCGCGGAAAAGGTCGGTCGCGGCCTGTCGCGATCTGGCTTGGTTCGCCGGATGGCGGAAGGTCCGCTGTCCACCAAACCGGTCCAGACCGTGTGGAAACGCGCTGCGTGGCGAAGACGATCCCGATTTGGCCGATCGAGATGGATGAGCGGTATCGTGTGATCTTTCAGATTGCTCCGGAATCATGCTGTGACTCTCGGGGAGCGGCTCCGTTCGTTGCTTTTGTCCCGCAAGGGACCTCCCGAGCGTCTCAATCCGGCACGACCTTCACCACCAACATCAACGCATCGAACGGGACAAGATTGAGCACCCGCCTGATGTTGTAGGCAAGCGCGGTCAAGCTGAACTCAGCTCGAACCTTCTCCAGACGTCGCATCAGAAATGCACCCTGATGCATCCACTGTTTGATCGTGCCGAATGGGTGCTCGACCGACTCGCGGCGCCGGTCAAGAACGTCTGGGCGTTGCGCCAGCCGAGCCGCCATTCGGTCCAACACCGCCTCATTCTCCAGTCGTGATACCGAGCGAAACCGATTGCCCGTGCATCGCGGCCGCAAGACACAATCGGGGCAGGCAGCACGGTTGGCATAATTGATCTTCTTCAGCCCGCGAAGCATCGATGATGAATAGGGGTGAAGGCGTTGCCCGGCGGGACAGATCATGCTGTCCGTCTCCGCCTCATACGTGAACTCGTCCTTGCGGAACAGACCTTCCCTGACCGAAGGACCGCGCTGCGGTCGCGGCACATAGGGCACCATGCCCGCCTTTTCGCAGGCCTCGATATCCTCGATCTTGAAATAACCTTTGTCGGCGACGACGTCGATCGTCTCGACGCCGAGGATCTCCTTCGCCGGTTCGGCGGTCCCCGTCAGCAGGCCCATATCGACCACCTGGTTGGTGACCTGCTGCTCGACGATCAGCTTATGCTTGATATCGACCGCGATCTGCACGTTGTAGCCAACGGCAACGTGCGTGTGCGCTGCCATTGCACGGCTGTCGGGATCGGTCAGCGAGATCTGGTTCTCCCCAGTCCGGTCCAGCTCTGCCAGCATCGCCTTGCAGCGCTCGCGCCGCTGACGAACCGCAGCGATCTTCTCCGCCAGGTTCTCGACCCGTGCGCCTCTTGTCCCCCGCTCGGCAGCATCGCTCCGGTCGAGGCGCTGAAGGTAATCGTCGAGCTTCTCATCCGCCAGCTTGATGAACTCGGTCAGCGAGGCACGGGTGAAATTGCGGTCCTTGTTGTTGACTGCCTTGATCCGTGTGCCATCCACCGCCAGCAGCTCGCGGCCGAACAGGTCCAGTTGCTTGCACAGCAACACGAACTGGCGGAACACTGGGCGGAACGCCGTGCGGTTGTCGCGGCGGAAGTCGGCGACGGTCTTAAAGTCCGGCTTGAGATGGCGCAGCAGCCAGATCACCTCGACATTGCGGTGGGTCTCGGCTTCCAGCCGACGGCTTGAGCGGATGCGGTTCAGATAACCGTAGATATAGAGCTTGAGCAGATCGCCGGGGAGATAGCTTGGACGGCCAGTCTCCTTCGGTTCGACGCGCGCGAAGCCCGCGCCCGCAAGATCGAGCCCGTCCACAAAAGCCTCGATGAAGCGCACCGGGTTGTCGGGGCCGACATAGTCGTCCAGGGATTCGGGCAACAGCAGAAGCTGGGATCGGTCATGGCCGGTGATGTGCGGCATGTCGGGATTCTAGCGTAGCGCGCGTCGCGCCGGAATCAGCATGGGGTTTTCACACGGTCTGGGTCATGTATGCAAGCGGCCAGCGACCCTGTTCTCGACATTCATCGTGCGTGCGGAACGGACGACTAACCTGAGTCGGGATAGGAGACGCGGAGCACCTCGATGAGCTGAACACCCTTTGGGGTGTGCACCGCGACTTCGTCACCGACGCGTGCCCGCAGCTTGATCAGCGCCACCGCGACCGGCGAGGTCAGGCTGATGGTGCCCTGCGCCATGTCGGCCTCGTCGCTGCCGACGATGGTGACGGTGCGTTCCGTGTCGGTCTCGTCAATGTATGTGACAGTGGCGCCGAACAGCACGCGGTCGCGCATGGTCTGGTGGGCGGGATCGACGATTTGGGCCTTTTCCAGCCGTTGCAGCAGGTAGCGCAGGCGACGGTCGATCTCGCGCAGGCGGCGCTTGCCGTATTGGTAGTCGGCATTCTCACTGCGGTCGCCATTGGATGCGGCCCAGGAGACAATGTCCACGACGGTTTGGCGCTCGGTGCGCAGGGCGTCCAGCTCCGTGCGAAGCCGGGCGTGCCCGGCCGGGGTCATGTAGATCGCGCCGCTGAGTGCGAGGCGTGGGGCCTCCTCTTCATCGTCCATCATGCGTCAACCGCCTCTTGCGCCAGCCCGTGCCGGGTGAACAATAGCCGGACTAGACCCGTTTCGCCCTAAGTGTCCGCTTCGCGGCCGGATGAAACGGGTCTAACGTTTTGATTTGAGACGGCGATTCACGCCTTCGGTGATTCCACCTCCGGCGATCGCGGTCTAGCAGGAGCCGGAGCCATTCAGTATTCCCGCAAAGATGCCAAGGCCTATGCAAGGGAGACGCTTCGGGGGATCTGGGCGGCGGCGCTGACGCCGTTCCGAGCCGATCTGTCGCTGGATGAGGCGGGGTTCCGCGCGAACCTGCTGCACTGGACGGGCGCGCTGGGCATCGACGGCGTGTTCGTGGCGGGCAAGCAGGGGGAGTTCTTCTCGCTCTCGGTGGCTGAGCGGAAGCGGCTGTTCGACATCGCGGTGGACACGCTGCGCGGACGCGGGGGCGCCATCCTCTCCTGCTCCGACCAGAACATGGACGTGGTGCTGGAGCTTGGGCAGCACGCACAGAGCATCGGGGCGGAGTTCATCGTGGTGCATGCGCCGGTGCTGCACTTCGTGCACGACCGGGACGATCTGCTGTTCGAATACTACAGGACGCTGAGCGAGGAACTGGATATCGGGATCGCGCTGTGGAGCCATCCGGACAGCGGCTACGTGATGAGCCCTCAGTTGTGCGCGCGGATCGCCGAGCTGCCGAACATCGTCGCGATCAAATACAGCGTGCCGCGGGAAATGTACGTCGAACTCACGCGGATCGCGGGCGACCGGCTGATCGTCAGCACGGCGTCGGAAGAGGAATGGCTGGACAATATCGTCGAGCTGGGCTGGCGGCTTTATTTGTGCTCCAGCCCGCCGTTCCTGCTGCAAACGGCGCGGGACCGGCGGATGAGGGACTACACCGACCTGGCGTTCCGCGGCGAGGTGGCGGAGGCGCGGGCGGTGCGCGACAGTCTGGAGCCGGTGCGACGGGCGTTGCGTGAGACTCGGCCGGGCGGCAAGCCCCAGGCGCATCAGAAATACTGGCAGGAGCTGCTGGGGCAGGCCGGCGGGCCGGTGCGGCGGCCGATGCTGAACCTGACGGAGCAGGAACGGCGCGCGACGGGAGATGCGTTCGAGCGATGCGGGCTGCGGGTTTAGCACAGCCACCGGCGGAGATGTTCGATCCAGCCGTCGCGCGTTTCGTGCGCCCGGACCACGCGATTGCCGCGTCGGGGGCTTCGCGCCCTCCTGACATAAGACGCACTGTGATACGACTCACGCCACGCGCACCAGAAGGATAATCAGCGATGCCGCTTCCGCGCCCGTTCAACTTCGGCAAGTGGATCGACGAGCATGCTCATCTGCTGAAACCACCGGTCGGCAACAAGCTGGTGTTCGAAAAGGCCGGGATGGTGGTGATGGTCGTCGGTGGGCCGAACCAGCGGGTGGATTTCCACGATGATCCGGAGGAGGAGTTTTTCTACCAGTTGCGCGGCGACATGGTGCTGAAGGTGATCGAGAACGGCGAAATTCGCGACATTCCCATTCGGGAGGGGGATGTGTTTTTGCTTCCGCCGCATGTCCGTCACTCGCCGCAGCGGCCGGTGCCTGGCTCGGTCGGGCTGGTCGTGGAGGGCGCGCGGCGGAGCGAGGAGCAGGATGGTTTCGAATGGTACTGCTTCGGCTGCGGCAACCGGCTGCACCGAGTGGAGGTTGGGGTGAAGAATATCGTGACCGACCTGCCGCCTCTGTTTGCGGCGTTTTACGCCGATACGGCGGCGCGGACCTGCAAGCAGTGCGGTGCCGTGCATCCGGGTAAGGAGCCGCCGGCGGGGTGGGTGAACCTGGCGCCCGCATGACCCTGGTGCTGGAGCAGGGGCTGAATGGGCTGCAGTTCGGGGTGATGCTGTTTTTGCTGGCGGCGGGGCTGACGCTGATCTTCGGGATCATGGGGCTGGTCAATCTCGCGCATGGCTCGTTCTACATGGTGGGGGCGTATGCCGCGGCGTGGGTCGGCGATCACACGCATTCGTTCGTGCTGGCGATCCTCGCCGGCATCGCGGCGGCGGGCGTGGTTGGCGTCGTGTGCGAGACCACGCTGCTGAAGCGGTTGTACGCGCGGGATCATCTGGATCAGGTGCTGGCGACGTTCGGGCTGATCCTATTCTTCAACGAGGCGGCGGCGATGATCTTCGGCCGCCAGCCGTTGCTGGCGCAGATTCCTCGGGCGTTGTCGGGTGCTGTGACGCTCGCGCCGGGACTGCATTATCCCGTGTATCGGCTGGTGCTGATCGGCTGCGGGATCGCGGTTGCGGCCGGGATGTACTGGCTGATTAACTGCACGCGGCTGGGCATGCTGGTGCGGGCCGGCGCGACTCATCGGGATATGGTGCGCGCGCTGGGGGTGCGGATCGGGTTGTTGTATACGGCCGTGTTCGGGTTGGGGGCGGCGCTGGCGGGTCTGGCGGGCGCGATGACGGGGCCTCTGCTGTCGGTCGAGGTCGGCATGGGGGACCGCATCCTGATCATCACGTTCGTGGTGATTGTGATCGGCGGGATCGGCTCGATCCGCGGCGCGTTCTTCGGCGCGATCTTGGTGGGGATGGTGGATACGTTGGCGCGGGCGTTTCTTCCGGCGCTGCTGCAGTTGGTCACCACGCCGCTGAATGCTGACATGATCGGGGCCGGGTTGTCGTCGATGGCGGTGTTCCTGCTGATGGCGGTGGTTCTGCTGATTCGTCCGCGCGGTCTGTTCCCGGCGAATGGGTGAGCGCAACGGCCGGCTCGCGTGGGCCGGACTGGTGCTGCTTGCGGTCCTGCCAGCGGTGGCGCGGGCGGCCGCAATGCCGGATCTGGTGACGTTGGGCACGCAGGTGGTGATCTATGCGATCGCCGCTGTCAGCCTGGACCTGCTGATCGGATATGCCGGCCTGCCATCGTTCGGGCACGCGGCGTTCTTTGGGTTCGGCGGCTATGTGGTCGCTATCCTTGCCAACTGGGACCTGGTGCCGGGTGGGCAGCAGGCGCTGGTGGCGTGGCCGATCGCTGTGCTGGCGTGTGCCGTGTTGGGAGCGTTGATCGGCGTTATGGCAGTGCGCACCACGGGCGTGCACTTCATCATGATCACGCTCGCGTTCGCGGAGATGGTCTATTTCTTCTTCCAATCCGTCGAGACGTTCGGCGGGAATGACGGGCTGGGGTTTCGTTTTCGGAACGCGGTGCCCGGTTTGAATATGCGCGCTGATATGACGTTCTATTACGTCTGTCTCGTGCTGTTGGTTGCATTTGTTCTGCTTTGCCGGCGCATGATGCGTTCGCGCTTCGGTTTCGCCGTGCAGGGGATCCGGCAGAATACAAGGCGGATGGCGGCGCTTGGGCTGCACGTGGATGCCTATCGGCTGGCGGCGTTTGTTGTTGCAGCGGCCGGAGCCGGACTGGCGGGTGCGCTGAACGCGAATCTTCTGCGCTTCGTCAGCCCCGATATGCTGCACTGGACGACGTCGGGTGACTTGACGGCGATGGTGGTGCTGGGAGGCGCGGGCACGCTGTATGGTCCGGTATTGGGCGCGGCGGTACTGGTCGTGCTGCAGCAATATCTCGCACAATGGACCGAGCATTGGATGATCCTGCTCGGCCCGTTCCTGGTCGCCATCATCCTGTTTGCGCGGGGCGGGCTGTGGGGCGTGTTGGGCCGGGGCCGGTTGCGGCCGGCGCGCGCGAGGCCGTGACTGCGGCCTTGCAATGCTCGGGTTTGATGAAGCGGTTCGGCGGGGTGGTTGCGACGGATGAGCTGGCGTTGACGGTCTCGCAGGGGGAGATCCATGCGCTGATCGGGCCGAACGGGGCGGGGAAAAGCACTGCCATTGCGCTGCTTGCCGGGGAGTTGCGGCCTGATGCGGGGCGGGTGCTGCTTCATGGGGCCAACGTGACAGGACTTTCGGTTGCGGCCCGGGTGCGGCGCGGTCTGATCCGGTCGTACCAGATTACGTCGGTGCTGCCGGCGTTCACCGCGCGGCAGAACCTGGCGTTGGCGACACAGGTGCAGAGCGGTCACAGTTTCCGCTTCTGGCGCGATGCATCGCGCGATCCGCGGCTGGGGCAGGCGGCCGAGCAGCTGCTGGGGCGGATCGGGTTGGAGGAGCGCGCGGATATCCGCGCGGAGGACCTGTCGCACGGCGAGCAGCGTCAGTTGGAGCTTGGGATGGCGCTGGCGTGCGAACCATCCGTGCTGCTGCTGGACGAGCCGATGGCTGGCCTTGGTGCGTCTGAATTGACCGCCATGGTCGCGTTGATTGCCGGCCTGCGGGGCAGGATCAGCGTGCTGCTGGTGGAACACGATATGGATGCCGTGTTCGCACTGGCTGACCGAATCAGCGTGCTGGTTGCCGGGCGAGAGATCGCGACCGGCAGCCCGGAGGAGATTCGCTCGGATCCCGGTGTTCGCGCTGCGTATCTGGGTGAGGAGGCGTA
Source organism: uncultured Pseudomonadota bacterium (assembly GCA_963791885.1). Taxonomy (GTDB): domain Bacteria; phylum Pseudomonadota; class Alphaproteobacteria; order Acetobacterales; family Acetobacteraceae; genus CAVSUZ01. The sequence continues at coordinate 2,769,368 of CAWBUL010000006.1, read as the reverse complement.
GTGCTCGTTTAGGGTCGGCGAATGCCAGGTCCCGAGTGTCGTGGAAAGATATTGCCGATGCTGGTGACGACAAAGACCCTCGTCGAGCGGGCTATGCGGGCAGACCTCGCTTACACCATGCAGCGAATGGAGGTGATCGCGCAGCGGAAGGGCAATCCTTTCGGGATTGCCATCCAGGACTTCGGACACTCGACCGCGCTGGTCGCCTCAGGGCTGCCACCGCCGCGGTTCAACCGCCTGGTGGGAATGAGCCCGGCGGAGGCGTCTCTTCTCCCCGCAATCGTCGCCTGGTACGCGGAACGGGGTGTCTCGCCCCGCATCGAGATCAGGCCGGGGAGCCTGGATACTGCTCTGGCCACCATGTTGGCTCAGGCCGGCTTCCGGCAGACTGCCTTCCATTCGACGTTGTTCGGGGAGATCACACCAAGGCCTGCACCGGACGCCGTCATTCGGCCCGTCGAGACAGCGCAGGCGATGGAGGCGTTCCTTACTATTTATCTCGCGGGCTGGGGATTTCCGCTCGCTATCCGCGAAGGCGCCAAAGCCAATATGCGCGGCTGGCTCGGTCTCCCCGGTTGGCACCTCTACCTGGCCGAGAGCGATGGGAAGCCTGCCGCGACGGCCATTTTATATTTGCATCAAGGCGTCGCCTACCTGGCTGATGCATGCGTCCATCCGGATTATCGAGATCTCGGCCTGCACTCTGCGCTGCTGGTGCATCGCCAAAATGAGGCAGATCGGCTGGGTGCAGAGTTGCTGTGCAGCCAAGCCGATTTTGCTTCAACCAGCTACCGAAACATGGAGCGTGCGGGACTCCGGCTTCTGCATACTCAGTCGGAGTGGACGGCTGGGTGATTGATCAGGCAACCGCCGCAGCTGGTGAAGGTTCTTTTACGGAAGCAACCGCTGGTGGTTTGCGCACGATAATGCGACCCCAGCGACGCTGCCCGTTGTGCTTACGAATGACCGGATCCACTCCGGGCGATAGAAAGCCCCCGTGTTCCGCGTGGTAATTCAAGTCGAGAAACATCCGGCCGCCCGGACGAAGCTGGTTGGTGACGACGTCTGTCAGGAAATAATCCCACTCCTCGGGTCCCCAGCGATCCGTCAGGTTCGATTTCCACGCGAAAGCGACCCGCGCGGCGTTGATGACGTGGAATTTAACGCCGAAATCAGGAAGCGGCTGGAAGGGCTCGATGCGATGGTGAATTTTGTCTACACCGAGAAAACTGGTTACTTCGTCGAATAGCGGAAGGCCCGGCAGGTCCGTCGCCTTCGCTCGATTGTTAAAAAACATGCAGATATACGGGAAGTATCCAAAACCGGTGCCGATATCGAGCACGTCGTTCTGGGCGTTCTGCATCCCCAGGAAGATCGCGCGCTGCAGATGCTCCCGCACATATCCTTCCACATTGAAGTATTTGAGGTAGTGCAGGTTGTCGATCTTCCCGCGGGATCCGGCTCGAATCTTTAACAGCTCGTCAATTTCCAGGGATGCGAGGACGTCAGGCAGCCACCGTTTGGCGGGGCGCGTGCGCATGCGATAAGCAGGATCAAGGCGATAGAGCAGCCGATCAATCATACGATAGCGAACCGATTTCGAAATGATACGCGTAAGGGCGGTGCGTGCGATACACGAACGCCACCGGCCGGGCAATCATTATAGTCGAGTGATGGGGGTAACCGTGCTCAGATTGCGTCGAGCAATCCGCGGATATAACCGTAGCAGAATGCAAAGGCCGTGCCGGAGGGATCGCGTGCGTCGATATGCGGTACGTGGTCCGGCATTAGCATGTACTGATATCCGACCTCCCGATAAACCCGGAGAGCGGCCGCCATATCCATCGTACCCTCGTCCGGGAACACTTCCATGAAGTCCAGCTTGCGGCCTCGGATGTTGCGGAAATGAACGTTGAATATTTTCCCGCGCTCGCCGAACCAGCGGATGACGTCCGCGATCTCGGTGCGCGGATTGTCGAGCATTTCCCCGACTGTCCCCTGACAGAAATTCAGACCATGGTAGGGACTTTCTTCGGTTTGCACGAAGCGTTTCAGCCCCTCCACCGTGCCAAGGACCCGGGTAACACCTTTGTATCCGCGAGGCGTATAAGGGTCGTGCGGATGGCACGCCAGACGCACTTTGGAGGACGTTGCAACTGGAACGACGGCGCGCAGGAAATGCTCGATGCGTGCCCAGTTCTCTTGTTCTGACAGAACGCCTGCGGCGCCCGGAGCGGCTTTCTGATCCGTCTTGTCCCAGCGGAACGCCGCATTGCGCGAGCCGCCGCGCCCTTCCTCCGGCGGCGTGCGGGGAATCCCGATGATATTCAGGTTATATTTGGCTGCGGGTATGCCGACCGTGGCAAGGCGCTCGATCAGCTTGCAGACGGAATCGAGCTGGCGCTGGCGGTCCGGCTCCTGCGCGAGCAGAATCGCTGGGCTCTGCGATTGCTCAATCGGACGCGACGACAGGGGCAACTGTACCATGTCGAGCGTCAGCCCGAAGCTCTCGATATGCGCTTTGTGCCCTGCCAGCACCTCCTCGGTCCAGTCATGGGGGCTTCCCGGCGGGTCCGCACAGACATGGGTGACGCCAAGCTGCGCCCACATCCGAAGGTCGGTATCGTCGCGCACGGCGACTTGGGTGCCCAGATACATGGCCCTAACGGACAAGGTTTTGGCAGGCCTGTCCAGCATCGAGGAGGAAGGAGGCCGATTGACCGTTGCGGAGGCAAGGCTGAAGGTCGCCTCTAGCATCCTGCGTCCCCTATGTCCGGAGGTTATGGTTGGACGCGAACACGCCGGACCTACACACGAACGAGGCGGTTTCGAGCCTTGAACCGGCGCAGCGCGCGGTGCCCGCCGGCAAATTTGGCGCATCCGTTCTCCGGCACCTACCCCGGCTTCTCGCAGTCCTGCTTGCGGCGGGGCTGGCTACTGCGATCATCGTTGATTGGAATGAGTGGGTAGGGGCGAGCGGGCCACAATGGACTGACGACGCGTCGCTGCAGGCCGACCTTACGCCCCTGTCCGCCCAAGTCACAGGCCGAATCTCCCGCGTGCTGGTCGATGACTTCCAGCAGGTTCACGCCGGTGATCTGCTGGTGGAAATCGATCCGGCGCCCTTCCAGGCTCAACTTGCCCAGGCGAATGCGAATGTCCTGGCGGCGCAGGCGGCGATCGTCAACCTCAAGGCACAGGAGCAGCTTCAACTGGCGAACATCGCGGCGGCGGAAGCGCAGGTGGCGGGAAGTCAGGCGACTGAATGGCGTGACCACCTGGAGTCTGAGCGCCAGCGGAAGCTGCTTGCCACAAAGGTGGTTGGGACGGAGCAGGCGGTGGAGCAGGCGGACGCCGCGTGGAAGCTGTCGCAGGCGCAGGTTCTGCAGGCGGTCGCATCGGTTGAGGCGGCGCGACGCCAACTCGCGGTTCAGCAATCGCAGGAAGCCGGGCTGGACGCCAACCTCAAGGCCGCGCAAGCCGCACGCGACCTCGCCGCAATCAATCTCGGCTACACGCGAATCGCCGCGCCGACCGATGGGATGGTCAGTCAGCGGCGGGTATATCCCGGCCAGTATGTGGGGGTTGGATCGCAAGTGATCGCGGTCATGCCGCTGAACCGGATTTACGTTATCTCTGATTACAAGGAAACGGCGCTCACTCACCTCAAGATCGGGCAGCCCGCTGACGTCACGGTGGATACGTTCCCCGGCGTGGTGCTGCACGGCCATGTCGATTCATGGTCGCCCGGCACCGGGTCGGAATTTGCGCTTCTGCCGCCGGACAACGCGACCGGCAACTTCACCAAGGTCGTTCAGCGCGTACCTGTGAAGATCGTGCTGGATGACGATGGCGGATTGGGTGAACGGCTGCGTCCCGGCATGTCAGTCGAAACCACGATCCACACCGACAAGCAGCCGATCAGCACCACGCGATGAGCGCGACTGTTGCACCGTCAGCGCGGCTCGCGCCAGCCGCCCATCACGACGCGCCGGCGCCTCCGCGAAGCATACGTCCCTTCGTGGGGATCGCGGCGGTTCTGCTGGGGGCGTTGATTTCCACGCTTTACGGCCGGATCACGACGTTCGGACTCGCTGATCTGCGCGGCGCGGTGCACGCCGGCTTCGATGAGGGCGCGTGGATCACCACTGCGGCGACGGTCGGACAGATGGCTATCGGTCCCGTCTCCGCCTGGCTCGGTCTGGTGTTCGGCGTGCGGCGGGTCCTGATGGTGTCCGCCGCAGTGTTTGCTCTTACCTCCGCGCTGATTCCGTACGCGCCGGGACTGCCCGCCTTGCTCATCGGCCAAGCGATCGGCGGACTTTCCTCTGGCACATTCATCCCGCTGACGATCGGGTTCGTACTGCAAAGTCTGCCCCCGACGCTCTGGCCGTATGGGATCGCGGCGTACGGACTCAGTCTCGAGTTGTCGCTGAACATCCCAGCCTCGCTGGAAGGATGGTATCTCGACAACCAGAACTGGCATTGGATCTTCTGGCAGGGCACGATCCTTGCCGTACCGATGGTCGTCTGCATTTATTTCGGTATGCCGCGTCCGCCGATCAATCGCGACGGGCTGCGCAACGCCGATTTCTGGGGGATGTTCTTCGCCTCAAGCGGATTTTCGGTCCTCTACGCCGCGCTGGATCAGGGGAACCGGCTGGACTGGCTCAATTCCGGCGTGGTGAGTGGGCTGCTGGTCTGCGGCGGTCTGCTTATCCTCGCCTTCATCGTGCAGGAGCTCACGGCCGAGCATCCCTGGATCAACCTGAGCTTCCTGCTGCGGCGAAACATCGCGCTCATGGTGATGATTATCGTCATGTACCGCTTCATCATTCTATCCACGAGTTATCTCATTCCCCAATATTTAACGACATTGCAGAATTTCCGCTCGCTGCAGGTCGGCGATGTCCTGCTCTGGATCGCCGTCCCCCAGTTCATTCTCGCGCCGCTTATCGCCTGGATGCTTCAATATATCGATCCGCGCTACGTTCTGGCCCTCGGGGTGACCGCGGTGGGTATTGCGTGCTTGATGGCGTCGAACCTCACGGCTGAATGGGCGACCGGCGATTTTCTGCCCTCGCAGATTCTGCAGGCGTTCGGGCAATCCGCTGCTTTGATCTCCGTGGTGCTGTTCGCCGTTCGCCATCTGCAGCCCGCCGACGCCCTGACGTTTGGTGCGGTGCTGCAGACCGGTCGCTTGTTTGGCGGCGAGCTGGGCAATGCGTTCATGCAAACTTATGTGCGCGTACGGGAGCAGGTGCAGTCGAACCTGTTAGGGCAGCACGTCGGGCCGGCCGGCTATCTGACGCAGGAACGCCTTTCGGAATACACCGGCGACGTCCTTGCACGTTCCGACGGGCCGGCGGCGGCATCGGCTCGAGCGATGTCCCTGCTGGCCCAGGCCGTGCGCAACCAGGCCAGCGTATTGTCCTATATCGATGGGTTTACGATCGTATCCATCACCGCCATCGTAATGCTTGGGCTGGTGATGCTGCTTCGGGAGGCGCCGACCCCGCCGGTGGTTACACGCCGCTGAATTCGCCAGATTTGCCGCCCGCCTTATGTACCAGGCGGACTGCCTCAATCCGCATGCCGCGATCGATCGATTTGCACATGTCGTAGATAGTCAGCGCGGCGACGGTCGCGGCGGTCATCGCCTCCATCTCGACCCCGGTCTGCCCCGTGGTGCGCACGGTGGCTTCGATCTCCACGGCGGGTCCGGCTTCATCCGGAGTCAGATCAACACGTACCGCGGTCACAGGAAGCGGGTGACACAGGGGAATCAGGTCGGGTGTGCGTTTCGCCGCCATAATCCCGGCAATGCGCGCGACGCCCAGGACGTCACCCTTCTTCGAGGTTCCCGAGCGAATCACGTCCAGCGTCTCCCGCCGCATCAGCACGCGGGCTCGCGCCGTCGCCGTGCGGTCGGATACCGGCTTTCCTGAGACATCAACCATCGCGGCGTTCCCCGCCGCGTCAAAATGGGTCAGGCCGCTCATGCTGCTTTCGTGGGTCCATCGCCCAATAACGTTCGTACGGCGTCGGCGACATCGGGCTGACGCATGAGGCTTTCGCCGACAAGGAAACACAGCGACCCTGCGGCGGCCAGGCGCTGCAAATCGGCGTTGTCGCGGATGCCGCTTTCGGCGATCAGGAACCGATCGGGGGGGACGAGCGGCGCCAGCCGCTCCGTCGTGGCCAGATCTGTCTTAAGTGTGCGCAGATCGCGGTTGTTGATGCCGATCAGTTGCGTTTGCAAACAGAGCGCGCGTTCCAGTTCCTCTTCGTTGTGGACCTCGGCCAAAACGTCCAGATCGAGCGAGCGCGCCACGTCCTCCAGCTCCCGCGCCTGTTCATTCGACAGCGCGGCCATGATGAGCAGGATACAATCGGCACCGAGTGAGCGGCTTTCGAACACCTGCCAGGGATCGAGGATGAAATCCTTGCGCATTACCGGCAGGTCCACGGCCTTTCGCGCGGCAACGAAATCCTCGGCTCGGCCCTGGAAATACGGCTCGTTCGTGAGGACGGAGAGACATGTCGCGCCACCGTCGCGGTACGCACGGGCCAGCGTGGCCGCGTCAAAATCGGCACGGATCAGGCCGCCGGATGGCGACGCTTTTTTGATCTCCGCGATCAGTGCGAAGCGTCCATCCCCGACGGCGTGCTTCAGCACCAGACCGAACCCGCGCGGGCGCTCCTGAGCGGCGATGCGCGCGCGAAGCAGGTCCAGCTTGAGCGTCTTCTTGCGACGTTCAACCTCTTCCCGGGTCTCCTCGCAGATACGGGCCAGCACGTCGTAGCCGGTTTCGACCCGGGTTTCTGCCTGCATAATCCTCGATCCTGTTCTACCGTCCCAAACCTGAAGTTCGTCCCATGCGTGACGCCCTTCAGGGGCAGGACACTCTGCTTCGTGTTCAGTGGGCCTGCTTATCCCGGACGTTCGCCGCCTAGCGCGGCGAACGTCCGGGGCAGGACACTACCGTCCCGGTTCAGTCGGAAATCGGGTTTCCTGGCGCAAACGCTCCAGGGTCGCCAACGCTGCGCCGGATCGCAACGCCGTCGCCGCCAAGTCGGCGCCCTCACGCAAATCAGCCGCCTTTCCGGCCACGATCAACGCTGCCGCCGCGTTCAAAACAACGGTGTCGCGATATGGGCCCGCCGCCCCTTCAAGCAAAGCCAGCAGAGCACCCGCGTTCTGTGCCGCGTCGCCCCCTTTGATCGCCTCCACCGGCGCGCGCGCCAAGCCGGCGTCTTCCGGGCCAATGGTGAATTCCTGCACTTTGCCGTCGCGCAGTTCGGCCACGGCGCTTTCGCCGGCAACGGTCAGCTCGTCCAGGCCCTGCCCGTGGACAATCCAGGCATGCTCTGTGCCCAGGCGTCCCAGCGTTTCGGCGACCGGGCGGGCCCATTCGGGCGCGAACACGCCGGTGAGCTGGCGGGTCACACGGCCCGGGTTGGCCAGGGGTCCGAGCAGGTTGAAAATGGTGCGGGTGCCGAGTTCCACGCGGGGACCGGCGGCGTGGCGCATCGAGGGGTGGTGGCGCGGGGCGAACAGGAACACGCAGCCTGCCGCTTGCAGGATTTGAGGAAGGCGATCGAGAGGTGGTTCGACCTCGACGCCGAGGGCGGCCAGGACGTCCGCGCCCCCTGTGCGGGAGGAAAGTGCGCGGTTGCCATGTTTCGCGACCGGCACGCCGCAGCCGGCGACCACGAGCGTGACGGCCGTGGAGACGTTGAGGGTCCCTGCCCCATCTCCGCCGGTGCCGCACACATCCATCGCACCCTCGGGCGTCGGCACGGCGGCCATTCGGGCGCGCATTGCCCGGGCTGCGCCCGTGATCTCCGCAACGCTTTCCCCACGCACGCGCATGGCCATGAGCAGTCCGCCGATCTGCGCGGGTGTGGCTTCGCCCGACATGATGATGTCGAACGCGGCTTCCGCTTCCAACTCGGTCAGCACAGCCCCAGTGGCGAGCCGGGCGAGGATGGGTTTAAGGCTACTGGACACCTTAGGCAGCGCGCGCGGGGGCGTTCCTTCCACGCGCGATATCGAGGAAGTTTCGCAGGATATCGTGCCCTGCCTCGCTGGCGATGCTTTCGGGATGGAACTGCACGCCAAAGATCGGCAGCGAGCGGTGGCGCATGGCCATCATAATTCCGTCCTCGGTCCAGGCGGTAGGAACCAGGACTTCCGGCAAGGAAGCGCTGTCCACGATCAGGCTGTGATAGCGGGTCGCGGTGAAGGGGGAGGCGACGCCTTGCAGGATGTCGGTGCCCTTGTGGAACACGCGGCTGGTCTTGCCGTGCATCGGAGCGGGCGCGCGGATCACTTTGCCACCAAAGGCCTGGCCGAGGGCCTGGTGGCCGAGGCAAACACCGAGCATCGGCAGCTTGCCGGCGGCGGCCTTGATCAGATCGAGGCAGATCCCGGCTTCGTTCGGCGTGCATGGCCCTGGGGACAGCACAACCGCTTCGGGTGCACAATCCAGCACCGCCTGAGGGGTGATCGCGTCGTTGCGCCAGACCTCGCACTCACCGCCGACATCGCCCAGGAAGTGGACGAGGTTGAAGGTGAAGCTGTCGTAGTTATCGATGACGAGGATCATGGCGGCTGATCCTTTGCCCAACTCCGCGCGGGCGTCAATGTTCGGCGGATAACCTGCGGAAGACGGTCACCACGCGGAACCGGTGGTTCGTGGACTTGACCATGCCAATCACGCCATCGATCGCGAAGGCGTCCTTGCGGTACATCGGCAGCACCTGGTCCAACCAGACGATGTGCGTGCCCGGGGCAGCGCGCTGCAGCGCCCGCATGACGCGGTTTCGCTTTACCATGGTGGTCTGATAGCGCTCGGCGTCCTCGACGCTGTAGGGCGGGTCGGCCAGGATCAGATCGTAGCGGTCGAGCGGCACGCTCTGTAGTGTCTGCGCGTCATCCACATAGGTCGGGGTGTTCGCGGGATTGATGTCCACGGTATCGCCGGGGAATGTGGCAACGTCGACCTTGCCCGAGAAGAGATGCAGGACGTTGCGTTTCTCCGGAAAGAGCGCCCGGATACGACGCAGATAACCGGCCGGGTAGCCGCCGTAATAGGCGGATTTCACCCGGTAGTCGTTGCCCATGATCCAGGTACCGACGATGCGCCCGTCTTCGGAAACAAACAGGCTGCGCGGAAAGCGCGTCTCGCGTACGTAGTTCTCGATGCGGTCGTGAAGGTGCATGCAGGGAGCGCGACTCGTGTTGAACGAGTCTGCCTGATTATCCCCGCCCTGGGCAGGCCCTCGTTGGTTAAACGACCCGGCCGGAACTGGGCTCCATCAGATGCATGTTGTTCATGTCCGCGCTCAGCGGGAGGATCTCCCCGGGGGCGGCGGGCGTCGCGGGATCGCAGCGCGCGCATACCGGCGTGCCGTCGATGAAGAAGTGGACCAAGGTTTCCATGCCCATCGGCTCCACAACGTCCACCGGAGCGTTCATGCGCCCGTAGCCCGGCCGCTGATTTCCCTCGTGGTAATCGAACAGGTGTTCCGGCCGGATGCCCAGGATCATCTCCCGCCCCTTGTAGGTGCCGTAGCGGTCGGCTCGGGCCGGAGGCACGGGCAGCACGATCCCATCGTTCACCTTTATGCTCAGTCCCCCGGCACCGTTCTCCACCCGGCAGGGCAGGAAGTTCATGGCGGGGCTGCCGATGAAGCCAGCCACGAACCGCGTCGCCGGATTATGATACAATTCCTGCGGCGGTCCCACCTGCTCGATGATGCCCTGGTTCATCACGACGACCCGGTCGGCGAGCGTCATCGCCTCAACCTGGTCGTGCGTAACGTACACAGTCGTGGTGCGAACGGTTTGATGTACTTTCTTGATCTCGGTGCGCATCTGCACGCGCAACTTCGCGTCCAAGTTGGACAGGGGTTCGTCGAACAGAAACACCTTGGGGTTTCGCACGATGGCGCGGCCCATCGCGACGCGCTGACGCTGGCCGCCTGACAAGGCCTTCGGCTTGCGCTCCAGCAGCGCGTGGATGTCAAGAATACGGGCGGCCTCATCGACCCGACGCTTGATCTCATCGCGCGGAAACTTCCGCAGCTTCAGACCGAACGCCATGTTGTCGAAGACCGACATGTGCGGATAGAGCGCGTAGTTCTGGAACACCATCGCGATGTCGCGGTCGCGCGGCGGCACGTCGTTCACCACATCGCCGCCGATCCAGATCTCACCGTCACTGATCTCCTCCAACCCGGCGATCATGCGCAAGGTGGTGGATTTTCCGCAGCCCGAGGGACCGACGAGGACCACGAACTCCTGGTCTGCAATCTCCAGGTCGATCCCCTTCACGGCCTGGACGCCGCCGTCGTAGACCTTAACCACCTTCCGGCAAGACACTTCTGACATGTTGCTTCCTCAGCCTTTCGTCGCGCCGGCCGTCAGACCGGCGATGTAGTAGTCCATCAGGAACGCATAGATGATGATCGGCGGCGCCGCCGCCAGCACGTTCGCCGCCATGATCTTCCCCCACTCGAACACGTCGCCCCGGATCAGATCACTGATGATGCCCACTGTCAGCACCATCTGGCTGGACGTATACAGGTAAGCGAGCGGGTAGATAAAGTTGCCCCAGCTGACGGTGAAGGCGAAGATGGTCGCGGCGATGATGCCAGGCATGGCGACGGGGATGAAGATGCGCCACAGCATCTGCAGGTAGCCAGCGCCGTCGATCAGGGCCGCCTCATCCAGCTCTTTCGGGATCGAGCTGAAATACCCGATCATGATCCATGTACAGAACGGGACGGCCAGCGTGGGATAGATCAGCACCAGGCACCAGGTGCTGTTGATCAGCCCGATCCACCCGACGATCTGGAACAGGGGGATAAAGAGCAGAGAGGCCGGCACCAGGTAGGTCAGGAACACGCCGGTGGCGAGTGTCTTGCTGCCCCAGAACCCCATGCGCGCCAGGCTGAACGCGGCCAGCACCGAGACCACCATACTGATGACCACGACCAGCACAGTCACCCAGAGCGAATTCAGATAATAGCGCTGAAAGTTCGGATAGGTGATGAGGTACCAGAAATTCGCGAGCGTGGGGTGGTGCACGATCCAGGGCGTGCCTTTCTCCGCCCCGATCTCGGCCGAGGACTTCAGGCTGGTCATAATCGTGTAGAACGGCGGCACCAGGAACATGATGACGAACACGGTCAACGCCGAGTAGCTGCCCCACAGGGCCCAAGTCCGCTGCGCGTGCAGGCCGCCCTTGGGCTTTCCGTTGGGGCGGGGCCGTGCGATCCGGCCGGCGGTCGTCGCGCTCATGCGCCCATCTCCGCGGTGCGGCGGGTAACGCCTCGGAGCACAAAGAACGCGGCCACCCCCAGAATCGGCAACATGAACAGGCTGACGGAGGCACCCAGCGGAATGTCGCCAGACTGGATCCCCACCTGGAAGGCGTAGGTGGCGAAGACGTGGGTCATGTCCTCGGGCCCGCCGTTGGTCAGGATGCGAACGATGTCGAAATCGGCGAAGGTCACGATCAAACTGAACAGCACGGTGATGGCAATGATGTTGCGCATCATCGGCAGCGTGACGAAACGCAGCTTTTGTACTGCGCTGGCGCCATCAATCGCAGCGGCCTCATACAATTGTTCTGGGACGGATTTCAGCGCAGCGAGATACATAATCATGAAGAATGGCGTGCCGAACCAGACATTGACGGTGATGGTGCAGAAGCGCGCGATCCAACCCACACCAAGCCATGGCACGGAGGCGATGCCGAACTGGTTTAGGATCCAGTTGAATGCTGAGTAGGACGGATCGAACATCCACCACCAGGTGAGCGTCGAAAGCGCCAGGGGAATCACCCAGGGCACCAGCAGCACACCGCGCCAGATGCGCTGGTTGCGGCCCGAAATGTTGTGCATCAGGTGGGCAAGGATGAACCCAAACAGCGCCTTGAAGATCACCGACGTGATGGCGAACAGGCAGCTCTGGAAAATAACGAGTTTGAACGTATTGCGCTTGAGCAGAAAGGCGTAATCCCCGAGGCCGACGAACTTGGTCATGGCCTTGTTGAGCGTGCTCAAATAGATCGCGTAGATGGCCGGGTAGACGACCAAACACGCCACGAGCAGGATCAGCGGTAGGCACAGAAAGAAGGCAATCGTGCTCCGTCGTTGGGTGAAGCGACGCAGGCTGTCCGTGCTCCGAGCCGAAACGGCGCGCGCGCCAATCACACCTGCGGGGATACTCGTTCCATCAGCCATGCAATTGCTCCCAACCGTTCGCTCGCGCCCGGTGGTCGCCCGCTTCCAAAATACCCGCGTCGGTCGATTGCACCTGAACGCGCCCCCCAGCCCCGGTCGGGGGCTTGCTTCTGCCACGGTCTGTCAAGACCGTGCGGCTATTTGTAACTGAAAGAGGCTAGCCGTTCGGGTTGCCCAGCGCAATGCCGACTTCTCAGCCCTTGCGGACGCTCGGCGGAGGCCGGCCTTGGGTTGACACTCCGATCCCGCGGCGCTTTGTCTGCCGGCCCTTTCCAGCGGAATTTCGGCTCAGCATGCATCCCTACCGCACCCATACCTGCGGTCAGCTCCGACTGACGAATGCCGGCACGGCGGCACGGCTGTCCGGCTGGGTGCACGCCAAGCGTGATCACGGCGGCCTGCTGTTCATCGACCTTCGCGACCATTACGGGATTACCCAGTGCGTGTTTCCGGCGGGCAGCCCGGCTTTCGAGACGGCCGATAGGGTGCGCCCGGAGAGTGTTATTACCGTCACAGGTACCGTCGTCCCGCGCGAGAGCGGCACGATCAACCCGCGCCTTGATACGGGGGAGATCGAGTTGCAGGCCCGCGAGGTCGCGGTGCAGTCCGCGGCGGAGGTGCTGCCGATCCAGGTGGCCGGCGAAGAGAAGTTTCCCGAAGACCTGCGGCTGAAATACCGCTTCATCGATCTGCGGCGCGACAAGATCCACCGGAATATGATTCTGCGCGCGCAGGTGATCGCGTCGATCCGCCGGCGGATGATCGAAGCGGGGTTCACTGAGTTCCAGACGCCGATCCTGACCGCCTCGTCCCCCGAAGGAGCACGCGACTTCCTCGTGCCGTCCCGGCTGCATCCCGGGACGTTCTACGCGTTGCCGCAGGCGCCTCAGCAGTTCAAGCAACTGATCATGGTCGCGGGGTTCGACCGCTATTTCCAGATCGCGCCGTGTTTCCGCGATGAGGCGTCCCGCGCTGACCGCTCTCCGGGCGAGTTCTACCAGCTCGATTTCGAAATGAGCTACGTGACGCAGGAGGACGTGTTTGCGACCATCGAGCCGGTGATCGCCGGCGTGTTCGAGGAATTCGCGGACGGGCGGGCGGTCACGGATCTACCCTTCCCGCGGATTCCGTATGACCAGGCGCTGCTGGAATACGGCACGGACAAGCCGGATTTGCGCAATCCGTTGCGCATCGTCGATGTGACGGAGCATTTCGCGGGGTCGCGCTTTGGGCTGTTCGCGCGTATCGCAGCGAGCGGCGGCGCGATCCGTGCCATTCCGGCACCGGGCGCGGGGGGAAACCCGCGGAGCTTTTTCGACAAGCTGAACGATTGGGCGAGGGAGGAGGGCGCCGCCGGCCTCGGCTACATCACGTTCGATGCCGAAGGGGCCAAGGGTCCGATCGCCCGGAACCTGGAGCCGGAGCGGGCTGCGGCGATCAGGTCAGCCTGTGGTCTGAAGCCGGGCGATGCCGTGTTTTTCGCGGCAGGCAAGCCGGGCGAGATCTGGAGATTCGCGGGGCTGGTGCGCACTCGACTGGGCGAGGAGCTCAAACTGATCGAGCCAAGCGCCTTCCGCTTCTGCTGGATCACGGATTTTCCGATGTATGAGCTGAACGAGGAGACGGGGCAGGTCGATTTCAGCCACAACCCGTTCAGCATGCCGCAGGGCGGGCTGGAGGCGTTGAACGGCCAGGACCCGCTGACCATCAAGGCGTTCCAGTACCGATATCGTGTGCAACGGGGTGGAGCTGTCCTCGGGCGCCATCCGCAACCATCGGCCGGACATCATGATCCGGACGTTCGAGATCGCGGGTTACACCGCGGCGGATGTGGAGGCGCGGTTCGGCGGCATGCTGAACGCCTTCCGCTATGGCGCGCCACCGCACGGCGGATCGGCTCCGGGCATTGACCGTATCGTGATGCTGCTGGCGGATGAGCCGAACATCCGGGAGGTCATCCTGTTCCCGCTGAACCAGCAGGGCGAGGACCTGATGATGGGGGCCCCGGCCCCGGTCGCGCCCGCGCGGCTGAAGGAACTCTCGCTGAAAATCGATCTTCCGCCGAAGCTCCGCGATTGAGGCGCGGGCGGGCGTCTTCTATCCTTGATGGTTCCCGACTTTTGATTCGCGCGCGCGGCCGCCCCACCAACCCCGCGCACATACCAATTGGAGTCCGAATGCTCCGTCTGTTCGCCTGGACGGCCGCCGCCCTTGCGCTTGTCTCTCCTGTGCTGGCGGCGCCCCCAGCCATTCACCTGATCCCCCACCGGGCGCTGTATCGCATGACGCTGGAGACGGCGCGCAGCTCCGACGTCATGGGCGCGTCCGGCGAGATGGGATACGAGGTGATCGACGCCTGTGACGGCTGGGCCGTGCGCCAGCGGCTGGACATGCGCATCGCGAATGCCGAGGGGCAGACGGTGCACATGGTATCCGACTACGTCACATGGGAATTGAAGGACGGCACGCGTCTGCGCTTTCACATGCGGCAGACCACCGACGACGCCGTGACAGGCCAGACCGACGGTGATGCACGGTTGGATCACCCGGGCGGGGCTGGCGTGGCGCACTACACTGAACCGAAGCGCGTGGATAAGCCGCTGCCTGCGGGCACGCTGTTTCCGATGGCTCACACCGCCGCGGTGCTGGAGAACGCTGAGGCTGGCAAGCGCACCTTCACCCTGCCGCTGTTCGACGGCACCGACGAGACCGGGGCGGAGCTGAGTTCGATTGTGGTGACCAACCTCAGCAAGCCGACGCCGACGAAATGGCCGGAACTGTCCGCTCTGCCCAGCGCACACGTGGACATCGCGTTCTTTGCCATGGCCTCCACCACGATGCTGCCGGACTATGACGTGTCGATGCGCTACTGGACCAACGGCGTGGCCGACGATCTGCGAATGGATTTCGGCGACTTCGTCATGCGGGCGAAGATGGTGGATTTCGCCCCCCAGCCGCGGCGCTGCTGAGCCATTCGGCGAGCAGCGCGCCTGCTGCCGTGTGTCGGGCGGCCAGCGTCGCGAGGAAGGCTCGCACGTCCTGCGGCTGATCGAGGTCGAGCGCGATACCCGGCAAGGTCAGGACCGATGGCTCGATGCCGGAATTGCGTGCGGCCTGGAGGTGCGGCTCGAAGCTATCGTCGCCGAAGCGCAGCGGCACGGCGTCCGGCGGGCGGAGCAGAATGGCGTTGGAGCCGCGACGGTCGTGAGCCGGGACAATGGTAAAGGAGTGCGCCGGTCTGGCGGCCTGGCCGATTGCGGCGAACTCATCGGCGGTTGAGCCCGGGATGTCCCCGGGGACGGTGAGCATCGCGCGACCAGATGCGCCAAGGATGAGCGCCATCGCCGTGACCGCCGCAGTGTGGCCGGACGCAGCGTCTTGGGTTACGACCTGGGCGCCGAAGCGTGCTGCGATCCGGGCTGCCTCCGCGTCGTCGGTGTTTACCATGATGCCGTCGAGGGGCGCCTGAGCCAGGGCGGCGAGCGTGTCGGCCAGCATGGCGGCGGCGAGTGTGCGGCGTTGCGCCGGGGTGAGCATGGGCGACAGGCGCTGCTTGGCGCCTTCGAAGCCTTTGACTGGAACGGCAGCCCAGATGCCCGTCATGCCGCGCCGAGCACGGCGCGGGCCAGCGCTTCCTTGTCGGCCAGCGTAGTCATGAGGCCCGGCGCGAGGACGACGCGCACGGACAACCCGGCAAGGCTATCGGCGTCCACCGGGTCCGCGACGAAGACGTCGGTCAGATCACCGTAGTGGTCCGCGACGGCACGGGCGCTCGGGGGCGTGCCGCGGTCGGCCATCATCTTGGCGGTCGGTCCTTTGACAGCGCGGCCGCCGATAATCGGGGAGACGGCGATCACCGGGGCGGCGGTTTCCTGGAGCGCACGGCGGAAGCCGGGGATCGCAAGAATTGGGTCGATGCTGATGAAGGGGTTGGACGGGGCGATCACGACGGCCTTCGCGGTACGGATCCTGTCGAGAGCGTCGGGTAGGGCGCGGGCCTCAGCCGCACCGGTGAATTCTACACGCGTAACAGGTGGCTGGGCGCGCAGGCGGACGAACCAGTGCTGGAAGTCGAGCCAGCCCTGATCGGTCAGCACCCGTGTGGGGACGGGGTCGTTGCTGGCGGGCAGCACGCGCGGCCCGACGCCGACGCGGCGGCAGATATCGGCGGTGATGTCCGCGAGGGTTTCGCCCGCACGCAGCCGGCGGGTCCGCTCGATGTGCAGCGCGAGGTCGCGGTCGCCGAGGCGGAACCAGGTGTCGCCGCCGAGCGCGGTTAGCGTCTCCATGAACGACCAAGTTTCGTCACGCCGGCCCCAGCCGAGTTCCTGATTGTCGAGGCCGGCGAGCGTGTAGGTCAGGGTATCCACATCGGGCGCGATGCGCAGGCCGAGATGGTCGAAGTCGTCGCCGATATTGGCGATGACGGTAAGTTGCCCGGGCGGCAGGACGCCGCTGAGGCCAAGGGCGAGCTTGGCCCCGCCGATCCCGCCCGAAAGAGCCACGATCACCGGAACAGATCCTCCTGCTCCGGGCGGACAAGCTCCGAAGCCGGGCAGTCCGGGGCGGACCATTGCAAGCCACGCAAGATCACGACGGGCCGGCCCTCCCCCGCCTGTCCCTGGAGCAGGGAGGCGGCAGCGGCAACCTCATCGGCGAGGCCGACGAAGGTGACTTCGAGCGTGCGACCGAACAGGTCGGGTGTGCCGCGCATATCCACGAGGGCGGGGAACCCGGCCGCGCCGATGGCGATCCCGCAGGAGCCCCGGCGCCAGGGGCGGCCGAAACTGTCGGTGATGATCACGGGGGGATTGACGCCGGTGAGGCGGGTCAGTTCGTCGCGGAGACGCGCGGCGGAGCCGTCCGGGTCGAGGGGAAGCAGCAACACGCTGTCGGTGCCGCCGATATTCGAGTGGTCCACACCGGCATTGGCCATGATGAACCCCAGCCGGTGCTGCATGATGAGCAGGTTGGGGCGCTTGCGGACGACGCGGGTGGATTTTGAGAGGATGACGTGGACGAGACGCGGGTCCTTGCCGATCTCGGCGGCGAGGCTGCGGGCTTCCGGGGATGGGTCGATGGTGGCGAGGTCGATCAGCCGGCCTTCTGCCTTGGAGACGATCTTCTGGGCGAGGATAACGATGTCGGTCGAGCGAAGGGGCCAGCCGGAATGCTCGAGGCCCGCGGCGATCAGCGCCGCCAGGTCATCACCGGGCTGAACCAGGGGGAAACTGGGGAGCGGAAAGAGTTGAACGGATGGCGTGATCGTAACAGTCACCAGCAGCCCCTGCCGTATCGCCGGACGGCGAAGAATGTTCCTGAAAGCTGCTTCTAAGCGAGGAAGCGGCCTTGAGCGCTCGGCTGTGATGGCAGGAATCTTCGCTTAATCAAGCCGCGTGCCCAGCTGCGCCGTTCGGCGAGGCGATTCGCGCGATCCAGTCGTCGAGCTTCCGGAAGCTGTTATCCCAGCTGTATGAGCGTTCCATCGCGGCGCGCGCTGCAAGGCCGAGATCGGGATGCTCGCCATTCAGGATTGATAGGACAGCGGCCGTCGTCTCTGCGGCACCGTCGGCGACCAGGAGATCTCTGCCGGCCACCGCCTTGATGCCTTCGAAGGCTTGGGGTGAGGCCACAACCGGTTTGCCGAGCGCCATCGCTTCCAGGACCTTGTTCTGCACACCACGCGCCATGCGGAGCGTGCCGACGGAAATGTCCGCATGGGCGACATAGGGTCGCACGTCGGGAACCCGTCCGGTCACGTTGATCCCGGGGTGTTTCGCCAGTGCGAGGATATCCGGACCTGGGCGGTTTCCTACCACATGAAAGCATGTTCCCGGCCGTTTGCCCTGCAGTTCCGGCAGGATTTCATGTGCGAACCATGTTGCCGCATCGGCATTGGGCCAATAATCCATATTGCCGGTGAAGACGATGTGCGGCCCGGGGGAGGAATACGGGCAGGGCAAATCGAGATTTGGCGCGAAGCTGTCGAGATCGACTCCCATTTCGATGGCATCAACTTTGTGCGCGCTTTCAGGGGCAAGCTCGGCGAAGCGTTGAACTTCCGGTTGGGTGACGAGGAAAGTCGCCTGGGAGCGCGCCGCGGCAATCCGCTCATACGCGAGAAGCGTGCGTGCTTCACGGGCCCAGATGGCGCGCATGGGCCAGCGAGATTTGCGCGCGTAAACATCCCATTTCTCCGAGTCGATATCCTGCATATCGAGGAGTTTCAGCGGATGGTCAATGTCGAGCACGTAAGGCGCCATCGCCGTGGAATAGATCAGAATGACATCCATATTGGTCTCGGACAGTTTCCGATCGACCCACTGGCGCAGTCCATGGTGATGATAGTAATTCAACATCAGGGGTTGGCCCGGCCGTATCTGTGCCAGTGCTTTGAACTTCTGCACCCGGCGATCGATGCCGAAGGCGCCGATATCGGTACAAAGGCGGCGCAGGACCTCGACGCCTGCCCAATCGGAGGGATCATCGATCAAGCAGCCGAGATGGATGCGGTACTTTTTCGACAAATGTGAGATCAAATTGTAACCGCGTATCTTCTCCCCCTTGTTGAGGGGGTACGGGATGCGGTGCGAGACGAACAAAAGGTCGGGCACGTCGCCGATGCGCTTCGTCGATGTTATGGTGCCTGGTCTCAGGCGGCGATGTGCAGCGGGACGGTCCAGGATTCGCTGCCTCGGTCGGTGAACTTGACGGGATAGGCCTGAGCGCCAGCGGCGTTGAGAGTTGAGATCAAGTGGAAACGGCGTTCGGTTGGGACGACGAACATCATGAATCCACCGCCACCCGCACCAGAAACTTTCGCGGCCAGTGCGCCATTCTGCCGGGCTATTTCCTCCAGGTTGTCGATATGGGTGTTGGATACGGCATTCGCGGTACGCTTCTTGGCGAGCCACGATCGTTCGAGGATTGCGGCGAATCCCGAGACGTCTCCCAGGAGTACAGCGCCCTTCATGTCAGAGGCATCATGCTTCAGTTGGTGCATCGCCTGCAGAGCCTCCGCGCTACCAGAGGAAAGACGCTCAGACTGCTGGCGAATGATCGCGTCGGAGGTTCGAGACTGACCGGAAAAACAGACAACGAGAGATGATTCGAGTTCGTTGACCACTGCCTGATGGACACGAAGCGGATTGACGATCACCCGTCGGCCGGCCAGGAACTCGATAAAATTAATGCCACCGAACGCGGCAGAGAACTGGTCCTGCTGGCCACCGGCGAGGCCGAGATCAACACGTTCGATCTGATACGCCAGATGTGCAACTTCATAGCGGCCCAGGGGAACTTCAAGCCACGCGCAATACGCTTCGATCAGAGCGACGACGAGGGCAGAGGATGAGCCGAGACCGGATCCCATCGGCGCATCCACCACCGTTGTGACGGTGGCGGAGATGGGTTCTCCTCCATTGAATTCGCGAATTATACGTTCATAGACGCCGCGATGAAGGAGGAGCTGCGACTGAGGAATTGCCGGCTCGGAGGCATGGGTTTCCTTCCGCCCAAGATCGCATGCCTCAAACTCAATGAGGTTGTCGCTCCGGGGCCGGATGGAGGCAAATGCATACCGATCGATGGTGGCGTTCAGTACGGCGCCCCCGAAGTCTTCAGAATAGCCTAACAGATCGGTTCCCCCACCCGCCAGGCCGAGACGCAGCGGTGCACGGGCGCGCACGACATACGCCTGCGGGCTTGCGAGCCTAACCGCCGGACGAACGCGGGGAGGCAGAGAATCGTTCATGCGGGCCATAGGAAATGATATGGGAGCGGACTTTTACTCCAGATTTCGGCACAGGAACAGGGAAATGCGACGTCCCAGGCCCCAATTGCAGGCTTGGAAAACTCACGCCTGGCAGGCACAATCAACCATGCGAAACCAGGATGCCGGATTTGTGCAGAGTTACCTGTCGCGGTCGCTGGTGGCCCTGACGGAATTCGCTTCTGATGAGCAGTATGCAAATATATTGCATCGCATGGCTGAGGCCACATGCGGGGCCATGCGAGAGGGCCATCGGTTGCTGATCGCCGGCAATGGCGGGAGTGCCGGGGATGCACAGCACATCGCCGGGGAGTTTATTTCTCGGCTGATGTTCGATCATGCGCCGCTGCCGGCGATCGCGCTGACCGTTGACACCTCGGCGTTGACCGCAACGGCCAACGACTACGGGTACGAATATGTTTTCGAGCGCCAGGTCATGGCCCTGGCCCAACGTGGCGACATCTTTCTGGGTATCTCCACCTCCGGCCGATCGCCCAACGTCCTCAGGGCTTTTCAGGCGGCGCGGAACGCGGGAGCACTTTGTTTCGGGTTTACCGGACACAACGGCCGCGGGATGGAGGAATGCTGCGATTTGCTGCTGCGGGCACCATCGGACGAGACGGCGATCATTCAGCAGATTCATATCACGGCAGCACATGTGTTTTGCGCCCTCGTGGAACGAGGGATGTTCCCGGACCTGGCGCCCGGCCGATCGTGACGCCGCCCTCAATCCGGCAGGTCGCGATCCTCGCCGGCGGCCTTGGCACCCGGTTGGGAAATCTGACTGCTCACACGCCGAAGCCTGTCCTAGAGGTCGGGGGAAAGCCGTTCCTGTACCTGGCTCATGCGAGAACTGAGCCGCTACGGCACCGAGGAGTTCGTCCTGCTCACCGGTTACCATGCCGAGGTGGTGCAACGGGCAGTTGAGTTGTTCGTGACCTCGCTGCCGCGGGCGGTGACAGTCCGCTATTCGGTGGAGCCGCGTCCTTCCGGCACGGGCGGAGCACTGTTTCATGCCGCCTCGTTGTTGGATGGACGCTTCGTGCTGTGCAACGGCGATAGCATGTACGATGACCTCGCGCCGGTCTTCGGCAGCGCGGGCGACGGTATCGGGCATATGCTGCTGCATCCGCCCGAGGACGCCAGCCGCTACGGTGTGGCCCAGTTTGCCGGTGGTCATGTTCGCGGTTTCAGCGCCCGCCCGGCTGGCGGAACTCCCGGCCTGATCAATGCCGGGGTCTATGCGTTCGATCGGCGCATTCTCGATTACCTGCAGCCGTCCTGTTCGCTCGAGCAGGACGTGCTGCCTCGGCTCGCGGCGGAAGGGGTTCTGACCGGCACGATTGGGCACGGCTGGTTCATCGATATCGGGGTGCCCGAGGATCTGTCACGCGCGCGCCGGGAACTTGGGGCGAGGCTCCGTCGTCCAGCCGCATTCCTGGACCGCGACGGCGTGCTGAATGTCGATCACGGGCATGTGGGCACGCGCGAGCGATTTGAGTGGATTCCCGGCGCTTTGGATGCGATCCGGCTGCTCACGGAGTTGGGGCGGCACGTGTTCATCGTGACAAACCAGTCCGGCGTGGCCCGTGGGTTCTATGATGAAGCGGCGGTGCGATCGCTGCTGGCGTGGATGGCGGAGGAGGCGCGGCGAAACGGTGGGACGATCGATGACGCGCGCTACTGCCCGCACCATCCGGGTGCGGGGTCGGCGCCGTACAGGCAGGCCTGTGCGTGCCGCAAGCCCGAACCGGCGATGCTGCTGGACCTGATTCGCGCGTGGGATGTGCGGAGCGAGGGCAGCTTCATGATCGGGGACAAAGAGTTGGACATGGCGGCGGCGCGGGCTGCCGGGGTGCCGGGGTATTTGTTCGGCGGAGGAGATCTGGCGGCATTCGTTCGCGATGTGGTTGCGCGAGAAACGAACTAGAGCGCGCTGCGCCGCCGGCCGGGAGACGGCGCACGCCTGTCAGTCGGAGGCGGCGAGCCGGACAGGAACAATGGACGCGCCGGCTTCTTGCAGGGCGGAGATAAGCTGCTCTCGATGGGAGGTCGCCGCGAGGAAGACAAGATGGCCGCCACCAGCGCCGCACAGCGTGACGCCAAGCACGTGATTGCGGCGGCCGACGTTCTCCAGATGCTCGATCCTCGGGTTGGTCATGCTGGGGCCAATCCGTTTCCGCGCCTGCCAGCTTCGATCCATAAAGGCGGCCAACAACGGAAGGTCGCCATCTTCCAGCGCGCGCCGCATGGGTGCGACGTCCTGCCTGATCTGATCCAGCGCTTCCTCAACCGCGGCGCTGCCTTCGAACAGGCCGCGTTCCAGCTCCCGCATTGTCGCGGCCGCGTCGTCGGGCATACCCGTCGCGCACAGGACAAGGGCGGATGCCAAATCGGTTCGCACGGTGCGAGACAGGTGGACGGGTTCGGCCCGGACCTGATTGCCCGGAGGAAATTCGACGTGCGTGACGCCGCCCAGGGCGGTGGGCAGATGCGCTTGGCCGCCGGGCCGTCCGAGGTCCACACGCTCGATCTGGAAGGCAAGACGCGCGACGTCCGCAGGGCTCAGCGGTTGATCGAGATAATCGGCAAAGGCGCGGATGAGCGCGACGGTCAGGGCTGAGGCGCCGCAGAGGCCAGACCCGGGCGGCAGGAGGCCAGCGGTCGTGACCGAAACGGAGAGCGGCCGGACGCCGTTGAACTCCCGCACCATACGCCCATAAACCGCGCGGTGGAGGGCAAAGTGCGATCCGGGCAATGCCGCGGCGGCGCGTTGCGTTTCCTCCTGGGCGCGGTCTTCGGCCTGGAATGACAGCCGGCCGTCGTCACGAGGACTGATAGCGGCTCGGGCGGCGTGGTCGATCGAAAGCGTCAGGAGCGCGCCGCCGAAAGCGTCTGCATAGGCCGGCACGTCCGTTCCGGCGCCGCCAAGGATGATCTGCAACGGGGCGTGGGCGTGAACGATGGGGCCGGGTTGATCCAATCCAGCCCGCGGGAACCCCCGGGGAACGTGGTTCATGCTTTCCGGACGCCTTTCGGTTCGTTCGGCGCCGGATATAACCGCTGGCGGGAAAGCGCAACCCGGAAACGGCGGAATACCGTCTATTTGTTAGGGACTTGGCAATGTTGCGTTGTTAAGCGGAAGATGAGCCGGAGAGTGACCGACAGCGTTGCGTGAGAGACTATCTGGGCCTCTCCGCTGCCGGCGATCGCACTGGCTGCGCTGACGGCGCACCGAGGATCTGCGCTGGTGCAAAGGGAAGACGCCTATCGGGATCTCCACCTACGGCCGATGGTCTAGCGCGCTGGGCGCTAACCGCGAGCGCGATGCGGGCGCGCTGGCGAAACGCCGGATGTTTCGGGCGGTAGCTGCGGCTGAGGTTCGATGGCGGTGAACATCCAACAATGCGTGGTGCGGGGCGATGCACAATCTTGCTTGGCGAATGCCGGGGGACGGCTGCTCGTTTTCTGGTTCATGCGCGAGTGGGGGCGCTTCGGTATCGAGACGTTCGTGTTCGAGATGGGCGCAGAGGACAGCGAAACGAAGGTGAAGGCGGCAGCTTAGGCGCTGCCCCGGGGCGTGCGGGTCGAGTTCGCAGGGCAACCGAGAGGGTTCGCTGTTCCCCGGGTCCTGCTGTGCCGGGGGAACCGGGTGATGGATGGAAATCCGGCCGGGCTTTTTGCTGGAGAGATCGTGGCCCGGGGCGGGTGCTTGTTTCGACCAGCGGCGAAAGCCTGGGAGTGCTGGTGAGCCGCGAGGTGCTGCAATCGGCCGATCGGGCGACTCTGGGCCAACTGATGGAGCCAGGGATGCTGGAACCTGTGCCGTCCGCCCGGTCGCTTCTGGGTCCATCGCCGGAGCGCCCACGCGCCTGCGCCGTCCGGCTGCGTCCCTGGACCGGGATGGGGGTGCTGAGCGGGGATCATGGGCATGTCGGAACACGCGAGCGGTTCGAGTGGATCCCCGGTGCTTTGGATGCGATCCGGCTGCTCACGGAGTCCGGGCGGCATGTGTTCGTTGTCACGAATCAGTCGGGCGTGGCGCGGCGGAGCGGTGGGACAATCGATGACGCGTGCTATTGCCCGCATCACCCGGACGCAGGAAGGGCACCATATCGCCAAGTCTGCGCGGACAGCGGGAGTGCCGGGTTATCTGTTCACCGGTGGGAACCTCGCGGGGTTCGTTCGAGAAATCCTTGCGAAGGAAACGAATCAGGCTGAGTGAAGTTACTTGCCGTTGGCGCCGCGGACAGTGAAAGGCTTGGTGATCTGGCGATTATCCTGGAAGCGGATGGTCACCGGCACCGTCGTGCCGACCCGCATATCGGCCGATGGGGACATGCACATCAGATGATATCCGCCAGGCTGAAACTTCACGTTGCCATGGGCCGGCACGGTGACCTGGCTCACCATGTCCATGCTGGATACGCCGCCTGACTCATGTGTCTGATGGAGCATAACCGAGCCACAGGCCGGGGAAGACGCGCCAATGATCACGACAGGTTTGGAGCCCGCGTTGGTGACGGTGAAGTAGCCGCCGGCTGGGGTGCTAGGCGTGATGAAACGGATCCAAGGATTGGAAATGCTAAGCGTCTGAATCTGGGCGTGAGCGCTGGGCGCGGCGAAGGCGAGCGCAAGCAGGAGCGATAAACGCAGGCGCATCGATGGGTTCCTCTAGGTCAAACGGATGGGGCGGTTTTCGGCTGCCGAACTCATCAATGGCCTCGGCGATACGCAACAAGTCACGCCCATCCTCACCGGTCAACACGGGGATGCCCTGGCCGGTTTTCAGCAGATCGAGAAACGCCAGGGTGGAGCGGCGGAAGCTCTCGCCCCAGTCGCTGTTGATGTCCTGGAAAGCGGTGAGAGTGCCATCACGATAGAGAGTCAGGGCCGGCTCATCGTTCAGTTTTCCGGTGCAGCGGGTGATGGTGAGGATGCCGGTTTCGCCGACCGCCTCGAACCGGTCATCGTTGGCGTAATAGTCCGTGCGGATGCGCATATCGGGGACGGAGAGCAGGTCCCACATGGCGTGGACACCGGAGGCGTGACGCCAGGTGAGAGTGGCGGGGGAATCGACTATGCCGCGCGGCGTGTCGTGCCAATCAATGCGGGCGAACACTTCCTGGATCGGGCCGAAGAGCCACCGCGCGGTGGCAAGCTTGTGGTGACCGTCGTCGAAGGTCAGCCGGCCATGACGGCGCTGCTGCGTGAGCGCGTGGCGCCAATGCTGGGTCTGCGGTTCGATCGGCCATCCACCGGTTTGATCGCCGTGCAATGTGCGCATGCGGAAATGCAGCGGTTGACCGATGGCGCCATCTTGAATGAGCGCTTTCATGCGTTCGAGGGGTGGGTAAGTCAGGAAGTTCTCGAACAGCTTGAGGTGACGGCCGGCGCGCCGGGCGGCGGCGATCATGCGGTCACATTCCTCAATGCTCATGGCCATGGGCTTCTGCACACTGACATGCAGGCCAGCGGCAAAGGCGGCCTCAGCCATGTCGGCGTGGACCGGGTGGGGCGTCAGGATTTCGACCATGTCGAGGTCGTGGCGCAGGAAGGAGGCGTAATCGGCGTAAGGGGTCGCGTCGGGGAAATCGGCGCGGCGGCGGGCGAGGCGTTCGGGATTGCCGTCGCAGATTGCCACGACCTTCGCGTTCGGGTGGTCGCGATAGCCGCGGAAGTGCAGATCGGCGATGCGGCCGAGACCGACAATGCCGACGCGGATCATGGGGCGAAGGCCGTCTTCGTGCGGAGATATTCGAGGCGGTAGAGGCCGCGCTGAAACGGACCCTGCGCACCGGCGGCGGTGAGTTCGGACTCGGGCGCGCAATGTGTAAGGATTTCGGCGCCGGTGGCTTCGACCATGAGGAACCAGGCGGGCGGGACTTCGATGTCCGCACGGCCGCGGGATTCGGCGGTGCGGATGCCGGACGCGTCGAGATCGGCGCGGCAAAGATGGGCACCGCAGATATGCGAGCCGATCAGTCTGCGGGTGAGCATGCGCAGACCGCCGACATTGTCCGTATCGGCCGCGAAGCGGATGGTGAGCATGGCTCCTCCGGTGCCCGGACCGCTTGATTTCGAGGACGCGTGCGAGCGCGCGGGCGGTGTTGCGGAACTGGGCGGTGGTGGTTTTGGTTGCCGGGGTGGGGTCGTTCAGGCGGTTGGCGTAGTCCTGGCCTTTGACGACTTCCATCGTGTCGGTTTCATAAAGCGTGAAGAATTCCGGGTGGGTGTGGTGGGAGTTGGCGATGAATCGCCGGCCACGACGGAAGCCGGGGATGCCGACGCGCTCGGGCATGTGTTCGTTGTTGTGCCAGTCGTAGAAGGCTTCGCGCGCTTCTGGCGCGATGCCGTTCCAGATGGCGATGACGGCTTCTCCGGCGAGCATCGGGGGGCCGGTCAGAAAGGAAGGGTTAACACGAAGGGCACGGAGGACGCGCGGAGGGCCACGGAGTCAGGCGCCGTAAACGGTGCGAGCGTTCTCGCGAAAGACGGCGCGGCGCTGGTTTTCGGTGAGGCGCAGCGGGAGTGCGTGGGCGGGGTCGTCGAAATCCCAGTGAGGATAGTCGGTGGCGAAGAGCACGCGGTCCCAGCCGAGCCATTCGAGAGTCTCGGCGAGATGCTGGCGGGGTTCCGGTTCCTCGACGGGCTGGGTGGTGAACCAGACATTCGAGCGGATGTAGTCGGAGGGCGGGCGCTTGAGGTGGGGCACCTCGTTGCGGAGCTTCCGCCAGACCGCGTCCATACGCCAGGCGAGTGCGGGTGCCCAGGCGAGACCGGCCTCGATCAGCACGACTTTGAGGGACGGGACGCGTTCGAACACGCCTTCGAAAATCATGCTGACGAGCAGAGATTGCTGGGCCTGGGCGTGGCCGACCATTTCCTCGATGTAGTAGGAGCCCCAGCCGCCCGCGGAGATGGGCCAGCCGCCGTAGCCGAAGGCGTGAATGCCAACCGGCAGACCGGCTGCCGCGGCCGCTTCATAGATCGGCCAGTAGCGGCGGGCACCGAGGGGTTCGGCGGTGCGGCTAAGAAGAAGGACCTGCGCGAAATTGGGGTCGCCCGTGCGGGATTCGATTTCGCGGACGGACGCTTGCGGGTCCTCGAACGGCACCACGACGGAGCCTCGCAGCCGCGCATCGCGCGAGGTCCATTCCGCCATCTGCCAGTCGTTCACGGCGCGGGTGAGCGCCGCCGATAGGTCCAAGTTCTGCGCGCCCTGACCGCTGGTGAGCGGGTTGAGGATGCCCAACGCCACGTTGTTCGGATCGAGGTGCTGCTCGGCCATAAAGGCAAGGCTGGTGCCGGGCATGTCGCCTTCGGGCCAAGCGTCGCGACGGCAGGCATTGGGCTGGGCCTTGGGATAGGCGGCGCCCTTCTGCCACGGATGGCGGTAGGTCACGCCGAATTCGGCGATGTGGTCGCGCCAGTGCTGGGACAGATAGGGCATCAGCCCGGTGCTGACGCCGCCGATCGAGGTCTTGGTCGGCCGTGGATGGATGTCGCAATCGGCGATGGCGAGGCGGGAGGCGGTGGTGGCCGCTTCGGCCGGGCGGTTCAGGACCTCAATGTTCACGAACGGTCTCCTTCAGGCGAACCCTACGTCCGGCGCTGCCGAAGTGCCAGCCGGTCGTGACGTTTTTGCCATTTCGCTATTCTTACGATATTCTTACGATTGTCTGGCCAAACAAACGAAGGAAACAACGAAGGAAACAGAGCTGATGTTTCAGACCACATGCACGAGGTGTACGGCGGTCACGATTGTGATGGCCTGCATGGCCGGCGCCCCATCTGCTGGCGCGACCGGGATCGTCGATAACTTCGCGAGCTACGCAGTCGGCAGCTTTCCCTCTCCTAACTGGCAGGACGTCGGAACGGTGAGCCCGTCACCGCCGATCGCCCCTCTGCCGTCAGGGAGCGTGATATCCACGACCGAC
The DNA here is from genome assembly GCA_963791885.1 of uncultured Pseudomonadota bacterium. GTDB lineage: Bacteria > Pseudomonadota > Alphaproteobacteria > Acetobacterales > Acetobacteraceae > CAVSUZ01. The sequence continues at coordinate 2,741,399 of CAWBUL010000006.1, read as the reverse complement.
GCCTTCGGCAACGCCATACAGGCATTTGAACCGGTTTCGGCCCTCGCTTCCAGCGCCGGAATCTTTCAGTCTGTACCGGTCAGCTCCTCCTACTCGCTGCACGCGGACATGCGCGTGGATCAATACTCGGACGCACCATCTTCCACTGCGCTCGACTGGGCGATGCAGCTCACCTTTGCGCAAGTTGGCGACAACTTCGCGTACGCCCCGCAGGTCGGGATCTATGCCAGCAGTCTCACGCAGGGCTGGAGGCTATATTTCCTCGGCGCCGCCAGCGGGAGCGCCGACATCGACCTAGGTGTGGGCGCACCCGTGGGCGAATGGTTCACCGTGGGATTAACGCTTAACGCGCTGACGGGAGCCTACGACGCCACCATTGAAGATACCGCCACCGGCACAATCCTGACGAACAGCACCGGGGTGCTCCCTGACTGGACGGTGGCCGACGATACGTTCGACTCAGTTGCCTTCTTCAAGGGCGATCTGAGCAGCGGCGATACCATCGGTGACACCGCAGCAGTCACCAATATCAACGTCATTGCTTCAGTACCCGAACCCGGCGGAGGGATGGTTCTTGGAACCGGACTGACGGCGCTGTCGCTGCTTGGCATGCGGCGCCGGCGTCCAGTGTCCGATCGCAGAGAAGCTTGAGTTGCGAAGCGACCGCGCTTTGCTGCGTGAATAGTATGAGACGCGATTAAGCGGTTCCGCCGAGCCGGGTGTAAGTCCGTAGCGGGTTGTCCACCATAATCTTGTGTGCGAGGGCTTGATCGAGGCCGGCGGGAATCGCGTCCGTGCCCTCGAACTGAAAGTGCGGATAGTCGGTCGAGAAGAGCAGCATCTCGTCCGAGCCGATATGGTCCATCAGTCGCGCAACGGTATCGGAGGGCGCGTCGAAGGGCTGGAGGGTGAGGCGGACGCGGTCGCGGATGATGGTCGTCGGCGGGTCGGCCACCCAGGGGATTTCGCTGCGCAGGCCTTTCCAGAACTTGGAGAACCGCCACAGCCAAGCGGGCAGCCAGCTCACGCCGGACTCCATCAGCACGATGGTCAGGGTGGGGAACTTGGCGAACACGCCCTCGGCGAGCAGGGATGACAGCTGGGATTGGAAGGCGGGCGCCTGGTTGACGTAGTCCTCGGAGATGTAGCTCGGCCAGCCGACGGGCGTGATCGGGTGGCGGTAGGTGCTGCCGGCATGGATGCCGATGGTCAGGCTGTGGCGTTCGGCCGCTTCGTAGATCGGCCAGTTCTGCGCCCGGCCAAGCGGCAGTTCGCTGCCGACCAGCAGCAACACTTGCACGAAGCGACGGTCGGCAGCCCAGAACTCGATCTCCTCCACCGCGCGGTCGGTGTTGAGCATCGGCACGACGATGGAGGCGCGGAAGCGCGGGTCCTTGTCGAGAAATTCCCGCGCCGTCCAGGTGTTAAGCGCGCGGCAAAAGGCGGCAGCGATGGCGTCGCTGTAAGGGACCTGCACGCCGTAGAGCGGGTTCAGGATGGCCGTAGCGGTGCCGAAGGGCTCCAGCGCCTCTTTGGCGAGCCGCGTGGCATCCGTGGCACCCCGCCCCTCCCCGTCCCGCCAATCGGCGCGGACGGTCAGCGGCGACGGCGCCGGATAGGCAATCGTGTCGAGTTCGTCGAAACCGCGGCGGATTGCCGTCTCCCGCCACTGGTCATCGAGGTATGGCAGCAGCGCCCGCAGGCCGGGCACGGTGGGATGGACGTCACAGTCGATCGGGCCGGGCATCATGCAGGCGCCTTGGTCTTGTTCGGGTAGCGACACCACTGGGCGGCGACGCAGCGCCAGCATTCCGGCAGGCGCGCCTTGCAGACGTAGCGGCCGTGCAGGATCAGCCAGTGGTGGGCGTTGTGCAACAGCTCGGGCGCGATGCGCTTGAGCAGCGATTCCTCCACTTCGAGCGGGGTCTTGCCGGGAGCGATGCCGGTGCGGTTGCCGAGGCGAAAGATGTGCGTGTCCACGGCCAAGGTGGGTTCGCCGAAGGCGACGTTAAGAACCACGTTGGCGGTCTTGCGGCCGACGCCGGGCAGGGCTTCGAGCGCCTCCCGGTCATGGGGCACCTGGCCACCGTGGTGCTCGATCAACTGGCGGCAGAGTTCGATGACGTTGCGCGCCTTGGTGTTGAAGAAGCCGAGGGTGCGGATGTGGCCGGACACGCCTTCCACGCCCAGGGCGAGCATGGCCTGGGGGGTCGGCGCCTCCTTGAACAGCGTGGCGGTGGCGCGGTTGACGGCGGCGTCGGTGGTCTGGGCGGAGAGGACCACCGCGACGAGCAGGGTGAACGGGTTGGTTTGGTCGTGGTCGAGTTCGGTGCGGGGGTCGGGGTTGGCGTCGGCCAGAGCCTGCAGGAAGTGGCGGACCTCCGCCCCGGTCATTTTCGGGGTCGGCTTGTCGGCTCTGGTCCGGGCCGGGGCCTTGGCCGATGTCTTCGCCCTTGCTTTGACGCTTGTCTTGACGGGGGCACGTGCGGGGTTTGCCATGTGTCGGCTTGTATAACATTGCGCACGTCTGTTTTCAGTGGCCTGCTGATTCCCTTCCGTTCGCCGCCTGGTTGCGGCGAACGGAAGGGGCGGGACACCCGTGCGGTAGAGGGGCATGGTGACAGGGCGGATCGCTCGGATGGGCCGACTGGCGCGTGACGGCGGATGGTCGGCCGCGCCGGTGGATGTCTCGTTGATCGAGCGAGGCGCGGCGATCGACCAGGCGGCGCTGCGGGCGTACCGGCTAGAACGGGTGCGAGAGGAGCTGCGGGCGCGGGACTATGCCGGCGCGGTGCTGTCGGACCCGATGAACATCCGCTACGCGACGGGCGCGCGGAACATGGCGGTGTGGACCATGCACGGGCCGGGCCGGTACGCTTTCGTCGCGACGGACGGTCCGGTTGTGCTGTTCGATTTTACCAGCAGCATGCACACGAGCGACGGGATCGAGACGATCGACGAGCGGCGGTCCAGCACGCCGTGGTTCTATTTCCTGTCCGGCCCGCGCACCGGGGAGAAGGCGATCGCCTGGGCGGAGGAGATCGCGGCGATGGTGCGCAGCCATGGCGGCGGAAATCGGCGGCTGGCGGTGGACCGGTGCGAGCCGGCGGGCACAGTGCGGCTGCTGGACGAAGGGATCGAGCTGTTCGACGCGCAGGAGGTGATGGAGCGAGCGCGGGCGATCAAGTCGGCCGAAGAGATCGCGTGCCTGCAACTGTCCATTGACGTCTGCGACCTGGCAGTAGAGCGGATGCGAGCGGCGCTGGAGCCGGGGATCACCGAAAATCAGATGTGGGCGATCCTGCACGAGACCAACATCGCGCATGGCGGGGAGTGGATCGAGTGCCGGCTGCTGGCGTCCGGCCCGCGCACCAATCCCTGGTTTCAGGAATGCGGCGACCGGGTGGTCGCGCCCGGCGAGGTGGTTGCGTTCGACACCGACATGGTGGGACCGCACGGTTATCTGGCGGACATTTCCCGCAGTTTCCTGTGTCCGGGCGGAGCGGCGACGGCGCGGCAGCGGTCGCTGTATGCGCGAGCGCAGGAGCAGGTGATTACGAGTATTGCGCTGCTGAAGCCGGGCCTCGGGTTCCGGGAGTTCGCGGAGCGGTGCTGGCCTGTGCCGGAGGCATTCGTGCCGAACCGCTACATGATGATGGTGCACGGGGTGGGGTTTGTGGACGAGTATCCCTCGGTTGCGTACGCGCAAGATTTTGCCGATTGGGGGTACGACGGCGTGTTCGAGGAGAACATGGTGGTTTCGGTTGAAAGTTATATGGGCGAAGTGGGCGGCGCGGACGGGATCAAGCTGGAGCAGCAGGTGCTGATCGGGGCGAAGGGGGCGGCGCCGATGTCGCGCAGCGCGTTCGTGGACGCGCTCGAGCCGTGAGAGACTGCGGGCTGTGGGTGGGTAAAAAAAGGGCGGTGCCTTGCAGCACCGCCCTGAGTTAGCCGCGTCTGTCGCGGCATCGGGGAGGAAACAGGCGCTAACCATGGCCAAACCACGGGTGGGCGCCAGGTGCATACGTTGACATGGAAGGGTAAACGAACCGTGAACACGGCCGCAGATTCTTGGCCTGGGCGTTCTTTACCTGGGCGCCACGGCCCGTTGGTCGGGCTGAAGGTGGTGGAGATCGGTCATTATATCGCGGCGCCGTTTTGCACTCGCATTCTGGCTGATCTTGGCGCCGAGGTGATCAAGGTCGAGCCGCCGGGAGGCGACCCGGTGCGCGGCTGGGGCGCGGCGAAGGACGGGCATCCCGTGTGGTTCAGCATTCACGGCCGCAACAAGCTGTCGGTGATCGTGGACCTGAAGCGGCAACGGGATGTGGCGCTGAAGCTGCTGGCCCGGGCGGACGTGCTGGTGGAGAATCTCCGGGCCGGGCAGCTGGAAAAGCTGAATCTGGGGCCGGAGGCGCTTTGGGCGGTGAACCGGCGGCTGGTGATCGCTCGGATCTCCGGCTACGGGCAGGATGGCCCCTATCGGGATAAGCCGGCGTTCGGCGCAATCGGCGAGGCGATGGGTGGGTTGCGGCACCTGACGGGATATCCGGCCGGGACGACCGAGCTGCCTCCGCCGCGATGCGGCATCTCTATCAGTGACGATTTGGCGGGGCTGTACGCGGCCATCGGGCTGCTGGCAGCCGTGTGGAAGCGCGACGGGGCGGGTGGGGGCAAGGGCCGGGTGGTAGATGTGAACCTGGTCGATAGCGTTGTGAGCCTGATGGAAGGCATGCTGCCGGAATACGCGCTGGATGGGCGCATCCGTCAGCCGGTGGGGGCGGCGATTCCGACTGCGTCGCCGACCAATACCTATCCCTGCGCAGACGGAAAGTTTCTGTGCATCGCGGGCAATTCGGATCTGATCTTCGGGCGGCTGTGCACGGTGATCGGGCGGCCGGAGCTGGCGCGGGATCCGCGTTACATGACGAATGGCGATCGGTGCGCGCGCCGGGTGGAGCTGGACGCGATCATCGGCGAGTGGACTCGGGGGCTGGCGGCGGCCGAGGCACAGGACCGGGAAGCAGCGGAGGTCCCCTGCTCTCGTTTGTACGACATCGCAGATATTGCCAATGACCCGCATCTGAGAGCGCGCCGGTCCGTTCAGGCGGTGGACGATCCGTTGATCGGGCGGACGCTGCACCCCGGTCCGGCGATCCGGCTCGACGGTGATGCGCCGGAGGACGTGGTCGCTTGGACCGGCGCCACACCGGGCGCACACACAGGGTATGTTCTAGAGCAGTTGCTTGGTCTGCCCCCGAATGATGGATCATCCACCTGAGGCGACGGGCCTTGCATCGAGCCTGCCTCGGGTCCATGAAAATAGAGATGCGGCCGGGTTTGGCGAAAGCGGTCGGAGCGTGGAGGAATCATGGGTAGCTTCAGCATCTGGCACTGGATGGTGGTGCTGATGGTCGTGCTTCTGCTGTTTGGCGGGGGCAAGGTGAGTAGCCTGATGGGCGACTTCGCCAAAGGCATCAAGGCGTTCAAGAAGAACATGGCGGAGGACGATGACGCGTCCATGACTGCCAGTGTGGAAAAGCCGGCGGGCACGATTTCGGGCCCTGCGCCGAGCGCGACCAAGGCCGAGCGGAGCACGGTGGCGTCCGAGAGCTAGACCGCTTCTGGAGCGATTTCAGGCTGACCGTCGTCAGCCGGAACGCTCCAATTCTTTGTTTTAGAGCGAGATCCACGGGCTTTGAGGTATCCGCTTCACGCAATCTCGCTCTGGCCGCGCGTGCGGCCTGTTACCGAAAAGTCGAGTCATGTCACTGAGCCGTAAGCGCGATAGTGCTTGTGTGGTGCTGATTTGCCGCCCATTTCGGCGTGCGGAGGTTCAAGATGGGGGAATTTAGCATTTGGCATTGGCTGATTGTGATGGCGGTGGTTTTCCTGCTGTTCGGCGGCGGCAAGATCAGCACGCTCATGGGCGAGTTCGGCAGCGGGTTGAAGGCGTTCAAGCGCATCATGGCCGACGATAAGACGGACGAGGAGCCGCCGTATCCGGGCGATGCGGTACCGATTCCTGTCCGGGTCCGGTCGCAGCCAACTCGCCTTTCGGAATAGACCCTTCGTCCTGAACGAGCATTGCGTCAGAGGGGCGCAGGCCGTGCGAGTTCCGGTTGGATGAGTTGGTCGAACGCCACCTCATCCATCGCGGTGATCCGGCCGTCGCCGATTGCTGTGCGCGCATCGGGCGCATTTCGCCATAATTTATATTCGTCGGTATAGGTGAGGCCCATCGAGTCACCGATGAGATGAATCCAGTTCGCCACGCGAATGGGCCGATCGCGCTCGAGCGAGACGGTTTCGCGGTGGCAGGAATGGAAAATCGTCACCAGCGTATCGGCTGAAACTTCTTCCATAGCGGCGATGGTTTCGCGGTGTGCACGCGAGAGTTCTCCTGCAACCGGTGCGATGGCTGAGCACATGTGCCCGGGAACGCGAAGCGGATGATCGAGCATCGTCAGTCCGGGGATCAGGCGGAGCAGAGCAGGGATTTCGGTGTTGACGGGCACGCGGCCATGGAAGCCGTGATGCGCATGAAGCAACGCACGGGCTTTGACGGGGTAGCGCAGCAGCGGACGGAGTTGGTCAGCGTGGGCGGTCAAGAGTTCGCTGATATGCTGCGTGGTGAAGGCCGCCGGCGTCACGGGCGCCATCAGATCCTGCATGTTCATGTGGCAGGAAGGACACCAAGTCACCACCGTCTCCCGGCCGGATTCATTGAACTTTTCGACGGTGCGTGAGGCCATACCGGCAGCGATGCGCGCGTTCGCCTCCTGCGGTGAACCGCAGCAGTAGCCGGGACCACCGGCCGGATGTGTGCTGATGCCGATCGCTTCGAGAATTTGGGTGACGAGGCGGATGATCTCGCCGTGCCGCGTCATGTTGCAGCCGTACCAGAAGGTGACGCCGCTCATAGCCAATCCTCCTGTTCCTGGGGTGAAAGGGTGAGGCGTGCGAAGGCTTTCACGCGGGCCGACCAACGCGGATCATGCGTCTTGCCGACGCGGGGCGGATCGCCGAGGACGCCGCGGACGCGGAGGGATGCGAGGCGCATCAGGAAGGCGGCGTCGATCCGTTCGGGGCACGCATCCGTGCAGATGCCGCTGCGGACGCAGGCGCCGGCGAAGGCGACGGCGTGTTCGGTGCCCGGCCCGTCGCGCAGAATGTCCCGGATGCCGGCCATGACGGCGGTGGGATCGGCGCTGTGCAATGCCGGCGTGCGCGCGACCATCGGACAGGCCTGAAAGCAGGCGCCGCAGGCGGTGCAGGCGTCAGCGAGTTGCGTGGCGCTGGCGCGGATATGTGCGGCGAGGACTGGCCCGCGATCGGGCATCGGCCGTTCCTTCCGAAAGGACCTCGCAACGTATAGCATGAGGGTGGGGAAGAGGAGCGTCGTCATGATCAGCAAGTTCGTGACCGTGTATCCGGGGCATATCGACCTGCCGGACATGGGGCAGGATGCGACGCCGGCGAACGAGCGTCGCTACGCCAACGAGCAGCTCGCGACAGTGTTTGAGAAAACCGAGGCGGTGGCTCGGGCAATGGACCGGAATGGGTGGGACACGCTGTGGCTCGCCGAGCATCATTTTCAGCACGAAGGATATGAGTGCCTGCCGAACATCCTGATGATGGCGGTGCATTTGTGTCATGTCGTGCCTCGGCTGCGCATCGGGTGCGGATTTAACATCGCGCCGATGTGGCATCCGCTCCGGCTGGCGGAGGATTTCGCGACGGCGGACATCCTGACGAAGGGACGCACGGTGTTCGGCGTGGGGCGCGGCTATCACACGCGCGAGGTGGAGACGTTCGGCGCGCCGATGCTGGATCAGGAGGCGAACCGGATGCTGTTCGAGGAACAGGTGGAGGTGATCTTTAAGGCGTTCGGGCAGGAGCGGTTTTCACACCACGGAAAGCATTACACGCTGCCACCGCGCGTGCCGTATCGGGGGTACGAACTGGCCGATCTGACGTTGGTGCCGCGTCCGGTGCATCGACCCGTGGAGTGCTGGCAACCAATCGTCAGCGCTAATCCGCGCGGGCTGGATTTCATGGTGCGGCACGGGATCAAGGGTTTGGTGGGCGGCGGCGCCGCGACGATGGCGGAGGGGCCGATCCAGGGCTATCGCGATGCGGCGGCTCGGGCGGGGAAGGATTTGGCGTTGGGTGAAAATCTGACGATCGGAATTTTTTTCCACCTGGCGCGCTCACGCGAGCAGGCGGTGCATGAGATGCGGCCGTGGTTCGAGGAGCATGTGAAGATGTTCGCCCCGCTGGGGTTCGTGCCAGGAATTACGCCGGCTCAGGTGGAAGCGACGAAGCGGCGCGGCGGCTGGAGCGAGGCCGGCGTGCCAGGGTTGGAGCATTACATGAAGTTGGGCTCGTGGTTTGCCGGTACGCCGGGGCAGTTGGTCGAACATCTGAAGGGGATCGAGCGGCGGTTCCCGGGGATGGAGTATATCAACCTGTCGACGAGCCTGTGCACGCCGAAGGCAGTGATGCTGGAGCAGTTCCAGTGGGTGGCTGAGGAGGTGATGCCGGCGTTCGGTGGCGCGCGGGGTTAGCATTTGTTTCAGAGCGAGATTCACGCGCTCTGACGTGTCTGCCTCGCGCGATCTCGCTCTCGTCACGCATTTTCCCGCAGGACGGCGTTGGCGCAGATATAGCCCCAGGTCATGTTCGGGCCGATCGTGGTGCCGGCTCCGATGTTTTTTGTGCCGAAGGGATTGGCCATCGCTACACCGGCGCAATAGAGGCCGCCGATGCGGCTGCCGTCGGCGCGCAGGACCTGCCCGTACTCGTTGGTGCGCGGACCGCCCTTGGTGCCCAGAATGCCGACGTAGTAGGGCGTTGCGTAGAAAGGCGGCTGTTCCAGCGTGCCGAGTTGGGGATTTCCGTTCTCGCCATGATGCCCGTGGGAGGCTTCGAAGGCGGTTTCACCGCGACGAAAATCCAAATCAGAGCCGTTGCGGACGAAACCGTTGAAGCGATCGACGGTGCGTTCGAGGGCGTTCGGGTCGAGGCCGATCTGCTGTGCGAGCTGCACCAGGGTGTCGGCGTGGCGCAGATGATCGGGCGGCGGACGATCGTGCAGGCGCATGAAGAAGCGGTGATTCCAGGCATAGCGTGAATCGAAGATTCGCCAGGCCGGGAGGTGCAGCGGCTCTCCGGTTTCAGGATCGCGCTGGGTAAGGACCATGCCAAGATTCCGGTCGCCTTCGCTGACAAAGCGCTGGGCGTGGCGGTTCACGATGATGCAGTGTGCCGCGTAGTCGGCGAAGCCGAACGGCATGGCGTGACGCCGGCGTTCGTAGCGGGTGAGCACGACGGGATTTATGTTGGCCTGATCCATGCGGCCGAGAGCAGCACCGGCAGCCTCCGCCAGTTTGTGTCCGTCGCCTTGGTTGGTGCGAGGACTGCCGCGCAACACGATCTCACTGGGGAAGAAATGCTGCTCCAGCATTGCATCGTCCCACTCGAAACCACCGGAGGCGATGACGACACCCTTGCGGGTGTGGATGCGGCGGTCTTGTTCCGGCGATCCGTGCTTGTACGCCGACGATGCGGTCCTGGTCGATGAACAGGCCGATGACAGCGGCGTCGGCGCGAATATCACAGCCATGATCGAGGCAGCCACGAACGAGTTCAACGATCAGGGCGTTGCCCATGCCGACCTGTCCGGTGATCAGGCGGCGGAGGAGTTTCGGCGACAGGCGAAGGATGGTGCGAACGGGATGGACCATCGCATCGCCGGTCATGATCTCGTCGTAGTCGAAAATCTGCGGCTTGGTGGAGCGTCGGATGCGACGGCGCCAGGGACCGGCGACGGCCAGGCGAATCAGAGAGGGCACGAGCATGCGGCCCGTCTCGCGGCCGCCGGGCGAGTTGGCGAAGATGTCGGGGTGGTGGATCAAGCGGAAGCGCAGCGGCGTATGGTCTTCGAGGAAGCGCAGCATGCGCGGTGCGTTTTCGACGAAGGCGCGCCAGCGAGGGAGTTCGTGTTCTTCCCAACCCTCGGGCGCGGTGGCGCGGATGTAGGTCAGTGCCTCATCGGGCGAGTCATGATAGCCGGCGGCGAGCATGTGGTGGTTCGCGGGAATCCAGGTCCCGGAGCCAGACATGGCCGAAGTACCGCCGAGGACCGATGCTTTTTCCAGCACGAGCACGCGTGCGCCGCCCACGGAGGCGGTGAGGGCAGCGGAGAGAGCGGCGGAGCCGGAGCCCATGACGACAACGTCCGCCGCTTCGTCCCACTCGGCCGGCGGCGGCATGACGTCGGTTGTAATGGGTTTCGTCCGGTTCAGTAGCGGCCGACGTAAGGATGTCGGACGCAGGCGGAGCGCACGTAGTCGATCATGGTAATGAAGTCGAAGACCGGGCGTCCCGTCGCTTGCTGCACGGCTGCCGCGTAGGGTGGGATATTATACCAACCCGCTTAAACATTGACCGATGCCCATTGCCTTGCTCCGAGCGATCGGATGCGCTGGGGATGATCGGTCAGAAAGAGCCACGCCCGTCGGCACGCCTCGACGATGGCCTCGTAGCTTTCCCAGACCAAAGCGGTGAGTTTGTTTTGCCGCAGATACTCCCAAACCGTCTCCATTGGATTGAGTTCCGGCGAGTATGGCGGCAGCGGCAAGAGAGTGATGTTGTCAGGCACGCACAAGCGGCCGCCGGGCTGATGCCAGCCGGCGCTGTCACAGACCAAAATAGCGTGCGCACCAGGCGCCACCTGAGTGCTGATTTCGCTCAGGTTTTGGTTCATCGCCTCGGTGTTGACGCCCGGCATGATGATGGCGGCACCGATGCCTCGGGCTGGGCAGATCGCGCCGAACAGATAGGCCGAGTCATGACGGTTGTCGCGCACCATCAGAGGGCGCGAGCCGACCGGCGCCCAAATGTAAGTATGTCCGCCTTTCTGCCCGACCCTGGCTTCGTCCTGAAACCAGATTTCGAGGTCCGCTGCGGATGCGCTTTCGGGTAGCGCTGCTGCTACCAGGCTGGCGAAGTTTTTTTAAACGCCGCCTCGGCTTTGACATCCTTCCTGGGATGATAGGGGCGCGGTTGCAGTCGGGTCAGCCCGAGCGTGTGCAGCCACTTGCCCATCGTGCTGACGTGAACCCGGGCGTTGTAACGCCGCGCCGCTTCCTCCTGCAGGTCCACGCAGCGCCAGCGCACCACACCGTGCAGTGCCGGATCGGGCCCCGCGATCACCAGCGCCCTGAATTCCGCTTTCTGCTCGGTCGTCAGCTTCGGCGGGCGGCCGGGGCTGATGCGTGATTGAAGGCCGCCAATCCCCTCGGCATTGTAGCGGTGAACCCAGTCACGCAACGTCTGGCGGTCCATGCCGCTCTGCCGGGCGGCCTCGCAACGGCTGGCGCCGTCCAGCACCAGAGCAATCGCCAGTAACCGGCGGACCTGGTCAGCGTCGGAGCATTTGCTCGCCGTTGCCCGAAGCTCCCGTGCACTGTGAGCGGTCCGGCTGACCGCTACCGCTCTGCCCATGCTCGCCTCCCGCGAATCGCCGCGGGAAATCGAATCACATCTCGCGGGCAGTGGGAACCCGAAGTGAGTCAGAGATTTCGCGGGTTGGTATTAGAGCATTCGAGCAGGAGTGCGCCGATTTCAGGATGCGTATCGACGAGACGGCGGGCAGCGGCGACGACCCCTTTCTCCATTGCATCACTGTCGAGCGGCCCTTCCTCGAGCAGGATCGGAGCGCGGAAAGCGGGACCGTCCTGTAAACCGGCGATGAACACTGGGGAGGTCGGGTTGGGATAGGCTTTGGCGAGCAGATCCCGAGTCAGGCGCGGTCCATTGGCGCAGATGATGCCGATAGTGCGTTCGGGGCCGATGATCGAGGCGATGAAGGGCAGTTGGAGCAGACTGGAGAGCATGACGGGGATTGAGACCGCGCCGGCGATGAGCGGCTGGAAGTGCAGCATGTAACCACAGTCGCTGGTGATGGCACGCACGCCATGCATTTCGAGCCAGCGGGCCGCATCGATAACCTTTCCAACTTGCGAGGTGTCGCCGTTGGCCACCAGGCTCTCGATGGTGACTCCTTCGATCGGACGGTAGAGGACGGGATACGAATAGGTGGTCGCATTGCCGACATCGCCCGGGATGAACGGGTTCCGGCATTCAATCAGCAATACGCCGATGTCGTGGCCGTAGGTCTGCGCGCCGGGACGCGGCGGATAGATCGGCATCGTGTTCAGTACACTTCGAGCTCCGGCATCGGCCTGTTATCGCGGATGCGCTCGTAACCGAGCGGGCTGAGGTCGAGGGTTTTGTACGCGCCGAAGCGAACGAGTTCCGAGACGGCACGACCGGTGGCGGGGCCGTGCTGCACACCGTGGCCCGAGAAGCCGGCGGCGATAATCAGGTTGGCGAATTCAGGATGAAAGCCAATGACGGCGTTATGGTCGAAGAGGCACATGTCGTAGTGGCCGGCCCAGGCGCGGGTCATGCGGAGTTGCTCAAGCGCCGGAATGCGATGGGCGAGCTTAGGCCAGACGTTTTCCTCAAGCAGGTCGAGGTCGGGATCGAAGTCTTCGCCGGGGTCGGGGTCGTTTTCGGGCAGTGGTGAGATGCCGCAGATGAAGGTGTCGCCTTCGGGTCTGATCCAGGCGCCGGTGGTGTCGAACATCAGCGGCTTGTCGGCAGTGTCGAGCGGCACCTTGATGACGAACACAGTGCGCTTGCGCGGCTCGATCGGCAGCGGGATGCCGGCGGTGGCGGCGATCCGGCCAGCGTGACGGCCAGCGGCGATCACGACGTGGGATGCCGCGATCCGATCGCCATTTGCGGTACGGACGGACACCGCACGATGACCGTCGACGTCGATTGCGGTGGCGTCCGCCGTGACGTAGCGCGCGCCGCGCTCGATCGCGTCTTGCTTCACGCTTTGCAGCAGGGAATAGGCATCGAACCAGCCTTCATCGGCGAGGCCGAAAGTGGCGCAGGCCAGATCGGACGTGTTGAGCCAGGGAAAGCGTTCGGTGATGGCACGCGGTCCGTCGAACAGCGCGACTTTCGCACCCTCGGCAAGTTGCATATCGCGGTTGGCTTTGAGCTGGGCGGCGCCGGCTTCGCCAGCGAGGACGAGATAGGCTCGGCGAACGAGGCTCACACGCTCGGCGCGTTCGCCGAGGAAGTGCGAGCCGAAGCGCGACATGTGCAGGTTGACCGCGGCCGAGAATTGCTGACGGAACGACGCGGCGGAGAGCGTGGTGGATGCGAAGCGATAGCTGGGATCGCGTTCGAGCACGACAACTGGGTGATGCGGTGCCAGAAAATAGGCAGTGCAGGACCCCATGATCCCACCGCCGATGACAACGACCGGGTCCATTTCAGCTCGCTCGTTCCGCGGCCCAGCGAGTCACCACGGTGCAGGCGGTGGCGAAATCCTCCATGCGCATGGCTTCGTGCGGGTTGTGGCTGCCGTGCTGGTTGCGCACGAACAGCATGCACGCAGGGATGCCGGCTTGGGCAAACGCCGCGGCATCGTGGCCACCGCCAGAGGGCATGCGGCGATAAGCCACGCCAAGCGTTTCGGCGGCGCGGGCGACTTCGTCCTGGATGGTAGGGTCCATCAAACTGGGTGCGCTGCTGCTTTCAGGGCCGAGATCGAAGGTGACGCCGCGGCGTGATTCAATCTCTGGGACGAAACGGTGCAACGCATCGAACATCGCGTCGACGCTGTGCGGCTGCACGCTGCGGATATCGAGTTGGAAGACGGCTTCGCCGGGGATCTTGGTGAAGCCCGCTTCTTCGGTCGTGGCGAGAACGCAAAAGGTACAGACGAGCTGATGGCCCTGGGTTTCGAGAGCCTCCCAATGGTCGTCGAGGCGGCTGGCAAGTTCGGCGAGCGCGAGGGCGGCGTCGCGGCGATAGCGTCGCGGGGTTGCGCCGGAATGGTTGTATTCGCCGACCACCCGGCCGGTACGCAGGCGACGGGAGCCGGGGATGCCGGTCACGATGCCGATGGGAATTTCCTCAGTGTCGAGGACCGGGCCTTGTTCGATGTGGAGTTCCAGGTAGGCGGCGGTGTTCTGGGGCGTCAGGCGGGCGTTGCCGGCGCGGGCCCAATCGGGATCGAAGCCTTGGTCGCGCATATGGTCGGCAAGGCTGCGGCCGGTATCGAGCCGCTTGATGTCAAGGGCGGCAGAGGGAAGGCGGCCGAGTGCGGCGTTGCTGCCGGGGTAGGAGGCTGGGAACCAAGCGCCGGCTTCCTCGGCACGAATGGCCATGACGGTGATGTCGCGCGTGGGTGTGAACCCGGCGGCACGCATGCCGGCAACCGCGGACAGTCCGGCAAGGACGCCGGCGGCGCCGTCGTAGTTTCCGCCGTGCTGCACTGAGTTGAGATGGCTGCCCAGGACGACGCGCGAGGTGGAGCGATCCGTTCCGGGGAGTGTGAGGTAGAGGTTGCCGGCTGGATCGATTTCTGATTCCAGGCCGAGCGAACGTCCTGCCTGCTGCACGATGTCATGCGCTGCCTGTTCACCGGAACCGTAGGCATCACGCGTCACGCCGGGGTCGTCGGAGGTCTGTTCTTTGAGCCTGTCGAACAGGCGAGAGGCGAGATCGATATCGGGCTGCAGGTTGCTGCGCATCGGGTCAGCGTGACGCTCCCGCGCCGCGTTCGCAACCCGCGCTGGATGTGGAAGCAGAGGCACGCTGTCGATAAAGATGCGTCAACTGCCGTTCCAGGCGATTGGGTGTATGCGGGCCAGCGGGATCGGCCCGATGTACAGGACAAGGTCGCGCAGACTGAACGGGGCATCCACTGTCGATGTCCCGGCCGCTGGGGTTTGCGACATCAGGGAGAGGACGGCCTTCGCGGCGAAGGCGGCGTCGTTGGTCATGACGTGGCGTGTTGCCAGCACATCCAGCGCCTGATCATAATCGCTGAGCACGGCATGGCCCGCCGCAGTGGGCTGGAGATTGGGGTCGAGCCGGGCGGTGCCGGCAATCTCTGCGTCCAGGGGGCCCCACCGGAGATTGGCCTGGCTTACACGCAATTCGCCGCCATCGGTCTGCCATGCCCGAGCGAGCGCGGGAAGCGGTGCCGGGGCGGAAGGCAGTGCGGTCACAGTCGCCATTGCGTCCAGGTGCGCGATCCGAGGACCGAGCGGCCATGGCTGGGACGGGGGAAGCTCCAACCCGTCAAAGGTCAGGCGGACACGGGTCTCGGGCTTGAGTTGGAACACCGACAGACCGATCGCGTCGGCCGTCATGCCCGAATCGGGCACCCGGAGATGGTCCACGGCAACGGTTGCAACGGCCGCCTCAGGCGCAGGTCGAAACGGCAGGTTCAGGGCGAAGGTGCGGGCGGCGAAGCTGTGTAACGGGCGGCCGGACAAACCGGCCTGCTGGTCGCCGACAGGTGCGATCGTCACGTGATCCGGACGGAAGAGGTCGATCGATACGAGTAAGCGTTCGCAGTGCCAGGCCAGGGCACCGGTCCCCGGGCCTGAGAGCGCGAAGTTCGGCACCTCCAGTACCGCTGCGTAGGGCCAGCCCGTTCGCACCGGCGCACCGAAGCTGACAGACCAGCCCTCTGCCTTGGCCTGCTCAGCCCAGAGCTGAAACTCGGACTGCAAGCGGGCTGACACAACGTGCTGATAGGCCGTGAGTCCCCCCACGACCAAAGCGACCACGATCAGGCTGAGGATCAGAAGGCGGCGGAACACCGGGATTCCAGGCCGGATAGAAGGTTGTGGGTTGTTGGCTGTCCCCAACCCGGACGGAGGCGGTCCAGAACGCCCGCTCGCGAGAAAAATACTAGCAATATCATCAATTTATTTAGCCAGCTTCGATCCGATTGGCAAGCTGGGGTCGGCGCAGCCCACAGAGTTATCCACAGACCCGTTCGGCACCTGCTGGTGAAAGACTTGATCGAGGTGCCGCATGATGCCTTGCCGCCCGATCTCCGCCGACACCGGCGGGCGGATCACGATGTGGATGGTGCCGGGGCGCTTGACGAAGGAGCGCCGGCCCCAGCATCGGCCTGAGTCAGTAAGAACGGGCACCACCGGGAGTCCCGCATGCAGCGCCATGGCGGCGATCCCAGGGTGCAACGGCAAGGGATTTTCCGGGTCGGCGCGGGTACCCTCCGGGAAGATGATGACCGGCCGTGCTTCCGCTTTAGCTCGGTCGGCTTCCTTCATCAGGTGGCGGATGGCGCCTGCACCGGCCTGACGGTCGACAACGATCATGCCCGATGGACGCACCATGCCCCCGAACAGGGGAATGCGCGTCAGCTCCTTTTTCAGAACGTAGATGCAGTTCGGCAGGAGGGTCAGCCACACCATCGTGTCGAAGGCTGACTGATGGCGTGAAGCGATCAGCGCAGCACCGGGCGGCAGATATTCCCGACCGCTGACCTCCAGCCGAATGCCGCAGATCTTTCGGACTCCGCCGACGATCAGGCGTGCCCAGAGGCGGGGGATCAGGATCGTACGGGACGGCGCAATGTGCCGCCACACGCTGCCAATGATGCAGAGAACCAGAGTGACGCCGAAGAAGTACGCATTGAAGAGGATGGAGCGGAGCAGGGTCATGAGTGCCGATCGGGTACCTGCGCGACAGTCAGGGCGGGATGCGGCGGAGGAGCGAGCGAGGGCAGTCCCACGAGGGTGCCGAGATATTTCAGATATTCCTCGGACAGCAGCCGGAGCCTTGTGGTGAGTGCCATGGTCTCGGCGGGAAAGACCGGGGCAGGATAGAAGGTCAAGCGGGGCAGGGCGCGGCGCATCTCGAGCATCGCACGAGGCATGTGGTAGAAGGCCGTTACGAGAATAATCGAATGGATGGAGTTCTGGGCGGCCCAGGCAGCGGTCTCGGCGGCGTTGCCGTGGGTTGAGACTGCGCCGCGACCAAGTGTCACGCGGGCGGCGACGTTTTGCAGCGGGACCTTGGCCGGACGGGTCAGTTCGGGCAGTGCAGCGCCGCCGCCTATGCCGGTGACCAGCATTTGGTTCGCCCGACCCTCGGCAAGCAGATGCAGCGCGACGCTGACCCGATCGGCTCCCCCGGTCAGGGCTACGATTCCATCTGCCTGGGGAGGCAAAGCAGGGTCGCGCTGGGCTGTAACCACGAACCGGACGAAGCCACCAAGGCCGGCTATCAGAAGCGATCCGGCAAAGAGTAAGCCTAGCTGGCGAAGCCAGTGACCCGGGCGGAGACGAAAGTTCATGGGAGGCGGCGAATCCAGGCGCGCACGGTGGCCTGCGCTGTGACCCAGCCGATCGCTCCAGATACAAGGGGGAGACCCGCGAGAACCATCCAGAGGCCCGGGGGAAGAAGCGCCAATACGTTCGCTGTGTCCGGCATGGACGCGAACGGGGCGGCGATGTGAGTCAGGGCGAGAAGGGCGGGAAGCGCGATCAATGCGCCGATCGCTGCGCCGACGACGGCGAGCACCGCGGCGCGGCTCGCGAACCGACCTGCTATATATGAGTTCAGTGGCGCCGAGGCCGTGAACGATCTCAATGGCATCGCGGCGGGAGGCGAGACCTCCGCGCGTGGCGACGGCAATGACGGCAGCTGACACGGCGGCCACGATCAGCAACATCAGAGCAGCACAGGCCTGTAGAACTCTCTACCAAACGAACCAGACGTTTGGCCCAAATCTCCTCCTGTTCCAACAGGGTGCCGGGAGCAGCGGCAGCAAGCTCGGTTCGGAGCGAGTTGAGGTTGGGCGGCGGATCGTCGAGACGGACGGTGATGACAGCCGGAAGCGGCAGGTCGAGATCCCGGGAATCGGCACCGAGCCAAGGACGGAGCAGTTTATCGATCTGCTCAGATGACAAGCGACGCGCGTCTCTGATCCCTTGGGTTTGCTGAAGCAAGGTGAGCACGCGATCCGCTCGCGCCTGGTCGCCTGGTTGCGGCACTTGGACCGTGAGGGATGACGCGGCACCAGTTTGCCAACCGCTCGCCAGGGAGGCGGCGCCGGTCCAGCCGCCGATGGCGAGGGCGGCGAGGAACGCCATCGCCGCGACGAGCGCGGGCAGCATGCGGTCGGCCAGGGCATGACGAAGGCCAAGATCGTCGAAGCCAACCGGACGAAGCAGGTGGCGGCGAGACACTCAGGCCTCGACGGCCAAGCGGCCGTGCGAGAGGCGGAGGACGGGCGCAGGATGATCCGCCAGCAAGGCCTGATTATGGGTGGCGACGATCACCGTCGTGCCGAGGCGATTCATTTCCTTGAAGAGTTGCATCAGGCGGATGGCCTGGACTTCGTCCAGATTGCCGGTGGGTTCGTCAGCCAGAAGCAAGCTGGGGCGGATGACGACGGCTCGGGCGATGGCGACGCGCTGCTGTTCGCCGCCCGAAAGATGGGCCGGACGGGCATGGGCACGCTTGGACAGACCCACCCAGCGCAGCATCTCGGTCACGTCGGCGCGGATCTGTCCCTCGGGGCGGCCTGCAAGGCGCAGCGGGAGAGCCACGTTGTCATACGCGGAGAGGTGCGAGAGCAGGCGGAATTCCTGAAAGACGACACCGATGCGGCGGCGCAAGCGGGGCAAGGCGCGGCGCGACTCGGCTCCCACATCGGTCCCAAGCAGGGTGAGCCGCCCTTTGGTGGGTCGGAGGGCGAGATACATCAGGCGGAGCAGACTGGTCTTACCGGCGCCTGACGGGCCGAGAAGCCAGCGAAAACCGCCCTCGGGCACTGCGAAACTCAGATCCCTCAGCACCTCGGCGGCGCCATAGCTGAGCCCGACCTGCTCGAATCGAATCATGCCCAACTGGTATAATCGGGTTCCGGGCGGTGCCGGCGAGTTTTTGTTGACCGGAGGCCCACCGGTGCGTTGCAAGTGCAAGACAGCTCACGCAATCTCGAGGTCTTCATGCGGATCACCTGCCCAAACTGCGGTGCGCATTACGAAGTGCCCGAGAGCAAACTGTCCGGGCGCAAGGCTGTTCGTTGTTCACGGTGTGGCGTGGATTGGTCGCCGCTGGCCGCGGACGTGACCGAGCCGGAGGTCGCGCCCGTGATGTCGCGGCTGGAGGAGATCCAGCTTCCTCCGCCGGAGCCGATCATGGAACCGGTGGTTGAGGAAGAACCGCAGGTTCCGGACACGGCGGAACCGACGGTGCCGGCTTCGGGCTTCACGGCCATGCAGCGGCTTTCGCAGGCGACAGAGCCCCCTCCCCCGTCCATCTGGCTGCGGATTGCCTGGGGACTGAGCGTCGTTCTGCTGGTCGCTTTGCTGTGGAGCGTCGTGAGCTGGCGAGCGGACATCATGCGGATGTGGCCGCCCAGCGCGCGCGCCTATGCGGCGCTTGGTTTGACCGAGCAGCCGCGCTAGGACCGCCAGATGTACCGCCCTCAGGCCTTTCGGGAGGACCGGATCGAGGTCCTGCACGAGACGATTCGCCGATCCAGACTTGCAACGCTGGTTACGCTCCACCCGGATGGCCTAATCGCCAGCCATGTGCCGCTGCTGCTGGAGGAGACACCGGGACCATACGGTACATTGCTGGGCCATCTGGCGCGCCCGAATCCCCAGGCGGGAGAGATGGTCGCCGGCGTGGATGCGCTGGCGATGTTCCAGCCGATCGAGGGCTATGTCACGCCGTCCTGGTACGAGACCAAGCGTGAGACAGGTAAGGTCGTGCCGACCTGGAACTATGCCGCCGTGCACGCCTACGGTCCGATCAGCTTCTTTAGGGAGCGCGACCGGCTACTGGACGTGGTGACGCGGCTGACGGAGCGAGAGGAAGGACGGCGGACGGCGGCGTGGGCCGTTTCAGATGCGCCGGCAGATTTCATCGCCGGCATGCTGAAGGGCATCGTGGGATTTGCAATTCCGATCACGCGGCTGGAAGGCAAGTGGAAGCTGAGCCAGAATCGGCCCGGGGCCGACATTGCCGGCGTGATCGAGGGTGCGCGGGCGGAAGGACGAGAGGATCTGGCCGAGGCTGTTTCCGCAGCAACTCGGTGACCTGGTATGGACACGATCTTCAAGGGTGATCTGCAAAGCCGGTCGGGGCGGCTGATTGCCTGGGTCGACGCGCTGCTGGTCGATCATGGCGTGTTCAGGCTTGGTTTTGCCAATCTGGCGGAAGTGGCGCCCGGGCGGCTTTATCGGACCAATCATCCGACTCCGGGTCGCCTGGCGAAGCTCGTTCGGCGCTTTGGGATCCGAACTCTCATCAACCTACGGGGGCAGGCGAAGAACGGGTCGGATGCGCTGTCACGGGATGCGGCGGCGCGGCTCGGGTTGGATTTCGTGGACATGGCGCTTGAGAGTCGGGGGGCGCCGCAGCGGGACCGAATCGTGCGTCTGCACGGGATCTATCAGACGATGCGGCAACCCGGGCTGATCCACTGCAAATCGGGGGCGGACCGGGCGGGGCTGGCAGCGGCTTTGTTCATTCTGTTTGAGGGAGGCACGGCGGATCAGGCGCTGCGCCAGCTTTCGTGGCGGTTCGGGCATGTGCGCGCGTCCCGCACCGGCATTCTGGACGCGTTCTTTCACCGGTATGCGCGAGAGGGTGAAGGGCGCAAACCGTTCCTGACGTGGGTGTGCGAAGACTACGACGAAGCCGCGCTGCGTCGGGACTTTCACGCCAACGGCCTCGCAAGCTTCATCGACGAGCGGTTGCTGCACCATGAATGAGATCCCTCCGTCCTCCGTCATCGAGGAATTGCGGATCACACGGTGGGAAGGACCGTTCAGCGCGGAGGATCGGCAGCGGGCAGTGGCCGCGCTCGAATCTGGGAAGGTGGTGTTCCTTCCGGATCTGCCGTTCGCGGTGACGGCATCGGAAGAGAGATATCTGCGCCCCGAGGCCGCCGGAGGCGAGCGGAAGAACATCAGCCTGGACCCCATCACGGGCAAACTCTCCAACGCCGCCATGTCACCGGAGGATGCTGCGGCCCTCGGGGCCATGATTGAGCGCTTCGGAGACGCTGCGACGTCTCTGGTGAGCGGGCTGATCCCACACTATGCGGGCGAGTTGCAGCGCGCGCGAACGAGCTTTCGACCGGTCGAGATTAGCGGCCGGGCCTATTCGCCGCGGCATGACGACCGCAGGCTGCACGTCGATGCCTTTCCCACACGCCCGATGCGCGGCGACCGAATCCTCCGGGTCTTCTCCAACATCGCTCCGGACGGGAGCGTGCGCTGCTGGCATGTGGGGGAACCATTCCCGCAATTTGCGGAGGCTTTTCTGCCACGCTTGCGGCGCAGTGTGCCGGGTGAAGCCTGGGTGTTGGCTCGGTTTGGTCTGACGAAAGGCCGGCGATCCACCTACGACGAGATTATGCTGCGGCTGCATGACACGGGAAAACAGGACGAGGGGTATCAGGCGTCGTGCCGGAAAGCGGCGGTGTCCTTTCCGCCCGGCACGAGCTGGATGTGCTTCACCGACCAGGTTCTGCATGCCGCGCTTTCCGGACATTGCGCTCTGGAGCAGACGTTTCATCTGCCCGTCCATGCCATGGCTGAGCCTTCCCAGGCACCCGTACGGGTGTTGGAGCGCCTAAGCGGTCGATCGCTGGTGTGATGGCGCGCCTTTGATGGCCCTTGGGGCGCTCGATCTGGCGTCGGTCGATCTGGCGTTGGTACTGGCAATCGACACCTCCGGCAGCATCAGCAACGAACGGCTCGCGATGCAAATCAACGGCTATGCCCAGGCGTTCCGGGAGCCGGATCTGGTGCGCGCGGTACAGAGCGGCGCGCACCATCGGATCGTCGTAACCTTTGTGATGTGGTCCGATTATGAGCGACAGTATCAAGCGGTTCCGTGGACGGTGATCGCCGATGGAACGAGCGCACTGCAGTTTGCCGATGCCATTGTGCATGGGCTGGCGCCGACTTCCGGGTGGACCTCGATCAGCGGTGCGATCCGGTATTCCGCCGCATTGTTCGCATCGGCGCCCGCTGCCGCAGAGAGGCGGGTGATCGATATTTCGGGGGATGGATCGAACAATGACGGACCGCCCCCTGCGCAGGCGCGGGATGCGGCGGTCGCGCAAGGGATTACGATCAACGGGTTGCCGATCCTGGAGGTAGAGCCGGAGCTGGATCGGTACTACCGCGAGGAGGTGATCGGCGGACCGACCGCGTTTCTGATCGTCGTCCGCGATCGCGGGAGTTTCGCGACGGCGGTGCTGCGCAAACTTCTCGCGGAAGTTGCAGGAACGAACAAGACTTACACGGCAGGATAGAGTAGGTCTGCGCCAATTTGTCGCTTTTTGGGAGACGAGATGCCGACATTCACCCCCGATCAATTGCGCTCCATCACCAGCCTGATCGTTCGGCGCATGGGGAGCGAAGAGGCGGAGACCGAGGCTGTGGCCGACCATCTGGTGCGGGCCAATCTCGCCGGTCACGACAGCCACGGCGTTGGCACGCTGCCGGCCTATGTGCGGCTGCTGCGAGATGGACTGCTGGTGCCGAACCAAACGCTGGAAACGGTGGTGGATTTCGCCGCGCTGCTCGTGCTGGACGCTCGCCGCGGTTTTGGCCAGCGGATGACGGGCGAAGCGGTGCGGCGGGGGATTGAACGGGCCGGGAGCTCGGGGCGTGCGTGCTGGGATTGCGCAATAGCTCGCATATCGGGCGGGTTGGCACGTATGGCGAGCAGGCGGTGCAGGCCGGAATGGCGTTCATTGCGTATGTGAATGTGGCTGATCACAGTGACATATCGGCACCGTATGGGTGCAGCGAGCCGCGGCTTGGGACCAACCCGTTCGTCACCGCGGTGCCTGGGGCAAATGGTCCGATGCTGCTCGATATGGCGACGACGACGATCGCCGCGGGCAAGGCGCGGATCGCGCGCAACAAGGGTGTTCCAGTGCCTGAGGGATGTCTGATTGATGCGAATGGGCGCCCGACCACAGATCCGACCGGTTTCATCGACGATCACCTGGGTTCGCTGCTGACCTTCGGGGCGCACAAAGGCTCGGGTTTGGCGGTGATGTGCGAAATCATGGCGGGCGCGCTGGCCGGCGGTAAACGCGCCGGCGAGCACTACGAGGGAGGAATCCTCAACAGCCTGTTTGCTGTTCTGGTGGACGTTTCGCGGCTGGGCGGGGAGCGGGTCGTTGCAGCGGTCGAGGCGACTCGCGCGCATATACAATCATCGCGGGCGGCGCCCGGGTTCGACGAGGTTCTGTTGCCTGGTGATCCTGAGCGGAAATCGGCACGGGCGCGTGCGCAGGGGATCGAAGTGGACGCGCGCAGTTGGGAGCAGATCGAGGAGGCAGCGGCCCAGCTAGGGATCAGTCGGACGGAGTTGCTCGGGGCGAACGCGTAGCGCGGTTTCGGCCTATCCCGCGGCGAACTCCAGGTCCCGCGGCACATGGGTCCGATCCAGCGCGGCAAACAGGACGCCGTACGAAGGCAGAATGGCCTGCCCCTGGTGCATCTCGGCTGCAAATCCTGAGGAGGGCAGCACGTTCAAGGGGCCAAACCGGTCGAGAGACACGGTGATGGGTTGGTCACCGACGTTGAACAGGGCGAAAATCCGATCTAGCCCGTGGGTGCGCGTGAAGCCGATGAGCGGTTCGGTCAAGTCCAGCGGCTCCAGGGAGCCATAAAGCAGAGCGTGCTGGGTGCGTCGCCAGGTCAGGAATCGCCGGTAGAGGTGAAGGAGCGCCTGAGGATCATGCTCCAGCCGACCGACCGCGCGATCGCGGTGCGGTTTCGGGATCGGCAACCATGATTCGGCGGCCGCGGTGAAGCCGGCCGAGGGGGCATCGGGTTCCCAGGGCATTGGTGTGCGGCTACCATCGCGTCCCCGGAATTCCGGCCAGAATGCGATACCAAAAGGATCGCGGAGCTGCTCGATCTCGAGATCGGCCTCAGGCAAGCCAAGCTCCTCGCCCTGGTAGAGACAGACTGAGCCGCGGAGCGAAAGCAGAAGGGCCATAAGGAGAGCGGCGAAGTCTTGCGGCGGATCGTCCTGGCCGCGGCGCGGGTTCCAGCGCGAGATGGCCCGTTCCACATCATGATTACTGAAGGACCAGCAGGTCCATCCGGTCTGGGACATCGCCGCATGTTCCTGGAGGAGCGACCGGAGGCTGTCCCACGTGAAGGTGCCCCGGAGGGGCCGCAGGCTATATGCCATATGGAGCCGCTCGTCCGCGGCGGTGTAGTCGGAAATCCGGGCGATCGAACCAGGTTGGCTTGAAACTTCGCCCAAAGTGACGGCGCCCGGATAGCGATCCATCAACCCTCGGATTCGGGTTAGCAGACCGTGTGCCTCGGGCTGCAGCATGTCGTGGACGTGTCGCTGCAAGCCGAACAGCTTGATCGGCATCTCTCCGGTTTGGGGAGCGGCCGGATTGTCCCGGAGGGCGCGGTCGTGAAGAAGAAAATCGATCGCATCGAGGCGAAAACCGTCCACGCCACGCCGAAGCCAGAAGTCTCCAGTGTCGAGAAGAGCCTCCATCACCGCTGGGTTGTGCAGGTTGAGTGCGGGCTGATGAGAAAGGAAGTGATGCAGGTAGTACTGCCGACGCCGAGGCTCCCAGGTCCACGCGGAACCGCCGAAGACTGAGAGCCAATTATTCGGAGGAGTGCCGTCCGGCGCAGGATCCGCCCACACGTACCAATCCGTCTTCGGATTGGCTGCCGCGGAACGGCTCTGCAGGAACCAAGGGTGGCGGTCAGATGTGTGGCTCCAGACCTGGTCGATCAGTACCTTGAGGCCGAGAGCATGTGCACGATCCAGAAGAGCATCGAAGTCTTCCAGCGTGCCGAAAATCGGGTCAACGGCCGTGTGGTCGGTTACGTCGTATCCGAAATCTCGTTGTGGGGAGGCGAAAAATGGGCAGAGCCAAATCGCATCGACGCCCAGGGAGGCGACATAATCGAGCTTGGCGGTGATGCCCGGCAGATCGCCGATGCCGTCTCCGTTGCTGTCGAAAAAGCTGCGGGGGTAGATTTGATAAATAACGGCCCCGCGCCACCAGTCGGTCGGCACCATGACGTCTTCTCCGGCGACCTTTATCGATCACCAGACCGTGAGTGGGCAACCAGAATTAGACGATTCTGAGGCGGAGGCCCGAAATCGGCAGCGGTGTCTATATCCTGCAACACCTCGAGAAAGCGGACACGGTAGTTGGTGAAGTTGGCCAGCGTATCGGCGAGCGCGTGGCCGGTGGACCAGCGGACGCCGGCGAACGGGCGGGCTGGCCGGCGCGGTCCCATTGCAACGAGCCAATAACCTCCGTCAGTTGCCGGTCCGAAGACAGCCTGTGCTGATCCAAGAGAAGCGAAACACGTTCGGACATGGCGCGCGCGCAAAGCTGGAATATCCGATCCGACGAGCGCAACCCGTTCCTTCGGAAATCGCCGAAATGCCCGTTCCATACGCTGGCCCAGATTTCCGGCGCCTTGCCGTATCACCGGAACTGGGATGGGTAAGCGCCATCGCCCGCGATCGGGCGAGAACGCAAGGATGGTGCGGAACGACCGGTCGCGGGCCAGAGAGTGAAGAAGCGTGACGAGCGTCGCCTGATGGAATCGTACCGCGCGGCGGGCGCCAATATCGGCGGCCAAGCGCTTTTTGACCGTGCCCAAACGCGGAAGGCGGGCGAAGACGAGAACGGTGTTCTTCAACCGTAAAGCCGGGCAATTCGCGATGCCGGTACTCCGACCGCCCAGAGCGACAAGCACAATAAGTTCCGCACCGATCGCCTGCCCCACCCCTGCTCCTCCCACCTTACGGCGGAGGTGTGGGCGGAGATTGGCAGCGCCTGAAGCCGATAGCGGCCGATACGGCGCACCAAATCGACGTCCTCCATGAGGGGCAACGGCCGAATGCCTCCGACGTCCTCCAACAAGGAGCGTGGCAGGAGCAGGGCCTGATCACCGTAGGGGAGTGCCAACAGACGACACCGCCATGCGACGCACCATTCGAGCCAGCGGGCGCGAGGGTCATGGGTCAGAAGAGCGAAGCGGAAATAGGCCGCGGCGTCTTGGAGGCTGGCGGCATGGTCGCAGGCCGCCTCATACCAGCCGGGAGCCAGCTGGGTGTCGGCATGGAGAAGGAGCAGCCACGGTGCCGTTGTCGCCTCTACACCGGCCTGGAACTGGCGCCCTCGCCCGCGCGGCGCATGAATGACGGCAAGACCCGCCTTGTTGGCGATCTGAACGGTTCCGTCCGCACTGCCGCCGTCGGCAATTACGATCTCATGCGGATGACCATTCAGGGAGGCGAGCGTCGCGGGAAGAACACCCGCCGCGTTCAAGGTGGGGATAACGACGGCGAGTCGCATCCGGAGCGATGCACTACCTGGCGAAAGGGTTTTTGCCCCCGCTGGTACGCCCGAACATCCTGCTCCAGGCTGCGGTACGAAGCAGCCGACGAACGTCCTCCTCCTCAGGGCGGATTTCCGTCGGAGACTGCTTGGTTGGCTTGCCGGGGGCTTGGCTTTCGTTCTTTTCCGGCTTCGCTTTCTTGGCGGGCATCGGTCCTCCTAAGCCTTGAGGAAGGCAGGGAGGATACCACCATCATGGGACGATGGAAGCAGGAACCGAGGCAAACATGCTCAGGGTTGCAGCAAGGTTCGCCCAAGGACCGTGCAGGCGTTCAGGGGCCGGCATTCAAATGGAGGCCGGCGTTAACCCGATCTTAAGCACTTGTTTGTAATCTGTTCCGACCGGAGCCGTTCCGGGGGAGAGGCCTGATGGAACAGCCGAGTACCCAGGCACACGGTTGTAGCCCCGGATACGGGTCCGGGAGCCTCCCCCTCCTGTCACGGTTGCGCGCGGGACCAAATCTTTGTTCCGGCACGAGGCTTTTGCCACAATCCCACCACGTCCGGCACCTTAGTGGCTTGTGTAACATGGGCTGGTGCGCAGGGACTGGGCATGACTTCGCGGGCGTCGGCAGGCGTATTGTTTCGTGGTGCCGCAGCCACGAGAAAAAAAACTTGTCGCGACGCGAGGCGATTCAGCTACGCTTGCGCCCATCTTGCATATGGGCGCTTGGCAACACCCCATTTGGCAACACCCCACTGCAACGGAGCGACCGATGCTGACTACGGTCGATGACATCTTCACCACGTATTCGAAGACGTTCGAGGCGACTCGCGAATTGGAGATGTCGCTCCGCGAGTATCTGGAAGCGTGTCGAGACGACGCCATGCTGTACTCCAGCGCGACGGAGCGGCTGCTGGCGGCCATTGGCGAGCCGGAAATGGTCGATACGGCGAAAGACGCTCGGCTCGGCCGGATTTTTATGAACCGAACGATCCGGATTTATCCGGCGTTCAGCGAATTCTATGGCATGGAGGAGACGATCGAGCGTATCGTCGGCTTCCTGCGCCATGCCGCTCAGGGTTTGGAAGAGCGGAAGCAGATCATGTATCTGCTCGGCCCCGTCGGCGGCGGGAAGTCGTCGCTGGCGGAGCGTATCAAGGCGCTCATGGAGGTTCACCCGATCTACGTGCTGAAGGCGGGGGATCAGATCAGTCCCGTGTTCGAAAGCCCGCTCGGGCTGTTCAATGCGGATCGGATGGGTCCGGTGCTGGAGGATCGGTACGGCATTCCTCAGCGCCGGCTGACCGGGTTGATGAGCCCATGGTGCGTCAAGCGGCTCGACGAATTCGAGGGCGACATCTCCCGCTTCACGGTCAAGCGGTTGATACCCTCGCGGTTGCGACAGATCGCAATTGCGAAGACCGAGCCCGGTGACGAAAACAACCAAGATATCTCCTCGCTTGTGGGGAAGGTGGACATTCGCAAGCTGGAGTTGCATGCGCAGAACGACCCTGATGCGTACAGCTACTCAGGCGGTTTGAATCGGGCGAACCAGGGGATCCTTGAGTTCGTCGAAATGTTCAAGGCGCCGATCAAGATGCTGCACCCGCTGCTGACGGCGACGCAGGAGGGGAACTACATCGGCACCGAAAACATCGGGGCGATTCCGTTTTCCGGCATCATACTCGCGCATTCAAACGAGGCGGAGTGGCAAGCCTTCAAGAACAATCGCAACAACGAAGCGTTTATCGACCGCATCTACGTGATCAAGGTTCCGTACCTGCCTGCGCGTGACGGAGGAGATCAAGATCTACGAAAAACTGCTGAACAGCAGCGAGCTCGCGGAAGCATCGTGCGCTCCTTCGACGCTGGAGATGCTGGCGCGCTTTTCGGTGCTGTCGCGTCTGCGCCGGCATGAGAACTCGACGCTGTTCGCCAAGATGCGAGTCTATGACGGCGAGAGCCTGAAGGAGACTGACCCGCGAGCACGCAGCCTGCAGGAATACAAGGACGCCGCGGGGGTAGATGAGGGTATGGACGGGGCCTCGACCCGGTTCGCGTTCAAGGTGCTGGCAGCGACGTTCAACCACGATACGACGGAAATCGCGGCGGATCCGGTGCATCTGATGTACGTGCTGGAACAGTCGATCCGGCGCGAACAGCTTCCTGCTGATACCGAGAAGCGGTACCTGGAGTTCATCAAGGGCGAGCTTGCGCCGCGCTATGCAGAGTTCATCGGAAACGAGATCCAGAAGGCCTATCTGGAATCATACCATGAATACGGTCAGAACCTGTTCGACCGGTATGTGTCCTATGCCGACGCCTGGATCGAGGACGTGGACTACAAAGATCCCGACACGGGGCAGTTGCTCAATCGCGAGCTGCTGAACCAGGAGCTGACGAAGATTGAAAAGCCCGCGGGGATCGCCAATCCGAAGGATTTCCGGAACGAG
This sequence comes from uncultured Pseudomonadota bacterium, assembly GCA_963791885.1. GTDB lineage: Bacteria > Pseudomonadota > Alphaproteobacteria > Acetobacterales > Acetobacteraceae > CAVSUZ01. The sequence continues at coordinate 2,712,700 of CAWBUL010000006.1, read as the reverse complement.
GTGGTGAAGTTCAGCCTAAGGGCACGCGCCAATAACAACGGGCGGAACCCATCCTGGACGAGCTATGAGAAGATCCGGGAGGTGATTGAACGGCGGATGTTCTCCCAGGTTGAGGAGCTTCTGCCGGTGATCAGCTTCGGATCGAAGAAGGATAGCGATACCGAAAAGAAGCACGACGAGTTCGTTGAGCGGATGACGGAGCGCGGTTACACCGAGCGCCAGGTGCGCCGGCTCGTGGAGTGGTACATGCGCGTAAAGCAGGCGGGTTAGCCTGGAGGTTTGTCAGATGAAGGCTGAGGGGTAGGCCCGTGCACATCGTTGACCGCCGATTGAATCCGGGCGGCAAGAGCCTTGCCAATCGGCAGCGCTTCATGCGGCGGGCTAAATCCCTGATCCGGAAGGCGGTGCACGAAAGCACCGCCAGCCGGAGTATCAAGGACGCGGACGAGGCAGGAGAGATCTCACTGCCGGCTCAGGGCGTACACGAGCCGTCGTTCCGCCGCGGCGGGAGTGGCGGGCTTCGGGATCACCTGCTGCCTGGCAACAAGGAATATATTGCGGGGGACGCGATTCCCCGTCCGCCCAGCGGTGGCGGTGGTTCCGGGAGCGAGGGCAGTCCTGACGGTGACGGGCAGGATGATTTCCGGTTTGCGCTGTCCCGCGACGAGTTTGTCGACCTGTTCCTGGAGGATCTCGAACTTCCGGATCTGGCAAAGCGGCGGGTGGTGGACACCGAGGCGCTTAGCTGGGAGCGGGCCGGCTACTCGGTCACCGGATCGCCGGCAAATCTGGCGCTGATGCGAACGGTGCGGAACAGCATGTCCCGGCGCATTGCGCTGCGCCGGCCGAAGACCGAGGAGCTTCGGGCGTTGCGCGAGGAGATCAACGCGCTGGCCGAGGACGATCCCAGGCGCGCTGATCTTTTGGGGGAGCTGGAGCGGAAGCTGCGGCGGACCACGCAGATCCCGTATATCGACCCGTTGGACGTCCGCTACAAACGGTTCGAATCGCACCCGAAGCCGGTCGCCCAGGCGGTTATGTTCTGCCTGATGGACGTGTCCGGGTCGATGACGGAGCATATGAAGGACCTGGCCAAACGGTTCTATGTGCTGCTGTACATCTTCCTGCGCCGGAAGTACAAGCATGTGGAGGTGGTGTTCATCCGCCACACCCATCAGGCGGCAGAGGTGGACGAGGACACCTTCTTCCATTCGCCGGAGACGGGCGGAACGGTGGTCTCAACGGCGCTGGAGGAGATGAAGCGGGTCGTGGCGGAACGGTATTCGCCGGATTCGTGGAATATCTACGCGGCGCAGGCCTCGGACGGCGACAACACGGCAAGTGACAACGAGCGGACCGCCGATCTGCTGACGAATGCCATCCTGCCGGTCTGCCAGTATTACGCCTATCTCGAGGTGGGGCGCGACTCGGAGCACTTCCCGCCCGGGTTTATCCGTCGGGATAGCGATTTGTGGCAGACATACAGCGAAATCTGCCGGGCCGGTGCCCCGATGGCGATGCGGAAAGTGAGCCACCGGCGGGACATCTACCCGGTGTTTCGCGAATTGTTCGCGAAAAAGGATGCAGTTGGGGCGACGGCCGAATGAACTATATCAGTCCCAACATGCCCCGGCCCCTGTTTGAAGGCGCGGATTGGGAGTTCTCCACAATCCAGCGCGTCTACGATGCGATCGAGGGAATTGCGCTCGGCGATCTTGGCCTGGATTGCTATCCCAACCAGATAGAGATCATCAGCACCGAACAGATGCTGGACGCGTATTCCTCGGTGGGAATGCCGCTGTTTTACAAGCACTGGTCATTCGGCAAGCACTTTGCCCGCAGCGAAGGCCTTTATCGTGCCGGCATGCAGGGGCTGGCATATGAGATCGTCATCAATTCGAACCCGTGTATCTCCTACATCATGGAGGAGAACACGGCGACGATGCAGACGCTGGTAATTGCGCACGCGGCGTTCGGTCACAACCACTTTTTCAAGAACAACTACCTGTTCCAGCAATGGACGGATGCCAACGGCATCCTGGATTATCTAGAATTCGCCAAGGGGTTCATATCGGACTGCGAAGAGCGCTACGGCGAGGCGGCGGTGGAGCGTCTGCTCGATTCCGCGCATGCGCTGATGAGCCACGGCGTGCACCGGTATCCTCGCCGGCGCGCGACGGACCTGCGTTCGGAAGAGCGGCGGGAACGTGAGCGGCGGCAATACGAAGAGCAGATGTTCAATGATCTGTGGCGCACCGTGCCACAGAAGGAGGGAGCAAAGGAGGATCACTCCCACGACGAGCGGCGACGGGCACTGCTGCAGCTTCCGCAAGAGAACATCCTGTATTTCCTGGAGAAGTCGGCACCCCGGCTGGTGCCGTGGCAGCGCGAAGTGCTGCGCATCGTCCGGCAGATTGCGCAGTATTTCTATCCTCAGTCGCAGACCAAGGTGATGAACGAGGGGTGCGCGACGTATGTGCACTACCGGATCATGAACCGGCTGCATGAGAAGGGGCTGCTAACCGACGGGGCAATGGTGGAGTTCCTGAAGAGCCACACGAACGTCGTGTTTCAGCCGGCTTTCGACGACCCGCGCTACTCCGGTATCAACCCGTATGCGCTCGGATTCGCCATGATGCAGGACATCGAGCGCATCTGCACCAATCCATCCGAGGAGGACCGCGCATGGTTCCCGGGCATCGCCGGGTCAGGCGATGCCATGGCGGTGCTACGCGACTGCTGGGAGAACTACCGCGACGAGAGCTTCATTCTGCAGTTCCTGAGCCCGACGCTGATCCGGCAGTTGTCGCTATTCCACGTCTCGGACGACGCGAACGAGCCGAACCTGGTCGTAGAGGCCATCCACGATGAGCGTGGGTACCGCAAAATCCAGCGCGCTCTGGCGCGACAGTACGACGTGGCATGGACGCTGGCCGACATCCAGGTGATGGACGTGAACCTGGATGGCGATCGGCGGCTGATCCTTCATCACCGTGCCCTGAACCGTGTCCTGCTGGACGAAAAGGATGCGCGTATGGTGCTGCAGCACTTGGCGGACCTATGGGGTTATGACGTGCTGCTGCGGGAATTAGACCCGGCTTCCGATGCCGTGCTGAAGGAACATGCAGCGAGCCCACGGCCGGGCATTCTCGCGCCAATCTGACCGGTCAGGTCTGACGGGATGTCAGGCCGCGAAGCAGTCGGCCGCAGGTAACGGTGTCCGGCCGCGGATCAGGTCTGACGCTTTCTCCGCAATCATCATCGTTGACGCATAGGTATTGGCAGACGGCATCGTGGGCATGATCGACCCATCTACGATTCGCAGGCCATCCAGACCGTATACGCGCAGCTGATCGTCCACGACCGCGGTCGGGTCTGAGGCGGGTCCCATCCGCGCGGTGCCGATCAGGTGGTACGACGTGGAGCCGTATCGCCGGGCAAAATCGAGCAACTCGTCGTCGGACCGGACCTGCTCGCCCGGAAGAGACTCATGATCGTAGTAAGGCCCCAGTTCGGGGGTGAGCAGAAGCTTGCGCGCGAGCCTCATGCCGGAGAGGAGAACGGCGCGGTCCATCGGATCCGCCAGGTAATTCGGCTGGATATTCGGGTCATCGAAGGGGTTGGGCGAACGGGCGTGGACGAAGCCGACGCTTTCGGGCCGGTGCTGCCACACACCGCAGGTCATCCCGGGATAGTCGTCGAGCAGGCCGACGAAGCCTTCCTTGTAGGAGGCCGGGCTGAACACTCCCTGGAGGTCGGCGAAATCCAGGGTATCATTCGATTTCCAGAACCAGTGAATGATGGACGGGCTGAGTGCGAGGATGCTGGGCTTTCCCACAGCCCAGCGGGCGATCTGTCCGGCTAGGCCCAGGCCGTGCGATAGCTCGTTCATGGTCGTGACGCCCTTCACGCGGGCGACCATGCGGATCGAATAGTGGTCGCGGAAATTCTCGCCCACCCCGCGGAGCTCGTGCACGACGGGAATACCGAGGTCCTGGAGCAGTGGACCCGGTCCGATGCCGGAGAGCTGCAGGAGCTTGGCGGTATTCGCCGTGCCCGCGGAGACGATCACCTCGCGCCGGGCGAAGACGTCATGCGACGTCTTGCGGTCGCGTTCGTTGACATAGCGAACGCCGACCGCGCGTTTGCCGTCGAGCAGGACCTTGGCGGCCCGCGCATCGGTGCGCACGGCGCAGCCGCGTCTCCGCGCTGGATGGAGGAACACACGGGCGGCGCTATGCCGCCATCCCTTGTAGATCGCCCGCTGGAAGTAGCCCACGCCTTCCTGTGACTCGGCGTTGTAGTCAGCGCAGCGGGGGATACCTAAGCCGACGGCACCGGCGATGAAGGCTTCCGAAATCGGGTGGATCCAGTCGATGTCGGTGACCGGCAGATTGCCTTCCGTGCCGTGATAACGCGTATCGCACAGTCCGATGCGGCGCTCGGTCCGGCGGAAATAGGGCAGCACGTCGGCGAAACTCCAACCGCGATTGCCGCGCTGCGCCCAACTGTCGAAGTCCGCGCGCTGGCCGCGGTTGTACACCATGCCATTGATGGAGCTCGAGCCGCCAAGGGTCCGACCCTGCGTGGTGAGGATTTGCCGGCCGGCGGTGCCTTCGCTCGGTTCGGTTTTGAACTGCCACGTGTAGTTGGGATTGAAGAGCATCTTGATGAAACCACCCGGCACATGAATGAACGGGTGACGGTCGGGCGGACCGGCTTCCAGCACGCAGACGGTTGTGCCCGGATCTTCGGTCAGGCGGTGCGCAAGCACCGATCCCGCGGCGCCGCTGCCAACGATGACGTAATCGAAGATTTCACCGGACGGTTCCCCGGCCATTTCCCCACCTGTTTGCCCATTGTGGCGGGGCATCCTAAGCTGGCGTCGGTCAGCAATCCAAGGCGGCCTGCCGAAGGCTCTGGGGGGGAAACGCATGGAATATGTCTGCGACGCTCCGGGCAATATGACTTGGTTCCGCATCGTCACAGAGGGCGAGGCGGCGTCTGAATCGCGCGAGATGCAGCACGCGGTGGAGAAATACTTCCGGCGCGAGCGAGAGAAGGCGGAAGCAAGCTACAAGCCGGCAACCACGGTTTTCATCGAGCAGGCGATCGGATTGGAAGGGTATGTGCGGCGGGCGATGCCGATGTTCCTGACTTTGCGGGACATTGACGGGAAGGCGCTTGTAACTGCCATGCTGCCACCGGGCGGAAAGGCCGACCGCTCGTTCTCTCCGATCATCGTCGGAGAGGCGAACGCCGATCCATACCCGGCGCATGCCAAGGCGATCGAGACGCTGGGCAGCCACTATGGGATGCAGCTGGACCGGGGGCGGTGCTACCCTTACCGCCGATAGGGAACAGGAGGTGCGGATATGGCATGGACTCTGGAGCAGTTCGCGGCGCGGTGTAAGGAAGCGCTGAAGGCGGATTCGGGGCCGGCGGGGCGGCAGAAGGTCTGCAGCCTGGTGCAGGAGGTGTTGCACGACCCGGAATTTGCGGACCGGTATATTCCCGCTGACGGCCCAGAGCGGAAGGTGCTGTACGAAGATCCGGAGTTGGCGTTTACGATCCTGGCACATGCGTACCAGGGCGCAAAAGATTCGCGGCCGCACGATCACGGTCCGTCCTGGGCGATCTATGGTCAGGCCGGCGGCGAGACAATCATGACGGACTGGGAATGCCTCGCCCGGCCGACGGAAAAGACGCCGGGAAAAGCGAAGCGGGTTCGGGATTACACGCTGACACCCGGCATGGCGTATCTGTATGAGCCGGGGGTGCTACATTCGCCCCGTCGTAACGGATCCACGCGGTTGTTGCGGATCGAGGGTGTGAACATGGACCGCGTCAAGCGCCTGCCGTACGAGGCCGTGGAAGCACAGGCGGCTTAACGGGCAGCCGCCTCGATCCGGCGCGCATCCTGATCGGGGCGCGCGCGTTGCCTTGATATGAACATTTGGATCGATGCGACGAGGCTGCGATCGTCTGCCGGGGCTACGGCGGTGGTGGAGCGCGTGGGGGCGCTGGTGCCGGGATGGCAGGCGGATGCGGACGCGCTGGATCGAGAGCAGTGTTTCCCAGTGGCAGCGTTTCAGGCGCTGCGGGAGTGTGGGGCGTTGCAGGCCCCCCTGCCCCGCCGCTTTGGCGGACTGGGACTAGGCACTGAACCAGCCGGCGGGCGCGATCTGCTGGACCTGCTCCGTCACATCGGGCGCGGTTCTCTTGCGATTGGCCGATTGTATGAAGGACATGTCAACGCTCTGAAGCTGATCGCCCTGTATGGAAGCGAGGGGCAAATGGCCCGCGCAGCGGAGGATGTGGTGGCCGGGCATCTGTTCGCATTGTGGAACACGGAGCCGCGAGACGGATTGCGGTTGATGCACGGCGGGTCGGAGTGGCGTCTGCGAGGCAGCAAGATTTGCTGCTCGGGCGCCGGTTACGCGACGCGAGCCTTGGTGACTGCGCGCCGCGGCGACACGGCGCCCGAGATGCTGGTGATTGCGCTCGAGCCCGGGCAGGCGGTTGGACCCGAGCGGATCGCTCTGCAGGGCATGCGGGCCTGCGCCACCGGGACGATGATCCTGGACGATATCGCCGTAGGGGACGATGCGATTGTCGGCCGGCCGGGGGACTATTTGCGACAGCCGGTTTTTTCGGCGGGCGCCTGGCGGACATCGGCGGTCACACTCGGCGGACTCGAGGCTTTGATCGAAGCGATGCGCGTGCAACTTGTGGGTCGAGGTCGCGACGGCAATCCGCATCAACGCCGGCGCATCGGCCGGGCGGTGATTGCACAGGAAACCGCTCGGTTGTGGTTGGAGAAAGCAGCTCGTCTTGCTGAGGAGGGGACCGCGGAGAGCGGCGATATTGCGGAATATGTGAACCTGGCGCGCATTGCAGTCGAGACGGCGTGCCTCGAGGCAATTCAGCTTGTGCAGCGCGCTCTCGGGCTGGACGGGTTCCGGGTGGGCAATCCCGTCGAACGAATCATGCGCGACCTGGCCACGTATCTGCGACAACCGGCGCCCGATGAAACGCTGGATGAAGCGGCAGGCTGGTTCATGCAGCGCGCTCTGCCCGATGCCTGACCAAGTTTCGTGGGACCCTGCCGTTTTCGAGCGGATTTACGCGCGGAGTAACGATCCGTGGCGGTTCGAGACAAGCGAGTATGAGAAGGCAAAGCGCGCAGCGACGGTCGAGACGCTGCGCAAGGCAAGACTCCGGTTCGGTGCGGGTTTCGAGGTGGGATGTGCGACCGGGATGCTGACCGTTGAACTGGCGAGGCTGTGCGACTCACTTCTGGCAGTGGACGTCGCAAGCCGTGCCCTGAGCACTGCGTCACGCCGATGCGGCGAGCTTCCGCACGTGGAGATTAGACGCATGCAGGTTCCGAGGCAGTGGCCAGCCCGACGCTTCGACCTGATCGTGCTTTCCGAGGTGCTGTATTTCTTAAGCCGTGAGGACGTTGCGCTGGTGGCGCGGCGAACGCTGGAGACTCTCCGCGAGGGAGGTTTCGTCCTGCTGATGAACTGGACTGGAGAAACCGACACGCCCTGCACAGGAGACGAAGCGGCCACTCTGTTCATGAACGGAACCGCCGGGTTGCTCAGGCCGATTCTGGAGGAACGGCACTCGTCATATCGGATCGACCTGCTGGCGAATGGCACGCAACCGATTTAGCAACCGCTGCGCGCGGCGGGTTTCGCGATCCAACTGATCGCGCCGTAAAACGCAAGGAGCGAGGAGCGGGCTCGCGCGCTCGATCATTTGCCAGCCGGCACCACAGAATGGCTGCTGTATCGCTGTGGCCCCCAAGGCTGGACTGACACGCAGGCGCACCGCCAGGGCCAAGTCGGCGATGCCGGCGCGCCAAGCCGCGCGGAAGCGGATCCGGGCGGCGATGCGGCGAAGGCGGCGGGCAACCGGCTCCAGCCGGTCATCCACATAATCGTCCTGGCGGATGATGCGCCGACGCATCGTGTCGGCCATGCCGCCCTCGGCGCGGCCATCAAGCCGGCCGGAGACGGTGACGACAATCTCGGGCGCATGGCGAATGCGTGCATCGATGCTCTGCAGTGCGGTGACAAAGGCGCGGTCTTCTCCAAGGGGAACGGGCGGAATGCCGCCGACCTTCTCGTACGCATCGCGCGAGACGGCGAGGGATGCGCCGGAATGCTCGTTGTGCCGGGGCCAAGGATCGGCTGGGTCTGGATCGAGCCTTGCCTCAAGTTCGTCGAGCAGATCGGCGTAGGCGCATTCCCGCGCGTCGTCCTCGTGGAGATGGTGGGGTATGGCGGCTGCCTCATCGGGATCAATCATAGCACGCCCGGCCACAGCATCGGCACCCGCCCCCATCGCGGTAAGGTTGGCGGTAATCCAGTTTGGGGCGGCTCGACCATCGGCGTCGGTGGTCAAAAGCACGCCGTTGGCATCAATGAGGCGAGCTGCGTGCTGCATGGCCAAGCGCCGGGCTGGCCCTGCTCCTCCATCGCCCGGCGCGAAATGATGGATCAGAAAGTCCAGGCGAAATGGCAAGGCGTTTCTGGTGCGGCGGACCAAGGACTCCGTCCGATCGGCACAGTCATTCAGCAGCAGCAGCACGCGGAAAGGAGGCGCCCCGCTCTGGGCGGCGAGAGCGGACAGGCATTCGCTGATGCGATCTTGTTCGTTCTTGACGGGAATGGCGACCACGACCGCATCCGGCTCGCGAGCATTCAAGCACGTTTCGAGTGCATCGGAGGGAAGCGCATCCACAAAAGCGATGATGGTGATGCGGATAAGTGTTTCGAGGCGATATCGCCTGGGCGTTATCGCGAAGGAACGAAATTCCGCGTGAGAGCCCGCCGGCAGAGATCGAACACGGCATGCGGCTCGATGCCGCGAATGCAAGCGAGATTGCGGACGCAGTCCGAAAGTCGATTGAGGTAATACGGGCTGCAGGTGACGTTGCGGGCAACGGCCACGGCGTTCGGACCGAAAGGTGCCCACTCGGCCGGATCGACTGTGCCGGAATGGATGCCAATAGTCGGGATGCCGACCAGTGCGGCGATGTGCTTGGGACCGCTGTCGTTACCGACAAAGAGCGCGCAGCGGGAGATCAATGCCGGAAGTGCACGCAACGAAACCAAGCCGGCGACGGAGCGGACCGCGACGGGATCCGCAGCATTGCGCGCCAGGCGACCGGCGATTTCCGCCTCGTCCGGGCCCCCTATCAGCAGAACATTCACGCCGAGGTCCTGAACGAGAAGGTCGATCAGAGCGATGAAAAAACGTTCGGGCCACTCCTTCATCTCGTTGCCGGCACCCGGATGCACACAGACGACCGGCTTGCGGAAGAAGCGGCGCAGCTTGTCGGGTGCCGGATGAGCTTTCTGCAGAGCAGCGATGGCGTCGGCCGTTAGCCCAGAGCGCTCGGCCTCGGAAGCGGTACCGATTGCCTGAATTAGGTTGAGAAGGTCGTCCACAATGTGCGCGCGCTTGGGGTGGAGCCCGCGGTCACCCTCCCACTCCAGAGCGATATCGAGCCAAGGGAACTGCCCCGAATGGTCGAACCCTGCGAGCAGGCGAGCACCTGAGCCAAGGAGCAGGGGGCGCGTGTCGAGATGCTTGCGCAGGTCGATGGCAAGATCGAAGTTGTATGGTTGAAGCTTTTCCCGCAAGGCGGCGATATCTGCTTCCTCAAGTTCTTTCTTCTGTCCAAGCGCAGAGCGGGCGTGAAAGAATTCGTATGGGATGATCCGTGCAATGGCCGGTTCGAGCGCTGCGAAAGATTGGGCTGACGGTGCAGCAAGTACAGAAATTTCCGCGTTCGGGAAAATCGCCTTGAGTTTTCGAATAGCCCGCAGGGCGATGATGAAATCACCGATGTGATCGACCTTGATGGCCAGAATGCGCTGAATATCCTCGGGCGCTAACAATGGATGCCCTGCGTGAACGACCCGCAGGGGCTCTTCCTCGGGTCGAATGTCATCATGATGAGCTGACAAATTGGGGTTGTGATACGGGTCGCCTTTTCCCAATCTGGCCCGCCACGTCGCGAAGAATTTTCCGTTATCGAATCTATCTGGCATGCTGGCGCGGCTGGCTTGCTCGTGATGAACCAGCGTTGCCAAAGGTGTGTAGAGAACCTGAAAGCCGGCCTCCGTAGTGCGCAGGCAGAAATCGACATCATTGTTGATGATATCGTGGCTCTCATCAAAGCCGCCAATGAGATCGAAATGGGATCGGCGCATGAGCATGCATGCACCCGTTACCGCGCTGACCTCCCGTTCCATCAGGGCCAGCCCGAAGTAGCAGGGATCGTCCTCACCGGCGAAGCGGAACGCGTGGCGGCCGCCCCCCCCCCGCGGTCAGGAACATGCCTGCATGCTGCACGGTCCGGTTCGGATAAAGCAGGCGTACGCCGACTACTCCAACCTGCTGATTGTGTGCATGCTGGATCAGGACGTCCAACCAACCCGAATCCTCCGGCTCGACGTCGTCATTTAGGAACAGCAGATAATCGCCGGTGGCACGCGCGGCGGCGAGATTGTTGAACCGTGACCAGTTGAAGGCTTCTGTCGTCGATAACACGACATTGGCGTTCTGCTTCAGCCAAGCCCTCCAATGTACCCGGTCCTCGGGGATATTTTCAATGCAGATAATCTCGAGTTCGTGGCCCGCGGCTGTGGCGCGCAACGCACGCAGACATGTTTCGATGTGACCTTCGGCGGCACAGGTGGGGATGATGACGGAGACCACCGACCGCGGTTGCGGGGCATGCGTCACCCGCCAGGTGTTCGGCAGCACGCCGGGAACAATTTCCGCGGGCTGACTTCGCCTGACGGATGCCTCGGCAAGGGCGGCACGTTCCGTCTCGTCCGAATCGAGCTGAATCTCCCCGTTCCAGCAGCAGTTTCGGGATATGCCGCACAAACTCCGCCTGCTCTGTGCAGCGAAGAATTGCGTCGTATTCGCTGGCGGCGGCCAGCGCTCCGGGTGTCAGCCCGGCGGACTCCAATAAACGGCCGGATGCGAACCAAGGCCGCCCGATATAGTTGCAGCCGAGCAGGAGATGCGGGGAAAAGGCAGGCTTGTAGAACGGCTCGGGCAAGCCGCCTTGCCAGGGGCTACGCAGTTCATCGGCGTAGAGGAAATCCGCGTGGCGCGTCAGCGCCGCTTCGAGTGCGAATTCCGCCAGGGCATCGGTGCCCCGCCGGTCGCCGGGTGCAAGAAGCCCGACGAAATCGATATCAGAGGGCCAAGTGCTCTGGTTTGCAGTTATCGTGCGGGAAGCAAGCTCTACACCGAGATCGTCCGACAGAGCGCCATTGCCGACGATCATCAGCCACCAATTCTGGTAGAGTTGTCCCGCAAGGGAGCTCAATGTGATTCGGAGCTTCTCGGGGTCGTCGCCGTCGAGAAACCGGAGCACGAGTCCGAACCGTGCTGCGGCCTCGTGTCGCTGGAGAGTGGCGGCGTAATCCACGACCTCGGCGCGGGTCGTGCGGGTCCGCACATTGACCTGGCTTCCCGGATCATCGGCTTCGCGTACTTCGAACCCAATTGAACGTGACTGCACTTGCCCGTTCCGCGCCAGGACGCGAAGCTCCGCTACATGCTGGCCGGGCCGTAGCAGGCGCGGGGGGAAATGGAACGCGTACCCGCTGCGCACGGCATCTTCACGGTGTGGAAACGCGCGGGCGACGTCGTGCCGGACGATGCCGTAATGGGCACGCCCAACCGGCTGCTCATCAAGGATGATGTCGATTGAATCGACACCGCCGTCTACGAGTACCCAGCCATCGATCGTGAGCCGTTTACCGATGGTCTCGATCGCTTGGCCATCCATAATCGCCGGACTGTCGACCTCAATCCGAAAGACCTCGGGGACGGGAGGGGTCGCAGATGGCTCCGGCGCCGCGCGCAATTCAAGCGTCCGTACAACCTGGGTTTCGTCATCCAGGGTGTTGTGCGCCACGAGGCGCACCTCATCCGGTTTAGGGACCTCAGGGTCCAACGAAAATCCAGCACGGAAACCGGAGAACCGCGCCATGGGAATGGCTGGGAACTCATCTCCTACATCGTCGCGGGGGAGGCCGAACTCCACCTCACCCAACGGCAGATCTCCGAGAAACACTCGGACATCGCGCACGCCGATCGGTGAAATGGCCCAGCCGCTGACAAGTACGACGGCATCGGATCTCGGTACCGCCTCATCGCAAAACAGTCTAATACTACAGTTGCGAATCGGTTGAATGGTTGATTCGCTGGTCCGGCAAGTCGGGAGAACAGGCATGCCGGTTGCAGTCTGGTCGGGATCTGCCTTGGCGTGGGAAGAAGAACTGACGGCGCTGAAGAATCGTCTGGCGCCGGTCTTCTGCCGCTCTGACGTAGCGGCGTCGGCGGGAGCGTTCATTGATGGCCTGCTGTCCGGCATTTCGCGCAAGACAGGTTGGCAAATGGCGGAGCAGGCGGGGCTGAGCCGGCCCTATCGGATGCAATCGCTGCTTGGTCGCAGCTCATGGGATGCCGAGGCTTTGCGTGATCGCGTGCGAAGGGAAGCTGTTGCGTCGCTCGATGATCCGTCCGGCGTGTTGGTTGTGGACGAGACCGGATTTCTCAAGAAGGGCGAACACTCGGTCGGCGTGGCGCGGCAATATTCCGGAACGGCTGGCAGGATCGAGAACTGCCAGATCGGTGTCTTTCTGGCTTATGCAAGCCGGTTCGGCCAGGCGTTGATCGACCGCAGGCTCTATCTCCCCGATGCCTGGGCGGGCGATCAGGAGCGCCGCCGTCGCGTGCAGGTTCCTGAAGCCGTCGCGTTCGCGACAAAGCCGCGGATCGCCTGCGAGCTGATCGCTGCCGCTCTCGATGCCGGTGTCCCCTGCGCCTGGGTGCTGGCCGATGCGCTGTGTGGCTCGGACTCACGGCTGCGGCGCATGCTGGAAGAGCGCGGCCAACCCTACGTGCTCGCCGTGCGCTCGACCCATACCCTGCGCATGGTGACGGTGGACCTGCAGACCGATCCTTCAGAGATGGCGGATGACTTACCTCCCGAAGCGTGGGCGGTGCATGCTGCCGGCGAGGGTTCGAAAGGGTTGCGCCTCTACGATTGGGCACGCATCGCGCTGCCCTGGGTGGTGGACGGCAACTTCGAACGCTGGGGGCTGATCCGGCGTAATCGGCGCGATCCGCAAGAGCGTGCCTATTACTTCGCCTTCGCTCCGAGCGGCACTGGATTGGCTGAGTTGGCCGGCGCCGCTGGTTTGTGCTGGACCATCGAGGAATGCTTCCAGCGTGCCAAGGAAGAATTGGGCCTCGATCACTGTGAAGCGCGCTCCTGGCACGGGTGGCACCGTCATATGACCCTCTGCATGGCCGCACTCGGATTCCTGGCCCGGCTTTCTGCCCAGTTGCGACGATCCACCTTCGGTAAACCGAACGAAAGGAGTCCATTCGCCACCGCCGCGTGATGATCCCCGCCACCGCTCCGCCAAGCGTGCCGGAGATCCGCTATCTCATCGCGCGCTTGCTCCTCGCGCCCATCTCCAGAACCCGCTACGTGCTCGCTTGGTCACGCTGGAGACGACGGCATCAAGCCACCGCCGCGCAGGCTCATCGAAAGCGCCGGCGCAATGTGCAACTGTAGTACTAGCTCGGGCGGAATGATCGAGCCGCCATTGGCGCATGTCCTCCACGCGGAGGGAGGCGCCGATGGTTCGACTTGGAGAGCTGATGATGATCCTGGAACTGCATCGCCAAGGCGTCTCGATCACCGCTATTGCCCGGCGCGTGGGGCGTGAGCCGAAGACCATTCGCAAATACATCGAGCGCGGCATTGAGGCCCCTGTCTATGGGCCGCGTTCGGTCGGGCGACCGAGCAAGTTGGCAGTCTATCTCGAATTCCTACGCGAGCGCGTTTCCGGACCTGAGTGCCGCGCGGTTGACCCGCGAGATCCGCGAGCTCGGCTATGTCGGTGCCTATACCGCGGTGAAGCGCTATCTGCCACGATCCGCCCGCAGAACGGGCCCAAGCCCTACGAGGTGCGCTTCGAGACGCCGCCAGGCGTTCAGGCGCAAGTCGATTTTGCCCGCTTCGTTGTCGAATTCGCTGACCATCCCGGCGCCAGCCGGATCGTCTGGCTGTTCAGCCTGGTGCTCGGCCACTCGCGCTTCATGTTCGCGCGCTACGTCATGCACCAGGACCTATAGACACTGCTCCGCTGTCATATCCAGGCGTTCACCGTGCTCGGCGGCGTGCCCATCGAGATCCTATACGACCGCATGAAGACAGCGGTGACCGGCGAGAACGATGTCGGCCACATCGTCTATAACCCATCGCTGCTGGCGTTGGCGCGGCACTATCGCTTCCAGCCCCGCGCTTGTCGGCCTTATCGCGCCAAAACCAAGGGCAAGGTCGAACGGCCGTTCAGCTACATCCGCCAGGACTTCTTCCTCGGACGCAGCTTCCGCAATCTTAACGATCTCAACGCTCAACTGACCGATTGGCTCGACACCGTCGCCAACGTCCGCATCCATGGTACGACGCAGCCATCGTCGTCGAGGCGTTCGCCGCCGAGCAGCCTGAGCTGCAGACATTGCCCGAGCATCGCTTCGATGCCGTGCTCAAGTTGGAGCGCCGCGTCAGCCCCGATGGCTTCATCGCCGTCGGGGGCAACTACTACGGCGTACCCGATCGCACCCGCCGTGTGGTCGAGGTCCAGCAACTGCCAGATCTGATCCGTGTCCTCGACCTCGGCAATATCGTTGCCGAGCATCCTGTCCTCGAAGGCCGTAGGCAATATCGCATCGATCGCACCCATCGCACCGGCGGCAACGGCATGCGGCGCCGGTCAGGCGTCGCAGCGGGGATCACCATCGGGCGGATCGGCGATCATGTTCCACTGCGACCGCTGGCCATTTACCAGGCGATTGGCAGCCATCTGGCGACTGGAGGCCGGCCATGACGCTCGCTTCGCCGTCGTCGCGGCTCGACAATATCCGCCACAGCCTGGTCGGCCTGAGGATGCCGCGAGCGCTCGAGATGCTCGATGCCACCCTGCGCCGGATCGAACAGGGCCAGATAGACGGCGTCGAGGCGCTCGACGAACTCCTCCTCGAGGAACTGTCCTTGCGCGAGAACCGCCGGATCAGGGCGGCGCTGCGCATGGCGCGGCTGCCCGTCGTCAAGACGCTCGCCGGGTTCGACTTCGCCTTCCAGCCGTCGCTCGACCGCAATCGGATCATGGCGTTGGCCGCTCTCGACTTCATCGCCCGCGCCGAAGTCATCCACCTGCTCGGGCCGCCCGGCACCGGTAAGAGCCATCTCGCAACCGCGCTCGCCGTCGAGGCGGTGCGTGCCGGCAAGCTCGTCTACTTCGTCGCGCTCGCCGATCTCGTCGCCCAACTCGCCAAGGCCGAACGTGAAGGCACGCTGCGTGAACGCATTCGCTTCCTCTGCCGTGCCTCCCTGCTGGTCGTCGACGAGATCGGCTACCTGCCAGTCACGCCCGGCGGGGGCAATCTGTTCTTCCAACTTGTCAACGCCCGCTACGAGAAGGGCGCGATGATCCTCACTTCAAACCGTGGCTTCGCCGAATGGGGCGACATCTTCAGCAGCCCAGTCGTCGCCACCGCGCTGCTCGACCGCCTGCTCCATCATGCCATCGTCATCCAGATCGAGGGATCGAGCTATCGTATGCGTGAGCATGCCGCTCTCCTCCCGGAAAACATCCGCGCCAATACCGTCGCAAATTCAGCCCCGCCAAAAACTCGCGGGCGCCCTCCCACAAAGCAACCAACCGATCACCGCCATGCCTAACTATCAACCTCACATCCCTCGCCAAACCAGGGAATTTTATGCGCCCACTTTCAGGGAAACTTCGGTGCCCTTTGACAGAGGCGCTGTGCGAACGCTGGCTGGAGAACCCGTATTATCAGCTGCTCTGCGGCGAGGCGATCAGCTGCCACCGGCTGCCATTCGATCGCTCCTCGCTGACCCGTTGGCGCCAGCGCATGGGGGAAGAGAAGCTGAAGGCGCGGTTGCAGGAGAGCCTGCACGCCGCCACCCGGATGGGCGCCGCCAAGCCCGCAGACTTCACCCGCGTCATCGTCGATACGACGGTGCAGCCAAAAGCGATCGCCTTCCCGACCGATGCGAAGCTGCTGCACCGCGCGCGCGAGTTGCTGGTACGACTGGCACACAGGCACGGCGTCAGATTGCGCCAGTCCTACACAAGGCTCGGCAAGATCGCGCTGATCCGCCATCAGCGCTATGCGCATGCCAAGCAGTTCAAGCGCGCCAATCGAATGCTGCGGACCCTGCGCACCCAATTGGGCCGGGTGATCCGCGATATCGTGCGCAAGATCGCCGGCAATGCCGAACTGCGCGCAATCTTCGCTCGGCCGCTATCCCTCGCCAGCCAGGTGCGATCACAAAAGCAGCGTCAGCGCGGTCCGAAGATCGACAGCCTGCACGCACCGGAAGTGGCGTGTGTCGGCAAGGGCAAGGCGCATCGGCCATACGAATTTGCCGTCAAGGTCTCGGTGGCGACCACGCTGAACCGGTCCAAAGGCGGGCAGTTCGTCGCTCATGTCGCGGCACTGCCGGGCAACCCTTATGACGGGCACACGCAGGCGAGCATCATTCCGGCGATCACGCAGCAGATCGGCGTCTCACTGACACAGGTGATCGCTGATGCGGGCTATCGCGGTCACAATGCACCGAGCGCGCCTGGGCTGCGGGTATTCACCGCGGGACAGAAGCGTGGCGTCACGCAGACCATCAAGCCGGCGCTGCGACGGCGGGCCACCGTGGAACCCGTGATCGGCCCCCTCAAGGCCGAGCACCGCATGGGCCGCAATTATCTCGCCACACCAGCCGGCGATGCGGTCAATGCGGTGCCCGCCGCAGTTGGGTACAACTTCCGGTTGCTGCTGGCCTGGCTGGCCATTCTTGTGCGTTGGTTCTTACTCGCTCTCTCGGGCGAACCGGCTCCTGCGAGCGGTTCGATCCTGACTGTGTCCGTCAGTCACGCAACCCGATCAGGGTTCTTCACAGACAACGCATTAGCTGTGGGAACGCGCGGCTGATGCGCCCCATGTGCCGCTTGCGATATTCGGTTGCGTTGAATTCAGGTGAGGGATCAAGCTCGCTTGTGGTCCCGAATTGAAGGTAGTGGGAAAACGGATCACGATCAGCGCCAACGCGATCGCCAAATTGCGACATATACCAACATCAAAAAATGGGGTGGGGCTGTAGTGTCGGCTTCGTCGATTAGCAAGAAAATGAGCAAGCACGTTTGTGCCCGGGTTCCAGGCCGTACGTCTGACGATACCACACTGGATCGAAGTATGGAATTGGGCGGCGCCCTTTTGGCCCTCAGCTTCGCCAAAAAGCGCGTAGTGGAGAAGCGGGTCAAGTCCAGAACCAACCACATCAGGGTTCTGCTGCAAATATCACAGCGGTTCGAAATAGAAATTGGGTTGCCGCTTTTCATTGCACCCGAATGCAAGCCAATGGTCCAGTGGCTCAATACCAGAGGCGGCCACATCTGGATAAGTACATCGATACCGCGCTTTATCAAGCAGCAGTGCAACCGGATCCGCTGCAACTTGCATGCGGTCGGCTCTCTATTCTGCAGCGAGTTCAGCGGTGTCTGATCTGAGACGCTGCGCTAGCGCGTGCGTTACCTGTTCAACTACGCTGCCCCATTCCCCGGGCCTTGGCTGTCTGAACAGACGGGCCGTAGGATACCATGGGCTATTGTCCCGATCGAGGAGCCAACGCCAGTCGCTGGCCTTCGGAAGCATGATCCACACAGGTTTTCCTAGTGCTCCGGAAAGATGACCCATGGCGGTATCGACGGTGATAATCAGATCCAGATTGGCGACTAGAGCTGCTGTCGCCTCAAAATCGACGAGGTCAGCAGTGAGGTCGATCAATCCAGGGAACGACGAAACGACGTCCCGATCTTGATTGGGGAAAGGCTTCTGAATGCACACGAAATTCGCTGAGCCTGCGCTCGTCAACGGAAGTAGCTGCGACAATCGGACTGAGCGCCGCCGGTCGTTTGGATGCGTTGGACGCCCACTCCAGGCAATCCCAATTCTAGGCACGCCACTCGGAAGTGATTGGCGCAAACGTTCGGCCCAGCTTGCCGCACGAACTGGGTCCGGCGTGAGATAGGGAACCTTCGCCGGAATGGAATCGATTGTCGTATGGAACAGGCCGGCCAAGCTGGAAAGCCGCGCATGCGTGGCATGCCCTGGAATTTCGTTCCACCGATGGAAGCAGACACCGACGCCGGGAATGCGCGCTAGCAAAGGGGCCATCTCAGCACTGCATCCGAGAATGACTTCCTGACACCGCTCTGCGGCCATTGGAATATAACGCGCAAATTGGATCGTATCCCCGTATCCCTGGTCCCCGATCAGGAGCAGTTTCCCTGTGGGAATGTGCATACCGTTCCACGGGGCCGAGGTGATTCGCGGCAACGTGCCCTTGCCAGCTTCCGTTTCGTTCCGCCACTCATACTCAATCCATCCGGGTTCGAGTTCACCACGAGCGAGCAGGTTTTGCGCCAGCGCGAGACGAGCGTCGGCGTGAGTCGGATTGAGGCCCAGTGCGCGGAGGAGGCAAGCGATTGCCCGCTCCCTGTCATCAAGATCTGTATAGACCAATGACAGATTGACAAGGTTATCGGGGTTCGTGGGTGCCAGCCGGACGGCCTCCTGTCCCACAGTCACGGCTTCCTGCACCCGATTCATGAGGCGATATAGCGAACAGAGATTGGCGTACCAGGCCGGAACGTTGGCTTGTAACTTTATCGCTCGCTCGATGAGCTCGATGGCGCGCTCCGGCTGATTGGTATGGGCGGCAATCACCCCAAGCAGAGCAATGGCGCCTGGGTGGTTGGGACTAGCCTGCAGAACGTCCTGACAGATTCCCCCCGCTTCACCGAAGCGCTTGCTTTGGGCTGCCGATTGTGCCCGAGCCAGCGCTTGATCTGGAGTCTCCTTGCCCGCATCCGACACGGTTACGCTCATGATTTTTCCTCAGGGGACACCACTGCTCATTATATCATCGATCGCCTGAAGATCCGCAGCACCCAAGTGCCACGCCCCCGATCGGACGTTCTGAACCACCTGCTCCGGCCGGGTCGCGCCGGCGATGACGCTGGAAACTGGCTTGCGCGAGAGCAGCCAGCTGAACGCCAGCTCAATTAAGCTGTGACCTTGGCCGGTCGCGAAATCGGCAAGCTTCTCCGTTATCACCCAATTTCGCTCGGTCAAGTATCGGTCAGCGAGCCGTTGTGTGGTCGTTAATCTTGACTGTGCCGGCATCGGGGCATTGCGGCGGTACTTCCCGGTGAGCAGCCCGCTTGCCAGCGGGAAATAGGGTAATACCCCCAATCCATACCTCTCCGCAGCCGGCATCAACTCCTGCTCGATCCGACCAATCAGCAGGGAGTATTCATCCTGGCAGGATATGAACGCATTCAACCCTTCAGCGCGCGAAGTATGGACAGCGTCCGCAACTTGCCAGGCGGGGAAATTCGAACATCCGATGTAACGAACTTTCCCGGACCCGACCAAATCGTCCAGAGCGCGAAGCGTCTCCTCAATAGGGGTCAGCGGGTCGGGCTGATGAACCTGGTACAGGTCGATCCACTCCGTCCGCAGCCGTCGCAGGCTGTCCTCAACCTCCGATATGATATAGCGGCGCGACGCGCCCTCTTAATCCCAACGTCGTCCATGGGCATGCCGAATTTCGTGGCTAAGACGATTTCCTTGCGCCGGTCGCAAAGGATCCGTCCGAGGTAATCCTCGGAACCCCCACGTTCCCCATAAGTGTCAGCTGTGTCGAAGAGCGTTATGCCTTCATCAAGGGCCTTGTAAACAACGGCGCGCGATTCCTCAAACCCGATGCGGCCGCCGAAATTGTTACATCCGAGGCCAATCACCGAAACCCGCAAGCCGGACAGACCAAGATCTCGTAGCTCCGCAGCTGGTCCTCCTTCAGAATGTCAGCAGGCGAGCGATGTTTCTGCCGCGCTCCGCAGGCTCGGTAAAATCGAGAATAGGACCGGTCGGTACGATTCCACTTGGGTTTATCCCACGGTGGCTCTGATAATAATGGCGTTTGATGTGGTTGAAGTTGATCGTCGGTTCCACTCCAGGCAGTTGATAGATATCACGCGTATAGCCCCATAAGGAAGGATAATCGACAAGACGCTTGTTGTTGCACTTGAAATGCAGCACGTAGACGGCGTCAAACCGAACCAGCGTCGTAAACAACCGGATATCTGCCTCCGTCAGGTTGTCCCCGCACAGAAAGCGCGAGTGGGCCAGCCGCTCCTCAAGCCAGTTCAGCGTTTCAAATAGCGTGGCGTCCGCCTCCTCATAGGCTTGCTGCGTCGTCGCAAATCCCGCCCGATAGACGCCATTGTTTACTGTCTCGTAAATGCGGTGATTGCAAGAATCGATTTCGTCCCGCAGTGCCGACGGATATAGGTCGCCCAGCTTTGCACCGACGCCATCAAAAGCGCTGTTAAGCATTCGAATGATCTCGGATGATTCGTTGCTGACGATCATCTGAGTGTGCTTGTCCCAAAGCACGGGAACGCTGGCGCGCCCGCTGTAGGTGGGATCGGCGCGCGTGTAGATTTCGTGAAGATATCGACTATTAAACAGGGGATCGGGAAGGACCCCCTCCCCAGGAAGGAAAGTCCAACCCTGGTCGGCCATCAGCCAGTGCGTGACGGAGACGGCTATTATCTCCTCTAGGCCTTTCAGGGCACGAACAATCAGTGTTCGATGGGCCCAAGGGCACGCAAGCGAGACATAAAGGTGATAGCGGTTGCGCGCCGCAGCAAATCCGTCATGGCCGGTTGGCCCCGGACGCCCGTCTGGTGTCACCCAGTTGCGAAATGCCGCCTCGGGGCGATTGAAGCGCCCCTGCGGATCAACCTCGCGCTCTTCGCCGGTCTGCCAGACACCGTCGCTCAGAAACCCCATGGCTTTCCCCAGTGGATCGCCACGATGATGCCCGCGGGCGATCCGCTAAGGCAAGCCAAGCGCAATCACTGCGAAGCCCATAGAATGCGGTGCATCCAGATCACTTCGCTCAGGTCAAAGCTATAATCACGGTGCAGAGGGTTGAGGCTCTTGAGCTCAACGCGGCGCGCTGAGCGGCGGCTGAGCTGCTTGGCCATGACCTCACCACGCGCAGTCCTCAAGACAACGCGGTCACCCCGGCGGATGGGCGCCGCCGGCGACACGATGACCGTATCGCCATCCCGGTACGCGGGCTCCATCGAGTCCCCGTTTATCTCCAGCGCGTACGCGTTAGGATCGCCGATGTCCGGCAGCGTAACCTCATCCCAGCTTCCTCCCACCGGAAAGCCAGCGTCATCGAAATGACCGTCGTCTCCGGCCTGCGCCATGCCGATCAGCGGGATCCGCCGAGCGACAGCGCGCACAGCGCCACTGGAGAGGGCACGGGCGCCCGCAACCAACGCGGTGAACCCTTCTAGGCTCGCACCCGTGGCCTCCAGCACCTTCGCAATGCTTTCCGTGCTGGGCCATCTGGCTCGTCCATCGGGCATTTTTCGCTTCGAAGGATTGAAGGTGGTGGGATCCAAACCCGCACGTTTCGCAAGCCCAGATGCGGACAGGCCGTTCTCAGCCGCGAGTGTATCAAGTGCTCGCCAGATATCTTCATGTTTCATAAGACACTCGTCGAAGTTCCTCCCACAACGTCTCCACAATTATAGGACTTTGGACATATGGGGATAGGAAAAAATCTCGTCCCAGCTGATGCCAAACGAACATCTTGCATGCAACCGCAGGTTATGGTTCTCTCCCAACCACAACCGAATGACAAGGCCACGGCGCCAGGGGACCCCATGATCCAAGCTGCGGTGCGACAGTGCGAACCCGTCCATCCTCGCCTCCGCGCCAGCGGCGAACCGTTCCGAACCGCCGAGGAGGCGTGGTTCTGGGCGTTCTCCTCAATCGCGGCGCGGCATCAGGGAACCCGGTCCCGCAGCGGAAATGCCCGCGCGCGGCCATGCGACCCGGACGATGTGATGAAGTGCCTGGACGCCCTCTATCGCCGCCGCCGTATCGATCTGACGCACGCTCGCATCTTGCGAATCTGGGGGGAACGCGGTGCGGCGCCCAATCCCGCCTACGCCAGTGAACGTTGTGACGCAAAACTCTGGCGAGAGGCCCTGGAACGGCTGGAGTGGCCACTGCGTGTGAAAGGAATTGTCGCTGGCTGACCCCGATCGTGCAGCCTACACCACAATGGCGGCGCGCTCGGCTGCCGCACGGGCCCAGGCTGCATCCATATCTTCATCGAAGAGCTCGGTCAGCTTCTTCATCATGGTCCCGCCGAGCTCCTCGGCGTCCACGATCGTCACCGCCCGTCGATAATAGCGCGTGACATCGTGACCGATCCCAATAGCGATCAGTTCCACCTGGTCGCGGCTCTCGATCTCCCGAATCACCTCGCGCAAGTGCTTCTCCAGGTAGTTGCCTGGATTCACCGATAGCGTGGAGTCATCCACCGGAGCACCGTCGCTGATCACCATCAGGATGCGCCGATGCTCGGCGCGAGCGATCAGCCGGCGATACGCCCAAAGCAATGCCTCGCCGTCGATGTTTTCCTTCAGCAGGCCTTCTCGCAGCATCAAGCCGAGATTCTTGCGCGCACGTCGCCAAGGCGCGTCCGCCGCCTTGTATATGATGTGGCGGAGATCGTTGAGCCGCCCCGGGTTACGCGGCTTGCCGTCTTGAACCCACTTCTCGCGGCTCTGCCCACCTTTCCAGGCCCGCGTCGTGAAGCCCAAGATTTCAACCTTCACCGCGCACCGCTCCAGCGTCCGTGCCAGGATATCCCCACACATCGCCGCAACGGTGATCGGCCGTCCCCGCATCGATCCGGAATTGTCGATCAGCAGGCTCACCACCGTATCGCGGAACTCCATTTCCTGTTCTTGCTTGTAGGATAGAGCCTGAAGCGGATTGACGACCACGCGAGATAAACGCCCGGCGTCCAGCAGTCCCTCATCCAGATCGAACTCCCACGAACGCTGTTGCTGCGCCATGAGCCTCCTCTGTAAGCGGTTGGCGAGCTTCGAAATCACGCCCTGAAGGTGCTGCAATTGCTGATCGAGCTGCTGGCGTAGCCGGGTCAGCTCATCCGGATCACACAGATCCTCCGCCGAAATCTCCTCGTCGAATTGCCGCGTGTAAGCGCGATAGATGGCGCTGTCGTCAGGGTTCGGGCGCTCTCGGCGCGGTTGGGGGCCACCCGGACGATCGTCGCCCTCGGCGATCGCCGCCTCCTCCTCAGATTCCTCTCCCAAATCGTCAGCGGCATCGCCCTCCATGTCCTCAGGTTGGGCGCCCAGCATGCTTTCCGTGTCAGATTGTTCCTGGCCCTGGCCTTCGGGCGTGTTGTCGTCCTGGCCGGAATCCTCTCCGCCCTGTTCTCCCTCGTCGGATTCGTTTTCCGGGTCAGCGTCGGCCTCTGCTTCGGCCAAATCCATCGCCGCCAAAAGCTTACGAGCGGCGCGGGTGAACGCCCGCTGGTCCTCCTGCGTTCGGCCGAGTTCCGACAAGGCCGCGTCTGCGTCCGCCCCTAAGGTATTCCGCCATAAATCCAACACCCGGCGTGCAGCCGCTGGTGCCGGATCGCCCGACATCTGCTCGCGCGCCAGAAGCGAAAGCGCCGTAGCGACTGGAAGCTGGTCCTTCCGGGTCATGCGGTCGTAGCCTTCTGACTCGCACTCCTCCGCCAGTTTCGCGCGCAGGTTGGCGGCAACACCCGCCATATGCCGCGATCCGACCGTCTCGACCCGCGCCTGCTCGAGCGCGTCGTACACATCCCGCGCTTCACGCCGGGGGGGCATGCGTGAGTTATGGACCGTATCGTCGTGATGACGCAGTCGAAGCGCAATCGCATCGGACGCACCCCGCAGCTTTGCCATTTCGGCCGGGGGTAAGGCCCGAGTGGGCAGAGGCAAGCGCGCCCTCTTTCCCGATAGACCGGACGGGCCAGGCTGAAAATTCACCTGCACATCCGGAGTTTCCGCCAGGGCACGCAAAGCGTTCGCCGTGGCGCGCTTGAACTCGTCAGCCCTGACGCTGTCAGTGTTCTTCGATCCACTCATGTCAAAACGATACCGAAGCCAGCATCAGCCTCGCCGTGGCATCACTCCGGTGGGTACCTCCTCGTTGAAGCACCGCTGGTAATACTCTGCGACGGTGGCGCGCTCCGCTTCATCGCACTTGTTCAGGAACGTCATCCGGAACGCGAATCCGACATCACCAAAGATCCGCGCATTCTCTGCCCAGGTGATGACCGTGCGTGGTGACATCACCGTGGAGATGTCCCCGTTGATGAACCCGGCCCGAGTTAGGTCGGCCAGCGCGACCATGCTCTCCACCCGCTTCTTCATTGCAGCATCGGTAGGATCAAGCCCCATCTTCGCCAGCACGATTCCAGTCTCCATGGCGTGGGGAAGGTAATTCAGGGTCGCCACGATGTTCCAGCGGTCCATTTGGCCCTGATTGATCTGCTGGGTGCCGTGATACAGCCCGGTCGTATCGCCCAAACCCACCGTGTTCGCGGTCGAGAACAACCGGAAAGACGGATGCGGCCGGATAACCCGGTTCTGATCCAACAGCGTTAGCTTGCCTTCTACCTCGAGCACCCGCTGGATCACGAACATTACGTCAGGCCGGCCCGCGTCGTATTCGTCGAACACCAGGGCGCACGCATGCTGCAGCGCCCAGGGCAGAATACCTTCGCGGAACTCCGTCACCTGCTTGCCGTCGCGCAAGACGATGGCGTCCTTTCCGATTAGGTCGATCCGGCTGATGTGGCTGTCCAGGTTCACCCGGATGCACGGCCAGTTCAGTCGCGCTGCCACCTGCTCGATGTGCGTGGACTTGCCGGTGCCATGATAGCCCTGAATCATGACGCGCCGGTTGAATGCAAAACCGGCCAAAATCGCCAGAGTGGTCTCTCGGTCGAATTTGTAGGCCTCGTCGATATCCGGCACATGCTCGGTTCGGACGGAGAAGGCCGGGACCACCATGTCCGTTTCGATCCCGAACGCCTCGCGCGCGACGACCTTCGTATCCGGTACGTCGATGGCGGAGGTGGGCCGCATTTCAGCCAGCGAAGCAACCTTGTTCATTAGCACGTATCGTCCTGTTCGATCAGAAAGAGTCTAGCGGTCAACCCTTGCCTGTAAAGCCTCAGGCCGAGGCGGCGGGTTCCTGTGCCAGCCGGGATCGCACCATCGCATAGGCAAGATTGATGATCTTCAGCCGTTCCTCCGATGAGCGGTCGCCGCCATTCGCGTCGGGGTGGTGGCGCTTGGCCAGTTCCTTGTAACGGGTCTTCAGCGCGCCAAGCGTCAGCGGCCACCCCAGCCCCAGAGCGGCCAGATGTTCCCGCAGATCCGCCGGCGCCTTCACCGTCCCCTCGCTCGATTTCCGCATCCGCGCGGCCGACAGCACGTTCATTGGATCGCGCAGGAACTCCTCGTCCCAGGCAGCCGAGCCAAGCCGCCCCAAGGGCCAAGTGGGTCGTTGCCAGCCCGTGTCCCTCCGAAGCTCAGCCTCGATTTCGCCGGGACTCATCCCCTTGTAATAGTCCCACGCGGCGTTGTACGCGCGCACATGGTCCAGGCAAAACCACCGGTACTCGCCCAGATGCCGCCGCGACTTCGGGGCACGATACTCCCCCAAAGCCTCACAGTCGGGCATCTCGCATGGCCGACCCGGCGCCGCCGGGTCGGGAGCGTAGGCCCGGGGACGCGGTCCGCGGCGGGTCATGACTGCGCTATGTGCGCTGGCCCCTTCGCCTTGGCAATGCCACGCTGACCTGGGACGGGCCATGACCGATATGCCAACCGCGCACCCTCAGCCGTCCCGTGCAGATCGCCTGAAATCGCTCCTTATCAATCAACTTCCAGCCCAGCACGTTGAGGTCATTGATGACAGCGCGCGTCATCATGGGCATGCAGGGGCGCGCCCTGAAGGAGAGACCCACTACAACGTTGTGGTGGTGTCATCCCGCTTCGAAGGAATGACCCGCGTGGATCGCTCGCGCTTGGTGCACGAGGTTCTGGCTCAGGAATTCGCCGGCGGCATGCACGCCCTCTCCCTTGTCTTACGTAGCCCCGCGGAACACTGTCTCACGTGAGACAGTGTTGAGACTCCGAGCCGACGCCCTCTTGCTGCCACACGGCCTATCCAAGATCACAACGGAAAAGGACCGGGCCAGGCGACCGCATGCGTTTCATCCGGGTCTATAGCAGAGTTATTCGTCTGCTCGGCAGCGATCTGAGGGTCGCGGCCTTGCTCGGCGCGGCCAACATCATGGTCGCCGGCTTGCAGTTCCTCGACCCCATCCTTTTCGGGCGTGTCATTGGCCTGCTCTCCAACAGCAGCAACCTGGCACCCTCCGTGCTGTGGCACCAAGCCGGCTCACTGCTTGCCATCTGGGCCGGCGTTGGCGTCGCCGGCATTGCCTCGAACATCGCTGTCTCCGTCCAGGCCGAGCGTCTCGCCCATCGCAATCGCATCAAGCAGATGGGCCGCTACTTCGCCCACGTCCTCGGCATGCCGCTCTCCTTCCACGCCGACATCCACTCAGGGCGGCTGATGAAGGTCATGATCACTGGGACCGATGGGCTCTTCGGGATCTGGCTCGTCTTTTTCCGCGATCAGCTTTCCACCGTCGGCGCTGTCATCGTCCTGCTGCCGCTTACCCTGCTGATGAACTGGCGGCTCGCCCTTAGCCTGATCGCTCTTGTGGTGATCTTTGTTACCGTCACCTCCTTTGTGATCCGCCGAACCCAGGCCGGCCAGCGCATGGTCGAAGGAGCCAACTCTCGCCTCGCGGGAACCACCCAGGACGCCCTCACCAACGTCGTGGTCGTCCAGTCCTTCACCCGACTTGCCGCCGAGACCCGCATGTTCAGTGACATCGCGCAGGAGGTGATCCGTCACCAATTCCCGGTCCTGAACTGGTGGGCACTGGTGAACGTGCTCACCCGCGCCTCTTCCACCATGGCAGTCATCTCCATCGTGCTGATCGGCACGATCCTCATGCTCGACGGCCAGGCGAGCGTCGCAGAAATCGTCAGCTTCATGGGTTTTGCCACCCTGCTCATCGCCCGGCTCGATTCTGGTCTGCAGTTCGTCACCACTCTGTTCCTGCGCATGCCCTCACTCGAGGATTATTTCTCCGTTATCGATGCCCGCAGTTCAGTCCCTGAGCCGGCGACCGCCAAGAACCTGGTGATCACCCAGGGGGAGGTCGCGTTCGATCACGTCTCCTTTGCCTATCCTGGCGGCCCCAACGTTCTCACCGATGTCTCCTTCACGGTGCCAAGGGGACGCTCCATCGCGCTCGTGGGTCAGACCGGCGCCGGAAAATCCACCGTCATGGCCCTGCTCCAGCGCCTGTGGGACCCGACCTCTGGCCGCGTGATGATCGACAATCAGGATTTGCGGGACGTCACACTGGAAAGTCTGCGCCGCGCCATCGGCGTGGTCTTCCAGGAAAGCCTGCTATTCAACCGCTCGGTCCGCGAAAATCTGCTCGTCGGCCGGCCCGATGCAACTGACGAGGAGATCGAAAACGCCTGCCGCTTGGCGGACGCCCACGATTTCATCATTCGCCAGCCCCAGGGCTACGACACGATGATCGGAGAGCGCGGTTCCACGCTCTCGGGCGGCCAGCGCCAGCGTCTCGCCATTGCCCGGGCGCTCCTTAAGAACCCGCCGATTCTCATCCTGGACGAAGCCACCAGCGCGCTGGACGCGGCCACCGAGGCGCGAGTGACCCGCGCGCTCAAAAACCTCATGCAAGGACGCACGACCTTCGTCATCGCGCACCGCCTATCGACCGTCCGCGACGCAGACGAAATCCTCGTCTTCCAGAGCGGCCGAATCGCCGAGCGCGGAAACTTCCAGTCCCTGCTCGCCCGCAACGGACTGTTCGCCGATCTCGTCCAGACCCAGCTTGCGGCGGCGCCACAGGCCATGGCCGCGGAGTAGCGCGCTGCGAGGTATGCCGTTCTGGCCCCTCGCGGCCACCCTCGCCGTGCAGACCCTCGCGACCATGGCACTCTTTTCGGTGCCGGCCGCCGCGCCCGCCATCGCGCACGATCTCGGCGTCTCCGGTGAACTCAGCGGCGCCTTCGCCTCCATTGTCTATGGCGTTGGCATCATTTCGGCCGTGCTCGCGCCCGGCTTTGTCCATCGTTACGGCGCCGTCCGCGTCAGCCAGGTCGTGCTGCTCGCCGTCCTCGGTCTGATCGGCCTCTCATCCACCGGCACACTGGCTGGACTGGCCGCGAGCGCCATCGTGCTGGGCCTGACCTACGGCGCCATCGCCCCGGCGAGCACGCACCTCCTCGTCCCCCAGACTCCACCGGCCGTCTTCAATCTCGTAATGTCCCTCCGGCAGATCGGCGTGCCTCTTGGTGGAGTCCTCGGCGCGCTCATTGTGCCCCCTATCGCTGCGGCCTGGTCTTGGCGCCTTGCCATGGCCGTTCAGGCAATCCCCGTTTTCCTCCTGCTCCTGGGCATGGAGCGGCCCCGCCTCCGGTGGGATTCCGACCGTAATCCTACCCATCCGCTCTGGACCGGCATTCTCCGCCGTCAGCTCGAACTCCTCCGCCATGACGGCCTCATGCGCCGCCTCTCCATGGCGAGCTTCGTCTATTCCGGCGCCCAGCTCTGCTTCATCGCCTTCATGACCGTCCAGCTCACCGCGATTGTGCACCTCAGCTTGGTCAGGGCGGGCTACGCCCTCGCGATCTACCAGGTGTCCGGCGCCATCGCCCGCCCGATTTGGGGCTGGATCGCCGATCGCTACATCCCCCCATTCCGAGCCGTCGCTGCCCTCGGCTTCGGGATGGCCGGCTGCGCCATCGCCGCCAGCCAACTCAGCCCTGCCTGGTCCTTCCCCGCCGTCCTCTTGCTCGCTGTCCTGAGCGGCAGTACCGCCACCGGCTTCACCGGTCTCGCCTATGCCGAATACGCCCGGCTCGGTGGCGCCCGCCGCACTGAGGCCACCGGCCTCGGCACCGCCGTCATGTTCGCCGGCGTCATGCTCTTCCCCTCCACCTTTGGCGGCCTGATTAGCACGTTGGGGGGCTATGGCATTGCCTACCTGATACTCGCTGCTCTGGTCGTCGTCTCCTCTGTGCCACTCATCGGGGTCCGTCCCCGCTAATCTCGCTTGGCACTGACCGCCAGCATCCGCATCTGTCTGGCCGATGTCTCTCGCCGCCACTTTGACCGAGGAGGACCGCGCGGTCTGGGCTAGCTACGCCCGGCTGGTCGTGCCCCTGCGAGGCCAGCCTGTACCCCGCGCCGACCCCGAGCCGGTGGTGCAGCCGGCACCCGCGCCCGCCCGTTCGCCCTCGGCCACCGCTTCCCGTCCCATCCCGTCCCCGCCACGTCCCCTTGACATCGGCACCCACCCCGCCGGCGTGGACGGTAGCACCTGGAACCGCTTCCGTACTGGCCGCCTGCCGCCCGTACGCACTCTCGACCTGCACGGTCACACCGTACAGCGCGCCTTCCACGCCCTCGAAGCCTTCCTCCGCTCGGCCCTTGCCGAGCACCTGCGCTGCGTCGAGATTATCACCGGCCGCGGCGGCGCAGGCGGCGGCGCAATCCGCCGCGAATTCCCACTCTGGATCAACCGGCCGGAGTTCCGCGCTTCTATCCTTGCCGCGACGCATCCCCATGCTGCCAATGACGGCGCGGTGCGTTTGCTCCTCCGGCGCCATCGCCCCGGGTCAGATTGATCGAAAGAACTCGATCAGCAGCTTATTCACCGCCGCAGGCTGTTCTTGCTGCACCCAGTGTCCGGCGCCTTCGATCAGGTGGCACCCCAGCATCTGCGTGCAGACGCTCCGCTGCATCGTCTCCACGGCCCCGGGCCGCTGATAAGCGCCCCAGTCGCTCTTCCCTGCTGTGAACATCGACGGAACGTCGATTGTCCGTCCCGCAAACACCTGCAACTCCGACTCAAAATGCCCCGAAGTGCGAGACCGGTACCAGTTCAGCCCGCCCTGAAATCCGGTTCGCTGATACTCCGCCGCGTACACCGCCAGTTCGCTCTCCGGCAGCCAGCGGCACGCTGCGATCTCCTGCGCCGAGGGCATCACCTCCGCTACCGTCTCCGGCATGTGCTTCGCCAGGTCCATAATGTAGTACGTCGGCATCTTCGCGAGTTCGTCTGCGCGCCACGCCACCAGCTTATGCGGCTTGTTCTCTACCCAGTCCGCGCTCTTGTGGTGGAAATACGCTCGCAGAAAAGCATGCACGCCCTGAGGCGCGTACCACATCTGCGCGTTCGCCACGCGCTTCGAATAGTACCCTTGATAGTGCTTGCGCGGACGCTCGAGTGCCGCCAGCGCCTCATGAATGTCCGGACTGCTCGGCACAGCCGGAACCTTCCCGTCCGTCGCAAATGGCAATGCCGGCGGGCCTTCGAACGGTGCGCTCATCAGCACCAAGGACGAGAACACGTCCGGTCGCACCAGCGCGCACCACGCCGCGGCGGAAGCGCCGAAATCATGCCCTACCACCGAGATCGCGCGTCGCCTTCCGAGCGCGAACACCAGCCCAAGCGTGTCGCGAACCACATTCAGCAACCGGAACGGCCGCAGATCGGCGTCGTAATCCGCCGACCACCCGCTGGTCCGCCCATACCCCCGCAAATCTGGCGCGATGGCGTGAAATCCCGCCTCGGCCAGCACCGGCATCACTTTCCGCCAGGAATAAGCGATCTCCGGAAACCCGTGCAGCAGCATGACGAGCGGCCGCTCCGATCCCTCGAACCCCGCCTCCAGCAGATGCACCCGCAAACCGTTGATCCCCTCGACGAATCGGGACCGCACGCCTTTCGGCAGCACGGCGCTATCGAGCGGTTCCACGGTCAGAACCAGTTTGCCTTGTCCACCACATTCCGCAGCGGTCGTCCCTCGGCAAACGCCCGGCAGTTATCCACGATGATCTGCAACCGCCGTTCATCCAGATACGGCCCGAACCCCGCGGTATGAGGTGTGATCAGCACCCCCGGCATCATCCACAGCGGATGATCCGCCGGTAGTGGCTCCTCTTCGAACACATCCAGTCCCGCGCCGGCCAAATGTCCCTCTCGCAGCGCTGCGACCAGATCGTCGAGTCGCGTCGTCTTCCCCCGCCCGATATTGATGAAGAACGCCCCGCGCTTCATGCGGCCGAACCGTTCGCGGTTCATGAATCCCTCGGTCGCCGGCGTATGAGGCACGGTCAGAATCACGAAATCTGCCCGAGGCAGAAGATCATCAAGCGCGTTCTCCGGATGCAGCTCCGCCACGCCGGCGGGCGCTTCCTTCCGCCGCGCATCCGTTGCGACCACCCGCATCCCGAACGCCGCCGCCAGCCGAGCCGTCTCCGCCCCGATCCCACCCAACCCGACGATCAGCGCGGTGCACTCCGGCAGATGCCGCACCCCCACATCGAGCCTCCGCGGCCTCCACTCCCGCCGCAATTGTTGCGGCAGATAGGTCTGGAAGTCCCGCGCGAAGGCCAGCACGAAGGCCATGATGTGCGCGGCAATATGATCGTTGTAGATCTCCCGCATGTTCGTCACCGTCACCGGGTGCGCGATCAGCTCTCGGTAATAGTAACCGGCGGGCGGAGCGGCCTGGGGAGCCTGCAGCCACCGCAACTTGCTCGCTTTTGCGAGCATGGACGGGGACAGCACACCGTACGCCGCCTCCACGTCCTCGATGTGGCGCTCGGCCTCTGCCTCCGACTCGGCCACGATCACCTGGACGGACGGAACCGCCTGGCCAACTCGCCTTGCCCAATCCCGAGTGGTGTCATTCTGGGGCGGAAGGAACAATAGAGAGAAGGTCATCAGGGATCTCCGTTAGATGCTTCTCGCAGGATAAACTCCCCGGCCGCTCCGGCCAGGGGCTTGAACACCATCGCCGCCGCATCATCCCGGCACGCTCCCCCGAGGGAATCGAGGGTACACCAGGCCGGCTCTTCCAGCGTAGGCGGTCCGTAATATTGGATCGCTGCGCTGATGATCGCGTCCCGGTCACTCTCACCACGGGCCTTTACTGTCAGTGCGATGCGAACCGAACGGAATCCCCCAGGCGAAGGCCGGAACAAGACCTCAATCGATCCATCGGGAAGCAACGCCAGAATCTTTCTGCAGCCCTCCGTCGGAGCAATCCCGCAGGAGGCAGCTTGGTCCCTCACGTTATCACTTTCCCCTCTCAGAACCTGGGTCGCCTGTTCCGGGGTCATGTTCAGCCTCACCCCCATCAGCGCAAAATCGGCCACAGCAGCATCTTGCGATAACGCAACGATTGTCGGTGCCAAGAGGAAAAGAAGGAGCAGGCCGAAAGCGATTTTCATGGTGGCATTTCATCCGCCAACCCTTAGCGCTTGATTAATGCTTGTCTCGCTTTCGGGCGTTTCGTCTAAGGAGACTCTGAAGAATCCCATCTCGACACGGTCACGGAGCAGCCTGTAGTTGAGTGGCATTGATTACATTCGGATCGACCGAACGAGATGCGTCAAGCGACCCTGGCGAGCGTAAGCTTCGAACGCTACGGCAAGACCACACGGCGGGGAGCCTTTCTTGCCGAGATGGAGCGGGTAGTGCCGTGGCAGCAACTCTGTGCGCTGATCGAGCCGGTCTATCCGAAGCCTGGCAGGGGCCGACCACCGGTGGGACTGGAACGCATGTTGCGCATCTACTTCCTGCAGCTGTGGTTCAATCTCTCGGATCCCGGAGTGGAGGAGGCGCTGTATGACTCGGCTGCGATGCGGCAGTTTGCCGGCATCGATCTCGGCCGTGAGCCGGTGCCGGACGAGACCACGGTTTGCAAGTTCCGCCACCTGTTGGAGCAGCACGAGCTTGGAACTGAGATATTTGCCACCGTCAACGAGCATCTTGAGAGTCTGGGTCTGAAGGTGGGCACCGGCACGATCGTGGACGCGACCATCATCAGCGCTCCGAGTTCGACCAAGAATGCCACAAAGCAGCGCGACCCCGAGATGCACCAGACCCGCAAGGGCCAGCAGTGGTATTTCGGGATGAAGGCGCATGTCGGGGTAGATAGCAGGACCAGGCTGATCCATTCCGCGGTGGCCACTGCGGCGAATGTGCATGATGCCAGCGTGCTTGGTGACCTGCTACATGGCGAGGAACGGCGTGTCTGGGGCGACCAGGCCTATCGTGGCCAGCGTCATGTCATCCGCGAGCATGCTCCATCTGCACAGGACTTCACCAACCGGCGATATCGTCATCGCGGTGTTGTCGATGAGGCAGAGAAAGCTCGCAATCGGACCAAGTCGAAGGTACGGGCGAAGGTCGAGCATAGTATCGGGGTCATCAAGCGCGTGTTTGGATTTGTGAAGGTGCGCTATCGCGGGTTGGACAAGAATGCCCACCGGCTGTTCGTCACCTGCGGCCTCGCCAATCTTTACCTCGCTCGAAGGTCGCTACTGGCTGCGTGAGAGGAGAGCTGCGTCCGCAGCGCTGCGACGATCCGGCAGACCGGCCGAACCGGCCCGCGAACGCCGAATTCCGGCCTCAGGTCGCATCCAGATTTCTCCGTCTTCGCCACCACCACGACCGGGCGGCGCAGATGGCGGGGTTGATCAGAGTTTCCCTAAGCTCACGGGCCCTTTACCTAATCAGGGGTTTCGCATAGAGCACCCCGTCCCAACGGCCGAAATGGCCCAGAATCCAAGGTGAATCCGTGAGGAAATGGCACCCTGCCCGAGTGCTGCTGATCGTGCCGTTCGTGGCGGTTCTTTGGGTACCTTGGTTCAATCGCGCCGGGCCGACGTTCTGGGGTTTCCCGATGTTCTACTGGTATCAGCTCCTGTGGATCATCCTCAGCGTCGCGGTGATCGGGGTCGTTTATCTCATTGATCACCGGTCGGAGCACTGACGGATGGATTGGGCCGCCATCGGGGTTTTCGTCGCGCTCTTTATCTTCATCACCTGGC
Organism: uncultured Pseudomonadota bacterium; assembly: GCA_963791885.1. Taxonomy (GTDB): domain Bacteria; phylum Pseudomonadota; class Alphaproteobacteria; order Acetobacterales; family Acetobacteraceae; genus CAVSUZ01. The sequence continues at coordinate 2,678,647 of CAWBUL010000006.1, read as the reverse complement.
TCGGCTTCGTGGCTGGCCGCTGGCGTCGAGGAGATCTCAATCTTCTCCATGAATGGGGCCTTGGCGGCCGCCGGTTCGGCACCTTCGTCACTTGGTTCCTGCTGGGCGGCGATCTTTATACCGCATACACTTTCATAGCTGTTCCAGCCCTGATGTACGGCGCCGGTGCGATCGGCTTCTTCGCCGTGCCCTACACGATCATGGTTTATCCCATTCTGTATCTGGTCTTTCCACGCCTGTGGTCGGTCTGTCACAGGCACGGCTATGTCACCGCGGCCGATTTCGTCCGCGGCCGCTTTGGCAACCGATGGCTGGCATTGGCTACGGGCGTGACGGGCATCGTCGCCACCATGCCCTATATCGCCCTGCAACTCGTCGGCATGCAGGTCGTGATCGGAGCACTCGGGTTTCACACCACCGGCCTCACGGGTGATCTGCCGCTGATCATCGCCTTCGTGATTCTTGCGACCTTCACCTACACCTCGGGCCTGCGAGCACCGGCGATGATAGCCGTGGTCAAAGACGTGCTCATCTACACCGCCGTTATCGCAGCAGTGATTGTGGTGCCCGGCAAGCTGGGCGGCTTCGGCAAGATCTTCGCTGCTGTCCCAGCTCCGAAACTGTTGCTTGCTACGCCCCCGGCAGGTTCGCTCGGCACCTACAGCGCCTACGCGACCCTCGCCCTCGGGTCAGCGCTCGCGCTGTTTCTCTATCCTCACTCCGTTACGGGCATTCTCGGCTCATCCGGACCGCGTGTGTTGCGTAGAAACGCTGCGGTACTGCCCGCCTACTCGCTGGTGCTGGGATTGCTGGCTTTGCTCGGTTTCATGGCGATCGCCGCCGGTGTGGCCAGCGTTCCCGCCCTGGCGCCCGGGTTCAAGCAATACGGCAACAACTTTGCGGTTCCAGCGCTATACCTCCGATTTTTCCCCTCTTGGTTCGTCGGCATCGCCTTCGCCGCCATCGCAATCGGCGCACTCGTGCCGGCGGCCATCATGTCAATTGCAACGGCCAATATCTTTACGCGCAATATCTATCGGGAGTTCATCAACCCCGAGTGCACTGACGCGCAGGAGAGCCGCATGGCAAAGCTGGTCTCCTTGCTCGTCAAAGCCGGCGCGCTGATATTCGTCTTTGCCCTTCCGCTGCAATACGCGCTCTGGCTGCAGTTGCTTGGCGGAATCTGGATCATCCAGACGCTGCCCTCAGTCCTGATCGCGCTCTACACCCGTATGCTGAACGGCTGGGCCCTGCTGATCGGCTGGATCGTCGGCATGGTGCTCGGCACATGGATGACAGCCTCAGTTAACTTCGCTCCGATCTATCCGCTGCACCTGTTCGGCACGATTGTCCCTTGTTACGTCGCCCTGTCATCCGTGATCGTGAATATCGTGGTCGCTTTCGTGTTGTCGCTGTTCCTGAATGCAGTCGGCTCTGACCGCCATCGGGATATGACCGCTGCAGAAGATTACGCCTGACCGAACCAACCGGACTCGTCAGAAACTCAGCCGCCCCTGCCGTTGCTCTGGCGCTCGTCCGTCCGCCGTCGCGCCGACTTCCCCGTCGCTGAACCGGAGGCGTAGCTTTGCCCCCGGCGGCACGGCGCCAGCGGACGTCAGCGGATGTCCGGCTCGATCCGTCACCAGCGCGTAACCCCGGTCAAGCACCGCGAGGGGTGAGACCGACTCCAGATGATTGCCCAGACCCGAGACCTTCGCCGTCAGCTCTCGAAGACAACTCCGAATCGGAGCTGGGGTGAGACGTTCCAGCGTCCTCCCGGCACGCCGATGAATGCCTGCCACCGCCTGTCGAAGGCAGGCGATCAGCTTCTCTCCACATCGCTCCATGCCCGCGCGTCGGTGCACGACGAAAGCAGGCAGCGCTCGATCCAGGCGCTCCCCGCGGTCATCCAGCCTCTGCCGGGCACCGCCGATCACCCCAGGCAGATCGGGTAGTCCCCGTTCGGCTCGCCCAAGTCGAAGCCGCCGTTCTCCCGCAAGCCGTCGGAGCGCCCCGACCAGCCGTGCCGCCTTGTGCTCCACGTCCACGCACAAATCGACGCGCGATGGCACCGCCATCTCCGCCGCGGCCGTCGGTGTCGGCGCGCGCGTGTCCGATACGTGATCAATCAAGGTCACGTCTGTCTCATGCCCGACCGCTGAAATGAGAGGGATCCGGCACGCCGCCGCCGCCCGCACCACGCACTCGGCGTTGAACGCCATCAGGTCCTCCAGGCTGCCGCCGCCGCGGGCGACGATCAAGACATGCGGGCGGGGCAGGGGACCGTCCTCCGGCAATGCATCGAAGCCCGCAATCGCGGCGGCAATTCGCTCGGCGGCACCCTCGCCTTGCACCGGCACGGGCCACAGCAGGACAGGGCGTGGGAAGCGGCGCCGGATCGTGGTGCGAATGTCCTGAAGCACCGCCCCGCTTTCAGACGTCACGACGCCAACCACGACAGGCAGAAGAGGAAGAACCTGTTTGCGCTCTGCGTCGAACAGTCCCTCCGCCGCCAACCGGATCCGGAGTGCCTCGATGCGCGCCAGCAGCGCCCCGGCCCCCGCGTATTCCAGTCGGTCTACAACCAGCTGGTAAGTGGACCGGTCCGCGTAAGCGCTCAGCCGGCCGGTGGCGATCACCTCCACGCCGTTCTCCGGCGCCATGCCGAGCCGCGTCACCGCGGAGCGCCAGACCACGCCCTGCAGCTTCGCGGCCTCATCCTTGAGTGCGAAATAGATGTGCCCGGAGGGATACCGCTTGAGCTCAGTGATCTCACCACGCACGCGCACCCGGCCGAACTCCCCCTCGAGCGTGCGCTTCACCGCCCCGGCGATTTCGGAAACGGTGTATTCCGGGACATTGGGCAGGGGGACAACCGCGTCATTCATCGCGGGCACTGTATGATAGGCCACGGCGTCGGCAAAAACGGGGAGGGGCCATGCGAGTCCTGGTGATCGGTTCGGGTGGACGCGAACACGCCCTCTGCTGGGCGATGGCCGCCAGCCCCATGCTGACAAAACTCTGGTGCGCCCCAGGCAATCCGGGAATCGCGACCCTCGCCAAATGCGTGCCCATCCAGCCTCTCGATACCCCGGCTCTGGTTGCCTTCGCGCGCGAGAACCGCATCGACTTGGTAGTCCCTGGTCCAGAAGCGCCGCTCGTCGCCGGCGTCGTCGATGCGATGGACGACGCTGGTATTCCCTGCTTTGGCCCCACCGCCGCTGCCGCCCGGCTGGAGGGTAGCAAGGCCTTCACCAAGCAGGTTTGCGACGCCGCCGGCATCCCCACGGCGCGCTGGGAGCAGTTCGATGATCCCGCCGCGGCCCGAGATTTCGTCCGGCGCCGCGGTGCTCCTCTGGTCATCAAGGCCGATGGCTTGGCGGCCGGCAAAGGCGTCGTCGTCGCCCCGACCGAAGCCATGGCACTCGGCGCCATCAATCATATGATGCATGCCCGTGGCTTCGGTGAAGCGGGCGCGACGGTCGTCATCGAGGAGTTCCTGACTGGCGAAGAGTTCTCGTTTTTCGCTCTCTGTGACGGCCGGCATGCCCTGCCGCTCGGCGCTGCTCAGGACCACAAGCGCGCCCACGACGGCGACACCGGCCCCAATACCGGCGGTATGGGCGCCTACAGCCCCCCATCCGTGTTCACGCCCCACGTCCAGGAACTCGTGATGAGTAGGATCATCCGGCCTGCGCTGGATGAAATGGCCGTTCGCGATACGCCATTCCGGGGCGTTCTCTTCGCCGGCCTTATGCTGACCGAGGATGGCCCCAAGCTGATCGAGTTCAACGTCCGCTTTGGCGACCCGGAATGCCAGGTTCTTCTCCCGCGCCTTCGGTCCGACCTGCTCTCGGCGTTTCTCGCCGCGCGGGATGAAGAACTGGCCCGTTTCGACCTCCGCTGGTCCGACAACGCCAGTCTCGGTGTTGTGCTCGCCTCGCGCGGATACCCGGACGCGCCCACGCCGACAGGCGAAATCCGCGGCCTTGCTGAGGCTGCCACCGTTCCCGGCGTGGAGATCTTTCACGCCGGCACGCGGCTGGACGAGCAGGGCCGACTGCACCCCGCGGGAGGGCGAGTGTTGACCGTCTGCGCAACGGGCATCGACCTGCATGCCGCGCGTCATGCCGCTTACGAAGCAATCGACCGGATCGACTGGCCCGAGGGCTTCTTCCGTCGCGACATAGGCTGGAGGGCTCTTGGCTAACACGCTTGCCCCGGCCGGACCGCTCCCCTACATCCGCGGCCCATGATGCCCGTGCTGATGGCCCTGCAGGTCTTCGTTTGTATCGCCCTGATTGGAATCGTGCTCATCCAGCGCAGCGAGGGCGGTGGCTTGGGCATCGGCAGTTCCCAAGGCATGGGCGCCTTCATGTCCGGCCGCGGCACGGCCAACCTGCTCACCCGGACCACGGCCGTTCTGGCGGCCGTGTTTCTCGCCCTTTCCCTCACGATGGCGGTGCTGAACCGCGGCACGTCCGGCACCGGCAACTCCATTCTCTCGATGCCGCAGACCAGTCCGCCCGCCGCGCCGGGGGCTACCGTTCCGCTCAAGAACGCTGCGGTTCCGCCGGGCCAGACATCGAAGGCGGCGCCCGCTCAGGCACCGGCCGGGCCCCCGGTTCCTCATTAGCCCTCATGGGGCCGCTCGCGGGATGCCGGGTCCTCGAGATGGCTGGCCTCGGTCCCGCACCGTTTTGCGGCATGCTGCTCGCCGACATGGGGGCCGACGTACTGCGTGTCGACCGGCTGGAGGAAGCTGAACTCGGCTTTGATGTCGGCAGCGACCCCCGCTTTGCCGTCGTGGGACGCGGCAAGCGTTCAGTGGCGGTCGATTTAAAATCCCCCGCTGGCCGCGACCTCGTTCTCGACCTTGTCACCAAAGCGGATGCGCTGATCGAAGGATTCCGACCCGGCGTCATGGAACGGCTCGGACTGAGCCCTGCCGCGTGCCTCGCAGTTAATCCACGGCTGGTGTTCGGGCGGATCACTGGCTGGGGTCAAAGCGGCCCGCTCGCGTCGACCGCCGGCCACGATATCAACTACATAGCGCTCTCCGGGGCGCTGCACGCCATCGGTCCGACCCAGGCGACGCCGTCGCCTCCCCTCAATCTGGTCGGTGATTTCGGCGGTGGCGCCATGTTCCTCGCCTTCGGCATCGTTTCCGCCATGCTCGCCGCCGCGCGCACGGGCAAGGGCCAAGTCGTCGATGCCGCGATGGTGGACGGCGCAGCCTACTTGCTGGCCCCCATCTTTGGCTTCCTCGCGAGCGGTGTCTGGCAGGACCAACGCCAGAGCAATTATCTCGACGGCGGGGCGCCCTGGTACCGCACCTACGAAACCAAGGATGGCAAATTCGTCGCGATCGGCGCAATCGAGCGGCGCTTCTATGCCGAACTGCTTGAGCGGCTATGCCTGACGCAGGACGATCTACCCGACCAGTACGACCGCAGCGGCTGGGAGCGGATCGGCGCACGCTTCGCTGCAGTCTTCAAGAGCCGTACGCGCGATGAATGGTGCGACGTGTTCCGCAGCTCTGACGCCTGCTTCGCTCCGGTCCTGTCCTTGCAGGAAGCCCGGACCCATCCGCAACTGGCCGGGCGAGGCACGTTCGTCTCCCTCGACGGCGTCGTGCAGCCTGCTCCGGCCCCGCGCTTCAGTGAGACGGAGCCAGAAATCAGCCATCCCCCGCCGCAGGTTTCGGAAGGCGGGGCTGAGGCATTGCGCGACTGGGGCATCTCGTCCCAGGTGGTCGACCGCCTTTCCGCTGAGGGCGTGATCCGCGCCAGGGAGCAAGAAGAAGAACCTGAATCCGGCTGATCAGGAATCAGCCCTTCCCGCCACCCGAGTCGGCTTCCTATATCGAAAGCCCATGACGCGGTTTGTCTTTGTTACCGGCGGCGTGGTCTCCTCTCTGGGCAAGGGAATCGCATCCGCCGCGCTCGGCGCGCTGCTGCAGGCGCGCGGCTATACCGTCCGTCTGCGCAAGCTTGATCCCTACCTGAACGTCGATCCGGGCACGATGAGCCCGTATCAGCACGGCGAAGTCTTCGTCACCGACGACGGGGCTGAAACCGACCTCGACCTTGGCCACTACGAGCGTTTCACCGGTGTGCACGCCTCCAAGGCAGACAACGCCACCACCGGCCGAATCTACTCCGAGGTCATCGCTAAAGAACGCCGCGGTGATTACCTCGGCGCCACCGTCCAGGTCATTCCTCACATCACGGACGCGATCAAGGAAACGATCACCCGGGAAACCGCCGGCCTCGACTTCGTGTTGGTGGAGATCGGCGGCACCGTCGGCGATATCGAAAGCCTGCCGTTCCTCGAAGCCATCCGACAGCTTAGCAACGAACTCGGCCCCGAACGGGCCATGTTCGTCCACCTTACCCTGGTGCCCTACATCCCCTCCGCCGGTGAGCTGAAGACCAAGCCAACCCAGCATTCGGTGAAGGAACTGCTGAATGTCGGCATCCAGCCGCAAATGCTGCTCTGCCGCTGTGACCGCCCGATCCCGGCCGGTGAGCGCCGCAAGATCGCGCTGTTCTGCAATGTCCGGCCGGAGGCCGTGATTCCGGCTCTGGACGTGGACACGATTTACGCCGTGCCGCTGCGCTACCACGCAGAAGGCATGGACCGTGAGGTGCTGCGTCATTTCGGCCTGTCCGCGACCGGAACTCCCGACCTCGAGCGGTGGGAGCGCATCGTCGATGCTATTCGCCTTCCCGAGGGAGAGGTCCGCATCGCCGTCATCGGCAAGTACACCAACCTGCTCGACAGCTATAAGTCGCTGAATGAAGCGCTGACTCACGGCGGCATTGCCAACCGCGTGCGGGTGAAACTCGAATGGCTGGACAGCGAGGTATTCGAGCAGCCGGACACGGTCCAGCGCCTGGAAGGCGTGAACGGCATCCTGGTTCCGGGCGGCTTTGGCGAACGGGGCACGCCGGGCAAAATCAATGCTGTGCGATTCGCGCGAGAACGCCGCGTGCCGTTCTTCGGCATTTGCTTTGGCATGCAGATGGCGGTCATCGAGGCCGCACGAAACATGGCAGGCCTGGCTGACGCATCCTCGACAGAGTTCGGGCCTTGCAGAACCCCCGTGGTCGGGTTGCTGACGGAATGGGCGCGCGGCAACGAGATGGAGCGGCGGCTGGAAGGCGGCGATCTTGGCGGCACAATGCGGCTCGGGGCGTACCCGGCGGTGCTGAGTGATGGTAGCTTGGTGCGCGAACTCTATTCCGGCGCTCCCGTCATTCAGGAGCGCCACCGGCACCGCTACGAAGTGAACGTGCACTTCCGCACGATCCTTGAGTCAACCGGACTGCGCTTCTCGGGCATGTCGCCGGATGGCGTGCTGCCGGAAATCGTCGAGCGCCCCGATCATCCTTGGTTCGTCGGCGTGCAGTATCATCCGGAACTTAAATCCAAGCCCTTCGATCCGCACCCGTTGTTTGCAGGGTTCATCGAGGCCGCTATACATCAGGCTCGGCTCGTGTGACGTCCACCGTTATTGGCGCAGGGTTCGCGGGCGCCGCTCTGATCGTCATCGCGTATTTCGCCAACCAGCGAGGCGCTCTCGCCTCATCTGATTGGCGCTTTCCCGCTGCCAATCTGCTGGGTTCTGTGCTGATCTTCAGTTCCCTGATGGTGCAGTGGAATCTGCCTTCCGTCGTTATTGAAGCATTCTGGATGGCGATCAGCGTTTATGGCCTAACGCGAAGCCTCCGGTCCGATAACCGTCCCGTGGGGGAATCCTCACGGCGGGAAACGCCGCCGCGATAGCCGCAACCGGGAACGACCGTTTCGCCGCGCCGGCTTTGTCCCCTGGCGCAGCCTCACGTTGAATCTCGATCACCTGATCCGATGCCCAATCGCCGTGCACGGAGAGTCCTGTGGCACATCTTGATCGCCGAACCGCACTTGCCGCTGCCGTCTCCTTCGCCGCGCTTCCCAGATCGGTCCGCGCGGCAGATAGCACCCGGCCTGATCTCCCGATCCCCCGCGAACTCAGACCCGGCCCGGACGGGGTTATCTCGCTCGAAGCACGTGCCGGCTCTGTTCGTTTCCTGAAGGGGCCAGCTACCTCGACCTATGGTGTTAATGGTCCGTTCCTCGGCCCGGCGATCCGCCTTCGCCGCGGCCAGACCGCAGTGGCACAGGTTACCAATCGTGTTCCGGAAAACATCACCATGCACTGGCACGGTCTGATTATTCCTGGCGCGTCCGATGGCGGTCCGCACGAGGTCATCACACCCCGTAAGCGTTGGTCCGCCAAGCTGGTGATAGACCAGCCCGCCGCGACCTTGTGGTTCCACCCGCATCTTTATCCAACCACGGCCGCGCTTGTTCTCAAGGGCCTGGCCGGCCTTTTCATCGTCGATGACGACGATACGAGCCGTCTGCCACTGCCATCGCGCTGGGGAGTCGACGACATCCCCATCATCATTCAGGATCGCCGATTGACTCGCGCCAACCAGGTCTTTGATCGCATGAACATCATCGCCGCGACCAACGGCTATGTCGGAGACATTGTCCTTGTGAACGGCGCCCGCTACCCGCGCGCACACACCGCACGCGGCTGGATCAGGCTTCGAATACTCGACGGCTCCAACGCTCGAAGCTACCGCCTCACTGCGTCGGATAACCGTGACCTGTTCGTCATCGGCTCCGACGGCGGCCTGCTCGAACATCCGGTTCCCCTCAAGCAGCTTCTCATCCATGCAGGGGAACGATTCGAGGTCATGGTGGACGCCCGCAACGGCACGCCATTTGATCTTCTTACCCTTCCGGTGTCGCAGCCGATCATGCGCCTGCCGCCCTTTGACGAGCGGCTGCCACTGCTTACCCTCCAGCCCGACGGTGCCGGTGGGACGGGGCAACTCCCTGATGCGCTCGCGTCCCTGCCGTCCTTGCCCGCGCAGCTTCCACCCGTCTCTCAAACACTTGTCATGAACATGTTCCGCGACATGGAAGGCATGATGCTGCTGAACAAAGCCGGCCTCATGACGCTGGCGGAAACCGCCAAGCCCAATCCGGCCATCGTTGCCCGGGTGACCGCGCTGATCGTGAATAGTCCGGCGCTCAGCCGCGCAGTGCAGCTTTCGGTCAACGGCGTGAACGGCGCGCCGTTCTCACTCACGCAGAAAGGCTTCGCGGCAACACGAAATCAAGATCTGCGGTGGCGCATCTCCGAAGGGAGCGATCGCATGCTGCATCCGGTGCATATCCACGGCTGTCAGTTCCGCATCATCTCTCAGGATGGCGAGCCCCCGGAACCGCACCGAGCCGGATGGAAGGACACTTCCCCCATCTCCGCCGGTGGCTTCTCTGAAATCGTCGTGCGCTTCCCTCAGCCGGCGGGTTCGGACGCACCATACATGGCTCATTGCCACATTCTGGAACATGAGGATTCCGGCATGATGACCCAATTCACAGTCGCATAGGTCGCCGTGAATACGCAGCGCATCGTGCGTGTCGGTTCTATCGACATCGCAAACGACCGGCCCTTCACCTTGATTGCCGGTCCCTGCCAGATCGAATCCCGCGCCCACGCGTTGGAGGTCGCCGCTGCCTTACGCGAACTCTCCGCTAGAACCGCCGTGCCGCTGATCTACAAATCGAGCTTCGACAAGGCCAACCGCACGTCGGCCTCCGCCGCCCGCGGTGTCGGCCTCAAAGACGGCCTCGCCATCCTCGCCGAGGTCCGTGAGCGCACTGGCCTGCCGACCCTGACCGATGTGCACGCGCCCGAACAATGCGCGCCGGCGGCCGAAGCCGTGGATGTCCTCCAGATCCCCGCCTTCCTTTGCCGCCAGACCGACCTGCTCCTCGCCGCCGGCCAGACTGGACGGGCCATCAACGTCAAGAAAGGCCAGTTCCTCGCTCCTTGGGACATGCAGAACGTCGCCGCCAAGATTGCCTCCACGGGCAACCACAACATTCTGCTCTGCGAGCGCGGCGCTAGCTTCGGCTACAACATGCTGGTCACCGACTTCCGCGCCCTGCCGATCATGGCCCGCACCGGCTACCCGGTCGTGTTTGACGCCACCCATTCCGTCCAGCTTCCAGGAGGGCAGGGCACCTCATCGGGTGGACAGCGTGAATTCGCCCCCGTCCTGGCCCGCGCCGCCCTTGCTGTCGGGGCGGCCGCCGTCTTCATCGAAACCCATCCCGACCCCGATCACGCCCCCAGTGATGGGCCCAACATGATCCCGCTGCGCGACATGCCGGCGCTGATCGCGCGGCTCAAGTCATTCGATGATCTGGCCAAGGCACAGGGCTGAGCCGTACAACGAGCGGAGGCCAACACAAGGAGGAGCCCGGCATGACCAAGATCACCCGAACCGATCCGAACCCTGTTCTCGCCAAGGCCGTCGAGTACCACGGCTTCGTCTACCTTCAGGGCTGCACGGCTCGCGACCCATCGAAAGATATCAAGGGACAGACGAAGGATATCCTCGAGCAGATCGACACCCTACTGGAGACTCACGGGACCGATAAGACCAGAATCCTACAGGCGCAGATCTGGGTGACTGACATCCGCCTGCGCGACGCCATGAACGAAGTCTGGACCGCTTGGCTTCCCCCTGGTCAGGCTCCGGCGCGCGCCTGCGTGGAGGCCAAATTGGCGGACCATCGACTGCTCGTGGAGATCATGGTGACAGCCTGCAAATGAATTGGCACGGGCGAATCCGAGGGATTCGCCCGGTTCGATATCGAACTCACAGGGCCGTGATTAGGATAATTGTCTGACATACGCGGTTTATCCACAGGGCAATTTGTGCAATTTCTGCCACATCCAAGCCCGATCGCGATTTGCGGATTGCCTCCAATGCAACCCTGCGCTTACCCGGAAACAAATCTGGGGCCGCAAAGGGAATCGAGCGGATGCAGCGACGGGCGACCGGCGTCGGGACTCTCGCTATCGTTTCAACCCTGGCTTTTGGAGGATATGCCCATTTTCAACCAGCGATAGCTTCGCCTCATCATTCATCTCATCACGCCCATCAACTCGCCACCTTCGCCTCGGTGCGGCACCACACGAAAATTTATCATTCCGCCTGGCACGGCATTTCGTGCGTACCGTTCGCTCGCGAGGAATCCGGGATCGACCTGCCTGGCAATGCTCGGGACTGGTGGGACAACGCGCAGGGCGTGTACGCGCGTGGCACAGTGCCCCAGGCCGGGTCCGTTCTCGCGTTCGAGGCGAACGCCCGCATGCGTCTTGGTCACGTCGCGGTGGTGGATCGCGTGATCAACCGGCGGGAAATTGAAGTCGATCAGGCTAATTGGGGCCGTCCCGGCGGCATTACGCGCGATGTCCCGGTGATCGATGTCTCTGAGGAGAATGATTGGTCCGCCGTTCGCGTCGCCATCTCCAACGAGGACAACTTCGGCGCCATCTATCCGACCTATGGATTTATCTACGACCGGGCGGACAATGGCACGATGGTGGCGTCCGCCCGGCGGCCGGCGCCTGCTCTTGATCCTAACCCGGTGACGGTCGATCTCCGCGCCGCTGATCAGGACGATGAGGTTGCGGAGGCTCCTCCCGTTGTCCACACTCGGTGGCACGCCCGGGGCAAAATGCGTCATCACGTGATACTTGCGGCGCATCATCCGTTGAAGAAGAGCCACGGCTAGAGCGAGATCGCGCAAGGCGAATACGTCGGAGCGCGTGAATCTCGCTCTCCAACTGGAGCGAGATCGCGCAAGGCGAATACGTCGGAGCGCGTGAATCTCGCTGGCAGATAGAACCGGGTCGGGTGTCTTAACCCTCCCTTAAGACCCGCCTGCAATAATCCACGTATGGATTTTTCGACGGTCCACGTGGTGGTCGCCACGCCGTGTTATGGCGGCCTGCTGACGCAGCGATATGTGTATTCCACGTTCAGCCTCATTCAGGTCGCGACGGCGGCAGGGTTCCGCGTCTCGCTCGAGCTCCTGGGATATGACTTTCTCATTCCCCGAAGTCGCAATGCCCTGGTCGCTCAGTTTCTCGACATGCCGACAGCCACCCACCTCTTTTTCATTGATGCCGATATCGGCTTTGGGGTGGAGCAGGTGATCCGAATGATCAAGTTCGATCAGGATGTGGTCGCTGGTATGTATCCCCTGAAATTGCGGGATTGGACCACCGCTCCGCTGATCCACCTGAAGACGGGGGAGAAGGCGGAAACCGCGTCACTCCGCTACGTCGGAACGCCGTGTCAGGGGCGGGATTATCAGCAGCGGAGTGGGTTCGTGACCGGCCTTTACGCTGGTGCCGGGTTCCTTCTGATCAAGCGCGCTGTGCTAACCAAAATGATCTCCGCTTATCCACACTTGCGCTTCACCGCCATGCACACGCAACCCGTCCCGAACAACAGCCCGCACCAATACGCGCTCTTCGACTGCATGATCGAGCCAGACACCGGTCATTACCTGAGTGAGGATTATACGTTCTGCCGCCGCTGGCGAGACATTGGCGGCACACTGTGGCTCGATACGCAGGGGCCGCTGATCCACGTGGGTGCCCATGAATTTGCAGGGCGGCCGGACGTGAGGGACTTCGCTCCCGCCGCGGGCTGGTACGCGCCCGCCGCGTGAAAAGCGGCGCGTCGATCAGGCACCCTGCACGTTCAGATACACTGCGTAGACAGACGTGCTTGCACACATGAACAGCCGATCTTTCTTGCGCCCACCAAAACACACATTGGCGCAGATCTCCGGCAAGTGGATCTTCCCGATCAGGTCACCGTTTGGCGCGTAGCAACGCACTCCGTCTTCTCGCGCATCGCCCCAGCCTGATGCCGACCAAATATTTCCATGCACATCGGCACGGATTCCGTCACTCATGCCGGGGGCGAGGTCCTCCACGAACACGCGGCTGTCGCGCAGCTGCGCGCCATCGACCTTGAAAACACGAATATGGGAGGGGCCGCCATGGCTGATCCCGGTATCAACCACATACAGCAGAGATTCATCGGGCGCGAAGCAGATCCCGTTGGGACGGGTGAAATCATCCGCAACCACGCTCGCCTGTCCCGTACCAGGGTCCAGCCGGTATACGTTCCGCGGTAGTTCTGCCTCAGCGGCATGGCCCTCGTAGGGACCGTCGATTCCGTATCCTGGATCAGTGAACCAGATTGCCCCGTCCCGCGACACCACGACGTCATTGGGCGCATTCAAGGGCTTGCCGTCGAACCGGTCGATCAGCACGGTGATTCGCCCGTCATGCTCCGTTCGCGTCACACGCCTCGTATCATGCTCGCAGGTGATCAGCCGCCCCTCGCGATCGCGCGTGTTGCCGTTCGCGTAGTTTGACGGCGTGCGGAATACGGACACATGTCCGTCCTCACCAAGCCAACGCATCATCCTGTTGTTGGGGATGTCGCTCCAGATCAGGCAATTGAGGTCGGGGAAGAACATGGGCCCCTCCGCCCACCGGAAGCCGCTGGCGATCCGCTCGACCCCAGCATTGCCCTGCTGGAAGGTGAAGCGCGGGTCCAGCTTCTCGATCCGCGCATCCGGATAACGCAGGTCCGGCAGGTTCCCCAACGGCAGAGTTGGCACGTGGGCATGTTCGTGCATGCTCTTAGCCTCCGATCATTCGCCCCAGCGGGCGCCCGGCGAACAGATGTGCGTGGAAATGCGGCACCTCCTGCCCCGCATGCGCACCCATATTCGCCAGCATTCGATACCCGTCCTGCTCCAGTCCAAGCTCCCTTGCCACCCGCCCAACCGCACGCATGAACCCTGCGATCTCCGCATCCGGAGCTTTGGTACTGAAATCGGCGAAAGACAGGTAGCGACCTTTCGGGATTACCAGCACATGCACAGGCGCTTGCGGATTGATGTCATGGAACGCGAGCGCCCATTCGTTCTCGAAGACTTTCTTGCAGGGGATCTCCCCACGCAAAATGCGGGCAAACACGTTGGCCTCGTCGTACGCCCCAAGGCCGCTCACCGTCATTGTTCCCCTCCCTCTCTGGCCTAGTGTCCTGCCCCTGAAGTTCGCCGCGTCCTGCGGCGGACGGAAGGGATAAAGCAGGCCACTGGAAACAAAGCATAGTGGCCCGAACTGAAGGGCGTCACGCCAAGGGGCACGTGACCTGACGAACTTCAGAATCGGGACACTAGGGGATTTTCGTCGTCTGCAGCCCAAGGGCAACCGGCCGTCGAGGTTTACGCGCGGCTTTCTCCAGAATTCCGCTCACGCCTTCGCGCCGGACGAGTTCGGCCCAGACTTCGTGGGGCTCCACCCCACTAGCTGCCCACAGCACGACCAAGTGGTAGAGGACATCCGCGCTCTCGGCCACGACGGCTGGGTGGTTGCCCGCGACTGCCTCAATCAGGCACTCGACGGATTCCTCTCCAAACTTCTGTGCGACTTTGGCGATCCCCCGCGACAGAAGTCGTGCCGAGTGACTCAAGGCTGGATCGGCCGTTCGCCGTGACAGCACGACCCCATGCAAGCGATCCAGAACGGTCGAATCAGCCGTCTTCGCCTTCAGCAACTTCTTGGGAAGCTTGATAGGCTTCTGCTTCCGGCTGTCGTTCGGCTTTTTCTTTGTCGACTTGGCCATTCACGCCGCGGTCCGGGGCAACCGCACCGGCAGGTCGGCCTGCGCCAAGCCTTGCTTCACAGCATCGATCGAAAGCTGGCCGAAATGGAAGACGCTCGCCGCCAGCAGCCCCGTAGCGCCCGTTTCGGCTCCTTCGATAAAATGGCGAATCGTGCCGACGCCACCCGAGGCGATCACCGGTACCCGAACCGCGCCGCACACCGCGCGCAGCAGATCAAGGTCGAAGCCGCCCTGCGTCCCATCCCGGTCCATGCTGGTTAGCAGGATCTCGCCCGCACCAAGCGCGGCTACTTCGCGCGCCCAGGTGACGGCGTCACGCCCGGTGCCCTGTCGGCCACCGTGGGTGAACACCTCCCAACCGCCATCTGGCCGGAGTCGCGCATCGATCGCCACCACCACGCACTGGCTGCCGAACTTTCGGGCCGCTTCCGCGACCAGCGCAGGACGGGCGACGGCGGCCGAGTTAACGCTGCACTTGTCGGCGCCCGCCAGAAGCAGACGGCGCATGTCCCCCGTGCTGCGGACCCCGCCGCCCACGGTCAGCGGCAGGAACACCCGAGCCGCCGTGCGTGCCACCACGTCCAGAATGGTGTCCCGGTTTTCATGGCTGGCGGTGATATCCAGGAAGCACAGCTCGTCCGCGCCCGCGCGATCATACAGTTCTGCTTGCGCGACCGGGTCGCCGGCGTCCCGCAGCGAGACGAAATTGATCCCCTTCACGACGCGTCCATCCTTCACGTCCAGGCAGGGGATAACGCGCAACGTCAGCATGGCGTTGTTTAGCCGCTTCGCCCGTGGTTAGGGCAAGGAATCATTCGCATAGCGTCGCGACTGCCGCTCGGGGATCGAGTCGCCCATCGTACAATGCACGCCCGGCGATGACGCCATCGATGCCGGTGCCGTCCGCCGCTGCGCGCAGCGCGCGCAGATCATCCAGACCCGAGACCCCTCCCGACGCAATCACGGGAACCGACACGCGGCGCGCCAGCGCTACCGTAGCGGGGATGTTGAGCCCGGACAGCATCCCGTCACGTGAGATATCGGTGTAAACGATTGCTGAAGCGCCCGCGTCCTGCACCCTTATCGCAAGATCCTCCGCTTCCAGGCTGGAGGTCTCGATCCAGCCTTCCACCGCCGCGCGCCCATCCCGCGCATCGATCCCGATCACAATACGCCCAGGAAAGCGCGCGCAGGCCTCCCGTACGAGCGCTGGGTCGCGCACCGCTGCACTGCCCAGGATGAGTTGGGAAACCCCGCTATCGAGCCACATCGCGATCGTGTCCATGTTCCGGATGCCGCCACCAAGCTGCACCGGTATACTGACTGCTGACAGGATCGCGCGGACCGCGTCGGCGTTGACCGGCCGCCCGGCAAATGCGCCGTTCAGGTCTACCACGTGCAACCACGCGCAGCCGACCTCCTGCCAGGCAAGTGCCTGCGCCGCCGGGTCTGTCGCATACAAAGTGGCGCGATCCATGTCGCCACGCGCCAGACGCACGCACGCACCATCCTTCAGATCGATCGCCGGATACAGTGTCAGCCGCTTCATGGGCTGTCCTTCGACCGGCGCAGGAGCTTGTAATAGTAGAACCCGCGGATCGTCTTTCCGCCGACGCGCGCGTAGGCCGGGTGCGCACCCCAGCGCACAAATCCCATCGATTCATACAGCCGTATCGCGGCGGTCTGGGTTTCCCGCACATCGAGATTCAGCACGCTGATTTTCATCGACCGCGCCGTGTCCTCCACGTATCGCGTCATCAGTCTGGCCAGCCCATGCCCGCGGGCATATGGAGCGGTGAAACTGTGCATCAGCGTCGCTGCGAAGGATTGCGCCTCGTTATTGCGCGGCGAGCGAACAAGCTGGGCCGAACCCACCGGCACATCGTTCAGCCGCACGATGAACAGATCGCGTTCCGGCACCAGCAGAATACCGCGATAGTAGCTTTCGAGCGATCGACGTCCCGGCGGATGTACCCAGCCGAAACCGCCGCCCTCAATGATGGCGGCGTGCGTTGCTTCGCAAAGCGCATGGAGATCCTCGTCGGTGAAGCTCTCCACCTTCTCGACCGTGGTCTCTGCCCGGTCATCCATCAGGGAATCCAGCGCAGAAAATTTGCCAGAATCCGCAGACCCACGGTCTGGCTCTTCTCCACATGGAACTGCGTGCCTGCACGGTTGCCGCGCGCAACCATCGCAGTGACCGGTCCGCCATACTCAGTGGTCGCGATGGTTTCCTCCCGCGCGCCGCCGCGCAGTGCGTAGCTATGCACGAAATAGACGTGATCGCCGGGTTCCAGCCCTTCCAGCAGCGGATGCGCCCCGGGCTCAAACTGCAGCGTGTTCCATCCCATTTGCGGCAGGCGCAGTCCTGGTGCCGCCATTTCCGCGATGTCGCCCTGGATCCAACCGAAACCGCGTGTGACCTCATGCTCGAGCCCACGCTCAGCCATCAACTGCATACCAACGCAGATGCCTAGGAACGGCACCCCTCGGTTCGTTGCCGTCTCAATCGCGTCCGTCATACCCGCCACCGCCGCCAGGCCACGTGCGCAGTCGGCGAACGCCCCCTGACCCGGCAAGACGATCCGGTCGGCACGGCGGACATCTTCCGGCCGGTTGGTCACCGTGACATCCGCCACCAGGCCAGCGCCGTCCGCCGCAACCGCCAGTGCGCGGGATGCAGAGGCGAGATTGCCACTGCCGTAATCGATCACTGCCACTTTCATCGGGCAGCCTCAGGCGGCAGGAACCGCGGTCCCATGTCCGGCCTCTCCGTCAGTAGCCGGCTCAGCGCCTGCTCCGTATTGCGCGCCGCGATGACATGCGCCGCAAGGTAGCCCCGCCGGTCCAACGACCAGCGCACCAGATCCCGCCCAAACAGCCCAAGTATAACAGCCAGCCCCAGTTCCAGAACGAGGCGCGCCGGTGGCCTGGTCAGAGTGCCGATCAGCGCCGATGCGGCGAGCGCCAGCAAGCCTGCGATCCAGGCGCGATGCAGGAACAGCCATAACGCGCCGAAAATCAGCGCTCCCCAGGAAAAGCCTTCAGCCAGCAGAACCGGCGGGCGGTCTGCCCGCAGATGCGCGGTGTATATCCTCACAGCGTTCCCTTGGTGGACGGGACGCGTCCCGCCGCTCGCGGGTCCAGCGTGCACGCCGCCCGCAGTGCCCGCCCTGCCGCCTTGAAGCAGGCCTCCGCTACGTGATGCGCATTGCGTCCGGTGCGCTGCACGACGTGCAATGTGATCAGCCCGTTCATCGCGAACGCCCGAAAGAACTCTTCGAACAGCTCGGTATCCATCTCGCCCAGGCGTTGACTATCGAACGTTACTTGCCACGCGAGAAATGGCCGCCCCGAAACATCGATAGCGACCTCAGCCAACGCCTCGTCCATCGGCACTATTGCATGGCCAAACCGGCTTATGCCCTTCTTGTCCCCGACCGCCCTGGCCAATGCTTGGCCCAACACGATGCCCACGTCCTCAGTTGTGTGATGGCAATCGATCTGCAAATCGCCGCTCGCTCGCACCGCCAGGTCGAACATCGCGTGCCGGGCAAACGCCGTCAGCATGTGGTCCAGAAAGCCAATCCCGGTGTCGATGTCGGACTCGCCCGTTCCATCGAGATCGAGCCGCAGCGTGATGTCCGTCTCGGACGTGCTGCGGGAGAGTTCGGCAGTCCGGCTCATGCGGGAGCACTAATCCTCCAGGTACTCGCGGTCCAGATCATGGCCCCACGGTCATCGGCTCGTTCAGCGGCGGCAGCAAAGCCGCGGCATAGGCCGCTGGATCGTCCACCAGATAGTGCGCCACCTCCATATCGGAGTCCGTCCCCGTAGCTGCCGGGCAGGCCGACCGGATGCCCACCACTTCGCTCGCCGGAACCGGCGCCCGCGCGTTGCGGTCGCGCAACAGCGCAGCAGCTTCAGACTGTTGTCCCGCGGATAGCGCCGTCAACTGCCGGAGCAGCGCCTCCTGTCCCAGGCTGGTGCATACCTGTGGCAGGACGCCCAGCCCCTGGATGGGCCAGCCCCTTGGTGCCAACACCCGGCTCCAGCTGACGAATAATTCGCCGCCGTCGGGTAGCGTGGTAAATGCCTGCACCAAGCCTTTGCCGGTGGTCGAACTGCCCACAACCACCGCCCGGCCTCGATCCGCCAGTGCGGCGGCCAGCACCTCTGCGGCGCTCGCCGTATCGGCATCGACCAGAATGACGACCGGCACCCCTCGCGCTTCTTCTCCGTTATACGATCGCCAGATCCGATTGGCCGCGGGGTCTCTCCCCTCCGTCACGGCAACGGTCCCTGAGGGAAACAGTGTGTCCGCCAGCATAACCGCCTCGCCCAATAAGCCCCCGCGATTGCCGCGCAGATCGATCACCAGACCCCCCGGCGTCTCGGTCCCAGCCATCGCCTGCTGGATGGCTGCAGAGAAGAGCTCTTCCGTTTCACGGCTAAAGCCCGTGACCCGCAGCACCAGCAGATCGTCATCAGTTTGGGTGAAAACAGTTTCTGGCGGAATGATCTCGCGCACCAGCTTCGCCGATCGCTGCGCCCGTCCGCTGCGCCATACAAGCCTGACGCTGCTGCCATCGGGTCCGGACATCCAGGTTTCGACGGTGCCAACCAGCTGACCCGCCGCCATCCGCCCATCGACTGCAACCACCACATCGCCCGCGCGAAGCCCGGCGCTTTCGGCGGGGCTATCCGTTCGCACCTGAACCACGCGCACGATCCGGCCCTGCCGTTGCAATACCAAGCCGATCCCTGCACTGCCTTGGCGCTGCGCCTCGTCCCGCACCGCAGCGGCAGGCGAGACGTAGCGTGAGTAGGGATCGAGATGCCCGCACATCTCGCCGAAGAACGTCGTCATGATCCCTTGCGTGCCGGCCAGCCGCACCCCTTCCGAATACCGCCATCCCGCGGTGATCGTGGCGGCTGCGGCGGCTGCCCACCCAGCGGCATCGTACGGTCGCGGCACCTGCACGGAGAAGACCGGTTTCTGCCGATAGCTCAGCGTCAGTCTGATTCGGACCGAGCGTGGTCGATAAGTCGGAATCCAGTGCCGCCAGCCCCTGCAGCCCCCACAAGGTCAGCTCAGGCATCGTGACCGCGTCGAGCGCACGCGGCACAATGAACTCCAGTGCGGCCGCATAGACCGAGCTGGCCAGAGGCGCGTTGAAAGTCGTGGAATCCGTAGGCGGCTCCGCCCGTCCGTATGGTGTGCCCGCCACGAGCAAAAGCAGCAGAGCGCCAAGCCGGAGAATCACCGTCGCAATCGTCTTCCCGTTCGTCTGGCCCGCCGGACTGACTGGTCCGGCACGCCTTGCAGCACCTCGAAAACCATACCGCCGGTGACCGGATTGGCCTCTTTCAGCCGGACATCCACCGCCTGCCCCAGCCGAAACGTCAGGCCGGTGCGAGTTCCGATCAGCGACTGCGTGGTTTCGTCATGCCGCCAATAGTCTTCCGGCAAGCTCGAACGGGGAACAATGCCGCTGGCCCCATTTTCAGTGACTGTCACAAAAAGGCCAAAGCGTGTGGCGCCGGAGACACGCGCCGCGAACTGAGCGCCGCACTTGTTCGCCATGAATGCCGCAACATAACGGTCCGCAGCTTCCCGCTCGGCCGAGGTTGCACGCCGCTCGGTCATCGTGACGTGTGTCGCGAGATCCTCCAGCCCGTCTCCGGTCCCGGGCGGTAAACCATCGCCCCCAAGCTTCAGCGCGGCGATCAACGACCGATGTACCATCAGGTCCGCGTAGCGTCGGATCGGGCTCGTGAAGTGCGAGTAGCGGGCCAGCGCCAGTCCGAAATGCCCGATATTATCCGGGCTATACTCGGCCTGAGACTGGCTGCGCAGAATCGCCTCATTCACCAGACTGGACTGCTCCGTCCCTGCAACACGTTGCAGCACGCCGTCCAGATCGGCCGGGCGCACCGCTGTGCCTGATGGCAACGAAATGCCAAAGCCGCGCAGAAACAGCCGAAGGTCGTGCAGCTTCTCGACCGATGGCGGCGCGTGCACCCGGAACAGGCATGGCGCGTGCCGCGCCTCCAACTCCTCGGCGGCCGCCACATTGGCGAGGATCATGAATTCCTCAATCAGCCGATGACTGTCGAGCCGCGGACGCGGCGCGATCGCTGTCACGTGGCCCGCTTCGTCCAGCATGATCCGACGTTCCGGGAGATCGAGATCGAGCGTGCCCCGCGCCTCCCGCGCTTTCAGCAGCGCCCGGAAGGCGCCGTAGAGCGCGGGAAGAGGCAATCCTAGGTCGTCCCCCCGGTCCGCCGCACTTTGCACTTGTTCGTATGTCAGTCGGGCCGCGCTGCGCATCAGGCCCCGCCCGAATCGATGCGATAATTTTTGTCCTGCAGCGTCAAGGCGCATGTCAACGAACAGGCACGCGCGGTCTTCATCGGGGCGCAGACTGCACCATCCGTTGGACAGCGCTTCCGGCAGCATCGGTACCACGCGATCCGGAAAATAGACGCTGTTCCCGCGATGCTGCGCCTCGTGGTCCAGCGCCGTCCCGAGCCGCACATACCGGGCGACGTCCGCAATGGCCACGATCAGCCGGTATCCCGGCCCGTCGGGCTCGGCGAATACCGCGTCGTCGAAATCGCGTGCATCGTCCCCGTCGATGGTCAGGAGCTTCATGGTGTGCAGATCGGTGCCGCTGCCCAGCCTTGGCGCCCGTGCCTTCTTGGCTTCGTCCAGAACATCGGGCGGGAACGTATGAGGGATATCATTCGTTACCAGCGAAATCAGGCTGACCGCGCGAGCGTCGTCCGTATGGCCCAGCCGCTCCAGCACGCGCGCCGGACTCGGTCCATAAGAACGGCCGGGCAGGGGCTCCGCCCAAACGATCTCGCCGTCTTCAGCGCCATTGGCGTCACCGGGCGGCACCGCCCACACCGCCTTGGCTCGCCGGCTCGTCGGCTCGATACGACCGCCGCGTGGCTCCGCGCGAAAGATTCCCAGCACCCTGGGCGGGGTGTCATCGAGAAGCCTTATAGTGCGTCCTTCGTAGCGGCCCGGTCCCGCTGGCCGGAGCCTTGCCAGCACGCGCTGCCCAGGTGCCAGAGCAGGGGCACCGCGTGCCTCGGCCTGCATCAGGATCAGCGGGGGCGGCCCGGCCTCGTCCCATTCCAAGGGGCGTCCCAGCGCATCCCCGTCTTCATCGGTGCCGGTAATCAGGACCGGCAACACAGAGGGCAAATGGCTTCGTGCCGCCGCGCGAGATCGTGTCCGTGTCCGAAATGGCATAGGCCGCGATGTGGTGACGCTCGTCCCAATCCGTATCCCCGATTGATTGACTGAACCCGTGTTCACCGCCAGATCGCTCCGGTGAGTATCCGGTTGTCACGGCGTGCCGCCATCGGCCTCAGCCTGGCTTGGAGCGCCACCGCCGTTTCCCACGCCGCGCCCGCCCCGATCCGGTTGCTGGTTCTGGGGGATTCGCTCGCCTCGGGTTACGGCTTGCCGGCGGATCAGGGCTTTCAGGCCCAGCTTGCCGCCGCGCTCCATGCACACGGCGACAACGTCCGCCTGGTCGATGCCGCCGTCTCGGGCGACACGACGGCCGGCGGACTTGCCCGCTTGGACTGGGCGCTGGGCGACGGTGCCGACGCCGCGATAGTGGAACTCGGCGCCAATGACGGGCTGCGCGGTATCGACCCCGCCGTGATGCAAGGCAATCTCGCCGCCATCCTCGACAAGCTTGCCGCCCGGCACATTCCCGTCCTGCTCTGCGGCATGTACGCACCCCCGAATATGGGGCCGGATTATGCGACCCGATTTCGTGCCGTCTTCGCAGCTTTGGGGCGCCGCCTCGGGGTAATCCTGGAGCCGTTCTTCCTGGAGGGCGTCGCCGAACAGCCTGATCTGGTTCAACCGGACGGCCTGCACCCCAACGCGGCCGGCGTGGCTAAGGAGGTCGTGCAGATCCTGCCATACGTGCAGAAGCTGCTGGCTATGGTCAAACCCGGGGCAGGCCAGAGGCCATGAGGGTCAGGACATGAGACTGTTCGTTGCCCTGGAATTGCCGGCCGACCTTCGTGCCCGCCTCTCTGCCCTTGCAACGCGCGGCATCCCGGGCACGCGTTGGGTTGAGCCTGAAAACTACCATCTGACCTTACGCTTCATCGGTGAGACGCCGAATTGGCGAGCCGAGGAGATCGATTTCGCTCTGGCCGATCTGCGCGCCCGTGCGTTCTCCCTCACGCTCGCGGGGCTCGGCACGTTCGATAAGGGCGACCGTGCTACTGCGCTGTGGGTCGGCACCGATCGCAACGATCAACTTGCGCATCTGCGCGGTAAGATCGAGACGGCGTTGCAGCGGGCGGGGCTGGAGCCGGAACGCCGGCGGTTCTCGCCCCATGTCACGCTGGCGCGGCTGGACAACGTGCCCGAGGTGAAGCTCGCTGGTTTCGTTCAGGCCCATAACCTGTTTCGTGCGCCCTCAATCAGCGTGCGTCACTTCACGCTGTTCAGCTCACAGCTCGGGAAGGATCGGCCGTTCTATACGCCTGAGGCCCAATACCAGCTTCAGGAGTGATGGCGCCGCCGCAAGGTCGCTCCAGCAATAGCCGCCAGATAGAGGCCGCCGAGAGCCAATGGGCCCGGTTCTGGAACTGTCGTCGCTGTGCCGATCACCTGCGTTCCGGTCCGCGACACGATCTGCGCGGAGGAGTCCGTATAATACTCAGGAACCACGCTTTCGCCCTGGAGGCACGTGCTGCCTCCCAATGCTTGATCACAATAGTATTGGGAGCCCGAAAACAAACCGTCCTGAATCAGAAAGTAGCCGCCGTCCGTCCCGCTGAAGTTGAACGACAGCGCCGTGGCCGTTGCGGTCAGGTCCGATCCCGTCACCACCACAGCGCTGTTCGGTGGCGGCCCGCTGGTTAGGTTGAAGGAAGCACTGATCCCGTTCAGCTCGAGGTCCCACGCGAGAATGTCGATTGCCGAGAGAACTCCCGTGGCGCCATCCGTCTCGATCGTGCCAATGACGCTGCCCGCCCCTACAGTTCGGTCCATGCTATACGAGATGGGAGAGGCCTTCGCTGCTGCCGAAAGCCCGCAGATCGCCAACGAGGCTGCAACAAGGCATGCTCCGTAGCGCATAGTGAATCTCCCGGGCGCAAGTCCTATTTTCTGGACGAGTTTAGAAGATTGTGCTTACGCCAAAATTGACTTCTCAGCAACAAAAATAAAGCGGCGGGGGCAAGGCTCACGTCGGAGGGTCACCGGATAGTCCGCTCGGCGGCCGCCGGGGTGCGATAACCGTGGGACCTGAAGTTCACGCTGCTTGCAGCCACTCAAGCTTTTGACGCGAGACGATCTGCCTCATGCCTTGCTCGATTGGCACAACCGCCACTGCGCGGTCAGGTGAGCCGACAGAGCAAAGCCGTTTCCTGCTCACTCGGTCACGAACCGAGTGGAAACCCGCAGACCAAAGCGCCGGGCCGACGGTCCATCGACCCCGGATAAAAAAGGGGGCCAGACGGCCCCCTTTCTGTCACCTCAAAGGGTTACGCCGCCTTCGCGGCATTGCCCTCATCATTCGCGATTTGCTGCGCCGACACGCCCGTGCCGACCGGAATACGGCGCGGCTTCAGCGCCTCGGGCACGACACGCTTCAGGCTGATGTGCAGCAGCCCGTTTCGCAGGTCTGCACCGTCGACCACGATGTGGTCGGCGAGAACAAAGCGCCGCTCAAAGGAGCGTCCGGCGATGCCGCGATAAAGCACCTCCGACTTTTGTCCCTCATTCGGGCTGCGCCCGCTGACGAACAGCGTGTTCTCCTTCACGGTGAGCTCCAGGTCCTCGGAGCGAAAGCCGGCCACGGCCATCGTCAGGCGGTACGTGTCTTCGCCGGTTTTCTCGATATTATACGGTGGGTAGCTGGGTCCCTCGGCCGCCGACGCGGCGGTATCCATCAAACGTGCCAGACGATCAAAGCCGATCGCGGTACGGAACAATGGAGCAAAGTCGTAGCTCGTCATACAAAACCTCCTGAAAGCAAGGTTGCCGTTCGGGCCGCTTAGAGCCGGCCCGTCACCAAACCCGGATCCCCACAATGGGCCATCCGGATGAAATCGATCTGGCTTCCACGGAACTGCTTTTCAAGAGGAATTTCAGGGCGCAAGCGCTCCGGGCGGGAGCGCTCGGCAGCCTATTTCTTGATGCCGAGGCCGGCGAACTTCTTGTTGAACTTCGCCACCTGCCCACCGGAATCAATGATCCGGTGCTGGCCGGTCCAGGCCGGATGCGACTTGGGATCGATGTCCAGCCGCAGCGTGTCACCTTCCGCCCCGTAGCAGGAGCGTGTCTTGAACTGCGTGCCGTCGGTCATTACGACCGTGATCTCGTGATATTCGGGGTGGATGCCGGACTTCATAGTATTCTCCTTAGTCACCCGCCGCCGGGCGAACCGAGCCGCGCCCTATAGCCCCTTCGCTGCCCCTAGAAAAGCTGCGGGGGAAAGCACTGAGTGGCCCCGGTCTCTGGCGGTGGGCGGATCCTGATGGCGGAGACCGGGATGACTGATCAGGAAGCGCCCGAGATCACCGCCGAGAGCTCCAGGCTGGTCTATGAAAATCGGTGGATGCGCGTTCGGGAGGACGTCATTCGTCGGCGGGACGGCTCGAAGGGCATCTACGGCGTGGTTGAGAAGCCGGACTTCGTCGTGATCGTGCCTGCTGAACCCGACCAATCCCTCTATCTCGTGGAGCAATATCGCTATCCCGTGCGAGCCCGCCATTGGGAACTGCCCCAAGGCGCGTGGGAACAGGCACCCGGCGCGGATCCCCTGGATGTGGCGCGCGGCGAACTCCAGGAAGAAACAGGTCTCGCTGCCGGGCGAATGACCTATGTGGGGCATTTGTTTCAAGGCTATGGCTATGCGACGCAGGGATATCACATCTTTCTCGCGCAGGATTTGACGCATGGAATGGCCAGGCCGGACACGGAAGAGCAGGGCCTTGTTGCCCGGCGATTCACATTGGCGGCGGTCGTTGGAATGATGGAGAGCGGCCGGATCAAGGACGCCACGACAATCGCCACATTGGGGCTCTTGCAGTTCAAGGGACTGTTCGCCGCGTGATGCTCCCCGATGGACGACCTGATCCCGATGGCGGTTCGACCATGGACTCACTCGTTGCGTTCGTGTCTTACGCCAGGACGGTACTGCTTGCGCTCTGCCGCGATCGGTTCGCCGACGCTCGGCACGGCGGATTTCACGAGCGTCTGGACGCCGACCTCATCCCCGTTGCCACAGGACGCAAGCGCCTGATGGTGCAGGCACGGAATCTCTATCTGCTTTCCCATGCCGCTCTGCTTGGCGACACAAGCGGAAACCGCGCAGTCGAGCGAGGTTATGATTTTCTGATCCGCAGCTACCGGGATCGGAACCATGGTGGCTGGTACTTTGCGGTCACGCCGTCAGGCGACATTCTTGATCCCAGCAAAGACCTCTACGGTCACGCCTTCCTGTTATTCGCCCTCGCCTGGCTCCATCGCGCCTTCGCTGCGCCCGATGCACTGACCCACGCGGTAGAGACGATGGGCCTGCTTCAAGAACGTCTCGCCCTCGCCGCCGAGGGCTTTCACAGCAAGGGATCGCAGGACTGGTAGCCAGCGCCCGGCACCCTGGACCAGAACCCGCACATGCACCTGCTGGAGGCGATGCTGGCGCTGCATGAAGCGTCCGGCGATTCTCGATGGCTGGATGAAGCGGACCGGCTGGTGCACCTGTTCCACGAACGGCTCTACCACCGCGCATCGGGCACGTTGCGGGAGTTCTTTTCGGACGATTGGGGAACTCATGCCGATCGCGGCCATCTCGTTGAACCCGGGCATCAATTCGAATGGGTGTGGCTGTTGCACCAATACCGGCGGCGTGGTGGGGCGCGCGATATTACCGCAGAAGCCAATGCGCTGCTTACGTTTGGCCTGAGCCACGGCTTTGACGAGGAACACCGGGGCATCCACGATCAGGTCGGTCCTGACGGCTCGCCCATCCTGTGCACACGCCGCATCTGGCCCGTGGCCGAGGCCATCAAGGCATGCGTCGCCATGACTGAAGCAGGGCAGGATTGCCGCGCTCAGGCCGAGACGCTGGCCGCGCACCTGCTGAGCGATTTCATTCGCAAGGATCGGCCGGGCTGGCATGAAACCCTCACGCGGGAGGGTGTGCCGACCATGACGGAACTACCGGCCAGCACGCCCTATCACCTGTTCCTGGCCGCCATGGAAGCGGAACGCATACTGCCAGGTGATGGGAAGTGCGCTCCTGATCAGTCAGGCGCGCCGCAGTACGTCCGCTATCACACCCAGTGCTTCATCCACCGCCGCGCCATCGACATCAAGATGCAGGCACGCCCGCCCGCGATATGCCGAGCCACCCGTGGACACCAGCACGCCCTGTGCCCGCAGCCGCGCGGCGAACTCTGTGGCCGTCAGTCCCGTTTCTGTCGTATCAAAGAAAATCAGGTTGGTTTCCGGCTCTTCCTCGACGCGCAAGCCGGGCAACGCGTTCATGCCGCGCCCCAGCGCCTTGGCATTCGCATGATCCTCGGCCAGCCGATCAATATTATGCTCCAGCGCATAAAGACAGGCTGCCGCACAGATGCCACCCTGCCGCAGCGCGCCGCCCATGCGCTGTTTCCAGCGCCAGGCCGTGCCAATGAATGATTTCGACCCGGCCAGAACTGCTCCGAGCGGCGCCCCCAGTCCCTTCGTGAAATCCAGCCACACGCTGTCGAAGCCCGCGCACAGCGTCGTGGCCGGCACGCCAAGCGCTACGGCGGCATTTAGCACACGTGCGCCATCCATGTGCGTTGCCAGTCCATTTGCATGTGCGACCTCGGCGACTGCCGAGAGCTGCGCAGCCGGCCAGCATGAACCGCCGCCCCGGTTGGACGTCTGTTCCACCACCACCAGCCGCTGAGGCGGACTGTATCGGCTGGGGTGGCGGATCGCAGCCTCCAGGGCCTCGGCGGTGAACATGCCCCGTGGGCCTGACAGTCCGGTCACCATGACCCCAGCGATGGCGCCAGGCGCTCCGCCCTCACTGCCCTGGATATGCGCGGTCTCATGCGCCAGCACTTCATCACCCGGCCGGCAGTGCGTGGCCAGGGCAATCTGGTTACACATAGTACCAGTTGGCAAGAACATCGCAGCTTCTTTGCCGAGCAGCACGGCCACCCGGTCGCACAGCGCCCATACCGTGGGATCCGAGCCGATCTGCTCATCGCCCACCTCCGCTTCCAGCATCGCCTGCTTCATGCCGGCTGAAGGCTTAGTCTGTGTGTCGGAGGACAGGTTCACGCGAATGGGAACGGAGAAATCAAAGCGTGCTGGCTCGTAGGTCATGAACACAGCATGCCTTCCGCCACTTACTCCGCCAACCCAGACTCAGCATTGCGTCTGCTGCATGGGCGATACCCAGCAATGTTCCTGATTTGTTTCGACCCCGCGTGGGAATTGCGCCGGGTACCGAGATATTCTTGCGGCGAAGACCATGATCGGTTAGGGACTTAGCCACGAGTCCTGAGTAAGCAATTGAAGTGGACGGCGAGTTGCGTCGCCCGCAGCGGTATGATTTTTGCTGTCACGGATCACGGAGGTCGAGAGCGAATGAAGGTCCGATACGGTCGCACAGCCCTGTCCGCCACTGCCCTCCCGAGGGTCCTGGGATGCATTGCTGCCCTGGCTCTTCTTTCGGCCTGCGCCGGACAGGCGCCCACCGAAGCGGTCGATCAGACAGCGGAGGCCGTGCAATACGCCTCCCACGCCCGGGGCAACTACGCGCCGCCAGGTCCGCCCAGTGATCCTTGGGGCCCCTACATCTCTGAGGCAGCTCACAAGTTCGATGTTCCTTCTCTGTGGATTCGTGCGGTCATGTCGGTCGAATCCAACGGTCAGGAATATCGGGGCGATCAGCTCATCATCTCTCCCAAAGGCGCAATGGGACTCATGCAGGTCATGCCGGAAACCTATGCCGATCTGGAAAGCCGCTACGGACTCAGCGACGATCCGTACGATCCGCATGAAAATATCCTGGCAGGTACCGCATACCTGCGCGAGATGTACGACATGTATGGCAGCCCGGGATTCCTTGCCGCCTACAACGCGGGGCCTCGCCGCCTCGATGATTACCTTAGCAACGAGCGCCCGATGCCGGACGAGACCCGCCGTTACGTTGCCATGATCGCGCCGATGATTGAGGGCATCTATCCGAAGAACCGCTCGCCGGCGGAAGCGTACGCCATGAACCAGCTTCCTTTCGATATTCCACCAGGCCTGCGTTACGGCGGTGGCGAGGTGGTGCTCGCCTCTACTCATCGGTACGCGCACGGCAAAGAATTCGCCCGCGGCAAGGAAAAAGGGCACGTCGTCCGCTACGCCTCCCGCCTGCCCGAACCCCCGCCGGAGCCGCATGTCATGCTCGCCAGCGCCAAGTCCGGTCCGACTCGCCACGGCTTTCATTTTATTTCCGAGGCGATGGCCGAACCCGCGCCGATGGGGCACGGCAACGGCTGGGCTGTCCAGATCGGGGCATACTCTCACCAAGGTCAGGCAGAGAACGCGGTGCATGCAGCCAAGGAGGAAGCCCACGCCGCGCTCGGCCATCCCACCGTCGCCAGCGTTCATGAAGCCCACGCGACGCTCTACCGCGCACGCTTGACCGGCTTGTCCAAAGCTGCGGCTATGAAGGCCTGCGCCGCTCTCTCACGCAGCCGCAAGAACTGCGTGGTCCTGTCACCCGAATCGCAGAGCTGATTTTATCTCACCGCTTCCGCCGGCATGGTCACGCGTGTGGCCTGCCGGGCCGGGGCGTCCAGTTCGCCCCGCGCAGCCATCGCCTTGATCCGGTCAGCGATCCGGCAGGACATGGCTTGAACCGTTAGTGATGGGTTCACGCCGCCCACCGTGGGCATCAATGACCCGTCGCAAATCCATAAGTTCGGAATGTCCCAGGTCCGCCCGTCGGCGTTCGTGACGCTTCTGGCCGGGTTATCGCCCATTCGGCACGTACCGCCGAGATGCGCCGTATCGTCGTTACTCCAGATGTCTTTGCCGCCAGCCGCCTCCAGCGCGCGGGTCATTTCCCGTACTGCATGCTGCTTCAGTTTCTTATCGTTCTCGCAGTATGAGAAGGTGACCTTCGCGATCGGCAGACCGTATTCGTCCTTCTGATCCGCCAGGGTGACTGTATTCTCCTCTCGCGGCAGCACTTCGCCGACGATTTTCAGCCCGGCCTGGTAGATGTAATGGGTCAACGCGTCTTTCAGCGCTTGACCCCACAATCCGCGGTTGGTCGCTAAAGATCGTGCCCATTCAATCGCCAGGGGTCCCTGGCTCATATAGGCATAACCGCCGAAGAAATCCTTTCCCTCGTCATTGTAGTTCCAGTGCTCGGTCATCGCCATCGAGGGCGGCCCCTTGTACCACCGGATCTCTTGATCCATGGTGCCCCACACGGCGTCGTTCGATTGCACCAGGAAATTCTTTCCAACCTGTCCGTTGCTGTTGGCGAGACCGTCGGGAAACTGCGCATTGGCCGAAATCAGGAGCAGCCGCGGGGTCTCGATGGCATAGCCGGCGACCACGACGTTGCGTGCCCTTTGAAAGCGCCACTGACCTTCGCGCAAATAATGCACACCGGTGACGCGGCCATACTGGTTTGCCTCGATCCGCCCCACCATCGCCAAATCCCGCACCTCTGCTCCAGCCGCCAGCGCGCGCGGAATCCAGACCACCAACGCACTCTGCTTTGCGTTCGTGGAGCACCCGAAACCGCAAAATCCGCGATAGACGCATGGGGGAGACAGGCCGCGTGGCGCGGATAAAGTCGCGAGCGGTGTCGGACACCATTTGATACCCAGCTTTTCGCATCCGCGCGCTAGGACCAGCCCCGCTGCGTTCACTTCATGGGGCCGATAGGGATAGCGACGGCGCGGAGGTCCCCACGGAAATTTGACTGGGCCGGAAATTTTCAGCGCGTCTTCGACCTCGTCGTAGTAGCGCCACATCTCTTGCCAGTCGACCGGCCAGTCCACCGCGTATCCCAGCTTCGTGCGGGACTTGAAGTGCTCCGGGCGGAAGCGCAGCGACACCATCATGAAGTGAACGGTGCTGCCACCGACAGCCTTGCCGCTGTTGTTGTGGCCAAGCTCCACCGGATTCCCGCCATCAATGATCCGGTTATCCGTCCAGATTAGTTTCTCCTGCTCCAATTCATCGGATGCGAACTCGTCGAGTGGCCGGAACCATGGACCGGCGTCGAACGCCACCACCGAAAACCCGTATTCAGCCAGCTTCGCGGCCAGTGAGCCGCCACCCGCACCAGTCCCGACGATGGCGAAGTCGACCTCTTCGCTCTCCGGATACTGACGCATCGGCACCCAACCGCCAGGACGGAGCACATCGGGGGCGCGGTTATCCTTTCCCCGAGGGCTAGTGGGAACAATGTCAGGCATGCGGACGATCCGCTTTCGCCGGTACCGCATCCCATGGATCGTGTCGATCGAATCCCATGCGCACATAGCCGCGCGGCGACGCGGGACCACCAAAGCCCATCTCGTCCCAGCCCTTCGGATGTGCGTAGTAATACGTGATCACGTCATGCAGAATACGACCCTTGAAGAAGCTTTTGGCCGAAACCTCTGCCCATTCTGTCGCTCGGACATCGCCACGCTGCACCATGTGCAGCACGTCATCTTGCCTCCCACCCGGCAGATCGATGAAACTCTCCCCAAACCGCAACCGTGCCTCCTCCTCGATGGCATGGAGGCCGCGCCGCCACATCTCCTGCATGCTGGGTTCGCCGGCCTGCTGATAACCGTCGCCCTGATTCTCTATCATCTTCTGGTCCACGAAATTCTCGATGGGGACGCGCTCGCCGGCTTGCGGGATGATCCGATCGCACACCGCGATTAAAACCGGCCACTCTTGATCGGTAAAAAATCGCCGCGACGGCGGATTATAAAGCCGCTTCTCCACGACGAATCGCGTCGCCTCGTTCCACGATGGCGAGTTGCGTTTGTCCAGCGTGCTGTAACCGGGGAAGCGGATCCGATCAGCCATCCCACTGCTCCAGCAGATCGAGCGCGGCAAGCCCCGCCAGCGCCAACCCCGTAAAGCTGGGAGGTGCGGGAATAGGAGGACCAGTCAGCACGTTTTGACTCCAGTTTCGCCAGCCTCCCATGTTGCGGCTGACCCCGTAGATATGAAAACCCGATCCGGCGAACCCCATCAGCGCTGTCAGCCACAACCACGCGCGGGTCAGCTGGCCCCAAACTGGGTGGACTTCCGCACCCGCCTTTGCCACAAGCGCGGCGGCAACGGGTGGCACGCTAATCGGCAGGAACATGAATGGGTCGTGATAGGCTCCACGGAAATGCAGCAACGCTGCTTCTGCAACCGTGCCAATCAACCCGCCCGTTGTCAGCGCCGCGACTGTCGGGCCCGCCGGTAATGCAAACAGTCGCAGGCGTCCCTCAGTCGAATCTCGGACATGCTCCGCGGCCGTGCCCATCACCCCAGCGAGGATCAACGCATAGGGCGCCCCTAGCGGAGCGCCATAGAACAGATTGTGCCAGGACAATCCGCCGTCTCTCTTCGTCACATTGTATAGATGGAACCCGCCGCCGATCATGCCGATCATCCCGCTGATCGCAGCGACGCCGTGCCGAACCCGGTGCCCTGTCGGGGTTTCATCGTGCGCCCCGTGCAGGCTGCTCACCAAGGTCGCAGCGGAAGCGAGCAATGGCAGCACCATCGCTTTGTTGTTGAACATGCCGCGATAGTGTTCGATCGAACTATCGGCGAAGACCGAGAGCGAAAGCAGTGCGGAGCTGTGATTGAGGCGTTGAGCGGCTCGGGTGGAAACGGCACGCTTGCCCACCCAGGACCGCGCACGCGGCTTGCGTTTCAACGGCAGTAACGGCCCTCCAGGGACCATCCGTCCCCCCAGCACCGCCAGCACGCCGGCCGACACAATCCCCAGCGCAGCTAGCCCTGCTCCCTCGAGCGTATCGCCTGACATCACTTTCCTCAATCGTCCGCGTAACGCTCAGCGTCCTGCGTCTTCAGCGCGATTCCCAGCCCGGTACGCGACAGGTCCGGTTCGATGATGCCGTTCTTCGGCAGCGGGGCTCCGTCGAAAAACATATGTTCGATCCGGACATGATCGTGGAACCATTCGAGGTGCCGTAGTCGCGGCACAGCACAGGCCGCATGCAGATGGATTGAAGGGGCACAGTGTCCAGACAGGTCCGTGTGGTGGGCATCGGTCAGCGTCCCGGCCGCAAGGAACCCTGTCACGCCACCACATCGCGTGGCGTCTGCCTGCATCACGTCAACACAATCGGCTGCCAGCATCGCCCGCATGTCGTCCAGCACGTAGTGATACTCGCCCGCGGCAACCTCCATCGGTGCGGGAATGCGTTCCCGCAACAGTCGGAGATGCTCGAAATCGTCGCTGGAGACCGGTTCCTCGAACCATCGGACATCATGAATTAGCACATGGTCCGCGAAGGCGAGTGCACGTTTGGCATTCAACGCCCCATTGGCATCGACAAACAGGCCGGCGTCTCCAATCGCCTCGCGCGCGACCTTCACCCGTTCGCGGTCCCGCCGCGGGTCACGGCCGACTTTCATCTTCACGCATTTGCAGCCGTCGTGCGAAACCCAGGAACCAAGCTGCTGGGCGAGTTTCCGGTCAGTATAGTTCGTGAAGCCGCCGCTGCCATAAATCGGTACGTTCGGATGGACCGCACCAAGCAGCCGTACCAGCGGGAGGTCAAGCAGCTTGGCCTTCAGGTCCCACAACGCGGCATCCACCGCGGAAATCGCCGTTGAGGCGAGACCCCTGCGCCCCATATTGCGCACCGCGCGAGCCATCGCCGCGGCACAACCGGCGATGTCGAATGCATCCCTACCTTGGATCGTCTCGGCGAGTTTCCCGACGATGAGAGAGGTATTACTTTTGTCAGCATAAGTATAACCGATACCCTCGTACCCGCCCGCCTGCACGGTTACAATAACGATCGTAGTTCTGTCCCAGTCGAGTGTTCCATCCTGCTCGGGCTGGTCCGTGGGAACCGTGTAGGCACGCGCCTGCACGGTTCCGATCGTGACATGGGCGCGTGCCATTGCGTCAGGAACGGGACGGAAGGAGCGACGCGACAACTTCCTTCGCGGTATTGGTCAGCACGCTGGCCAGCTCCGGTTCCCCATACATCGACCCCATGAACGCGCGCGCCTCGGCCAGCGTGATGTGCGGTGGCAGCGGCGGCACGTTCGGGTCGGTGTAGAACTCGACCAAGCACGGACGGTCGCACGCCAGCGCTTCATTCCAGGTCTGGGAAATCTTGTCCGGATTATCGCAGAAGAAGCCTTTGAGCCCGAGCAAATCGGCATAGCGGGCGTAAGACACGTCCGGCAGATTCTGGGTAATCTCCACCTTGGGGTCACCGGCCATCGCCCGCAGCTCCCAGGTGACCTGGTTCAGGTCACGGTTGTTCAGCACCATGACAATGAAGTGTGGATTGCTCCACTGCTTCCAGTACTTCTTCACCGTGATCAGCTCGCTCATGCCGTTCATCTGAAACGCGCCATCACCCACCAGGGCGATCACCGGCCGGTCCGGATAGGCAAACTTAGCCGCCACGGCGTAAGGCATGCCCGCACCCATGCTGGCCAGCCCACCCGAGAGCGAGGCCATCATTCCGCGCCGCATCTTCACGTCGCGCGCATACCAATTGGTGCCGGAGCCGGAATCAGCGGCGATGATGCACCGCTCCGGCAGCTTCGGAGAAAGCTCCCAGAACACCCGTTGCGGATTAATCGGCTCAGCGGACTGCATGGCGCGCGAACGCAGCACCTCCCACCACTCCTTGGTCCAGCCTTCGATCTGCTTGCGCCAGGAACGATCCTGCTTGTGATCCAGCATCGGCAGGAGCCGCTTCAGCGTCTCCTTGCTTTCGCCGAGCAGGTTGACCTCCATCGGATAGCGCAAACTCAACATGCCGGCGGAAATATCGATCTGCACGCCGCGCGCTTCGCCTTCGCGCGGCAGGAACTCGGAGTAGGGGAACCCCGACCCGACGACCAGCAGCGTGTCGCAGCCCATCATCATGTCGTAGCTCGGCTTGGTCCCGAGCAGCCCAATAGACCCGGTGACGAATGGCAGGTCATCAGGCACGGCAGCCTTCCCGAGCAGCGCCTTGGCGATGCCTGCCCCGAGCTTCTCGGCCACCTCTATCACCTCGTCCGTGCAATGGAGGGCCCCAGCGCCCACCAGCATGGCGACCTTCTTGCCGGCGTTCAGCACCTCGGCCGCGCGGCGCAATTCTGCATCCGAGGGGGTCGGGTGTAGAGCCGGAGCGCCTATGCCTGAATGGACTGTCCCGTGCTTGTATGGCGGCGTTTCCACCGCCTTCTCCTCCTGCAGATCGTTCGGTAGAATGATGCAGGTGACCTTCCGATCAGACGTGGCGATGCGCATTGCGCGATCGATCAGGTGCCGTATTTGCGCCGGCGTGGATGCCTGCTGCACGAATGCGCCGGCCACATCTTTGAACAGCGATTCGAGGTCCACTTCCTGTTGATAATGTCCGCCGAGCGCCGCACGCGCTTGCTGTCCCACGATGGCCAGTACCGGCTGGTGGTCCAGCCTTGCATCATATAGTCCGTTCAACAGGTGGATGGCGCCGGGCCCGGAGGTTGCCATGCAGACCCCGATCTCGCCCGTGAATTTGGCATGGGCGCTCGCCATGAATGCGGCCATTTCCTCGTGCCGCACCTGCACGAAGTCGAATTTGTCCTTGTGGCGGTCCAGAGCGGCGACAAGACCGTTAATGCCGTCACCTGGATAGCCGAAAATCCGCCGCACACCCCACTCGTGGAGCCGATCCCAGAAGAAATCGCTCACCGTTTCCGCCATGGCTCCGCCCCTTACTCCGATGGACGGTCAACGCTGGCCAGGCCCGTCCGTTTCATTGCGGAAACGTGAGTGTGGCCCCCCATCGCGATTGTGAGCTTGCTCACTTTGGAGTGAGGCGACCGGCGCTCATTGGATTGTGCGCCCTGCGCTCCGAACGCCGTGATCGCTCGACGGTTGTAGGCGCGTACCGCTGTCCAATGGCGGGCCTACGAAGAAGGACGACCCCAGCATGAAAAGCATGAACGATCTGCTGCTCTCATTCGTACAGGATGTGTACTACGCCGAACGCCAGATACTGAAGGCGCTGCCGGAAATGGCGAAGGCATCGGAGAATGAGCAGTTGAAAAAAGCGCTGACGGAACACCGTGACGAGACGCAGGGCCATGTGGAGCGCCTGCAGCAGGTGTTCGAGATGTTAGGGAAGCGCGCGCGCGGCCAAACCTGTGAGGCGATCAACGGCATCATCGAAGAGGGCGATGAAGTCGTGCACGAGTTCGAGCAGGGCGCGGTGCGTGATGCCGGCATTTTGGCGAATGCCCAGGCTGTGGAGCACTACGAAATGGCACGTTATGGCACCTTGGTGGCATGGGCCAAAGCGTGCGGCATGAGCGACGCCGCGAAGGTTCTGCAGCAAACTCTGGATGAAGAAAAGAAAGCGGACACGCTGTTGAATCAGATCGCCAATTCAACCTTGAACAAACAGGCTACCCAGGAGGCGGCCTAACCGCTGCAGATGCGCCGGCATTAGTGCCGGCGCAGTCTTTCTGACAGGAGACATCGCAATGGCTCAGCACGAAACACCCGCCCAAAAGCAAACGGTCGAACGCGTCATGCACGAGTTCAAGCATCGCGATCTCGAAACCGCGGGCGGCCGCAAAGTGCGCAACCGCCGCCAGGCTGTCGCTATCGCCCTGTCAGAAGCCGGCGCCTCCAACCGTCAGTCGCCGGGAACGAATCGCAAGCGCCTCGCCACGACCAAACGCCGTGAGCGCAAGGCCGAAAAAACTCGCGCCGATCTCTACAAGGAAGCCAAGCGCCGCAAAATCCCCGGGCGTTCCCGCATGAGCAAGCAGGAACTCACCCGCGCTCTCAGCTGATTACGACTTCACCAGCGGGCAGCCACCCTGATCGAGCGGTCGCCACGCTTGATCCGCAGGCGTGGTGGCGATTACTTTCGCCACATCCCAGGAATTCTTGCTCTCTGCCGGGGTCTTCGCCTGCAACAGATAGACTGGATGCAGTGCGCGCCCGTCCTCGCGGATCTGGCCTGGCCCGAACGCATCGTCATCGGTCGGCATGCGCTTCATCCGCTCCACCACTGCGCGCCCGTCCGCCTTCGCCGCGGGCACGCCCATATCCGCGACAACCTTCAGGTAGTGGAATGTCGCACCATAATCCCCAGCCTGGGTCATGTTCGGATACGCCCCATGCTCGGTCTTGCTCTTCACTCGGTTGTTGAACGCGCGCGTCCGGTCATTCAGGTCCCAATAATACAACTCGGTCCAGATTAACCCCTGAGCCTCCGCGAGCCCGACCGCCCGTACGTCATCGCTCTGGAACAGCATGGCCGCCACGCGCATGCTGCCCTTAATGCCGAACTCCTGCGCCTGCTTGATGCAGTTTTCCGTATCGTCACCCGCGTTGCACAGCCCCAGCACCTTCGCGCCGGACGACTTCGCCTGCAGTAGCAGCGCCGAAAAGTCCGTCGTGTCCGGAAATGGATACTTAACACTGCCTAAGATTTTGCCACCCGCTGCCGTCACGATCGACGATGTATCCCGCTGCAGCGTCTGCCCGAATACGTAATCCGCCGTGATGAAGAACCACGAATCTCCACCGGCCTTCACCGTCGCCCCGCCGGTCGATTTCCCGAGCATGTACGTGTCATAGGTCCAGTGCACCGTGTTCGGGCTGCACTGCGGACCGGTCAGGTCCGACGTCCCGGTACCCGAGTTCAGGTATACTTTGTTCTTTTCCCTGCACACCGTGTTCACGGCCAATCCCACCGATGACGTCGGTACATCCACGATGCAGTCCACCCCGTCTTGGTCGAACCACTGTCGCGCGATCGCCGCACCTACCTGCGGCTTGTTCTGATGATCGGCCGTGATCACCTCGACGTTGAAGCCCTTCCCCGGCACGCCGAAATCGATCAGTGCCTGCTTCGCGCACGCCACGCCGGTCAGCCCGCCGTCATCGCGATACGGCCCCGATTGATCGTTCAGCACGCCGATCTTGATGCTGGGCGTCTGAGCATGCCCAACACGCACCACGCCGGCGGCAGCGACCGTGCCAAGCAGGCCGCGTCTGGTCAGAGTCACCATGAACGTTCCCTTGTTGTTCGTCGTTATGCCGGCTTGAACATCGGCATCGGCGGGCCGCCCTCGCTCGGCACGAAGGTCACCATCACTGGCTGCCCGATCTTCAGCGTATCCAGGTCGCAATCGACGATGTTCGTCATCATCGTCGGACCTTCTTCCAGTGTCACATACGCGATGGAGTAAGGCACCTCCGCCCGCTTCATCACGCTGAAGGAGTAGATCTTGCCCTTGCCGGACGCCGGCTTCCACGACAGGTCCTGACTGAAGCAATGCGGGCAAATACCGCGCGGATACCAGTGCGACTTGCCGCACGCCCCGCACATCGGCACGACGAACTTGCCCTCCGCTGCCGCATCGAAGAACGGCTTGGTCTCCGGGTTGCTGTCAGGCGTGCCGACGAACCCGATCTTGCGTTGCTGATACGCCATCGCGGTCACTCCCTCTCCATAACCAGCGTTGCCGAGCCATGCCGCGTGCCCAGCGACCCGCCGGTGCCATGCGCTAGCGCCAGATCGCAGTTCTTCACCTGCACTTTCGGATGCGCCTCGCCGCGCAACTGTCGCACCGCCTCGATCACCTTGGTGATGCCGCCGCGATTGGCCGGATGATTGTTGCACAGCCCGCCACCATCCGTGTTGAACGGCAGCTTGCCCTGGCCGGAGATCAGATTTCCGTCCTGGACGAACTTCCCGCCCTGGCCCTTCTCGCAGAACCCCAGATCCTCGATCTGCATCAACACGGTGATGGTGAAGCTGTCATAGATCGAGGCATACTTGATATCGCGCGGCTTCACGCCCGCCATCTCGAACGCCGTCGGGCCGGACCATCGGGCACCGGAGAACGTCAGGTCGACATTCCCGCCGAACTGCCCCTTCGGCGCCTCTCCCATGCCGATCACCTTCACCTTCGGCCGCTTCAGTGTTTTGGCGATTTCCGGCTTCACCACCACCAGCGCACCGCCGCCATCACTGATGACGCAGCAATCCAACCGGTGCAGCGGACTCGCAATGATCGGCGAGTTCACCACCTGCTCCACAGTCACCACGTCCCGCAGCATCGCATACTCGTTGTACTGAGCATGATGCGACGCCGCGACCTTGATCCATGCCAGCTGCTCGCTCGTCGTGCCGTATTCGTGCATGTGCCGCTGCGCGCAGAGCGCGTACATATTCGCGACCGTCGGCGCATACGGATATTCCCACTGCATGTCGGGCTGAGCCGGATTGCCCGCCCGCGGCGCTGTTCCCGTCGCCTGGCCCTCGCTGCGCGGCCGCCCCGCCAGCGTGATCAGCGCGACATTGCAGCGTCCCGCGGCGATCGCTTCCGCCGCGTGCGCCACCAGCATCAGATAGGAGGAGCCGCCGATATCCGTCGCGTCCACGTGCCGCACGCGCAGATTCATATAATCCACCATCGACAGCGGACCCATTCCGGGCGCGTCGCCCGCACAGAAATATCCATCCACGTCCTGCTTGGTCAGCCCGGCATCCTTCAGCGCGCCCGCCGCGCATTCCGCGTGCAGCAACGCGACGGACTTGTCCGGCGCCTTGCGAGTTGGATGCTCGAACGCACCCGCGATATAGGCCGCACCCTTGAGGCTCATGGCGTCCGTTTCTCCCCGATCATCTGGTGGCAAGCAGCCTACCCAAGCGGCCGCCGCACCGCCAGTTCTGGCATGCGACCCTGCCCCGCGCTACCCTGCGCTCAATGACCGCCGGCACGCTCTACGCCCCGCCTGCACCCCCCGTGCCGCGCAACCCGCTCTCCGCGCCAGCCTTCCTGCGCGCTATCCGCACCAATGCGCTGACAAGTTGGCCCGAAGCCGCTTATCACCAGCCCGTCTTTACGCGCCGCCTCTTCGGCCGGCCCAGCCTGTTACTCAGCGATCCGGAAGCCATTCATCGCGTACTGGTGGACAATCACGCGAATTACCATCGCTCGCCCGCATCCATCCGCATCCTGCGGCCGATCACCGGCTCCGGACTGCTCTTATCCGAGGGTGATGACTGGCGTCTTCAGCGCCGCACCATCGCGCCCGCCCTCGCGCCGCGCATCATGCCGCTGCTCGCTCGCCATATCATGGAGGCGGCGCATGAAACCGTCGCCACACTGCACGCCTCCGCGCGCCGGCCTGTCGACCTCCTTTCCATCATGGAGTTCACCACGCTGGAGATCGCCGGTCGCTCCATGTTCTCGCTGGAAATGCGCAGCTACGGCGCCACGCTCCGCGCCATGCTCCAGGAATACGCGCAACGCTTCTCACAGCCCCGTCTGCTCGATCTGCTCCTGCCGCCCAGCATCCCTACGCTCCGAGATATCCGGCGCGGCCGCTTCCAGCGCCGCTGGATGGCACTGATGGACCGTATCATGCAGGCCCGTCTCGCGGCGCCACCGTCCGAGGATGCGCGCGATCTCTTCGATCTGCTCCGCGCCGCGCGCGATCCTGAAACCGGCCGCGGCTTCTCCCCACCGCAACTCCGCGATCAGCTCGCCACGCTCCTGCTGGCCGGCCATGCGACCACCGCCGTCTCCCTTTTCTGGGCACTCACCCTTCTCAGCCACGATCCCGCCGAGCAGCAGCGCGTCGCCGATGAAGTTGTGAATATCGAGATAGGCGCTGACACCTTGCCCCAGCTCGTCCGCACCCGTGCTGTCGTCAGCGAGGCGATGCGCCTCTATCCGCCGGCCTTCGCGATTGCCCGCGTATCACGCGAGGCCGATCAAGCCGGCCCCACGACCATCCCCGCCCGCACCCTGCTCATCATCGCTCCCTGGGTGCTGCATCGCCACCATACCCTCTGGCGCAATCC
Organism: uncultured Pseudomonadota bacterium; assembly: GCA_963791885.1. Lineage (GTDB taxonomy): Bacteria > Pseudomonadota > Alphaproteobacteria > Acetobacterales > Acetobacteraceae > CAVSUZ01. Next base: position 2,637,983 of record CAWBUL010000006.1, on the reverse strand, counting down.
CGCCGCCTTCGACCCCGACCGCTTCATGCCCGAGGCGCCACCCCCACCACGGTTCGCCTACCTCCCGTTTGGAACCGGCCCCCGCATCTGCGTCGGCGCCCAGTTCGCCATGACCGAGGCAATCCTCGTCCTGGCTCTTTTCATTCGTCACTTCCTGGTGGAAATGGAACCGGGTGAAACCGTCCTGCCCGTCGGCATCGTCACCACCCAGCCTGACCACCCGCCACTCTTTCGTCTCACGCCCCGCTGAAGGACCGCTGATGCCCATCCTCGACGACGTCGCCTGCTATCACGAAGAACTCCGCGCGATCCGCCAGGACATCCACGCCAACCCCGAACTTGGCCTGGAAGAATACCGTACCGCCGACCTCGTTGCCGCCAAACTCGAGGAATGGGGCATCGAGGTGCATCGCGGTGTTGGCGGCACGGGCGTCGTCGGCGTCCTCCGCTCCGGCAATGGCCCCGGCGCGATCGGTCTGCGCGCGGATATGGACGCCCTGCCCATCGTCGAAGCCACCAACGTCCCCTACAGCAGCCAAAATAACGGCGTGATGCATGCCTGCGGCCATGACGGTCACACCACCATGTTGCTCGGCGCCGCGCGCTACCTTGCCGAAACCCGCGCCTTCAACGGCACTGTGCACTTCATCTTCCAGCCAGGTGAGGAAGGTGTCGGCGGCGCCCTCGCCATGCTGAAAGACGGCCTTTTTGAGCGCTTCCCCTGCGACGCAGTTTACGGCATGCACAACCGCCCGGGCTCACCGATCGGCCACTTTTCCATCACGCCCGGCGCAGCCATGGCCGCAGGCGCGTTTTTCGACATCGAGGTCACTGGCCGCGGCTCCCATGGCGCGCGTCCCGAGGCGAGCATCACCCCGTCCTCGTCGCCTGCCACATCGGCACTGCCCTGCAATCCATCGTCGCCCGCAACGCCCCGCCGCGCGAAACCGCCGTCCTTAGCGTCACGCGCATTCGTGCGGGCGAGGCCTATAACGTCATCCCTGAGATCGCGACGCTCTCAGGCACCGCCCGCACTATGAACCGCGAAACGATGAACCTGATCGAGCAGGGGCTGACGCGCATCGCGTCCAATGTTGCCGCGGCCTTCGGCGCTGTTGCATCCGTGGATTTCCGTCTGATCTTCGCCCCGCTACACAACGATCCGATTCATGCAGCCGCCATGGCCGACGTAGCCGCCGAGCTCGTTGGTCACGCCCAGGTGGATCGCAACAAGCCGCCCGGTGCCGCCTCCGAGGATTTCAGCTTCATGCTCGAACAGGTCCCCGGTGCCTACATCAATCTGGGCAACGGCGAGACCAGCGCCCCCGTCCACAACCCGCTCTACAATTTCAACGACGAGGCTATCCCTTACGGGGTCGCTCTCTATGCCCGCGTCGTCGAGCGAGCCCTTCCGCGCGGTGAATAGCGACTTTTTCGAACGCTCCCCTCTTCCGCGCCTCACCATCCCGTCCGGCGCGAAACTGCGTGTGGTTGGTGATGTTCACGGCGACGCTGCGGCATTCGCATATGCCGCCGAGACTGATCGGTTCATAGTGCAACTCGGCGACCTGACGGATTACGGCCCGCGCAGCGCCGACGCCCTCGCCATCATGTTCCGCATCATCGACCAGCACCGCGGTGTCTTCCTGCTCGGCAACCATGACCACAAGCTGGCGCGTATGCTGGCGGACCGGCCTGTGCGGTCGAATGAACACCTCGCCGCGACCCTCGCCCAACTTGATCCTGTCATGCGCGATCGTGCCCTGCAGGAGATCACGCGTGCCCCTGCCTGGATCCGGCTTAACAACTGCCTGTTTGTTCACGGTGGCTTCCACACCGAGATGCTCGAGCATCCCTCACCGATCCTTGGGCTTGGCCGGCCCACGGGCGCGTTATCCCGCGCCCTGTTTGGAGAACCCACAGGCCGCACGCAGCCAGACGGTTACCCCGAGCGCAGCCTGCGCTGGGTCGATCGCATCCCGGATGGCATGACGGTGTACTGCGGCCATGATCGCCGCAGCGTCACGCAAGAACCGCTGACTATGCGGGGCGCCCTGGGCGGCACGGCCGCGTTCCTCGATACCGGGGCCGGCAAGGGCGGGCATCTCTCCTGGATCGACCTGTAGCTTCTGGAATACTCGTGCCAGGATAATCCATGCACCAGCTTCTTGTGCTGCGACACGCCAAAGCCGATCGTCCTCCTGGGGTCGCCGACCGCGATCGCCCGCTGGCGGACACCGGCCGCAAGCACGCCGCGGCAATGCGCGATGCCATGCAGAGGCTGGGCCTGGCACCTGATCTGGTTCTCGTCTCTCCTTCCCGACGCACCGTGCAAACGCTCGAAGCGCTGGAGCCCTGGGACGACACGCCGCTCACCGAAACGGTCGAGGACCTTTACCTTGCGGACTGCGCGCAAATGATCGCCGTGTTGCGCAATGTGCCGGAGACGGTGCGAACCGTATTGCTGATCGGGCACAACCCGGGTGTGCATGAACTCGTGAATACGATCGGTAGCAAGAAGCAGGACGGCTTTCCCACCTGCACCCTTGCCGAATTGACCATCCTGGGTCGCTGGCGTGACCTGCCCGCCGGGGGACGCCTCGCGCGGCTTGTCAGTCGGCGGCACACCTTGCCGTGAGCGGCGTTTTCCGCCCCGAACGAGATAGCAACTAAACGGTTCCTTACACGCTGGAGCGAGACAGCGCGAGGCGCGCACGTCGGAGCGCGTGAATCTTGCTCTCAAGTTGCTGGAGACGGCATGTATTCGCGCTGTATTCTGCGCTGGACCTATATCGCAATCACGATGCTGCTCGCATCAGCGGCGCATGCCGCGGCCCCAGCACCGTCCGTGCCGCCGCCGGCGGTTGCCGTAGTGCCCGTGCAGGTCCAGAATGTGGCGCCGGAAAATACCTTCATCGGCCGCGTGACGCCGATCCAGTCGGTGCAGGTTGTGCCTCGTGTGACCGCCTTCATCGAGGATGTGCCGGTCAAGCAGGGCAGCGACGTCAAGGCCGGCGAAGTGCTGTTCCAACTGCAAAAGACACAATATCAGGCTGTCGTGCAGGCGGCTCAGGCGCAGCTGGATTCAGCAAAAGCCGCCCTGCAGAATGCGCAGCTTGCCTACCAGCGTGCTGCGCAACTTGCCAAGCAAGGCTTCGAAGCACAGTCCAACCTCGACCAGGCGACCGCGACGCGGGATCAGGATGCGGCCCAGGTGTTGTCCGCCCAGGCCAATCTGGCGCAAGCCGCGCTGAACCTCAGCTATTGCACGATTGTCTCACCGATAGACGGCCGGATCGGTGCCGTGACGCTGACCAAAGGCAACCTCGTGACGCCCAGCACACCGGCGCTGGCCACCGTGAACCAGCTTGACCCGATCCGCGTGGTCTTTTCCGTCAGCGACAATGTGCTGGTGAACGTGCAGCAGCAGACCGGCGCTAATCAGAACCAGATCGCATCTCAAGTCGTCGTTAACCTCAAGCTTCCCGATGGCAAGGAGTACAATCAGACAGGGAAGATTTCGTTCCTGAACAATGAGGTCGATCCCCAGACCGGCACAGTGTCGGTGTACGCAGACTTCGCTAATCCCCAACGGCTATTGCTGCCCGGGGCCTTCGTGACCGTGTCGGCGAAGCGTGCAACCCCGCAGGAACGTCCTGTCGTACCCGTCGCTGCCGTGCAGACGGAACAGAAGGGCAGCTACGTGCTGGTCGTTGGCCCCGACGACAAGGTGAAACAACAGCCGGTCACGCTCGGGCGGCAGATCGCACAAGACTACATTATCGAAAAGGGTCTGACCGGGGGAGAGAACGTCATTGTCGAGGGCGTGCAGAAGGTTCGCCCCGGCGAGACCGTGAGGGTCACGGTCCAGCAGCCGTCGGGTACTACCACGACCGCGCAGGCGGAGGCCGGTTAGGCCGAGCATGTTTTCCAGCTTCTTTATTCATCGCCCGAAGTTCGCGCTCGTCATTTCCATCGTCATCACATTGGCCGGGCTCGTCGCACTCTCGGCCATCCCGATTTCCCAATATCCAAATATTACCCCGCCCTCCGTCACCGTGAGCGCCAGCTATCCAGGCGCAGGCGCGGAAACCATCGCAAATCTCGTCGCCCAGCCGATCGAAGAGCAGGTGAACGGGGTGCCGGATATGCTCTATATGCAGAGCACGAGTTCCAGCGCGGGCACTTACTCGCTTCAGGTTACATTCGGCATCGGCACGGATCCGAATATCGATCAGGTGAACGTCCAGAATCGCGTGCAGTTGGCCGAGGCGCAATTGCCCGCCGAGGTGGCGCAGGAAGGCATCACCATCCGCGCGGCATCAAGCAACTTCGTCCTCGCGGTCAACCTCTATTCCCCGGATAACAAATACGACCAGGTCTTCATCTCAAATTACGCTTACATGCACCTTCAGCAGCAGATCGCGCGCACGGCTGGAGTCGGCAACACGCAGATCTTCGGCGAGCGTGAATACGCCATGCGGGTCTGGATGAACCCGGTGAAAATGACTGCGCTTGGAATCACGGCTCAGGACGTCATCACCGCAATCCAGTCACAGAACATACAGGTCGCCGCCGGGCAGGTCGGCGAACCCCCGACCGCCGGAAATCAGCAACAACAGCTGACTGTCCTCTCTCCAGGCGAACTGAGTTCGCCTGCGCAGTTCGACAACATCATTATCCGCACCAACCCCAATGGCGGAGTCGTACGCATCCGCGATATCGGCAGTGTGGAACTGGCTGCCCAGCAGTACAACAATTCCTCCTCGCTCGATGGGCATCCCTCCGCCACGCTCGCGATCTATCAGACACCCAACGCCAACGCGCTGGCTGTCGCCAGATCGATCGAGCAGCAGATGCAGGTTCTCTCGAAGCAGTTTCCGCCGGGCTTGAAATACGCCATCGTCTACAATGCTACGAACTTTGTTAGTGCCAATATCAGCGAGATCCTCCGCACCCTGGCTATCACGCTGGCCCTGGTGGTGCTGGTGGTCTTCATCTTCCTGCAGGACTGGCGTGCCACCGTCATTCCCACGATCGCAATCCCGGTCTCGCTGATCGGCGTGTTCGCAATCCTGTATGTTCTTGGCTACTCGGCCAACACAGTTGACCTGTTCGCCATCGTGCTGGCGATCACACTCGTGGTGGACGACGCCATTGTGGTGGTCGAGAATGTGACGCGAAACCTGGAGGAGAATCCGGACCTTCCCATTGATCAGGCGACCGAGCGTGCCATGGCGGAAATCACCGGCCCGGTCGTCGCCACCACGCTCGTTCTGGTCGCCGTATTCGGCCCGGTCGGTTTCATCTCAGGCGTTACAGGCGCGCTCTATCGCCAGTTCGCGGTGACCATCTCCGTCGCGGTCGTGATTTCCGCGATCAATGCACTGAGCCTAAGCCCTGCCTTGTGCGCCCTCTTGCTGCGCCGGCCGAGGCCGACGCGCTTCTTCGCGTTCCGCTGGTTCAATCATGGGTTTGAATTCGCGCGCGACCGCTACGGCCGCACCGTCGGGTTCCTGGGTCGGCACCTGCTCATCGGCACGCTTGGCCTGCTCGCCGCGTTCGGCATCGGTTATCTTTTGTTCCTGCGCACGCCCACCGGCTTCTTACCCAACGAAGACCAGGGCTACTTCTTCATCAACGTCACCACTCCCAACGGTGCGTCACTCGAACGCACCCAGGCGGTGGTCGATCAGGTCGGCCAGATCCTGCTGAAAGCGCCTGGTGTCGCACACGCGATCGAGCTGTCGGGCTTCAGCCTCGTCGCCGGTGCACAGGCCCCGAACGCCGGATCGGTCATCGCCATCATGCAGCCCTGGAATCAGCGCTCTGCGTCGGAGTCGATTCCGGCGGTAATCGCCAAACTGCAGCCCACCTTCAACGCCATCCCCTCGGCGGACATCATCAGCTTCAATCCGCCGGCTATCTCAGGCATCAGCACCACCGGCGGTATCAACTTCGTGCTGGAGGCACAGAACGGGCAGAGCTATCAGGATTTGGCCGCCGTTTCGCGCGCACTGATCTTCGCCGCCAATCAGAATCCCAATCTTAGCGCAGTCTTCACCAGCTTTACCGCGGATATCCCGCAGATCATGGTCAAGGTGGACACCACCAAGGCCGCCGAACTCGGCGTGACGCCGGCCGCCGTGTATCAGACGCTGCAAGCCCATCTCGGCAGCCAGTTCGTCAACGACTTCAACTATCAGAATTTCGTCTTCCAGGTGATCGTCCAGGACCTGCCGCAGTTCCGTTCTCAGGTGGACGACATCACCCAGCTTTATGTCAGATCGGCGACGGGTTAGATGGTCCCGCTCAACAGCCTGGTGACGATCAGCACCGTCCAGGGATCGAACGCCATCAACACCTACAATGAATATCCCGCCGTCCTCATCAACGGCTCCAATGCGCCGGGCCGCAGCTCCGGTCAGGCGATCGCCGCGATGGAACAAGTAGCCGCGCAGCAGCTGCCGAAGGGCTACGGCTATGAGTGGACCGCCATGTCCTATCAGGAACTCGCGGCAGCGGGGCAGGAATCCTCGGCATTCCAGTTCGCTGTGATCTTCTCCTATCTGTTCCTGGTGGCACTCTATGAAAGCTGGACATTGCCGCTTTCTGTCATGCTGCCCGTCGCTTTCGCCATGCTGGGCGGTCTGCTCGCCCTGCTCCTCCGTGGCATGGCGCTCGATGTCTATGGCCAGATCGGCTTGGTGTTGCTGATTGGGCTGGCCGCCAAGAATGCGATCCTGATCGTGGAATTCGCCAAGGACCGTCTGGAACAGGGCGGTCTCGATGTCGCGTGCTTTTCGTGCCAATGCTGTTTGTCGGCTTTGAAGTCCTGAGCGACCGCGCCTCACGACTGTTTCGCCGCCGCGGGCAGCAGACGCACCCGGCCGAATAAGCCTACTTCACCTGCGTCCGGTGCATGATGCGGCGCGCCGAGGCATCGAACGGATCCCGCCGGTGCATCGTGCACCGGTTGTCCCACAGCACTACGTCGCGCACGCGCCAGCGATGGCCCCAGGCGAGTTCCGGTCGGGTTGCGAAGGACCACAGCTCATCCAGCAATGCCTCTGATTCCACCAGCTTCAGACCTTCGATGTAGGCGTTGCGCCGGCGCCCCAGATACAGTGCGATCCGCCCGGTTTCCGGATGGCGGAGCCCGATCGGATGATATGTGCCGGGCGACGACACCGGATCATCCGTCGCGGTGACACCCTCGCGCACGTAGCCGCCGCTGTTATAAGTGCCATCGTGCTTCAGGCGGCGCCCCTCGATCCGGCGCTTCAGGGTCGCTGGCATCTCCTCCCAGGCGCGATACATGTTGCAGAACCAGGTATTGCCGCCGGTGGGAGGAACCTCCAGCGCATACAGCATACTCGCTTTCGGGGGATGAGGCTGATACGACATATCGGTGTGCCATACGGCCTCACCGGCACCGAGACTGCCGATCGGAACCCCATTTTCGATGACATTTGAGACCACGTAGATTTCCGGGTGGCCCTCGACGAAACGCCGTCCGTTCTCCTGCACCGGTGCCCAGTCGAGCTCGCCAAAACGCTGGCTGAACGCAATTATCTGCTCATCCGATAGATTTTGGCCACGGAACAACAGCACGAGATGATCGAGCCACGCCTGGTGAACGAACGAAAATGTGTCATCGTCCACCTGCCGGAGCTCAATGCCCTGGATCTCCGCCGCCAGCACCGCCCCTGTCGGCACGACGTGGCCATTGACGCGGCTCACCGCCATTCCTGTCGAAGCTGACATCGTTTCCTCCTGATAGACGATTGATCTCACATTAGGAATCATGCCCGCCAAGCGCAAACTTGGAGAAGGAGGACGGCGATGGCCCTCAGCATTCCCATCCAGGAGCCAGGATGGATTGGCGAATTCAAGGCGTTCATTGCTCGCGGTAGCGTGATCGACTTGGCCGTCGGCATTGTGATCGGTGCGGCATTCACCGGCGTGGTTAACAGTTTGGTGAGGGATGTCATCAACCCGATCATCGGCTTGGCCGCCGGCGGCATTGACTTCTCCAACGTGTTCTTCGCGTTGAACGGCCAGCACTACAATACGCTTGCAGCAGCCAGGGCGGCGGGTGCGGCCACCGTCAACCTCGGTCTGTTCATCAACGCGATCATCAACTTTGTTATCGTCAGCTTCGCTATCTTCTGGGTCATCAAGGCGCTGACTCAGCTTCACTTGCGCGCCGATCCCACGCCGGCCGGACCGCCACGGTCCGAGGTTCTGCTCGAGGAAATCCGCGATGAGCTCCGCGCCAGGCCAGTCGCTGCCGAACCGGCTCGTTAAGAAAAAAGGCATAGCGCGGCTCGCCAGTCCGGGGCATGTAACGCCTTCGACGTGAGGTAACTTGCATGTGCGGCATTGCAGGCATTCTTGACCCGGATGGCGCGGCTCGGATCGACACGGGCTTGCTCCGCCGCATGACGGAGGCGCTCAGTCATCGCGGCCCGGATGGCGACGGCTTCTATCTCGAACGTGGCATCGGCCTCGGTCACCGGCGCTTGGCCATCATAGATCCGGCGTCCGGACATCAGCCAATGTACAACGAAGACGGTACGGTTGCGATCGTCTTCAATGGTATGATCTATAACTTTCGGGAACTGCGGACTGAGCTACAAGCCAGGGGACATATCTTTCGGACCAACTGCGACACCGAGACGATCATTCATGCATGGGAAACCTGGGGTCCCGCCTGTGTGGAACGGCTGAACGGTTTCTTCGCCTTCGCGATTTGGGATCGCGGGCAGCAGGCGCTGTTCATTGCGCGGGACCGGCTGGGCAAGAAGCCGCTCTACTATGCAACGCTGCGGGATGGACGGTTCGTCTTCGGCTCCGAAATGGCGTCGCTGAACGTCATTCCCGAACTGACGCGGAATGTGAACCCGCTCGCCATCGAGGACTTCTTCGCATACGGCTACATTCCCGACCCGGCCACCATCTACCAGGACGTCCTCCGCCTCCCGGCGGCGCATTATCTGCTCCTGAAACGGAATGAGAGCTGGGGAAAGCCCACGCGATATTGGCGCCCCAGCATCACGCACCTTGAGCTGTCGGAGCAGGATGCGGTCGATCAGCTTGGGGTGCAGCTTCTGGCCAGCACGGAAAAGCGGTTGATCGCGGATGTCCCCTTGGGTGCCTTCCTTTCCGGTGGCGTCGATTCCAGTGGCGTCGTGGCCATGGCTGGGCGGCTCCGTGACAACCTCGACACGTTCACGATCGGCTTCGCCGGCGGTGAAGACGAAACGGCCTTCGCCGAGATGGTGTCCCAGCGCTATCACACCACGCAACACAATGAAGCTGCATCTGCCATCGACTATATCGACGCGGCACGTGAGCAGGGCCGGATTTTCGGCGAACCGTTCGGCGATCGAGAGCTCTGTGCCGACGTATCGCGTATGCGCGCTCGCTCGCCGCTTTGCTAAGGTCGCAATTTCTGGGGATGGAGGCGATGAGGTCTTCGCCGGCTATCGCCGCTACCGCTGGCACACGCTCGTAGAGAATGCCCGCCGCGTGCTCCCCGCCGGACTTCGCCATGGCGCGATTGCATCCCTGGCCCGCGCCTATCCGAAACTCGATTGGGCGCCCCAATGGCTTCGGGCTAAGCACACACTCACCGAACTTAGCCTCGACAGCGCCCTTGGTTTCTATCGTACCATTGCCCGCGTGCATCAGGATCGCCGCCGCGCACTCTTGTCGTCCCGCCTCAACGCGGCGCTCGACGGATACGATCCGTCCGTCCGCGTTCCCGCGCTGATGGAAGAAAGCGGTAGCGACGATCCACTGGCGCAGGCGCAATACGTCGATGTCAATCTCTGGCTCGTTGGCGACATCCTGACCAAGGTGGATCGCGCCAGCATGGCGAACTCGCTGGAGGTTCGCGCGCCGATCCTTGATTACAAACTTGTCGAATGGGGCCTCTCGCTTCCCGCCTCCCTCAAGCTGAAAGGAGGGGAGGGGAAATACGTCCTCAAAAGGGCGCTGGAACCCTGGGTGCCAAAGGAGGTGCTGTACCGGCGAAAGCAGGGTTTTGCCACATCCCTCAGTGGCCTTTTCCGCAGTCAGGCGGATCGGGTTCGGGCGCGGCTACTCGGGCCGACCATGCTCGATTCCGGCTTCTTCGACCGCTCCGCCATCCTGCGCATGATCGACGAACACGCAGCCTCCCGCTTCGATCACAGCATGGCGCTCTGGCACCTGCTCGTCTTCGAAGGCTTTCTCGCCTCTGAGATGGCCAATATCCGGACGGAAGCCCTCGCTGCCTGATCTGTGGCGTGCAAGGACCATGCTCGCCGAGGTGACCGCGCGTGTCGCTGGGCCTGAAACTCAGAACACCATTCGGCCGCCGACCACCAACAGCGTTGCCGCGAGCAACCGGCGCAGCACCACGGGCGATACACGTACGGCAATAGCGCTTCCCACGATGATGCCCGGTATGGAACCCGACAACAGGCCGCTCAGCATGGGCCAGTTCACTGACCCCAACCACCAATGACCGAGACCGGCCACAAGCGTGAGGGGAACCGCGTGCGCGATGTCCGAGCCGACGATCACGGCCATCGGTAGGCGCGGATAAAGCAGCAGCAGCACTGTCACGCCGATGGCGCCTGCGCCGACAGAAGACAGCGTGACCAGCACACCAAGTGCCACGCCGGTTACAACGGTCAGTGCGGTGGCGCGCCGCGGCGGCCCATCAAACCCTCCACCAAATGCGGCAATAAGCCGGTCGCGGAACACCAGCCCACACGCCGTCAGCAACAGCATCACGCCCAGAACCAGGGAAATGACGTCGCTCGCCGCTTTCGTGTCGAGGTTGAAGCGCGACAGAACCAGCAATGTGAGCATGGTAGCCGGCACACTGCCGCACGCCAAAAACCCGACAATGCGCCAGTTGACCGTGTGATGAAATCCATGAACCGCCGTACCTGCCGTCTTGGTAACGGAGGCATAGAGAAGATCCGTGCCAACCGCGGTCGCCGGGTGCACCCCGAACAGCAGCACAAGGATGGGGGTCATGAGCGAACCGCCGCCCATGCCGGTCTGGCCTACCAGCAACCCGACCAAAAGGCCTGAAATAGACAGCAACGGATCGAAAGGCCACAAATGTGTCATGATAGACCCCACGAAAATCCTATCAAGACGAAACTATCAGCAGCAAACGAAATCACCGGGAGGTGCACGCCGCGATTACCACCCCGATCGCAATCCAGCCCGCCAGGCCGATCAGCGCGGCTAACAACACACCGCGAGCCGCATCGAGACCGTCCGGTCTCAATTCTGTTTTGACGCTGCGCGGAGGCGGTGCCCGTACCGGAGCCGAACCCATCGCAGCCGTAAGGGTCAGCATGCATGCTCCCATTTATGCCTACTCAATGAGTAGGAATTAGGCGGAGACCACCAGTTCCTGTCAATACCTATTTATCTAGTATGAATTGAATCGCGCGTAGTTGACGTAATCGCCCGGCCGGCTATCGTCGGCAGATTCCATGCTCTCCAGCCGCGCCAAATACGCCCTCCGCGCCTGTGTCTTCCTCGCTGAACGTCAGCGTCTCGAGCCGGAGGAGTGGGCGCTCACCCCTGATGTCGCCGAAGCCGAAGACATTCCCCGCAAATTTCTCGAAGCTATCCTGGTGGAGTTGCGTGACCATGGCATCGTCGAGAGCCGACGCGGGCGCTATGGCGGGTACCGGCTGGCCCATCCGGCTGGGGACATCGCCGCCAGTGATGTGATCCGCATTGTGGATGGACCGCTCGCCCTCGCACCCTGCGCCAGCAAGACGCAGCTCGGCCCCTGCGCCGACTGTCTGGACGCGTCGCTTTGCGCGCTGCAGCCGATGCTGCGGCGAGCACGCGACGCCATTGCCGCGGTTCTGGACGGTTACATGCTGAACCAACTCGCCCGCGACAGGCGTGCTCGGCTGTTGCGCGCAGCCCGGATGAAGAAATCCCCTACGCGCTCGGCATAGCGGGATCGAGCCGTCCGCCCATACGCAGCGGCCCGATCCGCACGGCAAGCCCCGTGCGATCGTCCGTTTCCACGAACACGCCGCAGATTGTGGTTTCGCCTTCCGCGGGATTGAGCCGCTCGGCCGGCATCTTGCGCCAGAATCGCGTCGTCGCGATGTCCTTATGCATACCGATCACGCTGTCATAATCGCCCGACATCCCAGCGTCCGACAGGAACGCCGTTCCGCCCGGCAGGATTTGATGGTCGGCCGTGGGCACATGCGTGTGCGTTCCTACCACCAACGACACCTGCCCGTCGAACGAATGAGCGTAGGCCATTTTTTCGCTGCTCGCCTCGGCATGGATGTCCAGCACGATGGCCTGAATCGTCACCCCGAGCCGGTGCCGGCTCAGCTCCTGCGCAGTACCGCGGAACGGGCAATCCAGCGCATCCATATACAGCCGCCCCATGGCCTGCGCGACCAGCGCTTTACGGCCGTCCGCAAGCTCAACCCCCGCGCTGCCGGCTCCCGGCGTGCCCGGCGGAAAATTCAGCGCCCGGACCAGCCGGGGGTGGTCCGCGATATAAGGAATGATCTCCTTCCGATCCCAGGCATGATTTCCCAGCGTGATTACGTCGGCCCCGGCTGCGAACAGCGCGTCGGCCATATCGGGCCCCAGCCCAAACCCGTGCGAGGCGTTCTCCGCGTTCACCACCGCTAGGTCGAGCCGCAGCCGCGCGCGAAGCCCCGGCAACGCCGCACCCACGGCCTCCCGGCCCGTCCGTCCCACCACATCGCCGATGAACAAAATCCGCATCAATCGTCCTTGCAGAAGATCACGCCGCGCTCGGTCGCGACCGCATCCAGCCGCATGTCATGCGGTCCCGCCGGCACGTCGGGCACCTCCTGAACGGCATAGGCGCAGCCGAGCGCGAAAGCGCCGGGTAACTCCGCCAGGGTGCGATCGTAATAGCCGGCGCCATAGCCCAGCCGGTGCCCGCGCCGGTCAAAAGCCAACAGCGGCACGAGCAGGCAATCCGGCGTGACGGGAGAGCCGGTGGGCCGAAGTGTCCCAAACCGCTCCGGCTGCAGCGCGTCACCGGGTGTCCACAGCCGGAAATGCAGCGCCTCGCCCCGACGGGGCGTCACCGGCAGCGCGATCTTGTGTCCGCGGTCGTGCAACGCGAGCAGCAAGGGCCGAACGTCGATTTCCGACTCGATCGGCCAGAATCCTGAGATCACGGCGGCTGCGCGTGGCGCGCAATCAGCAAGCACGTGTGCGGCAAGCGCGCGTCCCGAAGCGGGATCGCATCCCGCGCGCCGAACCATTGCTTCGGCGCGCAAGCGCCGCTTCGCCTCGGTCAGATCGGAGGGTAAGTGCGGAACCGCCATGGCCGTTGGCGTGACATCCTCCCAGAGCCTGCGTTTGCAGGTGGGCGCCAGATACCGAGACCAGGGCCTCGGCAGAGCCAGCTCCCGGAGGAATGCTTACTGGCCCCGGGGATGAATTGCCTGACGCACCCGGCAGTCCCGCCGAGCCTAATTAGGGAGCCTCCAGCCCGGCTGCAATCTCTTCCGCCCGCTTGGCAAGCCGGGTCAGCCGCCGCTCCAACTTCGGATCGCCGGCCACCTGCGCCGCCTGCGTCGCCGCCTTGGCTGCCGCATCCGCCTGTTTCTGCGCCTCTTTGAGGGCCATATTCATCTCGTACAGATCGTCGGCCATCAGCAGCGCCGCCATGACCAACATGCGCGCTTCCCCGCTTTGGCCCGCGACCGATTTGATGCTGTCGATCCGGCGTTCTACGTCGCCGGCCATCGCCATCAGATGGTCTTCCTCGCCGTCCTGACAGCCGACGGTATAGGAGAAGCCGTTGATGCGTACTGTTACTTGCGCCATGCGGGATACTCCTCAGCGCTCAGGTTTGCCGTTCAGGGCCGCGCGCAGGCGCTCGATCATGGCGTCCAGCCGTGATGCGATCTCCGCCGGAGTGGCACTGGTTCCATCGATGGAAACAGGCGTACTGCATTGCTCGGAGAGCCGAGCGATCCGTTCCAAGGCCAATTCCAGTCGCTCCGCCGCGGAGTCCGCATTCTCGCTCTCGCTCGCCATTCTCCCCCGCTTCTCCGCCGAGTCCCTCCCGAGTTCTCGGCCGTGACCCCAACTGACCCAGCAACCCCCGCAGCGTCAAGCACGCCGAACCTCTACCGAGCGGTGATCATGCGCGATCTTGCCCAAGCGCATCAGGCTCTCGCCCTCGGTCTTCCGGTGACGCTCCTGTCGCAACGCGGTGCCGCGCTGTTCGCCGGGTGCCAATTTTGGCGTGCCCTGGTGCGCCAGGCATGCGCTGCCCATCCGAATACGCCCATGCAGGATGTACCTCGATTGCGCTGACGCATCCGGGTACGCATTGGCGGCAATGCGCATCGGCCAACAAATCATCGTGCTGGATCCCGATGCACCAGGACGCGGCGCCGTCGTCGCAATCGCACGCCAACGCAGCTTCCTTGTCCTGGACCAACGGCCGCCCGCCCTCGATTTGATGGACAGGTCAGCAGCGCGACGTGTCGAATGGTGGCTGGGTGGTCATGACATGTGACGGGTGCTGGGCTACGAGTGCTGAGCGGAACCATCAACATCCTCAGGAACGACTGATTGGTGAAGACGGCAGGGGAGGGGGCTGCGGAACGCTGCCGCGTTTACCTGATCACGCCCCAGCGCATCGACCTTCGCACTTTCCCGGGCTTGCTTGCGGCCGCATTGGACGCAGGCGACGTGGCCGCCGTTCAGTTGCGGCTGAAGGAAGCAGACGATACGACCTGGCACGCGGCGATCGACGCATTACGGCCGATTGCGCAATCCCGTGGCGTCGCCTTCTTGCTGAATGATCGTGCCGACCTGGTCCGCAAAACAGGCAGCGACGGTGTTCATGTCGGGCAGGAGGATATGCCCGCCCCGCAAGCCCGTGCCCTGATCGGTCCCGACCTGACCCTCGGCGTCACGTGCAAGGGCAGCCGCGATCTCGCTATGGGCGCCGGCGAAGACGGCGCCGATTACGTCGCCTTCGGTGCCTTCTATCCATCCGGCAGCAAGCAGGTCACTGCAACGATCCCGCCCGATATCCTGCGCTGGTGGTCCGAACTGATGGAACTGCCCTGTTGTGCCATCGGTGGCATCACCGCCGAGAACTGCGCGCCCCTCGTGCAGGCCGGCGCCGATTTCCTGGCAGTGATCGCCGCCGTATGGAACCATCCGGAAGGACCCGCGCAGGGCGTGCGCGCCCTCAATGCTGCTATCGCCGCTGCGGAGTGACCCTATGGTCAAACTCAGTGTCAACATCAACAAAATCGCCCTGCTCCGCAACTCCCGCCGCACGGGGGTGCCCGACCTGCCCCGCTTCGCCCGCATCGCGCTCGATTCAGGCGCGCAGGGCATCACCCTGCACCCGCGGCCCGACGAGCGGCACATTCGCCGGGGCGACGTGCTGGACATCGCTGCCGTGATGGCCGGTCGCCGGCCGCGCATGGAACTCAATATCGAAGGTTACCCCGACGAACGGCTCCTCGGCATCGTACGAGAGGTGCGGCCCGAGCAATGCACACTCGTGCCGGATTCGCCGGAGGCGTTCACCTCGGAAAAGGGGTGGGAGCTTGGCCCCGATCAAATGCAGATCGCCCGGTCCGCTATCGTGGCGCTCAAGGCGCTCGGCGCCCGCGTCATCCTGTTCATCGACCCCGATCCATCCGTCCTGGATCGCGTCGCTCAATCGGGCGCGGACGGAATCGAGATTTACACCGGCAGCTACGCACACGCGTTCCGCTCCGGCGACTATGCAGCTTTGCTGAGCGCCTGCGCGCAAACCGCATCGGACGCCCACGCACGCCACCTCGTGGTGAACGCCGGACACGATCTGAATTTGCACAATATCCCGCCGCTCATGCGGCGCATTCCGTTCCTCGCCGAGGCGTCGATCGGGCACGAACTGACCGCCGACGCGCTGGAAAACGGCTTCGCGGCGACCGTTCGTGCGTACACCGACGCTCTACGGGGCTGACGATGTTCGCGACGATCCGAGGAACACGCATCTACTTCGACATCGAAGGCGCTGGTCTCGTGCCGGATGGCCCCGCCATGCGCGAGCGTCCCGTCGCAATGATCATCCATGGTGGCCCCGGCGGCGACCATTCCGGCTTCAAGCCGGGTATGAGCCGCCTCGCTGATCGCATGCAGCTTGTCTATTTCGATCACCGCGGCCAGGGCCGTTCGGATCAGGCCGATCCGTCCACCTACACCCTCGATGAAAACGTCGAGGATATGGAAGCGCTCCGCCTCCATCTGGGTCTTGGACCCATTGTGAGCATCGGCACATCGTACGGAGGCATGGTGGCGATGGCCCATGCGGCCCGCTATCCGGACGCCGTCTCCCATCTGGTTCTGATCGTCACCGCATCCCATGGTGGCTTCATTCGCCGCGCCCAGCAGATCGTCGAGGAACGCGGCACGCCGGAACAGCGTGACGTTTGCAAGACATTGTGGGCGGGCGCCTTCCGCACTATTGATGACATGCGCCATTACTATGAGGTGACGGGGCCACTCTATTCGCTCCGGCACGACCCCGTATCCGCGGCTTCGGGCCGGTCCCGCGCGATCTATTCACCGGAGCCGCTCAATCGCGCCTTCGGCCCTGACGGTTTTCTGCGGCGATTTGACCTTCGCCCGGAACTGTCTCGCGTCACCGCACCGACATTGATACTCGCCGGAAGGCACGATTGGATCTGCCCGCCGGAATTCTCCGAAGAAATCCATCGCCTGATCCCGCACTCCGATTACCGCCTGTTCCAGAACAGCAGCCATTCGATACGTGCCGACGAACCGGAGGCCATGCTCGACGCTATTCTCGGTTTCATCGTTTATTGCCGCCAGATGAATTAGCAGCTTGAGACGGAGTGCGGATTTGGGGCAAAACTGCCCGGGTCCTTCCGGCCAATGCTCTCCTCTCAAAAGACGGTGGTATGCCTCGCTCTGTCCGGCGCAGCTCTTCCGCTGCTGAAACTTCCCCTGTCGTGGAATTGCGCCGGGATGGCCCGGCGGTCGCGCTGTGTTCCGGCTTTCCCTGCGGGTTCGCGGAAGGACGTCAGGAGCTGCTGGTACGAGGCTGGGCGCACGAACAAGTCCACCGGATTGAGGTGCGGGACGGGATCGGCATCGCCGCGGCGGCTGTGCTGCGTCCCGCAGACCGTGGCCAAGCGTTTGAGCTGTCCTTGCTGCGACCGAGCGCGGATCCGGCCGACATCTGGGAGTTGGAAATCCGGGCGGACGCCGCCCAAACGGGTGGAGAGACGGTGCGGTTCTCGATCGCCCTTCGTACCGACGGTGCTGCCGTCGTCGAGGGGCCGATCTGGGACACTGCAGCGGATGGCTCAGCGCCTCCCGCAATTCTGTTGCACCCCGAGCGGACCATTATTGAGGCCGACGGAACGCTGTCGGTCCGGGGCTGGGTTGTCTCCGAGGAGGAGATCGCGGGATTCCGCCTGGACGGAAATGAGATTGCGATCGAATCCGGCTTTCCGCGGCCCGATGTTGCAACACTAAAATCGCATTAGCCGAACGCAGAAACAGCAGGGTTTCAGCTTCATCTCCAGAACCCGCTACGTGCTCGCTTGGTCACGCTGGAGACGACGGCATCAAGCCGCCGCCGCGCAGGCTCATCGAAAGCGCCGGTGCAATGTGCAACTGTAGTACTAAGCATGCGCCTTGGATCGGCCGCCCGAGGGGGAATGACTTGCCGTTCCGGACAGAGCCGAATGGTCTGGCTCAGTCCTGAGATCGTCAGCACTTCCAGAAGAAGCGGCGCGGAAAGGTCATCGAGCCGAAGCGCGAGGAGCAAGCGCGCGATGAGATAGCGGATCTCCGGCACGCTTGGCGGAGCGGTGGCGGGGATCATCACGCGGCGGTGGCGAATGGACTCCTTTCGTTCGGTTTACCGAAGGTGGATCGTCGCAACTGGGCAGAAAGCCGGGCCAGGAATCCGAGTGCGGCCATGCAGAGGGTCATATGACGGTGCCACCCGTGCCAGGAGCGCGCTTCACAGTGATCGAGGCCCAATTCTTCCTTGGCACGCTGGAAGCATTCCTCGATGGTCCAGCGCAAACCAGCGGCGCCGGCCAACTCAGCTAATCCAGTGCCGCTCGGAGCGAAGGCGAAGTAATAGGCACGCTCTTGCGGATCGCGCCGATTACGCCGGATCAGCACCCAGCGTTCGAAGTTGCCGTCCACCACCCAGGGCAGCGCGATGCGTGCCCAATCGTAGAGGCGCAACCCTTTCGAACCCTCGCCGGCAGCATGCACCGCCCACGCTTCGGGAGGTAAGTCATCCGCCATCTCTGAAGGATCGGTCTGCAGGTCCACCGTCACCATGCGCAGGGTATGGGTCGAGCGCACGGCGAGCACGTAGGGTTGGCCGCGCTCTTCCAGCATGCGCCGCAGCCGTAAGTCCGAGCCATACAGCGCATCGGCCAGCACCCAGGCGCAGGGGACACCGGCATCGAGAGCGGCAGCGATCAGCTCGCAGGCGATCCGCGGCTTTGTCGCGAACGCGACGGCTTCAGGAACCTGCACGCGACGGCGGCGCTCCTGATCGCCCGCCCAGGCATCGGGGAGATAGAGCATCGGGGAGATAGAGCATCGGGGAGATAGAGCATCGGGGAGATAGAGCATCGGGGAGATAGAGCATCGGGGAGATAGAGCATCGGGGAGATAGAGCATCGGGGAGATAGAGCCTGCGGTCGATCAACGCCTGGCCGAACCGGCTTGCATAAGCCAGAAAGACACCGATCTGGCAGTTCTCGATCCTGCCAGCCGTTCCGGAATATTGCCGCGCCACGCCGACCGAGTGTTCGCCCTTCTTGAGAAATCCGGTCTCGTCCACAACCAACACGGCGGACGGATCACCGAGCGACGCAACAGCTTCCCTTCGCACGCGATCACGCAAAGCATCGGCATCCCATGAGCTGCGACCAAGCAGCGATTGCATCCGATAGGGCCGGCTCAGCCCCGCATGCTCCGCCATTTGCCAACCTGTCTTGCGCGAAATGCCGGACAGCAGGCCATCAATGAACGCTCCCGCCGACGCCGCTACGTCAGAGCGGCAGAAGACCGGCGCCAGACGATTCTTCAGCGCCGTCAGTTCTTCTTCCCACGCCAAGGCAGATCCCGACCAGACTGCAACCGGCATGCCTGTTCTCCCGACTTGCCGGACCAGCGAATCAACCATTCAACCGATTCGCAACTGTAGTACTAGGACCGGCGGAATGATCCGAAACGAACGCTGTTGAGTTTCATCGAGAACTGACCCACCAGGTGGCAAATTTCCACTGAGAATTGACCCATGTTTTGACCTCGCCCCGGCTGTTTTCAGCGGGGTCTACTGGAGTGATAAGCATGGAGTTACTGAGCGTGATCCGTCGCTGGGCGCTTCGAGACCAGCTTTCGATACGGGAGATCGCCCGCAGGACTGGGCTATCGCGGAACACCATCCGCAAATACTTGCGGGGCGACGTGGTGGAACCGGCCTTCAAGGTGCCGGAGCGGCCCAGCAAGCTGGACGCGTTCGCCGAGAAACTGTCGGCCTGGCTAAAGCTAGAGAGCGGCAGGCCGCGCAAGCAGAGGCGGACGATCAAGCGGTTGCATGCGGATCTGGCCGCCCTCGGGTTTGAAGGTTCATACGGCCGTGTTGCGGCGTTCGCCCGCACCTGGAAGGAGCATCGGCAGCGGGAGCAGCAGACGACCGGCCGCGGGGCCTTTGTTCCGCTGATTTTCCAGCCGGGCGAAGCTTTCCAGTTCGACTGGAGCGAGGAGTGGGCCGTTATCGGCGGCGAACGGACCAAGCTGCAAGCTGCGCACTTCAAGCTTTGCTACAGCCGCACCTTCATTGTCCGGGCCTATCCGCTGCAGACGCACGAGATGCTGTTCGACGCGCATCATCATGCGTTCCGGGTGCTTGGCGGCGTGCCGCGCCGCGGCATCTACGACAATATGAGAACGGCTGTTGACCAAGTTGGCGTCGGCAAGAAGCGCCAGGTCAATGCACGCTTTGCCGCGATGGCCAGCCACTACCTTTTCGATGCTGACTTTTGCAATCCGGCCTCAGGCTGGGAGAAGGGTCAGATCGAGAAGAATGTCCAGGACGCGCGTCATCGGCTGTGGCAGACCATGCCGCGTTTTGTGACGCTGGCTGACTTGAACGACTGGCTGGAACAACGCTGCCAAGCGCTATGGCGCGAGATTCCACACGGCAGCCAGCAAGGCTCGATATTCGATGCGTGGCAAAGTGAAGTCGGATGCCTGATGGCCGTTGGCAGACCGTTCGATGGTTTTGTTGAATACGGCAAACGCGTTTCGCCCACCTGCCTCGTTCACTTTGATCGCAACCGCTACAGCGTGCCCGCGTCCTTCGCCAATCATCGCGTCAGCTTAAGGGTTTATCCAGGCCGCGTCGTTGTCGTTGCCGAAGGGCAAGTCATCTGCGAACACGCGCGGCTCATCGAGCGGTCGCATCATCTGCCCGGCCGCACCATCTATGATTGGCACCACTATCTCGCGGTGATCCAGCGCAAGCCGGGAGCTCTGCGTAATGGCGCGCCGTTCGCCGAATTGCCGGAAGCGTTCAAGCGGCTGCAACAGCACCTTCTCAAGCAGCCCGGAGGCGACCGGGAGATGGTGGAGATTCTTGCCCTCGTCCTGCACCATGGTGAAGATGCGGTGTTGTGTGCCGTCGAACTGGCGCTGAGTGATGGAGCGCCGACAAAGACGCACGTGCTGAACATGTTGCACCGGCTGATCGACGGCAAATCCACGGCCACAGCAATGATCGCGGCTCCGCAGGCCTTGGCCCTGGACCGGGAGCCACGTGCCGACGTCGAACGCTACGATGCCCTGCGCGAGAAGCTACAGGAGGCCCGCCATGCGTCATGATCCGGCCGGGGCGGCGATTGTCGTGATGCTGCGCGGCCTGAAGATGTTTGGCATGGCGCAAGCCGCGGGCGAGCTGATGGAGCAGGGCGCGCCAGCGTTCAATTCGGCCGTCCCCATTCTCTCACAGCTGCTCAAGGCGGAAACCGCCGAGCGCGAGGTTCGATCGGTTGCCTACCAGCTGAAGGCGGCGCGCTTCCCCGTCTACAAGGATCTGAGCGGTTTTGATTTTGCGTCCAGCGAAACCAATGAAGCCCTGGTGCGCCAGCTTTACCGGTGTGAGTTCATCGAAAACGCCGACAACGTGGTCCTCGTCGGCGGTCCGGGCACCGGCAAGACCCACATCGCCACGGCGCTTGGCGTGCAGGCGGTTGAACACCATCGCAAAAAGGTTCGGTTCTTCGGGACCGTCGACCTGGTCAATGCGCTGGAGCAGGAGAAAACTCAGGGCCGATCGGGTCAGATCGCGGATCGGCTGATGCGGTGCGACCTCGTAATGCTCGATGAATTGGGCTATCTGCCGTTCAGCCCCTCCGGCGGCGCGCTGCTTTTCCACCTGCTGAGCAAGCTTTACGAACGGGCCTCTGTGGTCATCACCACGAACCTGAGCTTCAGCGAATGGGCTGACGTGTTCGGCGACGCTAAGATGACGACCGCCATGCTCGACCGCCTCACCCACCACTGCCACATCGTGGAAACCGGCAATGACAGCTTCCGCTTCAAAGCCAGCTCGGCCGCCAACAAGGGCCGAAAGGAAAAGGCCAAGAACTTGACCCCGGTATGACCCGCAAACCATAAATTCACCCGGGTCAGTTCTCGGTGGAAAACCCGGGTCAGTTCTCAGCGAAAATCAACACCTTGAAATTTGTAAGAAATTGACCCCGTCCAACTCGGCTACCCGCGGCGCGAGCTGGCGAGCGAGGCCCGGTGATATCGCGTCGAGCCAAAGCTTCCGCGACATGTGGGCCGTCGTCTCCGGCTCAAGACGTTCCGCTAGTGATTCACCGGTCTTACGCAAGACACAAATGGACTGGCCCAATGCGCCGTCCGGTTCGATCACATCGTTTCCACCGCGGCATTCCTCGATCTCCAGCCCGAGATGGCTTGCCCATATCTCGAATACGCCACGCTCAAGGAACACATTAAGCGGGCCAGAATTCGGCGGCACCTTCGCACCAGCCACCGTGTCATTAAAGACTGGCCAGTGATCCGGCTCAGCGAACTCCAGAAACGAGACCACAATCTTTCCACCCGGCTTCAGAACGCGCTTGGCTTCCTCCAGATACCAGTAGCTCTGCTCGTCCAGCAGATGGGTTACGACAGAAAAGAAGCATACCATGTCCGCGCAACCGTCGGGCTCCGGAATGGCGATATGATCGATCACCTCGAACCCCCAGTCGGGTCTGTTCACAGTCAGGCGTGCATACTCAACGAGATCGTCCACGACATCGAAGCCGGAGTACTTCCCGCGCAGATAGGCCGATAATGGACGCGCCAGCCGGCCCGAGCCACAGCCCACGTCGATCAGGAAATCGTCTGGCCCCAACCCACAATGCCGCAGGATCGCAACTTCGACCCTGCCGATTAATTCGAAGCTTCCACCGACACCGTTCTTCATCGCATCGTCGGGCGGGGCTGTTGCCTTGATCCTGTCAACGAGGTGCGCGTAAGCTCGTTTCAGATCAACTGTTTTCATGATGGACGTGGTTCGGCGGGCCAGTTCGTCGCGCTCGGTACGGAGGGTGTCCCGTTCCCCACGGACGGCGTCTCGTTCGGCACGGAGGGCGCGCTTCTCCTGCTCGGCTTCCTCAAGGCGGGCGTTCAACGTTGCGTTCGTCGCGGCTAAAATGTCTCGTTGATAAAATGGACGCCGAATGAGCGGTATACGCCGATGAAGCTGGAACGGGATCATGGTGCGTCTACCTCTGTACCGAATCGACTAGGGCGAAGACCCAATTGGGTTATTGCCAAATCAATAGGTTGTTGATTCCCTGTGGTCGGAGTTTGCATCGATTCGGGGCAGCATGGTCACAGGGTATTTCTGGTTGAGCGACGGGCAGTGGGAGAAGATTGACCCATTGCTGCCCGTCTACATACGCGGCAAGCGACGGGTGGATGATCGGCGCGTGATCAGCGGCATCATCCAAGTCATCATCTCCGGTTGCCGATGGTCCGACGCACCGTTGGAATATGGGCCACGCAAGACACTGTATAATCGGTTCGTGCGCTGGGCAGTGCGCGGGATCTGGGAGCGTGTGTTCATGGAACTTGCGCGCGCCGGCGGCCCGCCGGCCGAAGCCTTGCTGGACAGCACGCATATCAAGGTCCACCGGTCGGCCAGCGCCGGGCGGCGAAAAAGGGGGGTTCGCGTGGGATCGGGACGAGCCGCGGCGGGCGCAATACCAAAATCCATCTGATCGCTGATGCTCACGGCCGACCCAAGGTCATCGCGCTGACCGGCGGTGAGCGCCACGATAGCGTGCCGGCGCAGGCAATGTTGGCTCGACTGCCGCCCGACCTGCGCGTGATCGCCGATGCCGCTTACGACAGTGCCGAATTGCGCCGTTGGCTGGCGGACCGCGGCAGCCGCGTCATCATCCCCAACCGCAAGAACCGAAAGCAGCCCTATCCGTTCGACGCCGTCACCTATAGGCGGCGCAATATCGTCGAACGCACCTTCTGCCGCCTCAAGGACTTTCGACGCCTGGCAACGCGCTACGATCGGCTCGACGAAACTTTCGTCTCCACCCTCTGCATCGCCGCCGCCCTTGCCTACTTCCTCAAGTAGTCAGATGAGTCTTCGCCCTAGGGTCTGTTGAGAATTAGGACTCCACGCCGGAGCCTGGTGTGATTCAAGCTTCGGATGGAGCGATTTGTTCTAACCGACGGCCGATGGGCGAAGAAGGAACCGCACTGTCAAGCTGACACTCAGGGGCAGCGGGGAAGACAATTGGCTGGTTGTCGAAACAATTCTGTGGATCGTGCGTACGGGTAGTCCGCCTGGCACGATCTCCGCCTCCTTCAGCAACTGGGGCACCGTCTTTAAGCGATACCGCGACTGGGTAAAAGCGCCCCGGCCTCTCCGGGCTGGGTCCTACCCTCGCTCTTGACTTTGTCCGCTGACATGAAGCGTCTCGCCTGAGCAGACGGTCTGGAGAAGGTGACCCTCGATGCTGGACAGTGACTCGCTCGGACGTATTCCGCTCCGACCGGCGAACGCCGCGCCCCCGGCGCCAAACTATCCCTGGCCCGCGCCCTTCGGCGCCGCCATGTTCCTGTCGTTCGACGTGGATGCGGAAGCCGCGTGGACCAGCAAGGACCCGCTCCACGCCGAACGCCTGGTCACCATGAGCTACGGCGGCTACGAGGCGCGTGTCGGCACGCCCAAACTGCTCGAACTACTCCATCAGCTTGGGTTATGCGCGACATTCTTCGTCACCGGCTGGTCCGTTGAAGCCCATCCCGCCATGGCGGAGAGCATCCTGCGCGCGGGTCACGAGATCGGCCATCACGGCTATCATCATCTGCTGCCCGATCCCGGCGATCCTTTCCTCGAAGAGGAACTCGATCGTGGCTTCGAGGTGATCAAGCGACGGCTCGGCGTCGTTCCCACTGGCTACCGGGCACCATTCGGCGAATTCACCGAAGAACTGCGCCGCGCTCTTGTTCGTCGTGGCATCCGCTACACCAGCTCGTTCCGCGACGATGTGCGGCCCTACCGGCACGTGCTGGCAGACGGCGCACCGGGAACGATCGAACTACCGGTCACCCCGAGCTATGACGACTGGATGCACGGCCTGTCCGCGCGCTTCAGCCCGCGCCCGATCTTCCCGAAAGAGCATGTCCTCTCGATGTGGAAGGACGAACTCGACGAAATCCGGGACTGGGGCGCGATGGTGACGACGGTGCTGCATCCCCAATGTAGCGGCCGGCCGATGCGGCTGCGCCTGTTACGGGAATTTCTGACCTACGCACGATCCTGCCCGGATCTGTGGATCGGCACCGGCGAAGAGATCGCACAGCATTTTGCGACGCACGAAGCCCGGGACCGCACGGCTTGAACAACACGACCGCCATCTTAGGCAGTTTCGTTCTCACCCGCCGTGACGGCGCCCAGCACGTCCTCCGCGACCATTGGGTCCTCCTCGAGGGCAACCATATCGCGGCAGTTACCCCGACCCGGCCGCAAGCAAACACTGTCCTCGACCGGCCAGGGCGCTTTGTCCTTCCCGGTCTGCTCAACCTGCACAACCACTGCTTCAGCGAAGCGGTTGCGCGCACCCACACCGAGGACGGCAACGCCCGCCGCAACAATCAAAGCATCATCTACACCGTGCTGCTGCCGCTGACGCGCCGCGGACTCGACATTCTCTCTCCAGCGGAACGCCTCGACATCGCACGGCTTGGCATTTTGCAGCTTCTGAAAGGTGGCGCGACGACGGTGATGGAGCCGTTCCGCAACGGCATCCCCGAGATGTTCGACGCTGCCGAGGAAATGGGCATTCGCTTCTACGGCGCACCTTACCTTTTCTCGACGGCCGACGCGCAGGCGGCCAAGGATGGCGTTATTCGCTATACCGGTGATGACGGTGAGGCTGATCTCGCAGCATGGCGGGCGCTGTACCAGCGTTGGGAAGGGCGCGCGGACGGCAGCATACGCTTGGCGATGAGTCCGCACGCGACCGATACCTGCGGCCCCGATCTGCTTCGTGCCTGCGCTGCCGAGGCGCGCTCTCTCGGCGTCCCGATCACCACGCATCTCGCGCAGAACCAGAAGGAAGTGGAGACGATCCGTTCACGCCATGACGGCCGCTCGCCTGCTGAATATCTCGACTGGCTCGGCTTGCTCGCTCCCGATCTGCTCGCAGCGCATTGCATTGCCTCTACCGATGATGATCTGCGCCTGATGGCAGCGCGCGGCGCGACCGTGTTGAACTGCCCACGCGTCTTCGCGCGCTCCGGCGTCACCGCCGCCTTTCATCGCTTCGCCGAGGCCGGCGTGCGCACCGTCGTTGCCACCGATGGGTACAACATGGATTTGCTGGGCGAGATCAACGCCGCATCGATTATCTCCAAAATCACGTCGGGCCAAGCCCAGGCGGCTCCAGCACCGAGGCTCATCGACGCAGTGACGACGGATGCTGCAGCAGCGATCGCCCGTGACGATCTGGGTGAGATCAGGCCGGGAGCAGCCGCGGACATCACCGTCATCGATCTAACGCACCCGCATCTCCAGCCTCTGGCCGATCCGCGGCGCGCGCTGGTTGCGTTGGCCAATCGCGCCAATATCGACGCGGTCGTCGTTGATGGACGTCTGCTGATCGCGGACGGCCTACTCACCAGCGGCAGCGAAGCGACAATCGTCGCGGCAGGGTCTGCGGCCATCCGACGGATCTGGGATTTGCCGGAAGCACAAGCCGCGTTCCTTGAGTAACGCACTAAAGAAAACGCGCGCAGCCGAGGGACGACCGCGCGCGCAATCCAGTTCGAGGCTGATCCGTTTACTGACCCAGGACAATCACTTTCCCACTGGAATCACGCATCGCCTGATGTTCCTCATGGTGGGCAACATGACGATTCTCGCGCGCCGCCTGCTGATCCGCGGCGGCTGCGCCGTAATTTCCGACCGCCGCGTTCGCGTGCGCAGCACGCATATCCTGGTGCGCCGCCTCGCGGCTCTGATCGGCCTGATCCTGGTGATAGCCGGAAGCCGGTGAAGCAGGCGTCGTTACCACGACCTGCGCCATAGCCGGGGTTCCCGCGAGCAGAGCCAACACGCCGACGATATGACCAACACGCATGTGTGTCCTCCAATTGTGGTTTCGAAGGGCACAACGCACGAGGTAAGGCACGTTTCGAGCATGCGGATGGTCAAATCATGGCATAAGCTTCAGTCGCGCGTGATCAGCCAACGATATCCACTTCCGCAAAGAAGAATGCGATCTCATTAGCGGCGTTCTCGACGCTGTCAGACCCGTGCACGGAATTCGCCTCGATATTCTCCGCGAACTGCTTTCGGATCGTACCCTGATTCGCTTTCGCGGGGTCAGTTGCGCCCATCACTTCCCGGTTCCGCGCCACGGCGTTTTCGCCTTCCAGCACCTGCACGACCACCGGACCCGACGTCATGAATTCCACCAAGCCACGAAAGAACGGTCGCTCCTTGTGCACGGCATAAAACGCCTCGGCCTGGGCGGGGGTCAGTTGCGCGCGGCGCTGGGCAATGATCCGCAAGCCCGCCTTCTCGAGGCATGCATTGATCTGACCCGTCAGATTGCGGCGCGTGGCATCCGGTTTGATGATCGAAAGCGTGCGTTCGACGGCCATACGACTTATCCCTTGTTCCCTGTGGGCGGCCGTTTACCCGGGCAGCCCAAGGATGAACAGGGGAACGCTCGTATCCCTATCAATCGTATCCGTAATACCGGCCGCCCTGCGTCGTCGGCGTATTGGTTGGTGAGAAAGTGTCGTTTCCGCTCGGAAGTCCCGGCGGCCCCATGACCGCGTCATCCGGAGGGGGGGGCGGAGCGGGTGGCTGAACGCCTCCCACGCCCGCTGCGGTGCAGGCAGCAAGGGCGAGCAAAACAAGGATCGAAAGAAAGCGCATGGGACCATCCGGTCGCTAATTCGGGGTGAACAGCTACCGGATGGCACCCCAGCGTGATCGGATCAAGCTGACCCGATCAGCCGCAGCCGATGATCACGGGGCGGTCAGAGCGCCGCCCAGCGCGCCCGCACCACCACCGATCAGGGCGCCGGTCAGCGGCTTGCCGCCGGTAAGGGCCGCAATGCCCGCGCCCGCGCCTGCCCCCAGCGCGCCACCCGTGACGGCCCGCTCACCCGGGCTGTAGCCGCATCCTGCCAAGGTCAGCAGCATTGCACCGGCCAGCATGCTCAAACTGAACTTCCGTGTCATTCCTGGCTCTCCATCTTGCTATGCATCGCAACGAACACCGGCCGTAAGGAAAACCAGTGGCGCGAATGGGGCAATCTGGTGGCGCAGCCACACCCTCTTGTGAATGACCCCAGCCGGGTTTAATCCCTGCCGTTTCCCCGACACTCGCAAGGGTTTCCGCTTATGTTTTCCCGCATGCTCGGGTTCATGTCCGCCGACATGGCCATCGACCTCGGCACCGCGAATACACTGGTTTATGTCAAAGGCCGCGGCATCGTACTGGCGGAACCAAGCGTTGTGGCCATCGCTGACATCCGCGGCAAAAAACAGGTGTTGGCGGTGGGTGAGGATGCCAAGCAGATGCTTGGCCGCACACCGGGTAACATTTCAGCTATTCGCCCGCTGCGGGACGGGGTGATCGCCGACTTCGAAGTAGCGGAAGAAATGATCAAGCACTTCATCCGTCGCGTTCACAATCGGCGGGCCTTCGCCTCTCCCATGATCATCGTCTGCGTGCCCTCCGGCTCCACCGCCGTCGAGCGCCGCGCCATCCAGGAAAGCGCCGAGAGCGCCGGCGCGCGGCGGGTGTTCCTGATCGAGGAGCCAATGGCGGCAGCGATCGGCGCCGGCCTGCCTGTGACGGAGCCATCCGGCAGCATGGTGGTCGATATCGGCGGCGGCACGACCGAAGTGGCCGTGATCTCACTCGGAGGGATCGTCTACTCCCGCAGCGTGCGTGTGGGCGGCGACAAGATGGACGAGGCGATCATTAGCTATATCAGGCGCAATCATAACCTGCTGATCGGAGAGTCCACGGCCGAGCGCATCAAAATGGATATCGGTGCCGCCGCTGCGCCCGACGACAATGATGGCCCATGGAGAGAGGTGAAGGGGCGCGATCTGATGAACGGGGTGCCGCGCGAAATCGTCGTGGCGCAGCGGCACATCGCCGAAAGCCTGCTCGAGCCGGTCGGCCAGATCGTCGAGGCGGTAAAGGTCGCGTTGGAGAACACGCCGCCTGAACTCGCCGCTGATATTGTGGACAAGGGGATAGTCCTCACCGGCGGAGGCAGTCTGCTATACCGGCTGGATCAGGTGCTGCGGGACGCCACAGGCCTACCCGTAGCTGTGGCTGAGGAGCCCTTGCAGTGCGTCGCGCTGGGAACCGGACGGGCGCTGGAGGAAATGAAGCGGCTGCGCAACGTGCTGACCTCGATGTACTAAGTCGGTCAGGCGCATGAAGGGGACGGCGTGATCCGGCTTTCCATCCAGGCCCGCCAGGCACTCGCCAAGCTCACTCTGCCTGTTCTCTTTGTGCTGTCCTTCGGCTTCGTCCTGCTGGGCAAGGTTGACGCCATGCTCGCCGAGCGCGCCCGCATCTCCCTGGCGGATCTGCTCACCCCTGTTTACAGCGTGCTTGCGGTCCCAGCGGCTAATATCCACGCCGGCATCGACCGTATTTCCGACCTTTGGAACACTGGCGCCGAGTTGCAGCGGCTGCGCGACGAGAACGAACGTCTGCGGCAATGGCAATCCGTCGCGCTGGCCTTGGAGTCAGAAAACCAGCGGCTGAAGGCGAGCCTGAATTGGGTTCCGACCCCGGCGTCTCCCTTTATCACGGCGCGCGTCGTCGGTGACGCCGGAGGCGTGTACGCGCGGGCGGCGCTGATCGCACTGGATGGTAACCACTTCGTGCGGAAAGGGATGGTCGCGCTGGACGACCGAGGCGTGGTGGGCCGGATCACCGACGCCGGATCGCGTTCCGCCCGCGTGCTCCTGATCACCGACATCAATAGCCGCATTCCGGTGCTGCTGGAGCGGAGCCACTCCCACGCAATCATGGCGGGAACGAATGGCCCGCGACCCCACCTGATGTACTGGACCGAGGGTGCGCCGGAGCAGGGGGAACGCGTCGTCACCAGCGGCGAGGGTGGAGCGCTGCCGCCGGGCCTACCGATCGGCATTGTGACCTACACGGCCCAGCACGTGCCTGAAGTGACGCCGGATGCCCAACTGGACCGCCTGGAGTTCCTGCGGGTGTTCGATTTCGATGTGTCGGGGCAGCCAGAGGGACTGGGCATGGCCTCCGATAACGCGCATGGCGGCTGATCCCGGTGTTTGACGTCGATCGCTTCCCAGGCATCCGTCCACCGGACGATTTGCGCCGGCGGCTGGATCGAGGCGCTCGCCGGGCCGTGCCGCTGGTATGCACGATCCTTTTGATGCTGCTCGCCAACGCGCCGCTGGGTATTCCCGGCCAGCCCGTGCTGGTTCCGGCGGTGGCGGTGATCTCGGTGTTTTTCTGGTCGCTCTATCGGCCATCCTCCTTGCCCCCGCCGATCACCTGTCTTCTCGGCCTGCTGCTGGACCTGCTCGGATGGCTGCCCCTGGGCGTCGGGAGCGCCGTGCTATTGACCGTGCAGGCATTCAGCCTGCGCTGGCGTCGCGCGCTCGGATCACAGAGCATCGCAGCGGTATGGGTGGCGTTCGCCGGGTTGGCGGCCGGCGCCGCCGGCTTCATCTGGGCGGCAACCTCGGCGCTATCGTGGGAAGTGCTGCCGACCGCCGGTCTGTGGCTGCAGGCACTGGTCACGGCTTGCCTCTATCCCGCGCTGGCGATCCCGCTCGGCCGGGCCAATCGAGGGATCGCCGCGGTGGAGCACGCCTGATGCGGCGGGAGGTGAAGCGCACCAACTTTTTTTCCAGGCGCGCGCTGCTGGTGATGGGGGGCCAGCTTGCCGCGCTGGGCGTGCTCGGCACGCGGCTCTATCAGGTGCAGGTCACCGAGGGATCGAAATACGCCACGCTGGCTCACGACAACAGCGTGAGCGTCCGCATGATCGCCCCGCCACGCGGGCGTATCCTGGACCGGTTCGGTGTGCTGTTGGCCGGTAACCGCGAGAACTGGCGTGCTCTGCTGGTTGCGGAGCAGACACCCGATGTTGCCGGCACGTTGGATGCGTTCTCCGCGCTGGTGCCGCTGGACGACAGGGAGCGCGCGCGGATCGAGCGCGACGTGAAGCGCCACCGCCGCTTCATTCCGGTGATGGTGCGCGAATTCCTGACCTGGGAGGAGATGGCGAAGATTGAGGTGAATGCGCCCGATCTGCCGGGCATTGTCGTCGATGACGGCGCGACGCGGATGTATCCGTTCTCCGATCGCATGGCGCACATCGTTGGCTACGTCGCACCGCCAACCGAGGACGACGTCGCGGATGATCCGATGCTGTCTTTGCCAGGCATAAGGGTCGGTCGCGCGGGGGTGGAAAAATTCCGGGAACCGGAACTCCGCGGGCGCGCCGGCACAGTCCAGCTTGAGGTCAATGCCTATGGCCGGGTCATCCGCGAACTGGCCCGGCAGGAGGGCGCGCCTGGCGACGACGTCGCGCTCACCATTGATGTCGGGCTGCAGCAGACGGTGCTGAACCGGCTCGGCGACGAAAGCGCGTGCGCTGTGGTGCTGGATTGCCGCAACGGCGAGGTCCTGGCCATGGCGAACAATCCGTCCTTCGATCCGTCCCTGTTCAACTCGGGCGTCAGCCAGGCGCAGTGGAAGGAATGGACGACCGATCCCCGCGCGCCCCTGATCAACAAGGCGACGGACGGAGTGTACGCACCTGGCTCGACGTTCAAGATGTCGGTCGCGCTGGCGGCCCTGAATTCCGGGGCGATCACCACCACCACGCGTTTCTTTTGCGCTGGCTATATCGACGTGGGAAATGCGCGATTTCACTGCTGGCGCAAGGGCGGGCATGGGTTGCTCGACCTGCGCGGCGGGCTGAAGAACAGTTGCGACTGCTACTTCTATCAGGTAGCGCTGAAATGCGGGATCGATCCGATCGCGGCGATGTCGCACCGGCTGGGAATGGGCAC
This sequence comes from uncultured Pseudomonadota bacterium, assembly GCA_963791885.1. GTDB lineage: Bacteria > Pseudomonadota > Alphaproteobacteria > Acetobacterales > Acetobacteraceae > CAVSUZ01. Next base: position 2,606,278 of record CAWBUL010000006.1, on the reverse strand, counting down.
GAAGCTGCAGCTCGATTTGCCTGATCAGATGGAGGGCCTGATCCCTACGCGCGAGTGGCGCCGCGCTCACGGCCACCCCTGGAATCTGGGTGATACGGTGGTCAGCGGCATCGGCCAGGGATACATCCAGGTGACGCCGCTGCAGCTTGCGACCTATGTCGCGCGCGTCGCGACGGGGCGGGCAGTACAGCCGCACGTGACACGGACCATTTCCGGAGAGCTGCTGTCCGGCGTGAATGCAACGGACTGGCCGAAGCTGGATCTATCCGATCATTACCTGACGACAGTACGCGAGGGCATGTGGGCGGTCGTGAATGAACCTGGCGGCACGGCACCTGATGCACGGCTGCGTGACTCTCGCTGGCAACTCGCCGGAAAGACCGGGTCTGCGCAGGTGCGGGCCGTATCCCGCTACGCACGTGAGCATGGGTTCGACAGTTCCAAGCTGCCGTGGAAGTACCGGCCGAACGCGCTGTTCGTGGCCTATGCGCCCTACTCCGCTCCACAATACGCGGTCTCCGTCGTGATCGAGCATGGCAACGCGGGTGCCACCGCCGCCGGGCCCATGGCGCGCGATATCATGCAGGCGACGCTGGAGCGTGATCCATCGAACCGCACGAGTGCGCCTGAGGAGCCGGCCGTGGCATCGGCCGCGAGCCCGGCATGATGGATCGGCGTCTGTGGCGGGAGCCGTCGTTCAATTTCACCGCAAAGCTGCTGCGGGTGGACTGGATGTTCGTGCTGCTGCTGTGCGCGCTCGCAACCGTTGGCTACGCGGCATTGTACAGCGTGGGCGGCGGCTCGGCCGAACCCTACGCGTCGCGCCATGCGATGCGGTTTGCAGTCGGGTTGGTGATCATGCTGGGGCTCGCCCTGCTGGATATCCGGATCATCGCCCGGCTGGCTTGGCCCACGTATTTTGTCGCACTGGCGCTGCTGGCCGCCGTCGCTGTGGCGGGGCATGTGGGCAAAGGGGCGCAGCGCTGGATCAGCGTGGGCGGGCTGGAGATGCAGCCGTCCGAGATGATGAAGATCGCCCTGGTTCTGGCCCTTGCGCAGTGGTTCCATCGCGCCTCGTGGGAGCGGATCGGCAATGTGTTCTTCCTCATCCCACCCCTATTAGCGATCGCCATCCCTGCCCTGCTCATCCTGAAGGAACCCAATCTTGGCACGGCCGTGATTCTGGTCGCGCTGGGCGGGACCATGCTGTTCGCCGCCGGGGTGCGATGGTGGAAATTCGTGCTGGTGCTGGCGCCTATCCCGCTCGCTGCCCGCATCGCGTACAGCCACCTGCACGCGTATCAGAAGGCGCGCATCGAAACATTCATGCACCCGGAGAGTGATCCGCTCGGAGCCGGCTACAACATCATCCAGTCGAAGATTGCGCTGGGCTCCGGCGGCATGTGGGGTGAAGGCTTCCTGCATGGAACGCAGGCGCATCTGGATTTCCTGCCGGAGAAGCAGACCGACTTCATCTTCACCATCATCGGGGAGGAGTTCGGATTCGTCGGCGCGGTGGCGGTGATGGCTCTGCTGTGCATCATCGTGCTGGGCGGGATGCGGATCGCGTTCCGCTGTAAGCACCAGTTCGGCCGGCTGGTCGCGTTCGGCCTGTCGATGAATTTCTTTCTCTATGTGTTCGTCAATATCGCGATGGTGATGGGCGTGATCCCGGTGGGGGGCGTGCCACTGCCGCTCGTGTCGCACGGCGGCTCGGCGATGTTCACCACCATGGCTGGGTTCGGATTGCTTTTGTCAGTCGCTGTTCATCACGATGCCGAATTCCCCTCGTCCGACGAAGCATAAGCCGACCCCTTTTGGGTCACGGCAGCGTGAGAGCGCGGAGCCGGCCATGCCGGAGTTTGGACGCGCGTGCGCGCACGCTGCATCGTTGCACGCCACGGGAGGGAAAAAATGCATTTATCAATCACCAGACGCGTTCTGGTTGGCAGCGTGGCCGCGGGGTTTGTCGCCAAACCGGCCGTTGCCGCGAACAAGAAGTTCAAGATCGCGCTGTCCAATTCGTATATCGGGAACAAGTGGCGCATCGAGATGGAGAACGTCTTCAAGGCGGCTCTCCAGATGGAGCCGTTCAAATCCGAGGTGGACGGATCCTGGTTCAACTCTGGCAACGATGTCAGCAAGCAATCCCAGCAGCTCACGAACCTGATCGCCGAACGGGTCGATGCGATCATTGTGGATGCAGCGTCCCCCACGGGGTTGAACGGCATCCTGAGCCAGGCGGCCGGTCGCGGAATCCTTGTGGTTTCGTTCGACAACATCGTGACCACGCCCAAGGCGCTGAAGGTCAACACTGACCAGGTGAAGTTCGGTGAAACACTGGCAGATTGGCTCGCAAAGAAGCTGAACGGCAAGGGCAACGTGATCATGGTCACCGGCGTGGCCGGCACGTCCGTCGATCAGGACCGCAACAAGGGCGCCGAGAACGTCTGGGCGAAGAATCCAGGCATCAAGGTCGTCAGCCGCTACACGGGGATGTGGGACTCTTCCACCGCCGAGCGCAACACGGCTGCGGTCCTGAACTCCCTGCCGCAGATCGACGGTATCTGGTGTCAGGGCGGCACGGACGGCGTGCTGAAGGCGTTCATCGCCGCCAACCGGCCACTGCCGCCCACCGCCGGCGAGGCGGAGAACGGATTCCGCAAGTTCATGCTCGGCTATGATGGCCACAAAGTAGATGGCATCTCCGTCGGCCAGCCGCCGTTCCTGTCCGTGGTTTCGCTGGAACTCACCCGCCGCATCCTGAACAAGCAGTACCCGAAGAAGGACATCACCATCCCCTTCCCGTATGTGACGAATGATACGGTGAAGGTCGGTGAAACCGTATTCCCCGACCTGCCGGACAGTTTCTTCGCGGACTTCACCGACTCAGGGCCCAACGCGACGGTCGTGCTATGCAAGGAAGCGGCGCTTGACGGTAAGCCCTGCAGCGGAGACTTGAAAGTCAACCTGCCGGCCGCATGAACGACACCGTCGTAGAAGGCATGACGCTGTCGAAGAACTTCGGCGGCGTGCATGCCCTCGACCATGCCTCCTTCAGTGCATGTGCGGGCGAAGTCCATGCGCTGGTGGGCGAAAACGGCGCCGGCAAGAGCACGATGATCAAGGTCCTCGGCGGCCGGCTGCAGTCGGACGACGGCATTGTGCGTCTCAAGGGAGATATAGTGCAGCTGTCGGGACCGGAGCAGGCGCACGCGCAGGGCGTGTGGACCGTGTTCCAGGAACTGATGCTGTTCCCCGGCATGACCGTCGCCGAGAACTTACTCCTGGGTCGCGAGCCGCGCCGCTTCGGCGTGATCAGCCACCGGCTTATGGCGGAGCGTGCTGATGTGCTGCTGCGCGAGATGGGGATTACCCATATCGATCCGCTCGCGCTCATCGAAGACATCTCGCTCGCGCAAAGGCAGATCGTTGAAATCGTGCGCGCCCTCTCGCACGATCCGGATATCCTGTTCCTCGATGAACCCACCTCCTCCCTGGTGGAGCGCGAGGTGGCTTGGCTGTTCGAGCGCATCCGAGCGCTGCGGGATCGCGGCGCGTGCGTGGTCTTCACCTCCCATCGCTGGAATGAGGTGCAGCGCATCGCCGACCGCATAACGGTGTTTCGCAACGGGCGGGACGTCGGCACCTTCACCGCACTGAACGAAACCGAAGCCGTCGCGCTGATGACCGGCCAGAAGCTGGAGGCGCTGTTCCCGCCGCGGCCGCCATCGCCTTCCGGCGAACCAGTGTTGGAGGTGCACGGCCTGTCGGGCGCGCGCATCCACGACGTGAGTTTCGGCGTCCGGCCGGGCGAGATCGTCGGGATCGGCGGCCTCGCGGGCCAGGGCCATCGCGAGTTGTTCCTGACTCTGTTCGGCGCGGTGCGTCCCGCGGCAGGGACGATCCACATCGCCGGACGGCCGGCGCGCATCCACACGCCACATGAAGCAAAGAGCCGCAGGAACCGCATCGCGCTCGTGCCCGAGGATCGCAAGACCGAGGGACTGCTGCTGGGCATGAGCGTGCGCGACAACCTCACGCTCTCCATTCTGGATCGCCTGTCGCGCCTGGGCGTGCTGTCGCCCGTGACGGAGCGCCGCAGCGCCGAGACGATGGCCCGCCAGCTTGGTGTGCGGATGGCCGGCCTCGAGATCCCGGTCGGCGCGCTATCCGGCGGCAATCAGCAAAAAGTCTTGCTCGGCCGCTGGCTGCTGACGGACCCGCGAATCCTGCTGTTCTACGACGTGACGCGTGGCGTGGATGTCGGCACCAAGCATGAGATCTTTCAACTCATGGGCCGGCTCGCAGCCGAAGGCCGCGCTATCCTGGTCTATTCCAGCGATACGCAGGAACTCGCGGAACTTTGCCACCGCGTGCTGGTGATGCGCGACGGACGCATCGCTGCGGAACTGGCGCCGCCCGCACTAACAGCCGAACAGATCGTCGCTGCCGCGGTTCATGAGCGCATCGCAGCCTGACGGCGCGCGGGGTTGGCGGGGCGGCCGCGCGCGAAACGATGAGTCCCTTCGGCGTCCCCGCTGGGTTCATCTGACGATCCAGAACGTCGGCCTCGAACTCGCGATCTTCCTGCTCTTTGCCTGCATCGTCGCCTATTGCGCGGTTTTCTACGCGCAGCAGCAGCGCTTTCCGGGCGGATTCGAGCTTACCTCCACCGTCAACAACACCATGCCGCTGGTTCTCGCCGGCATGGCCCAGACGTTGGTGGTGGTCACCCGCGGCATCGACCTGTCGGTCGGCGGGATCATGGATATCAGCAACGCGACCGCCGCCGTGACGCTGGGCAGCACACCGGGGACGATGATTCTCTGGTCGGTGATCGTGCTGCTGATCGGCGCCGCCTGCGGGCTGGTGAACGGATTGCTGGTTGGTATCGGCCGTCTTCAGCCAATCCTGGTAACACTCGCAACATTGTCCATTTACCAGGGCATTGCGATCCGCATCCTGCCGCAGCCGGGGGGCCAGGTGCCGGACGCGTACACGGCCGTGCTGACCAACACCAACGCGCCCTGGGCGCTGATCTATGTGGTGGTGCTCGCGATCGGCTGGAGTGCATTCAGGCGAATGCGGTTGGGCGTCGCGATCTTCGCGATCGGCAATGATCCGCAGGCTGCGCAGGCCAACGGCATCCCAGCGCGCCGTGTGCTGATCATGACGTATGTGCTGGCAGGCATGTTATCCGCCGCCGCCGGTCTGTTCCTCGCCGCCAGTGCCACCGCGGGCGACGCGACGACGGGGAACGGGTTCGTCCTGGCCTCCATCGTCGCCGTGGTACTGGGTGGCATCAGCCTGTTCGGCGGTCGCGGCAGCGCCATCGGAGCGATCATGGGTGCCTTCGTCATCAACATGATCGTCAACATCCTGTTTTTTGCCCATATCGACCCGCTCTATCAGGCTTTCTACGAGGGCGTGTTCCTGCTCATCGCCGTGCTCGCCGCGAACGGGATCGGCATGCTCGTAAAGCGGCGGGCGGCATGACGGTGCTGGCGCTCGGCCGCGATCACCGGCGCGTGCTGTACGCGATCTGCGCGGCGGTGCTGCTGTTTGTTGTTGGCGAGATCGTGCGCCCCGGCTTCGCCAGCGCGGAGGGCATCAAGTCCGTCCTGGTCGTTGCGTCATTCGTCGGCTTCGTCGCCGCCGGACAGATGTTCGTTATCCTGATCGGAGGCATCGACCTCTCAGTACCCTGGGTCCTCAACGCCGCCGCCATCCTGCTCGTCACCACGACGGGTGGCGCGAACGCGCGTCTGCCGCTGGGTCTTGCGGCAACTTTGGGCATAGGTGCAGCAGTGGGCGCGATCAACGGGATCGGCGTGGGTGTCTTCAATGTGCCCGCGGTGGTGATGACGCTGGCCATGAATGGCATCATGGAGGGCTTAACGCTCGGGCTCTCGAGCGGCATGACCTGTGAGGCTTGCGCCTCCTATGCGCCACCCTTGATCCAGGACGCCGTGCATCAGCCACTGCTGGGCATTCCCGCCGTGCTTTACGTCTGGCTGCTCGTTTTGGTGCTCGTCACACTCGTGCTGCGCTTCACCACCTTCGGCCGCTCCACCTACGCCGTCGGCAACAGCGCGCGCGTGAGTTACCTGGCAGGACTGCGCGTCGGCGCGGTGACGATCAGCCTTTATGCGCTGAGCGGATTCTTCTCGGCGCTGGCTGGTATCATGCTGGTGGGATTCGGCGGTCAGGCCGCACTTGGCATGGGCGATCCGTACCTGTTCCAGTCCATCGCCGCCGTCGTGATCGGCGGTGTATACATCCTGGGTGGTCGCGGAAACTACGTCGGCGCGGCAGCCGGCGCCGTGACGCTGGTCGCGCTGGTCAGCGTGCTGCTGGCATTGAATATGCCGGATTACGGCCGCAGCATCGTCTATGGCCTGATCATTCTCGGTCTGCTGCTTGCCTACGGACGAGAGGAAAAAGAATGAGCCGCCTCGACGGAAAAGTCGCGTTCATCACCGGCGCCGGCACGGGGATCGGACGCGCCACGGCAATCCTTTTCGTGCGTGAAGGTGCTCGCGTCGTCATCGCCGATATCAACGCCCCGTCCGGCGAGGAGACGGCACACCTGGCGGGTCCCAACGCGATCGCCATCCACACCGATGTGCGCGACGCCGACAGCCTGCAGGCGGCAATCAAACGAACGGTCGATCACTTCGGCGCACTGCACATCCTGCACAACAACGCGGGGGGGGCGTCGCTGCAGGACGGGCCAGTGACCGACGCGCCGATCGAAGAGTTCTGGCGGGTCATCACGCTCGACTTGTTCGGCACGTTCCTCGGCTGCCGGTTCGGCATTCCGGAAATCGTTCGCTCGGGCGGCGGCGCAGTGGTGAACATGGCGTCCACCCTTGCCTTGATGGGGATCTCGGGGCGGGATTGCTACACATCAGCGAAGGGCGGCGTGGCGTCGCTGACGCGCTCGCTCGCGGTGGGATACGCGGCGCAGAAGGTGCGCGTGAACGCGATCGCTCCGTCCGTGACGATGACGCCGCGCGTGCATGCGCTGCTGGCGGCCAATCCGGCGCTGCATTGAACGACTCGCATCTGCTGGGCGCGATCCAGCCGGAGAATATCGCGGCGGCGGTGCTGTTCCTGGCATCCGACGAGGCGTGCCAGATCACCGGACAAATCATTCCCGTGGATAGCGGCGTCAGCGCCCGGTAACCCATAATGTCATTGCGAGGAGCGCACAGCGCGACGCGGCAATCTCGCGCCTCATGAGTTGCTCATGATCTCGTCAACCACGGTTCAATGCGGCCCGAGTTCGAGCTGCTCCAGTGAAATGCGCGACGTCTCACGAAGCGTAGCGAAAGCGAACGCAAAGCCCGCGGCATTCGTCACGACAAAGAACGCAAACACCGGCGAAGGACCCAGATCGAGCAGCATCGGAAAGAGCAGCACGATCATATAAAAACCGATTCAGTTGACGGTGGTCGCGACTCCCATGCCGCGGCCGCGCGCTTTCAGCGGCAGCAACTCCGGCACCACGACCCAGGGCAGCGGCCCCATCGCCAGCGCCATCGTCAACGAGCCGCTGAGCAGAAGCGTGCGCCGCCCGAGGGCATCGACAATCAGGGAGGCAATGACCGTACAGGCGACGGTCATGACCTGCAGCCCGACGGCTATGAGGATTGCATTGGCAGCGCCGAGGCCGGCAGCCCGGAATATCGTCGGCGCATAGTAATTGACCGCGGTAATGCCGGTCAGGTCGTTCAACACGGCCAGGACGGTCGCGATGATCATGCCGCGGCGGGTGCGCTTATCCTGAAGCAGGCGATGCAGCGGCGCATCCGGCAGGGCGCCGGCGCGCTGCATGTCGCAGATTTCCCGGTCCACTTCCTCCGCAGGGCGGCTCCGAAGAAGCACTGCACGCGCTTCCGCCACCAATCCCCGGCGGCACAGCCAACGCAGCGATTCCGGCTGCAGCCACATGCCGACCAGCATCACGAAGGATGGCAGGGCGGCGACACCGAGCATGATGCGCCATGCGCCCGACTGGGCCAGCGCGTAGCTGACGAGGAATGCGGCAAGGATGCCGCTGGAGAGCATGATCTGAAACAGCGAGGTCAGCGCGCCCCGGATCCTGGTTGGCGCCATTTCCGAAAGATAGAGCGGCACCTGAACCGTCGCGGTCCCTGTCCCCATGCCGATGATGATTCGGGCTATGATCAGCATCGCGACGTTGACGGAGAGAGCGGCCAGCAGTGATCCGGCCGTCAGGATGAAACCCGCCGCCATCAGCAGCCTGCGCGGCCCGTAAATGTCGGTCAGCTTGCCGGCAATTCCCGCAGCCAGGAACGCACCCAGAATGAGCGAACTGACGACGACCCCGGTGGCGAATCCACTCAGCGCGAAATCGTGCCGGATGAACAGCAGCGAACCCGCGATCCCGCCATTGTCATAGCCGAACAGGAATCCCCCGAGAGCACTGATGACGAAGGGCATGAGGCCCGCCAGACGGAGGCTTCCGGCATTTATTTGCCAATTCAACCCATCAGTGGGCTTCTGCACGCCGTTTCCCCCGACCGGCTGTTATTTGCAGGTGCCGATATAATCTCAGAGTGGCGGCTCGTCCGATCCTGTCAAGCCGCATAATACAAGACGGCGGCCTTGCCGGGGATCAACAGGCAGCGCAATCTTGACGCGCCGGATAAACCGGCATGGGACGGAAACGCAGTGTCGGACAGCAGAACCTACAAGGATTTTCCGGGCAAGATCGGGCGCACGCGGGAAGAATCGACGCCACATTGGATGGTCCCGAAGCGCGCGGCCCCCGGTTCACCGAATGTGGTGATCGTGCTGATGGACGATCTCGGCTGGGCGGACATCAGACTGCTACGGATCGGAAATCGAAACACCGCATATCGACGCCCTGGCCTCACGCGGCATCCGGTTCAATCACTACACGACGCACCCGATCTGCTCCCCGGCGCGCGCGGCGCTGCTGACAGGACGCAACGCGCATTCGGTTTCGACAGGATGGCTGGTGAACAATGATCCCGGCTATCCCGGCTATTCGGGACGCATGCCGCTGGATACGCCCACGATCGCCGAGACGCTGCGCGCTTCCGGCTATGCGACGGCGATGGTGGGCAAGTGGCACAACTCTCCGAACGGAGCAGTGCCCAACGATACATGGCCAACCTTCCGAGGCTTCGACCGCTTCTACGGATTCCTGGATGGCGAGACGAGCTTCTTCCAACCGGCGCGCATCCAAGTGAACAACAGCGTCGCGCCGATCGACGAATATCCCGAAGGGTACTACGCGACGGACGATTGGATGGACAAAGCGCTCGGCTTCATCACCGATATTCGTAACCACGACGCCACCCAGCCATTCCTTCTGTACGTTGCCAACAACGCAGTACACAGCCCGTTGCAGGCGAAACCAGATGATCTGGCGAAGTATCGCGGCCGCTACGACGAAGGCTGGGACGTGGTGCGGGCGCGGCGCTTCGCACGTCAGAAGCAGCTGGGGATCATTCCGGCGGACGCGAGGCTGGCGCCGCGCGATCCGGACGTACCGGCGTGGGAAGATGTGCCGGCCGATCACCGCGCGCTGTTCGCGCGACAGATGGAAACCTATGCGGCGATGCTGGATTGCGTCGATCAGAATATCGGGCGGCTGGTGGCACGGCTGCAAGCGCTCGGGGAGTTGGACAACACGGTCTTCGTGTTCACCTCGGACAATGGCGGCACCAGCTCCGGGGGACCGGAAGGCGCGGTCAATTTCAACCGCCGCTTCGCCGGGCTGCCGCCGCTGCCGACCGAGCTGAATGTCGAGCGGACGGACTGGGTCGGCACGGATCGCGCGACCGCGCTGTATCCGATGGGCTGGGCACAGGTCTCCAACGCGCCCTTCCCGTCCTACAAAACCTATACCGGCGGCGGTGGGCGGCGCGTCAGCTTCATCCTGTCCTGGCCGGCGAAACTGAAAGATGCGGGCGCGATCCGCACGCAGTTCGGGCACGTGACGGATGTGATGCCGACCGTGCTGGATCTATGCGGCGTGACGCCGCTCGAAACGTCACACGGGATGAAGGCGCAACCGATGCAGGGGGCGAGCTTCGCGCCCGTGCTACGAAACCCCAACGCACCACCGCCCCGGCACGAACAGTATTACGAATGTTGGGCCAACCGTGCCTATTACCGTGATGGATGGGTGGCCGTGTCGTTGCAGGTGAAAGGGCAGAAGATCGATTTCGCCAACTGGACGCTGCACCGGCACAGCGACGATTTCTCGGAAAGCGTCGATCTGGCGAAGGATTATCCGGATAGACTGCGCGAATTGACCAGCGCGTTCGATGACGCGGCCTGGAGCAATCTGGTGTATCCGCTGGATGGCCGCACGCCGATTTAGAAATTCAATGAACGTCCCCCGCATGCTCGACCGCCGGCGAGCGCAACGCGTCGCTTTCTGCCGGGCGGACAAAGCGTGCATATCGGGCAGATCCTACCGCTGATCGGCGACCGGTCGTTCAGTATCGCCGTGCAGCTGGACCATCGCGCCGGGCGGGAAGGCGTGCTGTTCGCCATTGGCGATGTGGCCGGCGGCATGGTTGCCTATGTCGAAGGCGGTGAGGCGCTTCTGTTCTACAACGGCTTCGCCGAATTCCATACGCTGCGCGGTCCGGCAGTCCCCGATGGGGCGCGGACGATCGCGCTGGAATACGAGGCGACCGGCGGGCGGAAGGGCCGCGGCCGGATGGTCGTGGACGGTCACGCCGGCGCGTGGGACGAGCTGAGTCCGACCTTGCTTGCCGGTTTCCGCGAAGGGCTGGATATCGGCCTCGACCGGCGCGGTCCGGTGAGTTGGGAGCTGAAACAGCGGCGTGGTGCGTTCCGCTATAGTGGCACGATCCAGGAGGTGGTGATCACCGCAGGACCGTTCGCGCCCGATAATCCCTACGCCAAGGGTTAGGCCAAAACGGCGCCACGGCGCTCCGGGATCAGCAGCGCCATCACGACCATATCGGCGACGTACAGCACCGCCAGCAGCGCGATCGCCGTACCAAACCCGAGTGACGCCGCAATCAGTCCCACGACCACCGGGCCGAACCCGCCGACACCGCGGCCGATGTTGAACAGCACGTTCTGCGCCGTCGCCCGAGCCGCCGTCGGATACAGCTCGCTCATCAGCGCGCCATAGCCGCCCAGCATGCCGTTGACGAAAAAGCCCATGACCGCGCCACCGATCAGCAGCGCGCCCGCGCTGGTGAGGCGCGAATACACCACCACCATGATGGCCGCGCCCAGCATCCAGCCCAGGAACGCCGGCCGCCGTCCCACACGATCCGCCACATCGCCGAAAACGAAGATACCCACCGCCATCCCAAGGATCGTCACCACGGTCCACGCCGCAGTTTGCGTCAGGCCGAAGCCAAACCGCGCCGACAGATAGTTCGGCAGCCAGATCATCACGCCGTAATAGCCGAAATTCTGCACCGAGCAGAGCATGACCATGCCCAGACTGATGCGCGTCGTTTGTGCGTCGGCGACCAACAGGCGCAAGGATGATCCAGGCGGGCGTTCGCCACGACTGCTGAGAAACAGCGCCGGCTCGGCAAGGCTGCGGCGGATCAGGAACGCGGCGAGCGCCGGCACAACGCCAACCGCGAACATGCCCCGCCAGCCGATCGTTGGCAGCAGCCATGGTGTGACCAATGCCGCCAGCAGCACGCCCGCCTGCCAACCCAGGCCGACATAGGATGACACGCGCGCCCGCAACGCTGCCGGCCATGCTTCGGCGACCAAGGCCATGCCGATGCCGAACTCCCCGCCCAAGCCAAGCCCGGCGACAGTTCGGAACGCAACCAGTTCGCCATAGCTCTGCGCCACCGCGCAAAGGCCGGTGAAGACGGCAAAGAGCAGGATGGACCAGGTCAGGACGCGGACGCGGCCGAGGCGGTCCGCTAGCATGCCAAAGACGATGCCGCCAACCACCGCCCCGGCAAGCGTGGCGGTGACCAGGCTGCCCGCCTGCGCCGGACCGAGATGCAGGCTGGCGCCGATCGCGCGTAGCATGAAGCCGAGAATCAGCAGGTCGAAGCCATCCATGGCGTATCCGACCACGGCCCCCCAAAGCGCATTCCATGCCTCGGGGCCGACACGCTGCTCCGCCGGGCGAAAGCTCAGCCCGGTATCGCTTGCCATTGCTGATCCTTCTCCTTCGCCGCTTCCTTGGCGAACGCCGCACTGATCAGTGCGCGCGTATAGTTTTCGCGCGGCTTTAAGAAGATCGCTTCGGTGTCCCCCTCCTCGACGACGGCCCCGCCGCACAGAACCACAACCCGATGGGCGAGCGCGCGCACGACCTTCAGATCGTGGCTTATGAACAGATAGGCCAGATCGTGGTCCCGCTGCAGCCGGCGAAGCAGCTCCACGATTTGCGCCTGCACGGACATGTCCAACGCGCTGGTCGGTTCGTCCAGGACGACGAAGTTGGGCTTCAGCACCATGGCACGAGCGATGGCGATGCGCTGCCGCTGTCCACCGCTGAACTCGTGCGGGTAACGATCCATGGCGGAGGCAGGAATTCCAACCTCCTCCAACTCCGCCGCGACCTGGCGTTCGCGCTCTGCCCGGCTGAGCTGAGGTTCGTGGACTCGCAATCCCTCGGCCACGATGTCCCCCACGGTCATGCGGGGCGAGAGGCTGCCGAACGGATCCTGGAAGACGACCTGCATATCTCCCCGCAAGGTGCGGATTTGCCGCTTCGACAAACGCGAAAGGTCGTGTCCTTCGAATGTGATCTGCCCTTCCGACCGGGTCAGACCGACCATGGCAAACCCCATCGTGGTTTTGCCGGAGCCTGAACTCGCCAACAAGTCCGACGGTTTCGCCTTCATGCACCGTGACCGACACGCCGTTGACAGCGCGGACCGCACCGACAACCCGTCGCAACACGCCACGGCGAATGGCGAAATGCACGTGCACATCGCGTGCGCACGCCAGCGGCGGAGCATTTGCCGGAATAGGTGCTGGTTTCCCTTTCGGCACCGCGGCGATCAGCATGCGCGTATAAGGATGCGCCGGCGCGCCGAAGATCGCCGCCGCGCGACCAGCCTCCACGATCTTGCCCTCCCGCATCACGCAGACCCGATCGGCGTAGCGGCGTACGATCTGCAAATCATGGGTGATCAGCAGCAGCGCGAGGCGGCGCCGGCGTTTCTGTTCCGCGAGCAGTTCCAGGATCTGCGCCTGGATCGTTACATCCAGCGCCGTCGTCGGTTCGTCCGCGATCAGCAACGCCGGATCATTCGCCAGTGCCGTGGCGATCATGACGCGCTGGCGTTGTCCGCCGGACAGCTGGTGCGGGAATGCTCCCATCCGCTGGACTGCGTCGGGGAAACCGGCCTGATCCAGCAAATCAACCACCCGCTTCTCCAGCGCGGTGGCCGACATCCGCCGATGCAGCAGTACCGGCTTCCGCCACTTGGCGGCCGATCCGGTGCAACGGATTGAGGCTGGTCATCGGCTCCTGGAACACCATGCCCGCCAATTCACCGCGAGCGCGATGCAGCGTCACCTCGCGGGCACCGATGATGCTTTCCCCCGCAAGCATGATCCGCCCCGTCGGGTTGGACGCCCCATGCGGCAGCAACTGCAGGATCGAAAGTGCGGTCAGCGATTTGCCGGACCCGCTCTCCCCAACCAGCGCGAGTGTTTCGCCGCGGTCCACGCTGAAGGATACACCGTCCACGACGCGCTCGGTGCCGAACGCGACCGAGAGGTTTTCGACGTCCAGCAGCTTCTCGCTCGCGCTGTTCTCCTCGTTCATGTCGTGAGCCGCCGGGGATCGAACGAATCACGCACCGCCTCGCCGATGAAGATCAGCAAGGACAGCAAGCCTCCCAGCACGAAGAAGGCGGTGAAGCCCAGCCAGGGCGCTTGCAAGTTGTCCTTGCCCTCCGAAACGAGTTCGCCAAGGGACGGCGAACCCGGCGGCAGGCCGAAGCCGAGGAAATCCAGGCTGGCGAGGATCGTGACGGATCCCGACAGAATGAACGGGAGATAGGTCAGGGTGGCGACCATCGCGTTCGGAAGGATATGCCGCCACATCACCATGCCATCGCTCACGCCCAGGGCGCGCGCGGCCCGCACGTATTCGAGGTTTCGCCCGCGCAGGAATTCCGCCCGCACAACGCCTGTGAGATTCATCCAGGAGAACAGCAGCAGGAAAATCAGTAGCACCCAGAATCCGGGCGTGATGATGCTGCCGAGGATGATCAGCAGATAGAGCTGCGGCATGCCGTTCCAGACCTCGGTGAAGCGCTGGAACAGCAGATCGGTCAACCCGCCGTAGAATCCCTGCAGCGCGCCGGCAAACACGCCCACCAGGCTGGAGAACACGGTCAGCACGAAGCCGAACAGCACCGAGATGCGAAATCCGTAGATCACGCGCGCCAGCACATCCCGTCCCAGGTCGTCCGTGCCCAGCCAGTTCCGCCAGGAAGGCGGAGTTGGGGCCGGGCTCGGCAGGTTCTTCACGATCGTATCGTAGTGATACGGGATAGGCGGCCAGATCATCCAGCCATGGGCGTGGATGGAACGTGCGACATCGGGGTCGGTATAGTCGGTCTCGGTGGGCAGGAAGTCCGACCCGAAGGTCGTTTCCGGATAGTTGTGCAGGACGGGCACATAGAACCTGCCGTCATAGTGCACCAGCAGCGGCCGGTCGTTCGCGATGAACTCGGCAAACAGGCTGATGACGAACAGGACCAGGAAGATCCAAAACGAAGCGTACCCCCGCCGATGCTCCCGAAATATCGCGAGACGTCGGCGCGTGACAGGCGAGAGCCTCATCCTGACCGGGCTTCGAAGTCGATGCGGGGATCGACCACCGTATACAGCAGATCGCCGACGATCTGCATCAGGAGCCCGAGCAGCGTGAAGATATACAGGGTGCCGAACATGACCGGGTAATCGCGCTGGATGGCTGCCTGGAAGCCAAGCTGGCCCAGCCCATCCAGCGAGAAGACGATCTCCACCAGCAACGCGCTGGTGAACAGGATCGCGATGAAGGCCTGTGGGAAGCCGGCAACGATCAGCAGCATGGCGTTGCGGAACACGTGGCCATACAGCACTCGCCGTTCGCTGGCGCCCTTTGCGCGTGCGGTGACCGTATATTGCTTGCGGATTTCCTCGAGGAAGCAGTTCTTGGTCAGCATGGTCAGGCTGGCGAATCCGCCCGCCACCACGGCCGTGATGGGCAGCACCATGTGCCAGACATAGTCCGCGATCAGCGCGGGCCAGGGCAACGACCCGGCATTCTGGCTGACCAGACCCCGCAAGGGAAACCAATGCAGATAGCTGCCGCCGGCGAACAGCACGACCAGCAGGATGGCAAAAAGGAAGCTGGGGACGGCATAGCCGATCAGCACGATCGCTGACGTCGCCACGTCGAAGCGGCTGCCGTCCCACACCGCCTTGCGAATGCCGAGCGGGATCGACACCGTGTAGATGATCAGCGTGGACCAAAGCCCGAGCGAAATCGAAACCGGCAGGTGGCTCGCGATCAACTGAAGCACGGTCTGCCCACGGAAAAAGCTGCGGCCGAAATCGAAGCGCAAATACCCCCAAACCATGTCCATGAAGCGGGTCAGTGGCGGTTTGTCGAAGCCGAACATTTTGCGGATATTGGCCAAGACATGCGGATCGATGCCGCTGGCGCCCCGATAGCTGCCCTGGGCACCGATATCGGAGGTCTGCCCCGACAGCGCCCCGATCTCCGCCCTCCCCCGCAATTGCGCCACCACCTGCTCCACAGGACCGCCAGGCGCGAACTGCACCACCACGAAGTTGATAGCGATGATGCCGAACAGGGTCGGGATAACCAGCAGAAGGCGGCGGATGAGATAGCCGGTCATTGGCTCGGACGGCCTAGAGCGTGATGACCGGAGGCGAGATCGCCGGAGGTCTGAATCACGCTCTCAGACGGCGCGTGATGACCGGAGGCGGAATCGCCGGAGGTCTGAATCACGCTCTCAGACGGCGCGTGATGACCGGAGGCAAGATCGCCGGAGGTCTGAATCACGCTCTCAGACGGCGCGTGATGACCGGAGGCGAGATCGCCGGAGGTCTGAATCACGCTCTCAGACGGCGCGTGATGACCGGAGGCGGAATCGCCGGAGGTCTGAATCACGCTCTCAGACGGCGCGTGATGACCGGAGGCGGAATCGTCGGAGGTCTGAATCACGCTCTCGGACAAAGCGCGAGAGCGGGGTGGGTGAGCTGAAGCGAAGCCATCCCGCTCTCGCCCAGCGTTATGCCCTGCGTGCTGCATCGGTCTTGGCGGCGAGCGCGGCATCCACCCACCAACAGTCGAAATTCACGCCCTCCCGGATTGGCTTGTTCGGAAAGCCGAAGCGATTCCACTCGGCGATATGGAATGTGTTGCTGCTCCAGCCCGGTACCATCCACCATCCCCAGAGCAGTACGCGATCGAGCGCACGCGCCGCGGTCCGCAGCGTAAGCCGGTCGGGCGCGGTGACAACTTTCTGGATCAACGCATCTACCACGGGGTTGCAGATGCCGGGCAGGTTCATGCTGCCGGTGAGCTTGGCGGCGGCGCAGGACCAGTAATCGTTCAGCTCGTTTCCCGGCACGTCGCCCTGGGCGTAGATCCACAGCGTCATGTCCACATCGAAGTCGTCGGCCAGATGCTGGTATTGCGCCGGATCGACCGTGCGAACATCCACGGCAATGCCGAGGTGCTTCAGGGTTTCGGCATACGGCAACGAAAGCCGCTCATAGGACGGGTCGGGAAGCAGAATGGTGAAACGCATCTGTTCGCCCTGCGCATTCACCATGCGCATGTTCTTCACAGACCATCCTGCGCTTTCCATCAGCTTGAACGAGGTCATCAACTGCCTGCGGTCGTTGCCCGAACCGTCAGTGACCGGAAGCGTGAAGGGCTGGGTGAAAAGTTCGGGCGGCAATTGGGCGCGGAACGGTTCGAGCAGCTTGAGTTCATCGTCGCCCGGCAGGCCCGAGGATGCGAGATCGCTGTTGCTGAAGTAACTGGTCGAGCGCGTGTATTGATTGTAGAATAGGTTCTTATTGGCCCACTCAAAATCGTAAGCCCAGGCGATCGCCTGGCGGATGCGTACATCCTGGAACATCGGACGTCGGGCGTTCATCGACCAGCCCTGCATGCCCGTGGGCAGATGATGGCGGATGTCTTGCTTGATCACCAAACCTTGTTTCACCGCCGGGAAGTCGTAATCGGTAGCCCAGCGCTTGGCGATGTTCTCCGACCGAAGATCGACTTGCCCCGCCTTGAAGGCTTCCATCGCGACGGAAGTTTCCCGGTAGTACTCCACATAGACGGTGCCGAAATTGTTGGTGCCGCGTGCAGTCGGTAGATCCTTCGCCCACCAGTTCGGATCCAGTTCATAGGTGATGCTGCGCCCGAGCGAGGCCGCAGTGATGCGGTACGGGCCTGACCCGATCGGTGGGTCGCGCAGCGGTTCGTCGAATGCCCGGTCGCCAAACCAGTGCTTCGGCAGGACCGGCAGCCCGCCCAGGACCATCGGCAGCGCCCGGTTCGTGTTCGATTTCAGCCGGTAGATCACGCGGTGGGGGCCCTCGGCGACAACCTCCTTCACGTCTGCCATCTGCACCGGGAAGCTCGGCCTGCCTTTCGCCAGAAGCGTCTGAAAGGTCCACACCACGTCGTCCGACGTCAGGGGATGGCCATCGGAGAAGCGCGCTTCCGGCCGCAGATTGAATGCCACCCACATGCCGTCGGCGGGGGTTTCGACCGTGCTGCACACATGACAATAGCCGGTGGCGATCTCGTCGGCGGAGGGAACGAGCAGGCTTTCCCAGACATGGCCGATGGTCGAGCCCCCTCGGACCCTCCTGGCAGGATGACCCATGGACCCACCATCCCCTCGCCGGCCGTGCCGCGCAGGATGAACGGATTGAAGCTGTCGAAACTGCCCACGGCGGAAAGGGTAACCGTGCCGCCCTTCGGCGCCTCGGGATTGACATAGGGGAAGTAGGGGAAATTCGCGGGAAGCTGGGGTTTGCCCAGCACGGTCAGGCCATTGCTGACGGTCACCGCTTGATCGGCGCCGGCACCGATTGCGCCCCGGGTGAACGGCGCGCTGAGCACCGCCCCAAGTCCCAGAAGAAGAGTGTCGCGTCGCCTCACGGCCAAGTGATGCCTCCAATCTTCGTCGCGGTTAACTGAAAACCACGACAGTCCTTCCACACCTGCTCTCGAATATGGTTGCGCGGGCGGTCGGAGCACCAGAAGGGGCCGTGAAATTCACAGATCGTCGCTCTCGATGCGAATTGCCCTTCATCATCGAATCACCTCTCCCGAGAGCCACGCACGGCATCTCGGCGAACGGATAGCGGCGCTTCAGCGGCAGGGCCATAAAACCATTCTGGTTGGTCCGCCCGATCTCGAACGGATGGGTCTCGGACGGACGGGGTTTGGACGTTCCAGCCCGCTGATTGCGCGGGTTAAGCAGTGACCTCCGGCCGCATTGTATGAGGGGCTGGAGCGTCTCCACAACCTCGCGGTCTCTGCGTGGATGCATTCGTCGTCGGGCGTCCCGGCTGACCCTGGCCTGCTGCAGCGCGACCACCGGTCGGCCTGTTCAGCTGCCCGAATCTACGCGGCCATGAACTCCTGCAGTTCGGACGCGCGTTCGAACCCGTCCGCCACGGCGGCCCGCGGTCCCGGGCGGCCCAGCAGATAGCCCTGCACTTCCGTGCATCCCGCGTCCCTGACCGCGACGAGTTGTTCCTGCGTCTCAACGCCTTCGGCCACAGTGGTCATGCCAAGCTGCCGGGCCAGATCGGCAATCGAGCGAACGATGGCCAGGCAGTCCGGCCGCCGCCCGATCTCACGGACGAAAGATTGGTCCACCTTGATCTTGTCGAACGGGAAGCTGCGCAGATAGCTCAGGCTTGAGTATCCCGTTCCAAAATCGTCGAGCGCGATTCGCACGCCGAACGAGCGCAGCCTGTGCAAGGCCGCAAGCACATGCTCGTCATGCTCCAGCAGGGCAGATTCGGTGATTTCCAATTCCAGCCGGCTCGGCGCCAGTCCCGCGGAGGCCAATGCGTCCCGCACGGTTTCCACCAGGTCTCCGCCATAGAACTGCATCGGCGAAAGGTTGACGGCGATATTCACATGCTCGGGCCAACTCGTGGCGTCGGCGCAGGCCTTGTGCAGCACCCATTCGCTGATTGACCAATCAGCTGCAGTTCCTCCGCGATGGGAATGAACTGATCGGGCGGCACCATGCCGCGTTGCGGATGGCGCCAGCGTAGCAGCGCTTCGAAACCGCTCACCTGCCCGCGGGCAATGTCGAACTGCGGTTGATAGAAAACGTCGAACTGGTTGCGCCCGAGCGCTTCCCGCGGATCGAGTTCGATGGCCTTTCTCGCCTGCAGTTCGGCATCCATCTCGGCCTGGAAGAAGCGGTAGCGGCCCCGCCCGTCCGATTTCGCGCGATACAGCGCCATATCGGCGCATTTCAGCAGTATATCGGGCGAGGCGCTGGCATCCGTTGCAAAGGATACGCCGACGCTCGCCCCGACAACCGCCGGATGACCATCGACATCGTACGTTTGCGCGAGGCTCTCCACGATACGCTGCGCCAGACTCTCCGCCGCGTCGGGTTGATTGCCGGAGATCTGAAGAATGGCGAACTCATCGCCGCCAAGCCGCGCCACCACGTCGGAGTCGCGAATGCAGTTACGAAGACGACCGGCCACTGCCCGCAATAGTGCGTCGCCTGCGGGATGACCCAGGGTGTCGTTGACGTCCTTGAAGTGATCGAGGTCAATGCACGGTTCGAACTGCGACCAGAGCCAACGGGCGACATTCTCGATGGATGGCGCCTCAATGAAGTCATTCAGGTACCGGTGATCCACCGATTGTTTGACCTCGGCAATCACTTCCTCCACTTCATACAGGTTGTGCGACCAGCCATAGACAGGATCTGGCTCACCCCTCAGGTACAGAGCGGCCTTGAAAGAATGTCCATGCAATGGCGCGAAGGGCGGCAACGCGTGCGCCGCTTCGAACGTGAATTCGACAAACGTTTCGGTTGTCATGACCGGTCCCTTCCGGCGGGCAGGAGCGCGCGCGGATCAAACGCGGTTTACACACACGTGGTCAACCCGGAATAAGTCGTAAAAGTGTTAAACGTATCAATGGAAATTTAACCTTTATGCCGCCCAGGGAGACGGTCGAGCAGAGATCCCGATTCGTCGAACCATCACTGGATATTGGGGTTGGCAGGGTCCGGCCCCACTATATATGATACTCACCGTCTCTTAGGAGCGACTCCAAGTCATGGACCAGCCGGCCCGCGCCGATCTGCTCACGGAAAATCCCGTCTATAAGCCGTTCCGTTACCCCTGGGCGTACGAAGCCTGGTTGACCCAGCAGCGCGTCCACTGGCTGCCGGAGGAAGTGCCCCTGGCGGATGACGTGAAGGACTGGCACCGCAACCTGACCGAGCCCGAACGCAGTCTGCTTACCCAGATTTTCCGCTTCTTCACCCAGGCCGATGTCGAGGTGAACAACTGCTACATGAAGCACTACAGCCAGGTCTTCAAACCGACCGAAGTGCTGATGATGCTGTCGGCCTTTTCCAACATCGAAACCGTCCACATCGCGGCATACAGTCACCTTCTCGATACGATCGGAATGCCGGAAACGGAGTACCAGGCCTTCCTCAAATACAAGGAGATGAAGGACAAATACGACTATATGCAGGGCTTCTCGGTCACCAGCCGGTTCGAGATCGCAAAAACCCTGGCCGCGTTCGGAGCCTTCACCGAAGGCCTCCAGCTCTTCGCCTCCTTCGCCATCCTGCTCAACTTCCCCCGCTTCGGAAAAATGAAGGGTATGGGGCAGATCATCTCCTGGTCGGTCCGCGACGAGAGCCTGCACTGCATTTCAGTGATCCGCCTGTTCCGCACCTTCGTGCAGGAGAATCCGGATATCTGGACCGAACAACTGAAGAGGGAAATCTATGCCATCTGCGCGACGATCGTCGACCACGAGGATGCGTTCATCGACCTCGCATTCGCGGAAGGCGCGGTGGAGGGGCTGACGGCGCGCGAGGTGAAGGAGTACATCCGCTTTATTGCCGACCGCCGCCTGATCCAGCTTGGCCTGAATCCGATCTATCAGATCGCCCGCAATCCGCTTCCCTGGCTCGACGAGATGCTCAACGCGGTCGAGCATGCGAATTTTTTCGAAAACCGCGCAACGGAGTACAGCAAGGCGTCAACGATCGGCACATGGGACGAAGCCTTCGAATTCGCCCTCGTCAAGCCCCGTGGACTTGTCCCATCCTGGAGACGCCTCACTTGCAAAATCTGCCCATTGAGACAAACACTCAGGGAATAACGCTAATTTAGCATCCAAATAACGGGGGCTTGATTGCCTTTTCCAGCATCTTGATCAGGAATGGAGCGCGATTCGCCGCCAACGGAGGGAGCCGGGGTGAGCCAGGTACAGGAGGAGTTAATCCGGGAAGACGCACCCCAGGCCGCAACCACGGTGCGCTACACGCGCAGGTTGTCGGACAAGATCCTCATCGCGTTCCACCAGGCATGCGACCAGGGGGATCTTGAGGTTGCCGACCAACTGTTGCGCATTCTGGAAATGATGCTGTCGCGCAAGCCGCTCACACCGGACGGGTCGCGCCGGAAGAACATGGAAAGTCTGGTCGCCGCGCATGAGCGGCTCTGGCATTTGCGGCATCCTAATCAAGATTGACGTACCCCAAGTTCAGCCGCGTCGCGCATCCGATACCACCGGACGACACCGGAAACTCCCATCGGAGCGAACGCGTGAAACGCGAGCTTCCGTAGCGGCGAGGCCGGAAACACAGGGTCTGCCCCACCGGTAATCAACCGTGCCAGATCGCGCCCCATCAGCGTCGCGGCCGCAATCCCGCGTCCGCTATAGCCAAGCGCCGCATAGACACCCGGCGCCAGCGCGTGCAGGCGCGGGAATTGGTCGCGCGTCAATGCAATCCATCCGCTCCAACGCTCTTCCCAAGTGACATCGTCCAGAAAAGGGTAGAGCGAGCGGACCCGGGCGGCGATCTGCTCCTGGTATGGGCTTCGCTCAGGCCCGAACAGAGGCCCGTCGCCGCTGGCATGCAGCCGGCCATCGGGGAGCAGGCGGATGCCGGAGAACAGGCGGCGTGTGTCGGTCAGCGACTGACCGCCGGGCAGAATCATCCGCCTGACATCATTATCGCTCAACGGGGCGCTGACCATCGCATGGCCACGGACCGGCACGACACTCTCGCGCAGACCCGGCCACAACTCGGTGGTGTAGGCGTTGGTGGCGATCACCACCGCGCCCGCCTGCACGGCACCTGAACTGCCGCGAACCCGCCAACCGGTTCCGTTCGGCTCGATGGCGCGCACCGGCGTGTCATCGTGGATCGTCACGCCGGCCCGCATCGAGGCGTGGGCAAGTCCGGCCGCGTAGGCGAACGGATTGATGTGCCCTCCGCGCTCATCGAGCAGGGCAGCGCGGTAGAAGGATGATCCGATCGCGGCCTCGCACGCGGCACCTTCCAGCATGCGGACCGGCGCCCCGATCGCCTGCCAGAACCTGGCACGTCGCTCCAGCCCGGCGGACGCGCCATCCACATGTGCCGCGAAAATCAATCCCGTGCGCACGGCGTTGCAGGCAATGTGGTGCCGTTCGATCAAGTCGAATACCAGGTCCGGCCCGCGAGCGACCGCATCGAGAATCCGAACGGCGTCGTCCTTGCCGTAATGCTCCACGATCGATCGTTCGTCGTGCTTGAGATACGGGACCACCTGACCGAACGCCCGGCCCGAGGCGCCCCATCCCACGCTCCTGCCCTCCAGCACCGTCACGGAAGCACCCGCTTCCGCCAGATGCAGAGCGGTCGACAGGCCGGTGAAGCCCGCACCGATCACCGCGACATCGGTCCGCCGATCCGTCTGCAACGGCCCTGCCGTTTTCGCCAGCGTCACGCCGGCCGTGTAGGCGCGCGGCGGCGGCGAGCGGTCGTCGGAAGGCTGGTGCGTCATTCGATCACGACCAGGTCCCGCGCACGCGGCGACAGCAGCTCCGCCCCCTCCGCGGTGATCAGAACATTGTCGATCAGCCGTACGCCGATCCGCTCTTCATGGATGAACAGGTTCGGTTCGACGGACACCACCATCCCTGTACGCAGGGTGTAGGTATTGCCGCCGAACATGTTCACCGGCTCGCCCCAGGACGGCGGGAATCCTGCCGCCATACCGTAGCCGCTGGTGTGCTGGCGGTAGTGATCCAGCCCGGCCTCGACGAACACCGCCTTGGCCGCCTCGTGCGGCACGGTGGCCGGCACCCCGTCACGCATCGCCGCAATCGTCGCGTCGGACGCACGCCGAACCACGTCATGCAACGCGCGAAGCCGGGCGCTCGGGGCGCCGAGGCTCCACACCCGCCCGATGGTCGAGGTGTACCGCCGCACCGCCGCCGCGACTTCCACATGGCCCGGATCGCCAGGCCGCTGCCGCCTTGTCGTCGGCGCGCCGAGCACCGTGCTGCACCGCTCGCCGGTGACCAGGTTCATCGTGCTGGCGGGCAGGCCGCTGCCTTGCGACAACAACGTGTCGAACGCCGCGGCCGCAAGTTCGAATTCGGTGCGCCCTTCCGCCACACGCCCCAGCAGCGCGCCCAGCGATGCATCGGCAATCCGCGCCGCCTCCCGCACATACGCTTGCTCGCGCGGCGACTTCACCAGCTTGAGGTCCAGCACCAGCGTATTGCGCTCCGCAACCAGGGCATCGCCCAGCATCGCCTTGATGCGCAGGTATTGATGCGGATGCAGGTACCAGGACGGGACCTCCATCCCCACCCGCCCTGACACACCCAGATCGCGGATGAACCGCGCAAACCCTTCCATCGGGTCCTCGGGTTCGCGTCCGTTCCAGCCACGCATCTCGTCGATCAGCGTGTCGTCTTCCAGCTCATTGCGGTCCGTCTCCCGTGCGAACATCACCAGGCGGCCCGGCCGCGCGGACATCGGCAAGCACTGGAACGACGTATAGCCCTTCGTATCCGACCCGATCAGCCAGTGCAGCGAGACCGGATTGATCACGAGGAACCAGTCGAGTTCCCGCCGCCTCGATCGCCGCACGGGTGCGCGCCTGGCGTTCGCGAAACTCCTGCTCAGGGAAATCGTGCTTCGACATTCTTTCGGCTCTCCGGAACAAGTTGGTCGGCGTGCCGGCGAACCTCGCTCTCCACCTCAGCCCACACGCGCGCCTTCAACGCCGCATATTCGGCGGAGAGCTGCACGGGAACGCCGCGCGGCACCGGCAGATGATTGGCGATCACGGCCTTTACGCGCCCGGGCCGGGCCGACAGCACGATGATGCGGTCCGCCAGAATCAGCGCCTCATCCAAACTGTGAGTGATAAACAGGATGGTCTTGCCGCTTTCCACGTGGATGCGCAGCAATTCCTCCTGCATCACTTGCCGCGTCATGGCATCGAGTGCGGCGAACGGCTCATCCATCAGCAGCACCTCGGGGTCGGCTGCCAGACACCGTGCCAAGGTCACGCGCTGCTGCATCCCACCTGACAGTTCCGCCGGATAGTGATCCTCGAAACCCGCCAGATTCACCATGCGAATGAAGTGCTCGGTGCGACGGCGGCATTCCGCCGACGACAGCCCCTGCATGCGCGGACCGAACGCGACGTTGCCGCGGACCGTCTTCCACGGAAACAGCGCGTAGGATTGGAACACCACGCCGCAGCGCGGCTCGATGCCGCGGATCGGGTCGCCGCGCAGCAGAAGCTCGCCGCTGTCAGGCGCAACGAATCCCGCAAACATGTTCAGGATCGTCGACTTGCCGCAGCCCGACGCACCAAGCAGACAGACCAGCTCGCCCTCATCGACATCGAGCGATAAATCCTGCACCGCGACCATCGGCGCCCCGCGTCCCGCGGCAAAGCTCTTCGTGACGGTGCGAGCGGCCAGGATGGGCGCCATTAGGAGTGCCGGTGCCGCTCCCACGGCAACAGCGCGCGTTCGATCAACCGAGCGGCAAAGTCGGCGATCAATACGGTGATGGAGATGCAGACCATGCCGACCAGAACCAGCGCCAGATTGCCCCAGTCCTTGGCCTGCCAGATCAGCGCGCCCAGCCCGTCCTGTGCCGCCACCATCTCGGCCGACAGCACGCACGACCAGGAGATCGCGAGCGTGATTTTCAGACCGGTGATGATACCCGGCAGTGCACCGGGCAGGATGACCTCCCGCATCACCGCGATGTCCGACGCGCCCAAATTCCGCGCGGCACGCACCAGCAGCGGATCGATACGCCGCGTGCTCTCATAGGTGGCAATCAACACGTAGATCCACGACCCCAGGAAGACGATCGCCACTTTCTGCGATTCACCGATGCCCAGCCACAGGATGGTCAGCGGGATCCAGGTGATGGACGGCAGCGGCCGCAGCAGCGAAATGAATGGAGCCATGATCGCCTTGGCCGGCCACCACACGCCCATCACGACGCCCATCGGGATCGCCACCACAGCGGCCAGCACGAATCCCAGGAACACGCGCTGCGACGAAATCAGCACATCGTTCAGCAGATCGCCGCTGGCCGCGAGACGTGCCGCCGCGCGCCAGACCGTCTGCGGCGCCGGCAGAAACACGGGAGAGACAGCGCCATAACGCGTCGCCGCGTACCACGCCCACACGAAGAGCCCCACCGCGCCGGCGCTGATCAGCAGCGCCACACCCTTCGCGGCCCTCTGTCTCTTCTCTGTGCGTCTCTGTGTCGCTCTTTCCTGTCGCAGAAGCCCTGCGAGCGGGAGGCCCCCCGCCTTCACGGCGCCCCTCCCCTCCCTTCAAGGCGTCGGCACGAAGCTCGTATTCTCCCACTTCTTCACGTCGGGCTGCTCCGGTATCTTCCCGCTGTCACTCACCACATTCGCCAGGTACTGCATCTGCTCGGTCTGAACCTGCATATGCTGCGGCCATTCCTTGGTCCCAAAATACTTGAACGTCTTCATGGCGTTCAGGACCTGCTGCGGTGGCTTGTGAAAATAGTGAGCTACCGTTTCGGCGGTGTCCTCGGGATTGCTGTTCGTATAGTCGGCCCCCTTCAACAGCGCGCCTGCCAGAGCCTTCGCCGCATCGGGATGCTGCTGCACAAAGCTGCGGGAGATAATAACGATGTCCGGCGACGCCATCGTGTGGAACTTCTGCCCGATCGGCGTCTCGCTATCCAACCCGAGCAGCTTTCCATCGGGCACCGCCGTTTTCAGCCCATCGAGCAGTGGCTGCCAGACACAGGCCGCATCCACGTCACCCTTGCTGAGTGCCGGCGCCATCTGATCGGGCGGCAGATTGACGAACCGGATGTCCTTCTCCGTCATCCCGGCGTTCTGCAACAGCCCGTCCATGGTGATCTCGGCTGACGTGTTCGCCGCGACCTTATGGCCCTTCAATTGCTGGAAGGACGTAAACCCCGGCCGCGCCCAGCAGCCCTCATTGCCCGGCGAGTCATCGATATTCGCAAAATACCAGAAGCTCTGATCACCCCGTGCCATGTTGGCGATCACCGCAATCCGCCCGAGATTGCTGAACACCACCGAACCCGCCGCCACCGCCGCCATACGGTCGGAAGAAGCGATGATCGGCCGCAAACTCACATCCAGCCCGGCGTCTTTGAAAAACCCCTTATCAATCGCAACCATGATGGGAATCTGGCCCCACCACGTGGTCGATCCCGCGACATCCGCCTTCATCAAATTCTGCGCAGCCGCCGGCAGCACCGGCATAGCCAGGCCCAGCATCGCCGTCAGCAGCCGAAGCAGTCGCGTCATGCTCCCCTCCCCTATTCCGCCGCCGCGCGCTTCTCGCTGAATCGCGGGATCACCTTCTCCCCAATCAGCTCGATGGAGTTCATGACCTGATCGTGCGTGGTGCGCCCAGCCTGCAATACGAAGATCATTTGATCCACCCCCGCGCTCTGCCATTTCTCAACGATATGGGAGACGGTGTCCGGATCGCCGCCGATGGCCATCCCATCTTCCAGCAACTGGTCATTCGTCCTGCTCCGGAATTTCGCCGCCACCTGGTCCAGCCCGCCGGCCGTGCCGAAACGCACGCGGTTCAGAATCGCGTCGTTGTCCCCGTTGTACCAACGTGCCGCAGCACAGGCGATGTCGCGCCCGATCCGGTCATCCTGATGCACGCAGGCGAGCGCAAAAACCCCGACATGCTCGTTCGGCGCCGCGCCGATAAAGCCCGACCGGTCACCCCGTATCACCTGACGATATTGCGCGATCGCCGACCGTGTCTCCGCGATCGAGTTGCGCGTCACGCCGATGACTCCAACCCCGGCCCGCGCCGCATGCTCGTACGTCTCCAAATTGGACGCAGCAATCCACAGCGGCGGATGCGGCTTCTGCACCGGCTTCGGCACCACATACCGCTCAGGCAGGTCGTAGTACTTTCCCTTGAACCCGCCGAACTTCTCCTCGGCGAACATGCGCAGCACCGCCTGGGTCGCCTCGGACGCCTGATCGCGCGACGAAACGGCGTCCACCCCGAACGCCTCGACCATGTAATTGGTGGAACCGCGCCCCATGCCGAAATCGACCCGCCCGTCGCTCAGCACATCCAACGTCGCGACCTTCTCGGCGACAATGAACGGGTTGTGCACCGTCATCAGCATAACGGCGAAGCCCAGCCGAATGCGGCTCGTGCGTTCGGCCACCGCCGCCAACAGAATGTCGGGACAGGGACTGTGCCCGATCTCGTAGAAGAAGTGCTGCTCGGTGGTCCAGAAGTAGTCGAAACCCGCATCCTCGGCTGCGACCGCCTGGGACACGGCATGCCGATACGCCTGCACTTCGGCGCCGGGCTGCCACGGACGCGGCATCTGGATCTGCGTCATCAAGCCGAACTTCACCGCGCACCTCCTGCAGCCGATCCGCGACTGTGGCCCCCGGCCCTCCTTCCGTCCAAGGCATAACGGCTATAGCTGTTATAACCATGGATACACGAACACTCCGCTACTTCCAGGCCGTTGCCGAGTTCGGCGGCTACAGCCGAGCCGCCGAGTATCTGCGCCTGACACAGCCCGCGCTCAGCCGGCAGATCAAGCAGCTTGAGAGCGAACTCGGCACAACCCTGTTCCACCGCCACGGTCACGGCATCACACTGACTCATGCGGGGCGCACGCTGCTCGCCCGTGCCCGCACCATCCTGCGCGCGCTGGAACACACGAAAGAAGAGATCCGGACCGGCGCCGGCGAAATCAGCGGAACGGTCAATCTCGCCGTACCGCCCGCGGCCGGCACCTATCTGATCCCACCCCTGATGAAGCACATCGCGGCGTCATGCCCGAACGTGTCAGTCAAAATCGTCGGTGGTTACAGCGGTTACATTCATGAATGGCTGGTCCGGGGCGCGGTGGACCTCGCCTGTCTGCACGACCCGCTTCCACAGAGAGGCTTCGAAATTACCCCCTTGGTGCGCGAACCCGTTTTCGTGGTCGGCCGAGCAGGCCAATTCCCCCGCGCCGGCGCCGTGCCGGTCAGCGACCTGCCCCGCCTCCCGCTCATCCTCCCCAGCCGCCCCAACGCCTCCCGACGCCTGCTCGACGGCTGGATGGCGCAGCGCCGCCTCTCCCTGAACCTCCGCATGGAGGTCGACGACCCCTCCATCATCCGCGCCCTGCTCCGCGCCGGCGAGGGCTTCAGCATCCTCAGCCGCGGATCGATCGACACCGAGTTGCGCCACGGCGAACTGGAAGCCCGGCCGCTGCGCCCAACCGCGAGTTGGCAGCTCGCGCTGGTGGTGCCGGTCCACGGGGCGAGGCCGCCGGCCGTGAACGCAGTGGCCGAAGCGATCGTTGCGGTTGCCACCGAATGCGCGGCGAGCGGCGCCTGGCCCTCGGTCCGGCATCAGCCCGCGCCGAAAACCTCCGGCCACGCGGACCGCAGAGCCGCGTCGGCCTGATCCATGCTGACCGCCCGGCCCAACGCCGCGAGGCTGGTCACCCCATGCTCCGAAATCCCGCACGGCACGATGCCGCCGAAATGCCCCAGGTCCGGCGCCACGTTCAGCGCGACGCCATGCCAGCTCACCCAGCGGCTGATACGCACACCGATCGCGGCGATCTTGCACTCTCCCCCGGGCGTCTCGACCCAGATCCCTGTGCGCCCCTCTCGGCGCTCCCCACGCACATCCAGCCGCGCCAGCGCCGCGATCAGCCACGCCTCCAGCCCGTGCACATAGCAACGCACGTCGGAGGCCGGCACGCTGCCGTGCGGCCGCGACAGATCGAGCATGACGTAAGCCACGCGCTGGCCCGGGCCGTGATAGGTCCATTGCCCCCCTCGCCCGGCCCGGAACACAGGAAAGCGTTCGGGATCGACCAGGCCGGCCGGCTGGGCGGAGGTCCCGGCAGTGTAGAGCGGCGGATGTTCGACCAGCCACACCTGTTCCGGCGCCGTACCGGCCCGGATCGCCGCCACACGCGCCTGCATGGCGGCGAGCGCGTCGGGATAGGGAGTCAGGCCGGGACTGGTGACCCACTCGGGTCCAAGGGGGTGGCCAGTGATTGGACCCCCAGTGGAATCCCGAGCGATTGAACAGGCATCAGGCATTGGCTATACCGCGCGCCTTCCTCCCCGTGCGGTCGTGGCGGAATGGTAGACGCGCAAGCTTGAGGTGCTTGTGGGGGAAACCCCGTGGAAGTTCGAGTCTTCTCGACCGCATGACCGCAACCCTTTCAAATTGTTGAATTTCATGTTTCGCCTTGCTTCTGTAAGTCGGTTTGGGAGTCAAGTTCCCAGGACGCGCCCTCTTCCATGGCATCGTATCTGATCACCCGGAACGGCGTTCGCTACTTCGCCAGACGGGTCCCCTCGAAGCTCGTGCCCATGATCGGAAAGCGCTTCTGGCGCGAGACGCTGGCGACGTCCGACGACGCGGAGGCCCACCGGAAGGCGTGTGACACTTGCGCCGGCAACACTTGATCGCCTTAAGGGCCGCGCGGAGCCACTGGTCGACGCCGTCGATTCAGTGGTGAACAGGGCAATCGACGCGCTCGAAGCTTTGAATGGTGGCAAAAGCGTCAGTCCGGACCACGGCCTTCGGTCGGTCAATCCGGCTGCCCCGCCCAACTTGGCATACACCACAGTCCACTCAGTGGTGCTCGACGGAAAAGCGTTCGCGCCCGCTGGGGGAGCCACCCGCTTTGTCGAGCGGGTGCCCCCTTGGCGCCAGTGTCCGCCGATTATCTTATAGCAGCGCGATCTAAGCGCTGGTGTTGGATCATCCCCGATGGCGACAATTGTCACAGCAGCGCGCCGAAGCGGATCAGGAAGTCGGCAAAGAGTCCCAAACTCGCACGGGTCATCGTTGGCAAGCGTCCACCAGAACCAGAGACGCCCTAGCAGCATCAAGCCCGCGGCGACGCGGCTGACCGGCTCTGGCGTGATCTGGTCGCGCGGGTGAATAAAGCCCCCGTCGATGTGGGTGGAACCGTGGTTATCGTCGCCGAAGAGCGCGGATCAGTTGCGCCAAGGCCGCAATAAAATCCGCAAGGTCATTCAGAGAGGGGATGCTCATCGAGTTCGGCTCCTGTGTGTTGGCCGACTGGGTCAGTAGCGCCTTGGAACCGGGTCGTGATCGATTTTTTCTTCCCTTGACGGCGCCCGGACCGATTCTTTTCATTGAGATGCCCCGTTTTGGTTGCTCAGGGCGCTCAATTTAGACCCGTGCGGTTAAACTACTCTGATCGCCCGACTCCATCGGCGAGCCAAACCAGATCGGGCGAATAGATGTTGCAGCGGTCCTGAATCGCGTGCGCCTGACGCTTCGGGCAATCCCCCGCGAGACTGGATAGAACCGCCGGCATCGGTGCGGCGGGGCCGTGCTCCTTCAGCAGCCGGGCGGTGCTGACCCGTCCATGCCGGTCGCGGCGCTGGCACAGGACCTCGATCAAACGCAGGTGTTGGGCGACGTGGCCGAGCGGCACGGAAGTTCGCATGGGCGCCTTACCGATTCGGTCATGGGGTCGGCGGTCCAGGGTCATGCCTTTCGCCACGTGATTTCCGTGCCCCCACTTTTGAGCGCAACGCCGCGCGCTCGGCTGAATACTGGCACGCGTGACCTGGCGGGTGTTCCCTATTTGTTCACCAGGCGCCCTTCATATGTAGTTGTCTGGTGAGTGCCCCACCGGGGATAATTGCGTCGGCCGGCTTGGAAGCGACTCCAAGCCGGCTATTGCAGTGAGACCGCCGGGACGCCGGCACGTCTCAGCCGTGGCGCGAGTGACGCAGAGCCGGGCGGCGTGGGTGACAGACACGCGCCCGGCTCTGACCCCGCCACACATACCCTAGTCGCACCACCGATTCCGGCAAGCGTTTCGTAGCGCGCCCGTCACCGACGCGGCGCCGAAGTTCACCTCCGCCGTCCTGGAGGACCGTCCCTTGCGTCGCGCTGGCGGCAGTTGGTTATTTGTTCGGCGTTCCTAAGTTGGTATCCGGACCTATGTTCACATGGGGACTACTCACCAGCCTTGTCGTGGCGCTGCTGACCGTTTGGGGCGCAGTCAGCCCCCTGTTCGATCTACCGAAATCGTGGCGTCGAACGGCGTTTTGGATCATTGCTCCCTTGGGTGCTCTGGCCGTCGCAGGCATCGTAGTCACGACAAACGAGGCCAACAACTTTCAACGCCAACTACTTCAAGCTACGGGCGGGGGAGACGCCTATGCATTTGTCCTTTTCAGTCATCCTACATTTCCGAGTCCCGAGTCCGTAATAGCAGCGCACGCTCAAGACTGGCAGATATCGCTTATCAATGAGTTCGGGCGTAGCCATCCATGATCTCCAAGTCGTAGTGTATAGGATACCGCCACCCGGCGCGAGGGAAGAGGATTTCAGGGATGCGATTGTTCATCCCGTTTATGTAAGACCACGCATTCCTATCCTGTATGGGGGAGGCATGGACCTCAACTGCTTCCTCCAGGGGCCGGGCTCCTACGCCATTGACATCGTGACACCGAACATCAGCACCGAGGAGGTCGTTAAATTCGGTGTCAAGAGTGGCAAGACGGATTACTGCTACACCCTGACGAAGCTTTACACTGCTGATGTTCTCACGAACACCTGCCCCGGCGAAGTCCCCCCACCGCCGGTTAATAGTGATCTGGGCGCAGGTTTCTATCCGCCATACTGATCACTGAGGTGACATCCGACCTTCGCCATATAGCCGGCCACGACCTGCGCTAACGGCCCCATGCTGTCCCCATAGGTCGCGCACTCGCTCTGTCTCAAGTGATCATCACCGCGCGCCTGCACGCTCCGATGAACCAGTGCTACCAGGAACGACGACCTGACCAAAGCGCTCACCAAGGACACCGCGGGGCGCGCCGATCCGGCTGGTCGAAGAATGCGACGGCTGTTGCGCGTCGTGTGCGTGGCTAAGGCTCGATCCGCAGCCGATCTCTGAAGAACCTGCCGCCGCGGTTCCTTCCTTTGCTGGTGCGCTGCCCGGCTTCATGTAGCCGCCTACCGCCTCGATTACCCCAATGCCCGAGGCGGTGTTGCCAGGAGAGCAGTTCTCCGTTCCCTGCTCTTGTCTCGTTCGCGCCGTCGGGCCTCAATCATTGCAAGGCTGAGTTGAGCGCTTGAGGAAGAAGCTTTGGTAGCCGGAAGGTCACTCGGACAACCGGTTTCCCCGCCGACGACGCCGTACCCGCCGAACCACCCACAACCCTCCCACCAACGGCACAAGCAGCACGACGCCCGACGGCTCGGGGATCGTCGTGTACCCGTCCACGAACCAAGCGACCGGCGAATCATCCCCCAACTCGTACACCGTCCCCTGCGAGATGAAGAACGGCGTATCAGCGCCCGTCGGCAGACTGTAATCCTGGAACGTCCCGCTCCCGTCCAGCGTCAGGTCAGGCTGTAAAACACCACTCGAGTCGATCGGCACCGCGGGATCGAGAGTTCCGAAGTCAACCGCTGAATGCAATTCATAAAACAACAGGTTCGTCACCGTCAGATCGGGCGACGTCGCGACCGTGTTGGTGATGGTGTAGATCGGATCGCCCGCCAGCGCCCCGCCGGTCACCGCCCCGGTGCCCACGGTGTTGCCACCATTCATAAAGCTGGCGGATTGCAGACTGATGGTGCCCTTATAGGCCGCGACGCTCTTGATCCGTAGCGTCACCGTCGCCCCATCGTTAACATCGCCGGTCAGCGTGAAGGAATCCAAATCTCCGGTGACGGTAAATCCCTTTGCCGTCACGCTCACCTTGAACTTGTTCAACGCCTTCCCGCTGGCGTCCTGAAGCACGAGGTGGATGCTTTTCGCCATCGTGTTCGCCACCGAGGCCGTGTACACGATCTTCAGGTCCTGATACTGCTGGGTCACCGGTTTCGCCCCGGCTGGCCCGCCCGGACCAAAGCCCAAGAGCAGGACTGCCGCGATCGCCATCAGCTTCGCCAACAGTTGATACACACGCCGCATGACCACCCTCCATCCCGGGCGGCACAAGATTTAGCCGATTCCGTTTCATCGGGAAAGTTAATGTCTGCCTCTTTCGTGCAAACTCCACAAAACCCCCTTGCCGAATAGGCAGCTGCGAATATGCTTCGCAACGTAAGCATATGGATATCCGGCGATGTTGCGGTTCTGCTCGCGGATCGGCCTTCTCGCCCTGCTGCTCGGTGCCGTCATCCGGACCGTGTCTGCCGGCCCTCTACAAATCGTCCCGCAGCCGAAAAACCCGGACAAAGTCGGCAACTACCCGACCACCGGCATCATCGACCCCAGGATTGTCTATACGGCAGGGGCAAGCAGTGGGCGACCACAACAATCCCGGTCGGCTTCCTGTCCGCAAGCCTGCTCGCCGCGCAGGGCAATGAGAATCCATATATTCAGGCGCTGAACAATTTCGGCATGGGCTGGAGCTTCACCTTCGCGCCCGATGTAACCCTCGCCGACAAGAGTCTCCTCGTGCACACCTATCAGGCACAAGGCCCCACGCCGCCGAACTCCAATAATCTGGCGTTTCGTCTCGGCGCAGACGCCGGCAATATGGGCGACGCCACCTGTGTCAAAAACAACAACTGCACGGGCGCCGAGTTCTACGTCCGCTATAACCCCACCGGCACAGATCCGACCAACAACGTCCACTGGATCCAGGTCATCTATGACGGCTCGGACTTCGGCGTGGACATCGGAACGGTGATCACGATGGTCGACGGCAAACCGAAGGTCGTCCCGATCCCGTACTATGACGATGGGGAGCACACCGCCAACGACCGGGCCTTCGTCGACTTTCCGTTCACCCGCGACGTCACCACGCCGTCAGTATTCGATGCAACACTGTTCCTGGTCAGCGGTCCGCCAGCCGAGATGCCCGGTCTCGTGACCATCTATGGCGCGATCACCTGGGGCTGGAGCAATAACCCGATCCCCGAACCGCCATCGGGCGCGCTCTTCGGCGCTGGACTTGCGCTGCTATGGATCGTTGCAGCCCGGAGGCCTCGCAGGCTCCCGGTCCACTGATTCGTCGTTCTCATGAATGGCCCGCCACTTTAAGGTTAGTGAAACTAACCCTACATCCCACCCCATGTCCCACACCGCCCTCGCCCCCACCCCCATCGACACCGACGCGCTCGCCTACTCCCTCCCCGCCGAGGCCTACCACCACCTGCTCCACAATCTCCGCCGCACCCTCCCGCCACCGCCCGAATCCCCCCAGGACCGCAAAAACCGCGACCACGCCATCATCGCCCAGATCTCCGCACTCCGCCCCAATGACTCCGCCGAGGCCATCTTCGCCGCCCAGATCGTCGCCGCTGGTGAGCAATGGAACGACTGCCTTCACTGGGCCCAGCGCTTCCTCGCGGCCGAGGACTACACCCGCGCCGCCAAATGCCGCGCCCAGGCCGCCAGCATGATGCGCGAGGCCGACCGCGCCCAACGCGCGCTCGAGCGTATGCAGGCCCCGCCCGCCGCAAGCTCTACGCCAACCCCGACACCACCGACGCCGCCGAGCGCACCGAACACATCACCATGGTCATGCTCGCCGAGGCCCTCGCCCAGATGCCCGAACCCACCCCCGCTCCAACCCCCGTCACCCCGAGGCCGGCGCCGCCGGCTGTGGCGGCCCAGGCCAGCCCGACCGAAGCATCCATCTCAAAAACGACCGATCAGCCTCGAAAACACAAAAATGAGACGCCAGCGAGACAGCCCGAGCGGCCCCGCGAAAGCGCCGCCCGCCGCGCCCTGCTCGACCAGGCGCAGTTCGGCCCCCGCGGTCCGGGCTGGGACCGACCCATGTTCTTCGCCGATAAGCCCGCCAAAACGCCCCAACCAGCGGAAGCCGCCGCCGCCGAGGCACCACCGCGCACCCCCCCGACCGCCGGCAAATAACCGCGCCGACCGGCCGACCACCCCGCCACACTTTCTTGCCACCCGGACCCACCGTCGTAAGCTCCTCGCATCGAGGAGGCACCGGCGCATGGCATCGTATCGGCCAACCATCTACGGCACGCGGCACGCGGTTTCCGCCGGACACTACCTCGCCACCATGGCCGGCTTCTCCATTCTCGAAGCCGGCGGCAACGCGATCGACGCCGGCTGCACCGCAGGCATCGCGCTGGGAATCCTGCAGCCGGACCTGGTGAACTTCGCCGGCGTCGCGCCGATGATTCTGCGCCTCGCGGACGGTACGGTTGAAACCATCGCCGGCCTCGGCCACTGGCCGCGCGCACTCGATCCGCAGCTCTTCATGCGCGAACACGGCGGGAAGATTCCCGAAGGCATTCTGCGCACCGTCGTCCCCGCTGCGCCGGATGCGTGGATCACCGCGCTCGAGCGCCACGGCACCATGACCTTCGGCGACGTCGCCGGCCCGGCGCGCCGCTTCGCGGCAGAAGGCTTCGCCGTCAACGCCCTGCTCGCCGGCTCCATTGCTGCGCACGAAGCGGACTACAAGCACTGGCCGCAGAACGCAGCGATCTTCCTCCCAGGCGGCAAGGCTCCCGGCGTCGGCGACAAGTTCGTGCAGTCCGACCTGGCAAAAACCATCGGCTACATGATCGACCAGGAGAAAGCCGCCGCCTCCCAGGGACGCACCACCAGCCGAGCCGCCGGCCTCGCCGCCGCGCGCGACGCGTTCTATCGCGGCGACATCGCGCGTGAGATCGTGGCCTTCCACAAGCGCGAAGGCGGACTGTTATCGGAAGCCGATCTCGCCGAGTACCGCTCTCGTCTCGAACCTGCCGTCCGCCGTTTCTGGCGCGGGCATGAGGTGATGGTCTGCGGCCCGTGGTGCCAGGGGCCGGCGCTGCTCGAGGCTCTGCTGCTCACCGAACAGATCGGCATCACCGGCCTGCAGCATAATTCGGCAGCCTACCTCCACGTGATCACCGAAGCGCTGAAGCTCGCCTTCTCCGACCGCGAGCGTTACTTCGGCGACCCCCAATTCATCCACGTCCCCCTCGACTTCCTGCTCTCACCTGAAACCATCGCGCGCCGTGCGCGCGAATTCGATCGCACCCGCGCTTGCCCAGAAATGCCCGCACCGATCGACGCCCCGACGGCACACCACGAACCAACCCGGACCGGCCTGCCGCGCGTCGAGGCAGACACGTCTTATGCCTGCGCCGTCGACCGCTGGGGAAATGCCTTCAGCGCGACACCATCGGACGGGTCCTGGGCCTCGCCCGTCATTCCGGGCCTCGGCATCATCCCGTCATCACGCGGGTCGCAGAACCGGCCCGATCCGAAGCATCCTATGGGCGTGGCACCGGGCAAGCGCCCGCGCCTCACCCCCAATCCGGCGATGCTGGTCAGTCCGGACGGAGCGGTGATGCCCTTCGGCACACCCGGCGGCGACGTCCAGACCCAGGCCATGCTTCAGGTCCTGCTCAACATCCTGCATTTCGGTATGGAACTGCAGGACGCGATCGAGGCGCCGCGCGTCGCCACCTACTCCTTCCCATCCTCCTTCGCCCCGTTCGAGTATTTCCCCGGCCGCCTCGCCGTCGAAGGACGCTTGCCGGCGAATGTGCGCGACGATCTCGCGCGCCTGGGACACGAGGTCAGCGTCTGGCCCGACTGGACCTGGCTTGCCGGCAGCGTGGAGGCGATCCGCACCAATCCCGCTAACGGGCTGATCGCCGCAGGGGCCGATCCACGGCGGCCAGCCTACGCAGCGGCCATTTGACATTATGACCCGGCAACAGAGGCTGACCATCGTCGCGGCCGTCATCGGCAATGGTCTCGAGTGGTACAACTTCATGCTCTACGGCGTGTTCGCCGCCGTCATCGCCCACTTGTATTTCCCGACCAAGAGCGGCCTGACCTCATTGCTGCTGTCGCTCGGCACGTTCGGCGTCGGGTTCTTTATGCGGCCGGTGGGCGGCGTGCTGCTCGGCATCTATTCGGACAAGGTCGGCCGCAAGCAGGCCCTGGCGATGACGATCATGCTGATGTGCATCGGAACGCTCCTCATCGCCGTCACGCCGACCTATGCCACCATCGGCCTCGCTGCGCCGCTGCTGTTGGTGCTTGCCCGTCTGCTGCAGGGGTTCTCGACCGGCGGAGAGATGGGCAACGCCACAGCGTATATGCGTGATTACGCACCGCCGGAGCGGCGGGCGCATTTCTTCAGTTGGGTCTATGCCAGCAGCGGGTTGTTCATCGGGCTGGGTCTCGCGGTGGGAACGATCTTCTCGGCGATATTCAGCCACGACGCCCTATACGCGTGGGGTTGACGCGGATCCCGGACCCGCCGGCGTCGCAGCAGACCTCGCAGGTCGAGGGACGGCCGCTGCAGCACGTGTTGACACACCACCTGAAGGAGTCATTTGCAACCGGTGCGCTGTTCGTCACCTCCACGATCTGCACCTACGTGCTCGCGGTCTATACGCCGGTCTATACGGTGCACACGCTGAAGCTGCCGCAGATCGATGGGTTCTTCGCGACCATGCTCGGCACGCTCATTATCGGCTGCCTCACACCGGTGGTCGGGCATTATGTGGACCGCTACGGGCCGAAGCTGTTCCTGCGCGTGTCCGCCGCGCTGTTGATCATCCTGGCCTGGCCGATGTTCACCTATGCGAACACGTCCCCGAGCTTCGGCGGGCTCCTGGTCTTCCAGATTGTGTTCGCCGTGGTGGTGGCCGGCTACCAGGGTGCCATCCTGACCGGAATCGGTCGGATGTTCCCGTCACACACCCTGGCCACAGGCCTTTCTCTCGCAGACAACATCGCTGTCGCCGTCTTTGGCGGTTCGGCCGCCTTCATCATCACGTCGCTGATCGCGATTACCGGCAGCCACATGGTGCCCGCGGTGTATCTGATGATCGGCGCGGCCGTCGGGCTTTGGGGAACGACGGTGATCCCCGGCGCGGCGGTCCGCGGCACGCGCGCCGAGATGGAGGCCGCCTAGTGATGAGACCGCTGGATCAGGCGAGTTTGCCGACATACTTCTCCAACAAGCCCCAGGGCTCTTCGCCGATCTTGCCGCGCCATGTCGCGTAGAATCCGGCAGAGCGCAGTTGCGCACGGAAGCTGTCGGGTGTCGTGTCGTTGAAGATCATGCCTTTTGCCTTGAGCTCGCCGGCAGTCGAGACATTCAGTTGCGCGACATCGACACGCTCCTTCAAGCCGCTCTCGTTCAGATTCTTGGCGACGATCTGCTGCAGGTCGGGCGGCAAGCGTTCCCAGGCGGCATCGTTACAGCAGATCCAATAACCGTCCCAGACGTGGTTGGTCATGGAGACGTATTTCTGAACCTCGTAGAACTTGCCGGCAGTGACCTGAGATAGCGGGTTCTCCTGCCCGTCCACCACATGGGTCTGCAGCGCGGAATAGACCTCGCCGTACTGCATGCCGACCGGCGCGGCCTTCAGCGCCTGGAACAGGGAGACCAGGCTGGGTGCGATGGGCACGCGGAGCTTCAGCCCGTCGCAATCGGCGGCGGTACGTACGGGATGGTTGCTAGTTGTGATCTGACGGAATCCGAGATCCCACATCTTCTCCATCGGCGTCAGGTTGGTCTTCGAGATGATCAGCTTGCGCACCCAGGTGCCCAACTCACCGTCCATCGCTGCCCAGACCTGGTCATAGTTGGCAAAGACGAAGCCCATGGCGTTGACGGCGGTCGGCGGCAGGATGGTCGAGAGGATCTGCCCGGTCGGCTGGCAGAACTCGATTGCGCCGCTGCGCGCCTGCGACAGGATGTCGTTGTCGCCTCCAAGTTGGCTGTCGGGGAAGATCTGCAGCTCCATCCGGCCGTTGGAGTCTTTCTTGATGTTGTCGGCAGCTTCCATCAGTCGCGTGTTGAACGGGTGATGCAGAGGCGTGCTGTTGCCGAGCTTGTACACGAATTCGGCAGCGCGCGCCCGGCGAGTACGTGCAACTGCGGCCGCGCCTGTAGCCGCAAGAAAGAAGCGTCGTGTTGTGTTCATGTGTCGTATCCTCCCTTATACCAAATCCCTCTGATCACGACCGATGCGCCCAATCGCGCAATCCGAGCGACATGATGGCCCACGGCCGCGCCTCCAGCTTATTCCACGCCTCGCAGCAGTGATCGAGCAGCGCGTCGGTGTCGTCGAACACCCGATTGGAGAGCCAGTTATCGCGCATGAACTGCCAGACGTTCTCCTGCGCGTTGAGTTCGGGGCATTTCGGCGGCAGTGGAACAATTGTGATGTTGTCCGGCACCGACAGCTGGCGCGAGAGATGCCAGCCCGCCTGGTCGAGCAACAGCGCCGCGTGGCGGCCTGGAGCGATATCAGCCGAGATCGCCGCCAGACGCAGGTTCATCATCGCCGTGTTGCACCAGGGCAGGATCAAGCCGACAGCCTTGCCCTCGGCCGGGCAGATGGCACCGAAAATATAGGTCGAGGCGGTTCGCTGGTCTGATGGCGCCGAGGGGCGGGTGCCGCGCCGAGCCCAGCGACGGGTGATCTTGTTCTTCTGGCCGATCCTGGCTTCGTCGCCGAACCACACCTCTATATCGCTGCGATCGAGGCTCCGCTCGCGCGCGATCGCCTCCACTGTCGCAGGCCAGTTTTTTTGAACGTCTCGATGGCGCCCGCGGCTTGCGCGTGATGGCGCGGACGTGCCGACAGCTTGCGATATCCCATGGCTCGCAGCTCCCGGCTCAGCGTCTGTTTCGAGACGTTGGTCCCGTATTCGTCCCATAAGCATTGGCAGAGATCGATGATGCGCCAGCGGACGACGCGGTGTACCGCCGGGATCGGGCCGTTCTCGACCATCGCTGCCAGCGCGGCACGATGCCTCGCATCAAGTCTGGATGGCTGTCCTGGAGCCTTGCGGTCGATCAGCCCTCCAGGGCCGTTCGCATTGAACCGCAGTACCCAGTCGCGCACCACTTGCAGCCCCACGCCGCCTGCCTGCGCTGCCTCGGTCCGGCTGCCTCCGCCGTAGATCAGCGCCAGTGACAGCAGCCGCCGAACCTGGTCGGCATCCTTGCTGTCGCGGGCAATACGCCGCAGTTGTCCCGCATTGTAGTCTGATCTCAGTGGGATCGGGCTTCCCATGGCAAACCTCCTTCGGGCCGCCGAGGTTGAATCAGATCACACCCGCGTCGGGGAATCCCCCACGTGAGTCTTCGTGAGGGGGATTTGGTATTAGACCAAGACTGTCGAAATCCATGGTACGGCAGCGATCACGATCAGGCTTATGCTGAGCGCGATCAGGTATTTTCCGATGTAAGGAAGTCCTTCGTCAGGATCGCAGCCACCGATGGCGCAAGCGACGTAGTAACCAACGCCGAAGGGCGGCGAGAACAATCCGATCCCCATGCCGAGGATCGCGACCATCGCGTAGTGGATCTCGTTCAATCCGACCTGGCGCGCGACGGGAAACAGCAGCGGTCCCATCAGGACGACGGCGGGGATTCCTTCCAGCACGCTGCCGAGGACAATGAATATCAGGATCGATATGGCGAGGAAGGAGAACTGGCCGCCGGGAATCTGCATGATCCATTGCGCGAGGCCGCGAGAGATTCCCGTCTGGGTGATCGCCCAGGACATGGCAGTCGCGGCGCCGACGATCAGCAGGATCGCGCCGGACAAGGTGGCCGTTTCGATCAGCATGGGCCAGATTCGGCGCCAATCGAAGCAGCGATAGAACAGCAGCCCGACGATCACGGCGTAGACGATGCCGATGGTGGAAACCTCGGTCGCGGTCGCCACGCCATTGACGATGGCGGAGCGGATCACGAAGGGCAGGAGCAAAGCGGGAATGGCCACACCGAAGCTGCGCACGGTCGCGCGTGCCGGGGCGCGCGGCAGGACGGGGATGGTGGAACGGCGGGAATAGAGCCAGATCACCGCACAAAGAAAGAAACCGCCGACGAGCGCGGGCAGAATACCGCCGGCGAACAGCCCGGCGATGGACAGGCCGGTGACAGAACCGATGGTGATAAGGATAAGGCTGGGGGGAACGGTTTCCGTCTGCGCGCCGGTGGCGGCGAGCAAGGCCACGAGGTCGCCATGCGGCATGCCGCGCTTGCGCATCTCAGGAAACAGGACGGGCGCGATCGCCGCCATGTCGGCGGCTTTGGAGCCGGAGATGCCGGAGACGAGATAGATCGCAGCGACGAGCACGTAGGACAGGCCGCCTCGCAGATGGCCGAACATATTCGCGAGGAAGGCAACCATGACCTGCGCCATGCCGGTCATCTCGATCAGCAGACCGAGGAAGACGAAGAGCGGAACGGCGAGCAGGATCGGGTCGCTCATGCCGGCTTGCATGCGGGAGATAAGGATGGAGGCAGGGATGTAGGTCGAGAAGGTGAGATAGCCGAGCGTGGCGAGGCCGAACGCGAAGGCGATGGGGATGCCGGCAAACACCGTGGCCGTGGTGACTCCGACAAAGAAGATAACGAGGTTCCAGTTGCCGAACGAGCGCAGAACGGGGGAAAGCATGATCAAGGCGATGACGAACAGCACCGCCGCGGCGAGGCAGAGCAAGTCGCCCCGGCTGGGACGGAGCGGAAGTTTCAGCAGCTGCGCAAGTAGCATCAGCGCAATACCGGCCGGCAACGCGGCGGAGGGCCACGCCAGCGACAGGTTCATGGTGGTCATCGAGACCGCGGCCTGATTTGCAACGAAATCGAACGCTGGCTGCAGTGTGAAGATCATGAAGCA
This sequence comes from uncultured Pseudomonadota bacterium, assembly GCA_963791885.1. Lineage (GTDB taxonomy): Bacteria > Pseudomonadota > Alphaproteobacteria > Acetobacterales > Acetobacteraceae > CAVSUZ01. The sequence continues at coordinate 2,564,049 of CAWBUL010000006.1, read as the reverse complement.
GAGTATGGCGAGGATGGTGAGCGTATCCAGCGCGGGGCGAATCCGGGCATGTGTTCGCGCGACAAGCGCGGTCATACGCATGTGCGAATTGCGGCGGAGTGCCAGCACTGCGCCCAACATGGTCAGCCAGGGGAACAGGGTTGCGATCACCTCGTCGATCCAGACCTGGGGATGGTGCAGTACGTAGCGGAAGATCACGCCCAGCAGCATGAGCGTCATCGCAATAAGCAGCAGTATGGCGGCGGCAGAACCGACGACGCGATCGAGTATACGGCCCGATGCGGTCGCGAGGGTCATCGTCAGGCCTCTGTCGCTTCGCGAATGAAGGCCGCGAGTTCGCCGTTGAAGCGCGATGCGTCCTCGTAGAACGGGGCGTGGCCGGCGTTGTCGTACCAGGAGAGGCGTGATCCTGGCACGTGGTCGGCGGTCATCTGCGCAGCGGCGGGTAGAATGAGGCGATCGAGCCTGCCGTGCGTGATCAGCGTGGGCACGGTGATTGCACGCAAGGCAGCGGCTGACGCATCGGGGGATGTCGACCAGCCTTGGATGGCGCGCCGTACCTCCTGCGGCAGCATCATGTTGAAGCCGATCGCGAGTGCGAAATCGTCCGGATCAGGCTCCTCGTTGAAGCAATTGCGCAGGAAGGCGATGTTCTGCCTGATCTGCCCGGCCAGGCTGCGGGGCGGCTGATGCGCGGCGAGCGATCCGGGGCCGACGACGCTGGCATCTTCAATTGGCCTGCAGGAGACGAAGTTGATTGCACCGAGGCGACGGTCGCCATGATGGATCAGGTAATTACGGATGACGCGGCCGCCCATTGACCAGCCGACCAGCACGGGCCGGTGCAGGTCAAGGGCGTCGATGACGCTTGCGAGGTCGTCGGCCCAGCGCTGGCTGTCCCGGTAGAATTCCGCGCCGGCGGGTTTATCCGACTCCCCGTGGCCGCGCATATCGAAGGTGATGACGCGGAAATCGTGGATCAGATCGCTGCGCAGCTGGCGAACGAAGGACAGATGGCACTGCGCCTGGCCGTGGATAAGCAGGAGTGGGTGACCGGCAGGATTACCCCACTCCTGGATGGCGAGGCGTACACCATCGGGGCTGACGGCCTGCGTGGTGCTGCGCGGTTCAAGGTCAGCGGTCATGCCGCGACCTGTATCCGTGAGCCGGAGTCAGCGGCGCGTTGCACGGTGTCGAGCAATTCGTGGCAGGCAACCGCGTCGGCGAAGCTGGGATGGGCGTCGGTGTTATTGCGGATGGCATCCGCCAGCCTCGTCAGCAGGCGTGCGGTGTAGAAGGGCGCGCCGCCTGGCACATCGCGCAAGCTGGGGTCGTCGATGGTGACAGGAACTTCCTCGTATTCTTTCGTGCCGCGCCGGCTGCGTTGCAGTGTCAATTCGGCACGCTGAAGACCGACCGGGTCCTGACCGGGAAGCGTGTGCGAGGTGAGTAGAAGGTCGCCATTGGTACCGTTGAGTTCGAGGCGGACGCCGATCGGCGTCGCCATATCGGCCTTGATGTGCGCGTTCAGCAGCGCGCCGTCTGCCAAGGACGCGGTGACGATCACCTGATCCGGTGATGTGACCGGCACGGTGCGGTTAGTCCCGATGATCTCGCATTCCTTGTGCTGCGTCGCGAGGAGAGCGGAGATCTGATCGAAGCGGCCGAAGCAGAATTGCAGCGTATCGAGGGTGTGGCCGCCCGGAATGGTCAGTCCAGTGGCACCGTTGGCGCGATCGGTGCGGTATTCCTCGGCGGGTGGGAGACGCGGTCCCCAGCTTGCGAGCGACGAGATCAGCGACACGGAAAGCAGGCGGCCGATCGCACCATCGGCAATCATCTGTTTGGCGTGGAGCAGAACGGGGTGAACGCGGCCCTGGAGGCCGACCATGTGACGCACGCCGGCGGCCTGGGCAGCCTGCAGCATGGTGCGCGCTTCCTGCGTGTTCAGCGCCAGCGGCCACTCGCAAAAGACGTGCTTGCCGGCCTCGAGTACGGCCTGCACCAGCGCGCGATGCTCCGGCACGCGGGCGGTAACGGTCACCAGATCGATGTCATCGCGTTCGGCCAGGGCATGGGCGTTGCTGAGTGCATGGGGGATGGCGAATTTGCGTGCGGTGGCCTCGGCGCTTTCCTGGCGGCGGGTGCAGACGGCGACCAACGCGTATTGCGGGAGCGCTTTGAGCGCGGGGATGTGGGCGGCGGCAGACCAGCCGCGATCGGGCGCGGCGCCGATAATGCCGACGCGAATGGGTTGGGTGTTCATGCAGGCTCCAGCGTGAGTTGGGCTTTGCCGAAATCGGTGAACTCCCCGGTGATGGAGTTGCCCGGAGCGGCGAAATGCAGGCCGGTGAAGGTTCCGGTCGTGATCAACTGGCCGGCGCGCACGCCGGTCGAATGGCGCAGCAGATTGACCAGGGGGATGGCCGGCAGGATCGGATCGCCGGCGGTGTGGCCACCGGTTTTTCGCACCACCTCCTGCCCGTTGACACGCAGGATCGCCTCCAGCTTCGAGAGATCGACGCTGCGCCAGTCGGGGCGGCGTGTGCCGACGATGAAAGCACCGTTCGACATGCAGTCGGCGGTACGCTCCATCAGGGGCGCGGCGCGGTAGTCGGTGAAGCGGGAGGAGACGACCTCGATCCCGACGACGGCGGTGACGGCGTCCGCGACGTCCTTGGCGCTGTATTCATCGGCGCGCGGCGGCAGATCGCGGTCGAAGAGGAAAGCGATCTCGACCTCGATGCCGAGGGGCTGCAAGTCGCGTGCGGCGAGGGTTGCCGGGCTTTGAACCAGGCGGGAGGCGAGGATGACGCCGCGCATGACTCCGTCCGGCGTGATAGACACTTTCCAGCCCGCGACGCGGTCGTTGAGTGCGGCCACGGTCGCATCCTGAATCGCGTGCGCCTGTTCGATGGTGGCGGGTGCGCTGCCGGACGGCAGCGCGACGATCCGTTCACCGTTCCGGCGCGCCGCGACGAGGGCTTTCACCGCTTCTTGCATGTGGGACTTTCTCCTCAGGCCGAGAGTTGTTCGGTCGCGAGGTTGAGGATGTCCGGTCCCACGATGGGTTCGTATTGCTGGTAGATCGGCTTGGTCTTTTCCGCGAACAGCGCGCGATTCTCCGGCGAGACGGGATTTATCTTCATCAGGGTTTCCAGCTTCTTTTTCGCGGTTTCGGTCAGCGCAGGCTGGGCCTGCCATTCCCAATCACTGGCGGTTTTCATCGCCTGATTGAGGATACCCTGTTCTTCCGGCGACATGCCGGCCCACAGGGTGTGATTGATGGAGACGACAAAGAAGTCGGTCACATGGGCGGTCAGCGACATGTATTTGGAGACTTCGTACATCTTGGCATCGATCATGTCGGGGATCGGGTATTCCATGCCGTCCACGACCTTCTGCTGCAGCCCCAGATAGATCTCGGCCGAGTCGAGCACGACGGGATTGGCGCCGAGAAGCTTGAACATCTGGATGTAAACTTGGCTGTTGATGACGCGCATCTTCAGCCCGGCAACGTCGGCCGGCATGTTGATGGGATGGACGTTGTTGACCATGTGGCGCGCGCCCATGAGCCACCAGCCAAGGAAGTGGAAGCCCGCTTCATCGCCTTCGGCGGTGACCGCCGCGCCGAGCTTGCCGTCCAAAGCGGGACGCAACAGCTCCGGCGCGTGGACCAGGAACGGCAGGGTGAAGACGTTCATCGCCTTGACGTAGCTGGAATACCAGGCCGGTACGGCGAGCGTCATGGAGAGCGAGCCGAGCTGCACGGAGGTCAGCATCTGGTTGATGCTGCCAAGCTGCGAGTTGGGATAGACGTCGACCTTCAGCTTATTGCCCGAGAGCTTGGCAACTTCATCGGCAAACATCACAGCGGCTTTTTGGTAGTTGGAGGATTCCGGTTGCGGGCTGCCCAGGCGCAGCACCTTGGCGCGCTGGGCCAAAGCCGGCATCGCAAGGGTCGCGGAAGCGAGACCGGCCCCAAGGATCGCGGTGCGACGGGTGATGGTCGGGTTCATGACGTTTCCTTCGATTTTTGTTGTGTGGCGCATCAGTGCAGGCCGAACGCGTGGGGGAGAAAAAGGGTAAGAGGCGGAAAGACGATCACCAGCGCGAGGCCAAGCAGCAGAAACACGTTGTAGAAAAGACTGGCGCGCATGGCGGGGACCATGGGTGCATCGCTGACAGTGCAGGCGACGTGAAAGCCGATCCCGGCGGGCGGCATCATCACGCCGATTCCGGTGGCCATGACGAGCAGGATGCCGAATTGCAGCGGATCGACGCCCAGTTGCTGCGCGGCGGGCAGAAAGAGCGGTGCGGCGACGAGGATGGCGGGGAACCCCTCCAGCACGATGCCGATCAGCATCAGTGCGACGGCGCTAAGGAACAGAAAAGCAGTGCGGCTCTGGAACGCGCCGAAGCTGCTGCCGATCGCCGCGCCAAGACCATCGAGGACCACGGCCTGGCCGAGCACGTTGGCGGCGCAGACCATCAACAGGATCATGCCGGCGGTGAGCGCGGCGTCGCGGATGGCGGTGTAGCAGCGCTGCGTGCCGACCGAGCGCATGACAAAGACCAGCGCGACGCTGCCATACATCACCGCGAAGGAACCGGACTCGGTGGGCGAGGCAATGCCGCCGACGATCCCCCCGACAACGATCAGCGGGATGCCGAGCGCGGGGATCGCGGGCAACAGGCTGGCGATCGCGGTGCGCAGGTCGAAGCGTGTGCCATGACCCCAGTGGCGGCGGCGCGCGCGCACCGCCACGCCGGCGATCAGCGCGACGGCCAGCACCATCGCGGGCACGATGCCGGCGATGAACAGCGCGCCGACCGACAGCGTCGTAACGGAGCCGAGGATCAGCATGGCGAGCGAGGGCGGGATGGTTTCCGACATCGCGGCGGAGGCGCAGAGCACCGCGGCGAACTCGCCGGCCGGATAGCCCTGCGCGCGCGTGGGGCCTTTCATCACGGCGCCGATGGCGGCCATGTCGGCGGCCTTCGATCCGCTGATGCCGGAGAAGATGTAGGTGGCGACGACCTCGGCGATGAGCAGACCGCCACGCCAATGGCCGATCCAGTGCTGGACCGCGTCGACCAGACGGGCCGCCATGGCGGTGAGTTCCATCAGCACGGCGGCGATCATGAAGAACGGGATCGCGAGCAGGATGTAACTGGCGGCGCCGTATTGCAGGGCGGTGGGGATGGCGACGAGCGGCGCATCGCCGGTGGCAACGAAATAGAAGCCTCCAGCCAGGGCGAGGATAATCGGGATCGGTGTGCCGCTGATGAAGGCCAGTGCCACGACCGGCGCGATCACCCAGAACGGATCGAGCGAGAACGACGTGTCCGCATAGGCCTCACACAGCGCGACGGCGATAAGCGAGACCAGCACGGCAATGGCGAAGGACAGGATTACGCGGGGAAGCGGAAGCGCGGCGAGACGCTCCGCGGCGAACAGGATCAGCAGCACCAGGCCGATTCCGAGCCAGATCGCGGCGACGCTGTTGGGGATCGCCAGCACCGGCATCATCTGATGCGATTGGCCGCGGAGGAATTGCGGATAGCGCAGCAGCGCCAGCGCACAGGTGAAGATGATGGACCATTGGCCGAGCGCCTGGAGAAAGGCGCGTTGCGGTCCATGCAGCCGGTCCAGCACGGCCGTGCAGGCCATGCCATAATGGCGACGCATGTAAGCCGGGGCGCCGATGAAGGCGATGACGGCGAGGAAGATGCCGGACACGTCCGGTGCCCAGGGCAGATCGTGGTGAAACAGATAGCGCAGGACGGTGCTGGTGAACGTGATGGCGACATCCGCCGCGAGCGCGAGGATGGTGAGCACTTCACAGCCAGCGGCCAACAGGTTCAGCGCCGGCAGCGTGACGGTGCGGACGCTGCGTATCGCGATGGTTTCGGTGATGCCCGAATTCAACGCAGCGTCCGGTCCCAGAGCGCGAAGAGCTCATTCCAGGTCTGCTCGGACGCTTCCGGATTATAGTCTGGGCGAGCCGGGAACTGATAGCCGTGATGGGTGTGGGGGACGATCTTCACGGTGTGGCGCAACTCGGTGCGTGCGAGCGTTGCCTGGAGGTCGGTGATGGCCTGCGCCGGTACGCCGGGATCATGCTCGGCGAAGGCGAAATAGAGTTCAGCCTTGGCACGGTCGATGATCAGGTGCGGACTGTCGGGCTTATCGGTGACGATACCGATGCCATACAACGAGGCTGCCGCCGCGATGCGGGAGGGGAACAGCGCGGCGATGGTGGCGACGAAGGGGCCGCTCATGCAGTGGCCGACACAGCCGACCGGACCGCGCTTCACCCGATCCTGCGCATCGAGGAAGGCGATCATGCCGGCCGTGTCTTCGGCGACCGCGGCATTGGTCAGGCTGTTCATGGCGCCGCGGATGACGACGGACATGGCGTCGTTGCGGCGGGGAATGTCGAAGCGCAGCAGGCCGAGGCGGTAGTAGAGGTCGGGCAGCAAGCAGAAATAGCCCTGGGCGGCGATGCGGCGCGCCATGTTGCGCAGTTCCTCGCGGAAGCCCGGCGCGTCCATGTAGAAAATCACCGGCGGAAACGGGCCGGCGCCGTCGGGACAGGCGGCAAAGCCCGGTTGGATGCCGTAGCGAGTGACGATCGAGACGTCGCGTTCGTACATGCGGGACGTTTCCTTTGATAAGGTCAGGCTTGGGCAGAGCGCGCCAACTTGACGAGGTCAGGACGGAAAAGGTCGGGGAACTTGTCGATCACGCCGGCGGTTGCGGCCTGGAAGGAGGCAACGTCGGGCGTAAGGTCGGCAATCATGCCTTTCGACTGCAGGAAGCCGTAGGCGTTTGCCTCATCTTTCTGCGTGTAGGTGCGCAGCCACAGCGTGGCGTCGTTTCCCGCGGCCAGAACCGCCGCCTGCTGATCGGGCGGCAGCTTGTTGAAGAAGGCCGGGTTGATGATGGCGTAGGCGTTGGTGAGGATGTGGTCGGTCTTGGCGACGTATTTCTGGACCTCATAGTATTTGTTTGACTTGACGACCGAGGGGGGCGTGTCCTGGCCGTCGGCCACGTGCTGGCTGAGCGCGAGATAAAGTTCGCTCAGATCCACAGTGACGGTTGTGGAACCAAGCGCCTGCATCATGGCGATGTACGATTTTGAGTCAGGCACACGCATCTTCAGGTCGTGCATGTCGGACGCCTGATGGATGGGGTGCTTGCTGTTGGTCATGCAGCGCATCCCCAGGTCGGTCCAGCCGACGATGCGGAAGCCTTGTGCCGCGGCGAGGCGCTTGAGCTCGTCGCCGAGCGCGCCGTCCAGCGCCGCGTACGCCTGCTGGCGATTGCGGAACAGGAAGGGCGCGTCGGTGATCGACATTTGCGGTACCCAATTCATGAGTCCGACGCCAACCGCGCCCATCTCCAAGGTGCCGAGACGTACGGCCTGGGCAATCTGCTGCTCATTACCCATGACAGCGTTGGGATAGATGGTGACCTGGATCGTGCCGTTGCTGCGTTTTTCAACGGCGGCCTTGAACTGCTCGGCATAGAGGTTCCAGCCGTGCGTGGCCGGCGCACTATGGGCAAAGCGGATCTTGGTGACGCTTGCGGCGCGCACGGTCGGAGCCAGCATCGCCGCGGTTCCGATCAGCACGGTTCGCCTCGTCGCGGATAGTTTCATTGTTTCCTCCCTTATGGTTTGGTCAGCCGCTGAACTGGAATGCATGCGGCAACACGGTGGTGATCCAGGGAAAAGCGGATACGACCAGAAGACCCAGGCAGAGCACGGCGAGGTAGCCCATGACCGGCCGGAACGTCCGATGCACCTCCGTTCGGAAGATCGCGCAGGCGATGTAGAGGCCCAAGCCGACCGGCGGCATGATGGAGCCGATGCCGAATGCCTCGATCAGGACGATGCCGAATTGCAGTGGATCGACGCCAAGCTGCAGTGCGACCGGCAGAAGAAGCGGGCCGAGGATGATCACGGTGACAATGCTTTCGAGCATGGCACCGAGCACCACGGTGATGACAATGACGGCGGGCAGGAACCAATGCGCGCCGAGAGCGCCGAGTGCCAGGGCGACGGCGGCGGGCACGCCCTCCAGCGCGAGGGCCCAGGAGAACAGCGTTGCACCCGCGAAGGTGAAAAAGATCATGCCGCTCAGCAGATTTGCTTCGGTGAGTAAATCCCAGAGCGCACGCGGGCCGACCTGCCGGTACAGCGCACAGGCGAGGAGCAGGCCGTAAATCACGGCGAAGGATGAGATTTCGGTGGGTGTGCCGATCCCGTCCACGATGCCGCCGATCAGCACGACCGGCATGAGCAGGGGCAGGATCGCGGCGCGTGCGCTGAGAAGGCGCGTGCAGGTGGTGGCTTTTTCAACGGGCGACCATGTGGCCCAGCGGGCGCGCACGTACACCATCGCCATAAGCAACACGGCGATGGTGGCGGCGGGAAGTAGTCCAGCGAGAAAAAGGGCGCCGGTGGAGAGCGAGGTCACCGAGCCCAGCGCGAGAATCGCGATGCTCGGGGGAATCGACTCCCCCATCGCGGCGGATGCGGCGAGCACGGATGCTGCTTCCGCGCTGTCATAGCCCTGCCGGCGGAAGCTGGCGGTCATCGGGATGCCGACGGCGGCCATGTCGGCCGCTTTCGATCCGGAGATGCCGGAGGCGATGTACATGCCGACGATGGAGACCTGGAGCAGACCGCCTCGCACGTGCCCGAGCAGCGCGGTGAGAAGCGCAACGATGCGGGCGCCGATGCCGCCTTTGTCCATGATGAAGCCAGCCAGGATAAAGAACGGCAGGGCGAGAAAGATGAAGCCGCCGGGTCCGCGCTGCGCGGTCATCGCGATGGCGATGGGCGGTGCCGCACCAGTTGCCACGATGTAAACGATGCCGACCGCCGCGAGCACAAAGCCGACCGGCAGGCCGATGATAATGAGCGCGACGAAACCGATGGCAAGCAGAAGATAGAGCGCGGGCGTACTGGCCCAATCTCCGCCCTGTGCCAGCAGCAACGCCACGACGCAGGCGATCACAAAAGCGCCGGCGGCAAATGCGACGGTGCGCGGACGGCTCCAGAGTGAATGGGCTGCGTGCAGGATGAAGATCAGGCTGCCGAGGATCATCGGCAGGGTCATCCAGAAATAGGTGATGCCGAGCATCGTCGTGCGCTCGGTCGCGTTCATCAGTTGCAGCGGGATGGCGGTGCCACCAATGGCGGTGGTGACAGCGATGACGGTCCAGTCGACGATCGAGGCCAGCGCCGCACGCGGACGTGGGGCGAGTTTTTCCGTCAGTACCGTGACGGCCATGAAGCGCCCGCGGCCATAAGCGACGCCGCCGCCGATGAAGGCGATATACAGCAGCAATAGCTGCGCGGTCTCCTCCAGGCCGGGCACGATCTCGTTGTGGAAGGCACGTGCGACGGTGTTGGTGAAGACCAATACGACTTCGAGCGCGAGGCCAACATTCAGTATAGCGAGGGCGGCGTGATCGAGGGTGCAGAGCCAGCGCGCGTCGGTAGCCCCGATGACCCGTTCCGATCCGAGCGGATGCGTCGTGCCCAACGCCTGGTTCAGCGGTCGAGACTGTGCCGGACGCCGGTCAGGACAATGTCATTGATCCAGGCGTATTTCATGAAGTCCTCGCGCACGCGCTTGCCGGCGGCGTGGATTGCCGCGGTCGCCCGTTCCACGGCTGCCTGCACGTCGGCATGGGAGGGATTTCCGGGATGGCCAAGCGACTGGGCGAGATCCATCATGCCGAAGCTGAAGTAATCGACGCCCGGCACGGCGGCGAGCGCTCCGGCGAGGTCAATGCCGGTGCGGCTTTCGATCATGAGGCAGAGCGACGTTGCGTCGTTGCAGGCGTGCAGATGCGCCGGCTTGTCGGCGATGTCGAGAAAGGCGGGCCGCCCACCGCCGAAGCTGCGCTGGCCCAGGGGTGCGTAGTAGGTGGCGGCCACTGCCTCCTGCGCCTGGGCGACAGTTTCGACGTGCGGGACGATGACACCTTGGATGCCGCGATCGAGGAAGCGCGTGATGATGTCGGCGGATTGGCCGGGCACGCGGGCGATGGCGGTGAGGTTGTGCCGTTCGGCGGCGATGCAGGCGGTCTCGATATCGCGCTGATCGAAGCAGCCGTGTTCACCATCGAGATAGATGAAATCGAGGCGCGAACCGAGCAACTCGATGAGGCTGGGGGCAGCGAACGTCAGATGGACGCCACGGATGATAGCCCCGGAGGCTGCGGCCTGTTTGACCGCGTTGCGCATTGCCACGGATGTTTCCTGCCCTAGTCGATTTGGCCGGAGGGTATCAGCCGGCGGAGGATAGGAAAAATTGAAAGTTATGGGGGGTCTTGATAGGTTTATCCGATGAACATGACCTTGGCGCAGATCCGGACATTCGAGGCGATCGCGCGGCTGGGGAGCTTCCAGGCGGCCTCGCGAGAGCTGGGGCTGACGCAACCGAGCGTGTCACAACGCATCAGAGAGCTGGAGACCACGCTAGCCACCAGGCTGTTCATCCGACAGGGACCGCGCGTCAGCCTGACGGCCGAGGGCCATGCTTTGATCGATCACGCGCGGCGGCTCATGGAGGACGCAACGTCGATCGTCGGGCGGTTCCGAGACCGCGATCCGCTGCGGGGTTTGCTGCGGCTGGGGATGAACGAAAGCTTTGCTCTGGTCGGGCTATCGGAACTGCTGCAGAAGTTGATGGCACGGCATCCGGAGTTGCGGACCTCGATTCACGTCGGCGACACGGCTGAGGTCGGGACGCTGCTGAACGGCCGCAAACTGGATGTGGCGATCGTCTCGCAGCCTGATCTGGAACCGCATGTTCAGGCGGAGCCGATCGGCGTGAACCGGTTCGCCTGGTTCGCCGCGCCGGATGCGGGGATTTCCGGAGACCCTATCGGTCCGGCGGAACTTGCGCGGTTTCATCTCGCGATCAGTCCACAGAGCGCGCGACTGCACGCGACCGCGACGTCCTGGTTTTCACGTGCCGGCGTCAAACCAGGGCGTATGAGTCTGTGCAATAATCTGGCGGTGACGATCCGTATGGTGCTGAAGGGCATCGCGATCGGGCTGATCCCGATGCGGGTGATGCAGGAGCACCTGCAGCGGGGGGAAGTACGGGTGGTGGATGTATCACCCGAGGTGGGCGGCCACCGGGTTTTCCTGTGCTACCAGGTCAGTGAATTCGGGCCCAAATTGCAACAGGTGCTGGACGTGACGCGCACTGTCCTGGTCGAGCAGCAACTCTTTACCTGAGGCGGGGCGGCTCTCCGTCCAGCCGTCGTCGCGCTCATAGCCGAGCTGAATGAGCAGACCAGCAATCACCGATCCAAGAATTCTCCGATCGGCCACCGAAAGTTCCGCACGCCAGCGCCCGATCGAATTGTCATGCAGGGCGCCGGCGGCCTCACGCGCATCGTTGGTGAAGGTTCGGCGGATATCGGCCGGCCAGTCAGGGGAATAAATACGTCCCGACGGCGCGCCGGTCTGCAGCAGCCGCTCGCTCCATGGCAGTTCCAGGAACGCCATCAGCGCACGGAGTGCATGCTCAGGTTCCGTGACGAGATCCTCGTAGCGGAGTTCCCAGCATTGCGGATTATGACGGTGGGCGATGCCGGCCCGCACGGATGCCGCCCAGATGAGGCCGCAGCGTCGCGCGGCCTCAGGGCTATCCCGCATGATCGTACGCGGGATTTTGGCCCACGGCTGTTGCCTGAGAGAGCACACCGCATCGCGTCCATCGCGGATAACGTGAACCAGGCGGGCATTCGGGAAGGCGTGCGCGATGAAGCCAAAGTGAAAGACGTTGGCGGGCGTTTTCTCCACCCAGATGGGACGCTGCGGATCGGCGATAACAGCCTCGCGGAATCGCTCGATGAATTCGATTTGCGAGCGACTTTCGATCTGCCAACGTTCAATAAGGCGGGGGCTGAGTTGCAGCCTTGGTCCAAGATGCCGAGGTGCGGTGATGCGACGTAGGAATACCGTGGTTTCTGGCCCGCTGACGACAGAGGGATGCCGCCCAAGCAAGGTACGGAACATCGTGGTGCCGCTACGCGGCGCGCCGCCGACGACGACGAGACCTGTTATGTCCGAGCGAGATCGTCCGAACGGGTTGCGTATCAGCCACCAACCACGATAGCCGAGCAGGCGAAAGAGAAACGGAGTTAAATCACCTTCAGGTGCGCGGCGATTCTGGGCAGGATGCGTGCCGACTTCAGAGGTTGGATCGGCAAAGGCGCGGGCAAGGACGAATCCACCCAGGACGAAGGTTGCTTCGTCGAGGTGCCCGATTACGGGGATGCGATCAGGGATGATATCGATCGGAACGAAGAGGTACCCGAAACCTATCATGACGGCCAGATTTGCAAGGAGATATCTGTGCGTCCGAAATAAGACCCGGGACTGTGTGAGTAATTCGCTTCCGATTATCATCAGTACGCGCATTACACGGCTGCTCGTCCGAACATCGTGCCAGCACGGTTACGCCGCGTCCGGGATTTGGAGAAGTGGCTGCACGGCGGAGATACACTTCTTTACGCGTAGCGATACATTTGCTTACAGCAAGACGTCACCGTTAAGAAAGATGCACGTAGCGGACGAAGGGCGCAAAGCTGTTGGGTAACCTGTGGAAGCCGCAGCTTCGCAGTCTGAGCGAGCAAGTCCGTGGCAATCCTATTTTACTGCCAATATTCAGCGGGCATCGCCAACTTTGCAGGATCGGGCCTCACGGCTGGATTGCATAACCGGCGAGGGCCGCCGACACCTTCATCTCCGATATCGACAGAGAGATACCTTATACCATCACTCGCTGGTCGCGCCGCATGGTATAGATGTCTTGTTCCGCGCGGCGCCCCCCGTCAACCCGCCGCGCATACAAAGTCTCCGCTGCCGCAGAGTCGATGTGTCATTCGCGCCGGAGCGAGCCCAGGAGTTCGCGGGGACCCAGGTAACGAGGATTTCGCGCCATGTTGCGGCGGCGGAGTAGCCATCAATTCAGGGAGGGTGTGTGCAGCAACAAGCTACGAACCCAACCTTCCCGAGAATTCCTCTACCAATTCCTCGGTCCGCGCCGAGTTGGACTGTTCCATTACTTTCCGTGCCAGTCGCGCACAGTCGTCGATTTCCACCGCGCGCACGACCTGCTTCACGCGCGGCACCGCCCCCGCGTTCATGGAAAAGCTCCGCAGGCCAAGACCAAGCAGCAACGGAGTCAGTCGGGGATTGGCGGCCATTTCTCCACAGACGGACACCGGCATGCGCATACGCAGCGCCGCCTCGGTCGCAAACTGCACCAGACGGAGCACCGCCGGATGCAGCGGATCATAGAGTTCTGCCACCTCTGTCTCAGCCCGGTCGACCGCCAGGGTGTAACTGGTGAGGTCGTTGGTGCCGATGGAGAAGAAATCTGCTTCGAGCGCCAAGGCATCGGCAGCCAGGGCTGCGCCTGGGGTTTCGATCATAATGCCGAGGGGCGGCAGGCGTTCAGGGATGCGTTCGCCCCGACGGCGGAGGCGCCGGGCGACGCGCTCGTAGATCTCGCGTGCAGCGCGCACCTCTCCGACGGTGGTGACCATCGGGAGCATGACCTTCACCGGGCCGAACATGCCCGCGCGCAGGATGGCGGCGAGTTGCTGCTCGAACAGGTCCGGGCGGCGGAGGAGCAGGCGGATGCCGCGGAGGCCCAGCGCGGGATTGGCATCGGCCGCTTCGGGGACGATGCCGGCAGAGGCCAGTGCCTCGATCTGCTTCTCGCCGCCCCAGTCCAGGACACGGATGGCCACGGGAGCGCCCCCCATGGCCTCGACCACCATGCGGTAGGTTTCGGCCTGATGGTCTTCATCCGGGATTGTTTCGCGGTTCATGAAAAGGAATTCGGTGCGGAGCAGGCCGATGCCGAAGGCACCGGCGTTCTGAACCAGGGGAAGTTCGACCGGCAGTTCGAGATTGGCCTGCAGTTCCACGGTCTCGCCGTTCTTGGTTTCGGCAGCCAGGCGGCGCAGCCGGGCAAAGCGCTGACGTTCGCGAGCGAAAGCGGCGACTGCGCGGCGGGCTACGGCAACCCGTTCCTCGCCGGGGTTGAGCACCACGTCGCCCGCGACGCCGTCCACCACGGCGATATCTCCGGGCCGGATGGCGTGGGCGAGACCAGGTGCCCCGAGGACAGCCGGCACGCCGAGGGCGCGCAGCATGACCGCGGTGTGTCCCTCGGCGCCGCCTTCCTCGGTGGCGACGCCGGCAAGGCGCGATGGGTCGAGCAGGGCGGCGTCTGCCGGGCGGAGGGATTCGGCGACCAGGATTGCGCCTTCGGGGAGGCCGGCAAAACTGCGGAATGGGGCGCGCACCAAATTGCGGATCAGTCGGCGCGCGATTTCCTGTATCTCGTCGGCGCGGCGGCGCAGGCTGGCCTGATCGTCCGGTGGCATGGTCGGTTCGGCCTGGGCCAGGATGGCGTTGACGATAGCCTGGGCTTCTTCGGCGACGGCGCTCTCGGCAGAGAGGAGGAGTTCCTCGATTCGCTGTCGTGCGCCACGGATCAGCCGTGACGAGTCCAGCATGCGTAAGTAGGCGTCGATGAGTGGTGCGATCTCTTCCTGGCTGTCTTCCGGCAGGGCGGCCAGGCGGGCACGCAGCTTGCGGAGTTGTTTGCGAGACTGGGAGATGGCGGCGTCGAGCCGTGCGCCTTCGCTGCCGGTATCGGCGGCGGCCACCTTGTGGCGGGTAATCTTGGGTTCCGGCTCGATGGCGCTGAAGACCGGTCCAATTGCGACGCCGGCAGAGACCGGAATGCCCCGGAAGCGTGTTTCGTTGCGACCGGGGCCTGGGGAGAGGAGAGCCGGCAGCCGCTTATGCTGGGGGGGCGGCGGCTCAGTCTTGTTCATGGAAGCCGGACTCGACAAGCTCGGCGAGGGCGTCCAGCGCCTCCTTGGCGTCCCAGCCCTCGGCCCGCAGTTCGATCTCGGCGCCCGGACCGGCGCCGAGCATCATGAGACCCATGATGGAACGGGCCGAGACGAGCTGGCCGTCGCGGACAACGTCGACCGACGCGCCGAAGCGTTCAGCCATCGTGACGAAACGGGCGGCGGCGCGGGCGTGCAGCCCGCGCTTGTTGGTGATGCGCACCACGCGGGTGAGCACTGGGGCGGCAGGCGTAGCCGTGGGATCAGATGCGGGCGGCTGGAACGGCTCGTCCGCCGCGGTCATCCGCAGCCGTGATCGTTGCAGCCGTGACCGTTGGTGTCGTGACCGTTGGCGCCGTTGACCCGCTCCGGCCCTGCGGCCTGCAGCACATGCGAGGCCGCAGCGATATATTTCTTGCCGGCGACTTCCGCGCAATTGACGGCGTCGGCCAGAGGCTGGCTGCAGCGCACCTTGGCGAGCTTGACCAGCATCGGCAGATTGACGCCGGCAATGACCTCCACGCCTTTGCGCTCCATCATGGAGATGGCGAGGTTGGACGGCGTGCCGCCGAACATATCGGTGAGCAGGACCACGCCGTCACCGGTATCGCAGCGCTTGATGCAGGCTTCGATTTCTGCGCGGCGGTTTTCCATATCGTCTTCGGGCCCGATGCAGACCGTATCCACGTTCCGCTGTGACCCGACCACATGCTCCATGGCGGAGCGCAATTCCTCCGCCAATCGGCCGTGGGTAACCAAGACCATCCCGATCATGGGCGTTTATAGGCGCTCCCAGGTAAACACCCGGTGTGTGTCGCTACCCTCACGTTCATGCTCCCGCGCCCTTCGAGGGACGCCTTTTGTGTTCTCACGCTTCAGCCAAGCCACTTGCCGGATCCCCGCGATCCTCGCGGGAGGTCTCCTTTCGGGCTAGTTCCCGGTGAACCACACCCAACCGCCACGGAACCACCCCCGTTCCCCCGGTACGCAGGTGTCTCACCAGACGCTCCACCACGAACACCGAGCGGTGCCGCCCGCCGGTACACCCGACGGCGATGGTTGCGTATTTCTTGCCCTCCTGAACAAATCTGGGCAAGACCACGTCGAGCAATCCGGAGACACTGTCGAAAAACCGCGGGAAATCAGGATCGGCCTCCACGTAGGCCCCGACCTCGGGGTCCTGGCCTGTCCTAGGCCGCAATATGGGATCGTAATGCGGATTACGCAAAAAGCGGACATCGAATACCAGATCGGCATCCCGCGGGAGGCCCGCCGGATACGCAAAGGAGACCAGCGTCACCGCCATGGACGGCGGCCGCTCGGCGGCGGGCTGGGCGAAGTGACGCTCGACCAGGTGACGCATGCCCGGAACAGGCAGGTTTGACGTGTCGATGACGAGGTCGGCCCGCTCGTGCAGGAGTCCGGTGAGTTGCTGCTCCCGACGGATGCCGTCGGCGACCCGGGCGTCGGGCGCCAGTGGATGGCGGCGACGGGTTTCGGCGTAGCGGCTCAGGAGAACCGATTCCTCGGCCCAGACATAGACGAGTTCGACAGAGCGCCCGGAGCGAGCGCGCAAGGTATCTTTGGTTTCCAACACCATTGCGGCATCGAAGTCGCGGGTACGCGCGTCGACGCCAAAGGCGAGCGGGCGCTCACCCTGAGCGGCGAGTTCAGGGATAAGGCCGACGGGGGCATTGTCCACCGTCTCGAATCCAAGGTCCTCCAGCGCGCGAAGGACTGAGAGCTTGCCCGCACCGGAGAGGCCCGTGACGAGGACGACGGTTCTGTCGCTCATCGTGTCCCCGGGGAGGCGAAGGCGCCGGCGACTTGTTTCACCCGGCCGAGGGCACAGTCGAGCGCCAGTGTGATGATATCCGGTGCGGACGCGGCGAAGGGGTTGAGGGCAACGACGGGTACGCCGGTTTCGTGGCGCTCCGGGTTCGGCAAGCGTTCGGGCTCGGCAAGACGAACGACAAGAGCGAGGCGCACCTGGGGCAAGAAGGGCAAGCGGACGATGCCGAGGCCCCGGACCTCGAGCAGGCCGGCGAGAGTGGGAGCGGGCATAGCCGAGCCGCCCGATAGGATGACCTGATCGTCGCCGACGAGAATGAAGCCCCGGCCGATGAGGCGAAGCGCGAGGTCCGACTTGCCGCTGCCAGAAGGGCCAAGCAACAGCACGCCTGCCCCATCCCGGGCAACGCAACTCGCGTGCAGCGCCGCTGCTTCGAGCGTCATAGCGCGGCAATGTGGCGTGGCGATGGGCGGAAGGAAAGCCCGGCTTGAGGGCCGGATGCGAGCGTGGCAGCGTCGTTGGCATGCTTCCTTCTCTGCGCAATGAGATCGCTGCGGCCGCGCGCCGCATCAGGCCCCATGTCCGCCGCACGCCCGTTGTGTGGGTGGAGGCTGATGGCGTGCCGGTGCTGCTGAAATTGGAGCTTTTGCAGCATGCGGGCAGCTTCAAACCACGGGGTGCTTTCAATCGACTGCTGTCGGGAGCGGTTCCGGAGGCAGGCGTAATCGCCGCGTCAGGCGGCAATCACGGGGCGGCTGTGGCGTACGTGGCTCGAGCGCTAGGCGTGGCGGCAGAGATCTTCGTGCCCGAGTTGACACCGGGAACGAAGACGGCGCGGATCGCCGGATACGGTGCTCGGGTGGTGCGGACCGGGGCGGCGTACGCGGAGGCGCTCGCGGCAAGCCGCGAGCGGCAGCGCGTGACCCGGGCGTTGGAGGTGCACGCGTACGACGATCAATTTGTGCTGGCGGGCCAGGGGACGCTGGGCCGGGAGTTGGAGGAACAGGCACCGGACCTGACGCATGTGCTGGTCGCCACCGGTGGCGGCGGGCTGATCGGGGGCGTGTTGGGGTGGTACGCCGGCGGCGCGGAAGTGATCAGCGTGGAACCGGAGACCTGTCCTACGCTGCATGCGGCGCTCGCGGCCGGGCGCCCGGTGCCGGTGCCGGTGAGTGGGCTGGCATCAGACAGTCTGGGGGCGCGGCAGGTGGGAGATCTGATGTTTCCGTTGGCGCAAGCGTGGTGTGGGGGATCGCTGCTGGTTTCGGATGAGGCGATCCGGGCGGCTCAGCGCTGGTTGTGGGAGCAGGTGCGGTTGGTGACGGAGCCAGGAGGTGCGGTCGCGCTGGCGGCGGTGCTGTCCGGAGCGTTCCAACCTCCGGCGGATGCCCAAATCGGCGTGGTGGTGTGCGGCGCGAACACCGATCCCGGGTCGGTCGTTTGATATGGCGGAAGATTACACGAAGACCACGCGGGGTGTGAGGGTATCGGTACGGTCCTTTTATCTGGAGGATCAATCCGAGCCCGAGGAGGGACGCTTCGTCTGGGCTTATCGGGTGAAGATCGAGAATTGCGGGCGCCTGACAGTGCAGCTTCTGCGGCGGACGTGGCACATCACGGACGGGCTCGGACACACGCAGTACGTGCACGGGATCGGCGTCGTCGGTGAGCAGCCAACCTTGGAGCCGGGAGAGAGCTTCGAATACACCTCCGGCACGCCGTTGGAGACGCCGTCAGGGTTCATGACTGGCGTGTTTCACATGATAATGCCGGCTTCGGGCGAGAATTTTGACGTGCCGGTGCCGACTTTCAGCCTGGACAGTCCACACCAGCCCAGCGGGGTAAATTAAATCATGGACGGTGCGCGGCCCTTCACTACGGGGACGCGTCGTTCGAGGTGGTGGTCTGCGAGTTCCGCATGACTTGGTTGACGGGCGACCTCTGCACTTTCTGCTGATCGAGACGACGAAGCAATGCACGCCGTAGATCCCGAGCGCCGATGTTGACAGGCTGTCGGCCGGCCTCAATCTTTTCGTCAGCCTTGTGGACCGTATGATGAACGGCGACATGACCGTGCCGCCAGGGCACCTCTCGTATCGGGATGTTTTGACGTTGCCGCGGATTCTTACGCCGACATCGTTGGCAATCTGGCCGAAGGAACCTGGATAGAGGGCGAGGATTCAGCCCGCCGCCTCTATCGTGGCAGCGCCGCGTTCCATGACGATCCCGATCGTCTTGGATTGTTCAGCGACCTTCGGGCGGAGATGGTGATGAGTCCGCCTGCCTTCGTCTCGTCGCTGCGGCACGTAAGAGTGCAGGGGTATCGCACCGTATTATTTGGTGACAGCCTTTTCACGAATGATGCTGGCCATTGGGATCCCGCAGAGCGCGAACGCTTCGTCGCCGGACTAGGATCTTCTGAGGAAGTAACCGGAATGCAGCGGACAGCGGTGAACGGCCTGTTCTCGCCTTCACCAGTCACAGAAGCGCCCATACGCCTCGCGGGCACGATCGTGCTGCTCACCTCGATCGAACCCGGGAATTTCGGATCATTTATCTATCGTGATTTCGGCAAGCGGCGTCAGATTGCGCCAGTCCTACACAAGGCTCGGCAAGATCGCGCTGATCCGCCATCAGCGCTATGCGCATGCCAAGCAGTTCAAGCGCGCCAACCGAATGCTGCGGACGCTGCGCACCCAATTGGGCCGGGTGATCCGCGATATCATGCGCAAGATCGCCGGCAATCCCAGGCTGCGCGCGATCTTCGCTCGGCCGCTATCCCTCGCCAGCCAGGTGCGATCACAAAAGCAGCGTCAGCGCGGTCCGAAGATCGACAGCCTGCACGCACCGGAAGTGGCGTGTGTCGGCAAGGGCAAGGCGCATCGGCCATACGAATTTGCCGTCAAGGTCTCGGTGGCGACCACGCTGAACCGGTCCAAAGGCGGGCAGTTCGTCGCTCATGTCGCGGCACTCCCGGGCAATCCTTATGACGGGCACACGCTGGCGAGCATCATTCCGGCGATCACGCAGCAGATCGGCGTCTCACTGACACAGGTGATCGCTGATGCAGGCTATCGCGGTCACAATGCACCGAGCGCGCCTGGGCTGCGGGTGTTCACCGCGGGACAGAAGCGTGGCGTCACGCAGACCATCAAGCCGGCGCTGCGACGGCGGGCCGCCGTGGAACCCGTGCTCGGCCATCTCAAGGCCGAGCCCCGCATGGGCCGCAACTATCTCGCCACACCAGCCGGCGATGCGGTCAACGCGGTACTGGCCGCAGTTGGGTACAACTTTCGGTCGCTGCTGGCCTGGCTGGCCATTCTTGTGCGTTGGTTCTTGCTCGCTCTCTCGGGCGAACCGGCTCCTGCGAGCGGTTCGATCCTGACCGTGTCCGTCAGTTACGCAACCCGATCAGGGTTCTTCACGGACGACCAATTAGCGCTGACTGGTCCGGGCCAGACGAGGCCTTTGCGCTCGCCGCTGTGCCGCGTTCGCCGGTTCCTTGGTGCCTTGCGCTGATCGCCACGCGCGATTTCCTACCGTTCGCCTGCCTGACACCGCGCAGCTTTCTGGAACATCACCCTGAGTTTCGGGCCTATTTGTTGCTCGTTGACGGCGAGCCGTCTGATGCAAGCCTGTTTCCGGAAGGCGAAATCGTGCTGTTGGAGGAACTGGCTGTCGCCCACGCAGGCTGGTACGCAAGCAAGTTTACTGCCGCCGAGTTCTCCAATGCGCTCAAGCCGGCATTCCTGAACTTTCTGGCGGCGTTCGCCCGGCGGGTGATTTACCTCGACTGCGATATCGCGGTGTTCAGCCGGTTCAGCGAGATGATCGGGATCGCGGAAACCTGCCCGCTTGTCCTGGTGCCCCATATGCTGACACCCTTGCCGAGGCCACAGCATTACTGGCTACATCCGTCGAGGACGGACCTGTTCAATTCCGGTCTTAATCAATGCAGGTTGCTTCGCCGCTGATCTGGCGGCGTGCCGTGAATTCCTTGGGGTCTGGCAGGAAGCCAACTTTTCGCCCGGCGCTTTTTTCGATCAGGCCGGATACCAGACGGACCAGCACCATCTCAATTGGGCCTTGATGATATTGCCCGGAACACAAGTCTTGCGGGAGACCCGCTCTAATAACCTCGCGTACTGGAACCTACATGATCGTGACTTCCGCTGCGATGGCGGCACGGACGGAGGTCGTCGTTTCCAGGTCGACGGCAAGCCGCTCGCGTTCTTCCATTTCAGTGGCTACGACGTGTTCGACCGTCTTCGGCTCTCACGCCACAACGCCGATATTCGGTCTACAACCTGCCATTCGTGGCAGAGATTCTGGCCTGGTATAGCGAGGAGGTGACGCCGAGTCAGAATTCCACGCTGCTTCATGAGACTTATCGTTTCGACCGGCTCGCTAATGAATTCACGGTCAATCAGTTTATTCGGCAGCTGCTGAAGAAATACGAGACATATGCCCCGAAGTTCGATGGCCGTTCGGCCCAGGGTGCGGATTGCATCTGCGAGTTTCGGATGGGCCCACTGCCGGTCACCGGTTCCATGCTGCCGCTGGTAGCAGCAGAAATTTATGAGATTCGCCCCGACCTGCAAGAGGCTTTCTCCAACGCCCACACCACTGCGTCTCCGGACGGGTTCTGGCGATGGTTCTGCCGTCATGCAGGGCGGGAGTACGGTATCTAGTTTCTTGTCGATCGCTATCGTCGTACGCTGATTTCTGATTCACTGGCGCAACTCGTGACCACGATTTCCGAGCTGCTGAACGGCTCACCGAAGCGGTTTCTGGGTGGCGATCGCGTTGAAGCAGCACATCAACCGCATCTGCTGGGCCACGAGACTATTGCCGACGACATGCTCGAGGCGCGCACCGAGTGGTATTATTTTTCCGATGTCATGGCCGCTTTGGTGGTATACGCGAAGCGGCCTGACCTTCAGGACACATATCCCGATATCACAGGGAGCGATCACGACGAATTTTGCCACTGGCTGGCCGTGCACGCGCCCAACGAGCACAACTGCCCTCCGGGTGCAGCGATTCGACTGCGGTGGTGCTCCGCCGAACAATCGCTTGCCCGGATCTTTTCTTACCTCTCTCGCAATGAGGAGGTGGCGCGCGCTTGTCAGGATTCGCTCCTGACCGACAGGCCGGAACCGGCACTACGGGCGCTAATTCGGCCGGCTGGCGAAGGTCTCGAGTACGACCTGGACGATGTTGCCTTACTTCGCTTCATTCATCAGACGGCACGCCATCTGTTGGTGCCGCCTTATCTGCAAATACCGCAGGTGCGGCGGCTTTCGGGCGCGTCACGGCGGTCAGAGAACAGTATCAGCTTTTTGCCTGAAGCAATTCGGCATGAACCCTGGGCGATTCGAGGCTATGAATTACACGCCTCGCAGTTCGACCCGTTGCAGGCTTGCCTGGAGGAGGAATTGCATCACCTGCTTCCGCGGCCTGGGGAGTCTTCGGGCGAAGTTGTAGATTTCCTCCGCATCGTGCGCAATGGGGGGCGCAGTCTGCAACGACTTGAGCCGGTGTATCGGGCGGCGTTACGCAAGCGGGTTCCCGCTCGGGACGCCGTGCAGCAGCAGATTGTTCAACAACTGAGGGAACGCGAACGGCGACCTGGGATAAACGTGTGGGGCTACTTCCACTCCGACATCGGTATCGGCGAGTCCACGCGTGGTCTGGCTAAGATGCTGGGAACGTTGAGACCGATTAATCCCGTGCCGGTGTGCACGGGCCAATTACGCGACGAAACGCCACTTTCGGAGCTATTTCAGCGGTTCGACTATCTGTCGGACACAAACGTATTCGTCACTTACCCTCACATGAGCGAAGATATTCTGGGAACCATACGGCCCGAATATCTGTCTGGCCGCGAGAATATTGCCCATCTGGCATGGGAGCAGCAGGACGCCAGTCTGTGGTGGAAGCCGGTTTACGATCGCTGCGATGAAATCTGGGCAATCTCGGAATTCGCCGCGGTGCCATTCAGGACAGTGTTCCCCAATCGGGTGCGCGTGGTGCCGAACGTATTGGATTTCGACCGGTTCCCCGATTGTCACGAGCTCGCGGACCAGCGCCTGGGCGGCGATATCTTGCGGTTCCTCTTTGTCTTCGATGCCAACAGCTCGATGGAGTGAAAGAATCCCGAGGCGGTCATCGAGTGCTTCACCCGCGCGTTTCAGGGGACGCATCACGCCACTCGCGTGCTCCTGACACTCAAAGTGGGCGGCCTTCATCGCCCCGAGCACAGCGAACGTGTGGAGCGATTGCGCGCACTGGCGCGTACATCGGGCCTTACAATCCAATTCGACGATCGCCACCCGCCGCGTGCCGATATGCTGCGGCTGGTCGCGGAGGCGGATTGCTACGTCTCACTCCGTCGCGCCGAGGGGTTCGGCTACACGATGGCGGAAGCGATGTATTACGGCGTACCCGTCATCGCCTCGGGATACTCGGGCAACCTCGAATTCATGACCGAGGACAACAGCTACCTGGTGCCATGCCGCGAAGCATATGTGCGGGAGGCAGACGGCCCGTTTCAGCGCGGTTCGCTTTGGGCCGAGCCAGAGATCGACGCGGCAGCCGCGTTCATGCGGTATATTGCTGAGGAGCCGGAGCAGGCGCGCGAGATTGGCGCAAAGGGGCGGGCGGACGTGATCCGAAAACTGAGCGCTGAGGCTGTTGCCGAACGCTTGCGGCCGCGCTTCGCGCAAGACGCAGCGGCATAAAAATGGGCCGCCACAACTGGCGGCCCGTTTCAGAGGTTTTCAGGGCGAGATTCACGCGCGCCGCCGTATCCGCCTCGCGCGATCCTGCTCTACGCCGCGCAATCCTCCGGTGCGAGGAAGCTGGCCGCGGTGGTCGCGCGCGCCAGCAATGACCGAAGCGCCGGATCACGATCGCCGTCCTGAGCAGTCAGGCTGTCCATCGGAACGAAGAACTCGTGCGGGTGTGGCAGTGGTGCTGCATGAAACCATCGTAGTGCGGACGCTTGAGGCCGTACATCGCGCGCAGATCGCACACCACCACCACGAAGGGGACGGCGGGCTCAAAGCGAATGACGCGGGTCGCCTGCTAGCGCGGCGTTGGGTCGCCTGGCAGGATAGGCGCGAGCAGCCAGGGCACCGGACAGACTGCAAGCAGAGATTGCACGCTTGGCGCGAATCTCGAACGCTTATCGAGCAGGTTCTGAAGCGAGCTGCAGGCCTCGATAGCAAAGATATCCACAAAAGGATCCGCAGGGGTGCCCCCGAATTTCAACCACAGCCCGTCGGGCAAAGGTCGCAATTTGTTAGTCGTCCGTGAAGAACCCTGATCGGGGTGCGTGACTGACGGACACGGTCAGGATCGAACCGCTCGCAGGAGCCGGTTCGCCCGAGAGAGCGAGTAAGAACCAACGCACAAGAATGGCCAGCCAGGCCAGCAGCAACCGGAAGTTGTACCCAACTGCGGCGGGCACCGCATTGACCGCATCGCCGGCTGGTGTGGCGAGATAGTTGCGGCCCATGCGGTGCTCGGCCTTGAGGGGGCCGATCACGGGTTCCACGGTGGCCCGCCGTCGCAGCGCCGGCTTGATGGTCTGCGTGACGCCACGCTTCTGTCCCGCGGTGAATACCCGCAGCCCAGGCGCGCTCGGTGCATTGT
Organism: uncultured Pseudomonadota bacterium; assembly: GCA_963791885.1. Taxonomy (GTDB): domain Bacteria; phylum Pseudomonadota; class Alphaproteobacteria; order Acetobacterales; family Acetobacteraceae; genus CAVSUZ01. The sequence continues at coordinate 2,539,684 of CAWBUL010000006.1, read as the reverse complement.
GACCGCGATAGCCCGCATCAGCGATCACCTGTGTCAGTGAGACGCCGATCTGCTGCGTGATCGCCGGAATGATGCTCGCCAGCGTGTGCCCGTCATACGGATTGCCCGGCAGTGCCGCGACTTGAGTGACGAACTGCCCGCCTTTGGACCGATTCAGCGTAGTCGCCACCGAGACCTTGACGCCAAATTCGTATGGCCGATGCGCCTTGCCCTTGCCGATACACGCCACTTCCGGCGCGTGCAGGCTGTAGATCTTCGGACCGCGCTGGCGTTGCGTCTGTGATCGCACTGGCCGGCGATCTTGCGCATGATATCGCGGATCACCCGGCCCAATTGGGTGCGCAGGGTCCGCAGCATTCGATTGGCGCGCTTGAACTGCTTGGCATGCGCATAGCGCTGATGGCGGATCAGCGCGATCTTGCCGAGCCTTGTGTAGGACTGGCGCAATCTGACGCCGTGCCTGTGTGCCAGCCGTACCAGCAGCTCGCGCGCGCGGTGCAGCAGCTTCGCATCGGTCGGGAAGGCGATCGCTTTTGGCTGCACCGTCGTATCGACGATGACGCGGGTGAAGTCTGCAGGCTTGGCGGCGCCCATCCGGGTGGCGGCGTGCAGGCTCTCCTGCAACCGCGCCTTCAGCTTCTCTTCCCCCATGCGCTGGCGCCAACGGGTCAGCGAGGAGCGATCGAATGGCAGCCGGTGGCAGCTGATCGCCTCGCCGCAGAGCAGCTGATAATACGGGTTCTCCAGCCAGCGTTCGCACAGCGCCTCATCGGAAAGGCTGTGCATGTGCTTGATGATGGCGAGGCCGGCCATCAGCCGCGTCGGCAGCGGCGGTCGTCCGGGCGTGTTCGCTGTAGCTCGCGCCGAGCTGATCTTCGAGGAACCGCCAGTCGATGGTGGCGGCGAGCTTCGAGAGCGGATGGTGCAGGTCGACGATCTGATCGAGCCGTGAGTGCAGCAGATCGCGCTGACCGCTGTCACGCCGTTCCCTCGGACGCATCGGTGTTGCTCCGTGCCGAGATCGGATTCGGCGGCGCCCACGATGGCCGCCGCGCCGCGCCGCAGACCGTTCATGCCGAGCCCCTCCGGCGTGAAGACGGGGATCGGGTCTTCCCCCTCCGGCAGATGGACGCGGAAGCGCACCCGCATGCCGATCTTCACCGTCTCGGGCGCAACGTCCTCGACGCGGCTCATGAGCCGGAAGCCTTCATCCATGTCGATCAGTGCCACGTTGTAGGTCGCTCCCTGCTGGGGATGGACAACCGTGGTCGCATAAACGGTGCCCTGGCCGGCGCTGATCCGCCATTCCAGATCCGCCCCGGTTTCCGGCGCCACGAGCCTTGGATAGAACACCGCCCGGCCGGCAACGGCGTCGAACTGGTAGGCCAGCTCGCCGCGCCCGAGATGGTCGAGATAGATAGCAAGAGGCGAACGCTCGGCGCGGTCCATGACATCCTCCACACATCCGGTGCACGTGGTCGGCGCCGGCCTGGCTGGACTGGCTGCGGCCCTGTCGCTGAGTGCCGCCGGGCGGTCCGTAGTCGTGCACGAGGCCGCGCCGGCCGCCGGAGGGCGCTGCCGGTCCTACTTCGACCGCAGCCTGGCCCTGACCATCGACAACGGCAACCACCTGCTCCTATCCGGCAATACCGCCGCGATGGGGTATCTGCGGGAGATCAATGCTGGGGACGCGCTCGGCGGCCCCGATGCGCCCGTCTTCCCGTTCGTCGATCTCGCACGGGGAGAGCGCTGGACACTGCGGCTGAGCGAGGGGCGCGTTCCGTGGTGGATCATGGCGCCCGGCCGGCGCGTGCCCGGCAGCCGGCTGCGCGACTATCTGCCGTTGCTCGGTCTGGCGCGCACGCAGGATGATCGCAGCGTGGCAGCGCTGATCCCCCCTTCCCTCCTCTTCGAGCGCCTGGTCGGGCCGCTGGCGATCGCCGCCCTGAACACACCGCCGGAGGAGGGTCTCGCCCGGCTGCTGGGCGCGGTGGTGCGGGAGACGCTGATGCGTTCGGGCGCGGATTGCATCCCGAGGTTTCCGCGGGTGTCCCTGGCTGCGGCGTTCGTCGATCCGGCTGTTGCAACGCTGGGCGCCCGGGGGGTGGAAGTGCGGTTTGGTTCGCGGGTCACTGCTGTGGCGCCGGATGGCCGTGGCGTGACCGTGGATGGAGAGATTTTGCCCGCGGACGCCGTGGTTCTGGCGGTGCCGCCCTGGGTCGCGGCGGACCTGGTTCCGGGGCTGACAGTGCCGAACGAATTCCAGGCGATCCTGAACATCCACGTCCGCGCGGACGCCGATCCGGGTCCAGCCGGGCTGTACGGGCTGCTCGGCGGCACGGCGGAGTGGGTGTTCGTCAAGCCGGGTCATGTCTCAGCCACTATCAGCGCCGCCAACCGCATCGTGGACCGGCCGGCCGAGGAGATCGCTGACGCGGTGTGGGCCGATATGAAGGGCGCGCTCGGGCTGGGTGGCTCAATCCCGGCGTGGCGGGTGGTGAAGGAGAAGCGGGCCACATTCGCGGCCACGGCGGCTCAGGAGGCGCGGCGTCCGAGTACGCGGACGCAATATGCGAACCTGTTCCTCGCAGGAGATTGGACGGCGACCGGCTTGCCCGCCACGATCGAAGGTGCAATCCGGTCGGGACGCCGCGCCGCCGAAATGCTTTTGAGCGAATGCCCGACACAATAACGCCGACCAACTTGAGTGATGAGGCGCTGACCCGTGCCGTGGAAGGCGCGCGGGCGGCGCTGCTGCGCCGGCAGCGGCCGGACGGGCATTGGGTGTTCGAACTCGAAGCGGATTCCACGATCCCAGCGGAGTATGTGCTGCTGGAGCACTTCCTGGACCGCATCGACCCCGATCTCGAGAACAAGATCGGCGTGTATCTGCGTGCCGCACAGGGCGAGCATGGCGGCTGGCCGCTGTTCCACGACGGCGGCCTGAACCTGTCGTGCAGCGTGAAGGCGTACTACGCCTTGCGCTGCATCGGTGATTCGGCCGATGCGCCGCACATGGTTCGCGCGCGGGAGGCGATCCTCGCGGCGGGTGGCGCTGAGCGAACGAACGTCTTTACGCGGGCGCAGTTGGCGCTGTTCGGACAGGTGCCGTGGCGGGCCGTGCCGGTGATGCCGCTGGAAATCATGCACCTGCCGCTATGGTTTCCGTTCCATCTCAGCAAGGTGTCTTACTGGTCGCGCACCGTGATCGTCCCGCTGTTGGTGCTGATGGCGTTGCAGCCGAAGGCCCGGAACCCGCGCGGGATCGGGGTGCGGGAGCTGTTCCGGGAGGATCCCTCCACGGTGCGCGATTACATCCGTGGCCCGTACAAGTCCGCCTGGGGGCGATTCTTCAAGGCACTGGATACTAGTCTGCGTGTTGCGCGCCCATGGTTTCCCGCGAAACCACGGCAGGCTGCCATCAACAAGTGCGTGGAATTCGTCAAGCAACGGCTGAACGGCGACGACGGGTTGGGGGGAATCTACCCCGCCATCGCCAACTCGGTGATGATGTTCGACACGCTGGGGATGGGAGACACGAAGGAGGCCGCAACCGCTTGGCAGGCCGTGCGCAAGCTTCTGGTGGTCGAACCGGACCGCGCCTACTGCCAGCCATGCTTGTCTCCGATCTGGGATACGGGGCTGGCGGCCCATGCCGTGTTCGAGGCTTGCGAGTCGGGTCCGGTGGAGCAGGCCTGCGCATGGCTGCGGGAGCGGCAGGTCACGGAGGTGCCGGGGGATTGGGCGGTGCGGCGCCCGGACCTGCGGCCTGGCGGCTGGGCGTTCCAGGTACTGGAACGACTACTACCCGGACGTGGACGACACAGCGGTGGTTGGGATGCTGCTGCACCGCATCGGCGATCCGGCCCACGACCAGTCGATCGCCCGAGCGCGCGAATGGATCGTGGGCATGCAATCGAAGGGTGGCGGGCGGTTCGATGGCGGCTGGGGGGCGTTCGAGCCGGAGAACACGCATCTGCATCTGAACCATATTCCGTTTGCCGATCATGGCGCGCTGCTCGATCCGCCGACATCGGATGTGACGGCTCGGTGCGTGTCGTTCCTGGCACAGATCGGCATGGGCGCCGACGATCCGGTGATGCGGCGCGCTTTGGCGTTTCTGCGGCGCGAGCAGGAGACGGAGGGAAGTTGGTTCGGGCGGTGGGGGACGAATTATATTTATGGCACGTGGTCCGTGCTGTGCGCACTGAATGCGGCGGCCGTGCCGGCGGATGATCCGGCAGTGCGGCGCGCGGTGGATTGGTTGGCCGCCACGCAGCGCGAGGATGGCGGCTGGGGTGAGGATGAGGAGTTGTACGGCGCCGCACCGCACGGCCTCTACAAGGAAAGCACACCGAGTCAGACCGCGTGGGCGGTGCTCGGGTTGATGGCCGCGGGTGAGGTCGATCATCCGGCGGCAGCGCGGGGGATCGCATACCTGTCGGCGACGCAGCGCACCGATGGGGAATGGTCGGAGCTTCCGTATACCGCCGTGGGTTTTCCGCGGGTGTTCTACCTGCGGTACCACGGCTATCGGCTGTATTTCCCGCTGCTCGCGCTGGCGCGGTACCAACGCCTAAAGCGTGGGAATGCGCGACAAGTGGAGTGGGGGTTTTAGGGCGGTCTCTTGGCGTGTTTCGGCAGGCGCGGTGGAGAGCGAAGGGGGGGTCCCCGTGGGGCAGCCCGACGGAGGCTTCGGGAACCCCGAACGCCGTGACCGGCAGGTGTTCATTCGAACACCACCCGCGGGAAATACATCGACACGACCCAGTTCGGCCGATCCACGATCTCGCTGATCCGTAAATCCCCGGTGACGCTGCACAGCATATACGCGTCCGCAGGCGCCATGCCGTGCCGGCGCGACAGCAGCGCGATCATCCCGCTGGTCGCCGCGCGTGCCGCCTCCATCAGATCCGGTCCGACCCCGGTCGTTGCATCATATCCTTTCGCATCGAGATGCCGCGTCACCGGCCCCGGCGTCGTGAATCGCGGAAAGTTCAACCTTTCGTTCTTCAGCAGATCGAGGCGGATCGTCACCTCCATCGGGCTCTCAATCGCCGTGCCGCAGACCTCGCCATCGCCCTGCGCTGCGTGCGTATCGCCCAGCGAGAACAGTCCGCCCGGCACCTCAACCGGCAGGAACAGCTCGCTGCCGGTGGAGAGATCGCGGATGTCGAGGTTGCCACCGACACGGCGCGGCGGAATCACGCTGTGCAGACCGGGTTCCGCCGGCGCGACCCCGATGGTCCCACAGAACGGCTTGAGCGGCACGCGCCCGCCGGGTCCAAACAATGCGGGCATCACGCCCTGAGCGTCGTAATTCCAGATGTGCAGAGCAGGGTCGGGAAACTGATCAGCGAGCAGACCGAAGCCGGGAATGTTTGCGGTCCAGCCCCATCCCGACGGCCGAAACTCAAGCAGCGTGATTTTCAGCACATCGCCGGGCATCGCGCCATCGATGTACACCGGGCCGGTGACCGGATTGGTGCGCGCAAAATCCAACTGCACGAGATCACTCAGTGTCGCAGTGCGGCTGAGCTGGCCGCCCGACGCCTCCTTCGTTTCCAGCGTTACCGTATCGCCGGGGGCGACACGCAGTACCGGCGGGAAACTGTGGTCCCAACCACAATGCGTATGCGTCCGGTGAATTGTGTGGGTGTGCTGCATGCTATTCGCGCGGATGCGCGCCTCCCCATGGATCGCGCACGCTCTCGGCGTCCAGATAGTCCGGACCGACGGGTACCTTCCCGTATCCTCCCGGAATATCCAGCACGTAAGTCGGCCACGCGAGTCCCGTCACCCGCCCCCGCAGCGCGCGAAGGATCTCCTGACCCTCTTCGATCGGCACGTGAAACCGCGACGTGCCGGGCGCGGGATCGAGCTGGTGCAGATAGTCCGGCTTGATGCGCGCCGCGAGCATGGCGCGAAACAGCGCCTCCAGCGCTTCGGCGCTGTCATTCACGCCGCGCAGCAGCACCGACTGACCCAACACCGGAATCGCCTCGCTCTGCAAACGGCGAATCGCGGCGCGGGCTTCCGGCGTAAACTCGCGCGCATGATTCGCATGGATCACCACCCACATGGCCCGGTCGGTCCGCAGCGCAGCGGCGAGCGCGGCCGTGACACGCACCGGATCGGCGGCGGGAATCCGCGAGTGCACACGGATCGTCTGGATGTGCGGAATGCAAGACAGCGCGGCGACGATCCCGCCAAGCCGCCGCGGCGACAGCATCAGCGGATCACCGCCGGTCAGAATCACCTCTTGAATGGCCGGCCGTTCTGCAAGCCACGCATACGCCGCCTGCAACGCGGCGTCCGACAACAGCCCGCCATCCGGGCCGACATGTTCGCGGCGGAAGCAGAAGCGGCAATAGACCGGGCAAGCCAGGATCGGCTTCAGTAGCGCCCGGTCGGGATAGCGATGCACGATGCCCTTGATCGGCGAGAGCGCGTCATCCCCGATCGGATCCGCGCGTTCATGCGGCGCAATCGCGAGCTCCGCCAGATCGGGAATGAACTGAAGGCCGATCGGATCATCAGGCGCCTCGATCAACGCCTGCATGGCCGGCGTAATGGACACGGCGTAACGCGCCTCGGTGCGCGCAATATGCGCCACGCGCTCCGGCGGGATCAGCCCGGCAGCGGCGAGGTCCTCAGCGGTGCGAAGAACACGCGGCTTCAACGGCTCAGCGACGGACCGGACGGCACAGGGTTGGGTCCACTGGGCAGCGTCGCTGCTCCCGGCAGTTCCCGATCGGCCCCGGTTCCCGTGTTGCGGATGCAGTTGGAGATCATCTGCTGCTGCCCATAGCTGTTCGACAGTTCGCGCGTCGGATTGTCGAGCAGCCCAATGCTCGATTGGGGCGCGTATGGCTGGTATATATTATAGATCTGGTCACGGTTCTGAATGTTGAAGGCAGTGTTCGCCTGTTCGCGACACGCCTCCGCCGTCGCACGCTGCGTTTCGGACTCCGGACCGCCAGAGGTGCAGCCGGCGAGAAGCAGAACCAGGATCAGGGCGCGCGTCATGCCGGCAACCTCGCCGCAAACGCCGGCGCATTCAATGCCAGCGGGGCGAGGCGAGCGCGGAAAGCGCCTTCCTCGAACCGTGCATCGGCGCCCAGCGGTGTCGTGGACGCCGCGCGCAGCAGCGCCGGGTCGAGTTCGGCCCCGTCGCGTTGCAGCCGATAGAACCGACCGGCCCAGGGCGCGCGGGCAAGCAGATCGATCAGCGCCAGAAGCCGCAGGCAGAGCGACAGGCCGTAGCACGTGCCCAGACCGACCGTGAGGTCCACCGCGGCCGCCCAGCACCCCGCGTCCCGGTCCGCCAGCGCGAGATCGGTGGTGGTCCCGTCCGGCCGCAGGAAACGGAAACCGCGGGTCACACCCCAGACCGAGGCAATGGCGGCCTCCCGGGCGGCGTACCAGGCGCGCTCGATGTCGCGGCTGCGGACGGCAGGCAGCTCCTCGGGCGGACAGTCCACCAGGTACGTGCGGGACCCGTCCACGCCGAGTCCGATGCGGACCGGAGGCGTGTGTTCACGTGCGTTCATCGCGCCAAAGGATGGACCCGAGGAACTGCCCGCACCAGTCTTGACGTGACGAAAAAACACCGATTCGGCCGGATCACTAGGCCGCTTCGCGGAGCAGTCCCCAGCGCACCACGGTGACATCTTCCAGCTTGGCGAAGATCAGCCAATCCATCACCAGCCAGATCACACCGATCACGATCATCCCGAGCAGGACCGTATCAGTTTGATACCATTGGACGGCTTGGATCATGCGGAAGCCGATGCCGTTGGTGCCGGCGATCATCTCAGCCGCAACAAGAGCCCGCCATCCATAGGCCATCGATGTGCGCAACCCGACCATGATCTGAATCAGCGCACCAGGCAGGATCAGCTCGGTCAGGATCTGAATTCCACGCGCCCCGTGGCAGAGGATCGCACGATGAAGCGGGATCGGAATGGCGCGAATGCCATTCACCGTGTTGTAGATCGAGCTGAAGAAGATCTGGTTGGCGATGACGAACAGCACGGCGCCCGGGCCGATCCCCAGCCACAGCACCGCAAGCGGGACCCAGGCGATGCCGCCGATCGACTGCAGGAAGGTCAGAACGGGCATCAGCAGATATGACACGCGGCGGTTCAGCGCGATGGCGATGCCCAGCGGGATCGCCAGACCGTTGCCGATGAGGAAGCCCAGGAACAGACGCCCCAGGCTGTTCAGTATGTCGGTCAGCAGTGACCCGTCCTGGATGCCCGACACCGCTTGTTGCAACACGTCGCCGATATTCGGCAAAGCATAGGGCGGGACGTTGACGACCAGGGGGATCAGCACCCAGGCGCCCAGCAGCACGACAAACGGAATCGCCCCGGGCGAAACGAGCCGCCTCGTGAAGCCGGCGGCGGTGTTAGTCCGTGGCATCGTGCACCAATCCCCAGCGCTCGATCGTCGCGCTTTCGAAAGGCCGCAGATAAAGCTGATCGATCATCAGCCAGAGCGTACCGATGACGATCATCCCCACAATGGTCCGATCGGTCGCGTGGTTGGAGGCACTGGTCAGAATCAAATATCCGATCCCGGTTTTGGCGGCGACCATCTCCGCGAAAATCAATCCCCGGAACGCAAACCCGGCGCCGATACGAATCCCTGTGATAATACCGGGCAGCGCGCCAGGCAGAATAACCTGCCACAACACCTGAAGCCTGCTCCCACCCAATGATGCGGCGGCGTTGATCAGAATGCGCGGCGTGCTGCGAACCGCGGTGGCCGTGTTGAACAGCACAGGGAAGGCGACGACATAAGTCAGCGCCAGCACGATCGTCTTGAGGCCGTAACCCCACCAGATCACAAAGATCGGAATCCAGGCGACCTCGACGATCGAGTAAAAGAAGTTCAGCACCGGCTGCAGCAGCCGTGACGCGCCCGGGCTCATGCCGATCGCAAGACCCAGGATCAGGCCGATGCTCACACCAAGACCGACACCCGCGAAATAGCGGCCGAGACTGTCGGCGATATAGACGGGTAAAATTCCCTTCTGAACCAAGTCAAATGCAGCGCGCACGACGTCGGCCGGCGAAGGAAAGAAGTAGCGAGGAATCGCCGAGAAACTTGCGATAGCCTGCCAGATGGCCAGCAGGCTCACGATGCCTATGGTTCCCAGGACCGCCGGCTCAAGGTTGCGCCCGCCTGTCCGGAACGGGATCGCACCGCCGGTATCGGCCGAGGCGCTCATGATTTGCGCCACGGGCTGATGCGCCCGATCCAATACAGCCGCGCCAGCGCGATCAATTGCTGCCTTGAGACGGATTCAAGCCAGATCTCTCGGTTGTCGATTTTGACCAGCCGTCCGGCCGCTTGAAGCCGCTGGATGTTGAATGCCTCGGGCGTGAACGGCAAAACGATTTCAATGTCAGCCGTGCCGCCGGGCGCGGGAAGCGGGAAACCCGCGAGCCGTTCCCGGCCAAGCTGCCACGTCCAGATTTCGAAGCACAGCACGCCCAGGACAAGGATCGCGGTGGCGATGATCGGCCGGCGATAGGCGCCCCCCGTCATGCCTGACCTCCGCGCACGAGGTGCAGGACATGCTCGCGCAGTTCTGCGAACCGGGGGTTCCGCCCGAGTTCCGCCCAGTTCCGCTGTTCGCGCGGAATGTCGACATCGACGATGGCCTTCAGCCGTCCCGGACCGGGGGTCAGAACGGCGACACGGTCCGCAAGAAAGACTGCCTCCTCGACGCTGTGGGTGACGAACAGCACCGTCACGCGCAATTCCAGCCAGATCCTGACCAGCTCTTCCTGCAGCACCATGCGCGACTGCGCGTCCACCGCCGCGAACGGTTCATCCATGAGCATGACCTCGGGCTCGTTCGCGAGCGTGCGGGCCACGGCCACGCGCTGTTTCATCCCGCCCGATAATTGGTGCGGATATTTATTGGCCGCATCGGTCAGGTTGATCATCTCCAGGAACCGCGCGCCGACACGGTTCCGTTCGGCGCGAGGAACGCCGCGCAGACGCAGCCCGAGCGTGACGTTGTCCAGAACGGTCCGCCACGGAAGCAGGGCATATTCCTGGAATACGACGCCACGGTCGGCGCCCGGCCCGCGAATGGCCGCACCGTCGAGCAGCAAGGTGCCGGAGCGCGGACGCAGAAAGCCGGCGATTGCCGCGATCAGCGTGCTCTTGCCGCAACCGCTCGGACCGACGACACACAGAAACTCGTTCTCGAAGACATCGAGCGTCAGCCTATCAAGCGCACGATGGCCGGACTGCCCCTCGTTCGTCATGTAATCGATGGAAAGGTCGCGAATCGCGATCTTTGCCGATCTGGCGGCTTCGCGCCGCGTATCTTGCACAGACGAAGCCGCCAGAGCCGCTGTCATTTTCCGCTATCTGCACTCAGCTGCGATGCGGCCGGAATGGGCGGCAGATCGCTGAAATATTGCGGGTCCTGCTTCTCCGCTGTGAGGATAAACTGCGCATCAATCGCCTTGGCCGGATCGATCTTCGCCCGCAACTCGTGCGCCGCCAGCATCTGGGGAACCGTCTTCGTCGTGAACCCTTCGACGGTGAGCTTCGAGATTCGTGGATCGAAGCGGGAATGCTTCAGGGAGTCTTGCAGCACGGAAGCACTCACGCCCTGGATCCAATGCGTGTCGATCTGCGCCGCCTCGTCCGGATGTTGCCGGACCCATTGCTCGGCTCGCGCAAAGGCAATGACAAATTTCTGCAGTACCGGTCCATCCTTGTCGATGGTCTGCCGGGTCGTAAGGACCGTTCCAGGCATGAAGCACGCCGTGCAACCACCCTCGATCACACGCACGCTGCCCTTGACGTTCAGTATCGTGGCACTCGCCCAGGGTTCCCAGATCGAAATCGCGTCCGCATCGCCCCGCTCCAGCGCAGTCGCCAGCGTCGCAGGCTGTCCATTCTCCAAGTGGACGGAGGAGGATGGAATACTCACCTGCGCCAGAAGATTTGCCAGATAAGCCTGGGCATCGGTACCAAATGGCGCGGCAACCCGCTGGCCCGCGAGGCCCTTCAGATCCCCGGCCTGAATCCCCGAGGCGGCGGAGGCGATGATCGCCTGATTGTCCGAATACGAATCCGAAAGAGCATTGCCGTGCAGCGTGGCGATCATAACCAGAGGAAGCCCATTGGAGACGCCCGCCATAAAGGGGGAGGTGCCCAGGATGCTGACCTGCTGGGCGCCGTTGAGCTGCCCGTTCACCTCATCGACGCCGGTCTGGTACATGACGACCTTGGGATTGAGACCCTCGTCGGCAAAGAAGCCCTTCTCTACCCCGACAAAGACTGGCGCATGATTGTCCGCCTGCGCAGCACCGATGATGATCTGCGCCGATTGCGCATAAGCGCCCAGGCACGGCACCGCAACGGTCATCGCGCAAACCAGTAAAGCCAGCTTGTTCATTGTTTCCTCCCGATTAAGTCGTTAGATTTGTCACATTCCGCTCACACCACCGCTGCGTGGCCAGGTGTGTCGAGCCGGTTCTGGTCCGGATGAATCTCCCACACATACTGGTTGGCCGGTTTGGTACCGTTCGCCCAGGCCGCCAGCAAATCCTTGTCGCGCCGCCGCTGCGCCATGCGAAGGCGAATCTGCTCCGGGTCCCAATCAGCGAGCAGTTGCTGGGACAGCCGGTCGCGCACAGCGGCGAAGCGCGGATCTTCGGCGAGGTCAATCGTTTCGTCCGGATCCTCCAGCAGGTCGAACAGCTGCGGCCGGAATCCGTGGTACCAGCATAGTTTCCAGCGGTGATCGCGGATCATGCGCTGCTGCACCGCCATGCCACCGGTCCATGCCGGCACGCTGTCCGTGCAATACTCGCTGAAAGCCAGATCCACCCAAGGTGCGGTCGGGTCCTTCGTCACGGACCAGAAGCTTCTCCCTGAGGCATTGGGCAACGCCGGCGCACCAAGCGCCTCGAGCATCGTCGGCCCAAGATCGGTCAGACCCACCACCTGAGCGCGCCGCTCATTTTGCGGCAGTCCCTCCGGCCAGGAGACAATCAGCGGCACCTTCGCGGACTCATCGTAAAAGGTGTGCTTCCACCACAATCCGCGCTCGCCGATATGGTCACCGTGATCGGACGCGTAGATCACCAGCGTATCTTGCGCGAGGCCAGTCGCCTCCAGCGTGTCCAGAATCCGGCCGATCATCCGGTCCATGCTGGCGACCAGGCCGTAATATGCGGCCCGGGCGCGCATGATATCCGCGGCGTCAACCTCCTGAATGCCGCGATCGCGGCGCCACCATGCGATCCAGGGATGCTCCGAAGGCGGCGAACGCGGTGCAGCAACCCGATCCTTGAAATAGGCGAAGTCCGCCGGACCGCAGACATAAGGCGGATGCGGCAGCAGGAAACCGACATGCAGGGCGAACGGCCGTTCGCCGGATGTTGCCGCGTGCTGCTCCAGAAACCGGCACGCATTGTCGGCAACGTCGAGGTCCTTCAGCTCATACGATGACTGACCGGGTCCCGATCGCTGGACGCTTTCGGGCCATGGATCGTTCGCCCGCGCCAGCACGCCCAGGTCGTGACGCGGAACGCCAGGCCAGTTGGGGCTATGATCGCCCACTTCTCGGTGCACGAAACCATGCAACTGATCGGACCCCAGCGCATGGAGCCGACCGATCAACGTCGGTCGAAGCCCGGCGGCACCAAGCGCATGCGCCCCCAATGCATGGGCCCAGGTCGGCCGGTCCGACGCCAGCGCGTCGTCATTGGTCCACGTCTCCTGCCGATACGGATAATCCCCCGTCAGCAGTGCCATCCTGCTCGGCACGCACACGGGCGACGCGCAATAGACGTTGTCGAACACCACGCCGCGCTGCGCCAGCCTGTCGAGCGCCGGTGTCGTCGCAACCGCATCGCCATAGCAGCCGGACACGTGCTGCGCATGTTGATCCGACAAAATGAAGAGCAGATTTTTGGGGTGTTTCACAGCAGGTGTTCTTCCAGCCCGAGCGAACGTCGGAGCGAAATGGCAAGATGCCGTTCCAAAGCTGCGACGGCGCCGGCTGCATCGCGCTTTCTGATCTCATGAAGAATGGCCTCATGCTCCTCGATCGCGGGAAGCACGCGGTCGAAGGTGAACCGCCGGTTCAACCGGATCAGCCGCACCTTGTCGTCATTGATCCGATAGACCTCGCTGATCAGCTTGTTATCCAGGCTGTCGATGAAGCACTGATGCAGATGAATGTCCGCTTCCAGTGCGGCATCGAGGAGCGACGGCGCCCGCGTCCGCTCGATCTGTTCCCGAAGCGTGCGAAAGCGCTGCGCTAGCGCATCCAGCTCGGCATCGGACACCATGCGCACGAAGTTTTTGAGCGCCGAGGTTTCCAGCGCGAGCCGGAGGCCGAACGCGTCCCGGATCAAGGCCACATTGATGTCGGCAATCTGGATTCCCCGCTGCGGAATCAGACGCACCAGGGCTTCCGCCTCCAAACGCTTGAGCGCCTCCCGCATCGGTCCTTCCGACACGCCGACGAGGTCCGCCAGTTCGCGCTGGGACACGAACTGTCCCGGCCGCAATTCGCGTGCGAACAGGCATTCCTTGAACCGGTTATAGGCATCCTCGCGCAGCAGCACGTCCCACCCGAGATCGAAGTAATATCTTAGTCTGATCCCGCCTCCCGCAGCCGGTCAAGTCGGCTCCGCTGGCGCGGTGTCGCTTCCGGGCCTAAGCACCCACCACAATCGTGCAGAGAGCGCAGAAATGGCCTTCAAGTGCACCATTCCCGCCGTACCCACCGTCCAGCAAGACGACGCAGCGCTACGCATCACCCGCTGGGATTTCCCGCCCGGTGCGGTGACCGGACAGCACACCCATGGCTGGCCCTATGTGGTTGTGATGCTGACCGATGCCGTCATGCGCGTGGACAACGGCGCGGCCGTGACCGAGACCAAGATGTCAGCGGGTCACGCCTACCACCGCCCCGCCGGCATCGAGCATGACGTCATGAACGCGGCCGACGAGCCAATGGCTTTCGTCGAGATCGAATTCAAGCGACCGGAAGCACTCGCGTTCGCCTGAGCATGCCTCGTTCTATTCTTGCGAAGTGGTGAAACCAGACATGATGCACGCCTCGGACCCCTCCCGCCTCACCGCCACCGACGCGGCACGCCTGATCCGCGACGGCCAACTACGCCCCACGGAGCTGATGGAGGCCTGCCTGGAGCGGATCGCCCAACGCGAACCGCACGTACACGCCTTCGCACACATCAACCCCGACACAGCGAAGAAAGCCGCGGCCGCCGCTGGCCCCGGTCCCCTCCACGGACTGCCCGTCGGCGTGAAAGACGTGCTCGACACCGCCGACCTGCCCAGCGAATACGGCTCACCCATCTGGAAGGACCACCGGCCCCGCGCGGACGCTGCTGCGGTCGCCTGGACCAAGGCCGCGGGTGGCGTGGTGATCGGCAAGACCGTCACCACGGAGTTCGCCACCCGCAAACCGGGTCCCACCGCCAACCCACACGACACCAGCCGCACACCCGGAGGCAGCTCCAGCGGCTCAGCCGCCGGCGTGGCCGACTTCTTCTTCCCCCTTGCCTTCGGCACCCAAACTGCCGGCAGCGTCATCCGCCCGGCCGCGTTCTGCGGCGTCGTCGGCTACAAGCCCAGCTTCGGGCTGATCAATCGCTTCGGCATGAAGCTCATGTCCGACAGTCTCGACACCGTCGGCGTGATGGCCCGCAGCGTCGCCGATTGCGCACTCTTCGCCGCAGCCGTCTCCGGCCGCGACCTGGGCGACCCCTCGACTCGCCCCGACAGCGCGCCCCGCATCGGCGTCTGCCGCAGCCCGACCTGGGACAAGGCCGCGCCCGAAACCCGCGACCTACTCTCCCGCGCCGCCTCCGCCCTCAGCCGCGCCGGCGCCCACGTTCAGGACCGCGAACTCCCGGCACCCTTCGCCGCCCTGATCGAAGCCCACCCCATCGTCATGAACGCCGAGAGCGCCCGCGCCCTCGGTTGGGAACTTGCGACCGCGCGCGATCAGATCAGCCCCGACCTGCGTGACCGCCTCGAGTTCGGCCTGTCCCAAACCGAGCCCTCGCTCGCCCACGCCTACGCCGTCTTCCGCGACACACGCGCCGCCTTCCCTGCGGCCACCGAGGGCCTCGACGTCCTCATCACCCCCGCCGCGCCCGGCCAGGCGCCGGAAGGGCTGGAATGGACCGGCGATCCCGCCTTCAACTTCATCTGGACCAGCCTCGGCGTGCCGTGCGTCACCGTCCCCGCCGGGACCGGCCCGGACGGCATGCCGCTCGGCCTGCAGATCGTCGGCCGCGCCGGCGAGGACCGGAGCACGCTCGCCTGGTCCGAATGGATCGCAGCGGCCCTTCAATGAACGGAACGGTCCTCGCCGTCAGCCTCTCACCGCGTCACACCTTCACCAAACCCAACGCACTCGGCATCCACCTGATCGAAGGCCTCGGCGTCGAGGGCGACGCACACGCCGGCGCCACGGTGAAGCACCGCTCGCGCGTGGCCCAGGACCCCACCCAGCCGAACCTCAGGCAAGTCCACCTGATCGGCGAGGAACTGCTGGACGAGCTCCGCGTCGGCGGCTTCAACGTCTTCCCCGGCGCCATGGGCGAAAACGTCACCACGCGGGGCATCCCCCTGCTCGATCTGCCCCAAGGCACGCGCCTCAGGCTCGGGGAAACCGCCATCGTCGAGGTCACCGGCCTGCGCAATCCCTGTCGTCAGCTCAACGCCTTCCGGCCCGGCCTCATGGACGCCGTGCTGGGCCGCGACGAACACGGCGGCCTGATCCTCCGCGCCGGCATCATGGGGATCGTGCGTGCCTCAGGTGAAATCGCAGCCGGAGACTGCGTTGTTGTGACGCTCCCCGCCGGCGAAAGACGGGCGCTGAAACGCGTCTAATGCCACCGCTTGACCTGCCGCCCTGCGCGCCATCATTGTCAGCCAGCGAGCGGACTTCGTCCGAGAACTTAGGGGGATGCGATGCCTCAGGTCAGCCTGACGGTGAACGGCAAGCAGCAAACGGTTGACGTGGAAAACCGCACGCTGCTGGTGGAGCTTCTGCGCGAGAAGCTCGGACTGACGGGCACGCATGTCGGCTGCGACACCAGCCAGTGCGGCGCCTGCGTGGTGCACGTGAACGGTGAATCCGTGAAATCCTGCACCATTCTCGCGGTGCAGGCCGACGGCACACAGGTTCTCACGATCGAAGGCCTGGCGAAGCCGGACGGCACGCTCCACCCGATGCAGGAGATGTTCCGCGAACACCACGCCCTGCAATGCGGCTTCTGTACCCCCGGCATGGTCATGACCGCAGTCGATCTGGTGAACTCTCACCCCGACGGTCTCAGCGAGAAGCAGATCCGCGAGGGCCTGGAAGGCAATCTCTGCCGCTGCACCGGCTACCATAACATTGTGAAAGCGATCGCGGCCGCCTGGCCGCTGATGCACGGCAAGCAAATGGCGAACGCAGCGGAATAACCGCGCCAACGGGAGGGACAAAGACAATGCCATTCGAAGGCATCGGAGCCTCGGTTCGTCGCCGGGAGGATGCGCGATTCCTCAGCGGGCGCGGCCAATATACCGACGACATCAACCGACCCGGTCAGCTCTACGCCTTCATCCGGCGGTCCGACCGGCCGCATGCGCGCATCACACGCATCGACACGACACAGGCCAAGGCCGCGCCCGGAGTGGTCGCGGTGTTCACCGGTGCCGACATGGCGGCGGACAATGTCGGCGGCCTGCCCTGCGGCTGGCAGATCCACAACAAGGACGGCTCGCCAATGAAGGAGCCGCCGCATCCCGTCCTTGCCGTGGATAAAGTACGGCACGTCGGCGATCCGATCGCGGTCGTTATCGCCGAAACGAAGCAGGCGGCGAAGGACGCGGCGGAGTTGCTCGATATCGACATGCAGGATCTGCCCGCCGCCGCCACCATGAAGGCCGCGCTGAAATCAGACGCCACGCTGGTGCACGACGACGCGCCGGGCAACCTGTGCTACGACTGGCAGATCGGCGACAAGGACCTCACCGACCAAGCCTTCGCCGGCGCGGCAAAGACGGTGAAGCTCGAACTTACCAACAACCGCCTCGTGCCGAACGCCATGGAGCCGCGCGCCGCGGTCGGTGATTTCGACGGCAACAGCGGCGACTACACCCTCTACACCACCAGCCAAAACCCGCACGTCATCCGCCTGCTCATGGGCGCCTTCGTGCTGCATATTCCGGAAAACCGGTTGCGCGTTGTCGCACCCGACGTCGGCGGCGGATTTGGTTCCAAAATCTACCACTACGCCGAGGAAGCGATCGTCACCTGGGCCGCGGGTAAGATCCGCCGCCCGGTGAAGTGGACAGCCGAGCGCAACGAAAGCTTCATGTCCGACGCGCACGGCCGCGATCACGTCACCACGGCGGAAATGGCGCTCGATGCACAGGGCAACTTCCTCGCGCTGCGCGTCAGCACGCAAGCCAACATGGGCGCCTATCTCTCAACCTTCGCGCCCTGCATTCCGACCTATCTCTACGCGACCTTGCTCGCCGGCGTGTACAAAACCCCCGCCATCTATTGCGAAGTGAAGGCGATCTTCACCAACACCGTCCCCGTTGACGCCTATCGCGGCGCCGGCCGTCCCGAAGCCACCTTCCTGCTCGAGCGTCTCGTGGATTGCTGCGCGCGCGATACCGGCATCGACCGTGTCGAGATCCGTCGGCGCAATTTCATCCCGACCGACGCCTTCCCGTACCAGACACCCGTCGCCCTGCAATATGACAGCGGCAACTACTTCGCGACGCTCGATGCGGCGCTGAAGGCGGCGGACCACGCCGGCTTCGAATCACGCCGCGCCGAAGCGGCAAAGCAGGGAAAGCTACGCGGCATCGGCGTCTCCACATACCTGGAAGCCTGCGGCATCGCGCCCTCCGCCGTCGTCGGCTCGCTCGGCGCACGCGCCGGCTTGTACGAATGTGCCAACATCCGCGTGCATCCAACCGGCAGCATCACGGTCTTCACCGGCTCGCATAGCCACGGCCAGGGCCACGAAACCACGTTCGCCCAGCTCGTGCATGCGCAAATGGGCGTGCCGCTCGACCAGATCGAGATCGTGCATGGCGACACCGCTAAAATCCCCTTCGGCATGGGCACCTACGGAAGCCGCAGCCTCGCGGTTGGCGGCAGCGCCATGGTGAAGGCAATGGACAAGGTCATCGCCAAGGGAAAGAAAATCGCCGCACACCTGCTCGAAACGGATGTCGACGACATCGAGTTCAAGGACGGCACCTTCTCCGTGACAGGAACGGACCGGACGAAGACCCTGACGGATATCTCCCTGGCCGCGTATGTGCCGCACAATTACCCGATCGAGGAGCTGGAGCCCGGCCTGGAAGAAACCGCCTTCTACGACCCGAAGAACTTTACCTTCCCGGGCGGCTGCCACGTGTGTGAGGTGGAGGTCGATCGCGACACCGGCGTGACGCATGTCGTCAACTTCGTCGCGGTGGACGACGTCGGACGCGTGATCAATCCCATGATCGTCGAAGGCCAGGTGCAGGGGGGTGTGGCGCAGGGCATCGGCCAGGCGTTGCTCGAGAATGCGGCGTACGACGAATCCGGCCAGCTGCTGAGCGGCTCCTTCATGGACTACACCATGCCGCGCGCCGACAACGTGCCGAACATCACGGTCGGAACCGAGACCACGCTGTGCACGCACAATCCGCTGGGTGTGAAAGGCTGCGGCGAGGTGGGTGCGATCGGCAGCCCGCCCGCGGTGATCAACGCCTTGGTGGATGCGCTGCGCGACTACAACGTGCGCCACATCGAAATGCCGGCCACGCCGCAGAAGATCTGGTCGATCATCCAGTCGGGCGCGCCACGCATGGCGGCCGAATGAGCCCGCTCGTCATCCCGAGGCGCCCAAGGGGCATGGCAGCGCGCCGTGGCGACCCAGGCCCGCCGCTCCGAACCGGGGGCTTTCAGTTCAGCGAACCGAACCCGTAGGGAATTTGTGCCATGTATAATTTCGAATACCAGAAGCCCGGCAGCGTGGACGAAGCGGCGCGGGCTTTGGCCGCCGATCCGGAAGCTAAGGCACTCGCCGGCGGCATGACCTACATCCCCGTGCTGAAGCAGCGACTGGCACGGCCGACGACGTTGGTGGATCTCGGCAAGCTCGGCCTGGTCGGCATCAGCGCGACCGGCGACGCCGTGACCATCCAGGCCATGACAACGCACGGCGCCGTCGCCGAGTCGAAGGACCTGCGCTCCCGCATTCCCGGCCTCGCCGACCTCGCCTCCTGGATCGGCGACGACGCCGTGCGCCATCGCGGCACGATCGGCGGCAGTCTGGCGAACAACGATCCCGCCGCATGCTACCCCAGCGCGGCTTTGGCCCTGAATGCCACGATCAAGACCAACAAGCGGGAGATCAAGGCCGACGACTTCTTCCAGGGCATGTTCACCACGGCGCTGGAGCAGGGCGAGATCATCACGGGGGTAACGTTCCCTGTGCCGCAGAAATCGGCCTACGAGAAGTTCCGCAACCCCGCCTCGCGCTACCCGATCGTCGGCGTGTTCGTCGCGAAGTTCCCGAACGAGGTACGGCTGGCGATCACCGGCGCCGGGCAGAGCGGCGTGTTCCGCCACACCGAGATGGAGAAGGCGCTGAGCGCCAACTTCTCCCCGGATGCGATCGCGAACGTCACGACGCC
The DNA here is from genome assembly GCA_963791885.1 of uncultured Pseudomonadota bacterium. Classification (GTDB taxonomy): domain Bacteria; phylum Pseudomonadota; class Alphaproteobacteria; order Acetobacterales; family Acetobacteraceae; genus CAVSUZ01. Next base: position 2,519,962 of record CAWBUL010000006.1, on the reverse strand, counting down.
GGCGGACGGACTGAACAGCGACATCCACGCCAGCGCCGAGTATCGCGCGCACCTGATCGGCGTGATGGCCCGCCGCGCCGTCGCCAAAGCGTGAAACGCGCGCTTAGCACGGAGACGCCTTGATGCATCCGGCGGGCGGGCGGGCGCGGCGCCGCCCACCTCGCTCCGCTCTTCGTGACCGCCTGGAATTCGGCCTGGGCCACAACGGCGGTCCGGCGCCGGATGTCGACGAAGACCCCGGCGCGGTCTCCTGGCGAGGCTGGTGCTGGAACCGCGCGCACAAAAAGGCCTGGAAAACCCCGCCGCGGGAGATCGCGCTGCGGCGTCTCGCCCGCGCCGAGGAACTCGGGATGACCTACCGGGCCTATACGCTCGAGATCAAAGAGCGCGGCAAATACCTCTGATACCCGACAGCCCGAAGCACCGGACCGACAGCCCACGTCATCACCGCGAGGCTCGCATAGCGGGCCGTGGCGGCCCAGGCGAAGCGCACCCAACGATCCCCCCGGATCGCCCCGACGCCATCACGAAGCCGCCATGCGGATGCCACGATCAAACGCTTCTTCCTATCTGATTGTGCAGTGCACGATGGAGAATTGGCGATGATGGATACGGAGCATGAGGCCAAGCTCGACGAACTGGACCGCCTCCTGAACGATCCGGATGTGCCCATGGAACCGGCACGGATCTGGTCGTTACTCGCCGAGATCGCGCGGCGGGACGTCGGGGCGCGCGCGCCGGAACCGGCGCGTTAGCTTCACCGTCTTATTCGGGGCCGGGTTCGTTCCTGATCCGCTCCAAATTCTCACCATCCAATGATCGCGAGGCGCCAATCTGCTCGAGCAGTTCAGCGCACGAGCGGGCCTAGTGTCCTGACTCTGAAGTTTTTATGCACATTGCTTCTGAACAGCGATGGTTCGCTGGCAGAAGCGTTGGATCGAGGCGAGGATGTCGTCGGCCGATTTGACCCAACGAAAGGGCTTGGGATCGGCGTTACGGGCGTCGATGTAGGCGCTGATAGCGGCTTCCAGCTCACGGGTTGAGCGATGCGAGCCGCGCCTAATCTGATCGTCTGTGAGCATGCCGAAAAATCGCTCGACCTGATTGATCCATGACGCGGATGTAGGCGTGAGGTGCACGTGCCAGTGTGGCCGCTTGGCAAACCAGCTACGGATCAGCTTGGTCTTGTGGCTCGATACATTGTCCATCACGACGTGCACATCGTGGTCGGCTGGGACATTCTTCTCGACCATGGCGAGGAAGCGACGAAACTCGACCGCGCGATGACGCGGCATGCACTTGCCGATGATTGTTCCTACCCTGACGTCGAGCGCGGCGAATAGCGACGTCGTACCGTGCCGCGTGTAGTCGTGGGTGCGGCGTTCGACTTGTCCCGGCCGTAATGGCAGGACCGGCTGCGTCCGGTCGCGCACTTTCTCGACGAACAGCGGATCGGTCGACAACTTGAAGGTTTCGCTGCGGTGTGGCTGCAGCGAAAACGCTTTCCAGATACGCTGTACCGTCGACGGCGCCAGCCCTGCGGCTCGCGCCATGTCACGCGAACTCCAGTGCGTGCGCCCGACAGGCAGCGTCTCCAGCGTCGCCGTCACGACTTCCGAAACCTTCTCATCCGTGACGGTCCGCGGCGCGCCGGGGCGCGGCTCATCGACCAGGCCGTCGAGACGCTTCTCGGCATAGCGCCTCCGCCAAGTCGCTGCCGTGACTCGGGTGATGCCGAGCCGCTCAGCGATTGCCAAATTGCTCATGCCCTGCGCCGCCAACAGCACGATCTCGGCTCGCATGGCATCGCCGCGGGCTACCTTGCGTCGGCGCAGCCGGGATTGGAGTTCCGCAGCCTCAAGCTCCGATAATTCGATCCGAACCGCCTTCGGTGCCGCCATGTCTCTGGTCCCCGCCGCGCTCCGCCGTAACGGAACCATACCAAGCCATAAGTGGCTAGCCATTTCTCGGCCAGGACACTAGCTAGCGCGCCTCGCAGGCATGGACGCGCTTCATTGGCCGAAATATCGGCGATGTTGGACAACAATACGATGAGATCGCGCGGCCGCTGGGCGTTGTGCGGGCCCTGCGCCGCCAGCCGTAGGCTGATGCAGACTGAATGAAGTCAGACGGATGGCGCCTTGAAGTGGAGGTCTACTTTGGGTGGGAAGCAGTCATTGGGCGCCAACCAGACCGGCGGCCGGTTTGCGCCCAAGCCGGACTTCCAGCCTCACGGGCAATTGCCAAAAGCGAAGATCGAAGGACTCAGTTCAACCACCGGAACTCATGGCAGGCAATGGATCCGGAGTCGGGTCAGCCGTCAAACACGGCCGCTGCAGATCGGAGATCTCCACCGCGCAGAGTATCTTTGCCCATCGCGGGGGTTTACTTCAATCATATGTTCGTCATGACACGAGCTGCTGACCGCCGTCGATATCATACGTTGCGCCGGTGAGCGCTGTGTTGCTCATAATGTGAACGGCTAGCGCGGCGACATCAGCCGGTCCGACGACGCGGCCGATGGGCAGTGTCGCGCGAAGCTCGTCCCGCCGCTTGTCGAGTTCGTCGCCGAGCAGTGATGCCGACAGCGGTGTATCGACGAAACCTGCGGCGATCAGGTTGACGCGGATTGGCGCCAGCTCAAGTGCAAGATTGGCGACAAGGGCAGGAAACGCGACGGTGGCTGTCGACACGATCGCGAGGCCAAGCCCCGGGCGGCGCGCGCCTGTACCCCCAACGAATATTAGAGAGCCGGTCGGCCGGACCTTATGGGCGGCGCTGCGTGCAACGTTGAGCGCGAGCAGCAGGTGCTCGGTGAGTCCCTGTCGTGCGTCCTCCGGGGACATTTCGAGAGGAGGGCGGTAGTGGGGCGCGCCGGCAGTGACCATAACATGGTCAATCGGGTTCGGCAGATCCTGAAAAAACGACTGCAAGGAAGCAGGATCATTGGCATCGAAGGCCGCGGTGCGCTCGGCGCCGAGTTCGCGCGCCGCTTGTTCGAGGCGTTCTCGATTGCGTCCGGTGAGGATGATGCTGGCGCCCTCGGCGCGGGCACGCCGAGCGGTTTCAAGGCCTATGCCCGCGCTGCCGCCAATGATGACGACGGTCTGGCGGAGCAGTTCCGGCCCGGGCCGAGTGGGGATCGTTGAGGCTGAGGCGCTCATGGCTCCTCCGATATAAACCATCAGTTCGCCAGTACGATGAGCAGCCTTCCGTTTCAACGATGTCGTTAGCTATCTCGGCCGTGTTCGTCCCTCGCGGGCTCTGTGCCTTCATTCGATCGGGATCGAGTAGATCAGCGATCGAGTATCGTGCGCGCATGGACGCGAATCTCGCCTTCTACGATGGCCTCAATGGATAGACCGACTGGCCCCGGCGGGAAGAGAACCCACCCGCTCACCGAGCTACTGCTGGCGGGATTTAATGGTGTTGGATGTCTCTAAGCCGTTCGCAAAGGGCGGCTATTATTTCGAGGCCGATGCAGCGCCCCCGTTATTTCTTAACCGGGCGCGGCATCGGCCTCACCCCGACCTGCTCCTCCGCCGTATACGGCGCTCCATAATACGGGAACTCCTTGCGAATGCGCCCGCGGTCGGGAGCAAGTCCATCGACAACTGGCGTGTTGGCCGCCAGCGTCAACATCACATCCAGTGCATCGTCGCCGAGCGCGCGTCCATTGAAGCTGGCCACCTCAAATGCGGCGGTTGTTCCAAGCTCGTAAGGCAATATGTTGGGACAAAGCCGTGCAGCGATCAGCTTCCCGTATTCACCCGGGTCCGCCGCCGAACCGGCATACGTCGTCATCTTCTCCGCCACATCCGCGATCGACTTCGCGAAGCGCTCTAGATCCTCCGACGGAACCGACGCATTGAATTGTTCTTTCACCTCTTGATCGCTCGGGTCGTCCAGGAAGAGATGCGTAACCATAGGCAGGCCCCAACGCGAAACTTGTACCTCCGGCGCATGGCCAAAGAGGGAGATCGTCGCCCAAGCGTTGATTTTTCCCTTCCCAATCAGTTCGCTCGGCACTTCCAGCACAATCGCCGTAACATTCCGCCTCGCAAAGGGATCCTGCTGATGCAGAAGCGCGTTTCCATCGAAGCGCTGGTCCTTATAGAAAGCGGTCATAAATGTGCGGAATCCAGCATTTGCCGCAAATAGCTCTGGAGCAATCCCGACATACGCACGAAGGTCCGAATCAGTCGCTACAGATCCGGTTTCACCCTCAACCAGAACTCTCTCCGGCGCCACCACGAAGAGCATCGTCACCCGTCGCCTTCCGCACCACAAACGGCTGAACGTGAGTATGCTCACTGCCATCTCCGTGTCGCGGTTCACCAAACCTGAACTTGAACGTAACCTCTTCCCTCGCATCTCCGTTCAGGTCGAACCGGAACGCGTAGAGCCCTTCTGGATGAAGCGTATCCGGAGCCGATAATCCTACATCCGGATTCACCGTCATCGCCATCACCGTCTTGCCCGAGGGGCCGTCAAATAAATAGAGGTCGCAGAGATTGAGGCTCGGATCTTCCCTCGCCAGTTTTGTGTCGAAATGATGTGACATACAGGAGTCTCCTCAGCCGCGAAGAATGGCGGCTCCGAAGGGAGCGCCCGTCAGGCCGCCATCCACAATCAGCTCGACCGCGTTGATGTACGACGAATCGTCCGAGGCAAGAAAAAGCACAGCCTTGGCCAGATCTTCCGGCTCGCCCCAACGGGCAAGCGGAACCGTGGAAGAGAAGAAGTCGGAAAATTTTGCGGATTCCTCTGCCGTGGCATTGGCGCGCTCCCCGCGCTTCCAGATGGGTGTCTTTGTCGCTCCCGGGGCCACCACGTTTACGCGAATCTTGCGCGGTGCAAGGTCTGCGGCGATGGATCGCGCCATCGAGACGAGTCCGCCTTTCGTAGCAGCGTAGGCAGCCAAGCCTGGTTGACCGAGATAATTTTGCACCGATCCGTTGAAGATGATGCTGCCGTTGTCGTTCATGAGAGGAGCGGCTGAATTGACGGTAAAGAAAGCGCCGTTGAGGTTGGTGTGGACTATCTTCTCGAAGATGGCTTCGTCGGTCGTGCCAGTAGGCGTCATGCCAGAAATGCCTGCATTAGCGAAGACGATGTCAAGTTTGTCAAAGTCTTTGACGAGTGCAGCGAAAAGCCTCTTGCGGTCCTCCGCAACCGTAACGTCAGCGCGATAGCCGTGCGCTTTCGATCCCAGCTCGGCGACCGCTTCATCCAGTGTCTGTTGATCGCGACCCGAAATTGCGACTTCCGCGCCTTCAGAGATGAAAAGGCGAGCTGTGGCCAGGCCGATGCCGCTGTTGCCTCCGGTAATGAGAGCCTTTTTGCCTGCGAGCTTCATGATTCCGCCTCGCTAACCGACTGTTCGCTATCCTAGGCCCTGGGAGAGAGAAAATCCGGCGACCGCCCGCGTAGAGCGAACGACTGCTTTCGGCGCATACTGTCGCAAACACCCGCTCCAGGCAGACGACAGCGACATAAGAATCCTAAAAATATTCGCCTCGACGGTTAGTTGCGAAAGCGGGGCAATACGAATCAGCCTGTCTCCTGGCCCCTCCCTCGGAGGTTTTCAACAAACTCCTGGATTTCGCAACTTTCTCACTACGCGCGTTTTGCCGCCACTCGGCTAATTTCATGGTTCGCGGCATTCAAGCTTCTTGGCCGTGATTAGGCGGGTGCCGTTGACCTCAACACCTAAGATGTTGCCAGCCAGGCTTGCGAGTTCGATCACCAACCAAGCGCCGACCGGCGATGATCTCTTGCCCGCGCTGGAGTATTTCGAGGAGCGCGCGCGCAAGCTGCCGCTCGATGTGCCAACCACCGCGATGGTGACAGCGTCGTCAGAACTGCCAGCTCACAAGGGTAGTTCCTTTCCCGCCTGCTCCCGGATGAGGTACTCGGCGTACCAGTCCGGCCAGTTTTCATCGCGTTGGCCGCCGGTCCGCTTCTCGTGTTTACCGTGCGCAACCTCCGCCCGCCGCAGCGCGGCCGCGAGGTCCGCCGACGAGGTGAAGGTCGTCGTGTCCGAGTCCACGCGACCGGGCGCTCGCTGGGTCAGCTCCTGGAGCAGCCAGCCATTCCCGTCCGGATCGCTGAACGAGGCGAACGAATGGTAGCTGGCATGCTGGGGATCCGGCCCGGCAAGTCGGATCCGCCCGAACAGGTAGGGGTCATCCGGGCCGACGTGTACGTCGCCGGCGTCGTGGAACACGCCGCTGATCTCCACGCCGTGACCCACCAGTTCTTTGCGGGCTGCCTCGATGTTGGAGACAATCAGGTATAGTCCCTGGGCGGAGCCGGGAGTGGCCGCGGTGACGTTTTTGCCGAAGATAACCGAGCACCCGGAGCCGGGCGGCGTGAACTGGATGATGCGGAAGTAGCCATCTTCGGAGGCGTAATCGGCGTCAAGCCGCCACCCCAAACCGCCGTAAAAGCGCTTGGCGCGATCGACGTCCGACACAGGAATGACGACGACCTCGAGTTTCATGTCCACACCCCGCGGATGCGGGGTCTCGACTGTAACGCTGCTCATGTGAACCTCCGATTGTTGGGCCGCGACGCGGTCTTGAGATTGACGACGACAACGCTTGCTGACAGAACCGGGCAGTGACCGGCAACGAAACCACGGCGGCCGGCCACAGGGAGTGAAGTCGGTGTCGAGCCCCGTAAGCGACAGCCGCGGTCGGTAAAGCTAGGATGCGCTGACGCAGGCCGGCTGACTGTATCGCGACAGAACAGCGGGGGATATTAGTCCTGCTGGCCCCACCAGCTGCAGCTCAGCAGCAGATCGTCTCCTTCCGGCCAGGATCGGGCACCACCTTCTATGTGCATATGTCTACCTTGGCTCGAAACCGGACGTGATTCGGTGAGTACCAGGCGTTAGATTTTATCCGATCGACCCCTATGAAGACGAGGCGGCATTCGTCAACTTGAGGATGACGGCTTGGGCAGAAGCCGAAGGAGAATAAGCCGAGTCGGATGCGGAGGGCCTAAGCCGCAAATTCGTTGCGAGGGCCACGTTGGCCCAACAGTATCCTGCGACCACTGCCAGCAAACGCAGCCGGGGCTACCTGTGGTACCAGACATTGGCTGAATTCTGAGCGTAGCATAGGCCTAGAATGTCAGTTATACTGACCCCTCATCCTCGGCTCACTTGTTTACCGCCATTCTCACATCATGATCTGCAAGACCCGGAAACACATCACTGAGACGATTGCGAGACAAGCCGCTGCCATACGAACGATGGCCGCTCCGAACCGCTGCACTCGATTCGATGGCCCGTCCCACGCCATGATCCATCGGACTCGAAATCATTAAATTGAGACTCCTCAGAGACACGACTATCCTTCCCCTCTCCAAACCTCGGCTGCCGGGAAAGGCGGCACCGGGGGCAACTATGGAATCCCATCTTACGGGACATCAGGCTCAGAAACACAAAACTGAGACGGACCTGAGACGCATCAGCCCATCCATTCTCTCACCGGAAGAGACATCAGACTCGAAAACACAAAACTGAGACAACTCCAAGACTCCCCATGCCCACCAACCCCGCCCTCTGGCTGAAGCCCACCGGTGGCGGCCTGTACTGCGAGCCGGGTGACTTCTGCATCGACCCGACCCGAGCCGTGGACCGCGCCATCATCACCCACGGCCACTCCGACCACGCCCGCCCCGGCCACACCCACGTCCTCGCCACGCCGGAGACCATCGCCATCATGCAGGCCCGCATGGGCGACCGAGCCGGCGGCAGCTTCCAGCCCCTGAAATACGGCGAACCCCTCACCATCAACGGCGTCCAGGTCACCCTCCGCCCCGCCGGCCACGTCCTCGGCAGCGCCCAGGTGGTGCTGGAATACCAAGGCTGCCGCGCCGTCGTCAGCGGTGACTACAAGCGCCAGCCCGACCCGACCTGCGTCCCGTTCGAACCCGTCCCCTGCGACGTCTTCGTCACCGAGGCGACCTTCGCCCTCCCCGTCTTCCGCCACCCCCCGCCCGAAGACGAAATCGCCCGCCTGCTCGAAAGCGTCCGGCTCTTCCCCGACCGCACGCACCTCGTCGGCTGCTACGCCCTCGGCAAAGCCCAGCGCCTCATCGCCCTGCTCCGGCAGGCCGGATGGGACCGCCCGATCTGGCTGCACGGCGCCCTGATGCCACTGTGCAGTCTCTACGAATCCCTCGGCGTTCCGCTCGGCGACCTCCGCGCCGCCACCGCCGCGGCGAAAGCCGATCTGGTCGGTGCCATCGTGCTCGCACCCCCCGGCATGGCGGCCGAGCGCTGGGCCCGGCGCCTCTCCGACCCTGTCGTCGCCCTCGCCTCAGGCTGGATGCGGGTCCGCCAGCGCGCGCGGTCCCAGGGGATCGAGTTGCCGATGGTGATCTCGGACCACGCCGACTGGCCGGCGCTTAACGATACGATCGACGAGGTCGGCGCCGGGCACGTCTGGGTCACCCACGGGCGGGAGGAAGCGCTGATCCATGCCGTGGAGCAACGCGGCATCTCCGGCCGCGCGCTCCGCCTGCTCGGCTACGATGAGGAGAGCGAGGGCGAGACAGCTGAATGAACCGCGCGGCCTTCAGGATCCCCAGGAGCTGAACGGGTACCGCCTCACGGGTTCCACCCCACCATGCGTGGCGAACCCCCGCCGCTGCATGCAGGCCAGCGTCGCGTTCCGCACCGCCTCCCGCGCGATCTCCTGCGGGTCCTGCAGTCCCTTGTTGAAGATATCGTTGGTCCCCGAGGTGTTGGAGTTGGCGATGGCCGCCCGGACGTCGGGTTGGCCCAAGGCCTCGGCGCGGCACTCGGCCTCGCCGGGCACGGGGGGATTGCTGGGCGCGCAGGCTGCGAGCGCCAGAAGAACGATCAGCACCAGGGGTTTCATGCGGCGGCGAGCCAATCCTCGATCAGACGCCGGGCAATACTGTCAGGGCGCGGCAAGGAAAAGCCGTGCGCGTCAGGTTCGCGAAGCTGGGCGCGGGTGAACCAGCGCACGTCGATCAGCTCGTCCTCTTCGACCACGATGTCCTCGGACAGGGCTTCGGCGTGAAAGCCCAGCATGATGTTGCCGGGAAACGGCCAGGGCTGGCTGGAGTGATACCAGACCTCGCCCACGTGGATGCCGGACTCCTCCAGCACCTCGCGGCGGACGGCCTCTTCCAGGCTTTCGCCGGGTTCGACGAAGCCGGCGAGGGTCGAGTACATGTTGGCCCGGGGGAAGCGCTTGGAGTGGCCGAGCACGACGCGATCGTCCTGCACCACCAGCATGATCACGGCCGGATCGGTGCGGGGGAAATGCTCGGTATTGCAGGCCGTGCATTGCATCATGTGGCCGGCGCTTTTGATCACACAGGGGGCTCCGCAGACACCGCAGAAGCGCTGGCGCGTGCGCCAATGCATCAGGCCGCGCGCATGGGCGAGCATGGCGGCTTCGGGTTTCGGCACGCCCCATCCGATGGAACGCAGGTCGGCGAACTGCCCCATCTGTGCGGGCAGCAGTGGCAGCGGATCCTCGGCATCCGAGATATCGACGGCGAAGACGGCGCTGTCCTCAAGCATCCCGAGCAGCGCCCACGGTCCGCCGCCCATCCGCAGCGCCGTCGCGGCTTCGCCGGTGACATACACGGCTTCGGGCCTGCCTTCCTCCATGCCGGTGACCAGATTGCGACTACGCCAGACCGGAATGAACAGCGATTGCGGATCCTCGAGCCGCGCCGCGATCCAGGCTTCGTCGGTGCGGCGGGCGCCGACACGATCGAGTGGGCTTCCGGAATAGACGTTGGGACGCGAGGCGATGATCAGGGGCACAGAATCCGGCTCGGAATGTGGGGCAGTGACTGTGCCCGATCACGAGCCCCGGGAGAAGGTCGCGCGCGCGTTATTCCCTCACGCCCTTGCCTGCGCTTCCGCCTCCTCCAGCGGAACCGGCAAGTGCTTGATGAACTCCTTCGGCACGATCTGCCAGACATGCCGGACCGTGCGCTCCCAATCATGCAGCAGACGCGCGGCATAGAGGGAACCGGTTTCTTCCGCATGGCGCGTGACGATGGATTTCAGATCGGCTTCCCAATGCGGATGAGCAACGCGCTGCCAGATCACGGTGTCAGGATTGACACGCACATCGAAAACGTCCTGCGGATCGTATACATAGGCCATGCCGCCGGTGAACCCGGCGCCGAAATTGTCGCCGATGGTTCCAAGGATAACGACCGTGCCGCCGGTCATGTATTCGCAGCCGTTGGAGCCGCAGCCTTCCACCACGGCGACGGCACCGGAGTTGCGCACGGCGAAGCGCTCGCCCGCCTGCCCGGCAGCGAACAACTCGCCGGCCGTTGCGCCATACAGCACGGTGTTGCCGATGATCGTGTTCTCGTTGCTTCGCAGCGTGGAGGACGGACCAGGGCGAACAACGATGGTGGCGCCGGACAAGCCCTTGCCGACGTAATCATTGGCGTCGCCGAAGACTTCCAGCTTCAGGCCTTGCACGGCGAAGGCACCGAGCGACTGCCCGGCAGAACCGCGCAGCCGCACCGTGAGGTGTCCGGGCCGAAGTCCGCTCATGCCGAACCGACGCGTGATCTTCGACGAGATCTTGCGTGCCGATCGCGCGGTGCGTGTTGCGGATGGTGTACTGCAACTGCATCTTCTCGCCATGCTCGAACAGGGCGCGGGCGTCGTCGATCATCTGCGCATCGAGCGTTTCCGGCACTTCGTTGCGGCCCTCCAGCGTGGAGTAGCGCGGCATAAGGACCCGGGTCGGCCTGGGCGAGCAGCGGATTGAGATCGAGATCGTCGAGCAGATCGCGCGCCGCGGCTGACCTGCTGGAGCAGGTCGGTGCGGCCGATCACGTCCTCGAGCGCTGCGGACGCCGAGCTCGGCCAGGATGTCGCGCACCTCCTCGGCGACGAAGGTGAACAGGTTGATCACCTTCTCCGGCGATCCCTCGAACTTCTTCCGCAGCTTTTCATCCTGCGTGCACACGCCGACCGGACAGGTGTTGGAATGGCACTGACGCACCATGATGCAGCCCATGGCGATCAGGCTGGCGGTGCCGATGCCGAACTCCTCGGCGCCGAGCATGGCGGCGATCACCACGTCGCGCCCGGTCTTGATGCCGCCATCGGTGCGCAGCTTCACGCGATGGCGCAGCCGGTTCAGCATCAGGACCTGGTGGGTCTCGGACAGCCCCATTTCCCACGGCAGGCCCGCGTATTTGATCGAGCTTTGCGGCGACGCGCCGGTGCCGCCGGAATGACCGGAGATCAGGATCGCGTCGGCTTTCGCCTTGGCCACGCCCGCCGCAATCGTGCCGATGCCCGAGCGCGACACCAGCTTCACGCAGACCGTTGCGTCCGGATTGATCTGCTTCAGGTCGTAGATGAGCTGCGCCAGGTCTTCGATGGAGTAGATGTCGTGATGCGGCGGCGGGCTGATGAGCATGACGCCCGGCGTGGAATGGCGCAGCCGCGCGATCAGGCTCGGTGACCTTGAAGTCCCGGCAACTGTCCGCCCTCGCCCGGCTTTGCGCCTTGCGCGACCTTGATCTCGATCTCGCGGCAGTTGTTGAGATACTCGGCGGTGACGCCGAAGCGGCCCGAGGCGATCTGCTTGATCGCCGAGGTCGGCATTGTCGCCGTTGGCGCGCGGCTTGTAGCGTGCCGGATCCTCGCCGCCCTCGCCGCTGTCGGACTTGGCGCCGATGCGGTTCATGGCGATGGACAGCGTCTCGTGCGCTTCGGGCGACAGCGCGCCGAGCGAGATGCCGGGCGCGACGAGACGCTTGCGGATTTCGGTGATGCTTTCGACCTCGTCCACCGGAATGGGCGTCAGTCCGTCGGTACGGAAGTCGAGCAGATCGCGCAGCGCGACCGGCGGCAGCTTGCGCACGGCATCGGCGTAACGACGGTAGGTCGCGTAGGAGTCGGTAGCGACCGCAGTCTGCAGCATGTGGATCAATGCGGGATCGAAGGCGTGGGCCTCGCCGCCATGACGGCGCAGCTTGTAGATGCCGCCGACAGGCAGCGTGACCACGTCGGCGTCCCAGGCCAGCGCATGCTGGTCAAGCACCTTGCGCGCAATGCCGGGCAGACCGATGCCGGAGATGCGGGACGGCATGCCGGGGAAGAACTCGCCGACCAGCGCGCGCGACAGTCCGATCGCTTCGAAATTATAGCCGCCGCGATAGGAGGAGATGACGCTGATTCCCATCTTGGACATGATCTTGAGCAGGCCTTTGTCGACGGCTTTCTTGTAGCGGTTGATGGCGTCCTTGAGCGACAGGTTGCCGAACAGGCCGCGGCGATGGCGGTCCGCGATCGATTCCTGCGCCAGGTAGGCGTTGATGGTGGTGGCGCCTACGCCGATCAGCACCGCGAAGTAGTGCACGTCCATGCACTCCGCGCAGCGCACGTTCAGGCTGGTGAAAGTGCGCAGCGACTGGCGCACAAGATGGGTGTGCACGCCGCCGGTCGCCAGGATCATCGGAAGCGGCGCGCGGTCGGGACCCTGGTTCTCGTCTGTCAGGATCACGTGGGTGCAGCCCGCGCGCACGCCTTCCTCGGCTTCGCGGCGGATGCGCTCGATAGCAGCGCGCAAGCCGGCCTCGCCGTCGGCAGCGGGGAAGGTGCAGTCCACCACGCAGACCGAGTTGCGCATGAAAGCGTGCATGGCCTGGAACTCGGCGGCGGAGAGCACCGGCGATTCCAGTTGCAGCAGGTCGCACTGCGTGGAGTCTTCCTCCAGCACGTTGCCGAGATTGCCGAGCCGGGTCTTCAGCGTCATCACGCGCGTTTCGCGCAAGCTGTCGATTGGTGGGTTGGTCACCTGGCTGAAGGTCTGGCGGAAGAAATGGTGCAAGCCGCGATAGCGATCGGAAAGCACTGCGATCGGCGTGTCGTCGCCCATCGAACCGACGGCTTCCTGCTGATCCTCCACCATCGGATGCAGGATCATTTCCAGCTCTTCCAGCGTGAAACCAACGGCAAGCTGACGACGGCGCAGTGCCTCACCCTGGAACAGGGCAGGTTCGGGCGCATCGGTCTTCACGATATGGTCGATTTCGGTGATGCGCCGGGTCCACTCGCCGAATGCCTGGCGAGCGGCGAGCATGTCCTTTATCTCGTCGTCGCGGTAGAAGCGCGCGGCGGACAGATCGACGCCGATGGTCTGGCCGGGGCCGACCCGGCCCTTTTCGATGATGGTTTCGGCCGCAAGCTTCACCATGCCGGTTTCGGAGCCGACCACGATCAAGCCATCAGAGGTGATGGTGTAGCGCAGCGGGCGGAGCCCGTTGCGATCGAGACCGGCGATCACCCAGTTCCCGTCGGTGGCGGCGATGGCAGCGGGTCCGTCCCAAGGTTCCATCACCGCGTTGCAGTAGAGGAACATGTCACGATGTGCCTTCTTCATCGTGGCGTCCTGCCCGATGGAGGCCGGGATCATCAGCGCCTTCGCCATGGGCGCGTCGCGTCCCGCGCGGCACAGCAGTTCGAACACGTTGTCGAGCGTAGCCGTATCGGACCCGCCCGCCTGCACAACAGGCTTCACGTCCTCCAGGTACGGGCCGAGCTCCTCGGCAGCCAAGCGCGTCTCGTGGCTCTTCATCCAGTTGATGTTGCCGGTGACAGTGTTGATCTCGCCGTTATGAGCGAGCACGCGGAAGGGCTGCGCCAGCCGCCAGGTGGGGAACGTGTTTGTCGAGTAGCGCTGGTGATAGATCGCGAAGCGGGAGACGAAGCGTGGATCGAGCAGGTCGGGATAAAATTCAGTCAGATGCTCGGCGAGGAACATGCCCTTGTAGATGATCGAGCGCGACGACAGCGAGCAGAAATAGAGTTCGGGAATCTGTGCGGCGATGGCCTGCTTTTCGATGCGCCGGCGGATGACATACAGATCGCGCTCAAACTCGTCCGGCGACGAACCGCGGGCGTTCCAGAGCATGATCTGCTCGATTTCGGGACGTGTGGCGTTGGCCTTTTCGCCGATGCACTCGACATTGATGGGCACCTGACGCCAGCCATAGATCAGATATCCGAAGTTCAGAATTTCGGTTTCAACGATCTGACGGCAGCGTTCCTGCGCACCAAGGTCGGTCTTGGGCATGAAGACCTGGCCGACGGCGATGGCGCCGGACATGAGCTTGGCGCCGCCACGCTCCACCGCTGCGGCAAAGAAGTCCTGCGGGATCTCGATATGAATGCCCGCGCCGTCGCCGGTCTTGCCGTCGGCATCGACCGCGCCGCGATGCCAGACCGCTTTCAGCGCATCGATGCCGGCCTGCACCACATCGCGGCGAGGCTTCCCGTCGAGCGCGGCGACGAAGCCGACGCCGCAGGCATCGTGCTCGTCTTCCGGACGGTAGGTGTGGCGGAGCGCGGCGGTGTTGGCGGTCCAGGAGGCGAGGAATGCAGATGCGGATTCCGTCATGTCTTCCTCCCACTCATTCCGCGGCCAGAGGCATGGCAGCTTTTGCCTCCAGCCAGTGATGGATGTGCTCGGCGGCATCGCGGCCATCGCGGATGGCCCACACCACCAAGCTTGCGCCGCGCACGATATCGCCGGCGGCGAACACGCCCGGCAGCGTGGTTTCGAACGTGCGATAATTGACCCGCAGCGTACCCCAGCGCGAGATGGCGAGCGAGGGTTCGTCGAACAGGCCGGGCAGGTCCTCGGGGTCGAAGCCGAGCGCCTTGATCACGAGGTCGGCCGGGACAGTGAAGTGGCTGCCCTCGATCGCTTCGACAGACTGCCGGCCGCTGGCATCCGGCAATCCCAGGTGCATGCGCTCGGCGCGCACGCCGCTCACCTGGTCTTCGCCGAGAAACGCCTCCGGCGCGGAAAGCCAGACGAACTCGACGCCTTCTTCCTCGGCGTTCTTCACCTCACGCATCGAGCCCGGCATGTTGGCGCGGTCGCGGCGGTAGAGACATTTCACTGACGTGGCACCCTGACGCACGGCCGTGCGGACGCAGTCCATGGCGGTGTCGCCGCCGCCGATCACCACGACACGCTTATCCTTGGCGTTGAGCATTCCGGACGCAAAGTCCGGAACGTGGTCGCCGAGATTGTCGCGGTTCGACGCAATTAAATAATCGAGCGCGGGGACGATACCCGGCAGCCCGGCGCCGGGGCCGCCGATGTCGCGGGGCTTATAAACACCGGTTGCGATCAGCACAGCGTCATGCCGCGCGTGAAGATCGTGGAAGGAGATGGTCGATCCCACGTCGCAATCAAGTTCGAATCGGATGCCCGACTCTTCGAGCAGGGCGCGGCGACGGAGGACGACGGGCTTTTCGAGCTTGAAGTTGGGGATTCCGTAAATCAGCAAGCCGCCGACGCGATCGTACCGGTCATAGACGGTGACCTGATAGCCCTTGCGACGGAGCTGCTCGGCTGCCGCGAGCCCGCCCGGGCCAGCGCCGACAATGCCGACCGAGGCGTCGAGCTCACGGCGGGGCG
This sequence comes from uncultured Pseudomonadota bacterium, assembly GCA_963791885.1. Lineage (GTDB taxonomy): Bacteria > Pseudomonadota > Alphaproteobacteria > Acetobacterales > Acetobacteraceae > CAVSUZ01. Next base: position 2,504,492 of record CAWBUL010000006.1, on the reverse strand, counting down.
TGATAGGCTTGACCCAGCCGCGTTCGAAGGCGGTATCGGTGATGAAGCGCTCGACCGCCCCGATTGTGACGGCTTCGAAGCCCTTCTCGATGACGCAGTTGCCCTCGCACAGACGGTCCTGGGGGCAGATGCGGCCGCAGATCTCCGGGAAGTTATTGGTGGCGGAGGAGACTTCGTACGCTTCCTCGAGCCGGCCTTCGGCGGTGAGCTTCAGCCAGTCGGGGATGTTGTTGGAGAGCGGACAGTGGACCGAGCAGAACGGCACGCCGCACTGGCTGCACCGGCTCGACTGGCTTGCCGCCTCCTGCTCTTCAAACAGCTTGTAGATCTCGCCGAAGTCGTGGCTGCGTTCGGCGACGCCACGCTTCGCCGGCATCTGCTGGGGCAGGTTCACGAAACGCAGCATTCGCTCAGCCATCAGCCCATCCCCGTACTTTCGTGGCTAGCACGGTTGTAACGGGTCGTTCGCGGTTGCGAAAGAGGATAGGGCCGGTTTAGGACAGATATTTTGTCGTATCTGGTCTCCCGATGGCGATGATCTGGTCGGACCGTCAGCCAGCCCCAAAGGAAAGGTCCGAAGCGGACCCTTTGCCGGTCTGGGGAAAGACGCGCCGCCCACCCCCCGGGCCGAAACGGCGGATGTAAGCCGGCACGACCATTTCCACGGGGGTCGGGACGATTCCGAGGTCGGGAAGGCTCAGGGCGCCGGGCGCGACGACGTTGTCCCGCTGCAGCATCAGGAGCTGGTCGCGGGTGAGCGGCTTCCAGGGAAGCAACTCCCCGAACATGGCTTGCAGGCGGGCGAGGCCCATGGGGACGTTGAGCATCGGGCGGCGGCGCTGCGTCTCTTGCAGGATATAGGCGAGGATCTCGCGGAAGGTCCAAACGCGCGGGCCGCCGAGTTCGTAGAGCATTCCGGCGGTGTCGGCGCGGGCGAGGCTCGCCATCACGGCATCGGCCACGTCGCCAACATAGACGGGCTGAAACCTCGTCGCGCCGGCGATCACCGGCATGACGGGAGAGATCCGGGCGATACGGGCGAAGCGGTTGAAGAAATGGTCCTCCTGCCCGAAGACGATGGAGGGGCGGAGGATGGTCGCGGCGGGGAATGCGTCGCGCACTGCCGCTTCACCTTCTGCCTTGGTGCGGCCGTAGCGGCTCGGGCTGTTGGGATCGGCGCCGATCGCGGACAGGTGCACCAGGCGGGTGACGCCGTTGGCCGCGGCGAGCCGCGCGATACGCCGCGCGCCCTCGACATGAATGTGCTGGAAGGCGCCCTTGCGGCGCTCGGCGAGGATGCCGACGAGGTTGATGACGACCTCGGCCCCTTCGACGCAGCGGTTTACGTCAGCGTCATTGGTGACAGGCCCGGCCAGCGGGACGATCTGGCCGACGGCACCGGACGTCTTCAGGAACAGGGTGCTCGCCGGCTCGCGCACCGCGACACGGACGATGAAACCGTTCCGGGCAAGGCGCTGGACCACGTAGCGGCCGATGAAGCCCGATCCGCCGAAGACGGTGGCCAGGTTGCGGTTGGGCATTAGTGGACCTCGTTCCTTTCCGCCTTGATAGGTGGCGCGAGAACGGCGCTCAAGCGGCGCGCACCGCCTCCCACGCGGCGGTGCCGAACTGCCCGAGATTGATCGGACCTTGATGGTGGTCGGTCATGCTGCCGAGGACGACCTGGCCGTGCATGCTGCTTAGAGAGGCCTCGCCGCTGAGGTGGAAGGAAATGGTGCTGCCTTCGTAGCGGGCCTGCATCGTCAGGGAGACGGTTTGGCCGGTGATTTCGCCTGTAACCGGTCCGGCAAAGCCGTCGGAGTGCTGTTCTCCGGTCAGGTGCGTTCCGTCCTGGTGAAGGGAGAGGTCGTGCGTACGGTCGCCGTGCAAGAAGCGCACGGTCACACGCCAGCTTCCGGAGAGGTCGAAGGCCGGAGGGCGTGTGGGTTCGGCGTTCCGTTGGCCAGGTTGCTGCAAGGCGCGGGCGATGGCTTGGCCGACCTGTTCGGCTTCGCTGGGCTGCAGCCCGAAGGGATCGACCTGCGCGGAATTAGGGCCGGTCGCCATGTCATCGAGCATGATGCGCGGGTCGTTCTGGAGCAGGCGAAGGCGGAGGTCTTCTCCGCTGAGGGGATGCGATGCGTCCCAGGAGATTTCGAGGCGCGGGACGAGCACGACGCCGCGTGGTTCGATGACCCGCGTGGTGACTCCCGGAAGGCGAAGGTTGCGCGCGATCTGATCCAGGTCGTCGTTCCAGCGGCTGAGTTCGGCGGCGGGATCACGCTCTTCAAACCAGACTTCGAGCGCCGCGAGGACGCCGATTACATCCTCCTTCGAGACTTTCATGCCGCGGGCGAAGCCCTGGTGCGGTGAGGCGTTGGCCCAGGCGGCCTGCACCAGGTTCTTGCGGCCGAGGAGCAGGCCGCTGGTTTGCGGGCCGCGCAGGAACTTGCCGCCGCTGTAGATGACGAGATCGGCGCCCTGTTCGAGCCAGGGGCTTGGGCGGGCGATGTGTTCGGAGGCGGCGTCCACCAGCACGGGGATGCCGCGTGCTCGGGCGCGCGGGATGATGTCTTTCAGGCGGACGGCGGAGGCGTCCTCGTGCGTGCCGAGCACGGCGATCATTGCCAACCCCTGGGCCACCCCCTGGGCTACCGGCTGTTCGAGCGCAGCTTCGAGGTCGGCAATGGTTTCGATTTCAATGATGTGGGTGCCGACGGCGCGGATCGACTGGTCGTAAGCGAAGCGCTGGTTGCGCGGCATTATGACGCGGTTGGGCAGGCCGTCGGTGAAGGGCAGGCGCATGATCTTCACCGGATCATTGCCGGCGACGCAGGCGGCGGTGGCGAGCGTCAGGGCAGCGGCGCTGCCACAGGTGACGATGCCCCACTCGGCACCGGTGAGTTCGGCGATACGACGGCTTGCGGCCTCCATCAATTCGTCCATGCCGACGAAGGCCCGCGAGGCTTGCGCGACCGCAGCGCGGACCTGCGGCAGCATCAGGCTGCCGCTATGGGCCGTGCGCACGGAGGCGCAGTTGATGAACGGGCGGACGCCGAGAGCGCGATAGGGATCGGCGTTGCGGGGTGCTGCGTCGTTCATGCCTGGTCGGTCCCGAGATGGAAGAGGCAGTCGCCACGGGCGGTGCGGCCGGGGATGCGCTTGCAGAGCACAAAGCCCGCGCGCTGGAAGCGGATTTCGGCGGGTGGGAGCCACGGGCGCTCGGGGAAGTGGAGGCGGCCGGCAAGCTGTCCGCCTTCGACCATGTCGCCGAGTTGGGCGACGGCTTCGAAGAGCCCGTCCTCCGACGCGTAGCTGTAATAGTCCTGACCGCCGACATCGAAGATGCGGGTCGGGCCGTCGCCAGGGTCGCGCTGATTGGCAGGCAGGATGCCGACATGGACGAGCAGGTTGCGGAGGCCTCGTTCGGCGATGCGGAGGGCGGCTGGGGTGACAGTGCCGGATCCGCCGAGTTCCGTGCCGAGGGCGATGACGCCCTTGCGCTCCGCGCCGCCGCCGGCGGTGGCGTCTCCGCCCGGGCCGGCCGCGGCCATGTAGGCGTGCGGGGAGGCGAAGGCTTTCAGGGCGGCGACCAGCTTCTCCTGCCGCACGGGGTCGGTGCTGGATTTGATGAGCGCGGACGGGACGTACATCAAGGATGAGCCGCCGGAGTGCAGGTCGCAGAAGATGTCCGCGAGCGGCATGAGTTCGTGTTCGATGTAGTACGCGATCTGCTGGGTAACGGTGCCGTCCGGATCGCCGGGGAAGATGCGGTTGAGGTTGAGGTCGTCGATCGGGGAGACGCGGCGGCCGGCCATGGCGGCGGCGTAGTTGGCCGCGGGGAGCAGGATGACCCGGCCGGTGATGTCGGCAGGTTTGAGGGATTTGGCGAGATTGCAGAGGGCGACCTGGCCTTCATACTCGTCGCCGTGGTTGCCGGACATGAAGAAGGCGGTCGGGCCTCGCCCATTGCGGATCACCACGATGGGGATGGGGATGAAGCCGTAGGCCGAGGCATGGGTGGAGTGAAAGAGGCGGAGGTAGCCGTTCTGGACGCCGTCTTTGTCGAAATCGACCTCGGGGAGGATGCGGGTGACGCCGGGCATGCGGGATTCGAGGCTCCGTTGGGAGGGGCCGGAGTGGATCACGGATGGGGCGGGGTGGGAAGGTTACGGTGTTCGGCTGCTTGGGGTCGCGGCGTCTCGCGTTCGTCTCATTTTTGTGTTTTCGAGTCTGTTGGATCGTGGGGTGAGACTGACGTTGGGTGCGGTTCGTCCTGGGCCTCCACGGCCGGGCCGCGCCGGCCTCGCGGTGAGAGAGGAGGCGTCTCGCTGGCGTCTCATTTTTGTGTTTTCGAGTCTGTTGGTTCGTGGGGTGAGACGAGCGCTGAGTGCGGTGGGCCTGGGTCGCCACGGCCAGCTGCGCCGGCCTCGCGGTGACGGCAGGAGGGGTCTCGCGTTCGTCTCATTTTTATGTTTTCGAGTCTGATGACTCGTGGTGTGAGACGGACGTTGGGTGTGACTCGTTCTGGGTGGTGTGCGTTGCTGCTAAACATTTCTGCGGGCGAGTTAGATGTACTGTCTAGGTGATGTTAGGGCGTAGGCTTCGCTTTGCAAGCGGTCAGCCCCGCCGTGCAATAACCGGCCGAAGCAGACAGGAGGAATCCGGGCCATGAGGAAGCTGATCAATGACCCGCGCCGCGTGGTGCGTGAGGCTCTGGAAGGCCTCGTTGACCTGAACCCTTCGCTTGCGCTGCTCGAGACGGAGGACGTGATCATGCGTGCCGATCTGCCGCCGCCGCAAGCGCGGCAGGTGGCGGTGCTCTCGGGCGGCGGCAGCGGACACGAACCGGCGCATGCGGGTTATGTGGGCGCCGGCATGCTGAGCGCAGCGATCGCCGGCGATGTGTTCACCTCACCGAGCGTGGATGCGGTTCTCGCCGCGATCCGTGCGGTGGGTGGACCGGCCGGCGCGGTGCTGATCGTCAAGAATTATACCGGCGACCGGTTGAACTTCGGCCTCGCGGCAGAGATGGCCATCGCCGAGGGAATACCGACCAAGATCGTCATCGTTGCCGATGACGTGGCGCTGCACGACACGGTGGAGCCGTCACACCGGCGCGGAATCGCGGGCACCGTGCTGGTCCACAAAGTGGCCGGGGCCGCTGCAGCCGCCGGGTTGCAGCTCGATGATGTGGCGGCCGAGGCAAGCGCAGCGGCGGCGGGGCTTGGAACGATGGGCGTCGCGCTTGGCCCCTGCACTGTCCCGGCGGCCGGCAAGCCTGGCTTCTCGCTGGATGACGGTGAGATGGAATTGGGCCTCGGCATTCATGGCGAGCAGGGGGTGCGGCGCGTGCGGCTGGAGGCGGCCGACAAGGTGGTGGAGGTCATTGTCGATACGTTGCTGGCGCAGACGAATTTGCCGGACCGGCGCGTGGCGCTGTTGGTGAACGGGCTCGGCGGCACGCCGCCCATGGAGCTGTCGATCGTTGCGCGTCACGCCTTGGCCGTGCTGCGCGCACGCGGTTTGCGCGTCGAGCGTGCGTGGTGCGGCAATTTCATGACTGCGCTGGAGATGCCCGGCTGCTCGCTATCGCTTCTGGCGGTCGACGACGCCAGATTGCGACGCCTCGACGCGCCGGCCACCGCCCCGGCTTGGCCGGGGAATGGACGCATCGGCGAGCGTCGCACAATTGTACCAATTGCAACCAATGTGGTTCGCGATGCTCCGGTCACGGCGGAGACGTCGCCATTGGGGGCGGCTGTCCGTCGTGCGGCGTTGGCGGTTGCGGACGCCCTGGAGCATGCGGAAGCGGAGCTCACCGAATTGGACAGCAAAGTGGGCGACGGCGACCTCGGCATCAGCATGGTGCGCGGCGCCGCCGCAATTCGCGCGTTGCCGGAAGAAGCCTGGCGGGAGCCGGAAGGTGCGCTTGCCGCAATGGCTCAGGCGCTGCGCCGGGCAATCGCCGGAAGCTCGGGGCCGTTCTACGCGACGGCGTTGCTGCGGGCTTCGCGCGCGCTCGGATCGCAGCGTTTGACTGCGGAAAGCTGGGCGCGGGCGTTTTCGGGGGCCGTTGCCAGCATCGGCGAGCTGGGAGGGGCCAAGCGCGGCGACCAAACCATGCTGGACGCGCTGGAGCCGGCGAGTGATGCGTTCACCGCTGCGTTGCGCCAAGGCATTGCCATGGATGTTGCCTGGGCACGCGCGATTGCCGCGGCCGAAGAGGGAGCGGCCGCCACTGCCACGATGCATCCGCGCGTCGGTCGTGCGGCGTATCAGGGCAGCCGAGCGATCGGAACACCGGATGCGGGCGCGATGGCGGTGTTGGTTTGGATGCGTGCGATCGGGGCGGCTTTACGCTGACAGAGCATTGGCGCGGTCAACAGTAAAGTGACCGCGCACAGTGCCCTGATGGGACAGAATGGGCTCATCTCACCGCTGGCGGATGGTCACGGGGCTGCATTTACGTCGGCCGAAGACGCGGCGGTGGCTTCGTATGTCTGGGCGATCGGGGATCGCCCATGCACAGTAGCCGTCGTAATCACCACACGTAGAAGCGGAGCGAGACGATGACAATCCAATCAGCTGCATCACGCCAAGCACGCGCCGCGCCGGCGCAGAATTTCACCGGCTCGGTTTTTCAGGATCCGCTGGCGCGGGCCGAGGGTTCCTCGAAGACCAATGCAACGACCGTTACCTTCACGCCGGGCGCGCGAACCAACTGGCACAAGCACGACATGCGCCAGGTGCTGGTGGTGACGACGGGCGTTGGCATTCTGCAGATCAAGGGTGAAAAGGCGAACGCTCTTCGTCCCGGCGATGTCGCAAGCGTTCAACCGGGCGTGGAGCATTGGCACGGCGCCTCGGAAGGCTCCTTGTTCGCGCATATTTCGCTGCTGGAGAGCAAACCGGAGGGCACTGACTGGGGTCAGCCGGTGTCGGAGCAGGACTACAAGAGTGCGAATACCCAGATCGCGTCCTGATCAGCGGCTAGAGTCAGGATCCATCCACCCGCAGGATGCAAAACAGGGTTGAGTCAGTGGCCCTGTCGTATTATGTTGCGCTGCACCATATTCCGAGCGGCGCAACGGTCGCTTGGGACGGGAAGACAGATGGACGGCTCAGGCACGCAATCCTCGCTCATGTCGGTCTCGCTCATGCCAGCCCAGGCTGAGGCTCGCACCCGCTTCACGCATCAGCAGATCCTGCACGTCATCTCCGGCATCCTGCTTTGCATCTTCCTTGCAGCGATCGACCAGACGGTGGTCATCCCTGCGGTCCCGGCTATCGCCGCCGACCTCAATGGGTTCAGCCATCTGGCGTGGATTGTGTCGGCCTATCTGCTCACGTCGACGGCGATGACGCCGATCTACGGGAAGCTGTCGGATATCTACGGGCGACGGGTCCTGCTGCTGATTGCGCTGGCGGTGTTCTTCATCGCCTCGGGGTGCTGCGCGATGGCTGCGAACCTACCGCAACTGATCGGGGCCCGTGCGCTGCAGGGTGTGGGCGGCGGCGGGTTGATGGCGATGGCCCAGGCGGCGATCGCCGACGTGGTCAGCCCGCGGGAGCGTGGACGCTACCAGGGCTACATGGCCTCGACCTGGGGCATCGCCTCCATCGCTGGTCCGATCATCGGCGGCTGGGCCACCGACCACCTGTCGTGGCGGTGGATCTTCTGGATGAATCTGCCGCTGGCGCTGATCGCGATGGTGCTGTGCGACCGTGCACTGCGGTTGCTGCAGCCCCGCGCGAAGCAAGTGCGGATCGACTGGGCGGGCGCCGGATTGCTGACCGCCGCGATCAGTTGCTGGCTGATCGTGCTCAGTTGGGGCGGTGTGGAGATGCCTTGGCTGTCATGGCCCGTCGTGGGCCTCGGTCTGGCGGGCTTAGTATTGATTGTCGCGCTCACGCAGCAGGAGCGCCGGTTCGCCGATCCGCTGCTGCCTCCTCGGCTGTTCGCAAATGCCGTGTTCGTGAGCGGCGTCACGATCGCGTTCTTCGGCGCCTTCGCGCTGTTCGGCGCCAGCTTCCTGCTGCCGCTGTTCTTTCAGCTGGTGCGTGATGTGGATGCCGGGTCCTCCGGCGCGCTGGTGGTGCCTTTCCTCGCGTCCAACTGCGTGGGCGCCTGGTGTGCCGGGACGCTGGCGCGGCGGCACGGGAAGATGAAAGGGATCATGCTCGCGGAACTTGTTGCGTGCGTCGTCGGCTTCATCCTGCTCGCATTCATCAACGCGGATACGTCACGCTTTACCCTGGTGGTATTCCAGGCGTTCCTGGGCTTCGGCGTCGGCATGATCATGCCAAGCTCGCTGGTCGTTGTGCAGAATGCCGCCGCCCAGCGCGATGTCGGCGCTGCCACCGGGTGCATTCTATTCCTTCGGTCCATGGGTGGTGCGTTCGGCAGCACACTGGTGGGCGCGTTGCTCGCCGGCGGCTTCGCGACGCGGCTCGCGGAGTTGGGCATCACCGCGCATATCGACCTGGGCGAAGTGCGTCAAAGCAGCGGTTCGTTGCCCGGGGTAACGCCGGCGATGCTGCCGCATGTGCATGCGGCGATGGCCGGGGCGTTTCACATCGCGTTCCTGGCGTGCGCTGTGGCGATGGCGGTCGCGCTGGTGGTGGCGTTCGGGATGCGCGACCTGCCGCTGCGCACCTCTTCGGCGAATGAGCCGATGGCCGTGGGGCATTGAACTAATACCAAATCCCTCTGATCACGACCGATGCGCCCAATCGCGCAATCCGAGCGACATGATGGCCCACGGCCGCGCCTCCAGCTTATTCCACGCCTCGCAGCAGTGATCGAGCAGCGCGTCGGTGTCGTCGAACACCCGATTGGAGAGCCAGTTATCGCGCATGAACTGCCAGACGTTCTCCTGCGCGTTGAGTTCGGGGCATTTCGGCGGCAGTGGAACAATTGTGATGTTGTCCGGCACCGACAGCTGGCGCGAGAGATGCCAGCCCGCCTGGTCGAGCAACAGCGCCGCGTGGCGGCCTGGAGCGATATCAGCCGAGATCGCCGCCAGATGCAGGTTCATCATCGCCGTGTTGCACCAGGGCAGGATCAAGCCGACAGCCTTGCCCTCGGCCGGGCAGATGGCACCGAAAATATAGGTCGAGGCGGTTCGCTGGTCTGATGGCGCCGAGGGGCGGGTGCCGCGCCGAGCCCAGCGACGGGTGATCTTGTTCTTCTGGCCGATCCTGGCTTCGTCGCCGAACCACACCTCTATATCGCTGCGATCGAGGCTCCGCTCGCGCGCGATCGCCTCCACTGTCGCAGGCCAGTTTTTTTGAACGTCTCGATAGCGCCCGCGGCTTGCGCGTGATGGCGCGGACGTGCCGACAGCTTGCGATATCCCATGGCTCGCAGCTCCCGGCTCAGCGTCTGTTTCGAGACGTTGGTCCCGTATTCGTCCCATAAGCATTGGCAGAGATCGATGATGCGCCAGCGGACGACGCCGTGTACCGCCGGGATCGGGCCGTTCTCGACCATCGCTGCCAGCGCGGCACGATGCCTCGCATCAAGTCTGGATGGCTGTCCTGGAGCCTTGCGGTCGATCAGCCCTCCAGGGCCGTTCGCATTGAACCGCAGTACCCAGTCGCGCACCACTTGCAGCCCCACGCCGCCTGCCTGCGCTGCCTCGGTCCGGCTGCCTCCGCCGTAGATCAGCGCCAGTGACAGCAGCCGCCGAACCTGGTCGGCATCCTTGCTGTCGCGGGCAATACGCCGCAGTTGTCCCGCATTGTAGTCTGATCTCAGTGGGATCGGGCTTCCCATGGCAAACCTCCTTCGGTCCGCCGAGGTTGAATCAGATCACACCCGCGTCGGGGAATCCCCCACGTGAGTCTTCGTGAGGGGGATTTGGTATAAGTTGTGCGTCCCGCTGTGCGGGGTTAGCGCGCCTCGGTCCAGCTTTCGGAGAATGCCAGGGCGCAGGTGCTGAAGGGCTTTCCCTCGCGCTGAGTTGGGAACGGACGCCCTTTCGCCTGCGCTCCGTTGACCGCCAGGCGCGCGCCTAGCGCCGGGATCAGCACGGTGCAGACGCCATATTTGCGGCCGGGCGGCGGCCCGGGCTGGGTATGGATCAGCAATGGTTCGCCGATATTGTACCAGGTGAGTGTGATTTCCTCGTCGTGCGATACCGCGCGCTCGGTCCAGAAGTCCCGCGCGTCGCCCATTTTATCGAACTCCGCATCCGCGACCGGAAGGGAGGTATCCGCGAGTTCGCTGTTGAGCATGCCCTGCACGGTGTTCTGCAGCCAGCGCGCCATGGCGATGTTGTCGGAGTAGATTTTCCAGCGGTCCTGGGTCAGTTCGCTTTTCATGTAGAGCACGTGGCCGGGGCCGGCGGGCGAGATCAGGATACGCCAGAAGCTGGCGTTGGTCGTTGTGGTGCCGCCATCGGTTTCACTCAGGCGGATGAAGGGATTTTCGCCGGTCAGGATCAGGCGGTTCGGATCGAGGGACATGTTTTCCTCCCGGGGTGATACGCGCGGAACCTACGGGGCGGCGGAATTCTTGCAAGCGAGTGTTCAGTGGACGTTGTGCCTAGCCGCTTCCAGAGAGCCAGCCCCATCCGAACGGCAAACCGTATTCTACTGGAGCCTGGATTCCGAAGACCACACGCGGGCGCCGGCGGAATCGCGGGCGCGGTTCGAGCCAACGCACCACGATCCGACGCCCGGTACCTTGATCGGGATACCCGCACATCCTCCTGGACAGCAGGGGGAGTACGCAACGGAAAGAATCATGCGCTGGGAAAAGGCGAAGGCGCCGCAGTGGTACGGGTGGACGCGGACGTGACCTTCGGACGGCGGCGGTTCTAGAGAGGCATCGTACGGCAACAAGATTCGCGCCATCAAAGGTATTTATCGCGATCTTCTGTTGAGCGTGTCGTCGGTCACGGCCGCCCGCAGCAGGACGTTGGTATCGACCGCTACTCTCATTCTTTGCCCACAGCCGCGCCGGCTTCAGCTATGGCTTCGTTGATCTCCCCAATCGACATGCGGGCAGCGTTCGTCTTTCCTCCAAGGCGACCTCCGAATTCGCGCCAAGACCCTTGCGACCGGCCTGCCTTCAGCTCCGCCCGTCGATCGGGGCGCAGCATCACATTGCGGATTGCGTCCAGGTAGCCGTGACCATGGCGGGCGTCCGGCTCGACGTAGTTCCCCTCGGCCCATTCATTCCAGGCCTTGAGGAAGACGATCTTGTGCTGGTCCGGCCTCCCTTCCACCCTCGCGACGGCCTTCGCGAGATAGCGCTCGAACAGCTCCGGCGTCGCGCCCTCATACACGACCCCCCTAGGGCCGGAGCGGGGCGTGTTGTCCCAGTCAGGCAGCACGCATGGGTGGAAGCGCGGTTCGTCCGGCATGGTCTCGAGCGCGCGCGAGACGACGCGCGCGAATGGAAAGCGCGCCGGCCGTCGGAACGGCTTCGTCAATCGCTCGAACCGCGGGCCGAAATGACGCTCGCGAACCGCGCGCGCCAAGTCGAACGGCGACCGTCGCCCCGCGCCTTCCAGGAATTCCTGCGGCACGAGCGGCGTTACCGCGTCGAACGGCTCCAGAATGGGATTGCGGTAGAGGTCGACGCCGCGCCGATAGATATTGGTGATGGCGACGAAATAAAGGCCGGGCAGCCCAGCCTCGGCCGCCAAGCGCCTCCAATGGGTGATGAAGCCGGTGGTCGACGGCAAGTCGTGCGGCGCGAAGACCACGAAAATCGGTTTGCCATCCACGCGCATGTGCCGCGGATCGCGGAACGCCGGCAATGCCCAGGCGAAGTGCGCCGCCTCGTCCTCAGGCCCCGGATATTCCTGCTTCATCAACACAGATTTCGGGTTGCCGTGCCAGATCCCGGTCCAAGACTGGTTCGCCCAGGCCAGGCAGAACGGGAAGTCCGGCTGGCCGCTGTCGCGGACCTCCTCGAAGGGTCGTTCGAGGAGGCGCTGGCCATTGCCAAACCAGTAATGCCAATAGCAGAAGCCCTCCACGCCGCAGTCGCGCGCCAGGCGCGCCTGCGCCGCGCGGACCTCGGGCACCCGCAGGTCGTAAAAGCCCAGGTCGGCCGGCAGGCGCGGCTGCATGTGCCCGGGAAACAACGGTTTCGCCTTGGCGACGTTGGTCCACTCGGTGAAGCCGGCGCCCCACCACGCATCGTTCTCCCTGATCGGGTGGAACTGCGGCAGGTAGAACGCGATCAGCCGAGCCTCCGCCATGCCGTAGGTGTCCTGTCCTGTGGGGGGGTGTTCACATGACCCGACCAGGCGCGCGGATCATCTCACAGGCGGGTTACCAACCGGGTCGCTGGCCACAGCCTATGGGTGAGATAGATACGAGACGGGCTTGCCGGCGCTATGCACCGAGTGCCGCGCGCACGGCTCCAAGAGCGGCGTCAGCCTGCGCGCCATCAGGGCCGCCGGCCTGTGCTAGATCGGGGCGGCCGCCGCCGCCTTTGCCGCCGACCGCTGCTGAGGCGGCGCGCACCAGTTCGATCGCGTTGAAGCGCGGCGTCAGATCGGGGGAGACGCCGACCACGATGCTCGCCTTGCCTTCGGCGGTGGACACGAGCGCCACCACGCCGCTGCCAAGCTGTTTGCCGATCGTGTCAGCGAGTGATTTCAGGTCGCGTGCCGGAACCTCGCCCAGGTTACGCGCGGCAAGCTTCACGCCGTTCACGTCCTCGATCTCGGCAGCCGTGCCGCCGGTGGCGAGCTTGCGCTGCAGCTCGCTGATCTGACGTTCGAGGCGACGGCGTTCGTCCTGCAACGCGCCGATGCGCTCAGGCAGATCCTCCGGCGCGATACGCAGGATGGCAGCGGACTCGCGCAGCGTACGGTCGTTCGCCGCGATGACAGCTTCGGCGGCGGCGCCGGTGACAGCCTCGATGCGGCGGATGCCGGCGCTGACCGCACCTTCGGAGACGATCTTGAAAGAGCCGATATCGCCCGTGCGGCGAACATGCGTACCGCCGCAGAGTTCGATGGACCAGGCGGGCTTGTTGCCGTCGGGTGCGCCCATCGTCACGACGCGCACTTCCTCACCATATTTTTCGCCGAACAGCGCCATGGCGCCCATTTCCACGGCGGCATCGGGAGTCATGAGGCGGGTGGTGACTTCGGTGTTCTCGCGGATTTTCGCGTTCACCTCGGCTTCGACGTCGGCGAGTTCTTCTTGTGTGATCGGACGCGGCTGACTGACATCGAAGCGCAGGCGCTCGGGCGCGTTGAGGCTGCCCTTCTGCGTGACGTGGGTACCCAGGCGGCGGCGCAGCGCTTCGTGGAGCAGGTGGGTGGCGGAGTGGTGGGCGCGGGTGGTGGTGCGGCGGGCGTGGTCCACGTCGGCGACCACGGGGGTGCCGACCCGCGCGGTTCCAGCGGCGACGATGCCGGAATGCACGATCAGGTCGCCGACCTTCTTCTGCGTATCGGAGATGACGATGCGCAGGTCGTCGGGGCCGGAGATCACACCGGTATCGCCGACCTGACCGCCGCTTTCGGCGTAGAACGGGGTTTGGTTCAGCACCAAGGCAACCTCGGTTCCGGCGGGCGCGCTGTCCGCCGGCGCACCGTTCACCACCAGGGCGACGATCTCGCCCTCCGCGGTCTCGGTGCTGTAGCCGAGGAATTCCGAGCCGCCGACGCGTTCCTTGATCTCGAACCAGACGTTCTCGGTGGCGGCTTCGCCTGAGCCGGCCCAGGCGGCGCGAGCGCGGGCGCGCTGCTCGGCCATCGCTGTTCGAAAGCCTTCGAGGTCCACGGTGCGGCCCTGTTCGCGCAGGGCGTCCTGGGTGAGATCGAGCGGGAAGCCATAGGTGTCGTAGAGGCGGAAGGCCACGTTGCCGGGCAGAGGCTGGCCGTCGCCGAGGCGGGCGGTTTCGTCCTCGAGCAGGTGCAGGCCGCGGACGAGCATGGCCTTGAAGCGGGTTTCCTCGAGCTGGAGGGTTTCTTCGATCAGCGTCTCGGCACGGGCGAGTTCCGGATAGGCGGTGCCCATCTGCCGGACGAGTGCGGGGACCAGGCGCCACATCAACGGATCGCGCGCGCCGATCATGTGGGCGTGGCGCATGGCGCGGCGCATGATGCGGCGGAGGACGTACCCCCGGCCTTCATTGGACGGCAGCACGCCGTCGGCCATCAGGAACGACGTGCTGCGGAGATGATCGGCGATGACGCGGTGGGCGATGCGGGCGGGCCCGTCGGGGTCCGTGCCCGTGGCCTCGGCGCTGGCCAGGATTAGCGCGCGCATGATGTCGATGTCGTAGTTGTCGTGCTTGCCCTGGAGGACCGCGGCCATCCGCTCCAGCCCCATGCCGGTGTCGATCGAGGGGCGGGGCAGCGGGTGGCGCACGCCGGGCGGCCCCTCCTCGAACTGCATGAAGACGAGATTCCAGATCTCGATGAAGCGGTCGCCGTCTTCATCGGGGCTGCCGGGCGGGCCACCGGGAATGTGGTCGCCGTGGTCGTAGAAGATCTCGGAGCAGGGGCCGCAGGGGCCGGTGTCGCCCATCCGCCAGAAATTGTCGGAGGTGGGGATGCGAATGATGCGGTCGTGGGGCAGGCCGGCAATGTCGTGCCAGAGGGTGGCGGCGGCGTCGTCTTCCGCGAAAACGGTTACCAGCAGGCGGTCCTTCGGCAGGCCGTAGTCGCGGGTGACGAGGGTCCAGGCCAGTTCGATGGCGAGCGGCTTGAAGTAATCGCCGAAGCTGAAATTGCCCAGCATCTCGAAGAAGGTGTGGTGTCGGGCGGTGTAGCCGACGTTGTCCAGGTCGTTGTGCTTGCCGCCGGCGCGGACGCATTTCTGGGCAGTGGCGGCGCGGTTGTAGGGACGCTTCTCCGCCCCGGTGAAGACATTCTTGAACTGGACCATGCCCGCGTTGGTGAAGAGCAGGGTCGGATCGTTGCGAGGGACGAGCGGGGAGGATTCCACGACGGTGTGACCGTTGCGGGCGAAAAAGCTCAGGAAATTGGCGCGGATGTCATTGGTGCTCGGCATGAGTTTGCCGCTGTAACGTAGGGCCAAGGGGCTGTCACGCCCATGCGAGCGGTTATACGCTGGGCCGGAAGCGGCCATGCGCGGTCAGCGTTTCCACAGGCGCGCCAGGCTGAGAGAGCTTAGGGAATGAGTGACAGTCAACCCAAGGTCAGCGCCCGGACGGTGGCGCTGATCGTGGCCAGCGCGATGTTCATGGAGCAGCTGGACGGCACAGTGCTGGCCACGGCGCTGCCGACCATGGCGGCGAGTTTCCACACCGAGCCGCTGCGCATGAACATCGCGCTGACGTCTTATTTGCTGACGCTGGCGATGTTCATCCCGGCGAGCGGCAAGCTGGCGGACCGGTGGGGCTCACGCACCGTATTCCGCGCTGCCATCGGCTTGTTCACGCTGGGGTCGATCCTGTGTGGCGTGTCGCAGAACCTGTTCTTCCTGGTGGCGTCGCGCATGCTGCAGGGGATGGGCGGGGCGCTGATGTCGCCGGTGGGGCGGCTGGTGATGCTGCGTGCCTGCTCGAAGAGCGAGCTTGTGACGGCGATGGCCTGGCTGATGATTCCGGCGACGATCGGGCCGATCGTCGGGCCGCCGCTGGGCGGGTTCATCGTGACGTATTTTTCGTGGCGGTGGATCTTCTTCATCAACGTGCCGATCGGGATCATGGGGATATTCCTGGTGACCCGGTTCATCGAGGAGATGAAAGAGCGGGTGCCGACACCGTTCGACTGTTGGGGCCTGGCGCTGTCGGGCACGGCGCTGGCGTGCCTGATGTTCGGGATCGAGATGGGGAGCCGCGGCGAGGGGTCGCGCGGGGCGACTCTGGGGCTGGTGCTGGGGGGTATCGTGGTGGGCACGGCCTATTGCGTGCATGCCAAGCGCTGCGAGTATCCGATCCTGGATTTCAGCCTGATGCGGATTGCGACGTTCCGAGGGTCGGTGTTCTCGGGATGGTTTTCGCGGATCGGCGCAGGGGCGACGCCGTTTCTGCTGCCGATGATGCTGCAGCTTGGGTTTGGCATGAGCCCGGCGCAAAGCGGTTTGATCACATTCACCAGCTCGGCCGGGTCGTTAGCGATGCGGATGGTGGCGCCGCGCATCCTGCGGAAGATCGGGTTCCGCAACGTGATGGTCTGGGTGGGGCTGGTGGCGACGGTGTTGCTGGGGGCATGCGCGGGGATGCGGCCGGCTTGGCCGTTGGTGGCGATCTACGCACTGTTGCTGAGCCAGGGATTTTTCCAGTCGCTGATGTTCATGGCGTACAACACCATCGCTTATGCCGATATTCCGCGAGCGCAGATGAGCGCGGCGACGAGCTTCTATACGACGATCCAGCAGGTGGCGCTGTCCACGGGGATCGCGGTGGCGGCGGCGGCGCTGTCGGCCTCCTTGATTTGGACCGGGCATGCGCAGCCGGGAGTGGAGGATTTCTCGGTGGCGTTCCTGGTGATTACGGCGTTCGCGCTGCTGGCGCCGTTGCTGTCGGCGCAGATGGATCCGGATGCGGGGGCGGAGCTAAGCGGCCAACGGGTGCAGACGGTGCGGTCGACGACGCAGACGGCGGCAGCGGCGGGGCAGTAAAGATCGCGTCATTCGGTCCAGCAGTCGTTCGTGCTTGGCCCATCACGTAGTGACGGTGTCGCTTGCGGCCAAATGAGTATTTATATTAACACAGAGATCACGGAGGAAACATGGAGTTGCGCAGCGTTCCTCGTGATCGCTGCGTTTCCCTCAGCTACTCTGCGTTAGATACTTGTTTGCTGCCTACCCTAACCGCGCGACACGTGTTCCCTTCAGGGTTGGGTCGCGGCAGATTTCAACTGCGATTGGCTTATCGTTTGTGGAGGCTTGGCCGGCTACATCGGCGGGACCAGTCCGTCCTTACCGACGCTCACGCGCGTCGCCGTTAGCGAGCCATCGGCGGCCTTCGTCGCCGTGATGATCACGTGCGCGCCAGGAACCAGCATGAATCCGTTACCGGGTTCGAAAGTGACGATCGGGATGTTGTCAGGCACGACGATCGTCTTCTCACCCGTTTTGTAATTCACGGTGATGGTGCGGCCCTGCGTGCCCACCACACTGGCGACGGCACCGTTGGTCATGGTGCTTTGCGGCTCCAGGTCCCAGGGCCTGCTCCCCTCCCCTGCCCCGCGCGACGCCTCGGGAAAGATGTGCACTTCCAGCGAGCGAAGCGTGCCGTCGGGTTGCGGCACGGCGGTCACGCCGACGTAGCAGCCCGGACTGATGTCGCCGAGATTGGCGGGAATGACTGCCGTGACGGCTATGTTCGAACCGCGTTTGAGGGTGAGAGTGTCGCCTTCTCTCGTGGCGAGGGTGATGGAGGATGGGCTCATCGCCGTGATGGTTCCGCGCAGGCGGACCGTCTGAGTCGGCTGCGCGAGCGCGGACGCCCCGAGACAGAGCAGGGGAAATGCGGCGAGCAGGGTGCGGCGGAGCGGCATGAGGTCTCCTTTCGGGGAGAGAGAACGCGGTTCGGGAGAGAAGGTCCATGAATGACCAAGAACGGCTGACGGATTACTGGCCGGTACTGACGGCAGCGATGCTGGGATGGGCGCTGGATGCGTTCGATTTTACGCTGCTGCTGTTCCTGATTCCGACTTTGCGCGAGGTGTTCAACGTCGGTCTGCCGGCCATGGCCTTCGTGGTCACGGCGACCGGGCTGGCGAAAGTGGTGGGCACGATCGGCTGAGGTTTTGCCGCCGACCGGTTCGGACGGAAGCTGCCGTTCATTCTGTCGATCCTGTGGTTCTCGGCGTTCTGCGGGCTGAGCGGACTGTCCTGGAGCTACGCCTCGCTGCTGGTGTTCCGCATTCTGTTTGGTCTGGGGTTCGGCGGCGAGTGGAGCACCTCCGCCACGCTGCTGATGGAGACGGTGCCGGAGCGGCTGAAGGGCGTCGCGTCCGGCATCATGATGCTGGGTTACGAAGTCGGCTTCCTCGTCGCGGCCCTCGTGTTTCGGGTGGTATTTCCGGTGTTGGGTTGGCGGTGGATGCTGGTGCTGGGAATTCTGCCGGCGATCCTGGTGCTGCTGATACAGAGCAGAGTCACCGAATCACCGGTGTGGCTGGCGCGGCAGGGTCAGGCGCGGCGGCGAGTCGCGTTGAAGCTGACCCCGGCGGTGATTCAGGGCTGGGCCATGATGGCGTTCCTGAACTTCATGAGCTGGGCGATCTTCGCGCTATATCCGACCTTCCTGATTTCGGTGCGGCATCTCACGCCGGCCGGGGTGTTCCCGTTCATCGCGACGTATTCGGTGGCCTCGATCATCGGCAAGCCACTGGCCGGACAGATCGTGCAGTGGATCGGCGAGCGCACGATGCTGGTGGTGTATCTGGTGCTGACGATTCCGTCGGTGCTGCTCTACACGCTGAATGACAGCATGGCGGCGATGGCCATCGGGGCGCTGCTGATGGGGCTGATTCCCAATAGCATTTTCGGGATCGTGCCGATGTATCTGGCGCGGCGCTTTCCGGCGGAGGCACGGGGGCTTGGGCTGGGCATCGGCTGGGGGATGACGAGCGTAAGCGTGCTCGCACCGTATCTGATCGCGATCGTGACGCCCTCGCTAGGTCTGGGCGTGTCGATGGCGGTGTTCATTTGTGCGGGCGCGGTGCTGTCGATCGTCACGGCACTGTTCAACACAGAAGCGTATATTCCGCTGCCGGAGGAGATGCCGGCGGCGTAGGGCATTCGAGCGAGATTCACGCGCTCTGACCTGCGGCCTCGCGCGATCTCGCGCGGTCGATTCTCGAGCGAGATTCACGCGCTCTGACCTGCGGCCTCACGCGATCTCGCTCGGTCGATTCTCGAGCGGGATTCACGCGCTCTGACCTGCGGCCTCGCGCGGGTTACATCGGCGGGACGAGACCGTCTTTGCCGACGCTGACGCGCTGCGCGGTCAGGTCGCCCTGTGCGTCCTTCATGGCGGAGACGATCACGTGGGCGCCCGGTGCGAGCATCGCGCGGTCGCCCGGAGCGTAGGTGATGACCGGAACGTTGTCCGGGACGAGGACGGTCTTTTCACCGCCCTTGTACCTCACCGTCAGGGTCTTATCCCCGGTGCCGACGACCTGCGTCACGGTGGCATTGGTCATGGAGGACTGCGGCTGCAGATCGAAGGGGTGTGAGCCCCTCGCCTACTCCGCGCATGGAGTCGGGAAAGACCTGGAGTTCCAGGGCGCGCAGGGTGCCGTTGGGACCAGGCAGGGCGGCCGTGCCGATATAGGTGCCGGGTTTCACTTCGCTGAGCTTGGCCGGGAGGATCTCGGTGATGCCGAGATTTGCGGCGAGGTCGAGGGATTGCTTGTCTCCGTCCCGGTCGGTGACCTGCATGGTGGTCGGGCCGATCGCGTCGATAGTGCCGCGAATACGGACGGGTGTGGCGGCCTGCTGGGCGATGGCCGGGCCGGCGACACTGAGAAGGGAAAGCACGAGCAGGGCGCGGTGATGGAGGGGCATGGTCTCTCCTTGGTCAGACGGAACCAGCGGTGGGCTGGCTTCGCGCACGGTTTCACCCTATCTGGACAACTCGAGCCTCGCTCTTATTCCGCTGTCAATTCCCCTTGGCAATCTCCCCGAAATGCCCGAAACGCCGATTTCTCATATCCGCAATTTTGCGATCATCGCGCATATTGACCACGGCAAGTCCACGCTGGCCGACCGGTTGATCCAGGTCACTGGTGCGCTGTCCGATCGCGAGATGACCAACCAGGTCCTGGACAGCATGGAGCTGGAGCGGGAGCGCGGCATCACCATCAAGGCCCAGACCGTCCGCCTGACCTACACGGCGAAGGATGGGCAGGTTTACGAGCTGAACCTGATGGACACGCCGGGCCACGTGGACTTCGCCTACGAGGTCTCCCGCAGTCTGGCGGCGTGCGAGGGGTCGCTGCTGGTGGTGGATGCCAGCCAGGGGGTGGAGGCGCAGACCCTGGCCAATGTCTATCAGGCGATCGAGGCGGGGCACGAGATCGTGCCGGTGCTGAACAAGATCGACTTGCCGGCGGCGGAGCCCGAGCGCGTGCGGCAGCAGATCGAGGACGTGATCGGGTTGGATGCCTCGGACGCGGTGGAAATCAGCGCCAAGACCGGGCTGAACATCGAGGGCGTGCTGGAGGCGCTTGTGACGCGGCTACCTCCGCCCAAAGGGGATGGCCAGGCACCGCTGAAGGCGCTGCTGGTGGATAGCTGGTACGACCAGTACCTGGGCGTGGTGATCCTGGTGCGGGTGAAGGACGGGCGCCTGAAGCGCGGGCAGAAGCTGCGGATGATGGCGACCGGCGGCGTGCACGCCGTGGAGCAGGTGGGGGTGTTCAGCCCGAAGATGGTGCCGGTGGACGATCTGGGGCCAGGCGAGATCGGCTACATCACTGCGGCGATCAAAACGGTGGCAGATTGCCGAATCGGCGACACGATCACGGAGGATCGGCGGCCCGCGGCGGAGCCTCTGCCCGGGTTCAAGCCGTCCATCCCGGTCGTCTGGTGCGGGCTGTATCCGGTGGATGCGGACGATTTCGAAAAGCTGCGGGAGAGCCTGGGGAAGCTGCAGCTGAACGACGCGAGTTTCCACTACGAGCCGGAGACCTCCGCCGCACTGGGGTTCGGCTTCCGTTGCGGGTTCCTGGGACTGCTGCATCTGGAGATCATCCAGGAGCGGTTGTCGCGGGAGTTCGATCTCGATCTGATCGCGACGGCACCTTCGGTGGTCTACCGGGTGTATCGCACCAACGGCGTGATGCAGGAGCTGCACAATCCGGTGGATATGCCGGATGGCTCGGTGATCGATCATATCGAGGAGCCGTGGATCAAGGCCACGATCATGGTGCCTGACGATTACCTGGGCGCGGTGCTGCATCTGTGCACGGAACGGCGGGGCGAGCAGCTCGATCTGACCTACGTCGGCAATCGGGCGATGGTGGTGTACCGGCTGCCGCTGAACGAGGTGGTGTTCGATTTCTACGATCGGCTGAAGTCGGTGTCCCGCGGGTATGCCAGTTTCGATTACCAGATGGATGACTACCGGGAGAGCGACCTGGTGCGGATCTCCATCCTGGTGAACGGCGATCCGGTGGATGCACTGTCGTTCATCGCGCACCGCGCGGCGGCGGAGGCTCGGGGGCGCGCGATCTGCGCCAAGCTGAAGGAATTGATTCCCCGGCAGTTGTTCAAGATCGCGGTGCAGGCGGCGATCGGCGGTCGGGTGATCGCGCGGGAGACGATCAGCGCGCTATCGAAGGATGTGACGGCGAAATGCTACGGCGGCGATATTACGCGTAAGCGGAAGCTGCTGGAAAAGCAGAAAGAGGGCAAGAAGCGGATGCGCCAGTTCGGGAAGGTCGAGATCCCGCAGTCGGCCTTCCTGGCGGCGCTGAAGATGGACGCATAAGGGCGGCGGCGGTATAGGGACGGCCTGCTGGAGAGATGGCCGAGCGGCTTAAGGCGCACGCTTGGAAAGCGTGTGTACGTGCAAGCGTACCGTGGGTTCGAATCCCACTCTCTCCGAGTCCTTTGCATCCGCGGATGACCGCCACGCACCGCAAAAGACCCGATATCTCTGATATTTCAGCGGTCTTACTGATCGCCATCATTCGTCATTGACCGCCACAAACCGGAACCTTACCGTGGGTAGAACCGTGGGTCTTGGCGGAGATAATTGTGGCAGCATCTCCCGTCGGTGGCACCGTGAATCCGGAGGAGGGCCTCCACGCAAAGAGCCTCGGTCCTGGTGATCGGCTTCGCATCAAGCGCGCATCTATTCTTCGGAATCTGCCGCAAGCAAACGCTCTCGATGCAAAGCGAGAGGCTCAACTTGAGGCAGGCATCCGTGAACTGCCACCCGGCAAATGGCGCCTCGGCGATCGGCTCTATCTTGAGAAGGACGGTGATCGCGGCCGCTGGGGATATCGATTCTATGAGGCGCAGAAGGAACGCTGGCACGGCCTAGGAGGATGGCCCGCAGTTACTTGGGCTCAGGCTGAGATCGCCTGCCGCACGGCGCACGACATGCGTCGCTCGGGGCAAAATCCTATCGAAGTGCGGCGACGGGAGAAGGCGGAACGCAAGCTGCAAGCCACGAAGAATCGAACCGTCGCCCAAGCGTTTCGCGAATACATAGCAGAGCACCGAGTGGGCTGGCGAAATGTCAAGCACGCAAGCCAGTGGGATAGGACCTTTGTCGTCTACATCAATCCGAAGATCGGTGGCTTGCCCGTGGGCGATATAACGACCGAGCACGTCCTCGAGGTGCTGCGACCGATCTGGAGGAAAAAGCCTGAAACAGCATCTCGTATCCGTGGGCGAATCGAAAAGGTGCTTGCGGCCGAGATCGCACTCGGCTCCTGCCCCGGTCCGAATCCGGCGCGGTGGATTAACCATCTCCAAATGATCTTGCCGGGACGCAGCAAAGTCGCCGCAGTGAAACATCATGCAGCTCTGGACTGGCACGAAATGCCGGAATTCATGTCGTCCTTGCGTGAACACGAAAGCATCGCCGCGTGGGCTTTAGAGTCCGTCCGGAGACTTCACGAAGGATTACAGAGTCTTCTAAGCATGAGGCGGATTGATGCGAGGCGGAGGAAGGCGAGGGCGTTATGGTTACGATTTTCCCAGTCCTTGGCGAGCCGGCGGCATCGGTTGAGCCATGCGATGGAGCGCTCGACGATCCAGCGTTTAGGTTCGACGACGAAGCCCTTGGGGTGGTCGGAGCGCTTGACGATTTCGACGATCAGGCTGCGCATCGCGCGGGCCGCGCCGTCCTGGAAGACCGGCCCTGTGTAAGCACTGTCGGCGAATAGCTTGCGCAGGAACGGGAACTGTCCGAACAGAGTGGACAGCAGCAGGATGCCGCCGTCGCGGTCTTGCACGTTGGCGGCGGTGACCAGCGCGTGCAGCACCAGACCCAGCGTATCGACCAGGACATGGCGCTTCTTCCCTTTGATCAGCTTGCCCGCATCAAAGCCGTGTGGGTCGATCGCTGCCCCCCTTTTTCTGCGCTTTTCACGCTTTGGCTGTCGATGACGCAGGCGGTCGGACTGGCTTCTCGTCCCGCCTGTTCGCGGCATTTAATACCAACCCGCGAAACCTCTGACTCACTTCGGGTTCCCACTGCCCGCGAGATGTGATTCGATTCCCGCGGCGATTCGCGGGAGGCGCGCATGGGCAGAGCGGTAGCGGTCAGCCGGACCGCTCACAGTGCACGGGAGCTTCGGGCAACGGCGAGCAAATGCTCCGACGCTGACCAGGTCCGCCGGTTACTGGCGATTGCTCTGGTGCTGGACGGCGCCAGCCGTTGCGAGGCCGCCCGGCAGAGCGGCATGGACCGCCAGACGTTGCGTGACTGGGTTCACCGCTACAATGCCGAGGGGATTGGCGGCCTTCAATCACGCATCAGCCCCGGCCGCCCGCCGAAGCTGACGACCGAGCAGAAAGCGGAATTCAGGGCGCTGGTGATCGCGGGGCCCGATCCGGCACTGCACGGTGTGGTGCGCTGGCGCTGCGTGGACCTGCAGGAGGAAGCGGCGCGGCGTTACAACGCCCGGGTTCACGTCAGCACGATGGGCAAGTGGCTGCACACGCTCGGGCTGACCCGACTGCAACCGCGCCCCTATCATCCCAGGAAGGATGTCAAAGCCGAGGCGGCGTTTAAAAAAACTTCGCCAGCCTGGTAGCAGCAGCGCTACCCGAAAGCGCATCCGCAGCGGACCTCGAAATCTGGTTTCAGGACGAAGCCAGGGTCGGGCAGAAAGGCGGACATACTTACATTTGGGCGCCGGTCGGCTCGCGCCCTCTGATGGTGCGCGACAACCGTCATGACTCGGCCTATCTGTTCGGCGCGATCTGCCCAGCCCGAGGCATCGGTGCCGCCATCATCATGCCGGGCGTCAACATCGAGGCGATGAACCAACACCTGAGCGAAATCAGCACTCAGGTGGCGCCTGGTGCGCACGCTATTTTGGTCTGTGACAGCGCCGGCTGGCATCAGCCCGGCGGGCGCTTGCGCGTGCCTGACAACATCACTCTGTTGCCGCTGCCGCCATACTCGCCGGAACTCAATCCAATGGAGACGGTTTGGGAGTATCTGCGGCAAAACAAACTCACCGCTTTGGTCTGGGAAAGCTACGAGGCCATCGTCGAGGCGTGCCGACGGGCGTGGCTCTTTCTGACCGATCATCCCCAGCGCATCCGATCGCTCGGAGCAAGGCAATGGGCATCGGTCAATGTTTAAGCGGGTTGGTATAACGTAGAGCGCGTGATGGATCTTCTCCAACGTGCCGTCCCAGCCCCACAAGCAGAAGTAGCCGTTCACCGTGCTGCGCGGTGGCAGGTCCTTTGGAATGTAGCGCCACTGGCAGCCGGTGCTCAGCACATACATCACGCCGTTGACCACTTCGCGCATGTTGACGGTACGCTTGCCACCGCCACGCTTGGCGGGTGGTATAAGCGGCCTGATCAGCCGCCATTCCGCATCGGTGAGATCGCTCGGATAACGCAGCTTGTCGCGGTCATAGCGATGGCGGTTTTCCATCGTCCACATCAGGCACCTCGTGGCTTGGTGCCAGGCAAAGAATCACACCCGATCGAGCCGCTTCAAGCACTCAGTCCATCCGGACCGGCAACCGATTCAAATGACTCACAAAGTCGCCGGACGGACACTTAGAGTTCTTGATCCTCACCGCCGCTCGTACCGGCGAGATCCGGCTTGCCACCTGGCATGAGATCAACCTCAATGAGGCCGTGTGGGAGATTCCGGCACCCCGGATGAAGGCAAACCGAGATCACCGGGTGCCCTTATCGCCTCAAGCCGTCGCGCTGCTTCATAAGCCTGGGGAGATCAGGCAAGGTGATCTCGTCTTTGAGGGCATGCGCGCCAACCAGCCCCTCTCCGACATGGCGCTAACTGCCGTTCTTCGCCGCATGGGGCGAGGCGTCACGGCACACGGCATGCGCGCCACCTTCAAGACATGGGCGAGTGATGAGACCACGCACGCAAGGGAGGTGATCGAGGCCAGTCTCGCGCATTCGATCGGAGATCGAAAGGAACAGGCCTTCCAGCGCGGCTCGTGGTTCGATCGACGCCGCGCTCTGATGAACGATTGGGGGCGGTTCTGCATCGGCGGCCATGGCGAGACGGCCAAGCGACCAATCGCGGTCGCTTGAATGAAACCACCATCGAAAAGGCCGACGGCGCCGGCGGCAGAAGGCGAGGCGGAGGTCGGTGCAGCAGGTCGGAGTCGTAAAATGCGCCTCTCTATCTTCGACGCTGGCGAGATCGTGGCGAAGCGATTTCGGCACGGAACCGGGTATGCGACCGCCGAGCTGGTGCGTGCCCTTTCGGGGGGCGAGGTTCGATGCTGGGACTTATACCAACCCGCGAAAACTCTGACTCACTTCGGATTCCCACTGCCCGCGCCATGTGATTCGATTCCCGCGCCAATTCGCGGGAGACGAGCATGGGCAGAGCGGTAGCGGTCAGCCGGACCGCTCACAGTGCACGGGAGCTTCGGGCAACGGCGAGCAAATGCTCCGACGCTGACCAGGGCCGCCGGTTACTGGCGATTGCTCTGGTGCTGGACGGCGCCAGCCGTTGCGAGGCCGCCCGGCAGAGCGGCATGGACCGCCAGACGTTGCGTGACTGGGTTCACCGCTACAATGCCGAGGGGATTGGCGGCCTTCGATCACGCATCAGCCCCGGCCGCCCGCCGAAGCTGACGATCGAGCAGAAAGCGGAATTCAGGGCGCTGGTGATCGCGGGACCCGATCCGGCACTGCATGGTGTGGTGCGCTGGCGCTGCGTGGACCTGCAGGAGGAAGCGGCGCGGCGTTACAACGCCCGGGTTCACCTCAGCACGATGGGCAAGTGGCTGCACACGCTCGGGCTGACCCGGCTGCAACCGCGCCCCTATCATCCCAGGAAGGATGTCAAAGCCGAGGCGGCATATAAAAAAACTTCCCCTATCGGGTAGCCGAGGCGCTGCCCGAAGAAGCGGCCGAAGCACCTATCGAGGTCTGGTTTCAGGACGAAGCCAGAGTCGGGCAGAAGGGCGGACACACTTACATTTGGGCGCCGGTCGGCTCGCGCCCTCTGATGGTGCGCGACAACCGTCATGACTCGGCCTATCTGTTCGGCGCGATCTGCCCAGCCCGAGGCATCGGTGCCGCCATCATCATGCCGGGCGTCAACACCGAGGCGATGAACCAACACCTGAGCGAAATCAGCACTCAGGTGGCGCCTGGTGCGCACGCTATTTTGGTCTGTGACAGCGCCGGCTGGCATCAGCCCGGCGGCCGCTTGTGCGTGCCTGACAACATCACTCTCTTGCCGCTGCCGCCATACTCGCCGGAACTCAATCCAATGGAGACGGTTTGGGAGTATCTGCGGCAAAACAAACTCACCGCTTTGGTCTGGGAAAGCTACGAGGCCATCGTCGAGGCGTGCCGACGGGCGTGGCTCTTTCTGACCGATCATCCCCAGCGCATCCGATCGCTCGGAGCAAGGCAATGGGCATCGGTCAATGTTTAAGCGGGCTGGTATTACCCCTTGGACAAGGATGGACGCTGGTGCCGACCCAATTTTGGGAGGGCGCAACGGTCGACTGGGACGACGGATACGCACATCCGGTGAAGGGCCTCAAACGAGATTTGGCGGGTCTCGCAGGATGATCTGCTGAATTGGCTCGAGCGTAACCGGAAACCGGAGAGCGAAAGTTCTGGTTCATCGACGCCGTCATCGCTTGCCAGGGGGAAAGGGGGGCGGCCGACGAAACATGATTGGGCGGGGTTTCGCGTACGGCTTCACGAATACCTCCGGGAATACGGTATTCCGGACCCGAACAAGCGAGGTGAGTTTGCCGACCTCGTGAGAAGGGCAACCGAATGGTTTCCGCCGGATGAGGAGGTGCCCGCCGAGAGTCACATTCGGCAAGAGGTCATCAAAGTTGTTCAGGCACTCCGGGCATATCTCAATTCGGATCAGGAATAGTCGAAAACCGGTTTTCATCCAAGTCGGCTGATCATCTCACCGGCTTTGTGCGTGATGGACCGCAGTTGATCGCCAATTGCGGAGCTGTCCATGATCACGTCCGCCCATCCAAACCGTCGGCCATCCTCAGCCAACAACCCTTCGTCTGCGGAGGGCCTGGCAGCGGTTGGAAAGTGCAAGCCGCGCACCGTAACGGTGCGTCAGGCACGCGAGATCACCAGTCTCGGCCTCACGAAGCTGAATGAGTTGATCAGCGATGGCACGCTCCGAAGCGTTAAGATCGGTAAGCGCCGCCTTGTCTTCCTGGACAGCATCGAAGAGCTGCTCGCCGGCTAGGGGGCTGCGTTATGCCTTGGCGGCGATCGGTTCCCCGCTCGGCTGCGGGAACCAAACAGGTGACCGCGTCAAATAGCCTCCTCGCTACCGCTCGCATTTGGGTTGAGAGTCTGAACGGCCTTCGCAGCGCGCGTAACATGGGTGAGCGGGATGAGGCAGGCGTGGCAGCGCACGGGCTGGCGAGGCCACCTGGCCCCTCACGGCTGCATTCAGTGGCTGCGCTGTTAAGCCAGCCACACATCGCTTCCCGGCGATTCGCGTCTTCACGCAGTGCTCCAACTCTCCCGCAGCTGGCGGTCGAGCGAAAATATATCCTCAGCGAGGGCGTGCCTCGCGTGCTGGAAGGTTCGGGTGCAGCATGATGGCCCCGGATACGTCAGAGCTAGAACGCCTCGGTCGTACGTTTTGGGGGGAACCGAACCAGAGGCTGTCGACGCGCTACGATCTACGGTTTGGCTCGCCAGGGCGAATGGCCACACACGACCTCATGATCAGGCTCTTCCCGAGGAGGCGTATGACTACCGGGACGCCCAAGGCCATCTGGTCTACCAAGTTGTTCGAAGATTCCCCAAGAGCTTCAGGCAGCGCCGGCCTGATGGTCGTGGCGGTTGGATCTGGAATCTCGATGGTGTGGCACGGGTCTTATACCGTTTGCCCGAGCTACTGAAGGCAGCACCGCACGCAACGATTTATATCGTCGAAGGCGAAAAAGACGTCGATGCCATGCATGGGCGTGGCTCGATGCCACAGAGATAGCCGTGACTGTGCGGCATTTGGAGCCGGAGCACTCCATGCTGGGCGGCCGGCATTCCGAAGCCAGCTTCAAGTAAGCCGAGGGCCACGTCGCTGCGTCGGTCGGTTGAAGGCGCGTCATCGTCCGCCAGCACGGGCTTTATCCCTGATTGCGCCATTTAATGCCGATTAACTGCCAATCCCCGCGCGGAGCATCCAATATCGGCTGTGCCGACGAGGTAATCAGCTCTTCGACGGTGGAAAATGAGGACCTCGGTCATCTACCCCTGGGAAGCACCTGACGAGGCCCCGGTCTGAAGTGGTGTGAGCAGGAGGCTCCGACCATAGAGTCTGGTTACATTTCATCCTGCACGTGTTACGAAGGCGGTCTGTGCGAATACCATCGCGGCCTCGGGATCGAAAGCCGCCCGCGAGGGCAACCTGCTCCCGCCATCTACTGGTCCCATTACCCGGGCGGAGCGCCAGACTGCGATAGTCTTGCCCGAACTGCCTCGGGTCATCCGGCACTCAGTTGAGATTGAACCGGCCGGAATAACAAGGCGCCGGTCTGCCATTTGGGATGGAATGTCTGCGGAGATCGTCCAAACAACGCGGCTGGAGAGATCTGAGGTGCACTTCCAGGCCCCGGTGCATCTTCTTGCGGTCTACGGACGAGGCACACGTCAAAATGGTGAGACACGCGTTCAGGGTGTATCCCGGGCCACGCTGAGAGATCTGAGAGGCAAATTTACTTTCGTCCCTGCCGGCTGTGAATTTTGGGAGTGGCAGGAGCCGCGTGTACTCTCCCAGATAACATACTTCTACATTGAGTTGGACGAGTTGCCGGGCTTTATCGTGTCAGACGAAGCCCGGGTATCGCTCGCACCCCGATTGCTGTTTCAAAACTCGACCTTGTGGGGCACGGCATGCAAGCTCACGGCACTTATTGAGAGTGCCGACATAGTGAATCGGGGTTATCTGGAGGCTCTCGGCCGGGTATTATCGCATGAGCTAGTCCGAATTATAGCAGGACGGGCACCTGTTGAAAGCCCCAGACGGGGCGGGCTTGCCGCTTGGCAACAGCGGGTGGTCACAGAATATATCGAGGAACACCTGGGCGAAGGTATAGCGCTGAAGCTACTCGCAGGTCTGGCTCGCTTGAGCCCGCATCATTTCTGCCGTGCCTTCAAGCACACTTTGGGAATGCCACCTGGTCGATACCATGCGCTACGAAGAATCGAATGCGCTAAGGTTCTGCTTGCAAAACCCAGCATATCGGTGACTGAGGTTGGCTTAAGCCTTGGATTCGGTGAGACCAGCTCGTTCACTGCTGCTTTCCGGCGAGAAACAGGCCTTACCCCGACCGGTTTTCGTCGAAGCCTCTCGTGAACTTCGATGTTCACTACCCACTTTGAAAGCGAAAATGCGACCTGCATCCGACTCTGCGGCAGATATCCTCCACAACTGGCAGCTTAATTCGACTTGCTGCCATGTGGAGAGCGGCACAGCACGCAGCTGTTCGAGCTCGCCACAATTGTAACAACAAGACGCGACGGAGATGACGAGCATGTTGATGCCGAACTCGGGCAGTCCAGCCTCTATTTGGCCCCAGGCGGATCCATTTTCCGAGTACTGGGTGGACGCTTATCAGCGGACAATTCTTTTTCTCGACGTGCTACGCCAGCGCGGAAATAACTTCTTCGAACAAAACGCCCGCGCCACGCCCAACGTCCTCAACTTCGATACTGAGCTGCTGCTCGACGGACGCAACTTGGAAAGGCCCGTGAATTACGGATTGGTGCGGATCGTCCCGCCGCCTGACATCCCCGTTGACGAAACCAAGCGCCCCTTCATCGTATTCGACCCGCGCGCCGGCCAGGTACCGGGCATCGGCGGCATGAAGCAGGATAGCGAGATTGGCGAGGCACTGGCGGTAGGTCATCCCTGCTACTTCGTGGGTTTCTCGCCCAACCCCGTTCCCGGCCAGACCGTAGAAGACGTCTGCCGTGCAGAAGCCACTTTCATAGAGACGGTCGCTGCCCGCCATCCCAAGTCCGACCGCAAGCCCGCGCTCATCGGCAACTGTCAAGCCGGATGGCAAATCATGATGGCAAGCGCAATCCGGCCGGATCTTCCCGGGCCGATCCTGCTCGCTGGCTCGCCACTGTCGTATTGGGCGGGCATCCACGGCAAGGCTCCCATGCGCTACCTGGGTGGCCTGCTCGGCGGCACGTGGCTCACATCGCTCGCCGGGGATCTCGGCGACGGCCTCTTCGACGGTGCCACCCTCGTCACGAATTTCGAGTCGATGCATCCAGATAACACGCTCTGGAAGAAGGACTATCACCTTTACTCCAACGTCGACACGGAGTCTCACCGCTTCCTCGAATTCGAAAAATGGTGGGGCAGCCCGATCCTGCTGAATGCCGAGGAAATGCAGTACATCACCGACAATCTGTTTGTCGGCAACAAGCTTTCGATTGGCCAGCTCCGCACCTCTGACGGGCTGCGCATTGATTTACGCAATATCCGCTCACCGATTATAGTCTTCTGTTCCTGGGGCGACGACATCACGCCGCCACCGCAGGCGCTCGACTGGATTCTCGACCTCTACAATCATGAGGACGAAATCGTAACCAACGGTCAGACTATTGTTTATACGCTGCACCAGACCATCGGGCATCTCGGCATCTTCGTCTCTGGCAAAGTGGCCACCAAAGAGGACGCCGAGCTTGTGCAGTGTATGGATCTCATAGACCTTCTGCCTCCGGGTCTCTATGAGGCCGTAATCATAGAGGCCACTCCGGATACCGGCAATTCGAACCTCGTCCACGGCCGCTACCACTTCACCCTCGAACGGCGAACCCTGAACGATATCCGCGCGCTCGGCTGCAACGACGCGGAGGACGATCGTCGATTCGCCACGGTCGCAAGGCTGTCCGAGGTGAACGAAAGTCTATACCGAGGCTTTCTCCGCCCTGGGGTGCGGGCCGCAGTCAATCCGATGATTGCAGAGATAATTCGACAGATGCATCCGGACCGGATGCGCTTTGCCTGGTTTTCTGATCGCAACCCGTTCATTGCAAGCATCGCCCCGCTCGCGGAAGCAATCCGGCAGGATCGGCGCACGGTGGCCGAGAACAACCCACTGCTCGCATTCGAGCGACTCACGTCCAACTGGATCGAAACAAGCCTGAAGCTATGGGGACAGGCGCGGGATCTGCTTGTCGAGCAATTCTTCTTAAATACTTACAGCTCCTCCCTGCTACAGTCATTGGTAGGCCTGAACGCTGAAAATGGCGATTTGTACCGCCATATCGAGCGCGACGTAGCGCGCGAAGCTGCTGCGAGCCGCGCTCATACCGAGCTGGAACGCGCTATTGACCGCGGTGGAGTGATCGAGGCCTTCGTGCGTGCGCTCTGCTACATCGCGAAGCCGTCCGGAGAAATAGATGACCAGGGGTTTGCTGCCCTACGGGAAGTCGGCCGCGTGCTGCCGCCCGAAGATCGTCCCGGCTTCGCACTTTTCAAGGAAATCGTTCGCCGCCAGTCCCTGATTCTGCATCTCGACGAGGCACGGGCAATAGACGCTCTTCCGAAGCTCGCCACCACCCCTGAGGACCGGCGCGTAGGTACTCGAGAGCCTCGGTCACATGCGTGCGCTGCGGCGACCCAAACTGTCTGGAGAGCAACAACGACGGATCGCGCGAGTTGAGATGCTGCTGGGCGCCTCGGCAACGCGGCCTCTGCGCCGTGAACGCGCCGCTGTGGGCAAATAGAGATGAATGTACGACCCGTCCCGGCCGGTATGCACCGCACCGGCGCGTGGGGTAGCTCGGATATTCTGGTCCACTCCATTCCCTGCACGCGACGTAATGATGACAACCGAATGCAAGGTGGCCGGGACGGCTAAGCGTGCGCAACTCGTCAAGCACCTACGTTCTGCAGAGCCTTCTCATTATTGCTTTTGGTCTTTGCCCATTAATAATTTGTGCTTTGCTGTCAGCAAACCATGGTAACTGGGAGCTGTTTGAAAGGTCCGGCTCGATAACGACAGCTATCGGCCTCCTGCTGGCATCGAGGCGCTACATTAGACGAGACGTGTCCGAGTTGGTGGCTTTGGGGGTGACTGACCAGCAAGAATATAGCTTCGGCGAGAGCGTAACAGACGCGATCACAGGCAAATTGGGTTTAGCGCTCTCCGCATTCGGAACGCTCGTCTGGGGATGGGGCACGTACCTCGGCTGGTGGAGCTTTACCTACCTGGTGCTGTGGGCAGCATTGGACCTGCCCCGGGCTCGTCGCGATTATATCCGAATCCGTAGCAGCGAAGTCGGCTTGCCCGATCAGCACTGAGTGGCAACGAGCCTCCGATAGAGGCTCAGCGATCCATGACAGCAGCACGGCGACGACTTGGGGCCTCTCACATCACCATAGCATTTCCCCTCAATTGGCGCTGATTCAGATCGATCTTTCCCGCTCGTTCCCGACTACCTTCTCTGTCAGAGTTAGACTGAGGCTGGTATGGGCAGACCTGCGGACGCGGCGGTGGTGCACGAATTCCGCAGACCGTGGGACACTCACGAGGTGGCAATTCCGACCCTGGATTCCCGCGAGGCCCTCATCGAGTCGGCAGCGAACGGCGTGTGTCACACAGACCTTCACGCCGGTGAAAGCGACGGGCTGGTCGAGGCCAACATCCCCTGTCTCCGCAGGCATGAAGGCGCCGGGGTCGTGGCGGCTCTCCGTTTGAGGGTCAAACCCGGGAAGCAGGGCGACCCGGTCGATCTGGCGTGGCTGAACGAATCCTGTGGTGATTGCGAGTTTTGCCGAACCGGATGGGACGCCCCGTGTGTCGGCAATCTCGATGACGACCATTCTGAGGACGAAAGCAACCGAGTTCGCCGCCGAATGGAAGTAGATTTCCGCATCCACCCGAGGCCACTCCAGAAAATCAATGATGTCGACCGTCTGAGCGCGGCAGAGACTTACCGCCTAAGCTACGCAACAGCAGCATCTGACCCCGAAATAGGATATTGTGTCGTCTTCGGGCGGAACCCAGCCGGCAAGCAAATAGACATGCGAAGGCTTTGAGACCAGCGCACCCACCTGAGAAAGTTTGCGGCAGCAATCCCGTGGAGGAATCGCCCGCCCCAAGCCCTAGTAAGCGAAGCCTGCTCGGTCTCGACTGGTTGAATTTCCTCGTCGCCGCGATGCAGATGGGGTTCGGACCGTTCCTGTCCGTTTATCTCACGGCTCAGCTCTGGAACCCGGAACAGGTAGGCCTTGCTTTCAGCATCGGCGCGGCGACCGTTCTGGCTGCCCAGGTCCCGGCCGGCCTCCTCGTCGATGCAATGCCCAGCAAGCTTATGGCCGCACGCCTAGCAACGCTCACGATCGTCGCCGCCGCGATCATCATAGGGGTCGTCCCCGCAGTGCCCGCGGTCGCCGCCGCATTGGCACTGCAGGCAGCCGCAAGTTGCGCGCTGGCCCCGGCGATTGCGTCCATCACTTTGGCCCTGAGCCAGCAGGACCAGCTTGGGGAGCGCCTGGGTTATAATGTGCGCTTCGCCGCAATTGGCGCGATTGCAGCGGCAGCGTTCATGGGGCTGATAGGATATTGGTTTTCACCGCGCGCAACGCTGTTCCTCGCCGCTGCGCTAGGCCTTGCCGCTGTCGTCGCGCTCAAACTCATTCATCGCGATGATATCTCTACCGCACTCTCGCGCACCGAACATTTGAGCGCTGCCCCGCGCCATGTGCGTACGACGAAGCAGCAGGAGATCCGCAAACTGTTTCGCGACCGACGCATGCTCACCTGCGTGCTAGGCATGCTGCTCTTTCAGCTATGCAATGCGGCTGTGTTGCCACTGGCTGCCAATGAGGTGACACGCGCTCATGGGCGGCTAGGTCAACTGACCGTAACCGCTGCAGTTATTGTTCCTCAGATACTCTCGGCAGCGCTCTCTCCTTGGCTGGGAGGATGGGCCGAGACCTGGGGGCGCCGTCCGGTGGTTCTCATTGGCGTGGCCGCACTCCCCATTCGCACGGCCCTTCTTGCCGTGAACAGCAGCCCGGCAGCTCTGGTCTGCATTCAGGCACTCGACGGGATCAGCGCTTCAATGGTCGGCGTGATGCTGCCCTTGACGGTTGCTGACGTTACGAGACGCAGCGGTCGCTTCAATCTGGGAATGGGCATGACCGGTCTGGCCGGTGGGCTTGGGGCCGCACTCAGTAATGCGGCTGGCGGAGCCATAGCGAATCACCTGGGCCACACCGCTGCGTTCTTCGCGCTCGGCCTTGCCGGACTTATGTGTTTTATACTTGTTTGGCTTCGGATGCCCGACACCAAGCCACAGGTCAGGGCTGCGACAGTGGATATGCAGCCGCCTGGCCCTGGCGCACTTCATGCTGATGGCCATTCATGAGCAGCGACATTGGTTCGCCGGCTTCAAGCGTTGCCTGGACGACGCGGTCGGCAGCGTCGATCCTGATCTTCAGTTTCCGGCCATGCCACTCAATCCCAAAGAACAGGCTTTGCCACCTCGCCGGCAGTTGCGGATTGAGGGCAATCCCGTCGCTTTGCAATGATAAGCCGGCGAAGCCAAAGACCGCTGTCATCCAGGTGCCGCCGAGGGCGGCGACGTGCAGCCCCCCAGCAATTGTCGTGTGGGTATCCGAGAGGTCGATGGCCACGGCCTGCTCGAAATAGCGCAAGGCAAGTTCGGAGTAACCAAGCTGAGCCGCCACCAGTCCATGCATGGCGCCACTGAGCGAACTCCCGTGGCCACACAGTGGCTCGTAATACTTGAAGTTTGCCACCGCGCTGTCACCGGGAAATTCCTCCGGCAGCAACCCAATAAGCGCGACAACGTCGGCCTGCTTCACTATTTTTGTCCTTTGCGTGCGCTCCCGCCCGAGGACAACATCCATCGGCACCGTGCGTCCTGCGTAGTTCGACAGATCTATATCCTCAAGATTGAAGAACCCGGCGAACTGCTCGTATAGCCCCGTTTTAGGGTTCCAACCAGTTGCCATCGTGTCTGCCACGCTCCGCCATTGAGTGAGTTCCAGTTCGCTCAACCCAAGGCGGGATGACAAGTCTGCCCACTTGTCAGGCCAGCGTTTGCAGAGCAGGGCCGCGATCTCCAGCGCTCGCCGAATATTCGAACGTGCCATTACGTTCATGAAGGCGTTGTCATCGATATCTTCGTGGTATTCGTCGGGTCCGATGACGTGACGGATATGGCAGTAACCGTCTGCTTCTGGCTGAGCACGACTTGACCAGAAACGGCCCGTTTCCAGCAGGATCTCAGCCCCGGCGTCGAGCAAAAACTGTTCGTCTCTGGTCGCCTGCCAGTATTGCCAGACCGCGTACGCCACGTCTGCCGTGATGTGCTGCTCCAGCCTGCCGCAGAGTATCGGCACGATGCGGCCATCCGGACCTTCAACATGCTCGGGTGTTGTTTCCGCTCCGGTATCCGCTGATTCCCAGGCATACATCGCCCCGCGCCACCCCATGCCTGCCGCCTTTGCCCGGGCGCCGTCGATGGTGTGGTAGCGATACATCAGCAGCGCGCGGGCCGCTTCCGGCCAAGTTAGAGTGTAGAATGGCAGGAGATAGATCTCCGTGTCCCAGAAGACATGGCCATGGTAATCTTCTCCGGTCAGACCACGCGCCCCAATGGAAACTCGCTCATCGGCCGGATTGGCAGCGCTGTTGAGGTGGTATGCCGCAAAGCGCAACGCCTGCTCCGCTGCCGGGTCTCCTGCAACTTCGATGTCGCTATGCTGCCATCGCGCTGCCCAAGCAGTCTCGTGTTGTTGCACCACCTTTTGCCACCCGAGCCGCCGGGCGATTCCGATCTTTTCCCGTACGACCTGGCCTGGATCGGAATCCGGCGCGTCGGCCCGCGCGACGGCCACCACTCGCACAAGCCTTACGATCTGGCCGGGGCGAGTTGTCCATTGCCACGACCATGCGAACGGTCCGGGCCTGGTCGGGGTGATATCGGCGCCGTTCACCTGTAAGGATGAACTAGCCGCCACAGCGAGGCGCTTTCCTGTATTCTGGGTCCGCCAGATACCAAGATCCTGTTCCAGCTGCTCGGTTTTGAAGCCGAGGCCCAGCCCTTCAAAGGATGTTTCGATCGTAACCCCGATGTCCCCCTCCTCGACCTCCACTTCAACCACGTGCACCCCAACGGCGCGGTCATCGAGTGATACGATACGCAACGTGCGAACGCGGACAGCTATTCTAGGATCATCGGCGAGGCTGGCTTCGGTAAGCAACGTGCCGCGCCGCATGTCGAGGGTCGTTCGATGCGAGCCGACCTCGGCGGGGTGATGAACCAGCAGCCCACCATCCGGGATGATGCGGATTGCGAGAAAACCGGGCGCGGTAACGAGTTGCGGTATCGGCTGCTCGGAACCAGGTATATCGAATAAGCCGGCAACATAGGTCCGTTGCGGATCCAACCAGCGTGATCCGCGGCTGACCGCGCGCCCGGCTCTGATGCCGAGAAAGCCATTGCTGATGGCGAAGCGCGCTTCATAGATGCCCTCGCGAACCGGGTCATATCCCTGCGCTGCGAGCACCCAAGCGGGATCGGATGTCGGTTCGAGGAAGTTTCCCATCTCGTGTCCCATCATACCGCACGCCGGCTGAGCCGGCCGGCTGCTAAAGCGTCCATCGCGATTTCATCCAGACTTGTTACGACGATATGCGCGCCAGCCGCACGCAGCAGCTCGGCGTCGTGGAGGCGGGCAATCCCGATTGCCATCATTCCGCCGGCGCGAGCCGCCTCGACCCCCGCTGGTGCGTCCTCGACCACGAAGCATGTCGCGGGTGACCGTCCGAGCTCCGAGGCGGCCAACAGGAAGATATCCGGAGCAGGCTTACCCCGAGGCAGATCGCGCCCGCACACGTTTGCGCTGAAAATGTCCAGCAGTGTTCTGTCGGTTTCGAGCCTTACTAGCCGCATCATGTCGTTGGCAT
The DNA here is from genome assembly GCA_963791885.1 of uncultured Pseudomonadota bacterium. Taxonomy (GTDB): domain Bacteria; phylum Pseudomonadota; class Alphaproteobacteria; order Acetobacterales; family Acetobacteraceae; genus CAVSUZ01. The sequence continues at coordinate 2,467,437 of CAWBUL010000006.1, read as the reverse complement.
TGTGCGAAGAAGAGGCTACCGCCATAGGCCATCCCAGCTTATGAACGGCCAGCACGAAACGCAGGGCGTCAGGAAAGGCCGCAAAATCGCCGGCGAGGATCAACTCTTCCAGCGTCGCTTGCTTACGGTTGGCGTAACCAAGCGCCTTCTGTTGGGCGTCCGGCACTCCCAACGCCTCTAGAACGGCAAGAGCACCGCTAAGCCGCGGTTTGCCCGCGACATGCGCCTGATAGACCTCAGTCGTAAAGCGGTCGGGGTCAGCGAGCCCCTGAAGTGCTTCACGCCATGCACGCTCATGAGGGGAGTCCAACAGAACGCCGTCAACATCAAAGATGCCTGCCGTCAGGGTCCACGTGGACGGGTTCAAATCGGACACAACGAATTCCCCCCAATCATGGCCATAAAGGCCCCAGCGTTCATGCAGAACAATTGGTTTTCCAAGGCCCGACCGAGATTGCAGCAAGCAGACACAAATGGCCACCATTCCAAACAAAATCAGCGACCCATTACCAATCCGGGTCCAGCCCTTCCTGGCCCACCGACGACAATCAAAGCGGCCATTTCCAATTAAGGATATTCGGTGGATCGATCCCCTCGGCATACGCGTAATGGCGGCAATCCAGCTGCTGGTTAATCAGCGCCTCTCGGGCGTGTGCACCCCTGCATCGGAGTGATGGCACGCGGTCAATTGCGTCCATGGCAAGTGTAAATCGATCCACCTGATTCTGAATGGCAAGTTCCATTGGTGTATTTATGTTGCCGCGTTCCTTGTAACCGCGCACATGGATGTTGTTATGGTTGGTTCGCCGATAGGTCAGTCGATGGATCAACCAAGGATATGCGTGGAAATTGAAGATGACAGGCTTGTCAGGAGTGAACAGGGAGTCAAACTCCCGGTCCGAAAGTCCGTGTGGATGCTCGGTATCCGGAACCAGCCGGAACAGATCGACTACATTGACGAACCGCACCTTTAGCTCCGGAAAGTGCTCGCGCAGCAGCGCTGTTCCCGCAAGCGCTTCCATCGTGGCGACGTCGCCGCAACTGGCCATCACGAGGTCAGGCTCAGCATCTTGATCGTTGCTGGCCCATGCCCAAATTCCAACTCCTTTCGTGCAATGCTTCACGGCGGCATCTATGTCAAGATACACTAGGTGCGGCTGCTTGTCGGCAACGATGACATTGACGTAGTTGCGGCTGCGCAGGCAGTGATCTGCCACTGACAGGAGACAGTTGGCATCCGGTGGCAGATAGATTCGCGTTACCCTGGGGCTCTTGTTGGCAACGACGTCCAGAAAGCCAGGATCCTGGTGGGTGAAGCCGTTATGATCCTGCCGCCACACTGTGGATGTGATCAGCAGGTTCAGCGAAGCGAGATCCGTTCGCCACGGAAGTTCACAGCATTTTTCTAGCCACTTTGCATGCTGGTTGAACATCGAGTCGATGACGTGGACGAAAGCCTCATAGGTCGAGAAAAAACCGTGCCTGCCTGTCAGGAGGTAGCCCTCGAGCCAACCTTCGATTGTGTGCTCGCTCAGCATCTCCATCACCCGTCCGTCCGGTGCGAGCTCGCCTCCGTCGGCATCCTCAGGAAAATATTCGCCGAGCCACACCTTTTTGGTGACTTCGTATAGGGCAGTCAGCCGGTTAGAGGCATTTTCGTCTGGGCTGAAGACCCGGAAGTTAGAGGGATTGCTGCGAGTAATGTCTCTAAGCATGTTACCGAGCACCAGGGTTGGTCCTGCCTCGGTCCGGCCGGGCTTCTCAGCCGGCACTGCGTAATCTCGGAAGTCCGGCAGTTTGAGGGCCTTACATAGAGAGCCGCCATTGGCGTGGAGGTTGGCTCCCATGCGCCGCGTTCCTGTCGGGGCGAGTTCTCGCAGCTCATCAAGCAATCGCCCGTCTTTGTCGAAGAGTTCCTCCGGCCGATAGCTGTGCAACCACTGCTCCAGTAAGCGGAGATGGTCGGAATTATCGCGCACTTCCGGAAGCGGCACCTGGTGAGCGCGCCAGAATCCTTCGACTTTATGCCCGTCAACCTCTTTGGGACCGGTCCACCCTTTCGGGGTTCGCAGAATAACCATGGGCCAGCGTGGGCGCCGAGGCGTAGCCGCGGTCTGCCGGGCTTCCGTCTGGATCCGCCGGATCTCCTGGATGCAGTGCTCCAAGGTGGCTGCCATAGCCTGGTGTATGCTGTCCAGGTCCGAACCCTCGACGAAATAGGGTTCATACCCGTAGCCTCGAAACAGAAACTCCAGCTCCTGATGAGGAATACGGGCAAGGATGGTGGGATTGGCGATTTTGTACCCGTTGAGATGCAGGATCGGCAGTACCGCACCATCCCGCGCTGGGTTCAGAAACTTGTTTGAGTGCCAGGCGGTGGCCAATGGTCCGGTCTCCGACTCCCCGTCGCCCACCATGACCGTTACAAGCAGATCGGCGTTGTCGTACGCGGCGCCGTACGCGTGTGAGACGGAGTAGCCAAGCTCTCCTCCCTCATGGATCGAGCCGGGTGTCTCCGGCGTGCAATGGCTGCCTATGCCGCCAGGAAAGGAAAACTGCTTGAAAAGCCGGCGCAGCCCATCCTCGTCTTCGGAGACGTCTGTATAGATTTCTGAATAAGTACCTTCGAGGTAGACATTTGAGATGATCGCAGGAGCACCATGTCCTGGGCCCGCTATGAAGATTGCGTCCTGGTCATATTTCTTGATCAGGCGATTGAGATGGACATAGGCGAGGCTTAGTCCTGGGTCAGAACCCCAGTGACCCAGCAGCCTCCGTTTGATATGATCCGGTTTCAGAGGTTCGCGAAGCAGCGGGTTCTCCCGCAAATAAATCATCCCAGCTGATAGATACAGAGTTGCCTTCCAGTAGGCCTGCATGCGTCGCAACTCGCCTTCGTCTAACGGGTTACCGCTAACTGTGGATCGTGCCAGGCCGTAAGCACTGATCGTTTCCGTCTCGCTGGTGCCAACGTCCATAGATACCTCCCGGATACTCTTGACCACCCTGACCCGATAAATACGCACGACGATTGCGCGGCAATCTCGGGGGCGGAACCCGCAGTCTAGGCCGCAAACGAACCTGACAATCGGTACAAGCGTGTAGGGCAGTTCCTATTTGCCGATTTCGAGCAAAACGCAGCAAAGCCACGGGAGGCGCAAGACAATCTGATCCACCAGATATGACTATGCTCGCCGGGGCCAGGAGCAAACTGCGATGATCCACCACGAACGGCTGAGACCCCCTGCCGCTGATTATCCTCCCGACGAATGGGCAGTGATAGAAAAGCGCTACCATCCTGAGTTTCTCGCTCAGCTCGAGACGATGATGGCACTTGGCAACGGATATCTCGGAATGCGGGGCTGCCCGGAAGAGGGCGCCCCCGTCGCTGAAAACAGCACTCTGATCAACGGGTTTTATGAAAACCGACCCATTGAATACGACGAAACTGCGTACGGTTTTGCCAAAACCGGTCAGACAATATGCAATGTCGCGGACGGCAAGATCATAAAGCTGTTTGTGGACGACGAGCCGTTCCTCATTCCCGACGCTGATATCCTCAGCTACGACCGGCGGCTAAATATGAAGTCCGGCACGCTGGACCGGGAGATCGTTTGGGAAACTCCTGCCGGTAAGCAGGTATCGGTTACATCCCGCCGACTGGTTTCGTTCGTTCACAGACATGTGGCTGCGATTTCCTACCGGGTCTGTGTGCTAAATGCCGCCGCCTCGCTCGTTATTTCCTCCGAGATCGCGGCGAACGAAGCGATCGTCCGCACGAACGTGCATGATCCAAGGCAAGCAAGGGTCCTTGCGGGTCGAGTGCTGCACCATCAGTCCGGCTACAATGAGGCCCTTCGTGTGGTTCTATGTCATGCAACCAGACAGAGCCGTCTGAGTGTCGTGTGCGCTATCGACCATGTCCTGGAGACCGAATGCCGGCACAGAAGCGAAACTGTCCAGACGGATGACTTTGGCCAGGTGGCGTTCATGATCGACGCCCAGCCGGGTTGCATGATCCAGCTGACCAAGTGGATAGTTTATCACACCTCCGCCACGGCGACGGACACTGAGATTTCCGGTCGCGCCGAGTGGACGCTGGATCGCGTGATGAGCGAAGGTTTCCCGCACCTTCTTCTTGCCCAAGAAAACTTTCTCGATGACTTCTGGCGCCGAAGCGACGTCCGCGTAAAGGGCATCCAGGAAGATCGGGTAAGGCGTTCCACCGTTGAAATCCAACAGGCTATCCGGTTTAACCTTTTCCAAATACTGCAGGCATCTGCACGCGCCGAGAGTGCTGGCGTGCCGGCCAAGGGCCTCACGGGACGAGCGTATGAGGGACATTATTTTTGGGATACTGAAATATATGTGCTGCCATTTCTTGGCTACACATCGCCATCGCTTGCGCGGAATATCTTGAGGGTGCGTTATAACATGCTGGATAATGCCCGCGCGCGGGCGAGAGAGCTGGGTCATCGCGGCGCAACATTTCCCTGGCGCACCATCAGCGGGGAAGAAGCGTCAGCGTATTATGCGGCGGGGACCGCACAGTATCACATCAACGCAGATATTGCTTACGCGATCCGCAAATACGTGAACGCCACTGGAGACGAGCGATTCCTGTGCGATTGTGGTGCCGAGATACTCGTCGAGACAGCACGCTTTTGGCTTAGTCTTGGTTTCTACTCAGATAGAAAGGGCGGAAAGTTCTGCATAAATTCGGTGACCGGACCCGATGAATATAAGGCCGTCGTAGACAACAACGCTTATACCAACCTGATGAGTTGTGAGAATCTCCGCTACGCGGCCGAAACCGTCGAGTATCTCCGGTGCAAAGCACCTGAGGCGTACAAGCCCCTTGTGCTCAAAACGGAGCTTGATCCGTCGGAACCGGAGGCGTGGTTGCATGCAGCCGAGCACATGTACATTCCGTACGACGAGAGGTTGGGAATTGTGCCGCAGGATGATAGCTTTCTGGAGAGAGAGTCCTGGGATTTCGCGAACACGCCATCCGATCACTACCCGCTGCTGCTTTTCTATCACCCCCTGAACATTTATCGGAAGCAGGTGATCAAGCAAGCAGATGTCGTGCTGGCCATGTTCCTTCTGGGTGACCTGTTTTCACCGGAAGCAAAAAAGCGGAATTTCGAATTCTATGATCCGCTAACCACTGGCGATTTGTCGCTGTCCTCGTGCATCGAAGCCATCATCGCAACCCAAATCGGCGATACGGATAAGGCAATACAGTATGGAATACCGGCCCTGCTCATGGACCTGGCAGATGTCGGTGGCAACGTTAGGGATGGCTGCCACATTGCCTCAATGGGTGGCACCTGGATGATGCTGGTGTATGGGCTGGGCGGCCTCCGAGATCATGATGGTACGTTGTCCTTCTGGCCAAAGCGCGCACCGGAAGACAAGGCAATCTTACGCTTCTCCCTAAGCTATCGTGGTCAGTTGCTGGAGGTCGAAATTGCCAAAGGTCGGGTTGAATATACACTGCGGCACGGCCAGGCGCTCGCGATCCGCCACGGAACGGAGCAGATCGAATTGACCGCAGAAGATGCGGTTGCAACTCGCTCGATACCCGAAAACTGGGCTGCTTCTGACCATCCGTGGCACGCCTAACGGAGCCGGGCTCCGGCTCTATGCCGACGCGACAAGCCGCTTGGCGGACCGCAGATCGGCAGTTTCGAAGCCTTCCCGGAATTGCCCATAGACATGCGATAACAGCTTGTGGGAGTCCCCAGCGTCGCCGCTCCGAAGATCAAGGCGATGCAGGCTCATCGCTGCCCTCAACTCCCATGCTAGCGCGCCATGCTCCCGAGCCAGCTCCAGCGAACGCCAGAAGAGCTGCCTGGCCCCAAGGAAATTCGAATTCTCCCGTACAAGCAGAAGCTGGCCCTTCACCCGAAGCATCTCCGGATAAGCCCACAGCTCTTGATTACGTTCCGATAGAAGCAGCGCCTCGTCAACGATCGCGGAGATCTCATCGCCGAGCCCCGCGGTGGCGGCCGCCTCCGCGAAATCGGCCACGCTCAACAGCACATGCCATTGCGACGCGCGCCAGCGTTCCAGGGTCGTCCGGACCTGATCTAGGCTGGCATTCGCGCCCGCCCTCCGCAACGAAATGATCTGCATCGCCGCCAGCGCGTATGACAGATGGTCGTTGAGCGCGTGCTTCTCGGCGAGATGAGCGGCTTCTTCTGCAGTTCGCCATGCCTCATCCAGATTTCCGACCCTAAGGGCAAATGCGCATGCTCCGAAAGCAAGCACGGAACACAAAGTCACGGGATGCCCGACGCGCTCCGCCTCCTCCAAGGAGAGCCGGACGGCTTCCGCACCCTGTTCAGCATATCCCTGCACCCAGAGGACATGGGCAAGCACATATTGCGCCGTGATACGTGCGTCGAACCCGGCGAGACGAATCTGGTGGCCTCGTGGACTCGGTGATTGGGTGCGAAGCAGATGCTGCAACTGCAGTTGCGCGGCCCGCTGCTCACCACTGAAATGCTGCGCGATACCAAGCATCCACTCAGTCATCCTGGAGGCGTCCGGATCGGCAATGGACGCGGCGACTGCTTGGCCTCGACGAGTAAGCTCCAGGGAGGTCCGCACCTCACCCATGCGCATGTGATAGATCCAAAGGGAGTGAATGACATGCATCTCGAAGCGGGTGTTACGGAGCTGCTCAGCGAGCGTCAGGGCCCTGCTCAAGGCTGCCTGAGCCTCGGATGTGCCCGCACTGACCATTTGAAGCGAGATCCCAAGAGCCGTCTGCAACACCATCTCCTGCCGACTGCCGAGCAGACCGGCATTGTCGAGCGCGCGAACCGCCTTCTCCGCCCAGATCTGAGCTTCTCTCAGCAAAGACAGCGAAAACCAGAGGGGCAGAGAAGCGGCGGCCAGATTTACGCCAGCTCTCAGATCGCCCCTCGGTCCGAACGCCCAAGTCAGGGCTGCACGCATGTTGTCCAGGTCGGGCTCAAGGCCAGCGTACACTTCGGCCGCTCCCGTATCGTCGTTTTCAGCGGCCTCAAGTAGATTGAGGAAGAATTCCGCGTGGCGGCGGGAGAATGGCCCAAGCTCATTCTTCTCTCGAAGCTTCTCAAGTGCGTAGGCGCGGGTCGTGTCCAACAACCCAAAGCGCGAGCTCAGGGACCTTGTATCGACAATAACAAGAGATTTCGTTGCCAGATCCAGAACTAGTTCCAGCACCTCGTCTCCGGGCTGGCTCTCATCAGCGGCGACGGTAGTGGCCGCGCTAAGGGTGAATCCACCCACGAAGACGGCCAGCCGATTGAAGATGATCTGCTCGGGCTGGCTCAGCAGGTTGTAGCTCCAATCCAGCGCCGCTCGCATGGTCCTATGCCTGGGGACAGCCGTCCGTCGGCCATCAGTAAGCAGGCGCATCTGGTCGTTGAGCTGCGTTGCCAGCTCGCGGAGCCCGACCACATGTACCCGGGCGGCCGCAAGCTCGATCGCGAGCGGTATGCCGTCGACCTTGCGGCAGATCTCAGAAACGAGGGGCGCGTCGTCGTCGTCGAGATGGAAGTCATCCAGGCTCGCCGAAGCCTGTTCGACAAAGAGCTGAACCGATGAGTAGCGCAGTGCGTCCGCGGCTCTGATATCGTGCGAAGGGGGCGGGATCTCCAGAGGCTCTAACCGGCAGAGGTGCTCACCCTCGGTCCGGAGCGGCTCGCGGCTGGTCGCGAGAATGCGGACATGCGGCGCACCCCGGAGGATTGCAGATACCACTGAAGCGGCAGCATCGATGACATGCGCGCAGTCGTCGAACATGAGCATCATTCTCCTGTCGCGCAGCGCGGCAAGGAGACTCTGCATAGTTAGCTGCGGACTGAGCTTGATGCCGATAGCGCCAGCGACGGCCCCAAGCACCAGGCCCGGGTCTGCGATGGGGGATAAATCGACTGCCCAAACGCCATCTTCGAACTCACTAATCATCCGTTCGGCGACCGCGAATCCCACCGACGTCTTACCGATCCCACCCGGTCCGACTATCGTCAGCAGACGGTGCCTCCTCAGTTGTTCGACGAGCTTGGCAACGACAACATCGCGCCCGATGAGGGGCGTCAGTTGCTCCGGTAGATTATGATGCTGCGCGCCAACGACCGGTGGCGGCGGCTGCTCCGTCTCCTTCGTGACGGTAACGGGCGCGACGAAGCAGTATCCCTGCCCAGGGCTCGTATCGATGAATCGCCTGCCGTCCTGCCCATCGCGGAGGACCCGCCGAAGGGCGACCATCTGGACTTTGAGATTTCCTTCCACGACGTGGGTGTCGGGCCAGATACGAGCAAGCAGCCCGTTCTTCCCGATCCGCTCGCCGGCCCTTTCGACGAGGGCGAGAAGGATATCGAAGGCGCGACTCCCCAGGCGTACGGGTTTGCCTTCCTCCAACAGAAGGCGCTGCCGGGGTAGGATCTGAAACCGGTCGAACGAGAAGGCGGGTTCGACCGAGGAAGAAAGCAGCTCTGCCACTGCGGCCCCCCAGATGTCCTGATAGTCCTAGACGAGGGGAAGCGGCGACAAGCTGGCGAGTTGAATCGAGCCCAGTAAAGCCTTGGCCTCTTTCAGATCAGCTGTGTCGAACCCCTCGGTGAACTTTTCAAAAACCGGCTGCAGTACCGCGACAGCATCATGAGGGCGCTCCTGACCGCCCAATAGCCGTGCGAGGCTCGTAGCCGAGCGGAGTTCCCAGGACAGCGCGCCCTGACGGCATGCCACATCGAGCGCTCGCCGGAAGCAATTCTCAGCGGCCGCTGCGTTTTGGAATGCGCCATGCAACAACAGAAGTTCGCCCCGGATGCGCATCATTTCGGGGAGCTCCCACAGCTCTTTGGTATGCTCGGCACGCGCCATTGCCTCGTCAATCGCAGCAAGTCCGTTCGGGACTCGGCCAGCTTGTCCCAGAGCGTCGGCCATATGAACGGCGGCGAAACGCAAGAAGCGCGGCGCCGCGATTCCGCTACTGCCAAGTTCCTCAAAACAGGCCGTAAGCATGTGCAATCCGGTGTTCACGTCGCCTCGCCTCAAAGCGACCGCCGCCTGATAGCACCGACCGTACAGCTCCCAGCGGCCCAGCACATGCTTCTTGGCATGGTCAAGCAGCATGCCTGCGTAATGGTCCGCAGTGAGGAGATCTCCGACCCATAAAGCAACGGGGCACGCCCCGCGGTGCAAAGCATAATTAAGGGAGATGGCGTGTCTGGCGGTGCGTGCGTCCTCGATGCTTTGCTCTGCTGCGTCCATTGCCCGATCTGGAAATCCTTGCAGCCACAAGATTCGCGCAAGATGGACACGCGCCGTCACCCGCGGTTCGAGCTCAAGACGAACGATTTGACGCATACCGTCGGGAGCAGGAGGGGTGCCCAGAGTTCGTTCGATATGGCACCGCGCGGAGCGTTGATTGCCCAGGAAATGGTATGACGTGGCGATCATTCGCTCGCCCATCAGTCGTTCGGTGGGGTCGGGACGGGTCGCCGTCAAAGCAGCAAGCCTGCGGGCCAGCTTCAGAGCGGTGTCATATTGGATGCCATTGACGTAAAACGCCCAAAGGCCCCAGAGTGAGTGAATCTGATACTCAGCATTCTCAAGGCTTTCAGCAATATTCAAAGCTCTCTTCCAGATTGCCGCGACCTCTGGATCGCCATTCCTGGTATAAATCAACGATGCACCCAAAGCGGCGCTCAGCTTCATTTCGTGGTATTTATTCACCTCGGCGCCGGCGTCTATTGCATTGAACGCTTGATCAATCCGGTGGCGAGCCTCCTCGACCAACGAAAGTTCCATCCATAGCGGAACCGCTGCTGCCGTCAGCGCGATGCCGATCGATGAAGCGCCGTCTGCCGAGAAGGCCCAGTCAAGTGCGGCACGCAAGTTCTCGATCTGCTCCTCATAGTCTTTTAGCCACGCTATTACGGGCCGCGTCTCCAATTCCGTTTCGGCACGTTCAAAAAGCTCGCGGTAGTATTCGGCATGGCAGCGCGCGATCCGTGTCGACTCGCCGCTTTCGGCGAGCTTCTGCATGCCGTAAGCTCGGGTGGTGTCCAGCAACCGGAAGCACGGTTCGGCATCGCGGCTGCAGACGACGACCAGCGATTTCTCCACTAAGTCAGCCACAAGGTGTACGGTGTCGCTCTCTGGCTCGCTGGCCTCTGCGGCGACCAACGCTGCAGCTTGCAGCGTGAACCCTCCGGTGAATACCGCAAGACGCCTGAAGACCCGCTGTGCGTCCGCTGGTAAAAGGTCATAGCTCCAGTCAATGGCGGCGCTCAGGGTTCGATGCCGAGGCGGGCTGGTCCGGAGACCGATGGTGAGCAGCAGGCGCTCCTGGAGCCGCGCGAGCAACTCTCGCACACCCAACGTCTGAGCACGTGCGGCCGCAAGCACGATCGCGAGCGGTATGCCGTCGAGCTTGCGGCAGATCTCGGAAACGAAGAGCGCGTTGCTGTCCGTCAGCTGGAACCCATCCAGAGTGGCCGCCGCCTGCTCAACGAAGAGCTGGACGGACGAATAACGCAGCGCTTCAGCAGCCCTGATGTCGTGCGAAGGGGGCGGGGTCTCCAGCGGCTCTAACCGGCAGAGATGCTCACCCTCGGTCCGAAGCGGCTCGCGGCTGGTCGCGAGGACGCGGATATCGGGTGTGCCCCGCAGGATTGCGGACACCAGCGTAGCAGCGGCATCGACGAGGTGCGAGCAGTTGTCGAGCACCAGCATCATCCGCCTGCCGCGCAACGCAGCGACGAGGGCCTGCGTTGTCAGCCCAGGGTTGGCTTTGACGCCGACGGCTCCGGCAACTGCCGCAAGAACCAGGTCTGGGTCCGCAATTAGCGAGAAGTCGATCGCCCAGACACCATCCTCGTAGGCATCGACCATTCGTTCGGCGACTGCAAGCGCCACGGACGTCTTACCGATCCCGCCCGGTCCGACTATCGTCAGCAGACGGTGTTTCCTCAATTGTTCGACGAGCTTGGCAACGACACCATCGCGCCCGATGAGGGGCGTCAATTGCTCCGGTAGGTTATGATGCTGCGCATCAACGACCGGTGGCGCCGGCTGCTCTGCCTCCTTCGTGACGGTAACGGGCGCAACGAAGCAGTATCCCTGCCCCGGGCTCGTATCGATGAATCGCCTGCCGTCCTGCCCGTCGCTAAGGACTCGCCGAAGGGCGACCATCTGGACTTTGAGATTTCCTTCCACGACGTGGGTGTCGGGCCAGATACGAGCAAGCAGCTCGTTCTTCCCAATCCGCTCCCCTGCCCTTTCGAGTAGGGCGAGAAGGATATCGAAGGCGCGACTCCCCAGGCGTACGGGTTTGCCTTCCTCCAACAGAAGGCGCTGCCGGGGTAGGATCTGAAACCGGTCGAACGAGAAGGCGGGTTCGACCGGAGGGAGATGCGGCTCTGGCATTGCAGCCTCGCCCTGGCGGTCTGCCAACGGCAAATTCACTATAGCGCGGCGGGATCACAAAGGAAGTGCGCCCGTACATGCTGACGGGTCCGCCCGCTGCGCACGCCCTCACAGATCTGATCTAACCGCAACTTACCACGTATAACCCCACCCTTACCGATCGACCGAGTAAAGGGCGCAAGCAACCTCGGGAGATGCCCGACAGGATCACTCGAGGTAGCCCGGCGAGCGATCCGTTCCCGTGGACTGACCGCATGCCTGAAACCAGCCCGAGGCGGCCAGCCCCGTCTCGCCGAAAAGGATCCGGTCCCATGTCAGTTCGCAGCGTAGGAATCGTCGGGGCCGGCACGATGGGATCCGGCATCGCCCAGGTTTTCGCGACCGCTGGCTTCGGTGTCGTGATCACCGATGTCAGCACGGCCGCCGCTGAGAAGGGGGTGACCGCCATTGCCGATCGCCTCGAGCGCCTCGTGGCCAAGGCGAAGATGTCTGCCGAGGAGAGCGCTGCAGCTATGCGGCGGATCGTCGTATCCTCCCGCTACGAAGATCTCGGCTCCATAGACCTGCTGATCGAGGCCGCGCCCGAGGACGCCGAGCTCAAAGCAGGCATATTTCGGCGGGTCGATCCAATCGTTCGCCCTGATACCATCCTCGCCTCCAACACCTCGTCGGTCTCGATCACCAGACTTGCGTCGTCGGTCTCGCAGCCGGGTCGCTTCATCGGCATGCATTTTTTCAACCCCGTCCCGGTGATGCGCCTTGTGGAGGTGGTGCGCAGCCTGCAGACGAGTGACGCCACCCATGACGCCGTTGAGGCACTGATCACTCGGATCGGCAAGACGCCTATCACCGTAAAGAGTTCACCGGGCTTCGTCGTGAACCGGCTTTTGCTGCCTATGCTGAATGAGGCTTTCTTCGCCCTCGCGGAGGGGGATGCTGCCGCATCAGACATCGATGATGCGATGAAGCTCGGGTGCAACCACCCGATCGGGCCGTTAGCTCTGGCGGACCTCATCGGGCTCGATGTGCTCCTCGCGGTGATGCAGACCATGCACAACGAGTTCGGGGAATTGAAGTACCGCCCGGCGCAACTCCTCAGGGAGATGGTGGCTGCCGGGTATTTGGGACGCAAGTCCGGTCGCGGCGTGTACCGATACTGAGAACGAGGAGCACGTCAGTGTTCAAGTCGCATATCGTGGCGTCCGCCCTGATCGCCCTAACTGTTGCCGCGTGCAACAAGCCGGCACCCCCCGCTGCTCAGGTTCGGCCGATCCGAGTGCTCACCGTCGAGCGCAGCGCCGAAGGCGAGACCGTGTCGCTAACCGGCCAGATTCATGCGAAAGACGAGGTCAGCCTTGCTTTTCGTATTGACGGGCGCGTCCTCGATCGCCCCGTCAATGTGGGTGACGTGCTAAAGCCGGGTCAGCTCGTCGCCCGGCTCGACCCGAAAGACCAGCAGGACGGTCTGCTCACGGCCGAGGCCAACCTCTCCGCGCTGGACGCAGTGCTCACTCAGGCGCGCCTCACCTTCGGACGGCAGCAAGTGCTCCTGAAGGATGGTTGGACGCCTCGCGCCACCTACGACGAGGCTCAGCAGAAACTCCTGAGTGCTCAGGCCGCGGTGGATGCTGCTCGGGCACAGGTGCAAATCGCCCAAAATCAACTCAGCTATACCGCCCTGTTCGCCGATGCTGAGGGCTCCGTGACGGCAAAAGGCGCCGAACCGGGCGAAGTCGTCCATGCCGGCCAGATGATTGTTGAACTCGCACGTCAGGGCGGACGTGATGCCGTCTTCGATGTGCCCGAGCAACTCATTCGGACCGGTCCACGCGATCCGGTGGTGCAGCTCTCCCTCACTAACGACCCGAGCATAAAGGCAACAGGCCGCGTGCGGGAAGTAGCCCCTCAGGCAGATCCCGCAACGCGAACCTGGCAAGTCAAGGTCGGCATCATCGATCCGCCCCAGGCCATGCAACTGGGCTCCACTGTCACCGGCAGCATCAGGCTATCGCCTCCGCCCGGGGTGCAGATCCCGCCAAGTGCCCTTACCGAGGCCAACGGACAACCGGCCGTATGGATCTTCGATCCGCAAAGCCAGACCGTATCCCTGCGCAATGTGGATGTCGCGCGCTACGACCCTGCAGACGTCGTTATCTCGCAGGGGCTTGAAACCGGCGAAATCGTAGTCACGGCGGGGGTGCAGACGCTACGCCCGGGCCAGAAGGTTCGTCTTCTGGGAGCAGGATGATGACCCGCTTCAACCTCTCCGAATGGGCGATCCGGCACCGCTCGCTTGTGACCTACTTCATGCTGGTCATCGTGGTGGCGGGTATCTGGTCCTACCTCCGGCTCGGACGGAGCGAAGACCCAGACTTCACGGTCAAGACCATGGTGGTGCAAGCCGCATGGCCAGGGGCCACGCTCAACGACACGCTCGAGCAGATTACCGATCGCATTGAGAGCAAACTGCAGGAAACGCCGAGCCTGGATTACCTGAAGAGCTATACGATACCGGGCCAGGCTACGATTTTCGTTTACCTGAAGGACTCCACGCTACCGGCCCAGGTGCCGGACATCTGGTATCAGGTGCGCAAGAAGGTGCGCGACATCCAGTACACACTGCCTCAGGGCGTACCCCAGTTCAACGATGAGTTCGGCGACACCTATGGCATTGTTTACGGCTTTACCGCGGATGGGTTCACTGATCGGGAACTGAGGGACTACGTTGTTGATGTCCGCAAACAGCTCCTCCAGCTGCCCGACATATCCAAGATTGACATTCTTGGGGCCCAGGACGAGCGCGTTTATGTTGAATTCTCAACCGAGCAGTTGGCTGGCCTGGGGATCGACCGCGCCGACCTGATCGCCGCGCTCCAGGCGCAGAACGCCGTCGCCCCCGCGGGCGTGGTGCAAACCGGAAACGAAAAGATTCTTGTGCGGGTTTCGGGTGCGTTCCGATCCGCGAAGGACGTTCTTGCTGTCAACTTCGTCGCCAAGAACGGCCGGATCATTCGCCTGGGCGACATCGCGCACGTTACCCGCGGCCCGGCCGATCCGGCCCAGCCGATGTTCCGCGTCAACGGAAAAGACGGCATCGGGCTCGCCATCGCGATGCGCAAAGGCGGCGACGTGCTCGCCCTGGGGCGCAACGTAGCGCAAGCCATGAAGGAGATCACGGCGAACCTGCCCGTAGGGATCGAGCCGACGCTCATCGCCGACCAGCCTCTAACCGTTGAGCATGCTGTGGACGACTTCATGGAGGCACTCTGGGAAGCCATCGCCATTGTGCTTGCGGTCAGCCTGATCAGCCTGGGTCTGCGTGCGGGCACCGTAGTTGCCTTCTCGATCCCTCTCGTGCTCGCCGCGGTGTTTGTGGCGATGATGTTCTCCGGGATAGGGCTTCAGCGAATCTCGCTCGGAGCGCTGATCATCGCCCTTGGCCTCCTCGTCGATGACGAGATGATAACCGTCGAATCCATGGTTACACGCCTTGAGCAAGGGGACGAGAAGGAGGCCGCGGCGGGTTTTGCCTACAGCTCGACTGCGTTGCCCAGGCTCACCGGCACGCTGGTTACGATTGCCGGGTTCGTTCCGATCGGTTTCGCCCGCAGCGCGGCGGGCGAGTACACTTTCTCGATCTTCGCCGTCGTTGCCATCGCGCTGATCGCGTCCTGGATCGGTGCCGCCGTCTTCGCGCCGCTGCTGGGCGTTTGGATTCTGAAGAAGCCCAGAGTGGCGCATTCGGGTGAGCCCGGTCGGTTCATGCGCCTGTTCCGTCGCTTTCTTGATCTAGCCATGCGGGCGCGCTGGGTCACGATCTTTGTGACGTTCGGTCTGTTCGGCGCGGCGCTGTACGGCATGCGTCTTGTTCCCCAGCAGTTCTTCCCGGCATCCGATCGACCTGAACTGCTCGTCGACCTGCAACTGCCCGAGAACGCCTCGATCTATGCGACCCAGAGCGCGGCGGCACGGCTTGACAGTCTCCTGAAGGGCGATCCGGACATCGATCACTGGAGCACTTATGTGGGCCAGGGCGCCGTCCGGTTTTATCTTCCCCTCAACGTCCAGCTCCCGAACGACTTCTTTGCCCAGGCCGTCGTCGTCACCAAGGGACTGCAGCAGCGCGAACGGCTGAAGGCGAAGCTGGAGCAGGCTCTCGCGAACGAGTTCCCGAGCGTCGTCGGACGGGTTTATCCGCTGGAACTCGGACCACCTGTCGGGTGGCCGCTGCAGTATCGCGTCAGCGGGCCGGACCCTGACCAGGTGCGGGCCATCGCCTTCAAGGTCGCAGACGGCCTGGGATCGGACCCCGACGCCCGCAATATTAACTACAACTGGATGGAACCGTCGCGCACGGTGCGGATTCAGGTTGACCAGGACCAGGCGCGTCTCCTGGGCCTGAGCTCGCAGCAACTGGCCCTTTCGCTGAACGCGGTCGTGTCCGGCATCACAGCCACCCAGATGCGCAGTGGGATCTATCTTGTTGACGTGCTGGTCCGCGCCACCGCGGCGCAGCGTATGTCGCTCTCCACGATCCGCACACTTCAGGTCCCATTGCCGGACGGCCACACCGTTCCCCTGAGCCAGATCGCCTCCGTCGAATATGGCCAGGAATACCCGATCGTTTGGCGTCGAGACCGGAGGCCCACGGTGACAGTGCAGGCCGACCTCGCGCCCGGAATTCAGGCCGCGACAGTCGCCCAGGCCGTGGCACCGAAGATCGCAGCGCTGAATGCCAGTTCACCGAGCGGGTATCATATCGGCGTGGGCGGAACCGTTGAGGAGAGCAACAAGGCGCAGACATCGGTCATTGCCGCGGCTCCCCTGATGCTGATCATTACGCTCACGGTCCTGATGCTGCAACTCCAAAGCTTCAATGCGATGTTTCTGGTGCTCAGTGTTGCCCCACTGGGCCTGATTGGCGTCGTTGCCGCGCTGCTCATCTCCGATAAGCCGCTGGGCTTCGTGGCGCTGCTCGGGGTCCTCGCTCTATCCGGGATGATTGCCCGCAACGCGGTCATTCTGATTGACCAAGTAGAGACGGAGAAGAGGCAGGGCCTCCATCCTTGGGACGCCGTCATTGAGGCGGCCTCCCACCGTTTCCGTCCAATCCTGCTCACGGCTTCGGCAACGATCCTGGGGATGATCCCCATCGCACCGACCGTCTTCTGGGGGCCAATGGCCTACGCGATTATGGGCGGCTTGGCCGTTGCAACGGTTCTGACCCTGATCTTCCTACCGGCGCTCTATGTCGCGTGGTTCCGAATCAAGAGGCCTTTTGGGGACGAGACAAGGAAGGTGGAAGTCAAGCAGCCTGCGATGGCGGCCGAATGACATCCTGGGAAACCGTGTTTGCGCCAAGCGGACCGAGCGCTGGGATCGCAATCAACAGGGGCTATTCGGGTGGGCCGTTCTGCGTGGAGCACCTCCGGCTTGCAGAACGCCTGTCTCGCTCTCGGTTTACGCAAGCTGAGTATTCACCTGAAATCCTTGCCAACTGAGGAGTCACCATGGCCGGCAAGAATGCGTTCTATGCCCAATCCGGTGGAGTCAGCGCGGTAATCAACGCCTCGGCCTGTGGGCTTTTGCAAACCGCACGTGAGTATCCTGATGAGATTCCTATAGTTTTTGCTGGCCACAACGGCATCGTCGGTGCGCTTACTGAAGACCTGATAGACACCAGCGCCGAGTCCGCAGCCGCGATTGTCGGACTCAAACACACGCCTGGCGGTGCTTTCGGTTCATGTCGGTACAAGTTGGGGCCGATTAATACGCACCGCGCGCAATACGAGCGCCTGATGGAAGTGTTTCAAGCGCATGGAATTGGCTACTTTTTCTACAACGGCGGGTGAGATGGACCCCATTGATAGGACCATTTTCGTCCTGCGCTGAGCTATAAACCCGTCAGGCTCCGTCCTCCCGTGCTTCACGCTCAAGCATAAACCACGTCCTGTTGTTGCAGCGGCTGTGGATATGTGGGCAACGCGTCAGCGTTGTCCAAGCGCAGCGGCATATCCACCGCCGATCCCACGCCGGCCCGCCACACCGCCATCGGCATTCGGTGCCCCAGCGCCTGATGCGGGCGCAACTCATTGTAGAACTCGATCCACGCGCCGATACCGGCCCGCGCCTCGCGCACGTCCGCATAATCCTTCAGGTAAACCTCTTCGTGCTTGAGCGAGCGCCACAGCCGCTCGATGAAGACGTTGTCCATCCAGCGGCCGCGGCCATCCATCGACACCGCAATCTCAGCGCCGAGCAGTGTGCCGACAAATGCCTCGCAGGTGAATTGGCTGCCCTGGTCGGTATTGAACACCTCCGGGCGGCCGTGGCGCCGCATCGCTTCCTCCAGAGCAGCGACGCAAAACCCCGCGTCCATCGTGTTCGACAACCGCCACGACAGCGCCGCGCGGCTCCACCAGTCCATCACTGCCACCAAATACAGGAAGCCGCGCCGCATAGGGACATAGGTGATATCCGCACACCACACCTGGTTGGCCCGCTCGATCGCCACATCCCGAAGCAGATAGGGGTAGATTTTGTGCCCGGGCGACGGCCTGCTGGTGCGCGGCTTCGGTCCCAGCGCTGCGATCCCCATCAAGCGCATCAGCCGCTGCACCCGTTTGCGGTTCACCCTCTCCGCCCCCGTGCTCAACGTCACCGCGATCCGTCGCGAGCCGTAGAACGGCCGCGCGACAAACACCGCGTCAATCCGCCGCATCAATGCCAGATCCTCAGCGTCATCCGCCGGTTTCGCCCGGTAGACGCCCGAGCGTGCCAGCCCGAGCAGGGTGCACTGGCGGCGCACCGAGAGCTGCGCGTGACCGCGGTCGAGCAGGGATCCCCGGTCCGCCGCGCCCATCTGCCGGACCTCCGCGCTAAAAAATCTCGTTCCACGATCAGCTCGCCAATCTTGGCGTGCAGGCGTTCGATCTCCTGTCCCGCCTGACCATCGCCGGTCCCGCTTCGGAATACCCGTTCCGCATGTTCCAGCAGTTGCTTCTTCCAGGCGTAGATCTGCGTCGGATGGACCTGGTGGCGCACCGCCAACTCGGCGACCGTGGCCTGTTCCCGCAATGCTTCGAGGGCGATCTTCGCCTTCAAAGCCCCGTCGATCCTCCGTCGGGTTCTGCTCATGGTCCCTCTGTCTACATCGACGGAGCCGATGACCTGCTCCCGGCAAACTGGACCGTTTTGACTGAGAAAAACCCGCTAGGTTTGGCCAGGAGGCAACCGAGGGGGTTGGCCGATGAAGCAATCGCGGTTCAGCGAGCAGCAGATCGCCTTCATCCTGCAGCAGGCCGAGCAGGGTGTGGCGGTCGAGGAGGTGTGCCGGAAGGCCGGCATCTCAATTCAGACCTATTACCGATGGTGCAAGAAGTATAGCGGGCTGATGCCGTCGGAGATGAAGCGGCTGAAGCTCCTGGAAGAAGAGAACGCGCGCCTGAAACGGCTGGTGGCCGACTGTTGATTTTCGCTGAGAACTGACCCGGGTTTTCCACCGAGAACTGACCCGGGTGAATTTATGGTTTGCGGGTCATACCGGGGTCAAGTTCTTGGCCTTTTCCTTTCGGCCCTTGTTGGCGGCCGAGCTGGCTTTGAAGCGGAAGCTGTCATTGCCGGTTTCCACGATGTGGCAGTGGTGGGTGAGGCGGTCGAGCATGGCGGTCGTCATCTTAGCGTCGCCGAACACGTCAGCCCATTCGCTGAAGCTCAGGTTCGTGGTGATGACCACAGAGGCCCGTTCGTAAAGCTTGCTCAGCAGGTGGAAAAGCAGCGCGCCGCCGGAGGGGCTGAACGGCAGATAGCCCAATTCATCGAGCATTACGAGGTCGCACCGCATCAGCCGATCCGCGATCTGACCCGATCGGCCCTGAGTTTTCTCCTGCTCCAGCGCATTGACCAGGTCGACGGTCCCGAAGAACCGAACCTTTTTGCGATGGTGTTCAACCGCCTGCACGCCAAGCGCCGTGGCGATGTGGGTCTTGCCGGTGCCCGGACCGCCGACGAGGACCACGTTGTCGGCGTTTTCGATGAACTCACACCGGTAAAGCTGGCGCACCAGGGCTTCATTGGTTTCGCTGGACGCAAAATCAAAACCGCTCAGATCCTTGTAGACGGGGAAGCGCGCCGCCTTCAGCTGGTAGGCAACCGATCGAACCTCGCGCTCGGCGGTTTCCGCCTTGAGCAGCTGTGAGAGAATGGGGACGGCCGAATTGAACGCTGGCGCGCCCTGCTCCATCAGCTCGCCCGCGGCTTGCGCCATGCCAAACATCTTCAGGCCGCGCAGCATCACGACAATCGCCGCCCCGGCCGGATCATGACGCATGGCGGGCCTCCTGTAGCTTCTCGCGCAGGGCATCGTAGCGTTCGACGTCGGCACGTGGCTCCCGGTCCAGGGCCAAGGCCTGCGGAGCCGCGATCATTGCTGTGGCCGTGGATTTGCCGTCGATCAGCCGGTGCAACATGTTCAGCACGTGCGTCTTTGTCGGCGCTCCATCACTCAGCGCCAGTTCGACGGCACACAACACCGCATCTTCACCATGGTGCAGGACGAGGGCAAGAATCTCCACCATCTCCCGGTCGCCTCCGGGCTGCTTGAGAAGGTGCTGTTGCAGCCGCTTGAACGCTTCCGGCAATTCGGCGAACGGCGCGCCATTACGCAGAGCTCCCGGCTTGCGCTGGATCACCGCGAGATAGTGGTGCCAATCATAGATGGTGCGGCCGGGCAGATGATGCGACCGCTCGATGAGCCGCGCGTGTTCGCAGATGACATGCCCTTCGGCAACAACAACGACGCGGTCTGGATAAACCCTTAAGCTGACGCGATGATTGGCGAAGGACGCGGGCACGCTGTAGCGGTTGCGATCAAAGTGAACGAGGCAGGTGGGCGAAACGCGTTTGCCGTATTCAACAAAACCATCGAACGGTCTGCCAACGGCCATCAGGCATCCGACTTCACTTTGCCACGCATCGAATATCGAGCCTTGCTGGCTGCCGTGTGGAATCTCGCGCCATAGCGCTTGGCAGCGTTGTTCCAGCCAGTCGTTCAAGTCAGCCAGCGTCACAAAACGCGGCATGGTCTGCCACAGCCGATGACGCGCGTCCTGGACATTCTTCTCGATCTGACCCTTCTCCCAGCCTGAGGCCGGATTGCAAAAGTCAGCATCGAAAAGGTAGTGGCTGGCATCGCGGCAAAGCGTGCATTGACCTGGCGCTTCTTGCCGACGCCAACTTGGTCAACAGCCGTTCTCATATTGTCGTAGATGCCGCGGCGCGGCACGCCGCCAAGCACCCGGAACGCATGATGATGCGCGTCGAACAGCATCTCGTGCGTCTGCAGCGGATAGGCCCGGACAATGAAGGTGCGGCTGTAGCAAAGCTTGAAGTGCGCAGCTTGCAGCTTGGTCCGTTCGCCGCCGATAACGGCCCACTCCTCGCTCCAGTCGAACTGGAAAGCTTCGCCCGGCTGGAAAATCAGCGGAACAAAGGCCCCGCGGCCGGTCGTCTGCTGCTCCCGCTGCCGATGCTCCTTCCAGGTGCGGGCGAACGCCGCAACACGGCCGTATGAACCTTCAAACCCGAGGGCGGCCAGATCCGCATGCAACCGCTTGATCGTCCGCCTCTGCTTGCGCGGCCTGCCGCTCTCTAGCTTTAGCCAGGCCGACAGTTTCTCGGCGAACGCGTCCAGCTTGCTGGGCCGCTCCGGCACCTTGAAGGCCGGTTCCACCACGTCGCCCCGCAAGTATTTGCGGATGGTGTTCCGCGATAGCCCAGTCCTGCGGGCGATCTCCCGTATCGAAAGCTGGTCTCGAAGCGCCCAGCGACGGATCACGCTCAGTAACTCCATGCTTATCACTCCCGTGGACCCCGCTGAAAACAGCCGGGGCGAGGTCAAAACATGGGTCAATTCTCAGTGGAAATTTGCCACCTGGTGGGTCAGTTCTCGATGAAACTCAACAGAGCTGGACCTCTGGGCGTGGATGCATGGGGTGGCGTTGGACTTCTCCCGCCCGGGCAAGCCGACCGACAATGCCTTTGCGGAGTTGTTCAATGGCAAGTTCCGGACCGAATGTCTCAACGTCTTTTGGTTCCTCAGCCTCGACGACGCGGCGGCTAAATGCGAAGCTTGGCGGAGGGATTACAATGAGGTCCGTCCACACAGCGCGATCGGCAACCAAACCCCGCTCGCGCGGGCTTTTGCCTCAGCTCAGGCATGCCTGACCTGAGGCAAAACAAGCCCGGGGATTCTCAGTCAACGTGGTCCAAGGTTGGGGCCAGACGCGGGTTATAGCTTAGCAGGTGGTCCCAAATTCGGGGGCCACTTCACTGGCGCCCCTTGCTCGCGACCACACAGGGTCGACGGCTACAACCCCCTATTGTGCAGGCGATGATGTTCCGGGAGGAGCCGTTTGAGCGCGTTCGCTGATCAGTCCCTTCCTCCCCCGCTCGCCACGGCGATCGAGGAGTTCGATCTCTGGATGCGGAGCAAACACCGCGCTGACGAAGCTTTGTCCGCGCCCCTGAGCCCGCTGTACCATTACACCGACGAATGGGCGCTACGCGGCATCCTCGAGAAGCGCGAACTTTGGTGCTTCACCCACAACAGTCAAAAAGACCAGACGGAGTTTCGATATTCACTGGATATCGGGCGGTCTGTTATCCGGCAGGAGGCTGACAGGGCCTCTCCCTTCGTCCGCTTAATGCTCTGCGGACTTCACGGCATGCTCGCCGAAAAACTGGAGGAGAGGTTCGGCTTCTACTTCTTCAGCTTCAGCAGCCATCGCGACCACTCCCGTCAGTGGACCGATTACGGCGACGCGGGGAGCGGGTTCGCCATCGGCTTTTCACCAGCCCTGTTCCAGATCGACCAATATGAGCCGTCGCCCCACGCAAGAGAAAATCGCTTTGTCGGCGAGGACGTCTATGGCAGGAACGCGGCCCGGGCCCGTCATCGCCTCGGTGTTCGCAAACTCGCCGACATCGCTGAGCGGGTTGAACGAGACCACCCCCTCGTCGCGCAAGATAACCACCAGGCTTGGTTCGACAGGATGAACCTGGAGTTCCTCGCGACCATGTTCCTCTGGAACTGCCTGACGGCGAAGGCCTGTAAGTTCTGCTGCGAGCAAGAGACACGTTACATCATCATGGGTATCCGCAGTGCATTCGATGGTTGCCGCAAGCGGCATCGCGGCCGTGATTACGTCGAAACGCCGTCGTTGTCTTTGAGTGAGCCGGGGAAGATCGCCGAGATCCTTGTTGGGCCACGCGCGCCCGCCGGCGCCGAGGAGATGGTCCGCGACCTCCTCGCCAGCAACGGCTATCCTTCAGGCATTTCTGTTAGCCGATCAAAAGCAGCATTGGGGCAGTAGAAGTGCGAAAGGCGTTGCGATTTGGTTCGCGAGCGCCCCCCGCGACGGACCCTCTCGACCAATGCTTTGCGTCCGTCCGTGATACCCCTCAGTCCCTCACTCTTACGGGCACCACATAGGTTTCGCGCCCGAGGATCGTTGGGATTATGCGCGTCACGCGCTACGCTCGCCGCATGCCCGGTCGTCACTGCACCATCTGCATCGATCCCACCAGGTTCCGTCGCGCGGCAGAGCTGATCGCCGAAGGCATCTCTGACGTTGCGGTCGCTGCCGAGCTTCAGGTAGGCCGCATGGCCGTGCAGCGGCACCGCGTTAGCCATGTGCTGGCGCCCGCCCAGGCGATCGCCGCTGCTGCGGCAAAGTCCCGCCCGGTCGAGGCGCAGCGCACCGAGGTGCTCGCCCGGGCCGAAGCCGGCACGCTGGATCCGACCGACTATCTCAGCATGGGGCCAATCATTGACGGGTTGCGGCGGACCGACGAACGGCTCGAACGGGTTGCCACCGCCGCCGAGACGGACGGCCAGCGTGTCGCCGTCAGCGCCTTGTCGCCGCAGCAGATCCGCTTGGCGGAGACGAAGGCGAAACTGGGCGGCGTTGGCGGCTACGGCGCTTCCAGGGCCTGGTGGGAGTTTGGGGGAGGGCGGCCGCTTCAGCGTGCAGATCGTGTTCGCCTCCGAAGGCAGGATCGAAACGTTCAGCACGCGTGAGCAGCACGAAATCATCGACGGGCGGGTGGACGAAATCGCGACCGACGAATAAACACGTCCGTGCAGATACCGCTTCCTGCTGAAACTGATGGGTCCCACGGAAATCGGCCGGCGACGTGCACTTATATTTTTCACAATCGTCGTGGCACGCGGGGACGGTCAAATCGTGCACGTTGGGGTCGAAACCGTGCATTCCGTCTTCAACAATTTCAGCACCGCCGTCGATGCACCAACGACGTTCCAAGTCACCGGCACGTCTATCACGGATGTTGTCTGCTACGCGCGCGGCACGATGATCCGGACGCCTGCCGGGGAACTGCCGGTCGAGAAGCTGCGACCGGGCAAGCAGGTCAGTCACTCTGATCGATGGCCAGGAGGTTCCGCAGACCGTTACCTGCGCGGCCATCGCCACATCGGCCTCGATGGTCATCCGCGACCAGAGACCGTGGCACCGATCCGCATTAGGCGCGACGCCTTCGCCGATGGCATGCCGCACCGCGATCTGGTGGTCCCGCCGGACCACGCGATCTTCGTGGACGGCAAGCTCATCTGCGCCCGGCAATTGGTGAACGGCACCACCATCCGCCAGGAGTTGGACTGGACAGCGGTCGATTACTACCACATCGAGCTGGACCAGCACGCCATCCTGTTGGCCGAGGGACTGCCGGCGGAGAGCTACCTCGACACCGGCAATAGTGGGTTCTTCGCCAACTCCGGCGTGCCGCTGGTACTGCACCCTGACCTCACCGACGAGATTGAATACCCGACGCGCGATCGCGTCATTTTCGTCCTGCCGCGTGGGGTCGACGAGGTCAGCCTGCTCTCACGCGCCCAGTCGTCAACCGAGGCGCGTCCCTGGCTGGAGGATCGTCGCCGGCTTGGCGTGCGCGTAAAACGCATCATGCTGCGCGTTGCTGACCAGTTGCGCCAGGCCGGTGGATCACCCCGATCTCACCCAAGGCTGGTGGGCCGTGGAGCGTGATGGGCAAATGATGAGCCGATGGACCAACGGCGAAGCGGTGCTGCCGTTGCCGGCGATGCGTGGCCCCGCTGTACTGGAAATCCACTTGGCCGGCTCGATGATCTATGCGCTGGACGCTTTGCCTGCGGACGGAGCCGAGCGGCGCGCCGCCGCTTAACGTCCGCAGACCCCCAGCGCATAGCTAACAGCAAGAAGCAGCGACGCCGCTGCAACAGCAATTTTGATCATCACCCCCTCAGTCCCTCGTTTGCGACCGCCTTCCACTTCCCGCGCGGCGGGCGCTTGTAGCGGTACTGCTAGTACTGACAGGTACTACAGTTGCACATTGCACCGGCGCTTTCGATGAGCCTGCGCGGCGGTGGCTTGATGCCGTCGTCTCCAGCGTGACCAAGCGAGCACGTAGCGGGTTCTGGAGATGGGCGCGAGGAGCAAGCGCGCGATGAGAGTGAGATAGCGGATCTCCGGCACGCTTGGCGGAGCGGTGGCGGGGATCATCGCGCGGCGGTGGCGAATGGACTCCTTTCGTTCGGTTTACCGAAGGTGGATCGTCGCAACTGGGCAGAAAGCCGGGCCAGGAATCCGAGTGCGGCCATGCAGAGGGTCATATGACGGTGCCACCCGTGCCAGGAGCGCGCTTCACAGTGATCGAGGCCCAATTCTTCCTTGGCACGCTGGAAGCATTCCTCGATGGTCCAGCGCAAAACAGCGGCACCGGCCAACTCAGCCAATCCAGTGCCGCTCGGAGCGAAGGCGAAGTAATAGGCACGCTCTTGCGGATCGCGCCGATTACGCCGGATCAGCCCCCAGCGTTCGAAGTTGCCGTCCACCACCCAGGGCAGCGCGATGCGTGCCCAATCGTAGAGGCGCAACCCTTTCGAACCCTCGCCGGCAGCATGCACCGCCCACGCTTCGGGAGGTAAGTCATCCGCCATCTCTGCAGGATCGGTCTGCAGGAAGCCGTCCACCGTCACCATGCGCAGGGCATGGTTCGAGCGCACGGCGAGCATGTAGGGTTGGCCGCGCTCTTCCAGCATGCGCCGCAGCCGTGAGTCCGAGCCATACAGCGCATCGGCCAGCACCCAGGCGCAGGGGACACCGGCATCGAGAGCGGCAGCGATCAGCTCGCAGGCGATCCGCGGCTTTGTCGCGAACGCGACGGCTTCAGGAACCTGCACGCGACGGCGGCGCTCCTGATCGCCCGCCCAGGCATCGGGGAGATAGAGCATCGGGGAGATAGAGCCTGCGGTCGATCAACGCCTGGCCGAACCGGCTTGCATAAGCCAGAAAGACACCGATCTGGCAGTTCTCGATCCTGCCAGCCGTTCCGGAATATTGCCGCGCCACGCCGACCGAGTGTTCGCCCTTCTTGAGAAATCCGGTCTCGTCCACAACCAACACGGCGGACGGATCACCGAGCGACGCAACAGCTTCCCTTCGCACGCGATCACGCAAAGCCTCGGCATCCCATGAGCTGCGACCAAGCAGCGATTGCATCCGATAGGGCCGGCTCAGCCCCGCCTGCTCCGCCATTTGCCAACCTGTCTTGCGCGAAATGCCGGACAGCAGGCCATCAATGAACGCTCCCGCCGACGCCGCTACGTCAGAATGGCGGAAGACCGGCGCCAGACGATTCTTCAGCGCCGTCAGTTCTTCTTCCCACGCCAAGGCAGATCCCGACCAAACTGCAACCGGCATGCCTGTTCTCCTGACTTGCCGGACCAGCGAATCAATCATTCAACCGATTCGCAACTGTAGTACTAGGACGTCGCATCGGATTCGTCCGGCAGGCTCTCGCCAAGTCTGTCGACGGCGTCGAATCCAACCTTGGAGCGCTTGAAATCGGCCTCGTTGCTGATGCAACCGGCGCGCACCGCCGGCTTGCCACGCTCTGCACCGTCTCATTGCACGCACTGGCAGGGCGGTTTCAGCGTGGCCGCGACCTCTCCGACCTTGCAGTGTTGCGTGACGTCGCCCTGCTGTCCTGGACCGCCTCCATGCTCCCCGAAGGTGGTGGTGGGCTGAAGGTCCGCACGGATCGGGACGGCGGCGGCTGGCGCGGGCGCATCACGCGCCAGGCCGAGACGGACGGCTCCCTCAGCCACTTCATCGCGGCACGAACATGGCTCGACCGATGAGCGCCAGGGCGAAGCGAAATCGCCAGAACGTGCCGGAGGGCGATCCCCTGCTTGCCTTCATCAGGGATCGATTCCTCGCCAATGCCGGAGCCTCCGTCATCTATGCCGGTGTGAGCGATGATACCGACAACACGGACGGCGAGGCATGGCACGGCTGCTCGCCCTTATCATCGGCGGCGAACTCGGGCTCCTGCTCAAGCAATTCCCACAGCACGCCGAGCGCGTGAACCGCATGCTGGCTTCCGCTCGTGTGCCCTTCGTCCTCCTGCCCAGGTCCGCCAACGACCACTAACACGCGGCTTGCGGGAAGCGTCCTGAAGCGCGGTTCCAAAAACCAAGCAGACCGTGTGGAAACGCGCTGCGTGGCGAGGGCGATCCAGATTTGGCCGATCGAGATTGATGAGCGGCACCGTGTGATCCTTCAGATTGCTCTGGAATACACGGGTGATCTCTGGGGGGCTCCATTCGTTGCATCCGTCCCGCAAGGGACCTGCCGGGCGTCTCAATCCGGCACGACCTTCACCACCGACATCAACGCATCGAACGGGACAAGATTGAGCACCCGCCTGATGTTGTAGGCAAGCGCGGTCAAGCTGAACTCAGCTCGAACCTTCTCCAGACGCCGCATCAGAAATGCACCCTGATACATCCACTGTTTGATCGTGCCGAATGGGTGCTCGACCAACTCGCGGCGCCGGTCAAGAACGTCTGGGCGTTGCGCCAGCCGAGCCGCCATTCGGTCCAACACCGCCTCATTCTCCAGTCGTGATACCGAGCGAAACCGATTGCCCGTGCATCGCGGCCGCAAGACACAATCGGGGCAGGCAGCACGGTTGGCATAATTGATCTTCTTCAGCCCGCGAAGCATCGATGATGAATAGGGGTGAAGGCGTTGCCCGGCGGGACAGATCATGCTGTCCGTCTCCGCCTCATACGTGAACTCGTCCTTGCGGAACAGACCTTCCCTGACCGAAGGACCGCGCTGCGGTCGCGGCACATAGGGCACCATGCCCGCCTTTTCGCAGGCCTCGATATCCTCGATCTTGAAATAACCTTTGTCGGCGACGACGTCGATCGTCTCGACGCCAAGGATCTCCTTCGCCGGTTCGGCGGTCCCCGTCAGCAGGCCCATATCGACCACCTGGTTGGTGACCTGCTGTTCGACGATCAGCTTATGCTTGATATCGACCGCGATCTGCACGTTGTCACCAACGGCAACGTGCGTGTGCGCTGCCATTGCACGGCTGTCGGGATCGGTCAGCGAGATCTGATTCTCCCCAGTCCGGTCCAGCTCTGCCAGCATCGCCTTGCAGCGCTCGCGCCGCTGACGAACCGCAGCGATCTTCTCCGCCAGGTTCTCGACCCGTGCGCCTCTTGTCCCCCGCTCGGCAGCATCGCTCCGGTCGAGGCGCTGAAGGTAATCGTCGAGCTTCTCATCCGCCAGCTTGATGAACTCGGTCAGCGAGGCACGGGTGAAATTGCGGTCCTTGTTGTTGACTGCCTTGATCCGTGTGCCATCCACCGCCAGCAGCTCGCGGCCGAACAGGTCCAGTTGCTTGCACAGCAACACGAACTGGCGGAACGCCGTGAGGTTGTCGCGGCGGAAGTCGGCGACGGTCTTAAAGTCGGCTTGAGATGGCGCAGCAGCCAGATCACCTCGACATTGCGGTGGGTCTCGGCTTCCAGCCGACGGCTTGAGCGGATGCGGTTCAGATAACCGTAGATATAGAGCTTGAGCAGATCGCCGGGGAGATAGCTTGGACGGCCGGTCTCCTTCGGTTCGACGCGCGCGAAGCCCGAGGCCGCAAGATGGAGCCGTCCACAAAAGCCTCGATGAAGCGCACCGGGTTGTCGGGGCCGACATAGTCGTCCAGGGATTCGGGCAACAGCAGAAGCTGGGATCGGGCATGGCCGGTGATGTGCGGCATGTCGGGATTCTAGCGTAGCGCGCGTCGCGCCGGAATCCAGCATGGGGTTTTCACACGGTCTGCAAGGGAAAAATCCTCTCCCTTGCCTTCCGGGGGGCTCGTTTCATAACGTTTTTTCGTGACGCGGTGAGGGGTCGCCTATGAGCCGCCCGCCGGTCCACAAGAACGCCATGTCTCCGGCCGAGCGGCAGCGCCGATATCGGCAGCGCAAAAAGCGGATGGCCACGGGCGCGAAGAAGCGCGAGCGCCGTGCGGCCCGGGAGCGGGAACTGGCAGAGGCCACCAAGCGCGCAGCCGCGGAGCTGGGTTGCCGCGTTTATGGCGTCCTCTATGCCGACCCGCCCTGGCCATTCGAGTTCTACAGCCAGGCCACCGGCACGAACCGCAGCCCCGAGAATCACTATCCCACCATGACGCTGGATCAGATCGCGCAACTCCCCGTGCCAGCGGCCGACGACTGCGCCTTGTTCTTGTGGGTGACAGGTACCGCACATGCCGGCAGGCCTCATGGTCATGCAGGCCTGGGGGTTTACGTACCGCTCGCACATCATCTGGGCGAAGAACCAAATCGGCACCGGCTACTGGGCTGCGCAATCGCCATGAGATCCTGCTCATCGGCACGCGTGGCAACGTGCCCGCCCCTGCTCCGGGCGATCAGCCGGAATCGGTCATCACCGCCGAGGTCGGGCGGCACAGTCAGAAGCCGGAGGTGTTCGCCGAGATGATCGAGCAGATGTACCCGCACGTGCCGAAACTGGAGATGTTCGCACGTCGTGAGCGCGAGGGGTGGACGGCCTGGGGCAATGAGGTGCCTCGGGCCACGGCTGAATGACACCTCCAGCGCCCATGCGGAGCTTCGTCCCACTCGGCCATGCCGCCGCGCACCTGCGCATGATCGCGATCCTACAGGAACGTCGCTTCGGTGTGGTCCTTCGGCGCTGCATCGGCGCGTCGGGACCGTGCCCCCCAGCAGTCGGGCGGTGCTGATGCGGCCGTGGCGGTCGCAGCAATGGCATGTGAGACCAACATGCACCGCATCGAAACCCATTATGAATGGAATTACATTACGGCAGGCTTTCGCGCACGCCATCTAACCAGAGATATTTTGCCGGAGCAATCGTGCTCCTTGCAGCGCATAAAGGGACACACTTCACACGATGCGTAAGATCTCGGTTTCAGCAGTGTTTGGTGCTGCTCCCCTTCTGCTGGCTGCAGCCGCAGGGCTGGCGCTTACGGCGAGCTCCGCACGCGCAACAACCATCGACTTCAGTTTCGACACCGGTGGCGGGATAGACGTGGTTGGCCAGATCGATGAGACCGGCGGAGTGGCGACCTCGGGATGGGGCACGATCACTAGCCCGTTCTGGATCGGCGAGCAGCCCTTCGTGCTGCTGCCGTCGGGCAATCCCTACGGTCCCGGCTTCTCGGATCGGTTCGGCGACGGGACGGATCTGATTGGTGACGCCGTCTTCAACCCAGCCAACAATCCGCCGGTGGATAACTGGGGACCGATCTTTGCCGTCGGCACGAGCTACACTTACGGCAAAGGCGTCGGTTTCAACTTCTGGGCCAATAACCCTGGCGACAGCAGCGACCCTGACTACCAGTGGTACCTCGCCGGCAACCTGACCGGCGGTACCTGCAGCTACAACAGCGGCAACACCAACACCGGGGGCAACTGTATCTATGACGAAGGCACGAGCGGAACGCTGACCTCGTCGGCGGTTCCGGAGCCGGGAACGCTTGCCCTACTCGGCGTCGGGATAGTCGGCCTCGGCCTGATCCGTCGCAAAGCCGTTCGTTGACGAGGAGTGCGGCGCTCTTCTCGGCGCCGCATAAGTTCTCTTGTCATGGGCCTGCGGTCGCAAAAATGCTGGCGCAACTCAGCAGCTCACGGCTCGGCCAGCAGCTAATCCGGAATGACACCTTGAAGGACCATGCGGACCACCGTGCCGCTCGGCCACGTCGCCGCGCACCTGCGCATGATCGAGGTCCTGTGCGACCGCCACGGCCGCATCAGTACCGCCGCCCGGCTCTTAGCGGAGCACGGCTCCGACGCGGGGATGCCGGCGGTTCTGTCCAGTCTGGCCGGCGACTGCCCTCAGCGGCAGGCGCACGCGATCCAGGACCGATGCAGCATCTATTCGCCTGATCTGCTGCGGCTGGGACCAGAGCCTGCACCGCGTCGATAGTCAGTATGAAGGAACGCACCAACCGCGGGGGCCATGTCGCAACTAGAGATCGGTCCGGGGACGGGACTTTGTTCGCTTTTGGCCCACCCCGACGGCAAACTCCCCCTCGCCTCCTCCAGGGCGGGGGGATTTTTGGGTCACGCTGGCGACCATCTCCCGCCACAAGCCGGTCGGCCGCGTCACCGCGTGCCTGATGGGCCTCTGGCGTTTCGGGCTCCGGCGCCGGCTTGCCGACAATCACACGGGAGAGCTTCGGCCCGGCCTTCGTCGGCTTCCTGATCCGCTTCGGCGCACGCGCCGTGACGATCATCATCACCCTACAAGAGGCGCGTTGAGATAGTGCGTGTTCCGAGTATACCCTCTAATGGATCGTTTCCTAAGTCGAGATGCGGGAAGCGGGCAACGGCAGCGTTGTGTAGTTCGTGGACAATGCGCTTTACGTCGTCGCGAGCCCTGAGTGCTTTTTGGGGACTTACTGACGTTGCCAGAAACGACGCGGCGAATAACGGCGGGGGATGATCGGCATCAAACTTGATGGACTTTTTTACGGTCAGTACTTTCGGGTGAACGATTTTGTTTCTCAGCTTGTTAAGTTCCGAGACTGTGGAGTATGGCCGCTTGCCCCTTGGGGGAACACCAATTTCACAACGTTCGCAAACGACCTTGAGCTTCTCGGTCAGGTCTGCACTTTTGAACATCGTCCGTTCGTCTTTCCACAATTCGGGCGCGATCTTTTCTCCGAGGAAATTTATATAACCTTCCATGGTATGGAAGGCGAAAACCATTGCCACCAGATAGTCGTAGATCGCACCCGCTGGAACGGCTTCGGCATGCTCGATTTGTCGAATCACTACTCTCCACGCCGCTCTATGCAGAAAATCTTGGCGCTCAGAGTCTTCAACAAGCGTCGGCCCTTCATGTGCCAAGCCTCGAAATCGTCGGATGGCTGATGTTGTAAATGCGAGCAATGTCGCGGATCGGCCCGGCACGGCGCTGCGAGTTCACCACCGCTCAGGCCTGATCCAGCATCAGCCCGGCGCTGCGGCACAGCGGATCGGTTTGCCGCCACAGCGTACGCACCACCAACCAGACGGGCAGCGTACCGTCACCCAGCGGCGGAGCGTGCCGAACTCCACGGGACCGATGCGCGCGGGGATGCTCTGGCTCACGGCTCGGCCAGCAGCTTCGTCGAGCGACACCGGACAGGTCGGGGGAACTAGCAAGGCGAGCCGGCAGGCAGTTTCGGGCGCGCCATGCTCCTCCGAGGCATCTCGCCAGGGATAATCAGACGTTTTCTGATCGCGGGGTAAGGGAAGTCAGGAAGCGGGAGCAATGACACGTTGATCGGTTCATCCTCCCGGAAGAATACTATTCTGCCCTCCTTGTTGCCCTCGAAGGCCCGGGGCTTTTCGAAAGCTTGCGCGATATATGGGGGGTTGGGCTCGTGAAGATCGCACTCCCGCTTCGTATAGATTGTCGGCGAAATGACGTAATCGTAGCCGCGAAGTTGCGGATGAAAGTTTGAAATTGTCTCGGCTAGCTCCCAAACATCAACGATCCTGGCCGCCCTGTCGAAAGGCGGACCAGGCCAAAAAGAGTCCAAGACCTCCGAGGAACACTCGTAAGAGAAACAATATACATAATAATCAAATTCTTCGCGGTACTCTATGCCCTCCAAAACTACATCAAACTGGCGTGCCATCTGCCGTCCCACCCGAGCCGCGAGGTTCTCCGGGTGCAGTTCAAGATCGCCCGGGCCCCAGCCACCCCCTGGAAAAAACAATCCCCTCGACGGGCGGCTGATACTCATGCCCTCGCAGTCATCTCGTAGAGCAGCATTTTCATGGCGTCGGTAGAAACTGAGTGGCCGGATGCGAATGCTGGCTTGGAGCCAGGACAAAGCGCTCATCCTCCGAGTGGTAAAACTTGAACACCTCCTGGCGGTGGGGGA
Organism: uncultured Pseudomonadota bacterium; assembly: GCA_963791885.1. GTDB lineage: Bacteria > Pseudomonadota > Alphaproteobacteria > Acetobacterales > Acetobacteraceae > CAVSUZ01. The sequence goes on along the minus strand of CAWBUL010000006.1, from coordinate 2,434,740 downwards.
ACCAGTGTTGTTGCTGCGGGCTCATCCGAGCCCAAAGCCCCCGCGGCAGACGCCTCAATGGTCGCTCCAATCAGAACGGTGTTGTCTGTGTGCGGTTGCCCCGCAACCATCTCTGTGCCGGCGCAGCCTTGTCGATGAAGCTCTCGGGTGTCGGCGCGGCTCGCTTGTTAATGGCCATGCAATCTATATCCCGTTGCTCGCCCGTTGCTCTACCATTGCAGACACCTCGCTCGCCAGTGCCGCCAGCTCGGCGCATACTTTTGGGATCGAGCGGCGCCAGCTCCTCGACCGACAGCCCGAAACCGGCGGCGTTTGGGAATGCCTTGCGCCGGGTGATCGTGGTTCGCAGCGCGCCCAGGTGCGGCAGCTCGGCGAGTGCCCTCACGGCGTCTGTGTTGTCCGATGACACGCCTGGATCGGCGTTATTGAGCACGCCCATTGCGAGCAGCCCGTCGCGCACGGCACGGGCTTCCTCGATGTCCGACAGGCGAGCCGCCGACCAATGCCGAGGCGTCCGCGCGGTCATGAAGGGCATCCGCCGCCCCATTGGCACCGCCAAGCAGGGCAAGGCCCCGGTCATGGCCGAGCTGTTGATGCGCATGGTGACGCTCTGCCCGGACAGCATGATCGGCCGGCGGGATCGGGCGCAGCTCGCCCTCGGCTTCGCCGGTGCGCTCCGCCGCTCCGAGCTTTGCGCCCTCGACGTCGCCGACCTGACCGGAGTGCCGGACGGGTTCCGGGTCACGATCCGGCATTCCAAGACGGATCAGGAAGGGAAGGGCGAGGAGATCGCCATTCCGCGCGGATTCCGCCTGCGCCCGGCCGAGGCGGTCCAGACCTGGCTGCAAGCGTCAGGCATCGTCGCGGGGCCGGTGTTTCGCGGCGTGTGGGGCGGGCGGGTGTCAGAGATGGCGCTGACGGCCGACCAAGTCAGCCGGATCGTGAAGCGGCATGCCAAGCGGGTCGGGCTGGACCCGGCCACCTACAGCGCCCACAGCCTGCGGGCGGGCTATGTCAGCACCGCGGTCGAGCTGAACGCGCCGCTGCTGAAAATCGCCGAGCAGACCCGCCACCGCAGCCTCGACATGCTGCGCGTCTATAATCGCCGGGCCGATCTGTTCCGCGATCATTCCGGCGCGGGGTTCCTGTGAGACGCGTCCAAATCGTACTGAGGGGTCTGCGATGACCGATCTTCACTGGTTGGCCTTTATCTACCTCCCCATTGGGGTCTGCCTGTTCGGCGCGCTGCTGGCCACCGCCGGGGTCGCGCTTGTCAAGCTGGCCGACCGGCCGAGCATGGCGCCTCGATCTTCCGCATGATGGACGTGAGCCGGCACAAGTCGGTGGATACGTTGCACGGCTATGTCCGGCGGGCCGAGGGGTTCAGGGATCACGCGGGAGCAGCGTTCCTGAGCACCACCCGGAAACTCCGGAATTATCGCGCAGACAACCTGATGCCGGTGCTGCGCATCTTTGTTGAGGCGAGGAACGCTGCCCTGGCAGTCGGCTTCACCGACAACGGCGGTGCCATTCATTCGATCGAGCGCATCCTAGCCATCCTGGGCCAGCGCGTCTGTTATCCGCATCCGACGCATCTCAACAGCCTGAAGACCGACCCTCAGGCGGAGATCAGCATCGAGGCGCACAAGGCGCTGCTACGCGGCGAGGCAATCAACATCGAGCACGTCCTGCCGCAACGTGCCTTTGCCGTGAAGGTCATTGAGATGGTGACGAGCGGCGCGACGGACGAAGCCATTCTCCGGTTCATCAGCTCCCATCATCAACGCGTCGACTTCGCCCTTATTCAGCCTAGCGGATCTGAGCTCGCTGGCAGCGCCGGGCAGCCCGGGGTTCCAGAACAGTGCGCCGATTTCCTTTGCCCGTGGCACCATCACCTTCACTAATCCGTCTGGTCCGCTGAATGCTGGGGTCTATCAGGGCTCCGTAACCAGCGTCGCGTTAACCCCCTACCCTGGGGCCGCGCCGACCCCCGATCAGCGCAACTACCTTGTCGCGCAAAGCAATGATAACATCGTTTTTCACTTCAATCTTCCTCAGAGTCCGTCCGGAGACTTCATGAGGGATTACAGAGCTTTCTTAGCATGAGGCGGATGGAGGCGAGGCGAAGGAAGGCGAGGGCATTGTGATTGCGGTTCTCCCAATCCTTGGTGAGGCTACGACAGCGGTTGAGCCAGGCGATTGTGCGTTCGACGATCCAGCGTTTGGGTTCAACGACGAAGCCTTTGACATAGTCGCTCCGCTTGATGATTTCGACCGACAGATCCTGCAAGGCTGTCGTGGCACCAAGCTGGAAGACTGGCCCCGAGTAGGCACTGTCGGCGAATAGCTTGCGCAGGAACGGGAACTGCCCGAACACCGTGGACATCACCAGAACGCCGCCGTCACGGTCCTGAACGTCAGCGGCAGTCACTATGGCGTGCAGTACCAGACCCAGCGTATCGACCAGGAGATGGCGCTTCTTGCCCTTGATCAGCTTGCCGGCATCGAAGCCATTCGGATCGATGCATGGCCCCCTTTTTCCGCATTCTTCACGCTCTGGCTGTCGATGATGCAGGCGGTTGGGCGGAGCTGGCAAAGGTTCCATCGGCGAAGCCGATGGAAAGCCAGCGGAGGGTGGCCTCTCGCTCAGCCTGCTCGCGGCATTTCACGTAGAGCGCGTGATGCATCTTCTCCAGCGTGCCGTTCCAGCCCCACAGGCAGAAATAGCCATTCACCGTGCTGCGCGGTGGCAGGTCTTTCGGGATGTAGCGCCACTGACAGCCGGTGCTCAGCACATACATTATGCCGTTGACCACTTCGCGCATGTTGGCGGTACGCTTGCCACCGCCACGCTTGGCGGGTGGTATAAGCGGCGCGATCAGCTGCCACTCCGCCTCGGTCAGATCGCTTGGATAGCGCAGCTTGTCACGGTCGTAGCGACGGCAATTCTCGGTCGTCCACATCGGTTCCTCGCGAATCGAGGCCGCAACCGAATCACACCCGATCGAGCCGGTTCAACCCTCCTTCGATAACCGACTCATCTTACTCATGAAGTCTCCGGACGGACAGTCAGACCACTTTCAGTCTGCTATGGGGGACGGTGGATACTTACAACAACCTTGAATTTCAGTTCGGGGACCAGACGGTGACTGGCACGGAGGTAGCTGCTGCCGCTGGAATTAGCCCGAATGGGTCAACCCCCATCTACGTTTCACTCTCCAACCTCAATTCCTTCCAAACACTGACAGTGATCGATATTGGCCAACCGGCATTCGAATTCGTTCCTGGAGCATTAGCTTCTCTGCGCGAGGGAGGCGATCCGGTTCCTGAGCCTGCCTCCCTCGCCCTGTTGGGATGCGGGCTAGTGGGTCTTGTCGCAGTCCGGGCTCGGCGAACCCAAGGACGCACCAGGGTGAAGATGCCATAAAGGCTGACGCGCCCGTCAGGGCGAAGAAATGTCGCGGCTGATTCTTGCTGTTGGCTTGCTTCCGCCGGTACGAGCCGTCGCACCAAAGCGCGGCGCCAACAGTTCCATGACCTCGCGTCTGAGATTCGGAAGACGGCGCAGCCGGGCGCGCGGCGGCTTGGTGATCGCCGCCAGGGCGGCCTCAGCATCTTTATCGGCACGCGCGACGCTGTCGCGAAACAGCCGCGCCAATCCGACAAATTCACTCGGAAGGTGCGGCGCGGCGGACACGATCAGCTAGGCGGCCGTGCGGCTTGTAGTCGCCCTGAGAGATCACCGCGTTGGCCGTGTCGGGGAGGTGACGGGAAAGGCGGTCGAAGACACCGACTGGAACCCTTTGGTTCCAAGGAGCACGAGCGTCCCCGATGGCGAAATGGGTCGCAGGATATTCGTGCGCTGGGACATGACCTGCGGCTTGGGTCCGCGCCTGACTCGCCTCGGGCATGAGCATGGTCGCTGCGCGCTCGGCCGCACTGGCAGTGACGCGTGCCTGGTCGCGTTGCGCGATCCGCTCGCGCAATTGGTCGGGCAAGTCCACACGCGGACGCAGATCGGCTGTCCCGCAGCGCCGCGATCGTCAGCGCCTCGACCTCCGCGTCGATTCCCTCGAACGTCCGCAGTGCAGCCCGAACGGGGCAAATTCCCCGCGTCCGGCACATGCCCATCTGCGCCTCACGCATGCCCGCGACACCGTTTCTATTGTATAATAGCTTTGCTAGAAACGAGTTCGCAGAGGGCAGTTCCACCGTGAAAACTGGTTCCTGGTTCACCGCGCTTCTCGACGATCACATCAAGATCGGAATCAGTCGCGGCGTGCCGCGCAGGATGTCGGCGGGCTATCGCCTGTATAAGCGGCTCAATCCTGGGCCATGGTTCAACAGCGTGGAGCCGGACGAATACGATCGGCTCTATCAGGAACAGGTGCTCGCCTCGCTCGATCCTGGCCGGGTGCACGACGAGATCATGGCTCTCTCACGCGGCAAGATTCCGGTGTTGTGCTGGTTCGAACGACCTGGCACCGGACAGACCTGCCATCGCCCGCTGGTCAGCGAGTGGTTCGCCAACACGCTCCGGCTGGTGGTGCCGGAGTTCGGCTTCGAGGGCGCGAGCGTTCACCCGCCGCAAATGCGCCTGACCCAGCCTGCGGCAACCCGCCGCGCCTGGCTGACGCCGGGGGTCGCGCGCGCGATTAGGACCGCGCTCTGCCTACTTGCCCGCCTGTTCTTCCGCCCCCGTCCAATCCAGGCTGAGGGGGAACCTGCACCGCGTCGATGATGAGTATGAATGAATGCACCAACCGCGAGGCCCAGGACCAGGCTAGAAGTCGGTCCGGGGGACGGGACTCTCTCCCCGATCTTTTCCCGTCCCAACGGCAAACTTCCCTCGCCCTCTGGGGGCGGGGGATTTTTATGCCCGGGGGCCTTCGGGCCGGCGCCATCACCACACCACGGAAGGAACCATGCTCCGTTCACGCTACACATACGTGCAGAGAGATGGCGCAGTGCTGATCGAGGATATGATCGGTCAGGTCAGCGTGAAAAACGACATCGCGACCGTTGTCATCGATCTGGTGAAACGGGGAATTGACGTCGATCGGGTGATCATCGTTTACCTGGACGGCACGGGGCTTTGGGACCGCGCGCGGACGAAGGGCGGCGCGTTCGCCTGCTTTGAGGTGCTGGGCGAGCTCGACGGGCCAACCGCCGTTGCGGTCTGCCGCAAGCGCGATGCAGCGGGTCGGCGTCCGGCAGACCGTGGCTTGCTTGACCGTCCCAGACCCACCGCACCAGCTTTTCCCGTCTGATGAAACGGAGCAGCGCATGCGCGAACGGCACGAAGCCGGCCAGACCCCAAGCGGACGCTACCGCTGCCACGACGTCGAACAGCAGCGCCAGGACCGGCAGCAGACCCACATCACCGCCTTCGGCCGGCAAGCCGCCCTCGATCCGCCGCGACCGAAGGCCTGCCAATGGATCGATGGCCGTCCGGCCACCTTCTGTGGCAGGCCGGTCAGCCGAGGCGCCTACTGCGAGGCCCACGCGGCCCGCGTTTTTGCCGCCGTCTGAACTCGTCTTCCTCGGGGTGGAGATCATCCACGACGACGCTGGCAGGCTCCGTGCCGCCCGCCATTGGCTCCGCGACGACGACGCCGGCGCCATCTGGATCCTGCCTCGGCGGTTCTGACCCCCCATCACCCCCAAAAAACCGACCTACAACCCGTTAGCGGCCCATGCCGCTGTACTTCCCGCGCCCTGACGGATACCGGCCCCTCGGCCCGGCAATTCAGGCCGACGGGCGCGATTTTCTGCGTTGCCTCGGTCGCGGTTCTTTTGGATGCCAAGCATGGTTCGCAGTAATCGGCCACTCCGCCGCCTCCGGGCGGCTCAGCAGGCCCTCGATCCCACCACGGATCTGGGGCTGTTCATGCTGGACTGGCTGGAATCGCCACAGCTTCGCCAAATGTGCCAAGCGGGATTGAACAAGAGCTCCCATGCTCATCACTCCCGTGATATTCGACCAGGTCCCGGGCCCGAGCAGACTTCATAACTTTCTTTTGACAACGTCCTGCAGCATGACTTTGTCCAGCGAAAGGTCGGCCACCAGCCGTTTCAGGCGCGCGTTCTCTTCTTCCAGGAGCTTCAGCCGCTTCATCTCCGACGGCATCAGCCCGCCATACTTCTTGCGCCATCGGTAATAGGTCTGAATTGAGATGCCGGCCTTCCGGCACACCTCCTCGACCGCCACACCCTGCTCGGCCTGCTGCAGGATGAAGGCGATCTGCTGCTCGCTGAACCGCGATTGCTTCATCGGCCAACCCCCTCGGTTGCCTCCTGGCCAAACCTAGCGGGTTTTTCTCAGTCAAAACGGTCCAGTTTGCCGGGAGCAGGTCATCGGCTCCGTCGATGTAGACAGAGGGACCATGAGCAGAACCCGACGGAGGATCGACGGGGCTTTGAAGGCGAAGATCGCCCTCGAAGCATTGCGGGAACAGGCCACGATCGCCGAGTTGGCGGTGCGCCACCAGGTCCATCCGACGCAGATCTACGCCTGGAAGAAGCAACTGCTGGAACATGCGGAACGGGTATTCCGAAGCGGGACCGGCGATGGTCAGGCGGGACAGGCTGGCCATTCTTGTGCGTTGGTTCTTGCTCGCTCTCTCGGGCGAACCGGCTCTGCGAGCGGTTCGATCCTGACCGTGTCCGTCAGTTACGCAACCCGATCAGGGTTCTTCACGGACGACTTTTTATATGTGAACGAATACGAAAGCATTTTATGTGGGCTGCGGGAGACGGTCGGTGGACGCCTCGGCAAGGATTGGCGACAGCTTGCCGGGTTCAGCCAATATATTGGGACAGGCTTTTCGCGAGTTCGGCTGGGGTGTCGGTGACCGCGATCGGGGCCAGATAGCGGCCGTCGGGCGCAATCAGGAAAAGCACTGCGGTATGATCGACCGTGTAACTGCCAGGTCCCGGCCCGGTATCGTGGACAATGCTGCTGATCCGATATTCCTGCTCGACGGCGTGGATATGAGCGGGCGTGCCGGTCAGGCCGATGATGCGCGGGCTGAAGGCACGGACATAGTCCTGCATCACCGCCGGGGTGTCGTGAGCAGGGTCCACGGTGACGAACAAGGGCTGCAGCCGTTCGGCTCGGGCGCCGAGGAGGCCGATTGCGTCGGCGATCGTGTTCAGTGTTGTCGGGCAGACGTCGGGACAGGATGTATAGCCGAAGTAGATAAGCAGATAGCGGCCGCGAAAGTCGCGGTCTGTCACCTGTTGGCCGTCGCCCTGCGTCAGGATGAAGGGGCCGCCGATGGAGGGAGCGGGCGTGGGTGTGGTCCCGCCCAGCAGCCAGAGATATATGGCGGTCAGCAGGAGCAGGCCGGAAGCGGCTGCAGCCAGGGCGACGGTGGTGCGGTGGTTTTTTGAGCGGCGTTTATCAGCGCGGCGTATGGGCATATCGGCGTCTTAACCCTGCATCGCCATGTCCATGCCCGGACGCAACTGGCCTAGGAGGGCCGCGGCGAGCACGATCAGCAACCCGAACAGGGTTTGGAACAAGAGGCTGGTGATCAACCGTGTGCGGGCGCGATCAGGGTTGTCCCCGATCAGGCCGGGTGCGAGCGAATAGCGGTTGAGCAGGGCGAAACCGAAAAGCACGCCGAACAGCGCGGTTTTCAACAATGCAGTCCATCCATAGGCCGTATGGACGAGCGCTTGTGTCGTCCCGATGAGGATCCAGCCCTGTACGAAGGCTGACGCGGCGAGCAACACGACACAGACTTTACCAAGGGGTGAGTACCAACGGGCGGCCGTCGCGGCCGCGACGGTGGGCGCTATCCAGACGACCAGCAAGAGGGGCAACAGACCACCGAGCCATGCGCCTGCGGCCCACAGATGCAGTGCTTCGGAGAGTTCGAGGAGGCTGATGCCATGGGCCATAGCGTAGGCGTGACCGTGTCCTACCTGGGCGATCGCCGCCGCGGTTCCGAGAACCAGGCCGGCACGCCAGCGCGTCGTGCCGGGACGATATCCGAGCACCATGCCGGTCAGGATCAGCAAGACGAACTGCAGCAGCAGAACATGGCCGAAGGTGGTACTGATCAGCACGGTCCATAGGCCGTTTAGCCAGTCCCCTGGTGTGTCGGGGCCGGCCAGATATGAGGTGAGGACAACGAACCACGCACACAGCGTCAAAGCAGCGAGGATCAGATTAACCCTGATCCAACGGATCAGACTTCGCTCGATCGAGGCGCGACAATCGGATGTCATGCGCGAGAAGGCCCGCGGCATGACGACATTCCGGAATGTCAGAGTGCCGGAAACCGAGAGCAGGAAGGCGACAGCGAAGCCGCGCGCAAGGACAAGTGCGGCTCCGCCATCGGGTGCAAAGAGCGGCATTGGCCGGCTGGCGTCAGTGCATCATTTCGACGCAACCGTGAACTTGAACGATCCTTGCGTCTTGTGCGTGTCGGTCGCTGTTGCGTGCCAGATGACGGTGTAGGTGCCCGGAGTGAGCGGCTTGAGAGCGATTGCCATATGCGTGTCGCCACCGACCAGATGCGGCTTGCCGGTTGCGACTTGCTCGCCCTGTGCGTTCTGCACAGTGATGGTGCTGAAGGTGGGCTCCACGCCCTCAGTGAAGTTGATCACCACCTGGGTGGGTGATGATGACAGGGTGCTGCCCACGGCAGGGCTTGCCGTCTTAAGAAAGGCGTGGGCCGAGGCCTGGGCGGCAAGAAGCGAAAGCGCGGCGGTCAGCAAGAGTGCGCGGATCGGGTACATGTGGTTGCTCCTTACTGGAACAGCGGTTTGCCGATGGTGTTGGGGAACAGGTCGTCGAAGAAGAAATGGACCTGGAGGATTGCGCCGACATGTGGGCCGGCTGCACTGTTCGCGGGGATCAGCGCCTCTAAGCCGACCTGATACGTATCTCCTTCGTAGATGAAACCCGGCGCGACTGTGAGTGTCATGGGATATCCGTGCGCAGGACCGGCGGCTGGTGAAAACCAGTCCAGTTCAACCAGAGGAACTAATCGGCCGAAGAAATCAGGGAGGCCAAAGTGCTTCACCTGGGACTGCAAGTAGGGGATGCTGTACCTGCAGCGACATCGCACCGGCCCAGAAATAGGGCTGCCCCTTGTTATCCCCGGTCGAATTGAGGCGGCGATCGGGGATGCTGTAGCTTAGCTCCCCGGTGATAGCGAATGGACGGGCCAAGCCGATCGGCAGAGCCCGAGTCCCTGGCCGAAATACGCGGTTGGTGCTTCGGAGCCAGTAATATCTCCGCCGACGCTCTGCGTTGCCGCGCCGCCGCTGAACTCGGAGATGACACCCAAGGAGACCACAGTTTCTGATTTTGGTAGTGTAATGGCCTGCCACTTGCCCGTGACAAAGGCATTCTCAATGCCGTGGGCGTTGGGCAATCCAGGCTGCGTCAGGATGTCATAGCCCTGGTTGTAGATAATCGCTGTCGTCGGCGTGATGGTTTTGTCGTACTCCCACTGGAACTGGTACAGGTTAGAGCCGCTTTCGCCGGGCTCATAAACGAACTGCGGCAGCGTCGCTTCGTCGCCGACGCCCGGGTCATCGAAGGTGAGGGTGACGGGGAATACGCGGTTGCCGACGACGACGTGGGCATCGGCCGGGCTGATGGAGAAAGCGGTCCCGATTGCGCAGGCAATGCAGGCCGCGGTGTGTACGTTTCGCATGAAAGGATCTTCCCTTGGCATGAGAGTCCGGACGCCGGTGCAGGTGCACAGCGTCGAGCGATTGCGGGTCTCAGGCGGTTAGGGGAGGTCCTCGGGGTGAGCCGACACGGGCGGCAGGAGAAGGTGGACCGCGCGCGGGCGGTCTTTCCTCAGCGCCGAGATGGACGACGGCGCCGGAGAAGATCGGTAGTTCGGGCGTGGACGTCGGGATGACGCTGGGAAGCGCGAGGGCCACGCTGATGGGACACAGCGCCGGGTTGGCCGGTGCATGCCGGCGTTGGGACGGAGGTATGTGGCCGGAGGGCTGGTCCGTTCCGCAGAGAATGCTGGCGGCGTCGAGTGCAGCGAGCGTCGTGTAGGGCGATGTGTCGGGTAGCACCATCGCGCCGACAGCCAACTGGCTCATCAGCGCAAGGCTGACGAGTAGGTAAGTCAGGAGGCCGAACGAGTGGCGAGGGCGGCGCGCCATCGTGTCCAATCATAACGGTGGGCCAGAACGCGGCAAGCCGAGCTCGTGGCTCAGGCTTGTGGCAGTGAGCGTTCCACATGCTCCCGGCGGGGGATCGGCGTGACGGTGCCATATCCGGTGCATTTCAGCGCCGCCGCGACGTTCGCGTAGCGGGCCGCCTGCTCGGGCGTGTCGCCCTCCAGGTAGCGGGCGAGGAAACTGCCGCAGAATGTATCGCCGGCGCCGCTGGCATCCAGCGCCTTCACCTTGTGAACCGGGACGCGGATGCGGGAGTTGGGTGTGGCCAAGTAGGCGCCTTGGTCGCCCATCTTGAGAACGGCGATGCGTGGGCCGAGGCGCAGGTAATAGTCCAGGATGCGGTCGGGGTCGGTCAGTCCGGTCATGACGAGTGCGTCCTCCATGCCGGGAAAGACGATGTCGGCGTGGCGGATGGCGGCTTCCATGACGGCGGCGGCGCGGGCCGCGGGCCAGAGGCGCGGACGGTAGTTTGTATCGGTACGCAACGGCACCGCCAACGCGGCGCACGATATCGATGGCCGCGAAGACCGCGTCGGCGGCGGTGGTGGAGATGCCCTGGCTGACGCCTGAGGTGAAGAACACGCGCGTGCTGGCGAGCATCTGTTGGGGCAGATCGTTTACGGTGAACGCCGAGGCGGCAGAGTTCTGCCGGTAGTGGAGGAATTCGTGGCCTTTCGGACCGTGGAAGATGAAATAGACGCCGGTGAGGTGGGAGGGCTTGCGAACGACTCCTTCGGTGGAGACCCCTTCCCTCTCCCATAGTGCCATGAAGCTGTCGCCCGCGAAGTCAGTGCCGAGTGCGGTGATGTAGGCAGTGCGCGCGCCCTGTCGGGCGGCGGCGATAGTGGCGTTGGAGGTGTCGCCGCCGTAGCCCTCGAGATAGAGGCGCCGGCCATCGGCCTCGTCTGGGAGCTGGCTGAACTCCAGCATCGGCTCGCCCATGCCGATCAGGTCGAATTTCATGTCGTCAGCACCAGCTGTGCCGCGGCCTGGACCTTCGCTCGGTCGTTGCTGACGAGGGCGCCTCCAATGCCAACGAAGGCCGCGCCCGCATCCAGGTAATCCTGGGTGTTGGCGGGTTCGACGCCACCGGTCGGGCAGAAAGGCACGTCGGGCAGGACGCTGCGCAGGGCGCGGATGTGGGCCGGGCCGCCGACTGAGGAGGCGGGAAAGATCTTCACCACGTCCGCGCCGGCGGTGCGTGCGGCGCGGACCTCGGTGGGCGTTATGGCGCCGAGCATCAGGAGCGCGTTGGCGGCGCGGGTGGGAGCCGAGAGCGTTGGATCGACCCATGGGGCGACGAGGAAGGCGGCGCCGGCGTGCAGGCAGGTTTCGGCGGCATGGGCGTCAGGCACGGTGCCGGCGCCGATGAGCAGGGACGGATCAGCCGCGAGTTCTTTGATGAGGGCGGGGGCGTCGGGGACGCTCATGGTGATTTCGAAGATGCGCAGCCCGGCGCTGTGCAGCCATTGCACGACCTGACGCGCATGCTCGGTGCTGGCCGTGCGGATGACCGGGACGACACGGGCCTGGCGCAGGCGGGGCAGAAGGGGGTGGGTCATGCTGCGAACCTCAAGAGTGCGTCGGCCATGACGACGCCATCGCGCTGGATGATGAGCGGGTTGATTTCGGCCTCGGTGACGGCGGGGATGCCGGCGAGGCGGGAGAAGGCGGCGACAGCGCGTGCGAGCGCGGGTGCGTCACCGCAGGGCAGGTTGCGGTAGCCAAGGATCGGCGCGAGGCCTTTGACTGAGCGGATCATGTCCATCGCTTCGTCCTCGGTGACCGGGGCGAGGCGGAGGGTCACGTCGCGATAGAGTTCTGCGAGGACCCCGCCGGCGCCGAGGGCGATGACGGGGCCGACCGTGGGGTCGAGGCGGTAGCCGATGATGGCCTCGGCTAAGCCGCGCGCCATGGGCTGGACGAGAAAGCCGGTGATGCGATCGCCCAGGCGGTTTTGCATGTCCCGGGCACGGGCAGCGAGAGTGTGGGCGTCGGGGATGTTGAGGGCGACGGCGCCAGCCTCGGTCTTGTGGGCGATTTCGGATGAAACCGCTTTCAGGGCGACGGGGTAGTCGAGCGTGGGTGGGGCGAAGGGATCGATCAGCCGGGCGGTGTCCGGGATGCCGAGGGCGGCGAAGATGGCGCGGGCGCCGGGCTCGTCGGTGGCGCGGGGAAGAAGTGCGGCAGCCGCTCCGGTATTGCCGGGTGGTGTGGCGGGGCGCGGGGCATGCCAATCGCAATAGGCGCGGATGGCGTCGGCGCAGGGTTCGGGATTGCGGAACGCGGCGATGCCGGCGGCGCCGAGAAGACGCAGGGATTCCTCGGCGTGGGGGACGATGAACGCGCAGACAGGATTTGTGCCGGTGGAGGCCGCAATGCCGGAGACGGCGTCCTGGGGGCGGAACTGGGCGGAACTGCCGATGACAGCGATGGCGAGGTCGGTGTTTGGGTCGTTGCGCGCCTCGGTGAGTGCGGTGGCGATGGCATCCTTGCCCATGCCGGCCAGGGTGGTGTCGAGCATGTGCGCTGTGGCGATGCCGACGAGGCCGAGGCGGTCCACGACCATGGCACCGCCGCCGCCGGTGGTGGTGACGACGCGGACGCTGCGTTTGGGTGCGGATGGCGGGCGGCGGCCGATCACCAGAGGCGGGAGTTCGAGCAGGGATTCGATGTGATCGACGCGGATGATGCCGTGGGCGCGGAAGAAGGCGGAGGCAGCGGCGTCCGAGCCGGCCATGGCGCCGGTATGGGTGGCGGCGAGGGCGGCGCCGGCCTCGGAACGGCCGAGTTTGTAGGCGATGATCGGTTTGCCCTGTTCGTGCGCACGGGCGGCGGCCTGGGCGAGCAGATCGGGGCGGCGGATGGTTTCAAGGAAAAGCAGGATCGCGGAGGTTTCCGGGTCGTCGGCGAGCATCAGTGCGATTTCGCCGGCGGTGAGGTCGGCCTCGTTGCCCATGCTGACGAGCTTGGCGAAGCCGAAGCCGCGGGCGGCGGCGCGGGAAAGCAGCGTGCCCATGACGCTGCCGGATTGCGAGACGAGCGACCAGTTGCCGGGGATGAGTTCAGGGGCTTCGAGCGCGGCGTTGACGGAGCAGGCGATGCGGGCGGGGATGTTGATGACCGCCATGGAGTTGGGTCCGAGGAGTCTGAGGCCGGCGTCGTGTGCGGCTTCGGCTAGGCGGGCTTGGCGCTGGGCGCCGTCGGGGCCGGATTCGGCGAATCCATCGGCGAGGATGGCGGCGACGGGGATGTGGCTGTCGGCACAGTCGCGGATGGCTTGTTCGGCGTGCGCGGTGCCGGTGAGGATGTAGGCGAGGTCGATCGGGCCCGGGATGTCGCGCAGGGTGGGCCAGGCTTTCTCGCCCAGGACGGTGTCCGCGCGCGGGTTCACCGGGTAGAGCGCCCCGGTGAAACCGTGCTTGCGCAGGTAGATCTGCGCCCGCGCGGAGGTGCGTTTGGGATCCGACGACGCGCCGATCAGCGCGATGCTGCGCGGCGCGAGGAGTGCCTGCGTGAGGCGCGACGAATTCGTAGGCACGTGCGTCGGGCCGGGCGAGATTGCTTCGGCCGCTGTCGCGGCCTCGCACTGACAGATGGGAATTACAACGGGTCCCAGGAGAAGACCTCGCCCGAGCGATCGAGCGGCATGAACGACGGCTTCAGCGCCGGCAGCGCGTGTTCGGCGACGGACTCAGGTGTCCAGCCCTCGGCGCGGTGAACGATGCGGATGGGGCGGGGCGAGCTGAAGAGAATGATCTCGTTCATGCGCGTGCCGAAGACCTGACCGGAAACGTCCTTCGCCGCGTCGGACGCGAGAAAGACCGCCAGCGGCGCATTCTTATCGGGGGTCATCTGCTGGATCTTCGCCACGCGCGCCTGTTGCTCGGGCGTGGTGGCAGGAATCGAGCTGGTCATGCGGCTCCAGGCAAACGGCGCGATGCAGTTGGAGCGGACGTTGTAGCGCTTCATGTCGAGCGCGATGGATTTCGAGAGCGCGGTGATGCCGAGCTTGGCGGCGGAGTAATTCGCCTGGCCGAAATTGCCGATGAGGCCGGAGGTGGAGGTGATGTGCACGAAGGCGCCGCTCTCCTGCTTGCGGAAGTGCTCGGCGGCCGCGCGGCTGGTGAAGAAGCTGCCGTTGAGGTGCACGGCGATGACGGCCAGCCAGTCATCGGGAGTCATTTTATGGAAGATCACGTCGCGGAGGATGCCGGCGTTGTTCACGACGACGTCGATTCGTCCGAAGTGATCGAGCGCGGACTGGATGATCTTCTGCGCGGATGTCCACTCGGCGACGGAGTCGGTGTTGATCTCGGCCTTGCCGCCGCGTTGTTCGATAATCTGCTTGGTTTGCTGGGCGGGAGAGGCGGACAGGCCCTCTCCGGTCAATGAGGCGCCGACGTCGTTGATGATGATGCTGGCACCGGCGAGCGCCATCATAACGGCGATTTCCCGACCGATGCCACCGCCGGAGCCGGTGACGACGGCGACCTTGCCTTCCAGGAGTCCTGGCATGCGCGTTTCCTTCCCGCTTTGCTGGGAGCGACGGTAGGGGAGGCGGGGGCGGATGTGAACGGGGGTGCTGCTGGTTCCGAGCTATGGGCTGGTTGCGAGGGCGCGGTGCCGCGGGACGGGCGTCGCGCTGGCGGGCTGCCGCGTGGCAACATCCCACATCAGGCGGGGATCAAAAACCCGCGCAGCCAGCATCGAGAGAATGACCGTCGCCAGGAAAGCTTCCGTCCCCCCCTTTGCGTCGAAATGCCCAATCTGACCGAGCTGAAACATCGGGGTGAATATAAGTACGGTGAAAGGATCGAGAACCGACCACCGGCCAACCTCATCGACGAAGCGATAGAGCCTGGTTTTGAAGCGCCGATGTTCCGGCCAGTTGAACCGGATCGAAAGCATGAACCAAGTCAGGCCGATGACTTTGGTGAACGGGAACACGACCGAGACCATCAGGATCATAACACCGAAGTACCAGAAACCGTGCAGGAACAGCATTTCGATGCCGTTGATGATGTTGTTCGTCATTGGGATGCCGGCTTCCCAAAACTGGCTCATGGGATAGCCGTAGGCGATGGGCATCAGCACCCAGGTTGCAAGCGTCAGTGCGGCGCATTGTTGGACGGCAAACGGACGACGTCGGCGGACTCGGGCCGCGCAGCGTGGGCAGCGTTTGCCGATGCTCTCAGGTGGCAGAATCAGATCGCAGGATGTGCACGAGAGCGAACCCGGGCCGGCGCTTGCCGGGGCCATTTCCAGGCGTCGCCATACGGCGCGGCGCTCCAGCGTCGCGCGTGTGACCATGGTCATAAGTGCAGCGGCGACGAGACACCAACCGCCCATGTCGATATCGACCCGGGCTTGCGATGCAACTCGCCCATAACCGATGCCGGCGCCGATCAGAAGGACATCGGACATCGCCCAGAGATCCAGATTTTCAGCGTAGCGGAATGCCACGCCCACCCATTTTTTGTGCACACCCAAGCGGATCGCGGCAAGTGTGGCTGTGAGCAGGGCGAAATGCACGACGGGGAGGATGATGCCGAGTAATGCGAGGACCACTGCTGCCAACGGCAAGCCCTGACGCCAGAAGATGACGACGCCTGAGAAGAGGTGAGTCGATAGCGGCACGCCTGGGACGTAGAGAGTGAGCAGGCGGGCGGCATTCGCGGGAAACAACAGCAAAAGAGTAGAAAATGAGCAGGCCAGGGCGCCATCCAGGCTGCGGCCTGTGGTAGCCTCCAGAGTTCGTCCGCATCGCCAGCATTCAAGGCGGCCGTTTTTGGGAGGCGGCGGTAATTGCTGAATGGTCCCGCAATCGCCACACGCGATCAATAAGCCCATCGACTGATCCAAAGCACTGACACCGCAAACGCCGCCGGTGACGGGCGGTTCTGACGAGGTGAGTCGGCGCCCAGTCGGTTGGAGCGTTCAGTTCCGCCGCCGGCGCGGCGGACCGCGGCGCTTGGACGGATCGTATCCGCCGCCGCCGGGGCCGAGCGGTTCGGGCGTGCGGTCCTTCTTGGTCCGCAAGCTTGCCGTGGAGACGGGCGGGGGTTCGAGCCCGAGTTCCAGCGCTTCGAGGCGACGGATCTCATCGCGCAGCCGTGCGGCGGTTTCGAACTCGAGGTCTGCCGCGGCTGTGCGCATGCGCTTTTCGAGTTCCGCAATCGTCGATTTCAGATCCTTGCCGACAAATTCGGCGACGCCGCCGTCCTCAACCGGTGCGACAGTGACGTAATCCTGTTCGTATACGGAGGCGAGCACGTTGCCGATCTGCTTGCGGACGGATTGCGGGGTGATGCCGTGCGCCTCGTTCCAGGCGGTCTGCTTGGCGCGGCGCCGGTCGGTTTCCTCGATCGCGTGGCGCAGGCTGTTGGTCATGGTATCGGCGTAGAGGATCACGCGTCCGTCCACATTGCGCGCCGCGCGGCCGATGGTTTGGATCAGGCTGGTGGCAGAGCGCAGGAAGCCTTCCTTGTCGGCGTCGAGGATCGCAACCAGCATGCATTCGGGAATGTCGAGACCCTCGCGGAGCAGGTTTATGCCGACGAGAACGTCGACGACGCCGAGGCGAAGGTCGCGGATGATCTCAATGCGCTCCAGCGTGTCGATGTCGGAGTGGAGGTAGCGGACTTTCACGCCATGCTCGGTCAGGTAGTCGGTAAGGTCCTCGGCCATGCGCTTGGTCAGCGTGGTGACGAGGACGCGTCCGCCGCGCTGGGCGATGGTGCGGCATTCGGCGAGCAGATCGTCGACTTGATGTTCGACAGGACGAATTTCGACCTGCGGGTCGACCAGGCCGGTTGGGCGTATGACCTGTTCGGCGAAGACGCCGGCGGTGCGTTCTATCTCCCAGGGGCCGGGCGTGGCGGAGACAAAGAGGGTCTGCGGACGGTAGGTCTCCCACTCCTCAAATTTGAGCGGACGGTTGTCGATACAGGAGGGAAGGCGGAAGCCGAACTCGGAGAGGACGGATTTGCGATTGAAGTCGCCGCGATACATGCCGCCGATCTGCGGCACGGTGACATGGGATTCATCGACGATCAGCAGCGCGTCTTCGGGTAAGTATTCGAACAATGTGGGCGGGGGTTCGCCGGGTTTGCGACCGGTGAGATAGCGCGAATAGTTCTCGATCCCTTTGCAGGAGCCGGTGGTCTCCATCATCTCGACGTCGAATTGCGTGCGCTGTTCCAGGCGTTCGACTTCCAGCAGCTTGCCTCCCTCGCGTAGTTGAGCCAGCCGTTCTTTCAATTCCTCCCGGATGCGCACGATGGCCTGGAGGAGCGTTGGCCGGGGCGTGATGTAGTGGCTGTTGGCGTAGACACTGATGGAGTCGAGCGTGCCGGTGACTTCGCCGGTGAGCGGGTCGAATTCGCTGATGGTCTCGACCTCATCGCCGAACAGGCTGACGCGCCAGGCGCGGTCCTCGTAATGGCTGGGGAAGATGTCGACGTTTTCGCCCCGCATGCGGAAGGTACCGCGCTGGAAGGCGGCGTCGTTGCGACGGTATTGTAGCTCGACCAGGGCCTTAGCGAGGCGGTCGCGGTCGATGCGGCCGCCGGTTTCGAGCTTAACGACCATGCGGGCGTAGCTTTCGACCGAGCCGATACCGTAGATGCAGGAGACGGAAGCGACGATGATGACGTCGTTGCGTTCGAGCAGCGCCTGTGTGGCGGAGTGGCGCATGCGGTCGATCTGTTCGTTGATCTGGGCGTCTTTTTCAATATACGTGTCGGTGCGCGGGACGTAGGCCTCCGGTTGATAGTAATCGTAGTAGGAGACGAAGTATTCGACCGCGTTGTCGGGAAAGAAGCTTTTCATTTCCCCATACAGTTGTGCGGCGAGCGTCTTGTTGGGTGCCAGGATCAGGGTGGGTTTCTGCACGGCCTCGATGACCTTCGCCATGGTGAAGGTCTTGCCCGAGCCGGTGACGCCGAGCAGCACCTGGTCGCGCTCATTCTCCTCGACGCCGCGGACGAGGTCTTTGATGGCGGTAGGCTGGTCGCCGGCGGGTTCGTAGTCCGAGACGACACGCAGACGGTTCAGGCGGGGTTTGGCGGCCTGCTTTTCCGGGATGAAGAGGACCGGGGCGGGCGCGCGGAGCAGAGTCGCAGACATGGGAGGAAGATGGCGGCGGACGGGCCGGGCGTCGAGGGGTGGCACCGGGCTTCGCGACTGCGGCGCGATTCGGGATAGGATCGGGGCGGCAGGAAGGAACGACCATGAAGATCGTCAAAGTGTCCGCTATTCCGATGTCATCGCCCATTCCCGAGGAACGGCGTCACCGGACGGACACCGGAACCAAGATGAAGAGCGATGCGACGCTGATCCGCGTCGAAACCGATAGCGGGTTGACGGGGATCGGCGCGGCGCTGGGTACGCCGCCGATTGTCGCGGCCATCATCGAGCATGAGATCGCGCCGGAATGCGTCGGTGAGGATCCGATGTTCTCGGAGCGGATTTACGAGAAGATGTACAATGCCTCGCGCGCCAGACCCGCGCTGGAGCGCGGTGTCGCGCAGCCTGATCCGAGCCGGCGCCGCGGGATGGTCATGGAAGCGATTGCCGGGGTTGATATCGCGGTGTGGGACGTCAAGGCGCAGGCGCTTGGCATTCCGCTTTATCAGGCGCTTGGCGCGGCGCGTAGCTCGGTCCGGGGCTACGCAAGCGGCGGCTGGGCGCCGGGCGATGAGGCCGAAGCGGAATTGGGAGGCTATGCCGCGAAGGGCTTTACGGCCGTGAAGATGCGGGTCGTCGGGCGGGACGATTTTTCGATTCCCAACTGCGTGCGTCGGGTGAAGGCGGCACGGCGTGGAATTGGCCCCGATGTCGAACTGATGGTCGATGCGCATGGTTCGCTGGAGGTTGCGGTGGCGATCAAGCTCGCCAGGAAGCTGGAGCCCTACGATATCGCGTGGTTCGAGGAGCCGGTGTCGCCGGACGACCACGCGGGTCAGGCCGAGGTGCGGCGATCCACAACGATTCCGATCGCTTCGGGCGAGCGCGAATTCACCCGGTTTGATTTTCAGGATCTGTTGGAGCGCCGCGCGCTGGATATCGCGCAGCCGGACGTTGCCCGTGCGGGTGGCATGACTGAGATCCGGCGGATTGCGGCTCTTACGTCGGCGTATGGCGTGCGTCTGGCGCCGCATGCCTGGGGGAGCGGGGTGCTGTTCGCGGCGAGCATTCACGTCGCGATGGCCGCAGCCAACTGTAACATTCTGGAGGTGACGCAAGGCTACATGCCGATGATGTGGGAGCTGTTCAACGAACCTTTCGACATTCGGTCCGACGGCATGGTGCATGCGCCCGACGGGCCGGGACTCGGCTTTACGCTCCGTGCGGATGCGCTGGAGCGGTTCCGGTACGTCGACGGGGCGGAGTTTATTTTTTAGCGGGTTCGGGGCGGAATTCAGGTGGCGATGGCTTCCAGCGTCTGACCTGGCTGGATCTTCGGCAGCAGCAGCGCGGTCCATTGGCCGAAGCCGAGCAAGACGGCGACGATCAGCCAGGTGACGGCTGGCGAGGTAATGCCGATGAGGATGGTCCAGAGGGCGGTGCCGATGATCAATCCGGCGGTGAACATCGCTCCGAGCCAGCCGATCGCCGTGCCGCGCACGCGGGTCGGGAAGCATTCTGCCCAGTAGGCGTAGCCGGCCCGGACCAAGTGCCGTTGGTGGCCTGGTAGATGGCGAAATAGATGATCGACAGGGCCAGGGAGCCATGCACGAACATGAAAGCGAGATTGAGCGGGCCGGTGATGATTCCGGTCCAGACCAAGACCTCCCGACGGCCCCAGCGCTCTCCGAACCAGCCGCCAAGAATGTAGAAGAAGAAGCCGATGCCGCCGCAGATCAACAGCAGACGGCCAGCGCCGTCCGCGGACCAGCCGCGATAGTGCGTGAGCAATTTACTTCTCCACCAATGCTCACCATACATCTAAATATGCTCACTATTTCTCCGGTTCCAGCTGCTTGAGGGTGACTTTCTCACTCGGACGTCCACAGCATAGCGGGATAGAAGCTGCTGGACGCGGTGGTCGTCGCCGGCCATGGCGGCGGCGCGAACGGCGCGGAGATGTTCGAAGCGGTCGGATTTCTTCACCCAGAAGCGCTAACAATCACGCAGATGATCGGCACCACGCCGAACAGGAAGACCGTGCGCCAACCGAACTGGTTGAAGAGCAGGAAGACGCCGGAGGCGAGGAAGACGCCGACAGGCCAGCCGCCTTGGACGATCGGTACAGCAATCCTCGACGCGCGGAGGGCACCTGTTCATTGACGAGAGTAATGGAAATCGCGAGCTCTGAATTGGCGAAGCCCGAAGCGGGGCACGGACGACGGCAAGCTGCCAGTAGTTCTGCACGAAGAAGGTCAAACCGGTAAAAATGGCGGCGCCGGTGAGGCAGAACATCCACATCCACTTGCGACCGTACTGGTCCATGCCATAGCCGGCGAGGAAGGTGATGATGAACATCGCCACGTAGATAATGAAGCCGAGAAATCCGATCGCGGTGGGGCAAGGTGCAGGCTTTTGGCAATGTCGGGGAATGTCAGGACGAGTAGATTGAAATCGTAAGACGCGAGAGACCAGCCCGCGAGAGCCACGCAGACGAGGTAGATCGTGTAGTGGCGCTCCACAAACCCGTATAGAGACGCTCTATACCCAACATCAATAGTCGTACTACACATCACATCCTCCAACTCATCCATCAAAAAACCACACTCACTCGCAACCCGCCCGCGCTTGCCCGGCCCCCACGCCCGCGCGAAGCTCCCCCGATGAAATTCGCCCTCATGATCCGCGGTCAGTATCGCCAGAGCGAAGACATGGTCCGCTGCCACCAGGACGATCTCGCCATGGTTCGCCGTGCCGAGGCCCTCGGCTTCGACGCCGTTGGCAAAGCCTCGCACTACAGCGCCACCCCCTGGCAGATGGCACAGCAGATCCCGTTCCTGGCCCAGGTCGCCGCCATCGCGCCGAAACTGCGCATCATCACTGGTGTCGTGTTACTGCCGCTGCACAAACCACTCGATCTCGCGGAGCAACTCGCAACCCTTGATGTCATGAGCGGCGGCAAGCTGATCTTCGGTGCAGGCGTCGGCTATCGCGAGGTCGAATTCCGCGCCTTCGGCACCACGCTGAAGCAAGCTGGCCCGCGTTTTGAGGAAAACCTGACCGCCATCAAGCGCCTCTGGACCGAAGACACTGGCACCATGACTGGTTCACATTTCGACCTGATCGAGGCCACCTGTTCCATCCGCCCTGTCCAGCGGCCCATGCCCCCGATCTGGATCGGCGCCAACGCCGATATCGGCATACGCCGCGCTGCGCGCATGGCCGACGCCTGGATGGTGAATCCGCACAACACGCTGGAGACACTGGACAAGCAGATGGCCCTCTACCGGCGTGAGCTGGACCGCGCCGGCAAGCCGTTTCCATCGGAACTACCGATGATCCGTGAGGTTTTCGTCGCATCCTCGCGCGAGGAAGCGATCCGCCTCGCCCGCCCCTCGCTGGAAGCGAAATACAAGGCGTATCGCGAATGGGGCCAGGACAAGATGATGCCCGCCGCCGACCACTTCGACCGCGACTTCACCTCACTCATGGCCGATCGTTTCCTCCTTGGAACACCCGGGGAAATCGCTGAACAGATCCTCGCCCTGCGCGATCGTTTTGGCGTCAACTATTTCTGCGTCGGCGTGCATCTGCCAGGTATCCCGGCCAGCCTGGCATTGGAGCAGATCGAGATGCTGGCGCAGGAGGTCTTCCCGATCGTCAAGGCGGCATAAGCACGAGAGTGCTCCCCGTCCGGCGCCAGCGGTGCGCCAGATGGGTATTACTCCGGCAGCAGTTCGATCCCATCGCCGACGGCAAAGCGC
Source organism: uncultured Pseudomonadota bacterium (assembly GCA_963791885.1). Classification (GTDB taxonomy): domain Bacteria; phylum Pseudomonadota; class Alphaproteobacteria; order Acetobacterales; family Acetobacteraceae; genus CAVSUZ01. The sequence goes on along the minus strand of CAWBUL010000006.1, from coordinate 2,412,682 downwards.
CCGCCTTCGATGACTTCTGCATAGACCCCAAGATCGCCGTGGCCGAAATGGTCGCGCAGCTCCTTCACGGGATTGGCGTCGCGCTCGCCGGTCAGCGGGTTCACTTCAGTCGCCGCACAGCGGGGGATGCGCTTCAGCACACGCAGCACGGCGCCGCCGAGCTGCAATTCCCGGCCGATCCAGCCGAATTCGCTCCAAGCGGGCGTACCGGTGAACCACACATTGGCACGGAAGCGACGGCGATGGCGGCGGGCGCCGACGCGCGATTCCAGATCGCGGAGGCTGGCCAGATTGATCAGGCTGATCACGGGAAGGCGGGAGTCGCAGAAGACATGGCCTGGAACGTGGAGGAAGCGGGGCGTGCCGCGGGCCTCGGGGCCTAGATAGTCCGCGAGGAAGCGGCCGAGTTCCTCTCGGCCTTCGGGGGTCAAGGCGTTCGCGGACACACCGGATCCGGTCGAGCCGGTGATATTGAGCCGGCCCGACCGGGGTTCGAACAGGCACTGGAGCAGGGCGGTGCGGGCATTGGCCTGGCCACACATGAAGTTCTGCTTGGGCAGCCAGGCGGGATTGGCCGGATCGAACGCGACGTCTCCCTGAGCGAGGGCGAAGGCTCGGTCCCAGGGGATGGCGTGTCCCTCCTGGACCTCGGCGGTTTCCAGCGCCTCGGCGGACAACCCCTTCACAGGGTAGCGGTAAAGGTATTCGATGCGCATGTCGCAAGTCCTCTTGCCGGGCAGTGTGCGCTTTCCCACCTCGGGTGACAAAGCTTCAACCTGCTGCCTCCAAGAGGGGCGGGTGCGGGCTCGTCGCCCGAAAGGGACATGCCAATGGATCTTGAGAAATTAACTGAACGTGCGCGCGGCTTTTTACAGGCCGCATCCACCATCGCGATCCGCGAGTTCCACCAGCGGATCACCCCGGAACACCTGCTGAAGGCTCTGCTCGATGACGAAGAGGGCGCCGCGGCGGGCCTGATCCGCACGGCGGGGGGCGATCCGAAGATGGCGCTGGCCGGCGTGGAGGCTGAGCTGGTAAAGCAGCCGAAAGTGGAGGGATCGGGTGCGGGCCAGCCGCAACTGACGCCCGAACTGGTGCGCGTTCTGGACGCCGCGCAACAGGCTGCGACGCAGGCCGGGGATGAGTATGTGGCGCAGGACCGGCTGCTGGTGGCGCTGGGCGCGTCGAACACGCCGGCCGGGCGGGCCCTGAGGGCCGCGGGCGTGACGCCGCAGAGCCTGGAGAAGGCCGTCAACGACATCCGCAAAGGCCGCAAGGTGACCAGCGAGAATGCGGAATCCACGTTCGACGCGCTGAAGAAATACGCCCGTGACATCACGGCGCTGGCGCGCGAAGGCAAGCTCGATCCGGTAATCGGGCGCGAGGAGGAAATCCGCCGCGCGATCCAGGTGCTGGCGCGGCGGACGAAAAACAACCCGGTGCTGATCGGCGAACCGGGCGTAGGCAAGACCGCGATCGTCGAAGGCCTCGCACTGCGGATCGTCAACGACGACGTGCCGGAGGCGCTGAAGGGCAAGAAGCTGCTGGCGCTCGATCTGGGTGCGATGGTCGCTGGGGCCAAATACCGCGGCGAGTTCGAGGAGCGGCTGAAGGCGGTGCTGAAGGAGATCGAGACCGCTGAGGGCGAGATCATCCTGTTCATCGACGAGATGCACACGTTGATCGGTGCGGGCCGGGCGGACGGCGCGATGGATGCGTCGAACCTACTGAAGCCGGAGCTGGCGCGCGGCACGCTGCACTGTATCGGCGCGACGACGCTGGATGAGTACCGCAAGCATGTGGAGAAGGATGCCGCGCTGGCGCGGCGCTTCCAGCCGGTGTTCGTGGGCGAGCCATCCATCGAGGATACGATCAGCATCCTGCGCGGCATCAAGGAGAAGTATGAGACGCATCACGGCGTGCGGATCACTGATGGCGCTCTTGGTGGCGGCGGCGACGTTGTCGAGCCGCTACATCACCGACCGGTTCCTGCCGGACAAGGCGATCGACCTGATGGACGAGGCGGCGAGCCGTCTGCGCATGCAGGTGGATAGCAAGCCGGAGGCGCTGGACGAACTCGACCGGCGGGTGATCCAGCTCAAGATCGAGCGCGAGGCGCTGCGCAAGGAGCGTGACGCGGCTTCGAAGGAGCGGCTGGAGCGGCTGGAGAAGGAGCTGGCCGAGCTGGAAGAGAGGTCCAACGCCATGGCCGCGACGTGGCAGGCCGAGAAGGAGAAGGTCGCCGAGACCAAGAAGCTGAAGGAGCGATTGGATCAGGCGCGCAGCGAGGCTGAGGTTGCGCAGCGGCGCGGCGATTTGGCGCGGGCCTCCGAGCTGCTGTACGGCGAAATTCCCGAGATCGAGCGCAAGCTGGCGGCGGCGTCAGACGGTAGCCTGGTCAAGGAGGCCGTGACCGAGGAAGGCATTGCAGCCGTGGTGTCTCGGTGGACTGGAATTCCGGTGGACAAGATGCTGGAAGGCGAGCGCGCGAAGCTGCTCCGGATGGAGGAGGAGATGCGCAAGCGGGTGGTCGGGCAGGACGAGGCGCTGACGGTGGTGGCAAATGCTGTCCGTCGGGCGCGCGCGGGCCTGCAGGACCCGAACCGGCCGATCGGCAGCTTCCTGTTCCTTGGGCCGACGGGCGTCGGCAAGACCGAGACCTGCAAGGCGCTGGCGGAGTTCCTGTTCGACGACGAGCGGGCGATGGTGCGCATCGACATGAGCGAGTTCATGGAGAAGCACGCCGTGTCGCGGCTGATCGGTGCGCCGCCTGGTTACGTCGGTTACGACGAAGGCGGTGTGCTGACCGAGGCGGTGCGGCGCCGGCCGTATCAGGTGGTCCTGTTCGACGAGGTGGAGAAGGCGCACGAGGATATCTTCAACGTGCTGCTGCAGGTGCTGGATGACGGGCGGCTGACGGACGGCCAGGGTCGGACCGTCGATTTCCGCAACACGATCATCGTGCTGACGTCGAACCTGGGCAGCGATGTGTTGGCGGCGCAGCCCGAGGGCGAGCCGGTGACGCATGTGCAGGGCCAGGTGATGCGGATCGTGCGGGCGCACTTCCGGCCGGAATTTCTGAACCGGCTGGATGAGATCACGCTGTTCCGGCGGTTGCAGCGGAGCGACATGGCCTCGATCGTGTCGATCCAGATCGGACCGGCTGCGGGCGCTGCTCGCGGATCGGAAGATCGGGCTGGAGCTGGATCGGAGCGCGCTGGAGTGGCTGGCGACCGAGGGCTACGACAGCACCTATGGCGCGCGGCCGCTGAAGCGGGTGATCCAACGGAGCCTGCAGAACCCGTTGGCGCAGATGATCCTGGAGGGTTCGATCCGCGATGGCGAGACGGTGCAGGTCTCGGCTGGGGCGGACGGGCTGACGATCCAGACGGATGGGATGGCGCAGGCGGCTTAGGTGTGGCCGGCCGGGGGTGTAGCTCCGGCCGCGGGCCCGGCCTCACGAAGGGTCGCGCGGGCGGCTCTTGGGCACGAGCTAGTTTTTTTGCTTCCCTGCTAAGCAGACGCTGCTTAGCAGGGACTTTACCCCTGATTGTCCGGTGCAAGCTCGCTTTCTAAAATGTGGCGCTCCATTCCCAGCAAGTCCTCACGCGAGACGATCCCAATTACGACCCCACTCCGAAGCACCGGAACGTGCCGGAATCCGCCCGCGTGCATCATCCTCAGTGCTTCGACTGCTGTTGCTTCTGGACCGAGGAACCGCGGAGCAGGGGTCATCGCAGCCCCCAACTCGGTCGCCGCGGGGTCCTGACTTGCGGCCAGGCACCGAACCGCGTCACGGCCAGTGAATATCCCGATAAGGCGCTTACTCTGATCTGTAACCACAACCGCGCCATAACGCTGCGCGCGCATCTGCTGACATGCTTGCTGAACCGTGCCAGTCGGCAGCATCGTCAGGAGCTTCTGGCCGTGCAAAATCTGCAGGATTGGGCGATTGACCATGCGAATTCTCCACCAGGATCAGTGGAGTTCCTGACCAACCACCTGCAGCCGATGCCGATTGCTAATCGAGATCCTGGTGCCGGCAACCGCGATCGTCTTGGCCTGCTTGAGCCTGGTCAGGGTCCGGCAGACGGTCTCGATCGTCAGCCCAAGGTGATCCGCGATGTCGGTTCGTGCCATCGGAAGGTCGATCACGTCGGATGCCTGAGTGCGATCAATCATTTCCATCAGAAACCCGGCAATGCGCTCGGTGGCACTCTTGCGGCCCAACGATACGATACGGGTCTGGGCTCGGCGAAGGTCTTCGGCCGTTTGAGTCCGCAGCCACCGAGCGACATCCTGGCTTTGTTCAGCGAGCGCCTCGACCCGCCGTCGGGGATAGCATCGCAGCGTGGTGTCACTCACCGCCTCCGCCGAATATTCGTGCTGAGCAAGAAGGTCGAAGCCGATGTGATCGCCAGGGAGGAGGAATTCTATGACCTGTCGCCGGCCATCCTCCAACAGCTTAACCAGCCGAACGGCGCCGGTGATGACACGATAGCAGTAGAGGGCGGGTTCACCTTCGGCGTAGATCTCCTGGTCGCGCCGAAAGCTCTGAACGACTTCGAAGGTCTTTAGCGGGTCAGCGTTGAACCCCGCCGCGATCGTCCGGAAATTTCGGGCTGGAGCATTCTGCTGGAGCCGCATGTCAGTCCTTCCTGCGATTGCCGTATCGCAGCGACGGTGTTACCGGACACCGCCGGAGCAGAAAATTCGGTTGTCTGCGTACGGAGTTCTACGTACGGTCGGGTCGCAATCGGCGAAGGCCCAGCATTCGATGGCAATTGTTCCTCAGCTGGCTTTGGTGCACATCATCGATGATGACGAGGCGGTTCGTGAGTTCTCTGACATTTCTGCTCCAATCAGCCGGCTTGACCGTCAACAGCTATGCGTCGGGCCAGGACTTCCTGAAGGTCGCCGCCGACATTGGCATCGGATGCGTTCTGACCGACGTGCGGATGCCCGATATCGACGGTCTAGCATTACAGCGACTGCTGGCTGAGAAGAAAATCTCCATACCTGTGATCGTCATGACCGGCCATGCCGATGTGCCGCTCGCAGTGCAGGCGCTGAAAGCCGGGGCCGTTGATTTCCTGGTCAAGCCGTTCGACGACGAGGCGTTGCTGACCGCGCTCACGCGTGCAATGGAAATCTCTCATCACGCCCACGCCGAAGCCGAGGAGCATTCAGAGCTTCTTCGAAAACTCGATACCCTAACGGCGCGAGAAAAGCAGGTGCTCGCGGGGCTGGTTGTCGGTAACCCGAATAAGGTCATCGCTAACGAGCTCGGGACCAGCCCGCGAACGATCGAGGTTCACCGCGCCCGCGTCATGGAAAAGATGGGTGCACACAGCCTTTCTGAACTGGTGAGAATGGGGGTGCGTCTTGGGGTTGGGATGAAGTGAGCGCAGCAAACGCCGATTGAGCTAGATCAATGCGAATCCGGCCGAAGTCGGCTTGCGTATATGGTCTTAGTGATCCTAATCCACGGAAAGCAAAATGACAGTCGAAGCTGCAGCGATCATGACGCGCAATGTTATCACCGTGCGCCCGGACGATACCGTCGCACATGTCGCAAAAGTGCTCGCCGAGCATGACATCAGCGCAGTGCCGGTGTGTGAGGCGGATGGCCAACTCGCGGGGATGATCAGTGAGGGCGATCTGATGCGCCCATTTGGGCAGGAATATGAACTTCGCCGCTCGTGGTGGTTGAACTTGCTGGCAGAAGGGACCGATCTTGCTCCTGAATTTGCCAACTATCTTCGTCTCGATCAGCATCGTGTACGGGACGTGATGACCCGGGAGGTTGTTACCGCGACCGAATCCACAAGCCTTCCCGCGATTGCCGACCTGCTCGGCCAGCACCGGATCAAGCGGGTGCCAATCGTTCGGAAAGGCGAGGTCGTTGGGATCGTCAGCAGGGCTGATGTGGTGCGCGCCTTAGCCAAATCGTCCGAAACGGCCGCCGCTGACCTGTAGGCGTCATGCCCACCCCCGGACGCGTTGTCGCCGTGCGTGGGCCGGTCCTGGACGTGGACTTCTCCCCTCCCCTGCCCGCGATCACTCACGCCATCACGGTCCACGGCGATCAATCTGGTCCACTTGTTGCCGAAGTCCAGAGTCATCTGAATGAGCGTACTGTGCGGGCCATTGCGCTGCAAAGCACCGCTGGACTGAAACGCGGGACCAATACGACCGCAACAGGCGCGCCGATCATGATTCCCGTCGGGGACTCCTTGCTGGGACGCATTGTGAACGTCTTGGGCCAGCCCGCCGATGGAGGTCCGCCTTTACCCGTGGGCATGGAGCGGTGGTCGATTTACCGGCCGCCACTCTCTGTTGAACAGCAGACCGGGGCGGCAAAGGTATTTGAAACCGGCATCAAAGTGATCGATCTGCTGGCGCCGCTGGCTCAAGGGGGAAAGGCAGCAATGTTCGGCGGTGCGGGTGTGGGCAAGACAGTCCTGCTGATGGAGCTGATCCACGCCATGGTGGAGCGTTATCACGGCGTTTCAGTATTTGCCGGTGTAGGCGAACGCTCACGTGAAGGTCACGAACTCCTCAATGATATGCAGCATTCCGGCGTGCTTGGACGGACCGCGCTGGTGTTCGGACAGATGAATGAATCTCCTGGGGCGCGATGGCGGGTCGGGCTGACGGCAGTCACGATTGCCGAGTATTTCCGCGATAAAAAACATCAAGACGTGCTGCTGCTGATCGACAACGTGTTTCGGTTCGTTCAGGCAGGCAGCGAGGTCTCCGGGTTGCTGGGGCGTCTCCCGTCACGCGTGGGATACCAGCCGACACTGGCATCGGAAGTCGCGGCGCTGCAGGAGCGCATCGCATCAGTTGCTGGCGCCGCGATCACCGCCATCGAGGCGGTCTATGTCCCGGCTGATGACTTCACTGATCCGGCCGTGACCACGATCGCGAGCCACCTCGACAGCTCCATCGTCCTGTCACGCAGCATGGCCGCGGAAGGAATCTATCCGGCCGTGGACCCATTGGGGTCAACCTCCGTGCTGCTGGATCCGCTGATCGTTGGTCCAGAACACTACGCGCTGGCAGAACGCGTTCGCCAGGTCATCGCCCACTGGCGCGAGCTGCAGGATGTTATCGCTTTACTCGGCGTTGAGGAGCTCGGTGCGCAGGATCGCCAGGTTGTGGCTCGCGCCCGGCGGCTGCAGCGGTTCCTCGCACAGCCTTTCGCCGTGACTGAAAGCTTCACCGGGATGCCGGGTAAGTCCGTAAAGCTGAGCGATACCCTGGCCGGGTGCAAAGCCATTCTCGACGGCGAAAGCGACTCCTGGCCCGAAAGCTCATTGTACATGATCGGTGGGCTCGAGGATGCGCGCCAGGTGGTGAAAACCGGATGAGGCTCGTCATAACCGAGCCAATCCGCCTGATCCTAGATCAGGATGGCATCGTGAGTGTCCGCGCCGAGGACGCCAGCGGCGGATTTGGCATTCTGGAAGGCCATGCCGATCTGCTGACCGTTTTACCTCCCTCGGTCGTCACCTGGCGGTGCGAGGACGGACGCGTTGAGCACTGCGCCGTTCGGAACGCCGTCTTGGCCGTACGGCAGGGCAACATGGTCTCGATCGCCGCGCGCGAGGCGCAGCGCGGGGCCACCCTCGATACTCTGACCCATGCTGTTGCGAAGCGCTTTCGAGAGGACGAGGAGGCAGAGCGCGCCGCGCGGGTAGCCTCCGTCCGGCTTCACACGCAGGCCATTCGCAAGATTGTGGCAGCGCTCGCCGGCAATCACGAGAATACGGGCCTGACTCAATGACGGAGCGCAGTGACGGATTGCTGGAGTCCATCAGGCGCCGTCGTGAAAGATACAAGGCGTGGTTGCACGAAGGTGAACCGTCAGTGGCGCGATACCTGGCGCAAGTTGGCGTGCTTGGCTGGACCATCGTTATTCCCACACTGGTGGGCGTCTTCCTCGGACGTTGGATTGATAAGCGGCTTGATTCGGGAATTTTCTGGACAGGACCGCTCATGCTGATCGGACTGGTGATCGGATGCTGGACCGCCTGGCGCTGGATGCACGAGCAATGATCGAGCTGGGCCAATTTCTGCTATTCGGTTTATGTGCCGGCGGGGCTGCCTTTTTGCTCCTCAGGGCGAATGTCGCAATGTACACGAGCGATAGACCGGTCTGGGCTCCCGTCGGATTCCAGATAGGTCGAATTGCCGGAATGACAGGTTTTCTGGTCATCGCGGCTCTGCACGGGGCGATGCCGTTACTCGCGGCCGCACTCGGAGTGCTGATCGCACGCACAATCGTCGTGCGGCGAACAGTAGGTGGGCTGCCATGATTACTTCACCTCTGGTTGCCCCCCCGCTGTTTCATGTCGGTCCTATTGTACCTACAGTACCCGTTGTTACGACTTGGGGAATCATGGCGCTCCTCGCCGGTGCCAGCTGGGCGCTCACCCGCCGTTTGGCCGTCCAGCCTTCCGCTCCGCAGGCTGCCCTGGAGCTTCTTGTGGACGCGATCGAACGGCAAATCCAGGACGTGATGCGGTCCGACCCGGGCTCGTATCTCCCGCTGATTGGCACGCTCTTCCTGTTCATCTTCACTGCGAACTGGTCATCGCTGGTCCCCGGTATCGAACCGCCGACCGCACATCTGGAAACGGATGCTGCACTCGCCTTGATTGTGTTTGTCGCTACAGTCTACTTTGGAGTCCGGTCACGTGGACTGCTGGGCTATCTGGAAACCTTCGCCGAGCCGAGCTTCTTTATGATGCCGCTCAATATGGTCGAAACGCTCACCCGCACATTCTCTCTGGTCGTCCGACTGTTCGGCAACGTCATGAGCGGTGTTTTCGTGGTGGGTATCGTTTTGTCGCTTGTTGGGCTGCTGGTGCCAGTCCCGCTTATGGCACTCGATCTGCTGACTGGAGCGGTTCAGGCGTATATCTTTAGCGTGTTGGCGATGGTTTTCATCAGTGGTGCCGTTGCCCGAAAGGAAACAGAGCAATGAACTGGATCCAGATCATCAGCATTGCCGGGGCCGCGATGGCGGTCTCGTTCGGTGCCATTGGCCCCGCCCTAGGAGAAGGGCGCGCGGTCGCCGCCGCGATGGACGCCATTGCCCGTCAGCCTGAGGCGGCAAACACGCTTTCTCGCACCTTGTTCGTCGGCCTTGCCATGATCGAAACGATGGCGATCTACTGCCTCGTCCTCGCTCTGTTATTGCTATTCGCCAACCCCTTTGTGCACTGATGCATTTTGACTGGTCCACACTGGTTCTACAGACGATCAATGTGCTCATTTTGGTGTGGCTGCTGCGCCGGTTTTTGTTTGGCCCGGTGACCCAGATCATAGCCACACGACGTGCCACAGCCCAGAAGCTGCTTGCCGATGCGGCTCAAACCCGCGCAAAAGCCCAGCAGGAAGCGGTGCAAACCGAGGCGATACGCAAAAGCTTGGAAATGGATGCCGCACGTCTGCGATCGGAGGCACATGCCGCTGGCGAAGCCGATCGCGCGGCCCTGGTAGCTGAGGCAGAGAAGCAAGCGTCGCAGCGCCGAGCAGAAGCCGATACTACGATTTTGCGCGAGCGCGAGACATTGCGGCGGAATTTGGAGGGTCAAGCGGGCAAGCTTGCCGTTTCCATAGCGTCTCGCTTACTGGATCGGGCGTCCCCGAGTTCTAGCGACCACCGCCTTTATCGAGGCACTTGAGTCTGAGCTGACCTCTATGCCGCAAGCTTCCCTATCTCAGATCACGAGTGGCGGTGATGCGGTAGAAATCGCGACTGCATCGCCTCTGTCGTCCGCCGAACAGGGAAAGGTCTCTGCGATATTGGCACGACGACTGACGCCGCTTCCGCCGCTTCGCTTCCGGGTCGATCCAAGCCTGATTGCCGGGATCGAACTGCGCGGGTCTCATTGCGTTGTCCGAAACAGCTGGCGCGCGGATCTGGAGCGGATTGCGCAGGAACTGCAACAGGAGTCGGGACGTGTCGAGCCGGCGCTGGCTTGATCGCGTCGAGGAGCGCGTTTCCGCCATACCGCTGGGTCCCGCGGTGGATCTCTTCGGGCGGGTCCGCAGTGTCGGAGACGGTATCGCGATGGTATCGGGCTTGCCCGACTTGCGACTCAACGAATTGATCGTGTTCGAAAATAGACAGCTCGGCTTCGTTCAAACGCTCGAGCCAGACATAGTCAGTTGTGTTTTGCTTGATTCGACCGATCAAATCAAAGCAGACGACCGAGTACGAGGGACGGGGGACGTCGTTCGGGTTCCAGTCGGACCAGCTTTGCTGGGCCGCGTCGTGGATCCCATGGGCCGCCCCCTGGATGATCGAGGCGCTGTGGATACTCCCGCTAACGAGGCAATCGAACGCCCTGCTCCTGCCGTTGTGGAGCGGGGCCTGATCACGGAACCTGTGCAGACGGGCATTCTCAGCATCGACGCATTGTTCCCGATCGGACGGGGACAACGTGAGCTCATTATTGGTGATCGAACCACCGGCAAAACCGCCATCGCTGTCGATACCATCGTCAATCAACGGGCGACGGATGTAATCTGCATCTACGTCGCGATCGGGCAGAAGACCGCCTCGGTTGCACGCGCGATCGAAGCTGTTCGACAACATGGATCCTTCGATCGCTGCATATTCATCGTTGCATCGCCCGCGTCGCCCCCAGGACTTCAGTGGATCGCCCCGTTCGCTGGGATGACAATGGCGGAATACTTCCGCGATAGTGGCCAGCATGCGTTGATCGTCTTCGATGATCTCAGCAAGCACGCCGCAACACATCGAGAGCTTGCATTGCTGGCACGCCAGCCACCTGGTCGAGAGGCATATCCAGGCGATATTTTCTATGTACACGCCCGCTTGTTGGAGCGTGCTGCGAAGCTGTCGCCGCAACGGGGCAATGGCTCTCTGACCGCACTCCCCATCGCGGAAACCGATTCGGGCAATCTCAGCGCCTATATCCCGACCAATCTGGTGTCGATCACTGATGGACAGCTGGTGCTGAGCATGCAGTTGTTTCAGGAAGACCTGAAACCCGCACTGGACATCGGGACAAGCGTAAGTCGGGTGGGCGGCAAGACCCAGGCCAGGGGGCTGCGTGAGTCGGCGGGAACGCTGCGCCTGCAATACATGCAGTTTCTGGAACTGGAGATTTTCACGCGGTTCGGAGGCCTCTCTGATCCTCAGTCAAAGGCACGCCTGTCCCGAGGACAGCGGCTGCGTGCACTGTTCTGTCAACCACAGTGTACGCCTCTGCGACTGGCGGATGAGGTCGCTCTGACCCTGGCTTTGCAAGACGGCATGCTCGATAGCGTTCCACTCCATCGGATCGCCGCGTTTCGCGCCGATATTCCGGCGTGGCTGGATCAGCAATTTGCTGTCCTGTTGCCAAAGATCGGATCAGGCGAGCTTGACCAGCATGATCAGCAGCGTCTGCTCGACGGGCTGCGCACACTTGCCGCTCGATTTGCCGAAGTACCGCAATGACCGAACGCCTGGCCCAAGTGGAACATCGGATCCAGACGGTGCACCAGTTGGAAGGGGTCGTGCGCGCGATGCGTGGCATTGCATCCACTCGGGTTCAGGAGTGCCGCACCTATCTCGTGGGCATCTGTGCGTACAGCGCGGTTATAGCCGAAGCGATCGGCCAAGCTTTGACGATGGTCGATGTTGATTCTGGATCAGGATCTGACAGCCGCGCGCCATCTCTCTCCATTTTGTTCTGTGCAGAGCAGGGTTTCACTGGAACCTTAAGTGAGTTAGTGCTGGTGGCGGCGGATCAGGTTTCTGAGCGCGAGCTCTTTATGGTCGGAACGCGTGGTGCGCTCCTGGCCGAGGAGCGCAAAATACCCATCGCCTGGAAAGTCGCTATGGCGTCACGTCCTGATGGGGTGCCCGAGCTGGCGAACCGTATTGCTGAAGAACTGTACCGGTCCATTGCGGATCACGCCATTGGCCGCGTAACTCTGATGTATCCTGTGTGGTCGGAGAAGTCGGGGCTGAGTGTGGCACGTCGCCGTATTTTACCGTACGACTACTCCCAATTCCGTATCAAGCCCACATCCTTACCGCCCCTCCGAACGCTGCCCGCTGCGGTGCTTCTGGCAGAGCTGGTTGAGGAGCATGTGTTCGCCCAGATCTGCGAAGCCGCGATGTCGGCTTTCGCAGCAGAGAACGAAGCACGGCTCGCAGTCATGTCAGCGGCCAAGAACAACATCGAACACCTGCACGCACGCCTTGAAGACTTGAAACGTCAGGTGCGCCAGGAAGAAATTACGGCCGAAGTGGTCGAGCTTGCCTTGGACACGGCGGCAGCCCGAACAGCTTCTGCCCTCATTTCGCCCGATGCACGGGCCTGATCCATTCCCGCAAATGCGGCTGCAGTTCGTGATCCGGGACTTTCACCAGATCATGAGCCAGAGTTCCGATCAGTTTTGTCTGAAGCGCCTCCCCGAGACCGGAGGTAATGGCGTTCAGGGTATGGCTGGGCGCCGCAATGATCAGCCGGCTGAATTCGTTTCGGTCTGCAGAGGTTTTGATCTGCTCGGCGACATACTTGCCGAACCCCTCCTTGGCCATTTCGTGCGGGTCATGACGGGGTGTGATCGCATGATGGGCCGACGATGCAGAATGAAAGCTGGCCCCCGGGTGATCTGACCGCAATTCGGCCGACGGATGATGGGCGGCAGTGGAATCAAATTCTCGCTCGGTCTTCAACGAGTTGTCCCGGGCAGCGCGAATGAAACGTGCATGCTCTCCGTCGGCAACGACAATCAGAATGTCTCGAATGTTTTGCAGCACCGGCCGTGCCCCCTCATCGATGGGTTCAAGCACTGCATAAACGCAGGAAAGAGACCGGGAGCATTGACCTGAGTCAAGCGATCGTCTGCACTGGCGGCTCGGCAAGCGCCTTGTATCTGCGCTCAACATCGTCGCGACTGATTCGGGCCGTGCCGGTTGCTGCTGCCGCCGAGGAACCGCATGCGATGCCCCAGGCAACAGCGTCTCGCGCGCATGCGCCCCGGGACAGCGCGAGAACCATGCCGCCCAGAAAGCTGTCACCGGCGCCAACCGCGCTCCCAACATCCTCCTGGGGACCGGCAAGCTGGAATTGGGCATCACCGGTCGTGCACAGCACACCTTCAGCGCCCAAGGTCAGTGCGACGATCCGTGCAGCGCCTGACCTGACGAGGGCGGCCGATTCGCGTTCCTGCTCGGCTCTGTTACTCAGCCGATGCCCAACCAGACCCTCCAGTTCCCTGAGGCTTGGTTTCACGAGATCGACCCCAACGTCCAGCGCCTTGCGCAGCGCTGGTCCCGAGGTATCGAGGGCAAAGGAGATCCCGCGGCGCGCCGCCAATCGGGCCATCTGAGCATATGCGTCAGGAGGTGCTCCCGGGGGCAAGCTTCCGCTCGCAACGATCCAGCATGCCTCGACCGCTTCCAACCGGTCCAGCACATCATGCCATTCGTTTTCAGCGAGGTGCGGACCCTGAGGCACAAAGCGGTATGCGAGGCCGCTCGCACGCTCCAGCACCGTCAGGCTGATCCGGTTCCGGCCCGCGATCGGCACAGGAATCCGATTCACCCCAGCTTCGTCGAGCAGATCCTCGATGTAATGACCGGTAATGCCACCCACTGTGATCAGCGCCAGTGCATCACCGCCCAATTCATGGACCACGCGCGCGACATTAATACCACCCCCGCCCGGATCCACGCGGTCATCCGAGGTCCGGATCTTGTGTACGGGCCGCACCACATCCGCGCTCGATTGAAGATCAAGCGCGGGATTCAGTGTAATTGTGACAATTTGCCCCGACATTCAGGGAGCGAGCGAAAGATGGTTATCCACCTTGGCCACTCCGGGAGCGGCCCATGCTGCGTTCTCGGCAATCTGCCGCTGGATCGGGCTGGGAATGTGCCCGCTCAAGGTAATGGTAGGTCCCTCGGCAACCACGGAGATTCCGGATGAATCCAACTCGCGGTGCCGCGTCAGGGCACGCAGGACATTGTCACGAATATGGGCACTGGCCTCTTTCACGGGGCGCACATGGATTTCGTTGATCACCCCTATGATACCCGCAAGCTGGCGAACCCGTGCCTCTGCCTCTTCTCGTTGGAATTGCCATTCCACATCGCCTTTGAGATAGACCACGCCGGCACGAACATCGAGCTTTACGCGTGCATCCGGAATCTGTGCGTCCCAATCAAGTATGGCCCGGGCACGCCGTTCCAGTTCCAGATCCGAAAAGCGGTGGGCAGGAGGGCGACGGACTTCGATCTCATTTGCAACCCCCCTGATCCCTCGCACGTGCCACGCGGCCTGCTCGGTCCGCACTTTCTCGGCCAGGGTTTGAACGTGCCCAGAGAGAAAGACCGTACCCTTCCGCACGGCAACCACGACTTGGGACGCATCCACATGCGGCGCCCACTCCAGTTCCTCGGTTACGGCGTGTTCCAAAGTAGCGTCGTTCATCAAGACCTCTCCTAGTGAGACATGAGAACGGGGACAGTCATCTCCTGGAGCAGCGAACGGGAAACACCGCCGAGGATCAGTTCCTTCATCCGGGAATGACCGTAACATCCTGCAACGATCAGATCGGCGCCGAGGTCAGACGCGTAGCTCAGGATTGCATCGCTATCGCTGATTGAGCCGTCATTCGGGGTCCGCGCGGCAATTGCCTTCAGACCATGGCGGGCGAGATGCTCGACGGCCTCGGCGCTCGGAATTTCCTCCTCGTCCGCTACTCGAGACTTCTGAACCGACAGGACCGTCACAGTCGCATCCGGTAAAAGAAGCGGTAACGCGTCGTTCATGGCGCGCGCCGCTTCCCGCGTGTTGCGCCATGCGATCAGGACGTTGTTGCCGATGGTGTCAAATCGTCCAGCAAAGGGAACCATCAGCACAGGCCGGCCAGCGGTGAGAATCACGTCTTCGGCGACGTGGCGGAGCGGCACTGTCGACGAAGGATCAACCTGACCCATCACCGCCAGATCGGCAGTCCGCAAACGACTTGCTACAACGGTACTGATCGGTCCGGCTTTGCCTAGGTAGTAGCCGCGAACGTCATTGCGTCGAAGTTGTTCGCGAAACGCAGCTTCGATCGGAGCAGCACGCTCGGTCAGTTGCGCTTCTGTCTGTTGCAACAGGTAGTCCATTGAAATGGCGTCTGTGTAGCCGCTCAGGAGCAGACTCAACTCCGGCTCTAGAAGCGTGTTGAGCGGGCAGAGACCTGTCACGTGAGCATCATGCTGCCTTGCCAGGTCGATGGCAATCTGCACGACCGTCGCGTTACGGGGCGTATCTTCCAATATCACCAGAATGTCCTGCAGTGTCATCGGATTTCCCTTTCTCATGCCGCAGAAATTCTCGATTTGCGTTCAGCCTCATTGAGAACCGTCATCGTATGGAGCAGGCTGGACGGATTGACGGAGATCGAGTCGATGCCCTGATCGGCGAGGAAGCGGGCGATGTTTGCGTCATTAGCGGGTGCTTCACCGCAAATACCGACCTTGCGCCCATTGCGATGCGCGCCCGCAATCGCCTGTCGCAGCATCTCCAGCATGCCAGGATCATCCTCAACAAAATCGAAGGCCACGATTTCTGAATCGCGGTCCACGCCGAGCGTCAGCTGTGTTAGGTCATTGGACCCGATGGAGAATCCGTCGAAAACCGCGGCAAACGCGTCAACTTGGATGACGTTGTTGGGAATCTCGCACATAACGTAGACTTCAAGGCCGTTATCCCCTCGCTCCAGACCGTTCTTGGCCATCTCCGTGAGTACCGCGCGCGCTTCTCCCACCCGGCGGCAAAACGGCACCATCACGATCACATTCGTCAGTCCCATGACGTTCCGGACACGTTGCAACGCCTCGCATTCGAGAGCGAAGCCCTCCGAATAAGCCGGGTGAGCGTATCGAGAGGCACCACGGAACCCGAGCATCGGATTATTCTCGACCGGCTCAAAAGATTTCCCGCCAAGAAGCTCGGCGTACTCGTTGGTCTTGAAATCGGAAAGCCGCACGATCACGGGCTTGGGGTAAAACGCGGCCGCAATCGTCCCGATGCCCTCCGAGAGGGTGCGAATGAAGAAGTCGCGGGGCGATGGATCATGCCGGGCAGTGTGAACAATTTGCTCGCGTTGCTTCAGGGGAATTCGCTCGGGGTGAACAACCGCCATCGGATGGATGCCGATCTGCTTGCTGATGATGAACTCGATCCGCGCCAGCCCCACACCTTCATTCGGCAACATCGCCGTGTGAAAGGCCTGCTCAGGATTACCGAGATTGACCATAACATCGGTTCGGGGGAGCGGGATCGAGGTTGCGTCGATCCGCGTCACGTCGAAGGGCACTTCACCCTCAAGGATTGTGCCGGTCTCTCCCGAGGCACAGCACACTGTCACCTTCGTCCCGGTCGTCAATGTGGTCGTCGCTGTTTCCGTGCCGACGACCGCTGGGATCCCCAACTCACGGGCGATAATGGCGGCATGACAAGTCCGCCCTCCCCGCTCGGTTACGATGGCCGCTGCCTTTTGCATGACCGGCTCCCAGTCTGGACTGGTCGTCTCGGCGACCAGAACCTCGCCCGGTTGAAGAGCCTCAAGATCCTCCCTTGAGGTGATCACCCGCACGGAGCCGGAACCGATCCTTTCGCCTACCGCCTTGCCGGAAAGTAGCAATGGGCCGGTTCCCGTCAGCGCGTAGGTTTCAAGAACGCCGGCCAATTTCCGCGATGCCACTGTTTCCGGTCGAGCCTGGACAATGTAGAGTTTTCCGTCGATTGCATCCTTCGCCCACTCGATATCCATCGGAACGAGATGTCCCGCCCGCTGCGAATAGTGCCGCTCCATCTCGATGGCGTGTCCGCTGAGCGTCAGCACATCGAGGTCGGAGATACAGAAGCGATCCCGGTTTTCGGGGAGCGTTGGCCGATCCTCCGTTGTCGCACCGAAGGCTCCGGCGCGAAGCATCATCGTCAGCTGTTTTTCACCGAGCGAGCGGCGAAGGACGGCGCGGTGGCCCTTCTGATAAGTCGGCTTGTGGACATAGAACTCGTCGGGATCCACCTTTCCCTGCACGATGTTCTCGCCAAGCCCATATGACCCGGTGACAAAGACCACGTCGCGGAAGCCCAACTCTGTATCCAGCGTAAAAATGACACCGCTGCTCGCCTCATCGGACCGAACCATTTTCATCACGCCAACTGAGAGGGCGACTTTGAAGTGATCAAATCCGTTCGTCGCGCGGTAAACGATTGCACGATCGGTGAATAGGGAGGCGAAACACCGGCGGCACGCTTCGACCAGGTCTTCGGGTCCGCTGATGCTCAAATAGCTGTCGTGCTGGCCTGCAAAACTGGCATTCGGAAGATCCTCGGCTGTCGCCGAACTCCGGACGGCGACGGCGACACCTGCGCCGTATTCCGCTTCCAGTTGGCGATATGCGGCCAAAACGGTATCACGGAGCGCCAGACTTCCGGTCGCATCATAGACGATGGCCCGGGCCACGGCAGCGGCCTCCGATAGATGGTGGATGTCACGCACGTCCAGCGTGTCCAGAAGCGCGTGCAGACGGTCCCATGCCCATGCGTTGGTCAAGGCATCCCGATAGGCAGAAGCCGTTAGCGCGAAGCCGTTCGGGACGAGCACACCAGCCTTGCCGAGATTGCTGTAAAGTTCGCCCAGGGAGGCATTCTTTCCGCCCACCCGGGGAACATCGTCCATACCGAGATCGCGAAACCAGGCAACATGCGAGTCGAGGATTGGACCGGACAGAGCGTTTGGCATGCGGACCGCTTAGTCTTTTCCCCGAAGCGGGCATTGATGCAGGTCAACTCGGCCCTCGGACTGAAGAAATTTCAACCGAGTTGATCTTGATCAACGTCTCTCCTGTCCTGAGGGCCCATAAGTGCCTTTGCCGCAATTTTGATTGCGAATCCTGTTGCACTCAAGCAGAAGCCACCCATGACTGTGGGCATGCCGGACACGTTTCAGGCTTTCCGAAGCGAGATGGACCGCCTGTTCGATAGCTTCACGTCAGGATTCGGTTTCCCATCCATGCGGAGAATGTTTGATGTCATGCCGTCGGCCCCTTCGGGGTTATCGATCGGCACGGCTCCAGCGGTGGATGTTTCAGAAGACGACGCCGGGTACAAGATAACGGCGGAGCTACCAGGAGCGAGCGAAAAGGACGTTGAGGTCAACGTGTCCGGCGACAGGCTCACGATCAGGGGTGAAAAGCGTCAGGAAAGCGAGCGCAAGGACCAGAATTACTATCTCGCAGAACGCTCCTACGGGTCGTTCCAGCGATCCTTCCTGCTGCCGGAAGACGTCAATCGTGAGAAGGTCGACGCGACCTTCAGCAAGGGCATGCTGACGGTGACCTTGCCCCGGAATGCATCAGCAAAGGCGGCAAGGAAGATCAAGGGTGGGTAGTATCCCGCCGCGGAAGCGACGCCGCGGCCGCAGCTTACGAACTCCACCTGCCACCCATCGATCGTTTCCCGAACTTCCGACCTCCGATAGCGCGAAAGCCGGACTTCGCATCTGTTCCATCCTGGCTCGCACAGCCACAGAGGAACGCCGCACTGTGGCGGACACTAGTGCGCCGGCGTGCGATCACGCCGTAAGGGCGCCCGCTGTTTGGATGGTCGTTCTGAATTGACCCCGCACGACACCCATCGGATGCTCCACCCGACAACGAAGGGAGAATTGCGTGCGGGTCATCGTCATCGGGGCAGGCGTCGTCGGCGCATCCATCGCCTTCCGTCTTGCCCAAGCCGGCGCCGACGTCCTGGTGCTGGAAGCCACGCGCGTCGGCGGCGGCAGCTCCGGCATCAGCTTCGCCTGGACCAACGCCCACAACAAACCCCCACGTCCGTATCACGACCTGAACGTCGCCGGCATGAAGGCGCACGCCGCTCTGCGCGACGAATTCGGCGCCACCCCCTGGTGGCATGGTGGCGGCAGTCTGGAATGGGAGCCCGAGGAAGGCCGCGCTGCCCAGGCCGAAAACGTCCAACGCCTGCACGATTGGGGCTATGCTGCCGAATGGATCTCGCCCGAACGGCTCCACGAGCTCGAACCCGACATCGACCGCGCCACGGTTGGCGACGCGCCGATTGCGTTCTTCCCAGATGAAGGCTGGCTCGATCCTGTGCCCTATGCTTACGCTATGCTCGCGGCCGCACGCCGTCATGGCGCGCGTTTGGTCTACGGCGCGAAAGTCGTCGAAACCCTCATCACCGCCGATCGCGTAACCGGGGTCCGCACCGAAGATGGCACGCGCCACGTAGCCGACATGGTCGTGAATTGCGCGGGCCGATGGGCCAACGACCCGATGCAGGAAGCCGGGCTGCAACTGCCACTCGCCCCTACGGTCGGCTTTCTTGTATTCACTCCACCCGTCGCCACCGGATTGGGCCGCGTCGTCCGTTCCCCGGTCATCGACTGCCGGCCGGACGGCGCTGGACGGCTTATGCTGCATTGGAATCCCACTGACGCGGAACTCAGCTTCGATACGAAGCTGCGCCCCGACATGCCGGAAGCGCGTGATCTGACCGCACGAGCCACCCGCCTGCTTCCATCGATCGGCGCCATCGAACCGGAAGCGGTGCGCATCGCCCTGCGTCCCATTCCTGCCGACCAGTTCTCAGCCGTCGGACCGATGCCCCGTGCGACGGGTTATTATCTTGCGGTCACGCATAGCGGGGTCACGCTATCACCCTTCCTCGGCCAGGCGGTCGCAGACGAAATCGTCCACGGCCGCACCCGGCCCGAGCTGGAAACCTTCCGCCCAGCCCGCTTCTTCAATTAAAGCACCAGGACCGCGATGATCCGCACCGGCAGCGAGTACCCGTGACTCCATCCGCGATGGACGGGAGGTCTACATTAATGGCGAGCGCGTCAACGACGTGACGCGCCATCCGATGTTCCAACCACTCGTCGATATTCGCGTCCGTATCTACGATATGGCGCACGAGCCGGCGACGCGCGACATCATGTCGTACCACGCAGATGGTGAGCGCAACGCCATTGGCAACAAGCTGCCCCGCACCCAGCAGGACTGGCACGACAAGCGCCGCGCCACCGACACGGTGATGGACGACATCGGCGGCATCGTCACCCGTGTCGGCGACGAAACGGTGGGCGAGATGTGGTCGCTGTATGATGGCACCGACGTGCTGAACGAAGTTGATCCGCAATTCGCCCGCAATATCGAGACCCACATCCATCGCGTGCTGCATGCCGATCCGTTCCACGTCTCAGCCAACACCGATCCGAAGGGCGATCGCTCCCGCCCGCCGCAAGAGCAGGACCCGGACATGCTGCTGCATGTGGTGAAGGAGACGGATGCGGGACTGATCGTGCGCGGCGCGAAATACGAAACCGCCGCCGCCTACGCCAACCAGGCCTTTACCAAACCCACCATCGCCAACTGGGGTGACGCCGCCTATTCCGACTACGCCGTCGGGTTCATCTGCGACCTGAACTCCCCCAATCTGAAATTCATCTGCCGCACCGGCTTCGCCGGCCGTGCCCCGATCGAGGACTACCCGCTCGCGAATCGCTTCGACGAGGTGGACACGCTGCTGGTCTTCGACGACGTGCTGATCCCGTGGGAGAATGTGCTGTTCTATCGCCACACCAAGGCAGCGGCATTCATCCGTGCCACGCTACACCGCTACTCCGCGTTCGCCTTTGTCCAGCGCAATCTGCGGCTAGCGGATCTGCTGATCGGCGCCGCGCTGTTCAACGCCCGCCAGACCGGGCTGGAAAAGCAGCAGGCGGTGCAGGAGAAGCTGGCTGAGCTCGCCGTGTACCGGGAGGGCATCAACGCACACCTGACCGCGGCCATTGCGCTGGCCCAGCCGAGCCCGGCGGGGCTGCTCATGCCGAACCAGTCATTGCTTTACACCGGCCGGGTGCTCGCTACCTCCCAGCTTCACCACATGATGCACATCGCGCGCGAACTCTGTGGGGGCCAGATCTGCGTCACGCCGGACCACGCCGCGTTCGTCGCTCCGGAAACCAAACCGTGGATGGACAAATACTACACCGTGAACGATAACTGGATCGCCGAGGACCGCCGCAAGATTCTGGCCTTTGCGCGCGATTTGTTGAACTCGGATTACGCCGGCCACAGGCTGACCTTCCAGCTGTTCGCGCAGTCGCCACCCTACGCGCATCTTGCGGCCGTTTGGCGCAATTTCAACTGGAACGAGCCTCTGGAATTCGTTCATAAGGCCGCCGGATTGTCCGATCGCGCAGCCGGATTGCCCACCCGCCCCTGAAATACTTCATATCTCGTTACATATAGATCTGAGACGTTCGCTCGCGCCGCCGATCGCGCGGCAGGATCAAAACGATCCGGAGCGGACGATGTTGAAGGCCCTCGCACTTCTATTCCTTCTGCAGTGCGGAGGGGATCTGCTTGTTGCGCGAACCTCCTTGCCGATCCCCGGCATGGTGATCGGCTTGGTGCTGCTGCTCTTGTTCCTGCTCGCCCAATCCCGAGGCGCCGATGCAGAGACCTCAATTCCTGAAGACCTCAGCCGGACCGCCAAAACCCTTCACGATCACTTCGGCCTGCTCTTTGTCCCGGCCGGCGTTGGCGTGATGGCTGACGCTGGGCGCCTCGCCGCGCACGGAGCCGCACTGCTGCTGGTCGTCCTTCTCTCCACAACAATCACCATGTCTGTGGGTGCACTGATCGTGGCGGTCGGAAGCCTCTACGCCGCGCGGATGGAGCAGGAATCATGAGTCAGGTCCTGTCGGCTGTCCGGGACAGCGTTGCTCATCTGCAGGTTTTTCCGCTCGCGCTGACCCTGGTTGCTTACACCGCGGCAGTGCGCTTGCAGCGCCTGGCCCGAGGCAGTCCCTTGGCGAACCCCACGTTGGTCGCGATCGGAATTGTGGTCTTCGTCTTGTCGATCACGGGCATTTCGTATGGCGATTATTTTGCCGCTAATCAGCCGATCAACATCATCCTCGGCCCGGCTGTTGTGGCGCTCGGTGTTCCATTGTTCCGCCATCTGGCGCTCATCCGGCAACGCGCAGCCCCGTTGCTGCTGGCGCTGATCGTGGGATCAAGCTGCGCTATCATCAGCGTCGTCGAATTGGGCCGTGCGTTCGGCTTGTCCCGCATCGAATTGCTTTCGCTCGCTCCTCGGTCAGCCACCGCCGGCGTTTCGATGGCCGTTTCCAGGCAAATAGGGGGATCGCCGCCACTGACTGCGGTTCTAACTGTCACAGGCGGCATCGCCGGCGCGGTACTGGCAAGTTACGTGCTGAACGCGTTGCGTATTCGCGACCCGGCCGCCCGCGGCTTCGGCATGGGGCTGGCAAGCCACGGCATCGCCACGGCTCGCGCGTTTCAGGAAGGCCAGACGGCCGGCACGTTCGCGGGTCTGGCGATGGGCCTCAATGCCATCGTCACGGCCGTTCTCGTGCCGGTGCTGGTTCCCTGGCTGATACGCTGATTCTCAGCGCTTCTTCGGAGTGATTTTTAGCTCTTCTTCGCAGTCGGCTTCGTGGCCTTTGACGGCCCAGGCATATGATACCCTGCCTGCTGTGCCGTGCTCTGGCACATATACGCGCCGCTCTTGGTCTTTCCGAAGTACTTGTCACCGGACGGGTGGATCACCTTGCTTGACTTGTTGACCCACACCACCGGGCTGCTCCCGCAGCTGTCCTTCGCCGCCGCTTCAGTGCTGAACTGACCGGCAGCCATATGGGTGGTCGCACCCGAGCTACTCACCGGGGCGCTGGTCGCAGCCGCAGTGGGGGTTTTAGCAGCGTGCGCCACGCCGGCTCCCAGGAGCAGGGCGAGCACTGAGAGTGTGGTTACGATCTTCATGATATTTGTCCTTTCATTCTCACAGACGGGCCAGGCGCCACGATCTGACGATCGGGTTCGATCCCGCGCAGACGACGCACATCGCCCTCACGGCGGGTGAAATGAACGGCATCCAGATACTCCAGTAAAGGGACGCTGTACTTGCGCGATATTCCGAGCGCCGTACCGATCTCCGAAACCGTCAGGCCGCCTTCCGCCAGAACCATCTTCAGCCGCGTCCGCGCCAAATCGATCGCGTCCCGGTGAAACAGAATGTCGCGCTTTTGCGCACGATCATGGGTCCGTACGAGCATGCCGGCTCGCACCAGCGCCTCGCACGCTCTTCGGTCGATTGCAACCTGAGATGGTAACGGTGGCATCAATCCGGCCCGGCGGAACTGTTCCGCAATCTCCCTCGCCGCGCTTTCAAGACTCGTCTGCTCCACCTGCCGCAGGCGTAACCGCCCGTCGCGCAGCACAGCGCCCCGCGTGCCCAGGTGCGTCATGACCAGATCAGCCAGGGGCGGAGCCAGCCGGCCCAGTGCAGCGCGCAATGCCGTGGTCGGCAGGCCGCCGGGCTGCTCCGACACGAGCTTCATGATCCTGCCGGCGAGGCGCTCCAGCGCATCCGGCCGCGCGGCAAAGCCCCCGGACAATGTCGCACCTGCTTCCCGCAACGTAGTCTCGGCCATCCCAACCGAAACACCCGCGAGCCTGGCAGCGTCGAGGACCCGCACGCTGCCTGTATCCAGCATGCAGGTGATGATCTCCTTCGGGCTGGAGTTCGCTAGCCTCTCCAGTCGCTCCAGCACAGCCGCGATGTGGCGGCGCTGCCGCCGTGGTGCAGCCTCGATCACCACCCCGCCGGCGACGCTCCGCAGCGGTGCCATGGTCCGCAGCACCACATGCTCCCGCACCGGCACCACAATTCGCTGGGCACAGCGAAACTGGGCGAAACAGGCGTCCCCCGGCTCCAGTCCGTCGCGATCGAGCAATCGCAGCACGACGTCGGTCTCCGCCGTCCCGTAAAGCAGCCGTAACCGCTGGCCATTGCGCAATGGCGGAGCGCTGGGCGCGGCTCGCAGCCGTACCGACAACCAAGCCGATGGCTCCAGCAGCCCGGGGGACACCAGGGCTACTCCATGGGTGACGTCGCCAGCAGCAAGATCTCGCAGATTGACAGCGACCCGCCGTCCCGGATCGGCGACCTCTACCGTCGCGCCGCGGACCTGCAACCGGCGGACGCGCGTCTCCCTGCCTCCGGGCAGCAGCAGAACGTGCTCGCCCGTGGTGATCCGGCCCCGCCGCAGCGTGCCAGTCACCACCGTCCCGTGCCCGGCGACGCTGAACGCCCTATCAACCGGAAGATAGAAGAAGCCGTCGTCCGACACCCCCGCGCGGCCCTGCTGCGCCAGGGCCCCGATGGCCTGTTTCACTGCTTCGATGCCGCGCCCGTCCGTCATCGAGGTTAGGATTGGCTCTATTGACGTAAGACCGCAGCGCGCGGCCAACTCTGCCGCCTCAGCCCCGGCCAGCTCGGCTTCCGTCTCGTCCGCCAGGTCGGCCTTTGTTACAACCACCAGCGCTCGCCTCAGCCCTAGCATCCCGGCGATTTCCACATGCTCCACTGTCTGCGGCATAACGCCCTCATTCGCCGCCACGACCAGCAGCGCGGCGTCGATCCCCGTGGCACCGCCGATCATGGTGCGCACGAAGCGTTCGTGGCCGGGCATGTCGATCAGGTCCACCACCGTCCCGGCGACGCTCAGATGAGCGAAACCCAAGGCGATGGAGATCCCCCGCCGCTTCTCCTCCGGAAGCCGGTCTGTTTCCATCCCCGTCAGCGCTCGGACCAGAGCCGTCTTGCCGTGGTCCACGTGGCCGATGACGCCCAAGACAAAGGGGTGGTTCATGATGACAATTCCGGGAGCGGCCTGTTACTGGCCGGGGACGCCCTAAACTAGCAGCCGTGCGATCGGGAGAACGTTCATGGACGATGCCGGCCTGGCCTTGGCAGCGCTTGACCCGGCCACCCGATGTCGCACTATCCGCGATCATACGGAGCATTTGGCTGCCGCGCTGACGGCAGAGGACCAGTGTGTCCAATCCATGCCCGACGCCAGCCCGGCGAAGTGGCATCGCGCCCATACGACTTGGTTTTTTGAGGAATTCGTCCTCACGCCCTTCCTTCCCGGATATCAGGTGTTTGACCCGGATTCCCGCTTCCTGTTCAATTCCTACTACGAGACGGTCGGCGCCCGGCATCCCCGCCCCATGCGTGGCCTGCTCACCCGGCCCAGTGCCGACGTGGTGGGCGCCTTTCGCGCCGCTGTTGATGCCGGATTGGCACGGTTGCTGCGCGATCTGCCGCCCGAGGCCGCGCCGCTGATCGAACTCGGCCTCAATCACGAACAGCAGCATCAGGAGCTGCTGGTCACCGACATGCTGCACGCCTTCGCTCAGTCGCCGCTCTATCCGGCGCTGCTGCCAGGCTGGGAGGACGCACCCTCCGATCCGGACCAGGGGTTCGTCAGCTTCGACGGCGGCCTTGCTGATATCGGCCATAACGCGCGCAGCTTCGCCTTCGATAATGAGGGACCGCGCCATCGCACCTACCTCGCGCCCTACTCCCTCGCCATCAGCCCGGTGCGAAACCGCGACTGGCTGGGGTTTATGCAGGATGGTGGCTACCGCAACCCGTTGCTCTGGATGTCGGATGGCTGGGCGCGGGTGCAGCAGGACGGCTGGTCGGCGCCGCTCTATTGGCGGGACCGCGATGACGGCTGGTGGCAGACGGGGCCGGGCGGCCTCGCGCCGCTCGAACCTGACGCGCCGGTTCGCCACATCAGCTGGTATGAGGCTGACGCCTTCGCCCGTTGGGCCGGCGCACGCCTGCCGACCGAAGCCGAATGGGAAGTGGCATCCTCCGACAGGCGGCTGCACCACATGATCGGCCGGGCCTGGCAATGGACCAACAGCGCCTATCTTCCCTACCCCGGCTTCCACCCGGTAGAAGGCGCCGTCGGCGAATACAATGGCAAGTTCATGATCGGCCAGATGGTGCTACGCGGCGGCTCCGTTGCCACGCCTGACGGTCACACACGACCGAGCTATCGCAACTTCTTCCACCCGGAAAAGCGCTGGCAGTTCTCCGGCGTGCGCCTCGCCCGCGACATCTGACCCCATAGGAGACATCGCGTATGCCTGACGACAGCCTGCTTCTGGCAGCGGACAGTGAGGTCGTCCGCATGGCGCTGGATGGTTTGACGCGCTCACCAAAGACATTGCCGCCGCAACTATTCTATGATCCGGTGGGTTGTGACCTGTTCTATCAGATCACACGCCTGCCAGAGTATTATCTGACGCGCACGGAAATGGCGCTTCTCCCCCACGTGGCCGCCGATCTCGTCTCGGTCGTTCGCCCGCCTGCCGTGCTGGTTGAGTACGGCGCGTCGGACGAGGCGAAGGCGCGAATGTTGCTGGCGCTGCGTGATCAGGGCAACCGGGCGGTTTTCGCGGCCTATGTGCCGGTGGACATCGCCGCAGATTCGATCGACGCCATGACGCCGCGATTGCGCCTCGCGGGCTTGCCGCAGGTTTATCCCGTGATCGCCGACTTCACCCGGCCGTTGGCTCTGCCGCGCGCGGTAAACGATCTGCGCCCGTTCGGCTTCTTCCCCGGTTCAACCATTGGCAATCTCGATCCCGACGCAGCACGCCGCTTCCTGGCCCAGGCACGCACCACGCTCGGTGGGAACTCGTTCTTCCTTGTCGGTGCCGATTTGTGCAAGGACCCGGCCCGGCTGATCGCCGCGTACGACGATTCAGCGGGCATCACCGCCGCTTTCAACCGCAACCTCCTGGTCCGCCTGAACCGGGAGGGGGACGCAACTTTCGATCCCACCCAGTTTGCCCACCGTGCCATCTGGAACGACGGGCTAGGCCGGATAGAAATGCATCTGGTGAGCGAACGGGATCAGACGGTGCGCGTGGCCGGGCGGCATATTCGGTTCGCGCGCGGTGAAACGATCCATACGGAGAATAGCTATAAATACACTCAAACAGGTTTCGCACGCCTGGCGAATGCCGCCGGATGGCATGTGGTAACCTGTTGGACCGATCCCGAGCACCTGTTTTCGATCCATCTTCTATGCGCTAATTCTTGATCACCTCGAAAGCGGAGAGCGTCCATGAGTAAGCCCGCACAATCCCAGCCGTTCCTGACCGACGTTAAGACACTGCGCGAACGTGCCCGTCAGCATCTGGAGAAAGGGGCCGTCACTGAAACCTATGGCGGCGACGTACAGCAGACCATCGATATCCTGCAGTCGGTGCTGGCGACCGAGATCGTCTGCGTCCTGCGCTATACCATGCATGCTGTGGCCGCGACCGGCATCGCCAGCGACAGCGTCAAGGAAGAATTCACCGAACATGCCGCGGAAGAACAACAGCACATGATGCAAGTCGCCGAACGCATCAATCAGCTTGGCGGCAAACCCAACTTCAATCCGGAAGGCCTCGCCACGCGGTCCGCCTCACAATATGCCGAAGGCGAAAATCTTGTCGATATGATCAAGGAGAACCTGATCGCCGAGCGCATTGCGGTGGATCACTATCGCGAACTTATCCGCTTCTTCGGCGACCGCGACCCGGCCACGCGCGTCATGCTCGAAGGTATCCTTCTCAAGGAAGAAGAACATGCCAACGACATGCACGATCTTCTCGTTGCGCATGAAGGTCGCCCGATGCTGAAGGAGTAACCGCCCGCGTCTTGCCCACCCCGCTGCCCCGGCCTACCGTTCGGGGCAAAGCGGGGAAACGTCATGCATGGGCCGGTCAATCGCGCGGTTCCGCGCCGGCGATGGGGTATCGCTGTTCTGCTCGGCGCGAGCGTGCTGTTCAACTATTTCGACCGGCTGGCGCTGTCGGTCGCCGGGCCGCCGCTGAAGGCGGAACTGCATCTTGATGCGCTGACGCTCGGCGTGTTGTTCAGCGCCTTCAGCTGGTCCTACGCCGTGCTGCAAATTCCATCCGGCATGATTCTGGACCGCTTCGGCGTGACCCGCGTCGGACGGATCGGCATCTTTCTGTGGGGCCTCGCCTCCGCCATCACCGCGATGGCTGGCGGCTATGGCGGTATCATAATCGCGCGGCTATTGCTTGGCGCAGCCGAAGCGCCGAGCTTCCCGCTGAACTCGAAAGCGGTCGGCCATTGGTTCCCCCGATCGGAGCGCAGCACCGCAACCGCCATGTTCGACGGCATGGCCAAGTTCTCCCAGGTCGTCGGCGTGCCACTGGTGGCGATCACACTCGTCACCTTCGGATGGCGCGGTGCATTCTGGATGACCTCCCTGTTGAGTTTCATCTTTTTGATTGTTTTCTGGGTGCGCTACCGCGAGCCCAGCGAAGATACAAAGCTGACGCCGCTTGAATACGAATACATCACGTCCGGCGGAGCCGTGCCGGAGGGACCGTCATCGCATGGTAGTATCCGTATGCTGCTCTATCTCCTGCGGCAACGGAAAGTCTGGGGATTGACGCTCGGCTTCGCCTGCTACGGCTATTCCAATTCTCTCTTCGCATCATGGCTGCCGACCTATTTCGTTCAGACCATGAACGTCTCGCTGCTGAAATCCGCGAGCTTCACCGTGCTTCCCTGGTTCGTCGCCACTGTTGCGCAATTCCTGATCGCCGGTTGGCTGGTGGATTGGCTGGTGAAACGCGGCCATGACGAGACGATCGTCCGAAAAGCTGCGATCGTGGCCTGTCTGCTTGGCGGACTGGCCATCCTGGGCGCTGCCTTCACCACCAGCATCGTCTGGGTATTGGTGTGGATGACCATATCGGTCAGCATGTTGACCAGTGCATCATCCGTCGGCTGGTCCTTCCCGTCGCTGGTCGCACCGCGCGGTGGCAGCGGCACCATCGGTGCCATCATGAACACGATGAACGCCGCGGTTGGTTCGGTGTCCGCCATCCTCACCGGCTACATCGTTAAAATATCCGGCTCCTTCAGCGGGGCCTTCATCGTCGCCGCGGCCGTCCTGGTCGCCGGAGTCTGCTTCTACACCCTGCTGATGGGACCTATCGAACCCATTCCCGACCTGGAGAAACCCGCATGAAGATCAGCCGCATCGAGACTTTCCTGCTTCACCCCGGCAGCGGCAAAAACCTGCTCTTCTGCCGCGTGGAAACCGAAGATGGTCTCTACGGCTGGGGCGAAGCTTATGTCACCCGCGGGAAAGAGAAGGTGATTGAAGCCTGCGTGCAATGCATGGCGCCCTATATCATCGGCCGCAGCAGCTTCAACATCCGCCATATCGGTGCGGTGCTGTTCAACGACTTTGCCATCCGCCGCAATTCGATGGAACTGCTTTCGGCCTGGAGCGCGATCGAAATTGCGTTGTGGGACATACTTGGCAAGCGCTGCGGTCAACCGGTTTACAACCTGATCGGCGGTCCTTCGCGCGCCGAGGTGCGTGTCTATGCCAATGGCTGGTCGCACGGCAGCGTCGAGGAAAACATCCAGACCGCACTGAAGCTGAGGGAAGAAGGCTTCACCGCCGCGAAATTCGATCCGTTCCCCAATCCCTGGCGCAGCTTCGTCGATCCAAAGGACGAGGATTTCGCCATCGATTTCGTCCGCCGTATGCGCAAGGCCGTCGGACCCGATTTCGAACTGCTGATCGAAGCGCACCGTCGCTTCTCACCGTCACACGCCATTCGCATCGGCCAGCGCCTGACGGAGTTCGGCATTACCTGGTACGAGGAACCCTGCCCGCCCGACAACCTGGACCTGCTCGGCGAGGTGCGCCGCGCGGTACCGATCCCGATCGTCACCGGCGAAGCTCTGTATTCAAAAGAGTCGTTCTTCCAGGCACTGGAAAAGCGTGTGGCCGACATCCTCAACCCTGACATTTGCGCCATCGGTGGCATCAGCGCGTTGTTGGATATATCGGCGATGGCGCAGCCCCAGGCCGTGGTGATGGCGCCGCACAACTATAACAGCGTGCTGATGGGGTTCGCTGCGACGGTGCATGTCTGTGCCACCATTCCGAACTTCCGCATCGCCGAGTATTTCGTGAATTTCCGCGAAGTGTGCCACGCGATCGCGCCGACGCACATCACGGTCAAAGACGGCTGGGCGACGCTGCCTGAAACGCCAGGTCTCGGTATCGAAATCGATGTCGAGCGCCTGAGAGCACACCCTTACAAGGAATTCAGCCACAAGGGACTGACCGAACACTGGGACGAGTATCCGCGCCGGAACTACGTGCCAAGCCTGGGGCGGGGTTAGACGATTCAGCGCGCCGACCTTTCACTGGGTCGGCGCCGCCCCTCACCACTATCCGAGAAGTCCGGCGCCCGAGAATCCGCCGAACACGCCCAGCGCGCAGGTCAATACCGTCACTACCAGGACCACGTACAGGTATGTCCCACGCAACCGATGCGACTGCGGCAGCGCGCGGCAGGCAAGTGCAATCAGAAAGCCCAGCACGAGCGGCAGCAGCAGCGCATTCATCACCTGCACACCAACGTTCAGCGACACCAGATTGGGCCAGAAGCCGACCACGAGACATCCACCGATCACACACAGCGCATACACCGCGTAGAACCAGCGCGCCTCCAGCGGGTGATGCTCCAGTGAATGCCGATAGCCGGTCACCTCGCCCAATCCCCAGGCAAAGGCCAGTGATGCGACGATCGCCGCGACCATGCCCGCGCCCAGGACGCCGGCCCCGAACACCGCATTCCCCATTGCCTTACCTAGGAATGGCGTCAGAGCCTGCGCCATGTCGCCCACTGTGTTCAGCGAGGCATTGGGGTTCTTCACTCCGATCGTAGCGGCGCAGGCTATCAGCACGGCGGCCATCACAAGCTGGGTTACTACGGCACCGATAGCCGTATCCCAGCGTGCCGCGGCAAAGTGCTCCCGCCGGAGGCGCTTATCCGCCACCGCCGACTGCTGATAGAAGATCATCCACGGCATGATCACCGCGCCGATATTGGCCGCTGCGAGATACAGATACTCTTTGTCGGCGAACGGGATATCGATCGCGCCTCGTGCCATCGCAGCAGGATCGGGATGCGCGGCCCAGGCCACAAAAAAGAACGCGAACTCGAACAATCCGACCGCCGGCGATCGGCAGCGTGAGGGCGCGCGAAAGGCCGTACAGCTCGCCGACGCCGGCAACGCCGGAGAACTCCGTTAGCAACGCGCCCACGGTGGCCACGCCGAGGCCTGCCGCCGAGAGCATCGCCCATGGCATGCCGAAGGTCTGCCGGATGAGTTCGCCGTGTCCGCGGCCGGTGAAGATGCCAAGGCGGACGGTAAGCTCCTGGGCCATGTAGAGGATGGGGATCAGCACGAGTTGCAGCAGCAGCAGCCGGTAGCCCCACTGCACCCCGCTCTGGCCCGCGGTGATCACGCTGCCGACATCCGTATCGGCCAGCATCACCACCAGGCCAGGGCCGAAGACGGCTACGGTACGAGTCAGCCTCTGCCGGCCGGAGGAATAGACGGCAGTGCTCACGGTATTCTCCGGCCGGACGGCGTCGTTATTGCGAGGCATTCGCACTTATCGCGTAGCCAAGGGAAACGCCCCTGTCAATCGAGCGCGTTGATTCGCCGTCTCGCATCCACCACAACACGACGGTGCCCCAACTGTTCTTCCACAACACTCTGACCCGCCGGCGGGAGGCATTCAGCCCGATCGATCCCTCCCACGTACGCATGTACGTCTGTGGGCCGACGGTGTACGCCCTGGCGCATCTCGGGAACGCCCGCCCCCTGGGGGTCGTGTTCGACGTGCTCGCCCGTCTGCTCCGCCGGCTCTATCCGCGCGTCACTTACGTCCGCAACGTCACCGACGTGGACGACAAGATCAACGCTCGGGCCGTCGAATCAGGCGAACCGATCGCCGCCATCACCGCCCGCACCCTGGCCGATTTCCATACCGACATGGCCGCACTCGGTGCCCTGCCGCCCGACCAGGAGCCGCGCGCCACCGAGCACATCCCCGAGATGATCACCGTCATCGAACGGCTGATCGAAAGCGGCCATGCCTATGAAGCGCAAGGGCATGTCCTGTTCGCGGTGAAGACCGACCCCGATTATGGCTCCCTCTCCGGCCGCAGCCCGGAGGAGTTGCTCGCCGGCGCCCGCGTCGACGTCGCGCCTTACAAACGTGATCCGGGGGATTTCGTGCTGTGGAAGCCCTCAACGCCCGACCTACCCGGGTGGGATAGTCCCTGGGGCCGAGGACGCCCAGGCTGGCATGTCGAATGCTCCGCCATGTCCTGGCGCTACCTGGGTGAGACGTTCGACATCCACGGCGGCGGCAGCGATCTGATCTTCCCCCACCACGAGAATGAACGCGCCCAGAGCCTCTGCGCGTTTCCTGGCAGCCACTTCGCCCGATACTGGATGCACAACGGCATGTTGCTGGTGAACGGCGAGAAGATGTCGAAGTCCCTCGGCAACTTCTTCACCGTCCGCGACGTGCTCGCCAAGGCTCCCGGCGAGGCTATTCGGTTGCTGCTGCTGCGGACCCACTATCGCGCGGAACTCGACTTCACCGACGCCGGCTTGGAAGAAGCGCGAAAGGAACTCGACCGCTTCTACCGCGCACTGGAGCGGACGCCGTCCGAGCCGGCCCCGAGCCTCCCCGAACCGGTGCTTGACGCGCTGTGCGACGACCTCAACACACCGCTGGCAATCGCGCATATGCGCGTCCTCGCGGACGCGGCGCTGACCGGAGACCGCGTTGCGGCCGCCGGGCTGCGCGCTACTGGCGATGTGCTGGGCATCCTGCAGCAAACGCCGGAGGCATGGTTCCGCGGCGGGACCGATACCGCCGCAATCGAATCCGCTATCGCCGAGCGCGTGGCCGCCCGCAAGGCCAGGGATTTCGCCCGCGCCGACAAGATCCGCGCGGACCTGGTCGCGCGGGGCATCGTCCTGGAGGACACGGCGGCCGGGACCACCTGGCGCAAGGGATGACAAGGCGCGAAAGCGGCGCCGACCTCGCGCCGATCGGCAATTCCCCCGTCGTCATCCTGGTTCGTCCGCAACTGGCCGACAATATCGGAGCTTGCGCCCGCGCCATGGCCAATGGCGGTCTGTTTCATCTGCGCCTTGTCGCTCCGCGCGACGGCTGGCCGCAGGACAAGGCATGGCGCAACGCCTCCGGCGCCCAGCGCCTGCTTGACGAGGCGACCGTCCACCCTGACGTGGCCGAGGCGGTCGCAGATCTACACCATGTGCTCGCCACGTGTCCTCGGCCGCGGCATATCATCAAGCCGGTGTTGACTGCGCGCGGCGGGGCGGCGGAGTTGCGCGCGATCTGCGGGCGCGACCTGCGCGCCGGCATCCTGTTCGGCCCCGAGCGCGCCGGCCTGGATAATGACGACATGGCGCATGCCGACGCGCTGGTACGCTATCCACTCAATCCGGATTTCATGTCGCTCAATCTGGCGCAGGCCGTCATGATCATGGCCTACGAGTGGTGGCTCGCTGATGATCAGACACTGGCCCATGTACTGATGACCAACGAGACGCATGTCGGCACCAAAACGCAGCTGGAAAACTTTCTGGCCCACCTAACCGCCGAGCTCGACGCCTGTGGTTTCCTCAGCAATCTGCCCAAACGGCCCGGCATGGTGCGCAACATCCGCCACTTCTTTCAGCGCGGCGAAGTGACGGAACAGGAGCTGCGCACTCTGCACGGCGTCGTCACGGAACTCGCACGCGGCCGCCGTCAGCGCGGGCGGGACGATTAGGCTCGTAACGACGCGCCGAGTGCATCGAGCAGCAGGCCGGTGCCATGCTCGCGCGACCCGGCATCATCATATCCGTCCAGGAACGCACCCTGCTCCGTCACTCGCACCGTGGTGCGTCCCAACTCTGCCCGCAATTCGATGGTTGCGAGCGAGACCGATATCTTCCGCTCGTTCAGGTGCATCGTGTAGCTGTACACGAGCCGTTCCTGCGGGACGACATCGTGGTATATCGCGTCGAACGACGACACCATGCCGCCTTCCCAGCGTCCCTTTAGCCGCTCTGTGCCGCCCTCGCGCACATCCATGTGGCGTTCCAACAACTCCCACTTTCCTGGCGGTCCGCTGAACCATGCCTGCTTCGCGTCCCCCTGAGTGAAGGCGCGCCAGACACGCTCCACCGGTGCTTCATAGGTGCGTTCCAGATGGAAGCTGCCATGGGCGACCGAGCGACTCGTCGGCTCCGAGGCGCCATGCATGCGCAGCACTTCGGCTTCCAGTTGGTCGAGCGTGCTCGCCCAACCTTGCGGCGCGCCTTGCACCATCCATCCGACTTCCGGATCGAGCAGCGTACAGCGTTGCTCCACATCCAGCCGGGTGCCGCCAAGCGCATCGGCGAAGGTCACCGCCGTATGCGCGTCGAAGAGCGCCTTGCCGGCCGCATCGGTGATGCGCATCCCGATCACCAGCCGCTCATTCGGCGTCACCTCCAGCACACGGCCGCGGATCCAGTGTTCCTCGCCGCGCGGTGAGCGCATCGATAAATCGAACCTGCCGCCCTCGCGCATCTCTACCGTTGCATCTGGAACGATGAACCCTTCCGGCGCGAACCAGGCTTTCACATGCCGGGCCTCGCCCCAGGCTCGGAATACGGTCTCCCGCGGCGCATGGAGCAGGCGCGAAAGCCGCAGGGGCTCGGGCTGAACGGATGACGTCATGGGCTATGCTCCCTCGTCGTTCATGGTTTGCAGATACGCACCCAATCGATCGAGCCTCTGTTCCCATTCCGGCCGCCGAGCGATGAGCCAACGCTCAGCCAGGCTGAGCCTGTCGGGCTGCAAGGTGCACTCGCGCACGCGGCCGCGCTTTTCCGTCCGCACCAGTCCAGCGTCCTCCAGCACACCAAGGTGCTGCATGGCGGAAGGGAGGGACATGGGCAGCGGTCGGGCGAGCTCGCTGACCGGCGCCGGTCCGAGCGCCAGGCGTTGCAGCATGGACCGCCGCGCCGGATCGGCGAGGGCATGGAACAGCCGATCGAGGTGGGGTTCATAGTTAGGCACATACCTAAGTATCAAGATCAAAGATGTGCGGCAAGAGGGTGCCACCCGCGGGTCGCCGGCAGATGTCAGAGAGTCGGTACCTCTAACGCAATCTGCGTTGAGCCGAAGGGTCCCTCCAACCACAGGGCATCGTCCCTCACAGACACCCTCTCACAGCGCTCATGGGCCGCGGTCGCAGGACGCAGTACCACGACGGGCCGCATTGCTGAGTTGTTCGTTCTTTCCGAAAGCGGCAAACTTAACGAAGCAGCTGAGGTTCTCCGCAAAGCCTTAAAACGCGGTCCAACGAATAATGTGGCTCACATGGCCCTTGGACACGTGCTGTCGAACATGGGCGAGCTTGACGGCGCGACTGCGCAATTCGAACGGACACCGAAATTGCCCGGCGACCAGATCGCGACCTGGGCGGCGATGCTATGAACACCGTCCAAAGTCGCAGCCGGATGCGGCGGCGGTCTTGCACAAGCCCTCTACCGTCTCCGCGCAGCCGGCTCCGACCCGACGCTCAGTTTGGGTTTCGCCACGACCGGCGCCGCGGCATCCCGACGCAGTCGCCCCTCTCCGAGCAAAAGCAGGATCGGGGCGGCGATGAAGATGGACGACGACGTGCCAACCACGATCCCGAACAGCATCACCCATGCGAAGTCCGAGATCGATTGCGGACCGAACAGCGCCAGCGGCAAGGCCGCCAGGAACAGCGTCATGCTCGTGCCCAGTGTCCGGCTGAGTGTTTCGTTGATCGAAAGATCGATCAAGTCACGCAGCGGCATGGTCTTGTACTTGCGCAGATTCTCGCGCACCCGGTCGTACACGACGACTTTGTCGTTCGTGGAATAGCCCAGGATGGTCAGGATCGCGGCCACCATCACCAGGTCGAAATCAAACCGCGTGAGCACCAGGAATCCCACGGCCTTGGTGATGTCCAGCACCAGAGTCACCACCGCTCCGACCGCGAACTCCCACTCGAAGCGGAACCAGATATAGACCAGGATCATCGCCAGGCTGATGACCAGCGCCAGGATGCCGTTGTGCAGCAGCTGCGCCGACACCGAGGCGCCGATGGCATTGGTACGCAGTATTTTGCTGCCCGGCTCGGCTTTCGCCAGCGCCGCCTGCACCTTGTTGACCATCGTATCGGTTGCCGCGGCCGAGGGCTGGGCGCCAAGCCTGATCAGCACCTCATCCGGCGCACCGAAACGCTGCACGCCCTGCTGCGGGACCTTCTCGGCCGCCAACGCCGCACGGATCTTGCCGAAATCGGCCGGTCCGGGGGTTCGGACCTCCATGACGATTCCGCCCGAGAAATCGATGCCCAGGTGCAGGCCGGGGTGGAAGAATAAGAT
The DNA here is from genome assembly GCA_963791885.1 of uncultured Pseudomonadota bacterium. Lineage (GTDB taxonomy): Bacteria > Pseudomonadota > Alphaproteobacteria > Acetobacterales > Acetobacteraceae > CAVSUZ01. Next base: position 2,376,443 of record CAWBUL010000006.1, on the reverse strand, counting down.
GATGGAGGCCGTGGACAGCACGGCCGAGACCATCAGCCCCATGAACCGGCCCTTCATGAACTGGATGCGGGTACCGTCCGGGACGAGGCGGAAATGCGGGCGGAGGAGGAAGCTGAACATGGCGGGTCAGACCGGCAAAAGGCGTGGCCGCGTGGCGATATACCAGCGGGAGACAAGCAGGCGCGTGAGCATCCAGGCGGTGAACAGGCTGGTGGCGATGCCGACGGTGATCGTCACGGCAAATCCGCGCACTGGCCCGGAGCCGAAGATGAACAGCATGACGTGCGCCAGAAACGCCGTGGCGTTTGAATCGAAGATCGTGCGGTAGGCGCGCTGGAAGCCGTGTTCGAGGGCAGCAAGGGGCGGACGTCCGTTCCGCTGCTCCTCCCGGACGCGTTCGTTGATCAGGATGTTGGCGTCCACCGCCATACCGAGCGTCAGCAGGATACCGGCCATGCCGGGCAGGGTCAGTGTGGCCTGGAGCAGGGACATGATGGCCAGCATCAGGATCAGGTTCACGACCAGGCAGACATTCGCGATCCAACCGAGCAGACCGTAGAAGAAGCCCATGAAGGCAACGACGAGCAGGAAGCCGACGCCGAGGGCGATGGCGCCGGAGCGGATCGAGTCAGCGCCAAGTTCGGGCCCGATGCTGTTCTGCTCCACCACCGTCAGCGGGGCCGGCAGGGCGCCGGCGCGCAGCAACAGGGCAAGGTCGGAGGCGGAGGAAGCGGTGAAGTTGCCGCTGATCTGACCGCGCCCGCCGAGGATCGGCTCGCGAATCACCGGGGCGCTGATCACCTTATTGTCGAGCACGATGGCGAAGCGGCGGCCGACATTCGCACGCGTAATATCAGCGAAGCGCCGCGCGCCAACGGAGTTGAAGGTGAAGTTCACCACCCATTGCCCGGTCTGCTGGTCGTTGCCGGCCCGGGCGTCGGTCAGGTCTCCGCCGTCCACGTCCACTCGGTCGAAGACCGGGATCTTCTGGTTGGGATCGTCCTCCATCGGAAGAAGGCTGACGCCGGGAGGTGGCGGGCCGGCGGGGCTCGCGGTTTCGTCCACGAGTTGGAAGGTCATATGCGCAGTGGTGCCGAGGAGCTGCTTGATGCGTTCAGGGTCTCCGACGCCAGGAAGCTGGACGACGATGCGGGAGTCGCCTTCGGGACTGACCTCGGCGTCGGCCACGCCAGTCGCGTCAATGCGCCGGCGGACGATGTCGATGGACTGCTGGACTGCGGCGAGCGCTCGGTCGTGCAGAGCGACGGGCGACAGGGTCATGGTGACGGTGCCTGGGCTCGGCGAGACGATGTCGAGGTCAGGTGTGTTGAGCGCACCCTCCGGCGAAATGAGGGGCCGGAGGGCGGCGATGGCGTCCTGGGTCTTGTTCGGATCGACAAGCTGGATCAGCAACTGGTTGTGGGCCGGGACGACCTGAATGCGGTTGAAGATCCGCTGCTGAATCAGCGCCTGGCGGGCCGAATCGACGAGGCCGTTCAGCCTCTCCTTGGTGACGGCCGACATATCGACCTGCATGAGCAGATAGCTGCCGCCCTGGAGGTCGAGACCGAGATGGACCTGGCGCCAAGGAAGCCAGGCGTTAGGGCTACGGGACAGGTTCGGCAAGCAGAGGAGAACGCCAAGAAGGCACAGCCCTACGATCAGGGTCGCCTTGGCGCGGCTGAAATACATCATCGGGGGTGGCGCAGAGTCTTCACGGGCCCGCCTTATACGCGAGCGGTGCCAGGAAACAGAGAGGCGCGCACATAATCCTCGATTAACCGGCCTCGGCGAATACTCCAGCATGACCGTCGATCTGGCCGGTGCGCTGGCTGCTTTGGAACGCAACGACTTCGCCGCGGTGGCTCGGATTTGGGACGGGACCCCCGATGGAGCGCGCGTACCCGCGATGCGGCTGATCCATGCGCTCGCGCTGGGGGGCGCGGGGGACGTGGAGAGGGCGGGCGGGCTGCTGGACAGCCTGGCAATGCCGGAGCATGCGCATCCGCGACGGGATCTGGGGGACTTGCTGTCGCGGCTGGACCGGCACCAAGCAGCCGCGATGCAGTACCGCGCGGCCGTTGGGGCTCTGCCGGACGACGCGGTGGCGTGGCATGGGCTGGGAATGAGCCTGGCTTCGGCGGGAGATCTGCCGGCGGCGGAGCAGGCGTTCCGGCGGGCGGTCGCGCTGGATCCGCGGCCGGCCGCACCGTGGTCCAATTTGGGGATGGTTCTGAAGACGGAGGGCCGGTTCGAAGATGCGGTCGCGGCACATGATCAGGCGGTGCAGCGCGCGCCAGAGGATGCGCGCGTCCGAGTCAACCGGGCGGTGGCGCTGCTGCATGCAGGGCGGCTGACCGCAGCTTGGCGGGATTACGAATATCGGCTGACGCTGGCCGAGCGTCCTGCTCTGCCGCGCGGTCCGCTGCTGCCGGGCGTGGAAGGGCTGGCGGGGCGAACGGTGCTGGTGTGGCACGAGGAGGGGTTCGGCGACACGATCCAGTTCGCGCGGTATGCGCCGATGCTGGCGGCGCTCGGGGCGCGTGTGTTGCTGGCGGTGCCGGAGCCCCTGCGGCGGCTGATGGGGACCTTGGCGGGCGTGGAGGTGGTGCCGATCGAGGATCCGTGGCGGGCGTATGATTTCCACTGCCCGGTGTTCAGCCTGCCTCGGGCGTTCGGGACGACGATGGAGACGATCCCGGCGGTCGTTCCGTATCTGGCCGCCGATCCGGGTCTGGTCGCGGCATGGGCTAGTCGGTTGCCGGCTGGGCGGCGGATCGGGTGTGTCTGGACCGGCCAGGCTCGGCCCTGGGCGAAGGGCTTCGACGTGCTGCAAGCTCGGCGGAGTCTGGACCCCGAGGTGTTCCGCGCGTTGGCCGGGCCGGGTGTGGCGCTGGTCAGTTTGCAGATGGGACACGTGGCGCCGGATTTCATGGCCGATCCCATGCCGGGAGTGCGCGATTTCGCGGACACGGCCGCGGTCGTCGCGAATTTGGATGTGGTGGTGAGCGTGGATACGTCCGTGGTGCACCTCGCGGGGGCGCTGGGTCGGCCAGTGGTGCTGCTCGACCGATATGACAATTGCTGGCGCTGGTTCAGCGGGCGGGAGGATAGTCCGTGGTACCCGACATTGCGGATCCTGCGGCAGCGGCGGATGGGGGATTGGGGCGAGGTTCTGGATCGGCTGCCCGGGGTTATCGCTACAGATGCGCTCCGCCGGTGGCCTGAAGGTTGGCGCCGGTGATGAAGCTGCCCGCGTCGGAGCAGAAGAGTAGCGCGGCGCCGACCATTTCCTCCGGCCGGCCGGCGCGGTGCATGGGGTTGGCGCGGTGCTGGATCTGTTGCCACTCCGCGGCGTCCTGACGGCGCCAGCGGTTGCGCTCGGTCGCGACGAGGCCGGGCGCGAGCGTGTTCAGCAGGACGCCGCGACCGGCGTATTCACGGGCGAGATTGATGATCAGGTTGTGCTGGGCGGACTTGAGCGCGGCGTAAATGCCGAGCGTGTGGTCCGGGCGTGTCTCGTTGATGCTGCCGAAGGAGAGAACGCGGCCCCAGCCTTTCTCGGCCATGGGAGGAACGGCGGCCTGGACCAGCTCGATCGTGGCGGCGAAGTTGATGGCGAATTGGCGGTGGAGTCCGGCCTCGGTGATGTCGGACAGGGCCTCGCGGTGCTGGACCGAGGCGGCGATGACCAGGATGTCGATATGGCCGAGTGCGGCGCGGGCCTCGGTGACTGTGCGGCGGGCCTCTCCAGACGTGACGAAGTCGGCCTCGATGGTGACGCAGCGGCGGCCGAGGGCGGCGACGGCGGCGCGGGTTTCGGCGGCGGCGTCGGGGAAGCCGACCGCGGTGTCCGACTTGGCGGCGGACTGGATGGCAATGTCGGCGCCGGCGGTGGCGAGAGCGACGGCAACGGCTCGGCCCATGCTGACAGAGCCACCGGTGACGAGGGCTGTACGGCCGGCGAGGGAGAAGATGTGGCCGATAGCGGCGTAGTCGGGTTCGGCGGGCATGGGCGTTTCCTAGTGGGCGGGTCGGATGTCGGTCTTGCTGAAATCGTCGCCTTTGAACAGGAAAGCCCCCCGAAGCTACTCAGCGGCTTTCGCCGGTTCGGGTCGATCGAACGCGCCGAAGCGTTCCTTCACGTCGAGGATTTCGATGCCGATCGTTCGTCCGCTGGAGTTGAAATCGAGGAGGATGCCCGGGGCGACTTCCTCGGTTGTCACTGATTTCGCGCCTTCGGGGGCGAACCACACGAAGAGTGCGTCAGCTTCCGGATCATAGCTGGTGCGAATCAACGCTGCGCTCCCCGATCGAAATGGGCTGTTATCACGATAACATCGGCGCCATCCTGGCGGGAAACAACCCGCAGGATCCTGCCGCCGAAACTCGGAATTTCCTTGAAGGACCTCGTTCGATCGGGATGGGCGGGGTCGGGCGATGTCCAGTCAGGAGAAACAATAGCCGCTTCGAGCCAAGTAAGTCGGATGTTGCGCTTTTCGATGGCCTCTTGGGCGTGCCTGGTCAGGCGGATCACCTATGCGAGCCATGCCTGGGCGCAGGCATCCAGGATGGCGTCGGTGTCCATGCGGTATTCGCGATAAAGATCAGGGATGTCGCCCGACTGGCCGAAATGATCTGGGCCGAGGGGGATGACGCGCTGGCCACGGACGGCGCCGAGCCAGGAATGGGTGGCGGGGTGGCCGTCGAGCACCGTTACCAAAGCCGCGCCGGGCGCCAACGGGGCAAGGATGGTTTCCACATGGGAGGTGGCCGACCGGTCGACTTCACGGCGGACACGAAGGGCGGCGGTCCAGCCGGCGTGGAGCCGATCGGGGCTGGTGATGGCAAGAAGACCGGCGGCGGGATCCTCGGTTCGGAGTTCGGCGAAGGCGGCCTCGGCTTCCGGCGCGACCGGCCCCTGATAGGCGATGGCAATGCGCGCGCCCTCGGCCGGTGGAACGACCCAGTGGGCGCCGGCGATGACGGATTGCGCGTCGAGCTGTCGGGCGGGCTGCTCAAGCTGGCGGGTAGAGAGGCGGAGCCAGGCGGAGGAGCCGTCAGGCCGCTGCATGAGATCGAAAGCATGGCGCATGAGGATCGCCAGTTCGTCCACATGCGATGGCTCGAAGCTGGCGAGGCGGTCGGCGGCCATGCCGATCAGTGGCGTATTGACCGATTGGTGCTGACCGCCCTCCGGGGCCAGCGTCAATCCTGACGGAGTCGAAACGAGAAGGAAGCGGGCGTCCTGGTAGCAGGCGTAGATGAGGGCATCGAGGCCGCGGTTCACGAACGGGTCGTACACCGTGCCGATGGGGAGCAGGCGAGCGCCGGTCAGGGCATGCGTGAGGCCGGCAGCACCGAGAAGCAGGAACAGGTTCTGTTCGGCGATGCCGAGTTCAATGTGCTGGCCTTCGGGCGACATGCCCCAGCGCTGGGCTGAAGCCAGTTTCGCGTCACGGAAAACATCGTTGCGGGTGTGACGATCGAATACGCCGCGGCGGTTCACCCAGGGCCCGAGATTGGTGGAGACGGTGACGTCCGGGCTGGTGGTGAGGATGTGGGCAGCGAGATCGGCGAACTCGCCCTGGCCGCGACCGATCTCGGCGAGGATGTCGCCGAAGCCGGATTGGGTGGACATCTTGCGGCCGGCGGTCTTCGGCGCCGGGAGGGTGGGGGGGATGTGGACTGCCGGGGCGGTGAGATAGCGGCCCTCGGGGGTCAGGGGCGTGGCGAAGGGGCAGGCGTCGAGGAAAGACTGGAGGTCGTGTTCAGGGATATCCAGCCCTTCGAACTTGTCCCATTCGTGTCCGGAGCGGATGTGCATGACCTGCCGGAAGGTCTCCATCTGCTCCTTGGTCATCATGCCGGCATGGTTGTCCTTGTGGCCGGCGAAGGGCAGGCCCATGCCCTTGATGGTGTAGGCAATGAAGCAGGTGGGTTGGTCGCCCTCGGCTTCGGCCTGGTGGAAGGTGTCGATCAGGGTTTCGATGTCGTGGCCGCCGAGGTTGGTCATGAGGCCGGCGAGATCGTCGTCTGACAACGGATCGATGATGGCGCGAACGTCGCGGGAGCGGCCGAGATCGGCGAGCACGGCCTGGCGCCAGGCGGCGCCGCCCTGGAAGGTGAGCGCCGAGTAGAGGGAGTTGGGGCAGTCGTCGATCCAACTGCGGAGAGCCTCGCCGCCGGGTTTGGCGAAGGCGGCCTCAAGCTTGCGGCCGTATTTGATGGTGATGACGTTCCAGCCCATGTCGCGGAACAGGCCTTCAATGCGGCCGAAGAGCCGGTCGGGGACGACGGAATCGAGGGACTGGCGGTTGTAGTCGATGACCCACCAGACGTTGCGAACGTCGTGTTTCCAGCCCTCGAGCAGGGCTTCGTAGATGTTGCCTTCGTCGAGTTCGGCGTCGCCGGCGATGGCAATGTGGCGGCCGGCAGGAAGGTCTTCGCGGGCGAGGCCGTGGAGGCGCGCGTAGTCCTGGATCAGGGAGGAGAAGGTGGTCATGGCGACGCCAAGGCCGACGGAGCCGGTGGAGAAGTCCACCTCGGGGCCGTCTTTCACACGCGAAGGATAGGGCTGGACGCCTCCGAGGGCGCGGAGGCCGGCCATTTTGTCGATGGTCTGGCGGCCGAAGAGGTAGTTGATGGCGTGGAAGACGGGTCCAGCGTGGGGTTTGACGGCGATACGGTCCTCGGGCCGGGCGATCTGGAAATAGAGCGCGGCCATAATGGAGATGACCGAAGCGCAGGAAGCCTGGTGGCCGCCGACCTTCAGGCCGTCACGGTTGGGGCGGATGTGGTTCGCGTTGTGGATCATCCAGGCGGAGAGCCAGAGGAGCTTCTTTTCCAGCGCGTGGAGGAGAGCGAGACGATCTTCGGCGATTTCGGCCGGGGGAGCGACAGCGAGGTCCATGGGTCTCTCGGACGGGGTTTGTCCAGAGTTTAGGGTGTCGCGGGGTGGGGTGGGAAGTCTTATGCGAGACCGCTATTGGGTCGTGCTGATTTGGTAACGTCGACGCCGGCGATGCATAGTTTCATTGGGTATTTTATGTTGTCACGACGACTGCCGGATTTGTTAGTTTTTCATTGAGATATGGAATCCTGTTGGCCAACAAAGTCCCGGTGAGGCCCTCGGTCCGTTGACCGTTGCCCGAAAGCTTGGATAGGCTCGCGGTGGAGAAAAGGGTTTCATCGGCAACGACCGACGCATTGGCGGCGAAGGGCCATATCATCGAGACATGGCCGGCGCTGGCGAGTGAGGCGGGATCAATCTGCATGATCCACCACGATCTCGCGAGCGACGTAAAATCCGGCGCCGCAGACCCACGTCGCACGGCGTACGCGCTCGGGCGGTAGCGAACATCACTCGCCCGCATCGATCGCGGTCCAGGCGCCGTCGCGTTCGCTGGACCCGATCGCGGCGGCGATGAAGGCGACTCCCCGCAATCCATCCCGCACGCCGGGAACCAGGCACGCGGCAGGTTCCGTCGCTCGTCCTTCCATTTTCGCCCGCACCTGCTCCGCGAAGTCGCGGTAGAGCTGGGCGAAAGCCTCCAGATAGCCTTCGGGATGGCCCGCGGGGATACGCGTGGCGCGAGCGGCAGCAGGCCCGGCTGAGACGGAGCCGCGCGTCACTGCTCGCGGGGCTTCGCCCAATTGCGCGACATGCAACTCGTTGGGATGTTCCTGCATCCAGGCCAGGGCGCCTTGCTCGCCATAGACACGCAGGCGCAGACCATTCTCATGTCCCACCGCAACCTGGCTCGCCCACAGCATGCCGCGCACGCTGCCTGGGAAACGGAGCAGCAGATGGGCATTGTCATCGAGCGGCCGCCCGGGAACAAAGGTGCTCAGGTCGGCAGCGACACGCTCACATTGCAGGCCGGTGACGAACTCGGCCAGGTTGAACGCATGGGTGCCGATGTCGCCGAGGCAGCCGGCCGGGCCGCTGCGCGCCGGGTCAGTGCGCCACGCGGCCTGCTTGTGGCCGGTTTCCTCCAGCCGCGTGCCGAGCCAGCCTTGGGGATATTCCACCTGCACCACGCGCACCACACCGATCGTCCCATCGGCAACCATATCCCGTGCCTGACGAACCATTGGGTAACCGGTGTAATTATGGGTCAGCCCGAACAGGCTTTTCCCCGCTTCGACGCGCCGGACCAGATCGCGCGCGTCGGCCAAGGTCGCAGTCAGCGGCTTGTCGCAGATCACGTGAATGCCGGCGTCCACGAATGCGCAGGCCGCGGCGTGATGGACGTGGTTGGGCGTGACGATGGCGACGACGTCAATGCTGTCCTGCCGTGCGGCCTCCTTCACGGCCATGTCGCGGAAATCGGTGTACGCGCGATCCGACGCGATGCGCAGATCGGCAGCGCTGGCGCGCGCCCGGTCGGGGTCGGCGGATAGGGCACCCGCGACGAGTTCGTATTCGTCGTCCAGTCGGGCGGCGATGCGGTGCACAGCGCCGATGAACGCGCCCTGGCCGCCGCCGACCATGCCCAGTCGCAGACGCCGCGCGGTCAAGACAGCCCCAGCATGCGCCGATTGGCCGCCTTGTCTGTTGCCGCAGCGGCGAAATCGTCAAACGCCGTGTCGGTAACCGGGATGATGTGCCGGGCGATGAACGGTGCGCCCTCCTTCGCGCCCTGCGCGGCGGATTTCAGTGCACATTCCCATTCCAGCACCGCCCAGCCGTCAAATCCGTATTGCGACAGCTTGGAAAAGATCGAGCGGAAATCGACCTGTCCGTCGCCGAGCGAGCGGAAACGGCCGGCGCGATCCACCCAGCTTTGATAACCGCCGTACACGCCCTGCCGCGCCGTGGGATTGAACTCGGCGTCCTTGACGTGGAACGCGCCTATGCGCGGATGATAGAGGTCGATGAAGCCGAGATAATCGAGCTGTTGCAGTACGAAATGACTTGGATCATAGAGAATCTTGGAGCGCGGATGGTCGCCGACCCGGGCGAGAAACATCTCGAACGTCGCACCATCGTGCAGGTCCTCGCCGGGATGGATCTCGTAGCAAACATCGACGCCAGCCTGATCGAAGGCGTCCAGGATGGGCTTCCAGCGCTTGGCGAGTTCATCGAACGCGGTTTCGATCAGGCCCCCCGGGCGCTGTGGCCAGGGATACACGTACGGCCAGGCGAGCGCGCCGGAGAAGGTGGCATGGGCCCGCAGTCCGAGATTGGCTGAGGCGCGGGCTGCCTTGAGAAGCTGGGAGACGGCCCATTCCTGCCGCGCCGCAGGCTTGCCGTGGACCTCCTGCGGCGCGAAGGCGTCGAACAGCGTGTCATACGCCGGATGCACCGCAACGAGCTGGCCTTGCAGATGGGTGGAGAGCTCCGTGACGCTGAGGCCGTGCGCCGCGAGGTTACCGATCAGCTCATCGCAATAGGTTTTGCTTTCGGCGGCGCGGTCGAGATCGAAGAGCCGTCGGTCCCAACTGGGGATCTGCACGCCCTTATAGCCAAGCGACGCAACCCATTGGGCCATGGGTCCGAGCGCGTTGAACGGCGGTGTGTCGGAAGCGAACTGGGCGAGAAAGATCGCGGGACCCTTGAGCGTCTTCATCCGAAAACCTCCTCCCCCGCGCCCTTCGGCACTTGTGCCGGCCGGTCGCACACCGAGCTGATTGTGATGTGGCGCGCCTCGGTGGAGGATCGTTCGAACGCGTCCAATATCTCCAGCACGTGCGCGGCCAATGCGCCGCTGGCGCGATGCGGGCGGTTGGCGCGGATCGCCGCTGCCATGTCGAGCAGTCCGATGATGCGATAATCCGCGACCTCGGCACCAAGCCGAGTCGTGCGATTGTTCGCCCCGAATGGATGCGCCGCGATGTCGACAGTCTCCCACTCGCCGTCGCGCCGACTGATCGTCGGCACGCCGCCGAAGAAGTTGGGATCCGGCACCACCAGCGTGCCCTCGGTGCCATAGATCTCAATCGGTACGCGGCGATGTTTCCAGACATCCCATGAATGGCTCAAACTGACATTCGCGCCGTTCGCGAATGCCATCGTGCCGTTCACCGTGGTTGGCACTTGCACGTTTATCATCTGTCCCGCGAAAGGCTGGCTGCTGATCAGCCGTTCCCGTGTCGGCGTGGTGGCCTCGGCGGAAACCCGCGTCACCGGTCCCAGCATGTTCACGAGCGCCGTCACGTAATACGGCCCCATGTCGTGAATTGGTCCGCCGCCGTGCTGGTAATAGAAGGCCGGATTGGGATGCCAATGCTCCACCCCGTGATGCAGCAGCGTGGCTGCGCCGGCGACCGGCGTGCCGATCAATCCCGCGTCGACCGCCGCACGGCATGCCTGATGCCCGGCGCCCAGGAAGGTATCGGGCGCGCAGCCGATACGCAGCCCCTTCGCGGCAGCCGTCTGCATCACCGGCGCCGCCTCGGCCGAGCGTGTCGCCAGCGGCTTTTCCAAATAGACGTGCTTGCCGGCATTCAGCACCTGCAGACTGACCGGTGCGTGTGCCTGAGGAATCGTGAGGTTAACAACGATCTCGATGCCCGGGTCGGCGAGCAGCTCATCGACCGTCACGGCACGCAGGCCATACGCCTCGGCTTTGGCCTGTGCCGCTTCGGGCTTGATGTCGGCGACCGCCTTCACGCGGATCAGGGCGCTGCGGGCCGCGCCACGGAAATAGGCGTCGCTGATATTGCCGCAACCGATGACGCCGATTGTCGTGGTTTGCACAGTCATTCCCCGATCCGCTGAAGATAATCGAAACTGATCCGTGCGCAGCGTTCCGGATCCGCGGGCTTGTCGTGTTCCACGACCATCCATTCGGCACCGCAGGCTTTGCATTCGCGCCAAAGGCCGCGCCAGTCGAGGATGCCGGCGCCGACATCGGCCCAGCCGTCCTCATCAAGGTTGGTGCCCTCGGGGGCGATGTCCTTCACATGGGCGGCGACGAGGCGATTACGGTAGCGTCGGAGCCAGTCGCCGGGATCGGCGCCGCCGCGGACCAGCCAAGCGACATCAGCCTCCCAGGTCAGGGGCGTGCCTTCTGATTCGGCGAAGAGCAGCTCGAGCGCGGTGGTATCGCCGTCCTTCGGCGCTAGTTCCCAGTTGTGGTTGTGGTAGCCCAACCGAATGCCGGACTCGGCAAAGCGGCGGGCAAGCATGCCGAGTTCTTTGCCCAGTGCCCGCCAGTAGGCGGCATCCGCGTTGCGCTCGGCCGGCGGAACGGACGGCATGAACAGATCGCGGAAGCCGAGCGTCTTGCAGGCGGCGATCACCTGTTCAGGGCGTTCGCGCAAGGCGGCGAGGCTGACATGGCAGGAGGAGAAGCGGAGGCCGCGCGCCTCGGTTTTGGATTTCGTGGCGTCCGGATCGTCAAGATGGGAGCCGACGCCCTCCACCCAACGGAAGCCCGCGGCGGCGACGATATCGAGGATATGGTCCGGGTCGTTCAGTGACCGCAGCGTGTAGAGCTGAATGGACAGGCCGTCGGGCATCCGGAGTTTCCCCCCATTGTCACCGGTGCCGCCAGTCTGACCATGGGGGAGGAAGGCGTGCAACGGAGGGGCCGCGCCCGGTCGCGATGTCCCAGTGATCGCGCGAAGGCTGGGATAGGAAGACCTTTGGGGTTATCCTTCTGCCCTGCCTCGACCGCGACGGAGCGTCCGATGCCCGCCACCATACAAGCGATCACGCCGCTGAGCCGCACGGAGATGGCGGCGCGCGTGGCGCACGACATTCCCGAAGGATGGTACGTCAATCTCGGCATCGGCATGCCGACGGCGGTGGCGGACCACGTGCCGATGGAGCGCGAGGTGATCTTCCACTCGGAGAACGGCGTGCTGGGCATGGGACCGGCGCCACCGAAGGACGCGATCGACCCCTGGCTGATCAACGCGGGCAAGCAGTATGTCACGCTGCGGCCGGGCGGCAGTTTCTGCCATCACGCCGACAGTTTCGCGATGATCCGCGGCGGGCACCTCGATCTTTGCGTGCTGGGGGCGTTCCAGGTGGCCGAGAATGGCGACATCGCCAATTGGGCCACCAGCGAGAACGACACTGCGCCGGCGGTCGGCGGTGCGATGGACCTCGCGGCCGGGGCGCGGCGGCTCTGGGTGATGATGGAGCACTCGACGAAGGACGGCACGCCCAAGCTGGTGCGGCGCTGTTCGTACCCGCTGACGGCCGTGGGCGCGGTGAAGCGGGTCTATACCAATCTCGCGGTGCTGGACGTGACGGACCGCGGCTTCGTGGTGCTCGACATGGCGCCGGGCATGACCCTGCAGGCGCTGCAGGCGCGGACCGAGGCGCCCCTGCACCTGCCGGGCTGATCCCATTGCCCGTTCCGGTCCAGCGCGAGCGCATCGATATGCTCGCGGCCGTAATCCTTGTCGGCTGTTGCGCGCTGTGGGGCGTGACGCAGGTGGCGATCAAGGCCTCCGCGGCTGGCGGCGTTCCGGTCATCCTGCAGGCGGCGCTCCGTTCCGCGATCGCGGCACTGCTGGTCGCGGGCTGGACGGTGGTTCGGGGCGGATTTCGCGAGCTGATCGCGCGGGACCACTCGCTGCGGCCGGGGCTGGGCATCGCCGCGCTGTTCGCGCTGGAGTTCTTGTTCCTCTATCCGGGAATGAAGCTGACAACTGCCTCCCGCGGCGTCGTCCTGCTCTATACGGCGCCGTTCTGGGTCGTGGCCGGCGCGCATCTTCTGCTGCCCAATGAGCGTTTGCGGCCGCGGCAGGTCGCCGGGCTGCTGTTCGCGTTCGCCGGCGTCGGATGCGCGGTGGCGGATGGGCTGACCGGGGGCGGAGGCCGGCCGCTCGGCGACGCGATGGTCGCGGCGGCTGCGGCCTTCTGGGGGCTGACAACGGTGATGGTGAAGGCGAACCGGGTGCTGCGCACGCTGTCGCCGGCGAAGCTGCTGATCTACCAGCTCGGGGGGTCGGCGCCGATCCTGTTCGCCTTCGCGTGGTTCAACGGGGAGCTGGTGGTGCCGGTGGCCACTGCGGCCGGTTGGTGGTGGCTCGCGTACCAAACCGTGATCGTGGCGTTCGTGAGCTATCTGATCTGGTTCTGGCTTGTGACGCACTACCCGGCCGGACGACTGTCGGCATACACGTTCCTATCACCGCTGTTCGGGATTGCGGCGGGGGCGCTGATCCTGGGGGAACGCACTTCGGTGGCACTGGTATTGGCGCTTGGGTTCGTGGCGCTTGGGATCCGGCTGGTGAATGGGCCGCCGGTCCCCCTGCCTCGGCGCGTGACTGCATGAAGCGGTAGAAACAGCGCCAGACCCCTCGGGAGCGCAACAGGCGCTTGATCCGGGCGTTTGAGATCCATGCGAAGCAAGCCGAACGGAGGATGAGCGATGGCGAATAGTTTCATGTTGAAGCTGCTGCTGGGAACGGGCTGCAGCCTGTTGCTGGCGGGAGGGCCTGCCCTGGCGGTGACGAGCGATATGGGCGCGGGCGGGTCGGCAGCGGGACAGACTGCCGCGACCACAACAACGGCGGGAGCTGAAGCGGGGACCACCACCTCCGACCAGAAGGGCGCGGCATCCAGCAGCGACACGACTACCAAGTCCGCGACGGCAGGCGCCGACACCGGGACCAGCAGCACGTCATCAGGGACCGGCACGACGGCGGTCAGCACCGGAAGCTCTGATCAGGGTACCGGCAGTGCATCCGGTTCGACGGGCACGGGAAGCCCGGGCAACAACGCCAGCAGCATGCGCAGCAGCGGGTCGAACAATGTGGGGATCAACGGTTTCGGCAGCGGGGCGGAACAGTATCCCGGCCAGTCGTATCGTGAGGGTCCGCCGATGGGGCCAAGCCAGTATGGATACAACAACCCGAACCAGTACGGCGGTAACCGGGGGGCCATGAATGGCCCGATGAGCGGACCGATGATGCGCGGTCCGATGATGAATGGGCCCATGATGAATAGGGCAATGATGAACGGCCCAATGCATGGGCCGATGAATGGCTATAGCGGAATGAACCAGGGTAACGGCGGCCCGAACCCGGGTTACAACGGACAAAGCGGCGGCAACCGGTTCGGCAACGGACCCAACATGGGGCCGAATTCAAACGGCAGCGGGCCGTATGGCCCCGGCAACCGGTTCAACAACGGTCAGAACTCCGGACCCAACGGCTACTCGGGATATCGCGGTCCTAACCAGGGCTACACTCAGAGCAACAGCTACAACGGCCCTTCCGGGAATAATGGGCCTTACCCGTATGGGCAGTATCGGGATCAATCGAACCGGTGGAATAGCGGCAATAACGGGCCGGGCGGCTCGAACCCCTAAACAGGCTGGTCAGGACGCGCTGGCGTTTCGCGCCAGCGCGTCTCGCAGCGCGGTCGCGTCGGGTTCGCCGATAACACCGCGGCGAATCAGCAAGTCGATCATCACCAGATTGACGTTGAACTTGAAGTCGTCACCGGCGGCGATCGTGCTGGCGACACGCTCGAGGGGCCAGAGTTCGAATGCCTCAACTTCGTCGTCGTTGGGGCGGGGCTGGAAACTTTCCGGCAGCATCAGGTCGTAGCAGAGCAGGGTATCGCGCCGGAGGCCTTCGAAGCGTTCCATCGCGTAGCGGATGATGCCGACCTGGTGGGATTGACGGGCAAGGTCGGCGGGGATGGAGGCTTCTTCCTCCGCCTCTTTCACCAGTGTCTGTTCCGGCGTGAGCCCGGTGGGAACGCCGCCGGCTACGAGATGATCCAGCTTGTTGGGATCGAGCGCCTTGTGAGCTGCGCGCCGGGCCACCCAGACGCGGGTGCCCTGCGCGGTTTCGACCAGGCCGTTGACGTGTACGCCAACCGCCTCGATCCCGTAGATCGGAAGGGCGCCTCGATCAATATGGGCGAGCACGGGGCCGCCGATATTTTCGCGGACGTCGAACGCCTCGTCGCGCCAGCGATTGAGGCCGCGATCGGCGGTGCGTCGCGCCAGCGCCGGCAGCGCATTGGCCTCGACGATGACCCCATCCGAGGTGCCTATGACGGCGGGGTCTTCTGATAGCGCAGCGGCGAATTCAGGCGCGATCCAGCCGACCTGGGGTTGGGAGGTTCCGGTGCGAAGGCGGAAGGAGCGGTAGCGCCCGGGCAGCTGCGCGTTTCCGCAGGCCAGCACGTGACGCATGAAGCCCGAACGTATAAGGCCCTTTGGCCTTCTCTCGCCTTCAGTCGACGCCACATTTACCTCCATGCCTGCCGTCCCCGCGGCGCCGACCCGGCCGCGCCACACATTCCAGACGATCCGATCGCTCCTGCCATATCTTTGGCCCAGGCACGATCCGTGGGCGCGGGTGCGGGTGGTCGTGGCCTCGGTGTTTCTGATCCTTGCGAAGGGGGCCACCGTCTATGTGCCCATCGTGTACGGCCGCGCGGTTGATACGCTCTCTCCTAAAGGCCACGCGGCGCTGGTGGTTCCGGTCGCATTGATCATCGCGTACGGGGGGCTGCGCATCGGATCACAAGGATTTGGCGAATTGCGCGACGCGGTATTTGCCGCGGTGCAGCAGCGGGCCGCACGCAAGGTGGCGCTGCAGGTGTTCCAGCACCTGCACGCGCTGTCGCTGCGGTTCCATTTGGACCGGCAGACGGGGGGGCTGTCGCGCGTCATCGACCGCGGCACGCAGGGCATTCAGTCCGTGCTGCGTTTGGCGGTGTTCAACGTGGTGCCGACGCTGATCGAGATGGTGATGGTCACCGGCATCCTGTGGGCGATGTTCGACTGGCGTTTCGCGCTGCTGACCTTCGTCGCGGTCAGCGCGTATCTGGGCTTTACCCTGGGGTTCACCAACGTTCGGGTGCGCATCCGGCGCACGATGAACGACAACGACAACGAGGCACGGTCCAAGTCGGTCGACTCCCTGCTCAACTACGAGACGGTCAAGTATTTTGGCAACGAGGCGCATGAGGCGGCACGGTTCGATCTCGCGCTCGCGCGGTACGAACGCGCGGCCGTGAAAAGCCAGGTGTCGCTGAACATGCTGAATCTGGGGCAAGCTGCGATCGTTGCCACCGGACTCGCGGCGATCATGATGCTGGCGGCCGAGGGCGTGCGCGCCGGCACGATGACCGTGGGCAAGTTCGTGCTGGTGAACACGTATCTGATGCAGCTGTATCAGCCACTGAATTTCCTCGGCTTTGTCTATCGGGAGATCAAGCAGTCCCTGGTCGACATGGAGCAGATGTTCGCGCTGCTCACGGTGCCGGCGGAGGTGGCGGACCGGCCAGGCGCCGGGGCACTCGCGGCGCATCTGACGGACGGACCGGCGGGCGAGGTGCGGTTCGAGGACGTGCATTTCGGATATCGCCCGGACCATGAGATCCTGAAGGGCGTTAGCTTCTCGGTTCCCGCCGGAGCCAAGCTGGCGATCGTGGGACCGACAGGGGCCGGTAAATCGACCATCAGCCGATTGCTGTTCCGCTTCTACGACGTGACGGAGGGATGCGTCCGGATCGACGGCCAGGACATTCGTGACGTGACGCAGGCGAGTCTTCGCGCGGCGATCGGTGTCGTGCCGCAGGACACGGTGCTGTTCAACGACACGATCCGCTACAACATCGCATATGGGCGGCCAGACGCAACGCAGGCGGAGATCGAACGCGCGGCTCGGTTGGCTCAGGTGCACGACTTCGTGCTGCGCCTGCCGGATGGATACGATACGAGGGTAGGAGAACGTGGGCTGAAGCTCTCGGGCGGAGAGAAGCAGCGCGTGGCGATCGCCCGGACGATTCTGAAAGACCCCCGCATTCTAATTCTCGATGAGGCGACGAGCGCACTGGACACCCGGACGGAGCAGGAGATTCAGAGTGCGTTGCGGGCGGTGGCGCGGGACAGGACGACGCTGGTGATTGCGCACCGGCTGTCCACCGTCGTTGATGCAGACGAAATCATTGTGCTGCAGGACGGGCGCGTAGCGGAACGCGGCAGGCATGCGAGGCTGTTGGCACAGGGCGGGTTGTATGCGCGGATGTGGGCTCTACAGGTGCTCGAGCGCGAAGATGCGGAGCCGGACCCGATGGTGGAGAGCGAATTATGACGAACGGCGATGAAATTCCCGAGGCACCCCCGGCGGAGCTTTCGCGCGCGGGTGCGGTGGTGGACAAAGCGATCGAGTATATGGCGGGGCAGAATATCGGGGAGGTTGCGATCGCCTCCGCACTGCTTGGTGGGGCGCTGGCACTGCTGGCGCACCACATGAGCGACGAGGCGATCCTGCGGGTGCTGAACAATGCGCAGGAGAGCGTACGGTCGGGCGAGTTACGAGGAGGCGGAGGGTAGCGTTACGCCGCTGCCCACAGCATCCCACGATGCAGAATGGTCTTCATTTCCTGGACCTGGAATTCCGCGGCCACATGCCCGAGTGATGAATAGAATACCCGTCCCTTGCCGTGGCGTCGCTTCCATACGACCGGCATCACCACGCCTTCGATCCAGGGTGCATGTCCGCCGGTGAATGTAGTGGTCGCCAGCACCTCGTTCGACGGATCCACGTGCATATAATATTGTTCCGAGTGATACGCGAAGCCGGACAGGCCCTGCATCACCGGATCGTCCGGCCGTGTGATATCCACCCGGTAATCGATGACGTTGCCGGGATGGGCGACCCACTGGCCGCCGCAGATAAATTGGTATTCCGGTGACTCGCGGAAGGCATCGGCCATGCCGCCATGCTGGCCCGCCAGGCCGACCCCGCCACGTACCGCGGCACTCAGGTTGGCCAGCTCCTCTTTTTCGATCTTCGACATCGTCATGATCGGCACGATGAGGCTGAGGTCCTTGAGCGCCGGATCGGCAAAAGCCTCGGTGGAGGTTTCAAGGTAAACCTTGAAGCCCGACTCGCGCAGCATGCCGGCGATGACATCGGCGCACTGTTCCGGCTCATGGCCGCTCCATCCACCCCAAACAATCAGTGCTTCGCGCATGGTCCCTCTCAAGCTAACCGGCCATCGACCAGGCTCTCAGCCAGCGGCGCGGGCTGATCCGGACGGGTTTCGATCGTGATGTGCGCCCCGGACTGGGAGGAGCGGGTAAATGCCTCCGTCACCTCCCGTAGGGCAAGGATGGGGAAGCAAGTGGCGGCCATGCGGTCAGGTCCCTGCCTGCGGTTTGAAAGGAAAGCGCGGCCGCGCAGGGCCGGTCGTGCTCCAGGGCGCACCGTAGAGTTCGCGCAGCACAGCGGCGGCGGCGCCGCGTGCCCAAGCCGTTTCGTCGAGGTGGTCTACGAGGATCGTGGCGATATCCGTGAGAAAAGGCGGCAGGGCCCAATCCAACGCGGCATGCAGCCCGCTCAGCAGTCGGTCGCCGAAGGCAAGGGCGGAGCCGGCGAGCACCACGCGCGGCGGCGCGAACAGCATGATCAGATTGGCAAGCGCGATGCCAAGGGCCTGTCCCGCGCGGTCGAGGGCGTCGGCGAGCACGTCATCGTCTGCCTTCTGGTGCTTAAGCGCGAGGGAAAGGCCGGCGCCGATTTGCATCGCCTCGGCATAGCCGGGACGGGTCTTCAGGCTCTCCAGGATTGCGGGTTCCGAGGCGACGGCGGAGAGGCGCGCCTGGTCCGGCGTTCCGGTCGGAAAGGTGCCGACAATAAGATCACCCAGGGAAAAGCTCAGTTCGCGTGCGCCGCGGAACAACTGGCCGCCATGCATAACCGCCAAGCCGAGCGCATGTTCGACGGTGACGACGAGGAAGTCGTCGATATCGCGGCACTCGCGGAACCAATGCTGGGCGATGGCGGCAGCGTTCGCGTCGCTTTCGACTAGGGCGGGCCTATCAAGCCGAGCACGCATGGCTTCGGCAAAGGCGACGTCCTGTTCGCCCAGGATCGGGCTGTGGCGCACGATGCCCGACGCGTGTTCAACTACGCCGGGCAGGGCGATGCAGGTGCTGTTGATGTCAGCCATGGTCAGGCCAGCATCAGCGACACAGCGGCGGACACCGTCCTCGACCAGATCGGCAATGACCTCGGCCGGCTGGCGGTCAACGCGCACGGGCATGGAGAGGTCGGCGAGGATGTCGCCCTGAAAGTTGGTAACAACACAGACGATCCGGCAAGGACCGATCTTCACGCCGACGACGCGGGCGGCGTCCGGGTTCAGCTCCAGCATCACGCGGGGGCGGCCGCGCTGGGCGCTACGGATGTCCCCGATCGAACGGGTGGTGATCAGGCCGTCGTCGAGCAGAGACGCGGTGATGGCGGAGACGGTGGTGGAGCTGAGGTCGGTGTGGGTGCTGATTTCGGTGCGGGAGATCGATCCGCCGCGGCGAATTGCGTCCAGCACGTGAAAGCGGTTGATGGCCCGCATCAGCTCGGGGTCGGCGGTTTTCATCGGGCCGGAGGGTGATCGCCATTTCTGCGGATTACTGATTAAATCTGGGCTGGATAAAGCGGCGAAGTCAAGCTGTGTAGCGCTTGACCGGCAGGTAGGAAGGCGTTTTTATCCGCATCACGAGAAAAAGGACGGATCGAATGGGGGAGGATTGTTCCGTGAGCTCTTTGAGCCGGCGTAGCGTGCTGACAGGCGCTGCCGCGGGGGTGGCGGCTGCGGGGTTATCCGGGCGTCGCGCCAGGGCGGCGGATAACACAATCCGGTGGCTGCATATCGAGACCAACCCGGTCGTGCTGAATATCTGGAACGACGCCGCAGCCGAGTTCGAGAAGGCCAATCCCGGCGTGCAGGTCAAGCTGCAGTTCCTGGAAAACGAGGCGTTCAAGGCCAAGCTGCCCACTCTGCTGCAGTCGCCTGACGCGCCGAGCATGTTCTACAGCTGGGCCGGCGGCGTGATGCACGCGCAGGCTGATACAGGTACGCTGCGCCCGATCGGCGACCAGTTGAACGAGGCTTGGCGCAAGCGGCTCAACCCGCCGTCGATCGAGGCCTTCACCTACCAAGGCAAGATCTGGGGCGGACCGCATCAGCTGGCGGTGATGGACATCTATTACAACAAGCCGATGTTCCAGAAGGCTGGGGTATCGGGGGATGACATCCATACCTGGGACGATTTCCTGGGCGCCGTGCAAAAGCTGAAGGCCGCCGGGATCACCCCGATCACCGTGGGCGGCGGTGATAAGTGGCCGATCATGCATTACTGGGCGTATCTGTGTGTCCGCACGGGTGGGAAGCAGGCGTTCCAGGATGCGCTGGCCGGCAAAGGCAAGGGCTTCGCCAGCGAGCCTTTCGTGCAAGCCGGGCAGTTGCTGAAGAAACTGGCTGACCTCAAGCCATTCCAGGACGGCTACCTGGGCACAACGTTCCCGGCTCAGCTTGGTCAGTTCGGCGATGGCCGTGCGGCGATGATCCTGAGTTTCAGCGGCACCTATCAGCGCCAGGCGCACGCCGCGGCCGACGGCAAGGGCATCGCGGAGAACGATCTTGGTATGTTCCGCTTCCCCACGGTTGCCGGCGGCGAGGGCAAGCCTACCGACACGATGGGCGGCATCAATGGCTGGCTGGTGTCGCGCAACGCACCGCCGCTGACCGCGGCCTTCATCGACCTGGTGACCAACCTGAAATACCAATCGGCCGTGGCCGCGACCGGCGTTTATCTGCCGGCGGTGCCCGCGGCCAATGAGGCGATCAAGGATCCGCTGTTAAAGCAGGCCGGCGAGGAACTGGCGCAGTCCACCTATCACCAGAACTACTTCGACCAGGACCTCGGGCCGGATGTCGGCCGCGTGGTGAACGACCAAACCACCGCGCTCGTCTCGGGCTCGGCCACGCCAGCGCAGGTGGCGCAGCGCATCCAGGATGCTTGGAGCCTGAATCACTGAGCGGCCAGCTTGCTTCCAGCCCGGTTGGTTTCAACCGGGCCCGCCTACGTCCGGGGCGTCGCCGCTGGCTGCGCGATGCGGGCCCAGTCGTGGTCCTGTTTCTGCCCCCCGCGCTGCTGCTGTTCACCATCCTGGTGGTGCTGCCGATCATCGAGGCTGGCTGGTACAGCTTCTATGACTGGAGCGGGTACGGCCTGCCGACCCATTTCATCGGCTGGCGGAATTTCTGGCTGATCTCACGCTATCCGGCCTTTCGCACGGCGATCTTCAACAACCTGCTGATCATCGTCGTGTCGCTCGGCATCCAGTTGCCCTTCGCGCTGTGGTTGGCGACGCTGGTCTCGAACCGTATCCCCGGCGCCCTGGCGTTTCGTATGATTTTCTTTCTGCCCTACGTGCTGGCGGACGTGGCGGCCGGGCTAATCTGGCGCTTCATGTTCGATGGCGATTATGGACTGATCGCCGCCATCACGCACGGCCTGGGCATCGCTTCGATGTATCCGCTGGCCGATCCCAACTGGGCGATCTACGCGATCTTGCTCGTGATCCTGTGGAAGTATTTCGGCTTTCACATGATGCTGTTCATCGCCGGGTTGCAGGGCATCGACCGTAACCTGTTCGACGCGGCGGATATCGATGGGGCAAATCGGTGGCAGCGGTTCCGCTCCATCACTCTACCGCTGCTTGTGCCGACTATCCGGCTGTCGGTGTTCTTCTCGGTTATTGGATCGCTGCAACTGTTCGATGTGATCATGCCGCTGACAAAGGGCGGACCGGACGACAGTACGCAGACGCTGGTGACGTTTCTCTACAGCTTCGGCATTATGCGGATGAAGGTTGGCTTCGGCAGCGCCGTCGGCGTGGTACTGTTCGTGATCTGCGTCGCCTTCGCTTTCAGCTACAAGCGCCTGGCGTTCCGCAATGCCTGATGCTTCGGGTGCCACCCTCCCGATCGGCGTGAGCGGCCGACCCCTGCGTCGCAGCTACGGTCAAGCCTGGGTCACGCTTTATACCTACACGGCGTTGGTTATCGTCGCCGCCATGATCCTGGTGCCACTGACCGCCACGGTCCTCGGCGGCTTCAAGACGCTGGGTGAGCTCCGCGTGAATCCCGTCGGCCTGCCGCACCAGTGGGAGTGGCAGAATTACTGGGGCATCATCGCCTCCATGCGCTACTGGCGCATGTTGTGGAATTCCCTGCTCATCGCCGTGCTGACCAGCCTGATTACCTTGACCGCCGCGTCCATGGCGGCATTCACCTTTGCGCATGTCAAATTCTTTGGGCGCGAGATGCTGATGAATTACTTTCTGCTCGGCCTGATGTTCCCCGCCGCCACCGCCGTCCTGCCACTGTTCATTCAGGTGCGCGACTTCGGTCTGCTCGACACTTATTGGGGCGTCATCCTGCCGCAATGCGCCTTCGGACTCGCCATGAGCATCCTACTCTTTCGCGAATTCTTCCGTGCCCTGCCGCACGATCTGTTCGAGGCGGCTTTCGTCGATGGCTGCGGCTACATCCGCTTCTTCTTCTCCATCACCCTGCCGCTATCGAGGCCGATCATCGCGACCGTCGCCATCTTCACGTTCGTGAAGAGTTGGAACGACTACCTGCTCCCCCTGATCCTGCTGGACACCGACGCGAAGTATCCCTGGCCACTGGGCATCATGGTCTATCAGGGGGAGTACAGCACGGATTGGCAGTTGGTGCTGGCCTTCGTGACGCTGACGATCCTGCCGGCAGTGATCGTGTTCTTTGCTGCACAGAAGCACATCGTCGCTGGATTGACTGCGGGTGCGGTGAAGGGCTGAACATGTCGCGGGATGTATGCTCAGCGTCCGTCCGTGTGGCCGACCTTTCAAATCCAGCGGGTGTTGACTTCCATTCCCATCAGATGACGGCCCGCGATTTCCAGATGACTGGCGCGCCCCTGCATCTGCTGGGACACGGTGTTTATATCCCTGAACCGTCGCTCGAATGGCTGCGAATCGAAAATCGCCGTCGCGCCGGCCTCATGCCACAGCGCGTTCACCACTTCCCGCGATTCCATGATCGCGAAGGTCGAGGCCTGGCGGATCGCCACACGTTCATCGAGCGTCATCGGCCGATCGGCGACGGCATCGTATGTTCGCGACAGTACATCCAGCAGCAGTGCACGTGCCGCCTTCAGCCGCGCATCGGACCGTCCGATCAGCGCCTGGATGACGTTGTTGTCGCGCATCGCCTCGGCGGAGTGCGGCTTCTTCTCGGACGCCACGCGGATGAAGGCCTCCAGCATGGCGCGCGCAACGCCCAGCCCGACCGCGCCGAACCCGGACGCGTACATGTTGCGTGTGGTGAAGCGGAACAGCGTGCCGGGTTCGCGGCAGAACGCTGCCCGGTCGCGCACGATGGAGTAATCGTCGGGAACGAACAGGTCCTCCACGGAGTACGTGTCGCTGCCGGTGCCACGCAGGCCGAGCACCTGCCAGACGTCCTCGATTTTGGCCTCCGTGCGGGGGAACAGCATCGAGCGCTCCACCGCGGTCCCGTCGGGCAGCGTGTCAGGAACATGACCCCCGAGCCAGGTCGAGTGGCGGCTGCCCGAGGCGAAGAGCCACGTGCCGGTCACACGCCATCCACCCGGCACCTTGGTCGCGTGCGCTCGTCCGCGCGCCTGACCCCAGGCCAGCACGTCGTCCGGGCGGCCGAACACGGCATGCGCCGCTTCGGGCGGCAGGTAGGCGGCACTCATGGAACAGCCGGAGCCCTGGTTCATGCACCACGCCGTGCTGCCGTCGCCCATCGCGATCGCCTCCACTGCCTGCACGTAGGTGGCGGGATCGAGTTCCATACCGCCCACCGAGCGTGGCAGGAGCAGCCGGAACATCTGGTTGGCATGCATCGCCTGCACCACATCAGGGGGCAGTTCCCGCGCGGCGTCGATACGCGGCCCGGCCGCCTCGAGCAGCGGGATCAGGGCGCGCGCACGGGCAACATAATCATCGGTCGCGTCGGCTTGAGAAAAGGCCGGTGCGTCCATGGGACGTTCCTCGGTATGCTTTGCGGGCGGAACGCTACACTGCGGGTGAGAGGCAGGCCACATGAGCGCGGTTTCTCGCATGATCGCCGAGGTGGAGGCAGACGCGGCGGAGACGGCGCACCTGACCGGGCGGTCGGTGCTGGGTGCTCGCGTGCTGAAGGCATTGCGGGACGTGCCACGCGCGGCGTTCATGCCGGAGGCACCCAAGGCCGCGTATGAGAACCGCGCGCATGCGATCGCCCACGGCCAGACGATCTCGCAGCCCTTCATTGTGGCGCTGATGACCGATCTGCTGGATCTGGTACCCGACAGTCGGGTGCTGGAGATCGGAACGGGCTCCGGCTACCAAACCGCGATCCTGGCGGAACTGGCAGAGCAGGTGTGGTCCGTGGAGGTGATTGAGGGGCTTTCAAAGCGGGCGGCGCAGGTGCTGGCGGATCTGGGATACCTGACCGTCAATCTGCGCGTGGGCGACGGCAATTCGGGCTGGCCGGAGACGGCGCCCTTCGATGCGATCATCGTGACCGCGGCGGCGCCTTCGATTCCGCCAGCGCTGGTGGGCCAGCTTGCTGCGCCGGGACGCATGGTGATCCCGGTGGGCGTGCCCTTCGGCGCGCAGGATTTGTGGCTGATCGAGAAGGATGCGACGGGGGTAAAATCGCGCCGGCGGGTGATGCCGGTCGCATTCGTTCCGCTGGTCGGCGGCGGGATTGACGTCTTGGCCCCACGGGATGCTACCTCTTGATACCGCGCGCGGCCCCCTCCGCCGGCTTTCCGGTCGCGGAGCGACCGGAACCTTGGCCGGCTCCGCCCCACCAACCCCGCGCGCATACCAATCGGCCAGTCGGCCGACTGGCATAATCCGAAGACCTGACCACGGAGACGTCGATGAAGCTGATGTGGTTCCACCTGATGCCGTATACGGAACTGCCGGACGATTTCCGCGACAAGCATCCATCGGTGTGGGTCGATATCCACTCGTCGCTGTTCGATCCGAAGCGTGCTCACCTGATGTACAACGACTTCATGGATGAGCTCGAATACGCCGCCGAGTGCGGGTTCGACGCGATCTGCGTGAACGAGCATCATTCCAACGGGTACGGCTTGATGCCATCGCCAAACCTGATTGCCTCGGCGCTATCGCGGCGGACGACGGAGACGGCGATCTGCGTCATGGGCAATTCGCTCGCGCTGTACAATCCGCCGACGCGCGTCGCGGAAGAGTTCGCGATGATTGACGTGATCTCGGGCGGGCGGCTGATCGCCGGCTTCCCCGTCGGGACGCCGATGGACACGTGCTACGCCTACGGCACCAACCCGAGCATGCTGCGCAGCAAGTATCTGGAGGCGCATGATCTGGTTATGCGGGCGTGGACAGAGAAGGAAACCTTCGCGTTCAACGGCCGATACAATCAGCAGCGGTATGTGAATATCTGGCCGCGCCCGGTGCAGCGTCCGCATCCGCCCATCTGGATTCCCGGCGGCGGCTCGGTGGAGACGTGGCAGTGGTGCGCCGAGATGGATTACGTGTACTGCTATCTGTCCTACTACGGCTACAAGGCCGGCCAGGCGACGATGGACGGCTTCTGGCGCGAGATGGCGCGTCTCGGCAAAGACCGCAATCCATACCGCGCCGGCTTCCTGCAATTCGTCGGCGTGGGCGAGAGCCGGCAGCACGCGTTCGACCTCTATTCCGAAGCGGCCGAGTATTTCTATGGCCGCTGCCTGCATGTCGATGCGCGCTGGGCTACACCACCGGGATATGTCTCGGAAGCGAGCCAGCGTGTCGGCATCCAAAGCCAGATCCAGCAGGCGGCGGGTGCGAACGTGCTCGGCTCCACGACAGGCACGCGCTTCGCGTCGGTTGCGCGTGAAATGGATGCAATCGTCGATCGGGGCTACGTGATTATCGGCTCGCCGGACGAGGTGGCGGAGCAGATCCGCGAAGTGGCGCGCAACCTGAATGTCGGCCACCTGATGATGCTGCTGCAGTTCGGCAATATGGGCAAAGACCTGTGCCGGTACAACACCAAGCTGTTCGCGGACCAGGTGATGCCGAAGCTGCGCGACGTGTTCGGCGAGTGGGAAGACCGGTGGTGGCCGCGGCCGATGCAGGCGGAGGCGCGCGCGTCCGTCCCCGCGTTCATGCCCCGTATGGCGGCCGAGTAGCACGTGGCCGATCCCGAAACGCTGACCATCGACGTCAACGGCTTTCCCGTGCGCGTGTGGCGCAAGGGGAGCGGACCGAAGCTCGGGTTTCTCGCCGGCTATGGCGGGCTGCCGCGCTGGATTCCGTTTCTCGATGCGTTGGCTGAGAGCCGTACCGTGATCGTGCCGTCCCTGCCCGGATTTCCCGGTGGGGACCGCGGGCATTCCGTGCTGGACACGCATCTGGATTGGGTGCTGGCGATGCGCGACCTGCTCCGCAAGGCCGATTTGCTGGGTACTGATCTGGTGGGGAGTTCGGTGGGTGGGTCGATGGTTGCCGAGGTCGCGGCGATCTGGCCGGAGGCGGTACGGCGCATCGCGCTGATCGCGCCATTCGGCCTGTTCGACGAAAAAGACCCGGCGACCGATCCCTGGGCGCAGCGGCCCGACGCCATCCCTGGACTGATGTGCGCCGATCCGGAAACCTGGAAGGCGCTGAAAGCCCCGCCCGAGGGTGCCAACTCCATCGAATGGCCGATCGAGCAAACCCGCGCCAACGAAGCAGCGGCACGCATCTTCTGGCCGTTGGGCAATACGAAGCTGGAGAAGCGGCTGCCGTCCATCACCGCACCGACGCTCCTGATCTGGGGCGCGCAGGATCAGATCATGCCGCGTCGCTACGCGAAGGTGTTCCAAAGCCGCATCGCGGGTTCAACCGAACTCGCGGTGATCGAGGGTGCCGGACACCTTGCGGAACTCGATCAGCCGCGTGCGGTGGCGGACGCCATCCTGCACTGGTTTCAATAAGGGACATTCCGATGCCACTGGATCGTGACAACCTGCTGGTACTGGAGATGGTGCGCGCCTCCGGCCGGCCACCATTCGAGACGCTGACGCCGGACGAAGCGCGCGACGCGTATATGCGCGGCCGCGCCATCATGCAGCCGGATCCGGAAGATGTGGCGGAGGTTCGCAATCTGTCGGCCGGCGCCGTGCCTGTGCGGCTCTATCGGCCGGCGGGCAGCACGCGGGATCAGGTGCTGCCGGGGCTGGTGTTCTATCATGGCGGCGGATGGCTGCTGGGCGGGCTGGATTCGCACGAGGGCGTCTGCCGGGCGCTCGCCAATCGGGCGGGCTGCGCGGTGGTCTCGGTTGATTACCGCATGGCGCCGGAGCACAAGTTTCCGGCGGCGGTGGATGATTCCGTTGCGGCCACACGCTTCGTCGCGGAACACGCCAGTGATTTCGGAATAGACGCAAGCCGGATCGCGGTCGGTGGTGATTCGGCGGGAGGCAATCTCGCCGCGGTGATGGCGCTGATGGCGCGCGATGGCGACCTGCCGCCCGTGGTGTTCCAGCTGCTGATCTATCCGGCGACGGACATGACCATGAGTTCGGTCTCGGCGCAGACGGTGAAGGAGAACGTCACCCTGACGTGCACGACGATGAAGTGGTTCATCGATCATTACATGCGCAACGATGCGGACCGGATCGATTGGCGCGCCTCACCCTTGCGTGCGGCGAGCCTGGCGGGGACAGCACCGGCGCTGGTGATCACCGCGAGCGCCGATCCGCTGCACGATGAAGGCGCGGCTTATGCGGCGCGTCTGGAACGCGAAGGGGTGCGGGTGGCGCACGTCAACTTCTCGGACCAGATCCATGGCTTCGTGAGCATGGGGAAGATCATCCGTACGTCGGCGACAGCGCTGGATATGATGGGCGCGGCGCTACGGCGGGAGTTGGCGTTTCTAGCATATTGAGTTGAGACGGCGATTCACGCCTTCGGTGATTCCACCTCAGGCGATCGCGGTCTAGGCGGTTGAACCGGGGTAGGCCGGTGCGGTTCGCGGTGAGCAGCCGGCGAATCGCGATGGCGGGGCTGCCGGTGAGCGGCCCCGTTGCATGATTGTTCCGATTGCCCGTGCGGTGGGTTCAGGGCGGGCCGGTTGCGGCGGGTGCTGACCCGGCCGGTTCGGGTGCCGGTGCTGGCTGGGGCGGCTGCATCTTGGACGGAAAGAAACCGGGCGGGAGAATCGTGTTGCAAAGGTCGATGCGGTCGCGGCTATCCTGGGCGATCCTGTCGCAGTCGGCGCCGTTTTCCAGAAGGACGCTTTCCAGTTCCCGCCACAACGGATCCTCGGTGAGGATGCCGAGGGCGAGGCAGATCTCGGTGAGGATCTCGCCGATCGGGCGATTGCGGAGCTGGGCGGCGATTTCCTCCGATGTGGGAAGGGCGATCGGGGCGCCGCTGTCCGCGTGATTGCACGACTCGTGATTGCAGGACTGGGGCGTGGGGCGTGTGCGGCGTTTGCGCTCGGCGGGCGCGGGCTGTTCCCGCTGATGTTCCCGCTGATGTTCCCGCTGGGGCCTGGGGAGCGTGGCGTGGAGGGCGGCGGCGAGGCGCAGGCCGCGGGTGATGCGGGCGAGGATGAGGGGGATGTCCTTGGTGGCGAAACGCACGGTGATCCAGAGGACGGCCATGCCGGTGGGCCGGCGCGTGAGGTCCCAGGTCAGGTGTTCGGCGTGGGCGATGAGCTTGCGGAGGATGTGGCGCAGGCGGGTGCGGGCAGGCGTGTCCGCCTGATCCTGGTGGGGATCGGGAGATTGGGCGAGCGCGGCGGTGCTGGCCGAGGCGGACACGGGGGCGTGTAGAGCACGATGTTAGTTATGATGTCAAGGAATTTCTTCTCAGTTACCCGGTTGACCCCACAAGCCGCTAGGATTCATGTCCTCCGATGGACGTTTTCAGCGCCCCCTACTTCCGAGATGACGAAGCGGCCCGCAAGGAGCTAGAGCGCATCCTTTGGCCTGATGGCCCGGTGTGCCCGCACTGCGGCGTGGTCAATGATGCCTACGCGACGAAGCGCCCTGGCTTGTATCGCTGCGCCGCGAAGGAGTGCCGCAAGGATTTCACGGTCACGATGCGGACCATCATGGAGCGGTCGAAAATCCCGCTGCACAAGTGGTTGCAGGCATTCCACCTGGTGACCGCCAGTAAGAAGGGCGTCTCGGCGCATCAGCTCCATCGAATGCTTGACCTTGGCTATGAGGCCGCTTGGTTCATGGCGCACCGGATCAGAGAAGCCATGCGGGAGGGCGGTTTGTTCCGTCCGAAGCCCCTGGGTGGCGATGGCCGCGTTGTGGAGGCCGATGAGACCTATCTGTGGAAGACCGATAAGCCGGTTCCACGTTCACGCGGACGCATCCCCAAGCCGACGAAGAAGGGCAAGTCAGGGCCGGCCGAGAAGCGGGCCATTGTCGCCCTGGTAGAGCGGCACGGCCGGGTGCGGACCTTCCATCCGGGCAGCGCTGACAAGGTGACAGTCCACAAGATCGTTCAGGAGAACGTGGCGCGCGAAACCCGCCTGCATACCGACGAAAGCCGACTGCATGGCGATATCGAGGCCCATGTAGAGGCGCATGAGACGGTGAAGCATAGCGCTGGCGAATACGTGCGCGACGACGTTCACACGAACAGTGCGGAAGGCTACTTCTCCATCTTCAAGCGCGGGATGCGGGGCGTTTACCAGCACTGCGCCGAGAAGCACCTACACCGCTATTTGGCCGAGTATGACTTCCGGTACAACCATCGGGTCAGGCTGGGCTGGGACGATGACAGCCGAACGGTAGCGGCAATCCGGGGCGCAGAGGGTAAGCGCCTCACCTATCAACAAACTGACCGAGCCTGATTTCAGGCTACAGGCCGAGCGATTCCTGCGGTGGCGCCGAAGACACGGTTTGCCGCCGCTGCCCCTATTTGAATGGGCACGCGACTGATTTAACTTGACTTGATTACGGGTACGTTATATGTGTTGCGGGGATCACGCGCTTGTGAGGGGAAACTCCCTCTCAAGAGCCTTCCCTGGGTTCAAAACCTAGAAGGCCGAAGTTGCATTTGCCCTACCCAAGCCATCATTGGCTTTTCTGATGCCGAGAGGAGAGGTTCTATTGAGCGGCGCCCGGGGCGAGCTGCGTCATCCTGAACTGAGTATGGTGTCTCTGGCTCGGCCAGTAGCAGCAGACGAGGGAGTTCTTCCCGTTGGGGCTACGGGAACGGTAGTGCACGTGTACCCCAATGAACGCGCTTATGAGGTCGAGTTCATCAAACCGTTCCACACACTCGCTACAGTAGAATCCTTTGAAATAGCGGAATGAGCGGGACGCTCTTGCCCAATGGGCACGCGGCGGATGTTCCAAGCGCAAAAATTCAAGATTACCTATTAAATGACAAACATCCTGGCAACGGAGGGAAGGCCAGATTTTTTAACATGTACGGCTTTACTATGCAGAATTGGATGGATTTGCAGCGCGCGTTGGTGGCCCATCCTCAAACTCATGTAGTCGTGAAAATTAAGGGTAATGCCTATGGGTCGATATATGAGATTCAATGCAGCATAAAAAGCCCGGATAGGAGCAATCCGTGCATAAGGTCCTTCTGGATAATCGACTCAGCGAACCCCAACCCGCGTTTCGTTACCGCCTATCCTTAGCAGGCTGCGGTGCTTTTCGCTTCTTTGATGACTTTGCTCGTGCCTCCCCTTGTCGGGCTGGCGATATGTCCCTCTTCTCCTTGTGCCCGACGATCCGCGCGCCACGGAGCGCAGCTTCGAAGCGTTCTTGCGCCTCCCGTGGTGAGAAATCCCTTTCGGTGTCATTATCAGTCATCGGAGGGAGAATATCATGGCAAAGGAGCGCGCCCAAACCAACCACGATATCTTCTTTTCCTTGGCGGGGCATTGCATCCTAGTGCTCTGACTCATACGGACGATGCAGGCAATCTTTCGAGCTTGGCAAGGATTGAGGCGGTGGCTGCGGTCCAGACGAATGGGCGTGGTTCTGCATTTCGCTCAGCGAGGTAAGTCTTAATGGCAGCCTGCAGGCTGACGAGGGAGTGGAAGCTGCCGCGCCGGATGCGTTGTCGGGTAAGAGCGGAGAAGAAGGTCTCCACCGCGTTCAGCCATGACCCGGAGGTTGGCGTGAAGTGGAAGGTCCATCGGTCATGGCGTGCCAGCCAGGCCTGTACCTTTCGGTGCCGGTGGGTGGCGTAGTTGTCGACGACCGCATGGACCAACTTGCCGGACGGCACCTCGCGTTCGACGGCATTGAGGAAGCGGATGAACTCCTCGTGCCGGTGTCGCTGCATGCAGCGACCGATCACCGTACCCTTCAGCACGTTCAATGCGGCGAACAACGTCGTCGTTCCATGGCGTTTGTAGTCGTGGGTCATGGTGCCGCAGCGGCCGGGTTTCAGCGGCAGTCCAGGCTGGGTACGGTCGAGCGCCTGGATTTGGCTCTTTTCGTCGATCGACAGCACCACCGCGTGGGCGGGCGGATCGAGATAAAGGCCGATGATATCCGCCATTTTCTCAGCGAACTGCGGATCACGCGAGCGCTTGAAGCTGCGCACGCGGTGCGGCTGGAGTTGGTGCGCCGCCCAGATGCGCTGCACCGAGCGCAGCGACATGGCGGTGGCGTTTGCCATGGCTCGCCCGGTCCAATACGTGGTCCCAGGGGGCGGCTCGCCACACGTGAGCGCCACGACGTGCGCCACTTTATCGGCCGGGATCGGTCGTTTGCCGGGCTTGCGCGTCTTGTCACGCAGCAACCCGTCGGGACCTTCCTCGGCAAAACGCTGCTGCCAGCGCCAGACCATGGGGCGGCTGACGCTGATCTCTTTCGCCACATGTTGCACCGGCCGACCACTGGCCGAGGCCAGAACGACTCGGCTCGCTCGATGTATTTGCCCGCTCGGTTGCGATCCGATGCTATTGCCTTAAGCCGCTTCCTGTCTGCCGCGCTCAACAACACGCATACTGTCTGTGCCATGCTCACAGAATCGCATGGCAACCGCATGTTGTGAATCGATAGAATGCGTCAGAGCACTAGAATGGGCGCGCATCGATGAAGCCCTCTTCTCTGTATTCTGGCGCTGCGTCGGACCCCAGAAGCAATGTGCTATTATCTACTACCGCATCGATTCTATGCACGGGCGGTTTTTGCTTACAAATGAGATCGTTCGTTCGGTGTTGCCCGCGCGGGAGAGGCAAGATGGAGGCCACGACCATCCAAGTGTAAAGGCATGGGATGCCGCCAGACAAGGGTGGGATAGCCTCCTCACATTCAGGCGCCGCATAGCGCATCACCGGCTTGCCATCGAATTGGCTCCGCCCAGTCCCGACCTAACTCCTGACATGCTCGTTAACTTCATTATACGGGAAACCGAAGGAGAGAATTTGAAAAGGGGCCAATCTCAGACCCCTATCAGGGTCGATGATCTGAGAAAGCATGCTGCCGAATTAGCTGATCTTCTAAAGAGGCTACTTACGTTTTATAGAAACGTGCTTCTAGCCCACGTCTGAGCAATTTCCCGCTCACTTTCTTGGCCCACGCTGAGTCCGAGAGACCCTCTAATTCTAATAGGGGGTCTGAAAGCAGCTCTTGAGCGGCGGCCTCGATCATCTCAGGGGTTACTTTTGGAATATATTCCTCTGGAGTTGGCATAGCCATAATAGCGACACCTGATACCGATTTCCGGAAAGGGAGGCTTCCGGCGACAGTGCACTGAGGCGCGAGCTTGCTTCGTCGGCCAGCGAGGCGTGTTTTAATCCGCGATCACCAGCCGCCGGTACAGGTGCCAGCTTGCGTGTGAGAGCACCGGCAGCGCCACCGCCAGTCCGAGCAACAGCGGGATCGATCCGACGAGCAGGATCGCGGCCACCGTCAGGCCCCATATTGCCACAGTGCCGGGATTGGAGCGCGCCGCTGCGATGGATGTGCGGATCGCAATTTCGGCGGGCACGTGATGGTCGATCACGGCCTGGAAGGACACCAGGCCGAGCACAAGTGCTGTCAGGGCAAACAAGAACCCGAGGCCATTGCCGACGATGAGCAGCGCCCAGCCGGGGCCGGTCGTGAACACCGCGTGCAGGAACTCGCCGAACGAGTCTGTGGCCATATTCGCAAGCGTGGCGCGATAGAGCAGGTCCGCGACGAGGACCCACACGATGAAGAGCGCGGCGAACAGAACGGCGAGTTTCACGATTTCCCAGATCGCCGGTGAGCGGAACACCTGGAAGGCATCAGTCCACGAGACCGCAATGCCGGCTTCGCGCCGGCGGCTCATTTCATAGATGCCTACAGCGGCCAGCGGGCCAATCAGCGCAAAGCCGGAGACCAGCGGGAAGAGCAGCGGTATCAATGCGGTGCCGGAGATCAGGCGCGCGGCGACAAGTCCAACGAGGGGATAGAGCGCGCAGAGGAACAGGTAATGGGTGGGATCGGCGTTGAAATCCTCGATCCCATGGGCCAAGGCATAGCGGATGTCGGCAAGACCGATCCGCTGAATGGCGAGGGAACGGGGCAGCGTTCGAGGGCCGTGCCCCGCCTCTTCCACCGTGATGGCAGCGATCTTGATCTGATCCCACGTCCAGACCGCCGGATTGCGGATGGTCATGGCTGCTTCCCCTTTTATTTTTGGTTGGACAGTTACGGGGAATGTGGGCTTGCAACTGAAACTTGTCCAGGTACGGCATTTTCGCCGGATCAGGTCATTCCGATGCCGCCAACGGCAGAGCGACCCATTGCGGCCCGGATGGGCCGATGACGCGCATTGCGAGATCCCGGCGGTTCTGCTCCTGGGCTTGCGTGACCGACTGCTGAACATCATCAGGGTCACGCGCCAGGCAGTCCCGGGTCTGCAGAATAACGTCGCCGTGATGCAATCCGGCGCGGTCAGCCGCCGATTCCGGCGGCACAGACGTGACTTCGACGCCCGGGGCGTCAGCAGCGAGGCCCAGCCGGCTGCGCGTACCGGTCGAGAGGGGCGCGAGACGTAGCCCCAGGTCTCCGGGCGCCATCTTGGGCGGGGGTGCCAAGCGGAAGGGGAAGTCGGCCACCATCTCGGCCTGCGGGAACTCCTTGATCGTGACGGTGGTCTTGATGTCGGCCCCGGCCCTATGGACCGTAAGTGCCACGGGGGTGTCGAGCGCATGCTCGGCGATCATGCGCATCAGCGCGCGCATGTCCTTCGGTCGCTCGTCGTTGAAGGCGTCGATCATGTCGCCCGGCCGGAGGCCCGCTGCGGCCGCCGGTCCGGCCGGATCCACCGCGGCAACGAGAGCCCCGTTCGTATCGGACAGGCCGAATGCATCCGCCAGGTCCGGCGTGACGGCCTGAAGGTCGGCACCGATCCATCCTGGGCGCACGCGGCCGAACGCGCGAAGCTCGGTTGCCGCGAACCGTGCGTCGTCCGAGGGGATCGAAAGCCCGAGTCCGATCGATCCCTCCGAATTGCTGGTTATCAAGATCGTATTCACGCCGATGACCTGGCCTTGCATATTGAACAGCGGCCCGCCGGAGTTGCCGTGATTGATGGCCGCGTCAGTCTGGATGTAGTTGTCGTACGGCGTGTTGAACGCATTGCGGTTCAGCGCGCTGACGATGCCCGAGGTCACCGTACCGCCGAAACCGAGCGGATTGCCGATGGCGAGCACCTTATCGCCCACGCGGACCTTGTCGCTATCACCCCAGGCGATTGCGGGCAGCGGATGGGGCGGGGTCACCTTTAGCAAAGCGATATCGGTGGCGGGCGGGTGGCCGATAACTTGCGCCGGGAGCCGTGTTCCGTCGCTGAGATTTACGACAATGGAGTAAGAATTGATGACGACGTGGCGATTGGTGACGATGTAGCCCGTCGGGTCGATGATGAAGCCCGATCCGAGCATCGTTTCGAAGCGTCCCGGCGCCCGCTGGGCGCGGACCGCGATGTTCACCACGCTGGGCAGGATGCGTGCGACCAGATCAGCGTAGCCGCCTTGCGTATCCTGGGCGATTGAAGGCGCTGCTCCGAGTAGAAGAAGGCCAAGCGCGACGGCGGGGAGCGATCGGTTCATCACGGCCTCTCGGGATCGTGGATATGCCCGATGATCGCGCGAGGCGGGTGCAGGCTGTAGATGGCGTAGAGGAATTGTGTTTTCCGATTTTGGAACGC
This sequence comes from uncultured Pseudomonadota bacterium, assembly GCA_963791885.1. GTDB lineage: Bacteria > Pseudomonadota > Alphaproteobacteria > Acetobacterales > Acetobacteraceae > CAVSUZ01. Next base: position 2,341,529 of record CAWBUL010000006.1, on the reverse strand, counting down.
GGGCACGGTGCGTTCCAGGTTCGGAAAGCTATTTCCCACAACTCAGGGATAATGCCCGGCGCCTGTTTTCGCTAACAGATCTCCGCGGCAACGAAGCGTGGAGTGAAGTGATGCGCATGCAAACGATCGTCAGCCCACGGCTTTTCCTGTCTGCGTCGCTCTTGTTGTGTGCCTCCGCCGCTATGGGCGCGGGGAAGCCTGTCGGATCCGGAAACGACGCCGATGCCGCAATCAGGCAGACGATAATGCGCTATCAAGACGCGCTGAATGCGTCGAGCACGCCACAAGTCTTACCACTATATTCGCCGGACGGCGTTTTTATGCCGCCGAACAGTCAGCCGGCCGTGGGCATAAGCCAGGTCAAGCAAGCTTATGACGACGTGTTCAAGCGGATCACACTGCACGTGAAGTTCAATATCGATGAAATCGTTCGGATGTCTTCAGCCTGGGCGTTCGTGCGCACCAACTCGGCGGGGACTCAGGCGAGCCACGCGACAGGGGCGACAACGGCGGAAGCGAACTCGGAGCTGTTCATCCTGCGCAAGGAAAAGGACGGAATCTGGCGGATCGCCCGGTACAGCTTTTCGCCGTCAAATCCCGGCTCCTGCAGCTAGCAGGGCGCGCCTATGGCACACCTTGCTGACCGAACGACAGCCGACTGGATCGATTTGCCGGCGCGGCTGCTCGTGTCGCTGCTTTTTCTGATATCTGCGTGGACGAAGTTGACAGAAACCGCGGTGCTGCAGTCATACATGCACGCCTATGGCGTGCCGGGGATACTTGTCTGGCCTGCGGCCGCCTGGGAGCTCGGGGCAGGCACGCTGTTTTTTGTGGGTTACGGCATCCGGCCGGTATCGGTACTGCTCGCCGGCTGGTGCATGCTGACGGCGGTGATCTTCCACACCGCGTTCGGCGAACTGGATGCGCTGATGAACTTCTTCAAGAACGGCACCATGGCCGGCGCCTTCCTGCTCATCGCCAGGGCACACCCATCGGCCTTCAGCGTCGATGGATATCTCGCGCGTCGGACGGCGCGCTGAATGATTAGACCGGAAGGACCGGGAACAACTCCCCGGCCTTTGCCGCCGCGAAGTCGGTGAAGGCCCGCACCGGACGGGGGATAAGCCGGTTGCCGAGATGGACGATGCACAGGTCGAGCGTGGGAAAGCGCCAGGCTGGCATCGCCTCGACCAGCCGGCCTTCCCGCAGCAGGGCAGGTTCGACAACGGGCGGCAGTTCGCCGATTCCAGCGCCGCCCACCAGCGCGGCTGCCAGGCCGGTATAATCATTCATCGACAAATGGGGTTGAAAACTCAGCGTCTCCTGCTCTTTGCCGTCTGCGCGCACGAAAAACCAGCGGTTGTCCTGCTTCCAGTGCGCGAAGGTGAGCAGACGATGATATAGCAGATCGCTGGGGTGTTCCGGCGGCTTGCACCTCGAAAGATAGCCGGGACTGGCCACGAGCTGGTGGCGATAGGTCAGAACGGGGCGCGCGACGAGCGATGAGTCCTTGAGCGGTCCACGGCGGAAAACGAGGTCCACACCCTCGCTGATGTGATCCACCCATCGGTCGGTGACGCGGACGTGGATCCGCACGTCGGAGTATTTCGCCTGGAATGCCGATACGATTGGCGCCAGTAACGTGTCCGAGATGCTGGGCGGGGCGGAGAGCCGCAATGCGCCCGAGACCTCGGACAACTGGTTGGAGACGATGTTATCGACAGCATCGCTGAGTTCGGCGCCACGCTTTGCATGCTCCAGAAGCTCGGCGCCTGTCTCGGTCATGCGCACGCCGCGCGTCGATCGTTCGAGCAGCCTCACCCCGAGCCTCTCTTCCAGTTCGGCCATGCGGCGGCTGACGGTGGAGACGGGCAGTTTCAACCGGCGCGCTGCTTCGGAGAAGCTGTTGGCCTCCACGATCCGGGCGAAGATAATCAGCGAGTTAAGATCCGCCATCGCCTTCCGAATCCGGGAAGTTGATTTCCGAGTTTACAGTCTAATGCGTCGTGCCCACCGCGGGTAAGCCTTCCAAGCATCTTTCTGGGCTGGAGCGATGTGGCGGTGATGATGGCGGAGCCGCCTGGTGGCAAACGTGGCTGACCTTTTGGACGCCGCAGGGCGCCCGGAGGTCCGGCGGATCGTGGTCACGGCGGAGCTGGCGGATGTGCCGATGGTGTGGCTGGCCGCGGGACAGGTTCTGGAAGGGGCCGATTCGGCATTAATCCGCTTCGCGCCGGGCCAGGACGGGCTGCAGCTATCGGCCGACAACACCGTGGAGAATTTGCAGATTGCAACAGACCCGGAGCGTCGGGCGCTGTTCAACGACACCTCGGTGGAGTCGCTGGGGCGGCTTCATCTGCGACAGTTGCGCATCCAGGGCACGGTGCGACTGCTGGCGTGTGAGCATGTGCGGCACGGCCATGTCGAGGCAGAGGAGATCGACATCGTCGCCGCGGATGCGCGCCGAATTCGACAGCAGGCCGAAGGGCTTCGGGGTGGAGGTGGTACCTGGCGCCTTCACGCTGTGGAACCAGCAGTCGGATCCTTCTGTGGCGATTACAGCGACGCTGACCGGGCTTTCAGCCGGCCGTGCTGGAGCGCCTGTGCGGGGCAGCGGTATCTTCGTGAGCGGCGCCGGTGAGCAAGGCGGCCGGCTGATCGTGGACCGGCTGGAAACCGGGCCGGTGTTCAGTGACGGTGGCATCGCGCCGGGTACGCCGGACCGGATCTCGGGCGGGGTGTTCACCGTGCATGGCGCCTTCGTGGGGCAGGTCCGCAACCATGGGCCTGTGACCACCTACGGCCCTAACGACATGGTTCTGGACAACTGGGGAACCGTGGATCACTGGATCAGCGACAAGGCGATCACCTCGTTCGGCCCAAGCGGAATTGGATTCGTCAACTTCGGCACGGTGAACCGGCTGGAGGTGAATGAACCGATTGAAACCTTCGGTCGGGGTGCACGCGGTTTCAACGTGTACGCCGGCACAGTTCACGCGGCCATATTCGAGCGCGTGGTGACACATGCTGACGGCGCGGTCGGCATTCAGATCAGCCAGCCTGTTGGCACGAATCCCCAAAATTCGGCAGATCCGCTGTGATCGTCTGATACCGCGCGCTCAGAATCGGCACGACGCGGTTCCAGGACCGTCTCGTCTGCGGAAACCCGGAGATCAATAGGACCGCGTCACCGTCTCCCGCGCGGTCGAATGCGATCTTTCGTGCCTCGGTGACCGGCTCGAGCACGACCGTTACGCCGGGTTGGTCGTGGAGAAGCAATAGCGGGCGATCTTCCAGGCATCGCCGACCTTCTGAAATAGAAAGAGCTCCTGATTGCCCTCGGCCGCCTCCGTGCCATTCGCGTGGATTCTGACCGTCCCCGCGGAGTTGGTCCGCGCCAGTACCCACTCGGGCGCGAGTTGGCGGATTTCCGCGATCGTGAACCGCACTCTTAGCGTGATGGCGCCGAACACGGCGTCATAGGCCCGGCGAACGGCGTCCGCTCCGACGGACGAGGGACTGTTCTGCGGCATGAATACGCCGTCAGGCGCGTAAAGGCGTATCACGGCCTCGGTGTCCGACCGGTTTAGCGCCTCCTGGTACGCCATCAGCGCGTCGGCAACTTTTTGCTCGTCGGCGTTCATCGATGCTCCTCCTCAAACCCATGGAACCCACCGGTCACGTGCAGTGCCTCGATGCGACCCAGCATCTCCACCGGCGCAATGCCCGGTCCGTGCGTCACCAGCCCGGCGGCGATTTCGATCATGCGAGCAGACCCGCCCGGCTTGACGCTCAGTGCAGTCGCGGGAAGCGTCATCACAACTCCTTTAACCAGCGATTCCCCGGTGCCGCCGAACGTCTCGATTCCCCGTCGGACCACGATCCGGTCTGCTCTCAGCTCCGGCGACAACGGAAAACGTCGCGCGCGTGTTTCATGAGTTCGTGCGCGGGATCGGTGCGCCGCTGCATGTGGTGGCGCATGATTTCGGTGCCTCGGGCTGCTCTTCCGGCACGAAATGCCCCGACTCCAGGACGACCAGCGACCGAACGGTGCGAAAATATGGTGCCAGCATCTCGCCCATATTCGGAATGGAATGTTCCCCGCCTACCGCGAGAAGCGGCATTGCGAGCTTCGCTTGCGCGTGCGCCTGATTGAACTCGATATCGTCGAGGATCCTTCGGCAATAATCCATTGCCGCGTCAATTCGTCCCTCTCGCGCGTATGCGTGCACATAAGCAGCGATGTCCTCGGCTGGGATTGAACCCGGCCGGTGTACCTTGTTCTTGAACCACCAGCCGACATATACGTGCTCCTTCCCCTTCGTCAGCTCGGCAGGAAGTTCGGGTAGCATCTGGAAGATGAAGTTCCACTTCCGCTTGAAATCCGAGAGCTGGATGTCGTTGCTCAATGTAATGCCCGGAATCCCGGCGTCGATCAGCGTCAGCGTGCGGAAGTCGCCGGGAAACAGCAGTGCCCAACTGAACGCGACCCAGGCAGCACTGGCCGGGGCGCTGATGGATTTTCTTGCGCGGTTCGCCTCAGCTCGATGAGAGGGCGCGAACAATCGCGCGAGGCAACGAATTTTTAAAAAACTGATGCTTCACCCTTGGCTTCGGCAGAGGCTAAACCCTGCCCGGATATCCTTGGTCCAGCGATTTTTCAGGCAGGCGCTTGCATGACGAAGACCCGGCGGTTGTTCGGCACTGACGGCATCCGCGGAACCGCGAACTCTGACCCGATGACCGCCGAGGTGGCGCTGCGTCTGGGGCAAGCGGCGGGGCTGCTGTTCACCCGCGGGTCTCACCGGCACCGAGTCGTCATCGCGAAGGACACGAGGCTATCGGGGTACATGCTGGAGCCGGCCCTGACGGCGGGGTTCATTGGCGCGGGCATGGACGTCACGCTGGTGGGACCGCTGCCCACCCCTGCCGTGGCGATGCTGACGCGCAGCCTGCGCGCCGATCTGGGTGTGATGCTTTCGGCCTCCCACAACCCGTTCCAGGACAATGGCATCAAGCTGTTCGGGCCGGACGGGTTCAAGCTGTCGGACGAGGCGGAGGCGCAGATCGAGGCGCTGATGGATTTGGACGTGTCGCGGCAGTTGGCGCCGCCGGCGCGGCTGGGGCGGGCGGCGCGGCTGGATGACGCGCCAGGGCGATATATCGAGGCGGCGAAGGCGACGTTCCCGCGCGGGAAGCGGCTGGACGACCTGAAGATCGTCGTCGATTGCGCCAATGGCGCGGCCTACAAGGTAGCGCCGACGGTGCTGTGGGAACTGGGGGCCACGGTCATCTCCACCGGGGTGTCGCCGGACGGGTTCAACATCAACAAGGACTGCGGCTCGACCAGTCCGAAGTCGCTGTGCGAGCAGGTGCTGGCGCACGGCGCCGATCTGGGGATCGCGCTGGACGGCGATGCCGACCGGGTGCTGCTGGCGGACGAGCATGGGCACCTGATCGACGGGGACCAGATCCTCGCGCTGATTGCGCGCTCCTGGGCGTCGTTGGGGCGGCTGGCGGGTGGCGGGATCGCAGCGACCGTGATGTCCAATCTGGGGCTGGAGCATCTGTTGGCGGGGCTGAGCCTGCGGCTGGAGCGGACGCAGGTGGGCGACCGGTATGTGGCCGAGCGGATGCGGGCCATGGGGATGAATGTGGGGGGCGAGCAGTCGGGTCACCTGATCCTGTCGGATTTCAGCACGACGGGGGATGGCTTGGTGGCGGCACTGCAGGTCCTGGCGGTGATCGTGGAGCAAGGGCGGGCGGCGAGCGAGGTGTGCCGGGTATTCTCGCCGTTCCCGCAGGTGCTGAAGAACGTGCGGTTCGCCGGCGAATCGCCGCTGCGCCAGGACTGCATCCAGGCGGCGATCCGGGATAGCGAGGCGCGGCTGGGCACCTCCGGGCGATTGCTGATCCGCGAAAGCGGGACCGAACCGCTGATCCGCGTGATGGCGGAGGGCGAGGACGAAGCGGTGATCGGCGCTCTGGTGGACGAGCTGGTGGCCATGATCGCCGAGGCGGTGCAGCCGCGCGCGGCGTAATGAAGGGACGGGTGCTGGTCATCGCCGGCTCGGATTCGGGCGGCGGGGCCGGCATCCAGGCGGATATCAAGACGCTCACGGCGCTCGGAGCATATGCGGCGACGGCGATCACGGCGCTGACGGCGCAGGATACGCTGGGGGTGCATGAGGTGCTGCCCGTGCCGGCGGCCTTCATCGCGCGGCAGATCAACCTGGTGCTGGACGATATCGGCGCGGACGCGATCAAGACCGGCATGCTGGGTGAAGCAGCGGCGATTGAGGCGATCGCGCGGGCGCTGGGGCACCACCCTGCCCTACCCCTGGTTCTGGACCCCGTGATGCTGGCAAAGGGCGGAGCGACGCTGGCGGGCACCGCGGCGGTGGCCGCGATGAAGCGCTTGCTGATCCCGATGGCAGCGCTGATCACGCCAAACGTGCCGGAGGCGGAGGTGCTGGCGGGCATGCGCATCCCGGACCTGGCCACGATGCAGGACGTGGCGGTGTCGCTGCTGACACTGGGCGCCTCGGCGGTGCTGCTGAAGGGCGGGCACCTTCCGGGAGAAACGGTCGTGGACGTGCTGGCGACCCCGGAGGGGGTGGAGGCGTTCTCGGCGCCGCGGATCGAATCCAAGCACACGCATGGGACAGGGTGCACGCTGGCAAGCGCTATAGCGGCGGGGCTGGCGCAGGGGATGGAGCTACACGGCGCGGTCGTACGTGCTCGGGCGTACGTGCAGGCGGCGATAGCCGCCGCGCCGGGATTTGGCGCGGGGCATGGGCCGTTGGACCACAGCGTTACCGTTTGCCCATAACCAGGGTGACCCATGGGTGCTGATCCACGCGTGCCTGCAGCACCAGGCCATGCCGCCGATGCGCGGCGATCACCGCCTGTGCCTGGGTGAAGAGCAGGCCGGAGAGGATCACGCTGCCGCCAGGCGCGAGATGGGGCGCGAGGCTCCTCGCCATCAGCATCAGGGGCCGGGCAAGGATGTTGGCGAAGACGAGGTCGTAGGGCCCGCCGCCCCGCACCCGCGGGCTGTACCAGCCATTGCCGAGATGGGCGCGCACCAGATGTCCGACGCCGTTCAGCCTGGCGTTGCGGCGGGCGAGGCGTACGGACCATGGCTCGATATCGGCGGCCACCACCGGGCGGTGAAGCGCACGGGCCGCGGCGATGGCGAGGATGCCGGAGCCGGTGCCGAGGTCGAGGATTCGGCGAGGGCGACGGCGTGCGATGGTTTCGAACGCGATCAGGCAACCGCGGGTCGAGCCATGCTCGCCTGAGCCGAAGGCCATGCCGGCATCCAGCAGCAGTGTGACGCGGCCGGGCGCAGGCGGGGCGGTGATATGGCTGCCCCGAACCGCGAAGCGGCGGCCGATGCGCTGCTCAGGAAATTTGGCATAGCTGCGCTCGATCCAGCCGTCGGGGTTGATGGGTTCCCGAAGAATTGCAGGGGTGATGCCCGTCAGGGTTTCGGCCAGTGCGACTGCTGCGGTGAGCGGCGCGTCCGGTGCCTCGGTGCTGCGGATGCCTTCGAGGTGCCAGGTTTCCGCGGTGTGGTCTCGGAAGAAACTGACGGAGTCACAGGTGGCACGGAGCGCGGCTTCCCAGGGTTCGAGCGCATGTTCCGGAACCGTCAGTGTGATGCGTTCGAGGGATCTGGGGGCGGCGTGCATGGAGCGTGGCGTAGGCCGGATCCGGACTGATCGGAAGACGGACGAACCACCGGCTGCTACACATCCATGAACAGTCAGGGAAGTCCGTCCATGATCCCACGCATTGAATTCGACCCGGACGCACCGGCGCCGCTGACGGATGTGCGCGTGGTCGACCTGTCGCGCCTGGTGGCGGGCAACATGCTGTCCCTGCAGCTCGCGGATTACGGTGCGGAGGTGGTCAAGATCGAGGACGCGCAGAAGGGCGATCCGCTACGGGCGTGGCACGTGAAGGGCGCCAGTCTGTATTGGAAGGTGTACGGACGAAACAAGAAGAGCCTCGGGCTCAATCTGCGCGCGGCCGAGGGCAAGAAGATCGTGCTTGACCTCGCGGCACATAGCCAGGTGCTGATCGAGAATTTCAGGCCGGGCACGATGGAGGATATGGGTTTGAGTCCCGAATCACTGCAGGCGCGCAATCCGGCGCTGGTGATCGTGCGCGTCTCCGGCTTCGGGCAAGACGGCCCGTATCGCGAACGGCCGGGCTTCGGGTCCTTGATTGAAGGCATGTCCGGCTTTGCGGCGAAGAATGGATTTGAGGACCGGCCGCCCGTTTTGCCGCCTCTGGCGATGGCGGACATGATCGCCGGCCTGTACGGCGCCTACGCCGTGATGATCGCGCTTCGCGTGGCGGAACGTACCGGCAAGGGCCAGGTGATCGATCTGCCGCTGTTCGATCCGATGGTGTCGATCCTGGGGCCGGATGCCGCGATCTATCGAGTGACCGGAGAAAAACCGCGGCGGACGGGCAGCCGCTCGGCCACAACCACGCCGCGCGGTGTATGGCGCACGGCGGATGGGCGCTACATCGCGATCTCGGCGTCGATGCAGCCGATGGCGGAGCGTCTTTTCCGCGCCATCGGACGGGCGGACATGATCGACGATCCACGGTTTCGCACCAACACGGACCGGGTGCACCACGCGGATGAATGTGACGCGCCGGTCGCGGCGTTCATCGGCGCGCGGACGCTCGAGGAAAACATGCGGGTGTTTCATGCGGCGGAGGTCACGGCCAGCCCGGTATATGACATCGACCAGTTCCTGGACGATCCGCACGTGCAGGCGCGTGGCGTCGTGGTGGAGGCGCCGGACGAGGAGATCGGCTCGGTGCTGATGCACGGGGTCATCCCCCGCCTGTCCGAGACACCGGGACGCTTGCGCCGGCCGGCGCCGAGGTTGGGCGAACATAGCGCGGAGATTTTACGCGCAATTGGCTACGATGCCGCGCAAATTGCCGCATTGGAACAGGCGGGAGTGGTGCGCCATGACTGAACCGGAAAGTTTCACGTTTGAGGATGACGGGGCAGTGCCGAACACACGCTTGCCGCTGCTTGTGTATCGGGCGGCGGTACCGGCCGATCCGGAGGCGATCGAGCAGCTGTTCGAACGGAACCAATGGCCCCCGGCGTGGCGCAACGGCGTGCATCCGTTCCACCACTTCCACAGCAATGCGCATGAGGTGCTGGGTGTGGCGCGCGGGCATGCGCGCGTTCTATTCGGCGGGCCGAACGGGAAGGTGGTGGAGGTGCGGGCCGGCGATGTCGCGGTGCTGCCTGCCGGCACGGGACATTGCAACCAGGGTGCGTCGGCAGACCTGCTGATTGTGGGTGCGTATCCGGTTGGGCAGAGAGGCAGAGTGGATTTACGGCGTGGTCGGCGCGAGGAACATGACGAGGCCGCGCGCAACATCGCCGCCGTTCCGAAGCCCGATATGGACCCTGTCGCTGGAGCCAGCGGTCCACTGACGAGACTTTGGGGATAGGCGGCCAGCGGGAGCTTCGCCGCCTGTTTCAGGGCGATGGTTTCGCCCTCGACCAGGTCACGCGACCGCAGGCGCGCAATACTGATAACCTGCAGACGACAAGGGGAAAACCCGCCAGAACGCGGTCTGGCGGGTGGATTCTTCGTCGTATGTCTCGACGATGCGTTTCGCTTATCGTCTGCTTCGGCGGGTGAGCAGCAACGCTACCGCTGTGCCGAACACCAGGAGGCTGGCTGGTTCCGGCACGCTCAGAGCGCCAAGCAACCCGTCCGTTTCGCCGTTAAGGCCATCGGCGAAATAGAGCGTGTCCGGATTGCCGCCCGATTTGCCATTGCCGAAGGTCAGATCCCACAGCCCGCCTGCGGAGTTGGCGCCGACATCGATCGGGATCGTGCCCTCAAACGCGCCGGTGGTTGGGTCGAACGCGTTGATCTCACTGTTGTTGTAGCTGAAATTGCCGACCAGCAGGTCGTCACTGAACCGCCCGAAGTCGGACGGCGCAAGAGCCACGCCCCAAGGCGCAGCCAGTTGGCTACCGGTGATGACGCGCTGCAGGAGCACTCCGTTTTCATCATAGACATCGACCACGCCTTGCCCGAGCGCCGCGCCCGTCTGATCCGCTCGTCCGGCAGGAGCATAAGTGACGTAAACCTTGCCACCGATGTCCTGGACGTTGAACGGCACAAGGGCCGCCGGGAGGTTGGGATCTACGAACGCGCTGGCGCCGAGGTTGACCGGGGTGAAGCTGTTGTCAAACACGTTGATGCTACCGCTCCCCGCGTCGTTAGCCGCATAAAGCCGTGTTTGCGCACTGTTGATCGCGAGCCCGGTATAAACCGCGCCCGCCGTGGTCGCCTGGATGTGGGAGGCGGTACCGCCATCCCAAGCCGAGATCGAGCCGTTCAGATTGGCGAAGATGAAGTGAGCGGCCTTGCCATCGCCACCCGATACCAGAAACGACGACGCGTTGCTGTTGGACACCTGCCCGGTCGGGCCTTGCGGACCGGTGGAGGTCGTCGGGATGGCGACAAAACCGCTTGGCGGGTTGATATTGACCTTTGTAACGTTCACGATTTTTGTGATCGAATAAAGCGTCGAGCTGTCCGTGCCCTGGTTTGAAACCCAAATCGGTGACGTCGCGCTCTCCGACATACCCCAGGAATTTTTGAGCTCCGGATCGGTAATTGTCGCGAGGCCGGGAATGTCCGACACAAGATCGGTCTGAACATAGGCCGCCGCTGGAGACCATCGCGCAGACACGCACAACAGCGCGACCGCAGCCAGGCCGACAAAACGATACCGATCGGTCGATTCCGTAATTCGCATGTGGCGCCCTCCCATGACTCCTTACCCCGGATGTGCCGCCGCCGGACCCGGTCCGGTCGATTGCACGCCTGTCAGACACGCGACAGGCGTGGGTTATTCCATATCGATTCGCGAGCGTCGAGTTCTTAGGGGTTGGGATGCGATCACCTCAATCCGGCCAGCTCGACGCGGCTTCCGCCGCCCGCCGTCGCCTCTCCCCCAACGACGACACCAACGGAGCGTTGAACCCGCGCGCCTGATCGAGTTCCGCATCGAAGCGCGCGGCAACAATCTCCTCCTGACCAGGATGCAGATTGCACGGATCGAGCAGGAACCAGCCCTGTTCGACTTCGTGATCCCGCACGATGACTGGTGGCTCGCCGGACGCCAGAGCATCGGCAAGATCCCAGGCGGAGATGCGCGCAGCCTGCGGATCGATACGCACCTCCAGCCGGTCGAGCGGGTTGTTGGTCGGATCCGATACGATGGTGCCTTGCACGCCGGGCCAGCGTGACAGCCGGTCCTGCCAGAGCGTGAGAGCGCGCATTTCGCGAGCGCGAATGGCGGCGTGGTCTCGCCTCTCCCAGGCTTCCAGCGCTGCGATGGTGCCGGCCATGCCCTCCTTCCCGACCTTCATGCCGCGGCCGATGCCGTGGTTTTGGAGATAAGCGGCGCGCACCAGGTCGCGCCGGCCGGCGACGATTCCTGCGGTCGGACCGCCGAGGAATTTGTGCGCGCTGTACACGGCCACATCCGCGCCGCGCTTGAGAAACCCGCGCAGATCGTATTCCGAAGCGCCATCGACGATGACGGGCACTCCGTGTGCGTGCGCGATCTCCGCCACTTCTTCCAGCGTCAGTTGCCCGTACTGCACGGTGTGGTGCGACACGACGTACAGCACAGCGGCGGTGCGGGGCGTGATGGCGCCGTCGAGTTGGTACGGCTTGGCCTCGGTGGCCTGCCCCACCGGCACGACCCTCGCCCCTGCCAGACGCACCGCCTGCTCTACCGGTGCGCCGTAGCTCACCATGTGACCAAGCTGAATCGGGACTTCGTTGCGCGGCAGTGTGGCGGTGTCGGGCAGACGCTCGATCGCGGCGAGATCGTCACCGGTCATTGCAGCTGCAACCGACACCGTGATCCCCGCCGCGGCCGAGGCGGTCACGAACCCGGCTTCGGAGCCACAGAGCCGGGCGATGGTGTCGCTGGCTCTGCGCTGTAAGTCGGCGATTTCGACGAACTGCGTCAGGATGGCGGACACCGTCTCCACCACCTCCGGCACCGCGATGGAGGCACCGAGGAATGTCATGGTGCCGGAGACGTTGATGACCGGACGCAAGCCGAGCCGTGCGCGGATATCGTTCTGCGGTGCCACGTGTCCCTCCATATCTTGCGCGGCAGTCTATCCCCGGCCGAACATGGCGCCATAGGAGGAACGCCGCATGACCGAGTCCCGCTTTGCCGGGCTGACGCCGCTATTTGCACCGCGATCCATCGCCATCCTTGGGGCTTCGAACGATCCGACGCGGATCGGCGGGCGGCCGATCGCACACATGAAGGCCGCGGGATTCCGGGGCGTGATCTATCCGGTGAACCCGAACCGGACGGAGGTGCAGGGGCTGATGGCATATCCATCCGTCGCGGCGCTGCCCGAGGCACCGGACGTGGCGATCGTGGCCGTACCGGCGGCTATTGCGGTGGAAGCGGTGGAGGAACTCGGCAAGCGCGGCACGAAGGCGGCGCTGGTGTTTACGGCAGGCTTTGCCGAGGTGGATGCGGACGGCGAAGCGGCGCAGTCGCGCATGGTCGCAGCAGCGCGGGCGCACGGCATGCGCGTATTGGGTCCGAACTGTCTGGGCGTGTTCGACGGGCGCCAGTCCTACTACGCTACATTCTCGACGTCGTTCGACAGCGGCTGGCCGGTGCTGGGGCGCATCGGCATCGCGTCCCAGTCCGGCGCGTACGGGACGCATCTTTACACGCTGGCGCGCAATCGCGGCATCGGCGCGTCGCTGTGCATCATGACGGGTAATGAGTTGGATGTGACGGTGGGCGAGTGCATCGGCTGGCTGGCGGAGAACCCCGAGGTGGACGTGATTGCCGCGTATATTGAGGGGATCCGCGAGGCACCGGGACTGATCGCCGCATTCAAGGCGGCTCACGCTGCGCGCAAGCCGATCGTCATGATGAAGGTCGGGCGGAGCGCGCTGGGGACTCAGGCGGCGCGATCCCACACTGCGTCGATCGCCGGCAACGACGCGATCACCGAAGCAGTGATGAACGAGTTCGGCGTGGTGCGGGCACGCACCTCCGAGGAGATGCTGGACATCGCGCAGACGGCGACGCGGCGGATCTATCCGGTGCACAACACGCTGGGGATGATCACCGTCTCCGGCGGCGCTGGCGTGCTGGTGAGCGATGCTGCGGAGCAGGTGGGGCTGCAGATGCCGGCGATGCCGGAGGAGGCGCAGAAGACGCTGAAGTCGCTGGTGTCGTTCTGCGCACCGCGCAATCCGGTGGATGCGACTGCGCAGGTCGGGAATGAGCCACAGCTGCTGGAGCCGTTCTTCGAGACGATGGTGCGCGACGGCGGATACACCTCGGTGCTGGGGTTTTTTACGATGGTCGCGTCCTCGCGCCGCTGGCCGGCGATGCTGGAGAAGCTGAACGTGGTGCGCGAGCGCCATCCGGATCGGCTGTACGTGCTGTCGGTGATCGTGACGCCTGAGCGAGCGCGCGAGCTTGAGGAACAGGGGTGGATCTGTCTGGAGGATCCAACGCGGGCGGTGAATGCGATCGCCGCGATGGGTCGGTTTGGCGCGTCGTTCGCGGCTAAGCCGGGTGAAGCGCCTCCTGTCGTGCCGCGCGTCGATTTGCCCGCGACGACGGCAAGCGAGGCGGCGGCGAAGCGGCTGCTTGCCTCGGCGGGGTTGGAGATCGTTCCGGAGCAAGCGTGCGCGACTGCCGAGGAAGCGGTGGCGGCGGCCGAGCGCCTCGGGTTTCCGGTGGTGATGAAGATCCTGTCCCCCGACATTCTGCACAAGTCAGAGATCGGCGGGGTGTTGGTGGGCGTGGCGGACGCTGCCGCGGTGCGCGACGGATACGCGACGCTGACGCGGCGCGCGAAGGAGAAGGCAGCGGATGCGCGAATCGAAGGCGTGCTGGTGGCACGTCAGATGACCGGTGGCGTGGAGTGCATCATGGGCATCCAGGGCGATCCGGTGTTCGGACCGGTCGCGATGTTCGGGCTGGGCGGGATCTTCGTGGAGGTGATGAAAGATGTGGTGTTCCGCCGCTGTCCGTTCGGGGTGGATGTGGCGGAGGAGATGATCCGCTCGATCCGCGGTGCGCCGCTGCTGTTGGGTGCGCGCGGCCGTCCGCCTGCTGATGTGCGCGCTCTGGCGCAGATGCTGGCGCGGCTGTCGGTGTTCGCGGCGCAGGCGGGCGAACGTTTGGTTTCGATCGATCTCAACCCGGTGTTCGCGATGCCGGACGGCGCGTTCATCGCCGATGCGGTGATCGAGGTCTGAATCTATTCTCCGAGACGTGCAACGAGCTCCGATAGCCAGCTTTGCACGCGCGGTTCGGCGCAAACCGCGACGTTGAACCGCAGCCACGGTGAGCGTTCGAGATGCGGGCGGAAGACTGTTCCGGGTGCCAGCATCACGCCCTGACTTTGCGACGCCTCGGCCAGCGGCAACGAGTCTTCGATATTCGGGAAGCGTGCCCAGACGAACATGCCGTCCGCCGGTTCGGCGAATAGCTTGAGGCCAATGTGCTCGAAGGCGCGAACCGTCTCGATCCTTGCCTCCCCAAGCCGCGTATGCAGACGCGCGAGGTATTTGCGGTAGTGCCCGTCCATCAGCATCAGATAGATCAAGCGCTCAGTGAACTGTGAGGTGGTGATGCTGGTCAGCATTTTGATGTCGGCGAGCTCGCTGGCGATGCGCTCGGTGCAGGCCACGAAGCCCACGCGCAGGCTGCCCGACAGCGTCTTCGAAAAGCTGCGCACATAGATCACACGGTTGAGTTGATCGAGTGTCGCCAGTCGTGGCGTCGGCCGCTCCTGCAGATCGCAGAAGACGTCGTCCTCGACAATTGCAAAGCCGTGGCGCTCCGCCGCCTGCAACAGCCGGAACGCGGCATGCGGGCTGATGCCCGTGCCGGTTGGGTTCTGCATGGCCGACTGCGTGAAATAGACCTTCGGCCGATGGGTGGCGGCGAGTTCCTCCAGCGCCGCGATGTCCGGGCCATCGGGGTTGCGCGGCACGCCCAGCATCGTGACGCCCTGCAGCCGTAGATTGCCGAACAAGTTGTAGTAGCCGGGGTCGTCCACCAGCGCCGCATCGCCCGGCCGGAGCAGATAGCGAATGACCAATTCCAGGGCGTGACTGGTGCCCTGGGTCAGCAGGATCTGACCGGCATGCGCGGCGACGCCGATACCGGACAGCATCAGCGCCAGGTGCTCGCGCAGTGGCAGATAGCCGAACGGATGGCCATATTCGAGGAGATAGGCGCCGTTCCGGCGTGCCAGCACATTGAGGTTCTGGCGGATGCCGGCTTCGTCGAGCCAGGAATTCGGCAGCCACGGTCCACCGGCCAGCACGGCGTTGTCATCCGCCTCCAGCATCCGTCGGATCAGCCAGACGAGCTGCTCGTTGCTTTTGTGATCGACTGAGGGAGCGGGCTGCGGCGTCGCTGCCGCGGCGGTGTAGAACCCCGCGCCGCGGCGGGATTGCAGATAGCCCATCGCGACCAGACGGTCATACGCCTCCACCACCGTGAAGCGGCTGACATCGGCGGAATTGGCGAGACCGCGGATCGACGGCAGCCGCGTTCCGGGGCGGAGCCGCCGGTCGTCGACCTGCCGCTTGATGTTGGCCACGATCTGATCGGTCAGCGGCTGCCCGCTGGTTCGGTCGACGGTCAGAGGGATCATCGCGTTTCTCGCTTTCGTCGCGCACCGGCCAGGCCGCTGCACCGGTACAGTCACGCCAGCTGACAGCCGAACTGTCCATGACGTTGCGCAGAAGCGTTCGGCACTGTGACGTCCGTGTCAAGGAGGACAACATGCCACTGATCCAGGTTCGGGTGATTAAGGACGTGTTCAGCAAGGACCAGAAGCGCCAGATCATCAGCAAGCTGACCGACGCAATGGTGTCGATCGAGGGTGAGGCGATGCGCGGCGTGACGTGGTGCGTCATCGAGGAGGTGGAAAGCGGCGACTGGGGGATCGGCGGCAACGCGCTGACGACCGAGGACGTGCATGCGCTGGGGCGGAAGGCTGCCTGACATGATCTAACCGGTTGCCCGAAGGCGTGAGAGGAAGCTCCGCAGCCTTTCGCCCTGCGGGTTGCCGATGACCTCCTTCGCTAGGCCTTGCTCCGCGATCCGCCCGGCGTCCATGAACACGACACGGGATGCCACGTCGCGGGCGAAGCTCATTTCGTGTGTCACCAGGATCATGGTCATGCCGTCACGCGCCAGTTCGCGCACGACGGTCAGCACCTCACCCACGAGTTCCGGGTCGAGGGCGGAGGTGATTTCGTCCAGCAGCAGCACCTTCGGTTCCATCGCCACGGCGCGGGCGATGCCGACACGCTGCTGCTGACCGCCGGATAATTCGATGGGCAGGCTGTTCAGCTTGTCGCCGAGGCCGACGCGTACCAACCAGCGCTCAGCGCGGTCGCGGGCCTCGGACGGCGAGAGGTGCCGCACCTTGCGCAGACCGAGCACCACGTTCTGCAGCGCGGTGAGATGCGGGAACAGATTAAAGAGCTGGAACACCATGCCGATGTCGGCGCGGATGGAGGCGAGTTCCCATTCGCGTCGAGCACGTCCGTTTTCGCGGAAGCCGATCTCCACGCCGTCCACGCGGATGGAGCCGGAATCGTAGGTCTCCAGCCGGTTGATGCAGCGGAGCAGCGTGGTCTTGCCGCTGCCGCTGGCGCCGATCAGTGCGACAGCCTCGCCCTTGTGCACCTCGAGGTCGATGCCCTTGAGGACTTCGGTCGGGCCGAAGGATTTGTGCACGGCGCGGACTTGCACGATCGCATCGGCCATGTTTTGTTTCAGAGCGTGATTCACGCTTCCGACGATTCCGCCTCCAGCGATCACGCTCTAGTGCTCCCGAATATAGGCGAAGCGACGTTCAAGCCGGCGGCTGGCGAGCGAGAGCATGTAGTTGATGGCGAAGTAGATCAGCGCGCCGAGCACATAGAGCGGCATGGGCCGGAAGGTGCGTCCGATGACCTGCTGGATCGCCAGCATCAGATCGACAATGCCGACGAGCGACACCAGCGCACTACCCTTCACCGTGTCGACCACCGTGTTGATCCAGGGCGGCAGGAAGCGGCGCAGCGCCTGGGGAAAGATCACGTACAGCATGCGCTGCGGAAAGGTCAGGCCGATGGCGCGTCCAGCCTCGGTCTGGCCAGGATGGATGGATTGCAGTGCGCCACGCGCGACCTCCAGCACGTGCGCTGTTTCGAATGCGGCCAGGGCGGCGACGGCGGCCCAGAAGTTGCTGATGTTCCAACCGGTGACAGGCAAGGCGTAGTAAACGAAGAAGATCAGCACTAGCAGCGGAATGCCACGCACGATATCGCTGTAGAGGCGGACGGGCAGGCGCAGCCAGATCGGGCCGTAGGTGATGGCGGTCCCCAGCAGCACGCCGGCGATCAGCGCGACGGCGACAACGATGGCCGAGACCTCCAGCGTGATCAGCAGTCCGCGCCAGAGGAACGGCAATGACCGTATGGCGACGATCATCGGGTGCGGCGCAGTGCGTAGCGATGTTCCAGCCGGCGCAATCCGAACAGCAGCGCGTAGCCGGTGACCAGGTACATCGGGGTGACGACGGAGTAGACCTCCACCGCGCGGAAGGTGTTCGTGTAGATCCAGTTGGCACCGTAGGTCAGCTCCGGCACCGCGATCACCGAGGCGATGGACGTGTCCTTGAACAGCGAGATGAAGGCGTTGCTGAGCGAGGGCAGCACGATGCGCAGCATGGTCGGGACCTGTACGTAGAGTACGCGCTGCCAGGGCGTAAGGCCGATGGCTTTGCCGGCGTCGATCAGGCCTCGGGGGACGGCGGCGAGGCCGGCCCGGAACACCTCTACTAAGTACGCGCCGGCATAGAGCGACAGCGTGGCGATGAAGCTGGATGTGGCGCTGTAGGCGAAGCCGCCGGCGCTGGGGATGCCGTAGAACACGAGATAGACGAGCAGGAGGAGAGGAACGTTGCGGATGAATTCAACGTAGGCGGCGATGAGGGCGCGGATGCTGCGCCAGCGTGTACCGTCTGCGATCAGCGCGAGAGCCAGGCCGATGAGCGAGCCGATCAGGATGCTGATCAGGGCAAGCTCCAGGCTGAGGACCAGGCCCCAGCCGAGCTTGCCGAAGTAGCGCCAGATCAGTCCGTAATTGACCGAATAGTGCATCTAGTAGGGCGGGAACCCCGGCTTCTGCACGGGTGGTCTTTCGCCGAAGAATTCCTGGAACGCGGCGGTGTAGATCTCGGGTTCGTTGCCGTGCATGGCGACGTTGAAGCAGGTATCGACGTAGTGCAGCCAGTCGAGATCGCTCTGGCGCATGGCGGCGCTGTAGAGCTGCGCCTCATACGCGTAGCCCGGATCGGTGTAGACGCCGGGATTGTGCTTCACGAGCCACTTCACGGTGGACGCATCCACGACCGCGACATCGGCCCGGCCCGCCTGCACCGCCTGCATCACGTTGGCCTGGGTGTCGAGCTGAAGCACCTGCGCGTCGGGCAGCGCCTGATGCACCAGATCGTCGGCACCGACATTCTGCAGCACCGACGCACGCACCTGTTTTCCGGCCGCGAGCAGGTCCTTGTAGGTCTGCCATTTGCTGCTGGGCGCGGTCATGAGGGCGGCACCCTCCACATAGTACGGCCGGGAGAAGTTCACGAGCTGGGCGCGCTGCGAGGAGACGGTCATGAACTGGATGACGATGTCCACCTTGCCGGTGGCGATGTTGGGGATGCGGGCGGCGGGGTCCTGCTGCACGAAGTCGATTTTGGTCTCATCGCCGAACAGGCCTTTGGCCAGGATGCGGGCCATGGCGATGTCCATGCCGGTGAGCTTGCCGTTGTCATCCTCGAAGTGCCAGGGCGGGTTCGTGGAGCCGGTGCCGACGATCAGGCGACCCCTGTTGAGGACGGTGCGGAGCAGGGACTGGCTGTTGGCCTGGGCGGCGGCTCGTTCGGGATCGAGCGCGGCGAGGGTGCCGGCGGTGGCGAGCGCGACGCCGCCGAGTTGCAGGAAGCGACGGCGATGGTCGTTCGTGTTCATTGTTCGGTGCCTCCCCCGAGGTGTGGTCGGTCGCCGGCTGTGGACCGGCGGCTTCGGGGTGGGAGCATACAGGGTTTGGGCGGGGGTCGAAGGGGTGGCGGGAGGAGTCTCGGTGGGGTCTCAGTTTTCGTGGTGTGAGATTTCGGATCATGCAATGGGATGGACGATGGCGGAGCGGTTTACGGTATGTCTCGTCTGTGTCTCAATTTAATGATTTCGAGGCCGGCAGACATTTTATGAGACAGGCGCGCTTGGCAGGATAGGCTCGGAATCTCGTGAGAATCTCAGTTACAGAATTCGTAGACTCAGGATCGTATGGCGAGACGGAGCGGTTCTGAGCCGTGGTGCGGATGGTGGCTGATGTCTCGAAGGAATCTCAAAGAGTGATTCTAGGGGACCTATATCGCTGAGCGAGACAGCATTGGCCCGTAAAGGGCGATCCTCGAGTTTCGCCGAGGTCTCAATAACCGAATTCGTGGATTTTGGATCACCCCGTGAGATGAGGTGGTTTTGGGTTGCAGGGCAGCGCAGGAGCATGGTGTGTATATTGTTAGTCACTCTCACAGAGCAAGAGGCAAGTGGGCCGGTTTGCGGTAGTGGCGTTTAGGGGCGTGCGAGCGTTGTGGTGTGTTGTCCTCCGCGCAGTTCGAACCATGGCGGCTGATGGTGTCCCAACACGTGGTGTAGGAGCAGAACTCCTTGGCGGGTTGGACCGCCGTGTCAGGCTGCGATGAGAGGCAGACTGACGCTGAGATCATGGCCCAGGGGAGCGATGGTTTCCAGGGTCATATAGCGGGCACGCTGAACGGCCCATTCATCATTCTGTTCGAGTAGCAGTGCACCAACCAGCCGGGTAACAGCGGCTTCGTTCGGGAAGATACCCACCACCTCGCTGCGCCGCTTGATCTCCCCATTGAGGCGTTCGAGCGGATTGGTGCTGTGTATCTTGGTGCGGTGCTGTGCCGGAAAGCCCATGTAGGCCAGGACATCAGCTTCGGCATGGTCCATCAGGGCGGCGAGCTTGCTGATGCGTGGCCTGGCTTGATCGGCGACCTGTCGCCACTGCTTGCGAGCGGCCTCAGCATCATCCTGGGCAAACGCCGTGCCGATCCACGCCGAGACGATCCGTCGCTGCGTCTTTCCGGCATGCGCCAAGGCATTGCGCATGAAGTGCACGCGACAGCGCTGCCAGGTCGCGCCAAGCACTTTGGCAATCGCTGCTTTCAGGCCTTCATGCGCGTCGGAGATGACCAGCTTGACGCCGCGTAGGCCGCGGCGCGTGAGCGAGCGCAGGAACTCGGTCCAGAACGGCTCGGCTTCGCTGTTGCCGATGGTCATGCCCAGCACCTCGCGACGGCCGTCCGTGTTGACCGCCATGGCGACAATCACGGCCACCGAGACGATATGATGATCACGCCGGGCTTTGACATAGGTGGCATCCAGCCACAGATACGGCCACTCGCCTTCGATCGGACGGTGCAGGAACGTCTGCACCCGCTCGTCGATCTCGGCACAGAGCCGCGACACTTGGCTTTTGCTGATGCCCTCCAGCCCCATCGCCTTGACCAGCTCGTCCACCGAGCGGGTTGAGATGCCCTGGACGTAGGACTCTTGGATCACCGCGGTTAGCGCCTTCTCCGCCATCCGGCGCGGCTCCAGAAAGCCGGGAAAGTAGCTGCCGCGGCGTAGCTTCGGTATGCGCAGCTCCACGGTCCCAGCACGTGTCTGCCAGTCGCGATCCCGGTAGCCGTTGCGCAGGTTGGTCCGATTCTCGCTGCGCTCGCCGTGGCCAGCACCGCACAGAGTCTCGGTCTCCAGTTCCATCAGACGCTGCGCGGCGAAGCCGATCATCTCGCGCAGCAGTGTCGCGTCCGAACCCTTCTCCATCAGCTCGCGAAGGGTGATCATGTCGTCGGTCATCGGGGTGGCCTCCAAGGTCAGAGTTGCGTGTTGCAACCCAACCCTACCCAGGAGCACCACGGTGACCACCGCTGTGGATAAGTGGCCTGCCTACTCCAAACTCTTGGCGGTCCTCTTGGCGGTCGCTCCGGCAGGCCACTTACCCACAGCTCCTACACCACGAACTGGGACACGACCTGGCGGCTCACCGTGCGCCGCTTGAAACAGCCCTTTGTATTAGTTTGATCTTTGGCCTTGCGTGCTACCGTTCAGCATGCGAATTGGCCGAAGGCGTCCCTATTTCGTAACTGGAATGGTCATTCGCCAATGATCCAGGGTGGGTTGTTCACCCGGGATTTCCTTCTGGAAGGCATCACCGCGGAGCCGGCTTGGCGCGCCCTATCGGGCGACACGCTGGAAAGTGCTGGTGCTCGCCTGCAATCGCTGCTCGCGCCGATGGTGCGACATCGCGCGCCAAACGAGGCCGAAACCGAAGCGCAGCTTGTATTTCCGGTTTTGGAGCATGGCTCGGTTGGGCCGACTGGCTGCCGCAGCAGAACCAGTCGGCAACCGGCCGGTCGGACGTACCAGATGCCCTGCTCTTTGGCGACCCGGCCGCCCTTGAACTGGCACGCAAGGAGCCGCCGTGGCGGCGCTTCCAGCACGGGCTGTGCCTGGTGGAATCCAAGCGCTGGAACCGCCCTCTCGACCGGCCAGTTGACGGACGTGACAAGCACGCGGCTGAGGAAGGCGTCCCGTCAACTCAGATACTGCGCTATCTCCGGCGTGCCGATGATGCCACTAACGGCGGCCTGCGTTGGGGGATACTGACCAATGGGCGCCTGTGGCGCCTGTATTGGCAGGGTGCGTTGTCGGTTTCGGAAGACTTCCTCGAAATCGACCTCGGCAAGGTGTTTGCCTTACCTGGCTGCGAGACCGACCTGCTCGACCCTCGTGGCATTACCGCAAATCACGCGTTGCAACTATTCCTAGTTCTGTTTGGCCGGCCGGCATTCGTAGCATCTGAGCATGGCCGGACTTTCCACGCGGTTGCGTTGGAGCAGGGGCGTCGCTGGGAAGAGAAGGTCGCTCACGATCTTTCTCGCGTTGTCTTTGACGAAGTATTTCCGGTCCTTGCGGCCGCCCTGGCCCAGCACGATCGGAGCCGCCCCGTAGCTCCTGACAGCGCGTGGCTCGAAGAAATCCGGCAAGGCTCACTTATCCTACTCTATCGCCTTCTGTTCGTGCTCTACGCTGAGGACCGTGACCTGCTGCCGGGCGAACGGGGGCCATACGCCGCTTATTGCCTGACCCGCATTCGACGCGAAGTGGCCGACGCGCGCGCGGCAGGGCGGACGCCCTCGCCACGCGCGGCGATCTACTGGGCACGACTTCGCGGCATATTCACCGCCATCGCGTATGGCGATGATGGCCTCGGTATCCCGCCCTACAATGGCGGCCTTTTCGAGCCGGATGCAGCGCCGGTTTTGGAGCGCGTCGAACTGCCTGATGATGTCGTCGCGCGGATCGTGTTTGCGCTGTCGCACGTGGAGGATGAACGCGGGCCGAAATACGTCAATTATCGTGATCTCTCCGTTCAGCAACTCGGCTCAATTTACGAGCGCATCTTGGAGTTCGGGCTGCAGCCGGGGGAAGACGGTAGAGTTGTTGTTGCTCGCGATGACGCCGAGCGTCACGACAGTGGCAGCTACTACACGCCAGAGGCACTCGTGTCGTTGATTATCGAGCGCGCCATCGGCCCGACTGTTAAAGATCGGGCAATCGCGTTCGAAGCCGCAGCTGAGCGATTGAAAAGCGACCGACGGCCATTGGGCATTCGACTGGCGGAGCTCGCAGCCAGGGACACCGCCTCCGCGCTGCTCGAGGTGAAGGTCTGCGATCCGGCGATGGGGTCGGGCCACTTCCTTGTAAGCTTGGTCGATTGGCTTGCCGATCGCGTGCTCGCGGCGCTGGCGGAAGCGTCCGCGCAGGTGGCTTGGGGCGAGTATACATCCCCACTCTTGGCCCGGGTCGCAGCCATCCGTACGCGCATCTTAGACCAGGCTCAAATCCATGGCTGGCAAGTGGCTCCTGAACAACTCGACGACCGTCACATTATCCGCCGCATGATCCTCAAACGTGTTGTCCACGGTGTCGACAAGAACCCGTTCGCGGTGGAGCTAGCGAAGGTCTCGCTCTGGCTGCACACCTTCACGGTTGGCGCTCCATTGTCTTTTCTGGATCACCACCTTCGCTGCGGCGACAGCATCGTGGGTGCATGGGTCCGTCCGACGCTGGACGCAGTAGCGCAAGGCGGCGGCCTTCTGAGAGGTGGTGAGATAGCCCGTCTCGAAGGCATCGCCAACGTTATGACCCAAATCGAGGAGACCACCGACAACGACGTTTCAGAAGTTAAAGCTTCGTCCGACGCGTTTGGTGTCATTGAGGACGCGACCCGCGAGCTGGACGCGTTCTTCAGCTTGATGACTGCTCGGCATGCTTTGGGGGTCGACCTCAATCCCAATCTGAGGAAGCCGCGCTTCTCGCCCGAGCAGCTACGGCGGGCCGACGCCGACGCGAGGAGAATCGCCACAGCAGAGAAGCAGCAGAACGCCTATGACCGTGCCGCAGCTTTCAAGGCGATATTGGAGGGTCAATTTGGTGACCCGCTTAAGATCGCAACGGGCGAATTGGTCATCGCGGTATCTGACGACGACGGCACGCAACCAATGCTAGCTACGCTGGGCGAAGCCGACCAACGGCGGCGCGTCGCTGCCGCCCTGGTCGCCGACGCGCGGGCACTCGCAGGGCGCGAGCATTTCCTGCACTGGCCTGTGGCGTTCCCAAATACATGGCAGAATCTCACGCGGCCGGTACCGGACGGTGGCTTCGATGCGGTGATCGGTAACCCTCCCTATGTACGACAGGAGCGTCTGGCAGCGCTGAAGGCGGCGCTCGCAGCGAGCCATGCAACGTTTGCCGGCATGGCTGACTTGTATGTCTACTTCTTCGAGCAGGGCGTGCGGCTGGTGCGGCCCGGTGGCCGCATCGCGTACGTGGTGACAAACAAATGGATGAAAGCAGGTTATGCTGAAGAATTGCGCACGATGTTAACTGATTCAGCCCGTGCGGAGACCGAGGTGGTCATCGATTTTGGCCACGCCCGCGCCTTCTTCCCGGACGCTGATGTGTTTCCTAGTGTGGTCATAGCGCGACGTCCGGATGGAACGGAGGTTGCTGAGTTGCTGACAGTCGCGGTGCCTCCCCGGGAAACATTGCCGGACGAGCGGCTGGGGGCGGCCGTATCTGCAGCTAGCTTTCCGCTCCTGCGCACCTCTCTTGGACGCGACGGGTGGACGCTTGAACCGAAGCCGGTGATGGACCTGCTGGCCAAGATCAGGCGCGTGGGCGTACCCCTGGCGGAGTATGCGGGGGTGAAGCCGTACCGCGGCGTTTTGACAGGATTCAACGAGGCATTCCTGATCGACACCGCCACCCGTGATCGTTTGGTCGCCGCTGATCCTGCGAGTGCGGAGATCATCAGGCCGTATTTGCGGGGGCAAGACGTTCAGCGTTGGAGTGCCCCGGACAGCGGCTTACATATGATCTTGCTCAAATCGAGCAGCGACTACGAGTGGCCGTGGTCGACGGCTATTGACGAACAAGCCGCCGAGGCAGCATTCGCAACGACCTATCCTGCACTACATGCCCATATGAAATTGTTTGAGTCCCTTCCCAGAGACAGGCTCGGCGAGTGGAAGGGGCTACGTCATCGCGAAGATCATGGCAGGTACTGGTGGGAACTGAGATCTTGCGCCTACTACGACCTGTTGGCCGGCCATAAGTGTTGAGTTTCATCGAGAACTGACCCACCAGGTGGCAAATTTCCACTGAGAATTGACCCATGTTTTGACCTCGCCCCGGCTGTTTTCAGCGGGGTCCACGGGAGTGATAAGCATGGAGTTACTGAGCGTGATCCGTCGCTGGGCGCTTCGAGACCAGCTTTCGATACGGGAGATCGCCCGCAGGACTGGGCTATCGCGGAACACCATCCGCAAATACTTGCGGGGCGACGTGGTGGAACCGGCCTTCAAGGTGCCGGAGCGGCCCAGCAAGCTGGACGCGTTCGCCGAGAAACTGTCGGCCTGGCTAAAGCTAGAGAGCGGCAGGCCGCGCAAGCAGAGGCGGACGATCAAGCGGTTGCATGCGGATCTGGCCGCCCTCGGGTTTGAAGGTTCATACGGCCGTGTTGCGGCGTTCGCCCGCACCTGGAAGGAGCATCGGCAGCGGGAGCAGCAGACGACCGGCCGCGGGGCCTTTGTTCCGCTGATTTTCCAGCCGGGCGAAGCTTTCCAGTTCGACTGGAGCGAGGAGTGGGCCGTTATCGGCGGCGAACGGACCAAGCTGCAAGCTGCGCACTTCAAGCTTTGCTACAGCCGCACCTTCATTGTCCGGGCCTATCCGCTGCAGACGCACGAGATGCTGTTCGACGCGCATCATCATGCGTTCCGGGTGCTTGGCGGCGTGCCGCGCCGCGGCATCTACGACAATATGAGAACGGCTGTTGACCAAGTTGGCGTCGGCAAGAAGCGCCAGGTCAATGCACGCTTTGCCGCGATGGCCAGCCACTACCTTTTCGATGCTGACTTTTGCAATCCGGCCTCAGGCTGGGAGAAGGGTCAGATCGAGAAGAATGTCCAGGACGCGCGTCATCGGCTGTGGCAGACCATGCCGCGTTTTGTGACGCTGGCTGACTTGAACGACTGGCTGGAACAACGCTGCCAAGCGCTATGGCGCGAGATTCCACACGGCAGCCAGCAAGGCTCGATATTCGATGCGTGGCAAAGTGAAGTCGGATGCCTGATGGCCGTTGGCAGACCGTTCGATGGTTTTGTTGAATACGGCAAACGCGTTTCGCCCACCTGCCTCGTTCACTTTGATCGCAACCGCTACAGCGTGCCCGCGTCCTTCGCCAATCATCGCGTCAGCTTAAGGGTTTATCCAGGCCGCGTCGTTGTCGTTGCCGAAGGGCAAGTCATCTGCGAACACGCGCGGCTCATCGAGCGGTCGCATCATCTGCCCGGCCGCACCATCTATGATTGGCACCACTATCTCGCGGTGATCCAGCGCAAGCCGGGAGCTCTGCGTAATGGCGCGCCGTTCGCCGAATTGCCGGAAGCGTTCAAGCGGCTGCAACAGCACCTTCTCAAGCAGCCCGGAGGCGACCGGGAGATGGTGGAGATTCTTGCCCTCGTCCTGCACCATGGTGAAGATGCGGTGTTGTGTGCCGTCGAACTGGCGCTGAGTGATGGAGCGCCGACAAAGACGCACGTGCTGAACATGTTGCACCGGCTGATCGACGGCAAATCCACGGCCACAGCAATGATCGCGGCTCCGCAGGCCTTGGCCCTGGACCGGGAGCCACGTGCCGACGTCGAACGCTACGATGCCCTGCGCGAGAAGCTACAGGAGGCCCGCCATGCGTCATGATCCGGCCGGGGCGGCGATTGTCGTGATGCTGCGCGGCCTGAAGATGTTTGGCATGGCGCAAGCCGCGGGCGAGCTGATGGAGCAGGGCGCGCCAGCGTTCAATTCGGCCGTCCCCATTCTCTCACAGCTGCTCAAGGCGGAAACCGCCGAGCGCGAGGTTCGATCGGTTGCCTACCAGCTGAAGGCGGCGCGCTTCCCCGTCTACAAGGATCTGAGCGGTTTTGATTTTGCGTCCAGCGAAACCAATGAAGCCCTGGTGCGCCAGCTTTACCGGTGTGAGTTCATCGAAAACGCCGACAACGTGGTCCTCGTCGGCGGTCCGGGCACCGGCAAGACCCACATCGCCACGGCGCTTGGCGTGCAGGCGGTTGAACACCATCGCAAAAAGGTTCGGTTCTTCGGGACCGTCGACCTGGTCAATGCGCTGGAGCAGGAGAAAACTCAGGGCCGATCGGGTCAGATCGCGGATCGGCTGATGCGGTGCGACCTCGTAATGCTCGATGAATTGGGCTATCTGCCGTTCAGCCCCTCCGGCGGCGCGCTGCTTTTCCACCTGCTGAGCAAGCTTTACGAACGGGCCTCTGTGGTCATCACCACGAACCTGAGCTTCAGCGAATGGGCTGACGTGTTCGGCGACGCTAAGATGACGACCGCCATGCTCGACCGCCTCACCCACCACTGCCACATCGTGGAAACCGGCAATGACAGCTTCCGCTTCAAAGCCAGCTCGGCCGCCAACAAGGGCCGAAAGGAAAAGGCCAAGAACTTGACCCCGGTATGACCCGCAAACCATAAATTCACCCGGGTCAGTTCTCGGTGGAAAACCCGGGTCAGTTCTCAGCGAAAATCAACACCATAAGCTTATCTACGTTGACATCTGCTGGACCGCCTCCTTCCTCCCAGACCGGAGCGGGCGTGCAGTGAGCGACACGAGCTATTTTATACCTGGCTCCGATGACTGGCTCGCAGCCGTTCTGAACGCACCAATAGGGTGGTGGTATTCATGGCGAAGAGCGCAGAGGGGCAAAGATGATGCCCTCCGCTATTTCACTAGTGCTCTGACTTATACGGACGATGCAGGCAATCTTTCGAGCTTGGCAAGGATTGAGGCGGTGGCTGCGGTCCAGACGAATGGGCGTGGTTCTGCATTTCGCTCAGCGAGGTAAGTCTTAATGGCAGCCTGCAGGCTGACGAGGGAGTGGAAGCTGCCGCGCCGGATGCGTTGTCGGGTAAGAGCGGAGAAGAAGGTCTCCACCGCGTTCAGCCATGACCCGGAGGTTGGCGTGAAGTGGAAGGTCCATCGGTCATGGCGTGCCAGCCAGGCCTGTACCTTTCGGTGCCGGTGGGTGGCGTAGTTGTCGACGACCGCATGGACCAACTTGCCGGACGGCACCTCGCGTTCGACGGCATTGAGGAAGCGGATGAACTCCTCGTGCCGGTGTCGCTGCATGCAGCGACCGATCACCGTACCCTTCAGCACGTTCAATGCGGCGAACAACGTCGTCGTTCCATGGCGTTTGTAGTCGTGGGTCATGGTGCCGCAGCGGCCGGGTTTCAGCGGCAGTCCAGGCTGGGTACGGTCGAGCGCCTGGATTTGGCTCTTTTCGTCGATCGACAGCACCACCGCATGGGCGGGCGGATCGAGATAAAGGCCGATGATATCCGCCATTTTCTCAGCGAACTGCGGATCACGCGAGCGCTTGAAGCTGCGCACGCGGTGCGGCTGGAGTTGGTGCGCCGCCCAGATGCGCTGCACCGAGCGCAGAGACATGGCGGTGGCGTTTGCCATGGCTCGCCCGGTCCAATACGTGGTCCCAGGGGGCGGCTCGCCACACGTGAGCGCCACGACGTGCGCCACTTTATCGGCCGGGATCGGTCGTTTGCCGGGCTTGCGCGTCTTGTCACGCAGCAACCCGTCGGGACCTTCCTCGACAAAACGCTGCTGCCAGCGCCAGACCATGGGGCGGCTGACGCTGATCTCTTTCGCCACATGTTGCACCGGCCGACCACTGGCCGAGGCCAGAACGACTCGGCTCGCTCGATGTATTTGCCCGCTCGGTTGCGATCCGATGCTATTGCCTTAAGCCGCTTCCTGTCTGCCGCGCTCAACAACACGCATACTGTCTGTGCCATGCTCACAGAATCGCATGGCAACCGCATGTTGTGAATTGATAGAATGCGTCAGAGCACTAGCTATGTCGAAGGATACCCGATTCCAGTCCGACCACTCGCTGCTGAACACATGGTGGATAGGTTGTCCGCAATGGTTGCCGTCATAAACCTCGCTAAGGCCGGTATTCACGACGGGCTGCGCATTGAGTTTGGTTTGGAAAGGCCCGGTCGCGCTCTGGAAAAGCCCGAGAGACTCGACGCCGACGACTTCGCCGCCGCAGTCCGCGCCGCGCTTCCGCGTCGACGCCACCTCTCGGCCGCAGAGGTCGCGCGGCTTAAGCGCGAGCATGCCGAAACGATTCTGCCGGCCCGGAAAGCTGCCGCGGAAGCAGAGCGCCTCGAGCGCCGCCTGTCCGATCTCGTCAACCAGGCTTATGGTCTAACCCAAGCGGAGGCGGCGCTGATGTGGGCGACCGCTCCACCCCGTATGCCGCTTGCCCAATACAACTCTCTTGAAGGCGAACAGGCGTGACTGAGCCATTGCAACCGACGGCTTCGGAAACTCCGGCGCGAACAGTGTCCGCTACACTGTGCCGTTCAAGCAACAAGACGAGACTAAAAACCGGTCACGGCATGTGCCATCCCGACTCGGAACGAACTTAATTGATGCAGGTCCCAGCTGGGAATAATCTTACCCCCGCGAATTGGGGAGTAAGTTTCCGTGGGGACGCAAGCGTCGGCGACGCCTTGGTTGGGCCGGGACTCTGCGTGGCATCGTTGGTTCTGCAGCCCCCTCGGGCGGGCCGCCTGGCACCGATGTCCTGTGCCCAGGCGCGGCAAAGACAGTCGCTAGCCAAGCTTCCGAAATCGCAGGGATGCGACTCCCCAGCAGCGATCGGACCCAATCATGATCCGCCCGATCACCTGCGTTGGTTTCATGCTGGCCTGCACTTCGGGATTTTATCTCTATCAGACGAAGCACCGCGTGACTGTCATCGACCACGAAATCGCCGACGTGGTCCACCAAACCGGCGTCATCCGCAAGCAGATCCCCATCCTCGCCGCCGAATGGGCCCTGCTCAATGCGCCGGATCGAATCCAGCAACTCGTTGACCAGTACTCCACACTGAAACCGACCGATCCGTCGCAGTTCGTCACCTTGGCGGAGCTGGACAGCCGGCTGCCGCCCCTACCGTCGCCCGACGGCACGCCTGTTGCCGGCGCCGCGCCGTCTTCGGCGCCACCCTCCGTCCCATCGAGCGACGTCGTCGCAGAGAACGCACCCGCGTTGATGGCGACAGCCCAGGTCCCGCCGGCAACGGGTTCCGTTCCCCTGCCCTCCCCAGCCGCGGTCGCAATCGGGTCGCCGGCGCCTTCACCGGCGGCTGCGACGCCCGAGAGCCAGCCCGCCAACCAAGATGCAGAGGATGCCAGCCTCGCGATCGACGTTTCGGAGGTCCAACAGCCGCACGAGGCCGAAGCCAGCCCGAACCAGCCCGCGCAGACCGAGACAGGTCGGGGCCCATCCCCGGCCAGCCCCCCTGCCCTACCCCCGCCTGACGTGAATCCTGCCGTGTCTTCACCCCCAGCAGCGACGGTCGCGGCTCAACCGTCCAGCCCGGCTCCGGTCACGGCGCCTGTCCCCATCGACGTCGCGCAGACCCAGCCGCAGCACGAGGTTGAGACAGCCCAGGTCCCGTCGCCGAGCAGCACGCCAGCCCCGCCCGAAGCGAGTCCCACCCCTGCCGCGACCCAGCCGTCCAGCCAGGATGCGGAGGCCGCGCGCCTTGCGGCGGAGCTCGCGCAGCTCAAACAGCAGCACGAGGCGGAAGCCGCCCAGAACCGGCTGCTGCAAGAGGAGGCCGATCGTCTCGCCGCCCAGATCGCGCAACGGCAGAAGTCGCTGGAGGCGCTGCGGGCTCAGGCGGCCGCGGCCAGGCAACCCCTGCCCGTCCCCGCTATTCCGCCGCCGGCGGTCGCCGCCGCGATCCAGCCCGTGAGTGCGGGGGCCGCTCGAGTCGCGGCCGAAATGGCGCAGCTGAAACAGCAGCACGATGCCGAAGCCGCGACGAACCGGCGCCTGCAAGAAGAGGTGGACCGGCTCGCTATGCAGATGGGGCAACAGCAGAAGTTCCTGGAGGTCCCACATCCCAAGCTGGCCAGTGCCAAGCCGCTGCCCACGCCTGCGGCGCCGGTGCCGAGTGCGACCAGCTTCAACACGGTGGAGAGCATCGTCACCCGACTGCGGCACGAAACCCTGCCTCGCGCGCCGACGCCGCACGATCTCCCACCTTCGGCGCCACACGATCTGCCGCCTCCGGCGCCACACGATTTCCCGCCTGCGGCGGCGGCGCCTTCGCCCCCCGCGATGACCGCGCAATTTCGGCCCCAGGTCCGCGTGTCCTCGCCGTGGGTGGATTTGATGGACGCACGCGCGGCCCTGGGTGCGGGCGATACGTATGAAACCAGGGCGCGTCTGGCGGCGGCTCAGTCGGCGCTGCTGTCTCAGCCGAGCCGGCGGCATTATTTCGCGGCTACCCAGATCTCGATGGCGGTGGCGCTGATCAATGCCGGGGCGACTCTTCCGGCGCTGCACTTCCTGGACCTGGCGATCGCCAACGCGGGGGGTGGCGTCCCGTATGCGGCGGAGAATGTGCAGCCGCCGCAGCCAATCTACCCGCCCTGGGCGTATCAACCCTAGTTCGAGACGGAAGCTAGCCGATCGGTGAGATCAGCACCGCCGGGCGGCACTTCCATGATCTCGTGGTAGAGCGTCCGCGCTTCGGTTGCAGGGCCACGGCGGATCGCCAGGGACAGGACGCGGATGACACGGACCTGGCCGCGGAGGGGCAGCGTCAGCACGTCGCCGATCCGCAGCCGGGCGTGGGGTTTGTCGGTGGGCTGGCGGTTGATGCGGATGCTTCCCTCGGCTGCCAGTCGGGCGCAGTCGCTGCGTGCCTTCAGAAACCGGGCGCACCAGAGCCATTTGTCCAGCCGCTGCCAGTCCCGATCCTCCTGGTCCGGCATCAATACTTGAGCGAGGCCAGCGCGGCGAAGGGACCGTGCGGCACGGTACGGGGCGGCGGGGACACGCGTGCGATGCGGCGTCGCAGCGGGACCAGCATGGCAGGCGACGGCGGGCCGAATTCTTCGGGCGGCAGGCTCGCGGCGGGCTGAACCCGGAAGCCGAGCCGGCGGAGTGCGACGGGCAGCAGATCGGCGCGGATCGACAGGCGGGAGGAAAGGTCGGCCGGCAGGGCGCTCGGGCTGCGGCGGGTGCGCCAAGCGAGGTCGGCGGCGATGCGCTCGGCGACGTCGAGGCGGAGCAGCATCGGGCCGGCTTCGATCCAGCCCATCGCGGCGGCGAACCCATCGGGCCAGGCGTCGGGGGGCGCAATGGCGACCAGGCCCGGGGGCGGGAGCGACGGGACCTTCTCGCCATGCTGCAGGGCCCAGAGCCGGGCGCGCATTGCGGCGGCTCGGGGCTTGAGCAGGGCGGGAATGAAGAGGGCGAAACGGCCGGCGCGGGCGCCGAGGGGTTTGAGAAGGGCGCGGAGTTCCGGCGGGGGATCGTCAGTGGTGGGGATGACGCCGAGGCCCTCGGCGATGCGGTGCAGCGGGCCGCGGGCACGGCGGTCCGGGTTCGCTTTGTGGACGGCATGGAAGAGGGGTTCGAGGTCCTGGCGGACCTGTTCGTCCAGGTGGCGCTGGAGGCGGGCGCGGAGGCGCTCGCGCTGGGCGCCGTCGATGAATTCGCTGCCGATGATCTCGACGCGGGGGCGAAGGACGGAGGCGCCGGGGCGGATGCGCGCGACTTTCTGACCGTCCCAGATGATGGCGTGGTCGTTGGTGAGGGTGAAGGCATCGGCCGGCGCGGTTTCGGCGGCGGCGACGCGGCGGGGCATTTCCTCCCGCAGGGCGCGGCGGGCGGCGCGCATGACCAGCTTGCGTTCCTCGCCCACGGCGCCGGGATCGGGGAAGAAGGTGAAGCCGGCGACATGACCGACCGGGTGGCCTTCGACGACGACCTCGCCGCGGCGGGTGACGGCGGAGAGGAGTTCCTGGCCGTCATCGGCTTCGAGCCGGCGCATGAGGTGGGCGGCGCGACGGTCGACGAAGCGGGTGGTGAGGCGTTCGTGCAGGGCGTCGGAGAGCAGGTCCTCGACCTCGCGGGCGCGGGCTTGCCAGTGGGCGGAGTCGCGCACCCAGTCGGGGCGGGCGGCGATGTAGGACCAGACACGGACGCCGGTGAGGCGCTGCATCAGGGTGTCGAGGTCGCCGTCGGGACGGGCGAGGCCGGCGATATTGCCGGCGATCCACTCGGACGGGAGGGTCTGGTCGCGGACGATGTGGGAGAAGACGCGGCCGCAGAGGCGGGTGTGCGTTTCGTCGGCGAGCTTGCGGAAGTCGGGGATCTGGCAGGTGTCCCAGAGGGTTCGGACGGCGGGACGGCCTTGTGCGAGGCGCATGATGTCGGGATCGCGGGACAGCGCCTGGAGGGTGATGAAGTCGGAGGCGTCGTTGCCGCGGACGAGGTGCGGACCGGGCGGGGATGCGCTGAGGCTGGAGAGCAGGGCGTCGACATGGCTGAAGTCGAGCTCGCTGTTGCGCCAGTGGAGGTATTCGAGGGGTTCGAAGGTGTGGTTTTCGACTTGCGCCACGAGTTCTTCGGACATTGGCGGGCATTCGCCGGTGGTGCCGAAGGTGCCGTCACGCATGCCTCGGCCGGCGCGGCCGGCGATCTGGGCGACCTCGGCCGCGGTGAGGCGGCGCAGGCGGTGGCCGTCGTGCTTGACCAGGCCGGCGAAGGCGACGTGGTCGACATCCATATTCAGGCCCATGCCGATCGCGTCGGTGGCGACGAGGAAGTCGACCTCCTTCTCCTGATACAGCGCGACCTGGGCGTTGCGGGTCCGGGGTGAGAGGCGGCCCATGACGACGGCGCAACCGCCGCGGCGGCGGCGGATCAGCTCGGCGATGGCGTAGACCTCGGCGGCGGAGAAGGCGACGATCGCGCTGCGGGGCGGCAGTTTGGTCAGCTTGATCGGGCCGGCATAGGTGAGCTGGGACAGGCGGGGACGGGTCTCGACGTTGGCGTGCGGCACGAGGCGGGAGAGCAGCGGGCGGATGGTCTCGGCGCCGAGGAAGAGGGTTTCTTCGTAGCCACGGGCGTGGAGCAGGCGGTCGGTAAAGACGTGGCCGCGGTCAGGGTCGGCGCAGAGCTGGATTTCGTCGACGGCCACGCAGGAGGTCTCGCGGTCCAGCGGCATGGCCTCGACCGTGCAGGAGAACCAGCGGGCGTTGGGGGGGACGATTTTCTCTTCGCCGGTGATGAGGGCGACGTTGCGCTCGCCTTTGCGGGCGACCATGCGATCGTAATTTTCGCGGGCGAGCAGGCGGAGCGGGAAGCCGATAATGCCCGAGGAGTGGGCCAGCATCCGCTCTATGGCGAGATGCGTCTTGCCGGTGTTGGTGGGGCCGAGAACGGCCCGAACCCGCGAACTCGAAGCCGGACATGGGGGGATGGTTGGGTGTGGGCGCGGGGAATGCAAGTTTCAGTTCAGGGACTTGAAGCGGGTTGTTGGAGTTTGGCGGGATGGGAGGGAGAAAGCGGTTGAGGGGCGGGGTGGGATGCGGTCGTGATCGTTAGTTATTGCGACTGTGTAAGTTGAATCATGGTGACATCCGTTCGTCCGGACGCCAGCCGGTGCGAGGTCCCGCAGACGCTGCCAGAGAAGGCGCCCGAGAAGCCGATGCCGGACCGGTGGAAGCTGGAGCAGGCGAAGCGAGCACGGGTGAGAGAGGCGGCGGCGCGGCTGTTCGCGGAGCGAGGGCCGTGCGGGGTGACGAAGTGGGCGGTGCTGGATACGGTGGGGGTGCATCATCGGGAGGCAGACCGGCTGTTCGGGCCGGTGGAGGGCCTGCTGTACGAGGTCCTGTCGGAGTTCCTGCACGGGTTGGGGACGGCGGTGGGGGGCGCCGTTCGACCAGAGCGGTGAGCGTGGTCCTGTAGGCCGGCTGGAGGCCGTAGTGGCGGCGTGGGTGGAGCATGCGGCCCGGCACGGGGCGGCGTATCGGCTGGTGACGACGGGTCTGACCGGGCTGGGGCCGGCGGATCGGGTACAACACGTCACGGCCAAGCTGGATTCGGTGCTGGGGATGATCGGCGAGGCGTTGCGGGCGGTTGTGGGTTTGGACTCGGTGCCTGAGGGGTTGGGCCGGGCGATGCGCCGGCTGCTGCTGGACGGGTGGGTGGATGAGAGCGGCCCGGAGGAGCGGTTGGCCATGGCTCGGCGGATTGCGGGGATGCTGGCGTGTGGGGTGGTGGCGGAGGCGACGGGGCTGTGGCCTGGCCTGGGGCCGCTGGAGGGGGCGGTGCGGCAGGAGGTGGTGGAGAGTGCGGTGGTGCGGTTGCGGTTCGGGGAGGTGCTGGCGTTTGCCGCTTCGGGCGGGGCGGGTGTATAAACCCAAGGCCGCCTATGGCTTGCGATACCGTAAGGCCGTGAGAGACGTTGTCGCGTCGAGGCGGACGGCAGCTAGCTGGCGATCCTACACGGCAGTCAGGGCCGATCATTGATCCAGATCGACCGGCCCTGAGCGGCGGGTTAGGCATCGCAAGACCGCCCCGGGCACCGCGCTTCACGCGCTTTATGCAAAGCCTAACACTACTTTGGCACTTCATCTGATTGGCTCTGCAATCTCTTCCGGCAATGCGGACATCGGCTTGGCGGTTGTGGCGGAGCGAACAGTCGAGCGATGACCGCGCGGCGGATTTCAGGAAGCGTCGGCTTCGGAGGAGCTGTCGGGGTCTGGTTCTTTTTTTCCCCGCGCTGCGGCACGGAGCCGCAGGTGCTGAAGGTAGGCAAAGGCGATGCAGCTCATGAGCGCATGCCGACGCAGCCCGGTCCACGATCGTCCCTCGAAAGCCCCGAGGCCAAGCTCTTGCTTGAGCTGCTGATGGGCCTGCTCGCAGACCCACCGCGCCTTGATGCTGGCGGCGAGGCGGCGCAGCGACGTGCCTGGCGGCAGATTGCTCAGATCGTATTTCCGCTCGCCGCTGCTGCGCCATTCGCCGATCAGCCAGACCGCCTCGCCGGGCAAACGGCCGTGACGCGGGCTGCGCGGCCCGTCGGCAACCCGCACGCGCACAGCCGCAAACCGAGCGGCGAGTGCGCCTTTGCTGCCCTGACGCCAGATGACGCGCCGCCACCGGCAGTCAACCAGCACGTCTGCACCCGCTCGCGCGTCCTCGCTTGGGACGGCATGCTGTCGTGGCTTGCCCTTTTGGCACGCGGGAACAGCAGCCCAACGCCGGTGGTGAATACCGTCTGCGTGCGCGGGACGCCAACCGACCAGACCAGGCCGCGCGCGCTCAAGCCTTGGCGGAACGGCGTGCTGAGGCCGTAGCCCGCATCGGCCAGGACGCGGCCGAAGCGGACGCCGGCGGCGCGCACGCGGTCGATCTCTTTCAGCGCGATCTCCGGCTTGGTCAGCGCCGTGCGTTCCGTCTCCGCCACGCCGGCAGCGGCGCAGCGCGCTTCGTCGTCAGTCCACGACTTCGGCAGGAACAGGCGCAGGCCGATCGGCACCGGCACTTCGCCGCACGCCAGCGTCAGCGAGACCAGCGCCTGACAGTTCGCCTGCTTTCCAAGCTCGCCACAGTATTGTGGAGCGACCCCGACCGAGAGCGTGCCCTTCTTGGGGATCGCCGTGTCATCGACGACCAGCACCGCGTCGTCGCCGCCCACGATGGCATCAGCGCGTTCCGCGAGCACACGCCATAACGGCGCGTCGTCCCAGCTCGAACTGCTGATGAAGTGGTGCAGTTGATCGTGGCCGCGGAGGCCGAGACGCTCGGCAATCGGCTGTACGCTCTTCGGACCATCCGGCCCAAGTAGCCCCCGTACGTAGAGTGGTCCCCAGCGCCGCCGTGTGCTGCGGCCCATCACTGCAAGAAACGGAATCAACCAGCGGTCAAGATCGTCTCCCAACGCGACAGAACGGGACACAGCAAGCGCTCCGCTGAATCCCAGTCTGATACAGAACCGCCGCGTGACCCTACAAGTGCCAAAGTAGCGCTAGCCGGCGCAGCCATTCCAGAAGCTGCCGTGGCGCGCGATAGACGGGCTCCTCGCCGCCACATACGAAGGCTTGGTTCACTCGTCCGGCGGAACGCGGCCCACCATGCACGGACATCACCCAACCGTCTGCGGTCGGCACGGGGCCGCCGTGACGAAAGCAGGCGCCAGTCGTAGAGCGGCTGACCGGAATTCTGATTGGCAAGGCGGAGCCCCTCGATCGCCGGTACGAGCGAAGAAAGCGGAAAGCGCGGCAGCAGGACGAAGGCGATTCGCTCGGGCGAGAAACTCATCGCCCGAACAATCAAGTCGATGGCAAGAATAATCAATTCCGGCCCGCTGCCCGGGGCCATCATCTGAGGCAGGAGGCCCCGGCGATTGGATGGCGATTGCGGCGAACAGGACGAGGAAAGGCAAGGTGCTGCGGCTTCACCCCCGCCGACACGGTCGGGGTCGCGCTCGAGGCGCTCACAGTCGGTCAGATGCTCGACCTCGGCCCGCTCGTCGCGCGCGATCCAATTCCGGCCGGCCACGAGATCGCGCTCGGAAGCCTTGAACGCGGTACTGTCGTAACCAAGCTCGGCGCCGCGATCGGCCGCGCCAGTACCGACATCCCGGCGGGCGCCCATGTGCATCGCCATAACCTTCTGGCCTTGGCGGCGCCGGGGCCTTCCCGCGCGCATCCGCGCGCCGCGCCGCCGGCACAAAGCCTTGCGAACCACTTTCCCGGTTTTCTTGGCTACCCTCGCCCCGATGGCCGCGTCGGCACGCGCAACATGCTGATCGTGCTACCGACGGTGAACTGCTCGGCAACGGTTGCGCGGCGTATCGCCCCCGCCTTCCGCGGCCGGCTCGAAGCCGCGCCGCATCCTGGGATCGATGGTGTGGCTGCGCTCTGCCATGCCCAGGGATGCAGCGTGCGCGCCGACGGTCCTGGCATGGCGATGCTGCGCCGTGTTCTCGGCGGGCTACGCCGCGCATCCTAATGTTGGCGGCGTCCTCGTCGTCGGGCTTGGCTGTGAGGATAATACCCCCGATCTTTTCCTGCGAGAATCGGGCCTTGATCCGTCATCTCGCCTCAACGTGCTGATGATCCAGCAGGAGGGCGGCACACTGCGGGCGATCGAGGCGGGGGTGCAAGCACTTGGAGCGATGCTGCCACGGGCCGCCGTCAGCCGCCGTAAATCGCCCCTTTCCGCCGTCACGATCGGGCTACAATGCGGCGGTTCCGACGCATTCTCGTCAATCAGCGCCAACCCCGCTCTCGGCGCTGCGGTCGACCGGCTCATCGCCTGCGGTGTGCAGCGATCCTTTCCGAAACGCCGGAAATCCTGGGCGCCGAGGCGCTCCTGCTCGCGCGCGCCGCCGATGCCGAAGTGGCCGACAGGCTCCTTCGCCTGCTTTCGCGCTGGCGACAGGCCGCGGCCGCCGATGGCGGTACGCTCGATGCCAATCCGTCCCCCGGGAATCACGCCGGCGGCATCACGACCATTCTCGAGAAATCCCAGGGTGCGGTCGCGAAATCCGGCA
Source organism: uncultured Pseudomonadota bacterium (assembly GCA_963791885.1). Lineage (GTDB taxonomy): Bacteria > Pseudomonadota > Alphaproteobacteria > Acetobacterales > Acetobacteraceae > CAVSUZ01. Next base: position 2,303,302 of record CAWBUL010000006.1, on the reverse strand, counting down.
CGTCGCCGCTGATGGGCGTTTTCGAATATGCCGAGCCGATCGACCGGCACGGCCTCGTCTTCATGGATTCGCCGGGCTACGACCCGGTCTCCGCGCCCGGGCAGATCGCCTCGGGCGCCAATCTCATCTGCTTCACGACGGGGCGCGGCTCTTGTTTCGGCGCCGCTCACGTACCGTCGCTCAAGCTGGCCAGCACGAGCGAACTCGCACGCCGGATGGCGAGCGATATCGATATCGACTGCGGCACCGTCATCACCGACACCGAGACGATCGAAGAAGCGGGCGAACGCATCCTTGCCGCGATCATCGCGACCGCCTCGGGGCAGAAGACCGCGAGCGAGGTGCTTGGTTACGGCGAGGACGAATTCGTGCCCTGGACGCCGGGGCTGACTTATTGAGCAAGACGGTCGTTACCATAGGCCGAAGAGCAGGGGAGTCGCGTATGAACGTCCGGCACGCGCCAAGCTTCGGGCCGCATCACCCCGATTCAGGCATCAAGACGCTCAAGCATCTGGAACGCAAGCGGGTCAGGACGACGGCCGGGGTAGGGGTCAACACGCCGTCTCCCGCAGCATGCAAGAACACCGACATTGACATCAATAAGATTAACATCGTCAACGTCGCCGAAAGCGCGCTCGCGCCGAGTTATCTGCAGGGGCTCGCGCTGGCGATCCTCGGCGGCATCGCTGACAAGCCTGCCGAAATCGAGGCGGATGGCGGCCAGGCGCCGCTTGCTCCGGCTCATGCCCAATACGGTGTGGCCCAGCCAGGCTACTCGATCGTCGCGCATCGCGGGCACGTCTCGCAGCGGCGCGGCCAAGGCGTGTTGCCTTGACCGCGCATTCCGTCAAGACGCTCGTGGAGTTAGCCGCGCGCCTGCTTGCGGCCGCTGTCAAGATAACCGGAGACGCGCTGGAACTGTTCATCCGAAACCAACGGACCGATGCGGGTTTCGGGATCGAGACCCGGGCCAATCTTCAGCTTGGCGGCTTCGTCGGCAAGGCCGGTCATCATCTTGTCGAAAATGCGCTCGTGCACGAACAGCCTCGACCCGGCCGTGCAGCACTGGCCCATGTTGAAGAAGATACCGTTGGCGGCGCCGGGAATGGCGACGGAGAGATCGGCATCGGGGAACACGATGGCCGGCGATTTGCTGCCGAGCTCGAGCGACACCTTCTTCAGGTTACCGGCGGCGGCATGGACGATCAGCTTGCCGACTTCCGTCGAGCTGGTGAATGCGACCTTGTCCACGTCCGGATGCGCGGCGACCGCGGCGCCGGCCGTGCCGTCACCGGTGACGATATTGACCACGCCTGGCGGGAAGCCGGCTTCCTGGATCAGCTCGCCGAGACGTATCGCGGAGAGGGGTGTCTGTTCGGCCGGCTTCAGCACGATCGTGCATCCCGTCGCGAGTGCCGGCGCGATCTTCCAGACCGCCATCAGCAGCGGGAAGTTCCACGGGATGATCTGCCCGACCACACCCACCGGTTCGCGCAGGCTGTAAGCGTGCCAATCGCCGGGTGCGGAGATCGGAATGCTCTGGCCGGTGATCTTGGTGGACCAACCGCCCATGTAGCGCAGCAATTCGCAGCCGAAGGGCACATCGACCGCCCGCGCGTCGCGGATGGGCTTGCCGTTATCGAGCGCTTCCAGTTCCGCGAGTTCGTCGGCGTGGGCTTCGAGAATGTCGCCGAGCTTCCACACCAGTTTGCCGCGGTCGGTCGGCTTCATCTTCGGCCACGGGCCGGTTTCGAAAGCCCGCCGTGCCGCTTTCACCGCCGCGTCGACATCTTCGGCGCCGCCTTCAGCGACCTGGCGATCTGCTGTCCGTTCGACGGATCGAACACGGCGAAGGTCTTGCCGGATTTCGCATCGACCCACTTCCCGTCGATCAGCAGCTTATGGCGGCGAGCGATGAATGTGCGAGTCTGCTCGCTCAGCCTGCCATGTGTCGTCGCTGCGTCCATGGAAGGGCCTCCTTCGTTATGTACAAACGAACATAACGACGCATGCTCCGGAAGTCCAGTGTGGAGCATGGGGGCGCGTTGCCGTTCACCATACGGGCTCGCCGCCAGCGCCCCTTGCTGATATATCCGTGCGGCTATATTGTGGCGACCGGGATAGAGGCACGCAACGATAGAGGTACGCAACGCTGGCGGCGTATGTGCTTCGATCAGTCCACAACCCGGAGAATGAATGATGTCCGATCGACGCGGACGGAAACAGCAAATCATGCGCGAATATCCACAGCAAGGATTCGCCACAACTCGTCGTGGGCTGATAGGGCTGGGCGCGGGCCTGGCAGCAGTGGCCGGTTTATTCGGACAGGCTCCGGCGGCGCTGGCAGCGGGGACGGTGAACGCGCTGTACGCCGGATCGCTGGTGAACCTGATGGAGCATGGGATCGGACCTGCATTCGATAAAGCGACGGGGAATCAGTTCCAAGGTTTCGCCGGCGGCTCCGACCTGCTGGCAAATCAGATCAAGGGGAAGCTGCGGCAGGGCGACGTGTTCGTCAGTGCCAATCCGAAAGTGAATGATAGTCTGATGGGCGAGGCAAACGGCAACTGGGTGAGTTGGTACATTGCCTTTGCTCAATCGCCGCTGGTCATCGGGTACAACGCGTCGAGCAAGTTCGCGAAAGACCTAAGGAGACTCTGAAGAATCCCATCTCGACACGGTCACGGAGCAGCCTGTAGTTGAGTGGCATTGATTACATTCGGATCGACCGAACGAGATGCGTCAAGCGACCCTGGCGAGCGTAAGCTTCGAACGCTACGGCAAGACCACACGGCGGGGAGCCTTTCTTGCCGAGATGGAGCGGGTAGTGCCGTGGCAGCAACTCTGTGCGCTGATCGAGCCGGTCTATCCGAAGCCTGGCAGGGGCCGACCACCGGTGGGACTGGAACGCATGTTGCGCATCTACTTCCTGCAGCTGTGGTTCAATCTCTCGGATCCCGGAGTGGAGGAGGCGCTGTATGACTCGGCTGCGATGCGGCAGTTTGCCGGCATCGATCTCGGCCGTGAGCCGGTGCCGGACGAGACCACGGTTTGCAAGTTCCGCCACCTGTTGGAGCAGCACGAGCTTGGAACTGAGATATTTGCCACCGTCAACGAGCATCTTGAGAGTCTGGGTCTGAAGGTGGGCACCGGCACGATCGTGGACGCGACCATCATCAGCGCTCCGAGTTCGACCAAGAATGCCACAAAGCAGCGCGACCCCGAGATGCACCAGACCCGCAAGGGCCAGCAGTGGTATTTCGGGATGAAGGCGCATGTCGGGGTAGATAGCAGGACCAGGCTGATCCATTCCGCGGTGGCCACTGCGGCGAATGTGCATGATGCCAGCGTGCTTGGTGACCTGCTACATGGCGAGGAACGGCGTGTCTGGGGCGACCAGGCCTATCGTGGCCAGCGTCATGTCATCCGCGAGCATGCTCCATCTGCACAGGACTTCACCAACCGGCGATATCGTCATCGCGGTGTTGTCGATGAGGCAGAGAAAGCTCGCAATCGGACCAAGTCGAAGGTACGGGCGAAGGTCGAGCATAGTATCGGGGTCATCAAGCGCGTGTTTGGATTTGTGAAGGTGCGCTATCGCGGGTTGGACAAGAATGCCCACCGGCTGTTCGTCACCTGCGGCCTCGCCAATCTTTACCTCGCTCGAAGGTCGCTACTGGCTGCGTGAGAGGAGAGCTGCGTCCGCAGCGCTGCGACGATCCGGCAGACCGGCCGAACCGGCCCGCGAACGCCGAATTCCGGCCTCAGGTCGCATCCAGATTTCTCCGTCTTCGCCACCACCACGACCGGGCGGCGCAGATGGCGGGGTTGATCAGAGTTTCCCTAAGGACGAAGCCTTGGTACCAGGTCCTGCAAGAACCCGGAATCCGTATCGGCCGCACCGACCCGAAGCTGGATCCCAAGGGCCGGCTGACGATGCAACTGATGGACGCCGGAGGCGCGGCGGCTGGCCATACTTGGTCCGTCCGGGTCAGGAAAATCGCTGATTTTGAAACTGATCGCGGGCCTGGAGCAGTGCGATCGGGGTAGCATCATGTTGGATGGCCACAACATCGCGATGCTTGATCCGGCAGCGCGCAAAGTGGGATATGTGCCGCAGAATTACGGACTATTTCCGCACCTGACGGTGACCGGGCAGTTGCGTTTTCCGGCAGGCTCCGATCCGGGGCTGGCCTCCCACTGGATTGAGCTCCTTGGCCTTCGCGGCCTGGAAGAACGGCATCCTACGGCACTGTCGCTGGGCCAGCAGCAGCGCATTGCGTTGGCACGCGCGCTGGTACGCCCCGCGAAGCTGCTGCTGCTGGACGAGCCGTTTTCTGCACTGGATGCCCCGCTGCGCGCGCGGCTGCGCCGTGAGCTGTTGGCCTTGCAGCAGGAAGTCGCCGCCACGACCGTTTTGGTAACGCATGATCCGCTGGAAGCTGCGCTGTTGGCCGATGAGTTGGTTGTGCTTGAAAATGGTCGGGTACTGCAGGCTGGCAGCACCGACGAGATATTCCGCCGCCCGGCGAACGTGCAGGTCGCGCGGCTGCTGGGCGCCGACAATGTGGCCGCAGGTATCGTGGTGGCTCCGGACCGCATAGCGGTGGGGCAGAACATGGCGGTGGCGGTGGCGGGCCCGGCGCTGACGCCGGGCGAGCGTGTCGGATGGAACTTCTCCCCGGCCCGGGCGCGGCTCATACCCGACGGGCCATATCAGGGGCGTGTTGAAGCCGCAGCATCGATGGGGATCGGGCGGCAGATCACCATTCGTTTCGGCGATGCCAGCGTCCGTGTTTTCGACGGCAAGACTGCTGGGCCACTGGGCGAATTCTGCACATTCGATATCGACCCGAATTCAGTGCAGGTTTGGCCGCTCGATCGATGATGCACGCAATGCTCAGTGCGTATTATTCGTCACATAAAATGCATGCCCCGTTCAACTGGACGGTTTGTCCGGTCATGTAGCCGTTGGTAATGACCATCAATACGGCGGCGGCGACTTCCTCGGGAGTGCCAAGGCGACCCATGGGAATGCGCGACGCCGCGTCGCTGAGCGGGCCGATCATATCCGTAGCGATCAGAGAAGGAGCGATTGCATTCACCGTGATGCCCTCTTTCGCGAGGCGCGCGGCGTAGCCACGGGTGAGGCCTTCGAGGCCCGCTTTGGAGGCATTGTAATGCACACCGATGGCTCCCGCGCCACGCGCCGCCCCGGACGAGACGTTGACGATGCGTCCCCATCCGCGTGCGCGCATGCCGGGGAGTACGGCGGAGACGCACAGGAAAGCGGACTTAAGATTGACCAGGATTGTTTGGTCGAACTCATCCTCGGTGAGATCGTCGAGGCCACGCACCACCGCAATGCCGGCGTTGTTGATCAGGATATCGACCGGACCGAGTTCCTGCTCGGTTCGGGCGCGCATGGCATCGATCGGCTTGCGAAGTGACACGTCCGCCTGGACGGCAATGGCGCGTCCTCCCGATGCGCGGATTTTCGCAACAACATCGTCCGCGTCTTTCGCGCGTTCGCGGTAATTCACTGCCACAGCAGCACCCGTCGAGGCCAGCGCGAGGGCAACCGCCCGGCCGATCCCGCGCGAGGCACCGGTGACCAGTGCCACGCGGCGGGAAAGATCGATATTGGGTATCATGCAATCCCCACACTGGGTGTGTTCAAATTCACCGTCGCCTTGAGTTTCGCCGTGGCGGACATGATTTCCTCCAACGTTACGCGGCGACCCTTGCGCGCGCACTGCGCCGGCGCAACCAGATCCGGCCGGAACAGATGCCGTACCGCAGCCGTTCGACCACATCCATGATGTGAATGCCGAGATCGGTACCGGCACCTGCTCGCTGTCGCCGTAATGGTAATCCAAACAGACATTCCCTGGCGCATCATCATGCAGTTGTGGAGCGTCCGGCGCAGCCGCTTCGCTCGCCGTCGTGACCGCGGGCAGCGGATCAATATCGGCAAACACCGCCTCGGCGGCGTCCTTCGCCTGGGCGATCGTTTCGGCCACCACCATGGCGATCGGGTCACCGACGTAGCGCACACGATTGGTGGCAAGAGCCGGTTGGGGCGGACGAGGCGTCGGGGTTCCGTCACGGTTCTTGGCGGCAGCGGCCGGCATCGTCTTGATGCCGCCCCGCTTCAGATCCGCCGCTGTGACGATCAGATGCACGCCTGGCATGTCGCGCGCCGGCTCGATATCGAGCGAACGCAGTGTGCCATGCGCCACGCGGCTGCGAACCATGACACCGTAAAGCTGGCCGGGAAGATTCAAATCGTCCGTATAACGGCCCATACCGCGCAGCAGAACCGGGTCTTCTTTGCGGGATACGGGCTGACCGACCGCAAATCGGTCAGCCATCAGCAATGTGGGGTCGATCTGTGCGTTCATTCAGAGGGGATCACTTTCGGAGCGTGCCATGAGTGGCATCGGGTAGCGCACAGTATCCAAAGGGATATAGCGGCATCGCGCGACCGGACGAGAGGCGGTCCGCGCCACAGCCGCATGAAAGGACGACTTGCCATCCTTAGGTCAACCAGCCACTTTGCATGTCACCATTGCCAGAATGCGCCATGAGCAAGCGTAAGCCGGACGCTCCCGCCACGACGCCCGTTAGCGATAGATTGAGCATCCGCATCGACCTCGGTTGCGGGGCTCGGATCGGCCCCGGCAAGGTGGCGGTACTAGAAGAGATCGCTCGCTGCGGCTCGATCTCAGCCGCGGGCCGTGCGCTGCGCATGTCCTATCGGCGGACGTGGGAACTGGTCGAAGAACTCAATCGCTCCCTCGGCACTCCGGTGGTGGAGACAGCAGCCGGGGGAAGCGGGGGCGGCGGCGCGGTGCTCACCTCCGCCGGCAAAGCCGTGGTGGAGAAGTATCGCGCCATCGAGATGGACACCGCTCTCGCCGCCAGAAAACACCTTCAGGCGCTGCACCGTGCCTGCGCTACGAAGTAATCAGTCCGCCGCGCCCACCAGGCCCGCAACCTCCTGCTGCCGCAGCGCCGCCACCAGGGACGCGATGCCCGTCGAGCGTAGCGGCAGGAATGCCTTGCCCGTCTGCTGGCACAACTGCTTGGCTAATTGCGCCGCATGATGGCTGATGCAGGTGACCGGAAACGCAACCATATCCGCGCGGCTGGTCAGGCCGGGAAGCAGATTGAGGTGGTGCTCAACGCCGCCATCATGATGCAGGAAGGTGGCGCCAGCCCGCTCCGCTGCGGCACGTAGATGTATTACCTGATGCGGATGGCCGCCGACATAGAGGAGGGTGATGCCATCGAGTTGCGTCCGTTTCGCCGACGCGGTTGACGAGGCGGCGACAGCATCCTTCAGCGACAACCCGACCGCATCCAGCTCCCGTTGCAGCGCGGCGCTTGCAGCCTCGGCTTCGGCGCGCGCAGCACGCTCTTTCTCGGTGATCCTGATAACCGCGTCCAGTCGCTCCGACAGAGTCTGTCGGCGTTGCGTCTCGCCCGCGAGCCGTTGTTCGAGTTCGGTCATCGCCTGGCGCAACGCCGTGGTACCGTCCCGCGTCCCCGTGGGTTGGCTGATCGCTGCCATCGTCAACGCCTGCTCGAGTTCCTGAATGCGCGTGTCCCGCGTCACGACCCCGTGGCGAAACGCGACCTGCTGCCGCTGCAAGCGCTCCTCTAGATCGGTGTTGTCCGCCTGCAACTGACTGAGCCGGCGTATGTCGGCACGGTTTGCCGCACCGACGAGATGCGACAGCATGTGCACTTCGCCGAACGCATCCTGGATGACGGCCTGTGTTGTGGCCGGATGCGTCAGCACTGCCCAATACGCACCGGGAATGTCTCCGCGCTTGACCGCATCACGCCACATCGCCAGCACAGCGTCTTCATCAGCCGCTTTGCCGAATTGATTGATCGCGATGCGGTGGCGCTCGTCCAGCACCTTGTTCAGCAGCTTCGCCGGCTTCTCGTGACGCCCGGCAAGGCTAACCGCAACGCGGTGCAGTTCGTGATCCGTGCTGTCCAGTGATGCCAGGCCAAGCTTCCTCAGGACCTGGCGCAACTCGCCGGTGAACAGGCACGTGCCAATGATCGAGCAATGGAGGTTACCGTTGAATTCCCACAGCTTCGTGCGACGGCGCGGCGCGTCCGGAACCACCGGTTCGTCGCGTTCAATCAGAGTCGGCGGCAATGAGGAAAGTTTGAACGATTTTGGCCACGGCGCCAGGCTGGTGCCGCCCCTCATTGCCGCCAGCGGCGGTCTATCGCCCACGCCTGCTGCGTTCCGTGCCGTTACAGACCGGCTTGCGAGACGAATTTCGTGTTCAGATAATTCTCAATCGCCTCCAATCCGCCTTCGGATCCGTAGCCGGAATCCTTGACGCCGCCGAACGGCACTTCCGGCAGGGCCAGGCCATGGTGATTGATGGAGATCATGCCGCTTTCCACCGCGGCGGCGATGGCGTTGGCTGTCTTGGCCGAGCGGGTATATGCGTACGACGCCAGACCGTATGGCAGGCGATTGGCCTCCGATACGACCTCATCGAACGTGCTGAAGGGGGAGATTACCGCCAGCGGCCCGAACGGCTCCTCATTCATCACGCGCGTGTCTTTCGAAGCGTCGGTCAGCACCGTCGGTTCGAAAAAGTTGCCCTTGTTGCCGATGCGGTGACCGCCGGTCTGCAGCGTCGCGCCGTGCTGAACCGCATCGCCGATGAAGCTTTCCATCGCGCTGATGCGGCGTGGGTTCGCCATCGGGCCCATAATCGTGCCGCTCTCCAGTCCGTCCCCGACTTTCACCGATTTGCTGTGTTGCACGAAGCCCGAGACGAACTGATCGTACACGCATTCCTGCACCAGGACCCGCGTCGGCGACACGCAGACCTGACCCGCATTGCGATATTTCGCCGTCGCCAGAAGACGACTCGCCGTATCGACATCCGCATCGTCAAACACGATGGCCGGCGCGTGCCCGCCCAGCTCCATGGTGACACGCTTCATATGCGCACCGGCCAGCGCCGCAAGCTGCTTACCGATGGCAGTAGAGCCGGTGAACGAAATCTTCCGGATGGTCGGATGCGGGATCAGGTACTCCGAGATTTCGGCCGGTACGCCGTACACCAAATTCATTACACCGGCTGGTACGCCCGCGTCGGCGAAGCAGCGGATCAGCTCGGCCGGTGAGGCCGGTGTTTCTTCGGGCGCCTTGACGATGATGGAGCATCCGGCTGCCAGCGCGCAGGACAGCTTGCGCACCACTTGGTCGATCGGAAAATTCCAAGGCGTGAATGCCGCCACGGGTCCGACCGGCTCCTTCACCACAAGCTGGTAGATGCCCTCCGCCCGCGCGGGAACGACGCGGCCATAGGTGCGGCGCGCCTCTTCTGCGAACCAATCGACAACATCCGCCGCAGCCAGCACTTCGCCTTTCGCTTCCGCCAGCGGCTTGCCCTGCTCCATCGTCAGCAAGGCCGCAATCTCATCCGCACGCTCACGCAACAAATTGGCCGCCTTGCGCATCACCTTCGAGCGGTCGAAGGCCGAGACCTTGCGCCATTGCTTGAACCCCTTCTCCGCCGCCTCCAGCGCGCGATCCAGATCCGACCGAGCGGCATGAGCGACGGCGCCAATGCGTTCGCCGGTCGCGGGGTTCATCACGTCCAACGTGCGGCCAGCGGCAGCCGGGTGCCCAGGCACCATCGATGAATAGAGACACGTCACGATACATCGCCGATCGGTCCTTTCAGCAGAGAGTCAGGCGCTGACGCGCCATATATGATTGGATATAGCGATCCTGCGCCGTAAGGGGCCGCTTGCCAAGGGGCAGCCTCCCAGGGGCGGGAAGCACGCCCATGCGACCCGAGGCTCCGCCACTCGTGGAACCTTCCCAGACGCAACTTATTGCCAACCGAAACGTCCGGACCAGCTCCGCCTGCCGCTGCCAGGCCGCGACGTATTGGGGTTGCAGAGAAGCTGCCGTCAGGCGGGGGTCTTGTGCAGGTTACGCAAGATCGGTCATGAATCCTTTAGCTGGAGCCAGAACATTTCACCCGGAGCCGGCGGATGTCGTTGGGAGCCGTGATGGATCACAGGGTCGCCCAGCCCGAGATCCCCGTTCTACCCTCACCGGACGATCTGATGCAGATCATGAGCCGTCCGGCACCTGTGATCGCGCATCCGGCCTGGCGTGACGCGCGCGACAAAACTCTGAGCCTCGTGGAGGCACGCTGCCATCTTATTGCGATCCTCGGCCCCGCGGGTTCGGGCAAGACCACCCTGCTCCGAGATGTCGAGGAGACGTTGCAGCCCGTCAGGCCCGTGATCGCCTTTTCGGAGTTCAGCGACGTTTCCTGCGAATTCCCAACGGACGGCGTTGTCCTTGTGGACGAGGCGGAGCGGCTGAGCCGCGCTTCGTGCGACATGCTTGCCGGGAAGGCCCTCATCACGGTCGTCCTCGCCGCACTACCGTCATTCTATGGCCGTTTCATGGAATTCCGGGAAGGCACTGTGGTCCCTTTGCCACTCCTTACCGACGAAGAAGCGACGGCATTCCTCGGGGAATGGATGGCGCATTTCGGACTGCCGCTGGATTGCCTGGCGCCGGATGCCTGGGAACGGCTCATCACTCACTGTCACGGGGTGCCCAGGCTGCTCGCATCGCTTCTCAAGCTGGCGCTCTTCGTTGGGGCGGATGAGTGCTCCCCTCGCGTCTTGCTCGAGCATGTGGAGATGGCGATCGCGGTCCAGGGCGGGGGCGCGGAGACAAACCTGGCAGAGATCGCGGGCTTCTCGGCCAAAGAAGACGGACGCCACGATCCTGATAGCGTGGTTCCGGCGCTGCCGCAGAACACCTTGGATATCCCGCCTCTCGAAACCGTTGCATCCGTGTACCGGGGTGGACTGGCCGAGGGATCTGCCGCCGATGATGCCTCGGAAGAAGGGCGGAAGCCCACGCGGCGACGGATCGCTCCCTGGATCGCGGCAGGTGCTTTGTTCATCGCGGCCATCGCGGTTTTGCTGTGGTGGGACCGCCAGGGCCTTCTGAGTGAGAGGATATGGTTGACGCGGCATAGGCCGACCGAGGCATCGTCGTCTCCTGTTGCAGCGCCGACACCGCCGCCATCCAAATCAGCAACCACCGCGGCGACGCCGCCCGCGGAAGGGGCCGGAAGCGGTCAAAGTGCAAGGGTCATCCAGAGCCCCCCGCCTCGGCTGCCAACTCCTCCTCGGAGACGAAAACAAGCCCGGCGTCAGCGCGCGCGGCCACCGCCACAAGCCCCGTACCGCCAGCACCGCCCCCGCCAGCAACGACCGCCGTGGCGCCTGCCAAGCCAACAATAGCGGCGCCGGCTGGACAGACCTCCGGGGCAAACACGCCAGTTCCAGCGGTCGCGCCCCCCGCCGCAACTAGGATCACGCTGCCGTCCGCTGCCTCAATCCGGGTCGTGGTAACCTATGCATGGGGCGATGACGCTGCACTGCAGCGCAGCCTGAATGTCAGCCGCGTTCTGCGAGAAGCTGGATTCATTGTGCTCGATCCATTCCCCGTGTCGCCCAAGAGCGCGAAGAAGGGGATCAGATACTACTTTGTTCAGGACGAAGGGGTGGCCGACGCGATCATGAATCGTCTCAGCGGCGACTATAGGGCGGCAACGCTGGCGCGATTCTCAGTCATTCAGGGACTGCCGCGCCCGGGCACCATCGAAGTCGACGTGGGGCATGAATGAGAGACCGGGATTGATCTGAGGTATGGGGATGCAGCACCGCACCGCTTTCATGCTCCTGATTGCAGTCGCGTCGCTTGCTGTTCGCGATTTTTCCTTTGCAGATTTGAAAGTTGAGCCCGCCAGTCTGATCACGCCAACTGACGGAGCAGAAGTCCAGGCGGACTCCGATCCAACACATGTCACGCTTGTTTGGAAGACTGATCCGACGCGCGAACGGGTGCGCTTCTTTGTCGAAGTTGACTCGATCGGAGCTGAGAAGCTTTCGGAAGTCTTTGCGAGCTACATCGACCGCGCGGCAGTCACAGTGACGCTGGACGGCAAAACCGGCGACTACGCCTGGCGGGTTTACACAGTGGGCGTGACTGATCCCGATTATGTTCTGAGCGAGTGGCACCGATTTTCGATCCGAGCGCCGCAATGAGACGCGGGTTGCTGCTGCCTGGTGCAGAGCGCGCGGTTGGGACATTGGTGCAATGGTTTGTATCAGGCGTATTGCTCGCGAGTCTGGCGGCGTGTCATCCACCCCCACCACCGCTCGCGCCGGTCGTTCTCGCGCCACCGCCGCCGGTGATTGATTCTCCAAAGCGACCGGAGCCGGTCACGGCTGGCTGGTCATTTTCTGTCACGCAGACCGCCTGCGTCGCTCGGGCTGTCAATCGCGAGGTATCGTTCACGTTCAGTGTTGCCAGCGACGGCAAACTGGAATTCATGCTCTGGGGTCCAGCTTTGCGGTCTCGGGTGGCGCGGGCCGGCGCCCGGGGAAGATTGTTGTTTCGCGGCAGGACGGGCTCGTGGGTGTGGGCGGCGAGAGGGACCGCCCAGCACAGTTTGGCTGGCGCGCTTCCCGCCAATAAGACTGCCGAAAACGACGTGCTGATCGCCCTCGAAGGCGGCATGCTTCGGACGGAGCTTGCGCACGCTCTGATTCCGGCGCTGCGGATCCCGGCCGCCAATGTGGCCGGGCGGGAGTGGTTTGGCTGCGTCCAGGCGAAAATCGATCGGTCAAACGGCTCCGTGGCACAGAACTGAGGTCAGGCGTCAAAGGTTGAGGTCGGGTGGGTTTGTGCGCCCTCGTCACACCGCGCCCGGATGGTCGCTGCGTTCAAGCTGCGGACGATCCCACTTGGCCAGGTTGGCCGCGGCCTCATAAGTCGTCTGGGCAAAATCGAGCAGCGCGGCATCCGGCGATGGCGCCCGGCGAACCGCATCGTAGGGCAAGATGAACTGACCCAGTCCCTGATCGTAAAAGGCTTCGGCGGGTCTGACCGGTGCCTGGGGATAGGCCGCCGGTTCGGGATACGCATAGGAGTAGAAGGCCGGATATTCGACCCCATCGCCACCAGGCCAGAAGCCGAGGCTGCTGACCTCGTGCGAATAGGCCTCTCGGGTGATGGGATCGGCATCGGGCTTCGACGGGGCGGCCCGGCCCGAAAAGCGCGTTACCGCCAGGTCGAAGCTGCCCCAGAAGAAATGTATTGGGCTAACCTTACCCGTGAAGCGCGCACGGAAGGCTGTGAACAGGCGATCCGCCTGAACCAGGATGCGCCAGAAACGGTGGGCATACTCGGCGTCGTACGCCGCATGCTGCCGGTCGGCTTCGAACCGGATCGGATTGGCGATCTCGACCGGCATCGTCCAGATGTGCACATCCAGCCCGAGCGAGTGCAGACGATCCATGACGCTGCGGTGGAAATCAGCAACGGACATTGGCTGCAGCGGCACCGTCTCGATCGCACCGTCAGCAGTGACAACTCTCAGGCGATGATCGGTGAAGTCGAAGTCGATCTGAAACGTGCTGTCACGGTATGGAATCGGCGAAGTGGTCAGGCCGCGGCTGGTGACATAAAGCGGAACCTGCCACCAGTGGTTGATCAAGGGTGCCTGCGCAAGGCGGATTTTCCCGATCACCTGCGTCCACATGTGGAGCGTGGCGCAGGTGTCCCGCCAGGCGTCGAGTGGCAGCTCCGGCCAGGTCGCCAGGGTGGCATTTTGTCGCGGCGCGCTGGTCATCTGAATCTCCGGTCTGAACTGTTCAGGTGCGTGTTAACAATTCCAGCAGATGCCCGTCGGGGTCATGGAAATAGAAACCCCGACCGCCATTCCAATCGTTCAGTTGGCAGTTATCAGTGTGCCAGGGATCGCTTCCATAGGTTATTCCCGCGGCCTGGACCCGTCGGAGGATCGCGTCGAACTCGGCATCACTGACGTGGAATGCGTAATGATGGCGCTCGAAGGAGTTGGCGTTGTCGAAGTCGAAGGTCAGTTCCGGGTTTACCTTCACCGGGGCGAAGTGACCCGCCGGGCCATCATAGGCAAGGCCGAAAATATCCGCGAAGAACCGGGCCGCAATTTCCTTGTCACGTGCCGGTACGATTGTGTGGTTGAGGGTGATGGTCATGTTTTCCCCCGTCGCCAACCTGACTGATCCCTATCATAGACCGATCGTGAGCTTCCGCGCGGGGGGCCGGCTGCCGGCTTCAGAGAGAGTTGATAGCTCCGTTACCTTCCGTTGCCTCGAATCACAGTCGTTGAAACACGGCGGGGCTAGATTGCCTCGGCACGGCCCCAATTTCGCCCCGTGCATTCCCCAGTAGAGGTGTGAGGGCAGGTCAGTTCAGGCCAAAACCCTGGACCGGGCCGAGCCGATTGGAGCAAGGAGGTCGCGAGAAGGAGGTGGGGGCGTTGGTGCTGTTGTGGGTTGCCCGGGATGGATGAGCGGGTTGATCGGTCGGCGTTGCCGCCTGATGCCGATCACGCGTCCCACTCGGACCACGTCCGTCATTCCCGGTGGAAGTGGCTGGGGCTGCTTCTGCTTCTGGTTGTCGTCGTCGTGTGCGTGTGGGTGGTGGTTCATCGGCCGGCGCAACGGTCCCCGTCGTTCGCCAATGCGCCCCAGCCGGTGGGGGCCGAGACGATCGGCACCGGTGACATCCGGGTCATCCTGAGCGAACTGGGGACGGTCACACCGCTGGATACGGTTACGGTCAAGACGCAGATCAATGGTCAATTGACTCAGGTGGCGTTCCAGGAAGGCCAGATGGTCAAGAAGGCCGACTTCCTGATGCAGATCGACGACCGGCCGTATCAGGCGCAATTGCTAAAAGATCAGGGACAACTCGGGCACGACCAAGGCCTGCTGGCGCAAGCACAGGCAGATCTCGCGCGTTATCAGACGCTGGGACGTCAGGATTCAATTGCGAAGCAGCAGGTGCAGGATCAGGTCTATCTGGTGCAGCAGGACCAGGGCACGGTTAAGTCGGATCAGGCTGCCGTGTCGACGGATCAGCTCAATATCGCGTACGCCCACATCGTCTCACCCATCGACGGCCGCGTCGGGCTGCGCCAGGTCGATCCCGGCAACTACGTGCAAACCTCGGACACGAACGGGCTGGTCGTTATCACCCAGATGCAGCCGATGTCGGTAATATTTTCCATTCCGCAGCAGGATCTGGATGAGGTGCAGGCGCGGATTGCGCAGGGTGCAACATTAGAGGTGGACGCGTACGATCAGACCAACACGACCCAGATCGACAGCGGCAAGCTTGAGACCATCGACAACCAGATGGATACGTCCACCGGTACGGTGAAGCTGCGGGCGATCTTTCCGAACACCAAGAACCAGCTGTTCCCCAACCAGTTCGTTAACGCACATCTGCTGGTGAACACGCTGACGAATGTGGTGCGCGTGCCGGTACCCGCGGTGCAACTTGGACCGAACGGGTCGTTCGTCTGGGTGATCAAGCCCGACAACACGGTGCAATCGACGCTGGTGAAGCTCGGGACGGTGGATGGACAGTACCAGCAGGTGATCTCCGGCCTGACGGCCGGCGAGCGGGTCGTGACGGACGGCAGCGACCGGCTGAAGGACGGCATGAAAGTCACCGTCCCCACGGCGCAGGCGGGAAACACAGGCGGGGCCGCGGCGACGCCGCAAAAAGGCAACAGCACTGGCCAGTACCGCGGAAACCGGAAAGGTGGCAAGCCGGCGGGGGGAACGCAGCAGGGGTGAACCCGTCCGCCCTTTTTATTCTTCGCCCGGTCGGCACCTGTCTTTTTATGGCGGCGATCCTGCTCGTGGGCATCGCCGCATATTTCTTTCTGCCCGTCTCCGCGCTGCCGGAGGTGGATTATCCGACGATCCAGGTCTCGACCTTTTATCCGGGCGCGAGCGCCGAGGTGATGACATCGGCGGTCACGGCGCCGCTGGAGGTTCAGCTTGGGGAAATGCCCGGGCTCAACCAGATGTTTTCACAGAGTACGGCGGGCGCCTCGGTCATCACGCTGCAGTTCAACCTCGACCTGAGTTTGGACGTGGCAGAGCAGGAAGTGCAGGCGGCGATCAATGCGGCGGGGAATCTGCTGCCGTCTGATCTGCCTGCGCCGCCCATCTACGCCAAGGTCAATCCCGCGGATGCGCCGATCCTGACGCTGGCGCTGACGTCCAAGACGCTGCCGCTGACACAGGTGGAGGATCTGGCGGACACGCGGCTGGCGCAGCGGATTTCGCAGCAGCCAGGCGTGGGGCTGGTCAGCATCAGCGGTGGGCAGCGGCCGGCGGTGCGCATCCAGGTCAATCCGCGGGCGCTCGCCGCATATGGGCTGAACATCGACGATCTGCGCACCACGCTGGGCAATGCCAATGTGGACGATCCGAAGGGGAGTTTTGACGGACCGGCCCAGTCCTCCACCATCAACGACAACGATCAGATCAGCAGTGCGTCCGGCTATGCGGATCTGGTGATCGCTTACAAGAACGGCGATCCGGTGCGGCTGCGCGATGTGGCCACTGTTGTGCAGGGCGCGGAGAACACGCGGTTGGCGGCATGGGCCAACAAAACCCCGGCGGTGATCCTGAATATCCAGCGGCAGCCGGGTGCGAACGTCATCCAGGTGGTGGATCAGATCAAGAAGCTGCTGCCGGAGATGACCGCAACGCTGCCACCGTCGATCCAGGTGTCGGTGCTGACGGACCGGACGGGGACGATCCGGGCATCGGTGTCGGACGTGGAGTTCGAACTGCTGCTGGCCGTGGTGCTGGTGGTGCTGGTGATCTTCCTGTTCCTGCGCAACCTGCCGGCAACCGTGATTCCCAGCCTGTCTGTACCGCTGTCTTTGGTCGGCACATTGGCGGTGATGTACCTGGTTGGGTTCAGCCTGGACAATTTGTCGCTGATGGCGCTGACCATCTCCACCGGATTCGTGGTGGACGATGCGATCGTCATGATCGAAAACGTCGCCCGCTTCGTGGAGGCTGGGGAAAGTCCGATGGCAGCCGCGCTGAAGGGTGCGGGGCAGATCGGGTTCACCATCATATCGCTGACCGCATCGCTGATCGCGGTGCTGATCCCCCTGCTGTTCATGGGTGGGGTGGTCGGGCGGCTGTTCCACGAATTCGCCATCACGCTATCCGTGACGATCGTGTTTTCCGCGATCGTGTCTCTGACTCTGGTGCCCATGATGTGCGCGCGGCTGCTTCGGCACCGCCCGGAGTTGCAGCGCTGGCGGTTCGATCTTGCCGCGGAGCGCGGCTTCAATTGGATCGTCGGTCGGTATGACCGGGCGCTGAACGTGGTGCTGGATCATCAGCCGCTGACGCTGCTGGTAGCGCTTATCACGTTGGCGCTGACCGTGTGGCTCTATGTCGTGCTGCCGAAGGGCTTCTTCCCGGTACAGGATACCGGACTGATCCAGGCGATCTCCGTCGCGCCGCAGTCGATCTCTTTCCCAGCGATGGAGCAGCGCCAGCAGGCGCTGGCGGATGCGATCCTGAAGGATCCCGATGTTGTCAGCCTGAGTTCGTTCGTCGGCGTCGATGGCAGCAACATGACGTTGAACACGGGGCGCTTTCTGATCAATCTGAAGCCACGGGACGCGCGCATCTCCAATGTGACGCAGATCATCAACCGGCTGCAGGAGGAAACGCACGGGGTTCTAGGCATCTCGCTCTACATGCAGCCGGTGCAGGATCTGACGCTGGATTTGTCGGTGAGCCGCACGCAGTACCAGTTCGTCCTGGAGAACCCGAACCTGAGTGAACTTTCGACCTGGGTGCCGAAGCTGGTGCAAAAGCTTCAGGCCGCACCGGAATTGACGGATGTGGCGGCTGACCTGGCGGATCAGGGGATGGAGGCGTCGCTGGTGATCGACCGCTCGGCCGCGGCGCGCTACGGCATTACACCGGCGACGGTGGATAACGCGTTGTACGACATGTTCGGGCAGCGCATCATCTCGACGATTTACACGCAGTCGAACCAATACCGCGTGATCATGGAGGCATTGCCGGCGGATCAGCGCACACTCGCGGGGCTCAACAGTATCTATCTGCCGTCATCCGCTGTGTCCGGCGGACAGGTACCGCTATCAGCGGTGGTGCATGTGGAGCAGAAGGCGGGGCCGCTGGAGATCACGCATCTCGGGCAGTTCCCCGCGACCACGATCAGCTTCAACATCGCGCCCGGTTCGTCACTCGGCGCAGCGGTGACGGCGGTCCGCAAGGCCGAAGCTGACGTGGGATTGCCGGTAAGTTTCATCACGGCGTTTCAGGGTGCGGCGGCGGCGCTGGAGAGCTCGTTGTCGAACGAGCTGTTGCTCGTCGCGGCGGCAATCATCACCGTCTACATCGTGCTGGGGGTGCTGTACGAGAGCTTCATCCACCCCATCACCATTCTATCCACGCTGCCGTCCGCGGGCCTTGGCGCGCTGATCGCGCTAGCCATCTCCGGCGGGCAGATCGACGTGATCTCCATCATCGGCATCATCCTGCTGATCGGCATCGTGAAGAAGAATGCGATCATGATGATCGACTTCGCGCTGGAGGCGGAGCGCGAGGAAGGACGGCCGCCGAGAGAAGCGATTCACCAGGCGGCCTTGCTGCGGTTCCGGCCGATTCTGATGACGACGATGGCTGCGCTGCTCGGTGCGTTACCGCTGATGCTGGGGACGGGCACCGGATCGGAACTGCGCAACCCGCTGGGCATCACCATCGTCGGCGGATTGCTGGTCAGCCAAGTGCTGACGCTGTTCACCACGCCGGTGATCTATCTGGCCTTCGATCGGCTGGCACGTCGCGTCACGGGACGCGGCCCAAGCACGATGGCCGGTGATGAGGCGGTGACGTGAACCTCTCGGCGCTGTTCATCCGGCGCCCGGTGGCCACCACGCTGATGACCATCGGGATCGTGCTATCGGGTTTGTTCGCCTATGCGAAGCTGCCGGTCTCGCCGCTGCCGCAGGTGGATTTCCCGACCATCTCAGTGAATGCGAGCCTGCCCGGCGCAAGTCCCGATACGGTCGCGACGAGCGTGGCGAGTCCGCTGGAGCGGCATCTGGGGCAGATCGCGGATGTGACCGAGATGACTTCGTCCAGCTCGGTCGGGCAGACCCGCATTATCCTGCAGTTTGGTCTGGATCGCGACATTAATGGCGCGGCGCGTGATGTGGAGGCGGCCATCAACGCCGCGCGTGCCGATCTGCCGACCAGTCTGCGCAGCAACCCGACCTACCGGAAGGTCAATCCGGCGGATGCGCCAATTCTGATCCTCGCGCTGACGTCGAAGACGATGACGCGCGGCCAAATGTACCAGGCTGCGTCCAACGTGCTGGAGCAGCGCCTGTCACAGATCGACGGCATCGGGCAGGTCATCATCGGCGGTGCGGCGATGCCGGCGGTGCGCGTGGACCTCAATCCACTGGCGCTGTCGAAATATGGGATCGGACTCGAGGATGTGCGGGCCGCGCTGGCATCGGCCAATGCGAACAGCCCGAAAGGATCGATCGCGGAGGGAGACAAGAACTACCAGATCTACACCAACGACCAATCGCTCGATGCGGCGGACTACAAGCCGCTGATCATCGCCTATCGGAATGGCAACGCGGTGAAGCTGGGCGACATAGCGGATGTGACGGATGGGGTGGAGAACATCCGCAATGCGGGGCTGTCGAACGGCCAGCCGGCGGTGCTGGTGATCCTGTTCCGCCAGCCGGGCGCCAACATCATCGACACGGTCGATGCGGTGAAGGCGGCCCTGCCTGAACTGGAGGCGGCGATGCCCGCCGACATCCACGTCACGATCGCGAATGACCGCACGCCGACAATCCGTGCTTCGCTGAACGACACACAGCGCACGCTGCTGATCGCGGTGGCGTTGGTGACGGCGGTGGTATTCGTGTTTCTGCGTGACTGGCGTGCGACGCTGATTCCCGCCGTCGCCGTCCCGGTGTCCATCATCGGCACGTTCGGGACGATGTATCTGCTGGGCTACAGCCTCGATAATCTGTCGCTGATGGCCCTGACCATCTCTACGGGGTTCGTGGTGGATGACGCGATCGTGGTGCTGGAGAACATCGCGCGCCACATCGAGGCGGGGATGCCGCGACGTCAGGCGGCTCTGCTTGGGGCGAAGGAGGTCGGATTCACCGTCCTGACCATCAGCCTCTCACTGATCGCCGTGTTCATTCCGATCCTGCTCATGGGCGGAATCGTCGGCCGGCTGTTCCGCGAATTTGCTGTCACGCTGTCGATGGCGATCCTGGTGTCGCTGGTGATCTCGCTCACGACCACGCCGATGATGTGCGCCCTGCTGCTGCGGCGGCGCGGTGGCAGCATCGAGGCAATAACGAAGCCGGGCGTGTTCGACCGCGTGCTGGCGTTCTATGGGCGAACGCTGAACTGGGCACTGCGGCATTCCGCGCTGGTGTTGATGATCCTGGCGGCGACGGTGGCGGTGAACGTGGCGCTGCTGGTGATCATTCCTAAAGGTTTTTTCCCGACCGAGGATACGGGCCGGCTGATCGGCGCGATGCAAGCGGATCAGGACGTGTCCTTCCAGGCGATGGAAAAGAAGCTCGGGCAGATGATGACGATCGTGCAGCACGATCCGGCCGTACAGAACGTGGTGGGCTTCACGGGGCAAGGCAGCGGGGGTGCTGGCGGGCAGGGGAACACCGCCTCGGTGTTCATCGCACTGAAGCCATTCGGACAGCGCCCGGGGATAGAGCAGGTGATGGGCCGGCTGCGGCGGGAGCTGTCGCGTGTGCCGGGCGCGCAACTGTTCCTGCAGCCCGTGCAGGACATCCGGGTCGGCGGACGGCAAAGCAATGCGGCGTATCAGTACACGCTACAGGCCGACAGTTCCGCGGAGCTGTACCAGTGGGCGCCGAAGCTGGTGGCCGCGCTGGAAAAGAACCCCGTGCTGCAGGACGTGAACTCCGACCAGCAGCAGAAGGGGCTGGAGACGGATTTGACGGTGAATCGCGACGCGGTCGCGCGGCTCGGTCTGACGATGAGCCAGGTGGACAACACGCTGTATGACGCGTTCGGGCAGCGGCAGGTCTCCACCATCTACAGCGCGCAGAACCAGTATCACGTGATCATGGAGGTTTCGCCGCAATTCTGGCAGAGCCCCACCGCGCTGAAGGACATCTACATCAGCACGTCAGGCGGAAACGCCTCGGGCACTGAGAGCAGCAATGCGGTGGTCGGGACGGTTCAGACGAGCAGCACGACGACGACCGCAGCAAGCGTTGCCCAGAGTTCGGCGCGGAATGCGGCCACGAACTCGATCGGGAACGTGGGGAAAGGCAGCGCATCATCCGGTGCGGCAGTGAGCACGAACACCGAGACGATGGTGCCGTTGGCAGCGGTCGCCAGCTATGCACCGGGCAATACGCCGCTGGCGGTGAATCATCAGGGCAACTTCGTGTCCTCCACGATCTCCTTCAACCTGGCACCTGGCAAGTCCCTGAGTGATGCCACGGCGGCGGTGAATCAGGCGATGATCGAGCTGCACGCGCCGGCGACGATCCATGGCAGCTTCTCCGGCACTGCGGCGACGTTTCAGCAGTCGCTGGCGAGCGAGCCGGTGCTGGTCGCGGCGGCGCTGATCGCTGTGTACATCGTGCTGGGCATTTTGTACGAGAGTTTGATTCATCCGTTGACGATCTTGTCGACGCTACCGTCGGCGGGCGTCGGTGCGGTGCTGGCGCTGATGCTGTTCCACACGGATTTCACGATCATCGCACTGATTGGGGTGATTCTGCTGATCGGCATCGTCAAGAAGAATGCGATCATGATGATCGACTTCGCGTTGGCTGCGGAGCGGGACGAGGGGATGGAGCCGCGGGAGGCGATCTTTCAAGCGTCGATGATGCGCTTCCGGCCGATCATGATGACGACGGCGGCGGCGATGCTGGGCGCCATGCCACTGGCGCTCAGCTTTGGTGTGGGCGGGGAGTTACGGCGCCCGTTGGGCATTGCGATCGTGGGCGGGCTGGCGGTCAGCCAGGTTCTGACGCTGTACACAACCCCCGTGATCTACCTATATCTTGATCGGTTCAGGCTGAATGCGCTTTCGCGTTGGCGAAGTTTGTTCCCGCGCGCGGCGGGATTGCCGCCGGGAGCGCCAGCGGAATGAGGTTGCGTTGTGTTGCGGCGCTGGCACTCAGCATGCTGTGCGGCGGCTGCATGGTGGGACCGGACTACCATCGGCCGACCGCACCAGTGGCGGCGCATTACAAAGAGCTGAAGGGCTGGACTATTGCGTACCCAGAGGACACGGCGGCTCGCGGCCCGTGGTGGGAGATCTATCACGACCCATTGCTGGATAGCCTGGAACGACGGGTCAACATCAACAACCAGACGGTGAAAGAATTCGAGGCTGCGTATCGCAATTCAGTGGAGCTGGTGCGGGAGGCGCAATCCGGCCTGTTTCCCACGCTGGGCGTGAATGCCGGTGTGACCCGGGCGGGAGGCGGTGGCGGAAGCGGGGGTGGGAGTAGCATCGGGGGTGGCAGCGTTATCGGCGGCGGACGAGGCCCGAGCACGCTCGAGACGTTGGAAGGAAGCGCGGATTGGGCGCCGGACGTATGGGGCAAGATCCGCCGTGAGGTGGAAAGCCAGACCGCAGCCGCTCAGGTGAGTGCCGCTGATCTGGCGGACGCGCAGCTTTCAGCTCAGACAACGCTGGCCACGGACTATTTCAGTCTACGTGCTCAGGATTCGTTGCAGCAATTGCTGCAAGATACGGAAGCGGCGTATCGGCACGCCCTGCAGATTACGCAAAACCAGTACAACGCCGGCACGATCTCGCGCGCCGACGTGGTAACGGCAGAGGCGCAGTTGCAATCCGTGGTGGCACAGCTTGCCGGCGTGGGTGTGTTGCGAGCGCAGTATGAGCATGCGATCGCGATGTTGACGGGCACGACACCCGATCAGCTCAGTATTCCGTCCATGCCGCTGCCCTCGGCAATTCCGGTCGTACCGCCAGGTGTACCTTCCACGCTGCTGGAACGCCGGCCGGATATCGCGGCGGCTGAGCGCGGAATGCAGGAGGAGAATGCGCTGATCGGGGTCGCGATCGCGGGGTATTATCCCACGATCTCACTGTCGACGCTGGGGGGGTTCATCGGTAGCCCAATCGGGGATTTGCTCCATGCCGCTAATGGAGTTCTGGTCTATCGGTGCTGCGGTGAGCGAGCCGATCTTCGAGGGGGGATTACGTCCGGCGCAGGTTGCTGCGGCGCGCGCGACGTATGATCAGGCGGTCGCGACATATAGACAGACGGTCCTGACGGCGTTCCAGCAGGTCGAGGATGAACTGGCGGCACAGCGGATCTATGCACAACAGGCGGAGGCGGAGGCGATTTCCGTTGCGGCATCGCAGCGTGCTGTGGACGTTACTCTCAACGAGTATTCTGCCGGAACGGTGGCCTATACAACCGTGATTACACAGCAGGAGCAGCTTCTAACGAATGAACAGTCGGCGCTGACGGTGCAGCAGAACCGATTTTTGGCGAGCGTGGCGCTGGTCAATGCGCTCGGTGGCGGGTGGACGACAGCGGATTTGCCGTCGATGGCGACGATCCGGAATTAAGTGAGGGCGAAGCGGAGCAGCGAGACGGCGGCGATCAGCCAAACGGCGCCTGCGATTTCGCGTGGGCGCCCGGCAATGACTTTCACCGCCACGTAGGCGATGAAGCCGAGGCCAATGCCCGTGGCGATGGAGAAGCTGAACACAGTGCCGAGGGCGAGGATCACGGCGGGCACATATTCGCTCGCGTCATCCCAGCGCAGATCGGCGAGCGCGCGTGTCATGAGGCAGGCGACAAACACGAGCGCGGGGGCAGTGGCGAACCCCGGGATCGATGTCGCGAGCGGGGCGAAGAAAAGCGCCAGGATAAACAGCGCAGCGACGACGAGGGCGGTAAGGCCGGTGCGTCCTCCGGCCTCGATGCCGGCGGCGCTTTCGATGTAGCTGGTCGTGGTACTGGTGCCGAGGACAGCGCCGATCATGGCGCCGCCGCTGTCGGCGAGGAGTGCCTCGCGCAAACGGGGCACGGTGCCGTCGGGGCGCATCAGGCCGGCGCGGTGAGTGGTGGCGATCAGGGTGCCGGCGTTGTCCAGCACATCCACAAGGAAGAACGTCAGCACCACGGCGGGAATGCCGAGGCGGATGGCGCCGGCGATGTCGAGCTTCAGAAAGGTCGGCGCGAGTGATGGCGGAGCGGCGATTATGCCGTGGAAGGTCGTGAGGCCGACAGGCAGGCCGAGTCCAGCGGTGATGAGGATGCCGATGAGGATGGCGCCGGGAATGCGACGTGCGGCGAGACCGGCGATCAGGAGAAAGCCGATGCAGGAGAGCAGAGGCGCAGTCGTGCGGAGATTACCGAGGGTAACAAGGGTTTCCGGATTGCCGATGACGACGCCCATGTCGTGCAGTCCGATCAGGCCGAGGAAGAGGCCGATGCCGGCGCCGATGCCGAGCTTGAGGGAGATCGGGATGGCGTTGATGAGCCATTCGCGCAGACGGAAGATCGAGATGAGAAAGAACCCGACGCCGGAGAGGAAGACGGCACCGAGCGCTGTCTCCCACGGGACGTGCATGCCCTTCACGACAGAGAAGGCGAAGTAGGCGTTGAGGCCCATGCCGGGCGCGAGCGCGAGCGGCAGGTTGGCGAAGAGGCCCATGGCGGCAGAGCCGATCGCCGCGGCGATGCAGGTGGCGACGAAGGCGGCGCCGTGGTCGATACCGGCCGCAGCCATGATGCCGGGATTCACCACAATGATGTACGCCATGGTGAGCCAGGTGGTGATGCCGGCAAGGACCTCGGTCCGCGCGTTGGTGTTGTTGGCGGCGAGGGAGAACATCGCGTCAGGTTACGAGTGGGACGTTTTCGACGGTGGCGGCCTGGGTCAAGCTTGAATCTAGGGTCGCGAGCGGGAAGCCGCTGCGGCGGGCTAGTTCCAAATAGGCGGCGTCGTAAACCGTCAGCCGATGCTTGCGGGCAAGGGAAAGGACGTCGGTTTCTTCCGCCATGTGGTCGGTGGTGATGTTGAGGCGAACCAACCGATGCAGAAAATCTGTGGTATCAGCCTGTTTTATTCGTCCGCGACGTTCGCTGATAATCAGTGTGTTGCGGATCTCGAACCACCAGAGACTTGGGACAAGCGCCTCACCGCGATAGATACGCGATAGTGCGGCTGCTGCTGTTGGATGCGCCTCATCGTCGAACGCCCAGCAGGCGGCCACCGATAAGTTCGAGTACCGAAGGCCACTAATAGTTGTGGCCTTCGTGACGAGCCGAGAGGATTTCTTCCACTGTGACCTTCCCGGTGCGCTTTTGGATTTCCTTGATCGCGCGGATCGCATCGTCGATTTCAGCCTGACGGCGCTCGGCTTCGGGGACAAGACGAGCGATCGGGCGGCCGTGACGTGTGATGATGACCGTCTCCCCGCGCTCGACCTCGTCGAGGAGCTGGGGGAAATGGGTTTTGGCCTCAGAGGCTTGGATGTGCCGCATACAATTCGACCGGTCGATTGGACTGGTTTAATTGGTCCGGCCGCGGCGAATGGTCAAGGCCGAAATCAACCACCCGGTGCGCCTTGCGTGTTCACGTAAAGCGCGTAGAGACCGTGGCTCGCCGCCATGAACAGGCGGTTGCGCCAGCGTCCACCGAAGCACAGGTTCGCCGCACGTTCGGGCAGGCTGATATGGCCGATGGGTTCGCCCGCAGGGTTGAAGATACGCACGCCGTCCAGCTCGGCGCTCATGCCCCAGCCGCACCAGAGATTGCCGTCGATATCCACACGAAAGCCGTCCGGTGTGCCGCCTGGGCCGGCATCGATGAAGGTGCGGCCATTGGCCAGCTTGGTTCCGTCGGCAACGACGTCGAGGACTCGGAATCGACGGTTCGGTTCGGAGCGGGATTCGACGACATAGAGCTTGGATTCGTCGGGAGAGAAGGCGAGGCCGTTGGGGCCGGGGATATCGTCGGCGACCACGGTGATCGCGCCGGTCTTGCCGTCAATGCGATAGATGGCGGGCGTGAGCTCCGGTTCGTTCTTCTCACCTTCGTAGTAGCCCAGGATGCCGAAGGGCGGGTCGGTGAACCAGATCGAGCCGTCCGATTTGACCACGACGTCATTGGGGGAATTCAGCCGCTTGCCGTTGTAACTATCAGCGAGAGTGGTGATGGTGCCGTCATACTCGGTGCGGCTGACGCGCCGGCCGCGATGTTCGCACGTGACCAGGCGGCCCTGGCGGTCGCGCGTGTTGCCGTTCGCGTTGTAGGACGTCTTGCGAAAGACGGAGACGACGCCGGTTTCTTCCTCCCACTTCAGGATGCGGTCATTGGGGATGTCCGACCACAGAAGGTAACGGCCATCAGCGAAGTAGACGGGGCCCTCGGACCAGCGGCAGCCGGTGTAGAGAAAGTCCACCGATGCGAGCGGCAAGCGGTATTTGTTGAAGGAGGCATCCAGAACCTGAACGGCTGGGTCTGGATAGCGCTGGCTGGGTTCCCACATCGGCGTCTCCTCTTCTCTGGGCAGCGCGCAAGCTTACCAGCCTCGAAACGCGTCGACGATACGGCGCACATTGCCGGCGGCATCGACGACAAGCAGGTCGAAGCGGACGCCGTTGCGACCCCAGTCGGGGTGTTCGGAGAGGATGATGTCGGTGGCCGCGACGAGCCGAGACTGCTGGCGCGGCGTAAGCGCGAACGCGGCATCGGCCAGCACGGGACGCGCTTTCACTTCAATGACCGCCAGCAGGCCGTCCTTTTCGGCGACCAGGTCGGCCTCTCCGGCCGGCGTGCGTACGCGACGCGCGCGAATGGCCCAGCCATCCTGCTCCAGCGCGCGGCAGGCTGCGGTCTCGGCCTCAAGGCCGCGGGCATGAGAACGGCGCCCGCGGTCTTGACGCGCGAAGCTCAATGATTCGCCGAAAGTTCGGCGGCAAGCCGCAGAGCAGCGATCAGACTGGAGGGATTCGCGATCCCCTTGCCGGCGATATCGAAGGCGGTGCCGTGGTCAGGCGAGGTGCGGATGATCGGCAGCCCCAGCGTGACATTCACGCCCTGATCCATGTCGAGCGTCTTCAGCGGGATCAGCGCCTGATCGTGATACATGCAGATCGCCACGTCGTAGCGCGCGCGGGCGGCTGGCGTGAACATGGTGTCCGGCGGCCAGGGACCGGAGACATCTTCCCCGTCATTGCGCAGCGCGTCGATGGCAGGCTGGATGATGCGGAACTCGTCATCGCCAAGCGCACCGCTTTCCCCAGCATGCGGGTTGAGACCCGCCATCGCGAGGCGCGGGCGGGCAATGCCAAAAGTGTGGCGCAGCGCATCCGTGGTGGTGCGTGAGGTCGCAAGGATCAGGTCTGTGGTCAGCATCGCAATCGAATCGCGTAGGCTGGCGTGCACGGTCACAGGGACGACGCGCAGCCGGGGGCTTGCGAGCATCATGACCTGCCGGCCGGTGGTGCCGGTCAGCGCAGCAAGAAATTCGGTGTGACCGGGATAGGCGAAGCCGGCACTGTACAGCGCGGCCTTGTTGATCGGGTTGGTTACCACGGCGCCGGCTTCGCCAGCGAGAGTGAGCCGCGTGGCGTTCTCGATCGAGGCGATCACTATCGGTGCGTTGGCGGCGTTCGGAATGCCGGGTTCGGCCGGTTCCACGAGGCGAACGGGGAAGACCGGAAGAGCGCGGCGGAACACGGATTTTGTCTCGGCCGGCGCGCTGATCGGCTGGATCGGCACGGTCATGTGGAAGCCTCGCGCGAGGTCCGCGAGACGTCCGGGATCATCCAGGACAAAGAAGGGTGGAACCGGTTCGCGCTTGCCGCGCGCGAGCCATGCTCGAAGCGTGAGTTCGCCGCCGATGCCGGCGGGGTCGCCCATGGTCAGTGCGATCGGCTTCATGCGTCAGATGTGGATGGCGCGGCCGTCGGCGGCCAGGGCGGCTTCCTTCACCGCTTCGCTGAGCGTCGGGTGGGCGTGGCAGACGCGCGCCACGTCCTCCGCCGAGGCACCGAATTCCATCGCAGTGGCGACTTCGGCGATCAGCGTGCCGGCGTCAGGGCCGATGATATGCGCACCGAGGATGCGGTCAGTGGTTTTATCCGCAAGTATTTTGACGAAGCCATCCGTGTCGCCCCTGGCGCGAGCGCGGCCGTTGGCGGTGAAGGGGAACTTGCCGATCTTGTAGGCGATGCCGGCGGCCTTCAGTTCTTCCTCGGTCTGGCCGACCGCCGCAACTTCCGGCCACGTGTAGACCACGCCGGGGATGACTCCGTAATTCACGTGGCCGGCTTGTTCGGCGAGGCGTTCGGCAATCGCGATGCCTTCCTCCTCTGCCTTGTGGGCGAGCATGGGGCCGACGATGACGTCACCGATCGCGTAAATGCCAGGGACGTTGGTCGCGTAGTGCGGATCGGTTTTGACGCGGCCGCGCTCGTCAAGCTGCACGCCGATTTCTTGGACGCCGACGTCCTGAGTGTGGGCACGACGGCCGACAGCGACCAAGACGATGTCGGCGGTGAGTTCCTCGGCCGCGCCGCCCGCACGGGGCTCCATTGTGAGCGTGACACCGTCGTTCCCCTGACGCGCACCGGTCACTTTCATGGCGAGGCGGAACTTAATGCCTTGCTTGGCAAGAATGCGCTGGAAGTTGCGGGCGATTTCGGCATCCATGCCGGGAACGATGCGGTCAAGGAATTCGATCACGGTGACTTCGGAGCCAAGACGCCGCCACACGCTGCCGAGTTCCAGTCCGATATAGCCACCGCCGATGACGGCGAGCCGCTTGGGGACAGCGTCGAGTTCCAGACCGCCGGTGGAGGTGACGATGGCGCGTTCATCCACATCCACGCCGGGGAGCGGCATGCTTTCGCTGCCCGTGGCGATGACGATGTTCTTGGTCGTGTAGTCGGTACCATTCACCTGCACGTGACCAGGAGCGGTGATCTTCGCGGTGCCTTTCAGCCAGGTGACTTTGTTCTTGCGGAACAGGAACTCGACGCCTTTGACGTTCGCGGTGACGACTTCGTCCTTGCGCGCCATCATGCGCGCAAGGTCAAGCTTTACGCCGGAAACGTCGATACCGTGCGCAGCGAAGTCATGCGTCACCGCAGCGAGATTTTCCGAGGACTGGAGCAAGGCCTTGGACGGAATGCAGCCGATATTGAGGCAGGTGCCGCCGAGGGTTTCTCGCTTTTCGGCGCAGGCCACCCGCATGCCAAGCTGGGCGGCGCGGATGGCGCAGACATAGCCGCCGGGGCCCGAGCCGATAACAATAAGGTCGAAGGACGTTTCGTCATCCGCCATCGTTACAGATCCAGCAGCATGCGCCGGGGGTCTTCGATGCTTTCCTTGACGCGCACGAGGAAGGAGACCGCTTCACGCCCATCCACGACGCGGTGATCATAGGATACTGCCAGGTACATCATCGGGCGGATTTCGATTTTGCCGCCGACAGCGATGGGACGATCCTGGATCTTGTGCATGCCCAGAATGCCGGATTGCGGTGGATTGAGGATGGGCGTGGACATCAGCGAGCCGTACACGCCCCCATTGGTGATGCTGAAGGTGCCGCCGGTGAGTTCTTCCAGCTTCAGCGCACCGTCGCGCACACGGCGCCCGAAGTCAGCGATCGCGGCCTCGATCTGGGCGAAGTTCATCTGATCGACGTCACGGATCACCGGCACCACAAGGCCGGTCGGTCCACCGACCGCAATGCCCATATGGACGAAGTTCTTATAGACGATGTCGTCGCCGTCGATTTCGGCATTGACGGCGGGAAACTCCTTCAGGGCGGCGACACACGCGCGGACGAAGAAGCTCATGAAGCCGAGCCGAACACCGCCATGCTTCTTTTCGAATGCCTCGCGGTATTCGCTGCGCAGCGCCATGACCGCGGACATGTCCACCTCGTTGAAGGTGGTCAGCATCGCTGCCGTGTTCTGTGCTTCCTTCAGCCGGGCGGCGATGGTGCGGCGCAGGCGGGTCATGCGGACCCGCTCCTCGCGGTTGTCTGCCTCGCGCGGGGGCTTAGCGACAGGCGGGGCGGCAGGGGCAGGGCGATTCAGGAAAGCGAGCACATCCCCTTTGGTGATGCGGCCGTCCTTGCCGGTGCCCTCGGCGAGCTGATCAGCCGAAAGGTGCTGTTCCTCCATCAGCTTGGCGGCGGCGGGCAACGGGGCGGGGGAAGCCGGCGCGGCGGGGCGCGCGACCGGGCCGCGCGGCTGCGGCGGCGGATTTACACCGGGCGGTGGGTTCGCGGCAGGTTGAGCCGCGGGCGCTGGAGGTGGTGGGGCCGGCTTGGCGGCGGGAGCAGGAGCAGCGGCGGGTTTGGCGGTCGCGCTCGCACCGGCATCGAAGGTGGCGAGAAGACCGCCGACTTCAACCTCGGCGCCTTGCTCGGCAGCAATGGACGACAACGCACCGGCAGAAGGCGCATTGACTTCAACGGTAACCTTATCCGTCTCAAGCTCAACCAACGGCTCATCTGCCGCGACCTGCTCTCCCGGCTGTTTCAGCCAGCGTGCCACGGTCGCGGTGGTTACGCTCTCTCCCAGAGTCGGAACTTTGATTTCCGTCGGCATTATGCCTGGCCCTCGCTCAGCGCCGCGTCAACGAGAGCGGTTTGCTCCGCGGCGTGAGCACGGGCAAGCCCGGTGGCGGGACTCGCTGCTTCGGCGCGCCCGACATAGCGGGGCCGTCTGGTCTGATGACCGAGGCCGACGAGGACCTTTTCGATGCGCCGGTCCACGAATGTCCAAGCTCCCATATTCTCGGGTTCTTCCTGGCACCAGACGATCTCGGCGTTGCGGTATGGCTCGAGCAGGTGCGCCAGTGGTTTCGCAGGGAAGGGATAGATTTGTTCCAGCCGCAGGATCGCCACGTCGTTCGTGTTGCGCTCACGGCGAGCGCTGAGCAGATCATAGTAAACCTTGCCGGTGCAGAGAACGACACGGCGGACATGATCGGGCGGCGCGATTGAGTCGATTTCCGGAATGACAAGCTGGAAGGTGCTGCCGGCCGCCATTTCATGCAGCGGCGAGACCGCGAGCTTGTGACGCAGCAGCGATTTCGGCGTGAAGACGATCAGCGGTTTGCGATAGTTGCGCTTCAGCTGGCGCCGCAGCGCGTGGAAGTAATTGGCCGGCGTCGTGAGATTGCTGACCGACATGTTGCATTCGGCGCAGAGCTGCAGGTAGCGCTCGATACGCGCCGAGGAGTGCTCGGGGCCCTGCCCTTCATAGCCGTGCGGCAGCAGCAGCGTCAGACCCGACATGCGCAGCCACTTGGTTTCGCCCGATGCCAGGAACTGATCGATGATCACCTGCGCACCGTTCGCGAAATCGCCGAACTGCGCCTCCCACAGCACGAGCGTGCGCGGATCGGCGAGCGAGTAGCCGTATTCGAAGCCAAGCACGCCGGCTTCTGAGAGCAGCGAATTGTAGATTTCGATCCGGGCCTGATCCGGCGCGATGTTATTCAGCGGCACATATTCGTGCTGGCTCTCCTGATCCACCAGCACGGCATGGCGATGGCTGAAAGTGCCGCGCTGCGAGTCCTCGCCGGACAGGCGAACGCGGTGGCCTTCGAGCAGCAACGTGCCAAAAGCGAGCGCCTCACCGGTAGCCCAGTCGATGCCTTCTCCACTATCGACCATCTGCTGCTTGGCCTGGAGCTGACGGGCGATACGGGGATGAAGATGGAAACCCTCAGGCACGTGGCTGAGCGCCTGGCCCACGCGCTTCAGCACACCGGCCTCGACCCCCGTTGCCTGGTCGGTTTGCTCGGACTCGCCGTGGCCTTTGGTGAGGCCGGCCCAGTGGCCCTCCAACCAGTCCGCCTTGTTCGGCCGGTAGGATTGCGCCGCGGAATTGGCGTCTTCCAGCTTTTTAGCGAAGTCATCCCACATGCGCTGCGCCGCAGCTTGATCGAGTACGCCTTCAGCCACGAGCTTCTCGGCGTAGAGCGTACGCGTGGTCTTCAGTGCATCGATCGCGCGATACATGATCGGCTGCGTGAAAGCCGGCTCGTCCGTTTCATTATGGCCGTGGCGGCGATAGCAGACGATGTCGAGCACGATGTCGGTGCCGAAGCGCATGCGGAATTCGGCGGCCATGCGGGAGCAAAACACCACAGCCTCTGGGTCGTCGCCATTCACATGCAGGATCGGCGACTGGATCGATTTCGCGACGTCGGTGCAATAAAGGCCGGAATAGGCGTGCGCCGGCACGGTGGTGAAGCCGATCTGGTTGTTGACGATGACATGCACCGTGCCGCCGGTGCGGTAACCGATCAGCTGGCTCATCGCCAAGGTTTCATAGACCAGGCCCTGGCCGGCGAAAGCCGCGTCACCGTGAATCAGGATGCCCATGACCGAACTGCGCTGGCGGGTATCGCCGGCCTGGTCCTGGCGGGCACGCACCTTGCCGACAACCACGGGATCGACCGCTTCCAGATGCGACGGGTTCGGCTGCAGGGACAGGTGCAGCTGATGCCCGGCAACGCCGAGATCGGCCGAAGTGCCCAGATGGTATTTGACATCGCCGGAACCCTGCACGTCGTCCGGCTTGAAACTGCCGCCGCTGAATTCGCTGAACACGGCGGTCAGCGGCTTGCGCACCACATTGACCAGCGTGTTGAGCCGGCCGCGATGCGGCATGCCGATGGCGATTTCCTGCACGCCATCCTTCGCCACCGTCTCGATGATCGCGTGCAGGGCGGGGATGGATGCCTCACCGCCCTCCAGGCCGAAGCGCTTGGTTGTGACATAGCGCTTCTGACAGAACGCCTCGAATCCTTCAGCCTCGGTGAGTTGCTTCAGGATGGTGCGCTTTGCCTCGGCGTCGAAGCCGGTGAGCCAGGGCGCGCCTTCGACCTTGCGCTGGATCCAGGCCTTCTGCTCCGGATCCTGGATGTGCATGAACTCGACGCCGATATGGCCGCAATAAGTCTTGCGCAGGATCGTCAGGATTTCGCGCAGGGTGGCGGTTTCACGGCCGAGCACGTTGTCGATGAAGATCGGCCGGTCCATGTCGGCGGCCGTGAAGCCGTAGGTGGCGGGATCGAGTTCGGCGTGCGGCTTGGGTTGTTGCAGGCCTAGCGGGTCGAGCTGCGCCTCCAGATGACCCCGCACGCGGTAGCTGCGGATCAGCATCAGCGCGCGCAGGCTGGCGATGATGCTCTGGCGGCCGGCCTGGGGTTCGGCGGCTCCAACCTGGGGAGTGGGCGCCGTGCCGGATGGCCGAGGTGCCCAGGATGCGCCGGTCGCTTCCTCCAGCACGGCGCGCGCTTCATCGTTCAGGGTGGAGAACAGATCGGCGAAGCTGGGGTCCACCGACGCGGGATCGGTCGCCCAGCGAGCATAAAGGTCGCCGAGGAAGGCGGCATTCGCGCCGGAAAAGGCGGAAGCCAGAATGTCAACGCCAGCCATGAAGGGGATCCCTGGTCTTGCTTACGGGTCGAAGCGGAAGGGGGAGAACGAGTTCCGCTAGATAGTGGCGCGGAGATTATTGAAAGAGGGTGAGCAACTCGCCGCTGGCCTGCCGAGCGCGCATGGTTCAGCGCGCTCACGGTTCTGAGGGGAACCAGTCTTCAAGCACCTGCTCCGTGGTGAAGCTGAGGTCGTGGTCGTTTCGCTCGAGCTATCCACGCAGCACCCTCACCATCGTGCTGCCCAGGGCCGCAGGGCTTTCCGCGACGTGGATGCCGGCCGCCCGCATCGCCTCCATCTTCGCCTGGGCGGTGTCGCGGCCGCCGCTGATCACCGCACCGGCGTGTCCCATCCGGCGCCCGGGCGGGGCGGTGGCGCCTGCGATGAACCCGACCACCGGCTTCTTGGTCCGGCTGGCGGCCAGGAACTCGGCCGCCTCCATCTCGCTCTGGCCGCCAATCTCGCCGATCATAATGATCTGTTTCGTTTCCTCATCGGCGAGGAACATCTCCAGCACCTCGATGAAGTCGGTGCCCTTCACCGGGTCGCCGCCGATGCCGACGCAGGAACTCTGGCCAAGGCCGGCGGCGGTGGTCTGGGCCACGGCCTCGTAAGTCAGCGTGCCGGAGCGCGAAACGATGCCCACGGATCCGCGCCGATGGATGTGGCCGGGCATGATGCCGATCTTGCAGGCGTCAGGCGTGATCACTCCGGGGCAGTTGGGACCGATCAGGCGGGATTGCGACCCGTCCAGCGCCCGCTTCACCCGCACCATGTCCAGTACCGGGAATGCCTTCGGTGATGCAGACGATGAGGGGGATTCCCGCGTCAATCGCCTCCAGGATTGCATCCCCTGCGAAAGGAGGGGGCACGTAGATGCCGCTCGCGGTCGCGCCCGTGGCCTGCTTCGCTTCCGCGACGGTGTCGAATACCGGAAGGTCCAGGTGGTGCGTCCCGCCCTTTCCTGGGGTGACGCCGCCCATCACCTTGGTGCCATAGGCGATGGCCTGTTCCGAATGGAATGTGCCCTGCGCACCGGTAAAGCCCTGGGTGATTACGCGCGTGTTGGCGTCAACAAGGATGGCCATGTCAGGCGGCCTCCTTCACCGCGTTCACGATCTTCTCGGCTGCGTCGGCAAGATTGTCGGCCGAAATGATGGGCAGATTGGAGCGGGCGAGGATATCTTTGCCAAGTTCCACGTTGGTTCCCTCAAGTCGCACAACCAGCGGCACCGACAGATGGACCTCTCGCGCGGCCGAGATGATTCCCTCGGCGATGACATCACAGCGCATGATGCCGCCGAAGATGTTCACCAGCACGCCTTCCACGTGGGGATCGGACAGGATGATCTTGAACGCGGCCGTGACACGCTCCTTCGTGGCGCCCCCACCCACATCCAGGAAGTTAGCGGGGGAGGCGCCATACAGCTTGATGATGTCCATCGT
This sequence comes from uncultured Pseudomonadota bacterium, assembly GCA_963791885.1. Taxonomy (GTDB): domain Bacteria; phylum Pseudomonadota; class Alphaproteobacteria; order Acetobacterales; family Acetobacteraceae; genus CAVSUZ01. Next base: position 2,268,414 of record CAWBUL010000006.1, on the reverse strand, counting down.
CGCCATCGCAAGGCCGGCGCCGTTCACCATGCAGCCGATGTTCCCGTCCAGCGCCACGTAGTTCAGATTGTGGCGGGTCGCCTCCAGCTCCTTCGGGTCCTCCTCCGCCTCGTCAACCAGCTTTTCCAGTTCCGGATGGCGAAACAGCGCGTTATCGTCGAATGCGACCTTGGCATCGAGAGCGACAACATCGCCTGCGCCGGTCACGACCAGCGGATTGATCTCCACCACAGAGCAATCGAGCGCGGTGAACGCTGCGTACATGGCTTTGACGAATTGCGTGAAGGCGCCCACCTGTTTGCCGGTAAGCCCTAGGCCGAATGCCAAACGACGGCCGTGGTAGTCCGACAATCCGCTCGCCGGATCGACCGCCGCCCGCAAAATCTTTTCCGGCGCTTCCGCCGCCACCTGCTCGATCTCCATCCCGCCTTCGGACGAAGCGACGATCGTGATCCGACCGCTCGCGCGATCGACCAGCACGGAAAGATAAAGTTCGCGTGCGATGTCGCACCCGGCTTCGACATACACTCGGTGCACTTTGCGACCTGCGGCGCCGGTCTGCTTGGTGACCAGAACGTGGCCGATCATGGCCTGCGCGGCCGCGCGCACTTCATCGGGAGAGCGCGCGATGCGCACGCCGCCCTTGCCGGAAGGATCATCCGCGAAGTGGCCGGCACCGCGGCCCCCGGCGTGGATCTGCGCCTTCACGACGTACACAGGGCCCGGCAGCTTGTGCGCGGCCTCCACTGCCTCATCTGGCGTCCATGCCACGTGACCATCAAGCACTGCGACGCCGTAGCGCTTCAGGAGCTCCTTGCCCTGGTATTCGTGGATGTTCATGGCGTCAGCCCAGGAGCTTCTTGGAGGCCGCGATCAGCTCCTTCACCGTGTCGCAGGAAGCATTGAACGCCGCCTTCTCCTGCGCGTTCAGCTCGATCTCGACCACTTTCTCCACACCGCCCGCGCCGATCACCACCGGCACGCCGACATAGAGATCCTTGATGCCGTATTGGCCGGTGAGCCACGTCGCGCAGGGCAGTACGCGCTTTTTGTCCTTAAGATAACTCTCCGCCATGGCGATGGCGGAACTGGCAGGTGCGTAAAAGGCACTGCCGCGCTCCAGCAGTTTTACGATCTCACCGCCACCGTTGCGCGTGCGGTCAACGATGGCGTCGATTTTAGCCTGACTGCTCCAGCCCATCTTGAGCAGGTCGGGGACGGGAATGCCGGCGATGGTGGAATAGCGGATGAGCGGCACCATGGAATCGCCGTGCCCGCCGAGCACGAAGGCGGTGACGTCTTCGACAGAGACGCCGAATTCCTGCGCCAGGAAAAGACGGAAGCGGGCACCGTCGAGCACGCCAGCCATACCGACGACGCGGTTGGCGGGGAGGCCGGATTTCTCTTTCATCACCCACACCATTGCGTCGAGCGGATTGGTGATGACGATGACGAATGCATCGGGGCAGTTGTTGCGGATGCCTTCGGCCACCTGCGCGATGACACCGGCATTCTTGCCGATCAAGTCGTCACGCGACATGCCGGGCGTGCGAGCGAAGCCGGCGGTGACGATGACAACGTCTGCGTCCTTGATCGCGGAATAATCGGAGCCGCCGGTCATCATCGCGTCGAAGCCCTCCACGGGGCCCGACTGCATGATGTCTAACGCCTTGCCTGCGGCGACGCCGCCGAACACGTCGAACAGCGCCACGTCCCCCAGGTCCTTCAATCCAATCAAATGAGCCAGCGTGCCGCCGATGTTGCCGGCGCCAATCAGGGCGATCTTGTTGCGGGCCATGAGGACCTCTTTTTCGGGATGACAGAAGCGTGACTTTGTGCTGCGCCGCCGAAGATAGGCGGGTGCGGGTTGCTATCCCAATTGCACGCCATGCGGCAAGGCGGAGGCGGCCCGAGCGTCAGGCGCTTCGGCGAACGCCCCAGAAGACCGGGAATCCATTTACGATGCCGTCCAGGCTGTCACGCCAGGCTGTCGGCTGAAACCACTGCCCGATCGGCAACTGCGGCGCGTCGATCCACCATTGCTGTTGAATCGCCACGCAGATCCGCTTCTGCGTGGCAAGGTCCGGTGCGTCGTACCAGGCCGCGCGCAACTCCTCCAGCTTCGGACTGGAGGGCCAGCCGAACCAGGCCTTGCGGCCATTCGCCTGGAAGGCCTGCCCGGACGGGTTTGACAGGTCGAGACCCGATAAGGTGGTGAAGATTGCGCTCCAACCGCCCTGGTCCACGGGTCCTGGGTTGTCACGCCGGTGCACCAGGGTGCCCCAGTCGGTATCGACCTCCTGCACATTGAGGCCGGACTTCTTCAGCATGTCGGCGCCCACTTCACCCATCGCCCGGCGGTAGTTCGTATCCGTAGCAACCAGCAGAACTGTCTTCGCACCGTCGTAGCCGGCCGCCTTGATCGCCGCACGAACCTTCCCCAGATCGCGTGGCCCGGTCAGCACCTCCATCCCCACATCGCTGGCGAAGGCGGTGCCGGGGCAGAACACGCCCACATCCGCACGCCACATCTTCGGGTCGTCGCCGGCGATCGCCGCCATGTAGTCCTTCTGGTTGACAGCGCCGAGCAGGGCACGCCGGATGGCCACATCGGAGAATGGCGGCTGAAGGCAGTTCATCCGCATAAACCCAATCACGCCGGTAGGGTCCTTCACTTCTGCCCTGATGTGCCCTGCCTGACTCAGCGCCGGGACCAGGTCGGAGTTCGGGATTTCCCACCAATCCGCTTCGTTGGATTGCAGCGCAGCGGCAGCGGTTGCGTCATCGGGGATCACCATCCATTCGATCCGGTCGAAATTCACGACCTTGGGTCCGGCCGTCCATTCGGGCGTGCCGCCCTCCCGCGGATTATATCCGGTGAAACGCTCGTAAACGGCGCGCGATCCGGCGACGCGTTCTTGCGCCACCCAGCGGAATGGGCCGCTGCCGATGAGTTCAGGCACCGGCTTGAACGGGTCGGTCTGCGCCAGGCGCTCCGGCATCATCGCGCACATGGGCGTTGCGGTCTTGCCGAGCGCAAAGGGCAGCAGCGGAAACGGTTTGTTCAACCGGAAGCGGATGGTGCGGTCGTCGGGCGCCGACAAGTCGTCGGTGGCGGTCATCAGCTTCGCGCCCACTGCGTCGCGCGCGGCCCAACGGCGGATGCTGGCGACGCAGTCCCGCGCCAGCACCGGCTGGTTGTCATGGAACCGCAGTCCATCCCGCAGCGTCAGGTTCCACAGGCGTCCGTCATTGTCGGTGGTGCTACCCGCCAGCATCTGCGGCTCATAGTCGTACGTGCCGTTCATCCCGAACAGCGTATCGAATACCAGGGCCGCATGGTTACGGGTGACGTAAGCGGTGGTGAGGACGGGATCGATCACAGTCACATCGGATTGCGGGATGAACCGCAAGACCGACCGTTCTGCGCCACGACTGATGGCCGGCATCGCCAACGCAGCACTGCCGGCGAGGAACATGCGCCGTCTGATCATTTCGTCTCCTCCGCTATCCGGTTTTCGCACAGCGCCCGATCTTGCGGAACCTGGGATGGATCAGCGCAGGAAGCGCTTCTCCAGATCGCGCATGGCCGCGTCGCCCTGGAGCGCGAAGATCTCCGCGACCGGCGTAATGCTGCTCTCCACCCCGCGGATGCCACCTTCGGCCAGGATGCGGCGAAACGTATCCTGCATGGCCGCGACCGCGGCGCGGATGGCATGATTGCCGCAGATGATGAGCCCGACTTTTCCCAGGGCGCCTATGTCGGCGAAGGAGAGCTGCGGATAGCTGGTCGGCACCAGAACCAGTGGCACCGTGCCCGGCCATGCACGGCAGAACGCGATGATTTCATCCGGGGTGGTCTGTTTGCTGTGGATCAAAATGGCATCCGCTCCAGCTTCGGCATACGCGGCGCCACGACGAAGGGCTTCGGGCTGGCCCAGGCCGGCGATCAGCGCCTCGGTGCGTGCGATGACGACGCATCCTGCGGTTCGAGCGGCTTCGATCTTCCCCTGGAATTCCTCGATCCGGACGAGTTCCTGCCGGCCGTCTTGTCGCAGGCTGCTGTCCTTGGGGAAGGTCTTATCCTCCATCACGACACCGCCGACCCCGGCAGAAACGTAGCGCGGCACCATGTAGGCAACGGTGACGGCGTTGCCGAAGCCGGTGTCGATATCGGCCAGCACCGGCGCATCCTGCGTCTCGGCCATGGCCCGCATCATCTCAAGATGCGTGTCAGCGGAAAGAATGCTGGCGTCAGGGACGGCATAGGAGGCGGAGAGTTCGAACCCGCTGCCCCAGATCACATCGAACCCGGCCATGGCGGCGAGCTTTGCCGCGAGCGGATTGTGTGCCGACATGGCCACGGCGGGGCGGGCAACGTTCAGTTTGGAACGGAGTGCATCAGGAGCGGCCATGCGGGTCATTATGTCAGGTGCCGCAGGGCAAGCCACTCCTGGCTCCGCATCTCTTGCGCCAGCGCGGGCTGGGCAACCTGGAACCGGAGCTTGTCTCGCAGCGTCACCGAGGGGGAAATTCACTGATGCGTGTCGTCGCACTTTAGGAACACTTCGCCCTCCCGGAACTCGTGGGGAGGATCGACCGCGATGTGATCACAAGGCGCGGTTTTCCTCCCCCCGGCGTGGTCTGGAGCCAAGCGCTGAAGCAGAAGGAGCTTCAGGATCTTGGTCCGGCGCGCATCGCGGACATGGATGCGGCCGGGATCACTGTACAGGTTCTGTCCGTGTCCGGACCGGGGGCCGATCTTCTTCCGGGCAAGGAAGGCGAAGCGCTGGCGCGAGACTACAACGACGCGCTGAAGCGTGCCGTGGACGGTCATCCAGGGCGGTTAGGCGGATTCGCGCACCTGCCGATGCTGTCACCGGACGCGGCGGCTGATGAGCTGGAGCGGGCGGTCACGCAGCTCGGCTTCCACGGTGCGCTCATCAACGGGCTGACCGATGGCCGATTTCTGGATGACGCAGCGTTCGATCCGATCCTGTCCCGCGCCGAACGGCTCGACGTGCCGATCTATTTGCATCCTAACATCCCGCCGGAGCCGGTACGGAAGGCGTATTATGATGGCTTGCCCGGGCCGCTCGGCTTCATGCTGTCGATCGCGGGCTGGGGCTGGCATATCGAAACGGGCCTGCACATCCTTCGACTTGCGCTGAATGGCACACTGGAACGCCATCCAAAGCTGAAGCTGATCATCGGGCATATGGGCGAGGCTCTGCCGTTCATGCTGGCACGGACCGAGCAGGTGGCGGGGGCCGAGATGGCGAAGCTATACCGGCGATCCCTGACGCAGATGGTGCTGGATCAGGTGTGGATTACCAATAGCGGGTTCTTCACCGTGCCTCCGTTGCTGGCCGCGCTGACCACCTTCGGCGCAGATCGGATCATGTTCTCGGTGGACTACCCGTTCGCCGCCAACGCGGTGGCCCGCAAGTTCCTGGACGAAATACCCGTCTCGCCCCAGGACCGCGCGAAGATCGCCCATGAAAATGCTGATCGGCTGCTGAAACTGAACCCCTCAGGTTAGGTGAGGCAGAGCGAGCCATTCCTCGCTTTGCATCTCGGCGAGGCGTGACGCTGTGCGGGCGAACATCGCGGCATTTCGTCCATCGGTATAAAGCGCATCCGGTGGCGTCGCGGCGGAGGCGAGCAACTTCACGCGGTGATCGTAGAGTGTGTCGATCAGTGTGATGAATCGGCGAGCCTTGTCGTCATCGTCGGCTGACAGGCGCGGGATGTCGTCGATGATGAGGGTGTGGAAGTGCGTCGCGAGGGCCAGATAGTCGCCGGGGCCCAGAGCAGCGCCACACAATTCGTCGAACGAGAAGCGTGCCACGCCGTCCGCTGCAACAGGTATAGCGAACGGATGGCCGGTCACCGTTAGCGTACGCCGCGCGGGACGCACGTGGCCGCTCAGTTCGCCGAGGGCGTGATCGAGGGCGCGCCGGGCTGCGTCATCCGCCGGCACATGCCAGATGCGCAGGCCGCGCAGCCGGGCGCGGCGGTAGTCCCGGCCTTGGTCCATCTCAAGCACGTCCAGATGGCGCTTGAGCAGCGCGATAAATGGAAGGAAAGCGTCGCGTCCAGGCCGCCCACGAAACAGGTCATCCGGACGCGTGTTGGAGGTGGCGATGACGATCACGCCGCGTTCGAACAGGGCCTGAAACAGCCTTCCAAGAATCATTGCATCGGCAATGTCGTTGACCTGGAACTCGTCGAAACAAAGCAGAGTGGATTCAGCGGCAATCGTGTCGGCGAGCGGCGGGATAGGGTCGTCGATGTCGGGATGCACTTGCTTGAACGCGTGAAAGCGCGCGTGCACGTCCTGCATGAAGCGATAGAAGTGGACGCGGCGTTTGCGCCGGACCTGCGCGGTCGCAAAGAACAGGTCCATCAGCATGGATTTTCCGCGCCCGACCTCTCCGACGAGATACAGGCCGTTGGGTGCGCCCTCCGGCGCTTCATCGGTTGGCCGGCGACGGATCAGGCGTGAGAGGAAGCCGTTGCCGTTTACGGGGCGTGGTGGCGGATCGTAGCCGCGGAGCTTGATCCACAAATCCTGCAGGCGCTCGGCGGCGAGGGCCTGGGAAGGGTCGGGCGCGAGTTCACCGGCCGCGACCTTGGCCCGGTAGGCCGGCAGCGGCCCGCGGGGTTGATCGGGCAGGGCATCCATGTTGGCGCCGGGACGTAGCCCGGCCGCCCGCATGGTTCAACACGGAAGGTTCATGCTAGACGAGCGGCATGATCGAGCTTGACTATGAGGCGTTGCGGCGCGCGCCTATCGGGACTGACCCATTTCCCCACACGATCGTGCCAGATTTCGTGCCGCCGGATTCGCTGACCCGGGTGCTGGCGGATCTGCCGGCGCTGGGCAAGCGCGGGTCCGTGCCGCCAAGCGCGGTGACGCTGGGGCCAGCGGCACAAGACCTGGTCCGGCAGCTGGAAGGGCCGGAGCTGAAGGCGATCATCGGCGAGCGCTTTGGGCTGGACCTGGAGGATGCGCCGACCATGCTGACGATTCGCGGCTGGACGAACGAGCGGGATGGCAAGATCCACGTCGATTCGAGGGCCAAGCGGGTCACGGTGCTGCTGTATCTCAATCAAGAGAACGGTGCGTTCAGTGGGCACGAGGGGTGCCTGCGGCTGCTGCGCGGGCCAGACAACCTGGAAGACTATGCAGCGGAGGTGCCGCCGGTGAACGGCACGTTGCTGGTGTTTCCCAACGGGCCGGCCACCTGGCACGGTCACCACACGTTCACGGGCCAGCGTTACAGCATGCAACTGAACTACATGACGACCGACGCCAAGGCGCGGAGTGAGCTCAGGCGGCACAAGTTCTCGGCTTTTGTGAAACGCCTGGCACCCGCGGCATAGTAACGCCCCCTCCTGGAACAGGGCATAACTCGTAATCCTCGACCGGGTGCCGGCGTTGCGCCGACTGGCTGAAGTTGGGCCTGCTTCGGCCGGACGAGGAGACGCGCAATGACTGAACAACATCTGGGTTTTGTCGGGCTTGGCCGGATGGGCGCACCGATGACGTTGCGGCTGCTCGAGGCGGGGCACAACGTGCACGTCTACGACACGAACCCCCAGGCGGTGGCGATCGCCGTGCAACGCGGTGCAAAGCCTGCCAAGAGTGCGGCCGAGGTCGCGAACGCGGCCGATATCGTTTTCGCCAGCCTGCCCTCGCCCGATGTCGTCCGCGATGTGGTGCTTGGGAGAGATGGCCTGACGAGTGGTGGGCGCGCATGCGTCATCGTCGATCTGTCAACGACCGGTCCGCGGGTTGCGACGGCGCTGGCAGCCGCGCTGGCGAAAGATGGCCGCATCACGCTGGTGGACAGCCCGGTGAGCGGCGGCGTGACCGGAGCGGAGAAGGGAACGCTCGCCCTCATGGTTTCCTGCCCGCGCCCCGTTTTCGATCAGCTCGATCCGCTTCTTACGCATTTCGGCAAACGCTTCTTTGTCGGCGAAAAGCCTGGACTGGGGCAGACGCTCAAACTGGTTAATAATCTGCTGGCGGCCGCAGCGCTGGCCATCACGTCAGAGGGGATGGTCATGGGCGTGAAGGCCGGACTGGATCCCAAAGTGATGCTCGACGTCATCAATGTCAGCAGCGGCCGGAACAGTGCGACACAGGACAAGTTCCCGCGTGCCGTGTTGCCGCGCACATTCGATTTCGGTTTCACCACGGGTCTGTCGCACAAGGATGTCCGGCTCTGCACGGATGAGGCGGAGGCGATGAATGTGCCGATGGTCGTCGGTGCCGCAGTCCGGCAGTTCCTGGCGATGACCAGTGCGGCATACGGTCCCGGATCGGACTTCACGTCCATGGTGAAACTGGTCGAAGGGTGGGCTGGCGTCGAGGTGGACGGACGCTCCAGCGATGGCGCCTGAGTTCGTCGGCGAGCGGCTCGCTCGTTTCGTCACGGACACGTCCTGGGCTGGAGTGCCGGATGCGGTCCGGCAGGAGGGCAAGCGATCGTTCCTGAATTTCCTCGGATGCACGCTTGGTGCAGCACATGAGTTAGCCGTGGAAATGGCGCTTTGTACATTGAGTCCCCTGTCGGGTCAGGACCGCACCACGGTGATAGGCCGAGGCAGGCTGCTCGACATTCTCGGGGCGTCTTTCGTCAATGCGATTGCCGCCAATCTCTTGGACTATGACGATACGCATCTTCGAACCGTCATCCATCCCAGCGCACCTGTGGCACCTGTCGCCTTGGCGCTGGCGGAGCAGCGGGGGCTGAGCGGTCGCGATTTGCTGGGCGCTTTCATTCTTGGTGCAGAGATAGAATGCCGGCTCGGCAACGCCGTCTCCCCAGGGCATTACGCCCGCGGATGGCATATCACCTCGACCTGCGGCATCTTTAGCGCGGCGGCTGCCGGCGCAAAGCTCCTCGGGCTGGATGCTGTGCAGACAATGCATGCGCTTGGGTTGGCGGCCAGCCAGTCGGCAGGGCTGGTCGAAAACCTGCCCACACAAGCAAAGAATCTGAGTATCGGAAACGCGGCGCGAAATGGCCTGTTTGCCTCGCTGCTTGCTGAGCAGGGATACACGTCAGCACCGGCCGCGATCGAAGGACTGCTGGGATGGGCGCGGGCCATGGGCGACGAGCCAGCCATAACAGAGATCGTCGGCGGTTTGGGCGAGCGATGGGAGTTGCTCCAGAACACCTACAAACCTTACCCGTGCGGTATCGTGTTTCATTCAGTGATTGACGCCTGTGTAGAACTACGAAATCAATATGCATTGACCGACGCGGATATTGCGGCCGTCATCGTGCCCGGGAATCAACTCCTGCGGGACCGCGGCAACCGGCCCGTGAACAGCGCCGGCGATGCGAGGGTCAGCACGCAGCACTGCGCAGCTGTCGCCCTGCACTTTGGCAGGGCTGATCTCGACGCGTTTTCCGATGCAGCCGTAAATGACCCTGCAATTGTTAGCCTACGGAAGCGCACCAGCACCCGGCTGGATGACACACTTCCGGCTGGCGCCGCTGCAGTCGCCGTGAAGACCAAGGACGGCAGGACACTGGAGACGCGCATTTTGCAAGCGGTCGGTTCCATTGCTCAGCCGCTGCCGGATAAGGCGATCGAAGACAAAGTTCGGGACCTGTCAGGTCACGGCGAGTTCTCCGGCGACATCGAAGCCGTCATTGCTACCGCATGGAATATTGACCGCCTCGACACGGTCGAGCCGCTCCTTGCATTGCTACAGGGCCGGTAACTGACCTCATATTGCGGAAGCAGGAATGCTATCGGGATGGGGTATGTTTTGTGGAGCCCGACATGGATGGGACCTCGAGACCCGCGGACCAGCAGCCGCTGACTGGACGTCGTGCACTGGTGACTGGAGCGACGGGTGGGTTGGGATGGGCGATTGGATCGGCCCTCGCCCGCGCGGGCTGCGATATCATGCTTACGGATCTTGACAAAGAAGACGATGTCGAACCCCGGTTGGCGCCACTCCGCGAAGATGCGGGGCGACAGATCATGTATCACCGCGCGGATCTGTCGCAGGAGTCCGAAATCACCTCATTGGTTGCCACCACCACCGAGAGGTTGGGAGGCGTCGATATCCTCGTCAATAACGCCGTTGTTCGGCATTTTGCCTCCGTTGATCGATTCGACGTCGCTCATTGGCATCTCTCCCTCGCAGTCAATCTGACGGCGGCATTTCATACCATTCGGCTGGCCGTGCCGCTCATGAGAGCGTCGGGTTGGGGCCGAATCATCACATGAGTTCCATCTATGGCCACCGTGGAGCGACGAACCGCATCGACTATGTCACCACCAAGACCGCTCTGTTGGGGTTGACCCGGGCTGTTGCGGTCGAAACAGTTCATGATGGCATTACGTGCAATGCGCTGTGTCCGGGTGCCACGAACACGCCCGCCATAGCGAATTGGATCAGCCAAGCGATGGCCGGAACCACTCAGACGCGCGAAGAGGCGGAGCACAATTTTCTGGCCGGGAAACAACCCAGTGGGCGCTTCGTGCAGGCCGATGGCGTGGCGTCACTCATTTTGTTTCTGTGCAGCGATGGGGCACGCGACATGACGGGAGCCGCGCTGCCGATCGATGGGGGATGGTCCGCGAGCTAGTCTAACGAGTTCTACGGCCTCAATATTGAAACTGATAGATGAGCCCGACACTGGCGCCGTTTGTCTCGCCGGTATTGCCGATCGCGGACGTCGTCTGGCCGGCGCCCACGGTGGCGTTCAGCTTGAGCCCCGGCGTCAGGTTGTACGTCACCACACCCTGAGCGCCGGTTCCGCCCGTGCTCTCTTGCGCACCTACATATAGGTTCCGCCCGACATAACGCCCGGCCTGTAAGGTCGGGCTGCCGTTGGGGCCGCTGTTGATGCCCAACTGATCCAGCCCCAGCGCGTTCTGCAAGCTCTCCAACGGATTGGGAAGGCTGGATGTGCTGCCGGAGATCTCGGCGAGACCGGCGGCGATCGACGCGATCTGGAATGGCGAGAGTTGCCCCGTGTTCGTGTGGAACAAGAGCAGGGCCAGGATCTGATCCTGCGGCAGCTCCGGCTGGCTGCTCAGCGTGATTTTGGGATCGCGTGCCGTACCGCCGACGGTCAGTGTCGCCACGGTGACTATTCACCGTGGACATGGCGACCAGATCCAGCGCCGGATTGGTCAGGCTGCCACCGTTGAAAGCGATGTCGCCCGAATTGAACGTCAGCGTGTTGCCGACCAGGTTGAACGTGCCCCGGCGCAGACTCAGGACGCCGCGCGGTACCATATTGCTCGTGGTGCCCTGGATCGTGACCGTCCCGCCGAGTTCGGCATTCAGTCCCCGACCGCGAACGAAGATCTGCTGCGGCGCGCGGATCGTCATATCCAGTCCGATCACCGGGTTCAGGGATGACTGGGCCGGCTGAGGGGGCGGCTGCCCGGCGATTTGTACCGGAATTGTCACTACACTGGTAGGCAGCTTGTCCGGTACCCGGATCACCGCCTGGGAGACGAAGATCGTCCCACCGAGGGTCGCTCGGCTCTCGGCCTCGCCGGTAATGCGCAAATCGGCATTGACGGTTGCGGTCACCTGGCCGCCGGCGAGCGGCGTGGCGTTGTTGGCAACCAAATGCAGGTTCAGCGGTATGCCGGGCGCCATGACGCCGATCGTGCCGGAACCGCTGAGCGTGCCATTGCCTGCGGTGGCGCGCAGGCTCTCGACCCGCAGCTCCGATCCCGTGCCAGCGATCACCGCTGCGATATCGGATAGGTGGACGCCTTCGACGTAGTCGCGGAAATCGCCGCCGGTCAGGCGCACGGTGCCGCTGACGGCGGGGGCGGACAGCGTGCCGCCGACGGTGGACGCAATCTGAACGGTTCCGTTCACACGCTGGCCCCCGGCCTCGATCAGTGGGTTCAGCAGCGTAAGGGCGACCGTGCCGTCGGCCCGCAAGTCCATTTGTCCGGTGCTCTTCAACGGCGCCGTTCCCGACACGGTCAAAACCGAGGACGCGGCGCTGACCCGCGTATCGAGTCGCGCCGTGTCGCCCTGCAGCGTCGCGACGGCATGGATCGCGGCCGGCGGCAGCGCGCGCCCAGTCTCCGATAGCAGCCGCACACCCGTCCCGTCCGCCCGGATGGTCCCGCCTGGGTTCGCCAGTGTGCCAGTGACGTTGGCCGCCAGCGTGACCCGGCCGGACAGCCCCTCTCCTTTGTGCGCAAACATGCCGTTCGCCATCGCCAGATCGAGATTCCCGCTGGCGCGCAGGTTCATCGGACCGGTCAGCCGCAAAGGCGCCTCGCCGGTCAGGCTGAGCGTGGATCCGCCTGATGTGGCGCGTGCATTGATCTGAGCGGAGGTGCCCTGCAACGTGGCCGTCGCGGTCAGGCTCGCGGGCGGCAGGCCGTGCGTGCTTGGCGTGTTGAGTGCCACACCGCTGGCCGACGCGCGGACGGTGCCGGTGGGCGCCGCCGCCGTGCCGGTCAGGCGGGCGTCAGCGGAGATCGTGCCGCTGGCGTTCAGCGACGGCGAAACGAGCTGGGCCAGGCTCAGCGGGACATTCCGCGCGGACGCGGTCAGGTCGAGGGTCGAGCCGATGGCTCCATTTACCTCGATAATGGCTTGGCCGAGCGCAAGGCGCAGAGCGTGGATATTCACCCCCTGTGCGAGGCCGATCGTCACGGGCTGGAGCAGCCGAATGTCCTGGCCCTTCCACGCGGCGGAGAGCGTGTTCAGCGCCACGGACTTACTGGGAACGTCGACCACGCCGGCTGTGTTCAGGCGTGCCGGCGCGCCGGCCAGCGACGGGGACCGCGCGGCAACCTGCATCGCCAGCGCATCCTCCGGCCCCTTGGCGGTGATCTCAGCCGATCCGCTGATGCGGCCCGATTTGACGCCGGCAACCTTGAGCTGCCCGTCCACCGTAGGATGCGTGGCAAGATCCGTGATGGTCGCCGAGAGGTTCGCCTGCGAGAGAGAGGCCGTACCCGCCACGCCGGCATCCGCCAAACGGGCGGTCATGACCGCTTGGTTTGGATTGGAGTTGAGGCTTGCCTGAACGCTGCCGGAGAGCGGTTTGCCCACGAGGGGCGCAAAGTCTGCAAGCCGGCCGATGGCGAGCTGGATTTGACCGAGCGGGATGGTCTGCCCCGGCGGCAGGTTGAGCGTGCCTTGCGCATTCAGGCTCTTCCAGCTCGCCTGGCTGAGGGTGAGGTGCAGCGTGCCGTCCGGCTGCTTCGCCCCGGTGGCGTCCAGGGTGATCGGCGCAGACAGCAGTGCGCCCTGTGCAGTCAAGGTCGCGCTAGGCTGATGCGGCAGGCCTTGGGCCTGCAGATGCGCGGTAAACGGACCCGAATGCTGGCCCTGCAGCGCCACATCACCGGAGATGTCGGAGGTCAGCGCCAGATTGTTCGTCGCCCCCCGCACCTCGCCCTTCGCCTGGACCGTTCCTCCCAGCCTCGGATCGATCGGCTCCAGCCGGGCCACGCCGGCGGTCCAGTCGAACGACACGGACTGCGGCGACAGCGTGCCGTTGACCGAAAGCGTGGCATCCTGGCCGTCGAAGCGGAAGCTGGTGACCGTGACGGTGTCGCCCGTCAGATTCCCTGCGACATGCAAGCGCGCATCGGGGCCGACCACTGCGGGAACGGGCGCGACGCCGCCCGTGATCCCGACCGTCGCATCCAAGGAGGCCGTCGTCGTGGCACCCAATCGGCTCGCCATCACGGTGGCTTCCAGATCCCCTTGCGCTTGCTGTCCGGCCGCGCCGGCCAACGGCTCCAGCGCGGGGACCTCCAACCGGGCCTGTAGCGATTGTTGCGTGCCGGTATCGGCCGTGCCGGTCAGAGTGAGCAGCGGATGGCGCACGGTGAAGGTGACCGGACGCTCGGGCGTGTTCAGCGTCGCATCGGCGGTCAGAAGCACCGGCGCCGCGGCGAACAGGTCGGGCTGCTTGCCGGGGATGACAAGCCCGTCCACCTGGCCTGTTAATTTCACGGCGCCGCGGTCGCCGTTGGCCGCGAGCGATATCAGCCGCGCTGAGACCGTATTGGCGGACAGATCGGCGATCTGACCTGTCGCGTCGAGTTGCGGCGCGCTGAACGGGCCCGAGACATGCGCCTGAACATCCACGGATGCCCAGGCGAGGTCGGGCGCGGGTTTCATGGCCGGCGCCTTGGCGGTGACGGTCAGGTTGGCCGCCTCATGCGTCAGGTCCACCGTGCCGTCGGCCCCGGCATGGAGCTGACCCGCGGCGATCGCGAGCTTCGTAGCGATGGCATCACGCGGACCATCGACATCCGCGTTCACCGTGATCGCACCGACATCCGGCAGGCCGGCGGCCCGGGCGATCATGCCCCTGGGCGCCTCATTTGCCGTCACGTTTGCCTGCACCGAGCTGGCAGTGAGGGTTCCGTCGGCCGCGTATGTTCCCTGGGCGCCAATCGCCTGGGCCTGCAGCGTGCCGCCCTGCGTGTCCTTGGCCGCGTGATAGGATGCCTGCACGGCCAGCGTAGCCGTCGTTCGCACGACTTCCGGCTCAAGGGTCAGGCGTCCGATCTCGAGCTTCGCCACATCGATTGTACGGGAACTCGAACTGGAGGACGACGAACTCTCCGGTATCCGGGCAATGTCGCCGCTGGCAACCGTGATCAGCGAGACCTCGATCCGACCGTGGATCAGCGCCAGTGGTGACCAGTGGATCGCGACGGTGTCGAAAGTGGCGTAGGCGCCGTTGGCGTCACGTAGCTGTACCTCGTCCGCCGTCAGCTCCCCGTTCCAGCGGATGGACAGGCCCTTGGTGGTGACCTCGCTGCTGACCCAGCCCAGCAAACTATCCAGCACCGACGCATGCGCCGCCGGGGCTGCAAGCAGCACGGCCAGCATAATCAGGGTCGGGAGTTGCCAGCGCATCAGAACGCCTGTCCAATCCCGACATAGAGTTCGAAACTGCCGCTATTGGGCAGCGTCACAACCGGGACGGCGAACTGCGCCCGGATCGGTCCGATCGACGTGTAGTATTCCAGCCCGACGCCGGCGCCCACGCCGTATTTCTCGTCGAGGCCGGTACCCGGTGCCCTGACCTGGGCGGCGTCGGTGAACAGAGTGAAGCCCCAGCTCTGCAAAAAGCGTTGCCGCAATTCCACGCTGCCCGCGGTGATCTCCGTGCCGCCGATCGGCGTGCCATCCGGGAATTGCGGCCCGACCGACTGGTATTTGTATCCGCGCACGGTCCCGCTGCCGCCGGCGTAGAAGCGCAGATCGGGCGGCAGGCTGAACTCACTGGCACCGAAATTTTCTCCTGCCAGGCCGCGCAGGGCGAGCACGGTACGCCCGGTTCCGGACAGATCGAAGTAGGTCGATCCGGACAGCTGGCTGATCAAGAACACTGCGCGCGAGCCGATCAGCGAGGCGGTAGGTGTGACTGTGAGCGTGGCCCGAACCCCCCGAGTTGGATTCAGCAAATTGTCCGTATTGTCGAATTTCAGCGTCAGCGGCACCGAGAGCAGAGTGTAGTTACGGAAAACGCCTTCCTGACCGATGCGTTCTTCTTCGCCGCCCAGTCCGTAACTGAACGACCACTGCGAGGAAAGTTTTCGGTTCAGCACCACCGACTGGAGCAATGCCTTCTGGGAGTAGGCGAGCAGGGTCTGATCGACGGCACCGAAATTGACCTCGAGCGACTGGTCGCGGGCAAGGAAGTCCGGCTTGATGAACTGCGCATTCGCCTTGTAGCCGGGGCGCAGTTCGGAATTGCCGCCGCCCTGAAAGGCCGCGGTCAGATTAAGCTGCTCGGCATTGCCGAACAGGTTGCGGTCGTGCCAGCCCGCAGTGAGACCCACGCCAAGGTCCGTGGAGTACGACGCTCCGAATTCCACCGCATGCTTTGGGCGCTCACCGAACTCGATGGTGAGTGGAAGCTGTCCGTTGGAGTCCAGCGCCGTGGCCGGCGTTGCGTTGACATACGAAAAGACCGGCAGGCCCGCGAGATCGGCGCGCGCAGCCTCGATCTTCGTCGGGCTGAATTGTTCGCCTTGGTGGATGAGCAGCCGCCGCCGGACAAAGTCCGGATTTACTCCGTCGAGGTTTTCCAGCGTGATCGGCCCGATATCGACCCGCGGCCCCGAGGTCACGTCGAAGGCCACATCCATTTGGTTCTGCGGCAGATGCACGACGGCGGGAGGCAGATCCACCTTTGCCAGCGCGTAGCCTTCATTGCGGAGCGCCGACAGCAACCGCCTCTGGGCGGCGAGCACGTCAGCGGCCCTCGCAGGCACGCCGGGACTGAGCTGGAGCGCCTGGGCCGCTTGCGGCGGGACAGTCCCGTTGATCACGACCTGGCCGAGATGGAATTGCGGGCCAGTATCGAATTTTACCGTCACGCTCGCGGGCGGAGAGGACGGCGCGGCCTGCAGCAGATCGACCAGATTAGGATCCCTGATCGGATGGCCATCGATACGGATGTCGACAGTGCCCTTGAAGTAGCCAAAGCTCTGAAGGGCGGTGCGAAACCGCCCCTGGTCCCTCAGGGCGCGAGCGACCAGAGCGAACGGACCCACAGGAGCAGTCTGGCGGAGACTGACCAGCTCGGAAGAACCGTCGAGGGCTGTGTTCAGCGCGCTGTCGGAGGTCTTGCCAAGCATGACGGTATAGGGCTGCGGGTCGGCGGGCGTAGCCGGACGGGTCGGCACCAGCAAACCGAGCGAAATCGAGAGAACCAGTCCACGCGTCCGCGCCATAAGGGTCAGTGCTGTGTCCGCCCTTGATCGGCGCGACGGCCAGCGGGAAATGGGATGCAGGTTACGGCGTGCACTGAGACATGGATCGGATGCCAGGATGGGGCTGACAGTAGAACAAAATGACCGCTGAGCCATCGCACCCCGGAGTCACGGATGCGCCAGTCACCGGCGCGTTGCGCCGCCTGCCGCGGCGGCTGAAGCGGGCGGATCAACGGCCGCGCCTGATTGTGGATGCCTCCTTTGCCGGCGAGCATGCACCGCCGCTGTTCCAGTCCGCAGCCGGTGCGAACGTGCTGGGTGGGGCGAGGGCCATTCGTCGGCTCGGGGCCGTCCTCGGTCTGACAGCCCTGGGCATTCCGACCCAGGCGGCATGCCTGGCACTGCCGGGCCGGGTCTGGGTGCGCACGGCAGCGTTCTACTGGACCGGCGTGACGGAAAGCCTCGGCCTAAAGGTGCGGGTGATCGGCACCCGGGCACAGCCATCCGGCCGGCCGGTGGTCTTTGTCGCGAACCACACCTCCTGGCTGGACATTCCGGTGCTCGGCAGCACGCTGCGCGCGTGTTTCATCGCCAAGAGCGAGGTGGGATCCTGGCCCCTGATCGGCTTGATCGCCCGACTGGGGCGGACCGTATTCATCTCCCGCAAGCCAAGGACGACGCGGCGGGAAAGCGAGGAGCTGCAGCGGCGGCTGGCGAGCGGCGACGATCTGATCCTGTTCCCCGAGGGCACGTCCTCGGACGGATCACGCGTCTTGCCGTTCCGCTCGGCGTTTTTCGCCATCACCGAGCCGGTCGAGGGCGTCCCCGCCCCGATCATCCAACCTGTCTCGGTGGTCTATGACCGGCTCGCTGGGCTGCCGGCGGGGCGTACCACCCGGCCCCTGTTCGCCTGGTATGGGGATATGGATCTGGCCAGCCACTTCTGGCGGCTGGGGCGCCATCGCGGCCTGCGGGTGACTGTCCTGCTCCATCCCCCGATCGATCCGGCGGCGTTCCCGAACCGTAAGGCACTGGCTCAGGCAGTGTGGAACGTCGTGGCAGAAGGAGCGAGCCAGTTGCGGCAGAACCGGCCGGCGCGTCCGCTGACCGCAACTGCCCCATGAGGCAGACAGACGGCTTGGTGAAGGTCTGGGACGCTCCCACCCGGCTCTTCCACTGGGCGATCGTGATTCTCGTGTTCGCAAGCTGGGCGACGGCGCATTTCGACTGGATGAGCTGGCACGTCTGGTCCGGCTACACGATCTTCACGCTGCTGATCTTTCGGGTGTTGTGGGGATTCGTCGGTAGCGACACCGCGCGCTTCACCCGGTTCATCCACAGCCCCTTGGCGGCGTTCCGGCATTTGCGCGTGTTCCACCGCCGGGAGCCGGACACCGAGGTCGGCCACAACGCCGCCGGCGGCTGGATGGTCCTTCTGCTGCTCGGTCTGCTCGGGTTCCAGGTCGCCACGGGACTCTGCGCCAATGACCAGGCAATGACGGAGGGGCCCTTCGCGGAACTGCTGGGCCAAGATACCAGCGACTGGCTGACGCATATCCATCGGGTGACGTTCACTGCCATTGAGCTGGCAATCCTGGTGCACGTGCTGGCCGTGGCGGCGTACATGCTGATCCGACGGCATGATCTGGTTCGGCCCATGATCACCGGATTCAAGCGGGTGCCCAACGGGTTGCGCGCGCCGCGCATACGGAGCCCGCTTCTGGCCGTCGCTTGTCTGGCGGTCGCGATCGGGGTGGTGGTTTACGTGATCGACACGTACGGGGTCACGTAAGCGGTTTGGCTGTTTACTTCGCCCGGAATTTGTCATGGCAGGCGCCGCATGCGTCACCGACCGTCTTGACCTGCGCTTCAAAGCCAGCCGTATCACCGGCCTTTGCCAGTTGCGACAGCTTATCCGCCGCCTGCACCAAATTCGCCGCTGCCTGGTTGAATCCGGCCTGATCGGTCCAGACCGTGGGCAGCGCCTTGGTGGAACCCTTGTCGCTGCCAGGGGGGAAAGTGGTGGGGAACTGTTTCATCCATCGGGCCATCGCGGCGGCCGAGTTCGCGAATGCCTTCACATCGGCCTTATGCCTCACGCCTTGAATGATGCCGCTGAAATTCCCGGCCAGAAGGTCCTGCCCCGCCTGACGTGTTTCGATGATGTTGAACGGGGCGGAAGGCACTTGCGCCCAGGCCACCCCAACGGTCCCAAGCGATAAGACTGCCAGCCCGATCCATCCTGCGCGCATATCTGATCTTTCCTCATTCTGTTGATCAGCCAGTCCAGGTTGCACAACCAGTGAGGGAGCGTCATCCCTCGTGGCCCACCATACAGGAGTCGATGCTTGCCCCAAATTCATTCCGTCGCGGTGTTCTGCGGGGCGCGAGCCGGATCTGCCCCGGTCTTTCGCCAGGCGGCGGCAGCCTTGGGTCGCGGCTTGGCCGAGGCGGGGATCCGGCTGGTATTCGGCGGGGGGCGGATCGGGCTGATGGGGGCCGTTGCAGACGCTGCGCTGGCTTCGGGTGGGGCGGTGACCGGGGTCATTCCGGAGTTTCTCACGCGGGCCGAAGTCGCCCATCCGGGCGTTCGGGATATGATCGTCACCGATAGCATGCACAGCCGCAAACAGCGGATGTTCGAACTCTCGGACGCTTTCGTTTCACTACCCGGTGGACTGGGCACGCTTGACGAGACGGTGGAGATCATCACCTGGCGGCAGTTGCGGCTGCATGCGAAGCCGGTGCTGCTGTGCGACGTGGCGGGGTCCGCGGGACCGTTTCTGGCTGTGATCGAAGCGGCCATCACCGCCGGCTTCGCCGAGGACTGGGCGAGGGATCTGTTCGAAGTGCGGGCAGGCGTGGACGCGACGCTGCACCGGTTGGGTGCACTGACAATCGCGGGGCCGGAGGACGCCTCGCGGTTGTGACCCCTTGCCGTTGGGGGTGTCGCGGGCTACATCGCGCGCGCCGCGCCCGTAGCTCAACTGGATAGAGCACCAGACTACGGATCTGGGGGTTAGGAGTTCGAATCTTCTCGGGCGCGCCATATTACCCAACCAAATCAACTGTTTATCTGAACTTATCAAAAGACGTCCGGGATGAGCCAATCCTGAGTCACCCCAGAGTCACCCAAGCCAGCCCGCTACCAGGTCGTTGTGCCCTGGATGCCGCCACGCTGTATGCTGGTGGCAGGCATCGGAGATCGCCCTTGCATGCCGGCTATCCTCCTGGGCGCGGGTGTCACGGTGGAGATCCCCGACGAATGGACGGCGCTGCTCGACGTCATGCGTCACCGCCCGGCACGTTCGCCTCGGTGATCTCGAATCCGCCGTTCAACCAGATCGATGCGTTCACCCGGCACGGCCTGGAACTCCTCGACGCCGGCATCACCGCTTCGGTGGTGTGGTTGTTCCGCTGGGATCACCTGACGGCAGCAGGTCGCACCCAGGCGCTCATGCGTGCGAGCGAAATCCGGCTGTGCACCTGGCGCCCGCGCTGGATCGCGATTCCACCACCAGCCCACGCTGGTCGTTCTGCTGGATCACCTGGCGTGTCGGACATGCCGGGCCGCCGGTGCACGCCAGGTCGTGCCGTTTGCAGCCGCTTACGACGACTGGTTGCGGAAGTTCGCGACCATGTGGGGCAGGATGTTCATGATGTCGATGGCCAGATCGTCGGGCCCGACGAACGGGTGAGGCCAGCCGATATTGCTGCCTTCGAGCGGCCAGATACGCCGTGCGATTTTGCTCAGGCTGCCCACATTAAAATCAACGTCGGGAAGGTCGTCGCCGATGATCAGAGCGGTCAGAGACCCGATGCCGAAGAAAGTCGTTTCAACATAACCGGAGAATTTACCGCCTGGACCGGTGACGGGTGTAAAATCTAACTTCCCCGATCTTTGGAAGAAGGCTAGGTCGCGAAACTCCGTCCCACCGTAGGGAACTATCCAGACTTCCCATTCGTCGGGCGCCCTTTGTTCATTCATCATCAGGTCGCGTTGTGTTTGAGGGATCAGCATCTTCGCGCGATTCCTTAAATCGCCAACCATCGCGATCTTGCTAAGCCACGTAGCGATGGCTCTTTGCACCTCGGGAGTAATCGCGGTCTTCTCGCCACGGATAATCGGGGGGACCACGCTCTTTGCGGTGTTATCGATGCCGCTTATCCATTCGGAATTGCACTTAACACAGACAGTGCGGATTTTCTTCGTGCCCGAATGCCCCTGATGTTGCGTAACTGTGTGCTGACCTTCGTCAGCAACGCCCATAGTGTGCGTGTGGTCGGGCGAGTGGGGTAAAAGCTCTCGGAGCCAGTCAGAAAACAGATGTTCTTTCGACATCCTGAAACCACCGCAGAAAATGCAGCGACCAGGTTGCCTGAGGTTTTGCCGACGCGTTTTCTTCCTCATATGATGATCCAATGGTCAAAGAGGCAGATCAACTGAGTCCGAGCGAGATCAGCCCAGGGGAGCGATGAGCTGGTGAAAGGCCACTGATGATGCAAGCCACGCCAATGTTGTTCCCGGCCGAGGCCAGCATCGTGACCCAGGCGTTGAACTTGTGATCGGGCAACGGCACCGCGCAGCCTTCGCAGGTCATGGCCGAGTCCTGCAATCGCGCCCAATCGCCGCCGCGCAGCCCCCGGCGCTGGGCTGCAAGGACGCTGGAGCGCCTTGGGCGCTGTTTTCTGGCAGCGGCTGTCGCGCTCTCGCGGTCCTGGCTGACGCGCTGACGTGACGTTACTTGTAGCCACGGTCAAGAAAGGCGCACGCTCATGATCGGAGGCAACTATCATGGCCAACGGCACCGAAATCGGAAATCAGGCGATCGCGCCGATCCACCGGAGGCGTAGCCGTGGCGCTGCGTGACCGCCTCGGCGGGCGCTTCGAAAAACGCCCTGCTGCCGGCGCTGGGGAAGCGACCGCACCTGCGCCGGCCCGGCAGCTCGCCGATGCCGAAGCGGCATTGAACGCACTGCTGGCCGAACAGGCGGAAGTCCAGCAGACGCTGCTTGAGCATCAGCATCAACGCCATGAGTGGCTGCGCGACGGCGGCGATCTGCAACGGATCACTGATCTCGACCGCGGCGATTACCGGCTCAGGCTGCGATCAGAACAGATCGACATGCAGCTCCCGCCGCATCAGGCTGCGGTGCAGCAAGCCCGCGCGGCCGTTCATGAAGCAAAGTGGCAGGACTACCGGCCGGTGCTGGTGCAGGCTCAGCAGCGGCTGGCGACAGCCATCACTGACCTCTACGGCGCTCTGACGCAGTTGCATGACGCGCACAACGCGGCACATCGCGCCGGCTTCGCCGATCGGTTAGGCGCGTTCATCCGCCCGCCGCCGAAGGAGCCGGTCAGCGACTTTGCGTTGCGCGAGTATTTACGGTTTGCCGAGCGCCGCCAGCAACAGCAACCCGCTTCGGCAGCGCCGCTGCTGGAATTGTTGATCGAAGCGCCATTGCATATCCCGGCTCTACAGCGGTTCACGCCGCGCCGGGTGCCGGTCAGCGAGATCGAGGCGATCAGCCCAATCGCACCGACCCGTAAAGTCAAAATTCTGCACGGCCCGGTCAGGACCGCGCATCTGCAGATCGGCATCGCACGGATGTTTCCGGGTGAGACATATACCGTCTCGGCACGCGCAACGCATGCCCATTCAGCTCATTCTGTTCCGAGTAGCTCGACGTGCACGCAACCATGGGCCGCGTAAGGAGATCGGCGTGAACTCGAACGATTGGGTCCAGATGGCGGGCCACCCGCTCGCCGGACGCGGTGGCAGGCCGATCAATCCACGCGCGCTGCCGTATGTAGCGACGAAGACGCGGCCAGCGAAGTCCACAGCGTTGGCGCGCCAGGCGCGGCGATGATCGTTCGGGAAGACCCAGCTCACCTGCGCTGCGCCGCTTGATCTCACCGACCATTGAGCCCGCGTTCGCAGAGCCCGCGGATGCCCGTCGCTGTTGAGCAAAGCTATCCTGGTGCTGGTGCTGCTGCCGGTGCGCAAATGCCCATGTGCAGCGCTGGCACAAAGGGATTTGAAAGGAGACAGCCAATGCAAGGTGCAGCACGCGCGAATACCGGCCGCAAGACGACACCGATGAGCGGCATGCAATCAACCCGCATGACGACCGGCCCGCAGCCGGCACCGGTTGTGCGCCGGGCACAGGTGGCAACACCGAAGGTGCCACGTAGCGGAACTCGTGAAGTCGCTCGTGTCGACAGTGCTGGCTTGGTCGAGGCTGGCAAGGTCACCGGCACGCCAACACAGCCGGTGCAGCAGTCACAGCCACCATCATCGCCGCAGCGCGAAGTTTATCCAGGCCAGCGACATCAGCTTCGGCATGGTCTATCAGGCGCCCCGGCGAGCTTCCGCTGATGCGTGGCTCTGGCGTGATCGGCAAGACCTTTCGCCACTGCTTGCGAGCGGCCTCAGCGATGAAGCCATCGCTGGGCAAATCCGCCGTGCCGATCCACGAGACGATCCGTCGCGTGCGCCTTTCCGCTCGGCATGCGCCGAAGGCATTGCGGATAAGCATGCACCGCTGTCCGTGCGATCAAGCAGAGCAGGTGATGCCGCTGATGGTTGCATGGGCACCTACCCCATTACGGTATCGAAAACTTCAAAGTCGTTGCGCTGCCAGGTCGCGCCAAGCACTTTGGCAATCGCGCTTTCAGGCCTTTTCATGCGCGGCGGCAGATGACCAGAGGCGCCTGCCGCCTTCGACGCCGCGTAGGCCGGCGGCGCACGGCCGCACCCGGTTGGAAGCAGAGTTGCCACCGCCCAGCGATCTCGATCCGGATGCGCAGCGTGAGTGGCGTATCCACATGCGGCTATGCTTTCAGGCCGGCACGCTCAGCCACAGCGCATTGCGCGGCTTCACTGCGCTGGTGAAGGCGGCTGCGGCGATGGAGAAGAGCTACGCGCTGGCGATGCAGACCGGGCCCACGGTGCGCACCCAGGACGGCATCAAGACCAGCCCTGCCTGGACCGGCTACCAGCAGGCCAGCCGGCTCTATCTGCAGTGGGCCAGCAATTCGGCCTGCTGCCGATGCAGGCACGACTGTTGCCGCAGCTACCGCCGGCAACCGGGAGCAAGCTGCGGGTTGTGCATGGCGACACTTGAGGAGTTGATCCGGAAGGTGAGCGAGCGCAGGAACTCGGTCCAGAACGGCTCGGCTTCGCTGTTGCCGATGGTCGGTGACCCGGACGTATTGCCCGACATGATCCAGACGGGGGCCTACCCCGACGAAGCGCGGACGGTCGAGGAAAGGATCATGGCGGTCTACCGGCACCGGATGAAGGCGATCTGGGATTACCTGGCGCTGCCGGTGGCTGATCGTGCAGGGCCGCTGCCCTGGGCCGCCTGCCCGCCGCCGATCTGGGATCCGGCCGGGGTGCTCAGCGGTGAGCACCGCGACGGCTGGGCTTACGCACATTGGGCGTTTGATTTCTATCCCGCCCCTGCGGGCGGCTTGCAGCATCGGGTAAACATCTCCGATCACCGTTTCGTCGTGCACGGCACGCCAGCTTCGTTACTGCCGAAAGCACCTGCTTAAGGGCAACCTGCACGCGGTGCTTCCTGCTTATGCACGATGATGACTAACGGTCATACGCGCTGTGCGTATATGGGTCCGGTCATCCGAGGCATTCGCCCCGGGTGAAGCAGCGCAGTTCGCCTCACGAACCGCACTGCTTCTCATCATCGCGAAAGGGCCTCGCAATGACTGCGCTCATATGCCCAGCACCTCGCGACGGCCGTCCGTGTTGACCGCCATGGCGACAATCACGGCCACCGAGACGTGATATCCTGTCAACTGGTAGTAGCGGCTACTGGACGGCTGGCCAGGGCACCGCCGCAGATCGGTGGCATACTGATGATCACGCCGGGCTTTCGACGCCGCCCTATAGGTGGCATCCAGCCACAGATACGGCCACTCGCCTCCACCTGGTCACTCTCAAGCAGGGCTGGAATATCCCGGCCGGCACTGTCACGAGCATGAGCTTCCAGATTGACAGCAACCTGAGCTGGCAGACGCCAAACGCTGCTGCTGGGAATAAGAAGAATATAGTGGGTATTGCGATTGACCCGAGTAGCGCTCGCCAGTTCGTCCATCAAATCACCAGCGGCTCGGTTCTGCACATCTATTTCAGTGGCACCGAGCAGCCTTGGATGGTGAGTTTGTCCGGCACCACCGGCGTCTGGCCGCAGTTCATGAGCTGCGTGCAGATGGTGGCGCCGGCCGTGGTCGCTTCGCTCAATCCGACACAGCCGTTCGTTACACAAGGACCGGCGCAGCCGTTCTCTCCTGCTCCGCCCGGGCCGCCGTCGCAGCCGTCGCAGCCGTTCAATGGTGTTTAATCCCAAGGAGCGGGAGCACAGCGATGACCCCCGCACAACTCGCTGCCGTGCGTGAGCAGTTGGGCTGGAACCGCGTGGTTCTGGCCCGGCTGCTGCGTTGTTCGGAGGCCACTATTCGGCAGATGGAAAACGGCCGGCGGCGCATCCCCGCACCCATCGCTCACTGGCTGACACGGCTCGCCGGTTATCACGCCGCGCATCCGCCGCCGGATGACTGGCGCGTGCGATGAGAACGCTGGAATCCAAGAGGAGCCTTCAACCACAATGACCAGGCGAGCGAATTAGCAACGTTACTAACACCAAGTGGCTCCTACCGCTTCGGGTAATTGTGCGGCTTGCGGTAGTCGCCCTTCCGCACCAGCGGTGTCTCGGCTCCCGTCAGCACCGCCACGCGGCCCGCGTCGTCCACAGCAAAACGCATCTGCGGCAGGTGCAACAGCCGCCATTCCGCCAGGCCTAAGTCGAGCGCCCGGCGCAGCGTCGGACCACCCTTCGGCCGCAGCGCGTTGAACAGATCGCCGGCACGGTAGAAGCGTTTCCCGCGGCGGGCCTCCTCCGCCACCACCACCCGCGCCAGGGCGCCGATGGCGTCTTTGCGGACTACCTGCGCGCGAATCCAGTTGGGAAAGCCGATGACGTTCCCGGATTGCCGCAGCTGCTCCGGCATCAGTCGCGCTGCCGGAGCTGCAGCACGATCTTGCGCCGCGCCCGCCAGGCCGGCACCGGCTCACCATTCTGATGGCGGCGGAGCTGCTTGAGGGTGTCGATCGCGTCAACCTTGCGGTCTGTGAGCAGACCATGTCCAGCTGTCGGGCCAGCTCCGCCACGAGAGATCGCGAATCAGTAGCCGCTCGAGGATGCCGATTCGCTCCGGCCCCAGAGCCGCTGCCGTCTCGCGCTGCCGGCGCACGGCGTTGAGCCGCCGCTGATCGGGTTCGGGGATACCGCGGGCGAAGTCCAGCCGGGGTTCGTAGGCGGCCACCATCCGGCTGCTGCACTCGGCGGCGGCGTGGAAGTCGCGGACCCACAATTCACCGGCCTCATATTCCCCGGACGAGATCTGCCCGGCGGCGAGCAGCACATCGAAGCGCGAGCGCACCCGCCAGACGGGCCGGAACGTCTCGCCGACCCGTCGGGTTCTTCGATCTCGGGAGCCGTGACAGCTTGGCTGTCGGCCGGTTGCTGACCATGCGGGCCGCCGCCACCACGCCACCGAGCTTGCGCCAGCGCGGCTGCGTGGCCGACGCAGGCACGGCAGCAGCGCCGAGCGACTTGCGGATCATGGCGCGGCAATGTGCCTCCGGCGCGCGGCGCGGGAAAGCGGAACGTAGCCCGCGGCGTTTCGGCACCACCACGCCAGGGCCGCTAGGAGCGGTGTGGGTGTTAGGCCACCGATACCAGACGCGGTGCGCTCGACGCCGCGGGCGGCAGTCCAATCGCCTCGCGCAGCAGCCCGTCCCACAGCGCCTGACCTTGCGCGTCGGCTCGATCAGCGTTGCGCGCTGATTGGTGCCAATCACGCCGCACGCTCGCCGGCTGGCGTGGTTGAGCATGTAGTCCAGCACCGCGACATCGGCGCCGCGCTCCACAGTTCGTCAGACGCTGCGCGGGTCGTGCAGCCGCCATCATCCGACGCCAGCAGCGCGGTCCAGTACCCGTTTCAGCCAGTTCCAGCCGGAGATCGGCGCGATGCCTTTGCCGTCACGCGCCAGCGTCGGCAGCACGAGATCATCGGCCGCGGGGGCGTGCTGAAATGCCGCCCGCCGGCGCTGCAGGACGGCTACAGCCAGTGGCGGTAGCGGCAGCACATGTTGCCGCCGCGCCTTGGTGCGGGCCGCAGGCAGCGTCCATCAGCTCGCGCGCAAGGGCGATTTCGCCCCATGTCGTGCGGTCACTCGGCGTGGCGCTGGCCAGGTGGTGACCATCGGCTGGACGGTATCACTGTAGAGCGGTCCAGAGTTGCTGCTGCCCCCCAGACCCGTGCCAGCTCCGCAAGCGACAGCACGCGCTCGCGCGACGGTTGCCACGTGGTTTCGCTGTGATCCGCTGGCGCGTTGCTCACCAACTCGTTGCGCTGTGCCCAGGCATACATGCGGCTGATCGCGCCATGCATACGGCGATGCGTCGAGGGTTGGCGGATATAGCTGTTCAGCAGGCGCACGACATCCCCGCGTGTGACGCTGCCGGCGTCCTGGGTGCCATACGCTGTAGCGAAGCGGTTCAGGTGCACCACCGTGTCTTCGACTAACCGGTGAGCCTGACGCCCGCGCAGACTCTTGCTGGCTGCGGTTCCGGCGGTCGCTCGGCGGCAATATACTGCTCGACCAGCTTCCCCACAGTGACACCGACGCCTGGGCTGCCTCCGCGGCACGGCGTGCGATGGCTTCCGCTTGTGGGTCCTGACCGAGTCTGATCTTGGCCAGCGTCTCCCGCGCCTGCCCACGCGCCTCCGCGACAGTGAGCACGCCGTATGCCCCAAGCGTCATCAGCAATGCCTTGCGGCTGCCGGGCAGCCGGTAGCGCACCACGAAGCTGCGTTTGCCGGAGGGGAACACCCGGCAGCCAAACCCGCCCAGCTCATCGTCCCACAGCACATACGGAGCGCTGCGCGGAAGAGTGCGGTCGACGTCGGTTTTCGTAAGCATTGCAGAATATCCTGGCACTGTCCTGTGGTCGTTCAGTCACCCCAGAGTCACCCAATCGAGCGGTTTGGATGATGTATGGTGCACGTATGCCTACTGCGTGTTGGATGCAAGATAAGTGTTGTGCCACAGGGGTTTCTTGCTTGTCTGTGGTGCTCAAACCGGCCTAGCAACGTCAGCGTTGAGAGGACTACGGATCTGGGGGTTAGGAGTCGAAATCTTCTCGGGCGCGCCAGCACTTAGCTGAAGTTATCCATAGATAGAACACGACCATTGGGTACCAATTTGGGGCACAGTTGTGAGGTGACCTGCTCCCGGAAAACTGGACCGTTTTGACCGAGAAAAGCCCGCGGGTTTGGCCGGGAGGCAACCGAGGGGGTTGGCCGATGAAGCAGTTGCGGTTCAGCGAACAGCAGATCGCCTTCAACCTGCAGCAGAAACCGATTTGCCCCGAGCGGCCAGGCAGCCCAAAAATGCCGAGAGGTGAGAGGTCCGACGAAGCGGCGCGTAGCTCCACGCGCCCCGAGGGCAGCAGATCGACAACGATCCGATCCCCCGGGCGAACACCCAAATGCCCCAGAAGCTCACGCCGGAGCGTCACCTGTTTCTTTGCGGTCACCGCCAATGTGCGAGCCATGGAATTCCAGTAAGGCTTGATAACCTTATTTTCATGTGCTCCCTCCACGGTCGCAGCAACCAGATTTCGTCGCACTCCCATTCGTTCTGGCACTCGCCGCGCAGATCGGCCACATCGCGTCTCCTTCATATCGGACCGGACGGTGCCGCAAGCGGCCTCGCCATCACATCCGTTGCAGCAATGAGCGGCCGGACCACCCTCGCCACCGTCATCGTTGCCTACCCACGTGCGTGGCATCTGCGGCGGGCTTCGCCAGCCAGGCTGGTGGCGTCCTTCTGATGCTGTGTCTGCCTTCTCACCCGATCGGGTTGTACGGCGGATGCAACATTTTCGGACTATCAGTTGGGAACGTGATCACCTTCCCCGCGCCGGTCATCCAGCGGGAGTTTCCTACTCCCATCTTCGGACTGGTGATCAGCTTGAGCACCTCTGCCGCTCACCTAAAACGTTGGCTGCTTCGGTGATTGTGAGCACGACAACTCCCGACACTTCTACAAGATTCCGCAATGTCAGTGGTCCTCGCGCGTGATGCGCTCGGATAGATGCGCAACCACGACCCAAAACACGCGGACAGTCGCTTCGTTCATCACACTGCGGCCGTCCGGTTGCAAGTACAACCACTGCTCCATCTGGCCGCCGACGGGACTCTTCATCGGATAGCGCAAGTGAAAGAGGTTGCCATACGCCTCACCCTCCACAGCTCCCGACGCGTCGCTCAGCGTCCCGGTGTAAGTATGGGCGCCGAGGCGGCGCATCACCCAGGTTCGTCGTTCCGGCGCCTCCCCGTCGAAGACGACACTCTGATCCAGACGAAAGCTCCCATCCGGAAGCATCACACCCGACCCTTTGACATGGAAGCGGCGCGTCGGCGCACCAGAGCGGTTCTCCACGACGCCGCTTGAGTTGGTCGCTCCGGCAAAGAAGATTTCCGGCCGCATCTCCGGGACACCCCCCTCGAAAGCAGACGGCGGAAGTGCCGGCGCACAGCCGAAGCCGCCGAGGCCCGTTGCTAAAAGCAGGAGGGCGCAGATCGGCTTCGACATAATGGCTGCCTTCATGGGTTGGTGCTGAAGATTGAAGCGACTTCTTCGGAGTGCGAAATTCTTGCAGACCATGTGAGAACGCAGACGCCGAGAGCGCACAAGATAAATTCGCCGACCTCTGCTTCGGGGCAGGTTTATATCGCTGGCCCAGGACAGCACCATCGAAAGATGCTCGTTGCGAGGAGCGCGCAGCGCGACGAAGCAATCTCGCGCGGACTGCAAGGTTGCGTCCGCAAGCCCCCCAACATCACCGCGGCCCGCGGAGCGGGCCGTGGCGACCCAGGCCTACCGTACGGAATGAGCGCAGTCATTGCGACGAGCGCAGCGCGACGACGCAATCTCGTGCGGACTGACGCGCGAACCGCAAGGCTGCGTCCGCAAGCCCCCCAATGTCATCGCGAGGCCCGCGGAGCGGGCCGTGGCGACCCAGGCCTACCGCACGCGATCCCGATCGCCTTTCCGCTGATTGCCCATAGCCCGCGGACCAGAAGATCGCGCCCCCGCAAACCTGCCCCAACTCAATCGCCCTCCTTACTCAACATCTCGGACAGCGCTCTCCCCCGCACACCCACGCGCCGCGCAAGACGCAGCGCCCTTCTGTCGAAACTGACGAACGTATCGGCCCCTGCGCCTTGCCCGATCGCGGCAATCGCCCCATCGGCTAAATCACCGCCAGCTTCCATCTACGCAGCCCGCCTCAACAATCAGCCGGTCGCAAACCACCGAACGTGCCGAGCACAGCGCTCGGATCGCGATGCCGATCTCGGCGGCGTCAATGTGTAAATGCGGCGGAGCACCCAGACGAATTCGCACAGCGCTGGAATCGTCACCACAATCAGACCGGCCTGGCGGAGCAGCGCGGTCGCCTCGCTCCCCAGCGGTCCATCCTCGATAACCCGGTTCATCTCCTCGATCGAAACCGTTTTGCCCCGAGCGGCCAGGCAGCCAAAAACGCCGAGAGGTCCGATGAAGCGGCGCGTAGCTCCGCGCGTCCTGAGGGCAGGAGATCGACAACGATCTTGTCACCGGCCCGAACTCCCAAATGCCCCAGAAGCTCACGCCGGGGCGTCACCTGTGTCCCTTTGCGGTCACCGTCAGTGTACTGGCCATCGGAGGCCACGCAAGGCTTGATAGCCTTACTTCCAAGTGTCCGCTTTGTGGTCGCGGACCCAGGCTTTGGAGCTGCATCCAAGACCTCAATCGGGCTTCGTGCCACCGGCAGTGATTGGTTCCCCGCTCCTCAGCGATCAACCAAACGATATGCCAACGTCTGCATTGTCCTTGGGGCTGCCAAGCCAGTGGCCGTAGCTCTGTGCGATCTCGAAGAAGCGCTGGACATCCGCCTCGTTCGGCGGACCTGGCGCGACCGTTGCCGCAGGACGGCCGACATCGCGAAAAAACCGTCCCATCCGCATCGTCGTCACGAGCAGCAATGACACCGACGTGCCGGACAGGTTTCGAAAGCCGTGCCTGGTGTCGCCAGGCACATCGAAGACCTCGCCACTGACGAGCGTGCTCCAGTGAACCTCCCGCAGCCCCTGAAGCTCCCCAGCAAGAATGTAGAACGTCTCACGGTCAGCGTGACTGTGGACCGGCACCACAACTTGGGCAGGTATGGTGGATCTGATCACGCAAAATCCGCCATCATCGTCCGACAATGCCGTCAGATGCTGAACCCGAGGGCCGAGCACATCCAGAATTTCCCCGGCGCGAGCGTCCACGAACGTTGAGGAAGATCAGCGTTCGACACGCCCCAGACTCCCGATTGAGTATTGAGCACCTGACATCTCATGCACCGCGCAACTTCGCTTCCTCGGCTAAGAGCAAGGTCAGCTGCATCGCCGGAAGGTCTCGACCGAGGTGAGCTGCTTGGCCAGACCAGAGAGGCGTGAAATCGGCCGATCCGGCTGCCTCCGCTTTTACACGCAACGGCGAGAGAGCACCCGAGGCTCGGGGAAAACCGGGCGCAAGTTCGCTCATTGGCCCGAGCACGCCGACGGCCCGATTGACCAGGACACGCGCGGCACGTCCGGTGAAGACGTTCGTCACCGCCGTTTGATCGGCTTGCGCCGCCTTCAGCGCCTGTCGATGCACCGGTGCAACGGCCGCTTCAGGGCAAAACAGGTAGGCCGTCCCTAGCTGCACGCCCCCGGCACCGAGCGCGAGGGCGGCGGTTATCCCCCGCCCATCGGCGATGCCCCCTGTCGCAATGACAGGCACGCTGACAGCATCCACCACCTGTGGCACCAGGGCCATGGTGCCAACCTGGGTGCTCATCAACTCGGTGAGAAACATGCCGCGATGCCCACCGGCCTCAAGCCCCTGAGCGATTATGGCATCGCAGCCCCTCTGCTCCAGCCAGACGGCCTCTTTCACCGTGGTGGCCGTTGACAGGTACCTTGCAGCCGGTCGCCTTCACTCGACTCGATCGAAGTCTCGCAGGGTAAGCCGAAGTGGAAGCTCACGATCTCGGGCCTGAGGTCCGCCACGAGATCGCAGTGCACGGCGCCGAACGGTGGGGCAGACGGTACCGGCGCCGGCATCTCGGGATCTAGACCGAGATCGACATAATAGGGTTTCATCCGTTGCTGCCACGCGGTTTCGCGGGTCGTATCGACCACAGCCGGCTCGTGGCAGAAGAAATTCATGTTGATAGGCTTCGACGTTCGCTGACGAATTGCGCCGAATTCGGCACGCGCCTGCTCTGGCGTCAGTAGCGCGCAGGCCAGAGAGCCGAGCCCGCCAGCCTCCGCCACGGCGATCGCCAGCGCGGCAGTGCCCGATCCGGCCATCGGAGCTTGAATGATGGGCAATTCGATGGCGAGCAGGTCGAGTAGACGGCGGTCGGGCCAGGTGATCATCTGCTTCTCCACATCACAGGAAGCTTACGGCGGAGCAACGGTCACCAATGGCCGGCGTGAGCGCCGCCATCGACATGCAGTGTCTCACCGGTGATGAAAGTTGCCGTCTCGAGGTAGAGCACGGCTTCGACGATGTCCTTGACGGTGCCCATACGACCCATTGGATGGAGCGTCGAAAGGAAGTCATGTGTTTCGGTGGGGTGCATCGGCGTCTTGATAATGCCCGGTGATACTGCGTTCACACGGATGCCTCTGCTGGAATACTCAATGGCCAGCGACCGAGTGACCGCGTCCAGCCCGCCCTTCGTCAGAGCGGCCAGGGCGGCGGGCACCGCCGCCATAGGTTGATTGACCAAACTCGTCGTAATATTGACGATATGACCTCTTTGCTGTTGCAGCATCACGGCTGCCACGCGTTGCGACACGTGGAAGAAACCGGCCAGGTTCACCCCGACCATCGCGTGGAATTCGGCGGCGGAATATTCGGTGAACGGTTTCGAGAGGAAGGCGCCGGCATTGTTCACCAGCGTATCGACGCGGCCAAATCGGTCGATTGCCGTGTCGACGATGCGGATAGCCGTCTCGGGATCGGCGACGTCGCCCGCGACGGTCAGTACATTCGGCAAGATGCTCGGCTCTATTTTCCTGGAATTCGCGACGACGCTATAGCCCCTGCCCACGAACGCTTCGACCAGGCCTGCACCAATCCCTTGCGAGGCGCCCGTAATCACGATGACTTTCGGCTCTGCGCGCATGTTGTCCGTCCTCCGCGAAGGGGCAAGCTGGTGCGGCGGCGAGCCACCACGGGCTAAGGCGCGTGAATTTCCAGTTGATACTTCTTTGCGAGCACCATAATGGCTTCCATGTCGGCTGGCGGCGGCAACCGACTGATCTCCTCCCAAAAACCCTCGAAGCCCGCAGGGGACACGACGCCTAGTACCGGTGCTCGGCCCGGTGCCTACATTGGTCAATTTGTGCGGTATGCCCCTAGGAGCAAAAACGAACGATCCTGGCCCCGCGCGAACTGTTTGGTCGCCGCACTGGATTTCGTAATCACCCGCGAGAACATAGAGGGCTTCATCTTCCTTGTGGTGCGTATGCAGGGGGGTACCGCCGCCCGGCGGGGACGTTTCCGACAGCACAGTGAACGCGCCATTCGTCTCCTTCCCCGAGATCAGGAGCGTTATGAAATCTCCCAGAACGTCCAGGTGGGTGCCTTCGCCGGGACCAAGGACGACCGCCTGATTGGCTCTGAAGAAAGACATCCGCACCTCCAAAATGAGGCTTCCCAACCGCGTCAACTGACGCCGTGGCCGTGGCGCGCAACGGCCCTGAACGATGCTTTCGGGACCGGCCAGAGTGACGGACTCAGCAGCGTGCGGCCATTCGGACAGAGGTCGAGGGCATTGTCCAGAGATGGGGAATTGCGCCACGATCGGAGGTTCCGTGCTCGCGTTCGCAACACCCGGCCCGGAGCCGAGCGACAGAGTTCAGTGCTTTCCAACCCGCAAGCGGACTGTCAGAAAGCCCCTCATCTTGGCCGACGACGTGGGTTGCAATGTTTGCTTCCGAGCAGCCGGCGAGGGCGGCTCGATGACCGGAATGGGCGCAAAGTGGATCTTTGTATGACCGGCCGCCTAACGTTGGTCGTGCCGCCAGCAACGGAGACGGCTGTTCAGGTCTGGAGGAACCGTTCGCCCAGGCACCGAACACAAATCCTCACCGCCTCAACGTAACGATTGCACGTCAATCATACTAACGCTATAACCCACCCCCATGCCCGAACCAACCGACCTCGCCTACACCCTCCCAACCCACGCCCAGTACCCCTCATCCGGACCCTTAACCGCATCCTCCCGCCACCGGCGGATGACCTCCCGGGCGCCGAGACCCGCCGCAACGACTCCCTCATCGCCCGCATTGCGGCCCTCGCGACCCCGGCGTCCCGCACCCCATGAAGCTGAAGTGCCGCGCCCAGGCCGCGTCCATGATGCGTCAGGCCAAAAGCGCCATCCGCGAACTCAAACGCCTCCAGGCCGAGCGCCGAGAGACCGAATCCGACCCCGAAGCCTCCGACCGGGGTGAGCGCACCGAGCACATCACCACCGTCCTCCTCGATGAAGGCCTCGCCGACCCCGAAACCGTCATGGCCAGCACCGCACGGCGCGAGGACGCGGCGGCAACCAATCCGCCGCTCCTGGCATTTGTCTCATCCCATGATCCTAAGTCTCGAAAACACAAAATTGAGATTCCGCCGAGACAGTCTGACCTCCTGCCTCCGGCCAAACCAACGCGCAGCTTTAGCACGCACCAAGCCCACCGGATGCCACCATCCGTCTCATCCCACGATTCCAAAGACTCGAAAACACCAAACCGAGACGCCCGCGAGACACCCCGCCGGCCCCAAGCCCCAACCACTCGTTGGCGCCTGGCGCCTCGCCCACCTGTTTCCCATCCCGCCCGACTGACGCCCCACCCCGGATGCTCTACAACCCATCGGACCGCACCGACACGGGAAGGCCCGATGCTCCGCTGTGACCTGATCATCCGCGACGCCACCATCTTCGACGGCACCGGCGCCTCCCGCCGCAAAGCCGATATCGCCGTCACCAACGACCGCATCACCGGCCTCGGCGACCTCGGATCAGCCGGCGCCGACCGCGAGATCGTCGCCACCGGCAAGGCCGTCGCACCCGGCTTCATCGACGCCCACACCCACGACGACCGCGCCGTCCTCTGCGGCCCCGAATGCATGCTCTGCAAATCCTCCCAGGGCGTCACCACCGTCGTCGTCGGCAATTGCGGCATCAGCCTCTCGCCAGTCCGCATGCGCACCCGCCCCATCCCGCCGCTCGACCTGCTCGGCGACGAGTCATGGTGGACCTTCGGCAGCTTCGCCGAATACGCCGAGCGTCTCGCCCGCCAACCCTCCACCGTGAACACCGTCGCCCTGATCGGCCACATGTCGCTCCGCGTCGAAGCCATGAGGGGAGACACCCAACGCGCCGCCACCGACAAGGAAGCCGAGCGCATGCGCGCTCGCCTCACCGAGGCGCTGCACCAGGGCGCCGCCGGCTTCTCCACCGGCCTCTACTACCCGCCCAGCATGAACGCCCCGACGGAGGAAGTGATCGCCATCGCCCAGGCCCTGCGCGAAACCGGCGGCCTCTACGTCACCCACATGCGGGACGAAGCCGACCACGTCCTCGAGTTCATCGAGGAAACCCTCAAGATCGGCCGCAACTCAAACGCACCCGTCGTGATCAGCCACCACAAATGCGCCATGCCGGAGAACTACGGCCGCTCCACCGAGACCCTCCCGCGCATCGAAACCGCCGCGCAGCGCCAGAAAGTTGCGTTTGACGTTTATCCCTACCACGCCGGTTCGACCGTGCTGATGCCCGCACGGCTGCGTCCCGATGTGCCGGTGCAGATCACCTGGTCCATCCCGCATCCGGAACTCGCCGGCCGCATGCTCGACGACATCGCCAAGGAGTGGAACACCACCCCGAAGGAAGCCGCCGAGAAACTCCTCCCCGCCGGCGCCATCTTCTTCCAGATGGACGAACAGGACGTGCAGCGCATCATGAAGCACGACCTGTCCATGATCGGCAGCGACGGACTGCCGCACGACTCTTACCCCCACCCGCGTCTCTGGGGCACCTTCCCGCGCGTGCTCGGCCACTACGCGCGCGACCTCGGCCTCTTCAGCATGGAGCAAGCGGTGCACAAGATGACGGGCCGCACCGCCGAGGTGTTCGGCCTGAAGGATCGCGGCGTGATCCGCGAAGGCGCCTTCGCCGACCTCGTGCTGTTCGATCCCGCCACCGTCCGCGACGAGGCCGACTTCCAATGGCCCACCCGTCCCGCCTCCGGCATTCAGGAGGTCTGGGTCAACGGCCAATCCACCTACATCGCGAGCCAAGGCGCCACTGAGGCCCGTGCGGGCAGTCTTCTCCATCGCACGCCATGACAGATCTTATCCCGCTCTTCGTCTTCGCCCTCGTGATGTACATCACGCCGGGTCCGAACAACGTGATGGTCGCGAGCTCCGCGGCGAATTACGGCATCCGAGCGACGCTGCCGCATATGATCGGCATCGCCGTCGGCTTCGCCCTGATGCTCGACCTCGTCTCCGCCGGCATCGCCGGCCTGCTCATCGCCATCCCGGCGCTAACACTCACCATGCGAGTCCTCGGCGCGATGTGGATGGCGTGGCTGGCCTACAAGATCGCCACCGCCAAACCGCCCGAACCCGGAGAGCAACGAGGGCGCCTGATGGGCTTCTTCGGCGCCGCCGCCTTTCAATGGATCAACCCGAAAGCCTGGATGATCGCCCTCGCCGTCGCCACCACCTTCCTCCGCCCGGACGAGCCGCTCAGCCTCGAACTCCTCCGCCTCACCGTCGTCTTTCTGATCTGCTCTATTCCGTCGCTCTACGCCTGGGCACTGATCGGCAGCGGCGCCCGCCGGCTGCTGCGCTCGCACCGAGCCTTCCGCATCTTCAACGTCAGCATGGGCGGACTGCTGCTGGCCTCGGTGATCCCAATGGTGCTGGAGGAGTAGTTACAGGTGCCTCTTTCCCATCGCGCTGGCACCCAGCAGCGCCAGAGAACCGATCAGCAGCGTCAGAGCCCCGGGCGGCTCAGGCACGACCTGCGACGTAACCGTCGCTGTCCCGGCATCCACGATCATCGAAGGAGGACCGCTTGGCGGAATGACAGAGTTAACCCTATCTGTCGTCAGGACGAAGTCACCGACGCAAAGCCTGCCAACTTTTGTGCCCTTCACACCATCGTTCTGGGTCGGATCACCGACTTTCGGAGGCAATCCATTAGGGAAACGCAGCGACAGGTTCACGTAGCAGTCTTGCACGCCGTCTGCGACCGCCGTTCCAGTCGTTCCGGTATACAGCACGTCCGGTTCATCCGTCCCGGTGACTGTCAGGCTAGTGGTTTCAGTATGCGAACCCACACTGGAGGAGGACGAATACAGCTCCTGGAATGTGGAAGCAGTCGGAAAACTGAACGTCGCGGTCCCGCTGCTCGCCCAGAGGTCTGCGCCATAAGACCCGGAACCGGCCCAGGTGATCGTCCCCGGATAGGCCGACAGGTCTCCCGTATAACTAATACTGAGAGCTGTCCCGCCATATGTTCCCGACATGGAAGACGTGAAGCTTGTTGTGCCTGCCGTGATGCTAAAATCGATCGTATCGGGAAAAGCGCCATATGATTGGGCCAGAAACGCGAAGTCCGAATCGATAATGGTATCACCGAGAACAAGGCCCGCCTCAGCCGCATTGAAGGGCGTGGCTCTAGCCTCGCCCATGGTCCCCAGAGCAGCAGCCAATCCGATCGCACACGCAAGGGCGTTGATCACGCAGTGCATGAGCAGTCTCCCCATGTTCGCAGTGCACGTGCCAACACTCTTGATGATGGATGTGGCGCCGACCCGACGCACTGCATCACGTTACGTATATGTTTGCAAAGAAACTATACCCGCGCAATGTGGACAACAAGAAGAATCATCCGAGCTTGAGCCTCACGGCGCTGAGCAGCGTCACGTCGGAACGCTTTGCAAATTGAAAGATTTGACAGGACGGGCTTCGTGCTCGCCGGTTTGTGAACGCGATGCGGCTATCGTTTCATTCGTGCCCAAGCGCCGCCACCGCCGGCCCGAGCAACACCGGATCGCCCACCGCCAGCACTCGACCGTCCCCGTCCGCGTGCAAGGGCCGCCCGTCCCAGTCCGTCACCCGGCCGCCCGCGCCCTCGATCACCGGCACCAGCGCGGCCCAGTCCCAGACCTTCATCTGCGACTCAGCGATCACGTCGATCTGCCCCAGCGCGAGCAGCCCATACGCGTAGCAGTCCCCGCCCCAGGAGACGCGCCGCACCCGCTTCGCCAGCCCCTCCCACCGAGGTCGGTCATCACCCAGCAGAGCCGGCCCGGTGCAGGACTGTTCGGCCTCCTCCAGCAATGCACACGCCCGGCACCCGGCCTGCCCGCCCAGAGGGCCGCGGAACCGAGTCACCTGCCCCGCCACGCCAATCCAGCGCTCGCCGGTCACCGGCTGGTCGATTACTCCCAGCACCGGCCGCCCCTGATCCAGCAGGGCGATCAGCGTGCCGAACTCCGGCCGTCCGGTGATGAACGCTTTGGTGCCGTCGATCGGGTCCAGCACCCAGTGCAGAGGTGCCTCCGCCCGGTCTGTGCCGAACTCCTCACCCTGGATCCCATGCCCTGGGAAACGCTCTGCCAACACCGCCCGCATCGCCTGCTCCGCCGAGCGGTCCGCGATCGTCACCGGCGTCCGGTCAGCCTTCAGCTCCTGCCCGATCCCCGCGCGGAAGAACGGTCGGATCACCGCGCCGGCAACGTCGGCGGCAGCTTCCGCCGCGGCGACCAGCGCGGGATCGATCACGGCTTGGCCGCAGCAGCCGGTACTGGGGCGGCAGCAGCCGGTGCGGGCGGCGGGGCCGTCCCGGCATGAGGGGCCGCAGCTGGCGCGGCAGCCGGAGCCGCGGCCTCGGGCTTCGGCAACGGCTCCGGATGGTCCGCCAGCGTGTGCAGGTAGTCGATCACGTCTGCCCGCGTCTGGTTGTTCTTGATGCCGGTGTACGTCATCCGCGTCCCAGGAGCGTAGGTTTGCGGATCATCCAGCCACTTATTCAGGGCCTCATACGTCCAAGGCTGGCCCTTGTACTTCTCCATCGCCGGCGAATAGTCGAACCCGGCTTCATGGTCGTGCGGCGAGCCGACGATGCCATACAGGTTGGGACCGATGATCGGGTGTCCGCCCTTGTTGAATGTGTGGCACGCGGCACACACCTGGCTCGCGAACTGCTCGCCCTTCTGCACATTGGCCGACGCAAGCAGCGGAGCGACCGGTGGCAGAGCCGCCGGAGTTTCCGGACCACCGGGAGAGGTCGCCTGCAGGATCGGGATGTCGATCGGCGGCTTGGCGGGGGGCACGTCGAAGATGAAGTTGTCGCCCAGCAGCCCCGTCACGAAGAAGGCGATCCCGGCGACCAGCACCGCCGCAATCGCCTTGTTGACGTCCATACTGTCCATGCGCCGCGTCTTCTCCGCCGTCCTGCCGCGAAGCCAATTGCCCTGAATAAGCAGCACAGGCAAGCCGGTCCGGCGCGTTGCGTGTCGTCCCGCGCGTTCCTAAAGTCGGGCCGGTGAACCCCATCATTGTTATCCCCGCCCGGATGGCATCCGCGCGCCTGCCGGGCAAGCCGCTGGCCGACATTCACGGCCGTCCGATGATCGTTCATGTCTGGCAGCGCGCCATGCAGGCAGGGGTTGGCCCGGTGCTGGTTGCGTGCGGCGAAGCCGAGATCGCGGAGGTCGTACATCGCGCCGGCGGTCAGGCGGTGATGACACCGCCCAACCTCCCCAGCGGCTCCGATCGCGTTCACGCCGCACTGGCAAATGCCGATCCGCGCGGGGAGCATGACGTGGTGGTCAACCTGCAAGGCGACGTACCCACCGTCTCCGCCGAACAGATCCGCGCCGCCATCCGCCCCCTGCAGGACAGTGCGATCGACATCGGCACCGTCGTTGCACCGATCGCGTCCTTCACTGAGGCCAACACAGCCTCCTTCGTAAAGGCCGCTTGCGTGTTTGAGGACGACGCCGACACCGCGCGCGCAATCTACTTCTCTCGCTCGCCCGTCCCTTGGGGTGAGGGCCCGCTCTGGCACCATGTCGGCATCTACGCCTATCGCCGGCCTGCTCTCGCCCGCTTCGTCGCGCTGCCTCCCACACGGCTGGAGCGCCGCGAGCAGTTGGAGCAGCTCCGTGCGATCGAAGCCGGCATGCGCATCGGCGTCGCGCGCGTGGCGCACGGCCTGTTCGGCGTGGATACGCCTGAGGACCTGGAACGCGCGCGGGAGCTGCTGGCATGATCGCATTTCAAGGAATTCCCGGCGCCTATTCGGACCTCGCCTGCCGGACCGCCTATCCGGGGATGGAGACGCTCCCCTGTCCCAGCTTCGAGGCAGTGATCGAATCCGTCCGCGACGGAAAGGCGCAACTCGCCATGCTTCCGTGCGAGAACTCCCTCTCGGGCCGCGTTCCGGACATGCACCACCTGCTCCCCGAATCCGGCCTGCTCATCGTGGGCGAGCACTTCCAGCGCGTCGAACACTGTCTGCTCGCGCCGATGGGAGCCGCGCGGGAGGGGCTGAAGCGGGCCCATTCCCACGCCGTCGCGTTGGGTCAGGTGCGGCACTATCTGCGCCGGCTCGGCCTGCAACCGGTCATCGAGGCAGACACGGCCGGCGCCGCCAAACTGGTCGCGGATTGGAACCGGCCGGAGGAAGCCGCCATCGCGTCATCCCTCGCCGCCGAGATCTACGGCCTGAACATCCTGGAATCGAACGTCGAGGACGCGCCCCACAACACCACCCGCTTCTATGTCATGACGCGGCGCGCGCGGACCCCGGAACCCGTCACGCCGAATCTCATGACCACGTTTGTCTTCCGCGTAAGGAACGTGCCTGCCGCGCTGTACAAAGCGCTCGGCGGGTTCGCCACCAACGGCGTCAACATGACGAAGCTGGAGAGTTACATGCTCGGCGGCGCTTTCGTTGCCACGCAGTTCCTCTCCGACGTCGAAGGTCATCCCGAACAGCCCGCGCTTCGCCGAGCGCTGGAGGAGCTGTCGTTCTTCTCCACCGACGTGCGCATTCTCGGCGTCTATCCCGCTTCACCCCAACGGGTGCAGCAGGAGGCTGATTAGCTCCGTTCAGGCGTATGCGTGTGATGGCGATCCGTCTCTCCACCGCCACCCGAAATTGCGCTGTGATCCGCGCTTGTCGGTTCGCCTGGAATCGGCGCCTCGGAGCGACGGTTTGCCTCGCCTGACCAGTTGCGGCGTGCTGGTCACCGACGGCACGCACTTGCTGATGGGTCACGCCACGCTGTCGCCCCGCTGGGACATTCCCAAAGGGATCGCCGATCCGAACGAACCGTTCCGCGATGCCGCCATCCGTGAACTGCACGAAGAAACGGGCTTGCGCGCAGAATTTGACGCGCTGATTGACTACGGCCTGCACCGCTATCGTCCTGGTAAGGACCTCGCACTATTCATGTTGCGAATGACCATCATGCCCGATCCGGCAGCGCTACACTGCGAATCGTATTTCGTTCGGAACGGCCACCGTTTCCGAGAGTTCGACCGCTTCGCATCGGTGCCGTGGGAAGAAGCGCCCGGAAGAACCGGACGCGACATGTGCCGTTTACTCGAAGCCATGATCCCTCGCGTTACGGCGGAGTTCCGCTGATCCCCGAGGGGTAACAGTTCTTTACAGCACAATGGGGGATTCCAACCCGCTGCGCCCTGGCCAAAGAGCCTGACCGCTCTTACCTCCAGCCTGCCTTCTGCTGCGCTGCGGCAAAGCTCAACTATAACGCAACGGATATCGACGCAATGGGACGAGGCCGGTTCATTCTGGCGGGAACCGCTGTTTGCTGTGCGGTCGCTCTATCCGTCTGGCTGTTTGGTTCAAATACGCGCGCACAGACAACATCCCCACAGCCCGCGCCCGCGGTCCCGGTGCAGGTGACCAAAGCGCAACGAGGCGACGTACCCGAATACGTCCAGGGCATCGGCGCGATACAGGCATTCAACGCGGTGACCATCCATTCCCGCGTGGACGGAACGCTGATGCAGGTTCCGGTGAAGGAAGGGCAGGAGGTGAAGCAGGGTGACGTGGTCGCCGTCATCGACCCCCGTCCGTATCAGGCCGCGCTCGATCAGGCGATGGCCAAGAAGGCGCAGGATGAGGCGGCGTTAACCAATGCCAAACTGGACCTGCAGCGTTACGCGTCTCTTGCGAAGCAGGACTTTGCATCGCGCCAGCAGCTCGACACACAACAGGCAGCGGTCGCGCAGGATACTGCGGAAATTCAGGGCGATGAGGCCTCAATCGAGCAGGCTCAGCTCAACCTGTCGTTCTCTTACATCACCTCGCCCATTCCTGGGCGGGTGGGACTCCGTCTGATGGATCCCGGCAACCTGGTGCACAGCACCGACACGCAGGGCATCATCACGGTCATGCAGGACCATCCAATTGCGGCGGTGTTCACCGTGCCGCAGGAGCAATTGCCGGAGATAGCCAAGGCGCTGAAAAACGGCCCGGTAAACGTCGTTGCTTTGTCCAGCGATGGTACGCACCAGCTTGATACTGGCACGCTCGTCGCGCCGAACAATCAGGTAGACCAGTCTACCGGTACAATTCAGCTCAAGGCCGAGTTCCCCAACAAGGACAATGCGCTCTGGCCAGGCCAGTTCATTGACGCGCGCGTGCAGGTGGCAACCGCGCATGATGCCGTCAGCATCCCGCAGGCCGCGGTGCAGAACGGCCCCGACGGTCAGTACGTATTCATTGTCAAATCTGACAACACCGTCGCGCTGCAGCCCATCACCATCGGTTACCAAACGCCGCAGATTGCGGTCGTCACCAAGGGCCTGAGTGGCGACGAAACCCTGGTGACCGAGGGTGCCCTGCGGCTCCAGCCAGGGTCACGCGTGACGGTCGGCGACGGCGAGCAGGTCGCTCGTTCATGAGCATTTCGACCCCGTTCATTCGCCGCCCCATCGGCACTTCGCTGCTGATGGCGGCGATCTTCCTGGTCGGCTTGGTCGCGTTTCCTCTGCTCCCGATCGCGCCCTTGCCGCAGGTGGACTTTCCCACGCTCACGGTTACCGCCCAGTATCCCGGCGCCAGCCCCGACACGATGGCGTCTTCCGTCGCCGAGCCGC
Organism: uncultured Pseudomonadota bacterium; assembly: GCA_963791885.1. GTDB lineage: Bacteria > Pseudomonadota > Alphaproteobacteria > Acetobacterales > Acetobacteraceae > CAVSUZ01. Next base: position 2,225,383 of record CAWBUL010000006.1, on the reverse strand, counting down.
TGGAAACCCAATTCAGCCAGATCGATGGTTTGGCGCAGATGACGTCGATGAACGTGCTTGGCACCAGCACCATCACGCTGCAATTTGACCTCAGCCGGAACATCGACGCGGCGAGCACCGACGTGCTGGAAGCTATCAACGCGGCGCAGGGGCAATTGCCCAAAAATCTGCCGAGCCAGCCGACCATCCGTAAAGTCAATCCGGCCGATGCGCCCGTCATGATCCTGTCGGTGCAGTCCGACACGCTGCCGCTGACGACGGTGGATGACCACGCGGAGAACATCCTTGCCCAGCATCTGTCAAAGCTGAGCGGAGTTGCGCAGGTTCTGGTCGGCGGTCAGCAGAAGCCGGCTATCCGCGTGCAGGTCGATCCGGCCAAGCTCGCTTATATGGGTCTGACGCTCGAGGACGTACGCAACGTGCTGCTCAACGCGTCCGTCAACAGCCCGAAGGGCAGCATCGACGGACCGGACAAATCCTACACTATCTACGACAACGATCAGCTCACCGATTCCGCTCCGTACAACAACATCGTCGTGGCGTACAAGAACGGCGCACCCATTCGCATCAAGGATATTGGACAGGCGGTGCGGGGTCCGCAGAACCGTGAGCTTGCCGCCTGGCAGAACGGCAAGCGCGGTGTACTGCTGTTGGTCTTCAAACAGCCCGGGGCAAACGTGATCTCCACGGTCGAGGGGGTGAAACGCGCGCTGCCACCGTTGGAAGCGAGCGTCCCGCCGGCGATCCATGTGCGGACCATCTCCGACCGCACTCTGGTGATTCGCGCCTCGGTCCATGACGTGGAGTTTACGCTCTGCCTATCCGTCGCCCTGGTCGTGATGGTGATCTTCCTGTTTCTGCGCAACTTCTGGGCGACCGTCATTCCCAGCATCACCGTCCCCATGGCGCTCACCGCCACTCTGGCGGCGATGTATCTGCTCGGATTCAGCCTCGATAACCTGTCGCTGATGGGTCTTACGATCGCGGTGGGATTCGTCATCGACGATGCGATCGTGATGCTGGAGAATATCTATCGTCATATCGAAGAAGGCATGAAACCGATGGAGGCCGCTCTGAAAGGGGCCAGCGAAATCGGCTTCACCATCGTGTCCATCAGCTTCTCCCTGATCGCGGTGTTCATTCCCCTTTTGCTGATGGGTGGCATCGTCGGCCGTCTGTTCCGCGAATTTGCCGTGACGGTCTCCTGCGCGGTGCTGGTCTCCGCCTTCGTCTCGCTGACACTCACCCCGATGATGTGCTCGCGCTTTCTTGCCCCGCCGCCGAAGCAGCACGGCCGCGCCTATCGGATGATGGAAGCCGTGTTCGACGGCATGATCGGGTTCTACCGGCGAACGCTGGATATCGCGCTGCGCTTCCGATTCGTCACACTGATGGTTTTCGTGGCCACCGTCACCGCCTCGGCCCTGCTTTTCATAGCCATCCCGAAGGGATTCTTCCCGACCGAGGACATCGGCCTGATCATCGCCGTCACCGAGGGGCCGCAGGACGCCTCCTTCCAGCACATTGCGAAGCTGCAGGAGCAGATGAACGCGATTGTGGGGAAGGATCCGGCGGTCCTGTCCTATGCCGCCCAAGTGGGTGCCGGCACCGCTGGGCAGCAGGGCAATGACGGGCGGATGTATATCCAGTTGAAGCCCTGGAATAAGCGCCCGAACGACGGCGTGATGAAGGTGATCACGCGGCTGACCAAGGAGGCTAACTCCATCGCGGGCATTCGCGTCTTCATGCAGCCCGCGCAGGATATCAATGTCGGTGGACGCCTGGCGCGTACGATGTTCCAGTACACGCTGCAGGACGCGGATTCGGCGGAACTGAACACCTGGGCACCGAAGATGCTGGATGCCATGAAGAAAATCCCGCAGCTTCGCGATGTCGCCACTGATCAGCAAATCGCCGGCACCACTGCCACGCTGACGATCAACCGTGAAGCTGCACAGCGCTTCAACATCCAGCCGCAGCAGATTGACGACACGCTGTACGACGCGTTCGGCCAGCGTGAGGTCACGCAATACTTCACCCAGGTCAATTCGTATTACGTGATCCTGGAGGTGCCTCCCAATCTTGAAGGCAACTGGGATACGCTGCGGCAGCTTTACGTGAAATCTCCGAACGGTCAGGCGGTGCCGTTGTCGGAACTCGTGACGATCGATACCAAGCCCGTTGCCCCGCTGGCCGTGAATCACCAGAGCCAATTCCCTGCGGTGACAATCTCCTTCAACCTCGCGCCGGGCGCTGCGCTGGGTGACGCGGTACAGGCGATCCAACAGGCGCGAACCCAGCTTGGGGCGCCGATTTCGTTGCAGGGATCGTTCCAGGGATCCGCGCAGGCGTTCCAGTCGTCACTCGCCAGCGAACCCTATCTGATCGCGGCTGCGGTCATCGCGGTCTACATCATCCTCGGCATCCTTTATGAGAGCTACATCCTGCCGCTGACCATCCTGTCCACGCTTCCGTCGGCCGGCGTTGGCGCGCTGCTGATGCTGATGATTGCCCGCACCGACCTCTCGGTGATCGCCATGATCGGCATCATCCTGCTCATCGGCATTGTGAAAAAGAACGGCATCATGATGGTCGACTTCGCCATCCACGCCGAGCGCAACGACGGCCTGCCGCCGCTAGAGGCTATCCGACAGGCCTGTCTGCTCCGGTTCAGGCCGATCCTGATGACCACCATGGCGGCGATGCTCAGCGGCTTGCCGCTGATGATCGCCAGCGGCGCCGGGTCGGAGCTTCGCCGCCCCCTCGGCCTTGCCATGGTCGGCGGGCTGCTGGTCAGTCAGGTGCTGACGCTCTATACCACACCGGTCATCTACCTGTATCTGGACAGGCTGCAGCACGCGATCATGCCTCGCCGGCGGGCCAGCATGCCCAAGCTGGCGGCTGCCATGGGTGGTGACTGAACAGCGCATTCCTGAGATCGTCCGATAGGGGCTTGAGCGTCGGTTGACCCGTCCTACCTGACTGGGTTACTGATGAAATAGCTCGACATCGAACGATTGAGGCTCCGGTGAAGGACGTGCGTGACGCGCTGATGGTGGCCCGCAACACAGAGGGTCGGTTGGTGCGCCGCCCCCTCTCCCCCCATTTGCAGGTGTACAAGTGGCCAGTCAGCATGGCCCTGTCGATCAGTCACCGCGTGACGGGCATCGCTCTCTCTGTCGGTACCCTGCTCTTGACGTGGTGGCTGGTCGCTGCCGCCACGTCGGATGCCGCGTTCGATACCGTTCAGGGGTTTCTCGCCTCCTGGTTCGGTGTGCTTCTGCTCCTGGGCTGGTCCGCGACGCTGGTGTTTCACCTGCTAACGGGCATCCGTCACCTGTTCTGGGACGCAGGATTTGGCTTCGATAACCGGGTCTACCGCAAGACCGGCTGGACTGTGCTGGCCGCCACGGCGGCTGTGACGCTGATCATCTGGATCATCGGCTTCGGAGTCTGGTGATGCCCAACTCGGAAAAGAGCCTGAACGTCGACATCCTGCGGTCGCAGCTTGGCCGCGTTCGCGGTCTGGGTGCCGCGCGTGCCGGGTCTGGCGGCTGGTGGATCGAACGCCTGACCAGCATCGCGCTGATTCCTCTGACCCTCTGGTTCATTGGCTCCGTTATCAGCCTGGAGGGCGCGACTCGCACGGACGTCGCCGCCTGGCTTCACGCGCCGGTGTCGCTGGTGCTGATGCTGTGCCTGATCGTCGCTACTTTCTGGCATATGGAGCTTGGGTTGCGCGTGGCGGTGGAAGACTATGTCCATCGCGAGGCCACGCGCATGGCCTCGCTTTTGATCATCCGTGGGCTGTGCATCGTGCTGGCCCTGTTTTGCATCATCGCCGCTCTGGAACTCGGGCTCTAGGAGCCAGTCTCATGAATGCCATCACCATGCCGTCGCAGCGGGCCTACAACGTCATCGACCATACGTACGACGTTGTCGTGGTCGGCGCCGGCGGCTCGGGCTTGCGCGCCACGCTGGGCATGGGCTCGGCGGGACTGAAGACGGCTTGCATCACCAAGGTGTTTCCCACCCGCAGCCACACTGTTGCGGCGCAGGGCGGCATCGGCGCGGCGCTCGGCAATATGGGGCCGGACGACTGGCGCTGGCATATGTACGACACGGTGAAAGGGTCGGACTGGCTCGGCGACCAGGACGCCATCGAATACATGTGCCGCGAGGCGATCCCCGCCGTGTACGAGCTTGAGCATTTCGGCGTACCCTTCAGCCGCACCGAGGAAGGGAAGATCTATCAGCGTCCCTTCGGCGGACACATGATCGATTTCGGTAAGGAGCCTGCACAACGCGCCTGCGCGGCAGCCGACCGCACCGGGCACGCGATCCTGCATACGCTCTATCAGCAGAGCTTGAAGCATGAGGTGGAGTTCTTCGTCGAATACTTCGCCCTCGACCTGATCATGGATGAAGACGGCGCCTGTCGCGGCGTGACAGCTTGGTGCCTGGACGATGGCTCCATCCATCGCTTCCGTGCGCAACTCGTGGTGATGGCGACCGGCGGCTACGGCCGCGCGTATCTCTCCTGCACGTCCGCACACACTTGCACGGGGGATGGTAACGGCATGGTGCTACGTGCCGGCCTCCCGTGTCAGGACATGGAATTCGTGCAGTTCCATCCGACCGGCATTTTTCCGGCCGGTTGCCTGATCACTGAAGGTGCGCGCGGGGAGGGCGGTTACCTCACAAATGCCGAAGGCGAGCGCTTCATGGAACGCTACGCCCCGACCGCGAAGGACCTGGCATCACGGGACGTCGTCTCCCGCTCCATGACCATCGAGATCAATGAGGGTCGCGGTTGTGGGCCGAACAAGGACTACATCATGCTCCATCTGGAGCATTTGGGCGCGGATATCCTGCACGAACGTCTGCCCGGCATTTCCGAGACCGCACGGGTGTTCGCCGGGGTGGATGTGACCAAGGATCCGATCCCGGTCCTGCCCACCGTGCATTACAACATGGGCGGCATTCCCACGAACTATCATGGTGAGGTTCTGCGCCCGACGGAGAGCGATCCGGACGCGATCGTGCCGGGATTGATGGCGGTGGGTGAGTGTGCCTGCGTTTCCGTGCATGGCGCTAACCGGCTGGGCACCAATTCGCTGCTCGATCTTGTTGTGTTCGGCCGCGCTGCCGCGCATCGCGCGGCCGACGTGGTGAAGTCTGGGGCCGGCCAGGGTCCCTTGCCATCGCGCGCCGGCGAATCCTCACTGGATCGCTTCGACCGCGCGCGCCACGCGAGCGGCGGCACGCGCGTGGCTGATTTGCGGCTGGACATGCAACGTACGATGCAGGGTCACGCTGCGGTTTTCCGCAGCACGAAGAGCCTGGGCGAGGGCGTGCAGAAGATGCAGCGCGTGTGGGACGGGCTATCAGATATGTCGGTGTCAGACCATAGCCTGATCTGGAACAGCGATTTGATGGAGGCGCTGGAGCTCCAGAACCTGATGGGCAATGCGATGACCACGATTGTCAGCGCCAATGCTCGCACAGAAAGCCGCGGCGCGCATGCGCAGGATGACTACCCCGAGCGCGACGACGCGAACTGGATGAAGCACACTCTGGCTTGGTGCGACGACCGCGGCGACGTTCAGCTGGACTATCGCGCGGTCAAGATGCGAACGCTGACGAACGAAGTGTCGGTGTTCCCGCCGAAAAAGCGGGTGTACTAGGCGTGAAATTGCTGCGTTCTCTCACGACCAATTAAAGGAACGACAACAATGGTCGCCTTTACCCTCCCGAAGAACAGCCGGATTACTCAGGGTCGCACCTACAAAGCGCCTGCGGGTGTCAAGCGAGTGAAAGAATTCCACATCTACCGCTGGAACCCGGATGACGGTCAGAACCCTCACACCGACATCTACGAAATCGACCTCGACGCATGCGGCCCGATGGTTCTGGACGCGCTCATCAAGATAAAAAACGAAGTCGACACGACGCTCACCTTCCGCCGTTCCTGCCGGGAAGGCATCTGCGGCTCATGCGCCATGAACATCGATGGCGGCAACACGCTCGCCTGTTTGAAACCGATCGACGAAATCAAGACGGCCGTCCGTATCACGCCGCTGCCGCATATGCCGGTGGTGAAGGATCTGATCCCCGACCTCACCCAGGCTTACGCCCAGCTTCGCAGCATTGATCCATGGCTGAAGGCCGACACGCCCGCGCCGCCGGACGGTGAGCGTCTGCAGAGCAAGGAAGAACGCGCCAAGCTGGACGGGCTCTGGGAATGCATCCTGTGCTTCTGCTGCACCACGTCCTGCCCCAGCTACTGGTGGAACGGCGACCGCTATCTCGGTCCCGCCGTTCTCCTGCAGGCCTATCGCTGGATCGCTGATTCGCGTGACGAATCCACCGGCGACCGGCTGGATGCGTTGGAGGATCCGTTCAAGCTCTATCGCTGCCACACGATTATGAATTGCACTGACACCTGTCCGAAGAGCCTTAATCCCGCCAAAGCCATCGCGGCGATCAAGCAACTGATGATTGAGCGTCGGGTCTGAAGGCGCTGCCGGGCTCTTCTACATCAGGCCAGCGTGGGCTGCTGGCCGGCCTCTGCCCGTAAGTCCCTCGGATCAGCCTTTCCGGAACGCCAGCCGGTCCCAGCGCACCCCCGGCCGGCCCAGCGTCCCGTCCCCATGCTCCGACCGCCAGACACGCGCCAGCCCGTGCGCACGCGCCAGCGCCTCCGTCTCATCCGCGCTCACCTCGAACATCCGACGCCCCGCCGGCACCGGCCCATGCCGCAGCGTCAGAACCATCAGCCCGCCCGGTCGCACCAGCACCGCAACCTGCGGCATCGCGCGCTCCCGCTGCGCCTCATCCAGGTGCATCCACACCGCCATCAGCATCACCACATCAAACGTCTCGCCCCGAGCCGACAGCACCGCCAGCTCGGGCAGATAGTCGTCCACCCATTCGATCTGCGGTGACGGATGCAGCCGCATCCCATGCGCCCGCATCGCCGCGGTCGGCTCGACCGCAACGACCCGGTGCCCCAGCGCCGCGAACCCCGCCGCATCGCGCCCGGTCCCCGCACCGATATCCAGCACCCGCGCCGGCTCTGCCGGCAACAGATGCAGGATCGGCTTGTGAGCCTCCGCGAACGCGATGCTCTCATATTGCCGCGCCAGAGCGTCGGCCTCGTCCGCGTATCCCTCGGTGCCGCTCGGCCCGCTTTCTGGCATCGCCCCCTCCCGCCACATAAACTCCGGCCAATGACCGAACCCGATCTGCCACCCGATTTTGCCTGGGCCGGCTTCGTCCCGGAACTGATGGTGGGCGACGTCGTCGCCAGCCGGCACTTCTGGTGCGACCTCTGCGGCTTCGCCGTCGCCTATGAACGCCCCGAGGACGGCTTCCTCTATCTCGACCACACCGGCCGACAGATCATGCTGGAGCAGATCATGCCCGGGCGCCGCTGGGTCACGGCGCCGCTGGAGCGTCCCTTCGGCCGCGGCATCAATTTCCAGATCACGCTCGACGAGATCGAGCCGATCCGCGCATCCCTGACCGCCGCCGGATGGCCCCTCTACCTCGAACCCGAAGAGGTCTGGTATCGCGCCGGGACGAAGCAGGTCGGTGTGCGGCAGTTTCTGGTGCAGGACCCCGACGGTTATCTGGTGCGCTTTCCCAGCATCTGGGCCTGCGTTGATCACCGACGGCTGCGAGGTTAAACGTCAGCCCCTCATCGCCCGAGAGAAGGTAACTCCTAAGCGCAACCTCGTGCATGTCATAGTCCCCGCGCGGGACAGCAACGCGACTGGCTCCATCCGGCCTGCTCACTAAACCCGTGATCCTGACTTTCCACGCCCTACCCATTTGCCTTGCCTTAACCTCCATCGGTGTAGCCAGTGCTACGCCTCGAAATCGTCGCCGCGCTGACGTTGTAACTGCGGGCGATTGGTTACTCAAAAAAATCCTCGTCGACCTTCCTGATATGCAGCGTGTCCTCGATGCGGCACCCAATATCGCTGCGGATCATGAGGGCGGTTAGCTGCTCACCATCAATCAGCACGATCCGCTTGCTCAGGAATTCTGCGGTCTCCCTCGCGGAAGATGAAAAGGCCGAGGTCGTCACAAACAGGCCTTTTGCAGCCTTGTGACGATCAAGGCTTCCAAAAAAGTCTCGGATCGCACTCGGACCGATGTTGTTGCCGCTCGCATAGCGTTTAGCTTGGATATAGACGCGATCCAAACCGAGCGCGTCTTGATCTATTACCCCGTCAATAACGTCATCGCCGCTGCGGCCAATTGCGCGGCCAGCATCGGCGACGGAGCCCCCATACCCCATCTTGAGAAGAAGACTAACTATCAGGCGCTCAAAAAATTCGGGAGGGGCAGCACGGATGCGATCCAGAAGCTCTTGCGCCAACGATGCCTCAATTTGCCTGTGTGCCGCCCGCATGATCTCGTCTGGCGTCGCTGTCAGACTCGTGCTTGCTGGCGCTATCGGAAGCTGATCCTGCGTCGTGGCCTCAGCAGATTTTTCGACAAACAGTCTGAATTCATCGAACTGGCTGAGAAAGTCGTTGTCTATCCGCTCTGGATGCGCGTCGAGCACCTGTTGCCCGCGCGCCGTAATCTTGAAACGCCCCTGGCGCGTGCTCTCAATCAGGCCAGCCTTGCCGAGGTAAAACTTAGCCCAATGAACTCTGTTTTCGAAAACACCTTACCGCCCGGAAGGGAGGCGCTTTTCGAGGTCTTCCGGCGTCAATTTAAGTTGTTCCGCGATTCTGCTGCGGACATCGCCGATACGAACCTCTCCGTCACCTTTAGAGGCTTCGGAGAGAACCGGAAGCATCAGAGATTGGTAGTCTGGGACAGTCATGCAGAGGCCTCTTGGGCCGGCAGCCTCGAAATCGTACTGTGGCTGACGTTGAAGCTGCGGGTGATCTCGCGCACCGCCTCACCGTTGTCCCGGCGCTTGATCGCTTCGGCTCGCTGATGCGGGGTCAGCTTCGGCTTGCGCCCCATCTTGACGCTGCGCGCTCGCGCCCGCTCGCGCCCTTCGCCCGTGCGCGCACGAATAAGGCCGCGTTCCATGTCCGCTAGCCCGCCAAGGACGGCAATGACTAATCGCCCGGTGCTGGCGCCGGGGTCGGCCCACGGCTCCGCCAGCGATCGGAATTGCGCCTTGGCGTCCACGATCTGCTTGACGATGGCGAACAGGTCAAAGGCCGAGCGGGCCAATCGGTCGATGCTTGTCACCCTCACTACGTCGCCGGAGCCGAGCGCCTTCAGCATCCGCAGCAATTCGCGCCGGTCGAGCCGTGTGCCTGTCACCTTCTCGCGGAAAATCTGGGTGCATCCCGCCGTGCGAAGCTGGTCAAGCTGCGCGCCAAGGGTCTGGCCGTAGGTGCTGACGCGGGCACAGCCGAGGCGGCGGTTTTTGCGGATTCCTTTCGGGCATATCTTACGGGCCTTGTAACCCATTGATGGCATTGAGGCAACGGAAACGTCCGAAAGTCTTGGAATGTGCAACAAGGGGCACACCTCTGCTGGCAGCCGCTCTCAGTTGGCGGCTGATAAAGTAAACTACAATAATCCGTCGAGCTTTATGGCTGCACCTGCCGCATCAGCGCTGCCAATCGGTCAAGAACCGGCAACACCACGTCTGCCTTGTCCGACGAAAGGCCAACCCTGACACGGGCGATGCCGAGGTCGCGATAGAGCTTTAAGGCCTCGGTGTCCTCGAACGGGGAGGACAGCGACATCGGAAAGGTCGCCGGATCGCGACCAGCTTTCTTCAACGTCTCGCGAAGGCCTGTAGCACCTACCGCTGACCACCGAGGCGATGTCCGGCACCGGCGCCGACCGCCTGCCTTACTTTTCCCGCCGCCACTCGTTGATCGGAATGATATCGCCCTTTGGCGTCTTGACCGGCGTGCCGACCGTGGTGAGGGAGTCGCCGCTTAACGTCACTTTCTGTCCGCGCGTTATGCCGTTGAAAGCCGGAGTCGACGCCGTGCCGAGGTGGTAGGTCAAGGTTTTGGTATCCTCGTTCACGTCGTACGTGCCAAAATAGGCGACCATCGGGGCAACCGGTACACGCGGATCGGCAACGCCCTCGGCTTTCGGGCGATCCGCGAACACCAGGAAGGCAAAGCGACCCGACGGGTCGAGAAACAACTCGCCGGACGACCACATCTTCACCTTGCTGCCGTCCGACATCTGCTCGCCGCCGTAGGTCAGCGACCATGCGCCCGTGATTTGCTGTTTTAGACTTTGTGCCTGTGCAGGCATCACAGCCGTCGCTGCCAACGCGGCTACAGCAAGGACACGATACATTGTTCTCCCCCCGTTCCTCGGAACGACGAGATGCTGTCAGTCCGCTGGCGCAGCGTCAATGCCGCATTGGAACCTGTTTATTCAGCCAATGGTAGTGGCGCACTCACCATACGACAAACGGTCGCTTTTGGGAGGGAGCGGACGTAGCAGTAGCCGGAGAGGGGCTAATTTCGTCAGCTTACGAGTATCTGCCTAGGCCTTTGGCTGGTCCCCCAGAAGATGGAGGGGTGGGTGACTGAGGAGAACGTCTTGCAGTGCCTTCAGGGCGCACTGAGAAGCTGGAGATGGGGATTCCGCTTCTGGAGAACTTTATACTATGTGGGCAACACGCTAGGGCGAAGACTCATCTGACTACTTGAGGAAGTAGGCAAGGGCGGCGGCGATGCAGAGGGTGGAGACGAAAGTTTCGTCGAGCCGATCGTAGCGCGTTGCCAGGCGTCGAAAGTCCTTGAGGCGGCAGAAGGTGCGTTCGACGATATTGCGCCGCCTATAGGTGATGGCGTCGAACGGATAGGGCTGCTTTCGGTTCTTGCGGTTGGGGATGATAACGCGGCTGCCGCGGTCCGCCAGCCAACGGCGCAATTCGGCACTGTCGTAAGCGGCATCGGTGATCACGCGCAGATCGGGCGGCAGTCGAGCCAACATTGCCTGCGCCGGCACGCTATCATGGCGCTCACCGCCGGTCAGCGCGATGACCTTGGGTCGGCCGTGAGCGTCAGCGATCAGATGGATTTTGGTATTGCGCCCGCCGCGGCTGGTCCCGATCCCACGCGAACCCCCCTTTTTCGCCGCCCGGCGCTGGCCGACCGGTGGACCTTGATATGCGTACTGTCCAGCAAGGCTTCGGCCGGCGGGCCGCCGGCGCGCGCAAGTTCCATGAACACACGCTCCCAGATCCCGCGCACTGCCCAGCGCACGAACCGATTATACAGTGTCTTGCGTGGCCCTTATTCCAACGGTGCGTCGGACCATCGGCAACCGGAGATGATGACTTGGATGATGCCGCTGATCACGCGCCGATCATCCACCCGTCGCTTGCCGCGTATGTAGACGGGCAGCAATGGGTCAATCTTCTCCCACTGCCCGTCGCTCAACCAGAAATACCCTGTGACCATGCTGCCCCGAATTGATGCAAACTCCAACCACAGGGAATCAACAACCTATTGATTTGGCAATAACCCAATTGGGTCTTCGCCCTAGCGATCGCCCTACCAATTTTAGTGGCAACGGATGTTGTTCCCAGCGACACGCTATCTGGGAAGGCGCTGCTCGGCTTCACTTCCATCATCGTCGCAATCATGAGCTGGTTGCAACCGGGAGCCAAAGCTACCGGTCACGAGCATGCGTTCATCGCATTGCGTGCGCTCATTGCCGAATACAAGGCTGTCCCGACGTCGCCGATGCCCGGCGACACTGGATCGCCCAGCAGCGCGAACTCGATGTCAGGCGGCTGATCTTCCTCGATGAGACCTGGGCCAAGACGAATATGGTGCGACTGTATGGCCGCAGCCTGCGCGGCACGCGCCTGATCGGCTCGGCGCCGTATGGGCACTGGAAGACGACGACGTTCCTCGCCGGCCTGCGGTACGATGGGATCGTCGCGCCGCTGGTGTTGGATGGGCCGATCAACGGCGAGGCATTCCTCGCCTGGACCGAGCAGTTCCTGGCTCCGCAACTGCGGCCGGGCGACATCGTGATCGCCGATCGGCTGGGCAGCCATAAAGGTGCGGCCGCACGCGAGGTGATCGAAGCACGAGGGGCGGAACTGATGCTGCTGCCGCCCTATTCGCACGATCTTAACCCGATCGAGCAGGTCTTCGCCAAACTGAAAGGCCTGCTCCGCAAGGCCGCGCCGCGCACCCGAGAGGCGCTGTGGCGCACCATCGGCGACAAGCTCTCATCGTTCAGCCCCGCTGAGTGCCTCAACTATCTACAAAACTGCGGATACGGACACCCCGCGTGAAACCGCTCTAGTACTACAGTTGCACATTGCACCGGCGCTTTCGATGAGCCTGCGCGGCGGTGGCTTGATGCCGTCGTTTCCAGCGTGACCAAGCGAGCACATAGCGGGTTCTGGAGATGGGCGCGAGGAGCAAGCGCGCGATGAGATAGCGGATCTCCGGCACGCTTGGCGGAGCGGTGGCGGGGATCATCACGCGGCGGTGGCGAATGGACTCCTTTCGTTCGGTTTACCGAAGGTGGATCGTCGCAACTGGGCAGAAAGCCGGGCCAGGAATCCGAGTGCGGCCATGCAGAGGGTCATATGACGGTGCCACCCGTGCCAGGAGCGCGCTTCACAGTGATCGAGGCCCAATTCTTCCTTGGCACGCTGGAAGCATTCCTCGATGGTCCAGCGCAAACCAGCGGCGCCGGCCAACTCAGCCAATCCAGTGCCGCTCGGAGCGAAGGCGAAGTAATAGGCACGCTCTTGCGGATCGCGCCGATTACGCCGGATCAGCCCCCAGCGTTCGAAGTTGCCGTCCACCACCCAGGGCAGCGCGATGCGTGCCCAATCGTAGAGGCGTAACCCTTTCGAACCCTCGCCGGCAGCATGCACCGCCCACGCTTCGGGAGGTAAGTCATCCGCCATCTCTGCAGGATCGGTCTGCAGGAAGCCGTCCACCGTCACCATGCGCAGGGCATGGTTCGAGCGCACGGCGAGCATGTAGGGTTGGCCGCGCTCTTCCAGCATGCGCCGCAGCCGTGAGTCCGAGCCATACAGCGCATCGGCCAGCACCCAGGCGCAGGGGACACCGGCATCGAGAGCAGCAGCGATCAGCTCGCAGGCGATCCGCGGCTTTGTCGCGAACGCGACGGCTTCAGGAACCTGCACGCGACGGCGGCGCTCCTGATCGCCCGCCCAGGCATCGGGGAGATAGAGCATCGGGGAGATAGAGCCTGCGGTCGATCAACGCCTGGCCGAACCGGCTTGCATAAGCCAGAAAGACACCGATCTGGCAGTTCTCGATCCTGCCAGCCGTTCCGGAATATTGCCGCGCCACGCCGACCGAGTGTTCGCCCTTCTTGAGAAATCCGGTCTCGTCCACAACCAACACGGCGGACGGATCACCGAGCGACGCAACAGCTTCCCTTCGCACGCGATCACGCAAAGCATCGGCATCCCATGAGCTGCGACCAAGCAGCGATTGCATCCGATAGGGCCGGCTCAGCCCCGCCTGCTCCGCCATTTGCCAACCTGTCTTGCGCGAAATGCCGGACAGCAGGCCATCAATGAACGCTCCTGCCGACGCAGCTACATCCGAGCGGCGGAAGACCGGCGCCAGACGAGCCTTCAGCCCCGTCAGTTCTTCTTCCCACGCCAAGGCAGATCCCGACCAAACTGCAACCGGCATGCCTGTTCTCCCGACTTGCCGGACCAGCGAATCAACCATTCAACCGATTCGCAACTGTAGGACTAGAACGGCTTCAGACTGAATGTGTCCTCCTGAAACGCGCTGCCCCTTTGTTTCAGAGCGAGATTCACGCGCTCCGACGTGTCCGCCTCGCGCGATCTCGCTCTATCGCGTTTGTTTCAGAGCGAGATTCACGCGCTCCGACGTGCCCGCCTCGCGCGATCTCGCTCTATCGCGATACCACCCGTACCAGACCAAGGCTGCGCTCGATCAGCAGGATCAAACCCGTGGTGAGTACGATCAGCAGCACCGATAAAGCCGAGACCTGCGGGTCCGCGTGGTTTTGCACATACCGGAACACCTCGATCGGTAGCGTGGTAAGCCGAGGACCGACCAGGAACAGCGTGACCGTGACCTCGTCAAACGATGCGAGGAATGCCAGCGCTGCCGCCGCCAGAAGTGCCGGCCGCATCAGCGGCAGTGTGACGCGCCAGAACACGCGCAGCGGACTTGCGCCCAACGTGGCGGCCGCTTCTTCCAATGTCGGCGAGACGTTCCGGATCGCCGTCAGCATTAGCCGGATCACATAAGGAATTGCGACCACGGCGTGCCCGATCACCAGCCCGGTAAACGTCGCGAGCAATCCGAGCTGCGCGAAAACCAACAGCAGTGCGAGTCCCAGCACGATCGTCGGCAGCAGCAGCGGCGCGGTGAAGAACCCGATCAAGGCGCCGGCACCCGGAAAGCGGAACCGGGCGATGGCGAATGCCGCCGCCGTGCCGATCACCACCGTCAGGACCGTGACAACCGCGCCGAGGACGAGGCTCGTTTCCAGCCCGTCGCGGAACGCGTCATTACGAAGCAGGGCGGCGTATCCACCGATCCCCCAATGAGCCGGTGGAAAGGCCAGATAGGCATCGTTGCTGAACGACGTCAGCACCACGATGACGATCGGCGCCAGAAGGAAGACGTAGAGCACGACGATGATCGCCCGGACAAAAATGGTCATTGGGCCGCGCGCCGGCTGAAACGCTCATACGCCACGGCGCAGAGCGCGAAGACCACGATCAGGATGAGGGAGATGGCGGCGGCCAGCGGCCAGTTCAGCGTCTCCAGCGCTTCCTCGTAGATCGTGGTGGCCATGACATAGACGCGCCCGCCCCCGAGCAATGTCGGCGTGATGAAGGAGCTGATCACCTGCACGAAGGTAATCAGACAGCCCAGCACAATCCCCGGGGCGCTGAGCGGCAGTGTCACCCGCAGGAAACTGCGCCAGGGCTTGGCGCCAAGCGTTTGCGCGGCTTCCTCCAGGGTTGGATCGAGCCGCGACAAGCCAGCCATCAACGCCAGGATCATCACCGGCATTTCGATCTGTACCAGACCGATGACCACGCCCAGCATGTTGTTCATCAAGGCGAGCGGATGAGAGATGACACCCAGTGCCTGCAGCACCTGATTGATCAGCCCGCGATCGCCGAGGATCGCCATCCAGCCGAAGGTGCGGACGACGGAACTCACCAGCATGGGAGAGATCGTGAGAACAGCGAGAACGCCCCGCCAGCGGCTGCGCGTGCGGAACAGGAACAGCGCGATCGGATACGCGCAGACCAGAGTAATCAGCGCGACCACCACACCCAGGATCAACGTGCGCAGAAGAATGGCGAGGTAGAACGGGTCCCGCGCGAAGTGGGTGTAGTTCGCGGCCGTCAGATCGGGGACCAGGACGCCGCCTTCCTCCGACCGGTCGAGCGACAAGCGGATCAGCCAGGCCATCGGCAGCACGAAGCCAACCAACATCAGGGCTGATGCCGGAGAGAGAAGTCCGGCCGCGGCGGCGAAGCGTTTCATCGCTGGGCGAACACCAGCGTGTCGGCGACGGGCCAGTGCACGAACACGGTTTCGCCCGGCGCGAAGGATGAATTGCCCGCCGAGGAGGTCGGCGTTTCGACGAGCAACGTCGTTCCGGCGGCGTCGAGCGTGGTGTGCACCACATCGCCGGCAAAGACGATCCGGCGGATCATTGCTTGGGCTTCGTTGATTTCCCCCGAAACGGGCGATCGCGACAGGCGCATACGATGAGGCCGGATGATCACTGTCGCGTTCTGTCCTGGTTCCAGCTCGGTCGGCGTCCGAACGCGGAGTCCGGCGCCGGCCAAAATATTCGTGCCCTCGGCCACGGCAGCGAATTGATTTGCACGCCCGACAAAGCCGGCGACGAACAGGCTCGCCGGCCTTTCGTAAATGTCGGCCGGCGCGCCGATCTGCTCGATCCGGCCACGGTTCATCACTGCGACGCGATCCGACATGGTGAGTGCCTCGGCCTGATCATGCGTGACGAACAGCGCGGTGATCCCGAGGCGCGTCTGGATGTCGCGGATCTCGCCACGCAGATCGTCGCGCAGCTTCGCGTCGAGGTTCGAGAGCGGTTCATCCAGAAGCAGGATAGCGGGCTCGATCACCAGAGCCCGCGCCAATGCGACCCGTTGCTGTTGTCCGCCGGACAGTTCCTTTGGCATGCGTGAACCGAGCCCGCCCAAGCGCACCAGGTCGAGCGCTCGGCCCGCGCGCTCCCGCGCGGCGCTGCCGCGGATGCCGCGCATCTCCAGTCCGAAGGCGACATTGCGTTCGACCGAGAGGTGGGGGAACAGCGCGTAATTCTGGAACACCAGACCGATGTTGCGGGCATGCACGGGGCGGACGGTGATGTCCTCGCCACCCAGCATCACGCGGCCGGCGGATGGCGGGACCAATCCGGCGATCATCCGAAGCACGGTCGTTTTGCCACAGCCGGATGGGCCAAGCAGCGTGATGAACTCGCCGCGGGCCACGTCGAGATTACAATCGGAAACGACCGCAGGACCTGCACCGTAATGCTTGCTGACGCCCTGCAACGCCAGATAGCTGAGCACGTGCGGCTGCTCTTAGCGAGCGGGAATGACCTCCCGTCGCCACAGATTGGACCACTGGTCCTGCACCGAGGCGACGTACTCCCAATCAACCGGAAGCATCTTCGCAAGTGTCGCCGGGTAGGAGGAAGTACGAGACGCCACGTCTTCCGGCAGTTTCGCATTCCGGTTCGATGCGCCGTAATACATCAGCTTCGCGAAGCGCTCCTGCGCCTCCGCAGACAGCGCGTAATTGATAAAGGCGAGCGCGGCGTCCGGATTCTGCGTGCCTTCGACTAAGTTGATCGTATCCATGTCCAGGATCGAACCCTGCGCCATGGTGATCGCTTCGATCTTTCCGGGCGCGCGGTTCTTGTAGTCCTGGGATCGTGCATTCCAGCCAATGCCGATATCGATGTCGCCGTTGATCACCATCGTGTAGTTGTCCGGCATCGCGTTCCAGGTCTGCACGTTCTGCGCGATCTTCTTCAGTAGCTCGATTTCAGGATCCGGCGAGCCTTTGTAGTCGAGCCCCAGGTAATGAGCGACGACAATCTGCAGAGCGATGCCGATGACATTCGGCGCGGGGGAGAAGGCGATACGACCTTTGTGTTTGGGGTCGAGCAGATCGGGAATGCCCGTGGGCGCGGGCTTTACGTTCTGCGGGCTGTAGATCATCACGAGGTTGTCGAAGGTAATACCTGGTCCCCAGTCGCCCGGCATCTTCGCCTGGTCGTGCACGTCCGCCATGTTCGGCACCTCAGCGGGCGTGAACTTGCGGAACAGGCCTTCCTTGTTGGCGACGCGGGAGACTGAAAAGTCCATAATATCCACGTCGATCTGGGGATGCGATCGCTGGGCCCGCAGCATCCCCAACATCTGCGCCGAGCTTCCGCCCGGATTGTAGATGACCTTCACGCCTGGGTTGGCGGCCATGAAGGGCTCGACCACCGCCTTGGTGTAGTTGTCCTGGAACGTGCCTGAATAGGCCATCAGCACGATCTCGCCGGATGGGGCTGCCGCGGCGCGTCCCGGCCGGACAGCGGCTGCGGCAAGACCGGCGCCGAGAACAGCGCGACGGCTGATGGTGGTCATTCGATGCTACTCCCCGGGCGGGCCGTCAGTAGAAGCGGCGCTTGTCGAACACGTTGCGCATGTCTGCCACCCGCCCATCGAGATAGCAACGCAGGTTGTGACAGAAGATGTCGGTGATCTTGGCGTTCTCGGTCGTGACGGTGCTGGCCGAATGCGGGCTGATCAACACGTTCGGCATGTCCCAGAGCGGACTGTCGGGCGGAAGCGGCTCCCGCTCGGCGACGTCCAGCGCGGCGAAACCGATCCGTCCTGATAGCAGGTGGCGGATCAGCGCGGCCTCATCCACCACAGACCCGCGTCCGATATTGATGAACGCTGCGCCGGGCTTGAATGCGGCGAAAATGGCATCGCCGATCATGTTGGCGGTCTCGTCGGTCTGGGGCAGCGTCAGCACAACGGCGTCTGCCTGAGGGAGCAGGGTCAGCAGATCGGAGGCCGGGTGCAAAGCGTCGAACAGATCGGCGTGGGCGCGCGGGTGACGCGGATCGCGTGTCACGCCGATCATGTGCAAGCCGAAGGCGCGGCCGATCTGCGCGATGCCACGCGCCAGATCGCCGGCGCCAATCGTCAGCAACGTTTGTCCGGCGAGTTCCCGGCCGCAATAGCGTTGCCAGTGATGCGCGCGCTGTTCCGCCGCGAGGTGATGCAGGCCACGTACATGAGCGAGCAACGCCATGAAGACGAACTCGGCCAGCGGGCCCGCGTGCACGCCACGGGCCGTGGTGATCAGCACATCGCGGTCGAGCAGCCCGAGGCGTCGTGCCGCGGGACCGATGCCGCTGCTGGTGGTCTGAATCCAGCGCAGGTTGGTCGCGCGCGCGGCGTCGTCCGGCGTCGACGGCAGATCCCACAGTATCTCCGCCTGCGCCAGCGCTTGGGTCCAGCGGTTCTGCTGCGCCGGGTTGCGGGTGAATGGCGCGCCGTGGTGATCGGCGACGTACCGGGTCGGGGGGAGCAGGCCGGGTTGGTAATCAACGTCCAGACGGTCAGGATCGACGGCGCGGATGCGCTCGACGTGAACCGCTTCCAGCGGGCTGGCGATGAACAGCCTGTGGGTTGGCACGTCCTACTGATCCTCCGGCGGCGAGGTGATCACCAGAAACACGAGGTCCCGCAGGCCCGTGTTGTAGATCGCATGTTCCACACAAGGTGGAATATGAATGACATCGTGCGCGCGCACCACTGTGCGTTCACCGTCGATTTCCATCAGCCCCTCACCCTCCAGCACATGATAGATCTGCTCCTGCACTTTATGGCTGTGCGGCGCGACGTAGCCCTTCGGCTGGTAGGAGGAAATGCGGTGATCGAAGTGGCTGGTCCGCGCAGTTCGCGGCGTGACCAGCATCTTCGAATGCGCGTCGTAGTGCTCGGGCGGCGTTTCCCACAGCACTTCCGCGATGTTGCGAATTGTCGCGCCGTTGCGTTCGTACATGTGGCCCCCTCAGGTCGCCAACGGACATCCGCCCTGATCCAGCGGGCGGAATGCGTCCTTTCCGGGGATGACCTGCGCCACCTCCAGCAAGTCCCAGGGTCCGTGGGAGTCGGCGGGTTTCTTTGCACGTAGCAGAAGTTCATCGCGGATCACGCGCCCGTCGATGCGCAGCGATCCATTCTTGGTCATGAAGTCGTTGATCGGGATGGCGCGCATCTTTGCCATCACGGCAGGCGCCGCATCCGTGCCGGCGGCCTGGATGCCTTTCAGATAGTGTGTCACCGCACCCCAGGTGCTGGCCTGGAACGCCGTGGGCGGATGGCCGACGCGCTGAGAGAAACGAGCGGCAAAGGCTCGGCTGGGGTCGTCCCGATCCCAGTAATATGGCTGGCTGAAGAGCATGCCCTGGGCGACCTGCAAGCCCAGCGAATGGATGTTGGTCAGCGAACAGTTCAGCGCGGCGGGTGTGATGCCGTTGCGAATGAGCCCGAACTCGCCCATCTGCTTGGCGCAGTTGATGAAGTCGGCGCCGCCGCAGCAAATTCCGACGACGTCGGCATGCGTCGCGGCTGCCTGCGTCAATTGAGCCGAATAATCCGTTGCGCCGAGCGGCACGAGCGCATGGCCGAGGATCGTGCCACCCAGGCCGCGCACGATCGCCGAAGCATTGTCCTCCAGCGAATGGCCGAACGCGTAATCGGAGACGATGAAGAACCACTTGGACTTGCCTTGCTTCATCAGCGCATCGGCCGGTCCCTTGGCAGCCGAGTAATTGTCGTACGTCCAGTCAACGCCGTAGGGAGAGCATGCCTTGCCGGTCAGATCGGTCGTGCCGGCGGCGATGACGACGTCGATCTTCTGGCGCTGATGACACAGTTCCTGCACCGCCAGCGCCACCGCCGAATTCCCCAACCCGAAAATCGCATCCACCTGCTCTTCATCGAACCAGCGGCGCGCGATTGACAGGCCAACATCCGGTTTGTTCTGCAGATCGGCCTGGATCACCTGCACAGGTGCGCCGAGCACGTGACCGCCAAAATCGTCTGCGGCCATTTGCGCGGCCACGAAATCGCCCATCCCCTGCTGGTCGGCAAAGACGCCTGACATATCGTCCAGCACCCCGATCTTCACCACGCCATCCGAAATCGCAGGTGCGGCGCGAGCGCGCATCGACGCGAAGGGCAGCGCAGCGGCAGCGGTCAGCAGCGTGCGGCGTTTCATATTCTCTTTCCCCCCTTTTGTTGTTTCAGAGCGTCAGGCCGCGCGCGGCGAGCGCCTTCAGGAAATTGGGTTCCGGAGGCGGCAAAGGCGGCAGTTCCCAACTCCCCGTTCCGATGGGACGGATTTCGCGGTCCACCGGAACTTCGAGCAGGTACGGCCGGCCGGCGGCGATCGCGGCCTTCAGCGCATCCTCCATCTCATCAGCGTGCGAGATACGGTGCGATGCCACTCCGAAACTGCGCGCCAGCGCTGCGAAGTCGGGGCTGTATAGCTCCTGCGTGCGATCCGACTGGAAGCTGGTCGCCAGCTCGCGGCCGCCGAACATCCCGTACTGAATGTCGCGAATGGAGCAGTATCCGTGGTTGTTCCACACCAGCCAGACCACCGGGATGTCGTATTCCACGGCAGTCGCCAGCGCGTGCGGTGTCATCAGAAACGATCCGTCTCCCACGACGGCGATACACGGCCGGTCAGGAGCGGCGAGCTTCGCCCCTAGAATGCCCGAGGTTGCGAACCCCATCGCAGCGAAACCCCAGGAGTGGATCAACTGGCGCGGCCGCAGTGCATCGAACAGTTGGATGATCCAGTTGTGGTGCACGCCGACGTCGCTTGCCACGATGGCATGCTCCGGTACGGTGCACGACAGCGCCCGCATCAACCGTTCGGGGCGCAGCGGCACCTGATCGGACACCGCGAGGCCGTCCTGGTATTCGCGCCAGACCGCGCGGCCATGACGCAACCGGTCCAGCCACGCGGTGTCGGCTGAACGCGCGCCGCTCAGACGTGATGCGGCCATGCACGAGAGCTGCGCCAGGCTGGCCTTCGCGTCACCGAGGATGCCAAGTTCCGCGGGATAGTTGCGTCCGATCTCGGCGGGATCGATGTCGATCTGGATCAGGCGGCTCGGCGGGATCGCCAGCGTGTAGCCGTCAACCCAGGCGCTGGTCGCACGGTCGTCGAAGGAGAAGCCGAGCGCCAGGATGATATCGGCGTTCTTCGTTGCCTCGTTTGCGGCGTAACTGCCGTTGCGCCCGATTGACCCAAAGGCAAGCTCATGGCGCTCATTGATCGAGCCTTTCCCGTTCGGGCTGGTCACGACGGGAATCTGCATCACCTCGGCGAACCGGGTCAGCTCAGCCGAGGCCTGCGCGAGGAGCACGCCCTGGCCGGCGATGATGACCGGACGCTCGGCGTTGCAGGAGAAGGTCAAGTGCGGCCGCCAGTGTATCCGGTGCGCCGGGCGTGCCGTTTGCGACCCGCGTGACGGTCGCGGGCGCGTCGTACGCTGTCTCCTCCACGAACACGTTCAGCGGTACGTCGAGATTGACCGGGCCGGGACGGCCGGCGGTCAGCATTTCCCACGCCTGTCGCACGGCAAGCGGCACCATGTCGGCGCGTGTCGGCTGGAAGCTACGCTTGACATACGGGCGGATCACCGACGGAAAGTCGCCCTGGAAGAACCGGCCGGTTTCCTGGAACGGTTGCCGGTTGAACTGACTCGTCGGCACGTTACCGGTGATCGCCAGGAAGGCGGAGCTGTCCATCATCGCGGCGGCCAGTGCGACCACCAGGTTGGCCGAACCTGGTCCGCAGGAGGTGAAGGTCGCGACCGGCTCACCTTTCACCTTGAAATAAGCATCCGCCATATGACCGGCCGTCTGCTCGTGATGGACCGAGATGGTGCGGATACGGTTCTGCGCTTTGAACGCGGCATCCAGGAAGCCGACATTGCCGTGCCCGCACAAGCCGAACAGGTACGGCACGTGCTGGCGGACCAGGAAGTCGACGATGATATCGGCGCCGTTCATAGCAAGGAACCTCGTGTTCAGGCGGCTTGTCGGATCGGGCTGCCGAGCATGACGGAGATGCGGGACGCGGTGTCCTGCAATCGCGGCAACAGCGCATTGATGTCCTCGGGCTCCATGCGTGCCGCAGGAGCCGATAGCGCAACGCAGGCGGAGACGCGGCCGGTATGGTCGGTGATGGGCACGCCGAGACACCGCAGCCCGGTTTCGATCTCCTCGTTGTCCATGCCCCAGCCCTGGGCGCGAATGCGGTCCAACTCGGTACGCAGCGCGCCCGGATCGGTGAGCGTGTTGGGCGTGAAGCCGGACAGAACACAGCCGGCGAGCAAGCGATCGAGCTCGGAGGACGGAAGGTGGGCCAGCAGCACCTTGCCGAGCGCGCTGGCGTGGGCCGGCGTACGCTTACCCACGAAAGCCTGCATGCGAATCAGGCGGGTTCCTTCTACCGCCTGCACGCAGATCGCCTCCCACACATGCAGGATGCCGACATGGACGGTTTCGCCGGTCGAACTCTGCCAGATCCTGGAGCGGCGGGAGCGCCTGCCAGCGCAGATGTTCCCGGCGGAGCGCGGCGGAGCCCAGGGCATGGAATCGCAGTCCAAGCGCGTAGCGCCCGCTATCCGCGTCCTTCGTCAGGAAGCCGAACTCCTCCAGCGTATGGAGGATCCGGAAGATGGTCGGTTTGCTGAGGTCGAGCGCGGCCGCCAGTTCGGCCAGGGTCCAGGTTTCGCGCCGGGCGAAGCAGTCGATTACCTCCAACCCCTTGCGGAGGGAGGCAAGCCGGTAGGGATCCTGGGGTTTCGGAACGGCCATGATGCCCAGCGTTTCTGAAACGCCGTACCGTATGTAGAAACCGAGATGGAGGCAACCGCTACCGGCTCACCTGACGCTCCGGCGCGGGTGGCTTGGTCCCAGGCGCTTCCTGGCGCGCCTGGGAGAGCAGGGCCTCGCAGCGATGCTGGTCTTTGACGCCGAACTGGATGGTCGGGAGGGCGGCCAAGGGCGGAAAGATCGCGGCCAGGACTCCAACCGCGCCGGCGCGCGCAACGGTTTCGACACTCGGCAGGATGGACGGGTGCTTCATCGTGCCGCCAATGTTGATCGGCCCGGGCAGGGAACCGATGGTGAAGTGCTTGGGGGCCGTACGGATCTGAAAGCGCATCGCCTCGTCCTGCAGGTTGATGCCGCCGGAGGTGGTCACGATGGCCTCGCCGGTGTCCAGGATCAGGGCACGCGATTGAAGGATGCCGTGCTCCAGGGCGAAGTTGCCGACCAGGCACTCGACATCGGTGCGTTTCGGCAGGCCGAGGGCCGAGAGCAGGGCGTCGCCGAATTGGAGGCCGGAGAGATCGACGAGGAGGGCGGATAGGTCGCCCCCGGCCATGCCGAACTCGATCTCGCCGTTGCCGTTGGCGGCCATGGCGGCCATCGAGTTGCCCTCGGTGTCGATGCGGGCGCTGCCGCTGATGGAGCCGGCGCCCTCGAACGCTTTGGTCGCCTTCATGAGCTGTGAGAGCGCGACGCTCTGGAAGTTCACCTCTGCCTGGGTGCGGAGAGCGTTGCCGGTCGGATCGAGCCGGATCGTGGAGGCGATGTGTCCGTCGCCGACGCCGAAATCTAACGGGTGCAGGGTAATGTGTCCGTCCACGATGTCCAGCGCGACGGTGACGTTGTCGAGCGGCATTGAGCGCCCCCGGATCGCGCCGGCGTGGTAGCGCAGGTGTACGTCGGCATATTGGAACTTCGGGACGCTGATCGGGGTGGTGGGGAACAGGCCCGGGGCGGCCGCTTCCTGAGGAGTTTGGGCGTGTCCGGGCGTTGCACCGATGAAGCCACCCAGATCGGTGAGGTCGACCACGCGGGATTCAAGGTTGGCGTCCATCACGGGGCGAGGCTCGCGCGGGGTAACGGCGATCACGCCTTCCAGGTCGCTCGATCCCACCTGGCCGCGGATGTCGCGGAACCGCACGGCGTGGTTGGCGAAGTCGAGCATGCCGGAGAGGCGGTAGGCCGGCGTTTCCGGCAGCGCGAGGCCGGTGAGCGGCGTGAGCCGGGCGAGACTCGGGCCGGCGAGATCGAGGCGCAGATTGGCTCCGGCGAGGGCCATCGGGTCGGTCACGGTGCCCTGGAGTCGGACCCGTGTCGGCCCGTTATCGACGGCAATTTCGATTGGCCAGGGCGTGTTGGTCTGTTGCAGTGCGAGGAGCGCCCCCCCGATCAGGCGTGCCTGGATCGGCTGGTTGGCGTAGGTGCCGCGGGCTTCGGCGAGCAGCTTCGGTTGTTGGCCGGGCGGTTGTTCGGTGTGCACGGCGACGCCGAAATCGGCCCGCAAGGGGGCGAGCTGGGCGCGGATCCGGCCTTCGTCGATGCGCAGCGTCCCGATTTCGGTGGTGCTGCTGCCGCCAGAGGAGGCGAGGTTGAGGCGGTAATTGGCGTCGTGGTTCGGCAGTTCGGCCACGAGCATCTGGGGTCGGATGATGTCGATCTCGGGGATGACCGTCCGGTGGTGGAACAGGTAGGTCCAGACGTCGAGCCGGACTGTCAGCTGGCGGATTTTGGCGAAGGGCGGATTGGGCTGCGGCCAGTTGGCTGGCTCGGCGATCACGACGTTGTCGGCGGTGACGGTGGTGATCCGTCCGGGGCTGATGTGCAGGGCGCCGATGGTGACGGTGCGGCCGATGGCGGCCGAAGCGCGAGATGCGACGATGCCTTTCAGCAGCGGGCCGGCGAAGATCCAGGCGGCGACGACGAGTACCACGAGGAGGGTGGGGATCGAGAGCAGCCAAACGAGGCGGGAACGTTTCTTCATCCGCCGGAATGAACGCGGCTGAGGGGCTTGGGCTTCCGGCCGGTCGCTCTTTTCTAAACGGCCTCACCAATATGTACGGAAACTTGCTTAGCCCCGGAGGGATGATTAATCGGCTTGATGTTGTTGGGGACGCTGCGAAAATTGCGAAGGATACTCTTGTTCGTTGGCGCGCTGCTCGCGGCCGGAATGCTTGCTGGCTGCGACGCTAGCCCTGCGGCCTCCTCCACTTCCGCAAGTGGGGTCCCGCGGCCGGGGGCAGGTGGCGCCGCGACTCAACCTCGGAATGGATGTTCTGGCCGTCGCGCATTGAGCGCTTCTTGTTTACACTCTCTGTAGAGGTGGTGCAGTCAGCCCCAGATTCTGCGCCGGTGCACCGCACGAGGCGGCGGATCGCACAGTAGAATGCGTCCGCGCGCTCTGCATCGCCGCGAAAGGCTCAGGCAATTTTACAGCAAGGCTCCCTGCCCTACGGGTCGAGAACACCAGTTACGTCGTGCTCCGCATCACCGCGTCAATAAGCCGGTGAACCGCAAGGGAGCGCTCGCCGCTCGCCTCAGGCTCTCCCCCACGCTCTATCGCCGCAATCATGTCCTCGATCAGCCGCCGATGCGCCAGGTAATCCCCTTGTACCGCCGGATCGCCCTCGTCTTCCCCCACGTCCAGGTTCGTCCCGTCTCGCAGCCACACGCGCAGCCGTTTCCGCTCCAACAGCGCCGAGCCATTCTTGCACGCCAGTTCAATCCGTTCGCCCGATCCCGGAAACGCTGTCGTCGTCGCGTCCAGTGATCCAATGGCGCCGGATGGCCATCGCAGCGCCGCTGTCACAACATCCTCGGTATCGATGCGCCGCAACGGGCTGGTTGCCGCGAATGACTTTACTTCTTCCACCGGACCGGCCAGCGCCATCAGTTGATCCATGACATGGATTGCCTGCGTCAGCAGCACGCCGCCGCCATCGCGTTCCCGCATTCCTCGGCCGGGCTCGGCGAAATAGCTGTCCAGCCGCCACCACCGCACCGAGAGAGCGATGCTGATCGGCTCGCCGAGGCGTCCCGCCCGCATCAGCTCCGCCAGGCGCAAATGCGGCGTGCGGAACCGGTTCTGAAACACGATCCCGAGCTTCACACCGGCCGATGCGCATAGACCGACCAGCTGTTCGGATCGGGCCAGCGTCGCTTCGATTGGCTTCTCGAGCAGGATATGCTTGCCCGCGGCGACGCATTGCAGCGAGATCGAGATGCGTCCAGGGCGGTGTCAGAATAAACACCAATCCGATCGACCGGTCCGCAAAGATACCATCCAGATCGCCTGTGACCGGCAGCCCGTAATCTCGGGCGAAGGCCTCACGACGAACCTCGGTCGGGCTCCAGCAGGCCGCGACCTCCGCCCGGTCCGTCAGGTCCCGCAGAGCCAAGACATGCTTCTTCACGGCCATTCCCAGGCCGAGCAGAGCGATCCGTTGCATCAGGTATAACCGGTGGACCCGTCAGGCCGCATCGGCAGCTTGCGTTCCCAGTGCACGTAATCGTCCTTTGCCAGCGCCGCCTCGTTGATCTCGATCCCCCAGCCCGGCCGGTCTCGCAGTTGCAGATAACCATCGCGCGGCAGATACGGATCGTCCGTCCAGGCCACTGGTTCCGGAATCCGATACTCCAGGATTTTGAAGTTCGGCTGAGCTGCCGCGAAATGCACATTCACCGCCGTCGCCAGCGGCCCCATCGGATTATGCGGTGCCACGGTGACATAATGCGCCTCTGCGAGTGCGGCGATCCGCCGCATCTCCGTCACTCCGCCGACGGCACAGATATCCGGCTGGATGATGTCGGCTCCGCCTGCATTCAGCAGCGAGAGGAACTCGAATCGCGAATACAGGCATTCGCCCGTCGCCAACGGCACTTTCAACGCCGATCGCAGCCGGCCCCAGGCCGGAATATGCTCCGGCCGAATCGGTTCTTCGAAGAACAGCGGATCATGCGGCGCCAGCGCATTCCCCAGCTGGATCGCCTGATACGGCTCAAAGATCTTGGCATGCGCATCGAAGGCGAACTCGAACGCGGCCGGACAGATCCGCCGCAGCTCGCCGAACCAGGTTCCCGCCGTTTCGCACAGCATGCCCCAGCGCCCGGCATGCAGGTCCTGGCGATAGGGACTTAGCTTGAAGGCGGTGAAACCATATCGTTCGTGCAGGGACAAAACGGTGTCCTTGCACTCCTGCGGATCGGGCGCCGTGTAGACCCCGCAATAGACCCGCACGCGGTCACGCACATGGCCGCCCAGCAGCATGTAAACCGGCAGCCCTGCCGCCTTGCCCGCGATATCCCACAGCGCGTGGTCGATCGCAGAGATCGCCGCCAGCCCCAACGCTCCCGGCGGGAAGCGAGAGGACTGCAGCAGCTTCAACACGATGAACTCGATCCGCCGCGGATCTATGCCCTCGATCTGTGGATACAGATATTCCAGCAATGGCGGCAGCGCATAATCCGGCCCGTGATTATACGCCTCACCCCACCCCGCGATGCTCTCGTCAGTTCCGATCTTCACCAGCAGCCGCGGCCGGTTCCCCACCCGCTGCATGAACGTCTTCAGCCCGGTAATTTTCATGCCGCCTCCAGCAGGTTGCGCCGCCTTGGATCTGCTTCCGGGACCGCCGCCAGAAGCGCCTTGGTGTAGGCTTCACGCGGACGGAAGCAGATGTCGTCGGACGGCCCCATCTCGACGATCTGCCCGCGATACATCACTGCAATCCGGTTACAGAAATAACGAATAACGCCAAGATCATGGCTGATCAGTACGAAGCTCAAGCCCAGCGGTTTCTGCAGCGCCAACAACAGATCCAGGATCTGCCCGCGCAGCGTCACATCCAGCGCCGAGGTCGCTTCATCCGCGATGATCAGCCGAGGATCCAGCGCCAGCGCCCGCGCGATCACGATCCGCTGGCGCTGTCCGCCGCTGAACGCGTGCGGATACCGCTGCCCTGCATCCGGCGGCAGCCCCACTTTCGTCAGCAACTCGGAAACCCGAGCCGAGAGCGCTCGCCCTGATAGCAATCCGTTCACCAGCAACGGCTCGCCGACAACCTGGGCCACTGTCATCCGCGGATTCAGCGACGCGAACGGATCCTGGAACACCATGCGGATTTCCCGATGCACCGGCCGCAACCCCGCCCGGTCCAGCTTGACCAGATCAACCTCGTTGCCATCGCGCTTCCGATAAACGATCTCCCCGTTGCCGGGCGTCAGTACCCGGATCAGGCAGTTGCCAAGGGTCGTCTTCCCTGACCCGCTTTCCCCCACGATGCCAAGATTCTCACCCTCGAACAGATCGAAACTGACGTCGCGCACGGCCGGCGGAGGCACTATGGGCTTGCGAAACAGGCTCGTTTGGGGGGGATACGCCAACGTCACGCCGCGCACTTGCAAAAGAGGCTGCGTCGCATTCACGACGGGCCGGGCCGGCGGCGCCGCCATCCCCAGTTTCTGCGACGCCTCCAGCAGGCGCTGGGTGTACGGATGCTCCGGCGCATAGAAGATCTGCTCCACCGGACCATGCTCCACCACGCGTCCCTGGCACATCACCAGGACGTCGTCAGCGATCTGCGCCACCACGCCCATGTCATGCGTGATGAACAGCACCGCCAGCCCGTTTTCCCGCTGCAGTCGCTTGATTAGCCGCAGCACCTCGGCCTGCGTCGTCACGTCCAGCGCGGTGGTCGGCTCATCCGCGATCAGGATCTTTGGATCGCAGGCAAGCGCCATCGCAATCATCGCCCGCTGCCGCATCCCGCCGCTGAACTCGAACGGATAGCGATCGACCGCGCTCTGGGGATTCGGAATCTCCACCTGCCGCAACAGCTCAATCGCCCGCCGCTTCGCCGTCTTCCGATCCGCCATCCGGTGGGCCAGCAGCGGCTCCCCGATCTGCCAGCCGATTTTGTGAATCGGCGACAATGACGTCATCGGCTCCTGGAAGATCATCGCGATATTGCGCCCGCGCAGCGCCCGCATATCGGCGCCCCGAGGATGCAGCTGCGCAATATCCACCGGCTTCTGCCCGACCCGCGCGTGATAAAGGATTTGCCCGCCGGCGATCCGCCCCGGCGCGCCCACGATCTGCATGATGGACCGCGCGGTGATACTTTTTCCGCTCCCGCTCTCTCCCACGATGCACAGCGTGCGACCGCGATGCAGCGTGAAGCTCACGCCGTCCACCGCCTTCAGCTCGCTCCCGTTCGCCAGCGGGAAGACTGTGCGCAGATCGCGCAGCTCCAGGATGGGCGCTGCGTCTTCCGGGCTAGTGAGCATGGGGATCCGCCGCGTCGCGTAGCCCGTCGCCGAGGAAATTCAGCGCCAGGACGGTGACGGCCACTGCAACGCCGGGCAGCAGCAGCCACGGCGCCTCCGCCAGTGAGTTCACGTCCTGCGCTTCCGTCAGCAGCGCGCCCCAGGAAATCGCTGGCGGCTGCAGGCCAATCCCGAGGAAGCTCAGCGCAGTCTCGGCCAATATCATCATCGGAATGGCCAAGGTCACCGAGGCGATGATGTGGCTCGCCAGTGAAGGCAGCATGTGCCGGAAAATGATCCGCTTCTGGCTGCACCCATCCAGCCAGGCCGCTGTTACGTATGTTTCCGACCGTATCGCCAGGAACCGCCCGCGTACCACCCGCGCCAACTCCGTCCACCCGATCAGCGATATGATCAGCGTGATGCAGAAATACGTCGTCAGTGGTGACCAGCTTCTCGGCAGCGCCGCCGCCATCGCCAGCCAGATCGGAATCGTCGGCAGTGATATGATGAATTCGATCACCCGCTGCACCGCCCAATCCACGCGGCCGCCATAATATCCCGAGATACCACCGAACAGAATCCCCAGGATCAGGCTGCATGTCACGCCGACAATGCCGATGGAGAGAGAAGCGCGCGCGCCGTAGACAATGCGGCTGAGCATATCCCGCCCGAGCCGGTCCGCTCCAAACAGGAACACCGTCTGATCCGGATCAACCGGACCGAACAAATGCCGGTCGCCGGGGAATACTCCCCACATGTCGTAGGGGTCGCCCTTCACCCACAGCCCGAGATAAACTTTCTTGTTGAGGTCGGGCACATAGGTCGCAGCCAGCGTCACCGGATCGCGCTTCAACTGGAAGGCCAGCACATACGGATGGAACGACCCGTCATCCAGCCAGTGGATCGCCTGCGGCGGATGATACACCAGCCGTGCGCTGCTATGGTTCGGGTCGAACGGCGCCACGACCTCGGCGAAAATCGCGATCAGGTACAGCAGCAGCGTCACCACCAATCCTGCCATCGCCAGCTTGTGCCGCTTGAAGCGCAGCCAGAACAGCCGCCGTTCGGAGGCCGTCGCCGCTGCCGCAACCGGCAACGCAACATCGCCAACAGTTGCGCTCATTGCATGCGGATCCTGGGATCGAGAAGCGCGAGCAGGATGTCCGAGAGGAGGGTGCCGAGGACCGTCAATGCGCAGAGTAGCAACAGGAACGCGCCCGCGAGGAACTGGTCCTGCGCCAGCAATGCATCGAACAGCATCGGCCCCGCCGTCGGCAGGTTCAGCACGATCGACAGGATCACCGAACCCGAAATCAGGTTCGGCAACACCCAGCCCAGCGTGCTCACGAACGGGTTCAGCGCGACGCGGATCGGATACCGCACGAGCAGCGTGACCTCGCGCAGACCCTTCGCCCTAGCCGTATCGACATAAGGTTGATGCAACTGGTCGATCAGGTTCGCCCGCATAATGCGGATCAGACTCGCCGATCCCTGAATCCCCAGAATGACCATTGGGATCCACAAGTGCCGCAGCAGATCGAGCATCCGCCCGAGCGACCACGGTGCATTCAGGTAATGCGGTGAAAAAAGTCCGCCGAGATTCTCCCCGAACACCGTGACGCCGACATACATCAGCACCAGGCCCAGCAGAAATCCCGGCACGGAGAGCCCAAGAAAACTTATGAACGTGACAACGTAGTCGGCGATCGTGTACCGCCGCACCGCGCTGAACACGCCGATCGGCAACGCCACCGCCCAGGTGAACAGCAGCGCGGACACGGACAGCACCAGCGTCAGCCCGAGCCGCTCCCCGATCAGTGATCCGACCGGCTGCTGCCACTTGAACGAATAGCCGAAATTCCCGTGCACCACGCCCCAGATCCAGTGCCCGTATTGCAACAGAAACGGCTGGTTCAGTCCGAATTCCTGACGCATCTGGATCAGCGTCGCCTGGTTCACCGTCTCGCCCGACGCCGAGAGATTCGCCGCGTAGTTGGACACGAAGTCGCCCGGCGGCAGCTTGATCAGCACGAAGACGGTGAACGACACGAGGATGATGAACGGGATCATCCCCAACAGCCTGCGGATGATGAAGCGCGGCATCAGGCCTTCGAGAACCAGTATTGCTGCGGCAGGGTCGGCGCCGGTGTCGGATACTCCCACCCCATCGGCATCTTCGCCGGCACATTATGCAGCGTATCGCTGCACACGCCGAACACAGTCGTTCCCTGCGCGATCCCGATCACCTCGAATGCGTCGGCCGCCAGCTGCAGGATCTGCTTGAACAGTGCATCGGCCTTGTCCTGAGTCGCCGCCTGCTTCCACTGATCCCACAATTGTAATCGCTGGATCATGCTGGGCGACGGCTTCTCTCCCATCTTTCCGCCGCTCTGATACCAGTGAACCCAGGGCAGGCTTTCGCGCGAGTTCGAGCGGTTGCACCGATAGCCACGCCCGGGGATCAGTATAAGGATGCAGGCCGCCCGGCAGCGCCATAATCCCGATATCATAGTCGTTGTTCTGCGCACGCTCGTAGAACAGCGACCGCTCCATCGGTTTGATCGCCAGATCTACCCCGATCTTTGCCCAATGCGGTTTGATCAGCTGCAGCACGTCGATCAGTTGCGGGGCCTCTACATCCGCGTCTGCCGTAATCACGATCCGGCCGCTCTCCGGCATCAGCCGGAATCCGGAATTATCCCGCTTCGTCAGCCCTAGCTTGTCCAGAATATCGTTCGCCGTCTTGAGATCGAACGCCAGATACTGCTCTGCAAGCTGCTTGTTATAGAAACGGTCCTGCGGCAGCGGACTCGTCTGCCATGGCTGGCTTTGTCCCAGAAATACGATCTGATTGACTTCGTCCCGGTCGATTGCATGCGACAGTGCGCGCCGGAACTCATGATTGGTCAGCAGCGCGCGCAAAGGCGAGTTCTTATCCGTCTGGTTCAGGAACAGACCTGCCGCGGAGACATCCGTCGAGTCCAGCTCGATCAGATGATAATGGCCGCTCTTCGCATGCTGCGCCAGCACAGGCTTGTTGTTGATCAGAGCCACATGCCGTAGCTCAAGGTCCATCTGCCCGCCCACAGCCGCCAGCACGATGGACTGGATGTCGGAGATAACCTTGAAGCTCAGCGCATCCGCGTACGGTAACTGGTTACCCGCGGTATCAACCTGCCAGAAAAACGGGTTGCGCGTGAGCACAACCTCAGTCGCCCCGCCCGTATACGGCGACTTCACCACCCAGGGGTCCAGTACCGGGCGGTCGGGATTGGCCCAGCGCGCCGGGGTTTCGATATCCCCACAATGCTGCCGAAACAGCGCCGCCCAGTTCGGCTGCTTCGTCTCGGCCAGCAGCTTGTCGATATTCGGATTGTATTTCGGCATGAACTGGCTGCAAAAATGCTTGGCATACAGCACGGGGTGCTGTCCCAGCGGCCCCGCCAGCCGCTCCGGAAACGTCAGATACGGCCCCGCGAAGATCAGCCGCACCGTGTAATCATCCACCTTCTCGCCGCGCATCAGCTTGCCGTCGATCACATATTGCGGCGGCGGCGCGGCATAGAATTGCGTATTCGGCAGCAGATCGTCGGTGAAGAAAATGATGTCGTCCGCCGTGAACGGCTGTCCGTCCGACCAGCGCGTTCCCTCCCTAAGTTTGAACGTATAGACGGACGAATCCGCGTTCGTCGTCCAGCTTTCCGCCACGTTCGGAATCGCCTTGCTGAAATCCGGCGTCCAGCGTGTCAGCCCCATATTCCCGACGACGCGCAGAATCGCGTTGTGGTCGGCATCGCCGCGCACGGCAGTCCGGATCGTCCCGCCATACTGCCCGACCCCGCCGAGCTGCACCACTTCCGGATTCTTCGGCACTCGCTGGGCTACGGGCGGCAGCTTGCCGCCTGCCAACCCGGGCGCCTCATGCAGCTCGCCTGGCGCGGCCCGGCCCAGCCGTGGCGCCGCGAGAACAGCCGCACTGCCCGCGGCCAGTTTCAGAACGTCACGACGAGCAAACTGCATCGCTTCCTCCCGGCATCAACTGAACGGGTGTCACCTGAACGGTGAACTTATGATGGACATGGACTGGTTGGCATGTCATATGACAACGTGATGAGTAGAAGCACGCCGGCCGGCCATCGTCAACCGCCTACATAGGCCGCGCGGCAGGAAACCGGAAACCGCCGCCATGACCAGCGAAGCCGCCAATGGGACTAAAACCGAGGCGACTCTCAGCCTTCTAGCTCCGCTCGCCCCGGCTCGTCGCCTCACCGAGGATCTCGTCCAGCGTCTGCGCCAGCAGATCCTCTCGGGCGCCCTGGCACCCGGTGCCAAACTCCCGACCGAGCAGCAACTCGTCGCCTCACTCGGTGTCAGCCGCACCGTGGTTCGCGAGGCGGTCGCGGCCCTCCGCGCCGACGGCCTGGTCCTCACCCGCCAGGGGGTGGGCGCCTTCGTCGCCGAACAGAACAACAACCGCCCCTTCCGCATAGACCCGGACCAACTCGACTCCTTGCAGCGTGTCCTGGACGTCATGGAACTGCGCATCGCCGTCGAAACCGAAGCCGCCGCCCTTGCTGCCGAGCGCCGGACCACCCAGGCGCGCCGCCATGTGGCAGCCGCCCTCGCCGACGTCGATGATGCCCTTTCCCGCGGCGACCCTGGCGTCGAGGCCGATATTCAGCTCCATCGCGCGATCGCCGAAGCCACCGGCAACAGCTTCTTCGTCGATTTCCTGCGCTATCTCGGCCAGTTCATCATCCCGCGCCAAAGCGTGCGCCTCCGCCACACCAGCGCCGAGGCCCAGTCCGCCTACCTCGCACAGGTCCAGCAGGAGCATCGCCGGATCGTCGACGCCATCTCCCGCCGCGATTCCTCCGCCGCCCGAGAGGCCATGCGGGCCCACCTCGCCAGCAGCCTCGCGCGCTATCGGGCGCTTCTCAATCCAGCCGCTCCCCGCGACCTCCGCAGACGCAGCGCCGCCGGCTGACCGCTTGCCGGTCCCTTTATCATGTCATACGATGACAGGAGGTTCAGCCCGGGCAGGAAACAGACCGCATGAAAATCACCGATATCTCCGTCAAGGTGTTCCGCTACACCTCCCGCCAGGTCCGCGACAGCGATGGCCACACTCACCCCGGCGATCCCAACGATGCGCGCCAGGCACTGCTCACCCTCACAACCGATGACGGAACCCAGGGCCATTCCCTCAGCCCTGTCGAAGCCGTCCGTCCCCATCTCCTCAACGGCTTCATCCGTCACGTCGTCATCGGCCAGGACCCCTTCGACCGGGAGAAGATCTGGCAGGATCTCGCACATTGGCAGCGCGGCAGCGGCGACCAGCTGACCGATCGCACCCTCGCCATCGTCGATCTCGCCCTCTGGGACCTTGCCGGCCGCAAGCTCAGCGTCCCCGTCTACAAGCTCATCGGCGCCTACCGCGACAAAGTTCCGGCGTATGGCAGCACGATGTGCGGCGACGAAATGAAAGACGGCCTCGCCACACCGGAAGATTACGCCCGCTATGCGGAGTGGCTCCTCGGCCGCGGCTATAAGGCGATCAAGCTCCACACCTGGATGAAGCCCGTCTCCTTCGCTCCCGACGTGCGCATGGACGTCAAAGCCTGCGCTGCCGTCCGCGAAGCCGTTGGCCCCGACGTGCCACTGATGCTCGATGCCTATCACGGCTATTCCCGCGGCGACGCTCTATGGCTCGGCCGCGAGCTTCAGAACCTTGGCTATTATTGGTACGAGGAGCCGATGAACGAAGCGTCGATGAGCTCCTACGCTTGGCTCGCCGCCAACCTCGACATCCCTGTCATCGGCCCGGAGAGCATGGACGGCAAGTTCCACACCCGCGCCGAGTGGATCAAAGCCGGCGCTTGCGACCTGACCCGCACTGGCGCCCACGATGTCGGCGGCATCAGCCCCAGCCTGAAGATCATCCACCTCGCCGAAGCCTTCGGTATGGATTGCGAAATCCACGGCGGCGGTGCCGGCAATCTCACGCTCTGCGCCGTCCAGAAGAACGGCCGCTGGTATGAGCGCGGCCTGCTCCATCCCTTCCTGGACTATGAGGAGGTCCCGCAATACCTGAACGCCCGGCCTGATCCGATGGACAAGGATGGCTATGTCCACCCGTCTCAGACGCCCGGCCTCGGCGACGACATCAACTTCGACTATATCAACGATAATCTCGTTTGATAGCGACGCGGCCCGAACCGCCTGTTTGGGCCGCAGACGTTCTACCCGAACGCCCGTACCGCCCGCACCACTTCGTCGGGCGTCTCCCGTGGCAGAAAGTGTCCTGCCACCGGAATTACGCGCCGGTCCTTCAGCGCGGCAAATCGTGGCGCCTCGCGCGCCGCATCCGGCACACCGGTCACGCCATCTGCTTCGCCGTGCAGGATGATCGTTGGCGCCGTGATCGTCGGTTGCGCGGCCAGACGCGCCTCCACCTCCGCCACCGCAGGATCGCCCGGCGCATTGCCGTAGCGGTGCTTGTACGACTGGATCACCACATCCACGAAGTCCGGATTGTCGAAGCTCTCCGCCGTCCGCTCATATGTCGCATCATCGAACCGGTAGTTCGGCGACCACAGCGTCCACATCAGCCGGCATAGCGCACGGCGGTTCTTTTCCAGCCCCGCCCGACCCCGTTCCGTATGAAAATACCACTGATACCAGTATCGCCACTCCCGCTCTGCCGTTCCCGGCCGCCCCGCCGCCGCGATATCCTGGATGTTGTACCCGCCGATCGTCACCAGGCCGCGCACACGCTCGGGCCACAGCGCCGCCACGATGCACGCTGCGCGGCCGCCCCAGTCATATCCGGCCAGCACCGCACGCTCGATCCCCAGCGCGTCCAGAAAATCCCGCGCATCCACGCCCAGCGCCGCTTGCTCTCCTGACCGAGGCGTGTCGTCGCGCAGGAACCGCGTCGGACCATACCCGCGCAGCCATGGCACCAGCACGCGATGTCCCGCCTGCGCCAGCATCGGCGCAACGCCATCATAACAGTGCGGGTCATCCGGAAACCCGTGCAGCAGCACCACCGGAACGCCATCCGCTGGCCCCGCCTCCAGATACGCAATCTCCAGAACCGGCGTGCGAACGCGCCGCGCCTCCATTCAGGCGCGAGCGCCGAAGAACGCGTCGAGCTTCGCCGGCTGGATCAGAGTCGTATATTCGCTGATCTGATCCTGCGGTACGAGTTCCAGCATCAGCCGGTTCTCCACCCAGAACTCGATGACATGAAACATCGGCGGTTGCCCGGGGGCACCCCGGCCATACAGCGTCGTGCGCCAGCCCTCGCGCGCGCCGATGCGCTCGATCTCCGCCTGGCTCGACGGAACTGATAGCAGCGCATGAAACGGCGAGGTCTCCGCCAGTTTCTGTCCGCGCAGCCCACTCACCTGCTCTTCGTCCCGCTTCCCTGCCACAAGAGTCGTATCAGCCGGATAGACCTCAATCATCGTGCCATGCTCATCCCCGCTGACCGCCATGAACGAATCAGCAATCTGCCCGGGGAATGGATAGGTCTTCCCGCCCAACACCTCCGCAAGCACCGAAGCCACATGGCGCGGATTGCCTGCGGAAATCGAAATATGGTGAATCATGGAGCCCTCCTGCGCGTTCTTAGTCCGTCTTCGCCAGTGCCTCGATCTGCTGCTGGCCCCACTGGACCGCCTGATCCACCGGCATATGATCAACCAGGATCTTCTGCAACGTCTTCGTCAGAACGTTCGCATCGAACACCTTGCCGGCCAGAACGTTCGGCGGCCCGGCATACCCATCCATAATTCCGGTCCGTGCCATATCCGGAAACGCTTTCATCGCCGGATTATCGGCGAACAGCTTCACCTGCTGAAACATCGCCGTATAGACCGGCACCCAACGGCCGCCCACCGCTTCGATCGCCTGCTTGTAGTTCGCCGGATCGTAGAAATAGTCCAGATACTGCTTCGCCAGATCCTGGTGCTTGGAGTCCTTGGACACCGCCCACTCCCAGCTTCCCACCGTATTGCCGTTCCGACCTTCCGTCCCCGGACCCTTCGGCACGCTGATCATCACCGTCCCGGCCAGCAGCTTCTGATCATGTTCCTGCAAATACTGGTAGATGCTTGGAGGGTTCAGCACGAACACCGCGCGTCCGGTCTGATATGCGACGTTATTTCCCGCATCGTCCCATGTCAGCGCACTGTGCGGGATGATCCTGTCCTTCAGGAACATATCCGCCACAAACTGGTAAGCGGCACGCGTCTCCGGTGAGTTGAACACCGCCGTCTTGCCGTCCGCCGCCATCACCTTCCCGCCGAACGACCAGATCATCACCCGGATCGCCGCCTCCGCATCGGCCGAGTTGCTGACCGTCATCCCGAACCCGCTGATCTGCGGATGCTTCGCCTGAATCAGTTTGCCATCTTCGCGCAACTCCTCCCACATCTGCGGCAATGGCTTGCCGATCTCATCGAGCAGGTCCTTGCGGGCGAAGATAGGGGAGACATCGACTTCCAGAGGCAGCGCCTGCATCGTGCCCTGATACGCGCCGGCTGCTGTCAGGTTCTCGTAAATCCCGCCCGGAACCTTGCGCATTTGCGCCAAAACGTCATCCAGCGGCACCGTCAACCCGCGCGCGATGTAATACTGGATCGCGCCGCTGTTCTGCATGAACACATCGGGCGGCGTGTGCGCTTCGAACGTCGCCGCAAGCCGCTGGTTCAGCACATTCGCCGGCACCACGTCGTACTCCACATCCGCGTTGTGCGCCTTGCCGAACGCCTTCGCCTCGTTCGCCAGCCACTCATCGGCCTTCGTGTTGAAGGTCTGCAGGCCCCACACCGTCAGGTCCGCTGCCTGCGCCGCGACACCCAACCCAACCCACGCTGCTCCCGCGAGCAATGCCATTCGCAAACGCATCTCGTTTCCTCCTTTTATTTGATGCTGCCGCCCGTCAGCCCGGCAATCAGCCAGCGCTGCGCAATCAGGTAAATGATCAGCACCGGCACGATCGCCAGCACCGACGCCGCCATCAACTGCCCCCAGATGAACGTGTCGCCCATCGTCAGCGACGCCAAACCCGCCGTGATCGTTCGGGTCCCATTGCTGTACACAAACACCAGTGCATACAGAAACTCGTTCCACGCATGCGTGAACGCAAACAGCGAAACCACGCTCAGCCCCGGCAACGTCAGCGGCAATATCACCCGCAGCAGCACCTGCAAGCGGGAGGCACCATCGATCCGTGCCGCCTCATCGAGCTCCGACGGGATCGTCCGGATATGCCCGATCAGCATCCAGGTGGAGAACGGGATCGAAAACGTCAGATACGCCGCGATCAGCCCCCCCAGAGAATCCACCAACCCCAGGCGCTGCAGCACGATGAACAGCGGAATGAACAGCAAGGATGGCGGTAGCAGATACGCCACCACGATCAGCCGTGCGATCGCCGCGCGACCGACGAACCGGATGCGTGCAATCGCGAACGCTCCCAGCGCCCCGGCCGCCGTGGCGATCAGCGTTGTCACACCCGCCACGATCACGCTGTTGCGGATAAATATCGGGAAGCCCGTGTGGAACAACACTGTTGCGTATTGTGTGAGTGTCGGCGCCATCGGCACAAACGTCGGCGGATACGCGTAAATCTCCTGCTCTTGCTTGAAGGATGTAATAAAAATCCAGTATACTGGCACCAGCGACCACAACAGCAGCACCGTCACCGCACACGCTATCCCAACGCCGCGCCAGCGCTGCGACTTGCGCCCCGCGACCATCATCGCACGCCCTTCTCCCGCAGCATCCGGCGCGTCAGCAGAAAGATGATCCCGAGGAACACAGGCAAGGCCGAGGTGATCACCGCTGCGCCCGCCCCCAGCAGATTGCGCTGCATCGCATATTCATAAGCCAGCGTCGGCAGAATCTGCGTCCTGTCGTCCGGACCGCCGCCGGTCAGGATGTAGACCATGTTGAAGTTGTTGAACGTCCAGATGGACGACAGCATCACCGTCACGCCGATCACGTCGGCGATGGATGGCAGCGTGATATGCCTGAACCGCGCCCACGCCGTCGCACCGTCGATCGCCGCGGCCTCGTAGATCTCGCCCGGCACTGTCATCAGCGCCGCGATGAACATCAGCATGAAGAACGGCAGGCCTTGCCACACGGTCGCGATGCCGATCGACACCAGCGCCGTGTCGGGATCGGACAGCCAGGACACCGGCTGCACCCCCAGCATCATCAGCACCGCATTGAACACGCCCGCCTGTTCGTCGAACAGCCAGCGCCAGCCCAGCGCCGCCACCAAGCCGGGCACGGCCCAAGGCAGGAAGGCCAACGCCCGCACCAGCCCACGCAACGGAAACGCCTGAGTCAGCAGCACCGCGCACGCCAGCCCCAGCACAGTCTTCACCGCCACCGCGCCGGCCGTCAGCAGCACGGAATGCACCACCGCCCCGCGATACGCCTCTGTCTGGAATAGCATCGTGAAATTGCCGAACCCAATGAACGATCCGGCCTTCGCAACCTCCCGGCTGGTGAAGCTGGTCCAGATGCCGTCGAACAGCGGATACGCCGCCAGCCCCGCCAGCACGATCAGCGTCGGCGCCAGGAACGCGTACGCCTCCAGCGACGTCTGCACGCCGCGCCACGATCGCGCACGACCCCGCGGGGCCGAAAGCCCCGCCGCAGTCAGCGATGCAGTGCGTGTCGCCATCAGGTCTTCTCGAAATCGATCCGCTCAACCACCGGCAGGCCGTGTAGGAAGCGCCGCAGGCAATCCATCCCGAGTTCCACCGCGCCCAGCCGCACCCACTCCCGCCCACCCAGGATCCGAGCGCGCCGATACGCCATCGCATCCGCCGTCGCGATCGCGATGGAGATCGTGCCGCCCAGATCGATCCGGTCCTCGCCGTCGTCCAGTTCCACCAGCACCGCAAGCGCATGGCTCGCCCCGGACTCTGCACGCGCCGCGCGCGCTGCTTCCTCCGCGCCCGCCTGCGTCACCGGCACTGGCCCCAGCAGGGACAGATCCCGCATGACCGAGCCACGGCGGAACACAAGTTCCGCACCCGGCAGCGGCGCCAGGCGTGCGGCGATCTGACCGCCGGTGAATGTCTCCACCACCGCCAGCGTCCCCTGCGCACGCATCAGCGGCGCCAGGATCACGCCCTCCAACGTGTCGTCATTCTCCGCGATAATAAAATTGCCGAGCCGTCGCCGCACCTCGGCTTCCGCCGGCGCCAGTATCGCGCGTACCGCATCGGGGCTTGGCCCGCGCGCCAACAGCTTGGTCTCCAGCTGCGGATAATGGGCGCGGAATCCCAGCTTCACGCCCGGCGCGATCTCCTCGATCCCGCTCAGCAGCGAGTCGACGTGCGATTCACCCAATCCATACGAATGAAACCGCTTCAGCAGGATCGTCGCCGGCCTCCCCTCGCGCGCCAACAATCGCGGAATCACCTGCTCTTGCAGCATCCGCCGCAGCTCGCGCGGCACGCCCGGCGTGAAGAAGAACCGCGCTTTGCCGATATCCACCGCGAAGCCGCAGGCCGTGCCGATCGGATTGTCCAGCATCTCCGCGCCTTCCGGCAGCATCGCCTGCTTGCGGTTGTTCGGCGGCATGATCCGGCTGCGCCGGGCGAAGAACGCCTCCATCTTCGCGAGCCATTCCTCGTGCAGCACCAGGTCGACCCCGGCTGCTTTCGCCGCGATCTCCTGCGACAGATCGTCCACGGTGGGCCCCAGCCCGCCATTCACGATAACCGCGTCGGCGCGCTCGGACGCGAGCCGGAACGCCTCCAGCAGCCGCTCCCGGTCATCCCCGACTGTCGTGCCCCAGATCACGTCCAGACCGGCTTCCTCCAGCTTCTGGCTGATGAAGCTGAAGTTGGAGTTGACGATCTTCCCGGTCAGTACTTCGTCGCCGGTGCATAGGATCTCGATGCGCATCAGTACGCCAGGAAGCCGCCGTCAACCGGCAACGTCACCCCCGTCACGTAGCGCGCCAAATCGCTCGCCAGGAATACGGCCGGTCCCGCGATATCGTCCGGTTCGCCGATCCGCCCCATCGGAATCCGATTCTGGAAGTTGCGCATGTAATCGGGATTCTCCCGCGCCTTTGCGTTCAGCGGCGTGGCGATCAGCCCCGGCCCGATCGCATTCACCCGCACGCCAAGCGGCGATAGCTCGATCGCCATCGCCTTTGTCAGCCCG
Organism: uncultured Pseudomonadota bacterium; assembly: GCA_963791885.1. Taxonomy (GTDB): domain Bacteria; phylum Pseudomonadota; class Alphaproteobacteria; order Acetobacterales; family Acetobacteraceae; genus CAVSUZ01. The sequence goes on along the minus strand of CAWBUL010000006.1, from coordinate 2,183,988 downwards.
CGCACGCCACTTTTCGACGTTGTGTACGCGGCTGAATTCGGGAGTGCGACGAACGACTGCACCGAGCCGATATTGATCACCGAGCCTTTCGTCTCCGTCAGGTGCGACAGGAACGCGGTGGTCACGTTGTACGGCCCGTCCAGATTGACAGCGAGCGTCTTATCCCAATCGTGCCGCGCACCGGCATCCGTCATCTTCCCGCGCCGGATGATCCCCGCATTGTTCACCAGGATGCTGATCGCGCCCACCTCACGCCGCACCGACTCCGCCAGTCCGTCGCAGGCATCCCGATCCGTCACATCCATCGTGAAGGCCTCCGCGCCACCTCCCAGGTCACGCGCGACGCGCTGCGCCCCCTCACCGTTCGCATCCGCCACCAGCACGCGCGCCCCGGCCTTCGCCATGCCGCGCGCGATCCCCTCGCCGATGCCCGATCCGCCGCCGGTGATCAGTGCAATCTTGCCCTCCAAAAGGCCCGGCATCACCGCGGCACCGTGCTGGTCACCGCGCCAGGTGTGGCCGTACGCCCGCCATCCACCACGTACTGCGCGCCTGTGACATTGGACGCGAGGTCGGAGCACAGAAACAGCACGACATTCGCCACTTCCTCGACCGTGCCGTAGCGCCCGAGCGGAATAGCCGCCTGGTAGCGCTCGCCAACCACGGACGGATTGTCCGGATTCACCATCCCGTGCAGCGAATGAATCATGCGCGTATCGATCGGTCCGGGGCAGACTGCGTTCACCCGCACGCCTGCGCGCGCCACTTCGCCCGCCGCCACCTTCGTCATTCCGATCACTGCGTGCTTCGACGCCACATAGGCCGACATGCCGGGCGAACCCACCAATCCCGCGACCGAGGCCGTGTTCACGATCGCGCCCCGCTTCTGCTTCAGCATCACCGGCAGCACGTGACGCATTCCCAGGAACACGCCCTTCACGTTCACGCCCATCACCGCGTCAAACACGTCCTCGTCGTATTCCGCCGTGGGCGCCACCTTGCCCTCAATTCCCGCATTGTTATGGAAGCAGTCGATCGCGCCGTACTTGTCCAGCGCCGCCTTCACATAGGCCTGCACATCTGCCGATCGCGTCACGTCGGCACGAACGAACAGCGCGTCCCCGCCCTGCTGGCGGATGATGCCGGCGGTCCCTTCCCCGCCGTCGGCATCACGGTCCACCACCACGACCTTGGCGCCATGGCGCGCAAACCCTGCGCACACCGCGCGTCCGATGCCGTTTCCGCCACCCGTGACCAGCGCGACCTTGCCCTTGAAGTCCATCGCTTCCCCCTTCGCGTTGGGGCGAAGCCTAACCGCCCCGCGCCATGCTGGCCAGCTTGGCGATGGTGTTGATATTCCGTGCCGTGCCATTGGTGGCGGCTGGAATTCTCAGCTTCGAACGCCCGATCCCGTCGGGATAATGCACATAGATCTCGCGGCGTCCCAGCATGATCGCCTCGTTCGCCTTGCCGGTCACGGCATCCAGCGCGTCGGATGGCGGTGGTGCATCCAGGAAGATCGCAACGGTCTGGTTGGCCGGCTTGGCCTTGAACGGATTGTCTTCCAGAACCGTGTCGATCTCCGCCCCTGTGCGCACGATCACGCCCACCGGTTTGCCGGCATAATCCGCCAACCGCTTCTCCAACGCCGCCTTTACATGACCCTCCGGCTTGGCGCTTGACCCAATCACATTGCCGCTCGCGATATAGGTGCGGACATCACGCAGTCCCGTCGCCTCCGCCATCGTCTTCAGCTCGGATATCGGCAGTTTGCCGGTTCCTCCGACATTCACCGCGCGGAGCAAGACGACAAAGCACGGCAAGGGTGGGTTCTCCTGATGTCCGAACCCGGTCTAAGCTACCGCCAATACCGAGGAAACCGTCGATGGCCGAAGCAGAGCAGGTGTGGGACTACATCATTGTTGGCGCTGGCTCGGCAGGCTGCGTTCTTGCCAACCGCTTGACCGAGGATTCGCGCAACAAAGTCCTTCTGCTCGAAGCCGGCCCCCGCGATTCCAGCCTGTGGATCCACATTCCCGTCGGCTTCAACAAACTGCTGAACAACACGCGCTACAACTGGTGCTTCGCCACCGAGCCGGAAGACAACGTCCGCGGCCGCTCCATTCCTATCCCGCGCGGCAAAACCCTCGGTGGCTCCAGCTCCATCAACGGGATGCTGTATGTCCGCGGCAATCCGCTCGACTACAACACGTGGTCGCAGCTCGGAAATCGCGGCTGGTCCTACGATTCCGTTCTTCCCTACTTCCGCAAATCCGAACACTTCGAAGGCACAAAAAATCCTGATGAGACCCGCGGCCGCAACGGCCCACTGAACGTCGCCAATATGTGCGAAAATCACGAGATCTGCGACGCTTTTATCGAAGCCGGCGTACGCGAAGGCTGGCCGCGCAACCCCGACTACAACAACGGCCACCAGGAAGGTTTCGGCTATTACCAGGTCACCCAGAAGCGTGGCCAGCGCTGGTCCACCGCACGCGCGTTTCTCCGCCCCGCGCTGGCACGCCCCAACCTGCACGTGGAAACCGCCGCCCATGCCACCGGCATCATCCTGGACGGCAAGCACGCCGTCGGCATCCGCTATCTGAAGAGCGGCCAATCGCACGAAGCGCGCTGCACCGGCGAGGTCATCCTCGCCGCCGGCGCCGTGCAATCTCCCCACCTGCTCGAACTCTCGGGCATCGGCCAGCCCGATCGCCTGCAATCGCTCGGCATTCCTGTCTCACACGAGCTACCCGGCGTCGGAGAGAACTACCGCGACCACTTCGCGCCCCGCATGAACTGGCGCGTCAAACTGCCGATCACGCTGAACGAACAAACCCGGGGCCTCTACTTCGCCCGCGAGGTCGCCAAATACGCCGTCCTCCGCCGCGGCATCCTGACCTTCACCGCCGGCATCGCCTACGGTTTCATCCGCACCCGCCCGGAGCTGGAGGAACCCGACGTCCAATACCACTTCGCCCATGCCAGCTACGCCACCGCCGCCACCCGCATCCTGGACAGCCAACCAGGCATGACGATCACCACCTATCAATGCCGCCCTGAATCAAAAGGCAGCATCCACGCCAAATCCCCCGACCCGATGGCCCACCCCGCCATCCGGCCCAACTTCCTCGCCGACGAGCTTGACCAGCGCACCGTCGTCGCCGGCATGAAAATCGCCCGTCGCCTCATCAATAATCCAGCCATGGACCGGTATCGCGGCAATGAGCTGAACCCAGGCGGCAAGGTGCAAACCGACGATGAATGGCTGGAGTTCGCCCGCATCAACGGCCAGACCACCTACCACGTCTGTGGCACCTGCAGGATGGGCAGCGACCCGATGGCGGTCGTGGACGATCAGCTTCGCGTCCGAGGCATCGCCAGCCTGCGCGTCATCGACGCCTCGATCTTCCCGACGATGATCTCTGGCAATACCAACGCCGCGGTCATCATGGTTGCGGAAAAAGGTGCGGACTTGCTGAAGCAGGCCTCACGCGGCGAAGCGCCTGCCCTCGCTGCTTAGTGGTCCGGTATCACCATGCAGTTGGTCCGCCCGGACATCAGGCAGTCCTCGATCTCGGACGTCTTGTGCAGTTCGTGAACCAGATGCAACCCGATAATCAACAACAGCAAAGTCACCGCGACAGCCGCCAGGCTCGCCGTCTGGCGATTCTCGTCACGCTGCCGTTCCTGGTCTTCACTCCACGACATCGCACACAATCTACGCTCGCAACCCCACACGCACAAAGCGTATTTCAGTGAACGGGCGAGAGGCGACCCTTCATTTGGCGCGGGACCCCGCCTGGGCCGACCTGATCCGCCGGATCGGCCGCCCCCGCGTGGAAATCGAGCGCGGACGCAGCCCGTTTGAAGCGCTGATGCGTGCCATCGCCCACCAGCAGCTCCACGGCAACGCGGCCCGCGCCATCCTGGCACGCATGGTCGCCCTCTACCCCGAAGACATCTTCCCCACCCCCGCCCAGATCCTCAGCACGTCCGAGGCCGCCCTGCGGGCCTGTGGCTTTTCGGGCACAAAGATCGCCTGCTTGAGGGAGATCGCCTCCCGGGCGCTGGACGGCACCATCCCCACGCGACGCCAGGCGCTGCGCATGCCCGATGTCGAACTCATCCAGCGCCTGACGGCGATCCGTGGCGTCGGACAATGGACTGTGGAGATGATGCTGATTTTCACCCTCGGCCGGCCCGACATCCTGCCGGTGGACGACTTCGGCGTACGCGACGGCTACCGCGCGCTTCACGGCCTGGACGCGCCCCCTAAACCGAAGGACCTCGCCGCGATCGGCGAGGCTTGGTCGCCGTTCCGCTCCACCGCCGCCTGGTATCTCTGGCGCGCCTCGGATGAGGCCAAGAAAGCGCGAGAACCCACCTCCCGCGCTTGATCATTCACAGAACGCGGCCCTATCTTCAGCCTGTCCTGATCTGATGGAGGGACCGATGACCAAAAACATCCTTCTTGCGCTCGCGGTGCTCTGCGGCATTTCGGCTGCAACTGTCGCCGTCTCCGGCTTCACCGCCGCCCCGGCCGCCGCCTGCACGAACAAGACGTCGTAATCATCACAAAGGGACCCTTCCTGCGGGGAAGGGCCCCATTCTCCCGCTAAGGCCTCGCGGCGACACCGAGAAGTCGTTCGGAGCCTGCCTCCACGACCGGCAATTCGCCGGAAGGTTCTTCATTGAGCATTGCGATCGCTTCTGCCCTGGTGAGATTCGGGGTCAGCGGCCCGACCCGTTCCATCAGATCGCCGGCAGCGGCGCTCGATAACACGCGGGTCAGCGCAGGCGGGGACGCTGCGTGGCGGGCATCGATGCGGCCAGACAATCTGGCGTTCTCATCCACCACGTAAAGCGGTTTCGGGTCGTTGCCTTCCGCAACAAGCCGCTCCAGCACCTCCGGATAGTTTGCAGCGACGGAAATCGTTCTCACCTGCGGTGCTAGCAGGTCGCGATATTGCACGTTGACGGCCGGCGGCTCGGTTTCTGCCGCCTGCCGGCCAGTATGGACGCGCCCGGAATAGACTGAGCGAGGATCGAGCCTCCGTGCGGTAACAGCCGCTCCGGTGACCGCGAACAGGATCGGCACCAACAGGGCCGCGATATGATGGGTGAGCTCGAGCAGCAGCACCAACGCGGCAATCGGCGCCTGCATGCTGGCAGCCAAAACCGCCGCCGCTCCGATCATCGCATAGCTGCCCGGCACGGCACCGGGCCAAAAGAACGACCAGGCGCGGCCAAGCAACCCACCTAACATCGCGCCGAACGCAATGCTCGGCGTGAACAAGCCGCCCGGAGCCCCGCTGCCCAGGCACGCGGATGTCGCAAGCGGCTTCAAAAAGACCAAGGCGAGCAGAAGCGGTAAACCGAGAGCACCGGTAAAACCGAGTTGGGCGACATCTTTGCCGTTACCCAGCAGCTGCGGATATCGGATCGCCAGCAACCCGAGCGCCGACAAGGCAATGATCGGCAACACCAACGCGAGACCGCGTTTTGGTTTTATCCCGTCGGCGACCACGATCAACCGCACGTAGAGGACGGAAGCCAGCCCGGCGATCGGCCCGAAGCCGAGCGACCAGATCAGCTGCGTAAACACGACGGGGTAGCTGGGAACCACGTAGGTCGTCTGGTTGGACAGCATGTGCCAGGATACGGTGGTCGCAATAACCGACGCGGCAAGCGCAGGCGGAATCAACGGCAATGCCAGTGTTCCGAGCAACACTTCCAGCGCGAATAAGGCACCGCCCAACGGTACGTTATAGACCGCCCCCATGCCCGCACCGGCACCGCAGGCGGCAAGAAGACGTGATTCGGCCGAAGAAAGGCCAACCCAACGAGAAAGCCAACTCGCCACGGCTGCTCCGGTCTGCTTCGGTGCCGTTTCGCGCCCGAGCGACGCCCCCATGCCAACGATCGTGATCGACAACACGGACTGCGCAATGGTCTTGAACTCCGCCAACCGGCCGGAGTGAAACCAAATCCGTTCATTCAGCTTGCCGCCACTTCCCCCGGGGACTTCCTTCAGAAGGAACACGCCGGCGCTCGCGACAAACCCAGCAATACACAGAACCACGACACGTCGTTCGAGCGGCGCTTGTTGCACTGCTTGAAGAAAGGTGCCCCCGTTGTAGGAATAGCAAATATGCTGCACGGCTCGCAGCAGCTTCATCAGCAGCCCTGCCCCGATTCCCGCCCCAATCCCGGTCAGAACGATAAGCGACCAGAACTGCAATGACAGCCCGAGAAGGCGGTTTCCCGCAGCATCATTCGGCTGCACCGGACTCCAGGAGGAGCCGGGTCGCGTCACGTCAATGGACGGCTAATCCGTCTGCCCCTCGCTGACCCGCAAATCCGCCGCCACATCGCGGGCAGTTTCTATCGCAACCTTCAACCCGGTCACGATCGTCTCCAGCGCCATGCTGCTCTGGCCCGGATTGCGCGCCGCCTGCTCCGGCAGCGCCGGCACGTGAATGAACCCGGCACGCATCCCGCGAAACTCGGTCTCCGCTAGGTGTCGCAGCAAAAAGAAAACATGGTTGCACAGGAACGTTCCGGCAGTCTGTGACACGTTCGCCGGTACCCCAACCTCCCGCATGCGCCGGACCATCGCCTTGATCGGCAGGGTCGAGAAATACGCAGCCGGCCCACCCGCCACCACCGGCTCATCCACCGGTTGATCGCCCGCATTGTCCGGAATGCGGAAGTCATCCACGTTGATCGCCACCCGCTCGACCGACATTTCCGCCCGGCCGCCGGCCTGCCCCACGGCAATCACAACATCCGGTCGGTGCGCCTCCAGCGCCTCGCGCAACGCCGCCTCGATCCGCCGCGCCGAAACCGGCAGCAGCGCCACCGCCAGCCGCACACTCTCAGGCCGATGCGACGCCAGCACGCGGATCGCCTCCATCGAGGGATTCACGATATCCCCGTCGAACGGTTCAAACCCGGTGATCAGGACGGTCTGCATGCCCCGAGCATAGGGCCTGCCGGCGCCAGGCTGAAGAGCCGGCCTTCAGTCCTGCACCCCTTCGCGCATAAGCTTGCTGCCTTTCATTTGACGCTGCCGGTGATCGGACTGCTGGAAAGCCACGGCCCGCGCAAGCAGGCGCAGCGGCTTATTCGGAAGGTGCGAGGCGTCGGCAACGTCATCGCGCACGGCGTCACCGCCGTCCTGCTCGGTGTGAACATCGCCCTGATGTACTTCCTGGTATTCTGAATCCGAGGCCCCTCGTCGATTTCTGACACGCTTTGATACACGATAAACGGTAAAAGGGAGCTTGAGTGAAATCCTGCGGGGTTCGCCGGATGTCCATGCATTTCTCACGCTCCATGCAACAATCGCTCCCCCGGCCACGCTGGGATCCCGCTCGCGCGGCCACTTTGATCGATTTCACACTGATTTTCGCCCTCGCGCTCGCGCTCCGTCTTCACGACCTTGGAACGAAGCCGTTTTGGATCGACGAGGTTATGACAAAGTTGCGCGTCGCTTTGCCTCCCGGCAAGCTCATCACCGACTCACTCGACCACCATCATCTGCCGGCCTACTTTCTGCTGCTGTCTCAACTCTCTCCCGGTGTGAACCCGTGGCTGCTGCGCCTGCCGAGTGCTGTTGCGGGGGCTCTTGCCGCCGCACTGGGCGTGTTGGTTGGGCGAAAGCTGGCAGAGGGCATCGGCGCTGCTAGGACAGGCGGCCTGATCAGCGGTCTGCTGCTGGCAACCGCCCCTATTATGGTGCAAAGCGGCCAGGACGCTCGGCCATATTCTCTCGAGCTTGCCTGCCTGATGCTCTCTCTCTGGGGCCTACTAAGTGTTGCGCGTAACGCCGAAGCCGCGGGCGGAGCGTGGCGCAGGGGCATCGGACCCTGGTTGGCCCTCATTCTCGGAATGATCGGTGCGCTTGCAACGATCGGCAACGCTCTTCCATTCATTCTCGTGGCGAATCTTGCCGTCTGGCCCATCGCACGTGCGCTGTCCGGCACGGCTCGACGGACGTTTCTGGTGCGCTGGGTCTGCGGACAGGGGGTCGTGTTGCTCGCCGTTGCCCCGATGTATTTGGCGATGGGCCACAGCGTCGACGACGACTACATGGCCGCCTTCAACTGGGTTCCACCACTGGACGGAATGCGCGCCTGGCGTGTGACTGCGGACGTTTATCTGCTGCGCATTGGCAACATTGCGAGTATGCACCTGCTTCCCGTCGGTCTTCCGATCCTCGGTCTCGTCGCTCTGCTGCTCGCCGGCACGGGCTTGATCGCACTTCGGCGCCAGCCCGCCGCATGCCTGATCATGGCGCTCGCGGTCTTCGCACTCCCCGTGCTGCTCGTGGCGTCCGAGCCGGGCAGGCCGCTCTGGTTACCGCGCTATCTGCTCTGGAGCGGCGCCGCTTTCTTGATCCTCGCGGGAGTCGGCGCCGCATGGCTGGCCCGGGGACGATGGCTTCTGGCCTCCGCCATTGCGGCCTCTCTGCTTTTGCTGAATGTCCGGCCTTTTTATGCCTCCGAAACAGCGCCACGCTGGGACTTGGCTGCGGCGGCGCTCGCCCCCGCGCTCGCCTCGGGCGCCGATCTGTATCTGGACGATCATGGCGTGCCGACAATGCTGCGCGCCTACTTGCCGGCCGCGGAGGCCGCTGTCGTGAAAGACAGGGTCGTTTATCAGCTCAGCGAGGCTGAAGCCCGCCTTCGTGCCGGCTCGCCGGTCATTGCCATCCACGGACACACGGGTCAGGAGCGCACGAGCACGATCGCGGCGTTCCGCACGCAAGTCGGCCAGCTCGGCACGCCAGCCGAAGACATTAAGATCGGGCAGGACATTGAAATGATTCGCTTCGATCCGCCTCCGCCCGCGGCTGGCGGCCCCGGTCTGGCACCAGGTCTGGCCCCGGGTCTCGCACAACAATCCGATGCCCCATCAAAATCATGAGGTCCCTTCCTCCACTGAGACGCCGCATGTCTCAGTGGTGGTCCCGATGCACAACGAAGCAGGCAACGCCGAACCGCTGATCACCGAAATCGCTGCCGCACTCGCGGGAATGAATTTCGAGATTGTCGTCGTGGACGATGGCAGTTCTGACGGTACTGCAGCCGAATTGCAGCAAGCGCGCGAACGCTGCTCCAGCTTGCGCGTGCTTCGCCATCTCACGCAGTCAGGCCAGAGCATTGCTTTGGTGACCGGTGTAAGGGCGGCGCACGGTTCTTGGATCGCCACCCTGGACGGCGACGGGCAGAACGACCCGAACGATATCCCGAAGCTGCTTGAAGCGGCCGAGGCGCATGGCCCCACGCCGATCCTGATTGCGGGACTCCGTCGCAATCGGCGCGACAGTCTTGCGAAACGCTGGGGATCACGCTTCGCCAACGGAATACGGGCAAAACTGCTCGGCGACGGAACGCCGGACACAGGGTGCGGCCTCAAGGTGTTCCGGCGTGAGAATTTCCTATCGTTGCCGCACTTTGACCACATGCACCGTTTCCTGCCGGCCCTGTTCCTCAGGCACGGCGCCACGGTCGTCTCCGTGCCGGTCAATCACCGGCCCCGCACGCAGGGCCGTTCCCATTACGGGTCGCTCGACCGGCTTGCGGTCGGGATCGTCGATCTTGCGGGCGTCTGGTGGCTCAAACGCCGCTGGAGCCGCCCCGATATCGCTTCCGATCGGCCCGGCGACGCCGAATGATGCAGGTGTCTTCGGCCGCGAAGCGCAGCGTCTCTGCCAGCCTCGGGAAGATGTTGCTGCTGGCGGGTGGACTCATCGGTGCGGCGATCGCCGTGAAACTGCTGCCCGGCACGGGTGGACTGCAATCGCTGCCGACCGCTCACCTTTCCGTGGCGGGGCTTGTCGCGCTCGGCGCCATCGCCTGCGCGGTTGGTGTTCCGCGCCAGGTGGTCGCCTTCGTTGCCGGTTACGGCTGGGGCCTATTGCCGGGCATTGCGCTCGCTCTTGCCGCCCAGTTGCTGGGTTGTGCCGCAAATCTGTTCTGGGCGCGCGCAGTCGGCCGGGACTTCGTTCGGCGCCGGCTGGGAACGCGCCTTGCCCGGATCAACACCATCCTGGCCCGGCGCCCCTTTGCCGCCGCGCTTGCAATCCGACTTTTACCCGTCGGCAACAATCTGGCGCTCAACCTGCTGGCCGGGCTTTCCAGCGTACCTGCTGCGCCGTTCATGGCCGCATCGGCGATCGGCTATCTGCCCCAGACTATAATCTTCGTGCTGATGGGCCGCGGGGTGCAGTTTGGCCGCACAACCGAGCTGGCGATCAGTTTCTCCCTGCTCGTCATCTCGAGTCTGCTCGCCCTGCTCATTTTCCGAACCGGGATACTCCGCGGGGCTTCCCAGCCAGACTGACATCAAACATCAGATCTCTCGCTGTATCACGCGTATATTCCTGACCTTACTGCAAGATCGAACAAGCTGGTTCCTACGCACCCCGCTCGTATGCCGAAGAGCGATCGTCGCTCGTTCCACGTCCTGCAGCCAGATGACAGGCCGCAGATCGGGCCGCACGCATTCCAGCGCGAAGTTCCTGATATCGAGTCCCTTCACATGGCGGGAAAAAAGCCCGCAGGCGGGGAGCGTCGGTCCGAACGATTGAACATGGCCGCTCGGTTCCGGATAAGAGCGAATAGCCTCAGGAGGCACTATCTTCGCCGCCCGCGTCGTCCCTCCGCCCATTATCTTCATATGGACGTGGTTCATTTTGATGTTCTCGATCAGATGGCCAGGAATGCCGCTCATGATCATCGGCATGGATGTATAGAACTGCTCACAATAGACGTCGCGGATCTCGACGTTCTGCAATCTCCCTGGAGAGATGCCCTCTGGACCATTAAGACGCGCACCGAGCCACAAAAAGAGCGGGGCGCTCCGCACGTCGTACATCGCGAGACCCTGAACGCTTATACTCTCCACAACGCCGCCATCCACGGTGATGACGGCAATGCCGCGGCACCCACGGATAACATTATTCCTTAGAACGACATCCCGGAATCCGCCATTGGATTCAGTGCCAAGCTTGATGCGGCATGTATAATGCTCCGTGATGGTCCGCGTATCGTTGCCCAGCCGCTCGTATGTGCCGTTCGCGACCGTACCGGGCATATAAGATCCGGTCAGCGTGCAATCCTTGATCAGGACGTCTCGGGTGACGACCGGCCTGCCAAGTGCGTACGAGCTCTTCAACGATATGGCGTCATCGTTGGGAGAGTTGATCCTGCAACCGATGACAGTGATCCGGCTGCAGCTATCAAAGTTGAGACCGTCCCGATTGGTGTCGATGTCAAGGTGTTCGGCTCGGATGTTGTCACAGCCGGTCGCGAGAACAGCGAAGTGGCCGGCTTCAACAATGGAGATATCCTTGATGATGATGTTGTGCGAGTTCAGGAACGCGATGGCTTTATTCCCGACGCCGGGTTGAGCCGCCGGTAAATGACCTGGTTCAAAATCGCCATTCACCAAGCCCCTGCCCCAGATCCGGCCTTTCCCCTCGATCGCAAAATCGCGAACGCTCTTTCCCCACATCAGACTGTTGTGCCAATGGCTATGTCCAAAGTCCTGGTAGGGGAATTGGGACGCGACACTCGCCTCCGCCGGATCGTAACCCTGGGATTCGGTTGCGTCGCGCGGCGGATCTGCCGCCAGGATGACGGCACCCGGATCCAGGTATAGCCTGATCCGGCTCCGCAGGCGGATGGAGTAACTTAGGTAAGTCCCCGGCGGAAACCAGACTGTCCCGCCCCCGGCAACGCTTGCAGCCTGAATGCAGCGGTTGATCGCTCCACTGTCGATCGCTTTGCCATCGCCCTTTGCGCCAAAAGATCGCACGCTGAATGCATTGGCTGAGGGAATGCCGAGTTCGTGCAGTATAGAGGTTGCTTCAGGTGCAGCAGCCATCGGAACATCATCCCCGCAATCTGCCGGACCGATACCGGCTCTCTAAACAATTCATACCGACACGATCAGTCCGAACCCATCTCCCCCACCAATGATGACGCCAGAGCGCAGCGTGAACGAGTGGCGGGCGACCTTGTCCGGTACCTGCGCCACCCTGGTCGGCATCGGCCTGGCACGTTTTGCCTACACGCCGCTGCTGCCGGCCATCATCAGCGCTCACTGGTTTACCGCCTCCGTCGCCGCCTATCTCGGAGCCGCCAATCTCACCGGCTATCTCGCCGGAGCGCTTCTGGGGCGCCCGCTTGCGGCCCGCTTTCCCGCACCGATCCTGCTTCGCGCGATGATGCTGCTCGCCACCGCGTCCTTCTTCGCCTGCGCGACCCCCGTTTCCTTCGCCTGGTTCTTCCTCTGGCGGCTGCTGTCCGGAATAGCCGGCGGTGCCCTGATGGTGCTCGCCGCACCCGCCGTGCTGCCGCACGTGTCGCACCGGCGCCGAGGCCTCGCGAGCGGGGCAATCTTCGCCGGCGTCGGATTGGGCATCGCGGCGTCGGGAACGCTCGTCCCGCTGCTCCTCCACCACGGCCTGACCGCCGCCTGGCGAGGCCTCGGTATCCTCTCCCTTCTCCTCACACTGCTCGCTTGGACAGGCTGGCCCGCCACGGTTCCTCCCCGGACCGCTCCGCACGGCGCACGTCACCATCCCCGACGTGCGGCCATCCAATTGCGGGCGCTTTACGTCGAGTACGCACTCAATGCCGCCGGCCTCGTGCCGCACATGCTGTTCCTCGTCGATTTCGTCGCTCGCGGCCTCGGCCAGGGTCTCGCCACCGGTGCCCGCTATTGGGTGCTGTTCGGTCTCGGCGCGGTCATCGGTCCGGTACTCAGCGGCCAGGTGGCGGATCGCATCGGCTTCGGCCCTGCCCTGCGGCTCGCCTTCTTCGTGCAGGCCGTGGCAGTGCTTTTGCCGGCACTCAATACCAGTCCCGTCTGCCTGATCGTTTCCAGCGTTATCATCGGCGCGTTCACCCCTGGGGTCGTTCCTCTTGCACTTGGCCGGATCCACGAATTGCTGCCGCACGACACGGCCGCGCTGCAGGGCGCCTGGAGCATGGCGACGACCGGCTTCGCGCTGCTTCAGGCTGCCGGCGCTTATGGACTAACGTTCGTCCTGGCCCAAACCGGCGGCGACTATCGCCTTCTCTTCATCATCGGATCGGCGATCTTCGTTCTGACTTTTGGGATCGATCTCGCCGCACGGACCGCACGCGAGAACTGACAGGAGAACGGATATGACCGGACTCTCAACAGAAATCAGTGGCACCGAAGTGATCGACGACCCCACGAGCCCGCTCGCGGCGCTGTCGGCCTTCTATCGCGCTTTCAACAGCAAGGATTTGGACGCCCTTGCCCAGGTCTGGCTGGATGGCGATGAGCCCAGCATGAGCAATCCCGTAGGCGGGCTCCGTCGCGGCTGGCCCGACATCCGCGACGGCTATGCGCGCTTATTCGGTGGCACCGCACGGGTCCAGGTGACATTCCACGACTTCACCACCCATGGCGACGACCGCACCTGCGTATTCGTGGGCCGGGAGAAGGGCACCTGCGAATCACCGTCCGGCACACTCGCCCTGCGCATCAGAACGACGCGGTGGTTCGTTCGCCGCAATGGCGGGTGGCGACAACTGCATCATCACGGTTCCATCGAAGAGCCCGCGCTGCTCGCCGACTATCAGCGTGTCATTTTCGGTGCGCCGATCGGGACAATGCAATAACCATCAACTGACCACCTGATCCCTTACCCCCCTGTCACCGGCATCGGCGCCGATCGCGGCCGACCAACCGCTAGCGCGGCAATCAACTCGTCCTTGTCCAGGATGCGGTCGCACAGCCGCTGCATCAGCAGCTCTTGCAACCACACCGCATCCGATGGGCGCGCTGCCTTCAGCGCTTCATACGCCTCCTTGCCCAGGAAAGACTGTAGTTGATCGTCAGAAAGGCGAAGATCGAGGCTGCCGAGGCTGTAACGGTGAAGCGCCGTTGGATCGTCGAAGGCGCATCGCCCTCTTGACCCAACATCCCGGCAATTGTTCCTGCAATCACGCGATTCATCGCGGGAGTTTTGCCCGCATCATCATGACGCTGCACATGTCAGTTCGATGAATGCTCCTCCCCGCCCACAGAACTACGATCCACCACGCTCCGCAATCAACGATGCGCCCATCGTTGCCCGCTGGCTCTGGCCCACTGCCTGCAACCGAGGCACCATCCCCGCCCCACCGCGGAGCTGACAATGAGCGACAAACCCCGCAGCACCCACCCCGAAGGCGAACCCTGGACCTGGGCCGAACCCGTCTGGCGCCGCATCGTCGGCCGTGCGCGCGCTGGCCGCAGCTTGCGCCCCACCGCCTGGCCCCACGGCGCCCACTGCGCCGTCACCATTTCCTTCGACGCCGATCACGAAACGATTCCGCTGCGCGACAGCGATGAAAGCCCCATGCGCATCAGCCAGGGCCAGTACGGCGCCCGTTCTGCCATGCCGCGCATCCGCCGTCTTCTCGAACGCGAGCAAGTCCCCGCCAGCTTCTACTACCCCGCCGTCTCCGCCCTGCTCCACCCCGACGAAGTCCGGGGGGTTGCCGAGGAAGGCCACGAGATCGGCATTCACTCCTGGATCCACGAAGCCAACACCACACTGCCGGGCGATGTCGAACGCGACCTCACCTTCCGCGCTGCCGACACACTGGCGAAACTCTCCGGCAAACAGCCTGTCGGCATCCGCACCGCGAGTTGGGATTTCTCGGTCAACACCCTCTCCATCATCCGCGAACTCGGACTGCTCTATGACAGCTCACTGATGGCCGACGATGAACCGTACGAACTGGATGATAATGACGGCCCCACCGGCATCGTCGAACTCCCGCCCGAATGGATTCGCGACGACGCCGTCTACTACAACATGGTGCGCTTCTCCGCGCTTCGCCCTTACACGCCGCCTTCCTCAGTGGAGGAAATCTTCCGCGCAGAGTTCGAAGGTGCTTACGAGGAACGCGGCCTGTTCCTTCTCACGATGCATCCGCACATCACCGGCCATCGCTCCCGTCTGCCGGTGCTGGAACGCCTGATCCATTATATGAAATCCCGCGGCGGCTGCTGGTTCGCCACCCACGCGCAAGTCGCCCAATGGTGCAAGGATCACGGAGCAGGATCGGGCGAGGCCGTAGGCCAGAGCGCGTGAATCCTGCCCTCAAAGGCAAACCTCGATGACCGGAAAGGAGGTCTTCGGCACGATCGTAGCGATCCGTGCCAAGGCACCCCTGATCCACAACATCACCAACCTCGTCGTCACGAACACCACCGCGAATGCGCTGCTTGCCATCGGCGCCTCGCCGGCCATGGTCGAAGGCGCCGACGAGGTTGAATCCTTCGTCCGCGCCGCCGCTGCGCTGGTGATCAATCTCGGCACCATGAACCCGGATCGCGCCGCCGCCATGCGCCTCGCCGCCTCCGCCGCACAGGCTGGCCGCATTCCGTGGATCATGGACCCGGTGGCCGTCGGCGCCCTCGCCTACCGCACCCAGATCGCGCGCGATCTGATGGATCGCGGCCCCGCCGTAATTCGCGGCAACGCGTCCGAAATTCTCGCGCTTTCCGTCGGTAGCGAAGGCGGCAAGGGCGTTGATTCCGCTGACCCAGCCGAGGCCGCCATCCAATCCGCCCGCGCCCTCGCGCGACGAACCGGCGCCGCCATCGCCGTCACCGGCGCGACCGACTACGTCACCGACGGAACACGCCTTGCTGCCATTGCCAACGGACATCCGATGATGACCCGCGTCACCGGCCTCGGCTGCACGGCAACCGCCATTATCGCCGCGTGCCTCGCTGTGCAGAGCGATGCGCTAATCGCCGCCGCCCACGGCCTTGCCATCACTGGCGTCGCCGGCGAACTGGCCGCCGAACGCGCCCGAGGCCCCGGTTCACTGCAGCTCGAGCTTCTCGACGCGCTCTACAACCTCGATCAGCAGACTCTCATAAGCCGCAGCCGAATCACGCTTTCCTGAAAAATCGCCCGGCCGCAGCCCGCGTTACCCATTCCACTATCGCGCATTTCGGAGAGAGCAATGATCCGCAGCCACCTGATTCCCCTGATTCTGATTGCATCGCTCGCGGCGCTTCCCGCGCTCGCCGCCAGCACCGATCAACCCGGCAAGCACGACACCGCGAAGGGCGCCGCGGTCGGGGCGCTCGCAGGGCACGAAGTCGGCAGCGGTCATGCCGTCGCCGGCGCGGCCGTCGGTGCCGCCATCGGGCACCACGAGAAGAAGAAGGCCGAGAAAAACGCCAGCTGACAAATGTAACGGTGGGGCCTGACCAGCCCCGCCGCCTCTACCCTACCTCGTCCGTCACGACCTCGAACCGCACCAGTTCGGCGCGCCCGAACGCGGTTGAAATCGCCACATCCGTCGCATCCCGCCCACGCGCCATCACGAGGCGCCCGATCCGCTGGGTATTATGGCGCGCATCGAACGTGTACCACCGGCCGCCCAGATAAACCTCGAACCACGCGCTGAAATCCATCGGTGCATCGACCACAGGAACGCTGATATCCCCCAGGTAGCCGGTGCAGTACCGCGCCGGGATGTTCATGCAGCGGCACAGCGTCACTGCCAGATGCGCGAAGTCGCGGCACACGCCCACCCGTTCCCGATAGCCCTGGAACGCCGTCCGCGTCGGCCGGGCATTCGGATACCCGAACGTGATGCGGTCATGCACGAAGTCGCAGATCGCCTGCACGCGCGCCCAGCCGGTCGGCGCGCTTCCGAACAGCTCCCACGCCGCATCGGATAGTTCGTCCGTCTCGCAGTACCGGCTTCCAAGCAGAAACACCAGCACATCGTCGGGCAAGTCTTCGACCGGAATCTGCGCCGCGTCAGGCGCCACCTCGTCCGGCAGCCCCGAATCCCGAATGCGGAAATCCGTTGCAATCGTAATATCGCCCGCCGGTGCAACGACCCGCGTGCACACATTGCCGAACCCGTCGACATACTCGTGCCCTGAGACATCAGGTGTGATGCAGATCTCCTGCGGCGTAATCAGGTCAGATGCACGCTCGGGCCGCAAATTGACCATCAGCAGCATCGGCGTCGGCTGCGGACAACGGAAACTGATCGTGTATCCAGCGCGGATCTCGATCACGACGCGGCACTCTGGATCTGCCGCTCCTCGTCTTCCTGTGTCACCGTCACCTGCACTGTCATGTCGATATCGTCGCCCGGAAACCCGGTCCACGTCCCGCTGAGTGGCACAGCTTGCAACGGGTCGCGCGCCACCGCCACTCGAATCAGGTCGTGGCTGCCGATAATCCCGTTCGTCGGATCGTCCTCTACCCAGCCGCTCCCCGGCAGATAGACCCGCACCCAGGCGTGGGTTGCTCCGCCGCCAAGCCGTCGGCCGCCCTTGTCCGTATTCAAATAGCCGGACACGAACATAGTGGCAAAACCCAGACAGCGCAGCGCCTCCATCATTAGCAGCGCCAGGTCGCGGCAACTGCCACTGCCCAGTTTCAGCGTGCGCGCAGGGTCCTGCACGCCACGCTCAGGCCGCGTCACATACATGAAGTCCGTGTGAATCCGCCGCGTCATCTCCGCCAGCAGATCAAGCGTCCGGGTCGGCCCGTCGGCGCGCAGGAAACTCAGCGCCCATCGGTCTACCTCGCGCTGCGGATCAGGCCGCGCCCGCCCCATCGCCCGAAGCAGGTCGGGAATCTCCTCGGCGCCGTAAGAAAAGGGTAGCGTGGCGGCATACTCCGCCAGCTCATACTGCAACCCATCGTCTGGCGAGTGATCCACACGGATGAAACAGTCGAAATGCAGCTCGGTTGCGCGACGATTGAATCGCGCCAGCGCGATGCTGTTGCCGAACACGTCGTGCATCCACCGCACCGAGACCGGGCTCGGTGTGACATCCATCCGCGCCTCCAGCACCCGCTGGTCGTGGCTCTCGCGCGGCCGGAACAGGATGCGGTGCTCCCCGAAGGCAACCGGCTGCCGGTACTGGTAAGTCGTCTGATGTCTTATGGCGAAAATCGGCACGGCCTAGGCTGCCTCTTCCAACCAGCCGAAGAAGCTGATCGCCAGGTCGCGCGTCACCGCGTTCAGCCGCACCTGGATCAGGTCCAGCAGCTCGTGCAGCCCTTGAGCCAGGATCTGCGTGATCGTCATATCCCCCAGCAGCGCACGCACGCTGTCGAGCTGTTCCGCTGCGCCATTGCCGCCGCGCAGCCCGTAGCGCGCCTTGAGCTCCGCCAACAGCAACTCGATCTGGTGCGCGCACAGATAGACCGACCGGGGAAACTGCCGGTTGAGCAACAGGAAGCCCGCCACCTGCCCCGGCGTCATGCCCCGCGGGTGCAGTTTGCGATAGGCATGGTACGCCGCCGCGGACCGCAGAAGTGCGTTCCACTGCCGCACATCGATCGGCGACCCCACATCGGTCGGCTGCGGCAGCAGCAGATGATACTTCATGTCCAATAACCGCGTCGTCTGATCCGCTCGCTCCAGGTACCGCCCGATCTCATAGAAGTACCAACTCTGATCCCGATAGAATGTGCCTTCCGTGATGCCGGTATACATCTGGCACGCTTCCTTGATGCGCCGGCAGATCTCGTTCAGGCGTCCCGGCGCCAGATCATCCCCATCCAATGAGGCGATCCAATTGTGGAACACGTTCATTTGCATCCACATCTCGGTGGAGATCAATGGCCGCAGCGCCCGCGCGTTGTCTCGTGCGCTCCGCACCGCGCTGACCACCGATGTCGGGTTGGTGGAATCCAACAGATAGAACCACCGCACCAGCTCCGGCGTGACCTTTTTTGTGCGGGCGAAGAAGCGCTCCTCGTCAGAGTGAAGCTGCACAATCGACAACCAGTTCTGCGCACCTGTGGCATCACGCGTGAACGTATCCGTCACGTCCAAGATGCGCGCCAGGTTCTCCGCCCGCTCCACATAGCGGGCGTTCCAGAAGATCGCATCCGCGTAGCGGGAGAGCAGGATTTCACTCAAGGACCCAGGTATCCTTCGATCCGCCGCCTTGGGAGGAATTGACCACCAGCGACCCGCGCCGCAGCGCCACCCGCGTCAGCCCGCCCGGCAGCACCCACGTCTTCGAACCGGTCACCGAGAACGGCCGCAGATCGAGATGCCGCGGTTCGACCGCATCATCCACCAGCGTCGGCCCGACCGACAATGAAATACACGGCTGGCTGATATAGTTCGCCGGATCCTCCAGCAGCGCGTCCCGACAGGCATCAAGCTGCGCCCGCGTGGCATGCGGTCCCACCGTGATCCCGTATCCGCCGGCCTCGCCCACCGGCTTTACCACCAGCTTTTCCAGATTATCCAGCGTGTAGCGTAGCCCATCACGCTCCCGGCAGATATTCGTCTCCACGTTCGGCAGAATAGCGTCCTGATCCAGGTAATAACGGATAATTCGCGGCAAATAGGCATACACCGCCTTGTCGTCTGCCACCCCCGTTCCCACTGCATTCGCCAGCGCCACATTGCCCGCTTTGTAAGCACGCATAAGGCCCGGAACGCCCAGGGTGCTGTCCGGCCGGAAGACCTCCGGGTCCAGGAAGTCATCGTTGATGCGCCGATAGATCACGTGCACCCGGGCCAGCCCGCCGGTGGTCTTCATATAAACCCGGTCGTTCTCCACGATCAGGTCGCGCCCCTCGACCAGAGTCGCACCCATCTCGCGCGCCAGGAAGACATGCTCGAAGAAGGCCGAGTTGTAATACCCCGGCGACAGCAGCACGACCTCGGGGTTCGTCGTGCCTGCCGGCGCGACCTCGGACAAGGCCGCCGCCAGGCGCAGCCCGTAATCGTCCACCGGCCGTAGCCCGATCCCGTCGAGCAGATCGGGAAAGCTGCGCAGCATCAGATGCCGGTTTTCCACCACATAACTGACACCCGAGGGCGTGCGCGCATTATCCTCCAGCACCATGAACCGGCCGGTCTGGTCGCGCACGATGTCCGTGCCGCAGATATGCACGTAGGTATGGAACGGGAGGTCGAAGTCCTGCATCGCCGGGCGGTAATTCGCGTTCCCCAGCACCAGATCCTCCGGCACCGTCCCATCGTTCAGGATGTGCTGGTCGTGATAGATGTCATGCAGGAAGGCGTTCAGCGCCGTCACGCGCTGGATCACGCCCGATTCCACCACCTTCCATTCCGCCGCTGACAGCACCCTCGGAATCACATCGAACGGCAGCGTCCGATCGATCGCCTGCTCTTCCGTATAAATCGTGAAGGTGATGCCGAGGTTGTACAGCTCGGCCTCTGCATGCTCCGCCCGGCGCTTCAGCTCCGCGATCGACAGATGCGCCAGCCGGGCGCGGATCTGCGCCGCGTCCTCGCAGCGCATCAGATCACAGTAAAATCCGTTCGGGTCGTAACGATCGAGAACCACGGCCTCTCCTGTCCGGAGGGAGAGGCTAGCACGTTCTGTGCCACATGCTACCGCGCCAGGGGCTACCTCAACCGCTGATCTAGCGCGTCCCGCAGCCCGTCCCCCAGCAGGTTGAAGGCCAGCACCGTCACCAGGATCGCCAGGCCCGGGAAGATCGTCACCTGATCCGCCACACCCAGATAGCTCCGCCCGTCCGCCAGCATCGCTCCCCACTCGGGACTCGGCGGCTGCGCTCCCAGCCCGATGAAACTCAACGACGCCGCGGTCAAAATCGCCGTGCCGATGCGCAGCGAGACATACACGATCACCCCCGGCAGCGTCCCCGGCAGGATGTGCCGCAGCACCAGCGGCACCGGCCGCACGCCGATGCTGCGCGCCGCCTGCACATACACCGCCTGCTTCAGCGCCAGCGTGCTGCCGCGCACCAGCCGCGCGAACACCGGCACACTGAACACCGCCACGGCATAGATTACGTTCGTCACGCCCGGCCCAAGGATCGCGACAATGCCGATCGCCAGCAGAATGCCGGGAAACGCCAGCAGCACATCGCAGAACCGCATGATGATCGAGTCGACCCAGCCGCCGAGATAGCCGCTGATCAGCCCTAGAATGACACCTGCCGCACCGCCCATCGCCACGGAGATGAACCCGACCCACAACGAGATCCGGCCGCCCCAGATCACCCGGCTGAACAGGTCGCGGCCATACGCATCCGTGCCGAACAGATGCGCCCAGGACGGGCCGGCCAGCACGTTCTGATAGTCCGGCGCGCTCGGGTCGTACGGCGCGACAAACGGCGCGAACGCCGCCGCCAGCACGATCAGCAACAGCGCCACGGCCGCCGCGATGGCAATGCGCCGCCGCCGGAACCGCCGCCAGAATTCCCCCAGCGGTGAGCGAATGGACGACGCCCGCACATCCACCGCCATGCTCATGACAGCCGGATCTCCGGATTCACCACCGCGTACAGCACATCAACCAGCAGGTTGATCAGGACGAATTCGAAGGAAAAGAGCAGGATTTCGGCCTGAATGACGGGGTAGTCGCGGTAGTTGACGGAGTCGACCAGCAAACGTCCCAGCCCAGGCCAGGCGAACACAGTCTCGATCACGATCGACCCACCCAGCAGAAACCCGAACTGCAGCCCCGCCATGGTGATCACCGGAATCAGCGCGTTGCGAAACGCATGCGTCCACACCACGCGCCGCTCGGGCACGCCTTTCATGCGCGCGGTGCGCACATAATCCTCCGACGCTACCTCCACGAAGGCCGAGCGCGTGAACCGCGCCATCACTGCCGCGACGGCAACGCCCAGCGTGAAGGATGGCAGCACGTAGCTGCTCCATCCCTCATCGCCACCCGTCGGCAGCAGATGGAGCCGTACGGAGAACAGGTCGATCAGCAGCAGGCCCAGCCAGAACGCCGGAAACGAAATGCCCGACACCGCCAGCACCATGCTCGCCTGATCTTCCCAGCGATTGCGCCGCACGCCGGCCAGCACACCCAGCGCCACGCCGAAGATCGTGGACCAGCCCATCGCCGCGATGGTCAACAGCAAGGTCGGCATGAAGCGCTCGCCGATCACCGTGGCGACGCTCTGTCCGGTGCGCGAGGAGTTGCCAAGCTCGCCCCGCACCGTCTGGCCGATATAGGTCACGTATTGCGCCCAGAGCGGCCGGTCCAGACCGAGCGAGCTGCGGATCGCCTGCACCTCCTGCAATGTCGCATCCGGTCCGGCCAGCAACCGCGCCGGGTCGCCCGGCAGCATCCGGACGAAACCGAACGCGAACAGTGACACGCACAGCAAAACCGGAACGATGCCCAGCACCCGCCGCGCGAGGAACGACAGCACCTTAACGCGTCACGTGAATTTTGCGCCGTCGATCATCATGCCGCCGTCCGCCAGCCGGTACGCGTCCTGCAGACTCTTATCCCGCCCGCCGATGATCTTTTCGACGCCCATGAACACCCAGGCCGCATCGTCCCAGATGCGCTTCTGGGCGTCGGCGTACAGCATGCCCCGCTTTTCCGGATCCGCTGTCTCCAGCGCGCCCTGCAGATCCGCGTCCACCGCGCTGTTGGAGTAGTATCCGACATTATACAGGACCGGCGGGAACGAACTCGTGGCGAACAATGGGCGCAGCGCCCAATCCGCATCGCCCGTCGAGGACGACCACGCGCCGTAATACAGCTCCAGCTGTGACTCCTCCGGCTTCTGCACCGTCCAGATGCGGGAGGTCATCACCCCGCCCTCCAGCGGCTCGACCCGCACTTTCACGCCCACCGCCGCAAGCTGCTGCTGCAGGAACTGCATCGCCGTAATGACCAGTGTGGTGTTCAAGCCCCAGAGCGTCGCTTCGAAGCCGTTTTGCAATCCAGCCGCCGCCAGCAGCTGCTTGGCCTTCGCCGGATCATAGGGATAAGCCTGCTGAGGGCTGTAGAACGTCACGAGCGGCGGCTGCGCTGACAAAAGCGGATCGCAGAAGCCGTTATAAACCACCTTCGTGAAGGCCGCCTTGTCCACCGCATAGTTCAGCGCCTGGCGCACGCGCGGATCGCCATACGGCTTCTTCGTCACATTCATCGCCATGTAGCGGACGACGATGGACGGATCGTCGATCAGATCGAGCTTGGGGTTGTTTTGCACCACCTTCGCCAGCTGCGGCGGGATCGGGTAGATGAACTGCGCTTCCCCGGCCTGCAGCGCGGCGATCCGCGCCCCGTCCTCCGGAATGCTGCGGATTGTCACCGTATTCACATACGGCACGCCCTTCTGCCAGTAATTCGGGTTCTTCTTCACCTTGAGCGTGTCGGGCTGCCAGGAATCGAAGGCGAACGGTCCGGTACCCACCGGATTACGCCCGATATCCTTGCCATATTTCTGTAGCGCCGCCGGACTCATCAGCTGTAGCGACGGATGCGCCACGGTCGGCAGGAATGCGCCGAACGGCGTCTTCAGCACGCAGCGCGCGGTGTATTCGTCCACCACATCCACATGATCGAGCATCGACAGCAGCGACAGCCGCTTCAGGTGGTTCGCAGGATTCGCAATCCGCTCGAAATTGGTCTTCACCGCCGCCGCGTTGAACGGCGTGCCGTGCTGGAACGTCACACCCTGCCGAAGATGGAAGGTGAACTGCGTCGCGTCGTCGTTCGCCTCGTACTTTTCCGCCAGCAGCGGAATCACCTTCATGTCCTTGTCGAAGGACAGCAGCCCTTCCAGGATCAGCCGCGCTGCCGACTGGGACAGCGTATCGTTTGCGTCGGCCGGGTCCAGCGTCAGGATGTTTGCATTCACGCCGACCGTCAGCGCGCCGGAGCGCGACTGCGCCCGCGCCAGATCGGGAAACGCCAGCGCTCCAGCCGCGGCACTGCCCAGAAACACGCGGCGGGACAAATTCAAGCCGGAGGACATCGCCTCTGTCTCCTCAAGTTATGTAAGAGCGGCATCCGGCTCCAGCGAGAATTGCTGGTCCGGGCGCATATACGCCCCCGTCAGCCGCTTGGAATAGGCGGCGAGATTATGCTCCACCGCCAGCGCAATCCAGGGTGCCTCCTCCCACGCCACCGATTGCACCTTGGCATAGGCCGCGGCGCGGGCCTTCGTATCCGTCGTGCTCAAACCAGCCTCGATGGCCGCATCCACCACCGGATTGCTGTACCATGCCCGGTTCGACAGAACCGGCGGAAACGATTTTGTGTACAGGATCGGCCGCAGCGCCCAGTCCGCATCCCCGGTCGAGGATGACCATGCGGTGTAGTCCATCACCACCGTCGCGTCCTCCGGCTTCTGCACGTTGAACACTTTCGCCGTCAGCACCCCCGCATCCAGCGGCTGCAGCGCGATCCGCACCCCGACCGCCGCAAGCTGCTGCTGCACGAACTGCATGCCGCGCACGACCAGCGTATTGGAAACGCCGATCATGCTCGAATTCGAAACCGTTTGGATATCCGGCCTCGGCCAGCAAAGCCTTGGCCTTCGCGGGATCGTAGGGCCACGCGCCCTGCTTGGCGTAAAACGCCATCTTGGGCGGCATCGGTGAATCCATCGGATCGGCATGGCCGCTATAGACCACGCGCGCGAACGCCTCCTTGTCGATCGCGTAGTTCAACGCCCGGCGCACGCGCACGTCGCTGAACGGCTTGCGCAGATTGTTTAGCGCCACGAACCTTGTCAGGATCGACGGCTCGTCGAACAGCGCGATATCCGGATTGGCCTGCAGGGACTGCATCATTTCTGGTGGCACCGGATAGATGAACTGCGCCTCCCCAGCCTTCAGCATGGCAATCCGCGCACCGTTCTCAGGTACGCTGCGCAGCGTGATGCTGTCGATCTTCGGCAGTCCCGGCTTCCAGTAGTTTGCATTCTTTTGCAACCTCAGCGTATCCGCCGACCAGCTGACAAACGCGTACGGCCCTGTGCCACATGGATGCCGCGTGAAGTCTTTCCCGTATTTCTGCACGGCCGTCGGACTGACGATCATCGCCCCCGGATGGGCGATGTCGTTGGCGAACGCGCCAAACGGATATTTCAGCACCACCCGTACGGTGTATTCGTCCATCACATCCGTGTGGTCGATCATCACGAACAGGCTCTGCCGCTTCAGGTGATTGGCCGGATTGCCCGCCCGGTCATAGCTGAACTTCACTGCCTCGGCGTTGAATGGTGTTCCGTCGTGGAATGTCACGCCCTTGCGCAGATGGAACACGAACTCGGTCGCGGTCTCGTTCGCTTCGTGGCTCTCCGCGAGAGCCGGCACCAGCTTCATGTCGCGGTCGAGGATGTACAGCCCCTCGTGCATCAGCCGCGCCGATGATTGCGACAGGTTGTCGTTCAGATCCGCTGGATCCAGCCCCGTCAGGTTGTCCGGCACGCCAACGACCAGGTCCGCCGCCGCCCTGCCTTCCCGCGGCGCGGTGGCGGCCGTCGCCAGCAGCAATCCCCCAAACGAACGGCGTGACAGATGCATAGCCATGCGGGCCTCCCTTTTGGTTATTGCAGGTTAGGCACAAGCCCGCCTGGCGATCCAGCAGAGCGCGGACTGTCGCAACGACGGGCATCAGTAACGCAGGCCGGGTTAATACAAACCCCCAACCCTGTGCTTGGCGACGAAGTGATCCTCGCCCACCGGCACGAGCGGCTCCACAACCGGCGCGTCGCCGAGCTTGCGCATCGGGCTCGGCACCTCGCTGTCGTCCAGCCCCCGGTCGTGCCCGCGCCGCGAAGGATCGGGCACCGGCACCGCCGCCAGCAGCCGTCGCGTATAGGCGTGCCCGGGATTGTTCATCACCGCATCCCGCGGCCCGATCTCCACGATCTGGCCCAGATACATCACCGCCACGCGGTGCGCGACACGCTCCACGACAGCCATATCATGTGAAATGAACAGGAAGGACAGCCCCAGTCGGCGCTGCAAATCCATCAGCAGATTCACGACCTGTCCGCGGATCGACACATCCAGCGCGGCCACCGCCTCATCGGCGATGATCAGCCGCGGCTCGCTCGCCAACGCACGGGCGATGCACACTCGCTGCCGCTGCCCGCCCGACAGCTCATGCGGATACCGCCGCCCAAAACCCTCCGGCAGTCCCACCTGCTCCAATAGCTCGGTGACCCGCCGTTCAATCGCGGCGCCCGACAGCAGCCCATGCGTGCGGATCGGCTCGGCGATGGAGAAGCCCACGGTCAACCGCGGATCCAGTGATGCGAACGGATCCTGGAACACGTACTGCACCGCGCGGCGCAAATGCGCCTCGCGCGTCGTGTCCAGCTTCGTCACATCGTCGCCGTCCAGCAGGATGTTCCCGGCTTCCGGCGTCTCGAGCCGGATGATGCTGCGCCCCGTCGTGGACTTGCCGCAGCCGGACTTGCCCACCAGGCCGAGCGTCTCTCCCGGACGAACCGAGAAGCTCACATGCTCCACCGCGTGAATGCGCCCGACCGTGCGGCCGAACACGCCCCGCCGGACATCGAACCGCGTTACCAGATCGCGCACCTCCAGGACCGGCGGGCGCTCCGGCTGCACCGTGTCCTGCGCCGGCGGTTCCGCGCCATCGATCGCAAAGGGCCGCGGCAGAGTCTCGCCCGCCAGGCTGCCGAGCACCGGCACGGCCGCCAGCAGCGCCCGGGTGTATGGCTCGCTCGGCGCAGCAAACAGCGTGACCGCTTCGTTTTCCTCGACCTTCTCGCCCCGTCGCATCACCACCACGCGGTCGGCGATCTCCGCCACCACGCCCATGTCGTGCGTGATGAACAGCAGCGACATCCCCATTTCCTGCTGCAAGCCGCGCATCAGCCGCAGCACCTGCGCCTGCACCGTCACGTCCAGCGCGGTGGTCGGTTCGTCCGCGATCAGCAGACGCGGCCGGCACGACAGCGCCACCGCGATCATCACCCTCTGGCGCATGCCGCCTGATAATTGGAACGGATATCGGTCGAGCTGCCGCGCCGCTTCCGGAATGCGCACCCGCTCCAGCATCCGCCGCGCTTCCTCCCGCGCCGCCGCCTTGCCCAGTCCCTGATGCAGCATGATCGCCTCGGCAATCTGATCGCCGATCCGCAGCACCGGATTGAGCGAGGTCATCGGCTCCTGGAAGATCATTGCGATCTCCGGCCCGCGCAGATCGCGCATGCGCGCCTGCGTCTCGTGCGCCAGATCCAGGGTCTCACCGCCGCGGGTGCGAAACGCGATCCGTCCCGCGTCGATGCGTCCGCCCGCGTAATCCAACAGCCGCGTGATCGCGAGCGCGGTCACCGACTTGCCGGAGCCGGACTCGCCCACGACGGCAACGGTTTGCCCTTCATCGATGGACAGATCGAGACCGCGGACCACAGAGGTCCGGCCGGCATCGGCGGGGAAGCTGATGGTGAGGTCTGCGACGGTGAGGAGCATCGGGATGCTAGGGCTGATAGCACGGCCGATGCTGAAGGGAAGAAAGCGGCCCTCCCATGCTCACCCGTTCTGCTGCCCTGTCCATAGGAACCAAAGTGCGAGCAGTGGCTCGTCCATCGAACGCATCGCGTGCACGATATCCGGGGGATTGTAGACAAGGCCGCCGATACCGGGCTCGTGCCACGGATTGCTCGCCTGGCGCCACTGCCCTCGCGACAGCACGAGGTAGAACTCCTCAGGCGGGTGATGGTGGTCCGGGTATCGCGTCTGCGGCGCCATGAGGCTCACGCCGATCCAGACATCGCGCCGTATCTCGATCCCCTCCGGACCCACGATTGTCGCGTTGGCATGGCCGTTGAGGAACGCCTCACCTTGTCTCTCCGCGCCATCACGGCGCTTCCAGGTGAGCTGCGGTTCGATCCCAGCGAAGGCGTCGGCAACTGACCCAACGGCCCGTGCTTCCTCCATCGCTCTTGGCAGATGGTCGCAGACGGGCAACCGGGCGGCTTTCTGTTGCCCGGCGCACGTGCTTGCAGTCGTCAGCGACGTAAAGATCCGCTGGGCAGCAAGCTGCACCCGGTCATCGGATCCCGATCGACGGTGAATGGCATCTTCAGCCGACGCCAAGAACGACTGGAGTTCGGGAGAGCGGAGCGCAGCCATCTCAATCATCTCCCGCCAGCGGTCCCAAAAGCTCCGGCCTGTATTCGAAATGCATTGTGTCGAAATGCTCCCAGCGACCACCCCAGATGAAGCCGTGCCGCTCAAAGATCGCAACGATCTCCGCCGGAATGCGATTGACATAAATCGGAACACCACCGGCTTGCTGTCGCCAAAGCCAGTAATCCGAGTATCGCGTGTTGATGTCGATCGCCGCTCCCCAGGCATGCATGCTCGTGCCGCCGGTATCGGCGACACTCCGGCAGTTATAAGTTCCGCCCGGCGGATAGAGGTATTTCTTATCTTCGGCCGGGAGCTCGTCCAATTCGCGCGATATCGCTTCCAGATGCCGGTCGATACCGTTGACGCTGGTGATCCTGACGATGTGGCCCCAGGTCTTCGGGAGCCATACGACCGGTACAAGCTTCGGGGCCACCTGCCCGAGTTTGCAATCGCCATACATCTTGTCGAAGAATGCCCTGTTGCGCACACGACCCGGATCATCTTGCGGCGGCTGGATGGGGGCGCCCGCAGGATAAGACAGTCTCAGCTGATCAAGGATGGAGCCGTGTTGCAGCTGCTCCTCGAAACCCTTGGCGGGCTGCCCATCATCCACGGGCATGCGCGTGCCGTCGCGCCAGATCAGATTTGTGCCGTCGAAACCGACCAATTCATCCGGATAGACATGAACCAGATCACTGACCGAAGCTGCGATGCTCAGAGCCGTGCTACTGATCAGCAAACCGGCGACCATGAACCAGCACCGCCAACATCCGAGCGTCATTGCACCGCCCCCACGATGAGATCGCCCACCTGCCGGCGAAGCGCCTGAATGCCTGTATCCCGATGTCGCGTTGGATGCACCCGGTTCGTCAGCAGCGCCCATGCCAATCCGCGATGGAAATCGATCCATACTCCAGTGCCGGTGAATCCCGTGTGGCCGATCGTTTCGGAAGAGCAGGAATTACCGCCTGACCACCCGTCGTGACGGGCCTCCCATCCCAGGCACCGCGTGGCCGATTGCCGCGCACGCATCTCAGCGCCCCACGGTTCGGCACCTTGAAGCAGACCTTGTGCAGCATCCAGGACGCCATCGATCGTCCCGAACAGCCCGGCATGACCAGCAGCGCCGCCGAGAGCGAAGGCATTCTCGTCGTGCACTTCCCCCCGCATCACCCGTCCGCGCCAGGTACACTGTTCGGTCGCCGCAGTATTCGCCGGATCCGGACGCCATGTGAAGCGCGGCGGCAGTGATTGCTCACTCATCGAGCGTCCTGTCAGCCGCTCGATCGCAATGCCCAGCAGCATGAAATTGATATCGGAATAAACCGGCGGGCCTTCTCGCCAGACCCGCTGCAGGATGAAGGCACGCAGGGTCGCAGGCTCGAGGCCATATGTGTACAGCGGTTCCACGGCTGGCAGATGCGTGGCGTGGCTCAGGCACTGGCGAAACGTGAGACACCGCTCCGCGGCGCCCATGTCGTATTGCCGCAAATCCGGTATCGCGACGGTGAGTGGGTCATCCAGCGCGATGCGGCCCTGTGCAACCAAATGCAAAATGGTCGGTGTCGTGAACAGCACCTTGGTCAGCGACGCAAGATCGAACCAGGTATCGCGATGCAAAGGCTCACAGGACGGTTGCAGCTGCGCCAGCCCGAATATCTCGACCGCACGATCACCTGCATTCGTCACAACACCCAATGCCGCGCCGGGTATCCGATCGGACACAGCTTCGGCCACATGCAGCTCGGCGGCGTTTAGGATTTCGGCTGCGGTCACGCCCTGCAAACTCGCTCTGTCTCCAAGCAAGTGTTTAACACGGAGATCATGGAGACAATATCGCGATAAGCAAGATTGTTTGCTGTCAGGCGCAGCCCCAGTGGCTATGGCTCCGTGCGCCTCCGCGCGTCCTCAGTGAACTCCGTGTTAAGACTGCCTTTGTCGCAAGCGAACCAGACAATGCGTGATGAGCCAAGCACCGCGCGGGCCGGCCGGACTTAAGCGCCCTTGGCGAGGCTCAGAACAGCCCCTCGATCTGCC
The DNA here is from genome assembly GCA_963791885.1 of uncultured Pseudomonadota bacterium. Classification (GTDB taxonomy): domain Bacteria; phylum Pseudomonadota; class Alphaproteobacteria; order Acetobacterales; family Acetobacteraceae; genus CAVSUZ01. The sequence continues at coordinate 2,154,031 of CAWBUL010000006.1, read as the reverse complement.
CGCTCGCATCCAGCCTGATCGCTTCCGCCGCCGGCACCCGCGGCAGCCCCGGCATCGTCAGAATATCGCCGCAGATCGCCACCACGAATCCCGCGCCCGCTGACAGCCGGACCTCGCGCACCGGCAGAATGTGCCCCTCCGGCGCGCCCATCAGCGCCGGATCGGCACTGAAGCTGTATTGCGTCTTGGCGATGCACACCGGCACATCGCGGAATCCAGCTGCCTCGAACGCCTCCAGCCGCCGCGCGACATTGGGTGCAAAGGAAACATCCGACGCACGGTAAATCTCCCGCGCAATCGTGCGGATCTTATCGGCAAGCGGCATATCCAGCGGATACAACGGCCGGTACCGCGCCTCACCGCTCTCGATCGCCGCCTGCACCGCGCGCGCCAGATCCGCCGCGCCCGCGCCGCCCTCGGCCCAGTGCGTGCATGCCACCACCGGCACCCCGCGCCGATCCATCGCGGCGTGCAGAGCTGCGAACTCAGCCTCGGTATCCGAGGTGAACATGTTCACCCCGACGATCACGGGCAGGCCGAACTTGCCCATGTTCTCGACGTGGCGTTCGAGGTTCGCCACGCCGCGTGTCACCGCCGCAGGGTCTTCCCGCCCGAGATCCGAGCGTGCCACGCCACCATGCATCTTCAGCGCCCGGATGGTCGCGACGATGACGCACGCCGCCGGCGTCAGCCCCGCCGCGCGGCACTTGATATCAAGGAACTTCTCGGCCCCCAGATCAGCGCCGAACCCGGCCTCGGTCACCAGCACATCGGCCAGCTTCAGCGCCAACCGTGTCGCCATCACCGAGTTGCAACCATGCGCGATGTTGGCGAACGGCCCGCCATGCACCAGCGCCGGGGTCCCTTCCAGCGATTGCACCAGGTTGGGCTGCAGGGCGTCGCGCAGCAGCGCGGCCATCGCTCCGTCCGCCTTCAGATTACCGGCGGTGATCATGCGCCCATCGCGAGTTTGCGCCACGACCATGCGCGCCAGCCGCGCCTGCAAATCGGCCAGGTCGCGCGACAGGCAGAACACCGCCATCACCTCGGACGCGACAGCGATGTCGAACCCGTCCTCCCGCGGCGCCCCGTTCGCCACACCACCCAATCCGTTGACGATGGAGCGCAACGCGCGGTCGTTCACATCCAATGCCCGGCGCCACGACACACGCCGCACATCGATGCCGAGCGCGTTGCCCCAATACACGTGGTTGTCGAGCATCGCCGCGAGCAGGTTGTTGGCCGCGGTGATGGCGTGGAAGTCGCCGGTGAAATGGAGGTTGATCTCCTCCATCGGCGCCACCTGCGCGTGGCCCCCGCCGGCTGCGCCGCCCTTCTGCCCGAAGCTCGGTCCCAGACTGGGTTCGCGCAAGCAGATCGCCGCGCGCATGCCGATGCGATTCAACGCATCCGCCAACCCCACCGTTGTCGTCGTCTTCCCCTCGCCGGCCGGCGTTGGGCTGATCCCACTGACCAGGACCAGCGCGCCGTCCGGCCCGTCCTGCGCCCCGCGAATGAAGTCGAACCCGATCTTCGCCTTGTATCGTCCGTACGGCTCCAGAGCGTCTGCCGGCGCGCCCAACTTCGCCGCGATCTCAGTGATCGGCTTCAGTTGCGTGGCCCGCGCGATCTCCAGGTCGTGGTTCATCTCACGCCGCCTCGCGCCGCCTGATCCCCATGTCATGCAACACCGCATCGACCGAGCGGGTGAAGCCGCGCATATCCTCCGGCGTCACCGCGCCGATGCAGCCGACACGGAAGCTCGGCTTCTCCGTATTGTAGAAATTGCTGATCAGGTAGCCGCGCTCCTTCAACAGCTCCACGAACTGCTTGAGGTCCCAGGCGGGATCGGCCGGGGCATGGATGTTGACGATGATCGGACCCTGCGCCTCCCGCGCCAGATACGGCACGAGTCCCAGGCCCACCATCCCGTCGTACAGCGTGCGCATATTCGCCGTATAGCGCGCCAGCCGCGCGGGCTGTCCGCCTTCCGCCTCGAACAAATCGAGCGCCACGCCGAATGCGTTCAGCACCTGCGAAGGCGGCGTGAACCGCGCGCTCCCTTCCTGATAGCGCTGCGTATGAGTGTAGATGTCGGTCAGATCGAACGACCAGCTTCCCGCGTTGCCCCCGCACTCCGCCAGCCGCGTGATGGGGCAGACCGCGAAGGCCACGCCCGGCAGCGCCTCCAAACACTTGTTCGCCGTAAAGACGATCGCATCGACCTCCGGATGCTGCGACAGATCGAAAGGCAGCGCCCCGAAAGCAGAGACCGCGTCCACAATCACCCTTCGTCCCAGCGGAGCCACCGCGCGGCAAATCGCGGGAACATCGTGCACCACGCCGGAACCGGTTTCACTGTACACCATCCCGAGATGCGTGATCGACGGATCGACCTCCAGTGCCGCGACGATCGCCTCGGGCGAGGCCGGCCGCTGCGTGTCGATCGCCAGCGGCACCGGCACCCGCCCCGCCTCTCGCGCCAGCCGCGTCATGCGATCCGAATACGCCCCGGTGGCTGGGATCAGCAGCCGGCCGCCCAACGGGATGAAGGTGCGGATTGCCGCTTCGGCGATGAAATGGCCGCAGCCCTGCAACGGCAGAGTAATATGCTCGCCCTCCACGCCGCCGGCGATCGCCAGCACCCGATGGCGAAGCGAGACATAAAAGGGCCGTGTATCATCGTCCCACGGCGCGATATCCACAGTCATCGCCGCACGCACTTCAGGCCGCGTGGCGACAGGTCCGGGAATCAACAGCAGCATTCGTAACGTCCAAAGCACAAAGGGCGCCTGCCTTCGCACGGACGGTGCGAATGGTCTAGCTTCCCCTCATGAACCTGCCCTTCGACCTTCCCACCTGGCTGCCCTGGTGGGTTCCGCTTGTCATCCTCATCCCTATCCTCCTCTGGCTGCTCGCCTTCCTGCTCGTCCCGTTCAGTGTGATCGGCGTCAAATCCCGCATCGACGGGCTCGAAGCGCGGCTCGACGAGATCCACGCGGACCTGCGGACCCTGGTGCTGCGCACGCCCGAAAGCGTCCAGGCCGTGGACTTTGACGAGGTCTATACCCCGCCCGCGCCTCCCCCACCGCCGCAGGAACGCATCATTCGTCGCCCGCCGATCCCGCCGCCCATCCATCAGATGGACGAATCCGATCGGCCTCGTCGCGCTGATCAGTCCGCTCCGGCTCAGCCGCAGCGCCGCTCCCGCACCGAGCCCCGCCTCGACTGGCCGCGGTGATGGAGCAGGATCGCGCGAGGCGGGACGTCAGAGCGCGTGAATCCGCTCCCCAACATAATCCAGGAGCGGGATCGCGCGAGGCCGAACGTCAGATAAGGAAGACGCCCATGCCCCGCATCACCGTGGTCCAGATGAACCCCGGGTCCGACAAGCCGGACAACATCGCGCAGGCCCGCAAGCTGATCGACGGCGCCGTCGCCGAGGATCGGCCCGATCTCGTCACCCTGCCTGAAATGTGGAGCTGCCTCGGCGGCACGCGGGACAACAAGTTCGCCCAGGCTGAAGAACTCCCACCCTCAGGCAGCAACCAATCGGGCGGTCCCGCCTACGAGTTCCTCCGCAACGCGGCCCGAGAACACGGCATCCACGTACATGGTGGTTCCATCGCGGAGCGTGCCGGGGACAAGCTGTTCAACACCACCGTCGTATTCGGCCCCGACGGGGATGAGATCGCACGTTACCGCAAGATTCACCTGTTCGACATCGTCTCACCCGATGGAACCGGCTATCGCGAGAGCAGCACCTACGGCTCGGGCGATCAGGTCGTCACATGTGAGGCAGACGGCATGAAGCTGGGCCTCGCCATCTGCTACGACGTGCGCTTCCCCGAACTGTTCCTGCAGCTTCGCCGCGCCGGCGCCGAAGTCGTGTTCCTGCCCTCCGCCTTCACCCTGCAGACCGGCAGGGACCATTGGGAGGCGCTGATCCGCGCCCGCGCCATTGAGACCCAGTGCTGGTTCGCCGCCGCCGCGACCTGGGGCAAGCACCTGGAGGGCAAGACCAACGAGCCACGCTACACCTTCGGCCATTCGCTGGTCTGCGATCCCTGGGGCCATATCACCGCAAAAGTGTCTGACGGCATTGGCTGGGCCACCGCCCGGATCGACCCGGCCGTGACCGAGCGGGTGCGCCGCGACATGCCCGTGCTGGAACACCGGAAGCTCGCTTGAACCTTCCCCTCGTCACCACACCATCCCAAGGGCCGCTGCAGATGGTGCCCGGCCGGACCATACGGCCCGGTCATGTCACGTTCGCCGCCGCGCCGACCGAGGCGGCCCTGACCGCGTGCCAGCGCCTGTGCGCCCTCTATGGCGATTGCAATCTGGAAGACGCCGACGTCATCGTCCCGCTCGGCGGCGACGGCTTCATGCTGCAGACGCTACATCGGGTGCTGCGCCTCGCCAAGCCGGTCTACGGCATGAACTGCGGATCCGTCGGCTTCCTGATGAACCCCTACCGCGAAGACGCGCTGCTGGAGCGCCTGGCCGTCGCGCAGGAAGCGGTGCTGCATCCGCTGCGCATGCGGGCCCGCCGCGCCTACAACGGCTCCACCGAGGCACTCGCCTTCAACGAGGTCAGCCTGCTCCGCCAGCTCGCGCAGGCGGCCAAGATCCGCATCACCGTCGATGGTCGGGTGCGCCTGCCGGAGTTGATCTGCGACGGCGTGCTGATCTCCACGCCCGCCGGTTCCACAGCCTACAATCTCTCGGCCCACGGACCGATCGTGCCGCTTTCGGCCAACCTGCTGCCGATGACGCCGATCAGCGCCTTCCGCCCCCGCCGGTGGCGCGGCGCGCTGCTGCCGAGCACGGCCGACGTGGTGTTCGATATCCTTGAGGCCGACAAGCGCCCCGTCTCAGCGGTCGCCGATTCGACCGAGGTGCGCGACGTTGTGTCAGTGTCCGTCTGTGAAGATCGGTCCGTCAGCGTGACGGTGCTGTTCGACCCCGATCAGGGCTTGTCAGAACGCATCATCGCCGAGCAGTTCACCGTGTGACGATCAGACCAGATCCGACACGCGCCAACGCACGGCAGCGCGGATGAATCCCATCGCATAGGCCGCGCGCCAGCGCAGCGCGATCAGCCACGGCGTGGTTCGGGGCACAATCCAGAGCGGTGCGAACAGCAGCGCGACTGCGATCCGGCGCGGTAACTCCGCCCAGATCTCATGCTTCCGGTCCAGCAGCCGCCGCGTGATCACCGCCGAGATGCCCTGCCAGTACATGCGAGCAAGCAGCCACCGGGGTGTGAGGCGTCCGGCCGGCACGTGATGGTGCACCACGATCCGCGAATCATACCACGTCGACAGCCCAACCTCGCGCATGCGCGTGGCAAAGCTGCACCTCGTCGTCAGAGAGTAGCGTGTTGCCGCACCGGCCCTGCGTCCAGAAACCGCCAAGCGTCAATAGACTTGACACATGCACGATCAGGTTAGCCCCGCATGGCTCTAATCTCTGCGGCAAGTCCGGTGATCCGAACGGGCCGCGCCCCTCGGCCTCATTGATCGACAGCACACCGCGCAATCGCTCGGGCCACCAAGCGGGCAAGGGGATCTCCCACGCAGGCAGAATGCGGCCAGACAGCAAGCCGGGATGCCGCGCCTCATCGATCGCATCAACGATGCTTTGCGCCCAGCTGGGCTCCGGGACCGCGTCGTCGTCAATATAGGCGATGTAGTCCGCCCGCGCCTCCCGCGCCCCGAGATTGCGTGCCCGGCATAGGCCGGGTTCGTCGATCCGCAACGGCCGCGCGTTTGCCACTCCAGCTACATGCCTCCGCAATGCCATGGCATTCTCGGGTGTAGAGCCGCTGTCGATCACGAGAATTTCGAACGTGTCAGCGCGGAGCGTTTGAGACGCGAGGCCGGCGAGACACGCCGCAAGACAATCCGGCCGGTTGTGCGTACAAACGCAGACAGTCAAGCATGCTGCGTTCCCCATCGACGAAGCATGCCTGACAATTGCTAATTAAGCCTTATTGGGCTGGCCGACCGATGCAGTGGTATTCAAAACCTGCGGTGCGCAGCGCGGCCGGATCATAAACATTGCGAAGATCAACGATCACACGCCCGCGCATCGCCTGCGCCAAACGGTCCGCGCCCAAGGCACGAAACTCGTTCCATTCGGTTATGAGGACGAGCAGATCCGCGCCTGCTGCTGCGTCGAGTGCATCCGCACAGGTACACGACCTCTCTCGGCAGCATTCCCTTAGCTTGCTCCATGCCCTCCGGATCAAAAGCCCGCACCTGTGCACCATCCTCGATCAGTCGCCAGACAATCGGCAGCGACGGCGATTCCCGCATATCATCGGTTTCCGGCTTGAACGTCAGCCCGAGCACCGCGATTGTCTTGCCCCGCACGCTGCCCCCGGCGGCGTGGATCACCCGCATGGCCATACTCGATTTACGCGCGTCGTTGACCGCGACGACTGACTCCACCAGACGGGACGGCGTGCCGAAATCCTGCGCGATCCGCATCAGCGCCAGCGTATCCTTGGGAAAGCAGGAGCCGCCGAAGCCGGGACCGGGATGCAGGAACTTGCGCCCAATCCGCCCATCAAGCCCAATCCCGCGCGCCACATCGTGCACGTCCGCACCCGCCTTCTCACACAGATCGGCCATTTCATTGATGAAGGTCACCTTCATCGCGAGGAACGCGTTCGCCGCATATTTTGTAAGTTCTGCCGTCTCAATCCCAGTGAACACGATCGGCGCTTCGATCAGGTAGAGCGGCCGGTACAACGTTTGCAGCACCTGACGCGCACGCTCGCTCTCCGCGCCGATCACCACGCGATCGGGGCGCATGAAATCACCGATGGCGCTACCTTCGCGCAGGAATTCGGGGTTGGACACGACGTCGAATTCCAGGTCCGGACGGGTCTGACGCATAATCTCCGCAATACGGCGGCCGGTACCCACTGGGACCGTGGATTTGGTCACGACCACCGCATAGCTTTCGAGCGCCTCGGCGACCTGTTTGGCGGCCGCATAGACATAGGACAGATCGGCGTGACCATCGCCGCGCCGCGTCGGCGTGCCCACCGCGATGAACACCGCGGCGACACCCAGCAGTGCCGCTTTCAGATCGCCCGTGAACCTCAGGCGTGCGGCGTGCACGTTCTCGGCGACCAGGCGATCCAGGCCGGGCTCGTAAATCGGCAAGCGCCCCGCCTGCAGCGCCGATAGCCGTGAGGGATCGGTCTCCACCACAGTGACTTCAGTGCCGAATTCAGCGAAACAGGCTCCGGAGACCAGGCCGACATAGCCGCCTCCAATCATCGCAATGCGCACGCGATCTTTCCCCGATCTTAAAGGCGGCGGTATTCAGCACAGAAGCTTCTGTGCCGCCACATTTTCATCGATTGCGGCTGGCCAGCTCATCCAGTTCGTGCTGCTCGCGGCGTTGCTCCTGCTGCAAAGCCGCCTCACTACGGCGCGCCTGCTCCGTCGCGACAGCCTCCAGCGCCGACTGGGCCGCCGCGACCAGCGCGCGGGCACGCGTGGTTTCCGCTTTCGCACGCTCATGACCGGCCATTGCCTGTTGCAGCTCCTTACGCACCCGCGTGAACCAGGTCCCGAATGCTTCCACCACCGCATCACTGGCGTCGAGCTCGCCCGCGCGTTCGGTTTCCCGCACGATCGCCGCCTCGATCGCCTGCACCGCTTGCTCAGCTTCGGCGTCGCGCCGGAGCGTGTCCGCCAGGGATTGCAGGGCCTGGTCGAGGGTGACCCGGCGCACGCGCGCCAGCTGCTGAAGGCTGTCGGGTTTCATGACGCACCTCCGGCCAATGCGGATTTAAGGGCAACGAAGCTGGCGTCCGCATCGCTCAGCTCATTCCGGCGCTGACGCAGTACTTCCTCGATCTGGGGGGCGATCACGATTGCCTCGTCCACCGCGGGATCGGAGCCGGGCTTGTACGCCCCAAGGCGCACCATGTCCGCCATGTCTTGGTAGAGAGCCAACACCTTGCGCGCCCGCAGCGCCATCGCCTCGCGCTCCGGCGCATGGCAGCCCGTGGCGGCACGCGAGAGCGAACGTAAGACGTCGATTGCCGGATAGCGCCCGCCCTCGGCGATCCGGCGGTCGAGGATAACATGTCCGTCCAGGATGCCCCGCACCGCATCGGCGATCGGCTCGTTGTGGTCATCCCCTTCGACCAGCACCGTGAACAGGCCGGTGATACTACCGGCGCAGCCTTCGGCGGCTGGCCCCGCGCGCTCCAGCAACCGCGGAAGCTCGGCGAAGACGCTCGGCGGATAGCCGCGCGTAGCCGGGGGCTCTCCTGCCGAGAGGCCGATTTCCCGTAGCGCCAGGCAGAACCGGGTCAGGCTGTCCATCAAGAGCAGGACAGAGGCGCCTTGGTCGCGGAAGTATTCGGCGGCGGTCATGGCGGCATACGCCGCCTCTCGCCTCAGCAGGGGCGGCGCGTCGGAGGTCGCGACGATCATGGTCGTCCGCGCCATGCCGGCCAGGCCCAAATCGTCCTCAACGAACTCCCGTACCTCCCGCCCGCGTTCCCCGATGAGGCCCACCACCGTGACGTCGCACCGGGCACCCCGGGTCAGCATGCCGAGCAGGGAAGATTTGCCGATGCCTGAGCCGGCCATGAGGCCCAGGCGCTGCCCCGCCCGGCACGGCGCGAAACAGGTCAGCGCGCGCACGCCCAGATCGAGGAACCCACCCAATCGAGCCCGGCCAACCGCGGGTGGAGGCCGCGCCTGGACCGAATAGGCGCGAGCTCCCGGCCGGGGCGCCGGCCGTTGATCCGCCGGGCGCCCGAGGGGATCAAGAATGCGGCCAAGCCAGGCGTCGGAGGGTGCGAGGGTCGAACTTGCGAGCCGGGAATTGATATGGGCGAAGGCGCGCGCCCGTGGCCCGACACCGTGAACCGATCCCAGTGGCATGACCTGCGCGGCCCCGCCTTTAAAGCCAATGATTTCCGCCGGCTGATCCCCCTGCTCCGTCCGGATCACCAGCCTGTCACCGACACGGGTGTGATAGCCGAGACCGGCGATCTCGAGCCCAAGGCCCGATACCCCGGTGACACTGCCGATCGCTGCCAGCGCCGGTTCGGCACGCAGGCGTTGGGCCGCAAGGCGCGCCCGGTACGCGACCCCCTCGCATCTCATATCAATACTATCGGACAACTATGATACATCATTCGCAAAATATGAGACACATATGGGTGATTTATTCGTTTCATGCCGCGGCATTACATCTTTTTTGGTGAAAACATGTGGCCAAACACACGCTATGGTGGTAGATAATCGAAACGTTCTCTTCACCCCGGGGCACACAACAATGCGTGTATTGCTCGTTGAAGATGATCTGACCTCCGCTCGCGGCACTACGCTGATCTTCAAGGGCGCAAACGCCATCGTTGATCACTCCGATACGGGAGAGGAAGCGTTGGAGATTCTGCGTCACTACGATTACGACATCATGGTGCTCGATCTGATGCTGCCGGACATCGACGGATATGAGGTGATCCGGCGGATGCGGCTGAGCCGAAACCGCACGCCGGTTCTGGTTCTATCGGGATTGACGCAGCCGCAGGCGAAGGTGAAGGCGCTGGGCCTCGGCGCCGACGATTTCATGACCAAGCCGTTCGACAAGTCAGAGCTTCTGGCGCGTGTGCAGGCGGTCATCCGCCGCAGCAAGGGCTTCAGCCAGCCGAAGCTGCATGTCGGGCCGCTGCAACTGGACCTGGACAGCAAGGAAGTCTTCGTCAGCACCAAGCAGGTGCATCTGACGGGCAAGGAATACGCCATCCTGGAACTGATGGTGCTGCGCAAGGGCATGGTGCTGACCAAGGAGGCGTTTCTGAACCATCTCTACGGCGGCATCGACGAACCGGAGGTGAAGATCATCGATGTTTTCGTCTGCAAGCTGCGCAAGAAGCTGCAGCAGGCCGGGGCGGAGAACATGATCGGCACGGTTTGGGGTCGTGGTTACATGATCCGCGAACCTGATCCGGATCGTCCTGTCAGTATGCCGGGCGCCCGTCCGGCGGTGGGTGCGCTGACAGCGGCGTAGGCAGCTACGCGGTGATTTCGTTCGCGCGGTAGCCCTGCGCGAACAGCAGCGCGCGCAGCCCGGTGTGTTCCACCCGGGCTTTTGCCTCGGCAGCGACGATCGGCTTGGCGCGGAATGCAATGCCGAGTCCGGCCTCGCGGAGCATCGCAAGATCGTTCGCGCCGTCGCCAACCGCGATTGTATCCGCCAGCGGGATGCCATTGGCCGCCGATAGTTCGCGCAGCGTGCGCAGCTTGGCATCGCGATCAAGAATCGGCTCGGCGACGCGGCCGAGCAACGCAGCGCCGTCGTCGAGCAGGACGTTGGCATGGTGGATGTCGAAGCCTGCCAGAGCGGCAACACGGTTAGTGAAGAAGGTGAAGCCGCCTGAAACCAACGCGCACACCGCACCATGCGCGCGCATGGTCTGAACGAGTTCCCTTGCGCCTTCGGTCAGGCGCACACGCTCCCATGTGCGCTCCAGCGCGTCGAGCTTGAGGCCTTTCAGCATGGCGACGCGCTCACGAAGCGCGGTGGCGAAATCGATCTCGCCGTTCATGCTGCGCCGTGTGATCGCGGCGATCCGATCTTTCAGGCCGGCGAAGTCCGCCAGTTCGTCGAGCGTCTCACCGGTGACGATGGTACTGTCCATGTCTGCGATCAGCAGACGCTTGCGACGGTTCGCCGCTTGCGTGGGGATGGCATCAATGCGCGCGCCGGCGAGGCCGACGCGGATCGCGTCCATGTCGGGTTCGGTGGCGCAAGCGATGTCCACCGCTTCGCCAGGCGAAAGGGTGGTCACAGAGCCGCCGACAATGGCGTGCCGGGCGGCCTCGATGGCGGCGGCGGTAAGTTCGCCCGGGCGGGCGGTCAGGGTGAGGACGAAGGACATTGGGGATCGAGGCTTACAGCGAGCACGACGCGGCGCAAGGAGCGGGCGCCCAGGCGGTGGCCTGACGATACGGCGTCGATACACCCTCGAGCGCGTGCCGCTGCTATGGGCGCTGACGCAGAACAACCTCGGCAACGCGCTCCGGAACGCTCGGCGAACGCGAAAGCGGCACCGCCCGCCTGCTCGAAGCCGTCGCCGCCTACCGCGTCGGCGCTCGAGGAACACACCCGCGACCGCGTGCCGCTCGACTGGGCGATGACGCAGAACAACCTCGGCGCCGCGCTTCAGACGCTCGGCGAACGCGAAGCGGCACCGCCCGCCTGCTCGAAGCCGTCGTCGCCTACCGCGCCGCGCTGCAGGAACGCACCCGCGACCGCGTGCCGCTCCAATGGGCAACGACGCAGAACAACCTCGGCAACGCGCTCCAGACGCTCGGCCAACGCGAGAGCGGCACCGCGCGCCTGCTCGAAGCCGTCGCCGCCTACCGCGCCGCGCTCGAGGAACGCACCCGCGACCGCGTGCCGCTCCAATGGGCAACGACACAGAACAACCTCGGCCTCGCGCTCCGGACGCTCGGCCAACGCGAAGCGGCACGGCGCGGCTGGAGGAAGCCGTCGCCGCCTACCGCGCCGCGCTCGAGGAACGCACCCGCGAGCGCGTGCCTCTCGACTGGGCAATGACGCAGAACAACCTCGGCAACGCGCTCGTGACGCTCGGCCAACGCGAAAGCGGCACCGCGCGGCTGGAGGAAGCCGTCGTCGCCTACCGCGCCGCGCTCGAGGAACACACCCGCGAGCGCGTGCCTCTCGTCTGGGCAATGACGCAGAACAATCTCGGCTACGCGCTCGTGACGCTCGGCGTACGCGAGAGCGGCACCGCACGCGCTGCTCGAAGCTCGTCGCCGCCTACCGCGCCGCGCTGGAGGAATACACCCGCGACCGCGTGCCGCTCCAATGGGCAACGACGCAGAACAACCTCGGCATCGCGCTCCAGGCGCTCGGGGAACGCGAGAGCGGCACGGCGCGGCTGGAGGAAGCCGTCGTCGCCTACCGCGCCGCGCTCGAGGAATACACCCGCGACCGCAGCGCACCGAGCATGTCATCATCGCCACCCTCGCCGATGCCCAGGCTCAGATGCCCGAACCCGACCCCGCGCTTTGCCCCGTCCCCGCCAAACTGGTGCAGCCGCAACCCGCACTCGTCTCAAAAACAGGCGAACAGCCTCGAAAACACAAAAATGAGACGCCAGCGAGACAAATGCCCTCAGCACAGGCCGAACGCCCCTACGAAAGCCCCGCCCGCCGCGCCATGCTGGATCAAGCCATGTTCGGCCGTCGCGAGCCCGACCCCAACCGCCGCTACCCCGGCGAATCCGGCGCCCAACTCCTCATGCGCCGCCGGCAGGACGCCGACCCGCCGCCGGCGGAATCGCCTCTCGCCGGGATGACCCGGGATGCGGAACCGGAAATGGCAGTGTCCTGCCCCTGAAGTTCCCCGCCTTCTGCGCCCAACGCAAGGTATCAGTCGTTCCGCGCTATGTCCTCCAGCCCCCAACGTGGGCGTGGTGGCGCCTCCAGCCCGTCGGTCAGGCCCAAGCGCAGCCGCTCGATGCCCGCCCAGGCGACCATCACCGCATTGTCTGTGCACAGCCGTAACGGCGGAGCAGCAAGCCGGAAGCCGCAGCCAGCGGCGCGCGCCTCCAGAGCAGTGCGGATCGCCTGATTCGCCGCGACGCCCCCGGCCACCACCAGCAGTCGCGCCCCGCCGTCCCAATCCTCCATCGCATGCGCGACCCGATCCGCCAGCACCTCCACCACCGCCGCCTGAAAGCCGGCCGCAAGATCTGCGGCAGTTGCACGCGGCAGCGCACCGTCCCCGAAGCGCGTCACTGCCTGCACCACAGCGGTTTTCAAACCGGAGAAACTGAAATCGCAGCCTGGGCGCCCCAGCATCGGACGGGGGAACGCATACCGGCGCGAATCACCCTCGGCCGCGAGACGCTCAACCGCCGGGCCGCCCGGCCAGCCCAGACCGAGCAACTTGGCCACCTTGTCGAACGCCTCGCCCACCGCGTCATCCACCGTACGGCCGAGCACCCGGTAACAGCCGACACCATCGACCCGCACGATCTGGCAATGCCCGCCGGAAACCAGCAACAGCAGATAAGGGAACGGCGCGCCCTCCGGCACCAGGCCAGGCAGCCGGGCGGTCAGCGCATGCGCCTCCAGGTGATTGACCGCGACGAACGGCACTCCACCCGCAAGCGCCAAACCCTTGCCGAACTGCGAGCCGACGATCAGCCCGCCGATCAGGCCTGGCCCGGTCGTCGCCGCAACCCCGCCCAAGTCGCCCACGACCATGCCAGCCTCCGCCAGCACGTCCCGAACCATGTCCGGCAGCAGCGCCAAATGCGCCCGGGCCGCGATCTCCGGCACCACGCCGCCATAGGGGGCGTGTTCGCGCAACTGGCTGGCCAGTCGCTCGGCCAGCACCCCGCCGTCGGCATCCAGCACAGCCGCCGCCGTCTCGTCGCACGAACTCTCGATCCCAAGCATCGGGCCCATCGGTCAGAGCGAAAGCTTGAAATGCATCGCTACGAGCAGGCCGATCAGGTAGAGCGCCGATCCGACCACCAGATATTTCGAGATTGGCTCCGCCAGAGAAAATGCCGCGCGCTCGTATTCGTCACGGAAGCCGGTCCTGAAACCGACGAATACGAGGACCTGAGCCATCGGATTGTCTGCCGGGAGTTCCGGCGCGGGATTGTCGGCCAGCAGCTTCTCGGCCCGGCGTTGCAGCTGCTGGCACGCGAAGGAGCAGCGCTGGAAATACAGGTTCACCACGTTCGCGAGGATCAACAGCAACAGGACCAACCCCACGATGACCCAAGATATCCAGTCCGGCGGGGGGGCAGCAGCGACGGGCCCCGACGTCCCCTGTCCGGCCGGCCGCGACGGCGTCTGCATGATGTATGCTGACAGGGCGACCGCGGCGGTGAGCAGGAAGACGCATACGGTCGCCCGCACCGTGCTATAGTGGCGGTCGTATTGCCCTGCCTCACCATACACCTGGAGCAACTCGGTTCGGCTCATCCGAAGTGCGACCGCCTGGTTGGGCATCGTTCCCCCTACGTGGCGCCGCTCGCGCCGGTCAAAGTATCGCTTTTCCGACCAGTACCCATAGCAGGTCGCGAGCACGAAGATCGCGAGTCCGATCTCGTACGTCACCGGGCTATGAGATGCCAACGCAAGCCCACCCACCGCCGCCACGATGGCGATGACGAACGGCACTGCATCGCTGGGCTCCATTCGCCCCACTTTCCTTTCCGCGTACCGAGTCATATAGCGGCGCCGGTTCAGACTGAACCGACCCCGCCACCACTCTCTTCGCAGAGAGCGTGATTGATGCTTCATCGGCTTAGCGGCCTGAAGCGATCGCGCTCCGGGACATCTTGATGGACGTCGCCACGCATGCCCCGCGCGTAAAGCCGCACACACGCGCGCTCCCGCTGCGCGTCGGCACCCGCGCTTCCCCCCTCGCGCTCCTCCAGACCCGCATCTTCCTCGACCTGCTCCGCAGCTTCTGCCCGGTGCTGTCGAGCCTGGACGTGTTTGAGGAGCATGCCATCCGCACCACGGGCGACGCCGTGCAGGACCGGCGCCTCGCGGATATCGGCGGCAAAGGGCTGTTCGCCAAGGAAATCCATGAGGCACTGGCCGACGGACGCATCGACTTCGCCGTGCACAGCCTGAAGGACCTGGAGACCGAACTGCCCCCCGGCATCGTGCTGGCCTGCACCCTGCGCCGGGAAGACGCGCGAGATTGCCTGATCCTTGGCTCCGACTGTCACGCGCCGGATCCTGCCGATCCGTTCGCCTGCCTGCCGTCCGGAGCCGTGATCGGCACTGCCTCCGTCCGCCGCCAGGCGCAACTGCTGCACACACGCCCGGACCTTTCGGTCGTGACGCTGCGCGGCAATGTGCAGACGCGGCTGGCGAAGCTGGGAGCCGGCGCCTGCACCGCGGCACTGCTGGCCATGGCCGGGCTGAAGCGGCTCGGGTTGGAGCCGCACGCGGTGGTGCTGGACCCCGAGGCGATGGTGCCGGCCGCTGGCCAGGGGATCATTGGCGTCACGGTCCGCGCCGATGACACGGAACTGCTCGAACTGCTCGCCGCGATCGAGGACCCCGAGGCCAAAGCCGTGTCCACGGCGGAACGCGCCATGCTCGCCGCACTGGACGGATCCTGCAGGACCCCGATCGGTGGTTTCGCGCGCGTCCTGCCGAACGGCGAACTGCACCTCACCGGGCTTGTGGCCCGAGCGGACGGATCCTTCCTGCTCAAGCGCAGCCTGCACGGAGCGGTGGCGGACGCCGACCGCATCGGTACCGCGCTCGGTGCCAGCCTGCGCGCCGACTCGCCGCGGGACATTTTTGCCTAACGCGGTTCTGATCACACGGCCGGAACCTGAGGCCAGCGAGACCGCCCGGCGCGTCTCGGCGCTGGGGCTGACGTCGGTCATCGCCCCTATGCTGGAGATCCAGCGCGTGCCGGCGAACCTTCCCCTCAGCGCGGACGCCGTGTTGCTGACGAGCCGCAACGCCATCCTGGCGCTCCCGGACTGGGCGCGAAACCGCCCGATCCTGGTCGTCGGCGACGCAACCGCCGCCGCAACACGCGCCGCCGGTTTCACCGAAGTGCATAGCGCCGGCGGCGATGCGCGGGACCTCGCACGGCTGGTTGAACGCATCGTCCCCCGTGGGGCCACCCTGTTGCTGCTGAGCGGGGAAGGCCAGGGCCACGAGCTGGCGGACATGCTCGGCGCATGGAGGGCCAAGCGGCGCGAAGTGTACAGGGCAGAGCCCGTCCGGTCCCTCCCTGTGGCGGCGGAGGCGGCTCTGCGTGCCGGATCGCTGAGCGCGGCATTGTTCTTCTCCGGCCGGACGGCGGTTTGCTTCCGCGCGCTGATCACGGCGACCGGCCTGGGCCAAGCGCTCCAGCCGATGGAAGCCTGCGCTATCAGCGAGCCGGCCGCCGTGCCATTAAGGCTGCTTCCCTGGCGGCGCATCCGCGTCGCCGCCCGACCCACACAGGACGCGCTGCTCCAACTTCTTGCATGAGCGATGAACCCCCTGCCCTTCCCCCGCCGGAGCCACCGCCCCCGCCGCCCCAGCGGCAGCAGTCCAAGGCGCAGCGGAACCTCGTGCCGTGGATCTACGGTCTCGGCTTCGTTGTCCTGATCTTTGCGCTGCTGTGGATCTGGCAGAATCCCAATCCGTCGCCGGACGCGCTCCGCCCATCGCAGATCAGCGACCTGGTCAGCCAGGAGGAGAACCTCACCGTCCGCGTCGAGAAGCTGGAGGCCGAGCAGGCCAATGGGACGCCGAAAGCACTGCAGCAGCAGGTGGCCGCGCTGAAGGAGCAGGTGGACAAGCTGCCCAAGCCGGCGCCGGCGCCGGCGCCGGACCTGCGGCCTATCGAGCAGCAAATCGATGCCCTGCGCAGCCAGGTCGCGAGTCAGCCGAAACCCTCCGGCCAGCCGGTCGATCTCGCGCCGATTGAGCAACGAGTCGCTGCCCTGGCCCAGCAGGTCCAGAGTTCCGCGCCGCCCGATCTCAGTCCGATCCGCACGCAACTGGATGCGCTGAGCCGGCAGGTCGGGGCGCTGTCCCAGCTAGGGGCGGGGCTGCAGGACGCAGCGCAGCAGCGGGCCGCGCTGGGCCAGCGCCTCGATGCGCTCGCACAGGCCGAGCAGGACAACGGCAAGCGGGCGGACGGGGCGATCGCCGCATTGCAAGGCCAGATGAGCCAGTTCGATCAGCGGCTCGGCGCACTGCAGCAGCAATCATCGAAGGTTCAGTCGGCATTGCAGACGGCGCAGCGACTGGCGCGGCTGAATGCCGCCCGGGCAGCGCTCGATACGGGCGAGCCGCTCGGTCCCATCGACGGCGCGCCGCCAGCGCTCGCGGCGTTCGCCGACAAGGCGCCACCGACCGAGGCGGCACTCCGGCTGGCATTTCCCAAGGCGGCGCAGGCGGCCCTGACCGCGGCGGGACAACAGCCGGAAGGCGCCACCTTCGGCCAGCGCGTGCTGAACCGCGCGCAGAGCCTGATCACGGTCCGTGAGGGCAACAAGGTTCTGGTCGGCGATCCCGCGGCGGGGCTGCTGGCCGATGCGGAACAGAAGCTCGATGCCGGCGATCTGCCCGCCGCAGTGGCGGATGTATCGCAGCTCACGGGGCCTCCGGCACAGGCCATGGCGGGATGGCTGGACCAGGCACGGGCGCTGCTTGCTGCACGGGCTTCACTGCATGATCTGATGGCGCACGCCTGATGCGCCGCGTCCTGCTGGTTCTGATCGTCTGCGCGGTCGTTGTCGCGGCTGCCTGGTATCTCGCGGGATTGCCTGGGACTGTGACAGCGCAGGCGGGCGCAATCACGCTCCAGGCCTCGGTCTCGGTCGTGGCGGTCTGCCTGCTGGCGATCTTCGTCGCGCTCTATGCGCTGCTCTGGCTGATCGCGTGGCTCGTGGGGCTGCCGCGCCGGCTGCGCGCCCGCCGCCTGGCTCGCCGCCGCGCCGCGGGAGAACAGGCGACGACACGCGCGCTGGTGGCGCTGGCCGCCGCGGAGCCGGGTGATGCGCGGCGCGAGGCGGCCCGCGCGCGCCGGCTTCTCGGCGATACGCCCCAGGTTTTGCTGCTGACCGCAGAAGCGGCGCGGCTGGCGGACCGGCCGGAAGAAGCGGAAGGCGCGTTCAGGGTGCTGACCGCGCGGCCGGATGCAGCATTCCTGGGCTATCGCGGCCTGCTGCGGCAGGCGATGGACCGAGGAGACTGGACCGCGGCCGGAACGCTCGCCGGACAGGCGGAAGAAGCGCATCCGGGTGCAGCCTGGCTACGCAAGGAGCGCACTCAGCTTGCTATTCGCAGCGGAAACTGGCGCGGTGCGCTGACGCTGGCCAATGCCGACAGCCCGAAAGCAGCGCTCGCTACCGCGGCAGCGGAGGCGGAGCCGGATCCGATCCCTGCGGTGGCGCTCGCCAAGCAAGCATGGAAAGCGGATCCCGCCTTTCCGCCCGCGGCGCTGGCCTATGCGCGACGCTTGCGCGCCGGCGGGCGTGAACGTCGGGCCCAGGCGATCATCCGGCAGACCTGGGCCGAAGCCCCGCATCCCGATCTGGCGGAATTCGCGCTCGAGGGCATCACCGATCCCAAGGCCCGGTTCGAGGCCGGACAGCGGCTCGTGCGGGGGACGGATTCGAATCTGGAGAGCCGCCTGTTGATCGCGCGTCTGGCGCTGGAGGCTGGGCTGTACCCAGAGGTGCGACGTCAGACCGATCTGGCCTTGGAAGACAAGCTGAACCAGCGGCGTCTCTGGCTGCTGATTGCCCAGCTTGAAGAGGCGGAGCGCGGTGACACCGAACAAGGACGCGCTGCCCAGCACGAGGCGCTGCGGCGCGCTGCATCCGCTGATCCGGACCCCGCTTGGATTTGCCGGCAGTGCCGGACGCAGGTGCCGCGATGGGTTCCGGTTTGCCCGGGATGCGGCGCGGCGGGATCGATCGCAAGGGGTGTTGCGGCCGCTCCCATTGCTCTGCCACCCGAGACGGTGACTGCGGGAACGGCCGGCGTCGCATAGGCTTCGTCGCGGTTCACACGTTCATATTCTGTTCTTGACGATTTCGTCGGTTTCGGCCACCAATAACTGCCGAACGGAACAGGAACATCGCCATGGATGGAACCCCCGCGTGGGCCGGCCTGACCGAGGATGCCCCCGTTATCGCCATGCCCTCGGCCGCGCGGCCAAGACGGGGTGCCACCGTGAACCCGCCCGTTCGATTCGATAGCCAGGCCACCAGCCCATTCGACGATGGGTGGAACAGCCTCGAGGAACTCGCATCACTGCCGGCGCTGCGGACCGAGCTGATCAAGGACTCCTCGCGCTCCGTCATCAGCTGGAACAGTTCGCCGGATATCGGCTTCGACCGGGCTGTGAACCCGTATCGCGGGTGCGAGCATGGATGCGTGTACTGCTACGCGCGGCCGTCGCATGCCTATCTCGGCTATTCGCCCGGCCTCGATTTCGAGACCAAGCTGCTGTTCAAACCGGATGTGGCGGAGCTGCTGGAGAAGGAGTTGCGCAAGCCCGGCTATCGCGCCCGCACGCTGGCGCTCGGGTCCAACACCGATCCGTATCAACCGGTCGAACGTACGCTCCGGCTGACGCGCGCCATCCTGCAAGTGTTGGATCGGTTCAATCACCCGGTCAGCATCGTGACGAAATCGGCTGGGGTGCTGCGCGACCTGGATATTCTCACCGGCATGGCGAAGCGGCGCCTTGCGCGCGTCTACGTCTCCGTCACGACGCTTGATCCATCCCTGGCCCGGCGGATGGAGCCGCGTGCCGCCACGCCCTCGCGGCGTCTGCAAGCAATCGCGGAGTTGACCAAAGCGGGCGTGCCGACCGGCGTCATGACAGCACCGATGATCCCGGGTCTCAACGACGCGGAGATGGAAAAAATCATCGAGGCGGCAGCGCGCGCCGGCGCAAAGCACGCGGCCTATGTGCTGCTGCGGCTGCCACACGAATTGCGGCAGATTTTCCAGGACTGGCTGCAAAGCCACTTTCCGGACCGGGCGCGCCACGTGCTGAGCCTGATTCGCGAAACCCGGGGGGGCGGCTTGTCGGATGCACGGTTCGGGCACCGCTTCTCCGGTCAGGGCGTCTATGCGGACCTGCTCATGAGCCGCTTCAGCCGCGCGATCCGTCAGTGGGAGCTGGATGAGGCACGCGAGGGGCTGGATTGCACCAGCTTTGCGGTACCCGGTGCGAACAAAGCGGAGTCTCAGCTGACCCTGCTGTGATGTAGCACGTGGTCAAATGCTGAACCTGCTCCGATAGTCCTGCGGTGCCGTCTCGACGACCCGAAGGAAGCTGCGCCGCATCGTTTCGTCTGATCCGAAGCCGCAGCGCCCGGCAATGCGCTTCACAGGATGGCGGGACACCGACAGCAGACGCCGCGCCGCTTCCACGCGCAGCCGTTCCACGGCGCGTGCGGGCGTGAGCCCGGTGGCATCCCGATAGTGCCGGCTGAAACTGCGTTCGCTCATGCCCGCTTCCCTTCGCCAGCACGGGCAAGGAAAGATCGCCGTCCAGATGTGCTGCGATCCAGCGATGCAATGATCCGAACCGGTCTTCCGCCTGCTGCAGCGACAGTACGGCGCTGAACTGCGCCTGGCCGCTTGAGGAAAACCACCAGGTAGCGCGCGACCGCCAGGGCGAGTGCGTGGCCCAGATCCTCTTCCACCAGCGCCAGCGCAAGGTCGATCCCGGCTGTAACTCCGGCCGACGTCCATACGTGCCCGTCCCGCACAAAGATCGGATCGGCCTCCACGCGCACGGCAGGGAAGCGCAGCGCAAGTTCCTCGCAGAAAGACCAATGGGTGGTGGCGCGGCGCCCATCCAGCAGGCCTGCCTTGGCCAAAAGCAGAGCGCCGGTACAAACCGAGGCGACGCGGCGCGCATCGGCCGCGCGCCCGCGAAGCCACTCCAAGATGCCGGGATCGCGGGACGCGGCGCCGATCCCCGGTCCCCCGGCGACGATCAGCGTGTCCACCGGACACGTTCGGTCCGGCAGCGGCTCGGCTGTCAGTCCCAGCCCGGAGGATGCCACGCTGACCGTGCCCGCACCCGACGCGATCACCCGCAGCGTGTACGCGGGAGGCCCGCCCTTCTCCACAACCACTTCGTTCGCCGAGGCGAAGACCTGCAGCGGCCCGGTAACGTCGAGCATCTGCATCGCCGGATAGATCAGCATTTCGACGGCACGGGGGCTTTTGGCGAGAAGCGAGGGGTCTTTGGCATTTCCGCCAGAATGTGCAGGACCATCTTGGCCCTGTCGATGCGCTTATTCTTCCCGCGAACTTCGATGATGGAGATGGCCTTGGTCCCGGACAGCACACACCTCGAGATCGGCTCCCTTCTGTTCGAGGGGGTCGATCAGATCGATCTGACCGGACCGTTCGAGGTGCTGTCGCGCCTGCCGAACGCGACGCACCGGATTTACGCGAAAACAACCGCCGCCGTGCGCGACGTGAACGGGCTCCGCCTTTTGCCTGACGCGACCTTGGCCGAGGCGCCGCGGCTCGATGTGCTGCACGTGCCCGGCGGACGCGGCCAGGAGGCGCTGATGAATGACGAGGAGGTTCTGGGCTGGCTGCGGCAGAAGGCCGCCGAAGCCGGGACGGTCTTTAGCGTCTGCACCGGCGCGCTGCTCCTCGGCGCCGCGGGCCTCCTTCGCGGACGACGCGCGACAACCCACTGGTCGTCGTTTCACTTATTACCGTTCTTCGGCGCTATCGCGGTCGACGCGCGGGTAGTCGCCGACGGCTCGTTTTTGTTTGCCGCCGGCGTGACCGCCGGGATCGACGGCGCACTTCGCCTGGCCGCGATGCTGCGCGGCGAGGAGACGGCTCAGGCAATCCAGTTGGCGATCGCCTACGCACCGGAGCCGCCCTTCGCCTGCGGCACGCCCGACAGCGCGCCGCCGGCGGTCGCGGAACGCGCGCGGCAGGCCGCCGTGGAGGTGACCGCACGCCGTGAGGTTACGGCGCGACAAATCGCATCACGGCTCGGCATTGAGGTTGAACGAAGAGAGTCACGATGAGTGAAAATAGAACGTTCGCGCGCACGGCGCCGCCACGGTGGCTGCTCGATTTCTGGAAGGAGATCGACGACAAGACGTTCGGCACGGGATTCGACTGCTTTGCCGATAATGCGTCTGTAACCTGGGGGTTGCGGACTGGCACGGGCGGGAGACGATCCGCGAAAAATCTGCGCGCCTTCATCGATACAGGTTTCACCGCGCTGCACGACGTGCGGGAATATTGGGATGGTGGAACGCTCAAGGTCTTCCGTGGAGTGGTGACCATGACACCGGACGATCGCAGCAAGCCTGCCGTGCGGCCGGTGATGACTCACTTCTTTTACATGGACGAGCAGGATCCTGCGAAGGTGCGTCGCTGGGTCGGATCGGTCGGGCCCGTTGGATTCTAAACTCGTGTCCTACCCCTGAAGTTCGCCGCGTCCTGCGGCGGACGGAAGGGATAATCAGGTCGCAAGAGCCTCCTCCATTTCCTGGAAGCTCGGCATCAGATGAGTGGGTACCATTTTCCGTCCGGACTCCACGCTCACTTGCGGCGCGTTGCCGTGTAGGTGCGTCACCAGCACTGCCCGGATGACCTCGTAGAACTTCGCGTCTTCCTCAGTCGCGGCGCGCATCCGGCAGGCGATCGGCCCGGTCAGGCCGTAGGCCAGGAGCACGCCCAGGAACGTGCCGCACAGCGCGCCACCGATCATTGCGCCCAGCACCGCCGGCGGCTGATCGATATGCGACATCGTCTTGATCACCCCAAGCACCGCAGCGACGATGCCCAGTGCGGGCAGCCCGTCGGAGATTGTCTGCAGCGCGTGCGCGGCATGCAGATCTTCCGCAAGCCGCTTCTTGAGTTCGCGCGCCATGACGTCTTCCATCTGGTGCGGATCGTCCGCATTCATCCCGACG
Organism: uncultured Pseudomonadota bacterium; assembly: GCA_963791885.1. Classification (GTDB taxonomy): domain Bacteria; phylum Pseudomonadota; class Alphaproteobacteria; order Acetobacterales; family Acetobacteraceae; genus CAVSUZ01. Next base: position 2,131,542 of record CAWBUL010000006.1, on the reverse strand, counting down.
ATCCGCAGATAGTCGCAGATCAGGCCACGAACGGTTTCATCTTTCAGGATGCGGGGAAACTTCTGGAAAAGGGGACTGTCCTCGGGCTTTTCGATATGCGGCTCCAGCGCCATGGCGCCTTTGGTGGAGGCGAGCTTCGCCAGGCTGAAAAGCAGACAGAGCAGATCGCTGTAGTCTTGCTTATGGTAGCCGCTGCCCTTGATCGCATGCATCGCGGACGAGAACGTTTTCTTCACGTCGTGCATGGTGTTCGCCATGACGAAGGTGCCGATCGCGGCGCCGCCGATGGTCAGCATTTCGAACGGCAGGGACTCGGCCAGCACGCCGATGCTGCCGCCCTCGATGACGTAGCTGCCGAACACGCAGATCAACAGGAAGGCGAACCCCCCGATCGTCAGCATCCATGCGAACCTTCAGGGGCCCAGGGACGGAGTGGCCGGTTTTGGGCCTGGGACGGCGGGTCCTGTCGGCGCCGTGGCCGGCGATACGCCGGCGGGGTTGGATGTCTGCGGAGTTGACGAACCCGGGGCGGCCGCAGGCACAGGCAGGGTGCGTAGCACGGTGATGGCGATCCGCCGGTTCGCGGCGGCGAATGGATCCGACGCCAGAAGCAGCTCGCGATCCGCATGGCCGGTGACTTCCTTGATCCGCTCCTCCGACAATCCGCTATCCACGAGCAGGCGGCGGGCGGCATTGGCGCGGTTGCTGGAAAGTTCCCAGTTGGTCATCGTCGTGCCGGGGTACTGCGCCGCATCCGTGTGTCCGTCGATCGCGATCGGCTCCGTCAGTTTCTTGAGCACCGGAGCGATCTGCCCGAGCAGCGTCCGCGTGAGCTCATTCGGCTGCGCCGAACCCAGCGAGAACATCGGTTCGTTGGGTGCGTCGAGGATTTGGATGCGCAGGCCTTGCGGGGTCAGATCGATGGCAAGGTGCTTGGTCAAATCACCCAGCGCCTTGTCCCCGCTGACCGCCTGGCGGATTTCCTCGGCGGCCTGGTTCAGCGCCTGAGTTTCCTGTTTCGCGAGGTTGGCGGCTTGGTCAGCCGCTTTGACCGCAGCGGCGCCCGCGGGCGGCTGATCCGCCTGCGTCACCCCTTGTGCCGCCGCCTGTGCCGCCGCTTGATCCTTCTGTCCCTGCACGTTCGCGGCGTTATTGGCCTGCGAAGGCTGCGCCGGCTGGGGGTTTTCCTGTGTTTTCTGCTTGTCCGATTGGGCGCTTTTCTGCCCGGCGTGGACCGGAACGTCCTGATCGTCTTCGTTGGAGTCAGTCAGAATCGGGCGCGTTCCCTGGGTGATCTGGACGGACCCCCGATCCGACAGCAGTGCGCCTGAATCGAACGCCGTATGACCCCCAAAGGGCTGGCCTGTGCCCGATGAGTTGTGGCTCATGAGGTTGGTCGGACTGAAATAATCTGCCAGCCCTTTGCGCTGATCCTCGGTGGTGGCATTCAGCAGCCACATCAAAAGAAAGAACGCCATCATCGCGGTGACGAAGTCGGCGTACGCGACCTTCCACGCCCCGCCATGCGAGCCGCCTTCCACCACCTCTTCCCGCCGGACGATGGTGATCCCTTCGTTGCCGTCGCGCCGCTTGCCCTTTCCCGGCATGGCTTTTCCCTTCCGCTGGCGCAGATTGCAGCAATTGCACTAATGGAAGCCTAAGGCCGTCGGACGATTATATTCAGGGCTTGCCCGGGCCGGACGATGCAACAATATTGCCGCTCCCTTCAGCCGCCGGATGGTGATGAGAGCGCTTCCCGAAGCCGAGCAGCCCGTTCTCGACGCTATAGATCGCCGCATCCTTGCTGAGCTGCAGGCCAATGGCCGCATCACGAATGTCGAACTGGCCCGCCGGGCCGGCATCTCTGCCCCGCCCTGCCTGCGGCGCGTGCGCCGGCTGGAGGAGGCGGGTGTGATCCGCGGCTATCATGCCGATTCGAGTCCGCAAAAACTCGGCTGGGAAATCATCTTCTTCGCCGTGGTGGGCCTCGACAGCCAGAAAGAGTCGGTCCTGGCGGATTTCGAGAGTGTGGCCGGAAGCTGGCCGGAGGTGCGGGAGTGCCACATGATCCGCGGCGGGGGCGACTTTCTGCTCAAGCTCGTCGCGCGCGACACCGCGCATGAGAATGAGCTGACGCAAAAGCTGACCGGTCTGCCTACGGTCAGCCGGGTGCAGACATTGCAGACCATCCGCACGAGCCGGATGCTGTCGGGCGTCCCTCTGTAGCCCCACCGCTTGACGGCTGGGCGGTGCCGGACCAAGCCCCCCCTTGACCATGACCCCTGCCCTGACCCCTGGCACGACGCTGGTGATCGAGCGCGGCGCGTCGGCGCCACCGACCGCGCCGGAAATGTCCGTCGTCGTCCCCTGCTATAACGAAGCGGCCAATGTCGGGCCGCTGGTCGCCAAGCTGGACGAGGCGCTGCACGGTATCTCCTGGGAAGTGATCTTCGTCGACGACAACAGCCCGGACGGAACCGCCGATACCGCCAGACGGATTGGCTCGACCGATGCCCGGGTACGCTGCATCCGGCGTATCGGCCGGCGCGGCTTGGCGAGCGCGGTTGTCGAGGGGGCGCTTGCCTCCTCCGCCCCGTATGTCGCGGTGATGGACGGCGACTTGCAGCACGATGAGCGCTTGCTTCCGCGGATGCTTGACCTGCTGCGCCGGCACGAATGCGAACTGGTGATTGCAAGCCGCCATCTGTCGCCCGGTGATTCGGATGGGTTGGCCTCGCCCTGGCGCCATACCCTCTCCAGCGGCGGAATCCGGCTGGCACAGCGCTTCCTGCCCGTGCCCGTCACTGACCCGATGAGCGGCTTCTTCATGCTGCCTCAGCCGCTGCTGGAGCACCTGGTCCCCCGCCTCACCGCCCAGGGTTTCAAGATCCTGCTCGATATCCTGCTCTCGATGCCGCGCGACGTCCGTGTCCGGGAGCTTCCGGGCACGTTCCGCGAGCGCAAGGCGGGCAGCAGCAAGCTGGATATTCTGGTGCTGGCGCAATTCGTCGGGCTGCTGCTGGACAAGCTGCTGCATGGTCTCGTGCCGCTGCGCTTCATCGCCTTCGCCGCAGTCGGCGCGCTGGGTTTGGTGGTACACCTGTCCGTCCTGACGGCGTGTCTGGAGGCCGCTCGGCTCGACTTTTCCTGGAGCCAAGTGGTGGCGACGGTCGTGGCCATGGCGTTCAACTTCCAGCTCGAACAACCAGATCACCTACCGTGATCAGCGGCTGCGAGGCCCCGCCCTGGTGCGCGGGCTGTTCCTTTTCATGACCGTTTGCGGCCTGGGCGCCGCCGCCAATATCGGCATCGCTCGGGCGCTCTATTGGGACCATACGGGGTGGACGATCGCCGGCGCGACCGGCGCGCTGGTAGGGCTGGTCTGGAACTACGCGGTCTCGGCCACGCTCGTGTGGCGCACCCGCTGAAGGCTGCCATCGCGGTTCTGATCCTGCTGACGGCGATCCGGCTGGTCGTCGCGGCCTGGACACCGCTTGCCCCGGATGAAGCCTATTACTGGGTGTGGTCGCACGATCTGCAGTGGGGCTACCTGGACGCGCCGCCCATGGTCGCGTGGTGGATCCGCGTGGGGACGCTGATCGCGGGGCAAGGTGCGCTGGGTGTGCGGCTGTTGGCGCCGGTGTCCGCGGCGCTCGGGTCCGTCCTGATGTACCAAGCGGCGCAGGCGCTGATCCCCGGCACGGGATTGCTGGCGGCGGGCCTGCTGAACGCCACGCTGCTGTTCAGCGCCGGCGCGGTACTGATGACGCCCGATACGCCGCTGCTGTTCTTCTGGGTGTGCGGGCTGTGGGCGGCGGCGATGTTCTGCCAAGGCCGCAATGAAGGGTGGCTCATTGCCGCGTGTATCTTCAGCGGGTTTGCCGGCGCCAGCAAATACACGGCCGCCTTCCTGGCGTTCGGCATTGTCCTCTGGTTGCTGCTCACACCTGGCTTCTGGCGTTGCTTTCTGCGTCCACCCATCTGGTGGGGTGCCCTGTTCGGCGCCCAGGCTGTCGCGCCGATGATCGAGTGGAACCGGACGCATCACTGGGTAAGTTTCGCGAAGCAGGGCGGCCGCATCGGCGATTTCACCCCGGAGCGAGCGGCGCGCTATCTGCCCGAGCTTGTGTTCGGCCAGATCGGACTGGCCACGCCGCTGATCGCGCTGCTGTTCGCGGCGGGCATCGTGCTGGCGGCTCGGCTCGCGTGGCGTCGGCGCGATCCGGGCTGGACGCTTCTCGCGACGCTCACAGTGCCGCCGGCGGCGCTGTTCGTCGAGCATGCATTCGGCGACCGCGTCCAGGCGAACTGGCCTGCAATAATATATCCGGCGGCGGCGATCGCGGCCTGTGGTCTCGCGGGCGGATGGGTACGGCTGCGAGCGCCGGCGATGGCCTTGGGGTTTGCTATCACGGGGCTGGTTTACCTCCAGGCGGCCGGGGCGCCGTTTCCACTGCCGGTGCGGCTCGATCCCACAGCCCTGCAACTGGCCGGCTGGCCGGAGCTTGCAGCGCAGGTCGAGGCGGCCGTGCAACATGAGGATGCGGCGTTTGTGGCGGCGGATGAGTACGGTGTGGCGGCGAAACTCGCGCGCGCATTGCCGGGTTCGCTTCCGGTCATCGGGGTGGAGCCGCGCTGGGCCTATTTTAGTCTGCCGCAGCCTGAGATTTCAGATGAAACCGGGGTGCTGATCCGCAGTGAACGCCGCGGAGGCGAGCCGGACACGCGAGGATTCGCCGAGGCCCGGGCTGTCGGCGAGGTGGCGCGGGCCCGAGACGGGGCGGTAATCGAACGATACCGGGTCTTTGTCGTGCGGTTGAAGCCCGGTGCGGTGGCGGCGGTGATGCCCAGGACTTTCGCTTCCATTGGTCCGGGCAGGCGCTGATCGGCGCAAGAAACGTGTCATCGCTCCTGGTGGGAGGGAGACCCACCAAGCGATTATCTTGCAGCCCTGCTGGTGCCGGCATATCGAGCGCCAAGGCGGGACAACAGCCTGATTGTCCGGCGTTTGACGGAGCAAAGATGTTTAGACGGTCGATACTGGCGGTTCTGTTCCTTTTACCCATCGCTGGGTGTGCGCAAATGGCGGCGCAGCCAACGTTATCGCCCTCGGACATGGCGGAGGTGGCACGGGCCCAGCAATACCTCAATTCGATCCGCACACTGCGTGCGAGCTTCGTCCAGGTATGGCCGAATGGAGCCACATCTCGAGGTACGCTGTGGATGGATCGGCCGGGCCGGCTGCGGCTGCAATATGCGCCGCCGAGCACCCTGGCGCTGGTGACGGCCGATGGAACAGTGCTGCTCTATGATGCGAGCAATCAGGCCTCAACCACTTTGCCGCTTGCAGAAACGCCACTCTCGATCATCCTGGCGCCCACAATCAATCTCTCCGGACCAGTGACCGTAATGGGCGTCCAGAACGACGCCGCACAGCTGTCCGTCACCGTTGCGCAGACGGCGGCGCCGCAACAGGGATCACTGACGCTGGTCTTCTCCCGCACACCCTTTGCGCTTCAATACATTCGCATGGTCGATGCCGGGGGCGGCGTGACCCAGCTCTCATTGTTTGACGTGACGCCGAATGTTCCGGTGAACCCGTCACTCTTTGATCTCTAATAAAAGGAGGGCCGCAGCGGCCGCTTACCGAAGAGGCACCCCCGAGATGATCACCTGCGCGTACGCATAGGGATATTCATCCGTCATGGTCAGCGCCACCTCAGCCTGCATCCCCGGCGGGGTGATATGCGCGAGACGTTCTGCCGCTCCGCCGGTCATGTGCAGTGTCGGCTGGCCCGACGGCAAATTCACCACGCCAAGGTCGGAGAAGAATACGCCCTGACGAAAGCCGGTACCCAGCGCTTTAGCCGCCGCCTCTTTCGCCGCAAAGCGCTTCGCATAGGTGGCGGCGCGGATCTTCTCGGTCCGGCGCTCCGCCTTGGCACGTTCGACCGGTGTGAAGATGCGTTCCAGGAAGCGGTCCCCGTGGCGTGCAATCACCGCCTCCATCCGGCGGATATCGATGATGTCGGATCCCAGCCCGAGGATCATCAGCCCTTCGCGCGCTCGACACTCTTGATGCGCGACACGCCGCGCAGGCCCGCGATGACGCGGCCGAGATGTCCGACATCCCGCACGTCCACATCGACCAGGATTTCCACGAAATCCTGTTGGCGGTTGACGATCTTGAGGTTGGCGATCGCACCCTCTTGCTTCGCCAGGGCGTTCGTCAAATCGCCCAGCGCGGCGGGTTCGTTCTCCGCGATGACGCTGATACGCGCAGTATGCGCGCCCCCTTTTGCAGCTTCCGCGCTCCAGCTCACGTCGATGAAGCGCTCTGGTGTGGCGGAGAAGCCTTCCAGCGTCTGGCAGTCTCGCGCGTGGATGGTGACGCCCTTGCCGGTGGCGACAATGCCGACGATCTCGTCGCCCGGCACCGGGTGGCAGCAACCGGCGAAGTGGTAGGCCATCCCAGGAACCAGCCCGGTAATGGGCATGCCGATATCGTGGCGCGTCGTCCGTGAGCTGGGGCGCGGCGGCAGCGTGGGAATGACACGCGGCGCGCGTGGTGATTGGCGGAGTTCAGGATAGGCGGCGTGCACCACGTCACGCGGCCCGATATTGCCGTTCCCGACCGCGATGGCGAGGTCATCGACCGCGGCGAATTTCAGTACCTTCAGCGCGGGTTCCAGCGCCTTGTCGGACCCGTCCGCGCCGGCCTGCCGGAACGCCTTGGCGAGTTCGGCACGCCCTGCTTCCAGATGCTCATGCCGCTGCTGCTGGTGCACAAACCGGCGGACCCGCGCGCGCGCCTTCCCGGTGACGACGAAGCGTTCCCATTGCGGCGACGGCGTGCCCCCGCGCGCGGTCATGATCTCGACCTGATCGCCGTTCTGCAGCTGATAGCGCAGCGGCATCAGCCGGCCGTTCACCTTCGCCCCGACACAGGTGTCGCCGATCTGGCTGTGCACGGCGTACGCGAAGTCGACGGGTGTCGCTCCGCGCGGCAGCTGAATCAACTGCCCTTTTGGCGTGAAGCAGAAGACCTGGTCGCCGTAGAGTTCGAGTTTGGTGTTCTCCAGGAACTCATCCGGCGCGGCGGAATTTTCGAGGATCTCAAGTAGGTCCTGCACCCAGCGGAACTGATGCAGATCCTTCGCCGAGGCATCGTCCTGCTTGTACAGCCAGTGCGCCGCAACGCCTGCTTCAGCAATCTCGTGCATTTCCAGCGTGCGGATCTGCACTTCGATTTTCTGGTTGCGCGGCTCGCGCAGTGTGACCCCGGTGTGCACACTCTGATAGCCGTTCGATTTCGGCGTCGAGATATAATCCTTGAAGCGTCCGGCGATCACCGGAAACGCCGAATGCACCGCACCGAGCGCGGCGTAGCAGGCCTCCTTGGTCGGCACGACGATGCGAAACGCCATGATGTCGGATAGCTGTTCGAAGGCCACGTTGCGCTGCTGCATCTTCTCCCAGATGGAGAAGAGGGATTTCTCCCGGCCTGTAACTTCAAGTACTTGCACCCCGGCATCCTCGCAGACCCGGCGGAGCTCGGCCCGCACCTCCTCGATCACGTCGGCGCCCTGACCGCGCAGGAAGTTCAGCCGAGCCTGAATAGTGGCGTAGGCCTCAGGCTCCAGGTGGCGAAAGGCGAGCGTCTGAAGTTCCGTCTTCAGCGTATCCATACCGATCCGCTCGGCGAGCGGGGCATAGATCTCCATCGTCTCACGGGCGATCCGCGTGCGTCGCTCCGGGTCGGTAACAAACCGGAGCGTCCGCATGTTGTGCAGGCGGTCCGCGAGCTTCACCAGCAGCACGCGGATATCCCGGCTCATGGCCAGGACGAGCTTGCGGAAATTCTCAGCCTGCTTGGTGCGATCGGACTGAAGTTCCAGGCGGGTGAGCTTGGTCACCCCATCCACCAACCCTGCCACCTCCTTGCCGAAGCGGCCTTCGAGGTCCCGCAGTTTGACGGGCGTATCCTCGATCACGTCATGCAGCAGACCGGTGGCGATGCTGGCGGTGTCGAGGCGGTAGCCGGCGAGAATGTCGGCGACCGCCAGCGGGTGGGTGATGTAGGGATCGCCGTTGTCGCGTTTCTGCGACCCGTGCGCCTGCATGGCCAATACGTAGGCAGCATCAATCAGACCCGTATCCGCCTTAGGGTCGTAGGCGTGGACCTTCTCCGTCAATTCGAATTGCCGAACAATCGAGGGACGCTCGAGCGTATCGACCTCGCCCCGGCCTAATCCCTTCCCCAATCCCTCTGGGGCGAAGACCTGTTCCGAAGGGTCCGCCGGCGTCACAAATCTCCTATCGGCGGCCGCCGAGTTCCGCCTCGATCGCGGCCTCGATGTCGTCGGGCGACATATCCTCGCCTTCAACGGGCAGGTTCGCGGCCTCCTCCTCGGCGGTCACGTCCTGCAGGCCGAAGATGTTCTGGTCGGTCGGAATGAGATCCAGTACCTCCTCATCCGCCGGCTCAGGCTCCGGAACCCGCGACAACGAGCGGATCAGGTCCTGCTCTATCCGAGCGAGATCAATGGTTTCATCGGCGATTTCGCGCAAGGCGACGACAGGGTTCTTGTCGTTATCGCGGTCGACGGTCAGTTCCTCGCCGCGACTGACGTTACGTGCCCGCTGGGCGGCGAGCAGCACGAGTTCGAAGCGGTTGGGAATTTTCTGAACGCAATCTTCAACGGTTACGCGCGCCATGCGCCGGTATCTCCGCAGTCAATTCGGGGGTTAGCCGATGATTTAAGCACGGGCAGCAGAAAGCGCAAGAAATCAGCAGCCCAGAGGCGCGACGCCAGTCATATCGACGGCGTTCAGCAGCGCTGACAGGGGAAGCCGGAGGCGCGGATGAAACCAGTCAGGCGCGACATCGGCCAGGGGGCGCAGCACGAAACCGCGCTGGTGCGCCCGCGGGTGGGGCAGCACCGGGTCGGGCGCGTCACGGACGATCTGGTCCATCGCGATAATGTCGAGATCGAGCGTGCGAGCCGCATTGGCCACGCTTCGCTGCCGCCCGGCCTCGGCCTCGATGGCTTGAAGCGCGAGGAGCAGGGCCTCGGGGGCGATGGAGCCGGTGAGATGGGCGACGGCGTTGATGTAGTCAGGCTGGCCGCTCGGTGGGACCGGCGTGGTACGGTGCCAGCGCGAGAGCGCGCACAGGCGAAGACCAGCGATGCAATCGAGGCGGGTGGCGGCCCAGCGACACGTGTCCAAGGCGGTCCCCCCTTGGTGTGGCAGGTTAGCGCCCAATCCTACCAGCAGCATGCCATCAGCAACATTCGTCAGCGGCCTGCATTTCCATTGCAACGGAAAGGTGACATAATCGTTTCGGGTTACGTCTGGACCAGCTGTTCTCTCTCTGATCGTTCATTTGCCCTTTTCGTATCCTAGGACCTGCCATGTTATTTTTGCCCACGGAACGCGTCGCCCTTTTCATCGATGGCGCCAATCTCTACTCCGCATCACGCAATCTCGGCTTCGATGTGGATTATCGGAACTTGCTCGCCTACTTCCGCAAGCAGGCGCACGTCATTCGGGCCTATTATTATTCGGCCTTGCTGGACACGGAGGATTACTCCCCTCTTAAACCGCTGACCGATTGGCTGGCCTATAACGGCTATAGCCTCGTGACCAAGCCGGCGCGGGAGTTCACTGACGCCGCCGGGCGGCGGCGCATCAAAGGCAATATGGATATCGAGGTCGCGGTGGACATGCTGGAGCTCGCGCCGCGCATCGATCATGCGGTGCTGTTCAGCGGTGATTCGGATTTCCGCCGCCTGGTCGAGGCGGTGCAGCGGAAGGGTGTGCGCGTGTCGGTTGTATCCTCCATCCGTACCACGCCCCCGATGGTCGCCGATGAATTGAGACGTCAGGCCGATCAGTTCCTGGAGCTCGCCGAAATTGCCGAAAACTTCACCCGCCGGCAGACCGAGCCGCGGCCGCCACGGCCAGGCGGCCCGCCGCGGGCAACCCCGGCCGATCCGTTCCAGCCGCCCGACACGGCGTGATCGGACCGGACCGGGACTGTCCCCTCTGCCCTCGGCTGGTCGCCTACCGCGCCGCGAACCGGACGGCCTTTCCCGACTGGCACAACGCGCCGGTTCCCGGCTTCGGACCGATGGACGCTCGGCTGGCCATTGTGGGTTTGGCGCCGGGGCTGAAGGGCGCGAACCGCACCGGTCGGCCATTCACCGGCGATTATGCCGGCGTGTTGCTATACGAGACGCTGTCCCGCTTCGGGCTGACGAAGGGAACCTACTCAGCTTCTCCGGATGACGGTCTCGAACTGGTGGATTGCCGGATCGTCAATTCCGTCCGATGCGTGCCGCCCGAGAACCTGCCCACGCCGGCTGAAATCCGGACCTGCAACCGCTTCCTCGCGGACGAACTTGCGGCGATGGGGCGGGTCCGGGGAATTCTTGCGTTGGGTGTCGTCGGCCACGGCGCTCTGCTACGGACGAAAGGCATTCCCCTCGCCCGCATGCCTTTCGCGCACGGCGCGATGCACCTGCTGCCGGACGGGACGGTTCTGGCGGACAGCTATCATGTGTCGCGGTACAACACGAACACGGGGCGGCTGACGGCGGAGATGTTCGAGGCGGTGGTGGCGGCATTGACGGAACGGGTTCGCGGGACACCCTGACGCATGCGCGTTGTGATTGTCGGGGCCGGCATCGTCGGGGCCAGCGCAGCCTGGCACCTCGCGCGGGCTGGCGCGAAGCTGGTGCTGATCGACGCTTCACTGGAAGGGCGCGCGACCGCGGCCGGGGCCGGGATCGTCGCGCCCTGGGCTGGCAGCAGTGCGCCTGACCCGGACTGGCATCGCCGGGGCGATGCGGCCGGACGCGATTACCCGGCCATGATTGCGGCGCTCGCCGAGGATGGGGAGAGCGATACAGGGTATGCGCGTTGCGGCGCCCTCATCGTGAACGAGGATCCGGCGACGCTTCGACGGGTGGCGCGGGATCTCCTGAGCCGGCGGACCGCCGCGCCGGAAATGGGCGAGGTCTCCCTTTTGGACCCAGCCCAGGCGCGGACGGCTTTCCCGCCGCTGCATCCGGCCCTGGCAGCGGTGCATGTCAGCGGTGGGGCGCGTGTCGATGGCCGGCGGCTGACAGCGGCGCTGCGGCGGGCCGCCGTGCGCCATGGAGCTTGTGAGAGAGAAGGCGAAGCAAGCCTGTTCCGGAACGGCGATCGCATCGGCGTGCGGGCTGGGAGCGAGGACCTGCCAGCGGATGCTGTGCTGATCGCTGCCGGCGCTTGGAGCGCCGCATTGCTGGCGCAGATCGGAATCGCTTTGCCGGTGGCGCCGCAGCGCGGTCAGATCGTGCATCTGCGCACGCCAGTCGAGACGGCAGCTTGGCCATCGGTGCTGCCACTTCCCGTTGCCGGACACTATCTGGTCGCGTTCGAAGGCGGCCGGGTCGTCGCCGGGGCTACCCGTGAAATCGGATCGGGCTTCGATTACCAGCTGACCGCGGCCGGCCAGGCACAGGTGTTGACTGACGCGCTTCGCGTGGCTCCTGGGCTGGGCGCGATGGGTGTGATCGAATGGCGCGTCGGCTTTCGGCCGCTGGCAGCCGATCTCATGCCGCTCCTGGGGCCCGTGCCAGAGGTGCCCGGCCTGTTTGTCGCAACCGGGCTCGGCGGAACCGGTCTGACACTCGGCCCGCTGACCGGGCGGCTGTTGGCGGAAGCAATCCTCGGGCAGCCGATGACGCTGGACCTCGCTCCGTATGCGCCGCTGCGGAAGATCCGTCCCTCATAGCGCGGCCGGCTTGACCCTCGCGCCGATTCCCAGGATCCCGTCCTATTCTAATAGACTCAGGTTTACAGCCGGTTAGCAGAATCCGACCGCAAAAATCACCCCGTCCCGCCCTTGTTACACCCCGGCCGGCTCAATACATCCGGTCCATCAATCGTCCGTAATCCCCCCCAAAGGGTCATCCTAAGGGTCATCCGCCCAAGGGAATCTGCATGGGGATGCCGGCGGTGCTTCGGGCCGCCGTCGTCTGCTGAAAAGGAGTTCTCATGGCCAAAGTCATCGGTATCGATCTCGGCACCACGAATTCTTGCGTTGCCATTATGGAAGGCAAGGACATCCGGGTGATCGAGAATAGTGAGGGCGCGCGTACCACGCCCAGCATGGTTGCCTTCACCGACAGTGGGGAGCGTCTCGTCGGTCAGTCCGCCAAGCGTCAGGCCGTCACCAATCCCAGCAATACCCTCTATGCCATCAAGCGCCTGATTGGCCGTCGTTTCGACGACCCGATGGCGCAGAAGGACATGGGCCTCGTCCCGTATAAGATCATTCGTGGTGACAACGGCGACGCATGGGTCGAGGTGAAGGGACAGAAATACTCGCCCAGCCAGATCAGCGCCTTCGTGCTCGGCAAGATGAAGGAGACCGCCGAGGCCTATCTCGGCGAACCCGTCACCCAGGCCGTCATCACCGTCCCCGCCTACTTCAACGACAGCCAGCGTCAGGCCACCAAGGATGCCGGCCGCATCGCCGGCCTCGACGTGCTGCGCATCATCAACGAGCCCACCGCCGCAGCACTCGCCTACGGGATGGAGAAGAAGGGCACGGGCACCATCGCGGTCTACGACCTCGGCGGCGGTACCTTCGACATCTCCGTGCTGGAAATCGGCGACGGCGTGTTCGAGGTGAAGTCCACCAACGGCGACACCTTCCTCGGCGGTGAAGACTTCGACGCCCGCGTGATTGACTATCTCGCCGAGGAATTCCGCAAGGATCAGGGCATCGACCTGCGCAAGGACCGGCTCGCCCTGCAGCGCCTGAAGGAAGCGGCGGAGAAGGCAAAGATCGAACTTTCTTCCTCGAAAGAGACCGAGATCAACCTGCCCTTCATTACGGCCGACGCGTCCGGTCCCAAGCATCTGGTGATGAAACTCACCCGTGCGAAGCTGGAAAGCTTGGTCGACGATCTGATCCAGAAGACGCTCGAACCCTGCCGCGCAGCGTTGAAGGACGCCGGCGTCACGGCGGCTGAGATCAACGACGTGATCCTGGTCGGCGGCATGACCCGCATGCCGAAAGTTATCGACACGGTGAAGCAGTTCTTCGGCAAGGAGCCTGCTCGCAACGTCAACCCCGACGAAGTCGTGGCCATCGGTGCTGCCATTCAGGGCGCTGTCCTGAAGGGCGACGTGAAGGATGTGCTGCTGCTTGATGTCACGCCGCTGTCTCTGGGTATCGAGACGCTCGGTGGTGTCTTCACCCGCCTGATCGAACGCAACACCACCATCCCCACGAAGAAGAGTCAGATCTTCTCCACGGCGGATGACAACCAGACCGCGGTCACCATCAAGGTCTTCCAGGGTGAGCGCGAGATGGCGGCCGATAACAAGTTGCTCGGCTCGTTCGACCTTGTGGGCATCCCGTCCGCGCCGCGCGGCGTGCCGCAGATCGAAGTTACCTTCGATATTGACGCCAACGGCATTGTCTCCGTCTCTGCCAAGGACAAGGCCACCGGCAAGGAGCAGCAGATCCGCATCCAGGCCTCGGGCGGTCTTTCCGAAGCCGACATCCAGCGCATGGTGAAGGAGGCAGAGGCGAACGCCGAAGCCGACAAGCAGCGCCGCGAAGTGGTTGAAGCCAAAAACCAGGCGGAAGCCCTTGTGCATCAGGTCGAACGCAACCTGCAGGAGCATGGTGATAAGATCTCCGCGCAGGAGAAGGGTGAGGCCGAGGCGGCGGTCGCCGCGGCACGCTCCGCCCTCGATGGCACCGATCAGGCTGCCTTGAAGCAGGCCACGGAGCGTCTCAGTCAGGCTGCGATGAAGATCGGCGAGGCGATGTACAAGGCCCAAGGCGCACAAGGCGCCGAGGGCGGTCCGCAGGGCTCGCAGGATCAGACCGGAGCCCGGCCCGACGATAAGGTCGTGGACGCCGAATTCGAGGAAGTGGACGAAAACAAGAAGAAGTCGGCCTGATCCGTGATATGCGGCTGACCCTTTTTCCGAACTGAAAAGCGCGCCCGTGCTAGCCCCACGGGCGCGCTTTTCGTGATGAAAGGCTGAGATGGCAAAGCAGGATTATTACGCCACGCTCGGCGTCTCGCGCGAAGCTTCAGCCGACGAGCTGAAAAAAGCCTATCGCAAGCTCGCCATGCAGTACCATCCGGACCGCAATCCAGGCGACCAGAAGGCCGAGGCGCATTTCAAGGAAGTCAACGAAGCCTACGAAATCCTGAAGGACGAGCAGAAGCGCGCGGCCTATGACCGCTACGGCCATGCGGCGTTCGAACAGGGCGGCGGCGGCAACCCCTTCGGCGCCGGGTTCGGTTTCGAAGGCGGCGGCCTGAACGATATTTTTGATCAGATGTTCGGCGAATTCATGGGCGGCCGCCGAGGCGGTCCGGGCCGTGCGCGCGCCGGCAACGACATCCGCCATGCGGTCGAAATCGATCTGGCCGAGGCATTCACCGGCGTAAAAGTTGGCGTCCGCATCAACACCCGCGTGGTCTGCGACGCCTGCAGCGGCTCCGGCTCGGAGGATCGCGGCCGCAGCACCGAGACCTGCCCGACTTGCCAGGGCCACGGCAAGGTGCGCGCACAGCAGGGCTTCTTTCTGGTGGAGCGAACCTGTCCCACCTGCCACGGCGGCGGTCGCGTGGTCCGCAATCCGTGTCGCGCCTGCCATGGCGCCGGCACCGTTCAGAGGGAGCGCAGCCTGCAGGTGCAGGTCCCCGCCGGTGTCGAGGACGGCACACGCATCCGCCTTCCGGGCGAAGGCGAAGCCGGTGGGCCGGGTGCGCCCCCCGGCGATCTCTACGTGCATGTTGCCATCCGCCCGCACCCGATCTTCCAGCGTGATCAGGCGAGCCTGCTCATGCGTGTACCCGTCCGCATGACCACCGCCGCACTGGGCGGTGAGGTCGAAGTGCCGACGATCGAGGGCGGGAAAACCAAAGTGAAGGTTCCGGCCGGCACGCAGACCGGCGATCAGTTCCGTCTCCGCGGCAAAGGCTTCTCCATCCTGCAACGGAACACGCGCGGCGACATGTTCATTCAGGTCGCGGTGGAGACGCCGCAGAACCTGACGCGGCGACAGAAGGAGCTGCTGGAGGAATTCGACGCCGAAGGTCAGAAAAGCGAAGACCACCATCCGGAGACGGAAGGGTTCTTCACGAAGGTGAAGGAGTTCTTCGAGGGCCGGGCGTGAGCGAGAGCAGATCGCGCTTGACTGGAGCCGCTTGCGGTTCCAGGAACGCGTGAATCTGATCGCAAGGCATTAGAGCGGGTTTCGCTGACGACAGTCAGGCGAAATCCGCTCTAAATCTCCCGTCCGCGCACCGACACGTCTCCCCCCCGCTCCAGCGCCTCCGCGATCCGGGCATAAAGGCGCAAGTCGCGCGTGACGCTCCCGCGGATTCGGTCCATCAGTTTCGTCGGGAGCGTATCACGGGTGAAATACCGCACTGATTCGTCTGTACCGCCGCGATGGCGTGATGCCCCAACGTGCCTGAAGCCAGCCGTCCAATCGGCGCACGTCCGTGATGTCGACGTCATGGACCCGCAGCAGCGAGATGGCTCCGTCCACGTCCCAATCCCCCAGCCAGAAGCACAGCGGGTCCTTTGGAACAATCAGAGGATGGTGCAAAGCACGCGTCGCCGCTGTCTCGATGAAACCCTCGCTCAGCGGGCCATCCGGCGGCTCCAGGTCCAGCATCTGCAGCCATTCCCTTGTATCCTGCGCCAACAAGCCCGCGTCGCTGTCCGCGGCAATCCGAGTCAGCACGTAATTTATCTGCGAAATAACCATGTCCACAGGATCGCGCACCACGGTGAACACCGAATCCGTTGGCCGTATCAGCTGCCTTTTCGCATAGAATGGTAGCTGCACATGGCCCGTGAGCAGGATCGAATTGTAAAGCGGCGCCAGGCGTGAAAACCACGCCAGCCGTTCGAACAAATCGCGGGGCGGCGTCCATTCTTGCTTGGTCAGTGTGTGATCCAGCCGAGGCAACCGGCGCGCCAGATAAGCAGCTACGTGAGTACCGCCGCACTTCGGCACGTGAACGAAGATAACGCGTCGTTTCTCCGGGAACGCATGCAAGGCAATCGGGAACAGGTTCGCCTGAAACTCTTCCGACCCGAGCCAATCATACAGCGCATCGCGCGCGCCTTTCGTATCGTCCCATTCGGGCTCGAAGCGGTCGCCGGGCATCGCCTCGCCGAATACCGAGTACCAGACCGATGCTGGACTTCGCCCGTCTAGATCGAGCCGGTCGAGCAGCGGCAAAAGACCAACATCCGGCTGATACAAGGACAAGATCCCGAGCATCTCGCGCGGATTACGCGGACCCGGAACCACCGCCGGGACAGACGCATGCATCGGCGCGGCCAGACAGCGCTGCGCCTCATCGCCGTTCAGACGAAATGTCGCATTGCCGACCGCGAGGACGGTCTCCGCAAAGTGCACCCCGACATCCGCCGTCACGCCATCCGGGACCGCATCCTCCAACGGATACCAGAACCCATGTAGGCCCTCGCCGAAGCGCTCGGTTTTTTTCAGATCCTCGCGGAACCGGTCGCAAGCCACACGTGCGACATTTGCCCCGTTGACAAAAATCAGGACGTCGACAGTACGGTCCGGGTCCTCGTCATCCGCGGCCCACCCGCTCACGCACTCAGGCGTGACCTGATCCACATATCCTTCCAGCATCCCGCGCTTCGCTCGGCGTTTCCTTCCAACCTTCTCTAAACAGACCCGTCTGGAAACGCAATAAACAGTAAAAATTCGTTAACGCCCACCCGCCATTGCGCCTCGTTTCGGTCACCCCCACCATCACGCCATGCCCGCACCCGCAAGGCCGCGTCGGAAATCGGCCCCCTGGCGCGATCGCCAGGGCCGCCTGTCACCGCTCAAAATTTCCACCCTGATTCTTTGCGCAGCGCCGGGCACCACGGTGGCGTTTTGGTTCGCCACCGGCGCCCTCGGTGCGCGCCCGATTCACGATGCTCTGCTCTGGATCGGGTTGTGGACCGTCCGCTTCGTTATGATCGCGCTCGCCATCACGCCCGCTGCGATCGTATTCGACTGGCCGCGCATCCTGCTCGTCCGCCGCATGGTCGGCGTCACGGCCGCCGTCTATGCGTGCACGCATCTGACGCTCTACACGTTCGACGAGAATCTTCGCCTGCTGCATGTCGCCTCCGAGATCGTGCTCCGATTCTACCTCACAATCGGCTTCGTCGCCCTGCTCGGGCTACTGGCTCTTGCCGTGACATCGACCGATGCCGCCGTGCGACGCATGGGCAAGAATTGGAAGCGCCTGCATCGTCTGGTCTACCTCATGGGCGTTCTCGCCCTGCTTCACTACTTTATCCAGAGCAAGGCCAATGTCAGCGAACCGGTCTTCGTCTCCGGCCTTTTCCTCTGGCTCATGCTCTGGCGCCTGCTTCCCACCGCCTGGCGGCGTTCAATGCTCATCTATGTCCCGCTCGCGGTCGCCAGCGCGCTGCTGGCCGCCGGCGTCGAATACCTGTGGTACGATCTCGCCACGCATATCAACCCGGCGCGCGTCTTCGCCGCGAATGAAACCCTGCGCTTCGGCCTGCGCCCCGCGCACTGGGTCTTTGTCGTGACGCTTGCCATTGGCCTGCTCGCTGCAGCCCGTCGCTGGACCCCACGCATTTCCGTTCTGCGGCCGGCGTAAGCTTATCACACGCTCTCCCAGGCCGCCGTCTCGCCGGAGCGGTAGAGTGCGTCCAGTACTCGCATATTCTGGACGGCATCCTCGATGGGATACGGAGCTGGAATCTCGCCAAGAAACACCCGAGCGGCCTCGTCGCCCTGCAGCGTGTACTGATCGCAGGGTTCAGTCTCCATGACCTCCGGGCCGCCGCTCTGTCCGCTATCCACGACGATGTGACCCGGTTCTCCCGCCGGGGCATTGAAGGGGATTTCTATTTCGATGCGCCCCGTCGTGCCGACAATATGGACCTTCTGGTACCGCATAAGCTGCATGGCACAGGTGAATACGAGCTGCCGCCCACCTGAAAAATCCACCAGCCCGCTCGAGATGCGGTCGACTTTCATGACGGGATCGCGATCGATCAGAGATACGACGCGATGCGGCTCGGTGCCGAAAAGGAATCGCGCCGCCACCACCGCGTAACAGCCGATGTCGTACAGAGCGCCTCCGCCGATATCGACCCGATTGCGGACGTTGGTCGGATCCGGATTGTAGTAGCTGAACGTCACCACAACGGCCTTCGGCTCGCCGATACGTCCGCCTTGCACGAGCGACCGCGTGAGTAGCCATTGCGGATGATGGCGTATCATAAACGCCTCCAGCACCTGCTTTCCGCTGCGATCCCTCGCCTCGATCAGCGCCTCCGCCTCTTGCGCGGTCAGCCCGATCGGCTTTTCACACAGGACATGCTTGCCAGCCTCCAGCGCCTTGATCGTCCAGGGGACATGAAGGTGATTTGGCAGCGGATTGTAGATTGCATCAATCGAAGGATCCGCCAGAAGCTCCTCATAGCGGCCATAGGCACGTGGTAAATTAAGCTTCGCTGCCGCCGCCCGTGCAGTTTCCAAATCGCGGGAGGCGACCGCAGCAATGGTCCCGCGCTTCCCGTTCAACATGCCCGGGATAACCTTTTGTGTTCCGATCTTCGCCGTACTCAATACACCCCAGGTAATGCGCTTCATGTCATCCTCATGCTCATCATCAATGGTTTCGTTCGCCTGGGCCTGCCCGATCACCCACCCAATATCGGATAGTCCCCGGCGCGCTGCCCGCTTCCCGGCACTTCATACAGACGCCCGGTCAGCCGGACCTGAAGCACAGCCCGCGGATCCAACCGCAGGCTTAGCGTATCGAAAGAGAACCCGTGCCGCGTCTCTTCGAAGCCGGCCTGCCTCAAATCGTCCCGCTCCAGGTTCGCCAGCATCGAGACGACGAACTGTCCATTCGCGATCAGCTCGACCCACAGCGGCGTCGCGTTGTTCGCGTCGCGGCACCAGCCCACCAGGTGCCGACCAATGAAGCCGTCGACATATCCCTGGAACACACGCGTTGCCACCTGCTGGTACGCGGTGCTGTCCGGCTCGATCAGCCGTGCCAGCTCCGTCCGTCGCGCGGCATCGGCCTCCACCGACACAAAGGCTAGCAGCGCATCGACGAAAGCCGCTGGATAGCACACCGCCTTCTCGTAGCTCATCACCGCCACCGGGCAGGAAAGAGCCTGCACGAACGCCATCAGCTCCGTCGTCCCGCTGACCGCTTCGAACAGCGCCGCGCCCGGTTCCATTCCCTCGGCAATCGCATGCCGCTGCGCGACCGCCGCCACGTCGCGCGTCATCACGATCACATGCGGCGTCCTGAACAGCCCGATCTCTATCGGATCGAGGAAACCGTGGATCGAGGGAATCTTGAATGCCCACGCAAACTGTCGTGCATTACGCCGCACGATGATATCGGCCACCGCCTCGCGGTCCTGGCGCGTCAAGGCGTCCAGGAACGCGCGGTCATCCAGCGTGACCGGATAGGCATCTTCCACAGGTAGCAGCCCTAAATGACTGAGCAATGCCGCAGTCATGCTGGTGCCCGAACGCCCCAGCCCGGTCACGATGAAGGTTCTTGGCAGATGGCTTCCAAGGGGCGGAGGTCCGAGCAGGATTACCCCGTGATTGCCTGGTCCGGTCACGCTAGGCCACCCGCGCGGGCCGCAACAGCAACAACAGCAGCAACGGCGGTACGACCGCAAATGCCATCATATGAAAGTCATTGTTGTACGCGATGATCTCCGCCTGGCGCTCGATCGTCTGGTCCAGCAGGGCTGCGCCGGTTCGCGTCACCGGAGAAAGATACTGCTGAACCGTCCCGCCGTCCTGCAGCATCCGGTCGAACGGCGTGATCCCCGCGGCGATGTCCGCGTGCATGCTCTGCACGCTACGCGCCAGCGTGAATGTGGTCACTGAAATCCCGATCGCCGATCCCATATTTCGCGACAGCGCCTGCAACGCCGTCGCATCCCCGCGTAGCCGCGCCGGCAGGGTGACGAAGGCCAGCACCGTCATCGGATTGAAGATCAGCCCGATCGAAACACCCTGCACGATCAGCGTCGTCATCATCTGCAGCTGCGACACATCCGGCGTCCACCCGCTCATTTCATGCAACGCCAGACCCAGCACGACCAAGCCGCCGCCCATGATCTTCCGCTGATCCACGTGCTTGGACAACCAGCTTGCGAAGAACATCGCCGCCATCGTGCCCAGCCCGCGCGGCGCCAGCGACACCCCCGCATCGAACACCGGATAATCCGCCAGGTTCTCAAGATATGGCGCCAGCAGGGCTGAGGTCGCCAGCATCAGCATCGACACGCAGAACTGCATGCCGACGGACGCGATGAAATTCCGGTCCCTGAACAGCTCGCGGCTGAGGAACGGCCGGCGCGCCGTCATCATGTGCACGATGAAAAGATAGAGTCCCAGGCCGGCCAGCGTGGCCTCTATGATAATCTCACGGGAGCTGAACCAGTCCAGCAACTGCCAGCGATCCAACATCATCTGCAACGCGCCGACCCCGACAGCCAGCACGCCGAACCCCCACCAGTCGAACCGCATCTCCGAGCGCGGCGAACTCGACGGCATAAAGATCGTCAGCCCCGCGATCGCCAGGATGCCAAACGGCAGGTTCACATAGAATACGTAACGCCAGTTATAGACCTCGGTCAGATACCCGCCGAGCGTCGGTCCCATGATCGGCCCGAACATAACGCCCGAGCTGAAGATCGCCATCGCCTGCGCCCGGCGTTGAAACGGATAGATATCCAGCATCGTCGCCTGTGACAGAGGCACCAGCGCCGCGCCGCACACCCCCTGCAGCACCCGAAACACCACCATCTGCGGCAACGTCTGCGCCGCACCGCACAGCATCGATGTCGCCGTAAACCCCACCAGGCACAGGATGAACAACCGCTTGCGCCCGAATCGCACCGCCATCCACCCGACCGGCGCGGTCATGATCGCCGCCGCGATGACATACGACGTCAGCACCCACGTGATCTCGTCCTGCGTCGCCGACAGGCTTCCTTGCATATACGGCAGAGCCACGTTGGCGATCGCCGAATCCAGCACCTGCATCAACGTCGCCATCATCACGCACAGCGTGATCAGCGCCCGGTGCGGTACGACGCGCTCGTCCGAACCTGACATTGCGACCGGGCGTTGACGCCGGATCGCGCCAGAATCAGCGCGGAATCCGTGAGCGGCACCGATCGGTGCCGCGCAACGTCACCACGCTAAGCTGTCTCAGCCGTCGTCGGGTCGATGACGCGCTCAACCTTCTGAATCCGATCAGCAGGAAATCCGCCGCGTCGAGCATGTTCTCGGATGATTTCGTCGCTCGGCGCATTATAAACGCAATACACTTTGTCTGCGGTCACGAAGCTCTCGACCCACTGAATTTGCGGCCCGAGCTGCTTCAGGACATCACACGATTTTTGCGATATGGCTTGCAGCTCGGAGGACGAGAGCTTCCCGGCCCCGGGGATATCCCGTTCGATAACGTATTTCGGCATCTCTCTCCCTCCGCTGGCACGTGTTATTAGCGTCCAGACGAAGACTACTGCTCATGCCACCAGGCCAGCAAGGAGTCCGGCCTGACACCTGACGCAGAGAGCGATAGATTGCCGCCTGAGCAAGGAGTGCGCCCATGGCCGTGACCGCTAAACTATCCAGCTTTGCCGCCAGCCTGTCCCTCTCAGCGCTCCCTCCCGAGGTCATCGCACGCACCCGCTTCCTGCTCCTCGATCTGGTCGGCAACATCGTCCGCGCCCGGCACGACGCCGAGAGCACACCCTCCTTCCTCGGCATGGTCCGCGCGACCGGTATGGCCATCGGCACCTGCGGCGTCTTCGGTGACGATCATCGCTATGGCCCCGCCGGCGCCGCCTTCCTGAACGGTGCCCTCGCCCACTCGCTCGATTTCGACGACACCCACGCCGCCGCCAGCCTCCACCCCGGCGCGCCCGTCATCCCCGCGGCCCTCGCCGCCGGAGAGATGGTCGGCGCCTCCGGTGCCGACGTCCTCGCCGCCATCGTCGCCGGCTATGAGATCACCTGCCGCGTCGCCCTCGCCCTGCCCGCCCAAGCCCATTACGACCGCGGCTTCCATCCCACCGCCACTTGCGGCGCGTTCGGTGCCGCCGCGGCCGCCGCCCGCGTCTTCGGCCTCGGCGCCGATGGCATCGAAAGCGCCCTCGGCACCGTGCTCAGCCAGTGCGCCGGCAGCCTGGAGTTCCTGGTCAACGGCGCCTGGACCAAGCGCTCACAGGTCGGCTGGGCCGCCACCAACGGCCTCGTTGCCGCCACCCTGGTTCGCGAGGGCTTCAAAGGAGCCGCCCAGGCCCTGGAAGGCCCGCACGGCTTCATGCGTGCCTACGCCCCCAACCCCACCCCGGAACGCGCCCTGCAGAATCTCGGCACCGAGTTCGAGCTGATGCAGACCGCTGTGAAACCCTACCCGTCCTGCCGCTATGGCCACGCCGCCATCGACGCCGCTCTCGCGCTTCGCGAGGAGATCGCCGACCCGAATGCCATCGAGTCCATCACCATCGGCCTTCCCAAGGCCGGGATGCTGCTTGTCGGCGAGCCAGCGGCGAAGAAGTCCGACCCCCGCAACACCGTCGACGGCCAGTTCAGCGGCCCCTTCGTCGTCGCCTCCGCCCTGCTCGCCGGCAAGATGGACTGGGACAGCTACCAGCACCTCCAGGACCCGGCCCTCCGCGCCTTGATGCCCAAAATCACCTGCGTCAACGACAATGACGTGCAGGCCGAGTTCCCCGCGAACATGGCCGGCAAGCTCACCATCCGCGCCGCCGGCCAGACCCACACCCGCATGGTCGCCGTCCCCAAGGGCGAACCGAGCAACTTCCTCACCGAGGACGAGCTGCGCGCCAAGTTCCACGGCCTCGCTGACGCCATTCTCGGCGCCGAGCAGGCCACGCGCCTTGCCGATGCTATCCTGAACCTCGACCACACGCCGGACGTCACCGCGCTCTGGCGCCACGCGGCGCCGCCTGCGCATCCGATTCGTCTGGCGGGGGAGTAGAGAGCGAGATCGTGCGAGGCCGAAGGTCAGAGCACGTGAATCTCGCTCGCAAAAAATAGGAGCACTTATGGGCACGTTTACCTGGGAACACATCCACCTTCGCAGCCCGAACCCGGAGGCCACCGCGGCCTGGTACGCCGACAAACTGGAAGCCGAGGTCATCCGCACGCCTCAGGGCGGGACCACGCGCATCGATCTCAATCTCGGCGGCCAGCCGGTCTTCATCGCCCCGGCCAACCCGTCGCTCACCACGCATCCAGCACCGGAAACCCCCTGTTACGGCCTGGAGCACATTGGACTCACAGTGAAGGACATCGACAGCACGGTCAGCGCACTGAAAGCCAAAGGCGTCACCTTCACCATGGAACCCAACACCATCCGGCCCGGCGTACGCATCGCCTTCCTGCGCGGGCCCGAGAACGTACTGATCGAACTCATCCAGCGCGGCTGACCGCGATCATGAGCAACCCGGAAATCGATGCCATCCGGGCGCTCCTGCAATCACGCCCCCGCCCAACAGATCTCGCGGAGCGTCGCCAGCGCCTCGACGGCCTCGGCGCCGGCTACACGCTGCCACCCGACATACGCACGGAAGCCATCGACGCCGGTGGAGTCCCGGCCGAGTGGACGTCCACCCCCGCCGCCGACCCGCATCGCGTCATCCTGTTCCTTCACGGCGGCGCTTACATCGCCGGCTCGATTCGCAGCCACCGCCACATGATCGCCGAGGCCGGCCGTCAGGCGCGTGCCCGCACGCTCGCGCTCGACTACCGCTTGGCGCCCGAGCACCCGTTTCCCGCCGCCCCGCACGACGCCCTCGCCGCCTACCGTTTCCTGCTCTCCTCCGGCTTCGACCCCGGAAACATCGCCCTTGCCGGCGAAAGTGCCGGCGGCGGTCTGGCCCTCGCCACGCTGATCTCGCTCCGCGACGAGCACACGCCGCTTCCCGCCCGTGTCTGGCTCAGCTCGCCCTGGACCGACCTGACCATGACCGGCGAGACCATGACCACCAAAGCCGCCGTCGATCCGCTGATCCAGCGTGCCTACCTGCAGGAAACCGCCGCGCTCTATCTCAACGGCATCGATCCGATGGACCCGCTCGTCTCTCCCATCAACGCCGACCTGCACGGACTGCCGCCCACGCTGATCCAGGTCGGCACGGCCGAGACGCTGCTCAGCGACTTAACCCGCCTTGCCGCTGCCGCTGCCGCGGCCGATGTCCGCGTGACTCTCCAGGCCTGGCCCGAGATGATCCACGCCTGGCATCTGTTTCATCCTCAACTCACCGCTGGGCGAGACGCGCTGGCTGAAGTGGGGGCGTTCATCCGCTCGGCTTGAACACAAAGGTGAAACCCCGCGCGGTCCCAGCGGCATCACTTATTTCGGATACAGCCCGATGCTGCTGGCGACGCTGTCCGCAATCTGTTCCCGCGTAATCACGCCTAGAATCCGCCCGGGTTCCATGCTGCCGGAACGCGGAATGACCAGCGCCATGATCGCGCCCTTGCGCGCCATTCGCGCGATGACATCGAAAGCCGCCGCATCCTCTCGGACGACCGTGAAGCTTCGGCTTGCCAGCTCCCCAAGGGTGACATCAGCGCCGGCGGCGCCAACGGCCCGGCGCAGGCCGATATTGACCCGAAGCACACCGGCCACATGCCGGCCGCGCGTAATCACGATGTGACGCAGCCCTCCGGCGCTTTCTGACATCGACAAGAACATGGAGAAGGTGGTGGCCTCATCCAAAATCGCCACGTCGCGGAGCATGATGTCACGCGCGCTGCGCACCAGGAATAGATTGGCATGCAGGCCGCGCGGCATCGCATGCCCACGCCGCACGAGCTTCATTGTGTAAATGCTCTCGAACGAGAGCATGCGGCGGACCCCCAGGCTCACGGCCACCGCCAGGATCATCGGCAGAACGATGTTGTAGTCGAGGGTCATCTCAAAGATCATCGTTACGGCCGTCATCGCAGCGCCGGTGCCACCGCCGACCATCGCCCCCATGCCGACCATCGCAAATGCCGGAGGGCTGATCCCGATACCGGGCAGCACGACCCGCAACAACTCGGCGAACGCGGCGCCGAGGCTCGCGCCCATAAACAGCGATGGTGAGAAAATCCCGCCCGACGAGCCGGAGCCCAGGCTGATATTGGTCGCCAACAGTTTGCAGGCGAACAACAGGATCAAAAATCCGGCGCCCGAAAGCTGACCGGCCAGCGTTGCTTGAATGGTCGCATAGCCCACGCCTTCAACGTAATAATGCCCGGCGAAGACCAGCAGCAGATAGATCATCACACCAATCAGGAGCATCCCGACGGCGTGGCGGAAGTAGCTGCCCGGAATTCGGTTGAATAAGTCTTCAGTCCAGTGCAGCCCGCGCACGAACAAGGCGGCGGCAACGCCGACGATCCCCCCCAAACAGGCATATAGTACCAGGGTAACCACGCTGCTCGGCTCGTTGGGGATCGCGGCAAGCTGAGTTGGAACCGCGAAGGCGGGCTGTGAGCCAAAGAACAGCCGGCCGATAATTGTCGCCGTGCCGGTCGCCAGAGCAACCGGCAGGAACGTGTTCGCGCTGACCTCCGGCAGCATCAACTCAGTCGCGAACAGCACCCCGCCGATCGGTGTGTTGAACGTGGCCGCGATACCCGCGCCGGCGCCTGCCCCCACCAGCGTGATCCGTTGGGCCATCGGCATCGCAATCATCTGTCCGAGCGTGGAACCCATCGCAGAGCCGATCTGGATGATCGGTCCCTCACGCCCTATCGCCGCGCCGCTGCCGATCGCCAGCGCCGAAGCTGCCGACTTCGCCACGGCGACAATGGGTCGAATTATCCCACGTTGGTAAAAGATCGCGTCCATCACCTCGGGAACACCGTGACCTTTGGCTTCCGGCGCGAACGTGTTCACGATCGCCGTCACACCGAGCGAGCCGATCACCGGTACAAGAATGACCAGTGCTCCCCATGGCGAAGGCGGGGTAAAGACACTCGCATCGTAAACGAACGACGCGTGACCGAGAAACAGGATGTTATGAACGAAACCGATGAGCCCGCGAAAAACCACCGCGCCCACACCGGCAACCATGCCGACAACCACTCCCAGCCCACAAAGCGACCACAACCCGATCGGCCGCGGTTCTCTGGCACCGGCTATTCCCGAATTTTGCAAACCGTCTTCCGGCCGCGCTCTATCGGCGGACTCAGAAGAAATATCATTCATCATACCGTTGGCCGCTTGGCATCGGACCGGGTCCTCCCGCCGCTTTGCACTACGCTAGGCTAGGCTAAATCAATTCGCATAGAAACGCCGGTGTTTCCAAGCGGACATGTGGAATCGCGGCTCCATTATCTTAAGAAACCCCACAGCCTATTAAGAAACCCACATCATCTTAAGAAGCAACGGCTCCGATTATCGCCGCCAGCAGCGAGCAGACATGACGCGGAGCATATCACAACGCTGTGTGAAATGATCGGTATGATACGAATAGCTTGCTTCGGATGGAAAACGGGACGAATGATCCGTCGATCCGCAAGCAGGCAATCGAACCGATTGAGTGGTCGATGGTACCGGAGCGAGTGGCATCTGATCAAAATACGGCAGGCTTAATACCCTGCCCGCCGATTGTGTGGCCATCGACTTTGGCGACCGCTGGCCCCGCGGACGATCCCGCCATCATGTTGGTGGGGACGGCTCGTGTGGGCCCCGCGGATTTCAGTATCGTGGCGATACGCGTCGAACCGCGGCTCCAATTCATGCCAGACTACCGGGCCGATCTCGAAGAAGACGCCTATGATCGAAACCGGCTCGAAATGCTGCTCCAGGAATTGGCGGAGCTGTCCGATATCGACCACCCGCCGGTGCTCGAATTCCCCACGGGCTTCTATGTGCTGTACATGATCCCTCGGTCTGACTCTGCGGAGCCATCCTGAACAATCACCCGCCGTGACACCGGCGCGAAAGCTGTGCCATCCTCTGCACATAAGCAACAGGGGGCAGTCGTGTCAGATCTTGCCGCGGGAACCGGCCGGCAGACCGGAACAGAGGCGCGAAAGGCCGTCGCCGCGTCTGCCATCGGCAATGTTCTCGAATGGTACGACTTCGGTGTCTACGTCTTCTTCGCCACCACCATCGCGCACACCTTCTTCCCCGCCACCAACCCGACGGCCGCTCTGCTTGCCTCCTTCGCCGTGTTCGGCGTCGGCTTCCTCATGCGTCCGCTCGGCGGGCTCATCATCGGGCATTTTGGCGATACACACGGGCGCAAGGCCGCGCTCATGCTCACCATCATGTCGATGGCACTCGGCACCGTGCTGGTCGGCGTCCTGCCGGGTTATGCATCCATCGGCATTGCCGCCCCTGCGCTTCTCGTCATCGCCCGGCTGATCCAGGGCTTCTCCGCCGGCGGCGAATGGGGCGGAGCGACCGCCTTCATGGTGGAATGGGCGCCCCCGGACCAGCGGGGCTATTACGGAAGCTGGCAGCAAGCCTCCATCGCTGCGAGCCTCGTGCTCGCCTCCGGCACGGGTGCGCTGTTTACATCCATCATGTCCCCCGATGCGCTCGCTGCCTGGGGCTGGCGCATTCCATTCCTACTCGAAATCGTTCTCGCCTTTGTCGGTCTCTATCTTCGCTCGAACGTGGAGGAGACCCCCGCCTACCGCCGCGCCGAAGCCACGCACCAGGCGACCGAAAGCAGCTTCTCCCTCGCACTGCGTGCCTTCGGCTTCACCATCCACTGGACCGTGGCGTTCTATATTTTTCTTTCCTACATGCCGACCTTCACGCGCCTGCACGCGGGAATCAGCGCCGCCGCCTCGCTCTGGTCCAACACAATCGGCGTGCTCGCGCTCATGGTGCTGATCCCCATCTTCGGCATGGTATCGGACCGGATTGGTCGAAAGCCGTTGCTGTTGCTGTCCTGCGCCGCGTTCATCGTGCTTCCGGTTCCGCTCTGGTTAGTGATTCTCGGCAAGCCCGCGTTTGGAACGCTGGTGCTGATCCAGATCGTGTTTGCGGCCGCGATTTCACTGTTTTCCGGCGCCGGACCCGCCGCTATCGCCGAAATGTTTGCGACTATGGGACGCTCCACCTGGATGACACCCGCCTACGCCTTGGCGGTCGCCATCTTCGGGGGCTTCGCGCCCTTCATTGCCACCTGGCTGATCGCGGCCACCGGATCGCCCCTGTCGCCCGCCTTTTACGTCATCGCCGCGGCGATCATCAGCTTCATCGTCATCTGGCGCATGCCGGAGACCGCGCACCAGCCGCTGCGATGACTGCCCCACTGCGATGACTGCCCCACTGCGATGACTGCCCCTTAACCTGCGGCTTGTGCCGCCCCATGATGCCGCAATGCGCAAGTTTTTCGGCCCCGCCGGTTCGGTCACCCGCATCGAAGTCGCCAGCCAGGCACTCACGACCAACATGCTTGGCGATCCCACGACGCGGCCGGTCGACGTCTACGTACCAGCCGGCCACAGCGGCGCAGGATTGCCGCTGCTGGTGGATCTTGTCGGCTTCACCGGCAGCGGGCTGTCGCATACGAATTGGGCTGGTTTCCGGGAGAATGCGCCCGAACGTCTTGACCGGTTGATCGGCGAAAGCCGAATGCCGCCGGTTGTCGTCGCCTTCCCCGATTGCTTCACACGGCTCGGCGGCAACCAGTACATCAACTCGGCCGCGACGGGACCCTGGGAAGACTTCCTGTTGCAGGAGATGACGCCCGCCATCGAGACCCGCTTTCATTGCGGCGGTTCCGGCCGCCGTGGGGTCTTCGGCAAGAGCTCGGGCGGTTACGGCGCGATCATGCACGCTCTGCGTCATCCGGATTTCTGGTCCGCCGCCGCCTGTCACTCCGGCGATATGGCATTCGAAATCTGCTACCTGCCCGACATGCCCGCGGTCTTGCGTGCACTGGCCACCACGGCAAACTCCATCGAGCGCTGGTGGAAGAACATGGAGGCAGCAACGAAGCGCCCCGATGGCGCGGGCAAAGTCATTAACGCGCTGGCGATGGCCGCCAGCTACGATCCGGACGCCGCAGCGTTTCTCGGCATTCGCTTGCCGGTTACCTTCGATACCTGTGAGATCATCGAAGATCGCTGGGCAAACTGGCTCCGCCACGATCCCGTCGTCGCAGCCGAAACCCTTGCCCCCGGCCTCAGTAAGCTGAAAGCTTTGTATATCGATTGTGGGGAGAAAGATCAGTTCAACCTTCTTTATGGCGCGCGGCGGCTGACCCGCCTCCTGGTTCGGCTCGGAATTCAGCACCGGTATGAGGAGTTCCCCGACAACCACTCCGACGTCGATTACCGGATGGACGAGAGCCTGCCGTTTCTCGCGAAGGCCCTGACCGATTGATGACTCGCGCCCCGTTCCTCGGCACACTATCGACAGAATCAGGATAAGGCAGACCCATGGCATCCTTCCTCTTCACCGGCGGACGCTTCCTGGACCCCCGTCGTGATGAAACCATCGACGGGATGGAGGTCCTGGTCGAGGACGGCACCATAAAAGACGTCTCCGACAAGCCGATCAGCGCCTCCTCCGCGACCCGCGTGCATATCGGCAACCGCACGCTCATGCCGGGCATGATCGATTGCCACATCCACATCATCCTGACCGAAGTGAATCTGCGGATGCTGGAGGATATTCCGCTGACCCTGCTCTCCGCCAAGGGGTCGGCCTCCATGCACGCCATGCTGATGCGCGGCTTCACCACACTGCGCGACACCGGCGGCGCCGATTGGGGCATGAAGGAAGCGGTCGAACAGGGTCTGTTCGTCGGCCCGCGTCTCTACATCGCCGGCCAGCCACTCAGTCAGACCGGCGGTCACGCCGATCATCGTCGCCGCACTCAATCCGCTGTGGGCTGCGCCTGCTGCAACGGCCTGAACTTCACCTCCCGCATCGCTGACGGCGTGCCGGAAGTGGTGAAAGCCGTGCGCGACGAACTCCGCAAAGGCGCCGACCATATCAAGATCATGGTCTCCGGCGGCGTCGCCTCACCCTCCGATCCGCTCGAGAGCCTGCAATACCGCATGGATGAGATCGAGGCTGCGGTGGAGGAAGCCACCCGCTGGGGAACTTATGTCTGCGCCCACGCATACAGTGCACAGGCGATCGAGCGCGCGGTGAAAGGGGGCGTCCGTACCATCGAGCATGGCAACATGATCGATGCTCCGACCGCGGCACTGATGGCGGACCGCGGTGCCTACGTCGTTCCCACCCTGGTTGCGTACAATTCCATGAAGCGCCGGGCGCGGACCTTCGGCATGTCGGAGGTCAGCCTGGCGAAGAACGACAAGGTGCTGGAAGCCGGGCTGAAATCACTCGAAACCTTCCAGTCCGCCGGCGTGAAGATCGGTTTCGGCAGTGACCTGCTCGGCCAGCTTCAGGGTGATCACTGCAATGAGTTTACCATCCGCGCCGAAGCGATGAAGCCGCAGGATGTGATCCGCTCCGCCACGCTGATCAATGCCGAAATCGTTCGCGCCGAGGGCAAACTGGGCGAACTGATCCCCGGCGCGCATGCAGATCTCCTTGTCGTCGACGGCGATCCGTACCGGGACATCTCGGTCTTCCGCAACGACGGCAGCACCCTCTCCGCCATCATGTGTCGCGGCCGCTTCGTGAAGAACACGCTGTAACAATGTCATTGCGAGCCGCGGAGCGGCGAAGCAATCTCGACCGTAAAGGTCGTAATGCCCTATCCGCAGCCGCACTCAAACGTCTTCCCCTCGATCTCCTCGTCCTCGCGGGCGGCTTCATCATCGGCCTGCCGCTCGCGCTGACGCTCTATCTCAGCTTCTTCAACGAAAAGCTCGTTTCCTTCCCGCCGCACGGCTACACGCTGTCCTGGTATGCCGCGACATTCGGCGAATTCGGCGGCCCGCTGCTGCTCAGCGCCGAACTCGCCCTTTGCGCAGTGGCCGGCAGCCTGCTCCTTGGCATCCCCGCCGGCATCGCCCTCTCGCGCTACCGCAATCGCACGACCACCGTGATCGGCACTATTCTTCTTGCCCCGATCGCCTTCCCGGAAATCGCGCTCAGCCTCGCGATCTTCGTCTATCTGGTGCTGATCGAGCAGGTGACGGGACTGGCTTTCGTCGGGTTCGGTGGGTTGCTGGCAGCCCATCTGCTGATCACCACGCCCTGGGCGGTCCGGCTCTGCGTCGCCAGCCTCGCGAACCATGACCGCACCGCCGAGGAAGCCGCCAGCAGCCTCGGTGCATCGCCCGCCCGCGTCATCTGGCGCGTCACCCTGCCCGCGATGCGAGCAGGCATCGTCGCCGGGGGGCTGTTTGCTTTTATCGTTTCATTCGACAATTTGCCGATGGCGCTGTTCCTCTCCGCGCCCGGCATGACCACGCTGCCGGTCTCCATCCTCGAATACCTGGAATATCACATCGACCCGATGGTCGCCGCGATCGCCGTGGTGCAGATCGTCGGCATCGGTGCGTTGCTGCTGATCCTCGATCGCTTCGTCCGCCTCACGGCGGTGGCGCGATGACCGCCGCCCAGCTTGTGCTTGACTCCGTCAGCAAGGCCTATGGCGACACGCACGCCGTCACCGACGTCACGCTCCAAATCGACCCCGGTGAGCTGATCGTCCTGCTTGGCCCTTCCGGTTGCGGCAAAACCACCACGTTGCGGATGATCGCCGGCTTTACCGATCCCACCGCGGGCGACATCCGGCTTGATGACCGCAGCATCGTGCCGCTGCCCGCGCATCGCCGCGACATGGGCATCGTGTTCCAGAGCTACGCGCTGTTTCCTCATCTCTCCGTTGCCCGCAACGTTGCGTTCGGGCTGGAGATGCGCCGATGGCCCCGACAGCGCGTCAGCCCCCGCGTGCAGGAGATGCTGCAACTCGTGAAGCTGCACGATTTGTCCGACCGCCTGCCGCGTCATCTCTCCGGCGGCCAGCAACAGCGCGTCGCGCTCGCCCGTGCGCTTGCCATCGAACCACGCGTACTGCTGCTCGATGAACCGCTCTCCAACCTCGATGCCGCCCTGCGCGGTGAAATGGCGCGCGAGATCCGTCTTCTTCAACGCGATCGCGGCATCACCACCGTGATGGTCACCCACGATCAGGCGGAAGCCATGGCGATGGCCGACCGCCTCGTGGTGATGAAGGATGGTGGAATCCAGCAGACCGGCACTCAGGAAGACCTTTACCAACGCCCCGCAAGCCCGTTCGTTGCCAGCTTCATCGGCGCCAGCAACATCATTTACGGCCGGCTCGATCGCGATCGCCTGCATCTGCCCGGTGCCCGCATCGACCTTACGCGCGCGTACCAGGCTGATGGCGAAGCAACCCTCGCCCTCCATCCCGAATGCCTGCGCCTCCTTCCGCCGTCCGCCCACGCGCGAGCGCGAGGCACGGTGGATCTCTGCACCTATCTCGGCGCGGTTGTTGAACATGCCATCCGGCTCGCGCCCGATGTCACGCTGCTGGCGCGCGGCCCGGCTTTCGGACCCGACGCCGTTGAACGTCATGCGCCGGGCGCCGAGATCGGCGTGACCTGGAGCGCTGCTGACGAACGCCTCTTCACCGCCACCGGCCAGCCCGCAAAACAGCAACAGGGAGAACAAGCATGGACCGCCTGACCCTCACCCGCCGAGGCCTGCTCGCCACCGCCGCGGCGAGCGCCTTGCCCATTGCCGCCCGCGCCGAGGAACGCTGTATCGTCGGAACCTGGGGCGGCGATTACGCCCACCTGCTGCAGCAGAATATCGACGATCCCATTCTGAAGCCCATGGGCATCACGGTCGTTCAGGATGTTGCGGATGAAACCCCACGTTTCGCCAAGATGGCCGCGCAGAAGATGCTGCCGCACGGCACGCTGGATATCGCCTGTCTCGGTGCCCCCAATGGTTATCGCGCCGGTCAAGCCGGTCTGGTTCAGAAACTCGATCCCGCCAAGGCGCCCAACCTGAAGAACGTCCTGCCGATGCTGCAGAGCGACTACTTCGTGCCGCACATCTACAGCGCTCAGGTGCTCGCGTACAACCCCGATAAGGTGAAGGACCCGCCGCAGACTTTCACCGATCTGCTCGACCCGAAATGGAAGGGCAAGGTCGGTGTGGTCGCCACCGCGGGTTTCTGGCTCATGATGGCGGCCAATCTCGCCGCGGCCGGCGATCCCAACGCCTTCGACAAAGGCAAGCCGCTGATCCAGAAGCTGAACGACAACGGGCTGCATCTATATCCCGAAACCGACAACCTCGCCCCCGCCTTCAAGTCAGGCGAGATCGACGTCGGCATGATCTGGCTCGCCCGCACCGTCATGTGGCGCAACGCCGGCTTCCCGGTTCGCGGCACATTCCCGAAGGAAGGCGCGATCCTCTACGTCTCCGGCATGGTCGTGCCGAAGAATGCGCCCGACCCGGATACCGCCTGGAAATACGTCAATGCGCTGCTCGAACCCTCAGCCCAGCAGGGCTTCGCCGCACATATGGGCTACCTGCCGACGGTCAAGGACGCGCACCTGACCGGTCAGGTCGCCGAGGATCTCGCCATCCCGAACCCGGCGCCGAAAATGATGCAGCCTGACTACGCCTACACCACCAAAGTACAGGCCGAGATGCAGGACTGGTGGGACCATAACGTCCAGCATGCCTGAACGAGACGGCAAACCAGGCCGGGGCGCGGCCGTCCTTCTCGCCCCGGCCAGCCTTCTGATGCTGGCGATGCTGTTTGGCCCGCTCGCGCTTCTGGCCCGTTTCAGCACGAACAAGTTCGACCCGACCGAGATCATGATCGCCGCATTTACGCCGGCGAATTACACCCGCTTCTTCACCGATCCGTTCTATCGGGACGTGCTGGTCACCACGCTAAGCGTGTCCGTCATCGTCACCGCCACCTGTCTGCTGCTCGGCCTGCCCATGGCCTGGCGCCTCGCCCGCAGCACCAGCCGGTGGAAATCCGTCTGGCTGTTGCTGACCATCCTGCCGCTATTCATCGGCGCCGTAACCCGCACCTCCGGCTGGATCATCCTGTTCAGCCGTGGCGGCATGCTCGACGTGACGCTCCGCGCCCTCGGGCACTCCGGCACACTCGACGTCATGTACACCGAAGGCGCGGTGATCTCCGGCATCATCTCTATCAACCTGCCCTTCACCATCCTGGTGCTGCAAAGCGTCTTCGAAGGCATCGACCCCCGCCTCGAGGAAGCCGCCGCCAGCATGGGAGCCGCACCTTCTCCCGCATTCCGGCGAGTCATCCTTCCGCTCGCTTTTCCCGGCATCCTGATCGCCGCGGTACTCTGCTTCATTTTGTGCATGAACGCGTTTCCCACGCCCATTCTTCTGGGCGGCCCACGCTTTCACATGATGGCACCGCTGATCTATTGGGAGTTCACGAACAACAACAACTGGCCGTTCTCGGCTGCGCTGGCATTCATCCTGACCGCCACCACGCTGGGCCTCACGCTCCTTGCAAACGCAATCATCCCCCGCCGCTATCGGAGTTGATCGTCGGCACCGATGGCGAACGCGATCTGCTTGCGTATTCGGCTGAGCTGCTCCTTCGTGATGGACGACGCCGTCCCCTTCAGCCGCGAACCCGAGGTCGTCGCGACACAGTGCGAGAGCGCCCAGCAACGCTTGGTGCAGCCATTCTCCGCCGACGGCTCGATCACCACCGCCAGTTCCGGGATCGCCAGACGCTCATCATCCGCCAGGGGCACCAAAATCACGTTCGGATAACCCGAGGCGAAGAGCAGATCGTCCTCCACTACCACGGCGGGACGCAGCTTGTTCGGCTCCTTCGGCAGCGCGTCCCGCCAATCGGCGATGACGATCTGCCCGGCCCGAAAGCGACCCGGACTACTCGCTATCAGGGGTCAGCAGCCCGCCCCAGTCCTCGTAGAAGCCACGAGCCTGGGGTGATTCCTGCACATAATCGCCCACCTGCGCCGACTGCCGCAGGATCCGTTCCCGCCGGACCCGCACCGCCGCTTCGGTCGCAAGCTGCCGCAGATAGCTGGACAGGCCCATCTGATGCTGCCGAGCTTCATCCTCCAGCAGCTCCTTGATGTCACTCTCCAGGCGAATTGAGACCGGCGCAATCATCGACGTAGTCTTTCATCTAACTACACCAATGTATCACACCCTCCCCTTCCCTTCAATCACTCTGCCGCTTGCCGCGGCGCTTTCGCGGCCCGCTTTCGTGCCACCTTCTTCGCGGGGGACTTCTTGGCCGCTGTCTTCGGGGCCTCGGTCCTGGGCGCAGGCTTCGCGGCTTCTTTCCGCCCAGCCGCCTTCTTCCGCCCCGCGGCCCCACGGGGCTTCAGCGTCTTCCCCTTCTCAGCCAGCAGCTGCAGCGCGTCGTCCAGCGTGATCTCGTCCATCGAGACACTTCGCGGCAACGTCGCCACCTGGTTCCCGTGCTGGGCAAACGGCCCAAACCGTCCCTTCCGCACCGCGACCGGCTGCATATCCTGCGGATGCATTCCCAGCGTGCGCACACTCGCCATCTTCTTGGCCAGCAGATCCATCGCCCGGTTCAGCCCGAGCGCCAGCACGTCATCATCCCGGTCCAGCGACTGGAAGATCGCGCCCATCCGCACATACGGCCCGAACCGCCCGATCCCGACCTCAATCGTCTCCTGCGTCTCCGGATGCGTCCCCACCACCCGTGGCAGACTCAACAGCGCGATCGCCTGTTCTAGCGTGATCTGATCGCCGTCCATCCCCCGCGGCAGAGACGTCCGCCGGGGCTTCGGCGCCTTCTTGTCCTCGCTCGGCTCACCTTGCTGCACATACAATCCGTACGGCCCGCGCCGGACCGTGACGTCCTCGCCCGTCTCCGGATGCTGCCCCAGCACCCGCATCCCTTCCTTCAGCGTCTCGCCCTGCTCACCGCCGGTCTCGATCGCCAAACGCCGCGTGTATTGGCAGTTCGGATAATTGGAGCACCCGATGAAGCTGCCGTACCGGCCCAGCTTCAGCCCCAACCGCCCGTTCCCGCACGCCGGACAGGCCCGCGGATCCGACCCATCTTCCTGAGGCGGGAAAAAGTGCGGCCCCAGATCCTGATCCAGGGCGTCGATCACGTCGCTGATCTTCAGGTCTTTGGTCTGCTCCACCGCCTTCGAGAAATCGTCCCAGAAGGCCTTCATCACCGCCCGCCAGTCGGCATCGCCCTCCGCGATATCGTCGAGCTTCTCCTCCATATCGGCAGTGAACCCGGTCTCCACGTAATGCTCGAAGAAGCTGGTCAGGAACGCCGTCACCAACCGGCCGCGATCCTCCGGAATGAACCGCCGCTTCTCCAGCCGCACGTATTTCCGGTCCTGCAGCACCGACAGGATCGAGGCGTATGTCGACGGCCGCCCGATCCCCAGCTCCTCCATCTTCTTCACCAGGCTCGCCTCGGAATAGCGCGGCGGAGGCTGCGTGAAGTGCTGCGACGCCGTGACCTCGCCCTTCTTCAGCGGATCGCGCTCCGCCATCGGGGGCAGCATCCGCCCTTCTTCCTCCTCGGACGGATCGTCCTGGTCTTCCCGATACAGTTTCAGGAAGCCGTCGAACGCCACGATCGAACCCGTCGCCCGCAGCCGCAGACCCTTCCCGTCGGTCACCTCCACCGTGACCTGGTCCAGCTCGGCCGACTGCATCTGCGACGCCACCGCCCGCTTCCAGATCAGCTCATACAGCCGCCGCTGATCCGGGTTCAGGAACCGGGCCACGCTCTCCGGCGTCCGCGCGACATCGGTCGGCCGGATCGCCTCATGCGCCTCCTGCGCATTCTTCGCCTTGGTGGTGTATTCGCGCGGCGCCCCCGGCACGTAATCCAGCCCGTTCACCGCCTTCACATGGTCGCGGATCGAGAACACCGCCTCCCGCGCCATCTGCACGCCGTCGGTCCGCATATACGTGATCAGCCCGACCGTCTCGCCGGCCAGCTCCACACCCTCGTACAGCTGCTGCGCCAGCCGCATCGTCTGCTGTGCCCCGAACCCCAGCTTGCGGGACGCCTCCTGCTGCAGCGTCGACGTCGTGAAAGGCGGCGGTGGGTTGCGCTTGACCCGCTTGCGTTCGACCGAGCCGACCGTGAACGTCCCCGCCTCGACCGCCCGCTTCGCCCGCAGCGCGAGATCCTCGTTCGGCAGATCGAACTGATCCAGCCGCTTGCCGTCTAGATGAGTCAGCCGCGCGGTGAACGGCGCCCCGCCCGGTGTCGTGAACAGCGCCTCGACCGTCCAGTATTCGCGCGGCCGGAAGACCTCGATCTCCGCCTCGCGCTCGCAGATCAGCCGCAGCGCGACCGACTGCACCCGCCCGGCACTCCGGCTGCCCGGCAGCTTGCGCCACAGCACGGGGGACAGCGTGAATCCCACCAGGTAATCGAGCGCCCGCCGCGCCAGGTAGGCCTCGATCAGCGGCTGATCCAGATCACGCGGCTTGGCGATCGCGTCCCGGATCGCCCCACGGGTGATCTCATTGAACGTGATCCGCTGGACATTCACGCCCTTGAGCGCGTGTTTCTCGTCCAGCATGTTGCGTACGTGCCACGAAATCGCCTCGCCTTCGCGGTCCGGGTCGGTCGCCAAATAGAGCGTCCGCGCGCCTTTCAGCGCTTTGGCGATCGCCCCGACCTGCTTTTCGCCCCGCGCGTCGGACTCCCAGTCCATCGCGAAATTCTCGTCCGGCCGCACCGAGCCATCCTTCGGCGGCAGGTCTCGGACATGGCCAAAGCTCGCCAAAACGGTGTATTTGTCACCGAGATAGCGGTTGATCGTCTTGGCTTTGGCGGGAGATTCAACGACTACAACGTCGGGCATTGAGTCCTATGTCGCCGGGGATCGAACACCGGATTATTACAGAAGCAGCGCCACGCGGCTTCCCGGCAAGTGTTCGATCCGGCCGGCCAGTTCAAGTTCCAACAAGGCCGCCATGACGGCCGATGATGACAACTGGCAGCGGCGCACGAGATCGTCAACCGCCACTGGGTCCGGGCCGAGCAGGTCTGTCAGGCTGGCGCGCGCCCAGCCGACCTCCTGTTCGACCGCGGGAGCGACCCAGTCCGCCGGCTGACGCGGCTCCGAAAAGCCCACCCCAACGTGGCGGAACAACGGGTCACGCCCCAACCCCTCCTGCATCGGATGGTCCGGCAGGTTGTCCATCACATCGGCCGCGCTTTCGGTCAGATGCGCTCCTTGCCGGATCAGGTCGTTGGACCCACGCGCCCGAGGATCGAGCGGCGAGCCCGGCACCGCGAACAACTCCCGCCCGGCGTCCTGCGCAATGCGGGCAGTGATCAGGCTGCCCGATCGCAGGGCCGCCTCCACCACCACCACGCCCAGCGACAAACCGGCGATGATGCGGTTGCGGCGCGGGAAATGCCGCGACTGCGGCTCAGTCCCGAGCCGTGCCTCGGTCACGACGGCGCCTCCCTTGGCGATCGCATCCTGCAACGCCCGATTCTCCGGCGGATACGGCACGTCCAGCCCGCCTGCGACCGCCGCTATGGTTTTCCCGGACGACAGCGCGCCCCGATGCGCGGCCGCGTCGATCCCCCGCGCCAAGCCCGAAACCACCACCAAACCGGCGGCCGCCAGTTCCGTTGCCAGCGTTTCGGCCATCTTCTGACCATTGGCCGAGGCGTTGCGTCCGCCTACGAGGGCGACCGCCCTCGCATCCAGTGCCGCCGGATCCCCAAGGACAAAGAGCAGCGGGGGCGCATCCTCCAGCAGCGCCAGCAGCCGGGGATAGCCCGGCTGACCCAGCACCAGCAGTTGCCCCCCCATCCGCCGCAGCGCTTCGAGTTCCTTCTCGACGTCCCGCCGCGCCGGAATGACGGGCGGCGCCGCTCGTCCGCCGGCCCGCGCCAGCCGTGGCAACGCCTCGATCGCCGCTCCGGCGACCCGAATTGGCCGAGCAGCCGCCGGAACGCGACCGGTCCCACGCCCTCCGTCATCGCCAGGCGTGCATAGTCTCCCAGCTCTTCGATCCCGTGCGGTTTCAAGCGTCTCTCCCGGCAGGCCCACCGAGATCACCACGCACTTCCCCAACGACTGCTTAACGCCGCGAGGC
This sequence comes from uncultured Pseudomonadota bacterium, assembly GCA_963791885.1. GTDB lineage: Bacteria > Pseudomonadota > Alphaproteobacteria > Acetobacterales > Acetobacteraceae > CAVSUZ01. Next base: position 2,092,384 of record CAWBUL010000006.1, on the reverse strand, counting down.
CGCCGTTGCGCATAGTATGCGGGCTTCGACCTGGTCCGGCGTGGCCCGGTAGCCGTCGATCGACGGCTCCAGCTTGCTCAGCCGAAAGTAAATCCGCCGCCGCGGCCCGCGCGGTTTGCTCGGTTCTGTTTGCGGCATATTCTCGGGAGCGGGCCGAGCGACGAGTTTTGGCATCCTCGGCCTTCAATATTCCCATTCCTGCGCCCCGCACCCTCAGTCGGGGCGCTTCTTTTTACCAATTCAGAAATGAGGATTTCATAGGGCCTTATAATCATCCAGGATTGTTCTTGAGAAAAAGCAAGTCCGCTCATCTCGTAAGATAAATAGGACGCTCTCTGTTGACCGGGTTCAATTTGGTAATACTCTTGCGCTCAGCCGAGTCGTGCTCTCCAGCCGGTTCGGCAGAGCCAAGAAACTTCGCGCCCCGCTTCCTAACGGGGCGCTTTTTCTTTATCGCATCGGCGACCCGGGCTCTCGTTTCAGATGGGATCCGCCAGGGGCCGCCGCGAACCTGCGGCGGCCGGACGTTCGAATCCCTGTTCGCCTGCCCTCAAATCCACCTGCAGACGCACGCGGGACAGGTGCGATGCTGTTTGTCGAACGTTACCGCGCGCCTTCGGCCAAAGCCGTTTCGGTCGGCAGTTGCCGGAGGGCGAGACGGTTCGCGGGCGCGCCGACAGGCAGAACGGTGCGTCCATGCGTCTCGTTGATGATATCGGCCGCGGCCACGTAGAAAGCGAGGAACGCGGTCACGAGACCCATGTAACCGCCAACGACGTGCAGCGCGGCAGAGCCGGTCCACTCGGCTGCACCAAGCAGGAAAAACGTGATGAAAAGCGCGAGGAAGATCGACTGGATGGCACGGTTGAGGGCGAGCGAGCCGATCCACATGTAAAACGTGAAGACGCCCCACATCACCAGCCACCAGCCGATGAAACCATGCGGCACGTTGGTAGCGAAGAACTGCACAAAGAGGGCGAACGTCCACCAGAATGCGCCATAGGCGCAAAAGGCGACGAAGCCAAAGGTGTTCCCGCGCGGCATCTCCATCAGCCCCGCGGCGAATTGCGCGGTGCCGCCGAAAGCGAAAGCACTGGCAAGCACCAGCGGCACGGCGGCTCCGGTGAACCAGCCGGCATTCACCATGCTCAGCATCCAAGTCGTGAGCGCGAAGCCGGTTAATCCGAGTGGCGCCGGATTTGCGAGTTTCATGGGCGAATCCCCTCTTCTGGCCGGCTAAAGACCGGCAGTATTAAGTCTGGTGCGGGGATATCGGCCTATTGGTCGCCGCGGCATTGATCTCGATCAAGCCGATGAAGTCGCATCCTGAAGAGTCCCTCAATTCCGGGCTGACTTGCTTCGCCTTGCTGCCGGCCGTACCGACGGAGCCGAGCGCGGCGATCATCGACAGCCGGGCGTTGCGTTCGACACCCGAAAGCGGCCAGCGCGCTGGTTACGATGGAGCCGAGCGCAAGCGTGGCTCTAAATTACATATAGCCGTCGATATGCTTGGCCATCTGCTGGCCCCGCACGTCATACCCGCCAACGTCGATGATCGTGCCGAGATCGGCCGTCTTGCGTTGGAAGTCGTCAAATTGCCCGAGGCCAAACGGGGTTTCGCTATCGGCGTTTCTTTGGGCGGCATTCCTCATAACGATCCACGAGCGCGGTGCAGCTCGATCAACCTGCCGAAGACAATTATTCTGTAGACAGGGCGTGCTTCGACTTCCACGCTGCTGATCAGCGTGGCCCAGCCGTGACGTGAAGCTCAACGCCGGCTTCCTTTTGTAGATACCCGATAATGCCGAAGAGATTGCGCGCTTGCGGATTGCCACGCGGACCAAGCATGCGGATAAGGCCCTTCGGCGGCGTGTCGGTCGCTTCGCCCAGTTTCTCGAAGCCAACCGTCGCCTTGATGTGGGCGCGCAAATCGCCTTGCCGATATCGACATCACCGGCCAGCATCGTATCGACGCCTGCCCGCAGCAGCGCAGCGCCAGACGCGAGATCGCGCGAGAGCCACTTCTGCACCGCTCCTTAAAATCGCGCGTCAGTGCCTGCAGCGGACGCTCTGCTTCCGGCCATACTCGGCACAGTATTCATGCGCCACCGTCCAACGCCCCCTGACGCCTCGACAACCGCTTCTGCATGAAGCTACGGGTCTGGCCGGGTGGGTAGTCCTCCAACGCCCCGAACAGGCTGTAGCCCTGCTTCTCATAGAAGCCGCGCGACTGGAACGTGTCCAGCCACACCGCATGGCAGCCGCTTTCCGCGGCATGGCGCTCTGCCGCCGCCAGCAGCGCCGCACCGGCGCCACGGCCGCGCCAATCGCCATGCACCCACAGCCCCTCGACGAAAAGCCAGCCCCAATACATCCGCCCACTCAGACCGCCGACAACCTGGTCACGAGCGTCGTGCAGCCGGAGAGCGAAGCGCGTGTCGTGGCTGGGCACCGTCTCGACCAGAAAAGCCTCGATCGCCCGGCCAAGCTGCGCGCGAAACTCCGGGGTGGGATCGGCCTCATGCGACAGGCGCAGACCGTCCGGAACCATCACCGTTCTCCACTCGTCGACGGAACTAAGGATCTGATACTAACACAGACCCGATCGTAACGGTGTCGATGGCGTGTGCGAACTGTGTTGCCCCCCGCGTGTCCTGACGCGGCGCGCATTCCAGGGCGGCCTGATGGCGGCGGCGTGCGCTCCCATGCGGGACGCATTGGTCGATCCCGCGATGCGGCTGGTCGTGCCCGCCGACGCGCCGCGCACCGTCGCCGTGACGCTGGACGCCTGTAACGGCGCGACCGACATGCGGATCGTCGCTGCGATCATTGCCCTCTCCGTTCCGGTGACGATCTTCGCCACCGCTTTGTGGCTGCGCGGCAACGCGCCGGCCTTGGCGATAATGCAGGCGCATTCCAATCTGTTCACCTTGCAAAACCATGGTGAGCTGCATCTGCCGGCCGTACTGGGGGATCGCCGCGTCTACGGCCTACGGGTCGCGGGCACGCTCGACGGCGTCCGGCAGGAAGTCGAAGGCGGCGCCGCAGCGGTCGGGGTCACGCGCGGCGGCGACCGACCACGCTGGTATCGCGGTGCTGCGGCGCTCTACAGCCCGTCGGCGCTGGCGATGATCCAGGCAACGGGCGTCGCGGTCGCCGGCTACTCGCTGAATGGCGATGTCGGAGCGTCACTCCCGGCCGCCTCGGTTGCCAGGCGCATCGCAGCGGCGCGCAGCGGCGATGTCATCATCTCCCATATCAACCAGCCGCACCGTCCCAGCGGCGCCGGCGTCGCCGACGGCATCGCCGCGCTGAAACAGGCCGGCACGGTTTTCGTCGGTTTCGACGCGCTGCCCGTCACGCCGCTTGCCTGTTAGCGACGGCTGGCGACGTCGGCTCCAGATCCTTGAATAGTTATTGTGACTAACGTATGTTTGGCCGCATGTACCCGGCTCGACCGTCCTCCACCACCCCCCTGTTCCGAATGCTGCGACAGCCCGCGTCAGTCGCGGCAAGGCCAGAGCGGGTGGCTGCGGCGGCCCAAATGGCGCGCGCAGCCCATCCGTCTCACCTTCCGATCCGACGGACTCGAAATCATTAAATTGAGACGCCGGCGAGACGCGCCTCGGAAGGCCACCCTCCGCATTATGCCGAAGCGTCGAACCCAACGGCGCGAACATGGCCTGCGCCGTCTCATACCACGAACGATCAGACTCGAAATCATCAAATTGAGACAGTTGCGAGACGCGTCCGGGTGCCGCCATCGCCCTACCGCGAGACCCCCGCGAAGCAGGCCATGGCGGTCTCGCTTCTCGCTCGAATGAACTCAGCGACCGTCCATCTCATCCGATGATCTGTCAAACTCAAAATCATCAAATTGAGACGATCGCGAGACACGCTGCCCGGCACGCGGACCCACCAGCACCCCTACGCCCCCCGACCGATCCTCGGCTCCGTCCCAGCCAGCAGCCGCCTGATGTTCCCCTCATGCCGGAAACAGATCACCGCGCCGGCCCCCAATGACATCCAAGCAACACCCCAGTCCCCCAACCCCCACGCCGCAATCGGCGCCGCCGCCATCGCAGTCAGCGACGCCAGGGACGACCGGCGAAACACCGCCGCCATCAGCAGCCACACCACGCACCCGATCACAGCAACCCGCCAATCCGCCGCCAACAGCACGCCAAGCCCGGTGGCAACCCCCTTGCCGCCTCGGAATCCCAGCCAGACCGGGAAACAATGCCCCAGGACCGCGCCGGCCCCAGCCCAAAGCGCGGCATCTGGCCCCGCCCAGGCGAAAGCCACGAACACCGCAGCCGCTCCCTTTGCCGCGTCCAGCAGCAGTGTCGCCGCGGCCAGGCCCTTGCGCCCGGTCCGCAGTACATTCGTCGCCCCGATACTGCCCGAACCGGTCGAACGGATATCCCCAAGACCCGCCGAACGGGTCAGGATCAGGCCGAACGGGATGGAGCCGAACAGATAGCCCAATAGAATGTATGCCGGATGCATGACGAACCTGGCCCAAGGGAATCGAGGTGACGCCGCACTGTGAATAAGCCGCCCGCCACCCGCCTGCTATCGCCCGCACCGCTCAACCGCAGCGCATGGAGCCTCGCGGCCGGCGTGCGGTCGGCAATTGCCGTCTGCATCCCGCTCGTCCTCGCCGAGTGGTTCCAGCAGCCGGGGTTGAGCTGGGCCGCTATCGTCGCGCTCTGGATCTGCCTCGTCGACCCGGGCGGCCCGACCATGACACGCATCCGCCTGCTCTCGTGGTTCGCGCTCTTCTCAGTCGTCGAGTGCGGCCTTGGCGCCTTGGTCCGCCCTCACCTGTGGCTTTCCGTGGTCGTCGCGTTGCTCTGGTGTACCGCCACCTGCCTGGTACGGGTCTGGGGCACCAGCGCCGCCAATGCCGGCACCCTGCTCGCCATCAACCTCCTCATCGTGCTGGGACTGGATCAGCCCTCCGGCCTGAGTGCCGCCTTGAGCTTCAGCCTCTGGAGCCTCGCCGGCGCCATCTGGGCCATGCTCATCGTGCTCGTGCTCTGGCGCCAGCGCCCCTACGGCCCCGCCCGGACGGCGATCGCAGACGTGTTTGGGGCTCTTGGCCGTTACGCGAACGCCCTGCCGGATCTGCGTGCCGGCGCTACCGACAGCCCCTCCGGCCACCTTCGGCGCGCCAGCCGGGACGCAATCGAATCCGCTCGGTCCGTGCTGATCACCATGCAGCGCGATCGCTCGGGCCAGAGTCTCCGCGGCCGCCATCTGGTGCTCATGCTCGCTGACGCCGAGCGCGTCTTTTCGGTCTTGCTCGCCATCGACGAACTGCTCGCCCACACCGACCACGGACCTGTTCCTGCGGCCGCCCTGAACGAACTTGGGACCGGACTGCTCGCAGTCGCGAGTTCACTGAAAACGCGCCGCCCTTGCGCCCCATTATCCGACCTGCCCCAGGGACTGGAGGGCGAAATGGGGCGGCTGCTGATGCGCGCTGACCAATGGCTGTCCGCCGCGGCCGAGCATCTCGATGGCGTCGCGCCCGACACGCCGCCGCCCGATGCCCTCACCTTGCCGGACGGCCCCAGCCTGTTCGCCTCGCTGCGTGACAACCTTACCTTCGACTCGCTCTCCTTTCGCCATGCGACGCGCTTGGCCGTGACCGGCGCTACCCTGGTTTTGCTGACCAACGGCCTGGATATCGAGCGCGGCTACTGGCTCACCCTGTCCGCTGTCGCCGTGCTGCAGGTCTATCCGTCTGCCACCTGGACCCGCGCGCTGGAACGGAGCGCCGGCAGTATCCTGGGCGGGTTGATTGCCGCGGCTGCGGCCTTTGTCCTCCACGGTCCCGGCCAGACCACCTTGATCATCCTTCCCCTCACCCTGCTGATGATGTCCGTTCGCGGTGTCAGTTACGCCCTGTTCGTGCTGTTCCTGACCCCGACTGTCGTCCTGATCGCGGAGCTGTTTCAAACCGGAGGCGGGCTCAGCCCTCACTTGGCGGAATTACGGGCGCTCGACAGTGCGATCGGCTCGGCGGCCGGCCTGTTGGCCAGCCTCCTGCTCTGGCCAAGCTGGGAGGCCCGCTACATCCGCCGCCGTCTCGCCGACGATGTCCGTTTGAACGGCGACTATCTCTGCGCCGCCCTCTCATCCCGCAACCTGCCCGCCGCCGAGGAGGAGTTGGAGGAAAAACGCCGGGCCGCCGGTCTCGCCAGCAACAACGCTGATGCCTCGCTCCAGCGCATCATGGGCGAGCCGCGCCGGAACCAGGACGCCGCCATCGGGGCCGCCATGATCATAACAGCCGCATCCCGCCGGATGGCCGGCGTGGCCGCGGCACTCATGCAAATCACCCCGGATCTTCGTGTGGACCTGCACGCGTTCCACGCCTCGCTCTGTCAGGAAATCGCCGCCCTGGTGACCCGCATCGCCGGCGGTCCACCCACGTCGGTCGCGCAAGAGCCCCCGGCCCCCGAAGGCATGGACCACCTGCTCGAGACGGAAATCCGCCGCGCCCTGCGCCAGGTCGAGCTGATCCGGGAGGCGACGAGCCGTTTGCCCGAAGCCCCGGTGCAGACTTAAGTTGCGCGGCATGTCTCACATCCAGATCGGCGCCGCCGAGCGACGGCGCGTGCGACACGGTGAGCTCACCGGCACGACGGCCGGTCTCGCGCCCGGGAACGTCCAGGCCAATCTGGTCATCCTGCCCAAGGATTTGGCGCACGACTTCCTCCACTTCGCTCATGCGAACCCGAAGCCCTGTCCCGTCCTGGGCGTCACCCGTCCCGGCGATCCCCGCCTTGCCGCACTGGGCGAGGACCTCGATCTGCGCACCGACGTGCCTCGCTATCGCATCTGGCGACATGGCGAGCTTGTCGACGAACCAACCGACATCACCGATCACTGGCGCGATGATCTCGTCGGCTTCGCGATCGGCTGCTCGTTCTCGTTCGAGCAAGCGTTGATCGAGGACGGGATCGAGATGCGGCACATGACGCACGGCTCAATCGTCCCGATGTACCGGACCTCGATTACCTGTACCTCCGCCGGCATCTTCGGCGGCCCGCTTGTCGTGTCCATGCGCCCCATGCATCCGGCGCAGGCAATCCGCGCCGTCCAGATCACCTCGCGCTTTCCCACGGTGCACGGCGCACCGGTCCATATCGGTCTGCCCGAGGTAATCGGGATAAAGGATCTGATGAAACCTGATTACGGCGACGCAGTTCCCGTGCACGCGGACGAACTGCCGGTGTTCTGGGCCTGCGGCGTCACGCCTCAGGCGGTGATCGCCGCGGCCAAACCGCCGTTCTGCATCACCCACGCACCAGGCAGCATGCTGATCACAGACCTGCGCAACAGCCGGATGGCGGTGCTTTAAGTAGTGAAGACTTTAGCCATCGCAACACGCGGCTGCGGCTGGTGCTCGACCTTGACTGCGTCGCCTTCGCTCAGCCATTCCGGCGGAGAGTCGATCACCTGGTCTCCGGGCGAAAGCCCAGTCAGCACCTCGGCCTCATTGCCCAGGTTGCGCCCAAGCTCGATCTTCTGGAATGCAACTTTGTCCCCTGGCCCGAGCAACGCCACGCGAACGCCATTGGCGTCGAGCACAAGAGCCGTTGCGGGGATGCGCACCACGTTGCTCGCCGGAGGAAGCTCAAACGACACCTCGGTAAACGTACCGGGCCAGAGTTTGTCGTCCGCATTGTCGGCTTGCAGCTCGACCTGCACAGTGCGCGAGTCCTCCGAGAAGGCGTTGGCTGTCGTGACCAATGTCGCGTCGAAGTGCCGATCGGGGTACTGCGGTATAGCGAGCGTCGCTTTCAGCCCCGGATGCAACTCCGCGGCAAAGGCTTGCGGCACCTGCACATAGATACGAACCTTGTGGACATCCGAGACCTGAAACAGTGGAGCTCCGGCGCTGCCCGCTGAAACCAGATCGCCGATATCGGTCCGCCGCGCGGTCACGATGCCGTCGAACGGTGCCACGATATGCTTGTAGTGCTGAAATGCCTCCAACTGCCCCACGCTCGCCTGGGCCGCCAACACGGCCGAGTGCTTCGAGAGTGCGTCCGAGACCTTGTTGTTCTCGTCCTGCTGCGAGACGTATTGATCCTTCGCCAATTGCGACCAGCGGCCCGCCGTCACCGCTGCGAGTTGTTCGGCGGTGACGGCGCTGGCGAGATTGGCCTGCGCCTGTATCAACTGCTGGTCGAGATCCGGCGTGTCGATCTCCGCCAACTCTTGGCCCTTCGTCACATGCGCACCGATATCGACGTTCCAGGCCTTCACGTAGCCGGTCACGCGCGGATAGATCGGCGCGGAGTAGAAGGCCTGAATCGTGCCCGGCAGCGTGATCTGGCGTTCCCGCGTGTCGGGTTTCGGCTGCACCAGCGCCACGGTCGGCACGGCCTGCGCCGCGGTCCATGTCTTGAGCGCGGTCTCGCTTTGCGCCCGGACCGAGATCCCATGCACCACCGCGAAGATCGCGGCTGCAGCGACCACCAGACCAACGACGGCGAGACGCCAGGGCCGTATCCGGCGGATCGGCGGCATCGGCGGTTCAGTGGCATGATCGTCGCCGTTCAGAGCCGGATCGGCACCCGGCGCCGGCTCATTCGGATCGGAAAGCTCGTCAAGCGACATGGTTGCTCCGTTCTCGGACGGGATCAGATCGGCAGTCTGGCAATGGCCGCGCCAGCAGGAACTTTCAGATGATCGCGCGCGTGCACAAGCGAAAACACCATCGGCACAAAGAACAACGTCGCGCAGGTGGCAAAGATCAGGCCGCCGATCACGGCGCGGCCCAGCGGCGCGTTCTGCTCGCCGGCTCGTTTATTTTTATCGCCATCGGTGTCATCCCGATGATCATGGCCAGCGCGGTCATCAACACCGGCCGGAAGCGCGTGCTCCCCGCTTCGAGCGCCGCCTGGACCGCGTTCCGCCCGGCTCGCAGTCGCTCCCGCGCGAAGCTGATGACCAGAATGCTGTTTGCCGTCGCGACGCCCATGCACATGATCGCGCCGGTCAATGCCGGAACCGAAAGCGTCGTGCCGGTTACGAACAGCATCCACACGATCCCGGTCAGCGCGAATGGCAGCGCCAACACGATCACGAACGGATCGAGCCACGATTGGAAGGTCACGACGATCAGCAGGTAGATCAACACGATCGAAAAGCCGAGGCCGAAATAGAGCTGAGAATAAGCGCTGGTCATCGTGCTGACCTGGCCTCAGCAACTCCACCGTGGTCGCGCGCGGCAAATCATGCGCGGTCTCGGCCAGCACTTGGTGGATATCCTCTGGCGATCCCGCCGAGATCGCGGCCCTGCGGGGTTGCGTAGATATCGATCGTCGGCCGCGTGTTGTAATGCGTCACCACCGCGTCGCTCGGCCCAGGGCGGATTGTCGCCAGTCCGCCCAGCAATTGCGGTGGAATCACCCGCATGATAGCGGCAAATTATCGAGATCGCCGAGCGAACTCATCGCATATTGCGGCGTCTGGATCGCCACGGGATAAGAAACGCCATTACTCGGATCGAGCCAGTAGATCGGCGTCGTCTGCGTGCTGCCGCCAAGCGTGTCGAGCATGTTGGTGGCTGCGGCGCTCTCGGTCAGCCCCACCATGCCGGCCAGCGTGCGGTTCACATTGACGTTCAGCGTCGGTGCCTGGAACGCCTGCTGAATACGTGCGTCGGCCACGCCCGGAATATGGCGGAGTTTCGCCAGCACCTCGTCGGCATATTTGCGGCTGCTGCCCAGATTGTTCCCGACGATCTGCACATCGATCGGTGCGGGCATGCCGAAATTCAGGATCTGCGTAACCATATCGGCCGGCAGGAAGGAAAAGACTGTGCCCGGATACAATGGCGGCAACTTCTCCCTCAGCATCTTCACGATCTGAGGGGTCGGCCGGTGCTCTCCCTTCAGCGTGATCAGCATGTCGGTATCGGCCACGCTCACCGTGCCGGAGTTGCTGTAGGTCAGATTGATACCGCTGCCGGGCAAGCCGATATTATTGACTATACCCGCGATCTGGTCGGGCGGGATCAAGCTACGAACGGTCTGCGTGATCCGCTCCACCAGTCTCTGTCACCTCCTCAAGACGCGTGCCGGTCTGCGCCCGCACGTGAAGCTTGATTTCTCCCCGAATCGACATCGGGAAAGAAATTCTGGCCGAGATACGGCACAAGCCCCATGGACAATACCGCAATGCCGAGAAATCCGGCGATCGCCGCCAGTCGGTGGCGCAGCGCGAGATCCAGCAGGCCGCGATAGACACTGCGCACCGCCTCGAAGCCATTCTCGAACCCCTGCTGGAACCGCTTCATCGGGTTGCGGCTCTTCGCCTTCGGCACGCCATGCGGATGCACCGGCACATTGCGGAGCAGGAAATTCGCCATAGTCGGCACCAGGGTGCGCGACAGCACGTATGACGCGATCATCGCAAACACCACGGCCTCGGCCAGCGGCCGGAACAGTACCCGGCCACACCGCCCAGCCCGAACATCGGCACGAACGCGATGCAGATGCACAGTAGCGAAACGGTCGCCGGCAGCACGATCTGCTGGGCTCCGTCCAGGATCGCAGGCTCGATCTTCTTGCCCTGCTCCAGATGGTAATTGATATTCTCGATCGTCACCGTCGCGTCATCGACCAGGATCCCGACCGCGAGCGCGAGCCCCCCAGCGTCATTACGTTGATCGTCTCGCCCAACAGCGAGAGGACGGTGATCGATGTGAGGATGGCGAGCGGAATGGAAATGGTGATGATCAGCGTCGAGCGCCAACTGCCCAGAAATAGCAGGATCATGAGCGCCGTCAGCCCCGCGGCGATCGCACCCTCGCGGATCACCGCCGAAACTGACTGCTTGACGAAGACCGACTGATCGCCGACCGCACGTATGTCCAGGTCTGGTGGCACGATCTGCCTGACCTCCGGCAGTCGCTGCTTGATGCCAGCAATGATGTCGAGCGTGGAGACCGATCCCGTTCTTCTGGATCGTCATCAGCACGCCCGGTTGACCATCGATGCTCCACGCGGTTGGTCTGCGGCGGGCTGCCTTCATGCACGGTCCTCCACGTCGCGCATATAGATCACCGTGCCGTTCACCACCTTGATCGGCAGGTTGCTGAACGATGCCATGCGCAGCGGCGAATCGTTCAGCGAAACGGTGTATCGAACTTGCCGATCTTTTCTGTCCCGGCCGGCGTGATCAGGTTCTGCGAGGACAGCGCGCTCACCACGTCGGCCGCCGAGATGCCGTAGGCATGCAGCGCCTGCTGGTTGAGATCGATCTGCAGTTGCCGCGACGCGCCGCCATAGGGTAACGGAATGGAGGCGCCCGGCACGGTCGTAAGCTGCGGGCGAATGAAGTTCATCGCCAGGTCGTTGAGCTGCGTCTGCGAATAATGGTTGCTGGACAGCGCAAGCTGAATGATCGGCACGCTCGAGGCATTGTAGACCAAGATAATCGGCGGTGTGATGCCCGCGGGCATCTGCTTGAGCGCGGTCTGAGAAATCGCCGTGACCTGCGCCAGCGCTGTGTTGATGTTCACATTCGGCTGGAAGAAAATCTTGACGATGCCCATGCCAGCCAGCGATTGGCTCTCGATGTGCTGGATGTTGTTCACGGTGGTGGTTAGCCCGCGCTCGTAAATCGAGACGATGCGGCCTGCCATCCCGTCAGGCGGCAAGCCGGTATAGCTCCAGACCGCGCTGATCACCGGAATACGGATGTCGGGAAAGATGTCGATCGGCGTCCGCAATACCGACATGACGCCGAAGATCAGAATAAGAAGCGCCATAACCACGAAGGTGTACGGCTTGCTCAAGGCTATACGCACAAGTGCGACCAAACCAGGACCCTCTGATCAGGCGAAACCAGATGACGGGAACCTCGGGATCAAAGTGCGAGCCTCGAATCCCTTTGCGCCCCGATCTCGCGACACGATGCCCGGGAGAGTTTAGCGGTAAATGCGTGCAACAAAAGCATAAATCGAGCTGGACCGCGCCGAGGCAGCCGGCGCGGCGGTCAATCGCAGATATCAGTGTAAGCCCGTCCGCGCCGGCTAAGCGCGTGGAAGGATCGCTATGCCGCCTGTGCCAGAGGCCGAACCAGCGTCACATTCTGCACGCCAACGATCTGCCGCAGATTGCCTTCGACCAGATGCACCACGTCGGCCGGCATCGCATGCATCGCGATCTCGGCATGCATCAGGGGCCCGTTGCGATGCGACCACATCCGGTCGGGCACGAGATCACGGCGCGCGAAGGGCTGGAGTAGGCGGGACAGAAGACCGGGAACGGCTTCGGCGTCCAGCATGAAGCGCACATCCATCACGGGCGCTTCGGCGTACGGCGAGTCAGACATGGAAGGAATCCTCGGGATCGGAAGGAAAACGCGGGTTGCTGGCCCGGCTGCGTCAGACAGCCGGGTGGCTAATTCGCGTCCTTGTGACCCGAGCAAACATGGTTCGATACTAAGGGACGACCGGAGAAGGATGCAAGCCGGTCTATGACCACGCGCTGGGCCCCGGCGGCATTCGGCCTGCTCGCGCTGGTGGTGTGGGAGAGCGCGGTTCGTGTTTTCGCCATCCCCCCGTACCTGCTGCCCGGGCCGGTACGGATCGTCCAGGCGATCGTGGCAGATCCGCTCGGCTTGGGCGCCGCGCTACTGTCCACCATGGCCGTGACTGCCGTTGCTTTGTGCGTGGCATCGGTGCTGGGCGTGGCGTTGGCCGTCGCAATGGACCTTTCTCCCTTGGCACGAGCGGCCATCCAGCCCTGGGCCGTGGCGCTGCAAGTCACCCCCATCGTGGCGATCGCTCCGATGATCATCGTGCTGATCGGCAACGCCTTCGCCGCGCTGGTCGCCTGCGCCACGATCGTCGCGTTCTTCCCGGTGTTCGCCAACACGGCTTCGGGCCTCGCGTCCGCCCCAGCGGAGCTGACGGAGCTGTTCCGCCTGTACGGCGCCGGGCGCTGGAGCCGGCTGACGCTGCTGCGCGCGCCGTCAGCGGTCCCTTATTTCCTCTCGGGGCTGCGCATCTCCGGCGGTCTGGCCCTGGTCGGCGCGGTGGTGGCGGAATTCGTGGCCGGATCGGGCGGCTTCGCCTCGGGCCTGGCCTATCGCATCCTGGAAGCGGGCTATCGGCTTGAGATTCCGCGCATGTTCGCCGCCATGGTCCTGCTCGCGTTGGCCGGGTTGGCAATCAACCTCGGGCTAGGGGCGCTGGAACGCTGGCGCACCCAGCGCTACTAACGCCCCATGCCCAAACAGACCCGATCCATGACCGACGGCCAGAAGGCTTATGAAGCGAAGCGCGCCGCCAAGGCCGGCGTGAGCCTGGATAAGTGGCTGGACGCGAAGCAGCGCGAGCAGGAGAAGGCCGAGAAGGAAAAGGTCAAAGCCGCCAAGGCGGCGCAACCGCCGAAGAAGCCGGGCCTCTTTGCGCGCCTGATAGATCGCGCGCACAAGCCGCTGTAGCCGTTGGCGATATCCGGCATGTGACTTAGCCGGCGTCAATTCGCGGCGTACAAGCCGCCGCATGATCTCGCGCACGCCCCTAGCCGCGGCCTTGGCGGTCCTGGTTGTTCCCCTCGGACCAGTGCCGGGCACTCCACCGCCGCCGGCGGGCGATTTGATCTTCCAGGGCGGCTGCGCGACGTGCCACGCCGCGGGATCGCCGCGAGTGCTGTCCGGACAGAAGCTGCTCGGGGATACGAAGTCTGTCACCGGCGATGATCCGACCGGCGCGATCCGCCTCATCTTGCGTGGGCGCCAACCTGCACCGGAGCAGCGCGGTGCCTGGATGCCGGGTTTCGCCACGGTTCTGAGCGATCAGCAGATCGCCGACGTTCTGCAATGGCTGCGCACGACCTCCGGCCAGCCGCCTTGGCCCGGCCTTACGGAACGCGTTCATGCGATCCGCAATGAAGGACAGGAGGCGGCGCAATGACGGCGCTGGTGCTGAACGGGCATCCGGTGATGACGGAGGCCGATCCGGCGACGCCCCTGCTCTATGTGCTGCGCGACGATTTCCAGCTTTACGGCGCGAAGTTGGGCTGCGGGTTGGGGCAGTGCGGCGCCTGCACCGTTCTGCTCGATAATCAGCCGGTCTTCTCCTGCGTGACACCCCTGGTGGCGGTGGAGGGCCGCAGCGTCCGCACCGTCGAAGGCCTGGGCACGATCGACGACCCCGGCCCGGTCCAGCGCGCGTTCATTGCCGAGCAGGCCGCGCAATGCGGCTACTGCATTCCGGGCATGATGATGCGCGCGCAGGCGCTGCTGGAGCACCGACGTTCGCCCAGCGAGGCGGAGATCCGCCGCACCATGCAGCCCAATCTGTGCCGCTGCGGTACGCATATCCGCATCCTTCGGGCGATCCGCCGGGCGGCGCAGGAGATGGCCGCCCGATGAACACGATGAACCTCTCGCGCCGCACGGTGATGGCCGGCGGTGCCTTGCTGGTCGGGTTCCGTCTGGCGCCCGCCCTGGCCGCAGATGCGACCAACGAGGGTGATCTGAAGGTCGCGCCTGCGCTGGATTCCTGGGTCCGCATCAGTCCCGACGGCGATATCACCGTCCTGACCGGCAAGGCGGAACTGGGCCAAGGGATCAGCACGGCGATCATCCAGGTCGCGGCGGAAGAACTCGACGTGCGTCCGGAGCGGATCATGCTGATCACGGCTGACACGGGGCGCACGCCCAATGAGGGTTACACCGCCGGCAGCCATTCCATGGATGACAGCGGCACTGCGGTGCGCGACGCGGCGGCCTGTGTTCGGGCGCTGTTGATGCAGGCGGCGGCGCTACGCTGGGGCGTCCCGCCGGGACGGTTGCAGACGGCAGATGGCGTGGTGCTGGCCCCGGACGGGCGGCGGGCCACATATGGATCGTTGGTCGGCGCGGTCGATCTGCACCGGCCGGTTCTGGACCCCCTGCCGCTCAGGCCGGCCTCCGCCTACACGCTCGTGGGCCGATCGATGCCGCGCGTGGACATTCCCGCCAAACTGACCGGAATCCCGAGCTTCGTACAGGACATGCGACTGCCCGGGATGCTGCACGGCCGGGTGGTACGGCCAATCGCCTACGGCGGCGCCCTGCTGGGGGTCGATGAGGGCGCGGCGCTCCGAATTCCAGGCGTGGTGAAGGTGGTCCGCGAGGGCAGCTTCCTCGGCGTGATCGCCGAGCGCGAGTTCGCCGCCATCCAGGCAATGCGGGCGCTGGCGGCATCGGCGCGGTGGGAGCCGGGACACGCCCTGCCGAAACCGGACGACGTGGGCACGTTCCTCCAGACGTCGCCCACTCAGGACATTGCCGTCCTGAACCGGGCCGGATCCGGCGAGGCCGCCAAGGACGTCCTGAAGGCGCGCTACACGCGCCCGTTCCTGGCGCACGGAGCAATCGGCCCGTCCTGCGCCGTGGCGCTGTATGAGCCGGACGACACCCTGACTGTCTGGACCCATACGCAGGGGGTTTTTCCCTTGCGTGGGGCGCTTGCCGAACTGCTGCACCTACCCGCGGCCAAGGTGCGCTGCATCCACCTGGAAGGCGCCGGCTGCTATGGCCAGAACGGCGCCGACGACGCCGCAGCGGATGCCGCGGTGCTGGCCCGCGCGATGCCGGGTCGCCCAATCCGCCTCCAGTGGATGCGGGAGCAAGAGCAGGTACTGGGAGCCGTACGGGCCGGCGATGGTGGCGGAAGTGCAGGGTTCGCTGGACGGAGCGGGCCGGGTGGCCGACTGGAACTTCCAGATCTGGAGCAACACGCATACGCAACGCCCTGGCCCAGCCGGCGTGCTGCTGGCCGCGCAGGCAATGGATCCGCCGTTTCCGCTGCCGCCGCCAAAGCCGATCCCGATGCCGGAGGGCGGGGGTGATCGCAACAGCATCCCGCTCTACGACTTTCCCTCGGCCAACGTCGTTTACCACTTCGTTCCGAGAATGCCGCTGCGCGTTTCCGCCCTGCGGTCACTCGGCGCCCATCTGAATGTGTTCGCGATCGAATGCTTCATGGACGAGCTCGCAGCCAGGGCGGGCACTGATCCGGTGGCATTCCGCCTCGCCCATTTGAGCGACGAGCGAGCGAAGGCGGTGATCATGGCCGCGGCCGAGGGATTCGGCTGGTCCGACGCCGGTAAGGGCTCGGGTCGCGGCTTCGCCTTTGCACGATACAAGAATATCGGCGCTTATTGCGCGGTGGCGCTGCAGGTTTCCGTATCGCGCGACGGGACCATCGCAGTGGGCCGCGTGTTCGCCGCGGTGGATAGCGGACAACCGGTCAATCCGGACGGCATTCGCAATCAGGTCGAAGGCGCCATCATGCAGGCACTGAGCTGGACGCTGTTCGAACGGGTGAACTTCGACACGGACCACGTGGTAAGTCGGGACTGGAGCAGCTATCCGATCGCGCGGTTCAATGCTGTACCGGATCGCATCGACGTACGTGTCATAAACCGCCCTGGTATGCCTTACCTGGGTACAGGCGAATGTGGACAAGGCCCAGGCTCGGCTGCGATCGCCAATGCGGTTGCAGATGCAACGGGTTCAAGAATTCGCGACATGCCGTTGCGTATGCCCGCTCACGCCTGATCGTCCTTATTAGTGCGCTTTTGTTTCTCGTGATCTCGCTCGCGCTCGATACGGCTGGCCTCATGCTCCAAGTTATCGGCGACCGACCGAATGACGTCGCGCACGACGGGATCGGACATGGCGCGGGCATGCCCCCGATATCGTTCTGCTCGAGCCCGCATTTCCCTTGGGTTCTTCATCGGTTTTCCCGTGGAAATGCAACGGGACGAGAAGTGCCGGGTTCCGTACTAAGCAGAAACGTGTTGTGTTTGGTTTAGCGATAACGAGCCATTTCATCCCAGGTATGCTTCGCGGACTCGCTCATCGTGCATCAGGTCCCGAGCAGGGCCACTCAGCATCACCCGCCCGCTTTCCAGAACATACCCTGTCTCGGCTATCGCCAGCGCCATGGCCGCGTTCTGCTCCACAAGCAGCACCGTCACACCATCAGCATTGATCGTCTGGATCGTTTCGAACACCTGCTCCACCACCATCGGAGCGAGGCCCATGCTCGGCTCATCCATCAACAACACGCGCGGCCGAGCCATCAATGCGCGAGCCATCGCAACCATCTGCTGTTCGCCGCCGGAAAGCGTGCCGGCGACTTGCTTCAGTCGCTCGCGCAAACGGGGAAAAAGCACCATCATACGCTCATGATCGGCGGCGATGCCTGCGCGATCGTGGCGCGTGAAAGCACCCATTGCGAGATTTTCTTCCACCGTCAGTCGCCCGAAAATGCGCCGACCTTCCGGCACCTGTACGACGCCCATCGCCGCGATCGTATGCGCCCCGAGGCCGGTGAGCGGTTCGCCCTGGAAACGGATTTCTCCCTCGCGCGGATGCAGCAGGCCGCTCACGGTGCGCAGAGTGGTCGATTTTCCCGCGCCGTTTCCACCCACCAGAGTAACGATCTGTCCCTGATCTACATTAAGGGAGATGCCCTTCAGCGCTTCGATTTTGTCGTAAAAGACGTGAATCGCGTCGATTTCAAGCAGTGCCATGCGATTCACACGGCCCCCGTTTGCGGCATCAGCGCGGCTGTCGCCTTCGCGCCAAGATAGGCCTCGATCACTGATGGATCGCGCTGCACCTCCGCAGGACGGCCCTCGGCGATCTTTACACCATGATCCAGCACCGAAACGCGGTCGGACATCGACATGACCACGCGCATCTGATGCTCGATCAGCAAAACAGTGATGCCGAAGCGGGACCGAACCTCCTGGATGAAGGCCATCATCTCGGTTGTCTCATGCGGGTTCATCCCGGCCGTCGGCTCGTCCAAAAGCAGAAGCTTGGGCTTGGTCGCAAGCGCACGGCCGATCTCCAACCGCCGTTGCAGCCCATACGGCAAATTGCGAGCCTGCGTATCACCTCGACCGCGCAAGCCAATGAACGCCAGCAGGCGCATCGCCTCCTCGTGCGCCTGCGCTTCGTCCGCCCGTGTGGCCGGTGTGTTGAACACGGCGCCCCACCAGGTGGACTTGAGATGCAGGTGCATGCCGACGAGCAGGTTCTCAATGGCGCTTATGGAGCGAAACAGGCGGATGTTCTGGTAGGTGCGACTCATGCCCGCGGCGGCCACGCGATCTGGGGTCAGTCCATCGACGCGAGAGCCGTCGAACCACACCTCGCCTCCGCTGGGATGAATTACCTGCGTGACGCAGTTGAACACCGTCGTCTTACCGGCGCCATTCGGCCCGATGATGCTGTGGATACTGCCCTCAACTACCGCCAGATCGAGCGCCGATACGGCCGTCAGTCCGCCGAAGCGCATCGTCATCGCGCGGCAGGAAAGCAGTGTGTCGGTCATTGCGGTTGAGCCGGGATAAGGTCGGCCCCCTCGTCGATCACCTCCGCCTCATCGGCTTCATGCAATTCGCGCCGGCGCACCTCGGACGGCCACAAGCCTTCCGGTTTCCACTGCATCATCACGATCAGCACGGCGCCGTAGAACAGGTAGCGGTATTCGCCGAACTCGCGCAGCAGTTCCGGCAACCCGATCAGCGCGATGGATCCCAGCACGACACCAGGCAGGCTGCCCATGCCGCCCACGATGATCAGTGCCAGCACGTTGATGGAGATCAGCAACTGGAAACTGGACGGATAGACCGACGACAGCATGACGGCGAAGATCGAGCCCGCAAGGCCGGCGAAAGCCGCGCCGAGCCCGTAGGCCATCAGCTTGCTGCGCACGAGGTTGATGCCGAGCGCCTGCGCCACGTCTTCGTCGTCACGCAGTGCCATCCAGGCACGGCCGAGACGGGAGTTCTCCAACCGCCAGGCAACGAACGCAGCGATGGCCGAAGCAACCAACGTGAGATAGAACAGCTGCACCGGATTGCTCAACACCAATGGCCCAAGTCGGGGTTTGGGGATCTGCAGAATGCCCTGCGCTCCGCCGAGCAAAGGAGCCGCGAAGTCAGACAGGTACCGAGTACGCGCACGATTTCGCCGAGTCCCATCGTGGCAACCGCGAGATAGTCCCCGCGTACCCCCAGCACGGGAAGGCCGAAGATCACACCCACCAGCACAGCCAGCAGCACAGAGATCGGCATAGCCAGCCAGAAGGACAGGTGCAGCAGGGCGTGCGGGCTGTCGGCGGTGAATAGCGCAGTGCTGTACGCACCGACGGCGAAGAAGGCCACGAAGCCGAGATCGAGCAGTCCGGCAAGGCCGACCTCTAGGTTCAGCCCCATACCCATCAGGATATAGAGACCGACCAGCATCAGCACCTGGCCGATGTAGTTGCCGGCGAGAGCGGGCAGGATAACGAGGACAAGCAAGGCGAGGCCCGCGCGCGTCATGCGCTGGCGCCGCAGTTGATCGTCGGTGCGCGGTCCAGAGCGCCCCCTTATGAACAGCCACGCTGGCCAAGCCAGGGCAGCAATGACGAAGATAACCAACGCACCGGCCGGGGTCAGACCCTCCCACACATAGACGAACTGCCGCACGGCGCCGATCGGCCCGGTGTAGGGCAGCATCTGCTGGATCAACTCCTGGAAGACGCCGACAATCATGACTGCGACGATCCCGGCGATGACGGCGCTGCGCGGCACGCGCGGGATCGCCCGCAGGCTGTTGCCAATCACGCCACACACGATGCCGGTACCGAGCAGGGCCAGGATGCCGGTCCAGAAGGGCAGGCTGAACGTCAGGATTTTCAGGAGGTCAGGCGTCAGCGCGATAAAGATTTGCCGGGGATCGATAAACTGAATCAACGCCGCGAGAACGGCCAGCGGCAGCGCCGCGAACAGGCCGGCGATTCCACCTTTGAGCGGGTGGACCTCATGCGCCGGGGACGCCAGCGCGCCCGCGGCGATGCCCAGTAGAACCAGCGTGATCTGGGCGAGGCTGATCGTGTCCACGACGACCCAGCGTTGGTGCATCATCGCCAGGACGCCCACAGCCGAGATGTGGACGGCGCCGGCGCCGACCATCAACCCCCGTGTGATCGGGCGCTTCATGTTCTCAGGCTCGCTGCTTCACGATACGCTCGCCCAGCAGTCCCTGCGGACGGAAGATCAGCACCATGATCAGTAGTGTGAAGGCGATCAGGTCGCGCAACTGGTAGGGCGCCGTGATGCCCAGTCCATCGAGAAACAAGGAGGGGCCGACGGACTCGACAATGCCCAGGAAGAAGCCGCCCAGCATGGCGCCCGGGATGTTGCCGATGCCGCCCAGCACGGCCGCGCCGAAGGCTTTGATGCCCGGCGTGAAGCCCATGTAGAAATAGACCTGCTTGTACAGGAAAGCGTAGAACACGCCGGCGATACCAGCCATCGCGCCGCCCAGCACGAAGGTGAAGACCACCACCTTGTTGACGTCGATTCCCATCAATGCGGCCGCTTCGGCATCCTCCGACACCGCCCGCATCGCAGTGCCCATCCGGGTGCGCTGCACGATCAGATACAGAATGCCCATGAAGATGACGGCGAGGGTGACGACGAGCACATCGACCCGCGGGATGCTCAACGATCCGACGTGGAATACGTCACGCTGCCAGGTCGGGCTGGGATAGGCCTTCACCGCCGAGCCGAACAGGCCGCGGAACGTCTGCTCCAGGAAGAAAGAGACGCCGATGGCGCAGATCAGGGGCGCCAAGCCTACCACCCGACGGAACGGACGGTAGGCGATGCGTTCGGTCAGCACCGCGATGGAGGTAGAGACGACCATGGCTATCGCCAGGATTGCTGCCATCCCAAGCACGGGATGGTTGTCGAGGAAACCGCTCCGGTCCAGCGGGTTCGCGACATAAAGACCGGCGAAGGCACCGCACATAATGAAGTCGCCGTGTGCGAAGTTGATCAGACGCAGCACGCCGTAGACCATGGTGTAGCCCAACGCGATCTGGGCATAGATGCTGCCGATCGTCAGCCCGAACATCAGAAAGTCGAACCACTGGGCGGCGGTATAGCGGTCCTTGATCAGGGATCCGATTGTGCCGCCGACCACCACCACGACGATGGCGATCCGCATCGCCCAAAGAACGACGTCCTTGGCGCTGACGCGCGCGAGCGCCGATACAAAGGGCCCGCGCGCGACAACAGCCCCGCTCACTTCGGCCAGATCTTGATCGGATTCGTGCCGATGCCGAACGTCTTCGGGTCAGCATTGGTGAACTGCAGCACCGAGCCATGGAACTGCGCGCACTCCCCATGCGGATCGCAAGCGATCGGACCGCTGATGCCATCGAACTTGATACTGAACACGGCGTCGCGCAGCGCCTTCTTGCCGATATACAGGGTGCCGTTGTCGTCCTTGGCGACCTGCGCGATCGCCTTCATGGCTAGCTCAGCGGCATCATAGGCGTTGGCATGGAAGCCGGAGATCGGCCCTTCACCGTAATCCTTCTTGTACTTCTCGATGAAATCGGGATAGCCCTTGCCCATGGCCGCCGGCGAGAGGTCCGGATAGCCCATACGAAAGCCGACCACTGAGGGGCCCGCAGCCTCGATGAAGTCGGACGAAAGGAGTGATGCGCCACCAAACAACGCTGTCTTGTCCAGGCCCGGCGTTTCTTTCGATTGGCGCAGAATTTGGGCTGCTGCGGCAGTGAAGATCGGCATGTAGATCACGTCCGGCTTTTCGCTGGCGATGCGGGTGAGCACCGGATGCATGTCCACGTCAGTCGGCGCCACGGCTTCGCGGGACAACACTTTGCCGCCCAGCTTTTCGAAGTCCTGGCCCATGACGGTGGCAAGCTGCTGTGCATAGGGGCTGCCGTCGTGCACGGTGACGACGGTCTTGTACCCGGCGACGTTAAACAGGTAATCAGCGTCCGAGGCCGCCTGATCGACGTCACTGAAAACAGTGCGAGCGAAGCCGTCATATTCCGGCTTGCGATCAGCCGCTGTCAGGGCCGGCGCGGTGCAGGCCGTGCAGATGTTCACCAGTCCGGCCTGCCACAGGATCGGCGCACCGGGTGTGGCGGCCGACGAGCAACCAGGCCCCAGCACGATCACGACGTTCGGTGTCGAGGCAAGCTTGGTCGCTGCGGTCTGTCCGCCCTCGGCATTACACGTATCGTCCTGTGCATCCAGCACGAGCGGATGCCCAAGCAGCTTGCCGCCGTCATCCTTGATGGCGATCTCGGCGCCCCGCTTCTCATCCACCCCAAGTGCGGTGTCCGGCCCTGACAAAACCCAGTAAGCGCCAAGCACGATCGGCGCACCCTTGGGAATGGTAATCACCCCCGTCGGGTCGGTTACTGGTCCTACCGTCGCGGCGCCAGCCGATCCATATCCCAGCCCGGCCAGCACCGTCGCGGCCAGCGCCGCGGTGCGCAACAGCCCCGTTCGTTTCGACACATCCCCCTCCGTTTGCGTGTTATCCCCCATCCGGCGCATGCGCGCCGGGTGTGGCAACTATGCGGAGGGAGCGAATCTCAAGTCAATGTGTGCTCTGCCACCGTTTGGACCATTGCGTCAGCCCACAACCCGCAGGCGAGGCCGCGCCTGCTCTGCCAGCTTCGCATAAAGGTCGAGGTAGTCTTCGGCCATGCGACGGGCGGTGAACCGCTGATCGAACCGAGCACGGACTTTGGTTCGGGACAGCTCCGGCAGGCGCGCAACGGCCTCAACCGCCTGCGCTTCGTTCTCCACGATGAACCCGGTCACGCCGTCCTCGATGATTTCGGGTACCGAGCCGCGGTTGAACGCGATCACAGGGGTCCCGCAGGCCATTGCCTCGATCATTACCAGTCCGAAGGGTTCGGGCCAGTCGATGGGGAAGAGCAACCCTACGCAGTCGCTGAGGAAAGCGGACTTATCGGCGTCGCCGATTTCGCCCACCAGCTCGACATGCCGCCCATCCAGCATGGGCCGGATCTTGTCGCGATAATACGTTTCATCCACGCGATCGACCTTGGCCGCCATCTGCAGCGGAATGCCGGCGCGCCGGGCGATCCGGATGGCGCGGTCCGGTCCCTTGTCAGGGGCTATGCGGCCGAGGAATCCGAGGTGCCGCTGCTTTCCCGGGACGGGACGGAGCAGGTTCTCGGGCAGGCCATGGTGGATGGTGCGGACGAAATTGGCATTGGGCAACGGCCGGCGCTGGGAATCGGAGATGGAGACCAGCGGCGCACGTGGGAAGCGCTCGTAGACCGGAGCAAGTTCGGGAAGATCTAGCCGGCCGTGCAGCGTTGTCACAAACGGCGTACGCTGGCGGCTGAACAATGAGAATGGCCAGTAATCCAGGTGGAAATGCAGCAGGTCGAACTGATCGGCCTGACGATAGACCTCTTCCAGCAGAAGCATCTGCGGCGCCGCAAAGTCGCGAAGGTCTGGATCGAACCGAAGCGCTTTCGGCCAGACAGCCTCAAGCTGAGCGGTGGTGACTGAATCGCCGCTGGCGAACAGCGTGACTTCGTGGCCCAGGCGCACGAGCTCCTCGGTCAGGAACGAGACGACACGCTCGGTCCCGCCGTACAGCTTGGGCGGAACGGCTTCGGTGAGCGGCGCGATCTGTGCGATACGCATGACGAACGGGTTCTCCTGCAATGGCCGAACCGGCCTGTTGCCTGGTTAAACGAACCCGATCCGGTTTTTTTAGGGCACGGGCGCCTAGAATTCGCCTGACTGTGAGCAACGAAAGAGGGGGGTAGATGTCCGGGCGGCTGGTGGTGGTGTCGAACCGTGTGCCGGTGCCGACGGATCGCGGACCGCGTGCCGGCGGTCTGGCTGTTGCACTCGCGGATGCATTGCGGCCCGGATCGCTGTGGTTTGGCTGGAGTGGCAAGCGTTCGCCGCGTGGCACCCAGGGGCCTGCGCTGGACGAAGCCGGTGGCGTGACATTCGCCACAATCGATCTTACGGATGCCGAGTACCGCCTGTTCTACGCCGGCTTTTCCAATGCTGCGCTGTGGCCATTGCTGCATTTCCGGCTCGGGCTCGTCGACTACCGGGCGGATGCGTACCAAGCCTATCGCGCGGTGAACCGGCGCTTCGCGCAGACGCTCGCGCCGCTGCTGCGCGATGACGACCTGATCTGGGTGCATGACTATCACCTGATCCCATTGGGGGAGGAGCTGCGTCGGCTGGGCGTGGGCAATCGCATCGGCTTCTTCCTGCACACGCCTTTCGTGCCGCCCGAGGTGGCGGCGGCGCTGCCGCACGGCGCAGAGTTGCTGGCAAGTTTCAGCGCGTATGACGTGACGGGTTTTCACACGCATGGCTATCGCGCGAGCTTCCTGCGCTGCATGACGGAGCTGCTGGGTGCCGGGATCGATGGGGACGTGGTCCATCATGCCGGGCGGACGTCGCGGTCGATCGTCGCACCGATCGGGATCGATGCGGACGGGTTTGCTGCAATGGCGGTCCAGAGCACGTCGAGCCTGGAAACGCGTCGCATGAAACCCAGTCTCGCGGGTCGCATGCTGGCAATCGGCGTGGACCGGCTGGATTACTCGAAGGGGCTGGTCAACCGGTTCGACGCGTTCGGCCGTCTGCTGGAACATCATCCAGACGCGAGGCGACGCATCAGCTTGCTGCAGATCGCCGCGGGATCGCGA
The DNA here is from genome assembly GCA_963791885.1 of uncultured Pseudomonadota bacterium. Classification (GTDB taxonomy): domain Bacteria; phylum Pseudomonadota; class Alphaproteobacteria; order Acetobacterales; family Acetobacteraceae; genus CAVSUZ01. The sequence goes on along the minus strand of CAWBUL010000006.1, from coordinate 2,067,807 downwards.
GAGGACGTCAAATCGTATCAGGCGCTGCGGCAGGAGCTGGATCGCATCGTCGGCGATACCAACGGACGGTTTTCGGAGTTCGATTGGGTGCCGATCCGCTACATGACCCGCACGGTGAGTCGGCGGACCATCGCGGGGTTTTACCGGATCGCGCGCATCGCCTTGGTGACGCCGCTGCGCGACGGGATGAACCTGGTGGCCAAGGAATTCGTCGCGGCGCAGGACCCGGCTGATCCAGGCGTGCTGGTCCTGTCGCAATTCGCCGGCGCGGCCGAAGACATGAAAGACGCGCTGATCGTCAATCCGTTCGATCCGGACGAGATCGCCGGCGCGATTCATCGAGCCATGCACATGAGCAAGGAGGAACGGGTGGCGCGCCACACGGCGCTGCGTACCAACGTCTGGGAATCGACGGCACGCCGATACTGTGAGACTTTCCTCGCGGCTCTGGCGCGCCCAGCGCCGAGCGCCGCGCAGGGCGCATTGGCTGATTCCGAGGTGTAAGCGAACATGGTGCTGCCTGTTCCGACGCTGGACCACGTGGTGGTGAACGCGCGCGACGACCTGGACGGCGCCGCGGCGGTTTATCGCCGGCTGGGGTTCACGCTGACGCCGCGCGGGTATCACACGCTCGGGTCGATGAACCATCTGGCGATCTTCGGCACCGAGTATCTGGAGCTGATCGCCGCACGGCCGGGTGATCGCCGGCGGGCGGAGGTCCTGGATTCGCCGATCGGGTTGAACGGCGTGGTGTTCGGGACAGAGGATTCCGCCAGCGTGTTCCATGCGCTGGACGAGGCAGGGCTTCCTGTGGAGCCGCCGCTCGAATTCTCTCGGCCCGTGGAGCTGGCGGGCGGCGCGCGCGACGCCGTGTTCCGCACGGTGCGGCTCAAACCAGGCGTGGTTCCGGCCGGACGGCTCTATTTCTGCCATCACTTCACGCGCGACCTGGTGTGGCGGGATGAGTGGCGACACCACGCAAATGGCGTAATCGGGGTTGATCGGATCGTGATCGTGTCGGATCCAGTCAGGCCGGTGCTGGACGTTCTCGGCCGCATGTTCGGCGCGGACGCGATCCGGGGTAATGCGCTGGCGATGGGCCTGACGACGCTCTCGGTTGCGACGCCGCAGGCCTTCGAACCGGTATGGGGATCGCAAGGTCCTGATGCAGCGGGACGCAGCCAATACATGGCCGCGCTTGGATTGCGGGTGCGGAATCAGGACCGCACGGCCGAGGTGTTGCGCGACGGTGGCGTGGCGTTCCAGCAATCGGACCAATGGCTGCGGGTCGCCGCACGCGATGCGTTCGGCGTTGCTCTGGAGTTCCGGGAGTAGCTTGCCAGCCCGCGCCGGGTCTGGCTTGAGTGGCCCGACAGCAACGATTTCAGGACACACGGATGCAGCTTGCCCGGCTGGCGGTGGATATCGGCGGCACGTTCACGGATGTCGCGCTGGAGCGTGGCGGCGCGCGCTGGACCGCCAAGGTCCTAACCACGCCGGCAGCGCCGGAACGTGCCGTGCTGGAGGGGACGCTTACGGTTCTGGCGCAGGCCGGTGTGAGCCCGGCCGACGTCTCGGTGGTGATTCATGGCACCACCCTGGCCACCAACGCAGTTATCGAACGCAAGGGCGCACGCACGGCGCTGATCACCACCGAGGGCTTTCGCGACGTGCTGGCGATGGGCAATGAGAGCCGTTACGACCAGTACGACCTGAACATCCAGCTTCCGGAACCGCTGGTGCCCCGTTACCTGCGCTTGCCGGTGCCGGAGCGGCTGGACAATGAGGGCAGCGTCCTGCGCCCGCTGGACGAAGCCGCGGTACGCGCTCTTGTGCCGGTGCTGCGGGCGGAAGATGTGCAGAGCATCGCAATCGGCTTCCTGCATTCCTTCGTCAATCCGGTGCACGAGCGCCGCGCACGAGACATCCTGGCCGAGACGATACTGGAGGTGCCGATCTCCCTCTCGAGCGATGTGTCGCCGGAGATGCGGGAGTGGGAACGGTTCTCCACCACCGCGGCCAACGCTTACGTGCAGCCGTTGATGGCGCGCTACCTGCGACGGCTGGAAACAGAGCTGCACGCGATGGGCCTGACCGCTCCGGTGTTCATGATGCTGTCGGGCGGCGGACTTACGACCATCGATACGGCGTGCCGCTTTCCGATCCGGTTGGTGGAAAGCGGCCCCGCGGGTGGTGCGATCTTCTCGGCCTACCTGGCGCGGCAGTGCGGTCTCGATCGTGTGCTGTCGTTCGACATGGGCGGGACCACGGCCAAGATCTGCCTGATCGACGATGGGCGCCCGCAATCCGCACGCACGTTCGAGGTGGCGCGGGTCGGCCGGTTCAAGAAAGGCTCGGGCCTGCCGCTGCGCATTCCGGTCATCGAGATGGTCGAGATCGGCGCGGGCGGCGGATCGCTCGCGCATGTCGATGCGCTGGGCCGCATTGCTGTGGGGCCCGAAAGCGCCGGTGCCGATCCCGGGCCGGCGTGCTACGGGCGCGGCGGTGAGAAGCCGGCGGTGACGGACGCCAATCTGCTGCTCGGCCGCTACGACGCCGCGCGCTTTGCCGGCGGATCGCTGCATCTGAATGAAGAGGCGGCGCGTGACGCCATGACGCGGGAGGTGGGTTCGCGCTTAGGTCTTGCGCCGGAGATGGCCGCGCTCGGCGTGATCGAGATGGTGGACGAGAACATGGCGAACGCGGCGCGCGTGCACGCCATCGAGTCCGGCAAGACCTATGACGGCCGCACGCTGATCGCGTTCGGCGGCGGTGGACCGGTGCATGCGTTCCGTGTCGCGGAGAAGCTCGGGATCGATCGCGTGCTGGTACCATCGGGCGCCGGGGTGGGCAGCGCGATCGGGTTCCTGCGTGCGCCTGTCGCGTATGAGGTGGTGCGAAGCCTCTATCAGCGGTTCTCGACGTTCGATCTGGACGCAGTGAACGGGTTGCTGGGCGAGATGTCGGCCGAGGCGGAAGGGGTGGTGCGGGAAGGCTCGTTCGGCGCGGCCACGACCGAAAGCCGCTTGGCTTATATGCGCTATGTCGGTCAGGGGCATGAGATCCCGGTGCCACTCCCCGCGCGCGTGCTGACGCGCGAAGATGTCGCCGCGATTCGTGCGGCGTACGACCGCGAATACACGCGCTTCTATGATCGGCCGGTGCCGGGATCGGACGTCGAGATCATGAGCTACGCGGTACAGGTGACAACCGAGCCGCAGAGCTTCGCCGCCGATGAAGCGAAAGGCCCCTCGGGAGCGTCCGGCGCGGCGCGCACGCAGAGCGTGCGGGATACGCAGACCGGAGAAGTAACGGACTGGACGGTGCATGAGCGCGCGGGGCTGGCTCATGGCGCGCGTGTGACGGGACCGGCGATCATTGCCGAGGATGAGACATCAACGCTTGTGGGACCGGGCTGGTCGGCCGAGCTGGATCGGTTCGGGTATATCGAGATGCGGCGGGAGGCACGGTCGTGATGAATGAAACCGGCGCAAACAAAACCAACGCGTTGGCACAGATCCAGCGGCAGATCATGTGGAACCGGCTGATCGCCGTGGTGGAAGAACAAGCTCAGACGATGATCCGCACGGCGTTTTCGACGACGGTGCGGGAAGCGGGCGATCTCTCGGCCGGCATCTTCGATTTGCGCGGGCGCATGATGGCGCAGGCCGTCACGGGTACGCCGGGTCATGTGAACTCGATGGCGGAAAGCGTCGGGCACTTCCTGCGCAAGTACCCGGCTGACACGATGCAGCCGGGTGATCACTACATCACCAACGACCCGTGGCTGGGCACGGGGCACCTGCATGATCTGACCGTCGTCACGCCGGCCTTCCTGGACGGGAAGATCGTCGGCCTGTTCGCTAACACCGCGCACGTGATCGATGTCGGCGGGCTAGGGATGGGGCCGGAGGGACGGTCCGTGTTCGAGGAAGGTCTCTACATCCCGATCGTGAAGTGCTTCGAGCAAGGGCGAGCGAACGAGACGTTCTTCGACTTCATCCGGGCCGGATCGCGGCTGCCGGTGGAGCTTGAGGGCGATGTTTACTCCCTGTGCGCGTGCAATGACGCCGGGGCGAAGCGGCTGGTGGAGATGATGCGCGAGTTCGGGATGGAGAGCCTGGAGCCGCTCGCCACCTTTATCTTCGAAAGCTCGATGCGGGCGACCTTGGATGAAGTGGCGCGGTTGCCGAAGGGCACATACGCGGGCGAGATCTGGTCCGACGGGTATGAGGAGCCGATCCGGTTGGCGGCATCCATGAGCATCCTGAACGACGGGATCGAGGTGGATTTCGCGGGCACGTCGGGGCTTTCCGGCCGGGGCATCAACGTGCCGCCGGCGTATACGCGGGCCTATTCCTGCTTCGGCATCAAGTGTGTCGTCGCGCCGGAGATCCCCAATAACTGGGCGAGCCTCGCGCCGTTCCGGATGAAAATACCGGAGGGCTGCATCCTGAATGCACCGCGGCCGTATCCGGTCTCGGTGCGGCACGTCATCGGGCATCTGCTGCCGGACCTGATGATGGGCTGCCTGCATCAGGCGGTGCCCGAACGGGTGACAGCGGAAGGCGCGTCGTCGCTGTGGAACCCGCCATTGCGCGGCGGCGCCTCGGTCTCGGGCCAGGCGCGCGGGAACAAGCCGGTGGTGGCGGATTTCGAGATCATCACGTTCAACTCGGGCGGGACCGGCGCGCGGCCAACCTCGGACGGGCTGAACGCGACGGCCTTTCCGTCCGGTGTGCGCACCATGCCGGTGGAGGCGACGGAGAACGTGGCGCCCATCGTGTTCTGGCGGAAGGAACTCAAGCCGGATTCGGGCGGACCGGGGCGCTCACGCGGCGGCGCGGGGCAGATCATGGAGATCGCCGCTAAGGGCGATCTGGAGTTTGCGGTGAATGCAACCTTCGACCGTGTGGCGCATGCGCCGAAGGGGCGAGAGGGCGGGAAGGAAGGCGCGGCCGGCGTGGTGCGGCTGAAATCCGGCAAGAAGTTGCGCACGAAAGGATTTCAGGTGATCCCGGACGGCGACCGGCTTATCTTGGAATTGCCCGGGGGCGGTGGCATGGGCGATCCGCACGACCGCAACCCCGCGTCGGTGGAGCGGGATGTGCGCGACGGGCTCGTGTCAAAAACTGTGGCGCGAGAGGTGTATGGGAAGTGACCACGCTCCGCATTGCCGGCTTGGTTCTGCCCGCGGCAATACTGTGTAGTACCTGCTAACGCCCTACGTAGGGCGGACGGATCGAAATGCAATGCCAACTGGGTGAATAATGCCGGGACGATGAACTGCTTCATCCAAGGTCAGCAGGACATCCGCAATGGCGTGGCACATCCGCATTACGTCGCGTGCAGTTCAGCGGGCGAGGTGTTCTGCTGTGTCGATGACGGCAAGGGAACCCAGAACTGCCAAGCCGAGCCTGCCGGACGGCAAAGCTCGGTATCTCAGCTGCTGGGAGCCATCCTCAACGGTCAGTTGACTATCATGGAAACGATGAAGCGGCTGTCCGATCGCATGGATCGGTTGGAATCGGGTGGTGTCATGCCGCAGGAAGCCACACCCGGATCGTTGTTCCGGTCCCCGGCTCACTCTGGATCACCAACTGGCCACGGTGCCGATTGACGATGTGCTTTACGATCGCCAGGCCGAGGCCGGTGCCGCCGACCGCTCGGGAACGGCCCTTGTCGACGCGATAGAACCGCTCGGTCAGGCGAGGCAGGTGCTCGGACGCGATGCCCTTGCCGTAGTCCGTCACTGTCAGGACCACGCCCGCGCGTACGGGCCACTTCTCGCCAGGATGAGGTGGTGAGAGACGCACCTGAAGGCGCTTGCCGTCGCCGCCGTACTTCAAGGCGTTGTCGAGCAGGTTCTGGAGGACCTGGGAGAGCTGGTCGGCGTCGGCGGGGATGAGGATGGGTTCCTGTGGGACCTCGAGCTCCAAAGCCACGTTCTGCGCCGCGAGCTGGGGTTCGAATCCGGCCACCGCCTGCCGGACCAACGCCGCGACATCCACTTGGTCCTGGGGGGCCTGGCGCTCGTTCATCTCGATGCGGGAGAGGGCGAGCAGGTCCTCGACCAGGCGCTGCATGCGCGCGGCCTGCTCGGCCATGATGGCGAGGAAGCGGCGCTGGGCTGCGCGGTCGTCCGCCGCGGGGCCCTGGAGCGTCTCGATGAAGCCGATCAGCGACGAGAGCGGGGTACGGGAGCTCGTGGCTCGCATTGGCGATGAAGTCGGTGCGGCCGCGCTCGGCGGCACGCTCCTGGGTGCGGTCGGACAGCACCACCAGCACACGGCCGCCATCCGGCAGCGGCGGATTGATTAGGCGGACATGGGCGCGGAGCTCTCGGTCTAGGGGGCCGGGCAGTGCCAGATCCACTGTCTGGGGGGCGGCGGTCTGGAAGGCCTGGGAGATCGCTGTCCTCAGAGCGGGATGCCGCATCACGGCTTGCATGTCGCCGCCGAAGATGCGCCGGGCGGCTTCATTGCTGTGCATGGGCGAGCGGCTCCCGTCCAGGATCAGGACCGGGTCGGGGAGCAGATCGAGGAAGGGCGCGGATTCGCGGAGGCGGGCAAGCTCGGTGGATTGGCGGTCGGTAGCCCGGCGCAGATCGACCATCACCGTGTGAGCCTCGGCGAGGCGGCGGGCCAGCCATAGCGCCGTGCCGGCAAGCGCAATACAGAGTACGATAAGGACGGCGAGCACGGTGATCGAACCGACTCCGGTGACGAGCGAAGCAAGAGGGGAGCAAAGCACGATGGCAGATGCAATCCTGGCGGACGATCGTGTCATCGAGGAGTTGCTGGCGCGCGTGCGGGAGCGGATCGCTGAGGCGGCGCTGCGGGCCGGACGGAAGCCGGAGGAGATCCGGCTGGTCGCGGTGTCCAAGACCAAGCCGGTAGAGGCAGTCGAGGCCGCGCTGCGGGCCGGGCAGATGGTGTTCGGGGAGAACCGGGTGCAGGAGGCGGCGGGGAAGTTTCCCTCGTTACGAGCGGCGTGGCCGAAGATGGAGCTGCACATCATCGGGGGGTTGCAGACCAACAAGGCGCGGGACGCGGTGCGGATCGCCGATGTGATCGAGACGCTGGACCGGCCGAAGCTGGCCGATGCTCTGGCGGCGGCGATGGAGAAGGAGGGACGCCGGCCGGCGTTGTTGATCGAAGTGAACACGGCCGATGAGGCGCAAAAGTCGGGGGTGGCTCGGGCGGAGGCTTCGGCGTTCATCGACGAATGCCGGGGCCGGTTTGGGGAGCAGGTGTTGGGGCTGATGTGTGTTCCGCCGGCGGATGAGGATCCGGCGCCGCATTTCGGGTTTTTGGCCGAGCTGGCGGCTCGGCATGGGTTGAGGGTGCTGTCGATGGGCATGTCGGCGGATTTCGAGATCGCCATCGCGCATGGGGCGACATGGGTGCGGGTCGGTTCGGCGATCTTCGGGGCGCGGCCGGCGGTCAGTCGGGGATGAGGTCCGGCGGGACGAGGAGCGCGGGGTCGAGGGGGAAGTCGGCGGGGTCCGGGCGGAGGGGGCGCCAGCGGGTTGTTTGTCTCGTCGGGGTCTCATTTACGTGCTTTCGGGACGCCGGATCATGAGGTGAGACGGGCATTGGGTGTGGCGGGTCCTGGGTCGCCACGGCCCGCTCTGGGGGCCTCGCGATGGCCGGGGTAGGGGCTGCGCGCTGTCTCGCAGGCGTCTCAATTGCGTGATTCCGGGACTCAGGGTCGTGGGATGAGACTGGCGGCGTGATTGCGGCGGGTCAGCTCCTGCGGCGTTGCGGGGGCCGGGAAGGTGCGGTCGAGTTCGAGGGCGAGTTCGCAACAGGCGGCGTCGGGGAGGATGAAGGCGAGGTCGTCCGTGGGAGAAGATATGGCGGGCATTACGGTGGTACAGTGTTAATCCTGCTGACATACAAGGGTTAAAGCCGTTTCGAAACTGTTTGCTTGGGTGCGGTTGGTTCGTTAACATCGGTTCAGACACGAGCACTGATGCTCGGGAGGGGGAGCGGCGATGGGACGATTTTTGGCGCTACTGGGTGTCACGACGGTGACTTTCATGCTGGGCACGGCCGAGAGCTGGGCCGGGCTGGTGGTGCCTCCGACCCCCGTGCCGGAGCCGGTTCCGTTGGCCGTTCTTGCCGTTGGCGCCGCGGCGATCCTTGGATTGCGGCATCGCCGGCGCAACCGGAAGTAACCGCCACACCAAGCTGACATGCTGGCCTGGCTCGGGACTGCCGCCGGTAGCGCGTGGCTGACGATAGGGGTGGCGGGTTTTCTGCTGTGTGCGCTGTGGGAAACCCTGACCCCTGACCGGGCGATGGAGCGTGGCGCCGCCAAACGCTGGGTGAACAATCTGATTCTGTATGCGGCCGGCGTTGCGCTAGGGGCTGCGATCGTGCCGCAATGGATCTCCCTCGAGCCGCGGCTTGCGTTCAAGGCGATCCAGAACGCAGGCGGCGATGTGGCCGTGCTGGTGGCCGGCATACTCGGGCTCGATCTGCTGGTTTATGCCCTGCACCGAGCCGAGCATCGCCTGTTTTTCCTGTGGCGCTTCCATGCAGTGCATCATTCCAATTCTTCCGTCGATGCCAGCACCGCGCTGCGGCACCACCCGCTGGAGTTCGTCGCGGTGGGGGTGATGATGATGGGCGCAGCGGCAGCCGCCGGCGCGCCGGTGTGGCTGTTTCCGGTGTTCAACCTGGTTTCGTTCGTAACGGCACTGTTCCAGCACGTGAATGTGGCTTTGCCGGAGGGAGTCGAGCGCCGCTTGCGGGCTGTGCTGGTAAGTCCGGGCATGCACCGTGCGCATCATTCGGATAATCCGGGTTATTACAACAGCAACTTCGGGAATATTTTTTCGTTTTGGGACCGGTTGTTCGGGAGTTACCGGAGAATTCCCGCCGGAGAGGCTGCGGCCGTGCGTTTTGGGATCGAGGGCCTGGAGAAGTCGGGGCGTTGGGATTTTCTGATGCCGTGGATTGTGCCGGTGGTGCTGCGGCGATCCCGGTAGGGGTGCATAGCCACCTGCACCGCGTCGATGTGCATTATGAAGAAACGCACCAACCGCTTGAGCCGGGCCGGCGCTAGTGCTCTGACTCATACGGACGATGCAGGCAATCTTTCGAGCTTGGCAAGGATTGAGGCGGTGGCTGCGGTCCAGACGAATGGGCGTGGTTCTGCATTTCGCTCAGCGAGGTAAGTCTTAATGGCAGCCTGCAGGCTGACGAGGGAGTGGAAGCTGCCGCGCCGGATGCGTTGTCGGGTAAGAGCGGAGAAGAAGGTCTCCACCGCGTTCAGCCATGACCCGGAGGTTGGCGTGAAGTGGAAGGTCCATCGGTCATGGCGTGCCAGCCAGGCCTGTACCTTTCGGTGCCGGTGGGTGGCGTAGTTGTCGACGACCGCATGGACCAACTTGCCGGACGGCACCTCGCGTTCGACGGCATTGAGGAAGCGGATGAACTCCTCGTGCCGGTGTCGCTGCATGCAGCGACCGATCACCGTACCCTTCAGCACGTTCAATGCGGCGAACAACGTCGTCGTTCCATGGCGTTTGTAGTCGTGGGTCATGGTGCCGCAGCGGCCGGGTTTCAGCGGCAGTCCAGGCTGGGTACGGTCGAGCGCCTGGATTTGGCTCTTTTCGTCGATCGACAGCACCACCGCGTGGGCGGGCGGATCGAGATAAAGGCCGATGATATCCGCCATTTTCTCAGCGAACTGCGGATCACGCGAGCGCTTGAAGCTGCGCACGCGGTGCGGCTGGAGTTGGTGCGCCGCCCAGATGCGCTGCACCGAGCGCAGCGACATGGCGGTGGCGTTTGCCATGGCTCGCCCGGTCCAATACGTGGTCCCAGGGGGCGGCTCGCCACACGTGAGCGCCACGACGTGCGCCACTTTATCGGCCGGGATCGGTCGTTTGCCGGGCTTGCGCGTCTTGTCACGCAGCAACCCGTCGGGACCTTCCTCGGCAAAACGCTGCTGCCAGCGCCAGACCATGGGGCGGCTGACGCTGATCTCTTTCGCCACATGTTGCACCGGCCGACCACTGGCCGAGGCCAGAACAACTCGGGCTCGCTCGATGTATTTGCCCGCTCGGTTGCGATCCGATGCTATTGCCTTAAGCCGCTTCCTGTCTGCCGCGCTCAACAACACGCATACTGTCTGTGCCATGCTCACAAAATCGCATGGCAACCGCATGTTGTAAATCGATAGAATGCGTCAGAGCACTAGAGGGTCTTATGAACCTGCGGCCAGTATAGCTGCCTGCCTGAGCATGAAGCAGGCGAAGGCGACGATGTGCAAACCGGCCAGAGTGCTGGCATATCGCTCATAGTCCTTGACCAGTCTCCTGCATCGGGTCGCCCATGCGAACGACCGTTCGACCACCCACCGCCTGGGCAGCAGCACGAAACCCCGTTTGGCCTCCGGCAATTTGACGACTTCCAACGCAATGCCTCGCTGCTTGGCAGCTTCGGCCGCCGTCTCTCCGGTGTAGCCCTGATCGACGTAGGCAAGGGTGACACTCTCGCCCGTCGCTTCCTGGATGGCGTCCGTGAGACGGCCGATCTCGGCACGATCATCGACGTTGGCGGGTGTGACGTGCAGGGCCAGCAGATGGCCAAGCGTATCGACGGCCATATGTAATTTAGAACCACGCTTACGCTTGGCTCCATCGTAACCAGCACGTTGGCCGCTTTCGGGTGTCGAACGCAAGGTCCGGCTGTCGATGATCGCCGCGGTCGGCTCCGACGCACGGCCGGCAGCAAGGCGCAGCACGGCACGCAGATCCTGCGCCAAGGTCTCGAAGCAGCCCGCCGCCAGCCAGCGCTGTGTCTGTTGATACACTGTGAACCAGGGCGGGAGGTCATTCGGCATCGCTCGCCAGGCAATGCCATAGCGCACCACGTAACGCAGGCCATTGAACAGTTCGCGCAGCGAGTGCTCTCGTTGCATGGCGTCCTCACGCATCAGCGTCAGATACGGCACCACCAACGACCACTCTTCGTCAGACACGTCAGAGGGGTAGGGTTTACGGCGAGTCGGCATCCCCCTCTATTGCGGGACAGCCGCCGAAAAGTACATAACACCCTCTAGAGATCGCTCCGGAACGGAGGCTTCCCCGGCTTTCCCTCCGTGCCGACGGCTAACTTTCCCTCGCCCCTTGCGATCTTTCGGAGGGGCGGGGGATTTTTTAGCCGTGGCCTCGGCCGGCGGCTGGCCACAAATGATACGGTGGTCGGTGCGTTGCGGGTTCATGCGCTTGACGGGAACCGCGAGCGAAAAAGGACAGACCCTTGGCGCCTCTTTTTCCCGTTTCATAGCCAAGCCGGATCGCTTCATAGTCGCTCATGCCGATCGGCTCCGCCAATTCTCCCAGAATGTCGCCTTCGGTCGGCCCGGCGCCGCCAAGAACATCCATGTCGAAATGGGCGTATACGGCTTCCGTGCCGTCGAAAGCCTGATCCAGATTTTTCACTGCACCTTCGATGCCGAGTTCCGTGCGGATTCTCCACATCGGCATGAAGCAGGCACCTTCGCCCACGTAGCGCCGGACGGTTTGGGGATCTTCCAGCATGCCACGCTCGCCGATCTCCACGAGATTGGCGATACGCATATTGGGACAATCCTTGTAGAGCTTGTCCTTCCAATTCGTCGAACCGGCCACGTGCGGGCTCATGGTCGCCCAGTCATAAGGCCACGCATCCCAGTGGGTATCGAGGCTCACCATACCGACCGGACCTTGCACACTATCGGCGATGGGCTTGCCGACCGCATAGGAGCCGCAGGGCGAGTTCTGGCCGATCACAATCGGAACGGCACCGATCGCCAACGCATTCTTGACCTTGGCGATGGTGGCTTCCTGCGCTTCCAGGATCTTCTCCACTGTTCCTTCGTAGCTGGTTTCCGGCGGGATATCGGCATCGCCGTAATCGACGACCTTCAGATGCTCGAACACGTCGAGGCCAAATTCCTGAATGTAGCCCGAGCGATACCGGATTGATTGCTGGCGCACACGCCTTGTAGCGGCGAGCCATTCGTCCTTATCGACGCCGCTGTATTTCCTGCCCCATCCGGCGACGAAGGGCGCGCCGATAATGACGACGTCCGCCCCCTGAAGGTCCGATGTTTTCACCGCATGCGGAACGCCGAGGAAGGTGGGCATATCCTCCTGGATGCGAGGGAAGTGCGTTGTCCGCCAGACCTTGCCGCGGAACGTATCTTCCCAACTCGGATAAAATGGCACGTCGGTTCTCTCCTGCAGGTGGGCGCTCAGCGTGATCGATTCAGGTTAAATACGATCGCTCTCCAGCGCGAGCATGGCGTCGTAGGTGTCGCGTGCGCCGGCGATCCCGGCGCGCACCAGGCTATCGACGTAACTCTCGTTGCAGGCAGCTGCTGCACGCTGCCAGCGGGAGAGTTCCGCGGATGAGAGCTGTGTGACCGTGTGACCGGGGGAAAGGGCGATGGTTCGCCCGGGGCTTTCCCAGCGATGCCACCATTCACCGAGGCGCCGAATCAGCGCGGGGCCGGAGACCGCGTCGATCGCTTGCTGTGTCGGCGCCGGAAGCGACGACCAGCGGGCGCCGTTCATCACGAAGTAGAGCGGCGATACGTAAAGCGCGGTGTCAGTATGATAGCGGAAACTCGCGTCCGTCCGCGTATAGGCGAGGACATCCCAGGCCATCACCGCACCATCGATCTCCTGCTGCGTTGCCGCGGCATAGATCTGGGGCGGGTTGAGCGGCACCGGAACCGCGCCCAACCGTGTCAGCACGGCTTCCATTGGGCCGGGCGGACAGCGCAATCTCATTCCCGCCAGATCTTCGAGCCGCGCGATGAGGCGATCGCGCGTATGGAGCACGCCCCCGCTGTCAGCGTGCAGCGCAAGAACATGCAGGCCGGCATATTCGTCGGCCAAATGCGATTGAAGCAGACGCCACAGCATGCGCGTGCCTTGATCGGAACCGGCGACCATGAAGGGCAGATTGAGGAGAAGCGTCAGAGGGAAGCGGCCAGGCGGGAGCACGGCCGGCGAATGGGCAACGTCAACAATGCCTGACGTCACCTGTGCGTATTGGTCTTCCAGCCGGCCGAGCGGCGAGCTTCCGTCATGCACGATCACGGACACACCGCCTTCCGTGGCGGCTTCCACCGCTTTCGCCCAGGGCGCGATGAAATCGACATGGGTGCCGTGATCGGGCGGCATATAGTGGCTGACGTTCAGGACCAGCGGCTGCTTCGCCATCATACGGGATGATCTTCGTCCATCGGCGCGGGCCAGAACGGGATCGTGTCGCGGCGCGGTGTCCAGGTACCGCTTTCAATCAGGTGGCGGACATGGGCGGCGATGTCGTGCAGCGGCGCCAACCAGACACCGCCCTTTTCCAACATATACTCAAGCAAGTCCGCGATTGCGTCGCATCGCGCCAGCCGTCCGGAGACAAACGGATGCCAGACTGCGGTCCATAGACCACCATGACGCCAGGCCGCATCGAACTCCGCGCGGAAGACTTCCATGGCGCGTGCGGGGGCAGCGATCGGCAACATGTAGCCGAACTCCGGCAGGCAGACATACTGGGTCCAGTCATCGAGGGAGAGATCGGTGGGCAGCTCCGCCGGAACGGTTGCCGATGAGATAGGGAATGTCCGCGCCGAACAGGGAACTGTCGTAAAGGAAACCTTGCTCCTGCAACAGTTCGAGCGTGTTGCCGGAGAATGCGTATGCTGGCGCGCGATATCCTGACGGACGCCGACCAGTCAGTCGCACAATGGCGTCTATACCTCGAGCCAGACTATCCTGCTCCTGGTCCCTGCTTTGTTGATTGGGGCGCTTGTGCAGATAACCGTGATGCCCGATTTCATGGCCATCCGTGAGGATGCGTTCGACGGTGGCGGGATAGGTTTCGACGCACCAGCCGGGAACGAAAAAGGTCTGTTGCAGTCCAAACCGACGGAACAGCGCAAGCAACCGCGGCACCGCGATCTCGGGCCCGTAGCGCAGCATCGAGGCAAGCGCGACGCGACCGGGTGCCGATTCGCGGAAGTTGATATGGAGCAGGGATTCGGCATCCATGTCGAAGGTGAGGGCGACGGCACACCGTTTGCTGTCAGGCCATGGTATCGGATTTTCAATCATCGCCGTGACACCAGCGCCAGCTCCTTCCGCATTCGTGCGACGGCGCCCATACCTTCCCGGGACCGCGCGCCGCGGCCAACTAGACGCATGCCCGCGGCCTATGTCAAGGAACTTGACCGGCAGGAAAGTCGAGCACTAGTAATCTCCGATGGAGAGAGGTGCCGGCATGGCGCGCCCGGGAAAGACGCTCGCGACGGCCGCGGACAGCAGCGGCGACATCCGGATCGGTGGCAGGCTCAGGCATGCCCGACTGATGAAAGGAATGAGCCTCAAGGAGGTTGCCGCCGGGGTCGGATGTTCGGAAAGCTTTGTCTCGAAACTCGAGAACGACCGGGTGCAACCATCGCTTGCGGTACTGCATCGGCTGGTTGCGCTGCTAGGCATCAACGTCGCGGCGATGTTCGACAGGCCGGGGCAGGATGACGGCGGGCCGCTGTTCATCATGCGGGCCGGTGAAAGGCCCACGATTACAACGCGTTTGAGACAAAAGGCCGATGGGGTGGTCCTGGAACGCGTGGTGCCGGAGATGCCGCGCGCGCTGCTTCAGGTCAACATCCACCAGGTTGCGCCGGGCGGCAGCAGCCACGGGCTGATAGCGCATGTCGGCGAGGAGATGGGTTACGTCCTGCAGGGCATGCTCGACCTGACGGTGGGCAATCGCGTCAGCCGGGTTTTCAAGGACGATGCGTTTTTCTTTCGATCGGAAGAGCTGCATGGCTACGCGAACCCGGGCGACGAGGTTGCGCGGATTCTTTGGGTCAATACCCCTCCGACATTTTAGGCGGTTGCATAAATTCAAGTCATACGATGCTTAATCAAGTTGCTTGACTATAAGTCAGTTTGAGTCGAAGATTGCCAATCATTCGAGCAGGCGATGGAGGCATGTCGAGGCACCATGCAAGCCGGCCCATATCTGGTCGTAAACGTTGACAGTGATCCCGATCCTGCTTCGGTCTATCAGGACGACGCATCATTGCTGAAGAAGTATGCACGGATGCGCGCGATCCTGGCGGAGCATGTGGATGGCCATGGGGCGTGGATCGTGCTGACGGGGCCGGTGTGCCGGGATCGTTTCTTCGAGCCTCCGTTCATCGATTTCTGGCATTCGCTGCGGCGAGACGGTGCCGACCTGGTGCTGCATGCGGAGGAAGATCTTTACGGACCGCCGCCCGGGACACCGCCCGGTGCTTGCGCGTATTACGATATCGCTCACATGCGACCGATCATTCTGGAAAAGGCCGACCGCATGCGCCGGCTCGACATCGCATTTGGCGCGTATAGAGGCGGCTATCACGGCTTCACTCCCGCGATCGGCGCTGTGGTGCGGGAAGCGGGTATCGGGATCGATCTGTCGTGTGCGCCGGGGATCGAATGGCCGGAGAAGGCGGCGGCGTGGCGCGATGCACCGCTGAGCGCGTACTATATGTCGAATGAGGTCCCGGCGAAGGTCGCCGGCCCGCAGGATGACCGCCCGTTATTCGAGATCCCCTGGGCGTGGGGCGGCCAGACGGCCGGCACCTCGCGGCGCTTCGTCGTGGGCGAGAATTACATGATCAACGAATTCTCCAACCTGCCGGCGATGTGCCGCGTCTGGGATGCAGTGATCGAGCGCGCGAAGACATCGCCCGAGCCGCAATTCGTCTCGATGGTGTGCCATACATTCACGATGGGTCAACCGGAGTACGAGGGCCGCCTGACCGGCATCCTGCGCTATGTAAACGACCATGGCGGGCACATCGTAACACCAACTACCGCGAAACATCTTTACGATTCGCTGCATGGCGACGCCGGCAGCGCTTAGTCTCTCTCAATCCATGGAGATCATGATGCGCAAAAAGGTACTCTCCGGCGTCGCATTGACGGCGTTGATGCTGCTTCCCCAAGCCGCGCGGGCGGCCGGGCAAATCCCAGCTTCGATCAAGCAGTCCGGTGTGCTGCATCTTTCGATCAACGCCACGTATCCGCCGATGGAGTATAAGGACCCGGCGACGAACACGTTCAAGGGGCTGGACATCGATCTTGTGGATGCGCTGGCGAAGCGGCTGGGGCTCAAGGTCGAGCGGACCGACGGTCTGTTTGCCCAGCTTATACCGGCGCTGACGACGGGACGGACGGATTTTATCCTGTCTGGCATCACGGATACACCCGAACGGGAAAAGACGATGGATTTCGTGGATTATATGCGCGGCGGGGCACAATTCTATGTGCTGACCAGCAGTGCGATCAAAGACCCGATCGAGTTGTGCGGCAAGCAGGTCGGCACCATTCGTTCCACGACCTATCCCGGGCAAATCAAGGATTGGAGCGACAAGAACTGTGTGGCGGCAGGCAAGCCGCCGATTGAGGTGATCGGTGCGGAGAGTTCGCCCGACGTGCGCACGCAGCTCAAGGAGGGGCGGGTCGTCGCCGCCGTTCAGGGCGGCGAAACCATTCCTTTCACCAGCCAGCAGGAAGGCGGCATCTACCGCGTGATCGGAGAACCGCTGGCGATCATCCATTACGGTGCCGCTTTCCGTAAGAGCGATACGGCTTTCCGTGATGCCGTCGCGTCCGAGCTCGAGGGGATGATCAAGGACGGCACGTACGGAAAGATCTTTGAAAAATGGGGGCTGGAGAAAGAGGAACTCCCCGCGATTCTGATCAACGGCAAGCCGATCGAATGACGCAGGTCTTCCCCGCTGAAGAAGGGCGGGCGACAAGACCGCTGACCCGGATGCCCGATATTTCGGGGCTGCGCACTGTTCACCGGCGCCATTATGGCCGGTGGACGGCGTCGGCAGTCATCCTGGTGCTGCTTGGGTTCATTGTGCATGCCTTCGCCGTGGGACAGATCGACTGGGGCACTGTCCGGCAATACTTCGCAGCTCCGGTCATCCTGTCCGGCATCACCAATACGGTGATCATGTCGGTGCTGGCGATGGCCCTGGGCATCGCCCTCGGCATCATCGTCGCCGTCATGCGCGTATCGGCCAATCCCGTCCTGCAGTCCGTCGCCATCGGTTATGTATGGCTGTTCCGCGGCACGCCCGTGCTCCTGCAGTTGCTGCTGTGGTACAACCTCGCGCTGATCTTTCCGGTCGTCAGCATTCCCGGCTTGTGGCACGCACGGATGGTTGACGTGATGACCCCGTTCCTCGCCTCTCTGCTCGGTCTCGGGTTGAACCAGGGCGCCTATACGTCGGAGGTGATTCGCGCGGGTCTGCTTTCGGTCGATGCCGGGCAATACGAAGCCGCACAGACGATCGGCATGACACACCTTCGATCGTTGCGCCGGATCGTGCTGCCGCAGGCGATGCGCGTTGTCATCCCGCCATTGGGGAATGAGTTCATCGGCATGGTGAAGACGACATCGCTCGCGAGCGTCATACAGTATGCCGAGGTCATGCATAATGCCGAGGGGATTTATTACGCCAACTCCCGTGTCATGGAATTACTGTTCGTTGCCGGCATCTGGTATCTGATTGTCGTATCGGCGCTGACGGTGCTGCAGGTGCCGCTGGAGCGCCGCTTCGCACGCGGCCTCGTCAGCCGATGAGCTGCGGCAGTGCCGCGCCGCTGGTGGCGGTTCGTGACGTGCACAAGCACTTCGGCGAGTTCCATGCGCTGCGCGGCGTCTCCCTCGATGTGGAGCAGGGGGAGGTTCTCTGCATCATCGGGGGTTCGGGGTCGGGAAAAACCACACTGCTCCGGTGCATAAACCAGCTTCACACGATCGATTCCGGGGCCATCTGGATCGATGGGGAACTGGCCGGTTATCGCCGACAAGGTCATCGGTTGCATCCGCTGACCGAGAAGGAGATCGTCCGGCAACGACTGAAGACCGGCATGGTGTTCCAGCGGTTCAATCTGTTCCCTCATTTGACCGCGTTGGAGAACGTGACCGAGGGGCCGGTGCAGGTCTTGCGCCAGCCGTTGGCGGAAGCTCAGGCGAAGGCCCGTACGCTGCTGGAGCGTGTGGGCCTCAGCGACAAGGCGGGCAATTATCCGGCTCAACTGTCGGGCGGACAGCAGCAGCGCGTTGCGATCGCGCGATCGCTGGCGATGGCGCCACAGTTGATGCTGTTTGATGAACCGACATCGGCCCTGGACCCGGAACTCGTCGGCGAGGTTCTTTCCGTGATGAGGGAACTGGCACTGTCCGGCATGACGATGATCGTTGTCACGCACGAGCTGGGGTTCGCCCGCGAAGTGGCCGACCGCATCATCTTCATGGACCAAGGGCTGATCGTCGAGGAAGGACTGCCGGGTGCGCTGCTATCCGCACCGAAAGAGGCACGGACTCGTGCGTTCCTTTCCGCGGTGCTCGCGTGAGCCCGCTGCGCCGGGGGCGGTAGCATTGACGGCGATATAGCTTTTCTATGAGCAGGAGCCTCGGCTTTTCTGGGGCACGGGAATCAGCAGGCGAAACATGTACGACGTGATTGTGGTGGGAGCAGGGTCCGCCGGTGCTGCGTTGGCGGCTCGGTTGTCGGAGGATGCGGGACGGCGCGTGCTGTTGCTGGAAGCGGGACGTGATTGGCGCTCGGCGGATGCGCCCCCTGCCCTGCGGTCGGCCAACATCATCCCCTTCATGCACGATCCGGCGCATCAGGCCGAATGGCAATGGCCGGAACTGATGGCGCGGCGGACGGCGGTGCAGGAGCCTAAGTTCTATTGGCGCGGACGGGCGCTTGGCGGCAGCTCGGCCGTCAATGCGCAGATCGCCATACGCGGCGTGCCGGAGGCCTTCGATAACTGGGCCGAGGCCGGATGCGAAGGATGGTCGGCCAAGGATGTGCTGCCGCTGTTCGACCGCATCGAAGACGATGCGGATATGGGCACGGTGCCGGGCATGCGGCGCGGTGGCCCCCTGCCCGTCTATCGCACGCCGATGGACCGTTGGGGCGCGGTCGATCGCGGGTTGTGGGACGCCGCGCTGGCTGTCGGCTATCCGTGGAAGGCGGATCTGAATGCGCCGGAGGGCGAAGGCGTCTCCTGCTATCCGATCAACAGCCGCGACGGACAGCGGGTGACGACCAATGATGCGTATCTGGAGCCGGCGCGCGGGCGGGCGAATCTGGAGATCCGCGGCGGCGCGCTGGTGGACCGCGTGTTGTTCGATGGGACGCGCGCGATTGGTGTGCGCGTTCGGATCGGCGATGCGTGGCAAGAGATACCGGCGCGCGAGGTGGTGCTATCGGCGGGCGCCATTCACTCACCGGCGATCCTGATGCGGTCGGGTATCGGGGCGGCCTTGGCGTTGCGGGGGTTGGGGATTCCGGTGGTCGTCGATCTGCCGGGCGTGGGGCGGAATTTGATGGACCATCCGGTGATCCGGGCGACGCTGGATCTGACGCCGGAGCACCGGGCGAAGGGCGCCGATGCTCGGCATACGAATTGCTGCGTGACGTATAGCAGCCGGTTGGGCGGCGGCGGTGAGCGGGACATGATCCTGGTCGCATTCAACCACCGGATGGGGATCGGGCCGGAGCCGGGACCGACCGGCGCGGTGGCTGCGCTGGTGTACGACGCGTTCTCTCGCGGGGAGGTGCGTTTGGCGTCTGCCGATCCGACGGTCGATCCGGTGGTGGAGCTGAACATGCTGTCGGATGAGCGCGATCTACTGCGGATGCGGGATGCGGTGCGACGGCTGGCTCGGCTGATGGCGCATCCGGGGCTGGCGGGTCTGTGCGATGCGGTCCGGCTGGGGGAGACGGAGATCGGAATTGGGGATGCCGCGGCGCTACCCGAGGCGGCGCTGGACGCGCTGCTGTTGCAGGAGGCGGGGGACGGGCAGCACGCGGCGGGAACGTGTGCCATGAGCGCTTATGAGGATCAGCGCGGGGTGGTGGATCCGGACTTGCGGGTGCGCGGGGTTGAGGGGCTGCTTGTGTGCGATGCCTCGATCATGCCGACGGACTGCCGCGCGAATTTGCACGTGACATGCGTGATGATCGGGGAGAATTTGGCACAGCGGATGGGGTGATGGGCGAGACAGCCTCGGAGGCGTAGGCACCCGGGGGGTAGAGGTCCGCGGGGTCGATCGGGAAATCGGCGGGGTCCGGGCGGACAGGGCGCCAGCGGGTTGTTTGTCTCGGCGGAGTCTCGGTTTCCGTTTTGCGGGTGCTGTCCTGATTTGCCCCGCACTGTCCTAAGTTCACCAGGCGGGTGTCCTAATCTGGTTCCCTGTCGCCAAAGGAACCAGGACCGGTAGCAACGGCGGACTCAGCCCCAGCTTCGGCAAGAATTTCCTTATCGAGTTCCAGTTTCCGGATCAGCCGTTCGATTTCCTTTTCCCCCACGTTGCCGCTGACAATCAATCGAAAGCTAGCGTTCTTCGAGAGCAAACCAGTTGTCAGTTCACGTTCCCCATGCATTAGCGCAATTCCTCCCATCCGGTGGCTGGACAGCGGGGGCGCCAGGGCGGGCGGCGGTCGCATAGGTGGATGGCTTGGCTCCTCTTGAGCTTCCTCCCCACTGCTGTCGTCTCCCTCCTGCTCCCCCGACAATGGCGCGGTTTTACCAGAATTGTCCAGTCCTGCATAGGCTACAGTGGCGTCATAAACCTTCAGGAAAGCGCGTGCCCCCCGCTCGCTAAATTTGTACGCAAAGGTGAGCTGATCCAAGCAAGCGTCATCGGCGGGGCGGTCATTCCCCCATTCCGACCAAAGTAAACCGATCATCTTTGGCCGAAGCGCCGCACGACGGAGCACCTGTTGTTTGATGCTCTCCTGCTGGGCGCGAAGATACGTTCGCCCATCCTCAGACAGAATAGCGAGCCGCCCATTCTGGCCGTTCTGGTATTCGATCAGCCCATAAGAGCGCAGAGCCGCCAGCCATCGATCGGCATCGCTGTTACCCTCTTTCAGGCCCCATGCCGCCCCAACCTTCGATGTGAGGGCCGGGGACCGTTTGAAATGCGCTTCGAACGCGATCAGTCGCTCTACCGCTGTTCCTAGCGGTATAGCGGGATAGCCAGGGCTTCGGTCGCGTGTTTTAGTATCGGAAGTCTCGGACATAGCGTAGGTCCTCCATGCGCCCCATTATGGGGGCGCTCACCGGCCGACGCAAGCCTTTTATTGACATCCTTAGCGGGACACCCTTGACGTAGTATTCAATAGAGGCCATAGTGCGTCCAGAGATGGAGGCTGATTGATGACCAGGAGGGTGGCAAGCCGCAGCGTTCCCCGGCCGGCGCTGCGGTGAGGATGAATAGGAGATGGGCCACCCCGGCCTGCTTCGAACTGAACGGGGTGGCCCCAAACCGGAGCTTTCTGAGTATATCCCCCTTCGTCTAACGGTAGGACGCCCGGCATTACACCCGAGGGAATCCAGGTCCGAGTCCTGGCGGGGGAACCAGGAATGAGCGGAGCCGGAAGCTGTTGACGCAGCACTCCGGCCCCTGAACCGAAACCCAGGGACCGACCCCGGATCACGATCTCTGCTGGAACATAGTCAAGTTGACGCTTGATTTCCAGCAGTTCCGGGTTGGTCCCGCAGCCTTGGACCGACCAATGGCGAACATTCTCCCACGCGACAAGCAGATCGCTGTCATTGCGGCCCTCAGTGAGGGCATGAGCATCCGCTCAGTCGAGCGCCTGACTGGCATCCATCGCGACACCATCATGCGGCTTGGCGCCCGCGTCGGCCGGGGTTGCGCCGCACTGATGGATGACATGATGTGCGGGCTGTCCTCCCCGCTGATCGAGGTTGATGAACTTTGGTCCTTCGTCGGGAAGAAACAGAAGCGGTTGAAGGCTACCGATGGACGGGACAAAGGCGACCAGTACGTTTTCATCGGCCTGGATGCCATCCACAAGGCGATCATTGGATACCACGTCGGCAAACGTGACGGCGAGAATACGTACGAGTTTGCCCGAGACTTGCGCCGCCGCGTCGTCGGCTCTCCACAGATCAGTACCCGACGCCTTCCCCGCCTATGGAGCAGCAATAGAGACCGCCTTCGGCCTGCGTGTGCAACACGGGATTATCCACAAGAGCTATAAGGGCGAGCCGCCGGTAAACGCCGCACGCCGCTATTCTCCCGGCTGGGTAGTAGGAGTAGATAAGCGCCACGTGTCGGGCGATCCGGTCGATGCTCTGATCTCCACGAGCTACGTCGAGCGGAGCAACTTAACCGTCCGCATGCAGTCGCGCCGGTTCACGCGCCTGACGAATGGTTTCAGCAAGAAACTCGATAACCATACCGCAGCGGTCAGCCTATTTGTCGCGCATTACAATCTCTGCCGTCCTCACATGTCGCTGGCGACAAAAGGGCAGCCGCCGATGACGCCTGGAATGGCGCTTGGCGTCGCTCATCACGTTTGGTCAATTGCCGAGCTGATTGACGGCGCCTTGGCCACAGTCGAGCCGACACCCCAGGCACCTGTTACCGGACGCCCTCAGTTTCGGGTAATCCAAGGGGGCCGGGCATAGAGAGGCTCTACGGCCTATTCCCAAAATCAAGCAAAATTAACGGCTTACAAACCACTGGAATCCTTGCAGAATCGGGCTGGATGGTCTATGTATGGTGTAGTCCTGGTGCGCCGGGCAGGCGGCAGCAGGGCGACGCCTGAAGGCCAGAAGATTAACGAAATGTTCATGCAACTCCCCTATGCATGGTTTGGTTGACAACCCACGTGGGGGCGTTCTCATATCGCCGAGCGCAAGGGGGGCTTCCTAGTGACGCTCCGAAGCTTGGAGAAAACGCCAGAATACTCTTGGAGGGGATCACCATGACTCAACGGACTCATATCATTCCGAAGTGCTAACTCAGTAGCCCCGCCATCCCAGCGGGGCTACTGCTTTATGGGGGGATACGAGCTGTGGAAGCAGCCGCCATTATAGCCGAATGGCTTACGGCCATTGCAACCGGCTGCATCGCATTAGCAGCATGGGTTCAGTTGCCACTCATCTCTGGTCAGGTGAATGCTCTAGCAGAGCAAATTAAACTTTCTCGCGAAGCGGATACGAATGCCGAGCGACGAATGAGAGAGTGGGAAACCCTTAAAGCGGTCGAGCGCTATGATTTTGACCCCACGCTCGAAGCGGCCACACAACGCATCTGGATAGCTTCCGAATGCGGGAAAAATTATTATAACCCCGCTGTTGATAAGCGCGATATCATATGCGTGATGAATTATCTAGATGGGTTAGCCACTGGGATGGAACAGAATTTATATATCGAAGCTGTGATCAAAGATCACATGTCGGCTGTGTACAAGCATGCCGTAGAGAACTTTGTTCATACCGGAATTATCGATCCAGTTAACATACGAAAGGTTGTTGCCGCCTATGATAGGTGGTTCCCGCCACCTCCGGATCGGCCACCCTCATATCGATCTGGCGGACCGAAGGACGACGCGTCCTAATTTCGTTCCCCGTCCGTCCTAATTCGGACAGCACCGTTTTGCGGGATTCGGGATCGTGGCGTGAGACGGACGTGGGGTGTGGCGGCTCCTGGGTGGGTGTCAGCCGCTCTGTGGGTCTTGCGATGACGGGTGTCAGCGCTGCGCGTTGTCTCGCGGGCGTCTCAATTGCGTGATTCTGGGACTCAGGGTCATGGGGTGAGACGGGCGGACCGGCGAGGGCCTGGGTCATGGCAACGCCGGTGATGTGCTCGAGCCGGGCGCCGCGGTCGTAGGCCTGGGGATTGGTCTCGATCTGCTTGCGGTTGGCCTGAAGGCGGAGGAGCAGGCGGATGGCGCTGTCAGCCTGCCGGAGCATTGTTTGAGAGCGGGATTCACGCGCTCTGACCTTCGGCCTCGCGCGATCCCGCTCTGCTCGCCGCCTGGGCGCGGCATTTGAGCGCCACGTCGAGCGGAGTTGCCGGGTCTTCCGACTGCCGGAGACAGCGATTGGCGTATTCGGAGGCGATCACGGAGCTACAGGCAAGCCGCACCTCCTTGCTGTTGGCGGGCTGGAGGGCGGCGATCTCGGCGATGGCGGCGTAGTTGCGGCTCGTCCGCTCCTCGGGCGTGGCGGGCGCCGGAAGGGTGCGGTCGAGTTCGAGGGCGAGTTCGCAATAGGCGGCGTCCGGGAGGATGAAGGCGAGTTGGTCGGTGGATGGGGGCGCGGTGAGCATGGGTGGAGTATAATGTTAGTATGTCTAACGTTCAAGGATTCGTTTCAGCCTGAGCGGAGGCGGGCGCGCGCCCGGTCCTTGGTGAGCCAGACCAGCGGGATGCCGATCGCGGCGATCAACAAAGCAGCGGCGACCAGACCGGCCGGCGTGGCCCGGGCTGTTGCCGTGATGGCGATGGAATTGCCGATGCGCAGGTTCACGGATGCCTTCATTTCCTCGGGGTGGGACGGCCCGGATTCTTCGTTGTGTGGCGTCGCGTCGGTCATCAGGTTGTCGCCTTCATTCGGTCAGGGTCGCAGGTGAGACATGTATGGCGTGTTCGTGGTGGGCGCAGGGTCCGCCGGTGCGTCGTCGGCGGGGGTGGCGGCGAGAGCTGTGCGATCCCGTTTGTTTGGGTGTCAGTTGCGCGGGAGATCGTAAAAGCTGAGCGTTACGTCTTGCCTTCGATGCCAACCTCCAGCACGCAGTTGATTAGGTCGTCGGGCGCCGTGAGCGCGTCGAGCGCGGCTTGAAATAACCGGCGCTGCAAAAGCCGACCGACATTTGGCACGATGATGACAAGGCCGGCGTGCAGCTGGGTCGTCGCGTAGATTTTCCGAAAGTCGCCGGCGTTGTTGGTGACCAGGACGAAATCGTTTTCGGCGGCATGGCGTGCGACGTTCCAATCTTTCCAGCCGGCTTTGCCGACCCGGGCGACGTGCTGAGCGTCATGGCCGGCGGCGTTGGCGATCGAGATCAGATCGGTGGTGAGGCACTCATCGATCAAAAACCTCATCCCGCTTCGATCGCGGCCAGCTTGCGGCGCATGCGACGGACCGGGGCTCCGCGGTGCCAGGGCTGTGCGCGGGGGCGGCCTCGCGCCGGGTAAGCGGCGGCGTAAAGGGGTGCGAGGCGCAGCATCTCCGTAGTCAGCCGCGGATAGGATTTGCGCAGGTCGGCCTCGGGCTCGCCGTCCACAAGCTGTGAGGCGATGGCGTGCACGGGCACGCGTGTGCCGCGGAAGACCGGGTCGCCGCCCAGGATGTCGGGGTCAGTGATAACGAGTTGGCGGGCGCGGCGGAGTTCGCGCAGAGCGGCGGCGAGCTCCCGCCGGGGTTCGCGTACATCGATTTTGATAAGGCCGCCTTCGAGCGAGACCGTGCCGCGCTGGGTGTCAGGCAGCGCATCGAAAAGCTGGCGTCGGAGTCGGGGACGATGCGATCGGCCAGCCGGCGTTCGAGCGCGAGCGCCGTCAGCGCGCGGAGATCGAGCAGGCGCGCGGCCTGACCGGCGCGGCGCCCTGCGGTGGCTGGCACGGTCTTCTTGTCGATGGCGTTGTTCACCGCTTTGAGCGGGAGCCGCGTGAGGACGGCGGCCTCGGTGGGGGTGAAGAGGGGGGTGGCTGTCGGTCTCATGCAAATCATTCTCCTGCTCGAGAATGTATATCTTGCCTTGGCCTATCGCAACGCTTCGCGGGAGCCGTGCGATTCCGTTCGGTCTACGTGCGTGATGATGGGGAGAATTTGGCGCGGCGGATGGGGTGAGTTGGCGGGTGATGTGGGCCAGCGGTTCCCTTCACCACCCTGCCCGGCTATATAGCCGGCTACCAGGAGGGGCGACGTGGCAAGCAATTCTCAACGTCGCGCGCTGGACGCGCATCGCCGCCGCCTGGCTGAGCGCGGGCTGGGCCGCTTCGAGGTGCGCGGGCTTGATGCGGATAAGGAGCTAATCCGTGGCCTCGCCCGGCGGCTTGCTGCGAATGACGCGGCGGCCGGTGCGTTGCGGGCCGACCTTGTGCGGCGCATCAGCGATGGCGCGCCGCCGCGTGTCGGCGGCATCCTGGCCGCACTTCGCCGCTCGCCGCTGGTTGGAGCGAATATCGACCTGTCCCGCGAGGAGACGCCGGGGCGCGACGCCGGGCTGTGACGCCATACGGAGCGGGACGCTTTCTGCTCGATACGAATATCCTGAGCGAGGCGGTGAAGCCGCGGCCCTCGACGGCCCTCTTGGCGTGGCTTGGCGCTCAGCCGGACGAGGCGCTGCACATCTCGGCGCTGACGGTGGCGGAGATCCGGCGTGGCATTCTGGAGAAGGCGCCCGGTCGGCGGCGGGAGCTGGATGCGTGGTTCACAGGACCGGACGGGCCGCAGGCGCTGTTCGCCGGGCGTGTCTTGCCTTTCGACGGACGCGCCGGGCTGGAATGGGCGCGGCTTATGGCGGAGGGCACCGCTGCCGGACGCCCTCGGAGCGGCATGGATATGATCGTCGCGGCGACCGCTGTGACGCGCGGTCTGATCGTGGCGACCGCCAATGAAAGGCACTTTCGGGATACGGGCGTGGCTTGGTTCAACCCACAGTCCGGCGCGGGGCAGTCCTAGTTGGATGGTGATTGCCGTAAGATGGCGGGGTCGTCCCTGAGGCGTTTGTCATTTATGTATGGAGAAGCGCCCAATGCTGCGTTCTGCCATGTTGTCGCGCAGCATTAGAATGCCGCGTTGCATAGCAATGGCTGTGGGCGCTGGAGCTAGAGGAAGGCGGACGGCTCGAGTACCGTTGGCAAGCTATTTAGCGCCGGGAGCTAAGTCGGACCTGCATTCACGGGTCACGTTGGCCTGCGCGCCCGCGCTGGGCGGAACCATTAGCCAGATTAGACGCAGCAAGTCAGATCATTTTAAATGATCAACGAGATGGAGGGCCCGTAATTTTGCCGTTCGGCGTGTTCCTGCACCGTACAGACTCGATCTACGATGATAGCCCAGCAGAACGCTACCAGTTCCCGCGCCAGTACTTGGAACGGGTTAAAGCTTTCGTCGGGGATTGGATCGTGTATCTTGAACCTACTAATGCTCTGACTCATACGGACGATGCGGGCAATCTTTCGAGCTTGGCAAGGATTGAGGCGGTGGCTGCGGTCCAGACGAACGGGCGTGGTTCTGCATTTCGCTCAGCGAGGTAAGTCTTAATGGCAGCCTGCAGGCTGACGAGGGAGTGGAAGCTGCCGCGCCGGATGCGTTGTCGGGTAAGAGCGGAGAAGAAAGTCTCCACCGCGTTCAGCCATGACCCGGAGGTTGGCGTGAAGTGGAAGGTCCATCGGTCATGCCGTGCCAGCCAGGCCTGTACCTTTCGGTGCCGGTGGGTGGCGTAGTTGTCGACGACCGCATGGACCAACTTGCCAGACGGCACCTCGCGTTCGACGGCATTGAGGAAGCGGATGAACTCCTCGTGCCGGTGTCGCTGCATGCAGCGACCGATCACCGTACCCTTCAGCACGTTCAATGCGGCGAACAACGTCGTCGTTCCATGGCGTTTGTAGTCGTGGGTCATGGTGCCGCAGCGGCCGGGTTTCAGCGGCAGTCCAGGCTGGGTACGGTCGAGCGCCTGGATCTGGCTCTTTTCGTCGATCGACAGCACCACCGCGTGGGCGGGCGGATCGAGATAAAGGCCGATGATATCCGCCATTTTCTCAGCGAACTGCGGATCACGCGAGCGCTTGAAGCTGCGCACGCGGTGCGGCTGGAGTTGGTGCGCCGCCCAGATGCGCTGCACCGAGCGCAGAGACATGGCGGTGGCATTTGCCATGGCTCGCCCGGTCCAATACGTGGTCCCAGGGGGCGGCTCGCCACACGTGAGCGCCACGACGTGCGCCACTTTATCGGCCGGGATCGGTCGTTTGCCGGGCTTGCGCGTCTTGTCACGCAGCAACCCGTCGGGACCTTCCTCGGCAAAACGCTGCTGCCAGCGCCAGACCATGGGGCGGCTGACGCTGATCTCTTTCGCCACATGTTGCACCGGCCGACCACTGGCCGAGGCCAGAACGACTCGGCTCGCTCGATGTATTTGCCCGCTCGGTTGCGATCCGATGCTATTGCCTTAAGCCGCTTCCTGTCTGCCGCGCTCAACAACACGCATACTGTCTGTGCCATGCTCACAGAATCGCATGGCAACCGCATGTTGTGAATCGATAGAATGCGTCAGAGCACTAAGGTGCATTTTACACGTGGCTATTTCGCCACGGCCAAGGTTCAGCAAGTTATTGCCGACCCGGAAAAGCCAAACATGTATTTGGCGCTGATTGAACCAGGCAGCTATCTCGATTTTCCCAACCCGGTTCCATTTCGCGGACCAGAGGGAGTAGTCGAGAGGGGCGTTTTGAACGCGGAGGGTCGCATTTCTGGCCGTGGCCAATCAGCCGTTCGGCCACTTGCGGCTGCCGACTTCAACCGGATCGTTGACCTGGGACTGGATGGCGACGACACGCTGTTGCCTCGGGTCGGCAACTTTCCATTTTCATCCGGGTTTGGCGAGCAGCAGGCGCCTTTTGATCTCGAACAGAACCGTGATCGAAGGACGTTGTTAACGTCTCGCCCGTTGCGCGACCGCGTGTTCAGACAGGCCGTCTTAAAGGCCTACGATGCTCGATGTGCGATCACCGGATTGCGGTTGATAAACGGTAGCGGCCGCGCCGAAGTTGAGGCAGCACATATACGGCCCGTTGAGGCAAATGGACCCGACATTGTCAGCAACGGACTAGCCCTTTCGGGAACGGCCCACTGGATGTTCGATCGCGGTCTAATCAGTATAGAGGATGATCTTCAGATATTGATCTCCCGGCACGTCAATGACGCTAGCGGAGTAGCCGTAATGATCAACGATTCCGGAAACGTTCTCCCAGCGCTACGTAGTATCGACAGGCCGCATCCGCATTTTCTACGCTGGCACCGGGAAAATTGCTTCAAAGGCTAAAGGAGGGGGCGATAATTGAGGCATTGCGCAGTTCGCCCTGGGTTGCTTCGTCAGCTTGCTACGCAGCCTCCTCGCAATGACAATCGTTACGCCTGATCGTAATCGAGCACCAGGCGCGGCGTGATCGGGCGGGCCTGGCAGGTGAGGATGTAGCCGGCCTGCATTTCCCACGGCTCGAGTGAGTAATTGAGTTCCATGCTTGCCTCGCCCTGGAGCAGGCGGGCGCGGCAGGTGCAGCACATGCCGCCCTTGCAGGCGAAGGGCAGGTCCAGACCGGCGCGCAGCGCGGCGTCCAGCACTTTTTCGTCGCGGCGGACCGGCACGTCAGTGCGGGTGCCGCCGTGGATGATGGTGGCAGTGGCGAAGGGTGGTGCGTCGGAGACGGGAGCGGCGGGTTGGGGCCGGCCCTCAAAGACTGACGTGAAGCGCTCCACGTGGACGCGGTCGGGCGGGACGCCGATATCGGAGAGCAGGGCGCAGGTGGTGTCGATCATGGCAAAGGGGCCACAGACATAGGCTTGGTCCATTGGGGGCCTGGTCGATCGGGCGCCGCCCAGCATGGGGCCGAGCAGGGCGCGGAGTTTGTCGCGTTCGAGGCGGCCGTTCAGCACGTCGATGTCCTGTTGCTCGCGTGAGAGGACGTGGAGCACGGACAGGCGGTCCATGTGGCGGTCCTTGAGGTCCTCCAGCGCCTCACGGAACAGCACGTGGCGGGCGGTGCGGCTGCCGTAGAAGAGGAAGAAGCGGCTGCGGGGCTCTCGGTGCAGGACGGTTTTCAGCACGGAGAGGATGGGGGTGATGCCGGAGCCGGCGGCGAAGGCGACGTGGAGGCGCCCAATGTGGGAACAAGCGTCGTCGGGGCGGATGGTGGTGCCGAAGCGGCCGATGGGGGTCATGACGTCGAGCGTCATGCCGGGCTTCAGAGTTTGCATGGCCCAGGGGGAGAAGATGCCGCCTTCGAGGCGGCGGATGGCGATGCGGAGCTCGCCGTCATCCTCACCGGAGCAGATCGAGTAGGTGCGGCGGAGTTCCTCGTTGTTCAGGGTGGTGCGGAGGGTGAGGTACTGGCCGGCGCGGAAGCGGTAGGCGGGCGCGAGGTGGGGCGGGACGGCGAAGGCGACGGAGATGGCGTCGGGGGTTTCCCCGTCCTGAGTTTCGGGGCGGATGTCGGCGATGGTGAGGGGGTGGAAGCGGGGGGTCATGGGGTGTGCGAACTCTCACACGAGGTTGCTTCGTCGCGCTGCGCGCTCCTCGCAATGACCTTTAGTGGCATTTGAAATGATCGAATGGCTCGCCACAGGTGCGGCAGCGCCAGAGGGATGTGCAGGCGGTTGAGCCGAAGGCGGAGAGGAGTTCGGTGTCGGGCGAGGCGCAGAGTGGGCAGGCGGGCGGGGTGAGTGAGGGCGGGGCGATGCCGGCGTCGGCGAGCTTGCGGCGGGCCTCCGGAGTCATCCAGTCGGTGGTCCAGGCGGGGGTGAGCGTCGTGCGGATGCGGATGGTGGCGAAGCCGGCCTCGTGCAGCGCGTCGCGAATGGCGCCGGCGATCATGTCCATGGCGGGGCAGCCGCAATAGGTGGGGGTGATGGTGACCTCGATGGTGCCGTCGGGGGATTCGGTGACGGCGCGGAGGATGCCGAGGTCGGCGATGGTCAGCATGGGGAGTTCGGGGTCGGGCACGGCGGCGGCGATGTCGTGGGCGTGTTGGAGATCTTTGATTTCGCGCGCGGCCCCCTCCGCCGGCTTTCCAGTCGCAGAGCGACTGGAACCTTGGCCGGCTCCGCCCCCACCAACCCCGCGCGCATGCCAATCGTCCTCACGGCCGATTGGCATCACCAGGTGGCTCCGGGGTGGGCGCGGGGGAGGACCTGCATCTCGGCGAGGAGGCGGGAGAGGTATTCGGTGTGGCGGCCGGCGCGGCCTCCGGTCTGGTGCCAGGGTGTGTCGGGGCGGCGGAGGGTGGCGCGGTCGAGCAGGGCGGTGATGGTGTCGGTCCATTCGGGTTGGAGGGCGGGGTCGGTTTCGAACATCTGGCCGGCGTAGGGCCAGAGGCGGTCGAGCGCGGCTTGGGTGCGGGCGTGGCTTTCGTCGGTGCCGTCGCCGAGGCGGATCAGCCAGGCGTCCGCGTGGCGGCGGTGGTAGGCGGTCTCGGGGAGGGCTTTGGCGGCGATGGCGGCGAGGTCGGGGTCGGCATGGGGGTCGGGCGCGGCGGTGGCGGCGCGCCAGGCGAGTTCGGCGAAGGCGGAATAGAGGGATTGGCGGACGATGGTGTGGGCGAAGTCGCCGTTGGGTTGCTCGACGAGGAGGAGGTTGCGGAAGTCGGCGGAGTTGCGGTGGTAGGCGAGGTCGTCCTCGGTGATGCCGGTGCCGAGGCGGGTGGCGACGAGTTGGTAGAGCAGGCGGGCCTGGCCGATGAGGTCGAGGGCGATGTTGGCGAGGGCGAGTTCTTCTTCCAGCGTCGGGGCGTGGCCGACCCATTCGGAGAGGCGGTGGCCGAGGATCAGGGCGTCGTCGGCGCGGGCGAGGATCGGATCGGCGGTGGGAGTGGTGGGGGTCACATGTGCCCGACCTCGTCGGGGACGTCGTAGAAGGTCGGGTGGCGGTAGATTTTGGAGGCGGCGGGTTCGAAGAGGGCGGCCTTGTCGGCAGGGTCGGAGGCGGTGATGGCGGTGGAGGGGACGACCCAGATGGAGAGGCCCTCGTTGCGGCGGGTGTAGGTGTCGCGGGCGGCTTGGAGGGCCATTTCGGCGTCGGCCGCGTGGAGGGAGCCGACATGGCGATGGGCCATGCCGTTGCGGCTGCGGATGAAGACCTCCCAGAGGGGGGTTGGGGTTTCCATGGCGGCTTAGGCGGCTTTGCGCGCGGCGTGCTTGGCGGCGTGGGCACGGGCCGCATCGCGGACCCAGGCGCCGTCGTCGTGGGCGCGGCGGCGGGCGTCGATGCGGTCCTGGTTGCAGGGGCCGTTTCCGGCGAGGACCTGGCGGAACTCGTCCCAGTCGATGGGGCCGGTGATCCAATGGTCGTTTTCGTGGCGGAGTGCCGGGTCGGGGATGGTGAGGCCGAGGTAGTGGGCCTGGGGGACGGTGGCGTCGACGAATTTCTGGCGCAGTTCGTCGTTGGTGAAGCGCTTGATGCGCCAGCGCATGGAGGCGTCGGAGTGCTGGGATTGGGAGTCCGGCGGGCCGAACATCATCAGGCAGGGCCACCACCAGCGGTTCAGGGCGTCCTGCGCCATGGCTTTCTGTTCGGGGGTGCCGCGGGAGAGGGTCAGCATGATCTCGAAGCCCTGGCGCTGGTGGAAGGATTCCTCCTTGCAGATGCGGATCATGGCGCGGGCGTAGGGGCCGTAGGAGCAGCGGCAGAGCGGGATCTGGTTCATGATTGCGGCGCCGTCCACCAGCCAGCCGATGGCGCCGATGTCGGCCCAGGTGAGGGTCGGGTAGTTGAAGATGGAACTGTATTTGGCGCGGCCGGTGAGGAGTTGGTCGACGAGTTCCTCGCGGGTGACGTTCAGGGTTTCGGCGGCGGCGTAGAGGTAAAGGCCGTGGCCGGCTTCGTCCTGCACTTTGGCGAGCAGGGCGGCCTTGCGGCGGAGGCTGGGGGCGCGGGTGATCCAGTTGCCCTCGGGCAGCATGCCGACGATTTCGGAGTGGGCGTGCTGGCTGATCTGGCGGATCAGGGTGCGGCGATAGGCGGCGGGCATCCAGTCGTTGGGTTCGATGCGGTCTTCGGCGTCGATGCGGGACTGGAAGCGGGCGTCGTGTTCCTCGGGCGCGGGGGGTTCGGTCGCGTTGAGGGCCTGGGTGTACATGGCGGGGGTTATATAGGGTGTGGGGCGCCCGGATGAGAGCTTTCGTTAGGGAGCGGGGTCCATCCGGGATCAGGTCGTGATCTGACATAGGCTTCGTGGTGTCGGATGTTACTGTTGCTGATGGAACGATTTTAGTGTTTGGCGCCGGTTCACTGAATTGACACTTTCCAACCCAGCGCATACGATATCGCAAAAATAAGCCTTGGGGGAAACATGCAACGACGAGCATTCGTTCGCGGCTCATTGGCACTGTCTGCGGGTGCGTTGGCCTATTCGGCGCTGGATTTTCCTGCACTCGCCAAAACGCAAGCGACATTCGCTTCGGTCAATACGGCCGCCTATATCAACCCGCGCATGCAGCTTCGCTTCATCGAGGAGGTGCGTCAGCGAACGAATGGCGAGATCGATATCAACTGGGTCGGCAGCGGCCAGCTCGGCGGACTGAAGGAAAATCTCGAGTTGATCATCGCGGGAAATCTCGAGTTCTGCGGGGTGGCCAATTCCAATCTGGGTCCCCTCTACCCGCCGGCACAATTGTTCGATCTGCCGTTCATGTTTCGCAGCACGGAGCATATGACGAAGGTCGCGCGCGGTCCGATCGGCCAGGCGATCTGGGACGGGCTTGAGAAGAAGACCGGGATCAAGCTGATCATGTTGGGGCTGCCGGACGGCGCGCGCTCTGTCTGGAACAATCGCCGTCCTGTGCACTCGCCATCCGACATGAAGGGCCTGAAGCTGCGCGTGATCCAAGCGCCGATCATGATCGATACTTTCGTCGCTCTGGGCGCCATTCCGGCCCCTATGGATTCCACCGCAGTGTACATGGCGGTGAAACAGGGCGTGATCGACGGTGCCGAATGGGGGCCGCTCGGTATGATGGAGCAGAAATCCTATGAGGAGGCCAAGTACTATACGCTGACACAGCATCTGAATCCGCCCGGAGCGGTCGCGATGAGCTCCGCCTGGTTCAATGGGCTGCCGAAGGATCAGCAGGCGATTATCCTGAGTGCCGCCGACAACGCCCGTGCCTGGTTCGACCAGACCTTCGCCAGTGACGAGACGGCGGCGCTTCAGCAGGTGAAGGAAAAGGGCGTCGAGGTGATCGAGCACCCGGACCTCGGTCCGTTTGTCGATGCGGTGAAGCCTGTGTACGAGAAGTATGCGAATCAGGTCGGCGGATTAGACAAGATCAAAGTGGCGCAAGGCGTCACTTGACCTCGGCCCGCGCGGCGAACGCGCGACCGGTCAGCGTTTGGGTGCGGCATGTGCTGCTCTGGTCGGACCGGATCGTGCTGGGTATCGCGGCATTGTTCTCGGCGATTTACCTGGGTGCGATCGCCGTGCAGGTGCTCGACCGGTACGTGCTCGAAATCCCGTCGCCCTGGACCGAGGAGATGGCGCGCTATCTCTTCATCTGGTCAGCGTTTCTCGCCGCGGCGGTCAGTGTCGGTCGTGACGATCAGTTCGCGATACCGCTGCTGATCGAAAAGCTGCCGCCTGGGCCGCGCCGCCTGCTGCACATCTTCATCGATCTCCTGCAGCTCGTGTTTGCCTTGATCATGGTCCGCTATGGGTCATTGATGGCAAGCCGCATGATGATGGCGCGTGCGCCGGTGCTGCCGATCCCGCAGGGTGCCGTGTACATGGTGATTCCGATCGCCGGCGCATACATGGCGGGGCACCTCCTGTGCCGGCTCCTCATTCCCGGCTTACGAACCGAGCGGCCATGATCACCGCCGTCCTGTTCGGTGGCATGCTATTCTTGTTCGTTCTCGGCGTGCCGATCGCGATGGGACTCGGACTGGCCGCGTCGGCTGCGATCACGCAACTCGGCCACGTCAACCTCGTGGTTGTTATCCAGCGCATGTTCTACGGCCTGGATAATTTCGTCATCCTGGCTGTGCCGCTGTTCATGCTGCTGGGCGAGGTGATGATGGCGGCGCGGATCACCGAGCGCCTCGTTGAGTTCACCGAGGCGTTTGTCGGCCGATTGCCCGGAGGACTGGGCCAGGTGGCCGTCGTATCGAACATGCTGATGGCCGGCATCTCGGGTTCCGGCACCGCGGACGCGGCCGCCACTGGGGTGGTGCTGGTGCCGGCCATGACCAAGGCCGGATATGGGCGCTCGCTCGCCGCGGCGCTGGTCGGCTGTGCCGCTACGATCGGCCCGATCTTCCCGCCCAGCATAATCATGATCGTCTATGCGTCGGTTGCTGACGTATCAATCGCGCGCGTGTTCCTGGCGGGTATCGTGCCGGGCCTATTCATGGGGCTCGCTCTGATGGTGATCATCGGCCTGAAGGCCAAGCGCCAGGGCATCGGTGCCGACGGGCCCCCGTTTTCCGTTCGCAATGCTGCACGCGCCACGTGGCGGGCACTGCCCGTGCTGGGCATGCCGGTATTGGTGATCGGCGGCATTCTGGGCGGTGTCTTCACACCGACTGAGTCAGCCTCCATCGCGTGCCTTTATGGCCTGTTCCTGGGCCTGATCGTCTATCGCACGATCAGTGTGCGTGATCTGCCGCGCCTGTTGGGGGCAGCGGCGCTGACCTCGGGCAAGGTACAGTTCGTTCTGTCGACCGCCTCGATCTTTTCGTGGATTCTTGCCCGCGCGGATGCCACGAGCCAGATCGCGAAGTTGCCGATTTTTTCGCCGGGCTCCCCGCCCTGGCTCATGCTCACCGGGCTCGACGTGCTGATGCTGGTGCTGGCCTGCGTCATGGAGGCTATTCCCATCCTGCTCATCATGACGCCGTTGTTCCTGCCGATTGCGACGAAAGCCGGGATCGATCCAATCTTTCTTGGGGTGATCATGACGGCGACGCTGGCGATTGGGCTGATCACGCCGTTGGTTGGGTCCGTTACTTTCGTGATGTGCGGCATCAGCCGCGTTCCGTTGATGGAATTTGGCCGCCAGTCACTGCCGTTCGTCGCGGTGCTCGTCGTAGGCTTGTTGGTGATCACCTACGTCCCGTCCATGGTGCTGTTCCTTCCTCATCTCGTAATGGGATCACAATGACGCAGTTCGATCTGACAGGCCGCGTGGCGTTGGTGACCGGCGGTGGCACAGGCATTGGCCTCGGCATCGCAACTGCTCTGGCCGCGGCCGGCGGCAGAGTTGTGCTGGCGGGCCGCCGGCGCGAGGTGGTGGAACAGGCCGCTGCGGGTCTGCCGAACGCGATTGGGCGTGTGCTTGATGTGCAGGACCGGGCGGCGATCGATGCAACGGTTGCGTTCGTGGAGCAGGAGTATGGGAGGTTGGATGTTCTTGTGACGAGCGCTGGCACCAATCGCCGCCTGCCGACGCTCGACTACGATGAGGCGAGCTTCGATGCCGTGCTCGGAACCAATCTGAGGGGTGCATTTTTCTGTGCGCAGAGCGCCGCGCGCGTGATGCAGCCGCGCAACTGGGGTCGGATTATCCACGTGGGCTCGGTTGCTGCGACGTTGGCCTCGGCGTTTCAGACCGGGTACTGCGCCAGCAAGGCAGGCTTGGTGCAGCTGAATAAGGTGATGGCGATCGAACTCGCGCCGTTCGGCATCACCTGCAATGTGATTTCACCCGGCCCATTCCGTACGCCGCTGAGCGAGCGCCTGTTCAACGACCCGCATTGGGTGAAGACGGTGCTGGACCGAGTGCCCATGGGCCGCGGGGGTACGATGGAGGATCTCGCGGGGCTGGCCGTTTTTCTCGCCTCACCAACTTCCGGTTATCTGACCGGGCAGAACATCAATCTGGATGGCGGATTGAGCACGGGCGTGTAAAGCGTCGTAACGGGAATGCCGGGTACAAAGCTTCGGCGCCTTTTTGGCGCGCTGGATGGCGGCTTCAATCGCAATTATATGTGCAATGACCAGCGAAGAATTCAGAGGGGAACAAGTGCGATTTCTATGCCGCAACCCGGCGATTCACGTGCGGGCCATGCTCGGCGGCGGCGTGGCCAGCCTCGGTCGCGGCAGCGCGAAAGTACTCCAGCAAATAGACACGGACAGCACTCGTGCGACCGCCGGCGTGGCGGCGCGAATCCACCTGCCTGATCAGGGTGTGCACGTCTTGCTCCTCCCGCTGGCAGATCTCATGCAAGGCGTCCCATAACTCCGGCTCCAGCCGCATACTGGTACGGCCCGAGCCGGAAACGATGTTCCGGTTAACCAATCGACTCACGACGTCCTCCGTCTTCTCCGGGTGGTACTGCCATCCGATCACAGCGGCGGTTAAAATAAGGCAAAAACGATCGGTTTTTTGTTCGCCGTATCGTCTCATGATGGCCTGCTGCTGCGCATCGACGCGCTTCAGATGGAGGTGGCTGCAGAGGGAGCTCAGCGGCGGCGCACTTGTCGTATGCCGGCGAGCGCCACGAGCCCGCCCCCGAGCAGCACGAGCGATGCGGGTTCAGGGACGGTGGCGAAGCTTTGCGTTCCCACCAATGATTGGAACGTCTCGCCATTGCCTCGGAGGTTCGGCGCGTCGCTCTCAAGCTGATTCGCAATCTCAAGGGCATCCACCGATGAGTTGAACCCGAGCGATGGCAGGTCGAGGGTGACTGTGTCGGCGGGTACGCCGCTGAAGCTCACGGACGGGTACTCGACTGACCAGATCGCCATCTGGATGCCGGCCGAGAGGACGTTGCTCGGCGAGGATTTCATCAGCGAGTCGCCGGTCGCAATCAGCCCGTCGATTTCGTCAATCTGAGCGGTCGACAGGTTCGATCCGTCAAAGTTCGTACTGATTGTGCCGAACTGATACGGTAGGCTCCCGACATTGCCAACGCTGATGTCGTGATAGAGGTCGATACACCAGACATCGAGCGGTCCGATCGACGTGGTGAGACCGATCTGGCCAGTATAGGCCGTCACGCTAAGCCCCGGCGCCGTTATCGTCATTATCTCGTTATAGGGCACCGCGACGCTGGTGACGTCGATGTTGTTGGCATGCGCCTGCGATGACGCCATCAGCCCGGTGAGGCCGATCGCCGCCGCGGCAACGGCCAAAGTTATATCACGCATTTTTACGAGAACTCCAAGAAGGGCGCAGCCGGGCCCACGAGCGGGCCAGCGCCGAGGAGAGGATCGAATGCGCCCCGAAGAGCCGAGCGAATTCCGGCAGCCGCGCACTGAATCTTATGAACGGCAGACCGCCGCAGCGGTTAGTCACCGCTGTGCATAAGCCGTATCGATGCCGTGCATTCTACGCCGGGTCCTACTAGGCTTGGTCTTTGCCCACGCCAAAGGGGGGCAGCGGTATGTTCAACCTGCGCAGCCTTGATCTGAACCTGCTGACGGTTTTTGAGACTATCTACGAGCTTGGCTCGGTCAGCGGTGCGGCTGATCGCCTCGCACTTAGCCAATCGGCTACCAGCCATGCCCTGTCGCGTCTAAGGGACGCATGCAAGGACGATCTTTTCGCCCGAGCCCACAAAGGTCTGTCTCCGACTCCGGTCGCCAGGAGATGTATCCTGCGGTCAAGCAAGCGCTGGATGCGCTGCGCGCTACTCTGGCAGAGGCCAGCGGGTTCGATCCCGGCACATCACAACGCCGCTTCTGCATTAGCATCCCGCATCCCATGGGACCGTTTTACGCGCTTGCGATGCGGACTCTGGTAGCGACCATCGCCCCCGGCGTTGCCCTTACATTCCACACCGTGTCCATACCAGTCGGTTTGGAAGACGACCTCCGTGATGGCGTGGTGGACATCGCCCTCGACTGGCTTCCGGCCGAGTTGCCTCCATTCGTGAACCAGAAGGTGTTTGATGATCGGCTCATTCTACTGGCGAGGGGCGATCATCCTTCGATCCATGCAGGTGTCACAATCGACGATTTGCGGAAGGCGGAATTCGTAGCCCCACACCGTCGGCGTGAAATCGGACACCTGCCGTCTGCCCTTCGTGAAGTCTACAAGCTCGGCTTTCCGGAAGCAGTGCGCGTCAGCGAACTTCTCGAAATACCCACGGTCGTGGCAAGCACGGACCTGTTGGGCGTATTTCCATCAAGCATGGGACCGCTCATGGGGGAGCGACTGGGACTTCGGATTCTGGCACTTCCGATCGAACTCCCCGAGGTGCCGATTTACATGATCTGGCACGAGGCGCGCCGTCACGACACGGCGCACCGCTGGCTGCGTGACGTTGTGGCCCAGGAGGTGGGACATTTTGCCCGCGGCTGACGCCGCCACAGACGCGCCAAGTTTTGCGCCGGGCGACCGCCATCCGGAGCTGCAGTATCCGAGCCTGGCGCCCTTATAGCGTGATCGGTTCGGGTTAAGCCGATCCCGCTATGATTCTCGTTGCTGAGAGCGCGATTCACGCTTCATTGGCTCTGCAGCCTGAAGCGATCGCGCTCTAATGCCTCGTTTGCGATCAGATTCACGCGCTCCTGGAACCGCAAGCGGCTCCAGTCAAGCGCGATCTGCTCTAAAACGCCTCCTGCCGCGCGACGCGCCAATTGCCCCGCGCTTCCTGCTTCACCATGCGCAATGCATGTTCGGCCTGCTCGATGACTTCGCCGGGCGGCGATCCGCTTCCGGCCGATCGCGTCGCGATGCCCATGGAGACGGCCAGGGCCATGGGATGACCGGCGAGTTCGTTCATCATTTTCGCGGGAATGGCCTGGCGCAGATACTCGGCGCGTTCGGCGGCGGTGAGATGGTCGGCGCCATTCAGCCAGAGTGCGAAATCGTCGCCGCCGATTCGTGCGATCACATCGGTCGGACGCACGGCCGCGCGGAGCAGCCGCGCCACGGCCTGCAGCGCCCGATCGCCGGCGACGAAGCCGAGGCGTTCATTGACGGTGCGGAAGCCGTCGAGATCCGCGAGAATAAGGGTGCCGGGGAGCTGTTCTTTTTCCAGCCTGTCGAAGTGGCGGTCCAGTTCATCCATGAACGCACGGCGGTTGAAGAGGCCGGTGAGATGATCGGTGCGGCTCTGGCGGGCCATTTCCTGCTGGAGCGCCTGCTGCTCCAGCACCAGGGCGAGCAGGGAGGCGCCGGCCTCGGCGAGGGGGCGGTCCGCGTCGGGCCAGGGGGCACGGCGGCGCCAGA
Organism: uncultured Pseudomonadota bacterium; assembly: GCA_963791885.1. Classification (GTDB taxonomy): domain Bacteria; phylum Pseudomonadota; class Alphaproteobacteria; order Acetobacterales; family Acetobacteraceae; genus CAVSUZ01. The sequence continues at coordinate 2,028,056 of CAWBUL010000006.1, read as the reverse complement.
ATACGATCCCCGCGGCGTCGCCAAATCGGGTGGCGATCCGGCAGACCAGGACGACGCTTTGGTCCGGGCCGTCCGAGATCTGCACCGAGCCGGCTGCATCGCGCGCCAGCATCGGACCGGCGGTGGCAAGGACTGGCGCAGGCGGCACGTCGGTCTGGAAGAGCGGCACGGCATCCTGATCGAGGATGGCCGCGCCGTCGCTGCCCATGGCGCCCGAGAAGGTCTGCAGGCCGGCTTCCATGACTCGCTCGGGCAGCATTTCCGCCCGCATGCGCCGCGTCATGTCCTGCAGCACGTCGAAGCGGCGCGACGCGGCCAGGAGATGATCGATTTCAGCGGGTTGAGTCCGCAGGGAGCCGAATACGCGCATATTTGGATATGTTTCCTGAGGTGAGGCTGGAGCGATTTATACGGAGAAGGGTGAAGAAAGGGTTTCTGCGTGGTCGAGCGTACGATCCCGCTTCCTCGTGCGCGGGTGGTGCGGTGCAGGAGCTTGGCAGCTTCACCTCTTTTGGCCCGCACGGCAGCATGTGGCGATCGGCTGCGTCGGTATGTGCGCGCCTTGGTTTCGTCTCCAGGGACAGCATTGGTCGAACGCGGTGATCGGTGCCTCGGTGCAGACGAGCTTGGCGCCACACTCCACCATGATGGGTTAAGTTTTTCGATTTGACAAATGGTGCGCGTGTTGTGTCGCGTTCGAATTGATTCCGATAGCCGAGTTTTATTATTGAGACTGGGCTAGCAATCTGCTACAGCTTGCGCAGCCTAATTCCCAAATAAAACTGGCGCCCTGGCCCAAGGTGGGGCGCTCTTTTTTTGCCGGATCAGCGACAGCGGATATGGGCTCGCGCTCTTCCGGCTGATCGATTCGGGTCCGATGCGGGGCGGTGTGACGCTCCAGTGTGGGACAGGTGTTTACGAAACTTGAAGGGGCTGGGGCAGAACCGGCTTCGCGATTAGGACAGCACCAACGAACGAATTGGCCGTTCATCGCGAAAGCGATAACCACCGCACGTTCCCATCATTCATCCTCTCTCAGCAGAGCATGTAGCAGGGCGTGTTGCGGCGAAGCGAATGGATTGACCACCGTCACGCCGGACCAGGTGAAGCCTTCCTGAAGGTCCTCGGACAAAAGCAAGCGGCATCCCGATTGCGAAGCAACCGAGAGAATGACTGCATCCCATATCCCCAGTTGATGATCCGTCGCGAGATCCACCGCCGCCAGCATGACTTCCGGCGAGGTTTCAATAACGGGAAACGTATCGCGCCAACTCAGCAAGGCATCACGGGCATCGCTGCGCGACTTTCCGGCCTTGCGGACGAGCACGCTGAAAACCTCGCCGAGAACCTGCACCGGAACGATGGCCGCCTGTTGCGGTATTCGGCGAATGAGCGCCAAAGCGGCATCACGCCGTTCAATGCCGTTGATGCCTTCCGCGTAGGCAAGCACATTCGTGTCGAGCGCGATCCTCACTGATCATTCCTCGTAGAGTTCATCGCGGGTCCAGCGTCCGGCATTCAGGACGGGCTGCTTTTCAAGGCGGGAGAGCAGGGTTGCGCGCGCACTGATCGCCACATCGTCGTGCTTGCCGGCGGGAATAAGCCGCGCGACGGGCTTGCCGTGGCTGGTCACGACATAGCTCCGCCCCTCCCGAACCCCACGCAAAAGGAGGGAGAACCTGCGATTGGCATCGGCGGCCGAGACAACTTCGTCCATGACAGATCCCCGAATGTAGTTATATTACCTACTAGGATGTTTGCCTGGACGATTGCAAGCCTCGTCAGAACGGAAGCCCCCAATCCGGCTTACCTGCATTCGAAACCCTGCCGGGCCGGTCAGCGATACGATGTGCGTGCTTCGGGTGCTTCGTTGACAGCCGGCTTGGCCCTTGCGCATGGTCCGGCCGCCTTTACTGCCGCCTCTCCTGGGGACCTGTATGAACGCGACGGAGCTTGAACGCCGGATCGAAGAGTTATGGGAACGGCGGGAGAGGCTTTCGCCGAACACGAGCGGGGACGAGCGTCGTGTCGTGGACGACGCGCTGGAGGCGCTGGATTCCGGCGCGGCTCGGGTCGCCGAGCAGGGGCCTGGGGGGTGGCGGGTCAATCAGTGGCTGAAGAAGGCCGTGCTGCTGTCCTTCCGGCTGACCGATTCAGGCCCCATGCAGGGGCCGGGTGGTGCTCCGGTGTGGGACAAGGTGCCGATGAAGTTCGCGGGCTGGGGCGAGAACCGGTTTCGCGAAGCGGGATTCCGCGCGGTGCCGGGCGCGGTGGTGCGGCGGTCGGCCTATGTCGCGCCGGGCGTCGTGCTGATGCCGAGCTTCGTGAACGCGGGTGCCTATGTGGACCGCAACACGATGGTCGATACCTGGGCGACGGTCGGAAGCTGCGCGCAGATCGGAAAGAACTGCCATTTGTCGGGCGGCGTGGGCATCGGCGGGGTGTTGGAGCCTCTGCAGGCCAACCCGGTGATCATCGAGGACGACTGCTTCATCGGCGCAAGGTCCGAGGTGGCCGAGGGCGTTGTGGTGGAGCGCGGCGCCGTGCTGTCGATGGGCGTCTATCTCGGGGCTTCGACCAAGATCATCGATCGCGCAACGGGCGAGATTAATGTCGGGCGGGTGCCGGCCTATTCGGTGGTGGTGCCGGGGTCGCTGCCGGGGCGGGCGCTGCCGGATGGCTCGCCCGGGCCGGGGTTGTATTGCGCCGTCATCGTCAAGCGGGTGGATGCGCAGACTCGGGCCAAGACCTCGATCAATGAGCTGCTGCGCGATTGAACGATTTCACTGATCCGGTCGGGCTAGCACAGGCGCTGATCCGCTGTCCGTCGGTGACGCCGGCGGATGCTGGGGCGCAGGGCGTGCTGGGCGATGCGTTGGAGCGGCTGGGGTTCCGGGTGACGCGGCTGCGGTTCGGGGAGATCGAGAACCTGTTCGTGCGGCGGGGCGATGGCGCGCCGCATTTCTGCTTCGCCGGACATACGGATGTGGTGCCGGCGGGGAGCGCGGGCTGGCGGGATGATCCGTTCGGCGGCGGAATCTCGGATGGCGTGCTGTACGGGCGGGGCGCCTGTGACATGAAGGGCGGGATCGCGGCGTTCGTGGCGGCGGCGGCGCGGTGTGGGTCACTGCCAGGATCGGTGTCGCTGCTGATCACCGGCGACGAGGAGGGCGTGGCGACCGACGGCACGGTGCGCGTGCTGGAATGGATGGAGGCGAATGGGCAGGTGCCGGATTTCTGCCTGGTGGGCGAGCCAACCTGCGTCGAGCGTCTGGGCGACATGATCAAGATCGGCCGGCGTGGGAGTTTGAATGCGCGGATCACGGCGCATGGGGTGCAGGGGCACGTGGCGTATCCTCATCGGGCGGATAATCCGGTGCACCGGCTGGTGCGTGCGCTACAGGCGCTGATCGCGGCGCCGCTGGATGCGGGGACGGCGTGGTTTCAGCCGAGTTCGCTGCAACTGACGAGCGTCGATGTCGGGAATGCGGCGGCGAATGTCATTCCGGCCAGCGCGCGGGCGGCGCTGAACATCCGGTTCAATGACAGGCATAGCGGCGCGTCGCTGGAGGCGTGGCTGCGGGCGACTCTGGCGCAGTATCTGGAGCGGTTCGAGCTGGAGGTCAGCGTGAGCGGCGAGGCGTTCCTGACGGCGCCGGGCGATCAGGTCGAACGGTTGCGGAAGGCAGTCGCTGGGGTGACCGGGGTGGAACCTCGGTTGGACACGGGGGGCGGGACGTCGGACGCCCGGTTTATCGCCCGGCTATGTGCGGTGGCGGAGTTCGGGCTGGTGGGCAGCAGCATGCACCAGGTCGACGAGCATGTGCCGGTGGCGGAGCTGCGGGCGCTGGCGGATGCGTACGCGGCCGTGCTGCGGGCGTTCGCGGCATGAAGGTGCGTCTGCGCGAGGGTCTTCCGACGCGCAGCGTGCTGCGTGGGATTCTGCTGATCGGGCGCGGGCGGCGGGAGGGTTTGGCGGAGTTCGGATCCAGCCGCGACGCGTTTCTGGCCAGTCTGGCCCCACTGCTGGCGTTTCCTCTGGTGGGGGCGGCGCTGATGATGGCCGGTGGCCAAAGTCGGGGGGCAGCGGCCAGTCTTCTGGGTACGGTGATCGCGCTGCTCGCGCCGCCGGTGCTGTCTTACGAGCCGGCGAAGTGGTGGAAGCGGGAGGCGAATTGGCTGCGGTACGCCACGGCGCTGAACTGGTGCCAGTGGTTGGTGCCGATGCTGGCGGCCGTGCTGCTGATCCTGGTCTATCCGCCGCTGACGATGGCTGTCGGTGATGAGGCGGCTGGTTACTCAGTGCTGGGGCTGTTGGCTGGGTATGGGCTGTGGCTGCACTGGTTCATCGCCCGACATGGGTTGGCGATCAGCGGGGCGCGGGCGGCGATCCTGGTGGCGCTGGTGAATGCCTGCACGATCGTGCTGGTGGTTGCGCCGCAGGCGATTGGGACCGGGCGCATCAGCTCGGCCTTGCCATGACGACGGCGGTCCGCTGGTCCGGCCTGTCCGGCGCGCTGCGGCTGGCGCGGGGCCGGGCGGATGGGCTGCTGCTGTTTCCCGCGGACCTGATCTCGGCGGCGCGCAGTTTCTGGGCAGCGGCACTCTGCGTGCCGCTGTACGCGCTGATGCTGGTGCTGTCGTGGCATCAGGTCGGCTGGCCGGCGGACCTGCCGCACGAGGCGGTGCTGCAGGCCGTGCTGTTCGTGCTGGGCTGGGCGGCGTACGCGGTGATCTCCTTCGAGATGCTGAGCGCGCTGGGTATCGCGGGCCGTTGGCCTCGGTTCATCATCGTGTGGAACTGGGTGAACGTGGTGCAGTACGGGCTGCTGCTGGTCTCGGCAGCGCCGGGCGCAGCGGGGGCGCCGGACTGGGTGGGCGAGACGTGCACGCTGGTGGCTCAGGGCTGGACGCTGTGGCTGGAGTGGTACGCGATCCGGCTGGCGCTGGGGTGTTCGCGCGTGATGGCGGCACTGATCATGGCGCCGGACGTGGTGCTGGGATTGTTCCTGGCGGGGGTTGGCGGGGGGTAAGAGTCCCGGATCGCCAGTTTTGATCCTTAGGCGAGTTGTATTCACGTGCTCTGACGTGGGCGCCTCGCGCGATCTGATTTCGTATCATTCGTGAGCAGCAATGTCATCGATCAGTCGCTTGATGATCGACGAGGCGAGATGCTGACATTGCGATGCGCTTTAGGCGCTGCGTTCGGTTGAAACTATTGGCCGAGGAGCCGTGAGTGTCACCTCGACTGATTAGAGTGATTGGCTGCGCATATTTCCACATCAAAGCTGGACACCGCGGCGGATTATTTCGCACGGCTCTGATGTGTACGGTGCTTGGCACTGCGGCGCTGTGCCTCGATCCGGGTCGGGCGGTTGCGCAATCCAACTCACCGGATGATACGGCTGCGCAGATCCGCGCGATCGAACAGCAGATCCATCAGTTGCAGAGCCAACTTTCGAACGTACGGAAGGAGCTAGTGAGTCGCCAGGCTGAGGTGCAAGCCGCACGTCAGGATGCGGCTCGCGCGCGGCAGGAGGCGCAACAGGCGAAGGCAAGTGCGCAAATCGCCGCTGCCGCGCCGCGGGTGCAGGCGGCTCCGAGCCCGGTTCCGGCCACGGCGCCCGCGTCGCTTCCACCGCCTCCGCCTGGTTTCGCCTATAACGTCCAACCACCCGTGAGTTCGCTGATCCCGCCGGGATTGCCGGGGCCGTTCGCGCAAGGGGCGCCTGGCGCGCAGGCAGCAGCAGCGGTGGGCAGCAAGCAAGGCACGTTTCAGGTTGGAGGCGTGTTCGTGACGCTGGGTGGGTTCATCGAAGCTGCCGGCATCTGGCGTTCGCGCAATCAGGTTGCGGATATCGGGTCCAACTTCAACACGGGGATTCCGCTACCGAACAACCCGCAGTATTACGAACCAGAGACGCGATTTTCGGCGCGGCAGAGCCGCATATCGTTGCTGATGACCGGCAACCCCGATCCGGATACCGAATTGCAAGCGTATTTCGAGACGGATTTCCAAGGTGATTCGCCGACCGCGAACTCCAACCAGAGTAATAGCTACACGCTGCGGCTGCGACAGGCCTATGCCACGTATGCGCGTACGGATTGGGGATTCTACGCACTCGGCGGACAGGCCTGGAGCCTGGCGACGATGTTCCACACAGGACTTATCCCACGGCAAGAAGACATCCCGCTGACGATCGATGCGCAGTATGTGCCGGGCTTTTTCTGGGCGCGGCAGCCGCAGTTCCGTGTGGTGAAGGAATTTGACGACAAGCACATCTCCGCTGGGCTTTCGGTTGAAAGTCCGCAGACGGTGTTTGCACCGGCCGGGCCGAACGGGCTCGTGCCTTCGTCTGTCGGGACGATCAATATCTCCAATCCTGGTGGCAGCGGGCTGACACCGACGGTCAATTACAGCACCAATCCGGCGCCCGACCTGATCGCAAAGATCGCATTCGATCCTGGGTGGGGACATTATGAACTCTGGGGTGTCGGGCGGCTGATGCAGAGCCGGGTGAGTGAGGTCGGTTTCGGTCAGAACAAGACCGTGCTGGCCGGAGGTGGTGGCGTGAATGCATTGCTGCCGCTGATTCCGAAGGCAATGGAGTTGCAGCTAAGCGTCGTCGGAGGATCCGGGATCGGCCGGTATGGATCTGCGGGGCTGCCCGACGCGACCGTCGGATCGAACGGCGCGCCGGCTCCATTGCCGGAGGTCATGGGTCTGGTGGGCCTGATCGGGCATCCGACGGACCGGCTTGACCTCTACACCTATGCTGGGACGGAGCAGGAGTTGAAGAGCGCTTTCACGGCGAATGGAAAGGGGTACGGGTACGGAAGCCCGCTTTATGACAATGCGTCGTGCACGATCGAACTGGGCCCGGCGAGCGGGTGCGTCGGCGACACGTCAGGCGTCTGGCAGGCCACGCTGGGCGGGTGGTGGCGCTTCCTGCACAGTTGGTATGGGACGATGGAGCTCGGGGCGCAGTATTCCTACACACACCGGCAGATTTTTGATGGCGTCGGGGGAGCGCCGAGCGCGAACGAGCAGATCATCATGACGAGCTTCCGGTTCCTACCGTTTCAGTGAGCGGATAGGGGCGGCTGGCCCGCGTCTTGCGTGTCTTCGGCAGGACACCAAGCCGGAGACGTGAGGATGATCAGCCGCCGCACTCTGATCCGTTCGGCATCCGCGTTGGCTGTGACGAGTCTGGCTCGGCCAGCCGTGGCACAGAGCGCGTCGAACCGGGTGCTGCGCTTCGTTCCGCAGGCTGCGTATTCGGTGCCGGATCCGGTGTGGACGACGGCGATCGTCGTCGTGACGCACTCGCTGATGGTGTACGACACGCTGTATGGCGTGGATATCGGATTGATCCCGCAGCCGCAGATGTGCGCCGGGCAGGCCGTGTCGGCTGACGGATTGACGTGGGATTTCACGCTGCACGACGGGTTGCTGTTCCATGACGGGACGCCGGTGCGCGGCGCAGATGTTGTCGCATCGATCAACCGCTGGGGGCAGCGGGATTTATTCGGTCAGCGTCTGCTCCAGGTGATGGCGGAAATGACGGCACCAAGCGACACGACGTTCCGTATGCGGCTGACGAAGCCGTTCCCGCGGATGCTGTATGCGCTGGGGGCGAGCAATTGCTTCATCATGCCGGAGCATGTCGCCCAGACGCCGGCGGGAACGGCGATCAAGGACTTCACCGGCAGCGGGCCGTTCCGCTTCGTGCATGACGAATGGGTGGCCGGTTCGCGTTCGATCTATACGCGGTTCGAGAAATACGTGCCGAGGGGCGAGGCGCCGAATTATCTTGCCGGCGGCAAGGTGGCGCATTTCGATCGCGTGGAATGGGTCGTGCAGACGGATCCGAGCACGGCGGCCGCGGCCTTGCAGGCGGGCGAAGTGGATTGGATCGATCAGCCGTTGTTCGATCTGGTGCCGGTGCTGAAGCAGAATGCCCAGATTTCCGTGCAACAACTCGATCCGTTCGGGCTGATCGAGATCATCGCGCTGAATCACCTGCAGCCGCCGTTCGACAACGCGAAGCTGCGGGCGGCGCTGCTGCCCGCGATCGATCAGCACGAGTATATCGCGGCGGTGCTCGGTGATCAGACGCAATATGCAAGAATTCCCGTGGGGTATTTTACTGTCGGTTCGCCGATGGCGAGTGCTGCAGGGATGCAGGCGCTGACCGGGAAGCGCGATATCGGGTTGGCGCGCAAGCTGGTCGAGGCGTCCGGCTACAAGGGCGAGACGGCGGTGTTGATGGACCCCACGGACCAGCGGCAGATGCACGCGATGGCCGAGGTGACGCGGTCGATTTACGAGCAGATCGGGATCAAAGTGCGGGTCGATGCGACGGATTGGGCGACGCTGTTGACTCGCCGGGCGGTGACCAAGCCGATCGGCGAAGGCGGGTGGAGCAGCTTCAACACGCGCCAGACGGGCCTCGGCGCGGCGGATCCGAGCAGCGTGCAATTGCGGGGGAACGGGCTGAAGGCGTGGTTCGGCTGGCCCAGCGACCCTGTGCTGGAGCAGGACCAGGCGGCGTGGTTTGCGGCGGTTGATCTGTCGGGGGAGAAGCGTGCGGCGGAGGCGATGCAGGTGGAGGCGTTTTCGTCCATTCCGTATATTCCGCTGGGGCAGTGGTCGCAGCCGACAGCGTTCCGCACGGATCTGACGGGGTTCGTGCGCGGGGCCAATCCGGTTTTCTGGGGTGTTCGGCGGAGTTGAACGCTGCCTGAGACGCAATCAAAAATCCACATAAAAAGACTTGTTGACAAGCTCGTCTCATGTCAACCGATAGTAAACCCGCGATCATCCGGCGTGGGGAGGCTATCCAGTCATGCCAGAGCTTCGTAAGGCGGTGTCGCTCGTCACCGTTGCAGCTGCGTTTATCGGTCTCAGCGCGGCGGCCAGTGCTGCGGTGGTCCAGCCCTGTGCCTCAGGGGCGACGGGTGGTCCTCACGCAATCACCGTCAAGCCCATCCTGGGTCCCAGCGCGGCGAAGTCGGGCGGCCAGACGTATTGCCAGAGCGCCTATGGCTGGACGGACACTTGGTTCCCGACCCAACAGCCGAAAACCTTTAACATTGGTCTGGATGTGTTTTCCGGCGACGACGCGCCGAGCGTGTCTTACACGACGCAGAAAGGTGCCGTCGTCGGCTCGGGCAACAAGTACAACTTCATTGGTCCATGGCTGGACGGCGGCACGCGCGGCGCGTCCTTCATCGGCAGCAACTGGCAAGTGACGAGCGATATCGCAGTGAAGGATGACGAAGCGACATCCTCGCTCCTGCTTCCCGTTGCCGGTGGTGCTGCCGGTGATGGTTTGGCTCTGACGATCACAACGACCGTTGCGAAAACAGGGGTGACCGAGAAATTCGTTTTTACCAATAAGACGGGCGCAAGTATCGAGGATCTGCTGTTCGACGACTATTTCAACTTCCACCCAGACGGCAGCCTGAGCGGCGGGGCCAAATGCGGCATCACCAAGTTTAATAAGGCGACCGGTGCGGCCTTGATCACCGGGACGAATAGCTCCCCCTTCTGCACGGCACTCGTGTCATCCGGTTCGTTGACCGGCTCAATCAACGGCAAAAGCGCCAAGCCTGAGAAGTGGGATCTTGGGTCGGCCACTTCGGTTCTTACCGATATCTCGAAGGGCATGTACAACATGGAAACTGGCCCATTCATGGGCGACGGCGCGGTTGACCTGTTGTGGAATCTGGGTGGAGTCGCTGTGCTTGGTGAGGCCTCCATTTCGATCACCAAGTCTTTCAGTCCGATACCGGAACCGGCGTCACTGGCTCTGCTCAGCGCTGGTGCGGTCGGGTTTGGGTTTGTTCGCCGGCGCCGTAGCCGCAGTACGGGTAAGATCTCCGCCTGACCGGGGGCGATTGGTCATGGCTTGCTGATCCGGGCTACAGTCAGCTTCGTTGTTCCGAGCAAGGCAAGCCAGCATGAAGATTACCCGCGTCGAAGCCTTTCAGGTGCAGTGGTCGGCCGACACCAAGCCAAGCCAGCGCAGCGCCTTCGTGCGGGTGGACACGGATGAGGGCATCACCGGCTGGGGCGAGGCGTCCCCCATGCAGGGCGGACGTGCCTCGATTGGGATGATCAAGCACGACATTGCCCACCGCCTGATCGGACAGGATCCGTTCGATCATGCGGTGCTGCTGGACACGGTGATGCACGAATTGGTCAAGCTCGGGCCAGAGGGCGCACTGACCGGTGCGCTGGCGGCGATCGATATCGCGTTGTGGGACATCAAGGGAAAGGCGACGGGGCGCCCGATCTACAAGTTGATCGGCGGGGCATGGCGTACCGCGTTGCCGTTCTATGCTTCGATCGGCGGAAACGGGGATCGCCCGCTTGACGAGGTGCTGCACGTCGTCGAGGCACGCATGGCCGACAAACCTGCGGCCGTGAAGATCCGGTTCGATAACAACCGGACGCGGCTGGATTCAGACATTCCGGGCGACATCGCCAAAGCGAAGGCGGTGCGCAAGCTGGTGGGCGACGGGTTCCCGCTCGCATTCGATGCCAACAACGGATACACGACCGGCGGCGCTGTTCGTGTGGGGCGCGCGCTGGAAGACCTCGGCTATTGGTGGTTCGAGGAGCCGGTACAGCATTACCATCCGAAAGCGATGGGTGATGTGACGCGCGCGCTGGATATCACAGTGTCCGCCGGCGAGCAGACATATACTTTGGCTGCGCTGGCGGACCTGATCGAGGCGGGCGTGCGCATGGTGCAGCCAGACATCGTGAAGATGGGTGGCATCACTGGGCTTATGCGTTGCGCGGCGCTGTGCCATGCGCATGGCGTGGAACTGGTGCCACATCAAACGCAGGCCACGATCGGGCACATGGCAAACCTGCAGTTCGCTGCGACGCAACTGCACGCGACGAAGCCGTGCGAGTGGAACGATCCTTCGTCGCGCACCCATGCGGTGTTCGCTAATCCGCCGCAACCGCGGGACGGGTTGTTTCATTTGCCGGCCGAGCCAGGACTCGGGCTGCAGGTGAACGACGCAGAGCTAGCAGCCCGTCGGGCAGAGTGACAGCAGTGGATCGAACGTCCTGATTTTTCGGGGTTTTTCCGAACGGTTGATACTTCTTCCCCTTCGCCCCATTTACCCGCGGCCATACCAATCGTCATCCACCGATTGGGTCTGAAACGCTTCAGCGCATGCAGGCGTAATATGGCGATACTGCGTCCTCAACGGGGGAAGGAGGTCAATCATGATCGGACCGTTGCCGCGCCGGCTATTCGTCATCGGCTTGTCGTCAATTTGCATTTCCCACGTCGCGCGTGCGGACTCGGCCACCGACGCCGCGGCGCCGATCGCGCGGTTGAACGCCGCGCTTGAGACGCGGTCGGCGAATTTCTCACAGCGGGTTGCCATGCTTGAGCCGGTGCTCGAGCAGAGTTTCGATCTGCCGACGGTGCTGCGTGCCTCGGTCGGACTGGGCTGGGCAACGCTGTCGGCCGCGGACCAACAGAATTTGTTACAGGTGTTCCGGCGCTACATTGCGGCCAACTACGCGGCCAATTTCACCGGCGGACAGCAGATCCGCATCATGCCGGAGCAGCGCAGCCTGCCTGGTGGCGGCGAGGTTGTGCAGACGCAAGTCGTTGACAGCAATGGTGAGGCGCATCGCATCGACTATGTGATGCGTCGGACGGCCGCCGGATGGCGTGCCGAAGACGTGCTTGCAGATGGAACAATCAGCCGGGTTGCGGTGCAGCGTTCCGACTTCGCCTCCATTCTAGCGCGCAGCGGAGCAGCCGGACTGGCCACCAGGATGGCGGAGGTGGCAGCGTCGCTCGGGTCGGTGGCCTGATCTCATGGCATGATCGGTTCAGGTCGAACCGATCATGCTTGTCAGGCGCGGACGGCGCCGCGCTCCAACGCTCGCTCTGATTCAGAGGCGATGAGCGGAGTAACGGGGTTCGGGTTCTCTCTTACGGCGATGGTGATTCGTATTCAGTGCGTTCCATTGCCGCAAGCAATGGAGCAAGCATGAATCGATACCGTCTCCAGCGGCCGATGGAGCTGCGGTAGATCGGCCGCCGAACCTGCGCTGCACTGGCTGTGAGAACGACGCGCTTTGTCCTGTCGAAGGACAGGCAGGCCGGATCCCATTCCAGACCGCAATACGCTACCAGGCGCCTCGCCTCGCTCTCCAGATCGGCGACCAGTGCCTCGTAAGACACCTCCAGCATCGCTCCGGCTGGCAGCACCGTGCGCCAATGATCCATGAGGCGTTCGTAGGCACGATAATAGCGACCCAACTCCGAAAGATTGTAAGCAAACGGCAATTCGCCTTTGAAAAGCAGAGAGAAGCAGGAAAAACAGGTGTCTGCAGGATCGCGACGGATGTGGATGATCCGCGCGTGGGGCAGCGCCAGCCGGACGAGGCCTGCGTAGAGAAAATTGAACGGCATTTTATCCGCGACGTACGCCGCGCGAGCAAACTGGCCACGGACCTTGCTAAGATAGCGATCTCCGATCTTGCGTATTTGGCCCGTTGTCGCCGACAGAACGGCCTCGGGAAACTTCTCTTTCCCCAGCACCTCTTCGATCGCCTGCCGCAGGGCCGGCAGCTCGCCTCCGCCCGTCACGGCATGATGGCTCGCCAAGATCTGTTCGACGAGCGTGGTGCCTGATCGCGGCATGCCAATGATGAAGATCGGCCGCGGCTGCCGTGGTTCCGCCTCGGCGGTCGCGCGGTTTACGACCGCAGTCGTGAACGTTTCGCGGACTCGCTCGAATAGGCCGAGTGTGTCTGCCTCGTCGTAAACTAACTCACGGCGCTTTAGTGAATTGGCCTTCAGCAGATGTTCGGCTGCGCGATCAGGCTGATCTACATCGTCCAGTGCCTTCGCCAGGGCGAAGTGCAGCAGGATGCGTTCCGACCCTGGGGGTTCTTCCTCATGGGCCGCAAGCGCTTGCATCGCCCCGAGATGCGGATCGTCCGCTGCCATACGAGAGCAAGATGCGAGGCCGTGGTAGAGGGAGGCTACTCGCGGCGCCATAAGGATGGCCGTCTTGAAGGCCTCACGGGCCCCTTCGATGTGTCCCGTCGCCTGACAGGCGTTGCCGAGATTTCGCCAGGCGTCCGGATAGTTACGATTCATCGCCAACGCGTTTTGGTAATGCGGAATGGCCTCATCGGGGTGGTTCAGTTCGTGCAATGAGGCGCCGAGATTGTTGTGAGCCATGGGATTGTCAGGCTTCAGGCTAATCGCTGTTCGGTAACAGGCGATGGCTTCTCGGAACCGACCGGTGGTGTGCAGGACAAGTCCCAGGGTGTTGTGCGCCTCGGCCGACCGAGGGTGCGCCTTAATCGCTTTGCGCAGAATGCGTTCGGCTTCGCCGCGCTCACCCTGGCGAAAGAGCAGGTAGGCGAGGTTATGCAGGGCGCCGAGGCTGGATGGGTCCGTGCGCAGGACCAGCTCGTACAGAGATTTCGCCTGCTCGAAATGGCCGCGATGATCCTCGGTGAGGGCGGCATTGAAGGTCTGCGCGATCCGGGTAGCGTTCGCACCCTGAGGCGCCGGCGGGGGGCGCATTGCGGCGGGTATGCGGGTCCGGTTCATTCAATGGTGGGGCAAAAAGAAAGGGCGGTCCTTAGGACCGCCCTACGTGTTTGTCCATTCTGACTTCGGTGCGCTTACCGGCGCCGGCGCATGATCCCAAGGCCCAGCAGCCCGGTTCCGAGCAGCGCCAATCCCGTCGGCTCGGGCATGGGGACAATATGGGCCGTTCCGCTGATCTGGATGACTTCCAGGAAAATGTTGTCGTTGTCGCTGGGATTATTCGTGTCCAGCGTCAGGCTCGTATCCCCCACGCTGAGCACATTCGAGAGATCGTAGCGCTCATGATCTTCCCCGATCGTGGGGTTCGGGTACGGAGTGAAGGGGTCGGTATCGCTTCCCGCATTGTCGGCGCCCACCGTGATCAGGCTGCCGTTCTCGCACGGGGACGTCTGATCATCGTCACAGTGGCCGGCCACGGTGGTCAACGTCTTGCCGTTGGCGGTAATGGTCGATACTTGGGCCGAGTTGCTCGGATTGGCCGGGTCCGGTCCGTCATAGCTGTACCCGTCGCCGATCATCATCTGCGCCTGAAAGCCCGTTGTGAGCGGATCGAAGGCGATATGCGACGTGTCGCCGCCGGACTGAGAGAACCCGTCCAGAATGAACACGGTCGAGGTCGGCAGCGACGGGTTGGAGAAAGTTACGACCAGCCCTTCGCCATCGATGATGGAGGTCTCCTCCCCTTCATCGACGGTCAGCGTCGCCCCGCCTAGAGCCATGTTGCCCTCGATGTAGCTTGTTACATTCGCCCGCCACGCCTGCAGGTAGCCATCCGAGACGCCAAGCGCCGTAAAGGTGGGGGCAATTGCTGCCGCCGTGCCTGTCTGGAGGGTCAGGCCGTTTGGATCGGTCGAAGCGCTGAAGGTGGAGCTATAGAGGTATGCCGATTCGATCGTGGAACCGACCGGGACCACGGACTGCAGGGTACAGGTGGCGGCATTCGTGCCGCATCCGTCTGTGGTTACGCCAGCATTGCCCGTGAATGTCTGCAAGACACTCAGCGACGCTTGGGCCGGAATGGCCGCGGCCAATGCTGTCAACATTGTCGCCGCGAGAAGACCTGACTTCATGAGCTTGTTCCTTTCCTCACCGCCGACTGCCGGGGCGCTTCGCACCGCCTCGCAGTTTCAAACCAGAATGTCATGAGACAGCAAGATGGCCAGGAATCGCAACCAACCTGCGATTGAAAAGCGCAAGGACAAACGAGGATTACATATTTGTATGAATTGTCCGCCTGTCCGCCGGTCCGGCGTACGATTCGATGGCGAATTTCGCGCCCAAGCGGCGAGCGGTCTCCAGCCACTTGGTTCTCGGCCGACCAGCTGCTGGGTTGCGATGCCCGCTTCGGGGAGTCCCCTGGAGTCGGGTTCATAATAGCCTCTAGATTCGCCGGAAGCTCCAGGTACAGAGGCGTGCGGCCTTCGCGCAGCGCTTTGGCTTCGTAGCGGGTCGGAGGCCAGCCCGGCGGGCGTGTAGCGGCTGGTGGTTCAGAGTGAAAGCATGCCTGGCCGCCCATGACCTGGGCGACCCAGTCCTGGTACGTCGGATCATCGGTGGCGATGCGCCACTCGGCGCCGGGTTTCATTGCTTGGGCGATGGCGGGCAGCAATGCCGGATGGAGGAAGCGACGCTTGGCGTGGCGCGCCTTCGGCCAGGGGTCGGGAAAGAGCAGGAACAGCCGATCGAGAGAAGCGGGTGGCAGGAGCGAGATCAGGCGCCGTGCGTCGTCCGGCCAGAGGCGCAGGTTGGGCGGCAGCGGCGCGTCGGCCTCGCCACCTTCGGGCACCAGGCGGGAGAGCAGGGAACAGATGCCGTTCTCGAAGACCTCGCAGGCGATGAGACCGGCGTGGGGATGGGCGGCGATCTGGGCCAGGGCGTGTTCGCCGCCGCCGAATCCGACTTCCAGCCACAGCTCCCGCACGTTCGCGCCGAATGTCGCCAGGGGCGCCTCGGCCTGCTCTGGCGTCAGCGTCAGGCGGGGCAGCGTCGCTTCGAGCAGACGTTCCTGCCGGGGCCGCAGCTTGTGTCCGCGCGCCCGGCCGTAGAGCCGGTCAGGCGGCGGTTTTAGCGATGGAATGCAGACCGTAGCGCAGGTACCAGGTCGGTCTTTTCCCACGTGAAGGTCCCGGTTTCCGGATCCGGCTCGCGCCCGAAATGCCCATAGGCCGAGGTGGGGGAATAGATCGCCCGGTTCAGGTGCAGGTGCTCGCGGATGCCGCGGGGCGAGAGGTTGACCGCCTCCCGCAGCACGCCTTCCAGCTTCGCCTCGTGGACGTCGCGGCCGGTGCCGTGCAGGTCCACGTAGAGCGAGAGAGGATGCGCCACGCCGATGGCGTAGCTGATCTGCAGGGTGCAGCGATCCGCGAGGCCCGCGGCCACGACGTTCTTGGCGAGATAGCGACAAGCGTAGGCGGCGGAGCGATCCACCTTGGTGGGATCCTTGCCGCTAAACGCGCCGCCACCGTGCGGGGCAGCGCCGCCGTACGTGTCCACGATAATCTTACGGCCGGTCAGACCGCAGTCGCCGTCCGGGCCGCCGATGACGAACTTGCCTGTGGGGTTCACGTAGAACTCGCGCTCGGGCGGCATCCAGCCGCGCGGCAGAGTGGACTCCACGAGCGGCCAGAGCAAACGCTTGATCTCGGTCTGGTCGAGATGCTCCTCGTGCTGGGTGGAGACGACGACGCTGGTTGCCTGCACCGGCTTGCCGTCGACGTAGCGAAGGGTGACCTGGCTTTTCGCATCCGGCAGCAGTCCGGCGACCGACTTGTCCTTGATGCGGCGGAGTTCCGAGATCCGGCGCAGGATCAGGTGGGCGTAGAAAAGCGGCGCGGGCATGAGGCCCTCGGTCTCGCGGCACGCATACCCGAACATGATGCCCTGGTCGCCGGCACCTTCATCCTTGTTGCCGGCGGCATCCACGCCCTGGGCGATGTCGGCGGACTGGGAGTGCAGGTGGCACTCGATTTTGGCGTGCTTCCAGCTGAACCCGGGCTGGTCGTAGCCGATATCGTGGATCGCCATGCGGCAGAGATGCTCGAGCAGTTCGGGCGTGACGATTTCGGGGCCACGGGTTTCGCCGGCGAGGACGACGCGGTTGGTGGTGACCATGGTTTCGCAGGCCACGCGGGAATAGGGGTCTTCCTTGAGGAAGGCGTCGAGGACGGTATCGCTGAGGCGGTCCGCAACCTTGTCCGGGTGCCCCTCGGAGACCGACTCCGAGGTGAACAGATACTCGCCCGTGTCGCGCATGGATTGCTCCTCTTGTCGCGGCAGGTTGGGTGCTCGGCCGCTGGGATTCCGGCGGGCATGCCGGGGCGGCGGTGACATGGCGGAAAGCTTCGTGGGGGTCAAGAAGAAGCGGGGCTGCTGTTTGGCGGCCTGCTGATCCCCTTTCGTTGGCCGCCGGGGGCGGCGGACTTCCGAGGCAGGAGATGCATGCCCTAGTAAGGTCCGGGGGTTTGCGCGGCAGGGCGGGCGGGATAAAAGGGCTGTACGGACCCGTAGCTCAGATGGATAGAGCGTCGCCCTCCGAAGGCGAAGGTCGCACGTTCGAATCGTGTCGGGTCCGCCAATGTTCTCAAATGGTTATGTGCTGTGCTGAATCAGGCTGAACAGGGCCAGCAAGCGTATAGCAAGCAGTTGAAATC
The DNA here is from genome assembly GCA_963791885.1 of uncultured Pseudomonadota bacterium. Classification (GTDB taxonomy): domain Bacteria; phylum Pseudomonadota; class Alphaproteobacteria; order Acetobacterales; family Acetobacteraceae; genus CAVSUZ01. The sequence goes on along the minus strand of CAWBUL010000006.1, from coordinate 2,010,793 downwards.
CGACCTTTTCGAGACTGAGGTGTCCCCGGCCCGCAAGCCTGGGACATAAGTAAAGGTCCTTGCGCTGCCGTGCTATGTGGGCATATGGCCGCTTCGATCGGGTAGCTATCCGACGGGAGCGGCGAACCGTGCCGGGGCTGTCAACGACGGTCCTGGGTGAGGAGTCTCCGGCCGAATAGCCCTGTGAAGCCTCTCCACCACAGCGTGATCCGGACACTTCCTCCATCCCAACTCGCCGTAACACCGTCCGTTCGCCCTCCGGAGCGATCAGCACTCCCCGCGATCGATCAATCAACCTGCCACCGACGACCTGAGCCACCCGGGGGGAGGACCTGTCCAGGCCGGGGGGTGTCCACTCCCCTGGTTAGGTAACCCGTTCACACGAACAGCCCAACTCAGGCAGACCGTGTGGAAACGCGCTGCGTGGCGAAGACGATCCCGATTTGGCCGATCGAGATGGATGAGCGGTATCGTGTGATCTTTCAGATTGCTCCGGAATCATGCTGTGACTCTCGGGGAGCGGCTCCGTTCGTTGCTTTTGTCCCGCAAGGGACCTCCCGAGCGTCTCAATCCGGCACGACCTTCACCACCAACATCAACGCATCGAACGGGACAAGATTGAGCACCCGCCTGATGTTGTAGGCAAGCGCGGTCAAGCTGAACTCAGCTCGAACCTTCTCCAGACGTCGCATCAGAAATGCACCCTGATGCATCCACTGTTTGATCGTGCCGAATGGGTGCTCGACCGACTCGCGGCGCCGGTCAAGAACGTCTGGGCGTTGCGCCAGCCGAGCCGCCATTCGGTCCAACACCGCCTCATTCTCCAGTCGTGATACCGAGCGAAACCGATTGCCCGTGCATCGCGGCCGCAAGACACAATCGGGGCAGGCAGCACGGTTGGCATAATTGATCTTCTTCAGCCCGCGAAGCATCGATGATGAATAGGGGTGAAGGCGTTGCCCGGCGGGACAGATCATGCTGTCCGTCTCCGCCTCATACGTGAACTCGTCCTTGCGGAACAGACCTTCCCTGACCGAAGGACCGCGCTGCGGTCGCGGCACATAGGGCACCATGCCCGCCTTTTCGCAGGCCTCGATATCCTCGATCTTGAAATAACCTTTGTCGGCGACGACGTCGATCGTCTCGACGCCGAGGATCTCCTTCGCCGGTTCGGCGGTCCCCGTCAGCAGGCCCATATCGACCACCTGGTTGGTGACCTGCTGCTCGACGATCAGCTTATGCTTGATATCGACCGCGATCTGCACGTTGTAGCCAACGGCAACGTGCGTGTGCGCTGCCATTGCACGGCTGTCGGGATCGGTCAGCGAGATCTGGTTCTCCCCAGTCCGGTCCAGCTCTGCCAGCATCGCCTTGCAGCGCTCGCGCCGCTGACGAACCGCAGCGATCTTCTCCGCCAGGTTCTCGAACCGTGCGCCTCTTGTCCCCCGCTCGGCAGCATCGCTCCGGTCGAGGCGCTGAAGGTAATCGTCGAGCTTCTCATCCGCCAGCTTGATGAACTCGGTCAGCGAGGCACGGGTGAAATTGCGGTCCTTGTTGTTGACTGCCTTGATCCGTGTGCCATCCACCGCCAGCAGCTCGCGGCCGAACAGGTCCAGTTGCTTGCACAGCAACACGAACTGGCGGAACACTGGGCGGAACGCCGTGCGGTTGTCGCGGCGGAAGTCGGCGACGGTCTTAAAGTCCGGCTTGAGATGGCGCAGCAGCCAGATCACCTCGACATTGCGGTGGGTCTCGGCTTCCAGCCGACGGCTTGAGCGGATGCGGTTCAGATAACCGTAGATATAGAGCTTGAGCAGATCGCCGGGGAGATAGCTTGGACGGCCAGTCTCCTTCGGTTCGACGCGCGCGAAGCCCGCGCCCGCAAGATCGAGCCCGTCCACAAAAGCCTCGATGAAGCGCACCGGGTTGTCGGGGCCGACATAGTCGTCCAGGGATTCGGGCAACAGCAGAAGCTGGGATCGGTCATGGCCGGTGATGTGCGGCATGTCGGGATTCTAGCGTAGCGCGCGTCGCGCCGGAATCAGCATGGGGTTTTCACACGGTCTGCAGGATTTTCGCGGTATCAGGTAGCAACGGCCACCAAGCGAAACCACACCCGCACGCCCTGATCCGATAAAAAGAGCGCCCCGGCATGACTCGGGGCGCTTTAAGCATTGGACTGTTCGGACGGGGCCGCCTAGGAGGCGCGACCCGACAGCTATGGAACGCATGTCGGAAACTAAAGTTGCAAGGCTTCGTCGCCAACGTCGCCGTATTCATGCCCAGCTCGCCAAACTGGCGCCGCTGATCGATGGCGCAGTGCGAAGCCCGCATCCTGGAGCTGGACCCGCAACTCTGGCTTCCACCCCGGCGGTATCAGCCGAACACGATCTTCGCCCGGAAGGAGCTGCCGCGCCTCGCGCTGGAGATCATGCGGGCCGAAGGGGCGCCGCTACCCGTCGCCGTCATCGTGCGCCGCGCCCTGGCCATGAAGGGGCTGGAGTGCCCGGATCGGCGCACGGTGAAGCTGACCAAGAACCGGCTACACAACGCGTTGCTGGCGCTGGACAAGCGCGGGGTGACGGTAAAGGTCGGACGGGGGAACGGGACCAGGAGGGGGTTGGCGCCCCCGTAACCCTAAGCACATTAACATTTTGTTGATGTTGCGAGTCCAAAGCGAGTAGTGATTCGCGCTTCCAGTTTCCGGGATCAGATGCTCACGTGGCACTCGCAAAAGCTTCTGAACGATCCCTATCGAAGCCGCAAAGGCCGGCCGGAGGGGGCTGCGTATGTGTTGCCAGAGCTGATGCAGATGATACAATGCCTGGGAACATCGCGCCTGGCGTTCCGCGATGGGCTATCGGAGACGCTATGGCGGCAGATTGTGTCACGGCAACCAAAGACGCGAAACGGCTTGCTATCCAAAAGCTCGGAATGAAACCCAAACACGTCAAGGCCCGTTGCAGCGACTAGATGGAGCTACAGATGCCCGAACTAGAGCCGGGAAGCATGGTGGTCCTGAACAGCCTTCCTCCAGGATTGCTGCTGGGCTTGCCCGATGAAGATCAGGTGGCAATTAGGTCCATCGTAGGACATCCTGTCGTTTTTGCCGGTTATAGCTGGGGTGCGGCTGAGATCGAGTTTGTGGATTCTTGCGGGGATAGTCATAGTATTTGGGTTCAGCCATCTTTTCTCCAGCCAGCTTAACGCTGCCAATACCCGCACCAGTCCCGGCTCGGCTGTGCGGCCATGGCCAGCGCCATCACGCCCTTGACCTGATCCCCATTCGCCAGCCGGCGATGGTCCTCACGCCATGCGCTCTCTTGGGCGTAACGGATCAGGTATTGCCCGGCGATGTGGTGGTGGTGGCCGATTTCGGCCCGGCGCATGCGGGAGAAGAACTCCTCCGCGTTGTTCGTGTAGACGCCACCCGGAAGGCTGTAGACTTGGCTGTGGTCGATCCGGTCTACCTGATACCGGGCATGCAGATCGTTCCAGGAATTGGCTTCGTCCACCATGATCCGCGTGTCCTTGGCGACCGTGCGGGTAATGAAGCCCAGCGCCGCGCTCTCTGAGCGGAACACGGCCGGGAGGGTCCGGCCATCGCGCTCGCGAACCACAACCACGACCTGACGCTTGCCGGATTGGTTCTCCCGGAGGCGCCGGTCGAGACGGTTCTCTTTCCGGTTGGCTGGCTTCACATAGCCGCCGAAGTAGCCGCCATCGACCTCTGCCGTCTTGCCAGGACCGCCGATCCGCAGCCCCTTCAACTCGGACGCCATCGCCTCCCGCAGCTTGTGGGCCAGGACGAACGCCGTTTTGTATTGGCAGTTCAGGTCACGGGAGAGCGCTAGTGCGGACTTGCCCTTCACTTCGTTGCAAAAGATGGCGATAGCCGCGAGGTAATTGCGGAGCGGCATCTTGTGGAACGCGAAAAGTGTGCCGGACGTGACGGAGAAGTCCTTGCGGCACGCCTTGCAGCGCCAGCGCAGCCGCCCGGAGGTCCGACGCGCCGCATAGACCGTCTCGCACCCACAGTGTGGGCAGACCGGCTTACCCTGAGTGGCAGCCCAGCGGATGCGGATGAAGGCTTGCTCGGCCGCTTCGTCCGTCATGCGGAGGACGGCGCCGATGGAGAGCGTCCGGGCCTTCGCTGAGAGGAGGAAATGCTGAGCCATCTAGCGCCACCGCGAGGTATCTGGCAGTGACGATAGATAGCTAGCTGGCATTGCATAGTCAACAGAAATCTTGCACCACAGCGAGGTTTCTTGCTATGAAGCTCCATGGGACTCTCAGCTAAGGAACAAGAGTGGGCGGACAAGGCGCGGCGCTTTCTAAAGGCCGAACTGAAACGGGCCGATGTGAGCTACAAGGAACTGGTCAAGCGACTGCGCGAGCACGGGATCGAGGAAACAGAGTCTTCGATCACTAGCAAGCTGGCGCGAGGGACGTTTGCCGTCAGTTTCTTTCTGGCGTGCTTGTCGGTATTGGAGTTGGAGGGAGTGAGGCTGGAGGAACTATAATTGACTTAATCCTCTGGTGCCTTAAAGTATTTATCTAATCTCATCTCGCGCATTCGATGAAATATAAATCCCACGACAAGAAGAATGCCGCCGAATCCCATACTTACAATGCACATACTGTTGATTTTCGCTGAGAACTGACCCGGGTTTTCCACCGAGAACTGACCCGGGTGAATTTATGGTTTGCGGGTCATACCGGGGTCAAGTTCTTGGCCTTTTCCTTTCGGCCCTTGTTGGCGGCCGAGCTGGCTTTGAAGCGGAAGCTGTCATTGCCGGTTTCCACGATGTGGCAGTGGTGGGTGAGGCGGTCGAGCATGGCGGTCGTCATCTTAGCGTCGCCGAACACGTCAGCCCATTCGCTGAAGCTCAGGTTCGTGGTGATGACCACAGAGGCCCGTTCGTAAAGCTTGCTCAGCAGGTGGAAAAGCAGCGCGCCGCCGGAGGGGCTGAACGGCAGATAGCCCAATTCATCGAGCATTACGAGGTCGCACCGCATCAGCCGATCCGCGATCTGACCCGATCGGCCCTGAGTTTTCTCCTGCTCCAGCGCATTGACCAGGTCGACGGTCCCGAAGAACCGAACCTTTTTGCGATGGTGTTCAACCGCCTGCACGCCAAGCGCCGTGGCGATGTGGGTCTTGCCGGTGCCCGGACCGCCGACGAGGACCACGTTGTCGGCGTTTTCGATGAACTCACACCGGTAAAGCTGGCGCACCAGGGCTTCATTGGTTTCGCTGGACGCAAAATCAAAACCGCTCAGATCCTTGTAGACGGGGAACCGCGCCGCCTTGAGCTGGTAGGCAACCGATCGAACCTCGCGCTCGGCGGTTTCCGCCTTGAGCAGCTGTGAGAGAATGGGGACGGCCGAATTGAACGCTGGCGCGCCCTGCTCCATCAGCTCGCCCGCGGCTTGCGCCATGCCAAACATCTTCAGGCCGCGCAGCATCACGACAATCGCCGCCCCGGCCGGATCATGACGCATGGCGGGCCTCCTGTAGCTTCTCGCGCAGGGCATCGTAGCGTTCGACGTCGGCACGTGGCTCCCGGTCCAGGGCCAAGGCCTGCGGAGCCGCGATCATTGCTGTGGCCGTGGATTTGCCGTCGATCAGCCGGTGCAACATGTTCAGCACGTGCGTCTTTGTCGGCGCTCCATCACTCAGCGCCAGTTCGACGGCACACAACACCGCATCTTCACCATGGTGCAGGACGAGGGCAAGAATCTCCACCATCTCCCGGTCGCCTCCGGGCTGCTTGAGAAGGTGCTGTTGCAGCCGCTTGAACGCTTCCGGCAATTCGGCGAACGGCGCGCCATTACGCAGAGCTCCCGGCTTGCGCTGGATCACCGCGAGATAGTGGTGCCAATCATAGATGGTGCGGCCGGGCAGATGATGCGACCGCTCGATGAGCCGCGCGTGTTCGCAGATGACTTGCCCTTCGGCAACGACAACGACGCGGCCTGGATAAACCCTTAAGCTGACGCGATGATTGGCGAAGGACGCGGGCACGCTGTAGCGGTTGCGATCAAAGTGAACGAGGCAGGTGGGCGAAACGCGTTTGCCGTATTCAACAAAACCATCGAACGGTCTGCCAACGGCCATCAGGCATCCGACTTCACTTTGCCACGCATCGAATATCGAGCCTTGCTGGCTGCCGTGTGGAATCTCGCGCCATAGCGCTTGGCAGCGTTGTTCCAGCCAGTCGTTCAAGTCAGCCAGCGTCACAAAACGCGGCATGGTCTGCCACAGCCGATGACGCGCGTCCTGGACATTCTTCTCGATCTGACCCTTCTCCCAGCCTGAGGCCGGATTGCAAAAGTCAGCATCGAAAAGGTAGTGGCTGGCCATCGCGGCAAAGCGTGCATTGACCTGGCGCTTCTTGCCGACGCCAACTTGGTCAACAGCCGTTCTCATATTGTCGTAGATGCCGCGGCGCGGCACGCCGCCAAGCACCCGGAACGCATGATGATGCGCGTCGAACAGCATCTCGTGCGTCTGCAGCGGATAGGCCCGGACAATGAAGGTGCGGCTGTAGCAAAGCTTGAAGTGCGCAGCTTGCAGCTTGGTCCGTTCGCCGCCGATAACGGCCCACTCCTCGCTCCAGTCGAACTGGAAAGCTTCGCCCGGCTGGAAAATCAGCGGAACAAAGGCCCCGCGGCCGGTCGTCTGCTGCTCCCGCTGCCGATGCTCCTTCCAGGTGCGGGCGAACGCCGCAACACGGCCGTATGAACCTTCAAACCCGAGGGCGGCCAGATCCGCATGCAACCGCTTGATCGTCCGCCTCTGCTTGCGCGGCCTGCCGCTCTCTAGCTTTAGCCAGGCCGACAGTTTCTCGGCGAACGCGTCCAGCTTGCTGGGCCGCTCCGGCACCTTGAAGGCCGGTTCCACCACGTCGCCCCGCAAGTATTTGCGGATGGTGTTCCGCGATAGCCCAGTCCTGCGGGCGATCTCCCGTATCGAAAGCTGGTCTCGAAGCGCCCAGCGACGGATCACGCTCAGTAACTCCATGCTTATCACTCCCGTGGACCCCGCTGAAAACAGCCGGGGCGAGGTCAAAACATGGGTCAATTCTCAGTGGAAATTTGCCACCTGGTGGGTCAGTTCTCGATGAAACTCAACAATCACTGGCATTGCCCCGTGGCTCAACCGGCGCGGGTTTGACCTCGGATTTCCATGGTTTGCTGACGCGCATGGGTGCGCTCCCCCTCCTCATCCGCCTGTATGCAAACTATCGTTTGCCTAATGCAACCTTCGCCGTCCCTGGCGCAGAGCGTTAATCCTGATGGTGCATTTAGAGTATCAACAGGGCGCATATGGAGTTGGGAATTATGCGAACCCGCTCTCATCCCGCGAGGCCGCAGGCCCGTGGTCTTAAAAAGGAACCATTTCTGCTTAGACGATCAGTGGCGGGCTGGCCATTCGCTGAAGCGCCCAACGTGGCCTCGCATGTCCTGGCATTGGGGCTACAACTGGCGAGCCGCAGATCGACAATTCGACCCCGCGATTTCCGGGCTGCCGTTTCGCCATCGGCGTGCGCACATGGCTTCCGGACTGCGTGGCAACAAAACCACTTTCGTCCTGGTGGTCCCGCTGCCCGAGGACGGCGCCAGCTAACGGCTCAACTTCGTCGCTACAAGCTCGCGGAGCCACCGATGTGCGGCATCGTTCCGGCGCGTCTCATGCCAGATGATGTAAATCGGCAGCGCAGGCAGTTCGATCGGCATTGGCAAGATCTGCAGCCCCAATCGCTTCTCCATCAGCGGCCCCATGCTTTTTGGGAACATGCCCAACAAGTCAGTGCTCGCCACGATAGTGGGAATTTCGAGCAACTCACTTACGCGCACCTCTTCTGGCAATTCTAGCCTATAGAACTCCCTAATAGCCTGCGGCAGGTGTTCGATCGCACGGCGGTGGTGTCCGGCTACGAACTTCTCTCTTCGTAAATCGTCGAGCGTGACACGATCATTGACTGCGGGATGGGCGCGTCGCGCCAGGAGCACCAGCCGATCTTCAAAAACTTTTTTGTTGATGAATGGATCCAGCTCAACCGGTAGCCAGTCGATGGCTATATCCACGATGCCATCGCGGAGACCGTCCTCCAGGTCAATTGGCCGCGAGGCAGTGTCGAAGGTCAGCACGATGCCAGGCGCGACGGCCGCGGCAGCGGCCTTCAGGTCAAGCGCGTAAAATGGCCCGAGAGGATGCGGGATGCTGATCCGGAAGCGGCGTAGCGACTGAGCGGGATCGAAACCGCTGGCTTCCGCCAGACTCGCGCGCAAAGCGTCGAGCGCCTGTTTGATAGCCGGAAACATCTCCCTGGCCACGGGCGTCGGAGCCAGACCCTGGGGCGCTCGGGCGAAGAGATCGTCCCTGCATACATCTCTGAGACGCGACAGGGCGTGGCTGGCAGCAGATTGACTGAGCGAGAGACGATCGGCGGCAGCACTGACGCTGCCCTGTTCGTAAATAGCCTCGAAGACCGTCAGCAGGTTGAGATCAATGCTGCGCAGATTGAACACGACCGCTGCCACCTTCGTGACCCGAGACAACCGATCGTAGCACGTGGTACCGGCCCTTGCTATCGCAGCGCGCATTGGTCGAGGTTAAACACGGGGCTGAGCCGGGGCTTGCGGTCATTTCTAGCAACGCACACGTGCGGCCCTGGACGGCCGGTTCGTTACGCCGCCCATAATTCCGCAGCCCCCGCTGCCCAGTGCAGGAGGTGGTCGCGCATCGCGTCGGTGGAACGCTGCGTGGCTACATCAGGCGCGCCGTGGACGGAGAAGGAGATAACGTGAGGGAGATCGGCCGAGGTAAAAGGGAACAACTCTCCCACCGTCATCTGGCCAGCGCGAGCCAATGGCTTGCCCCGATTTGGGCTTCGAGCGGGGCATTCATAACCTGACGGTGCTCGTGCTGCAGGGCCTAGCCGGCGTACCGAAGGTGCGGCCTGCTGATCTCCTTGCGGATGCGCAGCTCACCGGCGGGTGGCAGAGACGGCGAGTGCGCCCGCACCCAGCGCGATCGGGGCGGCACTGTCGGCGTCATACTGCTGCCGCTCCGAATAGAGGAACGTGCACTGCTGAGCGCTGAACCCCTTCGTCTGGCAGTCCGCGAGATACGCTGCCCGGCGCTGTGGTTCGGTGGCGACGGCGAGCCAGACAACAGCCACCAAGAAAACCACGAACAACCCGCAGCTCGCGCCCATGATGATGTGGAAGCGGCGGTCCTCGCGCTGTTCCTTGCGGAGTGTCTCGGCCCGCCGTGCGGCGTAGTCGGTCATGGTCCGCTCCCCCGCTCACCGTTGCAGCGACGGCAGGCGATGGCGAGGTTGTCGATCTCGTCCAAGCCTCCTTTGGAGCGCGGCACAACGTGCTCGAACGTCGGCGCGGCCGGGTCGACCCCTGGAATGCCGTCCATGCGGATCCCACAGTAGCAACACTTCCAGTTTTGTTGTTCTGCGAGTTGTTCGCGCAAGCCAGCTGTCAGCGGCCGGCGCCAGGCGAGATGCTGCGCCCAGGAAAGTTCGATCTGCTCTTCCTTGGTCAACCCGTCATCCATGCCGTGGCAGCCGGCGGTCATATCGCAGTCGAGGCGGCGGTTGATGAAACTCGCTCGTTGCGGTTCGATGGGATCGTGGGTGGTCAGTAGGACGGCGAACTGCTTGGCGCACTCGTAAGTTTCGGCAACGAACTGCGGGCCTGTTACTTGTCGTGCCATAGGCATGCGTCAGCTGCCAGCCCATCACGGGCACTCCACTGGTGGCGGATTTCGCTCGTCTCTGATCTCGCGCCCATGAGGATGCGATCACAGGTAGCGTGAAACTCGCGGCTTACTTCATCCCACTCGCGCTGCCACTCATCGTAGTTCATCGCCCCGGCCCCCGGCGTTACGGTTCATGCTGCGCTGGTAGACGCGTGCGCTGACGGCGAGCGCGGTGACCAGTGCAATAGCAATCCACACGGCAAGCGCCACATAACGATGCGTCCACAACAGCCAACCTCCGACGAGGCCGACGGTGGAGGGCGGGATCATGCAGAGGAAGGCGAGAGCCGCTTCCTTGGCGGACTTGCGGAACGCTTGCCAGAAGGTCAGCATGTCGCGGCCGCGTGCATCAGGATCGCGGTGGTGGTCAGCCGGGACACCCATTCCGCGAGGGAGAGCAGCAACGCGAGCTCCTTTTCGGTCATGGCCTAAGCCGTGAAACCTGACGACTTCTCCTCCGGAGGAGGCCGCAGCAGAATTTCGCGCACCCGCTCCGCGAGATCGCGGATCTCATCCGTTTGCGCCAGCAGACTGTCGATCTCGGCCAGCAACTCCGCCGGCTCCCGATGCGGATACATTGACCGGTATGCGAGTTGCGTGAAACCGGTCAGGGCAGTCGTGAGCCGCGACAGATTATACTGTAACTCCGCCGAATAGGGTCTGCTGCGTCCCCCTCGGACGTCGGTGACCAAGCTTTCCAGCTCGCGCCGCAGCTTTTCGAGGTCCTCTTTGTTCATTCCGGTCACCTCCATTCGCATCCGGGCCGCCTCGGGCGCGATCTCGATCGGCACGCGGCCGAGCATGGCTACAACGACATGCTTCTTCCTGGCGTCGTTTCATGCATAGACAATCGCTTCCTACTGTGCGCGGTATTGCTACCCACGATCCACCGGAACGGCCCCTGGCAGCGCCAAGTCTGCCCCTCGGAGTATCGGTCGGTGACGAGGCAAAGGTATTCTTTGGAGAGTCGTTGCCGATGGTCGCTCGTGATTGACACTCTGCAGCTCGACTTGCGCGGTGAGCAATACCAGGACATCACACGCACCAGTAGCATTGTGATTGCTACGGCCCTGAGCCAAGCTCACGAGACAGCCCCCCGGCAGGCGGAGTATCGCTTCCGCCGACGTATCTCCCACTGAAGTCGAGGCACTCCGGCGCCTGCGGCTCATGGAGAAGCGGCTCGGGCTGGGTCACTTTCGCTAATGGATCTCGGCATCCCCAGGCTGTCCCCTTGGGCGGAAAAGTTCGCGGCGCGCTGCATTTCGCGGGCCGCTTGGCTGGGTGTGTAGCACTCCCCCGGTGCCCTCAATCCGGTGTCAGACGGATGCCCCATGGCCCGCAACATCTCCGAGCCGAGCATGCCGATAAGTCGTTTCTCGATGCTCCGCGCCACGTAACCTTGCAGGGCCTGCGGGTGCGCATACACCAGATCTCGCATCGCCCGTCCGACGGCCTTCTCAACAATCGCCAGCAAGTTTTCCCGCTTCATGGTGGATGCGCCTATCTCGCTCGTGGCTTGAACGCCCCAGTCCGCCCCCTTAATGGCAGCCCGATCTTTGTTGATCCCCCATGTTTGTGGCGGACGCATCTTGTGAGCCGCGCGCGGTCGACGCCATCATGTCCCGGCTGCACCGCTGCTCAAGGGACGGACGCATCTTGCGCACAAATGGGGTTCCTGAAGATTTCCCCCATGGTGGTCCAATTAAGTTTAGTGTGTCAATACATTATATTATCAACTACGGTAGTAGTTATTGACTGTTCGGTATTACTTCGGTCGAACCGGCAAAAAGCGACGGCTACTCTACAGGAGCCGTCAAAATAATCAAGCGGCGAACCGTCTGCGCAGATACGCCAAATGGGCATCCGCGCTCGCAGTGTGGTGCCGTTCACTCGGTCTCTTTTGATGCCGCATGAGGTCAATCAGTGTTTGCAACGGTCCGTGACGAAATACCGCACAGACCATTAGGCTGACGAACATCGGCACCAAGGTACCGAGCAGGGTGGTTTTCAATGGTGCAACTGCCCGCTCGTCCAAAGGTCGCTCGCGATCCGTCTAAGCTTTTCCTCCACGGCTTCCAATGACCGTGTGTGACGTCGATCTGGCGCGTCACGGATAGTGGCTTGAAGCACTGCCAGAACTTTCCGCGCCTCGGCCTTCGTTAGCCGCAACAGCACGGGAGCGTCGTCATCGGGAGTCATGGCTGAGACGGCGGAACGTGACATGCCGTGCCTGCGCCAATCTCTCCCACTCGCACCTCCGTCCACAGGGTCACTCTCACGGTTACCCGCTACGTGCGGTCCTCAATACTATATCCGAATTCCCGATATGGGCAAGATGCATCTAATTGGGCAGCCGGCTTTCCTCAAGTTCGGCTCGTCGACATGCCTCCTTCCCGCCGATCGCCCCGCCAGGCGCGGTTACAGGAACTGCTTAAGTCCGGCCAACTGGCTGCCGGGCTCAAGCAGGAGGAAGTTGCGCGACAGCTGAAGCGGCCACAATCGTTCGTGTCGGACTACGAGGCTGGCGAAAGACGCCTGAACGCGATTGAGCTGATAGACGTATGCGAAGCAATTCAGGTCGATCCGCGCGCCATCGTGGAAGAACTGATTAAAGTCGGAGATCGAGGGCGGCGCACGCGTAAGTGAGCGAATTAGTCGGACGGCGCGCAGCCGGGTGATCGGCCCCTGAAGCGCGATCGACACTCTGATGTATGCACGTGGGGCGGCCGAGAGGGCCGGAGATCATGTGTCGCAGAGCGTCTGTGGCGCGCCCTCCTCCGGAGCGGGTGGCGTGGCATGACGCTGGAAGCTCGGCCTGTGCTCCTACGGTCGCGACAGATGCCTCCCGTCTCCTTCAAGTACTCGTCGGGCGGTACGGCGACGCCGAAGGCGCTCAAGATCGGCTCGATAAGCACTTCGGCGTGCGTGCGGGGCTCCTGCCCGATTTTAGGGAAACTCTGATCAACCCCGCCATCTGCGCCGCCCGGTCGTGGTGGTGGCGAAGACGGAGAAATCTGGATGCGACCTGAGGCCGGAATTCGGCGTTCGCGGGCCGGTTCGGCCGGTCTGCCGGATCGTCGCAGCGCTGCGGACGCAGCTCTCCTCTCACGCAGCCAGTAGCGACCTTCGAGCGAGGTAAAGATTGGCGAGGCCGCAGGTGACGAACAGCCGGTGGGCATTCTTGTCCAACCCGCGATAGCGCACCTTCACAAATCCAAACACGCGCTTGATGACCCCGATACTATGCTCGACCTTCGCCCGTACCTTCGACTTGGTCCGATTGCGAGCTTTCTCTGCCTCATCGACAACACCGCGATGACGATATCGCCGGTTGGTGAAGTCCTGTGCAGATGGAGCATGCTCGCGGATGACATGACGCTGGCCACGATAGGCCTGGTCGCCCCAGACACGCCGTTCCTCGCCATGTAGCAGGTCACCAAGCACGCTGGCATCATGCACATTCGCCGCAGTGGCCACCGCGGAATGGATCAGCCTGGTCCTGCTATCTACCCCGACATGCGCCTTCATCCCGAAATACCACTGCTGGCCCTTGCGGGTCTGGTGCATCTCGGGGTCGCGCTGCTTTGTGGCATTCTTGGTCGAACTCGGAGCGCTGATGATGGTCGCGTCCACGATCGTGCCGGTGCCCACCTTCAGACCCAGAACTCTCAAGATGCTCGTTGACGGTGGCAAATATCTCAGTTCCAAGCTCGTGCTGCTCCAACAGGTGGCGGAACTTGCAAACCGTGGTCTCGTCCGGCACCGGCTCACGGCCGAGATCGATGCCGGCAAACTGCCGCATCGCAGCCAAGTCATACAGCGCCTCCTCCACTCCGGGATCCGAGAGATTGAACCACAGCTGCAGGAAGTAGATGCGCAACATGCGTTCCAGTCCCACCGGTGGTCGGCCCCTGCCAGGCTTCGGATAGACCGGCTCGATCAGCGCACAGAGTTGCTGCCACGGCACTACCCGCTCCATCTCGGCAAGAAAGGCTCCCCGCCGTGTGGTCTTGCCGTAGCGTTCGAAGCTTACGCTCGCCAGGGTCGCTTGACGCATCTCGTTCGGTCGATCCGAATGTAATCAATGCCACTCAACTACAGGCTGCTCCGTGACCGTGTCGAGATGGGATTCTTCAGAAGTCTCCTTAGGAGTGGCTGATCGTCGAGGATGCAAAGAGGCCGACGTCCTCGCGTCGAAGTGCGGCGCCTATCCCCCCAGTGGCCAGCACGCGGAAGCGAGGGAGGTGAAGGTCGATTTCGTCCCATCCACCGGCGTCGTTGATATCAAATCAGACGCCATGTCCAATGACCGCTTCGGTGGAAAGCAGACATGAGAGGCTGGTCGCACTGTGTTCCGCTCAGAGCCGCCGCAAGGGAGATGGCCTTTGGCTTCGCATAAGGCGGCCCCCGCCGTAGGGTTATGCTGTAGCCCGCGCGGTCACCGTGCCATGCAGCCGCTTTGGGGCGACTCCGGCGGTTCGGGTTGGCAACCCGGCTACCGCCGCTTGGGGAGGGAGGCGGACAATCAGTTTACTGATCCGCCACCGACCTCTAGCCTAGATGGTATCAAGCTAATGCGGCTTGATCCTTATTAGCTCGTGACCGAACGACACACCGCAGATGGAGGTTGTCAGATGGAAGTCCCTTACAAAATTCGGTACGCGGCCAAACGGCTTAGGGAGGGTCATAGAGTAAATCGCGTCACGGTGCGCGACTTCCTCTCTCATTTCGGGGCGGAGAGGAGGGGTGCCGTAGTGGTTGAGGCGATACAGAATATTCTCAACTCGCTGGGGCTCGAAACAGAGCCGGACTTCCGGAGCTCGTGGATCGACGCTCCAATCTCGCTACGCATGAAACCGAATGCTTCGCCGCAGCAGGGCGTGTCGTCTTCAACGGATACAACCGAAGACGAGCTGGAAAACGTAGACCCCGACGATACTGTTCTGGAAGTTACTCCGTCGGCGATGATCGACGAGTTGGAGCCAGGCGAAGTTGCTGCCCTGTCCCCGGAACTGGACGCACTGGAGCAAACAGCGGATAGCGAAAACTACGATCCCACATTCCGGATCGGCAGCCTACCCGCTGCCAACAAAGTTCCCGTCGTGGTGGGTCAGGACGACACCCTCATCAAGGCGGTTACGATTATGCTCCAACGCGATTTCTCACAATTGCCCGTGATGCAGGGCGAACGGGAGGTGAAAGGTGTGATAACATGGAAATCGATATCCTCGAGGCTAGCACTGGCCTCCGCTGGATCCCATCTCGTTCGCGATTTTCGCGAAGACGCGCGGATTGTCGAGGCAAATCGAACCCTGTTTGATGTTGTTCCAGTCATTGCAGACGCTGGTTATGTGCTGGTTCGCCACAGTGACCGAAAAATCAAAGGACCCGTTACCGTAAGCGACCTCAGCCTCCATCTGCAAGCGTTAACCGAACCATTTCTGTGTCTGCGGGAGATCGAGCTTCACGTTCGGAACCTCATCGGCAGCAAGGTCAGCGGGGATGATCTGTCTCTCCTCGCCGAAACACCCATAATTGCGCGGAGACCAAAGGGAATAGCGGATCTCACATTTGGCGAATATGTGCGGCTTCTCCAGAACCCTGCAACGTGGGGGAAGATAAAGCTACAGATCGACAAAGGTGAGCTTACGAGGCTTCTTGAAGAGGTGCGCGTTATACGCAACGACGTCATGCACTTCGATCCCGATCCGATGACGCCGGAGGAGCTTGAAACCCTGAAAAGAGCCGTGCAATTCATGCAGAACCTGTACGAACTATTTCCATAGCCATGCATTCTCAATCGCTGTATCCGACTGCTTTCGGCCAGTATGGGTCATAGTGCTGACGGCGCGGTTATCCGCTTCGGGTCGGGAGCGGTCATCAGATATGGCGGCCGGTATCAGGTCCGCAGAATGTCTGTTGCACGCCCGCGACAGAACTTTAAGCAGTTCCTTGAATAGAGCGAAGTCCTGATTTGCAATGGCGGCATCGAGTGCGAGCTCCACGATGTGGTCGCGCGGGATGAAAGCCGAGTTCACAGAACCATGGCAGCGCAGCGCGCATCCGGATCGGCGTTGGTCCTCTGTCATACGTCATCGCCAGCGCGCGGCCCAGGTGTCAAGCGCGCTGCCGTCGGCAAACAGCACCCGCACGCCGGCATCACCCGCCGGGTCGCCGACGCGGCGCACAGCCGGCGGAATGTCAAGGCGAAGTCGGCGCCGTTCTCCGCCGAACCGAGCGACTCCTCCGCTGCTGCTACCGCCTGATCCTTGATCATCGCCCGGAAACAGCAGCAGCGTCTCGGCAAACCGTGTGAGGTTCCACAGTGGTATGCGAGGCTGGTTGCCGTAGGCGTGGCGGCCGGCAGGTGACAGCTGCGCCCGTCGACCACGGCGCGTCCCTGTGCGCGGCCACGGCGGGGCTCGGACCCTTCGCCCCTGTGTCGCTCATATGTGCGGTCTGCCTCTGACAAGATCACGCCACCCGGCGACCAGGGGCCAGCAGCACTGACGTGGCACCCGAATTTGGGACCACCTGCTAAGCTATAACCCGCGTCGGCTCCGTCGATGTAGACGGAGGGACCTAAGCAGAACCGGACGGAGGATCGACGCGGCTTTTAAGGGAAGATCGCCCTCGAAGCATTGGGGGAACAGGCCAAGGTCGCCGGGTTGGCGGTGCGCCATCAGGTCCATCCGACGCAGATCTACGCCTGCAAGAAGCAACTGCTGGAACATGCGGAACGGGTATTCCGAAGCGGGACCGGCGAGGTCAGGCGGGACAGAAGATCGAACGCCGCACGCCAAATTTGGCGAGCTGATCGTGGAACGAGATTTTTTGCCGCGGAGGTCCGGCAGATGAGCGCGGCGGACCGGGGAGCCCTGCTCGACCGCGGTCACGCGCAGCTCTCGGTGCGCCGCCAGTGCACCCTGCTCGGGCTGGCAGGCTCGCGGCGGGAAATGACTGTTCATGCGCTCAATCTCGAGATTGTCGCCCTGCCGACGTTGTAGGCAAGGCAGGTGCGCGATCTGCAAGATATTCAGCATCCGCCACTGCGGAAACTGAACCCGAGGAATAGCTGGCGGACGGTGCGCTCGATCCGCCCTCGCCCTCGGCTCATTGCCCGAACACCGTCATGACTGTTTGGGTCTGCGCCGGCTCATCCGGTGTGGACCGAACCTGCAGCCAATGAGGAGCGGCGGCGCGGTGGCGTTCGCGCTTGAGATTATCGAGTGCGAGGCGAAGCGCCTGCATCGCTTGATCGGCGAGGGATGACGCGGTGATCTCCGCCCGGCTCGCGTGCTGTCCATGGAGCTTGCGGATGACCGGCAACGGATCGCTTACTCATGCCGCACCAGTGCCCTGGCCTCGGCTCATGGAATGTTGCTCCCTCGTCGGTGCTGCACGTTCTCGTCGCGCGGGGTCCGATAGCTCAACGCGCTATCCTTCGGGGCGAGAGTAGCGAGACCCTCGAGATCGAAGAACTTCTCGGCCAGCGCGATAGCTAGTGGATCGAATCTAACACTTGGTGCCCGCGGCGGACGGCGGCGATCCCTCCACCGCATTCAGCCATGATGCGGAGGTCGGGGTGAAGTGGAAGGTCCAGCGAGGATGGCGTGTGAGCCATTCGCGGACCTTGGGATGTTTGTGGACAGCGTAATTGTCGAGGATCGCGTGCACCAGCTTTCCGGCCGGCACCTGTGCTTCGATGGGATTGAGGAAGCGGATGAACTCCTGGTGCCTGTGGCGCTGCATGCAGCGGCCGATAATGCGGCCATCCAGCACGTTCAGTGCAGCGAACAGGGTGGTGGTACCATGGCGCCGATAGTCATGCGTCATGGTGCCGCAGCGGCCCCGTTTGAGCGGCAGGCCGGGCTGTGTGCGATCGAGCGCCTGGATCTGGCTCTTCTCATCGACCGACATCACCACCGCATGGGCCGGCGGATCAACATAGAGGCCGACGACATCGCGCAGCTTCTCGGCAAACTTCGGATCGGTGGACAGCTTGAAATGGCGCGTCCGGTGTGGCTGCAGGCCATGGGCGCGCCAGATGCGTTGCACCGAGCTGACGCTGATGCCGCTCACCTTTGCCATGGCCGCGGCGCTTCTTTGCCAAACTCAGCAAGCGCCGCCTCAAGCGCGGCGTCTTTCATTCGCTGGCCTCGCTTCAGGCTGCGATCAATCGCTTCGTCACGGACGCAAACCAACAACAAAAGCCCTTCCGCTGGACCAAGCACCCCGATCACATACACTCGCATCGCACAATGGACCGCGTCGGGGGAATCCCTTTCGGATGCTTCCGTTAGGTTTTATCCACTAGGCTTCGGGGGCCGGGGGACAGAAATGTCCAAATTATGGATCATTCCATAAAAATGTCCTTGACCGCTCCTGCACACCGGCGTCGACATGCCCGCAGAACTGCGCCAGCAGCTCGCACAACGCGATGAAGCCCGCACCGCCCTACCAGCCGCCGAGGGCGCGTGCGATCTGCTCCGCGTCGAACTGGACGCTGCAACGCAAGCTGCAGAACAGACCCGCCGCACGATCGAGGCCGCGGGCGCCGGACTGCTCACCTTCGAGGCCGAGCGCATCGCCCAGCTTCACGCCACCCTGATGCAGCAGACCGACGCCTGTGTCGCTGCCCTGCGCGGCTTCGACCGCCTCATCAGCACCCGCCGCCTCGGGCGGCTCCCGCGCGCGGTCGCTGACATCATCCGCGCACAAGGCAACCACACCACCGGAGCGAATCCCGGACCGTGGCAGGCCCTGCTCGGCACGCTCACCGCCGATCCGTCCGCCACCACCACCATCGACCTCGACGCTTTCACCAGCGTGTCAGCACCACCACGCCGGCAGGTGGTGCCCCATGTTGTTGAACGCGCCGTGCGTCTCGCAAAGTCCGACACCGCCGCCTGACCGCGAGCGGCTGCCCGCCGAGGCGCTGGGCCGCGCACGCGATCTGCTCCGCCGTGTCAAAGCGGAAGACGACATCTTCTTCGATGCCTTCCAGCACCTCCTGGAATCCAGTTCCATCGTCCTGCGGGGATGGTGCGCAACGGCAGTTGGAGTCAATCTCGGAAACGCGGAGGCACGCAATGATTGGAGACACACGATCCCACGAAGAGAAACGCGGACGACGCTCAGTCGCGAAGGGCCTCGCCGGGTTTGTTTTCGCCTCCGGCGCGCTTGCATCACGGCGAGCGATTGGCGAATCACCTCAACTATCGAGAGAGACCATGGCAGGCAATCCCCCGAGAGAAATCCAGACCCTTATCGACAGTCATGTCAACGGTTTTAACACCCAGAATATCGAGCTTTTCCTCGGTGTTTTTGGGGACACCGCCATCATCATTGATGGAATCGCACCTTATCGCTGGTTGAACCCGAATGCTCCGGCCAATTGGCTGGCTGACGTCAAAAAGTGGCGTGAGGACCTTGGGGTCACGTACGAGCATCTATCATACGAAATGGGATTCTGGAACGTGGAGGGTTCCGATGCGTATGCCGTAACAGCGGGGACGCTCAAGGTAACCATTAAGGGCCAAACCGTCGCTCGGACCGGCACCCTCGCATATACGTTTTCAAAGCACGGCGACGTGTGGAAGATCGACGCGCAGGCCTGGGGGCGCACGTCGTAAGCATAAGCTCCAATCCGCAAAATTCGCTTCCGATAATCCTGTCTTCTAGTGCAATCCGGACGGCGCAAATTCCGCGCGTCCAGCGCCGCCCGCGTGCCCTTCATCCTGTTGCCCGGTCCGCCAACGATCACTAACACGCGGGTTGCAGGAAGGGTCCTAAAGCACGGTTCCAAAACCCGAGGGAAAAACCCTGTCCCTGGCCGCATAACATCTACAAAAACTAGCCTCCCCCGCGTAGATGTTTCGATGGGACGCAAGCCAATCGGCCGCAAGCCGCTGACCAAGGCGCAGATCCAGCAGCGTTGGCGGCGCAAGCGCAAGCTCGCGGACCAGAGGGCCACCAGACAGGCCCGGCACGATGCCAAAGTGGACGCGATGACAGCCGTGGCGCGGCGGGCCTCTGCCGAGCTGGCGGGGCTGGGGAAGCTCTACAGCGTCATCCTGGCCGATCCGCCCTGGGATGCCAAAACCTACAGCGACAAGGGCAAGAACCGGCATGCGTCGCGGCATTACGAGACCCTGCCGACCGACGCCATCGCGGCGATCAAAGTCCCGGCTGCGCCAGACGCGGTGCTGTTCCTCTGGGCCACGGTGCAGACGTTGGAGCACGGGCTGCGCGTCATGGCGGCCTCGGCATTCTCCTACAAATCTTTGTATATCTGGAGGAAGCCAGGGCGCGGTCACGGCTACTGGTCGATGAAGGATCAAGCGGAACTATTGCTTATCGGCACACGGGGAACGCGATGGACAGCACCCGTGCGCGGGGATCAACCGCCGCAGGTCACATTTGCCGAAATGCTCGATGAGGCGCGGATGGTAGAGGCGCCGCGCGGGAAGCACAGCGCGAAGCCGGAGGTGTTCTACAGCGAGATCGAGCGGATGTACCCGCACGTGCCGAAGGTCGAGATGTTCGCACGTCGTGAACGCGACGGGTGGGATGCCTGGGGCAACGAGGTGCATCAGGCCGCGGCCGCGTGACACCTGCAGCACCCATGCGGACCACCCGTGTCGCTCGGCCACGTCGCCGCGCACCTGCGCATGATCGAGGTCCTCTGTCATCGCTGCGACCGCCGCGGCCGCATCAGCACCGCCCGGCATAGGCGCGCAGCTTGGCGTCCGTGACCGGCGGATTGGCGGAGGCGGCTCGACTGGCATTATCGCATCACCTTTAGACGCCAAACGCGGCTGAGGAACTCAGATGAAACCAGTCCTGGCGCTTCTCGCCCTCATGCTGACGGCCAGAGCTGCTGAGGTCCAGCCGACAGTCACAGTCTTGGGGTTCCCGAATACATCTTGCGGTGCCTGGGTTACCTACCGCGGCGGCAACGCTAGGGTGCAGGCATTCTATCTTGAGTTGTGGGTTTTGGGCTTTCTCTCTGGCATCGGGTATGCCGGCAGCGGGTCCGGATTGAACCCTTTGAACGGAGTGGATGCAGACGGTGTTTCGGCCTGGATCGACAACTATTGCCAGGCACACCCGCTTGATCGGATCGTTGAGGCTGCAACGGCATTTGTCAAAGCGCACCCCCACTGATCGGGGCGCCGTTCCCAATTCGATTTGCCCCCGCTAATGCAGAATCGGCAAAACGAACAGAACAGAAGGGAGACGCGGCAGCCCGCTCGGCTCCTGCACATGATCGAGGTCCTGCGCCAGCAGCTGCGACCGTCGCGGCCGCCTCAGCACCGCCAAGCTGCTGGCGCAGCACGGGGCCGATGCAGGGATGCCGGCGGTTCTGTCCAGCCTGGCCGGCGACTGCCCTCAGCGGCAGGCGCACGCGATCCCGTTAAATTGCGCGAACCTGTCCAACTGGCTTGGCACACACCAGAACAGCTTGGTGGAGAACCAAGCACTCACACCAGAGAGGTTTCGTATCTGCCGCAGCGTGCCAGCGCGACGGCGAGCTTCCTGAATTGCTTCGCGCCGCGCGACCAGCGGCACGTGGGCAGGTAAGTGCGCAGGAAGCGATTGATATCTCCACCGACAGGAACGCCGGCTTTAGTCCCATCTCGTGGGCTATCGCCTGCTGCAGCTCTCCCGCAGCCCAGCGAGCCGCAGCCCAGCGAGCCGCAGCGCAGGCAACGTCTTCGTCAGGCAAGACACGTCGTGGCCGACGATTCACCCCTCACCGAAGCCTGGGCGTTAGGTGTTATGGCTGCGCCCGACGCCGGCTGACCAGCCCGAGACCAAGCAACCCGACGCCGAACAGAGCGAGCGCGGCGGGCTCGGGCACCGAGGAGCTGTTCGCCGCCGCGTTGCCTGTCACCGAGGCCGTGAAGCCCGCGAGCGTCACGCCCGAGGTGGTGCCCGGCGCGGAGACCACACTGGCCCCCGGCGTCACATCGGTCAGCGTGAAGCCGATCGCCCTGGGGAGGCCCAGGATGGTGATCACATCAGAGGTAAAGAGTGACGTAGAGGCGAAGATTGCCACCTGAGTTCGCACCGGTTGCGGTGATCGCGGCGTCGCTAAACGTGCCCGAAAGATAGTTGGTGCCGGTGTCGCCCAGTCCCGACGTCACCGAGAAACTGCCACTAAAGTGCTCGACAATCACCTTGCCGACGACAGTCGCGCCAGCCGACGTGCTCGTTGCGCTGAGGTCGAGGAAAGCGTGCGGGAACGAAGGCGGAAGCGGCAAGCTATTGTCGATCTGCGTGATGTTCACCGCCACATCCGTGCCGGTGAGCGTGGTGCCGGAGGCGTTCGCGGTCGCGGTGATCGTGTTGACGTTCGCGGTCTGACCGAAGTTCAGGATGGGCGCGGCATTGGCCGCCGTGGCGAGGCCGAGGGCGAGAGCCGTGGTGGCAAGAAGGGCTTTCATGTCTGCCTCCAGAGGTTGCAGCCCGCGTCGGCTGAGTTTGCGATATGTCAATCTTCCAGATAGGTTTGTCAAGAAATGGTTTGCCTAGCGTTAATGCACCGGACCCCCGTTCCTATTGCCCCCTCAGAGTGACTTGGAGGCCGCCTGGCGCCAGCGTCCAGGCGGAGGCCTTGCGAGGGGGAGATACCTTCGATGGTCACCCCGTGTCGCTCGGCCACATCGATGTGACCGCCGCGGCCGCCTCAGCACCGCCAAGCTGGTAGCGCAGCACGGGGCCGATGCAGGGATGCCGGCGGTTCTGTCCAGCCTGGCCGGCGACTGCCCTCAGCGGCAGGCCCACGCGATCCAGGACCGCTGCAACATCTATTCGCCTGATCTGCTGCGGCTGCCCCCGGTCTGACGCGGGCCCACAGCCGCGATCAGCGATGGGCGAACCCGATCAGCAGATAGATGGCGCCGATTGCGGCGTAGTGGATGGTGAGCATGCAGGTACAGAACCTGGGTGGCGGTCATCGGCGGCTTTCTTTTGCCTTGTGTGACCTCACCCTATGGTCGGGAGCCGTGTCGCCTTCGCCACCTCCACCTCGATGGCTCCGATTCCGCGCCGTGCAATCATTGCAATCAGCGTGTGACGGCGGTCACGCTGGCGACCATCTCCCGCTATAGCCGGTCGGCTGCGTCGCCGCGTGCCTGATGGGCCTCTGGCGTTTCCGGCTCCGGCACAGGCTTGCCGACGATCACACGGGAGAGCTTCAGCCCGGTCTTCGTCGGCTTCCTGATTCGCTTCGGCGCGCGGGCCGTGACAATCCGCGTCATCGTAGATCAGGCGGCCGACGCTGGCATTGGCGCTGTTGCCGGCTGGGCCATCTACACCGACTCCGATGTGAATTTAGACGCACTTTCGGATCGGCATTTCGACCTGCATCCGGTGCGCGATGCGAAGGGCGAGATCGACCCGATCGCCACTGCAGCAGCGGGGGTGCGGCCGACCATGCGGAGGTCATTACCTATTCCAAGGGGTAACAGGTTCGGCGATGCCGCACGCGGCGAAGGCCTGATCGATTTTGGCGCGGTATAGGCGATTTTGACGCGCCGAATATCCGGCTACCGAAACATCGGTGCTGTTCGGGTGGGTCTGATCGCGTGCGAAATCCACACGCCAGACCCGACCATGCATCCATAGCGCATCCACACCTTCTCGGACGCTCATCACGTCAGGATCGACTAGGCTCTCGACGCTGACGACCTCGCCCCAAGGGACGGTTGCCCTGGTCTGGCGAGCGAAGCAGCTCCCGAGGTGGTCATAGGCCCCCTGAACGGTGAATTGCTGTGGCGGAACCGCATTGAAGGTGCCGCAGGCAGCAAGAGCAAGAGCGGGTGATAGTGCAATGATCTTGTTCATGCGTGCGATATACCGACCGGCCACCGGCCTGTCCGGGCCATCGGGTTGGTCTTGCGCGACGTCGTCCTGCTGTCCTGCACCACGTCGATAGTCAGCATGAAGGAATGCACCAACCGCGAGGGCCGCGCCGAAGCTAAAAATCGGTCTCGGACGGAGGCCTTCTCTCCCGATTTCGCCTCCGTGTTTCGACCCGCAAACTTCCCCCCTCGCCTCCTCCAGGGCGGGGGGATTTTTGGCTCACGCTGGCGACCATCTCCCGCCACAGCCGGTCGGCCGCGTCACCGCGTGCCTGATGGGCCTCTGGCGTTTCCGGCGCCGGCGCCGGCTTGCCGACGATCACACGGGAGAGCTTCAGCCCAGCCTTCGTCGGCTTCCGCCGCCTCGGCGCGCGGGCCGTTACAATTCGCGTCGGCATCAGGCCTGATCCGAGGGGGTTCGTGGCCAGGTAAGCGCCAGGCCAGCCAAGCACGAAAAAAGTCGGGGGGAGTTACAGGGTGTATCTCGCCTTGAGCTGGTCAGCCTCGGCCTCCGAATAGGCCGCTGCCCATCCAACGCTGCGCATACACTGGACAAACGCACCCATCTTCACGTGGTCGACGTCGTTGGTCAGCATGGGCGACGCTAGCAGCACGTACTGCACGGCCCTGTCCCTGGCCACATCATTGCAGCTGGCTGCGGCCATATCGTACCCGGCAATGCCACGCGTCGACTTGTTGTCGGCAGTGCGCACCATATCGACATAACTAATCGGCTGAGGGATCGGGACCTGCTCCCCGCAGCCGCCTAGTAGGGCTGCCAAGGCCATCGGGAGTAGACAGCCTAAACGGTTCGTGTTCATCGTGGGGGTGCCTTTCGCGGGCGAGCGGGCGCAATCCCCCTTGCCGTGCGGTTCGTCTAAGCCACTGAACCGGACAACCGTTAATCACCGGTGCGCAGCATACATATGCACCGCACGCATCTTTTGAGGTCACCGCTCGGCCGAACACGGACCAGCGGCAGGCATGGGCGAGGTGCTCCGCGCGCAGATTGGCGACTGCCCGAAGCGCACGGAGGTGCAAATCCAGAAGCGGTGCGATCCTTACTGCCCGACCTGCCGCGCCTGTTCCTCTCCCCTGCGGGCTGATCCCGCCTGGCGGTCACCCGCGCGATCATTCTCCTTCCACAGCCGGTCGGCCGCGTCGCCACGTGCCTGATGGGCCTCTGGCGTTTCCGGCTCCTAGGCTGCCTTGCCGACGATCACACGGGAGAGCTTCCCGCCGTGCTGCCGGCCACCGGCAAGTCCGGGCGATGGTGTTACGAGTTTCGCTTGCTCCGGCGGCTGAACCCGAGACCAATAAGGCCCGTCACAACCAGCGCGATCGACGTCGGCTCAGGTATGAAGCTCGTCGAGAATGTATTCACGATAACCGAGGAAACCGCCAAGCTGCCTGGCGTGAGGGCAACATCCGCCAGATCCTTGGCCACCGAAAGGCTGCTGACACCCGGGAAGGTTACAGAATTGGTCGCACTTCCCGGGCTTGACGCCGTCAGCGTCTTGCCGTTGGAGAGCGTCTCACTCAGGCTGACTGTACCACCGCCGGTACCACTTCCCGTCAGCAATAGGCTGGCGTCCACGATCGGCACCGTGGATGCAACCGTATAGAGCCAAGCAATGTCCGCGGTCGAAGGCGGGGGAGCGGATGCAGCAGAGGAAAAGGTTAACGATAAGCCGCTCGCGACTGGCGTGACTGTAATCGGTCCAACTACTCCGTCTCCGGTCGGTACTCGGGCTGATGCTGATGCTGCTGAACGTCAGTGTGCTGACCGTGCACGAGAATCCGGGCGCCGTATAGACCGAGGATGACGCCATTGCACATGGTCCCGCTCGGGCGCTTCCTACCCCGGCGACTGCCGCGAACGCCAAGCCACCTATTAACAGCGATTTGAGCATGGTCCCCCCGTGACGCGTCTTGTTCGCAGCTAAAGACTTGGGGCATACGAAGCGCGCCTGTTTTCTGTTAAGAGGCTGGTCACGCAAAGTCCAAAGTTTTAATGTCACGCCGACAGTTTCAGTGAAGGACTTTGTCCAACCCCCGGCTGCACATGATTTCGCAGTGTATATTCTATTTTACTTTCCCCGGGTTAGCGCCCACCTTAAGGTTGCATTGAGGGGACCAATGGGCTGGTTTCGCGAAGTACAAAGTTTTATTTCCAACTAACAGTTTCAGCGAATGGCTCTGTTCAACCCACGGCTGCAAATAATTCGTGATGTATTAATTCCCTGGGCCGGTTTCATCACTGCGTTTTGTTCACGCCCAGCGCCCACCCTCAAGGTTACTGATCGTTTGCCGCCGACATCAGCCTTGTCGCCCGAGGCGGTGAAGAACGTGACGCCGCTCACTGCCATTTGGCTGACTCGGGAGGGGAATGACGGCACTGCTCGGGCTATCCCCCTCGCGGCCGGGCCTCGCCGAAGCGCACACGCACGCCCGACCGAAGTGGTCCTTTTCATCATTGCCGCGCTGCCCGGGTGTTTGTGCGTAACACTTTTGACGTTCGACCATCCCGCTTCAAAAATGAAGAAGCGCAACAACCGCGGGGCCGCGCCGAAGTTAAAGATCGGCCGGGGATGGGACCGTTACCCGTTCTTTTCCCATCCTGAACGGCCAACACTTCCCCCCGGCCTCATAGGCGGGGGGATTTTTTCGGCTCACGCTGGCGACCATCTCCCGCCACAGCCGGTCGGCCGCGTCACCACGTGCCTGATGGGCCTCTGGCGTTTCCGGCGCCGGCGCCGGCTTGCCAACGATCACACGGGAGAGCTTCGGCCCGGTCATCGTCGGCTTCCTGATCCGCTTCGGCACACGGGCGGTGACGATCCGCGTCTGCATGGTCTAATCCCAGGCCTCGATTATGGTAACGTAAATCCGTTACCGTATAGCGCGGGAAACATGGGTCGGGAACCGATCGGTCGGCGGCCACTGACGGCGGCCACTGACGGCGGCACAAAAGCAGCAGCGGTATCGCGACCGGCTGAAGCGCGCGCAACTACAGGCAGAGAAGGATGCAGCCTACGCTAAAGCGAAGGCGAAGCGCGATGCGGTGCATGCCAAGCTGGCGGACGCGAGCACCACCGCCGCCGCGCAGTTCGAGGCTTTGCCGCGCTTCCCGCTCGTGGTGATGGGCCCTGGTACGATGTTCACTACGCTCGGCGAGCGCGGCATGAATCGCTTGAACCCCAGCAATCACTATGTCACCTTGACTTGGGAGAAGATCGCCGCCCGCGCGCCGCCACGCACGACATCATCGCGAAGATGCTGGCGCAGTGCGGCGACGATCTGATCGGCCTCCGCGACCGCGTGCTGATCGCCGTCGGCATGGCCGGCGCGCTCCGCCGCAGCGAACTGGTTGCGCTCACAACCAACGACATCGAGCACACCAAGGAAGGCATTCTGCTCACCATCCGCCGCAGCAAGGGCGATCAGGAAGGAGCCGGGCAGGTCGTCAGTTCTGCCACATGGGCATCACATCCGCCCGGTCGAAGCGCTGGAACAGTGGCTCGCGGCGGCCGGCATCACTGACGGTGTGATCTTCCGTGCCGTGGCGCTTGGTGGACGTCTCGGCGGTGCCATGCGGGGCGCGGCCGTCGCACGCGTGGTGAAGAAGCTGATCGCCCGCGCCGGCCTCGATCGTGCGGTGTTCAGCGCGCACTCGCTGCGCTCGGGGTTTCTGTCATCTGCGGCCGAGCACAATGCGAGCGTCTGGAAGATGCAAGAACAGAGTCGCCCCCGCTCGATCGACACGCTTGCCGGTTACGTCCGATCGAAGAGCCGGTTCACTGGCCACGCAGGAAGTGGGTTTTTGTAAGTCGTCATCGGGTCGGCCGCGGGATGCGGTAATAAAGATTATCGCGCACGCCGCGCGCGGTAGCACGTGCGATCCGCCGACCAGCGCGCGAGCCACGTACGCAGATCATCGGCCTTGATCGGCTCCGGCTTGCTCCGCTCCGGCCACAGCCAGCACGCACAGTCGGGCGGCGACGCGGCGACGAAGTCGAGCACGCACACCAAGCGTTGCTGATCGCGCTCGCTCATGCCGGGCGTGCGAGGACCAGGGCGCGATGATGCGCCCGGCGGTGGGCGACCAGACGAAGGGCAGCGCGGCGACGCGCTCCGCCGGTAGCGGTGCAGCGTGGCGCGGCTTGTCCCGGTGTTGGACGCGGCCTGGCATGCGGGCGAGCGAAGCATGGCCGATGTCGGGGACGGAAGGCTGGTTTCGGTCACGCGCGCCCGCCGATGGACGAGATGGCAAGCCGGCGCAGGTAAACTCCGTCTGCGCGCATTCTCGCCTCAAGCATCGTACTTGCGCTTGATGGTGGTCGGATGCGCGAGTTTGCGGCGTCCATCCCTGGCGTCTGCGGGGACGGTGGCCAGCCTAGTGGAGACTTCCTCCCAATGCGCGGCCACCCACTGCGCATCGAACAGCGTGCGCTTGTCGTGCTTGCAGGAGAGGCTTTCCAGCTGCGGATTGCGCGCGATCCGCCCGCGCCACTCATTGCGATAGCGCGTGCCCTGCGGCTCGTTCGTGTAGGCGCATGGCCTCCTTATCATCAATCCATGTTCCATTATTCTTCTAGAGAGTGTTATGTACTTTTCGGCGGCTGTCCCCCAATAGAGGGGGATGCCGACTCGCCGTAAACCCTACCCCTCTGACGTGTCTGACGAAGAGTGGTCATTGGTGGTGCCGTATCTGACGCTGATGCGTGAGGACGCCATGCAACGAGAGCACTCGCTGCGCGAACTGTTCAATGGCCTGCGTTACGTCGTGCGCTATGGCATTGCCTGGCGAGACGGCGGCCGAAGCTGCCAAGCAGCGAGGCATTGCGTTGGAAGTCGTCAAATTGCCGGAGGCCAAACGGGGTTTCGTGCTGCTGCCCAGGCGGTGGGTGGTCGAACGGTCGTTCGCATGGGCGACCCGATGCAGGAGACTGGTCAAGGACTATGAGCGATATGCCAGCACTCTGGCCGGTTTGCACATCGTCGCCTTCGCCTGCTTCATGCTCAGGCAGGCAGCTATACTGGCCGCAGGTTCATAACACCCTCTAGGTTCGCAAGGATTTGTGGACCTTGGTTTAACCAAACAGGAACATCTCTGGTCTTTGGGCGGAATCCGCGCGGGTATGTCGCGCTGTCAGCGATGCCGCTGCGCCGCCGCAACCGCCTGTTGGCGAAAAAGCGTGTCAGCAGCTTGCTTCTGCGTTTCCGACAGGCTTGCGTACAGGCTCTCGAACGCGGTCGCGAGCTTTGTCGTGTTCGTCGCATAGTCCTGGGCGATTTCCGCGTATGATTTCATGTTGTCGACCGCGTTCATTGTCGAAACAGTGCTGACGCGACGCTGAAACAATGCGTCCGTGGACGTCGCGTTCTCGCGCATCGCCTGCGCGAACGCATCCCAGAGCGGCGCTTGTTCCGGTGTAATGCCGAGTTGCGCCTTCAACGTCTGAATGCGCTGCTCCGCCGCCCTTTGTGTAGCGGATTCCGGCGCGGCTGGCGGCGCGACGGCCGGTTGCGCCGGTGCCGCCGCGGTTTGGGCGAGCGCTGCGGCGCCGGCGGTGGGGGCCAGCAGACCTGCGGCGAGCAGAAGCGTTTTGGCCGTCATCGTCGTCATCCCCATGATCAATCTCGCCGTTCGTGATCGCCCCAGCCGCCATGGCCACCGCCGCCGTGACCCCAGCCGCCGCCATGCCAGGCACCGCCGTGCCAGCCACCCCAGCCTCCATGGCCCCAGGATGCGGGGGCCCAGGACCGGCCGCCCCAGCGGCCGGCGCGCCACGCGTAGCCGGAGGCATGGACATGTTGACCGCCGCCGTAATAGCCGCCGCCGATGAAGCCACTCTGCCACCAGACCGCCGGGATGGCCGCGAAGGCAAGGACCGGTGGCGCGATCACGAAGCCGAAGGCAGGCGGCGCGAAGATCACGGGCGGGGGTGCCGCAGCCGCGACCACCACGGGCGGTGGCAACACAACGATCGGCGGCGGTGCCGCCGCGCCGATAAGCGGGCCCGGCGCGACCGGAGTCGGGGGGAGCGGGGCCGCCACGATCGGCGGCGCGAGCGCCGGCGGTGCGATGACCGGCAATCCAACGATGACCGGGGGTGGCAGAAGGTAGATCGGCGGCGGCGCGAAGATCAGTGGCGGCGCGACAATCAGCCCAACGCCGATAAAGGGCGCGGCCCAGGCCCAACCACCACCCCACCAACTACCGCCCCAGCCGAATCCCGCCCAGGACCAGCCCCAGCCTCCGCCGTGCCAAGCGCCCCATTCGACAGAGCTGCCGTGCCAGCCGCGCGAAGCGTAGCGGCCGCGCCACTCGCCGTGGTCACCATGCCACCCGCCCCAGGATCGGGCCTCGACATGTCCGGCTCCCCGACCTCCACCGTGCCAGCCTTCACCACCACCGTGTTCGGGGCCCCGGTAGCCGCCACCCCAGCCGCCGCCGTGATGGTCCCCACCGTGGTCCCCGCCTCGATCGGCAAAGGCTGGCGGCGCGGGCATTGCGACACACAGCGCGAGGGCAATCGCGATCGCCAGCGAGGGCTTCAAGTGAACTTTGGACCTGCACAACGGCAACATGCGGGTGACCTTCAACCGTCGTCGTCCGTCACCGGACTGGTTGGAAAAGGCGGCGTAACCAAGGCACGCCTTTCCGCCAGTTGTTCATAAGCGCGTGAGAAGCGCATCCGTTCGCTAAACGCACTGTCTGAATTGGCCCCCCAAATGGGACCCCGCCTGGCAGGCCGTGGACAGGGCAGAGTACCAGCAGGGCTTCACGACCTACACCGACATCCAGGGGGTGCACGGCGAGACGCAGCACTGCACGAGCTATCCGAGCGGCGTTGAGATCGTCACCGAGTGCTACTGATTCCGTGACAGCCGCCTTGTCACGGATCCACAGCCCGCTTCGGATACGGCGCGATCAGATGTCTGATCGCAGCGCGCAACCGCTGGCGCTCGGCGCGAGGGCCCAGGAATGCAAAATAGCGTCCCTTGCGGCGGTCGGGCTCGCGTCAAAGCCGAGCCGCGCCAGGGCGTCAGCGCCCTGCGTGCCCGCGAGGCGGCCGCCTGCCGTTCCGACATGCTCTTGCCGTTGACCCGCACATGCGCGCGCCCGCCCTGCCTCATGACGCCGACGAACTCAAAGCCGCACGCCTGATAGATGGTGCCGACCTCGCCGCCCTCGGCATCGACGGTTGCGGTCACCAACCGCGTAGCGGTCCGGTAGTAGGTCCATCGAGCGGCGGAAGAGCTTGCTGGCGGCGTGCGGATGCGCCCAATGGCAGCAAGCGCCGCGCAACAAGGCGATGATCCGGCCGTCGTAGCCGTAGCGCCGCCAGACGCCGAGGTTCTCGCCGTATTCGTCGCCATAGACGACAGCACCACCAAGCTCGCCGTCGAAGAAGATGCCGAAGCAGTGGCGGCTGACGGCGGGCATCCAGCCGAGCCATTCGTTGGGCAGGATGATGGCGGCTGCTTCCTCGGTTGAGATCGCCGCACCTGCGCTGTGCCGATGTCGGCGACCCGCGTGGCGCGGTCTGCCGATGCCAACCGCTCGCGGATATTGCGCTGGTGCTCCTTGCGCGGCACTGCGGCCTTGCGCTGGCGGTAGGCACGCTGGCGACAGGCGGGCGAGCAGTAGCGGGTGTCGCGGCGCTTGCTAACGACCACGATACGCTGCTGGCATGCTCCGCACTTGTGCGGCTGCGCGAGGGCGTGTGCGGTGCGGGTGCGCCGACGCCACCGTGCGCGGCGGCAGGCGGCTGAACAGAACGCGGCGTCGATGCGCAGGTCGGGGGCGAGCGGCTGTGTGCAGTGGCTACAACGGCGCATGTTTTCCGTGACGGCTAGCGGCAACGGCTAGAGCAGTTTTACCCTGACTGTGCGTAGCCGCAGTTTCTCAGGTAGTTCGCGCACTCATCGCGCCCGAAGCCGCTGACGATCGAGCCGATGCTGCGCCACAGCGTCTCGCAGCTTCGCGGAGCGGTCTTGCGCAGTAGCGCTTTGAGCTTGGCAAAGACCTGCTCGATCGGGTTCTGATCGGGAGAATATGCGGGCAAGAGAATAAGCTCAGCTCCTCGCGCGGTAATGGCCTCACGCACGCCGGCAACCTTGTGGCTGCCGAGATTGTCAGCGATGACGATGTCTTTTGGCCGAGCGTCGGCGACGTCGGCGCGCACCCGTTCAGCCGCGACCAGCGCGTTTTTTTGAGCGTCAGATCGAGCTAGTAGCCTCTTCCACATTGTCTTGATGCTGACGGAAACGCCAGGTTCGCTGCGGTCCCATTCCACATGCTCGGCCAGCGTCGCGTCCGGCACGGCCTTGACCCGGATACACAGCGCCGCATCGTACCCGGCGAGGCTCAGGTGATATCAAGCTCGGACAGCAGGTACTGCGGTGTCCTGATGAGCAAGCCAGATTAGAAAACTTCTATCTACAATGTTCAACACGCGCGTTGTCTGGTCGTAGTCAAGAGTGATCGGTCTGATACCGGTCGAACGCCCTGTTCGGCGGCTATCCTGCTCTCGTGGTGGCCGCATTGGCCGTTCATCAGGGAAATCCCGGGCGAGACATGGGCCAATCGCTCACTAAGCCAAGTTCGCCGTCACCCTTCCAAGCTGCTTGGCGCTTCATTATGATGCCTTCCGTGAGCCTTCTGAAGAGGAGAGGCACGCAGCCGTCATGCTGCAAACCAAGAGGCGAAAGCCTTCCGTTGCCAAGCGGTTGGTTGCCGCCTCCGCAAAGAGGGAGGACCGAGCCTACTGATACCGATAAGCCGCTGGGCGGAAGGCCGGATCGCCCGCGAGCCAGAACTCGCGACGGAATTAGAGTGGCTAAGGTAGACATCGCTATCACCTATTGGATCACCGCCACTGCTGCACGACAAGAAACAACTGCGACAGCCAATAAGCAACTTCTGCCATCACAATCCTAGAGCAGAATCCTTTCATTCCGGTTCGTATCCTGTGGCTGTGAAGTAATTGGCGCATTCGGCTGGCGTGAACTTTTCGATGGTGCTGCCGATGACCTGCCATAGATCGGGGATCGTCCGCGCTGCGGCTTTTCTCAGGAAGGCCTTGAGCTTTGCGAACGCCTTCTCGATCGGGTTGAAGTCGGGCGAGTAGGGCGGCAGGTAGAGCAGCCTGGCGCTGGCGGCCTCGATCAGCATGCGTATGTCCGCGTGTTTGTGGGCGGGCAGATTGTCCATCACCACGATGTCGCCCGATTGCAGTGTGGGCGCGAGCACGTGGCGGACGTAGGCGCGGAAGGCATCGGCATTCATCGGGCCATCGAGCACCATCGGTGCGGTCATGCCGGCAAGGCGCAGCGCACCGGTGAACGTGGTTGTCTTCCAGTGTCCGTGCGGCACGGGTGCACGGCAGCGCTGACCGCGCTTCGCCCGCCCGCGGAGCCGCGCCATCTTGGTGGTGGCACCGGTCTCGTCGATGAAGACCAGGCGCTGCGGATCAAGATCAGGCTGCGCGTCGAACCAGGCTTGTCGCCGCACGCGCACGTCGGGCCTGTCCTGCTCGCAGGCGTGCGCGGTTTTTTTTGATGGTCATGGCGTGGCGATCCAGGAAGCGCCACACCGTGCTGGGGGCGACGTGCAATCCATGGTCCCGACGAAGCATCTCCGCCAACTCCACCAGTGTCATGTCGACCTGGGCGGCCACGGCACCAAGGATCACGTCACGGTAAGCCTCGATGCGGTGCGAGCGCAGGTCACCCCCCTTGGGCCGCGCCTGGATGCTGCCGCTGGCACGGAATGCCCGCACCCAGCGGATCGCGGTCGCAACGCCGATCCCGAACCGTTCAGCCGCCGCACGCCGCGACAGCCCCGCCTCAACCGCCGCAATCACCCGCGAGCGAAGATCGTCCGACAGCGTCCGTGCCATGCATGCTGGCCTCCTCCCAGCAGACATGGTGAATCAGATCGCCACCGCGTCTGGGAAGAACTCTCGCGAATTGGTTCGGTCGGGTTCTGCTCTAGTGCTCTGACGCATTCTATCGATTCACAACATGCGGTTGCCATGCGATTCTGTGAGCATGGCACAGACAGTATGCGTGTTGTTGAGCGCGGCAGACAGGAAGCGGCTTAAGGCAATAGCATCGGATCGCAACCGAGCGGGCAAATACATCGAGCGAGCCCGAGTTGTTCTGGCCTCGGCCAGTGGTCGGCCGGTGCAACATGTGGCGAAAGAGATCAGCGTCAGCCGCCCCATGGTCTGGCGCTGGCAGCAGCGTTTTGTCGAGGAAGGTCCCGACGGGTTGCTGCGTGACAAGACGCGCAAGCCCGGCAAACGACCGATCCCGGCCGATAAAGTGGCGCACGTCGTGGCGCTCACGTGTGGCGAGCCGCCCCCTGGGACCACGTATTGGACCGGGCGAGCCATGGCAAACGCCACCGCCATGTCTCTGCGCTCGGTGCAGCGCATCTGGGCGGCGCACCAACTCCAGCCGCACCGCGTGCGCAGCTTCAAGCGCTCGCGTGATCCGCAGTTCGCTGAGAAAATGGCGGATATCATCGGCCTTTATCTCGATCCGCCCGCCCATGCGGTGGTGCTGTCGATCGACGAAAAGAGCCAAATCCAGGCGCTCGACCGTACCCAGCCTGGACTGCCGCTGAAACCCGGCCGCTGCGGCACCATGACCCACGACTACAAACGCCATGGAACGACGACGTTGTTCGCCGCATTGAACGTGCTGAAGGGTACGGTGATCGGTCGCTGCATGCAGCGACACCGGCACGAGGAGTTCATCCGCTTCCTCAATGCCGTCGAACGCGAGGTGCCGTCCGGCAAGTTGGTCCATGCGGTCGTCGACAACTACGCCACCCACCGGCACCGAAAGGTACAGGCCTGGCTGGCACGCCATGACCGATGGACCTTCCACTTCACGCCAACCTCCGGGTCATGGCTGAACGCGGTGGAGACCTTCTTCTCCGCTCTTACCCGACAACGCATCCGGCGCGGCAGCTTCCACTCCCTCGTCAGCCTGCAGGCTGCCATTAAGACTTACCTCGCTGAGCGAAATGCAGAACCACGCCCATTCGTCTGGACCGCAGCCACCGCCTCAATCCTTGCCAAGCTCGAAAGATTGCCTGCATCGTCCGTATGAGTCAGAGCACTAGCTGACGCTTGAACGGAAAGGAAAAGGTTTATGTCTGACACATCGAGGCAAGGGGACTGGACGGAGCGCGCCGCCATGGCGATCCCGAAGGGGGGCTTCTTGGAAGATGAGGCTAAGCAAGGCAGATATGGCCCAATCTTTCCCAAGACTCCGGCTTGCTACGGCTTCTCCATCATCGCGAAGATCATCCCCGGACGGGAGCCGATCTTCTATGAGTACGCCAAGAACATCGAGAACGCCGTGGCTGATCGGCCTGACTTCCTCGCCGTACTCAAACTGCACTATCGCCGATGGAATCTCTTCGACATCAAAGGGGGAAACTTACTTCCAGTACATGGGCATTTTCGACACCGACTTCGACAAATATACTGAGGATGCGGTTGGCATCTTTGCGGCGACCGGTCTCAGCAGCGGGACGGCGACATCGTGCTTGTGGACTCGACAAATTTCACCACCCTGTTCGGCGGCACGGATAGTCTGGAGAACTTCTGGCGGAATCTCGCATTGATGAAATGAGCGCCGCCGGGTCATGGCCGACCGCAGCGACCGCGCGTGCGTCTCCATAAGGGGAAGAACCTCCATGCTGATGGATCTGTTGAGCAAGGGGGCCACTGTGGCCATGCTTGGCTTTGTGGTCTCAAGCATGCTGGCAATGGGGTCGGGGCTCACCATTGGGCAGATCATTGAACCGCTGCGCAATGCCCGTCTGATCTTGCTTACGCTGATGGCCAATTTCGTCGTGATGCCCCTTGGCGCGATTGTCCTGGCGAAGGTGCTGCGGCTCGATAACCCCTTTGCAGTTGGACTGCTGGTGCTCGGGTGCGCGGCCGGCGCGCCGTTCTTGCCGAAGCTCGCCGAACTTGCCAGGGGCGACCTCGCATTTTCCGTTGGCGCGATGGTGCTCCTGATGGTCGTCACGGTCGGTTACCTGCCTGCCGTAATGCCCCTGCTGCTTCCGGGAGTTACTGTTCATCCGTGGAATATTGCTCGCTCCCTCGTCCTGCTGATGCTGCTGCCGCTCGCCGCTGGGCTTGCCCTGAAGGTGCGCTACGAGGACTTGGCCCGTCGCGTGAAGCCCATGCTCGACAGGATTTCCAACATCAGTCTCATCCTGCTGGTATTGTTGATCACCGCAGCGAACATCGACAAGGTTCTACAAGTCTTCGGTACACGAGGAATCCTTGCGGGACTACTATTTATCGCATTGGGCTTCGGGACTGGCTGGTTGCTGGGTGGACCTGACGGCGACACGAAACGGGTGCTGGCGCTCGGTACTGGCCAGCGCAACATTGCCGCCGCACTCGTGGTGGCAAGCCAAAGTTTCAGCGACCCAAAGGTAATCGTCATGGTAATCGTCGTCGCGATTGTCGGATTGATCATCCTCATGCCGCTTTCTCGCGTCTTGGCAAATCGGTGAGTGATTGTAAGCACGGTCGTCGTCCTGCTGGCTTACGGATGGAACTATAATGCGATATGGACTTATAAAGGGATAAACTTATCGGAAGAAAAGCATGCGATGGCCAGCCACGCGCCAGAGAACAGGTGGGACATGACTGCACCGAATTCAGCCCGCGGTTTGCCTAAGGCGGAGGTGAAGCATGCGCTAGTTGCTTCCGTCACGGTTGTCGCACTCCTTTTGGGGACTGGAGCCGCGCTTGCACAGAATGACAGCGAAGGTTTGGCCGAAGAGCTGGCCAACCCACTCGCCGCCCTCATCAGCGTACCGTTCCTGGGAAACTACAACGGGAATGTCGGTCCGGGGAGAGATGGTTCCCAGTGGTTTGTGAACATCCAACCGGTAGTGCCGATTACGCTCGATGCCGACTGGCATCTGATCTCGCGAACAATCCTTCCCGTAATGTTCAACCAGAACGACCTCTTTCCCGGCGCCGGCTCGCAATCTGGCCTGCGCGACACGACGGAGGGACTCTATTTGTCGCCAAGCCGAACATTCAATGGCTTCACCTGGGGAGTGGGGCCAATCTTTCTGCTGCCGACCGGAACCGATGAACTGCTCGGCGCCGGGAAATGGGGCGTAGGCCCGACCGGGGTTCTTGTCTGGCAGGGCAGCGGCTGGTCGGTCGGCATTCTCGCCAACCACATTTGGTCCTTCGCCGGCGGCGCCGACCGCGCCGATTTTGACCAAACATACTTGCAACCCTTCGTCGCCTATACAACACCGCAGGCGTGGACGTTTACGCTCCAGAGCGAAAGCACCTACGACTGGGAGACTCGCAAATGGTTGGCACCGATCAACTTCATGGTCGCCAAGATCGTCAAGCTGGGGCAGCAGCGGGTCAGCATCGTTGGCGGCGTGCGTTATTGGGCCGACTCTCCCGACACCGGTCCCCATGGTTTCGGCGCTCGGCTCGGCATAACCTTCCTGTTTCCGCAGCCATGATCTGGGTGGCCGGATGGTTGCCGCTGCGGTCGACTTTCCGGGCGCCGTGACGCACACGTTGATGGTGCAGGATAGGACATGGCCGCCGGCCACGGAATCTAGCCGGCGGTGTTGATATCCTGCCTTCTGGCGCCGGCATTGGCCGTTCATCGAGGGAATTCTGGATGAAAGCATTGGTCGAGTTCAGTAAGACGACGCTGATCGGCGGGATACTGATCATCCTGCCGATTTACGTGTCCATCTTACTGCTCGCGAAGGCCATCAAAGGTCTGTTGGCCGTGGTGGGCCCGATCACAGCCAGTCTTCCTGTCACTGTAGAGTTTCGCCAATTTGCCGCGATCCTTGTGCTGGTCGCAATCTGCTTCGTTACCGGGTTGCTCGCGCGTACCGGTCCTGGTGTGCGAGCGAAGAATGCCTTTGAGAAGGCCGTTCTATCAAAGCTTCCGGGTTATGGGCTGTTGCGCAGCCTCACTGGGCGTATCGCTGGGCAGGCCGACGAACCGGCCTTTGCGCCCGCGCTGGTCGAAATCGAAGAAGCATTGGTGCCTGCGCTTATCATCGAGGAATTAGAAGATGGATCATACACTGTGTTGGTTCCCTCGGTGCCAACGCCGATGGCGGGCGCACTGTACATCTTACCAAGGGAACGGGTACATCCAGTCGATGTGTCGTTTACGACGGCGCTCAAGGTATTCACGAAATGGGGCGCGGGGGCGGGGGAATTCGTGCGAGCAATGCGACCTCCGAGCGCCCCCGCCGCTGGAGGACCCACGATCGCGGGCTGACCGAGCAGGTGCCATAATTGATACGGAGGTGCACGATGCCTAGCCCTGTCACGGCATCCCTCCGATAAACATATCGTTTGGTCCTCACCTGTCCACGTGGTTTGACCTGACGCTGGCCGGCCTTGGCCATGAAGCCCGGCGCTCCGATTGATTTGCCCTCCACCCTCGTCTGCTGGATCACCCCGATGGACGGAACCGGCCAGTATCCCGCCTACGCCGCCGACATCGCCGGCGAGACACACAAGGCCCTTGATGCCCTGCGCACTGATCCCATGCATCGGCGCCGCTACGACGACTTCGTTGCCGCAATGGTCTATGGTGAAAGGCCGGAATTCGGGGAGGCACTCGCGACCGTCGTCGGTCTGACTGAAGCTATCTGGCAGCCGTGAAGAGGACGGGATGGCACTAACGAAAAAGCTTTAGCGGGCTGGTGCAGAAGCGGATCACACGATCCCGCCTTCGCCTGAAAGCATTGGACGCGGCGTTCCCGTTGGCACCAGCCACATTGGCGCGGCTGCACCTGCATCGATCATGTCCCGCGGCGTGGTGTAGGGGCGCTGCTCCTTGGTGGGCTGCGCCGCCGTGTCAGGCTGCGATTGTTGGCAGGCTGACGGTTGGATTATCGCTCAAAGGCGTGATGGTTTCGAGGCTCATGTAGCGGGCACGCTGCACGGCCCACTCATCATTCTGTTCGAGCAACAGGGCTCCGATGAGGCGGATGACGGCGACCTCGTTGGGGAGATGCCAACCACGTCGCTGCGACGCTTGATCTCGCCGTTGAGGCGTTCGAGCGGATTGGTGCTGCGGATCTTGGGGCGATGCTGAGGCATACGCGCTGCCAGGTGGCGTCGAGTATCTCGGCGATGGCTGCCTTCAGTCCCTCATGTGCGTCCGAGACACCAGCTTGACGCCGCGCAATGCGCGTCTGGTCTTGCTTGCGCTGTTGGCCAATTTCGTCTTGATGCCCCTTCGCGCACTCGGCATGGCGAAGGTGCTCTGGCTCGACAACTCCGCATTCAGCAAAGCTGCAATCGCCACACTGATCATACGACGGATAGCTCTGTGAGGTGGTCCCGGAAACTGGGACAGGGGGTTAAGCTTGGTTCGCCCTGGCTGGAGGACGGACCCGATGACGGGCAAACGGAAGCGATATTCGGCGGAATTCAAGGCGAAGGTTGCCCTTGAGGCACTGCGCGGTGAGCTGACGACGGCGCAGCTGGCGACGAAGCACGGTGTGCATCAGACGATGGTCAGCGAGTGGAAGCGCCAGGCGGTGGACGGGCTATCGTCGGTGTTCTCGGGCAAGACGGAAGCGAAGGAAGTCGCCCGGGAAGAAGAGGTGGAGAAACTGCACGCCAAGATCGGGCAGCTGGTGGTGGAACGCGATTTTTTGGCGAAAGCCTTCGGTCGATGAGCGTGGATCGAAGGCGATCGATGATTGAGCCGGGCCATCCGCACCTTTCGGTTGCACGGCAGTGCGCGCTGGTGTCGATGGGCCGCTCCACGTTTTACCGCGCGGCGGCACTGGAGACGGCGGAGAACCTGCTGCTGATGCGGCTGCTCGACGAGCAGTTCCTGGAAACGCCGTGGTATGGATCGCGGCAGATGACGCGTCATCTGCGCCATCTGGGTCACGCTGTCGGCCGCAAGCGGGTGCGGCGGCTGATGGCGACGATGGGGCTGACGCCGATCTACCAGCGGCCGCGGACCACGGTTCCGCATCCCGAGCACCGGATCTACCCGTATCTGCTACGCGATCTCGTGGTCGATCGGCCGAACCAGGTCTGGTGTGCGGATATCACCTATATTCCGATGCGGCGCGGCTTCCTCTATCTGGTCGCGGTGATGGATTGGGCGACGCGGCGGGTGCTGAGCTGGCGTTTGTCGAACACCATGGATGTGGAGTTCTGCGTCGCTGCGTTGGAGGAAGCGCTGGTGCGGTTTGGCCGGCCGGACATCTTCAACAGCGATCAGGGGAGCCAGTTCACCTCGCCACGATTCACGGAGGTGCTGACCGGCGCTGGTGTGCGGATCTCGATGGACGGCCGCGGCCGGTGGATGGACAACGTGTTCATCGAACGGCTGTGGCGTAGTCTGAAATACGAGTGCGTCTATCTGCACGCGTTTGAAACGGGCTCGGAGCTGCGAACGGGACTGACCCGGTGGATCAG
Source organism: uncultured Pseudomonadota bacterium (assembly GCA_963791885.1). Taxonomy (GTDB): domain Bacteria; phylum Pseudomonadota; class Alphaproteobacteria; order Acetobacterales; family Acetobacteraceae; genus CAVSUZ01. The sequence continues at coordinate 1,970,636 of CAWBUL010000006.1, read as the reverse complement.
TTACTACAACGGTCACCGGCCTCACTCAGCACTGGGCGGGCTCACTCCTGACGAGGCGTATGCCGCGACTGAAGTCGGAGGAATAGAAACAACGAAATTGGCGGCCTGAAGTGACACAGAACCAAGCTTAGCAAAGCCGCCAAACTGTCCCGCAGAACGGGACCACCTCACTGGTACTCGATCGCGGCACAAGTTTCGCGCCTCGCTAAGCAGCGGCCGGCTGTGGTGATCGGCTGCTGGACCTTGGTCTATGCATGGGCAATTATCATATTTCTGGCTGCTAAAAAGATCTTTCAGGGCGTTCGCGAGGCGGCGCGTCGTCGCATTGGGCTGGCAGCGATGCATGAGGCATGGCGGCCAGTTATCCAAGTCGGTTCGGTCTTTGGGGGACAAGAAATGATAGATGTCGTAGTCGTTGGCGCTGGACCGGCGGGAGTCGTGGCCGCAAGGCGCGCGGCCGAGCTCGGCGCTCGGACGGTGCTCGTCACCCGCGATGCGTTCGGCGGCATGGCAGCCAACGACGGACCAATCCCTGTGCGTACCTTGGCCCAAGCTGCGCGGTTGCTCCGGGAGGCGCGTCAGCTCGGTCGGTACGGCATCGCTGTAAGCGAGCCCATACTTGAGTATCCCCGACTGCTCGCACGCGTGCGAGAGGTCGTCGACGACGTGCGAACGCATTCCCTCGGCCGCGACGTCCTGGACCATGCGGGCGTGACGATCCATGAAAACACCGGCACTGCGCGCTTCATCGATCCGCATGCCGTCGAAACCAAGAGCGGGCTACGCTTGCAAGGTGACAGGATCATCCTTTGCGTCGGGGGAACGAGCAGGCGGCTGCCAATCCCTGGCTTCGAACTGACGTCCACGCACAGCGATGCCTGGGGCCTGACCGCGGTTCCGTCGTCGATGCTGGTCATTGGCGGAGGGGCGACAGGGGTGCAAGTCGCATCGATCTTCAATGCCTTCGGCTCTCGGGTTCAGCTCTTCCAGGCCGGCCCGCGCATCCTGCCGACCGAAGATGACGACGTGTCTACTGCTGTCGCCGCTGCCTTCCGCGAGTTAGGTATCGCGGTGCGCGAAAATTTTGGGACCATCGAGTCATTCGAGAAGACCCCGAGCGGCGTTAGGATGGTCTTCTCGAAGGACGGTACACGCGACAGCGCGGAGGCTGCGCTCGTTGTCGTGGCGGTCGGCTGGGTGGCCGACACTGCCGGCCTGAACCTGGCGGCGGCGGGCGTCGAGACCGACGATCGGGGCTTCGTGCGGGTCGACGCATACCTTCAAACCACCGTCCCACACATCTTCGCAGCGGGCGACATCAGCGGCCGCTTGATGCTTGCCCCGCAGGCGGTTCAGGACGGTTTCGCGGCGGCGACCAATGCCGTGCTTGGCGCGACAACGACGCTCGGGGCGCCGGTTAGTCCGACTGGCAGCTTCACTGACCCGGAATATGCCCAGGTGGGTCTGACCGAAGAGAAGGCCCGTGGCGCGCACGACGTGGTGGTAGCGGTGGTGCGCTTCGGCGAGACCGCGCGCACAATCATCGACGGCCAGACGACCGGGTTCTGCAAGTTGATCGCTGACCGCGGAACCGGCGCGATCCTCGGCTGCCATGTCGCGGGGGAGCGGGCCGTGGAGATCGTCCAGGTGGTGGCGATCGCTATCACCGCAGGGCTTCGGGTGGGCGATCTGACCAAGGTACCGCTGTCGTTTCCTACCTACACCGGGATTCTCGCGCGCGCTGCGCACCGTGCTGCCGAACAGATGCATGCCGACGCCGGCCGAATGATGCCCCAAGTAGAGGGATGAGCGGAGGAGGCGGAGCGCCAATCCTCCGCCATATGCCCGGCCGTCGTCCGCGGATCGCTTTCAGGTGGACAGCAGTATTCCGGGCTGTCGAAGATCGCCTCCCGGGGCACGTCGTGCACCCTGATCGACTGGCAGACCATTGCCCTGAATGCGGCGTACAGTTCACCACATCGATGACGCTTGTGTGGATCGGGGCCGCCGCGGCGACGCTGCCAGGCGTGCAAGGTGCCCGGCCGCCGGGTTCGTCCACCACGTGGTAGACGCCAACTTCCACCACCCCATGCCAAAGCCACGTGATGCCCTCTCGCGGCATCGATGGGCGCGCCAAGCGCGGCTCGCCAGGGGAGCGGCGATCCGCGCCGCTCAAGCGAGTTGGGCGCGTTCCGTGGAAACTTGACCGCTGGCGAAGCGACTGATTTCTGTCATCACGAACTCACGCAGCCAGCGGTACGCGACTTCTTTGCGGCACATCTCATGCCAGATCATGTAGATTGGCACCGGCGGGAGTACCAGAGGCATCTCCAACATACGCGGCCCAAGTTGCTTCTCCATGAGGGGCGCCATACTGAGCAGGAAATATCCCAACAGATCGGTCGCCGCCACGACGCGCTCTACCGGCAGCCAGTCGACGGCAATATCTGTGATCCCGTCGCGCAGGTCTTCTTCAATGGCGCACGGCCGAGAGGTCGTGTCGAACGTCAGAGTGATGCCGGGAGCGACAGCCGGGCCGCGCGTCTCCTGGTGGTCATCGAACCAGATCAGAATTTGATGTATGTGCTCAGTCCCGCGAACATGGCGTTGGAAGAAGTCCCGGACGCCGGCTTAATGAATTGCAAATTGGCGCTAACACGGAGCGCCCTCGTGATCGTGAAATTGTAGAATAGCTCGACGCCAAACTCAGCCCGAAGATTGAACACGGGTTTCAGGGACTGCCTGAGCGGTTCACTGAATCCAAAATAGAAATATGAGACGCCGAAACGATCATCGGGCCGGCCAGGAACCAGACTGTTGCCGCCAATGCCGATGGAGGTTGACCACTGGAGCACGTTGGGATTGCCACCACCATAGGTGACGTCACCGAAAATGCCCCAACCTCGCTTGGGATCCTCTGGGTCCTGGAGCAGGTATTGCTGGAAATTGCAATCTATAAAGTTCGCGCCTCTCTTGTCGATGACCACGCCATTGATGGCCGACGGTACGAGTTGGCTCAAATCAGGGCCTTCTTTCGTGCTGTAGCCGCCTTTGACGCCGTAATACCCCGTAGGGCCAAAAATTCAGTTTTGTAAGTAGCGGAGCCAAACACAGAGACCCCGTCACGGAAAAGACCCTCGAACAATGGAGCGTTCACTGGGTTCTGAGGATCGAACACCTGAAATTTCCAACTCACCGGCTCGGTGCGTATTTCCGTTCTGACCGCGTAAATCGACGGTGGCGTCAATCCATTCACTGCACTCGCCAGATTGATGTTCGAGAAAGTATCGACACCACCTCCACCCCTCAATGGAGTCGAGCGCGCGAACTCCGGTAAGTTTAGCTTGCCGATCATCATAGAAACAACACCGATATCCTGCTGAAGATACAGTGCCGCGAGATCGGATCGGTCGGCGCCTTGGATGCCCGGGTTGCCGAGCGCCCAGTTCACGGGAAGTATTGTCTCGCCTGATCCATTGACACTCCAGCCCTGGTTCAAATAGCCCTGTACCGTAGCAGAGAACCCTTGCCAAAGGCCCACTTCAAAAATCGAGGCGCAACCTCGCGTCCCACTCATTGCCCCATTGCCACGACTTGTTGCCATCACCTTGCGTCAGACCCTGATAAAACTGGGTCGATTCGAAACGCAGATCGAAACCGGCGGCGCGCATGGCCGGGCCCTGGCCAAACCAGTCGCCGGTCAGCGTCTCCCGTTCGGTGCTCCAGAGACTCGGTGCCGATTGTGGACTCGCGCTCAAATCGTCTGCCATGGCCACCTCCATTTCCACCTTCTTAGCGAGAACTTGAATCGCTCTTGTGCTTCATTTCGTGCGCATCGTTCGATTTTTGATGTATTTCGGACGATGAGTGGTGTTCACAGTTCATTGGCTGCTCGCCTTCGCTTATCGCATCCTGTTGGCCCTCAGCAAGCGCGGAGCGCGGGATTGGGATATGGAGGACTGATCATGAGTAAATTCTCTCACGAGCAGGGTCTCGGCGATATGGGTTTCTCGCCGGAGGAAGCCGCGGAACTGCTTACATCGCTCGGTGGAACCGTTGAAATTCATGTTCGACCCTATGACCGTCAGACGACTGCAGGCCATTTCGTGATGACCTCATGATGATCCAATGTCTCGGCTCGCCGCGAGCCGACTTTCGAGCGGTCCTGTTTTCCACCAAACGGAGGCGCGGGGCTGCGGCAGGGACTGGCCGGTCTCCCGCCCAAATTGAGCTGCTTGCAACCACTGCGTCAGCCGATGGGCACCCCCCCGCGGGTCCCCCTGTGGACTACCGGCACAAGCCATCGCGTGGGAGCCGATTTTCAATGCCGATTGACATATGTGTTCCTCTGTATCCTGATCGGCTCCCGATCGCCTAACTCAAACTCGCTCGATCCTGGTCGGTGTGCGTGTCCCCAGGGGCAAGGACCAGGGATACAACGCTACAAGGCCGGACCGAGCAGCACCCAGGAGAATGACAATGACCACGAAGAACGACTGGGCGACACCGTCAGCATTAGCGATCCCCAAGGAGGGATACTTCAAACTCGAACAGGGAAAATACGGCCCGATCTTTCCCAGGACACCGGCCTGTCATGGCTTCAGCGTTATCGGCACGGTCAAGCCGGGAACAGCCGGAGTAATCCGCGCCTACGGGAAGACTATCGAGCAAGCCGTGGCAGCTGACCCGTCCGTGCTCGCACCGCTCCGGCTCCACTACCTGCGCTGGGTGCTCTTCGACAATGATACGCGCTTCATGTACCAGGGAATCTTCGACACGGATTTCGACACCTATATTGAGGACGCGATTGCAATATTCCTCAGCTCGGGCATAGACACCATCTTCGTAAACCTCGAAGGGTTTCCGGAGGATTGGAAATCGAACGCTGCGGCGGTCCTTCAATACTTCCGAGATCATCAATGTCACAGCTTTATGGAATACGGAGAGTATCCGTATGTTTCCTCGGATGAAATCAAGAAGGCACTGCGGGTAAAGCAGGCGCTTTCGGAGATGCTCGACCAGATGCAGTAGAGCCCGTCGGAGACACGATCCGAACGGGTGGCGGTGTACGCTCCCTCGTTATACGGACCTTCTATGGCGGACAGAAAATGAGCGAAGCAAAGCCGGCAGCTAGGATCTACAACCAGAGCCAGGTCCCGCGGAAATATATACGGGGCCGGCGGCGCGTCAGCATATATATCACCTGGACTTACCCGGGGGAGACCAACCGCGATCCCGCCGAACTCGACAATCGGTTCTCCACTATGACCGAGGTACGCCGGGTGACTTGGCCTTTCTATGAGACCCCCCAGTATTCCGACCCAATGATATTCCAGCAAGGCATTGCGGGCACCCTCGAATTGTTCTTCCAGACCTGGGCACCGTTTCAGGTCTTCGCCGGGGAGAAAACAGGTCACGTGGTTCCGATGTACCAGCGGGTCGACCACGCGGGCTACAAACTGCCGCTCGACGAAAGGATCCTCGATGAGACCGACACGCTGCTCGTCTATGGATTGGACCATTCGTTCACAGAACAAGAGGCCTCTTCCGAGGAGATTGAGGCTGTCCGGCGATTTCTGACACGCGAAGGAACTTGCCTGGTCCTGGGCCCCCACCACGACGTCGGAAACACGCCAGATTTGCAGCAGCGCGAAATAGAACACCTCCACCACGGCGACCGTCTGATCCCGCGATGGGAAAACTTCGGCGCGTACTGTCGTTCGCTGATGAAAGGTTTAGGCATCCCTATTGAAACCCGGTATGGCATCAGGCCCGCAGTGATCGAAGGTACCACGCACTCGCCGCTATCGGTTTCGCGCGATCTGGATGCTCGCGGCTGGCTCCAGGGGGTAACCACGTTCAACCTGCACTTGCATATGCCACATTATGCGCTGACGACCGACGACCCGAAGGCGGCAATCGTCCTCGGTCAGCAGTTGATCGACCTGACCCGACCGCCGCATTGGGCGACGGAAGCCTTGAACGGAAAGATCAATTCGTTTGTGTGGATTCCTCCAAACGGGGAACGAGCCGGAGACGTGCTGATTGCGGACTCCACGCTGTTCAGCACGCTGTTCGGCGCGGGTGAGAGCGTGGAACGCTTCTGGTCGAATATCGTCATGGCCGAGTGAGCGACGGCTTTCCGATGAACAAGATCGCAAACCTGGAACTGAATGACATCCAGAGCGGCGCGGTCCGCCCGCGGCCAACGCCGTACGCGGCTACCTACCTCTTGCTCCGCATCGACGACCGCAGGGTAGGACGGGAGTTTTTACGGCGTGCGAGCGAGGCGGTGGCCTCGGCCGCCGATCCTGCCAGTCCCGTCGCTGACACCTGGATCAGCGTCGGGCTGACCTACCAGGGGCTCAAAGCCCTGGGGGTGCCTGAGGCCTCACTCCACAGCTTCGCCCCGGAATTCAAACTGGGGATGGCGGCGCGAGCTCGTTTGTTGGGGGACACAGGGGAGAGCGGGCCGGAAAACTGGGAAAAGCCCCTGGGAACCTCGGATGTTCACGTGGTGCTCACCGCGATCTCGCCGAGTGCGGGACAACTGGAGTCAGCGTACGAACGGGCCAGGGCCACACACCGGGACTTGACCGGGGTGGAAGTGATCTGGCGCCAGGACTGCTACGCGCCGCCTAACGAGAAGGAACCGTTCGGCTTCAGGGATGGCATCAGCCATCCAGCCATCGAGGGCAGCGGCATCCCGGGTACCAATCCTGGGGAGCAACCGCTCAAGGCTGGTGAGTTCATCCTGGGGTACCCCGACGAGATGACAGACGCCCCCCGGACTCCTCAACCCGCGATCCTCGGTCGCAACGGCACCTATTTCGCCTTCCGGAAGCTGTATCAGCGGGTGGCTGCGTTCCGCCAGTATCTGAAGACGAACTCCACAAGCGGCGGTGAGGAGGAATTGTTGGCGGCCAAGATGATGGGGCGCTGGCGGAGCGGCGCTCCCCTGTCGCGCTGCCCGCTCCACGACGATCCGTCGTTGGGAGCCGACCCGCGGCGCAACAATGACTTCCTCTATGAGAAAGACGATGCGCTTGGCTACAAGACACCTGCCGGCTCCCATATGCGACGCATGAATCCTCGCGACGCAAAAGTGCCCGTGGTCGTCCGCATCCATCGCATGATCCGGCGCGGCACTGCCTACGGCCCCCTGCTGCCGGACGGCGTTCTGGAGGACGACGGCGCTGATCGCGGTCTGATATTCGCCTTCGTCGGTGCACACCTTGGGCGGCAGTTCGAGTTCGTCCAATCGGAGTGGATCGAGAAGGGTGATTTTATTGGCGCGGGCGACACCAGAGATCCCGTTTTCGGCAGGACCGATGACTTTACTATTCCGCGACGACCGATCCGCCGGCGTCTTCAGGGGCTGCCGCAGTTTGTGGTCACGCGCGGCGGCGAGTACCTGCTTCATACCAAGCCTGAGCGCCCTGCGCTGGCTGTCCGAGCTCAACACGTGAGTTCGAACGGTCTGGTTGCGAGAGGACTTTCGGCGTCGCCCAGTAAGCCTCCGCCGAAGGCGGCCTGGGATTGAGCTGCTCCATGAGGACCAGGTACCGAAATCCTCATCGATGACGCGTGTTGGGTCGTCGGGTTCGTCCGCGATGCGCCCTATTCGAGATCGGGCGCTCCTGGTTCGTTACGACCAATGTAATCCAAGGATTCCCCTCTGCTCAGCCTGCTGCGGGGACACCCCGCTACGCGCCGAGAGTGAGAGTGCGGACGGGTTTTTCCGTGACGGGCTGAGGGCTGGGAGAGAGGCTCCCGGCGCCCGTCGCGGAGACCCGCGATGGCCAGCCACTACCTTTTCGATGCCGACTTTTGCAATCCGGCCTCAGGCTGGGAGAAGGGTCAGATCGAGAAGAATGTCCAGGACGCGCGTCATCGGCTGTGGCAGACCATGCCGCGTTTTGTGACGCTGGCTGACTTGAACGACTGGCCGGAACAACGCTGCCAAGCGCTATGGCGCGAGATGCCATCCGGCAGCCAGCAAGGCTCAATATTCGATGGGTGGCAAAGTGAAGTCGGATGCCTGATGGCCGTTGGCAGACCGTTCGATGGTTTTGTTGAATACGGCAAACGCGTTTCGCCCACCTGCCTCGTTCACTTTGATCGCAACCGCTACAGTGTGCCCGCGTCCTTCGCCAATCATCGCGTCAGCTTAAGGGTTTATCCAGACCGCGTCGTTGTCGTTGCCGAAGGGCATCTCATCTGCGAACAGGCACGGCTCATCGAGCGGTCGCATCATCTGCCCGGCCGCACCATCTATGATTGGCACCACTATCTCGCGGTGATCCAGCGCAAGCCGGGAGCTCTGCGCAACGGCGCGCCGTTCGCCGAATTGCCGGAAGCGTTCAAGCGGCTGCAACTGCACCTTCTGAAGCAGCCCGGGGACGAGCGGGAGATGGTGGAGATTCTTGCCCTCGCCCTGCACCATGATGAGGATGCGGTGCTGTGTGCCGTCGAACTGGCGCTGAGTGACGGAGCGCCGACAAGGACGCACGTGCTCAACCTGTTGCACCGGCTGATCGACGGCAAATCCACGGCCACAGCAATGATCACGGCTCCGCAGGCCTTGGCCTTGGACCGGGAGCCACGTGCCGACGTCGAACGCTACGATGCCCTGCGCGAGAAGCTGCAGGAGGCCCGCCATGCGTCATGATCCGGCCGGGGCGGCGATTGTCGTGATGCTGCGCGGCCTGAAGATGTTTGGCATGGCGCAAGCCGCGGGCGAGCTGATGGAGCAGGGCGCGCCAGCGTTCAATTCGGCCGTCCCCATTCTCTCACAGCTGCTCAAGGCGGAAACCGCCGAGCGCGAGGTTCGATCGGTTGCCTACCAGCTCAAGGCGGCGCGGTTCCCCGTCTACAAGGATCTGAGCGGTTTTGATTTTGCGTCCAGCGAAACCAATGAAGCCCTGGTGCGCCAGCTTTACCGGTGTGAGTTCATCGAAAACGCCGACAACGTGGTCCTCGTCGGCGGTCCCGGGCACCGGCAAGACCCACATCGCCACGGCGCTTGGCGTGCAGGCGGTTGAACGCCATCGCAAAAAGGTTCGGTTCTTCGGAACCGTCGACCTGGTCAATGCGCTGGAGCAGGAGAAAACTCAGGGCCGATCGGGTCAAATCGCGGATCGGCTCATGCGGTGCGACCTCGTGATGCTCGATGAATTGGGCTATCTGCCGTTCGGCCCCTCCGGCGGCGCGCTGCTTTCCACCTGCTGAGCAAGCTTTACGAACGGGCCTCTGTGGTCATCACCACGAACCTGAGCTTCAGCGAATGGGCGGACGTGTTCGGCGACGCCAAGATGACGACCGCCATGCTCGACCGCCTCACCCACCACTGCCACATCGTGGAAACCGGCAATGACAGCTTCCGCTTCAAAGCCAGCTCGGCCGCCAACAAGGGCCGAAAGGAAAAGGCCAAAACTTGACCCCGGTATGACTCGCAAACCATAAATTCACCCGGGTCAGTTCTCGGTGGAAGACCCGGGTCAGTTCTCAGCGAAAATCAACATGCAGCCGCATCGCCGCTATGGTGTCGCGGTGCGCGACGAGTTCCGCATCCTGTCGGGCGATCGTCGCCGCCTGCGCCTCGATCAGCGCGCGGACGTCGGCGGGCAAGGAGGAAAGGTCGCTCACGATGCGAATCGTGACAAACCCCTTCGCGTCGGCGCAACAAAAAGCCGTAGGTCAGCCCGCCATCTCAGGCTGCCAGGTGCGCGCCGGCATGCGCCAGTCAATGCCCTCGAGCAGCATCGACAGTTGCGCCGGCGTCAGCGTCACCATGCAGTCCTTGGCCTGCGGCCACACGAAACCGCCCGCGCTCCAGGCGCTTGGCGAACAGGCCAGTCCCTGGCTGTCCCAGAACAGCCCAGCGGAACCGTAAGCACGCAAGCTCACAAACACTCCACGAAATCGGGGCAGCTTCATTCGACCTCGACGCACCATGCTAAGCAGGGATGCCTGGGTCCGAGGCCCTGATGGCGCATCTCCAATTATGCTAAGCGGGAACTGACCAGGCGTCCTGGCGCGCGTTGATCAACGGGGGCTGATGCAGATTCATCTTCGAGCATCTCCGTCAAGAAAGCATCTCCGTCAAGAATGTGCTGAACTCTGGCCACGAAATCTGGGTTTACTCCCCTGCGAAGCACTAACTCCGAACCCTCTTTCGACGAAATCATTTCAATGAACTCTGCGAACTTGACCGCCCTCAGCACCTGGCACTCACTGAGTGTCTTATCGCGGATCAGCATCTGGGCGACCTCGTGGATCGCGTTCCAATGACGCCGCACCAGAGCCTTTGCCCATCTATGCATCTCATTGTAACGTCGAACCCTTCCGCCGATCGTGCGGCAACCGGCGAGATACCTGATCAGCCCTATCGCCTTATGGTCTTCTGAGAGACCACTTGCCTGGCCGTCTCGCCTCGCAAACTTCTCGGCGATGCCGCCTGATAGGCAGCTGAGAATGAGCCGCTCGATGTAAGTCCGTGGGAACCGGACGCGCCGTACGCGCCAGAGGCAAATCGGTAGGCGTCGCCTTTCCACCGTTCCGAGCAACGCTCCGGAGGGAACGATAGTCACGCGTCGGAACCGTATCCCAAGAGCGGCATCGACCACGGCGTGGCCGGCCTCGTGGTATGCGGTCCGGCGGCGTTCAGTCCGGTTCATGATGAGACGGCCGTCACGGCTGAGCCTCACGCCTTGGGCTTGGCTCGAGGTACGCGCGGCGGCTGCCCGTGCCCGCCGCTGACGGGCTTCTTCCAGAAAACGGCGCTGAGCTTTGGTCATCCTGGCCGGACCTTGTTACCTGGCGGGTATCACGACCGAGCCGACGCGGTTCGCTTCGGCGCGCGCGGCGCATCGTCGCTCTTCAACATGTCGTAGAAAGGGGTCCAGCCACTCCCGGTGGAGCAGAGAACTTCGCACGGTCATTCCGAGCTCTCCATTGGTGCGATCTCGTTCCCCCATGCTTCCCAGCCAAACCGGTGCGTCCGAGCGAATAGCTCGAGGCGACGCACCGGGCCGAACAGCCGCTCCAGGGCATCGAAGACCTCGTCCGGCTTGCGGCTGTGCTCCTGTCGTGGGGCGCGGATGCATTGCGGAACGCCGCGGTCGATCGTTTTGAGACCGTCCCCGCGCGTCGCGTATAGCAACTGCTCGGTGCTCTTACGCGTGTAATACCCGGTGCCGAACGCCGGATCGCCGGTCCTGGTGACCTTCTCCCACGTGAAGAGATCGCTCTTGTAGGTGAAGCCCCAGCCGTTCATCACATCAAATGCCTGCGGCAGCAGCGGGCCATAGACCCATAACGCCAGCCCGGCATCTTCAGCAGCAAGATTCTCGATCGGCAAACCGCAAATCCAATCGAGGTTCATGGTTTGATAATGGCGACTGGGGCTACGTCTCTGGCCCTTTGCGCTGTGCGTCACGAAGTGCCAAGGCGGATCGGCGACGATGAGGTCGAACGGTCCAGGCGGCAGTGGCGGGGTTGCGGCGCGACGCGTGCGCGACAGACTTTGTCGACAGGCGGCGGAGCAGGTCTTCGCGGAATCGCGCATGGCATAGAATGGCTCACCGCACGCCAGGCATCGCGCGCGGACAGATCTAGCTGTGACAGCCAGACCCAAAGTGCAAAGGGGCAGATCGCAGCTTGCGTAGAGCCGGGCTGGTGGCGGAAAGTGCGGCGACATTTCAAGATCCCCGTCAACCCTATATGCGGAAGTGATGCTTCGACTGAACGCGCTACGATCTCGCATGCCTCACAATGCAAGAACCTACAGCGCAATGCTCCCATTGTACAGGGTAGCAACCGAATGTGATCGACCGGCGATGCGATGGAACGATTCAACCGGCAGCATCAGCGAGCGCCCCGGAACGCAGGCAGGTCAGTGCCGCTATGCGTTCGGCCGAAGTTGGATCACCCAGCGTTACAGCAAGACGAGGGAGATGGTGCATGCATGGGCTGATGCGGATGTCACAGTAAGCGGTAGTGTGACATGGGGTTAGCCGGGGATAAGGCCGGCACGTCCGTCGATATCATGAAGGTCTCCGTCAAACCACCGCATGCGGTACTTTGAGCAGCAATGGATGATCGGGTGGCTAGCACCGCGTGAACAGTGACTGCGTGTCGATGCAATCCGGTCTGTCTGTGCTAACATCAGTCCACGAATCCCGGCTTTGGAACACGGAATGGGAACCGGTCGTCCTTGCGTGATCAGCACCTCCAGATTGCCGACCGGCTGGCGTCGGCATTCATGGCATGGCGGTGAGTCGGCATTGCAGGAATCGCATCGAGGCACCTGCGAAAGCTGGGTCAAATGAGCCACCAACTGAGCCAGTCCACCCTACCAAGTGAGCCAACAGCACCATGTCGAATCCGTGCCGAATTTGTAGCCATCCCGGTTGGTTCGAACAGGCCGGCGTTTGGGCCAGTGAAGGCCTGTCCGACCGTGAGGTCGCCCGACGACTGGGTGTCGACAAGTCCCTCGTCACCCGGCACCGCCAGCGCCACGTCATCACGCCCCTAAAGCATCGGCTCGCAATCGCCGGCAAAGGAGACGCGCCTCGTCGGGAGCGTCAGCAACTCGCCGCAGCGGCCGCCTCAGACGCTCCCACGCCCGCCCAGTTCGTCGAAGCGTTCTTTGGCCTGAAGGCCCAGGCGGAGAAGCTCCAGCGTATCGAAGATCGCCTGGAGCGCGTGGCGGTGCTGGCGGAGGAGAGCGCGTCACCCAATGCGGTGGCGCAGGTGGCGGCGCAACAGCTGCGCAGTGTCGAGGTCGGCGCCAGGGTTGCGGGCGTCGGCGGGTATGCCACAGCACGAGCCATCGATCAGCCGCTTGCGGGTCAGAAGTTCAGTATCAACATCATCTTCGCCTCCACTGGCGAGACAGTCTCGATCACCACGCCAGTGCAGGCCTCGGCCCCGGTCAGCGTGATCGACGGCGAGCCCGAGGATGAGTAAGACCAATTAGGTCACGGACCGTGCCTCTGGACCCGCAGTGCACAAGCGCCAGAAGAGGTCCACCCAGATCCTTGCATTCACTTCGTCACCGGCTTTCAAAGCCACGAAAGCCAGTGCCGCAGCCTCAGCCGGAGGCGTTAGGATGTCACCTCCATCGTCAATGCGGGCGAACACTGAGCCGGAATATTGCTCGGCTCCCATACTCAATTCGCTTACCATGAAACACCTAACGTGCATGTTGATGAATGCGACCTCGATCTTCAATTCTTCGAGCGAGAGGTCGTCTGCACTGTAGTCTCGTTATGGCAATAACGCGAATTGTTTGGGGACCGGATAGGTCCGTTGATTTCGCCACTTGGCATTAGCCGGATGGCGGGGATCGTATATCGGGATTTGCTTGGTATCGCGCATCTGCCTCGCTCTCCTTGTTGGAGGTTCAAGTCAGCGTGGTATCCGCGTCACGACGCCGGCGTCGCGGCGGGAGCATCGCTTGCCGGCAGGCGGTAGAGGAGATTCTGGGCAGAACCCGATCCGGCGGCATTGATGAGTGTGCCGGGCCAAAGTCCTCTTCGATCTGCTGGATCTCGATGGGTGCGGAGGAGGGTAGGGGATAGGGGAACGGCATGCGGAACTTCACCAGCTCCTAACTTTGCCGCTGCGCCGTCACACGATCCGCAATGGTGATCCGAACAGGGGTCACCACGTGATATTTCAACGAGGGGAGCCCGGAAAATCGCAGAAATCGCATGGTTTGGCGGCGGCTTGGCGAGAGAGAGAGATATGTTCATGATATGTTCTAAATATCATAATCGTTTATTTCCTCTTCCCCGCCGCGTGCCCAATCCATCCAGCGACCCTGCGATTTCTGCGATTTCATGGCACCGCAGCTGGCGCCAAAAGGTCTGGGTTCAGCACCACGACCCGTTTTCCTGCAGCGTCCTTACCGGTTTCGGCCAGGCCTCGGTCGCGCAGCACCCCCAAAGCCAAGTCGCGATCGCCGCGTTTGCGTGTTCCTACCGGACCACTGTGGAGAATCTCACTTGCAAGGATCCATGGCTGACCACGGGCCAAGAGCCAGGCGACCAAATCCTCGGCCCGCCTTTCCGCCTCACTTCGCTTAAACGCCTGCAGAACCCGCTGTGTTTCCCGCAGGAACCATGCTGCAACCAGGGTCGCAGAGATTGCCGTAGGTTCGTCGATCTCGTCACCCGGGACTGGCCCGCGATTGTTCTCGAAGACCCAGAAAATGGCTGCGAGCCGGGCGGCCTGCTCCGCGGCCTTGGACGCCACGTCCTTCACGTCGTCGAACTGACCCACCAGCTCTCGCTCGATGCGGTCATAGTAAGCGACCCACAGTTGATGCGCTTTTAGGCTCAACGGCAGAACCGGGGGCTTCACCCGTGTCGTATCAGGCGACCCCGCCGAGGTGACCGGATGCGATAGAGGAACACTCACCAGCAGGCTGTAGCAACGGTTGTTGAAGTCGATGATGGCCTGGGGTGTCTGCACCGGCGGCTGATATTGCCGCCGCCCCATTGTGCTGGCGGGATAGCAGAACAGAAATCGGGACTGCAGTCCTATGTCGCGAATAAGTCCCGCATTATCGTTGAGGACACGTTCCAGGATATTCGGCTGGACCATAAGGTTGATGGTCATTCGTACGTCGCGAACACGCCTAGTCTCGACGCTGGTCCGCTTCTGGGTAAGACGCCCGCCATCCCAGAGCACGTTCCAGGACGCGAAGGTCCGCATCACATGTTCCTTGTGCATCGCTATCCCTCCGAAGACGACACCGCCCTCCGACTCAGCGAGTGCGGCGACCGGCCAGCCGCCGGCCAAGCTATCGGCCAATGCTTCCGCAGTGTCATCGGCGTGCAGCAAGTCCGCTGATTTCGGCAGTGCCGGCTTGTTCTTGTAGTGATCCCTCAGTGTCGCTTCCAAGAATGCGATCGCAACGGTTCGAGAGGGTGCTCCGGCTGGCGGCGTGCCTGGGATGTGAGCCTGTGCGGCGTGAAAGGCTGCCACCCAAGACGGCGAAAGGTTCTGTCCTTTCCTTACCGCGTTTAGCTCCCGCTGGATCTCCTCGCACCTTGCCTGCCAGATCGCCTTATTGGCTTCGGCGACAGCGATTTCCTGCTGGCGCTGTTCATGGATGAAGTCCGAGGCCTCGCGACAACCACGCCACTGCTTCGCGTCAATCGCCGATTTGCGCTCGCCACTTGCTCCGACGGTGATGGTGTAAATGCCGATCGGCCCCACCAATTCTGCGTCCCGCGCGACATCGGCGTGTCCCTGTGCTGCAAGGCTGGCTGCGGAGAGGGCCGATGCGACTACCATCTCGATCGGCGCCTGGGTTAGTGACTGAGTTTCGGTCACGGCAAGTTGGATCGTGGGTGGCAACCCATACAGCGGGAACGGCTTTGCCGACCTCAGGGCGTTGAATGGTTCGGCTGCTGGCCAATCGTAACCGGGGTCAAGCGGTCCTGGCGATGAGTCCATTGACGGCTCGTCGAACAATTTGTCGAAGGCTGCATCCGTATGGGGCATCAGGCTCTCCTGATTCCGGCGACGCTGGTTGCGATCCGGTGCAGACGGTCGTTCTCCCGCCGTCCAGCGTGAGCTATGGCATCGTCCCAGAAACGGCGGCTAGCGTATCGGGCGATCTCCCGAGAACCACGTCCTCCGGTGTCGGCGGACAGTACCAACTCGCGGACGACGCCGTGGATCGCGCTCGCGATCGGTTCAGCAGGAGCGCCACAATAACTACGTGCCACGGCGCCAGCCGCTGCTAACAACGGATCGTGGAAGCCCAACGCGCCGAGCCGTGTGAGATGCACGCGCCAGCCGCCGGCGCCAGCCGCAGCGCGCTCTAGCCCTGCAGTCTCCGTTGCCTCCGGCGGTATCGCGATAGCGACGGGCTCCCGACCATGGCGCAGGTATACACGCTGCGGGAATGGATCGGGGACGCCGTATAAGATCGGCCTTGCAAGGTAGATGGGTTGACAGGGCGCAAGCACCGCCGGATCCAGTAACTTCGTGCCAAAGCGCGCGTTGACCGCCCTTGCCCAACGCCGCATTGCAGACGGCAGCAGAGGCTCGCTCAGCGGAATGATGACCTTCGCCCTTATGCCAGGCTTGAAGCCTGCACTGCATGAGATTGCTGCCGCGAATGCACAGCATCGAAGTTCTTCGACGTAGTCTATAATTGCACCGATTGCCGCAACAGGATCGGTGAGGAAGTCCAGGCCCATCGGCGCTGGCACGCTATCGAGGTCGCCAAGAAGGTACGCGCGTGCAACCTCGCGCAGAGTTGCGGGCATATCGTCCGCGGGATGAAGAAGTCGCCTCTGGAACCCGCAGCCCGGATCTAACGGTTCGCCATACACGCAACAGCTTGCGATGTCGTTCACCCGGCCGGAAAGGAAATCCGCCCAGCTCTCGGCATTGGGCTGAACCGATACCTCGCGGAATTGCCACCATTTTTCATACGGGTAATCGGCAAAGACCGGCCCCAGGGATGTTTGACGGCACCGTTTGGTGGCGATCCCGCCCGATGCGGTGGCGATGGTGATGGCGTCGCTCATAGCGGACGCACCCGACTCCAGTAGCCGCTGTCATTGATGACCACGACCACCTGCTTGCTGCTGATTTTCTCCGCGACCTCTGCGAGTGTAGTGTCCCGCAACTCGGCATCCTGGAGACCGCATGCTGCAAGCACGCCCAGCCACAAGGCACCCTGAGACGTGTATGCTCGCATGCCCCTAGCATCGGTTGACGCCGGCTGGGGGCCGAAGATCCTGTCCAGATCGAGCACCATGCCGGCCTGTAATTCCGCTGAGTAGGCTGCAATGCGAAGCACCATCTGGTCAGGAGCAGCCTTTGCTCGCAGCTCAACGACATGCTCACCGGGCGGCAATCGCTTGATCCTTCGTGCAATGGCCGCGCTACTTGCATCCAGTCGTCCACCGTTTGGTTTCGAGGAAGGGTCGGTTTTGTTTGTCATCGAGCATTCCTTTCAAAAAGAATGCCATCGATGGTGCAAACCGCGTCGAACCGGAGTAGAATGCGCGTTGTGTCGGCGGGGGCTGACAGCTCTTCGGGGGCACGCATATCGTGTCCGGCGCGCCGTCGGGGTTAGCACCTCGACGGCGTACTTGTTATCCATGATCGGTCGAGTACGGTGCGGTCTGACCGCTGGATGAAACTTCGCTGCTTGGAGCGTGAAGGTCTACTTCGCTACTGTTGCAGCGAGGCTCGGTAACACGCGACTCGGCCCATGCGAGCAGGTCTGCCCAAAGGTAGATCGCGCGACCCGCGTAAAGTCGGTACGTAGGCCCACCACCACGGCTGACCTTGGTGGCCAGAGTTGTAGTCCTCGTCGGATACCCAGCCTCAGTCAACGCCTTTGCGGCGGCGTCACGCGTCAGTCGATCGTCGGGGTTGAGGGGATCTGCCATCGCTCGACACTCCTTAGTTGGCGATGGCGAGCTATTGGGCACATATGCTTGGGATAGTCGAAATCAAACAACCGACGAAATCAAACGAAACGTCTGTTGGATTATCCTTGCTTTCGCCGCCCCTTGCCAGGAAAGTACCGGAGGTTTTCCGGAAGGGTTCGTTGTACAGCCGCGGTTTCTCTCACCGTGCCTCCGATGGCCGCTATGCATCGCTTCACGATATCGGCCTGCTTAGCTGGTTTGCCCTTGGCCAAATCCCTCGTTGCTGCTGCGAGTAGCCATTCATAAGCGCCCGGCGCTGCCACAGGCGGGGGTGGCCACACCACGTGCACCTTGGTCAGCTTGAATGCTGCACTCTCGAAGCAAGGCCCTCGATATCGCAGTCCCGGTCGCCGAGGGGCGATGCGGCCGTGCAGGTGAACTGAAAGCGGAAAGCGAATGAAGAGGTCCGGATCAACCAAGCGTCGAGTAGCATACGTCTGACTTTCTAAAACAGCATAGACTGGGAGCCGCCGCTCTGTGACGGCTTGCTGCATTTCAGCCATGGCAGTGTTGATTATTGTCGCGTGCGCCTCGCAGTTGGCGAGATCGGTCCGCAGAGATTGCGCAAGCTCCGCCGCGGTGCGTTCAGTCTCGCGCATAAGGATTGCGGCTGCAGCTGCGACCGCAAAATCGGACACTTGCGGCGTGACACCGGATGCCATTACCTCCAGAGGCTCAAGCAGTTTGTCGGGCGGCTGCAGCGGCCAATCGTAGGACCAGGGTGCGAATTTGCCCCAATTGCCGATCGGTTGTGGATTGCGGTAGGCGATCCACGACACGACTTCCGCTACACTCCAGTATGCTGACATGCTCGCCTCCGTATCAGATCCTGGTTGGCGGACTATCCGTCAACTGTGTCACCCATAAGCCGAGCCGTGCAACCTGCGATGGCATCGGCTGCTGCCAACAATACCGCATCAGCTGAGTGAATGTAGCGCGAGGTGACCGTTTGGCCCTTGTGCCCGACCAGCGCGCCGATTGTCGGCTCGGAATAGCCCAGGTCCGCGGCGAGAGATGCGAACGAGTGCCGCAGCACATGGGGGGTCACGTCCGTCGGCAGGTTGCCGAGCTTGGCGATGCGGTCCCACAGCTTGCGGAAGCCAGCCATAGTCCCAGTGCCACGTGTCGACGGAAAGACGAGGGCCGTATTGGAGCGTCGTCCAAGGCCCTGCGCGATTTTGCAAGCGGCGTGAGAAAGTGGCCGCATGCTACGGCCGGTCTTGGTGTCAGCGAGCGTAGCGGTGCGGCGGGTCAAGTCGATTTCCTGCCAGCGCAGCGCCAGCACCTCGCCGCTGCGCCAACCCGTCAGTGCCAAGAAGCGCGCTGCACCCACAGCCGGCGGCCACACGCCCTCAATCTCAGCCCGCCGCAGGGCGTCGCCGAGTGCTGAATAATCGTCATCGCTCAACCGCCGTTCGCGCCGTCCATCGGCCGGCCGCTGTATGCCTCGGACAGGGTTATCAGACCGCATTTTGTGCCTTACCGCATAGGTGAAGATTGCGCCAAGCAGGCCGACTGTCCGGCTTGCCGTGCCGACGCCGCCCCGCACATTGGACAGGCCACGCTTCCGTGCGGTTTTGTGCCGCGCCGCAGTCTTTCCTTCGGCAACGGCCTGCATAAAGTTCTCAATATCCTCGCTAGTGACCGCCGCCACCTTCATGCTGCCCAGTAGTAATTTGATGTGCTTTTCGATCCGCCCCCTATCCGACAGCAAAGTGCTCGTCTTCTTCGGCGCACGCCGCCGCGTCATCAGCCTCCCCGACTCAGCATCAGCCCAATAAAGGTCGCAGAGTTCTGTAACCGTTACCGCCTTGCGTCTTGAACGGGCCTCGGCAGCAGGATCGATCCCCTTTTCCTTGTCGCCCAAAATGCGGCGTGCCTCTGCCCGAGCTGTGTCTGGTGTCCAAGGGGATCCATGGCGACCAATTTTTTGAAACCGCTGCCGGCCTTCGCTTGTACGGTAAAACAGCGTGTAAGTGACGGCCGCGGATTTCTGGCGGCGTGCGTGGAACCCAGTTACGTCAGAATCCCAGATGGTCTGCCCTGGTCCAAGGGCGCGCACCTCGCGCAAACCGATCCGCCCCCGCTCCGCCATATCGCTCCTCCCGCCTGCTTGCTCAGTCCACCTAGCAAGCGCATAGCAAGCAGGTGGGCACAAATGGTAGCAATACAAAGCAATGGCCCGCAACGGGAAAGCCTAGCATTTCCGTAGAAATTCTCGCATTCATCAAGTCGTGGCTAAACCCGGCAATCGGTATAGATTGCCCTCCGAAGGCGAAGGTCGCACGTTCGAATTGTGTCGGGTCCGCCAATGTGTTTGTATTCGATTTTTGCGTCCGGTTGGCACGATCCCGTCAACCGGTGACATGCACGTTCGGTGTACGCCCGTCGTTCCAGCGACCACCAAGCGCACGCTCGATCTGCGCCGCGAGCTGAAGTAGGAGCCCGTCATTGGCTTGGAGCGAAAGGGCCTGGATGCCCATGGGCAGGCCGTTTTCCAGCATGGCCATCGGCAGCGAGATGGCGGGAATGCCGCAGAGATTGGCGAGCGGCGTATAGGCAAAGTGGCGCCAGAGATTGGCGAACCAGTCGTACACTGACGGATTGTCGCTGGTGGTCAGCAACTCGGTGGTGCCGACCGAGGGCGTAGGGACCGCCATGGTCGGTGTCAGGATGATGTCCCACTCTTCGAGGAACGCGCCGAAGGTGCGCGCGGTGGTGTTGAACACGGCCTGCATCTTTGCGCGTTCGCTATAGGAGATATCGATGCCGGCTTCCCAGAGGCGGATGTTCATCGGCTCGATCAGATCCAGGGGTGGGCGCTCGAGACCGCGTGGCGCGAGGAGCAGGGTGATGGTCTGGGCGAAGTTGCTGATGTAACAGGTGGTCTGAGCGGCGAAGGCAGCGGCGAAATCGACGGGCGGGAGTTTGCGTTCGACACGGTGGCCGAGGCTTTCGAGGAAGCGGCCGGCGCGTTCGAGTTCAGCGATGATGTGGGGTGTTGGGCGTGCCTCACCCCATTCGTGTGAAAGGGCGATGCGCAGGCGCGGCGGATCGCGTTGGATCAGGGTCGAATAGGGTTCGTCGGCTTTCCAGTAAGGCATGAACTCGCCGGGTGCGCCACCGCGGCACGAATCGACGAAGAGGGCGGTGTCGCGGACAGTGCGGCTCTGGCAGCCCTGGGTGGAGACGAGGCCGCTGAGGTCGGAGAGGTGGGGCGCGATGGAGAAGACGCCGCGCGAGGCCTTCAGCCCGATATTGCCGCAGACGCCGGCCGGGATGCGGATCGAGCCGCCGCCATCGGTGGCATGCGAGAGAGGGAGGACGCCGGCGGCGACCGCGGCGGCGGTGCCGGCAGAGGAGCCGCAGCTGGTGTAGCTGGTGTCCCAGGGGTTGCGGGTGATGTAGACGGCGGGATTCTCGGCGGAGGAGCAGACGCCGAACTCGGGTGTGGTGGTGCGGCCCATGATGTTGAGGCCGGCCTCGCGAATGCGGCCTGTCAGGTAGCTGTCGGCGGCGGGGCGATGGCCGCGCATGAGCAGCGATCCCATTTCCTGCAAGCGGCCTTCGAGGGTCGGGCCGAGTCCTTCATCAGATACGGTACGCCAGCGAAGAGGCCGTTGAGGTTGGTGCCGTTGGCGTGCGGGTCGGCGACGGCGTCATCGAACACCTCGACGACGGCGCTGAGGGCCGGGTTGGTTTTGGCAATGGCGGCAGCGGCCTGGGCGGCGAGCTCGGCCGGTGTGACGTTGTGGGCGCGCACGCGGTCGGCGAGGGCTACGGCATCGTGCGCGGACCATTCATCCCAGGTCATTGCGAGTGTCATGCGGCGTGCGGCCCCGATTGCGTGTGCGCAGAAGGTAGAGTGGAATGCCTCGGCGCGGGAATGGATGAGGGATTCGCACTGGCCATCGTCTTCCGTTTCGTGATTACCTCTCCGTTACAGGTTGACGGCCGTGCCTGACGCGGGCGTCCGATAAGAAGTCGCCCGGGGATATTCAGCATGCTGCAGGACGCGGATGTCGTGGTCATCGGCTCGGGTGCGCTCGGCTCCGCCTTCGCATTCCATTTGGCCAAGGCGGATCAGCGACGCAGCGCGTTCTTGACGTGGCCTGCGATGCGCGCGATCGAAAAGATCGCTTGAGCCATGGCAAGCAGCCGCTATCAGATCGGCATCGATATCGGCGGCACGTTCACCGATGTGGTGGCGGTGGATGAAGCGGGCACGCTGCGGATTTTGAAGATCCCGTCGAGCCGCGGATCGGAAGATGTCGCGGTGCGAGCGGCGATCGGCCAATTGGCGGAGGAGCATGGTGTGGCGCCGGCGGCGATCGGGCGCTTCGTGCATGGCACGACGGTTGCGACCAACGCGGTGCTGGAGCGCAAGGGCGCGCGCGTCGGGTTGCTGACCACGGCCGGATTTCGCGACGTGCTGGAGATCGGGCGGCAGAACCGTAGCGATCTGTATGATTTGAGGTTCAAGCCGAGTTCGCCGGATTTCCTGGTGCCCCATTCGGCTCGGTTAGAAGTGACGGAGCGGATCGGGCCAGACGGTCGAGTGGTCACTTCGCTGGATGTGCTGCAGTTGCGGAGCGCCATCGCCGCATTATTGGAGCAGGGCGTCGAGGCGATCGCGGTTTGTTATTTGTTTTCGTTTCTGAATGACGCGCATGAGCGTGCGACTGCGACGGCGATCTCGGAGATGGCGCCGGGGTTGGCCGTGTCCCTGTCCTGCGAGGTCGATCCCGGATTTCGCGAGTACGAACGAACCTGCGCTACAGCGTTCGACGCGTATGTGAAACCGAAGCTGCGATCGTATCTGGAGGGGATTGCCCACCACCTGGAAGGCGCTCGGGTTGCGGCGACGCCGCAGGTGATTCAGTCGCGCGGTGGGGTGAGTGCGTTCGATACCGCGCTGCGGCGGCCCGGGCGGTTGTTTCTGTCGGGGCCGGCGGCGGGGGTCATCGGCGGGCAGATGGTCGGGCGGTCACTCGGGCTGGACGATCTGATCACCATCGATATTGGCGGCACGAGTTCGGATATCGCGCTGATTGCCGGCGGCCGACCGGCGATCCGCGAGGAAGGGCTGGTGGATGGCTATCCGGTCCGTGTGCCGATGGTCGATGTCAACGCGATCGGTGCCGGCGGCGGCAGCATCGCCTGGATCGATGCGGGGGGTGGGCTGCGTGTTGGGCCGCATTCCGCTGGATCAGGACCCGGGGCCGGCCTGTTACGGACGCGGCGGGACCGAAGCGACAGTGACCGATGCGTCGTTGGTGCTGGGGTATCTCGATCCTGCGTTCTTTGCCGGCGGTACAGTGGCGCTGGATCGGGTGCCGGCGCATGCGGCCATTTTGGAGAAGGTGGCCGGTCCGCTCGGCATGGGATTGGAAGCAGCGGCGCGCGGCATTCATCGCGTGGTGAATGCGCAGATGGCGGAGGGCATCCGGCTGGTCTCGGTCAAGCGCGGGACCGATCCCCGTGGCTTCGTGCTGGTGCCGCTGGGTGGGGGCGGTGGACTGCACGCTGCCGAGCTGGCGGAGGAGTTGGATATCGCCACGATCGCGGTGCCGCTGCATCCGGGCGTGCTGTCGGCCATCGGACTGCTGGCGGCGCCGGTGGAGCATGAGGTCGCCGCTGGGTTCTACCGCACCGTCGTGGAGACCGAGGTGGCGGAACTGGAGAGCGCGTTCGCGGAACTGGATCGGCGATGCGGCGCGTTGATGGCGGCCGAACGCGATGCGGGATCGCCTGTCGTGAGCCACTTCGCCGACATGTGCTATGTCGGGCAGTCGTACAATTTGGAAATACCGGTAGAAGAACTGGACTCCGGTACGCCGCAACGGCTGTACGATACGTTCCTGACAGCGCATGAGCGCATCTATGGCCACAGCACGCGCAATCCGGCGCGGATCGTCAATCTGCGCAGCGTCCATCGCGCTGCGCCGACAGCGGGCTTGGGGCAAGCGGATTATACGGCGGCAGGGCGGTCCGCCCTGAAAGGGCGGCGATCGATCGTGCTGCCGGATGGCGCATGGGTTGAGGCAGAAATCTGGGACCGCATGGCGTTGCCTCCGGGGCAGATCATCGTGGGTCCGGCGGTGATCGAGCAGAACGGCACGACGACGCTGCTTGTCGCGGGATGGCAGGCGGTGGTGCAGCCGTGCGGCAGCCTGATCCTCACGCGGGGGGCAGCGTCGTGATGCACGATCCGGTCACGCCGGAGGTGGTGCGCAACAAGCTCGACGGCATCGCCAACGAGATGCAGGTCACGCTGATCCGAAGCTCTTTCTCGCCGGTGGTGAAGGAAAGCATGGACGCGTCCTGCGGCTTGTTCACCGTGGATGGCACGACGCTGTCGCAGGCGCTGGCGATTCCGGTGCATCTCGGCACGCTGGTGCCGATGGTGGAAACCATCCTGCGCAAGTTTCCACTCGCCGGCATGGTGGATCGCGACATCTATCTGATGAACGAGCCGTATCAAGGCGGGACGCATCTGCCGGACATCGCGTTGGTGATGCCGGTGTTCCACGTGGGCGAACGGATCGGGCTGGCCTGCGCGTTGACGCATCATCAGGATGTTGGCGGCATGGCACCCGGATCGGTGCCGACCAATGCGACGGAGATTTTCCAGGAAGGGCTGCGGCTGCCGCCGGTGAAGCTGAAGGACGCTCACGGCTGGAACGACACGCTGCTGGACATCATGCAGTTGAACGTGCGTTTGCCCGAGTTCTTCATGGGCGATCTGCACGCACAGATCGCCGCATGCTCGATCGGCGCCCGGCGGATGCAGGACCTGGCGGCGCGGCATGGCACGGCCGCGCTGCTGGCGATCTTCGCAGCGCTGATCGACCGATCGGAGGCGCTGACGCGCGCGGCAATCCGCGCACTGCCGCAAGGGCGCTTCAGCTATGTCGATTTCCTCGACAATGACGGGATCGAGCTTGACCGGCGGGTCCGGATCGAAGTGGCGGCAATCGTCGAGGGCGACACGCTGACCTTCGACTTCACCGGCAGCAGCGAACAGACGCGCGGGCCGATCAATTGCGTGCCGTCCGGTGCGATGGCCGCGGCATTCTATGCCATCCGCGCGCTGACCGGGTCGCAGATTCCGACGAATGGCGGCTGCTTCCGGCCGGTGAAGCTGGTGCTGCCCGAGGGGAGCATCGTGAATCCGCGCCCGCCGGCCGCGGTGAACACGCGCACGGTGACGATCAAGATGGCGGCCAACTGCATGATCAGCGCGCTGCGGCAAACGATGGCGGATCGTTTGCCTGCGTCCGATGCGGGGATCATGAACGGCATCGTATGGTCCGGCCAACGGCTGGACGGCAGCCGTTTTGTGCTGAGCGAGATGATCGCGGGCGGCTCCGGCGCACGGCCGGATGGGGACGGGATCAGCGCGGTGGAGACGGATGTCACCAACTGCATGAACCTGCCCGTCGAAGTGATGGAGATGGCGGTGCCGATCCGGGTGCGACAGGTGGCGATCCGCCGGGGATCAGGCGGCGACGGGTTGCACGCCGGCGGATGCGGCGTGGTGCGCGAATACGAGGTGCTGTGTGGACCGGTGCGGGTCGGGCATCGGGGCGAACGATTCTACTCGCGGGCACCGGGGTCGGCGGGGGGCGATGCGGGGCAATCGGGCATCAGCACGGTCCATCGGACGGACGGCGGGACCGAGGTCATCCCGTCCAAGCGCGAACTCACGCTGCAGACGGGCGACCGCTTGGTGATGGAAACGCCGGGCGGCGGCGGATACGGCCAGCCGGATCGAAAGAGATCAGCATCGGAGGGAGACACATGATCGGACTGTCGCGACGTGCATTCACCGTGGCCGCGGGAGCGGCGTTCGCAGTGCGAGCGCATGCGCAAGGCAGCGGGGGATCGGTCATCAATGTGGCGACGATCGGCGAACCGCCGACACTCGACCCGGTCATCACCACGGCCGACATTACCAGCATCATCACACAGCATTTCTACGAGACGCTGTACACCTATAATGGGGACTGGCAGGTGGCGCCGCTGCTGGCCTCGGCGCTGCCGACGATCAGTGAGGGCGGGACGAAGGTCGTCATTCCGCTGCGCACCCGCGTGCCGTTCCACAACGGCAAGACCATGACCGCGGATGACGTGGTCGCGTCGCTGAAGCGATGGAGCAATGTCTCGCCGCGCGGGCAGTTGGCGACCGAACATCACCTCGATCGCGGCGACCGGTCCCGCCGAGGTGACGATCATGCTGACCGGTCCGTTCGCGCCGCTGATCCCGCTGCTGGCGATGAACAACTCCGCGGCGGCCATCATGCCGGCCGCGCAGTTGGCCGGTGGCGATCCGTTGAAGGAATTCGTCGGCACGGGGCCCTACAAGCTGCTGGCGCATGTGCCGGACCAGTTCGTGCGGATCGTCCGTTTCGACGGTTACGTATCGCCGTCCGGCACACCGAGCGGTTATGCCGGGACGCGCAAGGCGATCGTGGACGAAATCCGGTTTGCTCCGGTGCCGAATGGTGTGACGCGTGTCGATGGCATGGTGAGTGGGGAGTATCACTTTGCTGATTCTCTGCCGACTGAGCTGCTGCCGCGGCTTTCGGCCCAACCCACGATCAGGTCGATCATTGCCAATCCGAGTTGGCCGTTCATCCTGATCATGAACACAAAGTCCGCAATCGCCGGCAACGAGAAGGTTCGGCTCGCCGCGCTGGCGGCGATCAACCCGGCAGATCTGATGGAGGCGGGGTTCGGGTCTGAGAAATTCTACGAGCTCGACGGATCGCTCTATTCCAAGCACACGGCGTTCCATGACTCGACGGATACGATCGGGTATAACAAGCCTGATCCGCAGAAGGCCGCCGCGCTGCTGAAAGAGGCTGGCTATGCGGGCCAGCCGTTCCGCATTCTGACCACGCAGCAATACGATTTTATGTTCAAGGTGGCGCAGGTAGCGGACGAACAGCTCAAGGAAGCTGGGTTCAAGACCGACGTGCAGGTGATGGACTGGGCGACGTTGGTGCAGCGTCGAACCCACCCCGATGCGTGGGAGATGTTCACGTCCTACCACACATTCGTGCCGGAGCCGTCGCTGATCACCATCCTGAACCCGGACTATCCTGGCTGGTGGAATACGCCGGAGAAACAGGCAGCGCTGGGGGCGTTCAACAGGGAGACCGATCCGGCGAAGCGGGTGGCGCTTTGGGGCAAGATCCAGGCCCTGCTGTATGCGCAGTCACCAACGCTGGTCACCGGCCAGTTCCACAGCCTGGCGGCGATTTCGAATAAGCTAAGCGGCTATGTGGAGATGCCCTGGTCGGCGTTCTGGAACGTGACGCTGACAAGCTGATCCGCCGCCCTTCGAGGAAGGATGGCGCGGTGTCTCCAGGGCTGGAGTCACCGCGCTATGTCACGCCCCGACAGCGTCCGACGTGCATTTTTTCACGAAGCTGGTTTTCGCCGCACCGGCCAATTTCTTTGCACCAGCATTGGCTTCGCAGGTGGTTGATGCATCCGTCTGGCACTTCTTCATAAAACTCGTGAGTGCGGCTCCCGCGAGATGCTTGCTCGCCGCGTCGCTTTTGCAGGAAGCGGCATGAGCGCCGGCCGAAATCAAACCAAGCGCCGCAACGAGATAGAGTGTCTTCATCTCCCATTCCTCCTTCATAGTGGCTGGCTGCCCCGTTCGGGGGCAGCGGCAGCGGCGATATTGCCTTTGATTTTTGCCGGTTAGCAATGATCCGCAGGCGACACGCGGCGTGGGGAGGTGATTGTATGATGAGCGGCGAGCGGCGGAGCGCCTGGGGCGTGTTCGTCGTGGGTCTGGGGACGTTGGTTGTTCCGTCCAACTCATCGGTGAACGTCGCTTTTCCCGCGATCACCGCTTTCTTTCACCTGCCGATTGCCGACATCCGCTGGATCGCGATCGTTTATATGCTGGCGCAGACCAGCCTGATGCTCGTCTTCGGTCGGATCGGCGATATGGCCGGATATCGCCGGCTGTTCCTGATCGGGTTGGCGGTGAGCGGATTGGGTCTGTTCGGCTGCGCCATCGCGACGTCTTACGCTTTCCTGCTATCGGCGCGTGGGGTGCAGGGAATCGGCGCCGGCCTGGTACTGAGCTGCGGACCCGCGCTCGCCATCAGCCAGCAGCCGGAGGCCGTGCGGGCACGCGTCCTCGGCGTTTACACGATGCTCTACAGTGCCGGCTTCGTACTCGGTCCGGCGGTAGCTGGTCCCTTGATCCAGTATTTCGGCTGGCGAGGCGTGTACTGGTTCCGTGTGCCCCTTGCACTGGTTGCATTCCTTGCGAGCTGGACGCTTCCAACATCCGAACCGCCGGCGTCCGTGCAGAGGCTTGATCTGGCCGGCGCGGCACTTCTGGTGGTCGGGCTGACTTTGGCTTTGCTGGGGCTCGATCGGCTCCAGGTTGCAGCTGTGGCGCCGGTTTGGCCGATCGGATTCGGGGTATTGGCGGTGGTGGCGCTTTGGGCCTTCGTTCGGCAGGAACGTCGCGTGCCACAGCCGATTATCGCGATGCAGTATTTCGCCCGGCCCGAGCTCGCCCTTGGCGTGCTGGTGAGCGTGTTCATCAACCTTGCCTGCTTCGGGATCCTGCTGCTGCTGCCTTTTCATCTCGCCAGGGTTGGCAAGTTCGTGCCGCCGATCATCGGCGCGGTGCTTGCGTCGGCGGCCGTGGGGATGGTGCTTGCCTCGCCGCTCGCGGGCCTGTTGGCGCGGCGGGTGGGATCGTGGGCGTTGGCGATTGCCGGGTGCGTTGCGATGGCGGCCGGGCTCGGAGGCGTGGCCGCGACGCCGGGCCTTGCCGTATTGATTCCGGCGTTACTGGTCCAGGGCTTCGGCCAAGGGCTGTTCCAGGTGGCCTTTCTCGACATCGTCACCACCGTTCTGCCGGTGGATGCGAGGGGCGTAGCGGGGAGCCTTGGCATGCTGTCCCGTACGGTGGGCGTCGTCGCCGGGGCCTCGGTACTAACGCTGGTGTTTCAGGTGTTCCTATCGAGCGGCTTCGTCCTGGCGTTCCGCAGCACAATGCTATTCGCCGCTGCCTTGCCGGTCATCGGCGTGATGTTTCTCTGGCGCGTGCGGCCGACCAGCAGGTTGAGGCAATCTGCGGCATAAAATTCGCGCACTCTGCGCCTGCTGCGTGGTCGGATGGAGCGCTACTTCTGGTGTGTCCTCCTGCCGCGGCGGCCGTTCCGACGGGGCCGGACCTAGACCGTTTCGCTTCAACCGTCCGCTCCGCCGGCTTGATTAAACGCCAGTGTGCCATCAGCCGGCTCATACTGGCGATAGGCAAAGACAAGATCGGAGGTTCTCTCCGGGTGGTCGTCGACAGGGACGACCTTCACGCCTGGGCAGGAGACGGGTCCTGCCCAGGCGCGTCAATCGATCGAGCGATCAGACCGCGGCGTTGCGCTTTGCGCGGTGACGCCACTTGATCCCACCGAGACCGAGAAGGCCGGCACCAAGTACCGCCAAGGTCCACGGCTCCGGCACTGGCGTTGTGTTCACACCTTCGAGGAACACCGTCGGCGGAAGATTGGTGGTGCTTCCATTGTCACCCCAGGCGAGGAATGTCAGCACTGCAGTCCCGTCGGTCAGGTCCGCGGCAGTCGGCGTAAAACTCAAGGTGACACTGTTCCAGTTTACGTTCATCTCGGACGGGGTCATCATCAGTGTCGAATCTTCCTCGATATTGTTGGCCGTGCCGGTAACGGTGCAGGGGTTCGTCGAGCAGTCGACACCGATACCTCCCACGCCAAGAAACACCTTCCACTGCTCGGTGGTGGCGCCGCTAAATCCTACCTGTTGACCGGCCGCCTGCTGGAACTGCAGGGTGTATGTCGTGCCCGCCGTCAATCCCGAAACGGTCTGGAAGATCGTGTTCTCGAAATCCGGATTACCGTCCGCCTGAAAGAAGTTGGTGCCGGCCGGAACGGTAACTGAGAACCCGGGGTTGGTATAAACGGCGTACACATCGCCAGAGCCGCCCGTAACGCCTTCGGATCCCTGCTTACCAACGAAGGTCAGGGTACCGTCCGCACCAGCCGTACCAACTGACCAGCCAATCGGCTGCACGGAGTTAAAGAAGTCCTTTACCGGATTTAGCGGGTTGAATGGGTTGGTTAAGTCATTGAACTGGAGGTTCGTAACCGGCAGCACGTCCGCTCGAGCGGCACCGGCGACCACCAGCGAGAGTCCAATCGCGGTAAGCGCGATCAAACCCGATCTATGCGTTGAAGCAGTCATGTATTTACTCCCATTTGGGCCGCACATCCGGCCGCGAGACCTCTCCCGCCGAAGGTGACGGAGGAGACCTTATTAGCCGATTATTAATGTCAGCGTTATCGAAATATTTTCCCGCACCATTAAATATTTTCCCGTATTACGTGCAGTTTGGTGGACAGTGCAACCTTCTCGAAGTTTCCCGTGGTTCCCGGCCAAACAGCGGTTGCGACCCGACTGTGGTCTAGCGGGTGGGATTCTCGGGCGCTACAACCGAGCAATCGATCGTTTCGTTGGACACGCAGGACCTGACCATTTGTGACGGCTGCGGACCCTTCAATTTGCGATTCGGCAGCAACGAAAGCACCTATTCCAGCGCTGATCACAATGCGACCGTCACTTCGACGACGGAGATGGACACGCCTTCCGAGGGCTTTCGTGGATTGGAACTACGTCTCGGTCAATGCGGCCACCGATCTGTTAGCTTCCCGGGATGACCCGCACGCCCGGGTGGTCTTTTTTTCTTATACCAGCCGGCCGAAAGGTGACACGACCCGCATCGTTGCTCGCGCTCCTCTGGTCCTGGACCGCTCGCGTCGACGGGGTGGCGTTATCGAGAAGCAGGAATGTCGTTTCCGGTCAGGACGGGCTGGGCGGAACCAACAACTGCTGGCTCTGGCTGAATGGGCTGCGCCGGATCGCGGAACGGGTAGATGAGCTGTCCGGCGACAGAGTTGGGCAATTCGTGATTGATCCCATAGGACTCCGGCCATTGGTTTTTCGGCAGATAATGGGTGCCGAACAACCAGTCCCATAAGGGCAGCATGGAGGCAAAGTTGCGATCCAGCGGCTCGGCCCGCGTGTGGTGCCAATGGTGAAAGGCCGGCGTAGCGAACAGCCATTCCAGCGGGCCGAAGCGCCAGCGCAAGTTGGCGTGGATGAAGAAGCCCCACACCGTGATCGCCAGCATGAGCAAGGTTGCGATCAGAGTTCCCTGCGCGCTCTGCGGTGCGCCGAGACCCAGGATAAAGACCGGGATCAGACCAACCAGGCGGATAAAGACGAAGTCCACCGGATGGGCTCGCGAACTGATGAGGAAATACACATGCTCCGGGCTGTGGTGGATGGAATGGAAGCGCCAGAGGAAGGGAATTTGGTGGGCCCAGCGATGCCCCCAGTAGAAGCCGAGATCGCCGACCACAAACGCTGAGACGGCACGCAGCCATAATGGCCAGGAGTTGACCATTGCGTGCACCCGCCAGGGAACGAAATGGTAGGCGACGTAGGCGGCAAGGGCGAGAGGCACTGCGAGGAGCAGGTTCGGGACCAGGCCATTGAGGAAATAGAAGCCGAGGTCGCCCAGCATGGATTTGCGGAAGACCTTTTCGTGCCGCACCTCGAAAAGCCATTCCAGGGGCAGGAAGATGGCGACGATAATCATCAGCCATATGCTGAGCCTGATGACGTCCAGGAGATATCCGAGGACTGGGTACTGGTGGACAAGTGCAAACAACGGCGTGATCCCGCTAGGCCCGCGCTCAGCGCCGGCAAGTTAAGCCACCCCGGCGCGGAGGGGCTCCTCCGTTTGGGCGACGCATCTTATATCCAGACAGGAACCAGGTGGGAACCTTTTTGCGGCGCTGGCCGAGGGCGACCCGCTGGTTGCGCGGGGACGCGGACCAAATTACGTGTTCAGTTCGGCCTCAAGGACCTGGTCATGGCCCAACGACCCATTTGGCGAGGTCACCTGCGCCTCGCGCTCGTTTCCTGTCCCGTGGCGCTGTTCAGCGCCAAGCACGAACGCAATGCAATCCGGTTCAACCTCATCAACCCGGAGACCGGCAATCGCATTCGTATGATTACCCAGGATTCGGAGACGGGGAAGGAATTGTCCCGTCGTGATTTGGTCAAAGGTTATGAATTCAAGAAGAATACCTTCCTGCTCCTGACCGACGAGGATTTCGACAGTGTCAGAGTGGACAGCTCATCGGTGATGACGATCGACAAGTTCGTGGCGGCGGGTTCGATCGATCCGATCTACTATGATCACCCCTATTATCTGGCACCCGATGGGGAAGCCGGCCGGGACGTTTACGCCGTGTTGCGGAGGGCGATGGCTGAGACGGGACGGGTTGCCCTGTCCCGTGTCGTGATCGGTCAGCGAGAGAGAACGATCGGACTTCGTGCGGTTGTAAATGGCCTTGTGGCGCACACGCTTGACGAGCAGCGGGACATCAACGACGCGGGCGCTATTTTCGGGGACGCGGCCGAGGTCCCGGTCGATCCAGAAATGGTGCAACTGGCGACGGAGCTGATCGAGCGCCAGACGAGTACCTATGATCCGTCAGACCTCGAGGACCGCTACGAGACTCGCTTGCGCGAGATGATCGAGGCCAAGCTGAAAGGCGAAGGGGTTGAGCCGGACGCTATGCCGGCGCCGGAGCGAGGCAACGTGATCGATCTTATGTCCGCGTTGAAGAAGAGCCTCGGCGAGGCCTCGACGAAGGCTTCTCAGGCGTCTTCACCGTCAGAGGGCGCCGGCGCGAAGCCGAAACGCCCCACGGCTCAAGCGGCCAAGTCGCCCCGCAAACGGGCCTGAAGCGCTGGAGCCGCTTCGGACAGCCAACGATTGAGGCTGATCTCTCCGCGACCCTCTTCCAGGCAAACCTCGCAGAACAATTCATGGTCCTCGGCGAGCCGGTTTAGTTCCGCGCTGCCGACGAGGCACTCAGGGCACTGGAAACACCAAAAACCGTCGCGCATCGACGCGTTCTCCTCAGTAAGGGGAGTGCTAACTGTCGGCGCCCGATTCGGGGAAGCGCGTTCAATCGAGATCTTGACCGAACGTAGCGCGAGGCGGGCCGCCTCAGCCCGCGCTTGGCCAGACCGGCTAACCTGAGAAAAGAATCGAGGACCTGCAGGCAGCAACGTGATCCCGGTGAGCCCGCGCTCTGCGCCGGCAAGTTGAACATCCGGAGCAGAATTTCCCGCTCCGATCGTCGCCCAACTCGCCAAGGCCGAACGTGAAGGCACGCTGCGTGAACGCATTCGCTTCCTCTGCCGTGCCTCCCTGCTGGTCGTCGACGAGATCGGCTACCTGCCAGTCACGCCCGGCGGGGGCAATCTGTTCTTCCAACTTGTCAACGCCCGCTACGAGAAGGGCGCGATGATCCTCACTTCAAACCGTGGCTTCGCCGAATGGGGCGACATCTTCAGCAGCCCAGTCGTCGCCACCGCGCTGCTCGACCGCCTGCTCCATCATGCCATCGTCATCCAGATCGAGGGATCGAGCTATCGTATGCGTGAGCATGCCGCTCTCCTCCCGGAAAACATCCGCGCCAATACCGTCGCAAATTCAGCCCCGCCAAAAACTCGCGGGCGCCCTCCCACAAAGCAACCAACCGATCACCGCCATGCCTAACTATCAACCTCACATCCCTCGCCAAACCAGGGAATTTTATGCGCCCACTTTGGAGTGGGCCCCTGAGGCCGGACAGGTTGGCGGTAGTGAATTGACCGGGGAGCCGGGCTTTCGAAGGATGGAAGCCCATGACGAAGCAGCGATCCCATAGTGTCGAGTTCAAGCGCCAGATCGCCCAGGAATTCCTGAGTGGAGAGACGCTGCATGGTCTGGCAAAACGGCACGACATCTCGCGCAACCTGATCAGGGTCTGGGTTGAGAAGTACGAAGCTGGCGTGTTCGATGACGACGCGCGGGCCGCAGATTTGTTACAGGCCTACGAAGCGCGCATCGCTGCCCTTGAGCGCCTTGTGGGCAAGCAGGCGTTGGAACTGGAGTTGCTAAAAGGGGCATTGCGCTCCGCACAGCGGCCGAAAAACGCGACTACATCCGCGATCGTCGGTCCTGCAGCATGCCCATCGCGCGGGGATGCGAACTGATGGGCATCGCACGCTCCACCTATTACGAGGCGCCAAGCGTAACGCTGGACGATACCGCTCTGATCGAAGCGATCACCGCCATCTCCGACGAGTTCGAAGCGTATGGCTGGCGCCGCGTCCGTGCCGCCCTGCGCCAGCAGGGCGTGGTCGCCAACCACAAACGGATCCGCCGGCTAATGCATGAGCACGGGCTGCAGCCGAAAATCCGGCGCCGCTTCGTCGCTACCACCAACAGCGACCACGACGGCCCGATCTTCCCTGACCTGGCCAAGAATATGGTGCCGAATGGCCGCGACCAGCTCTGGGTGGCGGACCTGACCTATGTGGCGATCCCCAGTGGCTTTGCATACGTTGCCGTAATCCTGGACGCCTGGTCGCGCCGCGTCGTTGGTTATGCCGTCGGGCGCTCCATCGACGCGCGACTGGCGCTGGCTGCGCTGCGGGCAGCAATCGCCTCGCGTCAGCCACCGCCCGGCTGTGTGCATCATTCCGATCGTGGTTCTCAATATGCTGCAGAAGCATATCGTCATCTGCTCACGGCCCACGGGCTCGTTGGCTCGATGGGCAGGCGTGGCAACCCGTATGACAACGCCGAGGCAGAAAGCTTCATGAAGTCGTTGAAGGTCGAAGCCGTCTATCCTATGGCGTTCGAAAGCTTCGAAGATGCCGCCGCGTATCTCCCCCGCTTCATCGAGGCAGTCTACAATCATCGTCGCCTGCATTCCTCGCTTGGCTATCTGAGTCCCATGCAGTTCGAGGAGAAACACATCCGGCCCACGGTCAAAGCAGCCGCCTGATCCTGTCCGGCCTCAGGGGCCCACTCCACTTTCAGGGAAACTTCGGTGCCCTTTGACAGAGGCGCTGTGCGAACGCTGGCTGGAGAACCCGTATTATCAGCTGCTCTGCGGCGAGGCGATCAGCTGCCACCGGCTGCCATTCGATCGCTCCTCGCTGACCCGTTGGCGCCGGCGCATGGGGGAAGAGAAGCTGAAGGCGCGGTTGCAGGAGAGCCTGCACGCCGCCACCCGGATGGGCGCCGCCAAGCCCGCAGACTTCACCCGCGTCATCGTCGATACGACGGTGCAGCCAAAAGCGATCGCCTTCCCGACCGATGCGAAGCTGCTGCACCGCGCGCGCGAGCTGCTGGTACGGCTGGCACACAGGCACGGCGTCAGATTGCGCCAGTCCTACACAAGGCTCGGCAAGATCGCGCTGATCCGCCATCAGCGCTATGCGCATGCCAAGCAGTTCAAGCGCGCCAATCGAATGCTGCGGACCCTGCGCACCCAATTGGGCCGGGTGATCCGCGATATCATGCGCAAGATCGCCGGCCAGTGCGATCACAGACGCAACGCCAGCGCGGTCCGAAGATCTACAGCCTGCACGCGCCGGAAGTGGCGTGTATCGGCAAGGGCAAGGCGCATCGGCCATACGAATTTGGCGTCAAGGTCTCGGTGGCGACTACGCTGAATCGGTCCAAAGGCGGGCAGTTCGTCGCTCATGTCGCGGCACTGCCAGGCAATCCGTATGACGGGCACACGCTGGCGAGCGTCATTCCGGCGATCACGCAGCAGATCGGCGTCTCACTGACACAGGTGATCGCTGATGCAGGCTATCGCGGTCACAATGCACCGAGCGCGCCTGGGCTGCGGGTGTTCACCGCGGGACAGAAGCGTTGCGGTCAACGCGGTGCTGGCCGCAGTTGGGTACAACTTTCGGTCGCTGCTGGCCTGGCTGGCCATTCTTGTGCGTTGGTTCTTGCTCGCTCTCTCGGGCGAACCGGCTCTGCGAGCGGTTCGATCCTGACCGTGTCCGTCAGTCACGCAACCCGATCAGGATTCTTCACGGACGACTATTTAGCCCGCCTTGGGGAAGATGGCGAACTCCCGGCACAGATCCCGCCAAAAAGCAGAAACCGTTACCCCAGCGAACAGACCGCGCGCTCAAACCCCGGAGGGCCGCGGGCGCAACACGTACCCGGCTCGTCAGTCCGGCAAACCTTGGCCAGGAGCAAGTTCAAGCCACATTGCATTCACGGCTGCGAACGCGCAGGCCAACCCCAGTCCGAGGACCCAGCTGAAATACCACATCCATTTTACCCTTTCTCAATATGCAGTGTGTGGGTCATGCGCGATCTGCTCGTCGGTAACTGGTCCGCGCAGCACCGCATACACCCATGCGGTGTATCCGATTACGATGGGCAGAAAGATCGCCGTGGCGACGGCCATGATGATCAGGGTCGTCAGGCTTGACGATGCGTCCCAGAGTGTCAGGCCGGAGTTCGGATCCAGTGAAGACGGCAACATAAATGGGAACAAGCTGAGACCTGCGGTCGCCACCACTCCGGCAATCGCCATTCCACTGCAGCAAAACGCGAGGGCTGGCCGGCCGCCGGCGCGCAGCAGCGCAATCGCCAAACCCGCTCCGATGATACCAAGGACGGGTGCCACAGCAATCCAGGGTTCGGTGCCGTAGTTGACCATCAGCGCGCCGACTTGGCGAACCACTTGTTTTGTGAGCGGATTCGATGGAGCCGCTACCCCGGCGAAGCTCTTGACGACGTATCCATCGAGGTGCGTCGCCCAAAAGCCCCCAAGAGCGAACAATATGATCATCACACATCCCGCAATCGTACCGGCACGCTGGACTCGGCCGCGCAGAGCGCCCTCTGTCTTGCAGCCTAGATAAGCCGCGCCATGCATGACCATCATCGATACCGAGACCAGGCCGCAGAGCAATGCGAATGGATTGAACAGGCCGATGAGCGAGCCCGTGTAGGTCATTCGTAGCGTGTCGTCGAAACGGAACGGCACACCCTGCAAGGCATTTCCAAACGCTACACCGAACACGAGTGCCGGCACCAATCCGCCGATGACAAGTGCTGTGTCCCAGGTGCGCCGCCACCCTTTTCCGGCCAGCTTGCTGCGGAACTTGAACCCGACGGGGCGCAAGATAAGAGAACAGAGCAACAGAAGCATCGCGAGATAAAATCCGGAGAACGCCACACCATAGAGTGGCGGGAACGCTGCAAAAATGGCGCCGGCTCCCAGGATTAGCCAGACCTGATTACCCTCCCACACGGGGCCGATGGTGTTGATGACGATCCGGCGTTCCATGTCGTTACGACCAACAATCGGGAGCAGGATGGCCGTGCCCATGTCGAACCCGTCCATGACCGCTATGCCAATCAACAAAACGCCCAATAGCGCCCACCATAACAGGCGAAAGATTCCATACTCCGGCATTGCGTTGCTCCTTATTCGCCAGGGTGCCAGGCATCAGCTGCCGTGAGGCCGACCGTTTCTGCGACGGATCTCAGATCCTCTGGGCCACGCCGCACTGTCCGAGTCATCAAGTAGAACTCGACGACGGCAAGGGCCAAGTAGAAAACGATGAAGCCGGTTAGGGAGAGAGCGACATTGCTCGCCGGCACACTGGAAGCGGATAAAAATGTCGGCAGTACACCATCGATCGTCCATGGCTGGCGCCCGCCCTCAGCCACGTACCAGCCGAGTTCTGCCGCGACCCAGGGTAACGGGAGCGACCACAGGCACATCCACAATACCCAACGACGCTTCTCGATTTGCCGCAGCGACGCCTGCCAGAACATGAAACCGAACAAGGCAATGAAGTAGAAACCCAGGCCGACCATGACCCGGAAGGACCAGAACAAGGGCAGCACCGGTGGAACTGTATCCCAGGCGGCCGCTTGTACTTGTGCTGGAGTGGCATCTGGTACGGCCGAAAGATAACGCTTGAGGAGCAATGAGTATCCCAGGTCGCCCGAATGTGCATCGAAGTTCGCTTGAGCCGAGGCATTTTTTGGATCTTTGCGCAGTTCCTCCATTGCCCTGTATGCAATGATGCCACTGCGGATCCGCCCCTCAGAGTCGGCAACCAGATCCTCGATTCCAGCCACTTTGCCGTCAAGCGACCGGGTCGCGATCATTCCCAGGACCCACGGGATGCGGACAG
The DNA here is from genome assembly GCA_963791885.1 of uncultured Pseudomonadota bacterium. Taxonomy (GTDB): domain Bacteria; phylum Pseudomonadota; class Alphaproteobacteria; order Acetobacterales; family Acetobacteraceae; genus CAVSUZ01. Next base: position 1,933,056 of record CAWBUL010000006.1, on the reverse strand, counting down.
CGTATTCTGTCGTGCGGGTTGTCATGTTGGGAATCCCAACAACCGTGAAGGATGCCGGGGCGGCTTCGGTGTGCCACATCGCCTCGATCGCCGCGATCTTCATCTTCTGGTTCTGTCCGGCGGTGTATCCGCTCTCATCTCCCAGCACGACGACGGAGAGCGCCGAAGCCAGCCCGAAACTAGCCGCGATCGTGATGGAGCGGATTGCAAGCCCGCGATTTCGCCCCCGGAGCAAATAGAAGGCGCTGATCGACAGCACGAACATGGCGCCGGTCACATATCCGGCTGAGACCGTATGGACAAACTTCGCCTGCGCAACAGGATTGAACAATACTGCCATAAAGTTGGCAACCTCCATGCGCATCGTCTCTGGATTGAAGCGCGCTCCGACCGGGTTCTGCATCCAGCCATTGGCAATCAGAATCCACAGGGCGGACAGGTTCGTTCCCAGCGCGAGAAGGCAGGTGACGATCAGATGCTGAACACGACTCAAGCGTTCCCAGCCAAAGAAAAAGAGACCAACGAATGTCGCTTCCAGGAAGAAGGCCATGAGACCTTCGATAGCCAGCGGCGCGCCGAATATGTCGCCGACGTAATGGGAGTAGTATGCCCAGTTGGTGCCAAACTGAAACTCCATCGTGATACCGGTCGCGACACCCATTGCGAAATTGATGCCGAATAACATGCCCCAGAATTTGACCATGTCGCGCCAGATCGTCCGCCCGGTGGTCACGTAAATGCTCTCCATAATGGCAAGCATTACGGAGAGCCCCAGCGTCAGTGGGACGAACAGGAAGTGATACATCGCGGTGATGCCGAACTGCAGCCGCGATAGAGTGACAACATCCATCAGGGGCACCTATTTCTGTGGGAACGTCCCGGCGATATGCATTGCCATATCGATGTGCGGGTGGTGGGACGGTGAGAAGAAGACTTCGTACAGAGCCGTCAGAATTATCAGCTTGACCGCAACGAGCAGCACCAGATCACGGCGCAACGCCGGAGGCAGTTTTAGTGTCGCCGGGGCGTCGGATTGAGCGTCCATGGGAGGCGTCTTTACAGAGACACCCGCCGCCTGCGTTGATCCAGATCAAGTCCTGCGAGAATCTGGTAACCGGCTAATGGTCGGATTTAAGGGATAGAATGTAGGCTGCGATCTCATTTGCCTGTGTTTGGGTGACATCCCTGGCGACCATGTCAAAGTGAGGCTTTATGATGAAAATGGCCAACTGCCGCTCATCCATGCGGGTCGTGCTTGCGATGTGGTCGAATGCCGGCGCATCGGTCCATGACCCAGGCCCCTCCCCGGCAACGCGATGACACTGCGCGCACATCTGATTGGCAAGCTGGTGACCCTGGGTCACCGCCGCCGACTGCGCATGAACGGTACAAACCGATAGAACCTGGCAACACCAAAGCACTGGCCAGATTGAGGGTCTCCGAGGCTTCATCATGTGGCACTCCTTCGTCAGCCGTATTCGAAGGGCAACGCCAGCTAAGTCATTGATTGAGATCAATGCCCTGGACGGGCAAGCTCATAATCTATCTCCCTACAGATGACGTGAGAAGAGATGGAGACGAAGGAGAAGCCGCTGCCAGGGGCCGACGTTCCTGCCCCCGAATCAGGGTTTTCAAACCTGCCTGCGGTCGCTCCGATCTCGACTCTGCGGATCGTCAGGCCGAATTGGCGGCGGCGAGCCGGTATCTGTTTGCTGCTTCTCGTTGCTGTGGGAGCGTCATACTGGTTTTTTCATCCTTCACCCGGACTGCCACCCGGATTCGCTTCGGGAAACGGCAGGCTGGAAGCGGACGAGATCGATATCGATACGAAATACGCGGCGCGCATCGCAGAACTCCGCGCTGATGAAGGAGATATGGTAAAGGCTGGGCAGGTCGTCGCCGTGATGGACACGCGGGACCTTCAGGCGCAGCTCAAACAGTCCCAGGAGGTGGTCCTCCAGGGTCAGCGCACACTTGATCAAGCGAAAGACAACGACGCTCAACAAGCGGCCGTGGTCAAATTCGCCCAGCAGGAACTTGCGCGGATATCACAACTCGCCTCCGAAGGTTTCGCTACGCTGGAACAGCTGGATCAGCAAAGACAAGTCCTGGACAGCGCGAATGCCACTCTCGACGCAGACCAAGCCGCGATCGGTGCCGCTGAACACGCACGGGATGCTGCACAACACCAAATCGAATTCTTCGCCGTCGCGATTGCTGACGACCAGCTATTTGCGCCAAAGAGCGGACCGATTGAATATCGGGTTGCCAATGTCGGCGAGGTCCTTCCTGTCGGCGGCAAAGTGTTTACGATGCTTGACGCATCCTATGTCTACATGGACATCTATCTGCCGACCCTGGAAGCCGGGAGGGTCAGAATCGGGGCAGAAGCCCGGATCGTGCTGGACGCTAACCCTGATCATGTGATCCCCGCCCGAGTGGTGTTCGTCGCCAGCCAGGCACAATTCACACCGAAAACCGTCGAGACGAAGGACGAGCGGGATAAGCTCATGTTCAGGGTCCGCGTGCGTATAGACCCCGACCGGCTGCAAGGACGCCAGACGATGGTGAAAAGTGGCGTTCCTGGTGTGGCGTATGTGCAATTGAATCCCTCAGCTCGCTGGCCGGTAAATCTGGCCGCGAGTGCTGCTCCTCCAGCATCTGGCGTGAACCCACAGTGAGCAGGATGCCTGACGAAGTCGGCAAAGTTAGCAGTCTTTATTTGCGATATGGGCCGACGATCGCCCTTGACAGTATTACGATAAATATTCCGGCCCATCAGCTGGTGGGCTTCATTGGCCCGGATGGCGTTGGCAAATCATCCCTACTTGGAACCATCGCCGGTGCGCGGCAAATCGAGTCCGGCACAGGACCAGTTCTCGGGGAGAATATGGCCGACGCCCGACGTCGCGCTGCGATCTGCCCGCGAATTGCCTATATGCCCCAAGGATTGGGGCGGAATCTCTATCCCGACCTGACAGTCCGCGAAAATATGGAATATTTCAGCAAGCTGTTTGGGCAGAATAAGCTGGAGCGGACGCGCCGCATTCAAACCCTGCTGCAAGGGATTGGGCTGGCGCCCTTCGCGAACCGGGCTTCCGGAAAATTGTCAGGCGGCATGAGACAGAAACTTGGCTTGTGCTGTTCCCTGATACACGATCCCGATCTGCTGATCTTGGATGAGCCGACAACGGGTGTGGATCCGCTCTCACGACGGCAATTTTGGCAGCTTATCGCACAGATGCGCACCAGCCGACGCGGGCTCAGTGGTACTTGTTGCGACAGCCTATATGGAGGAAGCGGAGCAATTCGACTGGCTCATTGCCATGAACGCGGGTCGGGTTATCGCGGCCGGGTCACCCTCCATGCTGAAGAAAAATGCGGGTACTGCGCGAATTGAGGACGCATTCATTGCCTTGCTGCCGGAATCAGAGCGTCGCAACCATAAACCCCTGGTGATACCGCCGCGAAGATTGGCGGAGACGGAGCCGGTGATTATCGCCCGCGGCCTGACGCGCCGGTTTGGGGATTTCACAGCGGTGGACCATGTCGATTTTAGCATCGAGCGTGGCGAGATATTCGGGTTCGTTGGATCGAATGGCTGTGGCAAGACGACGACGATGAAGATGCTGGCTGGCTTGCTGCCGGCCACTGAGGGTGAAGCGCTGCTATTCGGAAAGCCGGTGGATGCCGGTGACTTAGCAGCACGGCGGCGAATTGGCTACATGTCGCAGTCGTTTTCACTCTATACGGAGCTGACGGTCCGGCAGAACCTTGATCTGCATGCAAAGCTCTTCCACCTTCCGGCCGCCATTGCCAGGGCAAGAATCAAAGACCTTGTCGAACGATTCGGTCTCGCTGATCATATTGACAAGCGTGCACAGAACCTTCCGCTTGGTATTCGCCAGCGCCTGTCACTTGCGGTCGCGGTTGTCCATCAGCCGGAAATTCTGATTCTGGACGAGCCAACATCGGGCGTGGACCCGCTTGCGCGGGATCGGTTCTGGGAGCTGCTGATACAGCTGTCGCGCGAGGATGGTGTGACCATCTTCGTCTCCACCCATTTTATGAACGAGGCCGAGCGGTGCGACCGGATCTCGTTGATGGATGCGGGCCGGGTCCTCGCAACCGACACGCCGGCGGGGCTGGTCACCTCACGGCACACGCGGACACTGGAGGAAGCGTTCATATCCTATCTCGAGGAGGTGAACAAAGCGCAACTGCTTCCGACAGCCGCCCTCGCTGCGCCACCGGGCTTCGACTCCCCTCGATCCGATGCGGGAAGATGGTTCAGTTTCCGTCGTCTCGCCGCATGCGTGGTGCGCGAAGGCCGAGAGTTGCTCCGCGATCCGATCCGGCTGGGCTTTGCCGTGTTTGGCACGACATTCCTGATGTTGGTCTTTGGCTTTGGCATTTCGACGGATGTCAACTCCCTGACCTTCGCGGTGCTTGACCATGATCAGACCCACGAGAGCAGGGCGTATCTGGAAGAATTAAGGGGATCGGCGTACTTCGTGGAAAAGGCGCCGATTACGGACTATGCGAGCCTGGAGCGGCGGCTTGCGCAAGGGCAGATCGACTGCGCAATCGAGATCCCGCCTGGTTTCGGCCGGAATATTGCCCGTGGCCGCCCTGCTTTCGTCGCGGCCTGGGTCGACGGCGCGCGACCGTTCGTTGCCCAGACTATCCGCGGTTACTTGCAATCGATGCATCAACTGTATCTTTCGGACCCTTTGCAGGCGAGATGGTGGTCGGTTCCTCCCCCGCTCTTCAACGTTCAGGTCAGGCTGAAGTACAATCAGAATTTTGAAAGCGTCTATGCCATGGTCCCTTCGATCATGTCGCTGGAACTCGCACTGTTTCCTGCCATTCTTACAGCGCTGGCTGTCGTCCGTGAAAAAGAACTCGGCTCCATCACCAACCTTTACGTTACCCCTTTGGGCCGCCTTGAGTTTCTGATCGGCAAGCAGATACCCTATGTGGCGCTGGCTATGGTGAATTTCGCTCTCATGTTTCTGATGGCACTGTTTGTCTTTCATGTACCACTCAAGGGTAGCTTTCCAACGCTCCTGGTTGGCACAATCATTTATGTCAGTGCCACGACCGCCTATGGGATGGTCATCTCATCCTTCGTGCGGACCCAGATAGCGGCCTTGTTCGGGTACTGCGATCCTGACCGTCCTGCCGGCGACGATGTTCGCCGGAATGATGGTGCCCGTCTCCTCACTCACAGGAATAGGGAAGATCATGGGTCGCCTTTTCCCCATGAGCTATTTTCTACCGATCAGCGTCGGGACTTTCACAAAGGGTCTGGGGTTTTCCGAACTCGCGCCTGACTTGCTGCTACTTACCGCATTCGTTCCTGCTCTTCTCCTGCTAAGCTTCTTGTTACTTCCCAAACAGCAGAACTAAGTTAGCCAGGTGCGCAAAGCGGGTAATATATTCTGGCTTGGCATCAAGGAACTGCGGAGCTTTCTGTCGGATTATGTGTTGCTTGGTCTTGTCATCTATAGCTTCTCGCTTGCCATCATAGCGCAATCGCAGAGCAGCTCGCAGGAGGTGCACAATGCCTCTGTCGCGATCGTGGATGAGGATCATTCCGAGCTGTCGCGCCTTATTGCGAACGCCTTTCTGCCACCCTACTTCCAGACGCCGCAGCCCATCGCCGAGAAGGATATCCTGCCGGTCATGAATGCGGGGCGATACACGTTCGTGATTGACATCCCCCCGCACTTTGAACGAGACGTCTTGAGAGGACGGCAACCCGATCTGCAGCTCAATGTGGACGCGACCGCGATGGTCCAGGCTGGTCTCGGGACCGATTATGCCCAGCAGATTATCCAGACGGAGGTGCAGAACTTCGTTTCCCGCACTGAAGAAGGTCCGGCCTCCCCTGTCAATCTGGTCGTGCGGATTGCGTTCAATCCGAACGTCGAGACCTCATGGTTCACCAGCGTCATGGGGATCATCAACAACATAACGATGCTGGCCATCGTGCTCGCCGGCGCGGCCGTGATCCGCGAGAGAGAGCATGGAACAATGGACCACCTCCTGGCGATGCCGTTGACGCCCTTTGAAATTGCCATGTCCAAGATCTGGGCCAATGGGCTGGTTATCATAGTCGCGGTCGGCTTATCGCTATTCCTTGTTCTGCAGGGCATGCTGCGAGTTCCGATAGCCGGGTCTATCCCTTTATTCCTCACTGGAACAGCTGCGTACTTGTTTTTCGCAACGGCGATAGGAATATTCTTGGGGACTATCGCTCGCTCGATGCCGCAGCTCGGTCTGCTCTTTCTTCTGGTCTATCTCCCGCTTGCGATGCTGTCGGGCAGCAATACACCGCTCGAAAGCATGCCGCATTGGCTCGCCACAATCATGCAAATCTCACCAACCGTGCATTTTGTCTCCTTCGCGCAGGCGATCCTTTACCGTGGTGCCGGGCTCGATGCGGTTTGGGGCGACTTCATGTTCGTAGCTTTGATGGGTGGGATCTTCCTGTGGCTGGCGCTCATGCGATTTCGACGGGTCGCCGCAGTGCAATGAGCCCCGGGCTAACCTCGGCTGAGGCGGCCAGGCGGTTGGCCGCGTGCGGCCGCAACGAGGTCACGGAAGAGAAGGAATCCCTTTTTAGACGAGTTGCGAAGCATTTCTGGGCCCCAGTCCCTTGGATGCTGGAGGCGACCGTCGTCGTGCAGCTCTCCTTTGGAGAGCGCATCGAGGCTGCATTGATCACGGCCCTTCTGGTGTTCAACGTGCTGTTGGGCGTGGTTCAAGAAAGCAGGGCTGACGCTGTGCTTGCACTTTTGAAACGACAATTGACGCTGAAAGCGCGGGTTTGCCGTGACGCTGAACGAGTTGAGACATATCGGCGTGGAGACCGTCATGGTAACCGGCGATGCTGCGCCTACCGCCGAAACCGTCGCACGCGCCATCGGCCTCAATGGGGCCGTCTGTCCGCCGGGTCAGATTCCATCGCGGGTCACACCAGCTGATTACGCCGTTTATGCAGGGGTCTTCCCGGAAGATAAGTTTCGATTGGTCCAGGCGTTTCAGCATGCCGGCCATGCTGTCGGAATGTGCGGGGATGGCGCCAATGATGCGCCGGCGCTGCGGCAGGCCCAAATCGGCATCGCCGTATCCACCGCCACCGACGTTGCGAAGGCCGCTGCAGGCGTGGTGCTCACTCAGCCCGGCTTAGGTGGAATTGTCAGTGTCATCGATGAAGGTCGGGCCGTGTTTCACCGCATCCTGACATACACACTCGGGATTCTGATGAACAAGTGCGTTACGCTACTCGTTCTTGGAGGCGGTCTGTTGCTGACAGGGCACGCCGTATTGACGCCTATGCTGCAGGCCATATCCATGGTGGCCGGAGACTTCGTTAGCATGGCGCGGACGGCGGATCGCGCGACACCTTCGCGAAGGCCAAATACGTGGCGCCTCCGCAATCTCACCCTGGCAGCTATACCGTTTGCCTGCATAAAACTCGGCTTCTGCATTTCCGTGCTAAGCGTAGGAGCATCGTTGTTGAGGTTCTCGACAGCTCAGTTGCAGACACTGACATTGATCATGCTGGTGTTTATTGGCCAAGCCCTCGTTTTCGTGCTGCGCGAGCGGGGGCGATTTTGGCATTCGCGCCCCAGTTCGGTTCTGGTTCTGCACTGAGTTCCGATTGATTAGTCGGACTTATGATGGTATAGTGATGCTTGGCATTTGTAATTGCCGCCCAACACTCAGATCAGTGGATTAATATGGCCTCCGCTTCCGATAGGGCAGGCTCCATCAGGGCTGAGGAAGCCCGGGCATTGTTGGCGGCCATCGCCGAAGGGTCCACGGACGCTATCGTCGGGGAGGATCTTCAGGAGAAGATCATTGCCTGGAATCCCGCTGCTGAGACCCTTTTCGGCTATTCGGCAGATGAGATTCTGGGCCAGCCGATCGCTCTGATCATTCCTCCTGAATGCCGCGTGGAGGAACTCTCGATTATCGGACGGCTCCAGCGAGGAGAGCACATCCTCCATTACGATACGATCCGGCTGCGGCGGAACGGAACGACTTTTCCGGTCTCCCTCACCGTCTCACCCATTCGGGATGAGCAGGGTAGATTGATCGGCGCTTCCAAGATTACGCGCGATGTGACGACTGTGAGACGTATCGAGGTCGAGTTGCGGGAGCGCACGGCGTTGCTGCAGTCCGTCCTGGATACCGTACCTGATGCCCTGGTTGTTATCGATGAGAAGGGTTTAATCCGATCCTTCAGCGGGGCTGCCGAGAAGCTGTTCGGTTACACGGAATTGGAGCTGCTCGGTCGCAACGTCAACCAGCTCATGCCCAGCCCTTATCGGGAAGCGCATGACGGCTACATTGCGCGGTACCTGGCTACAGGAGAGCGTCGCATCATCGGTCTGGGTCGGGTTGTGGCAGGACAGCGAAAGGACGGAACGACTTTCCCGATGGAGCTTTCGGTGGGCGAGTGTTCGGGCTCTCACGCTCGGATGTTTACGGGCTTCGTCCGCGACTTGACAGAGCGACAGGAACGCGAGCGACGACTGCAAGAGTTGCAGGCCGAGCTCATTCACATCTCGCGGGTGACTGAGGTGGGGCAGATGGTCTCGGCCCTTGCCCACGAGGTGACGCAGCCTCTCGCAGCGGTTTCCAATTACGCGGCAGGGGCCCATCGCTTGCTGGAGAGCGGAAATGTTCAGGGAGTCCGGTCGGCCCTGGAACGCATCACGGCTCAATCTCACCGCGCGCGGGACATCGTCCAGAAGCTCCGAAGCTTCATAAAGGGCGGTAAGACAGAGCGCCACGTGGAGAGCCTACCGAAGGTGATTGAAGAAGCCATCGCACTCTCGATGGCGGGAACAGGGGGACGAATCCGGCTCGAAACAGGCTTCAGTCCCGAAGCAGAAATGGCTTTCATCGATCGTGTTCAGATCCAGCAAGTGCTCTTTAACATTATTCGAAACGCGATTGAGGCAATGGAGGACAGCTCAAAACGCGAATTGCTGATAAGCACCGGGGTTGAGGGAGATCGGATCTCACTGAATATTGCCGATTCCGGGGCGGGATTGCCGGAACTTGTAAGATCCCGGCTCTTTGAGCCGTTCGTGACGACGAAGCAAAACGGGATGGGCGTGGGACTATCAATCTGCCGAACCATCATCGAGGCGCATGGTGGGGAACTCACAGCCCGAGACAATCCCAAGGGTGGCACCACCTTCACCATGACTTTGCCGAGAGTGACGGCCGAAGCGGCGCCTGGCAGTGGCCGGCCATTTTGATACGGATCAATGCAAGGGCCGAGATGTGGCATTAGCTTAGTCGCTTGTCGGGCGGAATGGAGCTTGTATGTGGGAAGGGGATGGTACAGTGGCGGTCGTCGACGACGATCCTGCTGTGCTCGATTCGCTGAAGTTTCTATTGGAGGTGGCGGGCCATTCTATTGCCACCTATGATGACGGTAAGACCTTTCTTGAGGATGAAAAAGCGCGCCCGTCGTGCATGATTCTCGATCATCATATGCCGGGCATGAGCGGGCTTCAGCTTGCAGCCAAGCTCCGGGCTGATGGTTGGGGTCTGCCAATCCTACTTGTTACGGGAATGCCGTCCCCTGCTATCTCGGCCGAAGCCGACCGCCTGGGCCTAGCAGGCGTTTTGGAGAAGCCTCCTTATGAGGAGGATATTTTGAAGTTTGTCTGCACGAACCTCGATGGCGCATGCCCCAAGCCTGCTTGATCAGGATCAATGATCCAAGCCGCCCGTAATGCTCTCGATTGTTGGCTTGGATGGGAGTCGATTCTCATGGTTGGCATTACGTTGTCGCCCGAACAAATCCGCTCCGGACCGCCACAGGTCCGAGAGTGGATTGAACACGAAATTGCCCATGCACTTGGACTGACAGCTTCGGCTCCTCAGCCACCCCAAGTGCCCCCGCATTTGGTGGCGTGTGGACATGAAGAGGTGAAGGCGATCCTGGCGGAGATCCGGAGCATGCTTCCGGTCGTCGCGGTCTTTTTCGAGCTCGGCCGCGAATCGGGCAGCAGAATGGGACAAGGGGTGCGAGTGCTGCGCATCGCAGACATCCTGTCGCACAGTCTGCTCCACATGCCCGCGCAAGTTGTGCAATGCCTGGATGTGATCAATGAGGCCATGCGACGCGTGCGCGGCGATAGCGGCGCAACGATCTACGCCCTGGACCAAGGCGGCCATTGCCTGATCGCGGAAGCAACAGCACAAAGCATCCTGCTCCTGTGGCAGGGCATGATGGCACCCCGGGCGGTCGTGCCCGGCTCTATTCACTCGCAATCGGAGACTGTGTCAGCACCTGGTTCGGCCTACGCTTCCGGTCTGCCGGAACAGCTCGCAGTGGGCATTCCCTCGGTGAGAAGTTAGCGCTCTGACGGGGAGCCGCTGAATGCCGGGCGCCTGATGCGGGAGCGCAGTGCCGATTGAACAGTCTTGGCGCGGAACGAGGGATGCGATAGGGGACAGGTATGCGCTTACTGGCCCTATTGTTCCTGCTCCTGCTGGGGGGCTGTCTCAGCTTCAGCAGCAGCAATCCGCCGCCCCCCAAGGCGAATACCATCGTCCTGCCACCAGGCACGACCCTCGTCTGTACTAACGGGCGGCCGCCGCCCTGCCAGTAAGTGCGAGTGCGCGAGCTCGGTCCATGACCTGGCGCGAAAACACGACGTCTGAGGCGCTGATGGGCAGACCTGCAAAGTGCAGGCCCTCGGCCGTCCAGGTGTTGCAGGTGAACGTGGCGTCGTAGGTGCCAGCGGCGGCATAGAAAAGACTGCCCGGATAGGGACCGGGTGCGAGGAGTTGTGGCTGGCCGCTGGAGTCCTTGCGTAGGTAGGACCAGAGGAAAGCATCAAGATGAGCAAGGCCGGCGGCGGTGAGCGGCAGGGCCACAACATGCTCCGGCCCGAAGGCATCGGCCGGTGCGGCGCGCAAGCCTGTCACCAAGATGGCGGCCCGTGAGGGGAACATGGCACTCAGCATGGTGAACAGATCTGTGTGGTGCGACGCATAGAACGCGCGTTCACCGAAGCCGAAGGTGAGATAGCGAACTCCGGGGAATGGCTGCTTTACGGCGGCCAGGGGTGCGCGAACATCGTCCGCGGCGAGACCGATATCCGTGTGCCAGCCGCGATCGACAACGTAAACGGTTGCGTTGTCGGGACCGCGAGCGACGGACGGCTTGGGTCCCGTCGCGCTGCACGCGGCAAGTCCTACCAGGGACACAAAAAGGCAGATCAAGCGCCCGTAGGCCAACGCCGACGGAACGGCCAGAGTCGGGCCAGAGGCCTGGGGGGTTCCCAGGCTTTTTTTGTGGCGCGAAATGGTGTGCAAGACGCGCATGGATTTGCTTGGAGCCCTCGGTGTTCTGGTTCGCGTGGCGGAGACGGGATCGTTCTCCGCTGTCGCGCGCGAACGCGAGATCAGTCAATCGGCCGTGACGCGTCAGATCTCGCAGCTTGAGGAGCACTTCAAGGTTCGCCTGTTCCATCGCACGACGCGCCGGCTCAGCCTGACCGATGACGGAGAGGTTCTGCTGGGTCATGCGCGCACCGTGCTGGACGAGGTGGAGACGATGGAGGTGGCGCTGGGGCGGCAGAGTTCCTCACCCACAGGTCTCGTGCGTCTGGGAATTACGGTGGTCGGCTCACGGTTCCTCACGCCCCGGCTGCCTTTGCTGCTGGATGCGCATCCGGGACTGAAAGTGGAGCTGGTGGTAAGCGATAAGGTCACCGACATGATCGAGGAGAGGCTCGATCTTGCGGTGCGTGCGGGTGAACAAACCGATTTGTCGCTGCGTGCACGCATTGCGGGGATGTTTGGTCGCGCCGTCGTCGCCGCGCCGTCATACCTGGAGCGGCATGGCGCGCCGTCGTCGCCGAGCGAGCTCGCTGAGCATGTGTGCCTGGTGCACGATATCGGGCCGGAGTTGGATGTGTGGCGGTTCGAGACGCCGGACGGCGTGCAGAATGTGCGTGTGTCAGGGGGCTTCATCGCCAATGACAGTTCAGCGGTGCGGCTGGCGGCGCGCGCCGGGCACGGCATAGCGCTGCTGGCGGAGATCCAGGCGTTCGACGACCTGCGGGATGACACTCTGGTCCGGTTGCTGAACGAGTACGAGGTTCAGCGCCGACCGGTTTATGTGGTGTATCCGTCGCGCCGGCATCTGGCGCCGCGAACCCGTTTGGTGATGGAGTTTCTGCTGCAGCAGTACCGGATGATCGAAGGGGTGCTGGCGGGCGAGACCGAGGCGCCGCGGGTTTAGTGCGCACCGGCGCCGGATGCGCTTCCCTTGCGCAGCATGGCCACAGACAACACGGCTACCAGCAGCATCACGCCGAGCAGGCCGAAGCAGTCACCGTAGCCCATGTAGGTGGCCTGGGCCTGAATCTGCTGGCCAAGCGCGACGAAGGCCTTGTGCATCGCCGCGGTGGGATCGGTCATGCCGTGCGACATGAAATACTGCTGCAACTCGCCCAGACGCGTGCGTGTGGCCGGCTGCAGCAGGGAGACATGCGCGTTGATGATGAAGGAGTGGTACTGCTCGCGCTTGGTGAAGAAGGTTTCCAGCGCAGCGGTTCCGATCGCGCCGCCCAGGTTGCGGAGCATGTTGAACAGGCCGGACGCGCTGCCCGCCTCCGCCGCGGTGATGCCGACCATGGCGATGGCGGACAGTGGTGTCATGACCAAGGCCTGGCCAAAGGCGCGGGTGATGTTGGGCACGAGGAGCTGCGGTGCCGCGTAATTCGCATCGAGATTCAAGTTCATGAAGCAGCTGACGGCAAAGACCGTCAGACCGACTATCACCAGCAGCCGAGCGTCGATCCTTCGCATCAATAAGGGGACGAACGGAATCAGCACGAGCTGAGGCAGGCCCGTCCAGGCCATGACCTCACCGATCTGCTGCGAGTTGAAGCCCTGAGCGTTGGCGAGGTATTGGGGGAGGAGATAGGCGGAGCCATACAGCGCAAACCCGAGCAGAAAGTTGCCGAGGGTACCGAAGCCGAAATTGCGGCGGGTGAGGAGGCGCAGATTCACCAGCGGCTCGGGGCGCACGAGTTCCACGACGATGAAGGCAGTGAGCGTCACCGCAGCGATCACGCTCAGTTTCACGATGAAGGGTGAGCCGAACCAATCATAGGTGTTGCCGTCGTCGAGGATGGTTTGCAGCGCGGCGAGGCCGACCGCCATCAACGCGATGCCCAGCCAATCGCCGCAACGGAGCAGCCCAAGCTGCATGGGCGCGCGCGGGAGACTGTAGATCAAAGCGGCAAGCATCAGCAGGCCGGGGGCCAGGTTGATGTAGAAGATCGTGGGCCAGCCGTAGTTGTCGGTGAGCCAGCCGCCGATTGTGGGACCGATTGCAGGCGCGAAGGTGGCTGTGACGGCAAAGCCAGCGAGACCCATCGGACGCTTCGAGGGTGGCAGCATGGCGACGATGATGGTGAAGGAGAGGGGGATCAGGACGCCGCCGGAGAAGCCTTGCAATCCACGGAGCACGATCATCTCGGGCAGCGTGTGCGCCTGGCCACAGGCGACCGAGAAGATGAGGAAGAGGACCGTGTTGGTGATCAGGTAGCGGCGCAGGGAAAACACGCGGGAGAGAAAATCCGTCATCGGGATGACGATGATCTCGCCGATCAGGTAGGCGGTGATGACCCATGCACCGTTGACGCCGCCGGTGCCGATTCCGCCTTCGATATACGGCAGAGAGGCATTGGTGATCTGGATGTTCAGCACCGCCATGAACGCGCCGATGATGGAGCCGCCGACGGCGATCCATGTCTTCAGCGGTACGGGCTGTTCCGTGACGGCGCCGATGTCAGCCATGACGGGTGTCGATGGTCGGCTCGACCGACATGCCCGGGCGCAGACGTCCGGCCAACGGGTCATGCGGATCGATGGTGATCTTCACCGGGATGCGCTGGACGATCTTGGTGAAGTTGCCGGTCGCGTTGTCCGGCGGGAGCAGGGCGAATTCCTCGCCGCTGGCCGGCGCAATACTGTTGACCACACCGTGTACGGCGGTGTCGGGAAACATGTCGATCGCGATGGTCACAGACTGACCGGGATGCACATCGGTCAGCTGGGTTTCCTTGTAGTTGGCGGTCACATAGACGGCTGACAGGGGCACCACCGCCATCAGCTGGGTTCCGGCCTGCACGTACTGGCCGACCCGGAGGGTGCGCTCGCCGACGGTCCCATCAACGGGTGCCGTGATGGTGGTGTAGCTCAGGTTCAATTCGGCCTGCCGAAGCGCGGCTTGCTGCTGGGCGAGCGTGGCCTTCGCCTGCGCCAGCGAGGCATTCAGCACGTCGATCTGCTTTTCGGCCACGCTCACGGCAGCCATGTCGCGATCCTGCGCACTCTGCTTTTCGAGAATGTCCGCACTCCATTGCTGGGCAGCCTGCAGCGTTCCGGCACCGTCATGAGCAAGCACTGAGTATCGTCCATATTGCTGGTGCGAGAAGGTGACCGCTGCCTGGTCGGCGGCGACAGTCGCTCGGGCCTGGAGCACGGCCAAGCGCTGTGCCTGGATCTGCTGCTGGAGGTTTTCGATGCTGGCCTGTGCGGCTTGCACGTTGGCCTGGGCGGCGGCGAGAGCGGTGCGATAGTCCCGATCGTCAATCCGGGCGAGCACATCGCCGGCACGCACTGGCTGATTGTCCTGCACCGGTACGGCGGCGATGTAGCCGGACACTTTCGGGCTGATGATCACCGAGTTCGGCCTGCACGGTGGCGTCGTCGGTGGAGACCAGGAAGCGCCCCACATTCCAGTAGTAGCGCCCGTATGCGGCGACGCCGATCAAGAGCAGGACGGCTGCGGCGCCGATCAGCAGTTTGCGGATTGGCAGACGGCGCCGCTTGCGAAGCGAGAGGCCGCTTTCGGTAATGGGTGGGCTGACGAACTGCGATCCGTCCATCGCGTGATTCTCCGGCGGCCGCCCGCACGGGCGGACGAACGGGCGGTAGATGAGGATGGGGCGGGAGAGGACTATGCCCGATCGAAGCACAGAACTTCTGCGCAATGGGCGGGAATGGCGGCGAGGATTTGCCTCATTGCGGGCAGAACTGATTGCAGCAATTTGGCGATTATCAGGGAGAACGGGCGCACCATTTTCTGCTGCGTTCGGCGACTTCGGCATGAGCCGCCGAACCCGGAGCCTGGAGGCTCCGGCACGAGGAAAAGGAGACTGAGAAATGCGCCTACTTCTTTTGTCATCGGCCATGGTGCTGAGTTTGGCGGCCGTTCCGGCGTATGTCGGCCAGCACAACGTGGCGAATGGGACCAGTGTTCTCACGGCGAGCAATAACGCGCCCGTGATCCAGCAGGCGGATGCGGGCGGCGGTAACGGCGGGAGTGATCGCCGGGCCGTGGAACAAGCCTGACGCTTGTAAGCGTTGGTAAAGAGCGGCCCGGAGATTCCGGGCCGCTTTTTTTCAGACCAAGCCACTCAGGCTCTACGGTTGGGGATGCTTGGCGCTTGCCTAACGGCTGCCGGCTGTGCGGGGTCTCGCGCTGATGGACGGGCGCTCAGCGCTGGGCAGCGATGAGCAAGAACATGGGCCGGTGACGGAATTCGGACCATTCGGGGCGGGCGGCGATTTGCCCTTCGGAGGGTGACCATTCGATCAGGCCGCGGATCATGAAGCCAGAGTCGATCAGTAGGTTGAGGTACGTGGCGATGGTGCGGTGCTGCTTGGCAACCTCCGCGCCGAGCCATTGGTTGCGGCGCTCGCCTTCCTGCATGTAGCGGTTGAGCGGCCAAGCCTGTTGCGCCGCATCCCAGATGGGGCGGCTCGGGGCAGTATGGACCGGGTGTTCGACGGAGAAGACGAACCAGCCGCCCGGGACCAGAGCCTCGTGCACGGTGTGCCAGAGGCGACCGAGATGGCGGATGTAGTGAAAAGCGAGCGAGCTGAAGACGAGATCGAAGCCGGCAACGGGGAGGTCGGCGGATTCGAGGTCAGCACGGCGATACGTGACGGCGGCATCGTTTGTCATGGAGGCCGCGCGTTCCAACATCTTTTCGGAGACGTCGATCCCGAGGACGCTTGCGGCGCCCTGCGACCGCGCCCAGCGCGCCAACCAGCCAAAACCGCAGCCAAGATCGAGGATGCGGGCGTTGGTCAGAGCAGGTAGCAGCCCGCGGAGTTCGGGCCATTCGGCTGCGCCGTCCAGGCCGTGGACAGAGCGTTCCAACTGGCTGTAGCCGGCATGGAAGTCCGGGTCGTCATAGATGTTCTGAGCCAAAATGATGGTCCCTCTTTCGGCCTGCCGCAGGCGGCGGCATATCCCGACAGATGGATGCGATCCAGGTTACGCACCTGACCAAGCGTTACGACAGCGTCTTGGCAGTGGACGATATTACGTTTTCAGCGGCACCGGGTGAGACGGTCGGTCTGCTCGGCGGCAACGGCGCGGGGAAAACGACGACCATTTCCATGCTGCTGGGGCTGCTGATTCCGACCGCGGGTTCGGTCCGTGTGCTGGGACATGACATGGCGACGGACCGGCATGCGGCGCTAGCGCGAATGAATTTCTCATCGCCGTATGTCGCTCTGCCACACCGGCTGACGGTGGCGCAGAATCTGCGGGTGTATTGCCTGCTCTATGGGGTGGAAGGCGTGCAGCGACGCATCGAACAGATGGCGGATGAGCTGGATTTGCGAGAGTTGCTCAATCGGCCGGCGGGGCAGTTGTCGGCCGGGCAGAAGACCCGGGTGGCGCTGGCGAAGGCGCTGATCAACCGGCCGGAGGTGCTGCTGCTGGATGAACCGACCGCGAGCCTCGATCCGGATACCGGCGACTGGGTGCGCAGCTGGCTGGAGCGATATCGCGCGCAGACGGGATGCACGATCCTGTTGCCCTCGCACAACATGGGCGAGGTGGAGCGGCTGTGTTCGCACATATTGATGATGAAAAACGGACGGATCGTCGATCAGGGCAGCCCGGCGGAATTGCTTGATCGTTACGGACGGGACGATATGGAGGACGTGTTCCTGGATATCGCGCGTAACCGGCGGCCAGGCGTGTCGGCATGAGAGCATCGGCGCGGCGCATCTGGGGGATGATTTATCGCTACATCGCACTGTACCAGCACTCATGGCCGCGGATGCTGGAACTGGCGTACTATCCGATCCTGCAGATGTTCATCTGGGGGTTCACGGCGACATTCATCGCCGGGCGGATCGGCACGAACCGCGCCGCGCTGACGGGCGCGACGCTGCTGGGCGGCGTGCTGCTCTGGGAGGTGGCACTGCGCAGCCAGATGGGGGTGGCGATTTCCTTCATGGAGGAGATGTGGTCACGCAATCTGGGCCACATTTTTGTGTCGCCGCTGCGGCTGTGGGAGTTGGTTGCGGCGCTGTTGGCGATGTCATTTTTTCGCATGGTCACAGGCGTGCTGCCGGCGATCGGGTTGGCATATCTGCTCTACGCGTTCAACCTGTTCGCTTTAGGTCCGATCATCGTGCTGTACTTTGTCAATCTGATGATCATGGGATGGTGGATCGCGCTGGGGGTGGTGTCATTGATTCTGCGGCATGGCGCGGGCGCGGAGCCGCTGGCCTGGACCGTGCTGTTCGGCATCACGCCGTTTGCCGCGGTGTTTTATCCGGTGTCGGTACTGCCCCATGTGATGCAGTGGGCCGCGTTTGTGGTGCCGGCATCGCATGTGTTCGAGGGGATGCGGGCGGTGCTGACAGAGCGAACGGTGCTGTGGGGTCAGCTCGGGTGGGCGTTCGTGCTGAACATGGCGTGGACGGGCGCGGCGATCGTGTTGTTCGCGCGGCAGTTCCGGGCGGCGCGGGTGCGCGGGGCGTTGCTTACGATCGGAGAGTAGCGTGTTCGTCGCGCCGGCCAAGCAAACGCCGCTTCAGGATGGACCAGAGCAGGGCGAAGAGGCCGATCGGTTTGGCGGGAGGGGGCGTGCGGCCGGCGATCATCGCTTCCAGGTTGGAGACGAAATCGGCAGTGAGGCGCCGGACGAGATCCTGTACAAGGCCGCCGCGACTGAACTGGGCGAGCGGACCGGTGAGACGCCACGCGATGCGGACGGCGAGGATAGTGGTGCCGGCGTCACTCGGTTCGATGGTCCAGGTGATGTCGCCGGTGGTGGTGGAGCCGCCGGTATCGCGTCCGGTTCCCTGGATGCGGCCTTCTCGCTTCGCGTCGTCCAGGGCGATGGTGCCAGTTCCGGTGAAGCGGGCGCGCACGGGGCCGAGGGCGATCTGAACGTGGCCGGTGAGAGCGTTGCCGTCGACGCTGCCGAGCTCGGCGCCGGGGAGGCAGCGTGTGACGGCACGAAGATCGGAGAGTGCAGCCCAGACAGCGTCGGGTGATGCGGCGATGGGGATGCGCTGTTCGATGACGGGACCGACATTGATGTTGGTGGGGTGCGGTTCGCTCTGGGCCGCCACGGCTTGCTCCACGGGCCGCTCGGCGGGCCTGGCGATGACGATGGATTGCGTTGGAAGCATGGGGGCTTCGATAGTGGCGGTGCGGCCGGACGCGACGGAGCGGATCGCGTTGACGATCCCGACATAACCGGTGCAGCGGCAGAGATTGCCCGCGAGTTCCTGACGGATGCGGGGTTCGGGGACGTCGCCAAGGCGGAGGACAATGTCGCGCGCAGTGATAAGCATGCCGGGTGTACAGAAGCCGCATTGCAGTCCATGATGGGCGCTGAAGGCGGCGCGGAGGGCAGGCATGGTTTCGTCCGTATCGAAGCCCTCGATCGTGGCGATTGTGTTGTCGGCGCAATCAACGGCGAAGGCGATGCACGAGCGCTGGGGTTTGCCGTCGATCAGGACGGTGCAGGCGCCGCAGACGCCTTGCTCACAGCCGAGATGGGTGCCGGTAAGATTGAGCTGTTCGCGAAGTGCGTCGGCGAGGGAGGTGCGGGGTTCGACGGTCAGCGTGGCCGCGCGGCCGTTCACGGTCAGGACGATTGTTTCCACGAGTCTATTCGGTCAGTTGCAGGATGGCGCGTTTGACCGCGACGGCATGCAGGTGGGGGAGCGTCTCGTCTGCCAGCGCTTTTATGGCGGCGGGCGGGCCTTTGTTTTGCAGAGCTTCGGCGACGCGGGGAAGAAGAACGGGCGGGCCTTCGACGGCGCCGGCGAGAACGCGCACGATGTTCCGCGCCGGATCGAGGATGGCGATGCCGATCGCCTGGGCGAATTCGCCGAGCTTGCGGCATAGTTTCACATACCCCCACCGCGCTTGCGGCGAGAGGCGGGGGATTTCGACGGCGACGAGGATTTCGTCGGCGGCAAGGGCCGTCGTGAACGCGCCGCGGAGAAACTGATCGGCAGGGATGCGGCGGGCATGCTGTTTGGGGCCGCACGCGACGATGGATGCGCCGAGGCCGGCCATGGTGGAGACCCAGTCAGCGGCGGGATCCGCGTGCGCAAGGCTGCCGCCGAGTGTGCCTCGGTTGCGAACGGCACGATAGGCGAGGCCTTGCGCGACGTGGCGAAGGAGGCCGTTGGTTGGGTCGGGAATAGCGCCGTCTTCGATCTCGGCGTGGGTCATGGCGGCACCGATGGAGAGCGTTGTGTCGTCGGCAGCGACGTCGCGCAGGCCTTCCGTGCGTTTGATGTCGACGAGGCGCGCCGGGCGGGCGAGGCGAAGGTTCAGCATCGGACCGAGGGATTGGCCGCCTGCGAGAAGGCGGGTGTTGCCTTCCGAGAGGAAGGCCACCGCTTCATCGATGGTGCGGGCGCGGGCGTAGTCGAACGGAGCTGGTTTCATCGCGCGGCGTCAATAGCGGCGAGGACCCGTGCGGGTGTGGCGGGAATTTGGTGCAGCACGGCGCCGAGGGGTGCGAGCGCGTCGTTGATGGCATTGACGATGGCGGCTGCGGGGGCGATCGCTCCCCCCTCCCCTACCCCTTTGATGCCGTGTGCGGTGTGGGGTGACAGGGTTTCTGTGTGCTGCATGCGGAAGTGCGGGATTTCTGTCGGACCGGGGAGCAGGTAGTCGATCAAGGTGGAGGCGAGAGGCTGGCCGGAGTCGTCGTAGGTGGATTCTTCAAAGAGCGCGGTGCCAACGCCCTGGGCGGCACCGCCGTAGGTTTGGCCCTCAACGATCATGGGATTCACCATGCGACCGCAGTCTTCGACGATGACGTAGTCGAGGATTTCGACATGGCCGGTTTCGGTATCGATGGCGACTTTTGCGGCGTGGCTGGCGAAGGAGAACACGCCGTTATCCGTTTTGGGCTTGTAGGCTTCGGTCGCTTCGAGCCCGCCGGTATTGGGTTGTTCGGGCAGTTGGTCGGGGCGGAGATACCAGGCGCGGCCGACATCGGCGAAGTCGATGCTGGCGGCGCCGGCGTGGATGCGGCCGTCGCGGAAGGTGACGTCCTGTGGGTCGGCCTGCATCAGATGAGCGGCGATGGCTTTGATGCGGGCGGCGACGACTTCGGACGCGCGGGAGACGGCGCCACCGGCCATGACGATGCCTCGGGAGGCGTAAGCGCCGGTGGAGAAGGGCGTGGTCGCGGTATCGCCCAGTGTGACGCGGATGGAGTTGAAGGGCACGCCGGTTTGTTCGTGGGCGATCTGCGCCAGGGTGGTTTCGAGACCCTGGCCGATGGTGTGGATGCCGGCTTTGATTTCCAGCGCACCATCGGGCGTTAGTTTCACATGTGCCTGATCGTAGCCGGGTACGAGAGGCAGGCCCCAGGCGGCGAAGACTTTGGTCCCGTGGGCGGATTGCTCGGTGTAGGTGGCGAAGCCGATGCCGAGATAGCGGCCTTGTTGGTCCTGTTTGGGTTCGGTGCGGAATTGGTCGAGGCCGATCATATCGCGGGCGGTTTGCAGCGAGGCGGGATAGTCGCCCGTATCATAGTGTTTGTTGGTGATGTTGATGTAGGGCATGGCGGAGGCGGGAACGAGGTTCTCGGCGCGGACGTCGGCGGCTTCGCGGTTTACCGCGCGGGCGATGGCATCGATGGTCTGCTCGATGGCGAAGCAGACACCGGGGCGGGCAACGCCGCGATAAGGGGCGAAGGGCGGCTTGTTGGTTGCGACTGAAAAGACATTCGCGCGATAGGCACGGAGGTCATACGGGCCGGGAAGATTGCCGCCGGCTTGCGCGGCTTCGAGGCAGGCGGTGAAGGGCCAGACGGAATAGGCGCCGGTATCGACGTAGATCTCGGCATCGAGGCCGAGCAGGCGACCGCGCTGGTCGGCGTAGGCGGTCATTTTGTAGTGGTGCTGGCGGGCGTTGGCGCCGGCGACGAGGTGTTCGCGGCGATCCTCGATCCAGCGGAAGGCGGATTTGCGGGTGAGGGCGAGGTACGCAACTGCG
Organism: uncultured Pseudomonadota bacterium; assembly: GCA_963791885.1. Taxonomy (GTDB): domain Bacteria; phylum Pseudomonadota; class Alphaproteobacteria; order Acetobacterales; family Acetobacteraceae; genus CAVSUZ01. The sequence goes on along the minus strand of CAWBUL010000006.1, from coordinate 1,911,710 downwards.
ATTTCCTCGGGCTGGAGCAGGCATTTGTAACCAAAGCCGCCGCCGACATCGGGTGGGGCGACGCGGATGATGGCTTGGGGGATGCCGAGCATTTCGGCCAGTCCGACGCGGATGAGGTGCGGCACCTGGGTGGAGGTGTGGACGACGAGCTGGCCGGCGCGATGATCCCACCAGGCCACAACGCCCTTGCCCTCCATCGGGTGCATGGTCTGACGGGCGCAGATTGGCTCGAGCGCGACTTTGACCGGTGCGGTTTGCGCGACGGAGTCGATGCCGCTGTCGAAGGTGGTGCGGAGGAAGAGGTTGTCGCCCCAATGTTCGTGGAGCAGCGGCGCGTTGGGTGCGATGCCGGCTTCGCAGGAGACGATAGGGGGAAGTTCGTCGTAGTCGATCTCGACCTGTTCTGTGAGGTCTTCGGCGGCGGCGCGGGAGTCGGCGACGGCGAGCGCGATGGCTTCGCCGACGTAGCGCACGCGCTCAGACGCGAGCGCGGGCCATTCGGAGACTTTGTAGCCGGGGATGGAGGAGCGGGTGACCATGGGCCGCACGCCGGCAAGGTCTTCGAGGAAGAGAACGTCATCGGCGTGTGCGGTGGGTTTGTGCTTGGCGAGGATGCGGGCATGGGCGAGCGGGCTGCGGAGGAAAGCGACGTCGCGCAGGTTGGGGAGGCGGATATCGGCGGCGAACTGGCCGCGGCCGGCGAGGTGGCGGGCGTCTTCCTTGCGGCGCACGCGGGCGCCGATGCCGGTGGATGAGGTGTTGACGGTGTCCATTTTACGGGTCCCGGTGATGCGGTTTGAAAGAGAAGCGTTCACACGGAGGACGCGGAGGACACACGGAGTGCCACGAAGGATTTGTTAAACAGGGATGCACAGGGCGGTGGGCACGAGAAGGTTGTCGTAGACGCAGCGGCGTTCGCGGAGCTTCAGAGTACCGTCGATGCGCTGGAAGATGTCGCGATATTCGCCGACCTGATGCAGGTGCGCTTCGGGCCGATCCATCAGGGTTTCGATCACCACGTAGTTGGCACGCGCGGTGATGGTACCGTCGGGTTGGGGGGTTGCGGTCAGGTTGGAAATAAGGTGGCGGAGGTAGCGCGGGCCGAACATCGCGGTTTTCAGCAGGGCGAAGGCGCGGTCGTGGATCATGCCGCGGCCCTCGCAATAGATGAGGCCGACGGGTTGGTTGCGGTCGAAGTTCTCGCGTGACGTGACGACGTAGAAGGCGTCCTCGGTGAAGCAGTCGGCCCAAGCGGTGAGGTCCTGGCGATCAAGCAAGGCAGCGTAGTGCGCATTGAAGGATTCGATTTCAGCGCGGAGGAGGAGGTCGTCGAGGGTCACAGGCCCATCACCTCGCGCCAGTGGCGGTACATGGCGCGGATGGCGGATTCGGAGATCAGGGTTTCGGAGGTGCCGGCAGGTGTGGCGGGATCGAGGGCCACGAGATGTTCGCCGCCGGGCACGTTCAGCATACCGTCCTGCACGAACTTGATCGCCTCATTGTCTTCGAGGCCGAGGAAGCCGGCAGGGCCCATGAGGTTGCCCTGACGCAGGCGGTGGCGGGTCATCTCCGGCGTATCACCCTCGAAGCCGAACATCGTCCATTTCATAATGAACTCGTTCGGGCCAGTGGGCACGATCTGGCGGATACCGAGCGTATTCATTTCGCGCTGCACGATCAGGTTTGGCCAGATGGTTGCCATCGTAACTGACCAGGAGCTATCGAATTCATCGATGAAATCCATTATGCGCGGATCGGTGAGACTCATACCTTCGCGGAAGGCACGCATTTCCTTGCGGTCCTCGGCAGCGACTTTGCTGACGTCGCTTTTGGCCGAGCACATCACGCCGTGACGGCCGGATGAATCCACGAGCATCAGCGATTTGTTGCCGGCGACGAGCAGACCGAAGGTGACGAGGAAGGTGTGGAGCAGGGTGGCGTGGTAGGGGTCTTTGAGATTCTCGTGGTACAGTTTCCAGTTGCCGGGCAGGGTGTGCCGGTAGTGGCCGAGAATGGTCAGGCGGCGTCCGTCGAAGGTGGCTTCGAATTCGCGGAGGACTTCCGGGCCCAAGTAGTCGGGGAACGGTTCCATGGTGGGATCGTAGCTGGCGAAAGCGACGCCGCGGTGTGTGGTGACGTGCAAGCGGCGGGGGGAGTGATCCTCCATCTTGAAGTCGGAGGGCATGCCGCCTTTGCCGGCGACACCGCGACGGAACGGAACGGCTTTCAGTTTGCCGTGCAGGTCGTAGGTCCATTGATGGTAGGGGCAGACGAATTCCTGCACTGTGCCGGTGAGTTCGCGACAGAACTCGGCGGCGCGATGGCTGCAGCGGTTTTCGAACACCGCGATGTCGCCTTCCTGCGTACGGCTGACGACGACGGGGGTGGGACCGACATGGGAGCGAATGAAATCGCCAGGGTTGGGGATTTCGGCTTCCAGCGCGACGTAGTTCCAGGTGTGGCCGTGGAAGATGCGGTCGACCTCGCGTTGGTAGATCGCTGCGTCGGTATAGACCCAGTCGGGGATGTGCGTTTCATCCGCGCCCCAGTCGAAACGCCGCAGCGCAAATGCGTCCTGGTGCGTATCCATCGGTCCCTCCGAGGTGCGGAGATTACGCGTGCTTGTTGGCGCGCGGCAACCTGCTTATGCCATGGCTCGCTGACCGCAATCCATGGCATAAGAGTCTTTGTTTCGCGCGCCGCCGCCCGCCAACCCGGCGCGCATACCAAGTCGCGGCGACCATGTGAGTCGCGGTCGCCGCGACTTGGTATTACGCTGCCGGCACAGCGTGTCGAAGAGGAATCACGATGGCCAAGGAACCGCTCGCCCAGTCGGGCAATTTTCTGCACATCTACGACTTCCGTGTGATCCCGGGCCGAGAGGAGGAGTTCATCCGGCTCTTCGAGGAGTTCGACTATTCCGACGGCAATCCGATGCACAAGTCGGCGGCGCAGGTGAAGGACGGGGTGTTGTGCCGCGATACCGAGGACCCAAGCCGGTTCTACCTGATCGCCGAGTGGGCTGACATCGAGGAGCATGCGCGTATCCGCAGGATCCTGGCGAACGAGATCAAGCCGGACTTCATCAAGCTGATCGAGGGCGGAAAGTTCGTGCCGAAATACGTCGAGGTAGTGTCCGCGACGCCGGAGGAGATCTTGCAGCGGAGTGCAGCGTCGGGTTGACCTATTCGGCCGCGAAGGCAAGGGTAGATCGCGTTGCGGTGCCGCGTGCGGTGCCGCAGCAGAGGACGCTGAGGAGCAGGATCGCCGCGACAAGCACGAGGACGAGTTCAGGGTGGCCTCGGTCGATTAGGAAACCGCACGGCACCGGCGTGATGGCGGAGCCAAGCGGCAGGCCGGAACTGACGAAGCCGAAGACCTTGCCGATCTGACCTGGCGGCGCGGCGTCTTTCAGCATCACGTCGCGCGGCGCTCGGCTGGAGCCCACGGCCAAGCCCGACAAGCACAGCAACGCCATGATTGTGACGCCGGGCAGCGGCAGCCAGTTCACGCACAAGATCAGTGCGGCGGATATGGCGGTGACGGCGACGGCGAACATCAGGACGTGACGTTTATGCCGGTCAGCAAACCAGCCGCCCACCAGCACCCCCGAGGTTGTTCCCACCAGATAGGCGGTCAATGCGGTCGAAGCGCCCTCAAGGCTCATTGACTTCACCGCGTGCAGGATGGTGACAAGCCATGCCTGCACGCCCGCGCCGGCCATCGAACCGAACATGAAGAAGGCGAAGAACAGCAGCATCGTCGGGCTGGTCAGCAATGCGCGGCCGGTCACGGGCGGTCCGGCATGGGCATGGTCGTGGCGTGCCTGGTCCTTGAGGATGCCGCTCTGAAGCGCGATGGCGACCACCACTGGGACGCCGACCAGACCGACGACAGCCAGCGTGGCGCGCCAGCCGATGGTTAGCATCAGCACCGCGGTGACGGGCGGTGCGGCGGAAAAACCAAGATTGCCGCTGAAAGTGTGCAGGGCGAAGGTCCGGCCGATCCGTTCCTTGTCCACAGAGCCGCTGATGATGGCGTAGTCCGCCGGATGGACGACGGAGTTGCCGACGCCGGAGAGGACCGCGAAGGCGAGGATCTGCCAGAACGACGTGGCGAGGCCCATTGCGGCGATGGAGAGCGACATCAGCAGCACGCCGCCGAGCAGGAACAGGCGCGCGCCGTGGCGGTCGACGAGGAAACCCACCGGGGTTTGCAGGATGGCCGTCGTGCCCGACATCAGCGCGACGGTGAGGCCGAGTTCCGCGAAGCTTACACCGAACGATTTCTGCCAGACGAGGAACATCGGCGGCAGGCAGAGCACGTAGAAATGGGAGAGGAAGTGGCCGTTGCTGATAAGGAGGCTGGCGCGCGTGCTTGGACTCAGGGTCATTAATCTGATCCCATTATGACCGCAGGCTGGAACGGCTTGGCCGGCGCGTCAATGTCGCGTGTCAGCGCGGAGACATGCGCAGCGCCCCGTCCAGCCGAATGATCTCGCCGTTCAGATACCGGTTTGCCACGATGTGCAACACCAGCGCCGCGTATTCGGAAGGATCGCCGAGACGCGCGGGAAACGGCACGGACTCCGCCAGTGCCTTGCGCGCGTCGTCGGGAACTGCGTTGAACATCGGCGTGTCGATCAAGCCAGGGGCGATCGTCACGACGCGTACGCCTGAGCGTGCCAGTTCGCGCGCGGCCGGGAGGGTGAGGCCGACAACGCCGGCTTTGGAGGCGGCATAGGCCGATTGGCCGATCTGGCCCTCGTATGCCGCGATAGAGGCGGTGTTGATGATCACGCCGCGTTCTTCGCCGTCAAGCGGCTCCAAGGTGGACATCGAGGCAGCGGCGAGGCGTAGCATATTGAAAGTGCCGATCAGGTTGATGCGGATCACCCGCTCGAACGCCTCAAGCGGCATTGCGCCGTCGCGGCCGACGATACGGGCCGCCGGACCGATGCCGGCGCAGTTCACCAGCAGCCGGGCGGGGCCGTAGGCCTGCGCCGCAAGTGCCATCGCTGCGATCGCGGCTGCTGCATCCGTGACATCGCAGGTCGCGGCGAGGCCGTCGATGCGGCGGGCGACGGCCTCGGCGGCCTCGCGGTTCGCATCCAGCACCGTCACGCGGGCGCCTGCGCCGGCCAGTGCCTGCGCGGTGGCCGCGCCGAGACCCGAGCCGCCGCCGGTCACGATTGCGGTCTGACCGCGTATTTCCATCACCTTGTTTCCTTTCGTCGCCGCGCCGCGTATCGAACAACGCGGGTCCCGGCAAGGAAACAGACATCATGACCGAGAAACGACCTGCTACCGGCTCACGCGGCATGGTGGTGACGAATCATCCGATGGCTTCCGCCGCCGGGGCCGAGATGCTGGCGGCCGGCGGGAACGCGGTGGACGCCGCAGTGGCAGCGCTGTTCACGCTGACGGTTGTCGAGCCGATGATGGTCGGCATCCTCGGTGGCGGTATCAGCCACATCCGGCTGCCGGACGGACAGCACGTGGTGATCGACAATCAGAGCCGCGCACCGTTCGCGACTGGTCCAGAGACGTACACCGCCGATCCGAACGCCGCGCCCGGCACGATGGATGCGATCGGTCGAGCGAATGCGGTCGGTCCGACTTCGGTGGCCGCGCCCGGCAACTTGAAAGGCTGGTGCGAGGCGCTGGCGCGCTTCGGCACATTCTCCCTGGCGGATGTCACGGAGCCCGCGATCCGCCATGCCTCGCGCGGCTTCCGTGTCACGCCGTTCCTGAGGTCCGCTGCATATCATCCAGATGCTGAACATCCTGGAGGAGTACGATATCGGCGGTCTCGGCTTCGGCACGCCTGAAACGATGCACCTGATGGCCGAAGCGCTGAAGATCGCATTTGCGGATCGCAGTGCAGCGACCGCTGATCCGGATTACGTGCCGGTGCCGGTCGCGCAGCTGACGTCGAAAGAGTACGCGAAGCAGCGGCGGGCGGAGATCAGGCTCGATCGGGCCGGTCGTTTCTCGGCAGGCGTTGCGGCAGGCGAGTCGGCGAACACCACGCATCTGACAGTCGCCGATAGCAGCGGTATGATCGTCGCCAGCACGCAGACCATCAACAGCCTATTCGGCGCGCGCTTTATGGTGTCCGGAACGGGCATGATCCCGAATAACTATATGTTTCTGTTTACACCGCGGCCGGGCCTCGCCAACTCCGTCCAGCCCGGCAAGCGCGTCACGTCCTCGATGTCGCCGCTGATTGTGCTGCGCGACGGCAAGCCGGCGTTTGCGCTTGGGTTACCGGGCGGCATCCGCATCTTCGCGGCGGCGATGCAGGGTGTGATCAACCTGATCGATCACGGAATGAGCCTGCAGGAGGCGGTGGAGGCGCCGCGGCTGTGGACGCAGGGCTACACGTTGGAGGTCGAGTCCGGGTTCGGCTCCGATGCGATACAGGGCCTGCGCGATCTGGGGCACGACGTCTCGGTCGTCGGCAACGTCGCGAGCGGCATGTGCGCTATCAGCTTCGCGCCGGACGGCATGATGACCGGTGCGGCGTGCTGGCGCGCCGACGGAACGCCGGTGGGCATGGGTGGCGGGCTGGCGCGGCGCGGCGTGCGTTTCAGACCGGAGGCTGCGTCCTCAAGATAACTCGCGCAGAAACGGGTTGTTCGCGCGCTCGGCGCCGATGCTCGAACCGGGGCCGTGACCGCACAGGAACATCATGTCATCGCCGAGCGGCAGGAGCTTGTCCGCGATCGAGCGAAGCAAGGCAGCATGATCACCGTACGGGAAATCGGTGCGTCCGATGGAACCCTGGAACAGCACGTCACCAACGATCGCAAACCGCGAGTCGCGATTGATGAACACGATGTGCCCCGGGGTGTGGCCTGGGCAGTGCAGCACGTCGAAGCGATGCGTGCCGAGCAGCACGTGATCGCCTTCATGAAGCCAACGGGTCGGCGTCACGTTCCACGGGTCATCAAACCCCATCTCACGCCCCTGCTCTTGCAGACCGTCGAGCAGAAACTTGTCGCGCTCATCGGGCCCATCGATGGGGACGGATAGCGCCTCGGCCAGTTCGGCCGCGCCGGCGGCATGATCGATATGGCCGTGGGTGAGCAGGATGCGTTCCGGAGTCACACCGAGGCGGGTAATCGCGTCGCGTATGCGCGGCACTTCACCGCCCGGATCGATCACCACTGCCTGTTTGGTGGTTTCATCCCACAGGATGCTGCAGTTCTGCTGGAACGGCGTGACCGGCAGGACAGCGGCCTTGAGTTGCCCCATCAGTGCAGCTTCGGCGACTTCAGGAACTTTGCGCGATCGGCCGATCGAACGGAGAGCGTCACTGCCCCCCTCTCTCGCATCAACCGGAGCTTCACCTCGGCCCCAGCGCTACCGGACGCCCAGACACGACGCCAGAGACCTGCCAGATCGCTGACCTCCTCATCATTGACGCTCAAGATGCGGTCGCCGGCCTTGACGCCCGCCTTGTCAGCCGGACCATCCTCGGTCAACCCGCCCACGACCAGTTCGTCATCCGATTCTGTGGCCAACACCCCGAGCCAAGGCCGGGCCGGGCGATTGACGCGGCCATAGGCGAGCAGGTCGTCGAGAATGGGGCCGAGCAGGCCGATGGGGACGACCATGTTCATGTCCAGGCGATGCCCCTTGCCGTCGCCCTGCTGCAGGATCAGCGAGCCGATACCCATCAGCTTGCCGTCGCCGCCGATCAGGCCGCAGCCACCCCAGAAGGGATGTGCCGGCGCGGTGTAGATCGCCTCATCAAGCACGTATTCCCAATAGCCCGCGAACTCCTGCCGTCCGACCACGCGCGTTTCCACAGCATGTTGCCGTCCGCCAGCCGCGGCGAACACGACCTGATCGCCAACCTTCAATGCGTCGGAATCGCCGATTTCGACTGGGGGCAGGTCCAAGCGACCAAGCGCCTGGACCAAGCCAAACCCGGTTTCCTGGTCGTACGCTAAAGCGTGCCCGGCGAGAGCGCGCCCATCCGCCGTCGTGATCCAGATCGTCTCGGCCTCGGTGATCAGGTAGCCAATGGTGACGATCAGGCCTGAATCGCGGATCACGACACCGCTGCCGCCGCGTTCTGTACCAAGGATTTCGGCGGTGAACGCATCGGACGGGATGTACGACTTCAGCCCCACAACGCCTCGCAGCACCTGTTCCAGGTCGTACGGGTAATCACCGGGATCGGGCTGCAAATTGGGCGGAATCTCCCATTCGGCGCTTGGCATACGGCGTCTCTTTCCTGGGCCGGGGCGTGGCATCAGTATGGCGCTTTGCCGGTTCCTGCAAACGCGGCGCGCTTGCCGTTACACACGCCGCACAACATAGGCTTGGCTCAACGCGTCCATGATAAGCTCGGCATGCGCGGTATCGCGGGCCTCAACCATTACCTCCAACTCTGCGGCCTGGACGGATGCTGACGCAAACAGCCGCTGATGCGAAACTTCGATGATGTTGCCGCCGCTGCCGCCGATCCGTCCTGCGATGTCGGCGAGCACGCCCGGACGGTCGGGGATCTGCATATGCAGGCGCAACAAGCGCCCATCCCGCAGCAGATTTCGCAACAGGACGTTAGAGAGGATGCGCGCATCGATATTGCCGCCGCACACGGGAATGCCGACGCGACGGCCGGCGAAGCGTTCCGGGTAGGTAAGCACAGCAGCAAGCCCTGCGGCGCCGGCGCCTTCGGCAACAACTTTTGCGCCTTCGATGAGCAGACCGATCGCTTGTTCCACCGCATGCTCGGGCACGACGAGGATTTCGATTCCCATGCGCCGGATCATCTCGAGGGGCAAAGCACCGACGTCGCGCACGGCGATGCCTTCCGCGACGGTAGGGCCGCCGACCGAGACCGCATCGCCGGCCAGGCACTGCGCCATCGCGGCATAGGCTTCTACTTCCACGCCAAAGACCTGGATGTCGGGCTTCAGCCCTCGGGCGGCGACAGCGCACCCGGCGAGCTGACCCCCGCCGCCGACCGGAATGACGAGCGTGTCGAGATCCGGCGCTTCCTCCAGCAATTCGAGCGCGAGCGTGCCCTGGCCCGCGATCACTGCCGGATCGTCGTAAGGATGGATGAAGACGAGGTACTCGGCTTCCGCCAGGGCATAGGCGTGTTCCGCGGATTCAGCCAGCGAGTCGCCATGCAGCACGACACGCGCGCCCCAGGCGGCAGTGCGCGTGACCTTCGTGGCCGGCGTATAGCTGGGCATGACGATGGTGGCCGCCACACCCCGAAGCTGCGCATGCCGCGCTACGGCCTGGGCGTGATTGCCGGCCGACATTGCGATGACACCGCGGCGCTGTTCCTCGGGCGTCAGGAGGGCGAGGCGGTTGGCGGCACCACGCTCCTTGAAGGCACCGGTCGGCTGGAAGTTTTCCAACTTGAGCGTGATCTCGGCCCCGGCTGCACGAGAGACTTCAGCGGCGCGCAGGATGGGCGTTCGTGTGACCGCGCCGGCGATGCGGGCGGCCGCTGCCTGCACATCGGCTAAAGACGGCATCGAGATTATTACGGAAACCGTATCTCAAGGATTTCGTACGAGCGGTCACCGCCGGGGGCGGGGACGGACACGACCTCGCCAGTCTTTTTGCCGATCAGCGCCTTGGCAAGCGGCGAGGAGATGGAGAGCAGGCCGGATTTAATGTCGGCTTCGTGTACGCCGACGATCTGGTAGGCCAATTCCCTTTCGGTCTCCTCGTCAACAAGGCGGACATGGGCGCCGAACTTGATCTGATCGCCGGACAGGCTGGAGGGATCGATGACCTCGGCGGCGGAAACGATTTCCTCCAGCTCACCGATGCGGCCTTCAATGAAGGACTGGCGTTCGCGCGCGGCATGGTATTCGGCGTTTTCCGACAGATCCCCGTGGCCGCGGGCCTCGGCAATGGCGCGGATGATCGACGGGCGTTCCACGGCTTTGAGTTGACGCAGTTCCTCTTCCAGCCGCTGCAAACCGGAGGCGGTCATCGGGAACTTCTGCACAGAGCGGTCCTTCAGTGTGGTCAAGCAAAGCGACGCAAGCGCCGCCCCGGCGCCCGGGCGTCACCCGGCCGCCCTGGCAGCGGTAGGTATTTTAGCCCATGATTCACGCCCTCTGGCGAGTCCGCCTCGAGCGATCATGGGCCAGGTTTTAGCCCAGAGGGGCTAGAACGACCCGCGAAAGTAGGATTGCAGCGGGGCGACTTCAAGCGTTCCGGCCCGCAAGGCCGCTATCGCGTGGACAGCGGCACGTGCCCCGGCCATCGTCGTGTAGTGCGGAATGCCGTGCGTCAGGGCGCTGCGGCGGATGGCGAAGCTATCGGCAACTGATTGCGGTCCCGAAGCGGTATTGATAACGAGCTGAACCTCACCGGAGCGGATCGCATCCACGCAATGCGGCCGGCCCTCCAGCACCTTGTTCACGACCCGCACCGGCAACCCCGCTTCGCGGATGTGCGCAGCCGTGCCACGCGTGGCCATGATGGAAAAGCCCATATCCCCCAGGCGGCGCGCGAGCGGCGCGAGGCCGCGCTTGTCGGCATCCTTGATGGACAGGAACACCGTGCCGGACTGCGGCAGCGCGATGCCGGCGCCAAGCTGCGACTTGGCGAAGGCACGTTCGAAACTGGCGTCGAGTCCCATGACCTCGCCGGTGGATTTCATCTCCGGCCCGAGGATCGGATCCACATTGGGGAAGCGCTGGAAGGGGAAGACGGCTTCTTTCACCGCGACGTGCGGTGCGATGGCCTGATCGTCGAGGCGGAACTCGGCGAGCTTGGCACCGGCCATCACACGGGCGCCGATCTTGGCGATCGGCACCCCGGTTGCTTTTGCAACGAAGGGTACGGTGCGGGAGGCGCGGGGATTGACCTCCAGCACGTAGATCATGTCATCCTTGATGGCGTATTGCACGTTCATCAGGCCGACGACGCCAAGGGCCTTCGCCATGGCCTCGGTTTCGGCCTTCAGTTCCGTCACCATTGCCGGCGACAGTGTGTAGGGTGGCAGGGCGCAGGCGGAATCGCCGGAGTGGATGCCGGCTTCTTCGATGTGCTCCATCACGCCGGCGACATAGACAGTTTCGCCATCGGATATGCAGTCCACATCGACCTCGATTGCATCGTTCAGGTAGCGGTCGATCAGCACCGGATTGTCGCCGGATACGCGCACTGCCTCGCGCATGTAGCGCTGCAGGCCATGGCGATCGTAGACGATTTCCATGGCGCGGCCACCGAGGACGTAGCTGGGGCGAATCACCACGGGGTAGCCGACGCGGTCGGCAATCGCTTCGGCTTCTTCGGTAGAACGAGCGATGCCGTTATCCGGTTGGAGCAGGCCGAGGGTTCGCAGGAGGAGCTGGAAGCGCTCGCGGTCTTCGGCGATATCGATGGCGTCGGCGCTGGTGCCGAGGATGGGAATGCGTTCCGCCGCGAGAGCCTGGGACAGTTTCAGCGGTGTCTGTCCGCCGTACTGCACGATGCAGCCCAGCACGGCGCCGCGCTGCTGTTCGCGGCGGACGAGGGCGATCACGTCTTCGGCGGTGAGCGGTTCGAAATAGAGCCGGTCGGACGTGTCGTAATCAGTGCTGACGGTTTCCGGATTGCAGTTGACCATGATGGTTTCGATGCCGGCTTCCTTAAGCGCGTAGGCGGCGTGCACGCAGCAGTAGTCGAATTCGATCCCCTGACCGATGCGATTGGGTCCGCCGCCGAGGATAACGACTTTCTGGCGATCGGTGGGATCGGCCTCACACATCGGCTCGCCGAAACCGCCTTCGTAAGTGGAGTACATGTAGGGCGTAGCGGAGGCGAATTCCGCGGCGCAGGTGTCGATGCGTTTGTAAACGGGAACCACGCCGAGTTTTGCGCGAAGGGCGGCGATCTGGGGTTCAGATTTGCCGGTGAGACGCGCGAGCTGCTTGTCGGAAAAGCCGAGCGCTTTGATGGTGCGTAGCGCGGTGGCATTCAAGGGAACACCATTTGCCGCGATGTCCCGTTCCGCATCAACGATGCGGGCAAGTTCCCGGATGAACCACGGGTCGAACTTGCTCGCGAGATGGATGTCCTCGACGGACAGTCCGGCACGCAGAGCCTGGGCGGCCATCAGCAGCCGGTCAGGCCGTGGCTCCGACAGCGCGGCGCGGAACGCGTCTGGACCGGCATCGGCCGGTGGTTCAATTTCGTCGAGGCCGGACAGTCCAGTTTCCATGCTGCGCAGGCCCTTTTGTAGAGCCTCAGCGAAGCTGCGGCCGATCGCCATGGCCTCGCCGACCGATTTCATGGAGGTGGAGAGCAGCGCCGGCGTGCCGGGGAATTTTTCGAAGGTGAAGCGGGGGATCTTCACCACGACATAGTCGATGGTGGGTTCGAAGCTGGCCGGCGTGACCTTCGTGATATCGTTGGCAAGCTCATCCAACGTGTAACCAACGGCGAGACGCGCGGCGACCTTGGCAATTGGGAAGCCGGTGGCTTTCGACGCCAGCGCGGAGGAACGCGAGACGCGTGGGTTCATCTCGATAACGACCATGCGGCCGTCAGCGGGATTGACGGCGAACTGCACGTTCGATCCGCCGGTATCGACGCCGATCGTGCGCAGGCAGGCGATCGAAGCATCGCGCATGCGCTGATATTCCTTGTCGGTCAGCGTGAGCGCGGGCGCGACGGTGACGGAATCGCCGGTGTGGATGCCCATCGGATCGACGTTCTCGATGGAGCAGACGATGATGCAGTTGTCCGCGCGGTCGCGGACCACTTCCATCTCGTATTCTTTCCACCCGAGGACGGATTCTTCGATGAGGACTTCGTGGGTCGGGGATGCTTCGAGGCCACCCTGCACGATCTGCTCAAATTCTTCCTTGTTGTAGGCGATGCCGCCGCCGGTGCCGCCCAAGGTAAAGCTGGGGCGGATCACAGTGGGTAGGCCGATCTGCACCAGCACGGCGTGCGCTTCTTCCATAGAGTGCGCGATGCCGCTGCGGGGGGATTCGATGCCGATTTCCGCCATGGCGTCGCGGAATTTCAGCCGGTCCTCGGCTTTGTCGATGACGTCGGCGCGGGCCCCGATCAGCTCCACACCGTATTTGTCCAGCACTCCGGACTTGGCCAGTTCCATAGCAGTGTTGAGCGCGGTCTGCCCTCCCATGGTGGGCAATAGCGCGTCCGGTTTTTCCTTGGCGATGATGCGTTCGACGAAGGCGGGGGTGATGGGTTCGATGTAGGTGGCGTCCGCGAGACCCGGGTCGGTCATGATGGTGGCGGGATTGGAGTTCACCAGGACGACGCGATAGCCCTCGGCGCGGAGAGCCTTGCACGCCTGGGCGCCGGAGTAGTCGAACTCGCAGGCCTGGCCGATGACGATCGGGCCGGCGCCGATGATGAGGATGGAGGCGATATCGGTGCGGCGGGGCATCAGTGCACGAGCTCCAGTTGCCAGCGGCATTGCAGCGCGCCGGATTGCAGCCGCACCGGATCGCGCAGCGTGCGATCCCGCACGCAGGCCGCGACAGCCTCAGCCAGTTCGGCGTCGGCGAAGCTGACGTGCGATAGGGCGCGGATTTCGGCGAACCCGTCCTCTGCCGTATCTGCCTCCACGCCCGCGCACGCCGCGGCCAACACGGCTTCCCGGGGGGTCACCCGTTCGACTCCATCATGGCCACGAAGCGGTCGAACAGGTGTGTGCTGTCGGAGGGGCCGGGGCTAGCTTCAGGATGGTACTGCACTGAGAAGGCCGGGCGGTCGGCACAGGAGAGACCCTCATTGGAGCCGTCGAAGAGGGAGACGTGCGTGACGGACGCGCCGGAAGGCAGGGTGTCGGCATCCACTGCGAAACCATGGTTCTGGCTCGTGATTTCGACCCGGCCGGTGGCGAGGTCCTTGACCGGCTGATTGGCGCCCCGATGACCGCGGGCGAGTTTGTAGGTGCGCGCCCCGAGAGAGAGGGCCAGGAGTTGGTGGCCGAGGCAGATGCCGAACAGCGGCACGCGCTGGTCCAGTACGCCTTGGATCGCAGGAACAGCGTATTCGCCCGTAGCGGCCGGATCGCCGGGGCCGTTGGAGAGGAAAACCCCGTCCGGCTTGTGGCGAAGGATGTCCTCGGTCGAGGCGGTCGCAGGCACCACGGTCACGCGACAGCCGGCGGAGGCCAAATTGCGGAGGATGTTGCGCTTGGCGCCGTAATCGACGGCGACGACGTTGAAGCGGGGGGCTGTCTGGTGCCCGGTTCCATCGGGCCAGGCCCAGCGGGTTTCGTCCCAGGTGTAGGTCTGGCGGCAAGTGACTTCCTTCGCGAGATCCATGCCCTCCAGCCCGGGCCAGGCGGCCGCCTGTGCCCGGAGCGCGGCCAAGTCGAAGCGGCCATTGGCGGGGAACGACAGCACGCCGGTGGGGGCGCCGATATCACGGATGCGGATGGTCAGGGCGCGCGTGTCCACACCGGCGAGGCCGGTGACGCCCTGCGCACGCAGCCAGGCATCCAGCCCCTGGGCCGAGCGCCAGTTCGAGGGGTGGGTGATGTCCTGTTTCACCACGAGGCCGCGCGCGGCGATGGTGGTCGCCTCAATGTCTTCCGGGTTGGCGCCGACGTTGCCGATATGGGGGAAGGTGAAGGTGATGATCTGCCCGGCATAGGAGGGATCGGTCAGGGTTTCCTGATAGCCTGTCATGCCGGTGTTGAAGCAGACCTCCCCGACCGGGGCGGGATCGTGGGTGTGGGCGCCGAAGCCGCGGCCCCAGAGGACAGTGCCGTCCGCCAGGACCAGGGCGGCGGTCGCTCCGGCGGGGGCTTCGCCCGGCAGGTCCTGACCGGACAGCTCGGCGAAATCCAGGCCAGTGGCGGCCATGACCGCGGACCAGTGGCGGGCGGGAATGGCGCGGGCCTGTCGCCATTTACGCACCGCTTCCGTGCCGACGCCGGTGGCGCGGGCCGCCGCGTCCAGACCGCCCATGCGGGCGATAATCGCCTCGATATCAAGCATGGAGGTAGATTAAGGGAAGTTTCTTCCAAGCCCAAATCACGAATGGGCATGAGGGGAAATTCTGTCCCGAATCAGCCCATGGCGGGGTGCTTCTGCGCCGGATGTTGTCCGCTTCGGATGTGCAGGGCTCGCAGGGCGCGATCCACCCATTGCGCCGTCAGCTTCTCCTGGGTGGTGTTCTGGCCCAAGCGCTCATGAAGGGCGGGGAAATCCACCCGATCGAGCGCCTGATCCTGGTTGAAGCAGGAGAAGACGACGGTGCTTTCGCCGGTTTGCTGATCGAGGTGCGGCTGGAGGCACTGGGCACAGACCTCCTTCATCATGCACTGCATCGGGCTGTTGATGGAGCCGATGGCGGTGTGGTCCGACTTCAGCATGGGCGAGAGAACGCCGTGACGAGCCGCGCCAACGGCCTGCATCATCCGGTCGGACCCGATGACGATCATGTGGTCCACATCGCTCAGCGGGATCTCCGGCGTGCCGAGTCGGCCAGCACCGTACGCCGCCATGGCCTGCACGATATTACCGACGAAGGCGCGGTCTTGGGGGCGGTCGGGGCTGGGGGCGAAACCGGGTGCCTCATCGCAGCACCAGACGATGACGTCGGCGGCGCGCTCGATCTCCGGCACTTTGTAGCGGTCGATCATCTGCTTGTAGCCGGCGAAGTAGAGCACGCGGGAGCCGGCGGCGCGCAGGGCGGCGCCGATGGAGAACAGGACGGCGTTCCCGAGGCCGCCCCCGACCAGGGCGACGGTTTTACCCTCGAGGATTTCCGTGGGCGTGCCGGTCGGCCCCATCAGCACCACGGGTTCGCCGGGCTTCAGGGCAGCGCAGACATCGGAGCTTCCGCCCATCTCCAGCACGATGACGGAGACCAGGCCACGCTCGGGGTCGGTCCAGGCGCCGGTCATGGCGAGGCCCTCCATGCCCAGGACGGTGCGGCCGGAGTCTTCTTCCAGCCGGGGGGCCAGCATTTCGTGGTTCTGAAGCCGGTAGAACTGACCAGGGCGGAAGGCCCGCGCGGCGGCCGGGGCGCGCACGACGACCTCCACAATGGTCGGAGTGAGCCGGTTCACTTCGTGCACCGTGGCGCGCAGTCCGTCCCGGCAGCAGGCGATCAGCGCTGGGCCAGTGACGTTGGTCGGGACGCGGGCGGCCATGATGTGTGAGACCACTGGATAGCCGCGCTTCGCCCCGCCCATGGCTTTCACGACGTTGCCGTAGAAGCTGGGGTGCAGGTCGCCGAAGAAGCTGATGCAGCGGCCGTCTGGCGCGCGGTGCATCAGGACGTGCGCGGTTTCCGGCTTGGGGAAAGCGCGGGCCGGCGTGACGGGGGCGCCGGCTTCGTCGATGGCCTGGAAATACTTGCCGTCAATCGCAATGCGGTTGTCCTCGCGCGCCAGCACCGTGTTGGGCTGGGTGCCGGCGGCGACGAGGATGGCGCGGGCGGGCAGGATGCGCTCGGCCCCGTCGGCCGTACGCGCCCGCAAGGCGGCGGCGTGACCAAACCGGTCGATGTCCACGGCGAGGGGAGTCAGGCCCTCGGCGAAGCGCACCGCTTCTTCCAGCGCCTTGGCGACCTCCTCGTGGTTCAGCGTGTAGGAGGGTGAGTTGATCAACCGGCGGCGGTAGGCGATGGTGGCGCCGCCCCAGGAATCGAGCAGCGCGGCAAGCTGTGGGGAGCGGGATTCGCGGGAAGCGGTGTTGCGTTCGGCGCGGATTGCCGCGGCGTGGGCCAGAAACTCGTCGGCGATTGCGGTTTCTTCTTCGGTCCAGGTTGCGCGGACTGATGTTGCGCCGCGTTCGGCGATAAGCGTGTGATAGCGGCGCGCGAATTTCTCGACCTGGCGGACGTAGTAGGCGAGGCTTTCGGTCGCGGTGTCGATCGCGGTCAGGCCGCCGCCGATCACCACGACGGGCAGGCGAAGCTGCAGGTTGGCGATGGAGGAGGACTTTGCCGCGCCGGTGAGTTGCAGCGCCATCAGGAAGTCGGAGGCGGCGCGGACGCCGCGTGCGAGGCCATTCGGGATATCCAGCACGGTCGGCTTGCCGGCGCCCATGCAGAGCGCGATGTGGTCGAAGCCTATGGCCCATGCGTCGTCGATCGAGAGTGTCGCGCCGCCGCCGAACCGCACGCCGCCGAAATGTGCGAATGCGTCGCGTCGTTCGAGGAGCAGGCGGACGAGCTTGAGGTAGTTTTTGTTCCAACGAACGGTGATGCCGTATTCGGCGACGCCGCCGAAGCCGGCCATCACGCGATCGTCGAGGTTTTCATACAGCGTGGCGACATCGCGTATCGGCTCGTTGGGATCGAAGCCGAGCGGCTCGATCTTCAACCCGTCGATCGCCACCACGGTGTGGCCGTCGTTCATCAGGTGGTGGGCGAGGGTGAAGCCGGCCGGGCCTAGGCCGACGATCAGGACCTTGTGGTTGGTATCGGGGCGGGGAATCGGGCGGCGGATATCGAGCGGATTCCAGCGGGTGAGCAGGGCGTAGATCTCGAAGCCCCAGGGGAGCGAAAGGACGTCCTTGAGGATGGAGGTCTCGGCCTGGGGAATGTCGACCGGCTCCTGTTTTTGGTAGATGCAGGCCTTCATACAGTCGTTGCAGATGCGATGACCGGTGGCGGCCATCATCGGGTTGTCGACCGCGATGGCGGCAAAAGCGCCGAGGGTCCAACCCTCGGCACGCAGCTGGTGCATCTCGCTGATTTTCTCGTCCAGCGGGCAGCCGGTCAGCGGCACGCCGAATGCGGACTTCTGGTAGTCGCCGGTCTTGCGGTCCTTGAGGCCCTTGCTGCACGAATCTTTCGACTGGCTGTGGCACCAGATGCAGTAGTTCATCTGATCGAGTGCCTGCGCCGACGTCATGCCAGGATCGGTCAGGCCGAAGCCGTCCCGGTGGCGCCAGTGGCTTTCAGGCAGGCGGAGCATGGTGACGCCGTCGCGCTCGATCGTTTCCACCGGCACCAAGTGTAGCGGGTCGATCTTGTGGGGCACGTGGAACAGCGTCTTGTCCGGATGCGCAGCGTGGCCCGCTTCGGTCAGTGTGGCCCAGGTGGCGTAGCGCATCGCGACATCCAGCGCCGCCGCATTCTGGTTACGCTCCCATTGCTCCACATGGATCGCAAAGGTGCGCTCGGTCAGCATCTGACCAAACAGAGCTTCGAGTTCGGCGCGCAGAGCCGGGCCATCGAAGCCGGAGGGATCGGGGTATTTTTTCACCGCCTGACGCTGCACGAACAGGCGCTTGCAGGCGTGCACCGGGTCGAGTGCCAGGGTGGCGCGGGTGATCGCCTCGGCCTCCGCCTCGATGCCGAACAGCGCTGCGACGAAGGCGTGCAGGTGCGGCCCGAGGGCCACGACGAGTTCGGCCTCGGCCTTCTGGTCCAGCTCCGGCTCGGCACGCGCTGCGAGCAGGCGGCCATGCAGGTCTGCGTCCTGCTCCTGCAGGAACGCGAGGAAGCGACGGTCCAGGGCGATCAGCCCGTCCCGAGCGCTAAGGTCCGCAAGCTGGAATCCAAAGCCGAGGCGCGGCGCCTCTGCCTGGCTGACTGCATCCATCGCTGGGTCGATTCACGTCCGCTGAGAGCGCGGCCGGGAATCCGCCGCACGCGCGCAGATGGTGCGCGCGGGCGTGGGCCGTCAAGCGCCCTGCGGCTGCTCCTGATTTATGGCAGAGCTGCCGAGGCGTTCCTGGGAGGGCCGGGGACGATCATCGGGGATCGGGGATCGTTCCTGGCCGTCCGGTTCAGGCGTGCCCTGCGGGACCAGTTCCCACGCCAGGACCATCCGACGGAAATCGTGCGGACTCATGAGCTTGCTCCGCGTTCTTCAGGTACTATAAACGCGCTCGGTATGGCCGCAACAAGGCGTATCGTGTGACGAACCGCGACAAATCGCGATAGCATCGGACGGTCCATGCAAGCCGCCCCTCTGATCCAGGCGAACGGTCTCGCCAAACACTACCCTATGCGCGCCGGCACCCTGCTGCGCCGCCAGCATCTGACGTTGCGGGCCGTGGACGACGTGACGCTGGGCATCAACCCCGGTGAGACGTTAGGGCTGGTGGGCGAATCCGGCTGCGGGAAGTCCACGCTCGGGCGGCTGTTGATCCGACTTATTGAGCCGAGCGCCGGCACGGTGCTGTTCCAGGACGACGACATCACGCGGCTGAACGGAAAGGCTCTGCGCGCCCGGCGCAAGGCGATGCAGATCATTTTCCAGGACCCCTACGGTGCGCTCGATCCGCGGCTTTCGGTTGAGCACATCATCGCCGAACCCTTGCTGATCCACGGTGTGTCTGCGGGCGAAGCCCGTCAGACGGTCACGCGCATGTTGAACCTGGTCGGGTTGCCGGCGCGGGTGCGGGAGCGGTTCCCGCACGAGTTCTCAGGCGGCCAACGGCAGCGCGTCGGCATTGCCCGCGCGCTAGCGCTTCATCCCAGTTTCGTGGTGTGTGACGAGCCGGTTTCCGCACTGGATGTTTCAGTCCAGGCGCAGATCATCAACTTGCTCGTGGACCTGCAGCGTGAGCTGGGCCTGACTTATCTGTTCATTGCGCACGACCTGGCGGTGGTGAAGCACATCTCCACGCGGGTCTCGGTGATGTATCTGGGCAAAGTCGTGGAGACCGCGCCGAAGCGGGACCTGTACGCCCGGCCACTGCATCCCTACACGCAGGCGCTGATCGCTGCGGTGCCGGTGTCACACCCGACCCAGCGCGAAGCGGGACGGGCGCGCCGGCGGCAGATCGCGGGAGATATCCCCAGTGCGCTACACCCGCCATCGGGCTGCCGGTTCCACACCCGCTGCCCACACGTGATGCCGACATGCCGGGCGGATGAGCCCGCGATGCTGGAAGCGGCGCCGGGACACTTTGTCGCGTGCCATCTGTACGATCCGGCGGTTGCGCTGTCGGCGACGCCCAATTAGGTTCCGTCGCGCGCGGGTGTAGCTCAATGGTAGAGCTCCAGCCTTCCAAGCTGGCTACGGGGGTTCGATTCCCCTCACCCGCTCCACTGCTACGGCGCGGCGAGAGCGCGCATCATCGACCGCAGTCGTTCCAGTTCATCGCGGGCTTTGATGGCCAGATTCCGTGTCAATGCACGGAACCATCCCCCTGCAAAGGGCGGACGGGTCCTCCCCGGAACGTGTTGTTTGAGAGCTGCGCGGGGGTTGCGGTCAGGTTCCGGACGAAGATTGTCGTGTGGCCGGTGTCGTTGATGAGTAGATTGTTGCTGATCGTGATTTCGTTCGTCGGCTGACGCACGCCGCCTTGGCCGATGGAGATCGACGCAGTCCAATTCTGGGCGTGCGGTCCTTTTTCCAGCGTATTGCCTTCGGCAATCAACGAGCCGCCGGTGGGGATATTGATCTGATAGCTTGATGTACCGTCAGGTCCATCCTGGATGTCGCAGTCAATCACGCGGGTCATCGCGGCCCGTGCTTGTATATTGTGGCCGTTCCGCGTGCCGCGAAAGCGCGTCTGCTCGACATCGAGTTCGGCCATAGGACCGACGTAAATGGCGTGCGCCGCGCAATCGCTCCCCTCGCAAACACCGTTGCCGATAAAGGTGCTGTGGACGACGCGGATCGTGGCCTGAAGATTGCCGCCAGCCAGTATACCCATCTGATTGTTGATAAAACGTGTATCCTCGACCGTCAGATTTCCGCCTTGCGCACGAATTCCTGCGCCGTTCTGATCCGGCACGCGGGCGCGCTGCAGCGTCAGGTTCCGGATGGTGATGTTGTTTCCATTCGTAATCAGGATACCCTTGCCGCCACAGGTGCTGTCCGTCAGCACCGCACCGTCGCCCACGCCTTCAATCGTGATATTGCTCTGGCGGATGATGGCGCAGTCGTAATACTGGCCGGGATGGATCTGCACCGTGTCGCCGTTCTGAGCAGCGGCGATCGCCGCGCTGGGCTGGGCGTAGCGCTGCCCTGCGCCGACTTCCAGAACGGCGGCATGGGCCGCACCGCAAGCCGCGAGCAGCGCGGCCGCGAAAGCCATGGAACGCGTGATCAATTCAATCTCTCCTGTCGCTGGCGACGGTGGTTGGTCAGTTCCACAGCACATTGGCGGGACGAGGCTCGAGTTCTCCGCGTTCGACCCGCTTCACGACCTCGGTCAGCCGGGCATGGGTTGGCGCGGGAACGTCGACCGCCGCGCCTTGCACTGCGATGTACCCATTCATAAACTCAATTTCAGTCCGGCGCCCCTTGGCGATGTCCTGCGCCATCGAGGGACGTTGGAGATCGCTTCGGGCTTCACCGGAGGTGCCCTGCAGCATCAGCCGTTCGATCTCGGCCAGCGCAGCGGGATCGTTCTCATTGGCATCCACCAGGACGTCGGGATCGAGGGCGCCGATCTTCCCCAGTTTGTAACCCAGGGCTTGGCCCACGCGTACCGACTCTGCACCGAGCCGGATGCAGACCCGGCGGACGGCATCATGACTGTCACGCTCGTTTCCGCCCATTCCGGTCGCCGCTGACACTCCATTGCGCATGGCGTTCACACATAGCTTGGTCCAGCGTTCGCCCCACAGATTGTCTGTCTCTTCGGCACGGTCCACGTCGCGCAGCAACGACGCGAGTCCGCGCACGCGCTGGGTGATCCGTCCGTTCGGCTCGCCCACGTACAGCGCCGTGATGGCGGGATTCTTTGGCATGTTTCGGCGAATGCGGCCGGGCTCGTATAGATCGACGGCAATGCCGCCGGTGACCACGACGCCCATGACGCGGCCCCAGCCGGCGATAGCAGCGATCCGCTCCTCATTCACGCAATTCTGCAGCGACACCAGCGTGCCGGTCGGGCTGAGATATTGCAGCATCATCGCGGCCGCCCATTCGGTGTCGTAGGACTTCGTGGCAATGATGCCATAATCGATACTTGGCTGTTTCGCGAGGCTTTGCACCTCGGTCACATGCATCGCGCGGACCTGGACCGTACGCGTTTCCTGTGGGGTCATGCCGGAGAGGTGGAGGCCCGAGGTGCGCATCGCCTCAACATGCGCAGGCCAGGGATCGATCAGCACCACATCATGTCCGGCCGCAGCCAATCCACCGCCGACATAAGCCCCGACTGCCCCTGCACCGATCACCGCGATGCGAACTGCCATCCCTCGCGCCCCCTTCCCATCGTGCTAATGTGAGTGGCCTGCTCATCCCTTCCGTTCGCCGCTTGACGCGGCGAACTTCAGGGGCAGGACACAGTCTGCCTGGACATCAGGAGGTCGAGAAGTGGTTGGCAAATTCCTTCTCATGAGCGCCGCTGGCCTGACATTCGCGTACGTGTATCCGATCTGGAACGAAGGCGCACACTCCACCTGCCAGGCACTGGAATCCCGCTTTATCGCCATGGCGGCGCCGCTCGGTCCATCCCATCCTGGTCATCTGCTGGAGCAGGCGGTGCTGCGGACGACGCTCGAGCCGCTGTCGCGCGGACGGATCGCGGCGGCGGAAATCAAGCAACAGTTTCCTGCCCTGCCGTCCGATATCGGCTGCGCCGTGAGTTACTGGACGCTCCTGCTGGATCCGCGAGTTCAGCAGGCGATCCGCAACGCCATGCAATAGACACCGGAGGACATTTCGTGCTGCTTCGTCTGAATGGACGGCCGATTTACTATGACCTGATCGGTCCCGGGGATGCGCCTACGGTCTGCTTCACACACTCGCTCGCCGCGGATGGCGGCATGTGGGCGGAGCAAATACCAGCGCTGCTTGAGGCGGGGTTCCGCGTTTTGCGGCTGGACATGCGAGGGCACGGCGGGAGTGCGCCGGTGCAGGGGTCCTACACGATGGGTGCGCTTGCGGCGGATGTGGCCGGCGCGCTCGATCATCTCGGCATTGCGCGCGTGCATTATATCGGGCTGTCGATCGGTGGCATGATCGGCCAGGCCTTCGCGCTGGAACATGGGAAGTATCTGTCGTCGGCGATGTGGTGCGACACCCTGCCCGCGAGCCCACAGGGGGCGCGGCATCTGTGGGATGAGCGCATGAACACGGTCCGGCAGGCCGGGTCGCTGGAGCCGCTGGCCGACGCGACGGTCGAGCGCTGGCTGACTGACGAATTGAAACGGCGCAATCCACCTCGCTGGGCGGCGATCCGTGACGGTGTCGCCGCGACGACGCCGGCGGGTTACCTGGGATGCTGCGACGCGATCCTGAATTTCGATTTCATGCCGCGTCTGCCTGGGCTGAAGGTGCCGTTGCTGGTGGTCTGCGGTTCAGACGATGTCGGCACCCCGCCGGAGCAGAATCGGAGGCTCGCCCAGCTTGTGCCGGGCGCACGGTACGAGGAGATCGCCAGCGCGCGGCACTTCCCGAATGTGGAGCACCCGGACCGGTTCAACCGGATCATGCTGGAGTGGCTCGGGGCACAAAAGTCCTAACCGAATCGTTGACGCGGGCCGCGGGGTCCGGCAACGAACCGCCGTGACCTTCCGGCAGAAACACCTCCTGGCGATCGAGGGCCTGCACCCGCCCGAGATCGAGCATCTGCTCGACCTTGCGGAGTTGTATGTCCTGCTGAATCGCTCCGGCAAGACCCAGCGGGATTTGCTGCGCGGACGGACGCTGATCAATCTGTTCTTCGAGGAACTCGACGCGGACGCGGACGAGTTTCGAGCTGGCGGGCAAGCGGCTGGGCGCCGACGTCATCAACATGTCGGTCTCCACATCGTCGGTGAACAAGGGCGAGACGCTGCTCGACACCGCTGCGACGCTGAACGCGATGAACTGCGATCTGTTGGTCGTGCGGCACGACCAGTCCGGTGCGCCGAACCTGTTGGCGCAGAAGGTGGACGCGGCGGTGATCAATGCAGGCGACGGCACGCATGAGCACCCCACGCAGGCGCTGTTGGACGCGTTGACGATCCGGCGCCGCAAGGGGCGGTTGGAGAATTTGGTCGTCGCAATCTGCGGCGACATCGCACATTCGCGCGTCGCGCGGTCCAACATCCATCTGCTGACGACCATGGGCAGCCGGGTGCGCGTCATCGGGCCACCCACGCTGATCCCGGTCGACGCGGCCCGTCTTGGCGTGGAGGTGTTCCACGATATGGAAGCGGGGCTGGAGGGCGCGGACATCGTCATGGCGCTGCGGCTGCAGCGGGAGCGGATGTCTCGCGGCCTCGTGCCCAGCGCGCGGGAGTATTTCCGCTTCTATGGCCTGGATTGGGACAAGCTGGCGAAGGCACGCGCGGATGCGCTGGTGATGCATCCCGGCCCGATGAATCGCGGTGTCGAGATCGACAGTTCCGTTGCCGATGATCCCTCGAGATCAGTCATCAAAGAGCAGGTGGAGATGGGCGTGGCGGTGAGGATGGCGGTGTTGGATACGCTGTCGCGCGGACCCGGTAATGCCGACTGATCTGCTGTTCTCCAATGTGCGGCTGATCGATCCGGCGACGGGGCTCGACCAGCAGGGCGATCTGCTGGTGCGCGACGGTCTGATCGTGGATTTCGGCCCATCGCTCGGGCGCCCGGACGGCGCCGAGATCATCGGGGAAGACAGTGCGATCCTTTGTCCGGGCCTGGTGGACATGCGCGCGTCGCTGGGTGAGCCGGGCTACGAATACCGTGAAACCATCGCGTCGGCCGCGCAGGCTGCTGCGTCCGGCGGCATTACGACATTGGCGGCGCTTCCGGACGCGCGCCCGGCGATCGACGATCCGGCGCTCGTGCGATTGCTGCGCGCCCGCGGCGAGGAGACCGGCCGGATCACGGTTGTGCCGTATGCGGCGGTGACGCGCGGTTGTGCTGGAGAAGAACTCGCCGAACTGGGATTGCTGCGGGAGGCCGGCGCGGTTGCGTTCACGGATGGCGGGCATGCGATCGCATCGCCTCGGCTGATGCGTCTCGCTCTGTCCTATGCATCGGGGTTCGGCGCGCGCGTGATGCAGCATCCGGAGGAGCCGTCGCTCTCCGCCGGCGCGGCGGCGACGGAAGGGGAACTGGCGACTCGGCTCGGGCTTCCGAGTGCGCCATCCGCCGCCGAGGCGATCCTTGTCGCGCGCGATATCCGTTTGGCACAACTGACCGGCGGAGCGGTGCATTTCGGGCCGGTTTCGACGGCGGAGGCGCTGGCGTTGATCCGCCGTGCCAAGCAGGACGGTGTGTCGGTTACGTGTGATACCGCGCCACCGTATTTCGATCTGAACGAAACGGCGATCGGCGACTTCCGCACGTATGCGAAGCTGTCGCCGCCGTTGCGCACGGAGCAGGACCGGGTGGCTGTGATTGCGGCGCTCGAGGACGGGACGATCGATGCGATCGGATCGGATCATCAGCCGCGCGATGCCGACGACAAGCGGTTGCCGTTCGCGCAGGCGGAACCGGGCGGCACGGGACTGGCCACGCTGCTGTCCGTCACCTTGGCGCATGTGCATAACGGCGCACTGCCGCTGATGCGTGCGCTCGATCTAGTGACGAACCAGCCGGCACGGCTGCTCGGCATCGATGCCGGGCGGCTGGCGAAAGGTGCGCCGGCCGATCTGTGCCTGTTCCATCCGGAGCGCATCTGGCAGGTGGAATCCGGTGCCCTTCCCGGCAAGGCGCAGAACACGCCGTTCGACGGCCGCGCATTGGAAGGGCGCGTAATAGGCACGTGGAAGTGTGGGCGGCGCGTGTTTAACGGCTGATCCCGCAGCACTATAGCTCACGCCGCGAAAACAGGAGGGATCCAATGAAGGCATTCGCGGCAGCCGCCATGCTGGCCGGCGCAACGATGGCGTCTGCTCAGGCCGCGCCAAAGCCCGATCTCGTGTATTTCATCTTCACCGGGTATGCGTATCCGTACTTTGCACCGATGGCTGACGCGGTGAAGGAAGCCGCCTCACATTATCCCAACCTGTCTTTGCGCATCGTCAATGCCAATAACTCGGCATCACAGGAAATAACCGATATCAAAGAGGCGACGGCTGCGGGCGCCAAGGCGATCATCCTGAACACGATCCAGGAGTCGGTGACGGGCGCAGCGCGCCAGGCGATGCAGCAGGGCATCCCGATCGTCACGGTCGATCGCGATGTCTCCACGCCCAATGCGCGCATCGCCTTCATCGGCGATAACGACGAAACACTGGGCCGGGAGGAGACGCAGGCGGCGATTGATGCGCTGAAGCAGCGCAACGTGCCGAAGCCCTGGCATGTGGTCGTGCTGCAGGGAACGCTGGGCGCCAGCGTCAGCATCGGCCGGCTGAAAGGGACGATGGACGTGCTGCAGCCGCTGGTGACGGACCATTCGGTCGATATCGTGCTGAACCAGTCGGCGAATTTCGAGACGGCAACGGCGCAAACCATGGTCGGCGCCGAGCTGGCGAAGACCACCGACGTTCAACTGATCGTCTGCGCCAACGACGCCATGGCGCTCGGTGCGATCAACGCGCTCAAGGACCACGGCATGACTCCGGGGCAGAAGACGCTCGTTGCCGGCGCCGATGCGCAGCCGGAAAGCCTCGATGCGGTGAAGGGGGGCACCCAGTTCGATACGGTGACCCACTCCCCCTTCGTGGAAGCCTACTGGGCGGTCGAGGCGATCGCGAATGAGCTGGCGAGCCACACGAAGCCGCCCGCGGATAAATTCCCCCGTGGCGACGTGATCATTCCCATGACGCTGGTGACGCAGCAGAATGTCGGCCAGATCGCGGCCTGGGGCACGCCGGAGACGATTCCGCCGCTGCCTCACGGGAAGTCGCAAGCCTGGCCGGTGACTGCATCGAAATGAGCCAGCCGGCTGCCGAACCGCTGCTCTCGGCCCGGTCACTGGTGAAGACGTTCGGGCCGGTGCGCGCGGTGGATGGCGTGAGCCTGGATGTCTACGCGGGCGAGGTGCTCGGTATCATCGGGGATAACGGGGCGGGCAAATCGACGTTCCTGTCGCTGCTCACCGGATTTCATCATCCCGATTCCGGCAGCATCCTGTATCGCGGCAAGCAGGTCTCGGTCGGTTCGCCGCGCGTGGCGCGCAATGCGCTGAAGATCGAGATGATCTATCAGAAGCTGGAGCTCGCTCCTGATCTGCCGGTCTGGCAAAATTTGTTCCTGGGTGAGGAGTTGCGTCGGTTCGGCGTCTTCTCCGACCGGGCGCGCATGCGACGCCGCGCGGGGGAGATCCTGCGCGAACTCAATCTGAAGATCACGGCGGACGACATCCTGGGCGAACTGTCGGGCGGCGAGCAGCAGGCCGTCGCGATCGGCCGCGCGCTGCTGTTCGACCGGCAGATCATCATCATGGATGAGCCGACGGCGGCGATTTCGGTGCAGAAGGTGCAGGACGTGCTGACGCTGATCGGCCGTCTGCGCGATGCGGGAAAATCGGTGCTGATGGTGAGCCACCGGCTGGAGGATCTGCTGGCGGTGTGCGACCGGATCGCTGTGTTCTATCACGGCACGATCCGGCGCGTGCTGGAGAACAAAGGTCTCAGCGCGAGCGACCTGGTGCACGCGATGTTCTGACCGGGGTCGAAATCATGATGGCGGGGCTGCCGGTGTGCGGCCCCGTTGTTTCACGCGTGGGTGGTTCGTGCGGTGTGTTCAGGGCGGGCCGGTTGAGGGGGCCGTCGCGGCGCGGTGGGGCGCCGGCTGTGGGGGTGTTGGCTGTTGCGGCGCTAGTGGGGACTGCCAGATCCCCGGCGGGAAAAAACCTTCGGAGTTGGCGATCCGGTTTTCGGAGTCCTCGACGACCGTCGCGGGGTCGGCGCCGTTTTCCAGAAGGACGCTTTCCAGTTCCTGCCAGATCTGATCAGCGGTGAGGATGCCGAGCGCGGTGCAGATCTCGGTGAGGATTTCGCCGATCGGGCGGTCGCGGAGTTGGTCGGCGATTTCCTTGGACGTGGGGAGGGTGGCGAGAACGGCGTTCACGTCGTTGCGCGGTGGGGGTGTGGGGCGGGTGCGTGGTTTGCGCGCGGCGGGCGCAGGCCGGGCGGGATGTTCCCGCTGGGGCTTGGGGAGCGTGGCCTGGAGTGCGGCGGCCATGCGCAGGCCGCGCGTGATGCGCGCGAGGATCTGGGCGACGTCTTTTGTGCCGAAGCGAACCGCGATCCAGAAGACGGTCATGCCGGAGGGACGCCGGGTCAGATCCTGCGCCAGCAGCGTGCCGTGGCGGATGAGTTTGCGGAGGACGCGACGCAGGCGGGTGGCGCGGGCGGGCGCGTCGGTTGCCTGATCCTGGTGGGGATCGGGGGGTTGGGCGAGCGCGGCTGTGTTTGCCGAGGCGGCCACGAACGGAACAAGAACATATGTTAGAAGGAATGTCAAGGGGATTCTTGGTGGGGGTAGTGCGCTACAGCGTCCGCCCCATTCAAAAGGCGGTATTGTACTTCCCAAACCCAGCGAATTGACCAAATAGCAAAACGCCGCTCAACCCTCGCGGGGAGCGGCGTTTGGATCAGACCGGCGCTCTTCTACTAAGCTACGCCCCCGCTATGGTGGAGGCGACGGGATTTGCACCCGCGTCATCCGGTTTCTCGGTAACTGGTGGAGGCGTAGGTGGTGACGCCTCCGGTTCGTTCAAGTCTTCTTCGTTCTCTTCCTCGGCTCGTACTTCGGTATCGGATCCCTATCAGCGGCTTCGGGCAGCGTGGAGGGGCGCTTTCTTTGATGAGGCGGCGCCCCTCTTCGCGTTTGCGAGGTTTTACTCCCTAAAGAAAACGTCGCCACTTATACCAACCCGCGAAAACTCTGACTCACTTCGGGTTCCCACTGCCCGCGAGATGTGATTCGATTCCCGCGGCGATTCGCGGGAGGCGCGCATGGGCAGAGCGGTAGCGGTCAGCCGGACCGCTCACAGTGCACGGGAGCTTCGGGCAATGGCGAGCAAGTGTTCCGACGCTGACCAGGTCCGCCGGTTGCTCGCGATTGCTCTGGTGCTGGAAGGCGCCAGCCGTGGCGAGGCCGCCCGGCAGAGCGGCATGGACCGCCAGACGTTGCGTGACTGGGTCCACCGCTACAATGCCGAGGGGATTGGCGGCCTTCGATCACGCATCAGCCCCGGCCGCCCGCCGAAGCTGACGATCGAGCAGAAAGCGGAATTCAGGGCGCTGGTGATCGCGGGACCCGATCCGGCACTGCATGGTGTGGTGCGCTGGCGCTGCGTGGACCTGCAGGAGGAAGCGGCGCGGCGTTACAACGCCCGGGTTCACCTCAGCACGATGGGCAAGTGGCTGCACACGCTCGGGCTGACCCGGCTGCAACCGCGCCCCTATCATCCCAGGAAGGATGTCAAAGCCGAGGCGGCATATAAAAAAACTTCCCCTATCGGGTAGCCGAGGCGCTGCCCGAAGAAGCGGCCGAAGCACCTATCGAGGTCTGGTTTCAGGACGAAGCCAGAGTCGGGCAGAAGGGCGGACACACTTACATTTGGGCGCCGGTCGGCTCGCGCCCTCTGATGGTGCGCGACAACCGTCATGACTCGGCCTATCTGTTCGGCGCGATCTGCCCGGCTCGAGGCATCGGTGCCGCCATCATCATGCCGGGCGTCAACACCGAAGCGATGAATGAACACCTGAGCGAAATCAGCACTCAGGTGGCGCCTGGTGCGCACGCTATTTTGGTCTGTGACAGCGCCGGCTGGCATCAGCCCGGCGGCCGGTTGCGCGTGCCTGACAACATCACTCTGTTGCCGCTGCCGCCATACTCGCCGGAACTCAATCCAATGGAGACGGTTTGGGAGTATCTGCGGCAAAACAAACTCACCGCTTTGGTCTGGGAAAGCTACGAGGCCATCGTCGAGGCGTGCCGACGGGCGTGGCTCTTTCTGACCGATCATCCCCAGCGCATCCGATCGCTCGGAACAAGGCAATGGGCATCGGTCAATGTTTAAGCGGGCTGGTATTAGACCGTTCGTTCGTGGGGCGCTCATCGGCATAGTTACCCTCATTGTGTGTTGCATATCCGAAGGACAAACTGCCAGGAGCATTGGCTGTAGCCTGAGGGTTATAAGTCATGGGGTCGCCGGTTATTGTAATCGCCCAACAGAAATGGGTTATATGCTCGGGTGTTCCCGGGAAAACGTCCCGGTACCTTAGTGTCCGTCCGGCGGCTTTGTAAGTCATTTGAATCGGTTGCCGGTCCGGATGGACTGAGTGCTTGAAGCGGCTCGATCGGGTGTGATTCTTTGCCTGGCACCAAGCCACGAGGTGCCTGATGTGGACGATGGAAAACCGCCATCGCTATGACCGCGACAAGCTGCGTTATCCGAGCGATCTCACCGATGCGGAATGGCGGCTGATCAGGCCGCTTATACCACCCGCCAAGCGTGGCGGTGGCAAGCGTACCGTCAAGATGCGCGAAGTGGTCAACGGCGTGATGTATGTGCTGAGCACCGGCTGCCAGTGGCGCTACATTCCAAAGGACCTGCCACCGCGCAGCACGGTGAACGGCTACTTCTGCTTGTGGGGCTGGGACGGCACGTTGGAGAAGATCCATCACGCGCTCTACGTTAAATGCCGCGAACAGGCGGGACGAGAAGCCAGTCCGACCGCCTGCGTCATCGACAGCCAAAGCGTGAAAAGCGCAGAAAAAGGGGGGCAGCGATCGACCCACACGGCTTTGATGCGGGCAAGCTGATCAAAGGGAAGAAGCGCCATGTCCTGGTCGATACGCTGGGTCTGGTGCTGCACGCGCTGGTCACCGCCGCCAACGTGCAAGACCGCGACGGCGGCATCCTGCTGCTGTCCACTCTGTTCGGACAGTTCCCGTTCCTGCGCAAGCTATTCGCCGACAGTGCTTACACAGGGCCGGTCTTCCAGGACGGCGCGGCCCGCGCGATGCGCAGCCTGATCGTCGAAATCGTCAAGCGCTCCGACCACCCCAAGGGCTTCGTCGTCGAACCTAAACGCTGGATCGTCGAGCGCTCCATCGCATGGCTCAACCGATGCCGCCGGCTCGCCAAGGACTGGGAAAATCGTAACCATAACGCCCTCGCCTTCCTCCGCCTCGCATCAATCCGCCTCATGCTTAGAAGACTCTGTAATCCTTCGTGAAGTCTCCGGACGGAACTCTTATCCATCCCCACAAATAGAAGAATTTCTTGTTAGTCTGAATGTCAAGAATATCTTGCGGCGACAAAGCGGGTTGATTGTTGTGGGGGACCAGCCCCCCAACGTTCTCGCTTTGAGGACCTATAATGCCGCCGCCAGGAGGAGAGGTTACGTGACTGAGATCGTATCCTTGAGGAAGGATGCTGTTTCTCAATTCCCCCCCGACAAAAAGGAGCAGATCCCGGGTCGGAGTATCTCCGCTATTTTTAACGGTGACCTTGCATCGCCAACAATACTGGCCAGTGCCGGGGTCGCGAATCCAAAGCCCCCTTATACCAAATCCCTCTGATCACGACCGATGCGCCCAATCGCGCAATCCGAGCGACATGATGGCCCACGGCCGCGCCTCCAGCTTATTCCACGCCTCGCAGCAGTGATCGAGCAGCGCGTCGGTGTCGTCGAACACCCGATTGGAGAGCCAGTTATCGCGCATGAACTGCCAGACGTTCTCCTGCGCGTTGAGTTCGGGGCATTTCGGCGGCAGTGGAACAATTGTGATGTTGTCCGGCACCGACAGCTGGCGCGAGAGATGCCAGCCCGCCTGGTCGAGCAACAGCGCCGCGTGGCGGCCTGGAGCGATATCAGCCGAGATCGCCGCCAGATGCAGGTTCATCATCGCCGTGTTGCACCAGGGCAGGATCAAGCCGACAGCCTTGCCCTCGGCCGGGCAGATGGCACCGAAAATATAGGTCGAGGCGGTTCGCTGGTCTGATGGCGCCGAGGGGCGGGTGCCGCGCCGAGCCCAGCGACGGGTGATCTTGTTCTTCTGGCCGATCCTGGCTTCGTCGCCGAACCACACCTCTATATCGCTGCGATCGAGGCTCCGCTCGCGCGCGATCGCCGCCACTGTCGCAGGCCAGTTTTTTTGAACGTCTCGATGGCGCCCGCGGCTTGCGCGTGATGGCGCGGACGTGCCGACAGCTTGCGATATCCCATGGCTCGCAGCTCCCGGCTCAGCGTCTGTTTCGAGACGTTGGTCCCGTATTCGTCCCATAAGCATTGGCAGAGATCGATGATGCGCCAGCGGACGACGCCGTGTACCGCCGGGATCGGGCCGTTCTCGACCATCGCTGCCAGCGCGGCACGATGCCTCGCATCAAGTCTGGATGGCTGTCCTGGAGCCTTGCGGTCGATCAGCCCTCCAGGGCCGTTCGCATTGAACCGCAGTACCCAGTCGCGCACCACTTGCAGCCCCACGCCGCCTGCCTGCGCTGCCTCGGTCCGGCTGCCTCCGCCGTAGATCAGCGCCAGTGACAGCAGCCGCCGAACCTGGTCGGCATCCTTGCTGTCGCGGGCAATACGCCGCAGTTGTCCCGCATTGTAGTCTGATCTCAGTGGGATCGGGCTTCCCATGGCAAACCTCCTTCGGTCCGCCGAGGTTGAATCAGATCACACCCGCGTCGGGGAATCCCCCACGTGAGTCTTCGTGAGGGGGATTTGGTATTACCCCGCTTGGGAAGACAAACGCCCTCTTGTCGGCAATCAGGGCCTCTTTCGCGAGAGCAGTTTGTCGGTTGCTGGTAGAGGCCAGCACTACGGTGAATATGGCAATTACGATGGTAGCGACTGCATTGATGGCCGCGTTGTTTTCATCCAAGAAGGCTCCGGTGCAATGAAACCCAATTGGCATCGGTCCATGATCGTCGGACCGACATAGGGCGAGCCTTCTTTTATTTGTTGGGAGCCATGATTGGCGTTCTGATTATAGATACAATCCTGGAAAACTGCCGACTTTTCTCGGGCCGCGAAAACACTGGCGACGATAATTAGAATTCCGAGCCAGAACAGGAGCCGCTTCATCATTCAAAGCGCATTGAGGTCAACCAATTCTAGCTCCAGGGCGGCCATTACAGCCAAAAAGAACGTAGCCGCAAACGTTCCGCGAGCCAACTTAGCGCTGATATCCTCCGTCTCTTTCAGCCCATGCGCCTCCAACCGCTCAGCCAACTCGGCATAGGTAACTCCAGCCCGCTTCAGTTCCGCCTTGAGAAACCTGGACGCCTTCCCGGCCGGCTCCTTCTCGGTTGCCGCCAACCCCGCCCCTGCCTACACAAAACCCGTCATATCTGACGTTTTCCTGTAGATAGCGACGGCATATCCCGGCATACGTGACGGTATAACGTCGGTAGCGACGGATGTCGCAACATTTTCTCCTCTCAACGAAGGCCCGGATGCTCTCTATCAGCGCCGTCCTGCGCATGACGGGCGAGAAAGCCGAGCAAGCGTTCATCCGCATTCGCTGGTCCGCCACTCATGGCAAGCCGGTCTGTCCACGCTGCGGGTGCGAGACGGACAGCGCTTATTTCGCGGCGGCCGCGCTGCGCGCCTGGAGACCCGCCAAGACCAGGATGCAGGCGACGAAGATGTATTCGTACAGCGCCGGCAACCCGATCAGCACGATCACGTCGTTGATCACGCCGATCACCAGCGCGCCAATCGCGGCACCGACGATGGTTCCGCGCCCACCAGTGAACGGAATTCCGCCCAGGATGACCGCAGCGATTGCCTCGAGCGAATAGCCCTGACCGGTCAGCGGATAAACGGAGTCCTGCCAAGTCGTGATCATGATGCCCGCCATCGCCGCGGCGAAACCGGACAGCGCGAGCACCGCCAGCTTCACCGCGCCGGTGCGCAGGCCCACGGCACGCGCGGCGCTCTCGTTCGAGCCGGTGGCCATGATCCATGCGCCGGCCGGCGTCAGCGACATCAGGCCTTGCCCGAGCAGCACGACCAGCAGCGCGATCAGGATCAGCACCGGCACGCCGTCGAACGTGCCGGAAATCCAGGCGAAGCTGAACTCGCGCGACGGATTGACGGTGTCCGGGCTGATGTAGTTGCCGCCATTGAACAGCAGCGCCACGCCTCGCAGTCCCCAATACGTCCCGAGCGTGGCGATGAAGGACGGAATGCGCCCGCGCGCGACGAGGACTCCGACCGCCGCGCCCACCAATGCGCCGCCGGCGAGCGTTGCGATCAGGGCCACCGGCCCCGGCACGTCATTCATCACGTAGAGCCAAGCGACGAACATGCCTGAAGCGGCGAGCAGGCTCTCCACGCCCAGGTCGATCATCCCGACCATGACGACGAATGCTTCGCCGACGCTCGCGACCACGAGGAAGCTCGAACTGGTGAGCAGCGCCGTGATGTTGCGCAGCGTGAGGAAGGAACCGGAGGCGAGGCTCGCGGCCAAGCCGATCACGAACAGAAAGATCAGCGGCCGCCGGATGTGACCAGGACGCCCGAATAGAACCCTGCCCGATCGCCGGAGCATCTGTTGCATCCGGGCGTTCTATCGCGCGACCTCCGGCTCACAAACGGCCGGTTCGCGCACAAAAAAGCTAGCGGTTTGACGCGCTCCGGTGTTTTTGCATGGGCCGAGATTGCTTCGCCGCGCCGCTCCTCGGGAAGGCTAGCCGGCGGGTTCGCTCACCATGGGCTGATCCAGCCTGATGCCTTCTTGATCCGTATCGCGCATCACGCGCCAACGCCCGCCGACGAGAATTTCCGCCGGCTTGAAGCGCGCCTTGTACGCCATTTTGTGGCTCTCCGGGACCCAGTAGCCCAGATACACGTATTGCTGACCCAGCATGCGTGCACGCTCAATGAGCCAGATGATGGTGTAGGTTCCGAGCGAGCGCTTCGTCAGTTCGGGCACGAAGAAGCTGTACACCGCAGAAAGTCCATCGTGCAGCCGGTCGGTGAGGCATGCGCCAACCAGCTGATCGTCGGGATCGCGGAATTCGATCATGAATGTTTCGATCGGCGTGTCCTCGACCATCGCGCGGAAGTCGTAGAAGCTCATGGTCGCCATATCGCCGTCGCCGTGCCGGGCCTGCTGGTAGCGCTGAAACAGATGAAACTGTTCCGGTGTGGCGCGGGCCGGCACCTCGAACCCCTCCACCAGCGCGTTGGCACGCGTGATCCGGCGCAAGGTGCGATCCGGCTCAAACAGCGCCACGGGAATCCGGATCGGCAGACAGGACTGGCAGGCGGGACAGACCGGCGCGTAGGCAATGTTGTGGCTGCGCCGGAAGCCCGCGCGCGAGAGCCGGTCGTGCAGCGAATCAGCGTCCGGGCCCGCGATCTCGGTCACCACCTTCCGCTCCGTGCGGCCTGCCAGGTACGGGCAGGGCAGCGGCGCGGTGGTGTAAAAGAACTGCGGTCGGCGCGGCGGTTTGTAGGTCATGCGGCGGACGTTCCGCGCGCATGTTCCCGCGCACGCCGCGCCGGGTCAATGCTCATGGTGATGCCCGTTGGGGTGCCCCTGGGGGCGTCAGTGTCACCTGGGCACTCGGGTTCCTGGGGGCGCCCGCCAGCGTCAAGGTCTGGCCATTCCGCCAGGGTTCCAGCAGGTCGCGGCTGGTGCGGGAGAGCAGGTTGCCGCTCTGCCCGGGGGTCATCATGAAAAGGCTGCGGTCGAGGTCGGCCAGGTCGTACACGCCACGGAACTCCGGACCGTGCAGTGAGGTAAAGCGGCCGGCGACGGTGGCGGTTGCGAAGATTGTCGTGGCGCTGCCGGGGACCGGGATGCGCAGCGTGGCGAAGGCGCTCAGTCCCGGGATGGCGCGCAGGAAGGGATGGGTGAACTCCGCCTGGTGCGGCCCGGCCCAGCGCCACGCTGTGGGATCCGGCCCGAACCGGGTAGCGAGATCCTGTGTCGCCGTCTGCAGGCTATCGGTCAGAACGCCGGCACAATCTCCGCCGCACCAATGGGCGCCACCGGGCAGCAGCGCCGCCGCGACGAATTCCTCCATCGGCGCGACGGTGCGCGCATCCGCCGCCGGCACGCCTGCCTTCTGCATCAGCGCGGCGTAGAACGCCTCCACCCAGGCCTGGAAGATGAGCGGCTGCGGTTCGTCCATCGCCATGTCGCCGTTCCAGCCGTCCAGCAGCTTCAGCGCCTGTCCGGGAACACCTTGAGGTGGCTGGATCGACAGGAGGGCGGGCAGGATCTGGCGGGCGAACAGGTTCGTTACGTCAAGCTGCATATGGGCGAAGTCTTCCGGCGTCTGCTTGTCCGACCGCGCCAGGAGCTCGCGGATGCGCTGCGCCCGCCAATCACCCAGCCAATCGAGACCGAGGAAGACCGGAAAATTCGAGGGGGCAACACGCTCGTTCGCATTCACCAACCGTCCCGAACCCGGCGCGATCTCGTGCGGGAGCTGATCGCCCGAGGCAAAGCCGGTCCAATCATATGCTCCAGAGGCGCCATCTACCGGCATGAAGCCGTCGCCGGATTTCCGAATGGGCACACGCCCGGTCATGAACAACGCGATCTTCTGGTTGTCGGCGACAAGCAGGTTCTGGACGGGCGAGGAGATCGTGGAGGCGGCATGGCCGGCGTCTTCGACGGTTTTCGCGGTGTTCAGCGCCATCAGCCCGGCGGCCGCGGTGTCGTCGGGTGCGAGGTTGGCCATGGAGACAGCAAGCACCGGGCCGCTCGGGGCGATCAGATCGCTGATCACCGGGCCATGCCGCGTCTCTCGCACCGTCAGGTCCACATCGGGCTGACCGCGGACATGGATGATTTCATGGTGCGTGATGAACGGCTTGGGTCCGTCGGGCGTCTGATACTGGTCCGGGCCCACGGGCGTTTCGATGAAGATGTCCTGCACGTCGGCGCCGGTGTTGGTGAAGGTCCAGGCGATGTCGCGATTATGGCCGAGCACGATGCCGGGTATGCCGGGGGCCGTTGCGCCAGCCAGGGTCTCGTCCGGCGTGTCGATCCGCGCCAGGTACCACAGGCTGGGGAAGCCGAAGGCAAGATGCGGATCGCCGGCAAGCAGGGGCGCGCCGGTGGCGCTGCGGCTGCCATCGACGGCCCATTCGTTGGAGGCCTGGCTCGGCTGCGTGTAGGGCGCCGGGAAACTCGCCAATACCTCCAGATCGGTCTCGATGGCCGCGTATTCCGCGCTGTTCGGAAGCATCGCCGAGGGCTGGCCGGCGTCATGCTGCGGCGGCCACAGCGCGTCCAGCTCCTGGTGCGGCAGCTTGCCTGACAGGCGCCAGCGCGCCAGTTCCTGCCGCCAGTTCGACGAGAGCCACAGCCCCATTGTTTTCGCCCAGAGCAGCGAGTCGACCGGCTGCCAGGGCGCGGGCGGTCCCAGCAGCAGAAACTCCGGCGCGGAGAAACGTCCGTGCGCCCCGATCCAGGCGTTCACGCCGGTCGCGTAAGCCTCCAGCATGAGTTTGGCATCGGGCGTGAGGTTGGCGTAGTCGGCCTCCGCCCAGCGCCGCAGCCCGAGGACCCGCATTTCCTTGTCCATGTTGAGCGTGGCGGGTCCGGCGATTTCCGACAGTGTGCCGGACGCTGCCCGCCGCATCAGCTCCATCTGGAACATGCGATCGCGGGCATGAGCGTAGCCCAAGGCGGCGGCCGCGTCGGTCAGATTTGCTGCGCGAATATAGGGAATGCCGTGCGCGTCGTAGCTGATTTGTACCGGTGCAGACAGCCCGGCAATCGAGACTGTCGCATTGCGGGGCGGCTTGGTCGTCCACAGCAATCCGCCCACTCCAATGACGGCCAGCAGCACCAGAACGCCCAGGACGCCTAGCAGGAGGCTGATGGACCGGAGCAAACGGCGCATGCGACGGTGTTTGCAATCACGCGGAAGACAAACCAGAACGCACGGGCGGGAGCAACCGAAGAATTGGCACGTCTCGTGCGTATTGTGGGGGCGTGAGCGTTGGCCCGGTCACCTCTGCATCCTCTCCGACCGCGTCCGCCCCAACGGGCGGCGCGGGTCATAGCTTTCTCGCGGTCCTGAACGCCCTGAACCCGCTGCAGTATCTGCCGGTGGTGGGCACGATCTACCGGGCGGTGACGGGCGACACGATCCCCGAGGGGCTGCGCATCGTCGGCACCCTCGCTGTCGGGGCGGCGATCAGCGGCCCCGTCGGTCTGGTCACCGGGATTGCGGCGATCATGGCGGAGAAGGCGACCGGCATCGATCCGGATAAGATCCTGCATCGCGTGGCTGTCGGCCTGGGGCTGACAAGTGACCCGCCTGCGGTTCAGGTCGCGGCTGCGCCGACGTCGGCCGGACCAGCGGCGTCCACGGCGCAGACGCCGCTGCCTGTGGCAAGCATAGCCGACTTATCCGATACCGAACGCCTCAATGCCCAGGAACTGGCGAGGATTCGGCTTGCGTCGGCGGCCTATGCCAAGGCGGCCTCTCTCGCCTGACCCTTGGGTGCTATCGCCGGGCGCGCTTGCCACAGCCGATATGCCGCCTGGCAGACGGCCAGCCACCCCGCGAAGTTGGGAGCACCAGTCGTTCCATCCGGCGCCTGTTCGAACCGATCGATGAAGCCGATCATCAATCCGGGCTCTGCCCACAATGCGGAGCCCGGCGGATGTTCAGCGTCCGCGAGCCTGACATAAAGCAGCACGTTGTCCCCGTAGGTCGACATTGCCGAACGGATTTGCCGCAGCTCAGTGATGTTCAGAGTCCGGTCGGGCAGGCGATAGACAAAGATCTTCTGCCCCTCTGTCAGATCCTCGATCAGCTTGCGGGCGAGGTACACCGACCGCGATATCATCTGCTTGTACATCGCGTCGAACTTAACCCGACTCTCGGGAACAAAGGTGTGCATCACCATCCCGAACCGGCGATCGTGCACCATGTACTCACG
This sequence comes from uncultured Pseudomonadota bacterium, assembly GCA_963791885.1. Taxonomy (GTDB): domain Bacteria; phylum Pseudomonadota; class Alphaproteobacteria; order Acetobacterales; family Acetobacteraceae; genus CAVSUZ01. The sequence goes on along the minus strand of CAWBUL010000006.1, from coordinate 1,873,074 downwards.
CGACGTATCCCGCAGCACGAACAGCTCGGTGTTTTCGGGTCGGCCCACGCCCTCGAAGCGGCATTCCAACGCGTCCGCGAGTTTATCCGGATGGATGTTTGACCAACGCAGCAGACCGAGCGGATCGGCCCCGAAATGCCGTTGTATCAGACCGAACTCGCAGCCTCGCGGGGCGCCGGCAAAGCTTGCGAAATTGAGCATCAGATCCCGATAGTCCTCGGCGTTGTTGGCGCTCGGCTCGGGCTCCATGCCTGCGGCGACCCGGGCACCAAACAGCCCGTCCTTCACCCACCGATCGTGGGGATGGTGGCGCAGCGCGAATTCCCACCGGCGCACACCCTCGTCCCAGTCGGCCCGCTGCATTGCCAGTTCGGCGTTGGTGACAAGGAGATTGCGGTCGGACGGCCAGCGCTCGAGCGCTGAGCGAACCTCCTGCTCGGCTTCCTCCATACGGCCGGTCCCGGCCCAGGCTTTCGCCAGCCCCATGGCACCGACCGGACTGCCCGAGAAGAGTGACCGCATGCGGAGGAACCGCGCTTCGGCCTCGGCCCAATCCTTTCGCTCGAGGCTGATGACCGCCTGCTCTTCCGCTACGTCGATAGCGCGCGGAAACCGTTCCATGGCTATCCGGCCGAGTCGTTCAGCCTCTTGCAGGCGACCGCACAGGCGCAGGCACCGCAGCGTCTCTATGAAGCCGCGCGCATAATGAGGAAATCGATCCCTGAGCCTCGGTCAGCCGTTCCAGGCTTCGGTTCCAGGCTTCGGTTCCGGGAGGGCCGCCGTGGAACTGAGGGGCCAAGGCGTAGCGAACCATGACCTCGGGATCCTGGGGCAGCGCCTGCATGCCAACGCGGAAGGCCTCGTCCGCCTCTACCGTGAGTCGCTGATCCATCAGCGATTGAGCAAGTCCCATGTGGCCATCCCGGCGCGTCGGGTAACGCTGGCGGCACTCACTGAATACGACCGCCGCCTGCTCGGGATCACCCGCTTCCAGCAAACCCCATCCCGCCTCGGCCAAGAGCTCCGGTGAGGATAATCGGGCCATTCCTTCCTGGAGCACGGCAACGGCGTCGGCGTGGCGGCCCTGGCGGCGTAGAGCGATGCTTTCATGCTGGAAGGCCTGAGGGTTATCGGGCGAAGCGTCGCGGACGGCGCGCCATAGGTTCTGCGCGGCAGGCCAATCCCGCCGTGCCTCAGCCACGCGTGCGCGTTCCACCATTGTCGCTTGATGCCCAGGAAGTGCCGATTCCGCCGTGGCCAGCAATTCCTCGGCTTCAGCGTAGCGCTCCTGTTCGACGAGCCACTGGACAGCGAACACATAGCCCGATGGCTCACGCGGGAAGCGATCGCGGATCTGGGTCGCCGTCTGCAGCGCCTCCGCGACTTCTCCGCACTCCCACAATGCGAGCGCATATTCGAGCCAGCATCCCAGGTTGTCCGCAAATCGGTTCACGGCGGGACGTAGCAGGGCCCCTGCCTCGTCCGGCCGCTGCAAAGCCCGCAACGCCGCTCCTCCCCCGCTGAAGCCGAGAGGCTCATCCGGGTACCGAGCACGCACCGCCGCCCAGGCGGAATCTGCCTCCTCCCACGCACCCGCGAGCGACGCCAGACGGGCGAGTTCGGTCAGCACGAACCGGTCGTCAGGAAAACGCCGCCGCGTCCGGTCCAGAATGGCACGGGCGCCGGTGAAATCGACGAGTTCGCGGAGGGACAAGGCTTCGCCGATATAGCCCTCGGCCCGATCGGGGGTCGCAGCCGCAGCGATCCGCCACCGCTCCAGCGCAGCTTTCCAATCACCCCGTATTTGTGCCAGCCGGGCCCGATCGAACAGCACTTCTGCTTTGCCAGGGAATCTCGCCAGCGCCTCCTGCAGGCGGCTCTCCGCCGCGGCGAAGGCCCGCATCTCGCGCAGGCACAACGCTGACCAAACCCAGCCGCTCAGGTCATCCGGGCGGGTCGCCCGGACCTCTTCCCATATGGCGAGGGCTTCGCCCAAGGCGCCCGCGCGCGTCTTTTGATGTCCCAGGGTGATGATTGCATTCGGATCGTCGGGCAAGGCGGCGGACGCCTCCCGCAGCAGATCCAAGACCATATCGTCTGCTCGTGTAATGTTGCACGGACAGCCAATTTGAGCAGGAATCTCTTCTCAGGTCGAGTGGTTTCTGAAAAGTCGCGGAATTTCTGAAAATTAGTCCAAATTTAAGCGGCCTCTGCATTCAAGCGCGCGACAGATAGCGATGTCCGCTCAGGTTATTACAACAGGACCGTGTGACACGGGTGCATGCAAAAGCCCGCACGCAGGTCCGCGGTCGAACTGCGCCCGATCATCCAAAGCACCGATTGCACTCTGATCGCGATCCTCCAGCGTCGGACCTACATCCCCAGCGCGCGCCTGTACACGTCCAGTAACGTTTCTTGTTCTTCGACCTCGGCCGGTTCAGACTTCCGAATGCGAATGAGCTGCCGCAGCACCTTCACGTCGAAACCGGCAGACTTTGCTTCGGCGTAGATGTCCTTGATGTCGCCGGCGAGCGCCTTGCGTTCCTCCTCAAGCCGCTCGATCCGGTCGACGATGCTGCGCAGCCGGTCGGCCGCAACTCCACCCGTTGCAGGCTTGTCCTTTTCCAATGCGTCGAGAGCCACGATCAAGCCTCCGTCTTCTGCAAGGACGGGGCTGATACGAACGTGTCCGAGTCGGGGTCAATGACTTCTTGTTTGTTGACGCGAAGGCCACTTTCTGCTCGGCGCTTGCTTCCTTCTGGTGCTTCGCCTGCCATTCCTTGTACGGCATGCCGTAGACGATCTCTCGCGCGTCGGGGTCGCTCAGGCCGATGCCCTTCGCATCCGCCGCCTCGCGGTACCAGCGGCTGAGACAGTTGCGGCAGAAACCAGCCAGGTTCATCAGGTCAATGTTCTGCACGTCGGTACGCTCGCGCAAATGCTCCACCAAGCGACGGAATGCCGCCGCCTCAAGCTCCGTGCGCGTGGTATCGTCGAACGAGGGTGCACTCATGTCGCCACTCCTGTGTGCCAGCGCTCATATGGCATGGCGGAGCGGGAAGATCAGGCCTGCCCAGGCTCCGGGTCGAACATCGCGTCCTTGCCCGGCTTGTCCTTCCATTCGTCGGCGTCATCAGGCGCCGTGCCCTTGCGCGTGATGTTGGGCCATTGGGTGGAGAACGTCCGATTGCGCTCCAGCCACGGGCCGGCCTTGTCGTCGCTATCTGGAACGATTGCCTCGGCCGGGCACTCGGGTTCGCACACGCCGCAATCGATGCATTCGTCCGGATGGATCACCAGCATGTTGGCGCCGACATAGAAGCAATCGACCGGGCAGACTTCGACGCAGTCCATGTATTTGCAGCGGATGCAGTTCTCGGTGACCACGTAGGTCATGCGGCGTCCTCAAGGCGTTCGGGCATTGCGCCCGCGATATGCCCAGGTTCACCCCAGGGCGCAAGCATCGGGCCGGCCGGGTTCACCTTTCGCTGAGAGGGCGATTCACGCTTCACCGGCTTGCAGCCTGAAGCGATCGCGCTCTACTGTCCCCAGTCTGAAGTTCGTCAGGTCGAGTGCCCCTTGGCGTGACGCCCTTCATCTGGGGCCACTATTCTTGATTTTCAGTGGCCTGCTGATCCCTTCCGTTCGCAGCAGAATGCGGCGAACTTCAGGGGCAGGACACTAGTAGACGGCTTCGAGGATTTCCAGCACTGCCGCCGGCCCCTCCAGTGGCCGCGGATTGGTGTGCAGCCAGCGGTCGTGCATGGATTCCTCCGCGATGCGCCCCAGCAGATCGCGCGGGACGTCCACGTCGCGCAGCCGCTGTGGCAGACCGAGTGAAGCGACCAAATCGCCCACGGCATTCGCTGCCGGCACCCCTGGCCGCCCCAGCGCCTCGCTGACCAGGGCCTGCTCGCGCGCCCGAACCTGCGCATTGAACCGCAGCACCGGCGGCATCATCACGCAGGAGGTGTATCCGTGCGGCACGCCGGCCGTGCCGCCGAGTACGTGGCCGATGGCGTGGCTCGCTCCCATCGGCACGCCCGCCTGCGATCCAACGATCGACAGCCATGCGCCTAACTGGCAATCCATCCGGGCGTCCAGATCGTCCGCATTCGCCTTCACCCCCGGCAGGCCGCGCCCCAGCAGTCGCAATGCCTGCAGCGCCCCGGCATCTCCGAACGGCGACGGGCTGACCGAGCACAGCGTTTCCACGGCGTGATCCACTGCCCGCATGCCTGTGGACAGGAACAGCCATTCCGGCGTGAAGCGTGTCACCGCGGGATCGAGGATCACCACGCGCGGGATCATCATCGGATGGCCGAAACTCTCCTTCACTTTGCGCACCGTATCGGTGCAGCCCGCGAACCAGGTATATTCACCCGCTGACAGCGTCGTCGGAACGGCGAAGAACCGAATGCCGGGCGGCCTCACCTCGGGCCGACGCACCGTTCCGTCCGGCTGCGTCTGCGCGCGGAATGCGTCGAGCTGCCCCGGCTCCGTCACGTCGTTCCCGAGGCATAACCCTATCATCTTCGCTGCATCGGTGAGCGATCCGCCGCCCAGGGTGATGAGCAGGTCGGCATGGATTGCGCGCGCCTCGTTCGCCGCGGCAACGACGTCGTCACGAGGCGTATGCGCGCGAATGCCCGTGCGCACGCCCGCGATGCGGTTGCCAAGCGTATCACGCAACCGCGTCATCAGGTCGGTTTCGCGCGCGAGCGTGCCGCTTGCCAGCACGAGCACCGCCCGCGCGTCCACTCGCTGTACTTCAGTCAGTGCGGCTTGGGCGAAGTCCCGGCCATAGACGACGCGGTCCATCGCCGGAAACACGTGTACGCCCGCGCGCATCAGAGCTTACCTCCCGCTTCACGCGATCTCGATCTTCCTAGAGCGAGATTCACGCGCTCCGACCTTCGGCCTCGCACGATCTCGCTCTTTATTCTACGCAGAAGCGGTCGAGGGCGGCGATCTCCCGCTTGGGACCGTCCTGGTCGTCGGCGATGCGTTCGTAGAATTCGGCGAATGCCTCGAACACGTCTTCCGCCGAGTCGTCATCCTCGCAGAACTCGCCGATCTCCTCCATTTCCGCCACCCAGCGATAGGCTTTGGTGTACATGTTGGGCACCGACCGAGTCAGCCAGGCCAGCAGCTCCGGCTGGCTCTCCCGCAGTTCCCGCTTCAGGAATTCGGCCGTGCCGCCGCGCGTCGCGGCCAGCATCATCATCGATCCGAGCGCGGTGAAACCCTTGGTGATCCCGGCGTAGGACATCTTCATGGCCGACGCCACGCCGGCCGACCCCGGGAGCACAGGCATGACCAGGCCAAAACGTTCCAGCTCCGCCACCTTCGCTGCCTGCGCGCCGGACAGATAAATCTTCGTGCGTCGTGAGCCGGGCTTGGGCGGCGGTCCGATAATCCCGCCATCGACAAAGTCGCATCCGGTATCCTCGATCATTTCCGCGATCTCCTCCACGGTTTGTGGGGAGACTGCGTTGCAGTCCACATAGATCGGCTGCCGCTCCGCATCCTCAAGCAACGGCGCCAGGCGCTCGGCGAGATCGAGCGCGTCACCCGGGGGCAGGATCGAAAGGATGATATCCGCCTGCACGATTCCCTCATCGCTCACCGGCACCATGCCGGCGGCCTGGGCCCGCGCCGCGCTTTTGTCGCTCCGTCCGGCCAAGGACGTACGCACTTCCAATCCGTTCGAGACAAGCACTTGCCCCACTGCGCTGCCCATGGCGCCGGGGGAAATCACGGCAACGATCGGGTTCATTGTGGCCTCCGTCGAATGGCGGGACATTCGTCGCTTCTTACCTTCAACGCAATCGCGCTGCCCTCACCTCCATCAGGAACAGATAGGCGCCTGCACCAAGGATCAGCCCGGCGCCCAAAAACGTGGTGATCGGCGGGATGTCGCCCCAGATCAGATAGCCCAGCACGAAGGCCCAGATCAGGGCGGTATATTCCACGCTGGCCATGACCGAGGCCGGGGCGTGCCGTGCCGCTTCGAACAGCGCGAACTGGGCGAGCCCGCCGAATACCGCAACCAGGATCAGCAGCGCGGTTTGCCAGAGATCGGGCGTATGCCACTGGAACAGGCAAGCGATGCCGGTGCCGACCACAAACACCAGATTGACGAAAAAGATCTGCAGCAGCGAGCTTTCGTGCCGCGCGATCTGCCGCATTAGGATCACGCCATAGGCCCACTGTACTGCGGCGAACAAGACGAGCAGGGTCGGCAATGACAGCGCCACGCCCCAGGGATCGGTGACCACCATCACGCCGATGAAGCCGATCAGAACACTGATCCAACGGGGGCCGGAGACACGCTCACGCAACAGCGGCGCGGCCATCGCCGTCACCATGATCGGTGCGGCGTAATAAAGGCTCAACATCTGCGCCAACGGCAGGGAGCGAGATGCGGTAAAATAGCAGATCCACGCTGTCATGGTGAGCAGGCCGCGAAAGGCGAGCGGCCCCTTGCGCGGGGTGCTGAGAGCAGCTTCCAGCAGACGCCGCCGGCCGATTACCACACATGCGACGGTGATCGCGGCGCTGCGCAGGAACAGCACCTGCCAGGTCGGCAGTTCCTCGACCAGCCACTTGATCGAGGCGTCGTGCACGGAGAACAGCGCATAGGCCAGCACGCCCATGGCGATGCCGAGGAGCGGCGCCGATTCGGCAGGACGGCGCAGCAGCGCCAGCCGCGCGAACCGAACACCCGCCGCGCTCATCGCCGAACCGCTCCTTCCAAGGGGCCGCACCGAGGCGGCACGACTGTCGCGCCGAAACAGCTCACGCTATACGCCCCCGGGTTACAGCAATCCGGAGGAACGCGATGATCGTCGATCTACGCATCTACAAGTGCAAGCCGAACAAAATGAATGACTGGGTGGCGCTGTACAAGGAAATGGCGTGGCCGCTGCAACAAAAGTATCTCGGGCGGTGCGTCGGCTGGTTCACCACCGTCGAGGGCGAGCTGAACTGCATCGTGCATTTGTGGGCTTATGAGGATCAGGGTGATCGCGAGAAGCGGCGCAACGCGATGGCGGCCGATCCTGCATGGCAGGCCTTCCTGAAGCGGGGTGGGGAACTCGATCTTCTGGTCAGCCAGGAAAATCGCATCCTGCGTCCGACCGACTTCTCGCCGCTGAAGTAGTTCTGCTCCGAACGTGAACGCGAGGCCGGTTGTGCCCCCGGCCCGTGTTTGCATGTGAATGGGATGTCACCTTCGGGCGCGCTTGCCGCCGTCAATTTCTTCGAGGCGGATGTCGAGGGCGGCCTGGGTCCCTTCCTGGCCACATGGCTGGCCGGTGCCGCGAAGTGGCAGCCGGAGCAGGTGGGGCTGGTGATGACGGTGACGGGGCTGGTGGGGCTGGTGTTCAACGCCCCCGCGGGCGCGCTGGTGGATCGCGTGGGCCGACCGCGGATGCTGATGGCGGTCGCGACCGCGCTGGTGGTGGTCGGGACACTGGCGCTGATTCCAGCCCGCCACCTTGGGGCGGTTCTGTCGTCTCAATTCGGGGTTGCGGCCGGGGCAGCGCTGGTTCCGCCGGCCCTGATCGCGCTGACGCTGGGGCTGGTCGGCAAGGACAGGTTTCCCGTCCAGCAGGGCCGCAACCAAGCCTGGAACCATGCCGGGAACGTGGTGGCGTCGGTTGCCATCGCCTGGCTCGCCGGGCAGGAGGCCGGTCTCGCCACCTTCTTCGTCTTCGCTGGAATGGCGGCGGCCAGCGGGCTGTCGCTGCTGCTGATCCGGCGCGACGATTTCGACCAGGAACGGGCGCGCGGGACGCCCTCGCGAACAACCGAGGCTTCGATCTGGTCCCTGCTGCGGGATCGGCGATTGTTGCTGCTGTGTCTGGCGCTGACCCTGTTCCATCTCGGGAATGCGGCCATGCTGCCCCTGCTCGGGCAGCGCATCGCGAAGTTCGGCAACGGCAATGCGACCCGCTGGCTGGCGATTTGCATCATCGTCGCCCAGTTCGCGATGATCATCGTCGCCGCAGCCGCGTCCTGGGCGGCGAGCCGCGTCCGCCGCTCCTGGCTGTTTGTCATTCCCTGCTGCGTGCTGCCGGTGCGCGGGCTGATGGCCGCATTCGGCTGGTCGGTGGAATGGTTGATCCCGATTCAGATTTTGGACGCTTGCGGCGCCGGGCTGCTTGGCGTGTCGGTCCCGATTCTGGTTGCCGACTACACTTGGGGGTCGGGTCACACTCAGGCCGCGCTCGGCGTCGCCAATACCTTCCAGGGGATCGGCGCGGCGTTGTCCAATATCGTGGGCGGCGTGCTGGTGCAGGAAATGGGCTGGAGCTGGGCGTTCCTGGGTCTCACCGCCCCCGCGCTGGTCGCGTTTACCATCGCATTCTGGTTGCATACGGTTGACGGTAAGACGTCCGCACCCGCGGCAGCGTTCGCCCGTCATTAAGTAATCGCTTCCCCTTCGCACCTGCACTATGGCAGGGATACTTAGCTTTTCCGGAGCGTAAGGGATGACGGATCTGCACTGGCTGCCGGCGCCGCCCGCGACGTGGCGCGAGCAGGTACGCGGCTTGTCGAATGAACCAGAGCAGGCCTGGAGCGCGGCGGTAGGATTGGCGAATTATGCCCTGCCGTTTTTGCTGACAAACGCGCTCGACCAGGCCGTGCAGCGGACGCTTTCGGCGCCGCCCGCGTCGCTTGCCACCAAACCGGTGCGTCTCGCGGTGCTTGCATCCTCGACAATGACCCCACCTGTTGCCGGGCATCCGCGTTGGCGGGTTGCGACGCGGCATCTGGATCGATGTGCATGAGGGGGATTTCGGGCAATACCTGCAGGAGCTTTCCGATCCCGATTCCGATCTGCATGCGTTCAAGCCGACGATGGTGCTGGTGGCGTTCGACGCGCACCAGGTCGCGGCCGGTGCCACGGCGGGGCTGGATGATGCCGGTGCGCAGGCCGCACTGGACGAAACCATGGCGCATACCCAGGAAGTCTGGCGCCTGGCGCGCGAGGCGTTTCGCTGCCCAATCATCCACCAGACCGCGTTGCCGGTGCATCCGCCGGTGCTGGGAAGCAACGAGCACCGCCTGGGCGGATCACGCGCGGCCTTCATTGCCGCGCTCAATCACCGGCTCCGCCAAGCTGCCGACGAGGCCGGTGTTGACCTGCTCGCGCTCGATCAGCGGGCCGCGCAGGACGGCCTTGCCGCCTGGCACAACCCAACGCTGTGGTATCACGCCAAGCAGGAGGTCTCGCCGGCGGCGTCCCCGGTTTACGGCGACCTCGTCGCCCGGCTGGTCGCCGCCAAGCAGGGCCGCTCGGCCAAGTGCCTCGTGCTCGATCTGGACAACACGATGTGGGGCGGCGTCATCGGCGACGATGGCATGGAGGGGATCGTCATCGGCCAGGGAAGCGCGTCCGGCGAAGCCTTCGTCGCATTCCAGCAGTATTGCCGCGAACTTGCCCGCCGCGGGGTGATCCTTGCGGTGTGTTCCAAGAACGACGAGGCGAATGCGCTGGAACCGTTCGAACGCCATCCGGAGATGGTGCTCAAGCGGCCGGACATTTCCTGCTTCGTCGCCAACTGGTCCGACAAAGCGGGCAATATCCGCCAGATCGCGACGGAGCTTAACATCGGTATCGACTCGCTTGTGTTCGTCGATGACAACCCGTTCGAGCGGAATCTTGTGCGTCAGGAACTGCCGATGGTCGCGGTGCCTGAAGTGGGGGAAGATCCGATCGGCTACATCAAGGCCATTGCCGACGCCGGATATTTCGAGGGGTTCAGCGTCACCGACGAGGATCGCGAACGCACCAACCAATATCAGGGCAACAAGGCGCGTGACGCACTGAAGGCATCGGCCACCGATCTTGAATTATATCTGCGCGGGCTGGAGATGCAGCTCGTGTGGCGGCGGTTCGATAAAATCGGGCTGCCACGCATCGTGCAACTGATCAACAAGTCCAACCAGTTCAACCTGACCACGCGTCGTTACACGGATGAGGATGTGCTGGCGGTGATGGACGATCCCACCGCGTTTGGTCTTCAGCTCCGTCTGCTCGATCGCTTCGGTGACAACGGCATCATCGCGATCATCATCGGCCGGCTGCGCGATGCGCAGGATGTGGAGATCGACACCTGGCTGATGAGCTGCCGGGTGCTGGGGCGGCAGGTCGAACCCACGACGCTCAATCTGATTGCAGAGCAGGCGAAGGCGCTTGGCGCGAGGCGGTTGGTCGGGGCGTATATTCCGACGAAGAAGAACGGAATGGTGAAGGACCACTATGCCAAGCTCGGCTTCACCGTCATGGAAACGCGCGACGACGGCGGCAGCCGCGCCATGCTGGACCTGAATAGCTTCCACCCGATCCCGACTTTCATTCACGTGACCGAGGGCTGATCACACATGCCGGCCGAAGCCGATATCTACGCGGGCCTTTCCGAGATCTTCGCGGACGTGTTTCAGCGTCCGGTGGAACTGCATGCTGCGGTCACCGCACGTGACGTTCAGGGCTGGGATTCGTTCAAGCAGATCGAGATCATCATGGCGACCGAGGAGCGATTCGGCATCCGCTTCACCACACGTGAACTCGATAGTCTTCAATCCGTCGGCGATTTGGCGCGCGTGATCGCGGGGAAGCTACCGGCCGGCTGAGTCCGACGGGTTCATTTAGGCGGCTTCGTCCCAATATGGCGCCGATGTACATTTTTGAGCGCCCGTATCGTGCTTGACGCCGCGCTTCCGACTGGAACCTTCAGCGAACGCCGGGCACGCGACAGCGGACGGCCGTATTGGCTGCACGTGCCACCGCAGTACGACGGCAAGCCGACGGCGCTGGTCGTCATGCTGCACGGCTGCAACCAGACGCCGGAGGATTTCGCCGCGGGAACCCGCATGAACGAGCGGGCAGGCACGCTCGGATGGTTGGTCGCGTGGCCCGCGCAGACGTCTCACGCCAACGCGCATCGCTGCTGGAATTGGTTCGATCGAGACAACCAGCATCGCGACAGCGGCGAGGCGGGCGAGATCTCCGGGATTACGCAGGAGATCATGCAGGATTACGCGGTGGATTCGCGGCGGATCTTCGTTGCCGGGCTGTCCGCCGGGGGCGCGGCGGCTTCGATTATGGGACAGACTTATCCCGACTTGTTTGCCGCGATTGGCGTACATTCCGGCATTGCATGCGGCGCGGCGTCTGATCTGACCTCGGCGATCATGGCGATGCGCCAGGGCGGCTTGCCGCGAGGACGCGAGGCCGGATCGGCAATTCCTGCCATCATCTTCCAGGGCGATCAGGATCGCACGGTTAACCCGCTGAACAGCTGGTTTGTCGCGGCTCAATCGGGTCACGGCGCCTTATTGCGGCGGCAGGCGCAGCGGCTGTCGGGCGCGGGCTATCCATGCACGCGCATTTTGTATCGCGAGGCGCGCGGCACTGTGTTGATCGAGGAATGGCTGGTGCATGGCGGCGGTCATGCGTGGTTCGGCGGCAATCGGGCGGGCTCGTTTGCTGATCCGATGGGGCCGGACGCGACGCGGGAGATCCTGCGATTTTTCGTCGAGCATGGGCGGGACGTTGTGTAGCTCGTTGTTTTGGAGCGAGATTCACGCGCTCTGACGTGCCCGCCTCGCGCGATCTCGCTCCTGACACAGTTGTTTTGGAGCGAGATTCACGCGCTCTGACGTGCCCGCCTCGCGCGATCTCGCTCCTGACACAGTTGTTTTGGAGCGAGATTCACGCGCTCTGACGTGCCCGCCTCGCGCGATCTCGCTCCTGACACAGTTGTTTGGAGCGAGATTCATGCGCTCTGACGTGCCCGCCTCGCGCGATCTCGCTCCTGGCGCGTTAGCAGTTCGTTTAGACGTGCATGCGACCGTGTCGCATGGACGTATTGCCGCCGCCCCAGCCCGATCTTCTGACGCGAACCGATGGGATGTTCCGGGTCCCGCAGCCGGCGGAGCAGCTTGCCTTCACGGGTGAACGCATGACGACCGCCATAAGCGGTCAGATCGCGTTCGAGCACCTGCATCGCTACTGCATCGCCCGCGATCTGTGCGCCGGCAAGGATGTGCTGGATGTCGCGTCGGGCGAGGGCTACGGTCCTGCCATCCTCGCCGGCGTCGCACGACAGGTCGTCGGCGTGGACATTGACGACGGGTCGGTTCGCCACGCCCAGCGGTCTTACAATTTAGCCAACCTAAGTTTCGTTCAGGGCGACGCGCATCACCTGCCGTTGCCGGATGCGTGCTGCGACGTGGCCGTAAGCTTCGAGACGCTGGAGCATGTGCGCGACCAGCACCAGTTCTTGCGAGAGATCCGCCGTGTGCTGCGACACGGGGGTATTTTCATCGTCAGCACGCCGGATCGTCTGGTCTATTCGGCGCCGGGACAGAAGGTGATCCCTTTCATGTCGCCGAGCTCACGCTGCCGGAGTTGCAACAGCAACTCGGCGCCTTGTTCGTGCATCAACGTGTCTTGCGTCAGCGCTGCGTTCTCGGCTCGGTCGCCGTGCCACTCGATCGCACCGACGCGTGGCGAAGCTATGACCACCGTGACGGTGAGATCATTGAGTCCGCATCCGGCTTCTCTCGCGCCTTCTACCTGATCGGTATCGCCAGCGACGTGCCCCTGCCGGCCGTCGGCGGCAGCGCGTATTGCCACGGCCATTCGATCGACGGCTTGTTCACCGCGGCCGGCGATCTTCCGAAGCAGATCGCCGCCGTGGCCCAGGAACGGGCGCGCTGTGCTGAACTGCAGAGCCGGATCGCGGAACTTCAGGGCGGCCTCGAGGAACTCCAGGGCCGGACCGAGGAACTCACCGGACAGATCGCCCAACTTGCCCGCGCTCACGAGGCGGCGTGCGCTGATTGGCAGCGCCAGATCGAACACCGCAATGCGGAGCTTGAGCATGCGCGGGTGGGGGCGCGAGCGTTTGCGGAGCGCGTGGCGGTGCTGGAGCGCAGCACGTGGTGGCGGCTCGGGGCACCATTGCGCTCGACCGCCACTCGGTTTCCGCGCGCCACACGAACCGCCCGGCGCGCCGTACGGACAATGCTGCGCCGGGATCGCGAGGAGGTTCCCGCTCCGGCCCCTCCGGCCGTGCAGATGGAACCGCAGCCGCGCTCCCCAGCCGACCCGATCGAGCTTCCGTTCTGGGACAATCCGGTCGTGTCGGTGATCGTTCCCTGCTTCGGAAAGTTTGATTACACACATCGCTGCCTAGCCTCGATCGCGGCGCATCCACCCGCCGTGCCGATCGAGGTGATCGTGGTGGACGACGCCTCGGGCGATCCCGCGATTGCCGATCTGCGTGCCGTTAAGAATTTGCGGCTGGAGGTCTGGCCGGAAAACCTGGGGTTCCTGCATTCGTGCAACGCGGCCGCGGCGCTGGCGCGCGGTGCGTTCCTGATACTCCTGAACAACGACACGGAGGTGACGCCAGGCGCGATCGACCATCTGCATCAGCTTCTTGCCGCGCGACCTGATGCCGGCATGGCCGGTGCACGGCTGCTGTTCCCCGATGGCACGCAGCAGGAGGCCGGCGGCATCATCTGGCGCGACGGTTCCGGATGGAACCATGGCCGGGACGACGATCCGCGCAAACCCGAATACAATTACGTTCGGGAGGTCGATTACGTCTCCGGCGCCGCCATCATGCTGCCTCGGGCGGTGTGGGACCGCATGGGAGGGTTCGATGAAGCGTTCGCCCCCGCGTACTACGAAGACGCGGACCTCGCCTTTCGTCTGCGCGCCGCTGGGCTGAAGGTGCTTTATCAACCTGCGGCGACGGTGGTTCATCATGAGGGGGCGTCGCATGGCCGGGACCTTACTTCCGGTGTGAAGGCATATCAGATGACCAACGCGGCCCGCTTCGCTCGGCGCTGGCGGTCCGTGCTGCGGGCGGAGCATTTCCCTTCCGGGTCGCGTGTGATGCGCGCACGCGACCGTGCCGGGTCCAAGCGCGTCACTCTTATGATTGACCATTATGTGCCGGAGCCGGACCGCGACGGCGGATCCCGCACAATCATGGCGATGCTACGTGCACTGCTCGCCACCGGGCGGGTGGTCAAATTCCTGCCTGCCAATCTGCGCGCGACACCGGGCTACACCGAGGCGCTGCAGCAGATGGGCATCGAGGTGATCCACGCACCCTGGTGCAATTCAGGATCCGAATGGATCGGTGCCCATGGCAACGAGATCGATGAGGTCATTCTCTGTCGCCCGCACGAATCGCAGGCCCATCTCCCCGCGCTGAACGCTCATTGCGGCGCCCGCATCCTGTATTACGGCGTCGATCTGCATCATGCCCGCATGCGGCGCGAGCCTGGCGCCGCGCAGGACATGCTGAAACTCGCAGAGGCGGAGCGAATGGAAGCGCTGGAGCGGGAGGTGTGGCGTGCCGCCGATGTGGTCATGTACCTGTCGGAGGAGGAGGCTTCCGCTGTCCGCGGAATGGAGCCGGACCTCGACGTGCGCGCCATTCCGGCTTTTGCGTTTCCCGCACCGGCGGCTCCTGCGCATCCGGTTTCGCCGAATCGCATTATCTTCGTGGGTGGCTTCGCCCATCGTCCCAACGTGGACGCAGCACTATGGCTGGCGAACGAGATCATGCCGCGTGTGCGTGCCGTTCGTCCGGACGCGGTCTTGTCACTGATCGGTTCCAATCCCCCCACGACCGTGACGACGCTTGCGAGCGATCGTGTCGAGGTGACCGGTGCGGTGTCAGATCCGGATCTCGCGGCGCGTTATGCAACTGCCCGGGTCGCCGCCTGCCCGCTGCGATACGGCGCCGGCGTGAAGCTGAAAGTGCTGGAGGCGATGCATCACGGCGTGCCGCTGGTCACCACACCCACCGGCGCACAAGGATTGCCGGGTCTTGGTGATATCTGCGCGGTGCACGATGAGGCCGATGCCTTTGCGGTCGCGGTTCTGGCCCTCATGCAGGATGACACAGCGTGGTCGGCTTGCGCTCAGGCCCAGACGCAATATGTCGCGGATTTCCTGTCTCTGGATCGTTTGGCTGCCGCGCTGGACGACGCGCTGGCGCCAGTGCGTTCCGCGGAGCGGCGGGACGCGGCGTGAGCTAACGTGCCGAAGGAACGAGCCGCTCCAGCAGGGACACGACTTGTTCCGTGACATCGTCGATCGGCGCCATGCCATCGACGCTGTGGAAGCGCCTCTGCGCCTGGTAGTGCGGGATGATCGGCGCCGTCTGGCGGTGATACGCCTCCAGCCGCGCCGTGACTGTCTCGGCGTTGTCGTCGGCGCGTCGAACGAACTCCGTCGCACCGCATACGTCACAGATCCCAGGAACGACTGTGGGCTTGAAGGTGTCGTGATAGCCGGCGCCACATTTCGCGCAGGTGAACCGGCCGGCGATGCGCTTCACCAGAGCCGCGTCGTCCACCTTTAGTTCGATCACAGCGGTCAGTGACAGGCCCTTATCGGCCAGCAGCCGATCGAGCGCCTTGGCCTGCGGGACCGTCCGCGGGAAGCCGTCCAGGATGAAACCGCGTGCGCAATCCGGTCGCTCGATCCGTGCGCCCAGCATGCGGATGATGATATCGTCGGAGACGAGCTGCCCCGCCTCCATCACCCCGCGCGCTTCCTTGCCGATTGGGGAGCCGGCCGCCACCTCGGCGCGCAGCATGTCGCCGGTGCTGATCTGCGCGATCCCGTAGCGCTCCTGCAGGCGCTGTGCCTGGGTTCCCTTTCCGCAGCCGGGAGGACCGAGCAGGATGAGGATCATCGTCGGGCGCGGACCCGAGCCTTGCGGATCAGCCCTTCATACTGGTGGGCGAGCAGGTGAGACTGGATCTGAGTCACGGTGTCCATTGTAACAGAGACGACGATCAGGATCGAGGTGCCACCGAAATAAAACGGCAGCCCGTAATCGCTGATGAGCAATTCCGGCAGCAAACAGACTGCGGCCAGATAGAGCGCGCCGACGGTGGTCAGCCGCGTCAGAACAAAATCGAAGTATTCCGCGGTAGCGGTGCCGGGCCGGATGCCAGGCACGAACCCGCCGTATTTCTTCAGGTTGTCCGCTGTCTCCTGCGGGTTGAACACAACGGCGGTGTAAAAATAGGAGAAGAAGATGATCATGAACGCATAGAGGATCATGTAGGCCGGTGTGCCGTGCCCAAGCTGCGCGGACAGGAACTGAAGCCAGCCGGAGCCGCCACCCGAGAACCCGGTGATGGTCGCGGGTATCAGCAAAATGGAACTGGCAAAGATCGGCGGAATCACGCCGGAGGTATTGATCTTCAGCGGGATGTGGGTGGAGTCACCTCCGAACATCCGATTGCCGACCTGTCGTTTGGGGTATTGCACCGGTACGCGGCGATAGGCGCGTTCCATGAATACGATGAACGCAATCACCAGCACCGCGAGGACGAAGAAGCCGATGATGAACACGGTCGAAAGCGCGCCTGTGCGGCCCAGTTCCAGCAGCGATGCCAGGGCGCCCGGCAGGTTCGCAACGATGCCGGACATGATGATCAGGCTGGTGCCGTTGCCCACACCGCGCGCGGTGATCTGTTCGCCCATCCACATCAGGAACATCGTGCCGCCGACGAGCGTCACGACCGCGGTGAACAGAAACGGGAAGCCGGGATGCACCACCGCCGCGCCCGCATCGCCGCGCATATTCTCGAGCCCGATCGAGATGCCGTAAGACTGCACGAGCGCAATCGCCACAGTCAGATACCGCGTATACTGATTCAGCTTGATCCGCCCCTGCTCTCCTTCCTTCTTGAGAGCCTCGAGGGAGGGCATCGCCGCCGTCATCAGCTGGATAATAATGCTGGCGCTGATGTAGGGCATGATGTTCAGCGCGAACACGGTCATGCGGCGCAGTGCGCCGCCGGTGAACATGTCGAACATGCCCAGGATGCCGCCGCCATGCTGCTGCAGAAGCTGCGCCATGACGGACGCATCCACGCCGGGCACCGGGATGTACGTGCCCAGGCGGTATATCACCAGCGCCCCGAGGGTGAACCAGATACGCTTCTTAAGTTCGGTCGCCTTCGAAAGGACGCCGAGATTCAGGTTTGCCGCAAGTTGTTCGGCCGTCGAGGCCATGAGCACCTTCCAGTCGTACGCGTCCGCCCGAACGCCGCCATCTCAGAGCGGGATTCACGCGCTCCGACGTTCCGCCTCGCGCGATCCCGCTCTACCGCGAACGTCACGCTCCCGGCGCCCAGCCGGGCAGGCTTTATCTAAGATGCAGGCGCCTCAGCGTCCACCGCAACCGTGGTCGTCACGGTTCCGCCAGCCTTTTTCACGGCCTCTATGGCTGACGCGGACGCGCCGGATACGGTGATGGTCAGTGCCCGGTTGATCTCGCCCTTGGCCAGCAGCCGCACACCCGCGACCTTCCTGCGGCCCACCAGCCCGGCGGCCCGCAGGCTGTCTTCCGTGATCGGTTGGCTCGCGTCGATCCGGCCAGCGGCGATTGCCGCCTCCAGCGTGCCGAGGTTCAGCGGAGCGTATTCCTTGCGGAATATATTCTTGAACCCGCGCTTCGGCAGACGCCGGTAGATCGGCATCTGCCCGCCCTCGAATCCGTTCAGCGCGACGCCCGTACGCGCCTTCTGGCCCTTCACGCCCTTTCCGGAGGTCTTGCCCTTGCCAGAGCCGATGCCCCGGCCGAGGCGCTTTGATTTGTGCCGCGAGCCTGGATTGTCCCTGAGTTCGTTCAGCTTCATGTTACGTCCTCCACCTGGAGCAGGTGGGCCACCTTGCGGATCATGCCGCGGATCGCGGGGGTGTCTTCCAGCTCGCGCGTGCGCCGGATTTTGTTCAGCCCCAGCCCGATCAGCGTCTCACGCTGGCCCGGCTTGCGCCCGGCCGGCGAGGCGGTCTGCGTCACCCGCACGCGCTTCGTCGTTTCAGCCATTGGCCGGCGCCTCCGTCTCGGCTGCCGGCGCGGCTGTGGCCTCACGCCGCGGACCGAAGATCTCGGCCACCTTCTTGCCGCGCCGGTTGGCGACCGAGCGTGGCGAAGCACAGCGCTGCAGGGCCGCGAACGTCGCTTTGACCATGTTGTGCGGATTGCGGCTCCCGAGCGACTTGGCGACGATGTCGCCGACGCCGAGCGATTCGAACACCGCGCGCAGAGGACCGCCGGCGATGATGCCCGTGCCGGCCGGCGCGGCGCGCAGGACCACGGTGCCGGCGCCGTAGCGGCCTTCAATGTCGTGATGCAGCGTACGGCCCTCCTTCATCGGCACACGGATCATGCCGCGCTTGGCGCGCTCCGTGGCTTTGCGGATCGCCTCCGGCACCTCACGCGCCTTGCCGGCGCCGTAGCCGACGCGGCCCTTCTGGTCACCCACGACCACCAGCGCGGCAAAGGCGAAACGGCGTCCGCCTTTCACCACCTTGGCCACGCGGTTGATGCTGACCAGCTTGTCGATGATGCCGTCGTCCTCGCGGTCCTCGCGATGACGGTCGCCATCGCGACGCCGTCCGCCTTCCCTTGGTTCACGTGCCATCGTTCGTTCCTAGAAGTCCAAGCCGCCTTCGCGGGCGGCATCGGCCAGCGCCTTCACGCGGCCATGGTAAAGATAGGCACCACGGTCGAACACGACCTTGGTCACGCCGGCTTCCTTCGCACGCTCGGCAACCAGCTTGCCGACCGCTGCGGCGGCCGCCTTGTCGGCGCCGGTCTTCAGCGACTCGCGTAGCGACTGATCGAGCGACGACGCCGAAGCCAGCGTGCGGCCTGCATCGTCGTCGATGACCTGCGCGTAGATGTGCTTCGACGAGCGGAACACCGACAGCCGCGGGCGGCCGGCGCCCTTCTGGCGGAGCGAGAACCGCAGGCGCCCGCGCCGACGGTCCCTAAGATCCTGAATGCGGCTCATTTCTTCTTGCCTTCCTTCCGCCGGATCGTCTCATCGGTGTAGCGCACGCCCTTGCCCTTATAGGGCTCGGGCGGGCGGAAACCGCGGATTTCGGCAGCCACCTGGCCCACCAGGCGCTTGTCGGTGCCTTCTACCTTCACCGCTGTCGGACGCTCGCAGGTGATCTTAATTCCGTCGGGGATCGGGAAGATCACGTCATGCGAATAGCCGAGGTTCAGCACCAGGTTCTTGCCCTGCACGGCGGCGCGATAACCCGTGCCGGTGATCTCCATCGACCTGGCGTAGCCGGCCGATACGCCGCGGACCATGTTGGCGATGTTGGCACGCGTGGTGCCCCACATCATGCGCGCCTGCCGCGCGTTACCGCGCGGCGCGACCACGACCTTGTTGCCATCCACCTTGGTCTCGACCTGATCGGTGAGCGACAGCTTCATCTCGCCGAGCTTGCCCTTGACGGTCAGCAGATCGCCGGCGAGCGCGACCTGCACGCCCTGGGGAATTTCGACCGGATATTTTCCAACGCGCGACATCGATCGTTTTCCTTAGAACACGCGGCAGAGGATTTCGCCGCCCACGTTCGCCACGCGGGCCTCGGAATCGCTCATGACCCCACGCGGGGTGGACAGGATCGAGACGCCAAGCCCCGCATAGACGCGCGGCAGTTCCTTGATGCGCGAATAGACACGACGTCCCGGCTTGGAGACCCGGTTGATCTCCTTGATGACGGGTTCGCCCTCATTGTACTTCAGCTCAATACGGAGCTGCCGGATGCCGGGACGCAATTCCTCGGCGGTAAAGCCGCGGATGTAACCCTCGCGCTTCAGGACATCCAGGACATTCGCGTGCAGGCGAGATGCCGGCGCGATGCAGGACGTGTGCCGCGCACGCTGTGCGTTGCGGATGCGCGTCAGCATGTCGCCCAAAGGATCAGAGACGGACATCTGCGATCCTCCTTACCAGCTCGCCTTGACCATGCCGGGGATCTGGCCCGACGAGGCGAGATCACGCAGCATGATGCGGCAAAGCTTGAACTTGCGGTAATTGCCGCGCGAACGACCGGTGATTTCGCAGCGCAGCCGGACGCGCACACGCGACCCGTTGCGCGGCAGCTGCGCCAGTTTCAGCGACGCGTTGAACCGATCCTCAACCGGCAGGCTGCGGTCCATGACGATCTCTTTGAGCGCCGTACGCTTCCCGCGGTCGCGCGCCGTCATGCGTTCCCGCTTCTTGTTGCGATAGACCTGAGAGGTCTTGGCCATTCACTCACACCCTCCGGAACTTGCGGCCTGCGTGGCCGCAGTTTTCCATTCGAACTCTGTCTTCAATTCGCAAACGGCAGGTCGAATGCCTGCAGCAGCGCCTTCGCTTCCGCATCAGTGTGTGCGGTGGTCACGAACACGATGTCCATGCCGCGCACATCGTCCACCCGGTCGTAGTTGATTTCCGGGAAGACGATCTGTTCGCGCAGGCCCATCGCGAAATTGCCACGCCCGTCGAATCCCTTGCCCTGGATGCCGCGAAAGTCGCGCACCCGCGGCAGAGCAATGGTGATCAGCCGGTCCATGAACTCATACATGCGCGCCTTGCGCAGCGTGACCTTGGTCCCGATCGGCAGGCCCTTGCGGATCTTGAAACCGGCGATCGCCTTCTTCGACAGCGTCTTCACCGCACGCTGACCGCTGAGGGCGGTCAGTTCGGCAACCGCGTTGTCCAGCTTCTTCTGGTCCGCCGTCGCCTCGCCCACGCCCATATTGATCACGATCTTCTCGAGCTTCGGCACCTGCATCGGGTTCTTGTAGCCGAACTCCGATTGCAGCTTGGCGCGCACCTCATCCAGGTAGCGCCTCTGGAGCCGCGGCATCTCCTTCGGCGCGGCGACCGGATTGGCAACGCCGGATCCGGCCTCCGCCGCCTGCTTGCGCGGTACTGCCTGAGGCGGGCCACCGCCGCCCCCTTTGCCCGCGGTCTTCCCGCCTTGGCGCGTCGCCGCCGCCTTCTTCGGCGGAGGAGATTTCGTCCCGCTCATGTGCCTTAGCCCTCGATTACCTGGCCCGTGGCCTTCGCCACGCGCACCTTCCGCCCGTCATCCTGAATGCGGAACGCGACCTTTGTCGGCTTGTCCGAGGTCGGATCGACCAGCATCAGGTTTGACAGGTGAATGCTCACCTCTTCGTTGATCAGACCGGAGGGCTTTCCCATCGCGGTCTGCTTCACATGCTTGGTTACCATGTGCACGCCCTGCACGATGGCGCGGTTGGCGCGCGGAAACACCCGCAGCACCTCCCCGCGCCTTCCCTTGTCGGCGCCGGTGATCACCACGACCGTGTCGCCCTTGCGGATCCGCGCGGCCATCAGATGACCTCCGGTGCCAGCGAGATGATCTTCATGAACTTCCGCCCGCGCAGTTCGCGCACGACCGGGCCGAAGATGCGCGTTCCGATCGGTTCCTGCTGTTTGTTGATCAGCACCGCGGCGTTGCGGTCGAAGCGGATCGCACTGCCATCCGCCCGGCGTACCGGAAAGGCCGTGCGTACGATAACCGCCTGGTGGACGTCGCCCTTCTTCACCTTGCCGCGGGGGATCGCCTCTTTGACGGAGACAACGATGACATCCCCGACCGACGCCGTTTTCCGCTTGGAGCCACCAAGAACCTTGATGCACTGCACGCGGCGCGCGCCGGAATTGTCCGCAACGTCGAGATTGGTCTCCGGATGGATCATGACATCGCCCCTTCGCCCACGGATTGCTCAGCCGGAGCCGAGCGCAGCGCCTCGCCGTTGCGCTCGATCACCAGCCAGGACTTGCGCTTGCTGATGGGGCGGCATTCCTCGATGCGCACCACATCGCCCACGTGGCACAGATTCGTCTCATCATGCGCCGCGTATTTGCGCGAGCGGCGGATGAACTTCTTGTAGATCGGATGCATCACCCGGCGGTCCACGAGCACCGTCACGGTTTTGTCCATCTTGTCGCTGGTGACACGGCCGGTCAGCACACGCTTCGGCATTATTGAGCCCTCTCGCCCGAAGCCGCGCGCGTGCGCTCGGCTATAATCGTCTTGACGCGCGCGATCTCACGCCGCGCGGTGCGGATGCGCGCCGTGCCCTCGGCCTGGCCCGTCGCGCGCTGGAAGCGCAGGTTGAACTGCTCGCGACGCAGATCGGTCAGCATCTGCTTGAGTTCGTCCGGTGTTTTGGTACGGATGTCGGTCGCCGTGTTGTGCGGATTCTTGGCCATCACGAATCTCCCATCCGCTGGACGATCTTGGTGCGGATCGGCAGCTTCGCCGCGCCCAAGGTCAGCGCGTCATGGGCCACCTCGTGCGGCACGCCATCCAGTTCGAACATGATCCGGCCTGGGGCGACGCGCGCCACCCAGAATTCCGGCGTGCCCTTGCCCGAGCCCATGCGCACTTCCGCGGGCTTCTTGGACACCGGCACGTCGGGGAAGATGCGGATCCAGACGCGCCCCGTGCGCTTCATCGCGCGCGTAATGGCGCGTCGCGCCGCCTCAATCTGGCGCGCCGTGATGCGCTCCGGCTCCAACGCTTTCAGCCCGTAGGTGCCGAAATTGAGCTGCGTGCCAGCCTTCGAGAGGCCGTGGATGCGGCCCTTATGCGCCTTGCGGAATTTCGTCCGTTTAGGTTGTAGCATCGTCTATTACCGATTCATTTACCGTTGGGGCGCCTGTTCGGCCGCGCGCCGGTCTTGCGCGAGCGGATCATGCGCGAGAATCTCGCCTTTGAAGATCCACACCTTCACGCCGCACGTGCCGTACGTGGTCTTGGCGGTGGCATGGCCATAATCCATATCCGCCCGCAGCGTATGCAGCGGCACGCGGCCTTCGCGATACCACTCGACCCGCGCGATTTCCGCACCGCCGAGGCGCCCGCCGCAATTGATGCGGATGCCCTGCGCACCCAGACGCATGGCCGACTGCACCGCGCGCTTCATCGCCCGGCGGAAGGCCACGCGGCGCTCCAACTGCTGGGCAATGTTCTCCGCCACCAGCTGCGCTTCGATCTCCGGCTTGCGGATTTCGACAATGTTCAGCGCCACTTCGGCCTTGGCCATCTTGGACAGGTCCTTCTTCAGAACCTCGATGTCCTGACCCTTCTTGCCGATCACCACACCTGGCCGCGCAGCATAGATCGTGACACGTGGTTTCTTCGCCGGCCGCTCGATCACCACACGCGACACGCCGGCGCCACGCAGCTTCGTGCGCAGGTGGTCGCGCAGCTTCAAATCCTCATGCAGCAGCGGTGCATAATCGTTGCCTGCGAACCAGCGCGAATCCCAGGTGCGGTTGATGCCCAGCCGGAGACCGATCGGATTGACCTTGTGTCCCATTACGCGGCCTCCCCGCCTGTCCCGGTTTCCTGCGCGCGCTCGGCCACCACGATCTTCAAGTGGCTGAACCACTTCTCCACCCGCGCCGCGCGCCCACGACCGCGCGCATGAAAGCGCCGCATGACGATGGAGCGCCCGACTTCCGCCCGCGTCACCACCAGCCGATCCACATCGAGCTGATGATTGTTCTCGGCATTGGCGATCGCACTCTCCAACGCCTTCTTCACCTGCCCCGCGATTCGGCGCTTGCTGAACGTCAACGTTGCAACCGCCTGCTCTGCCGGCAGATTGCGGATAAGCGCCGCAACCAGATTGAGCTTGCGCGGGCTCACCCGGATGTTGCTCACAATCGCCTGGGCTTCGTTATCGGCAATGGCGCGGGGATGACTTGGCTTGCTCATGATTTCAGTTCCGCTGCCCTAATTCCGCCTGGCCCGTTTGTCGCCCGAATGGCCGGTGAAGGTCCGGGTGGGCGAGAACTCTCCGAACTTATGTCCGACCATGTTCTCGTTCACCTGCACCGGCAGGAACTTGTGGCCGTTGTAGACGCCGAAGGTCAGGCCGACGAACTGCGGCAGGATCGTCGAGCGCCGTGACCAGATGCGGATGATCTCGTTGCGGCCCGACGCGCGTGCCGTCTCGGCCTTCTGCAGCAGATACCCGTCCACGAACGGGCCTTTCCAAACGGAACGTGCCATCGCCCTACTTACCCTTGTTCCGACGACGGATGATCAGCTTGTCCGTCCGCTTGTTCGATCGCGTCTTGTAACCCTTGGTCGGCTTGCCCCACGGCGTCACCGGGTGACGCCCGCCGGAAGACCGACCCTCGCCACCGCCCAGCGGATGATCCACCGGGTTCATCACCACACCACGGTTATGCGGCATGCGGCCCAGCCAACGCGACCGTCCGGCTTTGCCGATCTTCTGGTTCATGTTGTCGGGGTTGGATACGGCGCCGATCGAGGCCATGCATTCCGCCCGCACGACACGGAGCTCACCCGACATCAGCTTGAGCTGCGCGTTGCCGGCATCCTTGCCGACGAGCTGCACGTACGTGCCGGCCGAGCGCGCGATCTTCCCGCCCGCGCCGGGCTTCATCTCCACGTTGTGGACGATGGTCCCGACGGGGATCGCGGCGAGCGGCATCGCATTGCCCGGCTTGATGTCAGCGCGCGGGCCGGACACCACCGTGTCTCCGGCCTTCAGCCGCTGCGGCGCGATGATGTAGGACAGCTCGCCGTCCGCATACTTCACCAGCGCAATGAACGCCGTGCGATTCGGGTCATATTCCAGCCGCTCGATCGTGCCCGGCACGCTGAACTTGCGCCGCTTGAAATCGACGTAGCGATAGGCCTGCTTATGCCCGCCGCCGCGGAAGCGCGAGGTGATATGCCCGTGGTTGTTGCGCCCGCCCGAGCTGACCTTCCCCTCCGTCAGCTTCTTGACCGGCTTGCCCTTCCACAGCTCGGACCGATCGATCAGCACCGTGCCGCGAAGGCTGGGCGTGACCGGATTGAAATTTCTCAACGGCATCGCATGCGCCTCACGACAACCCGGTGGTAAAATCGATCTGCTGACCAGGCGCCAGCTTCACGAACGCCTTCTTCACATCAGACCGGCGGCCAGGACGTCCGCGAAAGCGTTTCGTCTTGCCCTTCTGCACAAGCGTGTTCACGTCCACGACCTGCACCTTGAACAGTGTCTCGATCGCTTCCCTGATCTCCGGCTTGCTCGCATCCAGCGAGACACGAAACACGTACTGCCCATGTTCGGACAGACGCGTGGACTTCTCGGTGATCACCGGATCCTTGATGATCTGATACATCATCTCGCGCGACAGCAGCGGCCGGCGCGGTTTGGCTTCCGTCTCGCTCATGCTTGATCCCCTTGAGCCGCGCTCCCTTCAGCCGCGTTCTCCGGTTCCGCTGCCCTGGTCTCGCCGCGCAGCCGCTTCGTCAGGCCTTCCACACCGGCAGTGGTGATCGCCAGCACGTCGTGGCGCAGGATGTCATAGACATTCGCACCAACTGTCGGCAGCACCGCCACGCCAGGGATGTTACGGCTGACACGAAGAAAGCCCGCATCCACCGAGCCGTCCACGATCAGCGCCGAAGCCCAGCCGAGCGCTTTCAGCTTGCGCGCCAGTTCCTTGGTCTTTGTCACACCATCGCCGGTGGCTTCCAGCACGACCAGCTTGCCATCGGCCTGCTTCTGCGACAGCGCCGAGATCAGCCCCAGGCGCCGCACCTTCTTGTTCAGGCTGTATTCGTGGCTGCGCACCACCGGCCCGTGCACCACGCCGCCCGTGCGGAATTGCGGTGCGCGCAGGCTACCCTGGCGGGCATTGCCGGTGCCTTTCTGACGATACGGCTTTTTGGTCGTGCCCTGCACTTCCGAAAGCCCCTTCGCCTTGTGCGTTCCGGCCCGGCGCTTTGCGAGCTGCCAATGGATCACTTGCGCCATGATGTCGGCGCGCGGTGAGGCGGCGAAGAATTCGTCCGGCAGCTCAGCCGTGCCTGCCTCGGTATTGTCTAGCGTTCGAATCGCGACTTGCATTGCCGTGTCCTCAGCCGCCCGCCTGCGCCAAAGCCGCCGGATAGGGCGCATCGGCCGGACGCGCGCGCTTCACCGCGTCGCGCACCAGAACGAAACCGCCCTTCGCACCCGGCACCGCGCCGCGCAGCATGATAAGTCCCTTCTCCGCATCGACCGCGGCGACTTCCAGATTGAGCGTGGTCACACGCTCCTGTCCCAGATGGCCGGCCATCTTTTTGTTCTTGAAGGTCTTGCCTGGATCCTGGCGGTTACCGGTGGAGCCCAGCGAGCGGTGGCTGATGGACACGCCGTGGGATGCTTCCAGGCCGGCGAAGTTCCAGCGCTTCATGCCGCCGGCAAATCCCTTGCCCTTGGTGATGCCGCACACATCGACACGCTGGCCGGCCATGAAGTGCGCTGCCGTCAGCGTCGCACCCGGCTCCAGCACCGCATCGGCGGCAACACGGAACTCCACCAGTTTCGCCTTCGGCTCGACCTTCTGTTTGGCGAAGTGCCCGCGATTGGGCTTGGAGACGTTCTTCACCTTCGCCTGACCCCAGCCGAGCTGCACGGCGGTGTAGCCGTTCTTTTCCTCGGTTCGTGCCGCCACGACCTGCACATTATCCAAGTGCAGAACCGTCACCGGCACATGCGTGCCGTCGTCACGGAAGATCCGGGTCATCCCGACCTTCTTGGCCAATAATCCGGTTCGCATCGCGGTTGCCACGGGCGTTCCCTCAGATCTTGATCTCGACGTCCACGCCAGCGGCGAGGTCGAGCTTCATGAGTGCATCCACCGTTTGCGGGGTGGGCTCCACGATATCCAGCAGCCGGCGATGGGTCCGGATCTCGAACTGCTCGCGGCTTTTTTTATCCACGTGCGGCGAGCGGTTCACGGTAAACCGCTCGATATGCGTGGGCAGCGGGATCGGTCCACGCACCCGCGCGCCTGTGCGCTTGGCCGTGTTCACGATCTCCTTCGTGCTGTTGTCCAGCACGCGGTGATCGTACGCCTTCAGGCGAATGCGGATGTTCTGGTTGTCCATCGTCCCAATTCTCGTTCAACAAACGAAACCGGCGCTCCTGTTTGGGAGCGAGATTCACGCGCTCTGACGTATCCGCCTTGCGCGATCTCGTTCCTGTTTGGGAGCGAGATTCACGCGCTTTGACGTATCCGCCTCGCGCGATCTCGCTCCGCCGGAGCGCCGGCCCGCATTCTTCTCTTTACTCGACTCTTTACTCGACGATCTTAGCGACGACGCCGGCGCCGACCGTGCGGCCACCCTCGCGAATGGCGAAGCGCAGCCCCTCATCCATGGCGATCGGCGCGATCAGCTCCACGTCCATCGACACGTTGTCACCCGGCATCACCATCTCGGTGCCTTCCGGCAAATTCACGACACCCGTCACGTCCGTTGTGCGGAAGTAGAACTGCGGCCGGTAGTTGGTGAAGAACGGGGTGTGACGTCCACCTTCTTCCTTGGTCAGGATGTACGCCTCGGCCTTGAACTTGGTGTGCGGCGTGATCGAGCCCGGCTTGGCCAGAACCTGGCCACGCTCGACTTCCTCACGCTTCGTGCCGCGCAGCAGCGCGCCGATGTTATCGCCCGCTTCGCCCTGGTCGAGCAGCTTGCGGAACATCTCCACGCCCGTCACCACGGTCTTCTGCGTCGGCCGCAGACCCACGATCTCGACTTCCTCGCCCACCTTGACCACGCCGCGCTCGACACGGCCGGTCACCACGGTGCCGCGGCCGGAGATGGAGAACACGTCTTCAATCGGCATCAGGAACGGCCGATCCTTCGGGCGCTCCGGCTGCGGGATGTAATCATCCACCGCTTCCATCAGCTTCAATACCGACTGCTCGCCCATCTCCGGATCGCGATCTTCCAGCGCGCACAACGCGGAGCCGCGAACGATCGGAATGTCGTCGCCGGGGAACTGATAGGAGGACAGCAGTTCGCGAACCTCGAGCTCCACCAGCTCCAGCAGTTCGGGGTCGTCCACCATGTCGACCTTGTTGAGGTACACCACCAGCGCCGGCACGCCGACCTGGCGGGCGAGCAGGATGTGCTCGCGGGTCTGCGGCATGGGGCCGTCGGCGGCGGAGACAACGAGGATGGCGCCGTCCATCTGCGCCGCGCCGGTGATCATGTTCTTCACATAGTCGGCGTGGCCGGGGCAGTCGACGTGAGCGTAATGGCGCTTCTTCGTCTCATACTCCACATGCGCGGTGGCAATCGTGATGCCGCGCGCGCGCTCCTCCGGCGCCTTGTCGATCTGGTCGTACGCCGTGTAGGTGGCGCCCCCCGTCTTCGCCAGAATCTTGGTGATCGCCGCGGTCAACGACGTCTTGCCATGGTCCACATGGCCGATCGTGCCGATGTTGCAGTGCGGCTTGTTCCGCTCGAATTTAGCCTTGGCCATAACTCTGTCTCCGTGGACCTTGGTCGTTAGTTCAGGTTGTTACCAGCGGTAGTGGCTGAAGGCCTTGTTCGCCTCCGCCATCCGGTGGGTATCCTCACGCTTCTTCACGGCTGCTCCGCGATTATTCACCGCGTCCAGCAGTTCGTTCGACAGCCGGTCTTCCATCGTATGCTCGCCGCGCTTGCGCGCCGCCTCGATGATCCAGCGGATCGCCAGCGCCTGCCGGCGCTCCGCCCGCACCTCCACCGGCACCTGATAGGTCGCACCGCCCACGCGGCGGGAGCGGACTTCGACGGCAGGCTTCACGTTATCCATCGCCTCGTGGAACATGCGGACGGGGTCGGCCTGGGCACCACCTCGCCGGCGCATCACGTCCAGGGCCGAATAGACGATCCCCTCTGCGACGGATTTCTTCCCGTCGTACATCAGGGCATTCATGAAGCGCGAAATCACGATATCGCCGAACTTGGCGTCCGGCAGGATCTCCCGTTTGACCGCGCGATGGCGACGCGACATTCCCCCGCCCCCTTACTTCGGCCGCTTGGCGCCGTACAGCGAACGCCGCTGGCGCCTCTTGGCGATGCCCTGGGTGTCCAGCACGCCGCGCAGAATGTGATAGCGCACCCCGGGCAGGTCCTTCACGCGACCGCCGCGGATCAGCACCACCGAGTGTTCCTGCAGGTTGTGCCCCTCGCCGGGGATGTAGCTCACCACCTCATAGCCGTTCGTCAGGCGCACCTTCGCCACCTTCCGCAGGGCCGAGTTCGGCTTCTTCGGCGTGGTGGTATAGACACGCGTGCAGACGCCACGCTTTTGCGGACAGCCCTGCAGCGCCGGAACCTTGTTCCGGCTTTTCTGCGGCTCCCGCCCCTTGGCGATAAGCTGGTTGATGGTCGGCATGCACCCTCTCGTCGAAACCGTCTCGGCCGAACCGAGCCATTCGGGGTTGCCGCCACAGTTTGCCCCCCAAGGGTTTTCCCCCACGGGCAAAACCCGCGCGCATGGGGCTGACCCCACGGTTGCGGGTTGAAAGCCTGCCTTCGGCCTGAGCCCCGGTCTTACGCCGGGACGGCGCCGCCTGCGTGCTTGCCTGCGATATCGACAACCGCCCGAGATAGCCGCGGGACCGGTCGAGGGCGCGGAACCTAGTGGCGCCCCCCGGGTACGTCAAGCGGCTGTCCGCTGGGGCGATCCCGCTGGGGGATTTCCACCACCCGAGCTTTTTGCTGTTACATTTCGCGAGGTTGAATTACCTTACGGCAAAATAGCGGAGAGAAGCGGATGGTGGACGTCGTCGTCGCGGGCTCGAACAACGATTTCAGCTTTGCAGTCGCGGATTTCACCAATCCGGCCAGCCCCACCAACGTCACCATCAATCCCGCCCTGGGCGGCGGTTGCATGGTCGATGCGTCCGGCAGCCTCGCCGCGATCGGCGATTTCAACGGCAGCATTGTCCGCATCTGCGATATTTCGGTTCCGGCCACACCGTCGCTGCAGGGAACGGTGAATACCGGTCTTTCCGGGATCGCCGCGATCTCGATGGACGGAACCCAAGTTCTGGTGGGCGAACTGAATGGGCTGCGCGCGGTGCTGATCGACGCGTCCGATCCGGCCAATCCAACGGTGATCTCCACTATCAACACCGGGATTTCCAGCATCGGCTCGGTCGGCCTGTCCGGTACCAAGGCGGTTGCGGCCGGGCCGAATGACGGGGCCTTCGCGGTGATCAACTATACGAATCCGGCGAGTCCCAGCGTCACGAAGTTCTCCTCCGGCACCGGCGGTGTGTTTTTCGACAACGTCACCGTCGATATCGATTCCGGCAACGCCGCGGTCGGTGACAACGGCAGCGGGGCAGTGCATTTCTTCGACGTGTCGAGCGGCACCGCGGTGCATCTTGGAAGCCAGAACACGATCCAGTCGGGCGTGTTCTCCGTGTCGATCAGCGGCACCACCGTGGCCGCCGCATCCTCGAACAACGTCGCAATCTCGTTGGTCAGCTTTGCGAACCCGGCGAGCCCGACCGAGACCGATCTCAACACGACGGGTCTCATCGGAGGCGCCAACGTCAAGCTCAAGGGCAACCGGCTCATCGCGGGCGATATTTTGGGGACCGACGTGGCAGAGTTCAGCGTTGCCGGGACGACGGCAACGTTGCTGGGCAAAGTGAACACCACGCTCGCTTCCATTGCCACGGTCGGCTTTACGAGTTTCGCTGCGACACCTCCGGTCGCCCATATCAGCGCAAGCGTACCGAACCTGGCTTTCGGCGCGGTGCATGTCGGTGTCGGGAAGGCGCTGCCCATCACTTTCAGCAATACCGGAACAGCGCCGCTGACGATCACGAATCTGCACGCGACGACCGCACAGTACGTTCCCGTACCCGGCGGCAATCACACGGTCGCGCCTGGCGGCAATCTGCCCGTCAACGTCACATTCACGCCCACCGCGTCGCAGCCCTACCCATCCACGCTGGCGATGGGCACCAACGATCCGGCGAATGCGACTTTCACCATCCCGCTAACGGGTACTGGCGGCCTGCCGAATCTGGTAGCACCTGGGCCGATCAGTTTCGGGAATGTGGCGGTCTGCCTATCACAGGTGCTCAACGCGACCGTGGGCAACACCGGCCCGGTGGATCTGAACCTGACCCAGATCGCCGCGTCCGGTGCCGGTTTCAGCGAGAGTTCGGGCACCACGCTGACGGTCCCTGCAGGTGGGAGCGGCAATATCCACGTGACCTTCGCGCCCGGCGCGACCGGGCCGGCCAACGGCACACTGATGTTCAAGTCTGACGACCCGGCTCATGCGAACGTCAGCGTGGCGCTGAGCGGCACGGGCACGCCGGAACCCCCACCTGCCATCGCGGTCTCGCCCACCTCCATCAACTTTGGCGCCGTGCCACTGCAGTATTTCATCGGCATCGCGGTGAATGTCTCGAACACCGGCCCGTGCGAGATGCTCAATGCGACGCTCACGGTGGCTGGTGCCGATTTCGTTCTGACGACCGGCAACCCGACGACCGTGCCGGTGAACAACGTGCCACTCAACGCCGCCGTTGCGCCAGGTACGTCACAGAGCTTTACCGTTGTGTTCGCCCCGGCCGCCGCAGGAACGGCCAACGGCACATTGACGA
Organism: uncultured Pseudomonadota bacterium; assembly: GCA_963791885.1. Classification (GTDB taxonomy): domain Bacteria; phylum Pseudomonadota; class Alphaproteobacteria; order Acetobacterales; family Acetobacteraceae; genus CAVSUZ01. Next base: position 1,841,766 of record CAWBUL010000006.1, on the reverse strand, counting down.
TCACGAGCAACGATCCCGCAAATCCCAGCATCTCCGTGCCGCTAACGGGTAACGGGGTACCCGTTTCGCCGGCTGCCATCGAACTGGTGTTGGACCGCTCGGGCAGTATGGCGACGGCGGTGTCGGGTGGAACGCGGATGACCGCGCTGCAGTCGGCGGTGGGGATGTTTGCCGATCTGGTGATCCCTTCCACCGGCTTCGAAATGGGTTCCGTGCAGTTTGACAGCGCCTTCGCCGTGCTGACGCCTCGGGCGGTTTTCGACACGACGCAGCAGGCAGCGATCAAGGCGGGGGCGAACACGCTGACGCCGCGCAACCTTACCTCGATCGGCGGCGGCCTGAATCTTGGCCAGCAACAACTGCAACCATCGACGCTGCCGCGCAAGGTTGCGATCGTCTTTACCGACGGGTACCAGAACAGTCCGCCGGACATCCCCTCCGTCGAGCCCGGCGTGCTTGCGGCAGGAACAGAGGTCTATGCAGTCGGGCTCGGCGATCCGGCCTATCTATCCGTGGCGGACTTGTCGGAGCTCGCGGCAAGTTCGAACGGTAAGTTCTTCCAGACCACCGACGCGCTCGTGCTGCGCAAACAGTTCGTCGAAATTCTGGCCGATGCCTTCCGCCAGAATATGGCCGCCGATCCGATCATCACGCTCAATCAGGGCCAGCATCTCGACGTGCCGGTCGAGATCACACAGTGCGAGGGCCGAATCAGCTTTGTGCTGCTGTGGGAAGACATGGCGGCACAGGTTCAGTTGACCATTCGCGCCCCCGATGGAACCGTGTTCACGCCGTCAGCGGCGGCGAGCAATCGCCTGGTCCGCTATGTCCAGCGGCCCGGCTATCGCTTCTATCAGATCGCATTGCCGCCCGGCCCGGGCGCGACGATCGGGCCGAAGCAGATCGGCCAGTGGACCATGCGGATCGATCCGACTTTCATACCTGGCGGCACGACGCGCGCGTCGACCAACGTCATGGTGGACAGCGCGCTGCAGATGACGGCGACCATCACCGCCAACCGGATCATCGATCCGATGCAGGTGCACACGCAGATTTACGAGCATGGAACGATGGTCAGGAACGCGAAGGTGACGGTACGCCTCACCGCGCCGGTGCAGTCCTTGTCGCAGATCGTCACGCCGTTGGTTCACCAGCGCGCGCTCGCGGCCGATCACCATCACATTCCGCCGAAGCTGCAAATCCTGACCAAGACGCACACGACAGAACACGTCGCGAAGTTCAACGAGCGCGAGTATCTCTTGCACGTACCGGCACCCGGAAAGGACGGTGTTTACCATGTGCAGGTGAACGCGACAGGTCAGGCGTGCGGCGGCGTGTTCGAGCGCTACTGGTCGGGTTCGGTGTATATCGGACGTGGAGACAAGACCCGGTCGGCCCGCGTGCGCTAGGAATACTGCGCTAGCGACAGAGCCCGATTGACACATACAATCGGGCCCATGGATGCCAGATCGGACGCCAGCGCTCAGGTCATTCTGTCAGAGCAGGAGCTGACCGCGCTTGTGGTGAGGGCGTTTGTGGGGCTGGGGGTCAGCCAAGCCAACGCCCCGTTTGTCGCATCCGTGGTTGCCCCGGCCGAACGTGACGGCGCGCCCAGTCATGGATTGCAGCGGATGGCTGGCTACGCCGGTTCCCTTCGCAGTGGTTGGGTGGACGGCAAGGCGACGCCTCAAGTGGAGCAGATCACGCCGTGCATGTTCGCTGTCGATGGCGCGAACGGGTTCGCCCAGGTTGCCTTGGCCGCCGTGCGCACACCGGCGATCCTGGCCGCGCGCAGCATGGGCGTGGCCGTTGTCAGCATTCGCGACGCGCATCATTTCGCCGCGCTCTGGCCGGACGTGGAAAGCTTCGCGGACGAGGGGCTGATTGCCGTTTCCATGGTCAACACCCGCAGCCTGATCGTCGTGTGGGGCGGGCGGCGCAAAGTGCTCGGCACCAACCCGATGGCTTTCGCTTGTCCGCGGTCAGGTGGGCCGCCGATCGTCTGGGACCAGGCAAGCAGCCTGCGGGCCCAGGGTGAGGTGCTCCTGGCCCAGAAGGCGGGGCATCAGATGCCGGAAGGCGCCGGAGTTGACTCGGAGGGCCACCCCACCACCGATCCGACCAAGATCCTCGATGGCGGTGCGCTGCTGCCGTTCGGCGGCGCAATCTGGCCTTCGCTATCGAGATCCTTGTGGCTTTATTTGGCGGCGGCCCGATGGGGTTCGAAGCGGCGATGCGCAGACCTGCCGAGGCCCAGACCTCGCCTACCGGTCAGTTCCTGCTCTTGCTGGACCCGGAGCGCGCCGGTGGCGGCCCGTTCGGTACGCGGTTGGGGGAGCTGATCGACGTGTTCCGCGAGGCCGGCACCGCGCGTCTGCCCGGCGACCGCCGCTACGAAAACAGGGCGCGATCCCGGCTGCTCGGCATTCCTATCGCGACGGAGATGCATCGGGCGCTGAAGGAGATGGCTGACGGTGGCTGAAACGGATCAGACGATGCCGTCTTCGCGATATGGCGCGTTGTCGATCACACGCTGATAGCCCATCCGCGACAGATCGAGGGTCTGAAATCCGCCGTCCAGAATGAGTTCCTTGATTGCGCGACCGACCGCCGGGGCGTGCATCAGCCCGTGACCGGAGAAGCCGGCCGTCATGAGGAAGTTGCTGTATCGGCCAGGGCAAGCGCCGAGGATCATGTTCGCGTCGAGCCCGTTCTGATCGTAGAGGCCACTCCAGGTCGAGCCTTCCTTGATCGTTTGAAACGCCGGAACACGATGTGCTGCGGCCGGCCAGACGACGGATTGGAAGTAGCTGTGGTCAACGTCAAAATTGAATCCGCGCGGTTCGTTCCAATCGACCAGCCCGGCCGTGAATCCACGGCCTTCCGGCCGCATCGCGAGGCGGCTGAGGTCCTTTATGTAGGGCAGAGGCTCGATTTCGCCCTGATACTCGAAATACGTATCGAAACGCCGCATCGGCTCGACGGGCAGCGGAATGCCGAGCATGGCGCAGACCTCCTTCGCCCACGCGCCGGCACAGTTCACGACGTGACCGGCCTTCACGATGGCACCGGACTCCAGCACAGCGGATCGCACCAGATTGTTCGATGCCTCGAGACCGACGACCCGATCCTTTACATAGTTGGCACCGAGGCTCCGCGCTTTTCTGCGAAAGCCTTGCAGCACGGCATTCGGATCGAGCCAGCCGTCTTCCGGAGACAGGCACGCCGCACCGAGGTCGCTCACTTCCAGTGAGGGAAAGCGCCGCTTCAGAGCTGCCGGGTCCAGCATCTCCACGCGGACTCCAAGTTGTTGTTGCAGCCGGAACTGGTCCTGCAACTGGGCTATTCGCGGTTGGTCCTTTGGTACGATGAAGAGATATCCGCCCTGCTTCCAGTTCAGGTCCGGCGCTTCACCATTGATGGCGACATGCGCGTTGAAATTATGGAACCATGAGATGCTGAACATAGACATCTGGATGTTCTCTGGCAGCGAGAACAATTGCCTTACGCCGCCGGAGGCTTTCGGTGTGGCCGCACGCTCATAGGTAGGATCCGGTTCCACGACAGTAACAGCGAGGCCGGGATCGGCCTGAAGCAGAAAAGCCGCGCAGGCGGAGCCCATGACACCGCCGCCGATAATAAGAATATCCGCTCGGCCCACCTGCGCATCTGCGTCAACCTGCGACACTGGACCGCTCCAGATTTTCCGCCATGCGGCCCACTATGAGGCGCATGAGCGAAAAGGCGAAAACCGGGCTCTGATGGAACGCCATGACAATGGCATCGGCATCGATCCGGTAAAGTTCAACATCGGAGGCGCAGACGGCCGAGGCCGTCCGTGCACGGCGCGGCGAGAACACGCCGATCTCACCGAAGATCTCTCCGTCTCGCGCAAGAACGCCAAGTTCGGGGAATTCCACCACTCCCTGCGCGATGTAATACGCACTGTCGCCTGCGTTCCCTTTGAGGAATAGCACTGTGCCTTGCGTGTAGCGTTCCGGTTTCATCGCGGCAATCAGCGGGCGAACATCCAGCTCGTCCGACTGCGCCGCATGGAAACGCTGCAGCATCTGCCGGATCTGGAAGAGTCGCAGAAGGTTCAGCGGCAGCAGCAGCGCGTGAAGGCCCACCACAGGCCACAGGTGCAGGGGGACACCGTAAGAAATAAACGCCACGTTGCTCGCGATCGCCATGCAGCGAAGCGGCAGCATGGTGCGCATGTAGAAGGTGGAGAAAACCAGCAGGGAAGCCAGATAGCCGAGGGCCTGAACCAGCATTCTTACCTTCCCCGGTCCAGCCTGAGGCCGGCCCCCTTCTACGAGCGCTCCGAAGCCTTTTTATCGGAACAGGCGGAAGAAGGCCGCAATCTCCCCGGCCAGCGCCGCCGGCTGTTCCATCGCGGCGAAGTGCCCGCCGCGGGCCATCGGCGTCCAGCGCCTGATGTCGGTATAGGCCTTCTCGGCCAGGCTACGGGGTGGGCGGCGGATTTCGCGGGGAAAGGCGGCGTAGCCCATCGGCACGTCCACCGTGCGCCCGTCCGGGATCGGCCATGGCCCATGCAGTCGCCCGTAATAGGGCCAGAAGGACGCGCCGATGCATCCGGTGAACCAGTAGAGCGAGATGTTCGCCAGCAGCCGGTCGCGCGGGATCGCCGTCTCGATCGCTCCGTCATTGTCCGACCAGGTGTGTAACTTCTCCGCGATCCAGGCGGCCAGCCCGGCCGGGCTGTCGGTCAGCGCGAAAGCCAGGGTCTGCGGCTTGGTGCCTTGGATCGACTGATAACCGATCTCCTCCTTCAGCCAGACGGCGATTTCCTGGAAATACTGTTGCTCCTCGGGCGTCGGATGGGCAGGCATCGGCAGGTCCGGCCGCAGACCGAGCAGATTGAGATGGATGCCGATGAGCTTGTCCGGGTGGAAGACGCCCATGCAGGAGGCGATGAACGCGCCCCAGTCGCCACCTTGTGCGGCGAAGCGCTTATAGCCGAGCGCGACCATCAGGTCGGCCAGGCAGTCGGCAATGTCCGACACCACAAAGCGCTTCTGCCCGGGCGGAACGACAGGCCGTAGCCGGGGAGCGACGGCGCCACCACGGTGAAAGCGTCGGCAGGGTCGCCGCCGAACGCAGCCGGGTCGGTCAGGCGCGGGATGATGTCGAGGAATTCGTAGACCGAGCCGGGCCACCCATGCATCAGCAACAGCGGCATCGGAGCCGGTCCTTTGCCGGGCACGTGCAGGAAATGCACGTCGATGTCATGCAGCGGGAGCTTGTATTGCGGGAAGGCGTTCAGCGCCAATTCCTGCACACGCCAGTCGAATGCCTCGCGCCAGTAAGCCACCAAGTCCCGCATATAAGGCACGCTGGCGCCGAAGGCCCAATCCTCACCGGGGGCGGCATCGGGGAAGCGCGTTGCCGCCAGTCGCTGCTTCAGCGCGACGATCTGTTCATCAGGAACGGAGAGCGTGAAGGATGTTGGAACCATTACCCTTCATGCCATGTCCGGCCATCCCGTTCTATCAGCGCGATGGCCGCGGTCGGTCCCCAGCTCCCCGCTGGGTAGGATTTCGGCGCATCGCCGCGCGCAGCCCAGGCTTCGATGATCGGTTCGACCCAGGTCCACGCCGCTTCGACCTCATCGCGCCGCATGAACAGCGTCGCGTTGCCGCGCACAGTATCCATCAGCAGGCGCTCATACGCGTCGGGGTAGCGCGTGCCGAATGTCTTCTCGAAGCTGATGTCGAGTGCGGTGGGTGACAGGCGCAGTCCGCCAGGTCCCGGCTCCTTCGTCATCATCTCGAGACGCATGCCTTCTTCAGGCTGCAGCCGGATCACCAGACGGTTCGGTTCCAGCCGCGCCGCTTCGGCCGGGAAGATGGAGAATGGCAGCGCGCGGTACTGCACCACGATCTCCGATACTTTCTGTGGCAACCGCTTGCCGGTGCGCAGGTAGAAGGGCACATTGGCCCAACGCCAGCTTTGGATTTCCGCCTTCAGTGCCACGAAGGTTTCGGTGGTGCTGCCGTTGCGGCCCAGATCATCGGCGTATCCAGGTACGGGCTTGCCGTTCACCGCGCCCGCCCCGTACTGGCCGCGGACCGTCAGTGATTGCACCTCATGCGGTTGCATCGGCCGCAGCGCCCGCAACACTTTCAGCTTTTCATCCCGTACCCGATCGGCATCCAGCGACACCGGCGGCTCCATCGCCATCAGGCACACCAGCTGCATCAGGTGGTTCTGGACCATGTCGCGCAGCGCGCCAGCGTGGTCGTAGTAGTCGGCGCGTCCCTCCAGCCCGACCGTTTCCGCCACCGTGATCTGCACGTGATCAATGACGTCGGTGTTCCACAGCCGCTCAAAAATCGAATTGGCGAAACGGAGTGCCAGCAGGTTCTGGACGGTTTCCTTTCCGAGGTAATGATCGATACGGTAGGTCTGCGTTTCGGCAAAAACCTGACCCACCTGGTCGTTGATCGCTCGAGCGGATTCCAGATCATGTCCAATCGGCTTTTCCAGCACAACGCGGGAGGCCGGTGTCACCAAATCGTGCGCGCCGATATTGTGGCAGATCGGCCCGTACAGGGCCGGCGCCGTGGCCAGGTAGAAAACACGGATGCGTTCTGCGTCCAGCCGTTCCTTCAGCACATCCCAGTCCGGCCCCGGCTTCGCTGCATCGAGCTTAACGTAATGCACACACGCGACGAATGAGCGAACCGTATCTTCCTCCAGGGCGGTGGGGTCCACATGCTCTTCCAGTGCTGCTCGTGCGCGGGAGCGGTATGATTTATCGTTCAGCTCCGACCGCGCAGCCCCAAACACCCGGGACCCAGCCGGCATCTGCCCGTCACGGAAGCGCCAGTAGAGCGCCGGAAGCAGTTTGCGCAGGGTCAGGTCGCCCGTCGCACCGAACACAACGCAATCGAAAACCGCCACGGGGATGATCCTCGAAACCATGCGATCGTCCTTTCGATGGAGCAGAGTTAAGTCGCAACGCAGCGTTGCCCAGGGAAATGGGGTGCAACCTCCGTTTCGCCACAATTTCCGCCCCACCGCGTTATGCAGGATATGAATGGCGGAGACTGGTTCCATGACCATCTACACCGGCCCGGTGTTCGACATGGCCCGCGAGCAATTCTATGTCATCGCGGATTACCTGGAGATCCCTCCCGACGAGCGTGATCGCCTGCTCTATCCCAAGCGGGCCATCGCTGTCTCCTGCCCGATTCATACGGAAGACGGTCGACTTGCCGTCTATCAAGGCTATCGGGTGCAGCACCACCTCACGCTCGGACCGACCAAGGGCGGTACACGTTATTCCGCCAGTTTGGACATTGGGGAGGTTGCGGCGCTGGCAATCTGGATGAGCTGGAAATGTGCACTGACCGGGCTGCCGTATGGCGGGGCGAAAGGTGGGGTGGCGGTCGATCCGTACAAGCTGTCGCGGCATGAGCTGGAATTGGTCTCTCGTCGCTACATGCAGGAGATGATTCCGTTCGTCGGTCCGCACACCGACGTGATGGCACCCGACATGGGGACGAATGAGCAGGTGATGGCGTGGTTCATGGATACGTATTCCATGTACCAGGGAAAGACGGTGACGGAGATCGTCACCGGCAAACCTGTGGCGTCCGGCGGCACCGAGGGGCGGCGTGAAGCGACCGGCCGCGGCGTGGCCTACCTGACGGAAGCAGCGATGGCGGAGGTCGGGATGGAGCAGGTCGGTGCCACCGCCATCGTGCAAGGCTTCGGGAATGTGGGCAGCGTCACGACGGGAACACTTGCCCAGCGTGGCATGAAAATCATCGGCGTGTCGGACCACACCGCGTGCTACTTCGATCCCAAGGGTTTGGATGTCGCGGCGCTGCTTCGCCACACGGAGCAGAAGGGCGTGCTGGCGGGATTTTCGAATGAGCTGTCATTCGATCCGAAGGAATTGCTGACTCAGCGCTGCGACGTGCTGGTGCCGGCCGCGCTGGAGCGCGTGATCGACGCCGATGTGGCAAGCCGATTGCAGTGCCGCATCCTGGCGGAAGGAGCGAACGGTCCGACGACGCCCGACGCGGACGAAGTGCTGAACAAGCGGCCAGAGATCTTCGTTATTCCCGATATTCTCTGCAACTCCGGCGGCGTCGTGGTGAGCTACTTCGAGTGGGTGCAGGATTTGCAGCAGTTCTTCTGGGACGAAGGCGAGGTGATGAGCAAGCTGTACCAAGTGCTGGACAAGGCGTTCGCGGCGGTGATGCATCGCGTGAAGCACGATCAGGTGCCGCACCGCACGGCGGCGATGGCCATCGGCGTGCACCGCGTGCGTCAGGCGAAGCAGGTGCGGGGGCTGTTTCCGTAATACGCAGCCGATCAGCGGTTCGTTGTTTTAATCCAACATCCACGGCGCGGCGGAGGCCTGGGCGATCTGCCGAAGCTGCGACATCAATCCGGGCGGCACCTGGATACCATCACGCGAGCGTTGCGCCGCGATGTTGCGTTGCGGATCGCCGGCGATCATGACCGGCTGCGCCGGATCGAGCGGTGTCGTCGCGCGCAGATCGCCCATGAACCGCGCCACGTCTGCCTGGAATTCTTCTGGCCCGCGGAACAAGCCCGGGTCGATCGCCATGAAGAAGTGCCCGGTATCCGGACCTTGCGGCTTCTTCGTGTGCATCGGGTCAGTGATCAGCGTCGCGCCTGACAGGCAGGATGCGAGAATGTTGACCATCACCGCCAGACCGTATCCTTTGTAACTGGCATTCTCCGGCGATCCGCCCAGCGAAGTCATGAACCCGCCCTTCTCCCGCGCCTCGGCCGGATCGCTGCTGGGCAGGCCTTCTTTCGTCAGCACCCAACCGGCCGGCGCCTGCAGTCCCTCGTTCTGCTTGTTGCGCAGCTTGCCCGCAGCAACGGTGGTAGTGGCCATATCGAGCAGGAACGGCTTGCCGTCGGCGGAGGGTGCGGCGAAGGACCATGGATCGGTGCCGAGCCGCGCCTGCTTACCGAAGGTCGGCGCCACCTGGATGCCACCGGCCGAGGTGCAGGCCATGCCGATGAGCCCGGCCTCCGCTGCCATCAGGGTGTAGAAGCCGGTTGCTCCGAAATGCGCCGAGTTGCGCACCGCCACCGCCGCCAGGCCCGATTGCTTCGCCTTTTCGATTGCGGCGCGCATCGCGAACTGCCCGGGCACATGCCCCAGCCCGCCGCCACCATCCACCAGAGCGGACACGGGCGTCTGGCGGACGATCTCCGGCCGCGCATCCAGCTTGATCCGCCCGTTCCGCCGCTGCCGGTCATAGCCTGGCAGCAGCGACACACCGTGGCTGTCCACACCATGCAGATCGGCCCAGGCGAGCACGTCGGTAGTCTGTTCTGCATTCTCCTCGGGCATGCCCCAAGCGGTCAGGATGGCTTTGATCTGCGCGCGATGCTTTTCGAACGGTGCTGGCATTCCCGGCATTCCTCTCAACGTCTTTCACTCAGCCTTGCGCGCCTGCCCGCTTCCGGCAAGTCTGGATGGCAGGAGGATACGCATGCCAGACATCGCGGAGATGCTGCGGGCCCGCTTCGGCCTGACACTCGAAGCCGCCGACCTTCCCGATGCCGCCGCCTCCTTGCTCGACCGGCGGGTCACGCGCCGCTATCGCGATGAGCCCGTTCCTGACACGCTGCTGAGCGCGCTGCTTGCGGCCGCGCAATCTGCGCCGAGCAAGTCAGACCTCCAGCAATACTCGGTCGTGGTGCTGCGCGATGCGACGAAGATCAAACGCATCGCTGACTGGATCGGCACCATGGACTGGATCGCCACCGCCCCGGTGTTCCTGGTGTGGTGCGGAGACATGCGGCGGGGTCAACGCCTGTGCGAACATCACGGCATGCCGCATGCCAACAACAACCTCGACACGTTCATGAACACGGCGGTCGATTGCGCGCTCGCCATGGGCGCGTTCATTGCCGCTGCCGATGCGGCCGGCCTCGGCACCTGCCCGATCAGTTATGTACGCAACCATATCGAGAAGGTCTGCCCTCTGCTCGGTCTGCCATCGGGCGTCTATCCCGTCGCGGGTCTGACCGTCGGTTGGCCCGTGTTCCGACGCCCCGTCTCCATGCGATTGCCGCCCGCCGTTGTCGTGCATCAGGAGCGCTACAACGACTCGGCGATGGTGGATCATGTCACCGCCTACGACGAACGACGGCGCGCGCGGGATCCGATCGCGCCCGGTAGTTTGAAGAACAATGACGTCTATCCGCCGCGCGACGGCGTGGGCTGGAGCGAGAATGTCGCCCGCCAGCTGTCGGTGCCGGAGCGTTTCGGCTTTGCCGCTTTCCTTCGCACGCGGGGCTTCGATCTTGCCTGACACCGCACTCGCCGAGGAGCGTCCGCGGACCGTACGCGCCCGCCATGCCGCAAGTCTGGTCGTGCTGCGTCAGGGCGATGCGGGTCCCGAGATGCTGATGGGGCTGCGCGGCGCGCGGCACCGGTTCATGCCGAACCGGCTGGTGTTTCCGGGCGGTGCGGTCGATCGGGGCGACCTGCGGGGGCGATGTGCGACGCCGCTTTCGTCACACACACGGGCCGGGCTGGAGAAGGCAGCGAATCCGGCCCTAGCGCATGGCCTCGCGATTGCTGCCGCACGCGAATTACAAGAGGAAACCGGGCTCACGCTTGGTGAACCACCAGCGCTCGATGAGTTGGAATATCTGTGCCGGCTCATCACACCACCCGGCAATCCGATCCGCTTCAATGCCCGCTTTTTGCTGATCGATTACGCGCGCACACAGGGCACGATCGCGGGATCAGGTGAGCTCGAGGATCTGCGCTTCTTCACCATACCGGACGCGCTCGCGCTCGATCTCGCGCTGCCGACGCGGCTGGTCATCACGCGACTTTCGGACTGGTTGCGCATGACGCCGGAGGAGCGTGTGGCGGAGCCGCGCACTCCGGTGCTGAGGCGCCGCGCCTGGCAGTGGGAGTGAACTAAACCGTCGCGACCGGTGTTGCCGGCGAACCCACCGCGCCCGGCAGACGCAGCGGCGGCCCGGTCAGTAGAAAACGATTGCGCCCATGCTCGCGGAGCCAATCCGCGAGTTCCGTCAGATACCACATCTCGCCCAAATAGACGCCCAGCTTAAACAGACAGTGCGCGTGCAGCGGCAATGTCGCGCAGACCGGTTCGGGACACGGCCGCGCCGGATGTGCCTCCACCGCGTAATTATCGGCCAGCAGCGCCACCAGACCGCTATCGGTGATCCACTGCAGAAGCCGGTTATCTCGACCGTCGAGCGCGGCACTGGTTTCGTGCAGCACTTTGGGATCGGGGTTTTTATTCATTTCCAACAGGGTCTGCGCAAAGCCCGTGCGCAGGCAGACAAAATCACCTTCCTCGATTTCCACATGGTCGCGCTCCAGCACGGGCATCAAATCGTCGTAGCCGACGATCTTGCCGGTCCGGCCGAAATGAGCTTGCAAGTCAATCATGACACCTCGGCCCTGCACGCCATGCCATGCCATGTTCTCCACGCCCAATCGGCGAGCGCCAGGTGCCTCATGCACAGGGGTTGCGTTTCCAGCCGAGTCGTAACGCAAGGGGCCAATGATATCCTCGCCGGCGCGAAACCCGTTGTAGAAGACGTCCTCTGGCGTGCCGTCCCCGTCGGCGTCAAAGGTCTGTCCAACATGCGCCAAGCTGTCCCACTGCGTGGAGTACCTGCAGGGTCAGCACCACCTGATCGTCGCACACAACATCCGTCGCGGTTGGATCATCGCAGCGCAAGGGATACGTCATGTTGGGTTTGCCGTTGCGCATCGTCGGGCGCAGCTCCGGCGGGGTTCTCCGCGGATTCAGTACCGCCCCGCCGGGATAATCCAGGGGCAGCGACAGGCAGAATGTGATTCCGTGTTTTACTTCGGCGATGCCTTGCAGAACCTTCTTCGAGGTCACGAGGTTCAGCCGGCCGAGTTGATCCTCCGGCCCGAAGTCACCCCAGGTTGATCCCTCGGGCCGTTTCGACCAGCGCGGCGATCCCATCATCCCATCCTCCCTGACACCGTGGCATCATAGGAGGACGGGATGTACGGACAACGTACAGTGCGGCAGGGCTATTTGCGCGCGCCTTGGGCTGTCTTGCCGCCGAGCTTCATGCGTTCGGGATTGAAGGCAGGATTGTCTACCTGTTCAAACTGGCCGCCGTTGTTCCACCAACCGGTCATGTCTTTCGCCCCGAACTCACCCTCACCCGTCGAGTCATTGAAGAACTGATCGACCAGTCCGGCCGTCGGCGCGATTTTTCCGATTTCCAGCGGCCCCTTCCCGAGGCTCTCCAGCCCAAGCATGAACGCCTTCATATGGGTGATCTCGCGCGTCATCAGGAATTGCAGCGCGTCCTTGCTGCCGGCGTCATCGCACGCATTGATCAGCCGCTCATAAACGATCTTGGCCCGCGCTTCGGCGGCGATATTGCTGCGCAGATCGACCTCCGGCTGGCCGGAGACCTTAATGTAGTCCGCCGTCCATGCACTGCCCTGCGAATTGTACAGGTTCACGCCGCCGCCTCCCGCAATTGCCATCAGCGGATCAGCGTGCAGATCCTTGCCTTCTTTCATCGGCTTGAGGTGCATGCGTGCGAGATTACCGATCACTTCCAAGTGGCTCAGTTCCTCGGTCCCGATGTCCATCAGGAGATCTTTAAGACCGGGATCGTCGGTGTTGATGCCCTGAACGGTGTATTGCATCGCGGCGGCCAGCTCACCGTTCGCGCCGCCGAATTGCTCCAGGAGCATGTTGCCGAACCGCGGATCGGGTTCATCCACCCTCACGGTGTACATCAGCTTCTTGACGTGGTGATACATTGCCGGACTCCCCTCAGGCTCCAGGGGAGAAGCGCCCATCTGCGTGATCGGGTTGCGGCTGCGTTTGTGCGCTCAGAAAAAAGTGTCGGGCCGGACAATGCGCGGTCCGGCCCGACGAGAAAGCGGGGTCAGGTAACCGGGGAACCTGAACCGCTGAACCTCTCCACGGGCAATCAAGCGCTCTGGGGACCCGCTGCGAGACCGGGAGGGCTCGCTCTGGAAGAGGTCGAGGGGATGATTATTACGGTTCCCCGCGGCTGGCTCTGAAATGCTTCATAGCTCAGGATGGACCGGCTCATTTCCGGCCAGATCTGCCAGGAAGCGGTCCCGCCAGGCGTCCAGACTGTTCCGCCGCATCACCTCCAGCATGGCCGTGTGTCTTGCCCGGCGCTCCTCCGGCCGCATGCGAAGCGCCCGGTCCATCGCCGCCGCCATGCCCGCCTCGTCATACGGATTGATGATCAAGGCTGCGGTCAGCTCCGCTGCCGCACCGGCAAACTGTGACAGCACCAGCACCCCTGGATCGTCGGGGTCCTGCGCCGCGACGTATTCCTTCGCCACCAGGTTCATGCCGTCCCGCAACGGTGTCACCAATCCCACCCGCGCCTCGGCGTAGAGCGGCATCAGCGCGCTCCGCGCAAACCCGCGGTTCAGGTAGCGCAGCGGCATCCAATCGACATCGGCAAACCGCCCGTTGATGCGGCCGGCTTCTGCTTCGAGTTCCCGCCGGATCTCCCGATAGGTCTGCACATCGGAGCGGGACGGCGGGGCGATCTGCAGGAACACCACCTGGCCGTCGGCGGCGTCCTGCAGGAAGCGCTCAAAGGCGAGGAATCGCTGGCGCAATCCCTTGGAATAATCCAGGCGGTCCACGCTGATGATCAGCGGTCTTCCACGCAGGTTGTCCCTCAGGCGCAGGGCGGCGCGGCGTTGGTTTGCCGCCTCGGCCGCGGCGCGCGCTTCGGCGATGTGCACGCCGATGGGGTAGACACCCGTGCGTGGCGGCGCGGTCAGTGTGGTGTGCCGGCGTACATAATCCGCGAAGGCAGTGCGATCGGTCTCGGTCTGAAAGCCGAGCAGGTCGAAGACCGCCATGGCGCGGACCAGTTCCGCATGCGCCGGCAGGGTCATCAGCACGCCCGGGTCAGGAAACGGCGTGTGCAGGAACAGGCCGATGCGGTTGCGCACGCCTTGGGCGCGCAGGGCCTCCGCCAAGCACAGCAGATGATAATCATGCGCCCAGATCAAATCCCCCGGTCGCAGCAGCGCCGCCAGGTTGCGGGCGAACAGCGCGTTGACGCGTCGGTAGCCGGCGAAATCCCCCCAGTCGAAGCGGGCCAGCGCGATCTGGTAGTGCAGCACCGGCCACAGCGCGCCGTTGGCGAAGCCGCGGTAGAACTCGTCGTAGTCGTGGCGCGACAGGTCCACCGTGATGCGGGTAATGGCGCCGATGGTCTGCCCGGCATGAACAGCCGGTTCCGCGTCGGAGGAGACCTCACCGCTCCAGCCGAACCAGATGCCTCCTTGGGCCTTCAGCGCGTCCAGCACGCCCGCGGCCAGGCCTCCAGCCGTGGGTTCCCCTTCCGTGATCGGTGCGACGCGATTGGAAACGACAACGAGGCGCGGCCGGTCCGTCATGCGGCTGCCGGCAGGATCTCCATTGTCTGTTGCCGGAGCAGATTGCGGTACGGGCCAGGTCGCAGGGCCAGGACGTCAGGAGGTCCGTCGTCGACGATGCACCCCTGATCCATAACGATGATTCGGTTGAAATTGCTGAGCGTGGAGAGCCGGTGGGCAATTGCGATCACAGTGCGTCCCTGCATCAGCCGATCCAGGGCCGACTGAATTGCGCGCTCGCTTTCGGTGTCCAGTGCGCTGGTGGCCTCATCCAGCAGCAGGATCGGCGCGTTTTTCAGCAAGGCACGCGCGATCGCCAAGCGCTGGCGCTGGCCGCCGGACAGCTTGATCCCCCGGTCGCCGACGATCGTATCGAATCCTTGCGGCAGAGCCTCGATGAAGTCGCGGCAGTGCGCCATCTCCGCGGCCTCCATCACCTCCGCCGCGGAGGCGTTCGGCCGGGCGTAGCGGATGTTCTCCAGCACCGAGCGGTGGAACAGGCTTATATCCTGCGGCACGATCGCCATGGCGTTCCGTAGGCTTTCTTGGGTCACCTCTCCGATATCTTGCCCGTCGATGCGGATGCGGCCGGAGAACACGTCGTAGAAGCGCTGCAGCAGAGCGAGAACCGTTGACTTTCCGGCGCCTGAGACGCCCACCAGCCCGACACGTTCGCCGGGCCGGATATCCAGGGTGAAGTTGCGCAGCACCGGCGCGCGTTCCGGATAGGCGAAGCCGACATCCTGGAAGGAGACACGGCCCGCCGCCACGCGCAGTTCCACCGCACCTGGCCGATCCGCCATGTCGTGCGGCAGGAGCAGGGCGCCGATGGCTTCTTCGAGGCGGGCGATCTGCTGCGTCAGGTTCACCAGCGCGACAGCCAGGTCGCGTGTGGAGTTGAGGATGGTCATCGCCAAGGCGGTCAGCAGCGCGATGTCGCCAACGCTGGCCCGTCCGTGCTGCCAAAGGATGATGCCCACCGCGACCACGCTGGCGGTCAGGATCGCCGTCAGCAACGCATGGATCAGCCGCAGCTTTTCCAGGTAGTAGAGGCTGGAGCGACGGGCGGTCATCTCACTGGCGATGCGGAAACCGATACGGCGCTGCTCCCGCACTACGGCGCCGAAAGCGCGCACCACGCCCATATTGGCGACGACGTCGACCAGCTCGCCGTCCAGGCTCGCGGCGCTTGCGGCGTAAGCGCGATGCAGCTCGGTGCCGCGCCGCGCCAGCACGTAAATCAGCACCCCCAGCGCACCGGAGATCAGCACCAGGGCGGCCGCCAGCGGGGGATTTACCGAGCCGATGAACAAGATCGCGCAGATCACGGCGATGCAAGGCGGCAGCACGTTCCAGGCGCCAGTGTTCTCGGCCGTGAATGCAGCCTCAGCGGTCGCGGAGATCCGGCCGGCCAGCGCGCCGGGCAGACGCTCGGCGAACCAGCTCTGCGAATGGCCGCTCAGATGTGCGAAGAGGTCACGTCTGATATCGCCGGTGACCGCGACGAAAGTCCGTGCGGCGGTCCATCCGCCGACGCGCCACAGGAGATTGTCGGCAGCGATAAAACCGCACAGGAGCAGGAAGGCGGACCAGACGGGCGGATGTGCTTGCGGGCCGGCGGCGACGCAATCGATCAGATGCTTCAAGCCATATTGCGTGGAGACGCTGCAGATCACGGCCCCGACGACGGCGCCGAGGATAAGGGCATGTCCCCAGGGATGGCGCGCGACATAGGTCCGCAAAAAAGGCAGCGGCCTTGGTCGGACGGTGCGTGCCATGGGTCCGCGAGGCTCCTTAATTGCCAATTTCCGCCAAGAAATGCGCCGGATTTCCGCCACATTCGGTAACCATAACTCACAATTGATAGAGGTCGGGCAGGAGCAAAGTCAAGCGCTAGTCGTTGAATAATCTTGCCGACTAAAGCGTAAGAACAAGGGGGTCTATTACTATGCGCATTGCTCAGATCGCGCCGCTGTTCGAGGCGGTGCCGCCTAAGCTGTACGGTGGCACTGAGCGCGTGGTCTATTCCCTCACCGAGGCGCTGGTCGCCATGGGGCATGATGTGACTTTGTTCGCTAGTGGCGATTTTATTACTTCAGCCAAGCTGGCCCCGATGCGCGATCGGGCGCTACGCCTCGATCCCACCGTGAAGGACTGGATCGCCTATTATATGCGGATGATGGAATTGGTTCGCCGGCGCGCATCCGAATTCGATGTGCTGCACTTCCACACCGACTACTTCCCGCTCTCGCTGTTCGGCCGTCAGGCAACGCCGTTTGTCACCACGCTGCACGGCCGGCTGGACCTTCCTGAGTTCAAGACGATCTACGAGACGTTTCCCGATGCGCCATTCGTCTCCATCTCGGACCACCAGCGTCGTCCTATTCCCGGGCTGAACTGGGTGCGTACTGTGCTGCATGGCATGCCGGATCGGCTGCTCACGCCGCAACCGGCGCCGCAGAGTTATTTTGCATTTCTCGGCCGCATCTCTCCGGAAAAGGGCGTGGACAAGGCCATCCGGATAACGGCCGAAGCAGGCGTCAAGCTGAAGATCGCCGCGAAGATCGACGTCGCCGACCAGGCGTATTGGGACGACGAGATCGGCCCCCTCGTCGCGCGCAGCCCGCATGTCGAATATATCGGCGAGATCAATGACGAGCAGAAGCCTGACTTTCTTTCTGGTGCCCACGCCCTGATGTTCCCGATCGACTGGCCGGAGCCATTCGGCCTGGTCATGATCGAGGCGATGGCCTGCGGCACCCCGGTGATCGCGTTCAATCGCGGTTCGGTCCCCGAAGTGATCGACCACGGCCTGACCGGGTTTATCGTGCCGGACGAAGCCGCCGCCGTCGCCGCAATCGGCAATCTGGACAAGTTGGACCGGCGGGCCGTGCGCGCTCAGTTCGACCGGCGCTTCACGGCCCGGCGGATGGCCGAGGATTACGTCAGCGTTTACGAAGATCTCTGCGCTGAGAGGCGCCCGCTGCTGCGCGCTGTCGGGGATTGATTAGGGCGAAGACTCATCTGATTACTTGAGGAAGTAGGCAAGGGCGGCGGCGATGCAGAGGGTGGAGACGAAAGTTTCGTCGAGCCGATCGTAGCGCGTTGCCAGGCGTCGAAAGTCCTTGAGGCGGCAGAAGGTGCGTTCGACGATATTGCGCCGCCTATAGGTGATGGCGTCGAACGGATGGGGCTGCTTTCGGTTCTTGCGGTTGGGGATGATAACGCGGCTGCCGCGGTCCGCCAGCCAACGGCGCAATTCGGCACTGTCGTAAGCGGCATCGGCGATCACGCGCAGATCGGGCGGCAGTCGAGCCAACATTGCCTGCGCCGGCACGCTATCGTGGCGCTCACCGCCGGTCAGCGCGATGACCTTGGGTCGGCCGTGAGCGTCAACGATCAGATGGATTTTGGTATTGCGCCCGCCGTGGCTGGTCCCGATCCCACGCGAACCCCCCTTTTTCGCCGCCCGGCGCTGGCCCACCGGTGGACTTTGATATGCGTGCTGTCCAGCAAGGCTTCGGCCGGCGGGCCGCCGGCGCGCGCAAGTTCCATGAACACACGCTCCCAGATCCCGCGCACTGCCCAGCGCACGAACCGATTATACAGTGTCTTGCGTGGCCCATATTCCAACGGTGCGTCGGACCATCGGCAACCGGAGATGATGACTTGGATGATGCCGCTGATCACGCGCCGATCATCCACCCGTCGCTTGCCGCGTATGTAGACGGGCAGCAATGGGTCAATCTTCTCCCACTGCCCGTCGCTCAACCAGAAATACCCTGTGACCATGCTGCCCCGAATCGATGCAAACTCCAACCACAGGGAACCTATTGATTTGGCAATAACCCAATTGGGTCTTCGCCCTAGAGGGTGTTATGTACTTTTCGGCGGCTGTCCCCCAATAGAGGGGGATGCCGACTCGCCGTAAACCCTACCCCTCTGACGTGTCTGACGAAGAGTGGTCGTTGGTGGTGCCGTATCTGACGCTGATGCGTGAGGACGCCATGCAACGAGAGCACTCGCTGCGCGAACTGTTCAATGGCCTGCGTTACGTGGTGCGCTATGGCATTGCCTGGCGAGCGATGCCGAATGACCTCCCGCCCTGGTTCACAGTGTATCAACAGACACAGCGCTGGCTGGCGGCGGGCTGCTTCGAGACCTTGGCGCAGGATCTGCGTGCCGTGCTGCGCCTTGCTGCCGGCCGTGCGGCGGAGCCGACCGCGGCGACCATCGACAGCCGGACCTTGCGTTCGACACCCGAAAGCGGCCAACGTGCTGGTTACGATGGAGCCAAGCGTGAGCGTGGTTCTAAATTACATATGGCCGTCGATACGCTTGGCCGTCTGCTGGCCCTGCACGTCGCACCCGCCAACGTCGATGATCGTGCCGAGATCGGCCGTCTCACGGACGCCATCCAGGAAGCGACGGGCGAGAGTGTCAGCAGCGAGGCATTGCGTTGGAAGTCGTCAAATTGCCGGAGGCCAAACGGGTTTCGTGCTGCTGCCCAGGCGGTGGGGTGGTCGAACGGTCGTTCGCATGGGCGACCCGATGCAGGAGACTGGTCAAGGACTATGAGCGATATGCCAGCACTCTGGCCGGTTTGCACATAGTCGCCTTCGCCTGCTTCATGCTCAGGCAGGCAGCTATACTGGCCGCAGGTTCATAACACCCTCAAGTGTCCCGTCCTTCCCCGGAAGTGTTCCGGGGAAGGACGTGTTGCTTCACAGGCTATGCACCCCGGCCACAATGACGCGTGCGTTGTTGCTGGTGCTTATGTGTAAGGAAGCGCCCACCATCGATTGGCTGGCGATCGTGACACCCTCGCCCATCACGAGGTGATCCACGCCAGACTTGAAGTCGCTGATTGTCATCGTCCCGCCATTGCTAATGCCCAGATCAACCTCGTAGGTCGACGCGGTGGCAGTCTTCAGACCCGTTGCTGTCGTGACGCCGGTTCCCATCACGATGTGGGCGGCACCGGTTCCGGTGTTGATGTACGTGCTGGCTAATCCACCGATAAAGCTCATGGTCGGACCCGAGTTGGTGAGCGTGACCGCGCCTGAATCGGCATGGGCATCGACCGTGCCGCCCCCCAGGGCGATGCTGTAATTGCCCGCCGTCAGCGTGACACTGTTGGTCATGAGCGAGTTCTGGTAGGCAGTCAGGCTCACCGTCTTCGCATTATCCGATCCGCCGAGGAAATACCCTGTATAGGAACCCGCATTGGTGCCCGTGTTGAAGTTGAACGTGCCACCTTGATCCTGAATCTCCTGGTTTTGTGCCGTCCCGTCCACCGTAACGGTTCCGCCGGTCAGGATTTTGAATGTGTCATAATAGTTGCTGTCCTCATGCAGCGCCATGTTACCACTGACATAGAAGTCTGTTGTGCCTGTCGAACTGTCGTTGACAGTCGCCGTCCCATAGACATTCACATGCGAAAGGCCCTTCTCAAGGTTGATGGTGTCGTTTCCGAAGCTCTCGATGATCACTCCCCCCGTGGTGGTCAGCAAGTTGGTAGTGCCTGCGGCGGTGGCGATCATCCCGGTACCTCCGGTGAACGTAATCCCGCCCGAACCGCCTATCACGTTGTCGTTCATCAGCGCGTTGGTCACGGTCAGATGGCCGGAGCCCCCAACAACCGTGTAGCCGACCTTGGTGAAGGTGAAGGTCTCCGCGGCGCTTGATCCGGAAAAGTTCGTCGTCATCGCCGCAGTCGTCGGCAGCGCACTGCTTGATGAAGCCAACACCGTTCCCTTGGCCGAGGCGTTCGCGGTCACCGTGCCTGGGCCGTTCAGGATCGTGTTGGGCGTGTTGTCCTCAAACGTGTTGTCGCTGACCGTCACGTTACTGTTGAGGGTTTGATTGGATACCGCGGTCACCGCACCAGGGCTGGAGTAATTATCGACGAACGTATTGTCGCTGACAGTTATCGTTCCTGGATTGTACTGCTCCCCGCCGCCGATATGAACCATGGTCCCAGTCTCGGCATCTGGCCCCTTCTCGATCGTGTTGCCCTGGACGATTGCGTTGCCGCCGTCGGGCAAATCAATCGAATATGACGCGGTACCCGTTGCGGTATCTTCGATCAGGTTGTTTTCGATGACATTGTTGAATGCCCGACTCTTCACCTCATGACCGACTATCGCATCCTCGGAAACCGAGTTCTCCATGATGAAGGTGTTGATCAGGCCGATATACTGGTTATGGGCAACCCCGTCGTCGGTCCCGTTGTGATTGAGCGTAACCCCTTGCTCGATGATCGTTCCCGTATTCTCGACGAAGGGGGTTGCCAGGACCCCATCCTGGTTATTGGTGAACGTGTCGTCGATCAGGGTCAGATTGCCGCTTTGGTAGCGGATGCCTGCAGCGTTCTCATCGCCGTTCTGGGCTCCAGAGAATGTCAGCCCTTCGATCGTGATGTCGGGTGTGTCGCCTGTCGTCCCGGCGACGAAGATGCCCTTAGATACGTTACCGCCGTAGCTTAGAGTGCCAGGCGCCTCGATATAAACCGGTCCGCCCACCCCCTTGATCGTCAGGTTCTGTGTCAACGTCACATCGGCCGCCACGTAAGTGCCGGCCATGATGTCGATCTCGTCCCCAGACTGCGCAGCGGCCAGCGCAGCCTGAATTGTTGTGTATTCCTGGCCCGCTCCGACGGTCAGGATGTTTGTTGCGGACGTCCCTGCGCTTTGCACGGTACCGGTCGTGCTCACACCGCTCGTCGTAGAGGCGGATCCCACCGTGCTCCCTTGTGTTATCGTCCCCGGTGATGACGGATTTGTGCTGCTGCTGATGGTGCCTGCCCCGTTGGGCGTGCTGCTTGCCCCACTGGCCGTGTTTGCCGTGTTGGGGGTGTTTGCTCCGCTGGGTGTCGTTGCCCCGCTGGGTGTCGTTGCCCCGCTGGGTGTCGTTGCCCCGCTGGGTGTCGTTGCCCCGCTGGGTGTCGTTGCCCCGCTGGGTGTCGTTGCCCCGTTGATTGTACCGCTCATTCGTGGCGCTCCATTTCCTGGTATCGGCCTCTCCCGGTGAGAGACAGTGCCGTTTCTGGGATGAAGCTTATTTTTGTTCCGCGAAGTTATTAAAGAGTTAAAGCCATTCCAAAATTTGGATCGGCTTGCGCGATTCCTCGCGACGAGGCCTGATGAGGTCCGGACAGCCTCGAAGGGTCGCCCTCATGCCGGATGCACCACACCTTGCGGACCCAAGCGGCGACTACCAGACGCTGCACGAATTTATCCCCGCCGCACGGGCCCGGCTCTCGGATCACATCTGGGGCTATCTGATCGGTGCGACGGAGACCGAAACGACCATGCGCCGCAACCGTATGGCCTTGGATAGCATTGCATTTCGCCCGCGCGTCTGCCGCGACGTCTCGCAGATCGACTGCACCACCACGCTCCTTGGCATGCGCATGCGTCTGCCAGTCATGCTCGCGCCGGTTGGATCGCTCGAATCCTTTCATCCCGGCGGTGCGGCCACTGCGGGCGCTGCGGCTTCGGCTTTCGGTGTCCCAATCGTCGTCAGTTCGGTCACCAAGCCCGGTTTGGAGGAGTCCGCGGCGGCCACGTCCGGACCCAAGATCTTCCAGCTCTACGTCCGCGGTGACGATGCCTGGACCGATGACGTGGTCCGCCGTGCCGAAGCCGCCGGCTACGACGCATTCGCCATCACCGTCGATACGGCAGCCTATTCACGGCGGGAACGCGACATTGCCGCCCGATTCGTGAAACCGTGGCGGACCGCCGCAACCGGACACCAGTACCAGGCCGCGTTCTCCTGGGACAATGTGAAGCACTACAAGGACCGGCACCGCCTGCCTCTGATCCTGAAGGGCATCGCCACGGCGGAAGACGCCGCCATAGCCTGCGATCACGGCGTGGACGTGATTTACGTCTCCAACCACGGTGGCCGACAGCTTGATCACAGCCGGGGGGCGATGGACGTGCTGCCGGGGGTGCTGCATGCCGTCGCCGGACGCGCTCGCATCATCATCGATGGCGGCATCTGCCGAGGGACTGATGTGGTGAAGGCCATTGCGCTCGGTGCGGACGCCGTCGCAATTGGCCGGCTCTATTGCTATGGCTTGGCCGCAGAAGGCGCCCCCGGCGTCGGACGCGTCCTCGAGCTCCTGGAGCAGGAGACGGCCGTGGCGATGGCGTTGATGGGCGCGACCAGCCTGAAAGCGCTCGATCAATCGTATCTGCATCTTGGCGCCCCTCCCGGAACGCAAACGCATGTGCACAGCGCCTTTCCGTTGCTGTTCCGCACGCCCGAGACGCCCTGAACTCAAGAGCAAGCGGAGGAAACATGAAAGGCGTGGTCTTCACCGGTGGCTGCGAACTCGAGCTGATGGACTTTCCCGATCCCACCCCGGGCGAGGGAGAAGTGGTGATCGAGATGAAAGCCTCCGGCATGTGCGGCAGCGACCTGCACCAGTATCGCCGGCCCAAGGGAGAAAAGCAGGCGGTCGGCGGCCTCCCTGCCAACCCCAATCCGGTCATTGCCGGACACGAGCCCTGCGGCATAGTGGCTGCCCGTGGCCCGGGCGTCCACGAACGGGAGGCCCGGATCGGCGCCCGCGTCATGGTTCACCACTACCAGGGCTGTACTCTGTGTGCCCACTGCCGCTCGGGATGGAGCCAGCTCTGTCAGGAGCAGCCGGTGAAAGTGTACGGCAACAACGCCAATGGCGGCCACGCCAGATATTTGTGCGTGCCAGCCAATACACTCGTACCGCTCCCGGATGACCTCTCTTTCGAAACCGGCGCCGCCATCTCTTGCGGCACCGGCACCGCCTGGGGCGCGCTGCGGCGGATGAACCTCTCAGGCAACGACACGATCGCAATTTTCGGCCAGGGGCCGGTCGGACTGTCCGCCACACAGTTGGCGAAGGAAATGGGCGCGAAGGTCATCGCTCTCGATCTCAGTCACGAGCGGCTCGAACGCGCGAAAGAATTCGGCGCCGATCATGTTGTTGATCCGCGTTCCAACGATCCGGTCGGCGCGGTGAAAGACCTTACCAAGGGACGCGGCGCCGATCTGACGCTCGATACCTCAAGCGCCCCGGAAGGCCGGATTGCCGCCATCCGCAGCACCAAGGTCTGGGGTACCATGTGCTTCGTGGGCGAACGCAACAACGTTACCATCGACGTCAGCCCCGACGTACTGCGCAAGCAACTGACAATGATTGGGTCCTGGACCTTCTCGGTGATCGGCCAAGCCGAGTGCGCGCGCTTTGTCTCGGAGCGGAAGATTCCGGTGGATCGCCTGTTTACACAGCGCTGGCGGCTAGATCAGGCGGAGGAGGCATATCGCCTGTTCGATACTCAGACCACCGGAAAGGGTGTGTTCGTCATGTAGGGATGCGCCGACGCCTCCGCGCGCGCCCTGGCGAAGCTGCCTCCGCCGGAAACGCCTGGAATACGATAGGCGTCGGTGGGGAACAGGTTGTTTTCCGAGTACCTGATTGAGGCCAAAGAATTGGCAGATCTCGAAGGCGCGGCGCAGGTCATGCTCGGATACGCGCGATCGCCACCGGCTGATCAGGAAGCGACGATCTCCATTGCCCCCCTTGGCGAAGAAGCGCCGTGCCTCGTCGTCGGACTGCTCGGTAGACCCAGACGCACGCGCCGCTCGTCGCTCGACATCGTTCATTGGCTCGAGCATCAGGCGCCCCCGCAGGAATTCGAAGCTTTCGCGCGGGAAGACCGTCAGATCTTCGTAACTGATCACCGTGGCGTCGGACCACGGGTTGCGGAACATCGCCCCGATCTCCAAGCACCAGTCAATCATGCCTTTTTCCAATCTGGTGCCCGTTTCGATCAACCTCTCCGCGAAGGCGATCTCCTCGGGCGAGAACAACGCGCGATGTCCCGGTTGGCGGAGCAGGTAGGGAAGGCGCGGAAATTTCTGATGCGACAGAACGGTCGGGATCGGATGCCGGAGCAATACGAGGATCTGCGCATCGAAGGTGCGTGCGAACCACGGCAGCATATCCTTGCCGCCATGGATATTCTTGATCACCACCCGCCTTGTTACCAAGCGTCCATATTTCAGGAGCGGTGAGCGATTCAGGTCCTTGATCCGGTTCTCCAGCAGCCCGCCGAAGAATGCTTTATATTGCTCCTCCCGGTCCGGCATCACCGTGAGTTCTTCCCAGTTGGCGATTCCAAGCTCACGTCGGCATGCTGGATAGTTTGCATTCAGCGGTTCATCGAACACTTTCATTCCAGGCTGCGCGGCCAAAAGCTCCATTAGGAAGGTGGAGCCGCTCCGCGGCGTAGCAAAGATGAAAATATTCGGCTTGTCGCCGGGTCGATGGATGTTGAAACCCGCCCCTCTCAGATACCTTAACCAGTTCATTCTCCGCCCCGGTTCCCGTTCGAACAACTCGATCCTACATGCGATAAACTTGCCTTATGGCGGATTACACAGAACCGCAGGTTGCATCGAACTACTCTTTTCTCCGTGGTTCATCACATATCGAGGAGCTTTTTGCCCAAGCGTCGGTTCTGGGACTTTCCGCGCTCGCTATTACCGATCGCAACACTCTGGGCGGCATCGTGCGGGCCCATCAGCGCGCCCAAGATAGCGGCATGCGGCTTATCGTCGGCTGCCGGCTCGATCTCACAGACAGCCCATCCCTTCTGGTTTATCCCACAAACCGGGCTGGATACTCCCGCCTTACGCGCCTGCTTACGACAGGAAAGCGGCGCGCGGGCAAGGGACGCTGCAGTCTGACCTGGACGGACGTGGCGGATGCAGCCGACGGTCTGCTCGCGATTTTCTGGCCAACGAGACTGACACAGACCAACTCCCGCACTTCAAAAATGCGTTTGGAGACCGCGCTTATCTGGCGTTGACCCGGCGCTACCGACCCGACGATGGCGCACGCCTGGAAGCGCTTGCCCGCCTGGCGCGCCACAACCGCATTCCCACGGTGGCTACCCACGATGTGCTGTATCACGCGCCGCACCGGAGGGTGCTGCAGGACGTGCTGACCTGCATCCGCGAAGGCTGCACCATCGATGATGCAGGCTTCCGACGCGAGCGATTTGCCGATCGTCACTTGCGTTCACCGCTTGAGATGACACGGCTTTTTGCACGTTATCCGGAGGCAATCAATCGGACATCTGAAGTCGCGGAGCGATGCCAGTTTTCACTGAACGAACTCCGCTACCAATATCCATCAGAAATCGCCGATCCCGATCTCACGCCACAACAAACACTCGAACGCCTGACATGGGACGCCGCGCGCCGCCACTACAATGCCGCCATTCCTGGCGCCATCAGTCGCCAGCTCCACCATGAGCTCCGCCTGATCGGCGAACTCGCCTATGCGCCCTACTTCTTGACCGTCCACAGCATCGTCCGTTTCGCAAAATCACAAGACATCCTCTGTCAGGGTCGCGGGAGCGCCGCCAACAGCGCTGTCTGCTACATCCTTGGCATCACCGCCATCGATCCCACTCGCTCCAATCTGCTCTTTGAGCGCTTCGTCAGCGCAGCGCGTAAGGAGCCGCCGGACATTGATGTGGATTTCGAACACGAGCGGCGTGAGGACGTCATCCAGTGGATCTATGACACGTACGGACGTGATCGTGCCGCACTCTGCGCCACTGTCATCCGCTACCGCGGACGCGGCGCCATCCGGGACGTGGGTAAGGCGCTCGGGCTACCAGAAGACGTCACAGGTGCTTTGGTATCACAGGTCTGGGCGTGGTCGGACGACGGCGTGGAAGACAACCACGCGGCAGAGCTGAATCTCGATCTGAACGACCCGCGCCTGCGGCTCACGCTCGATCTGGCGAGGGAACTGATCGGGTTTCCCCGCCACCTCTCCCAGCATCCCGGCGGTTTCGTCCTCACCCAAGACCGATTGGACGAGCTTGTCCCCATCGAACCCGCCACCATGAAGGACCGCCAGGTCATCGAGTGGGACAAGGACGATATCGACGTCCTGCGCTTCATGAAGGTCGATGTCCTCGGCCTCGGCATGCTCGGCTGCATGCGCCGCGCCTTCGATCTGCTGAGAGAGCATGGACGCCAGGACGTCCCGCTCAGCATGGACGCCATCCCTCCCGACGATCCCAAGACATTCGAGATGATCCAGCACGCCGACACGATCGGCGTGTTCCAAATCGAATCCCGCGCGTAAATGTCCATGCTGCCGCGCCTGAGGCCCGCCCGCTTCTACGACCTGGTGATCGAGGTCGCGATCGTTCGCCCGGGCCCGATCCAGGGCGACATGGTTCACCCCTATCTGCGGCGGCGCGAACGCGAAGAACCTGTCACGTATCCCAGCCCCGAACTCGAGCAGGTGCTGGGAAAGACCCTTGGCGTGCCGTTGTTCCAGGAACAGGCGATGCAGGTTGCCATGGTCTGCGCAGGTTTCACGGCGGAGGAAGCCGACGCACTTCGCCGCAGCATGGCCACCTTCAATGTCACCGGCGGCGTCAGCCATTTCCGGGACAAGCTGATCTCGGGCATGAAAGCGAGGGGCTATCCCGAAGACTTCGCTGCCCGCACCGTCGCGCAGATCGAGGGGTTCGGGTCCTACGGCTTCCCCGAAAGCCACGCCGCATCTTTCGCCCTCATCGCCTACGCGTCCGCCTGGATGAAATGCCATCACCCCGCCGTCTTCGCCTGCGCCCTGCTCAACAGCCTGCCCATGGGGTTCTACGCGCCGGCGCAGATCGTACGCGACGCGCGAGAGCACGGCGTGCGGGTTCTCGCCGCCTGCGTGAATGCCTCCCGTTGGGATTCGACCCTAGAGGAGGGGGATTTGCGCCTCGGCCTGCGCATGGTGAAGGGACTCGCAAACGCCCATGCCGCAGACATCATCACCCGCAGAGGCGAAGCGCCCTACACCGATATGGCCGACCTGCATCGCCGCTCCGGCGTACCGGTTGCCGCGCTCGAGCGCCTGGCCGAAGCCGATGCCTTCCAGTCTATTGGTCTCGATCGCCGCGCCGCGCTCTGGGCCATACGGGGATTGTCGGACTCGCCGCTGCCGCTGTTCGATGACGCCGCCAGCGGCGAGCCGGCCGTGCGGCTTCCTGCCATGGCCCTCCCGCAAGAGGTCGTTGAGGACTATCGCGCGGTCGGCCTGTCTCTGCGCGCTCATCCGGTGTCGTTCATGCGCACCGGCCTTGATGTGCAGGGCATGATCCGCTGCGGGGACCTGCGCAGCACACGCGACGGCCGCAGCGTGACGGTGGCGGGGATCATACTCATCCGCCAGCGCCCCCGGCTCGGCCAGCGGTGTGCTGTTCATCACGATCGAAGACGAGACCGGTATCGCCAATCTGATCGTCTGGCCCAGCCTGTTCGAGCGCCAGCGCCGGCTGATCCTGTCCGCCGGCATGGTCGCGTGCACCGGCAAGGTGCAGCGCGAAGGCGAGGTTATTCATGTCGTTGCCGAGCGCTTCGCCGATTTGTCGCCTCAGCTACGAGCGCTGGGCAAAACTCCTGGGCAGCAGGCGCAGGACATGAGCGGTGGTAACCGTCAACCCGGCGGCATCAAGGTCCCGACGCGGGACTTTCGTTGATACACGCGTCCGTCACTTTCGCGTATGCGCCCTGAACCAGGACGCGCCGCCATCGTTTTTCGCGGGTCGGAATGTTCCCGGTCGTTTAGGAGAGCTTCATGCTCAGATGGGCACTGGTATTCCTGATCGTGGCCATTATCGCTGCGGTCTTCGGCTTTGGCGGCATCGCGGCGACGGCCGCGGGTATCGCCAAGATCCTTTTCTTCATCTTCCTGATCATTTTCGTGATCTGCCTGATTATGGGATTGGCTGCCGGCAGATCGATCTTCTGAATCCGCCCCCTTCAACTCGTTGGAGGGGGAATTCCGGAAACCTGCCGGGCCGCTGCGTGAAAAACGGC
The DNA here is from genome assembly GCA_963791885.1 of uncultured Pseudomonadota bacterium. Taxonomy (GTDB): domain Bacteria; phylum Pseudomonadota; class Alphaproteobacteria; order Acetobacterales; family Acetobacteraceae; genus CAVSUZ01. The sequence goes on along the minus strand of CAWBUL010000006.1, from coordinate 1,813,424 downwards.
GCCGCCCGGCAGTTTCTATTTTAGCAGTCGCGGAACCTGATTGGGTCCATGGTCAGATGCGTCTGCGCCGAACCCATCCCAGGCACATCAGCGCCGACCCTAACAAAGCCCAACTGGCAGACTCTGGCACTTTGGCCAACCCGCTTACCCCAGCTTGGTCAAACGGCGTGTCGGTGACAGACGTCGTTGGCGTGGTATATCCAAGGGCAAACGTGCCGACCGGCAGCGACGTGAAGTCAATATTGATCAGATCGCCCCTGCCAAAGACGGTGGAGCCCGTGGTCGTCAGCGGGATCTCATAAAGCGAGAAGTTGTTGATCGGGTTCGTCGACGCGTCATAGGTGGCGGAAAACAGCGCGTAATCCGCTGCCTGCAAATCGTTGAAAGCGACGATGTTGCCGTCCAGCAACCCAAGATTTCCGTACACCTCTCCATGGGTCATCTCGCCTTCGAAGCTCAGGCTGCCGACAGTGACCGGAGTCGATGAGGCGCTCGCGGCTGGAACATGGAGCTGTGCGCTCGTGACGGGGTTCGTCGCCAGCGCATTCGCGGGATTGTTCGGGACGGCGAAGATCAAGAGCAGGGTTCCGGTATCGACCGGGCCGGTCGACGACTGAAAGAGATCCAGAGAGTTCGCGCCGATGGCATTCACGGAGCTGCCATAAATCGGGCAGCTTCCCTCGGCGCACGGCGTTCCGAAACCCGGTCCTACGATGATATCGGCCCAGGCCGATGTGCTTCCCAGCGCTCCCGCGAACGAGAGCATCGCCGCAATGGCTATCTTTCTCATGACCGTCCTTCCACGTACGATCGCAACCTATACGGAGCCGTACATGTTGGGGAGTCCGATTATAGAGGCCGATCGCCCTTAACAGTGACGCGGTGACCTGACCGTGTGTGCGGCCAATAATCCCACATCGCCCGGTGCTGCGCGCACCGATTGTCCCAGAACGCCACAGAGTTCTCTGCCCAGCGGAAACGGCACTGGAACAGCGGGTTCTCCATGTGCTCGTAGAGGTAGCGCAGCACGCCCTCGCTCTCATCGCGTGGGATCCCCACGATGCGCCGCGTGAAGCCCCGATTCACATACAGCGCCTTGCGTCCGGTGACGGGATGGGTGCGCACAACCGGGTGTTCGGCCCGCGGATAGCTCGACTTGTCCGCCACGCCGTAATTCGCATAGAGGCCGCGATAGACGTCTTCGCCGTCGTGGATCGCGGTGAGGCCTTCCAAATAGGTCTGCATACGCGGCGATAGCGCTTCATACGCAGCATACATGTTTGCGAACAGCGTGTCGCCGCCATAGGGCGGTGCTGTCCGGATGTACAGGATGCTGCCCATGGGCGGCTCGACATCGCACGAGACATCGCTGTGCCATCCTTCGCCGTTTGCGCGCGGGCTGTTTTCATCCGCATGGATGATCATCAGCTCCGGATGCCCCGGTGCATGCGGCGCAGCCGGATGAACGTGCAGCTCGCCGAACCGGCGGCCGAAATCCAAGTGCTGCTCCGGGCTCATGTGCTGGTCGCGGAAGAAAATCACCAGATTCTCCGCGAGCGCGCGGTGGATCTCGTCGAACTGCCGGTTGGACAGCGGCCGGGCCAGATCGACGCCACCGAGTTCAGCGCCGATAAGCGGCGTCAGCTTCTGCACCTGGATCAATTCATACGGCGCCGTCTCGCTTTGCCGCGCGCGGTACCGCGGTCCGCCTTGACCCCGCAAACTGCTCATCGAGTTCCCTCCCGTAACGCTCGATCAGGCCGCGCCAGTGCGCCAGATCATCCGGCCCGCGCACCTGCTTCGCAATGCCTGCTGCGCCTGTTACCGGCACGAGCAGCCGCATGACGCCGAGGCGGCCCAGATCCGGAATCATCGCCTCGTCTTCGGGAAATCCAAGGGTGATCTCGACACTGTCCGGATCCCGGCCATGCGCCCGTGCAGTCTCTCGCGCCAGAGAAATCAGGTCGTTGGGGACGCCGCGTGGGGGAAAGAACCCGTCGCCCAGCCGCCCGGCCCGGCGTGCGGCCGCCTTGGTATGTCCGGCCACGACAATGGGTATAGTCCCGTTCACCGGCTTCGGCCGCATATAGGCGTCCCGAAATCGCACGAACTGACCCTCGAAGCACGGCGCATCCTGCGTCCAAAGGGCGCGCATCGCGCCGATATAGTCGTCCGTCATCGCGCCGCGAGTCTCGAACGGAACGCCAAGCGCGTCGAACTCCTCTTTCAGCCAGCCCACGCCGATGCCCAGGATCGTTCGTCCGCCGCTCATGACGTCGAGGGTCGCGACCTGTTTGGCGCACAGCACGGGGTTATGCTCCGGCAGGATGATCACCCCTGTGGCTAGCCGGATATGTGAGGTTCGCGCCGCCACGTACGCCATCCAGATGAGCGGATCCGGCAGGACGAAGCGGCTCTCGTCGCCCGGGATGCGCCCGGCCGGCGCATACGGGTAAGCCGACTGATAGCCGCGCGGGATCACCACGTGTTCAACGGTCCAGGCGGAGTCAAAGCCGGCTTCCTCGGCCGCCTGCATCAGCGCCACGGCCTCAGCCGGGTCGGCATACCGGCCCGTGTTGACGTAGCGCAGGCCGAACTTCACCGCAGGTGCTTGCGGAAAAATGCCACCAGGGGCGCGATGGACTCCTCCGCCCGGCGCGCCTGGTCGACGGACACCAGATCGATCGAGCCGCCCGCCGCGCGATAGAGGTGCACGAAACGCTCCGGCTCGTTGCCGTCGAACGCGAAGTCAGGGTCCCTGTAGTCGTGCGGATGATCATCCGGGCGCCCCTGCACCCATAGGGCAGGTGGGGTCCGTACCGGCTCCTTGCGCTCCAGAATTAGGACGGGGTTGCCCTCGGCCATTGCTGCTTCGGTTTTCCAGTAGCCCTCCTGCCGCTCCGGGATATTGCCCACCCAGGCTGCCGGTGTGGGTCGATCGCGGTGGCGCCGCGCGTGATGATAGCGCGACAGCGGGTTGATCACCGGCCAGAGCATCCCGACACAACGGGCGCTGGCATCCACGCCGGGATAGTCGCCCAGTTCCGCGTAACGCGCATCGCCTGGCCGCATGGCGGCAAGCATCGCCAAATGTCCGCCGCTGGAGTTGCCGGTCAGTCCGACGCCGTCGGGCCGGATGCCGAGCGAAGACGCCTTGAGCCAGCGGATCGCCTCATTGATGTCTTGCAGTGAGGTGGGATAGCCGTCCGCGCCGTCACGAAACTCGATGGCGACGGCGAGGATGCCCGCGTGGGCCAGAGCCTCGTCGCGTGCGGCGCCGTCCGTCGGGTCTCCGCCGCTCCATGCACCGCCATGGATGTCAATGACAGCGGGCCAGGATGACGGCGTGTCCGGGCGATAGATGCGCGCCTTCAGCTCCCTCGCGCCGCGACGCGCATAGACCACATCCTTAGTTCTGACGGTTCCCGACATGCGCCTGCACTCCCTCCTGCAATCCCTCAGCGAACAGGTCGGCTTCCTGTTCCCGCCGGGTCCGCAGAGCCGGACTGTCGGGCCACAGCCGGGTCATCGCCCGGAGCAGCCCGGGGACGGCGGCTGGCTTCCCTTGCTGCACCGCGTCCCGGATCTGGCTCATCTCCTCCCGGTTCGGGCCGGACGTCGCCGGCCCCCGGTTATAGACCAGACTGACAAGCGCCCCGGCGCTGAGCAAGGGCAGGCGATCCAAACCTGGGAAAGCGCGCTGTGTCGATTGCAATGTCGCGGGCAAGGTCCGTGTGGCAAAGACGGACCAGGCTGCATCCCGCGGCACCACAATCGAATTCAGTGCGGCGGCGGCCGCTGCGCTGCCCGCCTCGCCGCGCCAGAGACGCAGCGCATCCAAATTATCGGCCGACAGATACGGACACCAATCGCCGAGCAGGTCGGCGGCGAAGCGGAGGTCGTAGTCGATCCCGATGGTGATGCCGCTTTCGCCGCCGGGCCAGGCCGGGCTGGCGTAGAGCGCGTCGTAAGCGGCCCGGCTGCCGACTTCCTGCCGGACGATGAACGTCACGGCACGCGTGTCCACGCCCGGGCATGGCTCGGGCAGGCGATCAAGCAGAATCCAGGTCTTGCCGCCGACGGTGCCGTCCGCCTCCAAGCCGTGTCGGGTTTGGCAGGCCCGGACGGCTGCCTTTGTTCCCGGGCCGAACGCGCCATCCAGGTCGAGCAAGGCGCCCTCTCAATTCAGCAGCGACTGCGCGACCAGGACGCTGGGTCCGGACGCGCCTGCTTCCAGCAGCGGAAAGGCGTTACGCGGGGCAGTGTTTGTCTGCATGGGGTTCGCTCGGGTTGAAGCTCAAAATGTTAGTATGATTAACTGTTTATGTCAAGCCGAGCGGGTTCGCGGCATCAGCTTCGTGCGGCAGCGCCTCAGTTTGCGCAACGCGTCATTCGCCGGCGGTGCGGCGGCGTGAACTGTAAGGCCGCAAACATGTTTCAAAGGCAGCTACCGACAGGGGAAACACAATGAACACCACGTTCATCGTCCATCCGAAGCTGCATCACCTCGGACTGGCCACAGCCAATCCGGATGCGCGCGCGGGGTTCTGAAATCAATGTCGGACGAGTGCCGATAGTGCCAGAAGAACCCACCCGAGCATCAGCAGTCCGCCACCGAATGGAGCCAGAAGACCAACCGACGCCTGGGCCAATGCCAGCGCGTACACGGCACCGCAAAACACGATGGTCCCGGCCAGGAAGGCCGCGCCGGCCGCAAGTGCCAGGCGCCCGCCGCCGAGCATCGCCCAGATCCCGCAGGCAACTATCGCCAGCGCGTGCCAACCGTGCATCTGCACGGCGTTGCGCAGCATCTGCAACCGCGCCGCTCCGATCGCTTCAAGTCCATGCGCCGCGAGCGCGGCCATGATGACAGCAACCAGACCACTGACCGCGCCCGCCGCAATGCATAGCCGCGCCACGCCATCTCCCCTGTTTGACCAGAACACCCGCGCCTATACCATTGAGCGTCATGCCGCGCGGCGACCTGTTCCCCGAAATCGGCCCGTTCGAGACGGGCTACCTCCCGCTGACCGCCGGGCACGTCATGTACCTGGGAGCAGGTGGGAAATCCGCGGGGAAAGGCGGCGCTGTTCCTGCATGGGGGCCCGGGCGCGGGCGCGGGCGCGGTGCATCGGCGGTTCTTCGACCCTGATTTCTGGCGCGTGGTGATTTTCGATCAGCGCGGGGCCGGACGCTCCCGCCCGATGGGTAGCCTGGCGCAGAATACGACCCAGGACCTGGTGAGCGATATCGATACGCTGCGCCGGCATCTTGGCATCGATCGGTGGATCCTGTTTGGCGGATCCTGGGGCTCGACCCTCGCGCTAGCCTACGCGCAAACGCATCCGGATCGCGTCGCCGGCTGCGTGCTGCGCGGCGTGTTCCTCGGACGGACGAACGAGGTGGAATGGTTCCTCCACGGCTTGCGCATGATTTTCCCGGATGCGCACGCCACTTTCGCGGGCTTCCTGCCCGAGGAGGAACGCGGTGACCTGCTGGGCGCCTATCTGCGCCGCCTGACCCATCCCGATCCGGCAGTGCATATGCCCGCCGCGCGCGCGTGGTCAGTGTATGAGGGGTCCTGCAGCACGCTGCTGCCGAGTCCCGAGACTGTGACGTCATTCGCTCAGGATCGGACAGCGCTGGGTCTGGCGCGGATCGAGGCGCATTACTTCGCGCATCGGCTGTTTCTGCCGCCGGAGGGGCTGCTCGGTGGCATGCACCGCATGGGCCATATTCCCGCGGAGATCGTGCAGGGCCGGTACGACATGATCTGCCCGCCGGCGACCGCATTCGAACTGGCCGCGGCTTGGCCGGCGGCGCGGCTCACGATCGTACCGGACGCCGGCCATTCGGCGTTGGAACCAGGTGTGCGCCGCGCGTTGGTTGCGGCGGTGGAGCGGTTCCGCTCAGGCCGCTAAGGCGTGTTAGTACGCCGCGGGCGGTGCATAGTATCCCGGCGGCGGACCGTAATACGCCGGAGGCGGAGGCGCGTAATAGACGGGTGGCGGCGGATAATAGACGGAGGGCGGTGCCACGCCGATGAACACGCCGCCAGGCCCCCAGCAGCAGCTCCAGCGACCGCCATGCCAGCCCCAGCCGCCGCCACCATGCCAGCCACCACCGCCATGCCAGCCCCAGCCTCCGCCGCCCTGCCAGCCACCACCACCGCCATGCCAATCGGCACGGGCAGTTCCCACGCTGCTCAACGCAAGCAGGATTGTCAGAACGAGCCCGGCCTGGAATCGTCGCGACATCATCGCGCCCTCCGTTTCGCCACGTCTCTTTTGCCACCAAACGCGGCGGAGTTATGGCGCAACTTGCCAGCTGTCAGCAAAAGGAAACGCAGATGAAAGTAGCAGTCATTGGCCTCGGCGCCATGGGCATGGGCGCCGCTATGAACCTGCTCCGCAAAGGGCATGAAGTCAGCGGCTGCGACATACGCGAGCACGCTCGGGATGCGATCAAGAGTGCCGGTGGGCGCGCGATCGCACGTCCGAGCGAGATCCCAGCGGACAGCGAGGCGGTACTGATCCTGGTGGTGAATGCGACGCAGGAGCAGGAGGTGCTGTTCGGTGAGCATGGCTGCGTGCAGCGCCTACGACCGGGTAGTGTGGTGATCTGCTCGACTACCATTGCTCCCGACGTCGCGCGTGCGCTGGAGACTCGGCTATCCGCGTCCGGGCTCTTGATGCTTGACGCGCCGGTATCGGGCGGGAAGGTCGGAGCGGATGCCGGAACAATGACCGTCATGGCATCGGGTGCACCTGCCGCGTTCGATCGTGCCGCGCCCTTGCTCGAGGCGATCGCAGCGAAGGTCTGGCGCCTTGGGGACGCGGCCGGAGCAGGCAGCACGGTGAAGATGGTGAACCAGCTTTTGGCGGGCGTGCACATCGCGACGGCGGCTGAAGCGCTCGCCCTTGGCATCCGTGCGGGCGCCGATCCGAAGACGCTGTACGAAGTCATCTGCTCGTCGGCCGGAAGCTCCTGGATGTGGCAGAACCGTGTGCCGCACATTCTTGCGGGTGATGACACACCGACTTCGGCGGTGAACATCTTCGTCAAGGATCTGGGGATCGTGCTGGATCAGGCACGGACGCTGACTTTTCCCGCGCCGCTTGCCGCCGCTGCGCACCAGCTTTTCCTGGCAGCCGCAGGCATGGGACAGGGCGGGCGAGACGATGCGTTCGTTATCCGCGTGTGGGAGGCGCTGGCGGGGATCGAACTGCCGAAGGGGTAGCCTCAGACCGGGCGCCTATGCGTTCTCTGACGCACCCGGCAACCGCACGACGATTGGTTCATAACCGAGCGCACGCACGAACCGCAGAAGGTCCGCCGAGCGGATGGTGGTCGAAGCGGCGTTGTGCAACGGATGCACGTTCATCCACTCGCTCTCGAGCATCTCCTCGTCAAGAATCACGGTGACGCGGCGTTGCTCGTCATTGATCAATCCGAACGGTGTCACCGAACCGGGCGTCAGCCCGAGCACTTCTTGCAGCACGTCGGGCCGGGCGAAAGAGAATCGCGGTGCTCCCACCAGCTTCTCCAACCGCCCGAGATCGGCGCGCTTGTCGGCCGGCATTACCACCAGCCAGATGCCGCCTTTGCGGTCTTTGATGAACAGGTTCTTGCAGTGCAGGCCGGGGATCTTGTCATGCCACGGCCGGCCTTCTTCGACCATGAAGAACGGCGGATGTTCAATCGTCGTGTGTCCGATGCGTAACTCATCGAATAGTGCAAAAAGCTCGGCGGGCGTTGCTGGCATCGGGATCTTCGGTACTTACGTTTTTAACGGCAGGCACGCCGCCTGTAACTGCGCGAATGCGCGCGCCCGGTGACTCACCGGATGCTTCTGTTCCGGCAGCATCTCCCCGAACGTCAGCGTCTGACCATCGGGCTGGAAGATCGGATCGTAGCCGAACCCGCGATCCCCACGCGGCGGCCAAACCACGCGTCCATCAACCCGCCCCAGGAACGTCGCCGTTTTCCCATCCGGCCACCCCAGACACAGCGCCGCGACGAACCACGCCCGCCGGTCGGCCGCATCACCCAGCATGGCGTTCACCCGCTCCATCGCCGGGCCGAAATCCTTTCCTGGACCCGCCCAGCGCGCGGAATAGACGCCTGGAGCCCCGCCCAACGCCGCCACGCAGAATCCTGAATCATCGGCGAGCGCCGGCCATCCGCTCGCCCGCACCGCCGCCAGCACCTTGATGCGCGCGTTGCCCCCAAAATCGGGTGCATTTTCCTTGGGCTCCGGAAAGCCCAATGCGCCGGCCGAGACGACCTCAAGCCCGAACGGTCGCACCAGATCATCGATCTCCCGCAGCTTGCCCGGATTGTGGCTCGCCAGAACCAGCCTTGTCCCCCGCGCCAGCCGGCAGGGCATTTATGCCGCTTCCAGTGCCGAGCGCTGAGCCGCGAACAGTTCAGCCGTCCCTGCCCGAGCCAGCTCCATCAACTGCCCCAGCATCGTCTGGTCAAACGCACTGCGCTCGGCCGTCGCTTGCACCTCGACAATCCCGCCCGCATCCGTCAGCACGAAATTCGCGTCCGCCTCCGCTGACGAATCCTCCGCATAATCCAGGTCCAGCACCGCCGCGCCCTCGACGATCCCGCACGACACCGCCGCCACCTGCCCCACCAGAGGATCAGTCCCCAGCACGTTTGCTGCCCGCAGCTTGCGGAACGCCAGCGCCAGCGCCACCCACGCCCCGGTGATCGACGCGCAGCGTGTCCCGCCATCCGCGTTCAGCACGTCGCAATCGAGCGTGATGGTCATCTCGCCCATCTTCGTGCGGTCCACTACGGCCCGCAGGCTCCGCCCGATCAGCCGCTGGATCTCCTGCGTCCGTCCCGACTGTTTGCCGCGTGCCGCCTCGCGATCCCCCCGCGTATGCGTCGCCCGCGGCAGCATGCCGTATTCGGCCGTCACCCAGCCCTGCCCGGAGTTGCGCAGAAATGGCGGCACTCGCGGCTCCGCGCTTGCCGCGCACAGCACCTCCGTGCCCCCCATTTTGATCAGGCACGATCCCTCCGCATGCCGGGCAAACCCCGTGGTCAGCGAAACAGGACGAAGCGCGGCCGCTTCACGGCCGGATTGGCGTGCGATCATCCGCCAGAGATGTCACGATGCCGACGCCCATCCAACCCCACCGGAGAGCAAACCCGATGCGCCTCGCCGGCCCGAGCGACCTGAAGGCCGTTACCGAACTCACTGTCGCCGCCTACGCGCCATACACCGCCATGCTCGGCTCGCCACCTCTGCCGGTCACCGAGAACTACGCGCCCCGTATCGAAGCCGGCGGCGTTTGGCTGCTGGCGGATGAGCGCGGCCTCGCCGGACTGATTGTGCTGGAGCGTCACCCCAACTACGCCATGATCTACAGTGTCGCTGTCGCACCCGATCGGCAGGGCGAGCATCTCGGCGGGCGCCTCCTGTGCTTCGCCGAAGACAAGGCCCGCGAATGGGAGCTGGGGGATCTCCGGCTCTACACCAACGCCCGCATGGAGAAGAACATCGCTATGTACAGGACAAAGGGCTATCAGGAGACGGGCCGCCGCACCCATCCGGATCGCCCGGGCTTCACAATCGTTGACATGGCGAAGAAGGTTTGACCCGAAAGCACCAGGTTTCTACGGTCGTTTTCGAAATCAGATGAACAAGGCGCTCAATCCGCCCACCCGTGTCTTTGGCCGGCCGCCCGGCACCCTGCCGCCGGGTCTCGACTCCCGCTCCGCGGCCGTCTTGCGCGAGATTGTCGAGTCCTACGTCGAAACCGGTGAACCCGTCGGCAGCCGCACACTGTCCCGTCGCCTCCCCATGAATCTCTCGCCGGCCACCATCCGCAACGTCATGGCCGATATGACGGATGCCGGCCTGCTCTATGCCCCCCATACCTCCGCCGGCCGCTTGCCCACGGACCAAGGTCTTCGGCTGTTCGTAGATGGCCTGCTGCACTTCGGCGAACTGAGCGAGGAGGATCAGGAGTCCATCTCCGCCGCCCTCGCCGCGTCTGGCCGCAGCCTGGAGGAAACCCTCGCCGAAGCCAGTTCCCTCCTGTCGGGTCTGTCAGCCGCCGCCGGCCTGGTCCTCGCCCCCAAGAACGAAGGGCCGCTCAAGCACATCGAGTTCGTGCCCCTCGGTTCCGGCCGTGCCCTCGTTGTACTCGTGAACGCGGACGGCCATGTGGAAAACCGCGTCATCGACACACCTCCAGGCCTGCCGCCCAGCGCGCTTCAGCAGGCCGGCAACTACCTCAACGCGCGCATCGCCGGTCGTCCCCTGGCCGACCTGCGCCGCATCGTCGCCGAGGAGATCGCCGCCAACCGCACCGAACTCGATGCGCTGTCCGCCTCCATCGTGGAGGCCGGCCTCGCCACTTGGACCTCCGAGGGCCGTGGCGGCAGCCTGATCGTCCGTGGCCAGGGACGTCTGCTTTCCGATGTCACGCAGATCGAGCGCCTTACAACAATCCAGTCTCTGTTCGACCGGCTGGAAGCCCAGGAGACCATGCTCCGCCTGCTCGAACTCGCCGAAACGTCGGACGGCGTCCGCATCTTCATCGGCGCCGAGAGCGGCCTGTTCGACGCCTCGGGCGTCTCGATGGTTGTCGCGCCCGCGCGCAACGATGCCGGCCGGATCGTTGGCGCCCTCGGCGTGATCGGCCCCACCCGAATCAACTACCGCCGTATCATCCCCGTGGTGGACTACACGGCACGGGTCATCGGCCGGTTGCTCGGATAACTTGTCGCAAACCCTTCCGCGCCCTAACTGAACCGCCCATGGAAAACGAAACCGAACAGCAGCCGGGCGATCCCGCCACACCCGAGGAACTGATGCAGGCCGCCACCGCGCGCATTGCCCAGCTTGAATCCGAACTCGCGGAGATGAAGGACCGCTGGGTGCGGGCCGAGGCGGAAACCGCCAATGTCCGCGCCCGCTCCCGACGCGAGGTGGACGAAACACGCCAATACGCGGTGCAGAAATTCGCCGCTGACGTTGTGGAAGCCGCGGAGAACATTCAGCGCGGCCTCGATAGCCTGCCCAGGCCTCAGCCTGGCGAGCCCGAGATCGTCACCCGGCTGCGCGACGGCCTGGATGGGATCGAGCGCAGCTTTCTCGGTGTGCTCGAACGCAATGGTATCCGGCGCGAAGACCCGACCGGCAAGCCCTTCGATCCCAACCTTCACCAGGCGATGGCTGAAGACCCTTCTGGCACCCACCCGCCTGGCACCGTTACGCAGGCCTGGACCCCCGCCTGGACCCTCAATGGCCGCCTGCTCCGGCCTGCCATGGTGGTGGTCGCGAAATCTGCCGCGGACACACGGGCCGACACAGCCGCCTGACGGCCGTCAGCCCGTATGCGAGCAGGAGGGGCCGGCATGGGCGGAGAGCACGGCGGGATTGCTGCAGGGCGCCTGGTCCGTCCCACGGAGTTCAGCGATCAGAACCCGCCGTAGTCTGCATAGAATGCGGTGTCGCTGACCCGATGAGCCATGGAGATGATTTCGGTGCGCGACGGTGCCCCATCTGGCACCTGATACATCCGCTTCCACCGCGGGGTCGCGATGGTTTGCTGTCCGGTTGCGGGACCGGGTTCCGAGGCCGTGCCCGCGACGCAATTGTCGAAATCCACCCGGGTGTAGTCGGGGAACAGCTCCAGCTCGGTCGTGCTGTTCAACAGCGTCGGTCGTTCCACGAGCCATTCGGCGGTCGCGCCCGAAACCGTAGGCGTCAGCCTCAAAATGGGCGTGCGTTGCACCTGCGGAGCAGCCCGGATGATGCCAACCATTTGGTTCAGCGGCGCGAAGTTCCGGAAATAAATGAACACCTCCGTGGGGCTGAAAGCCCAGACCAGCCCCATCACACGCATGCCGGGCTGAACGGTGATGTTCGTGATGCGTCTGTAGTTCAGCGCGACCTGATCGCGGGCCCACCATTGAACCCACGGATAATACTGGGTCGTCTGACCCGTTGGCCCGTCGATGAGGTCGTGGCCCGTTCCGACCTGCGGCAGAGAGGAGTTCAGATACCGCCGGTCTCCATCTAGTCCGACCCAGGCTGCGCTCTTGTACTCATGCGGCCCAGGCCCAGATCCTCGGTTCTGCGGCGGGGGGAGTCCGACGGTGGGGACAACCCACTCGCCATAAATTTGCACAAACTGCTTGCCCCCGTGCGCCGCGATTTCAGGCCCGCACCAGTTGCGGCTGCTTTCAACGCGCGTGCTGGAGAATATGAAGCTGGCAATCGTCGATATGCGCAGCCGCTCGACTGGAAGCTGCTCGAATTCAGGAGTGATCCAGACGAACGACGTTTTGAACATCCGCCTCCAGGCAGCGTGGAGGTCGGGGTTCAGATTCGGATCAGGCTCCCGCGGGATACTGACCGATTTAGGCGCTGGGTCCGGCATGGTACTCTCCCGCTTATGTCCATTCGCCCTGGGCGAGGGGAAGTGTCGCCTGATAGATCGGCATCAGCTGCATGTACGGAAGGATCTTCCCCGCAAGTTCGACACCGGCGGCCGAATCGGATGGGTAGTGCAGGCCGGCAATTTCCCGGTTGCGCGCGATCCGATCGGCAAGTGCCCACGCGTCGATGGCCATTGCCGCGCTTTGAACGCTTCCTGTCAGCACGTCATTGATCACCAGGGCGATCAGATGCGCCTCGGTAGAATGGCCGCTCGGATAAGAAGGATGGCCGGGAATGGCCACGGCCGGCAGCAGGGCGGGACATATATGAGAGGGGCGAGGCCGCGGCTGATACCCACCTGGTCCGGAGACGCCGTTCTTGAAGTGCAGTACCGTGAATGTCGCGACGATGCTGGCGATGTTGATCATCAGCCAGGTCTTCGGATAGCCGCTCTGACTCATTGTCAGCAGTTGCACGAAATAGTCGGCGAACTGCTGATCCTGCGCCACGATTTCGCCTAACGCATCGGCACGCTCATCCTGGGCGGCCAACACGAGTAAATCGATCTCGGCCTTGACGCTGGCAGCCGTATTATTCCACGGCGTGAGCGTAATTGTATTCCAGGCAGTCGCCGTGTACTCGCTCAACGCGTACCAGGCGTGCCATTCCGCCGCCCAGCGGTTCGCGGGATAGATATTAATCGGAACCCGCTGCTTGGCGATGAAATACCCGGGCGGATCATCAACCGTGACGAACGGAAGATCCACGCGGTCCGGCAGAACGGCAACACGGCCGCCGCTGCCGACCGCACCAACGCCACCGGCATTCCCGGCGTTTCCGGCATTACCTGCGTTTCCTGCATTGCCCGCCATTTTGGCCTCCCCCTGTTGGCTGATCTCAGCCGTTCATTCCGGCAATCCGGCGAGTTCGCAAACGTTCGACGAACAGGTCCGCGACCTCTCCGCGCAACGGCGTGTAGGCGCGATACGCCTTCAGCGTGAAATTTGGGATGATCTGAAGCAGCCTGCGGCTGATCTCCCGCGCCTCGTCCAATCGTTCCGCGGCGACCAGCGCGGCGGCGAGACAGCGTAGGTTGGACGACTGCCGGCCATGACGCGCGGCGGTCTGTCCCCAGGCAATCGCCTCCTCCATGTTTCCCGCGAGGTAGTTGGCCTGGGAATAGGCATGCTCGTGCCAGCACCCGGCCTCGGGCCCGATTGGCGCCAGGCGCAACGCGTTCCTCGACCTTGAAATGGCGCCCTGAGAATCACCGAGAATTCCGGCGGTGAAGCTGCTGTACGTCCATGCCAGCGCGCAACTCGGGCTTATCGCAATCGCACGGTCGATGATGGTCAACGCGTCCTCATGCTCCTTGAGCAAATAGCCACGCAACTGACCATGGATTGCCAATGCAAGCGCATCACTGGAATCACGATCGATGGCCCGGCTGGCGGCCTCGGCCGCAGCAAGCCTGTCAGCATGCTCGTCGGTCGAGAGTCCCTGACCGATGCGGAAAAGATGGAGGTACGCGAGATGTGAGAACGCCGCGGAATAGTTGGAATCGAGCGCGATGGCCCGGTGCAGCAGCGCTTCGGCGTGGGCGAGAGATTCGCGATCGGGCGGATACAACCGAGCGAGGGCTTGCAGGGTCAGATCATAGGCGTTGACGCTGTTACGATCCTTGCGCTGTGCGCGCCGTGCCTGGCGCTCTCGCAGATGCGGGGCGATGGCGCCGGCCGTACGCAGCGCGATCTCGTCCTGCATCTCGAACACATCGGCCAGTGCGCCGTCGAACCGGTCCGCCCATAAGGTTTCGCGTGAGACAGCATCGTCCAGCTCAACGCCGATGCGAATCTGCTGTCCGCTTCGCCGCACGCTGCCGTGCAGAACGTACTGCACGTTCAGCTGTTGCTCCACCTGGCGTAAATTCGGCATCTGTCCGGCAAAGCCCAGGGTGGACGTGCGGGAAACGACGACGATGTCTCTCATTCCTCCAAGCAACCTGATGATGTCCTCAACCATGCCTTCCGCGAAATATGCTTCTTCTTGATTTTCTCCCGCAGTGCGGAACGGCAGCACTGCGAGAGATGGTCGGTAGTCGGCCGATGCACCAACACCCTCTGGCAAGGTCGCACCGGTACCACCATTCGGGCCGCGGCCGGTTATCACACGGAACAGAGCAATCAGGTCGCGGATGTTTTTCAAACGATGCTCTCCGAGCGGCACGTACTCGGCCGGTACGATGCCCTTCACCTGGTCATAAACGGCGCGCGAAATCCGGATCCCTCCTGGTTCCGCAAGCTGTTCAAGCCGCGCCGCGATGTTGACCGCGTTGCCTCCGGTGCGGTCACCAACCACCATAATTTCACCCGTATGGATCCCGATACGGTATGAAATATTTCGGAGATCGGGATTCCGGATGGCGCGCCGCGCGCTGCCAGCCTGAATGCGCATGGCGCAGCGCAGAGCAAGGACCGCGCTGGGGAATTCGGCCAGGAAGCCATCGCCCGCGAACGTAAAGACGCGACCCTGGAACCGCTCCGCCTCTTCCATCACCCGGGTGATGTCGGCCGCAACCAGGCGATGCGTCTCTTCTTCGTCGGCCTCCATCAACGCGCTGTATCCGCTGATGTCAGCCGCAAGAACCGCCGCCAGGCGTCGTTCTATCTGTCCGCGCCGCGTCCCTTTGGGCCGCGACGTTCGATAGTCCTGCTTCGCCATTATTCCCCGATGTCGAGACTGTGACGTCCTGTTACAACGGGGACGACCGTACGGGGAATCGCGGCGAGCCGGCTTACGCCGAGTTCGCCAGAACGCTCGCCACCCTCTCCCGCGTCAACGGCAGATCCCGCACCCTCACCCCAAGCGCGTGCGCGACCGCATTCCCGATCGCCGCAGCTGTCGGACCGATGGTGCACTCGCCCATCCCCAGAGACGGCTCGTCGCGATGATCAATCAGCGTGCACTCGATCTCGGGCACCTCGGAGAAGCGCAGGATCGGGTAACTCTCCCAATCCACCGAAGCCACTCCTTCCTCCGTCAGCCGCACCTGCTCTTTCAGCGTGAAGCTGCACGCCTGGATGATACCGCCCTCCAGCTGATTGAACGCGCCATCCGGGTTGATCACCAGTCCCGCATCCGCCGCGCACCACACTTTGCGCAACCGAATATCGTGCTCGGCCTCGAGCTCCACCACCACCGCCGCATAGGCCGAGCGGTTTTTGTACTGCCCGAACCCAAAACCCAGCCCTGTGCCGCTGCCAGCCGGACCGCGGCACGACCAGCCCGCCATCTCTGCCGCCTTGGCAATGACGGCATGCGCACGTGCATTGCCCATCAGCGACAGACGATACTCCACCGGATCGGTCCCGGCCCCCTCTGCCAACTCGTCCATCATGCTCTCGAGCGCGAAGATATTGGCCATGCCGCCAAGACTGCGCAGCGCCGACGTGCGGAGCGGGGGCCGCTGCACCAAGTGGTGGATCACCCGCTTGGCCGGGATGTCGTAGAGCGGAAGCGCGTTGCGGGTACCGCCACCGCCATTCGCCTCCGGCGGTTCCGCGGCGCGCGGCGGAGGCGGCGGATCGGGCAGTGCCTCGTGTGCCAGCATATTGCCGCCCATCGCGGGCCGCTGCACGTGGGATGCAGCCCAGATCTCGGCGGTCCAGTCGATGGGTCGGCCAGCGTCGTTCAGCACGACGCGGAGGTTCATGACTTGCGCGGCGCCATAGCGCTCGTAGGCAAATTCCTCCTCCCGACGCCATTGCACCCGGATGCAGTGACCGGGGATTTCCTGCGCGATCAGCGCCGCATCCAGCGCGACGTCGTCCGCGCCGTTATGTCCGTAACAGCCAGCACTTTGCGCATGCCGGGCTGTGATGCTCTCGACAGAACGGCCCAGCACCTTCGCTAGCGCCGCGCGCAATGGATAGATCGCCTGCGCGTGGCTCCAGATGGTCAGGTGTCCGTCGCGCTGCTCGGCCAATGCGCAAGACGGCGCCAATGCCGCATGGGCGACATAGGGCCGGGAATAGGTCGCCTCGACGACCGTGCCGGACGCAGCGGGCAGCGGAGCACCAAGTTCGCGACGCTCGGTGTCCAGCCCCTTCAGCCAAGCCGCCTCCTGCTCTTCGGACCGATAGCGCCGGGCGCCCTCCCATCGCGCCGCTCCCTCGGCGGCGACTGCGGCGCGCTGAGCCACAGTCTCGTTCGGACTGACCAACGCGACGAAGCTGCCCAACCGCACGATTCGGAACTCGCCCCGTGCGGCGCGCCGGATCGCGGCTTCGTCCAGTGACACCAGCCGCGCCTCGCGTGCGGGCTGGCGCAGGATGCGCGCGTGCAGCATGTCCGGCCGCACCGTGTCCTGAATGAAGGCGCCGCCTCCGAGCTTGCCGGGCAGGTCGATTCGGCGCGCCGGGCGGCCGACAACGGTATAGGCTGTGCGCGGCTTGGGCGCGGCCAATCCATCGGCTTCGCGTTCCAGATCGACCTGAGGTGCGATGGTCCAGTAGTCCTGGCCCGTCGCTTCGCCGGCGCGCAGGAACACGCCGTCGGTCACCGTGATGTCCTGTGGCGCGCAGTTCAGCCGCTGCGCCACCCGGTCGAGCATACGCGCCCGCACTTCAGCGCTGATCAGGCGCACCGAAGCGCCGGAGACCTCGATCGACAGGCTGCTGCTGGTCGAACCTTCGTCGGGCGCCCGTTCAGTATCGCCTGAAATGACCCGGATGCGGTCCAGATCGACGTCGAGTTCCTCGGCGGCGATCTGACGCAGCGCGGTCAGCACGCCCTGCCCGATCTCGACCTTGCCCACCGCCAGCCGGACGCTGCGATCCGCGGCGTCGAAGCCGAGCCATTTATCCGGCCGCGGATTGGCCTGGACCGAAGCGGGAAGGGACGCGCTCATGCGGCTACCTTTCGCATCGACGCTGCGGCGCGCTGCACCGCGCGGATGATGCGGGTATGCGTGCCGCAGCGGCAGAGATTGCGGTCCAGCGCCGCCACGATCTGCTCACGGCTCGGGTCCGGCGTGCGATCCAACAGCGCCTTGGCGCTGATCACCATCCCCGACAAACAGTAACCGCACTGTCCGGCCTGTTCCTCAATGAAGGCCGCGATCAACGGATGACCCTCCAGGCCCTCGATCGTGGTGATCTCATGGCCGGCGAGCGTTCCGACCTCGCGTACGCAGGAGAACGTCGGCTCGCCGTCCAGCAGCACCATGCAGCTGCCGCACTGCTCCAGCCCGCAGCCATAGCGCGAGCCGGTCAGGCGCAGCGTGTTGCGCAGCACGTCCAGCAGCGGCGTGTCCGGTGCGGCATCCACCTGCACCGAGCGGCCATTCACGCGAAGTTCCATCAGTGTCAGGCCTTCCAGGGCAGGGACCAGAGTTCGGGATTGCTCAGCTTGACCGCGAGCGTGTCGGAGATTGCCTCGAGCAGGCGCTCACCCTTGGCGGCTGACGCGGCCTCAGGATGGCCGATGACGCCAGAGGCGGAGCGCGCGGCGATGGTGCGCCAGCGATAGACCCCTGGCTCGGGATTGTGCGACGGGTTGGCTTCGGCCAATGCAATGCGGTCGGTGGCCACAACGTCGGAGCGCAGCGCCATCATCATGGCGGTCTCAGCCTCGCAAGCGTGCTGGAGGGCCGTCTGTGCCTCCAGCAACTCGGCGACCGCGGCCGCCGCCGCATACCAATAAGTGAACTGCACGATGGGCAGATCGAGCTTCGGCGTGAGATCGTCGGTGATGGTGCGCAGTGCGTTCTCGTTCCCGCCATGCCCGTTCATCAGCACGATGCGGCGGAATCCATGCCGCGCGATGGAGCGGCACACGCCCTCGATCAGCATGGAGAAGGCCGGGAAGTCGAGGCTGATCGTGCCGCCGAAGCTCATGTGATGCTCTGACAGTCCGGTCCAGATCACCGGCAGAACCAGCGCGTCATCGCCGCGTGCCGCGACCTTGCGGGCGGTCCGGACCGACAGCGCCTCGGAGAGGCGCGTGTCCACTTCCACGGGGAGGTGTGGGCCGTGCTGCTCCAGCGCCGCGACGGGCACGATCACCATTGCCTTGGTCCGCTCGCGCAATTCGTCGGCGCGCAGGTTGCGCCACTCGACCTCCATGCCGGTTCCCCCTGTCTGGTGGAGCGTATGGGGCCACGAAACCCGCCATCGGGGAAGCCCGCCCGGGGTCTCATACAGTTGCATTCGTATCTATTTTCGTTGACTTGCAGGAAGGAGCAGGGTTTATCGCGAAAAAGAGATTGCCGGAGAGAAAGATGCGCTGGTCGCGTGGGGTGACGCTGATCGTGGCCTTGCTCGCGGCAACCAGGGTGTATGCCACGCCGGTGCTGATCTCCCAGCAGCCGTGGGGGCAGGACGAGGATGCGCAAAATTTTAGCGCGGTGTTTGGCCCAGGCGGCTTCACGTCCTACAACAGTTTTGGCAGCGCCAATCCGGCGGCCATTTTCACGGCGGGCACCAACTTCGTGATGATCGAAGGCGGCGCCGACAGCGACGTGCCCTTCCAGGCCTGGCTGACGGCCAATGAAACGTCGATCCTCAACTGGGTGGCTGCGGGCGGCGTGCTGTTATTGCAGAGTGCCGGATGGGACGCGGGTACCTATGGCATCGGGCCCGACTCGCTTGTGCAGGATTGGTACGTGAACGCCAGTAATTGCGGCACCTTGACCACGACGGGGGCGCAGTTCGTGCAGGGGGTGCCGGCCACGCAGTGTGGCGACTATCTCGCGCATGATTACGTCGCCGGCAGCGGCTTTATCCCGCTGATGACCGGCTGCAACACGGGTGCGACCATTTTGGCGGAGGCACCGTACGGCGCCGGGGATATTATCTATAGCGGCCTCACGGACTCGGAATGGCATAATGACGGGCCGGGGCTAGTCAGTGCGATCATCGCGGGTGGGGCAAACCTGGTTCATGTCTCCGAGCCCGCGGGCTTCGTCTTGCTTCTCGCGGGCGTGGTGGGCGTGCTGGCGGCACGGAGATCGGGTGGTGCATCCGGCGTCTTACCGCTCAGCCAGGCGGCGAAGGCGCGGCTGAACAGCGCCGATCCCTCCGGATTCAAGTGCGAGAACGAATCGCCAAAATAACGGTCAGGCCAGTGCGGCAGCAGCGGCCCGACGATATGCAGGTTCGGATAACGTTGGGCATATTCGCGGAGGTACGTTGCAAATGCCTCCGCCACGGCCGGACGTACAGAATGCCATGTGGTTTCGTTCATCGGGGTCGATACGAAATCCACCTCAACGCCCCGCGCGGCGAGCATGGCCAGATTCTCCGGCAGGCGAAGGAATACGCCGCCGTGCAGCAGATTGCCGAAATAGAGCGACGGGAAGCGCACGGCGTACAGCGCGGCACGCAACCGCGGCGCCAGCCCGTCAGGCAGTTGCATACGGTAGATCGACTCATCGTTCAGCGACGCTGACGCGAGGCGTAGTTCTTCGAGATCCGCGAAATCGAGAAACCCGTAGGCGACGCTACGCTGCCAGAACAGGTCGGGTCTGACGAAATGGCCAATTCCAAATGAAATGATCACCCGCCTGGGCGGTTTGGGACACGCCATGGCCCGGCGCAGCACGGCGAATGCCTCGATCGGCTCGCCACCGCCGAGGGCCAGATTGGTTGTGGGGGTCTTTAGCAGTGCCGGCTGGATATCAGCCGCGGCGCGGGAATCTCCTGCGATCACCACGTCGCCCAGGTTGCACGTGGTAAGAAAGTGCGCCTTCGCCGCCCAGGCCGCGTATTCGGGATCGAGGAAGGCGAGCGGCGCGAGCGCCACGTACAGCCAAACGACCGCAAATGCACCGCCGCCGATCAGGACGGACCAGCGCAGGAAGTGGCGCCCTTCCGTCATGGTCAGAACCGGAAATAAAGGAACTCGCCCGAACCGCCGAGCGAGAGCACCCCGAGACACGCGCCCAATCCGACAGCGGCGGCCCAGGGCAGGCTCGGGCGCCAGGCGATGCGTGCCGGTGCGATCCGTGCTGCCTGCAGCACCGGGGTGCAGCGATGCATGATCTGCTGCGTATTGGGCGCCCCCCATACGATGGCATACAGCGCCACGATCTGGCCCAGCGCCAGCCACTCCCGCAGCTCCGGCCAGTGAGTCGCCATGCCGTGCAGCCCCAGCGTGCCGGCGAAAACTCCGCGCGCCGCTTGCAATGAGGGCGCGCGGAACACCACTGATCCCGCCAGGACGCACGCATAGGTCAGCGCGACGCGCCAGACGGCACCCGACCGCCCAGCGGCGCGCGCGGTCTTCCCCAGAGCACGCCAAGCATGGTTCACCACCAGATAGGCCGCGTGCATCACGCCGAAGACGAAGAAGGTCAGGGCACTCCCGTGCCACACCCCCGCCAGCACGATGGTGACAGTGGTCGGGACGGCAACGAGTTCCGTGAAGCCACGGAATGACGCACGGCCGCGCCGGTCAACCGGAGCCCCGCGGGCAATCCGCCGGCGGGTGAGCCACAACGCCAGCGGATTATACAAATACTGCATCAGATATTGCGTCAGGCTGATGTGCCAGCGCTGCCAGTATTCGATGATGCTGCGCGCCTTGTAGGGCGAGTTGAAATTGGCCGGAAAGCGGATGTTCAGCATCCGCGCCGCTCCGATCGCCATATCCGAGTAGCCGGAGAAGTCGAAATAGAGTTGCAGCGAATAGGCCGCCGCGGTCCGCCATGCCGCCAGCATGGTGAGCGATGCGGGGTGGGCGAAGCCCGCCGCGACGGTGGCTGAGAGCGGATCGGCGAGCAGCGTCTTCTTCAGCAATCCGATGACGAAGATCGCAAGGCCGGCCGCGAGGCTATCAGCTGAGATCCGAAATGTCGTCTCGGCCGAGAATTGCGGCATCACGTCCTGATGGCGCAGCACGGGGCCGGCGATCAGGTGTGGGAAGAATGACACAAACAGGGCGTGCCCGGTCAGTGTGGGTGGGGGTGCGCGGCCGGCTCGGGCATCCACGAGCAGGGCGATCTGGGTGAAGGTGAAGAAGCTGATCCCCAGCGGCAGGACAGGTTGCGAGATGAAAATGCCCGTGGCGCCGAGCCAGGCGGCGGCATATTTGAACCAGGCGAGTGCGCCGAGATTCGCCGCAATCCCACTCACGAGCAGGGTTGTTTGCATTCGGCCGGCGGTGCGTGCGATCGCTTGCCAGAGGAGATGATTGACGGCGATCGAGCCGAGCAGCAGCGGCAACAGGCGCGGATCCCACCAGGCATAAAAGAAGAATGAAGCGGCGATGAGCCACGCCAGACCGGCCTGCCGCGACACGCGTGACAGCCAGAAGAAGGCGGCGACGGTCGTCGGCAGAAAGGCCAGAACAAAGATGTAAGAGTTGAACAGCACAACCGGGTCAGCGACGCCGGCGCTTCACCTCGATCAGGTGCGCGAGGTCACCCACGCGCTGTAGCGCGCCGACTTCGGTCGCGGCGAATGTGATCCCGAAGCGGCACTCCGCTTCCACGATTACGGCGATATGGGCGAACGAGTCCCAGCCGGGAACATCCAGGGCGGTGGTATCTTCTGTGAGGGTCACGGAGGGGTCGTTCAGGACGCTGCGGACGATGTCGGTTATTTCCGCAATAACCGGCGCACCGGGCGTGCGAAGCTCGGCCTGCATCATGCCCTCCTGCAACGGCATGCAGGTTCTAGGGCGGAACCTCTTAGAAACGGTTAATCAGCCTGCACGCCAATGAGGCGTGAGGCGGGCCTAAATTACGCGTGTCCGGCAGCTTCGCTCAGCAGCAACGGGTCGATCTTCAGGATCGCCATGGCCTGGCGCCATTTCGCGTCGTGATCGTCGCTGAACACGAGTGCCTCCTCAGTAGGGCTGGACAGCCAGGCATTCTGCGTGATTTCGGCCTCGAGCTGGCCGGGGCCCCAGCCGGCATAACCCAGCGCGAGCAGGCCCTGGCGCGGGCCGCCACCGCCGGCAATCGCCTTCAGCACATCAAGACTGGCGGTCAGCGCGAGATCGTCCGTCACTTTCAGGCTGCCTTCGCCGGTCCAGTCAGTCGTGTGCAGCACGAAGCCGCGGCCGTGATCCACTGGACCTCCGGCACACAACCGAATGCGACGGGCCGGCGGCGTCGGGACAATTTTGAGTTGCCGGAGCAGATCGTCGAAGCTCGGTTCGGCCAACGGACGATTGAGGATCAACCCCATCGCGCCCTGCGCCGTATGGGCGCAGACATAAATCACAGCCTGAGCAAAGCGCGGATCGGCCATGGTGGGCATGGCGATCAGAAGTTGGCCTGTCAAAAAGGCGTCAGCATCGGCAAAGGCGGACATAAGGCCTATCTGGTCTTGCCTTCAGAAGGCTGCAAGCGTCGCTCGCCCGACGTGGCACCCCCCAACGTGACTCCCTGGGACGCCTTCAGTAGTGTCCCGGCCCCACAACCAGGAGGACAGGCATGACGATCAAGGTCGGCGATAGCATTCCCAGCATGAAACTGACCGAAGCAACGCCCGATGGTCCGAAAGAGGTTTCAACCGACGATATTTTCAAGGGAAAGAAGGTCGTCCTGTTCGCGGTGCCCGGCGCATTCACACCGACCTGCAGTGCCAAGCACATGCCCAGCTTTCTGCAGAATATCGATCAACTGAAGACCAAAGGCGTGGACACCGTCGCCTGCGTCGCGGTGAACGACGCCTTCGTCATGAATGCCTGGGCCAAGGATCAGGGCACCGGGGGCAAGGTTGTGATGCTCGCGGACGGCTCCGGCCAGTTCACCAAGGCGCTCGGCCTGGAACTCGATCTGAATGCGCGCGGTCTCGGCACCCGAAGCCAGCGCTACGCGCTGGTGGCCGAGAACGGCAAAGTAACCCATCTCGGCGTTGAAGCGCCTGGCGACTTCAAGGTCAGCAGCGCCGAATCTGTGCTGGAGCACCTGTAAGCGGCGCGGCGTTTATTCAGCGTGCGGCCCCGCCGGAGCGGGGCCGTTCATCTCAATATCCGATCTGATGCGCCAAGTGTTCCCGCCAGCCGCGCGACGATGCCGGCGTAACGGGCTTGCCGGTCTCGTCGTCCAGAATCTCGGGCTCGGCGTTCACGTCCTGCCGGACGATATCCCGCACCGCCGCCACCGCCTCCACCTGGGTGGCGAAGGTGCCGGTGACCGCGCCGCTTACCCTCACTTTGTATCGCATGACGTTGCCCCATTCCGTTTGGAGGGAGCAACGCCGTCAAAGCCCTGAAGTTTTACCGCGTCGGGCGAGGCGGGGTCTGCGAATAATCATAGAAGCCGCGGCCGGTCTTCCGGCCGAGCCAGCCCGCCTCGACATACTTCACCAATAGTGGGCATGGACGATACTTGCTGTCCGAGAGTCCCTCATACAGCACCTGCATGATCGACAGGCAGGTATCCAGGCCGATGAAGTCGGCAAGCTCGAGCGGCCCCATCGGGTGGTTCGCACCGAGTTTCATCGAGGTATCAATCGCGCTCACCGAGCCAACCCCCTCATACAAGGCGTACACCGCCTCGTTGATCATCGGCACCAGAATGCGGTTGACGATGAAGGCCGGGAAATCCTCCGACACCGCCGTGGTCTTGCCCAGACGGTCGGCCAAGGACTGAACGGCCTGGAAGGTGGGTTCGTCCGTCGCGATCCCGCGGATGATCTCCACCAACTTCATGACCGGCACCGGGTTCATGAAGTGCATGCCGATGAACTTCTCCGCCCGGTCGGTCGCGGCCGCCAGGCGGGTAATCGAGATCGATGACGTGTTGGATGCCAGCATGCAGGAGGGCTTCAGATGCGGCGTCAGCGCGCGGAAGACCGCGTGCTTGATCTCCTCCTTCTCCGTCGCAGCCTCGATCACCAGATCGGCGTCGCCGAAGCCCGCATAATCGGTTGTCGTGGCGATGCGCGCGAGTGCGTCCTGCTTTTCTTCTACCGTAATCAACGAGCGGTTGACCTGCCGATCCATGTTGCGCGCGACAGTTGCCAGCGCCTTTTGCAAGGCCTCGGCCTTTACATCCAGCATGGTGACGGACAGGCCTGCGAGCGCGGCGACATGCGCGATGCCATTACCCATCTGTCCGGCACCCACCACGCCCACATGGCTGATGGCGGATGCCGCGTCTTGCTGGCCCGGAATAAGCTCCGCCGGGTTCACATCGATATTCATCAGGAGCGCTCCAGTTCCGCCGCCAGTTCAGGCAGCGCGTTGAAGAGATCAGCGACCAGGCCGTAATCGGCGACCTGGAAGATGGGCGCTTCCTCGTCCTTGTTGATTGCGACGATCACCTTGCTGTCCTTCATCCCGGCGAGGTGCTGAATCGCGCCGGAAATCCCCACAGCAACGTAAAGGTCGGGGGCAACCACTTTGCCGGTCTGTCCCACTTGGTAGTCGTTGGGCACGAAGCCCGCATCCACCGCCGCGCGGGACGCGCCGATCGCCGCTCCCAGCTTATCCGCGATCGGTTCCAGCAGCTTGAAATTATCGCCGCTCTGCATGCCGCGGCCGCCCGAGACCACCACCCGCGCCGCGGTGAGCTCAGGCCGTTCACTTTTGGAAAGCTCGGCCGACACGAAACGGGACACGCCCGTCTGCTCCGGCGGGTCCACCTTCTCAATGCTGGCATTACCGCCCTCGACCGGCACGGGATCGAAGCTCGCTGCGCGCACGGTAATCACCTTGATCCGATCGGAGGACTTCACCGTCGCAAGCGCGTTCCCGGCATAGATCGGGCGGATGAACGTGTCCGCATCCTCGATCCCGGCAATGTCGCTGATCGGCTGTACATCCAGCAGCGCCCCGACGCGAGGCATGATGTTCTTTCCCACCGCGGTCGCCGCCGCCAGCAGGTGGGAGTAGCCCGACGCCAAGTGAACCAGGAGCGCGGCAACCGGCTCCGCCAGCAGATGCGCCAATGCCGGTGAATCGCAGGTTAAGACCTTGCTCAGGCCGGGCAGTTTCGCCGCAGCTTCGGCGGCTGCCTGGATGCCCTCGCCCAGCACCAGGCCGTGCACCTCACCCAGCTTGGTTGCAGCGGCAACAGCCGAGCGCGACGGCTGCTTGATGCCGGCCGCGTCGAATTCCAAGAGAACCAGCGCGGTCATGCTCAGATCACCTTCGCTTCGGTGCGTAGCTTGGCCACCAGTTCTGCGACGCTTTTCACCTTGTGGCCCGCCTGCCGCTTCGGCGGCTCAGCAACCTTTACGACTGTAAGCCGCGGCGCCGGATCGACGCCCAGATCTTCGGGCTTCATCGTCTCGATCGGCTTCTTGCGCGCCTTCATGATGTTCGGCAGCGAAGCATAACGCGGTTCGTTCAGCCGCAGATCCGTCGTCACCACAGCGGGCAAATTCAGCGCTACTGTCTCCAGCCCGCCATCGACCTCGCGGGTCACGGTGATCTGTTCGCCCTCGATCACCAGCTTGCTGGCGAAGGTGCCCTGCGGCCAACCAAGCAGCGCGGCCAACATCTGCCCCGTCGCGTTCATGTCGTCGTCGATCGCCTGCTTGCCCAGGATGATCAGTGTCGGCTGTTCCTTCTCGGCGATCGCCTTCAACAGCTTGGCCACCGCCAGAGGTTGCAGATCCACGGTCGTCTCCACCAGGATGCCCCGGTCGGCGCCCATCGCCAGCGCCGTTCGGATCGTCTCGGCGCACTGCGCCACGCCAAGAGAAACGGCGACGATCTCAGTTGCCACGCCCTTTTCCTTCAGGCGCACAGCCTCCTCGACCGCGATCTCATCGAACGGGTTCATCGACATCTTCACGCCGGCTGTTTCCACACCGGACCCGTCGGTTTTGACCCGTACCTTCACGTTGTAATCGACGACCCGCTTGACCGGGATAAGGATCTTCATGCCTGAACTCGAGTTAGGACTGTTCGCAACTGCAACATAGGGGGCCGGACCTTAGGCAACGGTCCCGTGGAGAGTCAAACGCGCGTCACGGCACACTCGGAACCCGCCGAAACCCCTCCTCTTCGGGCGGTTCGGCTGGCTCCTCCGTGATGCTGGTCACATGCGCCATACGCGGCCCCCGGCGGCACTGGCGTGCGAGTTCCTCGACCGCATCGACATCACCTGCGATCAGCGCCTCCACCTCGCCACCGCCGCGATTGCGGACCCAGCCATGCACGCCGAGCCGCTCGGCCTCCGGCACCATCCAGTCGCGGTATCCGACCCCCTGAACCCGGCCGGCGATGATCAGACGCTTGGCGATCATGATCGGGCAAGCTCGAGGAACCGCGCCGCGAGCGCTACCTCATCGGCAATCGCGCGCCGGCGCGTCTCGGCCTCGGCGTCTTCGCCCCACACCTCCGCCCGATAGAGCTCCTCCAACGCGCCCAACGCATAAGCACGCTCCGCGTCCAAGCGGTTCCGCGCGAGCGCCAGCCCCAAAACCAGGCTTCCGAGCGCCGGCACGGCTACTCCTAGCCCTGCGAGACCGAGTGCATCGAAGCCGGTGACCGCCTTGCGCAGCGCGGCGATGCTGCCGCGGTGTTGTTTCAAAGGCGCAACACCGACCGACACGCGCAGAGGCGCTCCAAACTCCTCCGCCACCCAATCGAGCCACGGTTGCCACCACTCCTGCTCTCGCCGGACCAGTTTGTCCGGGCCTTCAGCGCGATAGCAGAGAGTGTCATTTTCGGCGTAACGAGCGATGGCGTCGATGGTGGGCCAAGGGTCTGGCGCGATCCGCTCCTGCGCCGTGCCGGCCAGCCGGGTCAGCGGCGTGTCTGAGAAGCTCATTTCACCACCCTTGACGCTGCCCGCCTTCTGCCACTCGGCAGCGATGGCCCACGCTAGCCGCTCCGGTTGCACTTGCAGGACCGCACCGCCGGGCAGGCGCACCGGCCGGCTGTCGAGCAGGACGCTCCACCCGTCTTCTGCGGGCGCGATATCGGCCGTGTCCCAAAACCGCTTCATCGCGCACGTAGAAATTGCTGCAGGATCGCCGCGGGGTTGAGCGGCTTGGCCGGAGCGGCGGCCGCCGGAGCATGCTCCGCAGCGCCCGGGCCGCATGAAACAGCTGGTAGTTCCGCGACACCCGGCACCTTCTTTCCGGACAGGATGCTGATCACCGCCTCCACCCCGGCCTGTGCCGCCCCGGTGTCGTTTAGCACGGCGCGCGGATCGGCGAAGGACCCGGTGACGGTCAGCGGCACCTGGAACCCGGTCCCTCCGATCCGGCCCTGCGGCCGCAAATGCAGATCCATCGTCTCGGCGCCCAGATTGAGCGTCCCTGACCCGGTGGTGCTGATCAGGCCGGAACTCAGGGCAATGGGGTCCAGTTTAGCCTGGCCGTTCTGGGCGCTCATGTGCACGGCGAGGCAGCGGATGTCTGTCGTTCCGCCGTGCACCAGCAGCGCGGCCGGATTGACCCGCGCCAGTGCCGGTCCGGCTAGCTTCTGCAGCAATTCCGTGTTGATGGTCCCCCCGGACATGCTGATCGAGGCCGTGCCGCTGAGTGTCGAGGCTATCGCATGCGGCGATTCGCCTGCGCCGCGCAGATCAGCCTGCACGTTCGCGGTGCCGCTCGCCACTTGTGGGGCGTGCAGCATCGCCAGGAGCGGCGCCAGACCGACCGCGGGTGCGTTCAGGCGGATTGTGACCGGCGGCGCGGCTTGCGTTGCATCGGCGGTAATCGCCCCATTCAACGTGCCGGCCGGCAGTTGGGCTTGGAGCGGGTCGACACGCAGCCGTCCGCCATCAAGCGCCAGACCGACCGTGGCGTTCCGCCAGGTTTCGCCGCGCACCGTCAGGGTCTCGACGGTCAGATGCAGATCGGCGTTGATAGTACGCAGCACACCGAATGGCAGGGGGGTGTCGGGGAACAGATGTCCGGAGCGCGGGGCGGGCGCCGCTGTCTTCTCGGATGGCGCCGGGGCGCCAGGCGCGGCTTGGGGAGCCGGCTCGGCGGCCTGGAGCGCATCGAGGTCGAGCCGATTGGAGGTCAGCGTGCCTTTGATTGTCGGCGGCTGGCCGGCCATGAGCGACAGATCACCGCGCAAGTCTCCCTGGGCGCTCGAAAAGCTGGCGTTGGTCAGTGCGATGCCTTGCGCCAGCGTTCCGACATCCGCCACCTGGCCGGAGAAGGTCACGTTGGTGAGCCGCGGCAGGGGACGCCCGAGCAGCGAAGACAGCGCCGCCAGATCGGGCGTTGCCGCTGACACCGCCAGGTTGAGGCCACGAAGCTGCGCCGGATCGCTCACGCCGCCTTTCATGCTGAACCGGTTGGGGCCGGCGCTGGCGCTGACGTCCACGGGGAAGGGCCCTGCGGGCTGGCCGGTCAGGAACTGAGAGATGGAGCCGAGCGTCGCCGTCGCAGTGAAGTCCGTACCGCTCCAGGCGCCTTGTGCCTGAGCCGATATGGGCTGATTGAGCGCGGCGAAGGACAGTTTCGCGCTGGTCAGGGTCAGACCGGGGATCAGCGGAGCAAGAGTGCCGCTGCCGGCGCTAAGGCTCACCGCCGAGACAGTGGGAATCGGGCCGCCGCTATCGGCAACATGGGCCGCGATAGCCACGTCTTTCAGTGCGGGCAGTCCCGCAGTGGGTGCGAGGGGACGGAGCGCCGCCAGATCAGGCGCACTGCCCGTCAGGTCGAGCACATAGCCTTTCGCGGCCAGTGGCTGCGCAATCGTGCCCTTCGCGTTCAGCGTAGCCCCCGCCGCGTTCAGCGTGAGCGAAACCGGCCAAGGCTGCTTGCCAGTCTGCAGCGCGTCCAACGACCCGGTCTGGCCATTGCCCTCGACGGTCAGTCCGTTCACGACCGCCTGGGCCTGGATTGTGGCCGGTGCGTTGGACCCATGCTCCGTCAGTGAGGCCTGTTGGAGATCAACGGCGGCGACGTGTCCCGTCTTGTCGTCCCGGTACGCCAGATGCCCGTCGGTAATGGTCAGTTGGGCGAGCGAGACGGTGAAGCGCTGGCGGGCGGCCGCAGTTGTCGAGGATGATGTTGCGGGGGCGCTGGGTTTTGCTGTGGCTTGCCAGTTCTCCTGGCCGTTCGCGGCGCGCTCCAGAAGGATGTCGGGATCATGGATCGCGATGCTGTCGATGCTCAGCCGGCGACGGAGCAGGGGCAGTAGGGAGAGGCGGATGTCGATAGCGCCGACGTGGGCGAGGTCGGGGCGGGAGAAGCCGGGCGGGTTGGCGATCGTGACCTGATTGACCGCGATGGTGGGATGCAGCGACCAGCCCAGCCCGATGCCACCCTGGATTGAGACCGGATGGCCGATGGCATTGGTCAGCGTCTCGGTCAGGCGTGGTTTGAGCTCATTCAGGCGCGACACGCCGACGCCGATGATCGTCGCTCCGCCGATCAACACGCCTGCGACGACGCCGAGGAGGGCCTTATGGCGGATTGCAGTCGAACGCTGCGACTGGGCGGAAGACAGTCCGATCGGCCTCATATCCCGCATTCAGACGCGCTCCGGCGCGGCCGCCGGTGATGCTGAGAATCCCAAGGTCTTGAACGTCTCCTGCATATGCGGAGGTAGATCGGCTTCCAGCCGGAGCGTGCCACCCGCCGGATGGGGCAGTTCGAGCGCCCGCGCATGCAGATGCAGCGCATCGGACAGGCCGCTCACGGTGCCGGCAAATGCGCCGTTCTGGTCGGGGCGAGCGTATTTCAGGTCGCCGAGGATGGGCGCGCCGACTGCGACGCAGTGCACCCGGAGCTGATGTGTACGTCCGGTCTGTGGGCGCATTTCCAGCCACGCGATTCGGCCGGCGTGATCCAAGGTCCGATAGTCCGTCACCGCCCGGGCAGCATCCTCGTCGGAGCGATCCGCCGTCTCGGTCCGCTCGCCCCGTGCGCCGGTGACGCGTCGGAGCGGGATGTCGATCCGCCCTTCCGGCGGGATGGGCCGGCGCGTCACAACCGCCCAGTAGGTCTTTGCGATGTCCCGCCCGCGGAAGAGCGCTGCGAGCTTGGCGGCAACTCCCGGCGTGCGCGCGAGCAGAAGGACGCCTGACGTATCGCGGTCCAGCCTGTGCACCAGCCGAGGGCGCTCGGCACCGAAGCGCAGTGCATCCAGCCACGCGTCCAGATGGGCGGTAATTCCCGGGCCGCCCTGCACGGGCAGGCCGGGCGGTTTGTTCAGCGCGATGATTTGTTCGTCCCGATAGATCACCCGTTTCTGCAGGTCGCGCGCCACGCCGGGCGCGACCGGGAGCGGTTCTGGCGCCTCGGGCGCCGCGGGTATGGGAGGAACCTTGACCGCCTGCCCGGGTGCCAGCCGCTGCGACGCCTCGGCCCGCTGTCCATCCACGCGCACCTGTCCGGTGCGGCAGAGGCGCTGGATCAGGCTTTGCGGCGTGCCGGGGTAATGCCGGCGGAACCATCGGTCGAGGCGCACATCGGCCTCGTCCGCCGCGACGGTCAGTGTGCCTGTCATGCCAGCCGCAGGTGCGCCTCGATCACCTGCGCGTCGCCCGGCGTGTAATGAAGGGTGAAGCCCAGATGCCGGGCCAAGTCGAGCATCGGCGTGTTTTCCGCCAGAATCTCCCCCATTACGTCCTTCACACCGTGCTGCTGCGCCCATTCGAGCAACCGCCGCATCAGATGGGTGGCAAGGCCCCGCCCTTTAACATCGGGCTGCACGACGACGGCGAATTCTGCCAGTGTCGGATCGCTTTCCCGCACCAGTCGCGCGACACCCACGGTCTCGCCCGTGGCTTCCCTTACAGCGATGAACGCCATGTCTTTCTCGTAGTCCAGGCGGGTGAATTTCGCGAGTTGCTGCGGCGTTAATTCCCGCACCGAGGCGAAGAATCGCAGCCGCACGTCGTCGGGGGACAGCCGATGGAAGAACGCGTCGTGGGCGAGTGAGTCCTCGGGCCTAATCGGCCGGATGGTCAGGTCCTCGCCCCCCGCTTCCCAATGTTCCTCGAGCTCGATCGGATAGCGCATGAAAGCCATATGATGATTCCGCGAGGTCGTTTCAGATGGTTGCGGGCGCCGGTCTGATGCGCGAGCATCCGGCATGACCTCTCGTACCCCAATCCACACCGGCGGCTGCCAGTGCGGCGCCGTGCGATACGCAATGTACGCCGAGCCGGCGAGAACCGGCATCTGCCATTGCCGCATGTGTCAGAAAGCCGCCGGCGCGCCGTTCTGGGCTTGGGTTATGGCTGACATGGCGGATTTCGCCTGGACCAAGGAGCAACCCGACTGGTTCCGCTCCTCCTCGGCCGCGCGTCGCAGCTTCTGCCATCGTTGCGGCACGCCGCTCGGGTTCCAGTATGACCGAAAGCCGGACCACATGGATGTCGGGATCGCGACGCTCGACGACCCGGGTACCGTTCGTCCAACTCTGGCCTATGGCATCGAGAGCCGGCTGTCCTGGTGCGACGCAAGCCTGTTCGATCTGCCGGGATACGAAACAGGCGCCATGAACCCGCCCGAAGACCTGCGCAAGATCACCATCCACCAGCATCCGGACAGCGCCGCATGAGGCCTCCCGTGCTGGCGCAAATCGAGCATCTGCTTCTCACGAGGGGGCCGCGGCGCTACGGGCTGGAGAACGTGTCCCAGCTTCAGCACGCGCTGCAGTCGGCGCTGATCGCAGAACAGCAGCAGGAAGCGCCCGCCTTCATCGCCGCGGCTCTGCTGCACGATATCGGTCACATGACCCATACCCTCGGCGAAAATCCTGCCGTTAGCGGAATCGACGACCGGCACGAGGAGCATGGGTACGACTTCCTCGCGCGGCATTTCGGCCCTGATGTTACCGAGCCGGTCCGCCTGCACGTCGCCGCCAAGCGCTATCTCTGCGCCACCGACCCGACGTACTTCAGCCGCCTTGCCCCCGATTCCGTTCTTAGCCTGAAACTCCAGGGCGGCCCGATGTCGCCCCAGGAAGCTGCCGATTTCCGATCCCTGCCGCACGCCGATGCCGCAGTCCGACTCCGTCGCATCGATGAAGCCGCCAAGGTGCAGGACCTCGCGACCCCACCCGTCTCCCACTTCATGCAGTACGTCGCCGCAAGCCTGGCTGCTTGACGCCGATCCCCGTCATCATCGACTGCGATCCGGGGACGGACGACGCCTTCGCGCTTCTGCTCGCCTTCGCTTCACCGGAACTCCACGTCCTTGCCGTCACCATCACAGGCGGCAATGTCCTGCTCGCGACAGCACTCCGTAACGCGCTTGCCCTACGCCGACTGGCGGGTATCCGCGTGCCGGTGTTCGCCGGTGCGGAGCGTCCGCTGCTCGGCACCTTTCCGACAGGGCCGGACGGGCTGGACGGCATTGCGAGTCCGGATGACGGCGCCGCGGAGAGTGAAATCGCCGCCGATGCGATCCGCCGTCTGCTGCGCAGCGCCCGGAGCCCCATCACGATCGTCGGCATCGGCCCGGCGACGAACCTAGCCCTGGTCCTTGGCACGGAGCCGGTCCTGGCGTCGCGGATCGAGCGGTTCGTTCTGATGGCTGGTGCGTGGGGTGAGGGTAATGTCACGCCCTCCGCCGAGTTCAACGCCACATGCGATCCCGAGGCGCTGCAGATCGTGCTCTCTGCGGGCAGACCGGTGGTCATGGCCACTTTGGAAGTGACCGCCCAGGCCATCGCCACGCCTGAACGCATCGCGGCGCTGAGCGCAACGGGGGCGGGTATCTGCCTGCGCATCCTTTGCGACAGTCAGGCCCGCGTTCCGCCGTCCCGGCGCCTCAGTGGCCTCGGCGCCGCACTACACGATCCGTGCGCCGTCGCCTGGCTGATCGCGCCGTCGCTGTTCACCACGCGGGAGTGTTTCGTGTCGGTCGATCTCGGCCCCGGACCGAGCCGCGGCCGCACCGTCATCGACCGCTGGGACCGCGCCAGACAGCGCCCGAACGTCACCCTGCTTGAGATTCTCGATAGCCATGGGTTCTTCCGGCTTCTTGGCGAGCGGCTCTCGCGCCTGGATTGAGCGGGCTGTACCCTGCCGGCTGCGATTTCATCCCGAGGCCCTTATGAACCACGCCGCCCTGACCCTTGAAGCCGAGACGATGCTCGACGGCCTGCGTCCATGGGTGGAGTGCGAAAGCCCCACCTGGGAGGCCGCCGCGGTCAATCGCATGATGGACCTCGTCAGCCGGGACCTGATTCTGGCCGGGGCTTTCGTCGAGCGAATCCCGGGCCGAATGGGCTTCGGCGACTGCGTGCGCGCCCGCTTTCCCCATCCGCGGCGGGACGAGCCCGGCATCCTGGTGCTCGGCCATTTCGACACGGTTCATCCTGTGGGCACGTTATCTCAACTGCCATTTCGCAGCGATGGCACCTACGCCTGGGGACCCGGCATCTGCGACATGAAGGGCGGCAACTTCGTCGCCCTCTCGGCCATTCGCACCTTGGTTGCGGCCGACGCGCCCAGTCCCCTGCCTATCACGGTGCTGTTCACCAGTGATGAGGAAGTCGGCAGCCCGTCCGCACGGGACCTGATCGAGGCCGAAGCTGCCCGCCATCGCTATGTCCTCGTCCCCGAGCCGGCTCGTCCCGATGGCGGCGTGGTCACCGGACGCTACGCGATCGCCCGGTTCAATCTGGAAACCACGGGCCGCCCCAGCCACGCCGGTGCTCGCTTGAAGGAAGGGCGCTCGGCGATCCGTGAAATGGCCCGACGCGTCCTGGAGATCGAGGAGATGACCACCGATGACTGCACGTTCAGCGTCGGCGTCATCCGCGGCGGCAAATGGGTGAATTGCGTCTCCACTACCTGCACGGCGGAGGCGCTTTCGATGGCCAAGCGGCAGGAGGATCTGGATCGCGGCGTGGCGCGCATGCTCGCGCTGAACGACCCGCATGGCGACGTGCGGTTCCGCGCAGCGCGCGGGGTCACTCGTCCCGTATGGGAGCCGGATGCCCGGGTGATGGCGCTCTACGAACGAGCCCGCACCATCGCGCGCGGCTTGGGGATTGAACTCAACCATCAGAGCGCCGGCGGTGGTTCCGATGGTAACTTCACGGGTGCAATGGGCATCCCCACGCTGGACGGGCTGGGCGTGCAGGGCGCAGGAGCACATACATTGGATGAACACATCCTGATCGACAGCCTGCCATTGCGTGCCCGGCTGTTCGCCGGTCTCCTCTCCACGCTGAACTGAACGTGGCGGTTCACGTCTTCCGCGCGCTTCGCTATCGGCCGAGGTTGGTGGCAGGCGTGCTATGCGGCGTGATTGCTTGGCCTCTTCTGCCATCCCTCGGTCACTGGATCACGCGTGGTGTGGTGGCGTGGGATGTCGGCGTGATCGTCTTCCTTGTTTCGGCCGCACTTCTCTTCACCTCGGAAAGTGCAGCCCAGATGCCGGAACATGCCGCCCAACAGCAGGAGGGCGAGTGGACAATCTTCTTCCTCACGCTCGCTGCCACAGTGGTCAGTTTCGTCGCCATCTTCGGCGTCTTTGCAAACAGCAAGGATCTGTCGCCCGGGCTCAAGAGCCTACGCATCATTGTCGTTGCGGTCACGCTCTTTGTGTCGTGGCTGATGACCCACGTGACCTTCGCGTTTCGCTACGCCCATGAATACTACAC
Organism: uncultured Pseudomonadota bacterium; assembly: GCA_963791885.1. Classification (GTDB taxonomy): domain Bacteria; phylum Pseudomonadota; class Alphaproteobacteria; order Acetobacterales; family Acetobacteraceae; genus CAVSUZ01. The sequence continues at coordinate 1,778,512 of CAWBUL010000006.1, read as the reverse complement.
ATCTGACGTCGCGCCGCCGCCCGAGTTCGACCGTGGCTTGGAATTCCCCGGGGAGAAGCGGCCGGACTACCTGGACTTCGTTTACTTCGCGCTGGTCCTCGGTATGACGTTCCAGGTCTCTGACGTGCAGATCACCAGCCGCAAACTGCGCCGCTTGGCCACGCTGCATGGTCTGATCGGATTTCTGTACAACACGGTCATTCTGGCGCTGACCGTCAACATCGCTGCCGGCCTGCTTTAGGCGAACTCGCCCGGACGGAGCAGGTGAGCCAGGCGGTCGAGAACGCCATTGGCCATACGGGGCTCGTCGCCGGTGAAGAAGCCATGCGCGACATCCAGGTATTCGTTGATCACGACCTTGGCGGGGGGCCCGTCGCTGAGGGCCAGTTCGCCGCCGGCGGCCCGCATCAGCGCGCGCAGCACGGGATCGATGCGGGCGAGCGGCCAGTCGGCGGGCAGGGCCTCGGCGAGCATGCGGTCGATCGTGTCCTGCTGCTGCACGGCAGCGCGGACGATGCGGGCGAAGAGGGGGACTTCGGCCTCTGGGATGCGGCCTTCCTCGAAGCCGCCAGAGCCGGGCAGTTCCCCGAGGCGGTGGCGAACGAATTGGTCGATCACCGTTTCGGCGTTTTCGCTGCCCTGCTCGCTTTGGAACAGGGCCTGCACCGCGGCGACGCGTGAGGCCGTGCGGCCTCGGCCGCGGTGCGAGCTTCGGGCCATGTTATGCCCCTAGCCGGCGGGCTGCATTGATCTGGACCAGTGCCGCGGCCGCGGCCTCTGCCCCCTTGTTGTGCCCATCCTGACCGGAGCGAGCCAGGGCCTGGTCGAGCCGATGGACGGTCAGCACCCCCTGCCCTAGCGCCAGGCCGAATTGCAGGGAGACCTGCATCAGGCCGGAGATCGTCTCACGGCAGATGTGGTCGTAGTGGTCGGTTTCGCCCTTCACGACGCAGCCGAGGGCGACATAGCCATCAAAGCGGCGGGCGCCGCGCAGGGCGAGGCGAATGGCCTGGGGGAGTTCGTAGGCGCCGGCGACGTCGAGCGTTTCGAAGGTGGCGCCGGCGTCGCGGAGGATGCGCTCGGCGCCCTGGGTCAGGCCATCGACGACCTGGGTGTAGTACGGGGCGCAGACCAGAAGCAGATGGGGGGGCGGGCCTTCGACGCGGGGGGCGGAGGGCAGCGCGGCATCCTCGGTGCTCACTTGTCCCGGCCTGTGGTGTTGATCGGGCGGGTTTCGACCACGTTCAGGCCGTAGCCCTCAAGCCCGATGATGGTGCGCGCGCGGTTGGAGAGCAGGACCATGTTCTTCACGCCGAGATCGAGCAGGATCTGGGCGCCGATGCCGTAGTCGCGCAGTTCGGCGTTGAGACGGGGTGACATGGCGAGCTGGCGGACGCGGTCGGAGAGGGCGGTCTTGCGGTGGTCGCGGATCAGCACGACGGCGCCTCGGCCCGCCTCGGCGATCATATCCATGGCGTTGTGGACGGCGATCCAATGCGGACCGCCGGTCATGTCGTCGAGCAGGTCCACGGCGTGCATGCGGACGAGGACCGGCTCGGGGCCAGAGAGGTCGCCTTTCACCAGGGCCAGATGCTCCTGGTATTCGACGGTGTTGGCGTAGACGATCAGCTTCCATTCGCCGCCGGCAACGTGGTCGAAGGTGCCTTCCTGCACGCGCTTGACCAGGCGTTCGGTGCGCCGGCGATGGGCGATCAGGTCGGCGATGGTGCCGAGCTTCAGGTTGTGGCGCTGGGCGAAGGCAACCAGGTCCGGGAGGCGGGCCATGGTGCCGTCGTCGTTCATGATCTCGCAGATGACGGCGGCGGGGTACAGGCCGGCCTTGCGCGCGATGTCGACGGAGGCCTCGGTATGGCCGGCGCGGACCAGGGCGCCGCCCTCGCGGGCCACGAGCGGAAAGATATGGCCGGGGGTGACGATGTCGTCGCGGCCGCTTTCGGGGTTGATGGCGACGGCGATGGTGTGGGCGCGGTCGTGGGCGGAGATGCCGGTGGTGACGCCTTCCCGCGCCTCGATGGAGACGGTGAAGGCGGTCTGATGGCGGGTGCCGTTGTTGGCGGACATCAGGCCGAGGCCGAGTTGCTCGACGCGGTGGCGGGTCAGGGCCAGGCAGATCAGGCCGCGGGCGTGACGGGCCATGAAATTGACGGCCTCGGGCGTGGCGAACTGGGCGGGGACGATGAGGTCGCCTTCATTCTCCCGGTCCTCGTCATCGACGAGGATGAACATGCGGCCGTTGCGCGCGTCCTCGACCAGTTCCTCGATGGAGGAGAGGTATTGCGACAGCTCGACGGTGCGGACGTCGTCCATGGGTGGTGTTTAGCCGGGGGAGTGGGGGATTCCAATTGCCGGGGCCGAGGGTCAGGGCTCCGCGGGAAGTGTGGTTTCGGCGAATTGGCGTGGTTCACCGGTCCGGGGCTCGAACAGATGGGCAAGGCGCCACGCGCCGACGAGGGGTTCGGGATCGGGGTGAGCCGGGGTGCGCTGCGGGGCGTTAGAATGTCTCACGTCCGTCTCAGTTTTGCGTTTTCGGGTCGTGGGGTCGTGGCGTGAGACGGATGTTGGGTGCGCGGGCTCGGGGGCGTGGGTGGAGTTCGGTGTTTCGCTGGATTCCCGCCCGATGCTCTCGCGGGTGCGGGTTCCTTGTGGGAATGCTGGAGGGGCCGCTCCCGTCTCAGTTTTCGTATTGTGGGATTTAGGGTCGGATGATGAGACAACGAGGGGGGTGGATTCGTCCGGGCCGGGCTCGATGAGTTTTACCGGGGCGGGCGGATTGGTGAGGCCCTCGGCCATCAGGACGGTGGTGAGGTGTTCGGCGCGTTCACCTCGGCCGGAGAGTTCGGGCAGGGCGGCGCCGTTGGTGCGGGCTTGCTTGAGGTTGCGGAGCTCGCGGCTGGCGCTGTTGGCCTGGCGGTACATGGAACTCGCCTGGGCGCGGCATTTCAGCACCATGGCGAAGGGCAGTTCGGGGCTTCGCGAGAGCAGGACGGCGTCGCGGGCGAGTTCCATGCAGGTGACGAAGGCGGCGGCGAGTTCGACCTCGGCGCTGCCTTGGGGCTGGAGGTCGGCGACACGGGCGATGAAGGCGTTGTTGCGGCGGGCCTCGGCGTCGGGAGACGGGTCGGGCGGCGGGGGGAGGATGCCGATGGCGTTGCGGACGATGTGGTAGTGGGCGTCGGCGGGGAGGGTGTAGGTAAGGTTTTGGGCGGGGGGCATGGGTGGGTTATAACGTTAGTGTGTATGACGGAGCAAGGGTTAGTTTGGGGGGCGGGTGGTAGGGCGGTCGTTCGATTGGTTCGGGTGTATTCGCGGGGGTGGATGCGGCGGCAGGGTCGCCGCGGTGGCGGCCTGGCGCATCATGGAGGCGGCACGGGCGCGGCATCGGAGGGGGAGTTCGGGGTCGCGGGAGAGACGGATGGCGTTTCTTTGAAGTTCGTTCGCGGTGACGAACTGCTTTTGCGAGCGGGATTCAGGCGCTCCGACCTTCGGCCTCGCGCGATTCCGCTCGGCTGGCGGCGAGGTCGGTCTCGGCGCTGTTGGCGGGGTGGAGCGCGGCGATCCGGGCGATGAGGGCGTTGTTACGGCGGGCCAAAGCTAAGGGCAACGGACCTCTTTCGCTCTTAGCCTTTCTCACCATCAGCATCGTCGCACTAGGCTATCAATTGCGTTGGGGCATTTTTCGCCACATAGCTCGAGTTCTGGGCTTTTGGTCTCCTGTTTAGTTTGATGTAGCGCTCCTTATCGTCTGGACCGCCTTAATCATGATGACCCGCCGCCGGTGCGGGCGGCATGCCTACTGGCTCCTTCTTGCAGCCCCTTGAGTGTTTCTAGGTCCATTGACCGACTTGTTCATCCTTGGGTGCGGGAATGCATGTTCCTAACTTGCGCGGACCGCACAGCGCATAAATCAAGCAGACCGTGTGGAAACGCGCTACGTGGCGAAGACGATCCCGATTTGGCCGATCGAGATGGATGAGCGGCACCGTGTGATCTTTCAGTATTGCTCCGGAATCATGCTGTGACTCTCGGGGAGCGGCTCCATTCGTTGCATTTGTCCCGCAAGGGACCTCCCGAGCGTCTCAATCCGGCACGACCTTCACCACCGACATCAACTCGGCGAACCCAACGAGGTTGAGCACCCGCCGGAGATTGTAGGCGAGCGCGGTCAGGCTGAACTCGGCTCGGACCTTCTCCAGTCCACGCATCAGAAACGCCCCCTGGTTCATCCATTGCTTGATCGTGCCGAACGGATGCTCGACCGTCTCGCGCCGGCGATCGAGAACCCCGGGCCGCTTCGCCAGCCGAGCCTGCATCCGGTCCAGGACCGCTTCGTTTTCCAGACGAGAGACCGTGCGAAACTTCCCGCCCGTGCATCGCGAGCGGATCTTACAATCGTCGCACGCCAGTTTGATTGACGTAATTGATCTTCTTCAGCCCACGCAGAAGAGAAGATGAATAGGGATAAAGACGCTGACCCGCCGGGCAAACATAACTGTCGGTGGCGGCGTCATATTGGAACTCATCCTTGCGGAACCGGCCCGCCTTGACCGCAGGACCGCGCTGGGGCGCGGCACGTAGGGCACGATCCCAGCCTTCTCGCAGGCCTCGATATCCTCGATCTTGAAGTAACCCTTGTCGGCCACGACGTCGATTGTCTCAACGCCGAGGACCTCCTTCGCCGGCTCCGCGGTCTGCGTCAGCAGCCCCATGTCGACAACCTGGTTGGTGACCTGCTGCTCGACGATCAGCTTGTGCTTGGTATCGACCGCGACCTGAACGTTGTAGCCCACGGCAACCCGCGTGTGCGCTGCCATCGCACGGCTGTCGGGGTCAGTCAGCGAGATCTGGTCCTCGCCGGTCCGCTCCAGTTGCGCCAGCATGTCCTTGCAACGTGTGCGCCGTCCGCGGATCGCGGCGATCTTCTCGGCCAGGTTCTTGACCCGCGAGCCGGTTGTCTTGACCTCGGCGGCATCGCTCTCGTCGAGACGCTGCAAATAATCGTCGAGCTTGGCGTCGGCGAGTTTGATGAACTGGGTCAACGAGGCGCGGGTAAAGTTGCGGTCCTTGTTGTTGACTGCCTTGATCCGGGTGCCGTCCACCGCGATCAGTTCACGCCCGAACAGGTCCAATTGGCGGCACAGCAACACGAACTGGCGGAAGATCGGGCGGAAGGCGTTGCGGTTGTCGCGACGGAAATCGGCGATGGTCTTGAAGTCGGGTTTGAGGTGGCGCAGCAGCCAGATCACTTCGATGTTGCGGTGGGTCTCGGCTTCGAGCCGGCGGCTTGACCGGACGCGGTTGAGATAGCCGTAGAGGTAGAGCTTCAGCAGATCCTTGGGCGCGTAGCCCGGCCGCCCGGTCCCCTTCGGCGCCACACGGATGAAACCCGCCGCGGTCAGATCCAGTCCGTCGACGAAGGCGTCGATGAAGCGGACGGGGTTTTCCTGGCCGACGTATTCGTCCAGCGATTCCGGCAGCAGCAGTGTTTGGGACCGGTCGGGGCCGGCGATGTGTGTCATGGGCCGGATTCTAGCGAACCTCGCGCCGAGTCGGATTCCGTTGCAGTGGAGATTTCACACGGTCTGCAAGAATTGCGCAGCAAAAATAGGTCCCTGAAAAGAAAGGGCTTTTTTGCTGCGCAAGTCCGCTGCATAATGAGGGCCCGAATTTTAGCCCGGAGACCCTATGAACGACAACGCCATCGAACTGCGCCTTACGCTCACTCCCGATCATGCGCTTGCCCTGGCGCAGTTTGCCCAGCGGGCGACTTTCGACACCTTTCCTTGATCGTGCAAAAGGAGAGGATGAAGTCTATGCCATGCGCGACGCGCTCTATGCCGTGCGCGATGCGCTCGCGGCGGCCGGTTTCGCGCCCCGATGAAATACGGCTATGCGCGGGTATCGCCAGGCGGCAAGAGCGAGAGCGTTGACGCCCAGGCGCGGCAACTGACCAAGGCCGGATGCAAGAAGGTGTTCCGCGACGTGCATGTGAGCGGAGCGAAGACCGACCGCGCGCAGCTTCGCCGCGTGATCGACGCTGCTCGACGCCGGCGACGTGCTGATGGTGACGCGGCTTGACCGGCTGGCGCGATCGACGCGCGACCTGCTCAACACGCTCGCCGCGATCGCCGACCGGAAGGCCGGGTTCCGATCGCTGGGCGACGCATGGGCCGACACCACCACCCCGCACGGACGGCTGATGCTGACCGTGCTAGGCGGGCTGGCGGAGTTCGAGCGCGAGCTTATCCGCGCGCGCACGGCGAAGGCCGCGCGCGGGCGAAGGCGCGCGGCGTGAAGATGGGCCGCAAGCCGAAGCTCACCCCGCATCGGCAGCGCGAAGCGATCAAGCGCCGCGACGGGGGCGAGCCGATCCGCGACATCGCCCGCAGCTACAACGTCCAGCCACAGCACGATTTCTCGGCTGGCGGCTTAAAACGCGCGGGAGGTGTTTGGAGGGCTGGCCCTCCGAGGAACGCTCAAAAGCACGCGCCGCAACGCGTTCCGACTAACTGTTCGCTAACCGTATCGTTCTGAGATCAACAAATAGGATTGCGCGCGATGGAGCACCTCCTAGGAAGGGTAGGCACAGACAGAGCACAAAATTCCCCCGACTTTACCGGTCAATTCTCTTGCTTGTATGTTGTGTTTTTCAGTTGACCGGCCCGGCGCGCACTCAGATCGATCTTCATCTGAGCTTGTTTGAAATAGCACCATCGACCGTCAAGGTAATATTAAACTCTTTCTCGCGCCGTCCTCAAATCCTCACCGGGAACCACAACGACGATGGCCCATGCTATTACGTCGCGAATGCAAGGCTTTCCAGCTCGAGACAAGCTGGTGGTCCAAGCCCAAGTAAAGGCGCTCGGTGAGATTGCCCCCCTGGGGTTGGGGAGGAGAGGGACCGTTCGCATCAGTATGGCTGTTGAACGACAGGCATGCCGTAATTGCTACAGGCATAATTTTGGGCCATCTCACGGTGCATACTTATGATTGGGAGGACAAGGCATGGGAGTTTTCCTGACCGACCCGGCTCTCCCCAAGGAGAAGCTTCAGCTCCTTAAGGAAGCGCTCCGGCACGCGGGACTCCATCGATATCTCGATTGGCGGATCGACGTGTTAGATCCCGCGAGCATTGGCGTGCTGTCCACAGGCGAAGCGTTGGCGGTCCCTGTTTGCTCGGCCGCCTTGATCTACTCAACGACCACAAGCACCCCCTCGATGCTCTCCAAAGGCTTCGCCCCGTGTGGGAAAAGGCGGTGCGCGACTTGCACGTCAGCGGTTGGCGGCGATGATCGTTTGACGATCAAAGTCGCTGTGCGTCATGCCGCTAAAAACTATCCACAAGACACCCACATCAACGCTGGGTTCCCATAACACCAGGTGGTAGTTTCGCTACTTGCCATTGAAGCCATAGGCTAAAGAGAGGTCACGGCGCGCATTCACTCGAAACCGTTCGCTTTGCTGCGTCATCGTCTTCGACTTCAAAAACAGCCGGGTGGCGGCCTTGCGCCACTCTTCTGCATTCAGTGAGGCGCAACCGAAGGTGCACCCGATAATATTGATAATTCGCATATTAGATTCCGCCCGCTAAGCAGCCGAAGCAAAGGACGGCTGCCCATATCTCTGGATATTTCATGGGGGATCTCCGAGACCGGCCGGACGTTCCGGTCGAACGTCAGCGGCCCGCGGCGGGGAGTCTTTCACAGTCGGACCTCCAAGATAGCCCACCCCTACCCAGTCCGGTTTATTCTTCGAAACGATCTTTTTCGATAGAAAAGGCACGAAGGAGGTGTTCCTCGGCGGCGATCTCCTGCCGGTTGCTGCTGGAGGGCCTGGTCGGCTTCTGGCGCGGGAGTCACACGCCGTCGCCCATCCAGGGCGGTTGTTCACTCGCTATGGCCATGGCCGTCCGGGTCGACTTCCTCCAGGAACGCAAGGCGCCACCCGGAGGAAAGCGAGATATGTGCCGCGCTCGCCGAGAGCCCGGATGAGGGCTGCAGCTTGGGGGAAGCAGCGCTTCGCCCGGGCATGATGGAGGGACCCGGCGTAGTTCGCGATCGGGGCGCGATTCCTCCCCGATACAGGCGTCCCTTGAGTTCGGCCTTAGGAATGAACCTTGCGCGCCTCCTGTTTGAGCGCATCCATCGCGCGGATGTAGGGGATTGGACCGTGGCTGATGCGCGAGACGCCAAGCCTTGTCAGTCGATCAATGGATGGCACACCGTCCATGACCATGACGTTGACGGGCAGCGCGACGCCGTCGCAAATCCGACCAATGAGCGCTTCATCTTTCAAGCCGGGGATAAAACCCGGAGGCGCCAGCAGCGGCGTATGCTTTGCCCCTGTCGAGAGCCTCGCCCACAGGATGCGCCGGATCGCCGTCGGCAAAAAGCCCGTCTGTCCGTCGTGTTTATGAAGAGCGCGATGCCTTTGCGCTCCGCCGCGGTTCGGATGGCCGAAATCCGACGCGCCTGGCGGTCGATCCCGCAATGGCCCTCGCCCTTGACGACCAGATCCTCAAAGTTGATGCCGATCAGCCGAGATCGATCAGTCGCGCGACACTTTGCACAGCACCGCCTTTACCGATCTTGCGGACGATCAAGGCCCGCAGACCGTCATAGGCGTCGGTAACGGCCCGACCACCGATGTCTCCGGCTTTCGCGAGCGCGCCGGCCGACAGGGCTCCGATCATGCTGGCAAGGAGTTCACCCATCCGCGCGTCCTCCCTCATACCGGTAAGCTATCCAATTATCCCCTCAACGGAGAAGGGAGCAGTGCGATGGCCTTTTGGCTGTCGCCGGTGGCGGTCGCTTTCGAGGGGGCAGGCAGGGTCCACTCCGCGGGCCTTGCGGCCGCATCAAAGCAAACCATTCAATCGCTTTGGTGATCCGCCGTTGGCAGAGCAGCAGCGCTCGCAGCGGCGCCGGCGGACTCGTCCTTCAGGGCGACGCCGGAGAAGCCTCGTTCGCGCATGCGTTCCAGCAGCAACCAGATGCGACGGGCGGCTTCGGCGGGCGGCAGTACCTCGGGGCGGATGTTGGAGATGCAGTTGCGGTCGGCGTGGTGGTGGAAGCGGTTGGAATTCCAGGTGATGTAGGCACCGAGACTGTCGGGCGCTGACAGGCCCGGGCGTTCGCCGAGCAGGATGAGGACGGATGTGGCGGCGCGTTGGCGGGCGATAGCGTCGCCGAGTGCGACACGCCCGTGCCGCGCGATAACAATCGGCGCGATGCGCCATTGGTGGAGTGCCGGGAGGAGGGCAGCGAGAACAGGCGGGTGCGTGGGATTGCGCGGCCGCGGCCGACAGCCCGTCGGCCACGACGATGGCGAGATCGCTGGAATGCGCGGGCAGCGCGGTGCCGGGTTTGAGTTGGCGGCCGAGATCGGGGCGGAGCAAGTATGTCGTGCGGTCGGGCGCGGCGCTTTCGGCGATGTGGATGGGTGTGGGCGCACCGATGTTTTGCAGGTCGAGTGCGGAGCTGATCGGTGTCCAATTCGGTGTGCACCGCGTCGCGCGCGCGGGCGTGGGCCAGGCGGAAATCGAGCAGCGGCGTGGTGGCGAGTCGACGCGCCGGACCGTGCAAGGCCGATGCGCGCGGCGGTGAGCCGGCGCGCGGGCGCCCACATGTCAGCCATTGGGGTCAGGCATTGGGGTCAGGCATTGGAGGTCAGGCATTGGGGTCAGGCATTGGGGTCAGGCATGAGGAAGTAGCGCGCGGAAGGTGGGTGGGAGTTCGGAGGGACGGACGCGGGCGGCTCGGTCGAGAAGTCCTTGCGTTTCCAACCATGCTTCGAACTCGGGCGCGGGACGCTGCGAGGAGCTGGCGGGTAGCAAGCGCATCGTGGAAGGAAGTGCTCTGGTAGTTCAGCATGATGTCGTCGGCGCCCGGCACGCCCATGATGAAATTCACGCCGGCGGCGGCGAGCAGCGTCAGCAGCGTGTCCATGTCGTCCTGATCGGCCTCGGCGTGGTTGGTGTAGCAGACGTCGCAGCCCATCGGCAGCGCCCAGCAGCTTGCCGCAGAAGTGATCCTCGAGTCCGGCGCGGATGATCTGCTTGCCGTCGTAGAGATATTCGGGACCGATGAAGCCGACCACGGTGTTGACCAGCAGCGGCTGGAACTCGCGGGCGACCGCGTAGGCGCGCGCCTCGCAGGTCTGCTGGTCGACGCCGTGATGCGCGTCGGCGGAAAGCGCGCTGCCCTGGCCGGTTTCGAAATACATCACGTTGTCGCCGACGGTGCCGCGCTGCAGCGCGAGCGCGGCGTCGTGCGCCTCGCGAGCAGCGCGAGATCGACGCCGAAGCTCGGTTCGCGGCTTCGGTGCCGGCGATCGACTGGAACACCAGATCGACCGGCGCGCCTTGGCGCGATCAGGCTCGACGTGGTGGTCACGTGGGCCAGCACGCAGGTCTGCGTCGGGATGTCGAGGCGGCGGCGGATGTCATCGATCAGCTGCAGCAGGTCGCGGCGTGCGCTCGACGCTGTCGGTCGCGGGATTGATGCCGATGACGGCGTCGCCGCGGCCGAGAGCAGGCCGTCGAGGATGCTGGCGGCGATGCCGCGCAGGTCGTCGGTCGGATGGTTGGGCTGCAGGCGGACCGACAGGCGGCCCGGCAGGCCGAGGGTGTTGCGAAAGCGCGTGACCACGCGGCACTTGCGCGCCGCGAGACCAGATGTCCTGATTGCGCATGAGCTTGCTGACGGCCGCGGCCATCTCGGGCGTGAGGCCGGGGGCGAGCGCGGCCAGGGCCTCGGCGGTGGCGTCGTCGGAGAGCAGCCAGTTGCGGAACTCGCCGACGGTGAGGTGGGAGATCGGCGCGAACGCGGGCGGCGTCGTGCGTATCGACGATCAGCCGCGTCACCTCGTCCGTCTCGTACGGGATGACGGCTCGTTCGAGGAAGGTCTTGAGCGGCAGTCGGCGAGCGCCATCTGCGCGGCGACGCGCTCTTCCTCGGAGCGGCGCGGCGAAGCCGGCGAGCGGTCGCCCGCGCGCCGGGGTGGCCTTGGCGAGCAGCGTTCGGAGGAAGGCGAACGTGTAACGGTTGCCGCCGATGGTGGTGTGGCGCAACGGGAACCTGCTGCCGGGCGCGTTTCAGGCGTATGATAGCGGCCTGGATTGGGGCAGAAAGCGAATATGGAACAGCCGCTAATCGCCATCATGGGGACGGGTGCGGTCGGTGGCTATGCCGGCGCACATATGGCTCAGGCCGGGCACGATGTGACGTTCATCGATCCATGGCCGGGCCACGTGGAGCGGATGCGCTCCCATGGGCTGCGGATCAGCCACGTCACCGGCGAAGAGTTCACCACGCCCGTGCGCGCGCTGCATCTGACGGATGCGCAGCACCTGGCGAAGGAGAAGCCGATCGACATCGCGTTCGTCTGCATGAAGTCGTACGACACGGGGTGGGCGACGCGGATGATCGCTCAGTATCTCGCGCCGAACGGCTTCGTGGTGTCGCTGCAGAACTGCATGAATGAGGAGACGGTGGCCGGTGTGGTCGGCTGGGGGGAGCAGCTCGGGGTGCATCGCGTCGTCGATCACGGTCGAGCTGTGCGAGCCGGGCCATGTGCGGCGCGCTGCGGGCAAGAGCCGCGGGAAGGGGCACGTGGTGTTCCGCGTGGGTGAGGTGCACGGACGGGTGACGGACCAGGCGAGGCAGGTGCGGAAACTGGTGGATTATGCGGATGGCTCGCTGGTGACGAATAATCTGTGGGGCGAGCGCTGGTCCAAGCTGGTGACGAACGCGATGGGGAATGGGTTGTCGGCGTGCACCGGGATGATTTCGCGCGATCTGCTGCTGGACGACACGTTGCGGCGGTTTGGTGCGCGGGTCGGGTCGGAGGCGATCCGCGTGGGACGGCCGGCGTTGGGGTATTCGCTAGAGGAGGTCCTGCATTGGATCCGGAAGTGATCGCGAAGGCGGGCGAAGGTGATGAGGCGGCAACTCGCGAATACGACGAACACCGGCTGGCCGAAGCGAAGAAGCCGGGCGGCGGTGCGCACCGGCCGTCCATGGGACAGGACATGGTGAAGGGGCGGCGCACGGAGATCGAGTTCCTCAACGGGTTCGTGGTGCGCAAGGCGGAGGAGATCGGACTGGCGGCGCGAGCGAATGCGGCGCTGACGGATATCGTGACGCGGGTGGAGCGTGGGGAGTTGCAGGCAGTGCAGAAGCACATCACGGAGCTGCGGCTGAATTAGCGTGGCAGGCTTCGTCCACCTCCGCGTCCATTCCGCCTATTCGCTCAGCGAGGGCGCCATCAAGGCGGACAAGATGCCGCCCTGGCGCGCGACGCCGGCATGCCCGCGGTCGCCATCACCGACACCGGCAACCTGTTCGGCGCGCTGGAGTTCAGCCAGGCCTGCGCCGCCAAGGGCGTCCAGCCGATCATCGGCTGCCAGATCGCGCTGGCGCCGCGCCGGACAATCCGCGCCTGGCGCCCGACCCGCTGGTGCTGCTGGCGCAGGACGCCGCCGGGCTCGCCAACCTGCAGCGCCTGTCCTCGCTCGGCTTCCTGGACACCGACCCGGCGCTGCAAGCCGCAGCTTCCGCTCGACGACGTTGCCGGCCCATGCCGCGGGCCTGCTCCTGCTGACCGGCGGCACCACCGGCCCGATCGCGCGCCTGCTCGCCGAGGGCCAGAAGCCGGAAGCCGAACGTCTGCTGCGCGCGCTTGGCCGAAGCGTTTCCCGACCGCACCGTCGATGGAACTGCACCGCCACGGCCTGGCAGTCGAGCGCGCGATCGAGCCCGGGCTGATCGCGCTGGCGGACGCGGCGCGGCTGCCGCTGGTCGCCACCAACGACTGCTTCTTCGCCACGCCCGACGATGCACGAGGCGCACGACGCGCTGCTGTGCATCGCCGAGGGCCGCCTGCTGTCGGAGCAGGACCGCCGCCGCGTCACGCCGGAGCATTGGTTCAAGCCGGCCGCCGGACATGCGCGCGCTGTTCGCCGACCTGCCGGAGGCCTGCGACAACACGCTCGCGATCGCGCGGCGCTGCGCGGTGATGGCGGAGACCCGCAAGCCGCTGCTGCCGGTCTCGCCCAAGGTCCGCGCCGGCGCGCACGGAGGAAGAAACCGTGCGCGCCATGGCGATCGAGGGCCTGGCAGCGCCGCATGGACGCGATGGGCGCCGACGCCGCGACGCGCGCGCGCTATCGCGAGCGGCTGGATTACGAACTGGACGTCATCGCCAGCGATGGGGTTCGCCGGCTACTTCCTGATCGTCGCCGACTTCATCCAGTGGGCGAAGGCGCAGGGCATCCCGGTCGGTCCCGGCCGCGGCTCCGGCGCCGGCTCGGTCGCCGCCTGGGCGCTGACCATCACCGACCTCGATCCGATCCGCTTCGACCTGCTGTTCGAGCGCTTCCTCAATCCCGAGCGCGTGTCGATGCCCGATTTCGACATCGACTTCTGCCAGGAAGGCCGCGACCGGGTCATCGACTACGTGCGCCAGGAATACGGCGCCGACCGCGTCGCGCAGATCATCACGTTCGGCAAGCTGCAGGCGCGCGCCGCGGTGCGCGACGTGGGCCGCGTGCTGGGCCTGCCGTTCGGCCAGGTGAACCAGGTCGCCGAACTGATCCCGAACAATCCCGGCCAAGCCGGTGACGCTGCAGCAGGCGATCGACGGCGAGCCGCGCCTGCAGGCAGATGCGCGACGACGACGAAGGCATCGCGCCGGCTGCTGGAGATCGCGCTTGCAGATCGAGGGCCTGTATCGCCACGCCTGCACCCACGCCGCCGGCGTGGTGATCGGCGACCGGCCGCTGATCGAACTGGTGCCGCTGTACCGCGATCCGCGCTCCGACTTCCTGGTCACGCAATACTCGATGAAGCATGTCGAGCAGGCGGGGCTGGTGAAGTTCGACTTCCTCGGCCTGACCACGCTGACCATCCTGGAGCGCGCCGAGGATCTGCTGCGCGGGCTCGGCATCGACGGTCGATCTGAACCGCCTGCCGCTGGACGACACGAAGACCTACGAGATGCTGGCGACGCGGCGATGCCGGCGGCGTGTTCCAGATGGAAGGCCAGGGCGTGCGCGACATGCTGCGCCAGATGCGCCCGGACCGGTTCGAGGACCTGATCGCCGCCGTCGCGCTGTATCGTCCCGGCCCGATGGCCAGCATCCCCGAATACTGCCGGCGCAAGCACGGCGAGCACTGGGAGGCGCCGCATCCCGGAACTGCACGACATCCTGGCCGAGACCTACGGCATCATCGTCTACCAGGAACAGGTGATGCAGATCGCCCAGACGATGGCGGGCTACTCCCTGGGCGGCGCCGACCTGCTGCGCCGCGCGATGGGCAAGAAGATCCCCGCCGAGATGGAGGCGCAGCGCGACATCTTCACCAAGGGCGCCATCGCGCGCGGCATCGATCCGGACGAAGGCCACCGAAGTCTTCGACCTGATGGCGAAGTTCGCCGACTACGGCTTCAACAAATGCCACGCCGCGCCGTACGGGCTGCTCGCCTATCAGACCGCCTGGCTGAAGGCGAACCATCCGGAAGTGTTCATCGCCGCCTGCATGAGCCTGGCGCTCGGCAACACCGATCGGCTCGCGGCGCTGAAGCAGGAGGCGGAGCGCGCCGGCATCCGCATCCTGCCGCCGGACATCAACCGCTCCGGCGCCGATTTCACCGTGGAGCGGCTGGACGGACGGCAGGCTGGCGATCCGCTACGCGCTGGCCGCGGTGAAGAAGGTCGGCCTCGCCGCGATGCAGGCGGTGGTGGAGGCGCGCGGCGACACGCCGTTCGCCGACCTCGCCGATTTCGCCGCCCGCGTCGATCCGCGCCAGCTCAACCGGATGCAGCTGGAGAACCTGATCCGCGCCGGCGCCTTCGACTCGCTGGAGCCGAACCGCGCGCGGCTGTTCGCCGCCGCCGAAACGATCCTGCGCCGCGCGCAGGCGAAGGCGGAGGAAAAGGAGAGCGGCCAGATCGGCGCTGTTCGGCGCGGCGCCGGGCGACGACCGAGCCGCTTGCGCCTGCCCGACATGCCGGACTGGCCGCCGACTGGAGCGGCTGGCCTTCGAGGCCGAGGCGATCGGCTTCCACCTGACCGCGCATCCGCTCGATGCCTATGCGCAGGCGCTGCGCCGGCTGGGCGCGACGCCGTGCGCGCAGGTCGAGGCGCGCGCGCGCGGCCGGCGTGACGCGCGTGCGCCTCGCCGGCACGTGGTCGGCGCAGAAGGAACGCATCGACCCGCACCGGCAGCCGGATGGCCTGGGTGCGCATCTCCGACGCCGTCGGGCTCCTGCGAGGTGACGCTGTTCAGCGAGGTGCTGGCGCGCGTCGCGCGACCTGCTGGCAGACGGCACCAACGTGCTGGTCACGGCCGATCTGCGCTCAGGAGGGCGAGGCGCTGCGGGTCACCGCGCAGGACGTGGCGGCGCTCGATCAGGCGGCGGCAGGCGCCGGCGCGGCGATGCATCTGGCTGGCGGAGACCGCAGCGGTGCCGCACATCCGCGATCTGCTGGCGCGCGAGGGCGCGGGCAAGGGGCGCGTGGTCCTGGTGCCCGCTGGACGGCGCGCAGAGGTGGAGATCGCGCTGCCGGGCGGCTTCAACGTCACGCCGCGCCTGGCGCAGGCGCTGATGGCTTCGCCAGGGGTGGAGCGGGTGGAGGAGATTTAGCGCTCCTCGCTACGATTAGAACAGCACGCCTGTTTCGAGTATGCCGCGAACCTGATTAGCCTTGGCGAAACTAGGCCTGAGCGCATAGCCGCTGATGCTGTCGATGATGCTTACAACGGAAACATCTCCGCGAAGGAAGTAGCGGTTCCACATAAACGTCGGGGTTGCGGTAAACGAGACGCCTTGCTCCCAGGGCCATACAGAAGATTTGGTGATCCATTGGCCAGGCTTCCGGTCGAGCCGATATATTCAATGCGGCCCCCAAGACTGAAGTGTGGGTTGAAGGTATATGTGGCCAATACAGCAGCACCGTAGGTCCAGGCGTCCTGATTGAAGCCGAGTGATCGATTTTCGAGACATGACTCCACTGGACATAGGGCGTCACCGTCAAGGGGCCGGAGTTGTATGTGTAGATGATGTTAAAGATGGAGCTGTTGTTCTGTACGAGCGGCGTGGCATACGTCGCGATACTGTTCTGACCAAGGTTCCCGGCCCCTGCAAACTCCAGGGTATTTGAACTGTTGATGGTCCAGGTCGCCGAGCCTGAGATCCAGTTGAAGACGTCGGAATAGTAGCCATCGTTGAACGATAGCGCGAAGGCGACTGACATAACGTATAATTCGCCTGCAGCCCACGGCTCACTGCCGGCTCTTGATTTCACAGCAGACCGCGTTCAACGTTCATATTCTCGAAGCTGAACGTGTATTCTGCGCCGATCAGCGTGGGTAGTTTGCCGCCTTCGATCGAGAAATTGCTGGTGGGTTGAATTTTGATGTAGGCCTGCGGGACTGGGCCGAACAAGTCGCCATTGGTCTCGGTGACCGGAATATACAGGCTTCCCAAAGATGGAAGGGTGTAAGCACCGATCTGTACATGGTACTGCAGCACCCCGTCGGTCTTCTGGATCATGATCTGGGCGTTGCTCAGATCGATCTGCCCATTCCTGTTCGTCGGCAGCGGGTTGGTCTAGCGAATCCTAAGCCGCTCAGCACGCCCGTGATGTAGTTCTTTCCGAGCGGACCGAGATCCACGCTGAGTGGGTTAGGACTGAACCCGAGAGGACCGGTCATGCCGGGGGTCGGCAAGGTGACGGTGGTTGAAGCCGGAGCAGCAGCAGGAGCCGCAGCGGTCGTCGGCGGGGTCTGCTGTGACGTCGGCGGGGTCGGCGTGGCGGTCTGGGCGAAGGCCGGTACCGCCGCACCCAAGACAGCAATCGCAACCGGTAGGGCAACTGCAGTGCGCATTATTTTTCCACTCCACGACCAAGAGGCACGCTTGCCAGAAACGGTGGCTATGCATAATCTGTGCCACCGCTTGCCGCAGTAACGTACCTTCTCGTCGCATATAAAATCCATTGTTCCCAAGCGGATTTACCCCCGACGGTGTTGGACTTGTGCGATTATGAGCGAGATGGCCGCCGAATGACTGAGGAGCCGAAGAGCACTCGATTCGGAGTGGGTTTCATACCAGCCAGCCGAGAACTTCACTCGTTGGTCGGCCAGTCGGAATCAGGGCGCCAGCTGTGCTCCGATTGACTCAGATCAGTGCAAGATGTCGGAGGCCATGCCTGTTCGACATCGAGACGAGGGACAGGAGTGAGATGAATGAACGTGCGTCAGCTTCATGCCCACGCTGCTTTCTACCGTGAGCGTGCGGTATGCGCGGAGCGTGATCAGGATTTCGAGCTGCTCCTGGATTTGGCCACCACAGTCGACGCAATGGCGCATAACCTGAAGACCCGGGAGGCGGGTGGCTCAGAGTGGCCTCGGCATCAGACGCGGCCACTTCGAGTCGGAGCGACGAGACAATGGTTGCACGAAGCTCTCGCTCGCTGCGCCGGCTTTATAGCGTGATCGGTTCAGGTTGAACGGACCGCGGCATGGTCCTCTTTGCTGAAAGCGTGATTCCGGCTTGTTCGCTCACCGACCTCATCTCAAACGGCGAGCTCCACCACGACCGGGACGTGATCGGATGGTTGCTGTCGGCCGCGCTCGGCCCGATCAGGGTCGGCGGCCGTGGCACGCTCGGCGAGCGTCGGCGACAACAGCACGTGGTCGATTCGTAAGCCCAGGTCACGCTGCCACGCACCGGCCTGATAGTCCCAGAAGGTATAGATCGGACCATGTGGATGGATTGCGCGGACGATGTCGGTCATGCCTGACCACAGCAGCCGACGGAAGCGCGCGCGGGTCTCGGGCCGCACCAGGGCGTCGGTGGGCGGCAGCGTGCCAGGCGCGGCGTCCTGTGGCGCGGGTGCAACGTTGAAGTCCCCGGCAATCACTGTGGGACGGTCCGCCTGCAGCAGCGCTGCCGCACGATCCGCCAACCGGTCCATCCATTCCAGCTTGTAGGCGAAGCCGGCCTCGCCGCCCGAGTTTCCGTTCGGCAGATAGATGCCGCAGAGGGTCATGCCGTCGGCCTCGACCTCGAGATAGCGGGCCTGTGCGTCATCTTCGGGCAGTCCGGGCAGGCGCCGGTGCGTCACGCTGAACGGGATGCGCGACAGCACGGCGACACCGTTATACGCTTTTTGTCCGACCGCTTCAGACTTGTAGCCCAGCGCCTCAAAATTGAGCGCGGGGAAGGCTGATGCTTCGCATTTGATCTCCTGCAGGAACAGGACATCAGGCGCGACATTCTGGACCCAGCGGGCGACATGAGCCTCTCGCTGGCGGATGGAGTTGACGTTCCAGGTGGCGATTTTCACGCCCGCGGTTATAGCCGCCCGACCACACTGTGTCATAACCTCACCCGTCTTGTTTGGAGCCCCTGATGTCTGCGGTGAATGACGTGCTCGCCCATGCCGATGCCGATCTCGACCGATCGCGGGAGCGCCTGTTCGCGCTGCTGCGCATCCCGAGCATCAGTGCACAGCCGGATCATGCGGCGGATTGCCGGCGTGCCGCGGAATGGCTGCGGGACCAGCTGAGCGGACTCGGCTTCGAGGTCGGGTTACGCGAAACCGCGGGGCATCCCGTGGTGGTGGGGCATCTCAGTGGGCCGGCGGATTATCGCGGGCCGCATATCCTTTTCTATGGCCATTATGACGTGCAGCCGGTGGACCCGGTGGAGCTGTGGACAACGCCTCCGTTCGAACCGCAACTCGTGGAAGGCCCGCGCGGGCCGCGCTTCGTCGCGCGCGGCGCGGTGGACGACAAGGGCCAGCTGATGATGTTCGTCGAGGCATTGCGCGCCTGGAAGACGGTCACCGGGACGATCCCAGCCCGCATCACGGTGCTGATCGAGGGCGAGGAAGAAATCGGGAGCCGCAACCTCGACCCGTTTTTGCGTGACAATCGGGACGAGTTGCGCGGCGACCTTGCCCTGGTGAGCGATACCGGCATGTGGGACATCGACACGCCGGCGATTACGACCCGGCTGCGCGGGATGGCCTATACGCAGGTCTGCGTGAAGGCGGCGAACCGCGACCTGCATTCCGGATTGTATGGCGGCTCTGCGCTGAATCCGATCAATGCACTGTGCCGCGCGCTGGGCGATCTGCACGATACGCAGGGTCGCATCCAGCTTCCAGGTTTCTACGACGACGTAAAGGAACCGACGAATGCGCAGGCCGCGCAGTGGGACTCGCTTGGGTTCGACGAGGCGGAATTCCTTGGCGATGTCGGCTTGCATCATCCGGTGGGCGAGCGCGGGCGCTCGGCGCTGCAACGAATCTGGATCCGGCCCACCGCCGATATCAACGGTATCTGGGGCGGCTACACGGGTGCCGGATCGAAGACGGTGATTGCATCAGAGGCGTTCGCCAAAGTGTCGTTCCGTCTGGTGCCGAGCCAAAAACCGGAGGGGGTGGTGGAGAGTTTCCGCCGCTTCCTGGCCGAACGGCTGCCGCCCGACGCTGTGGTTACGGTTGAAACGTATAGCGGCGCCCTAGGGATCGAGATTCCCACCGACCTGCCATGGATGCGTGCGGCCCAGGCGGCGCTGGCGGACGAATACGGCAAGCCGCCGGTGATGATGGGCAGCGGCGGGTCGATCCCGGTGGTTTCCTCATTTAAGGATATCCTCGGGATGGACGCGCTGCTCATGGGGTTCGGGCTGAACGACGACCAGGTGCACAGCCCGAACGAGAAGTTCGAGCAGCGCTGCTTCCATCAGGGCATCCGCTCGCACATCCGGCTGCTGGGCAAGCTTTCAGATCTTGGGTGACCAGCGGTATACGCGCTCCAGCGTGCCGCCCATCAAGATAGCGCGGTCAGCGTCAGAAAAGCGCTCGGTGAGCAGAAAGGCATCCACGCCCTGCTTGTAGGTCAGTAGAGCGGTCGCACGGGTCCAGTCGGTGCCCCACATGCATCGGTCCAGTCCGAATGCGTCGATGATGCGGCACACCGGGTCCCAGATATCATCGTACGGGAAGGGTTTGTGTGACAGCGTGCAAGCGCCCGTAATTTTCACTCGGACGTTGGGATAGGCGGCGAGCGCCAGAACTTTGGGCAGGTCGGCCCAAGGATCGGGGGGGGCCGGCGGTTCGAAGGGCTGGCGTAGGCCGAGGTGGTCGAGCACCAGGACAGTATCGGGGTTTCGCGCCGCCAGGCCGGCGATCTGATCGAGCCGACCGTGGCCGATCGTGTTCACCGGGAAATTGTGCTGCGCGGCGGCAGCATAGGCGCGGTTTATACCGGGATCGGCCGGATCGGTGGGGACGTCGGGATTGAGCATCACTCGGATAGCGACGGTGCCCTCGGTGGCGGCCCAATCGGCGACGACTTCACCGACCGCGGGATCTTGCGTGTTGACCGGCTTGATCAGTGCGAACCGGCCGGGATGCACGGCGTAAACCTGCCGCGCGTAGCTCGGGTCGAAGCGGTAGAGGGAATAGGGCGAGACGAGCAGGGCACCATGCACGCCAAAGGAGTCCATGGCGGCAACCATTTCGTCGCCGGTAACGTGCGGGGGCCCTGCGAGATGACCGAGCCAAGGGCGGGCCGGCGTGTTGGCCTCATAGGCGTGCACCTGGGCATCGATAATCGGCATGGTCATTTCCTATGGTGAAATTTGAGAGCGCGATTCACGCTTCATCGGCTTTCAGCCCGAAGCGATCGCGCTCTATTTGTTGCCGGCGAGGTGGTCCATCGCAGCCTGCACGCCGCCCGCCTTGTGCGGAACGCCGGCGGCACGCAGCCCCATCTCGACACCGCCGAGTGTGCCGATGAGTTGCAGGTCACCGAGATCGCCGAGGTGGCCGATGCGGAAGACCTGGTCCTTCAGAATGCCGAGACCGTTGCCGAGGCTCATGTTGAAGCGGTCCAGGATGGTGGCCCGCAATTTGTCCGCGCTATGGCCTTCCGGCAGACGGACGGCGGTGAGGGAGGAGGAGTAGTGAAGCGGTTCGACGCATTGGATTTCGAGGCCCCAGGTGCGTACGGCACGACGGGTGGCCTCGGCGAAGCGGTCGTGCCGGGCGAACACGTTGTCCAAGCCTTCCTCGAGCAGCATCTTCACCGCTTCATGCAGGCCGTAGAGCAGATTGGTGGCGGGGGTGAAGGGGAAGTAGCCGGTTTCGTTGGCCGCGAGCATAGCGCGCCAGTCCCAGTAGCTGCGCGGCAGTTTGGCTGATTCGGCGGCACGCAGGGCCTTGCCGCTGATGGCGTTGAAGCTGAGGCCGGGCGGCAGCATGAGGCCTTTCTGCGAGCCGGCGACGGTGACGTCGACGCCCCATTCATCGTGGCGATAATCGATCGAGGCGAGGGAGGAGATGGTATCCACCATCAGCAGCGCGGGATGCTGTGCGTTGTTCATGGCGGCGCGGACTTCGTCGATGCGGCTGGTGCAGCCGGTGGAGGTTTCATTGTGCACCACGCAGACGGATTTGATGCGGTGGGCACGATCCGCGTGCAGGGCGTCGGCGATGGCCTCGACATCGGCACCACGCCGCCAGTCGGTTTCGATCAGCAGCGGGTCGAGGCCAAGCCGTTGCGCCATTTCATTCCACAGCGTCGCGAACCAGCCGGTGCGGCACATCAGCACCCGGTCACCGGGCGAGAGGGTGTTGGTGAGGGCCGCCTCCCAGGCGCCAGTGCCGGAGGCGGGGTAGATGATCACCGGCCCACTGGTCTGGAAGATGCGGCGGAGGCTGGTGAGCAGGTCCTTGCCGAGGGTGCCGAAGTCGGGGCCTCGGTGGTCCATGGTGGGGTTGTCGATGGCGCGGAGCACCCGGTCGGGCACGTTGGTCGGGCCGGGGATTTGCAGGAAGTGCCGGCCGGCGTGGTGGTGTGGGGGCATGGACGTTCCTTAAAGACGGAGCGGAGACGAACACTAACACGCGCCACATCAGCGGCGGATGCTACCCGGGCGCAGGCCGGGGTGGGCGGATGGGCAGTATGATCAAAGCTGCGGCAAGTCCCAGCGTGCCGCCGATCAGCGTTTCCCAGGCGCGCGCGGTCAAGGTGGAGATCGTGGTGTCTCCTGACAGTTCCAAAGTGACGATCAGGGTAAAGGCAAAGGCACCGCAGGCGATGTCGTAACGCTCAGGCAGGGCCATGGCGTAGATGATCATGGCGAGCGCCGCCGCCGCCCAGAACAGCAGCGGCGCATCGGCGGCAAGCGGCAGGCAGGCCAGCCCGATAGGGACGCCAACAAGGGTGCCGAGGATGCGGCGGCGCACCCGGTCGAAGGTCCCCGCGGAGGTCGCCGACACGACGTAGGTGCAGGCGGTGATGGCCCAGACGGATTCCTGCAGTCGGAAGGCATGATTGAGCGCGACGATGAGGAGCGCTCCGATCGCAGCTTGCCGCCCCATGCGCAGCTCGGCCGGGGGCCGGAGGCCGAGTGGCATTTGCGTGGGGGCGAGAGCCGGGTGTTCAGCGGGCCCGCTGAGAAGCCGAGGAACGATGGAGGCCACGGCCGCGATAAGGCCCGCCAACAGGATGGCGTGCGTGTCCGCGAGGCTAAGTCCGGCGCCATAGGCGGTGAGCTGGCCGAGGTAAATTTGCGAACCGATGCCCGTGCCGAGGATGCCGAAGCGACGCAGATAGCCGACGAAGAAGGCGCCGGTCGCGAGGGTGAGTTCGGCGCCTGGCCTGCCGGGGCCGGTCAGCACTGGGGCGAGGCAGACCACCATCAGAGCGCCGGCAACGGCGGCGGCGCAGAGCAGGGCGAGGTCGCGGCTGGAGCGGTATCGTGTGGTTTGTGCCTCGGAGACGCTGCCCCAGAGGGCGAAGGCACCGGCCAAGGAACTCAGCGTCGAGCCGCTGCCAACACTGCCGGACAGGAGCGGCAGGTGCCCCATCATTGCCGCCATGCCGTATGCGGTGACGAGCCGCAGGCCCTTGATGCGTCGATCGGTGCCGGGATCGACCCGGTCCAGCCAAGCGGCCGCGCGGGCAGCTGCCGTCATTACGGTTGACATCGGGGGGGCTTCCGACAAAACGCGGCGTATCATGGCACAAATTGCTCCGGGCGATCCGAGGCTGCAGCAGCGCCTGAGCCGCGAGACCGGGGCCGAGGTGCTGTTCGGCCATGCCGATCGCGGGCGCTATGCCACGGATGCGTCGATTTATCAGATGGAACCGCTCGGCGTGGTGGTGCCGCGAAGCGTCGAGGATGTCGCGGCGACGCTGGCGATCGCGCGCGAGGAGGGCGTGCCAGTGTTGGCGCGCGGCGGCGGCACGAGCCAATGCGGGCAGACGGTGAACCGCGCGTTGGTGATCGACTGCTCCAAGTATTTACGGCGCGTGCTGTCCGTCGATGCGGAGATGCGCACAGCCGTGGTCGAGCCGGGGCTGGTGCTGTCGCATCTGAACGCGGCGCTGCGCTCGCACGGACTGTTTTTTCCGGTCGATCCCTCGACGCATGCGCGCTGCACGATCGGCGGGATGGCAGGGAATAACTCGTGCGGGTCAAAGTCCATTCGCTACGGGCTGATGGCCGACAATGTGCGGGCGATCGATGCCATTCTCGCAGACGGCACGCGACATCGGTTTGGGGCGGTGCCCGATAATCTCGGTGCGGAGATGCCGGCGCGGATCGCGGATCTGGTGCAGCGGCTGCGCGCGCTTGGCGCCGCGGAGGCGGAGGAAATCGCGGCGCGGTTTCCTCGGCAGTTACGGCGAGTGGGCGGCTACAATATCGATGTGCTGACGCCGGCGGCGCGCGCGGCGGGGCGGGAGAACCTGGCGCGGCTGCTGGTGGGGTCGGAGGGGACGCTGGCGTTCTCTGCGGCGATCGAGCTGGCGCTGTCGCCGATCAAGCCGCGCAAGGTGCTGGGGATTTGTCAGTTCCCGACATTCCGCGCGGCGATGGAGGCGACGCGGCATATCGTGACGCTGGATCCCGAGGCGGTCGAGTTGGTGGATCGCACGATGATCGATCTGGGACGCGGCATCCCGATCTATCGCGCGACCATTGACCGAATGCTGATCGGCGAACCGGATTCGCTGCTGATCGTCGAATTCCACGGCGATGCGGATGCACCGCTGATGGTAAAGTTGGCTGAGCTTGAAACGCTGATGCGCGATCTGGGCTATCCGGATGTGGTGCGCGCGACGGATGGCGCGTTCCAGGCGGATATCGCGTCGGTGCGCGAGGCCGGGCTGAACATCATGATGTCGATGAAGGGTGATGCGAAGCCCGTGTCCTTTATCGAGGATTGCGCGGTCGATCTGGACGATCTGGCGGATTATACGGAGCGGCTGAACGACGTGTTTGCGCGGCATGGCACGAAGGGGACGTGGTACGCGCATGCCTCGGTTGGGTGCCTGCACGTGCGCCCGGTGCTGAACATGAAGGACGCGGTGGATGTGCGCACGATGCGCACGGTTGCCGAGGAGTGCTTTGCCCTAGTGCGGGAGTATAAGGGATCGCATAGCGGCGAACACGGCGACGGCCTCGCGCGGAGCGAGTTCAACGAGGTGATGTTCGGCTCGCGGATCGCCCGCGCGTTTGAGGGCGTGAAGGACGCGTTTGACCCGAACGGCATGCTGAATCCGGGACGCGTGGTGCGGCCGCCGCGCATGGATGACCGGACGCTGTTCCGTTACCCGGAGGATTATGGGGCGGGCGGGTTCAGGCCTCGGCTGGATTGGTCGGATCATCCCGGCGCGCTGCTCGGCGCCGTGGAAATGTGCAACAACAATGGTACGTGCCGTGCCTTCGATGCCGGGGTGATGTGCCCCAGTTATCGGGTGACGCGCGATGAGGAGCATCTGACGCGTGGACGCGCAAACACGCTGCGGCTGGCGCTGACGGGACAGTTGGGGGCCGACTCGATGGCCTCGGACGAGGTCGCCGAGGCGATGTCGCTGTGCGTTTCGTGCAAGGCGTGCCGGCGCGAGTGCCCGACCGGCGTCGATATGGCGAAGATGAAGATCGAGGTGCTGGGGGAGCGTGCGGAACGGATCGGGCTGTCGCGCGGCGATCGGCTGATCGGGGCGTTGCCGCGGATTGCGCCGTTTGCGGCACGGCTGGCGCCGCTGGCGAATATGCGCAACCGATCGCCGCGATTGCGAAGCTGGGCGGAGAAGCGCTTCGGCATCGCGGCGTCGCGCCCCCTGCCCTTCTGGCGGCGGGATTTCTTCCGCGACGCGGAGGCTGGGGCTGGGGTGGTGCGGGAACCACGCGGCGAGGTGCTGCTGTTCGCCGATACGTTCAACCGCTGGTTCGAGCCGGAGAATTTACGCGCGGCGGTGCGCGTGCTGGCGGCGGCGGGATATCGCGCGCGCGTGCCGATCGTACGCGGCGGACGGTTCTGCTGCGGCCGCACGCTGCTTTCGGTGGGACGGATTGATGCGGCGCGGGCGCAGGCGCGGCGCATGGTGGCAGCGCTGGCCGGCGATGCGCCGATCATTGGCTTGGAGCCGTCCTGCCTGCTGACGCTGCGGGATGAATATCCGGCATTGCTGCCCGGCGAGGCGTCCGGAGTGGCAGAGCGGGCGTTGCTGATCGGCGAGTTTCTGGACCGCCTCGATCATCCGCTGCCGTTGCGTCCGGTCAACGCGACGGCGCATGTGCACGGGCATTGTCATCAGAAGTCGTTCGCCGCGTTTGCGCCGGCGCTGCGTGTGCTGAACCGGATTCCCGGGCTGACGGCGAAGCCGATCGTGTCGTCATGCTGCGGCATGGCCGGAACGTTTGGTTATCAGGCGGATACACAGGAGGTATCACGCGCGATGGCGGAAGCATCGTTGCTGCCGGCGGTGCGTGGCGCGGGGGCGGATGACATCATCGTCGCGGATGGCACATCCTGCCGTCATCAGATCCGTGATCTTGCCGATCGGCAAGCCGTGCACGCGGTGCAAGTGCTGGCGCGCGCTTTGCCGGCATAACTGCGGCGTATCGTTACCGCGCTCCATTCACATCGGGTCAACCGACAAACGGTATCGGGGCTCCGGTTGTTCCTCTCCAGAGATTCGCGTTTTCGGTCTGAGAGGAGTCATCACAATGTCAAAATGTTATCTCGCGGGTACGGTTCTGACCGCTGCATTGATGGCCGCGCCTGGCTTGGCGATGGCACAGAACAACAACGGCAACACCGCAGGCTGGAACAGCAACGTCGGAAACATTGGCTACGGGGGCTATTCCGGCACGCCAACGCCTCTTCCCAACAACAACAACAATAATAATAATAATGCCAGCAATCAGCGTCCGTCGCAGCGTAACCCGCTGCTGGCCGACAACGGGGACGTGCGCGCAAGCAAGTTCATCGGCACCACGATACACGACGATCACGACCAGAATATCGGGTCGGTCAGCGATGTGCTGATCGGCCGCAACGGGGTGTGGGCCATCGTTTCCACCAACAACAAGAAGGTTGCGGTCCCCTTCCAGAATTTCGTCCTGGGCGATTCGAACGCGCGAGGCGACGACAAGCTGGTGCTGCCGACCGCCACGCAAGCGCAACTCAATACACTGCCGGTATTCCACTAGGGCGAAGACTTATCTGACTACTTGAGGAAGTAGGCAAGGGCGGCGGCGATGCAGAGGGTGGAGACGAAAGTTTCGTCGAGCCGATCGTAGCGCGTTGCCAGGCGTCGAAAGTCCTTGAGGCGGCAGAAGGTGCGTTCGACGATATTGCGCCGCCTATAGGTGACGGCGTCGAACGGATAGGGCTGCTTTCGGTTCTTGCGGTTGGGGATGATGACGCGGCTGCCGCGGTCCGCCAGCCAACGGCGCAATTCGGCACTGTCGTAAGCGGCATCGGCGATCACGCGCAGGTCGGGCGGCAGTCGAGCCAACATTGCCTGCGCCGGCACGCTATCGTGGCGCTCACCGCCGGTCAGCGCGATGACCTTGGGTCGGCCGTGAGCATCAGCGATCAGATGGATTTTGGTATTGCGCCCGCCGCGGCTCGTCCCGATCCCACGCGAACCCCCCTTTTTCGCCGCCCGGCGCTGGCCGACCGGTGGACCTTGATATGCGTGCTGTCCAGCAAGGCTTCGGCCGGCGGGCCGCCGGCGCGCGCAAGTTCCATGAACACACGCTCCCAGATCCCGCGCACTGCCCAGCGCACGAACCGATTATACAGTGTCTTGCGTGGCCCATATTCCAACGGTGCGTCGGACCATCGGCAACCGGAGATGATGACTTGGATGATGCCGCTGATCACGCGCCGATCATCCACCCGTCGCTTGCCGCGTATGTAGACGGGCAGCAATGGGTCAATCTTCTCCCACTGCCCGTCGCTCAACCAGAAATACCCTGTGACCATGCTGCCCCGAATCGATGCAAACTCCGACCACAGGGAATCAACAACCTATTGATTTGGCAATAACCCAATTGGGTCTTCGCCCTACAACGAGACAAACTATCCCAATAACGGGAACGGCAATGGCAACGGCGGCTGGTACAGCAACAACAATAGCCAGAACAACAATGGCCGCGGCCTGTTCGGCAACGGGACCATCCGGAACAACGGCAATAACGGCTAAATCCTGAAGATGCAGAACCGGCGGGGGCCCGAACCCGCCGGTTTTTGTTCGCGGCCCGCTCCTGATATTCTTCGGGATCCATCAGGAGCCCTCGCCGTATGCCCGAGCTTTGGAACCGCTACGCGCCGACCGCTGCCCGCGCGGAAGGCCCGCGCGCCCGGGTCACCGGCCCGGTCGTCGACATGCATGGTCATGTGCTGATCCGAAGCGCTGCCGATCTTGTCCGCCCTCACCTTGTCGCGGACCCGCGCACGCAGTTCTACAGTGAGGATACGCGTATCCTGACCCGGCGCCAGGATGAGGAGCGGGATCGTCACCTCACGGATCTCGATCGGCGCCTGACGGATCTCGACGCGATGGGCATCGACATCCAGATCGTCTCGCCCGCTCCGCCCCAATGCGGTTACGCGGTGGCGCCGGATCTGGCGGTGCGCGCAACGCAAATGGTGAATGATGGTGTAGCGGCATTCGTCGCGCAGCGTCCCGATCGCCTGGCGCCGCTCGGCACCGTGCCGCTGCAGGCGGGCGGCGAAGCGGCAGCGACGGAGCTAGAACGCTGCGTGCGCCAGCTTGGCTTCAAGGGCGTGCAGATCCTGACGCATGTGGGGGAGAAGGAAATCTCCGATGCGGATTTCGCGCCGTTCTGGGCCAAGGCCGAAGCGCTCGATACCGCCGTGATGATCCATCCGGCCGGTTTCACCGAGGCGCGGCGGTTCGGCCGCTATTACTTCAACAATGTGATCGGCAATCCGTTCGATACGACGATGGCGCTGCATTACCTGATCTTCGACGGCGTGCTGCAGCGCCATCCCAGCCTCAAACTGGTGGCGGTGCATGGTGGGGGATATCTGCCGGCGTATTCCGGCCGCATCGACCATGCTTGGGGCGCGCGAAGCGACAGCCACGGCACGCTGACCGATCCGCCGACCACGTATCTGAAGCGCATCTACGTGGACGCAATTGTCTTCACGCCGCATCAGCTGGATGCGCTGGTCGGGTTGTTTGGTGCGAGCCACGTGATGCTCGGCACCGATTATCCATACGACATGGGGGAATACGATCCGCTGGCGCACCTTGCGTCCGCCCGTACGCTCGATCCCGTTGCGACGAACATGATCGCCGGTGGCAATGCGCGCATGGTGTTCGGCCTATGAAGATTGCGGTCATCGGCGCCGGCCTGATCGGGCGCGCATGGTCGATCGTGTTCGCCCGCGCGGGGTTCACGGTCGGATTGTGGGACATCTCCTTCGCGCAGACCCAGGCGGCGATCGGCTTCATCCACGAGCGGCTGCCGGAACTGGCCATCGCCGGGTTGCTGTCGGAGGGGCCGCTGACGGTGCTCGCCCGTATCATGCCCGCCGAGACCCTGGAGCAGGCGCTGGAGGGAGCGGATTATGTGCAGGAGAACGGGCCGGAGCGGGTGAAGGAGAAGCAGGGGCTGTTCGCCAAGCTCGATGCGCTGACGCCGCCGGAAACGGTGCTCGCGAGTTCCACCAGCGGCATTCTGGCAAGCGCTTTCACGGAGAGCCTTCCCGGCAGGGCGAGATGCCTGGTCGTGCATCCGGTCAATCCGCCCTATCTGGTGCCGCTGGTGGAGTTGTGCCCGGCGCCATGGACCGATCCGACCGTGGTGGAGCGCACGCGCGCGCTGATGCTGCAGGCCGGCCAGGCACCCGTGACGGTGAACAAGGAAGTGGCGGGGTTTGCCCTGAATCGCCTGCAGGGTGCGCTGCTTGCCGAAGCGGTGCGGCTGGTGGATGACGGGGTGATCTCGCCTGCCGACCTGGACACCACGGTCAAGCAGGGGCTCGGGCTGCGCTGGTCCTTCATGGGGCCGTTCGAAACGATCGATCTGAACGCTCCGGGTGGTGTGGCGGATTATTGCGCCCGCTACACTGGGCTGTTCGCGACGATGCAGCGGGAGATGAAGCCGCGGCGCTGGACCAAGGAGCTGATCGAGAAGCTGACCGCGGCGCGACGGGCGGAATTGCCGGCCAACATGCTGCCGATCCGGCAGGAATGGCGCGACCGGCGGCTGATGGCGCTGCTTGCCCACAAGGCCTCGCAGCCCGACTGAGGCGCGCTCCTGGAACCGCAGGCCGGTTCCAGTCAAGCGCGATCCGCCGCCCTTTTACGAGCAGATTTACGCGCCCCTGGAACCGCAGGCGGTTCCAGTCAAGCGCGATCCGCCGCCCTTTTACGAGCAGATTCACGCGCTCCTGGAACCGCAGGCGGTCCCAGTCAAGCGCGATCCGCCGCCCTTTTACGAGCAGATTCACGCGCTCCTGGAACCGCAGGCGGTTCCAGTCAAGCGCGATCCGCTCTAGCATCCGTCCACTGTATACCGAAACAGGGAGAGGACATGACAAACAGGATGGGCCGGCGCGGCCTCGCGGCCGGCGCGGCGCTGCTTCCCGCTGGCTTCGTCACCGCGGCTCACGCGCAGACGGCGAACGAAACCACATTGGCGCGCATCCAGCGCAGCAAGACGATTCGTATCGCGGCGCTGAGCGGACAGATGCCCTATTTCAGCAAGGACATTTCCAGCGGCGAATGGACCGGTGCCTGCGTCGATATGGCCAATAGCCTGGCGAAGGTTTTCGACGCCAAGATCGAGTGGGTGGAGGCGACCTACGGCACCTCGGTCCTCGACCTACAGACCAACAAGGTGGATCTGGGGTTCGCACTCAATCCGACGCCGGAGCGCGCCTTGTCGATCGGATTTACACATCCGATGCTGATCCATCCGTTCGGCTGCGTCAGCAAGACGCTATCGCCGAAGACTTGGGACGATCTGAACAAGCCGAATATCCGGATCGCCTATGATATCGGCTCGCTGCATGAAACGCTGGCCAAGCGGTTCTGCCCGAATGCGCAGAACATGGGATTTCCGAACACGGACCAGGCCATCCTGGCGTTGCAGACCGGGCGGGTGGACGTGGTGATCCTGGCGGCCATGCTCGGGCTGTCCGCGATCGGCAAAAACCCCAGCATCGGCAAGTACTATCTGCTGAGCAGCCCGAATGTCGCCCTGCCATCCTGCCTGGGCATTCAGGAGCAGTATTCCGGCTTCGCCACTGTCATCAACGCGTGGCTGGATATGAACCGTGGCACAGGGCAGTTGCGGGAATGGCTGATCGCCAACCTGGAGAAAATGGGCGTCAAGCCGGATCAGTTCCCGCCCGACCTGACGTTCTGACGCACGCTGTGATCGCGCCCGCCCGGTACGGACGATAATGTATCACTGGAACTTCTCGTTCCTGGGACAGTATCTGCCGCTGCTGTGGCGCGGCGCGCTCGTCACTTTGGCGTTCACCATCGGATCCGTCTTCCTTGGCCTGATCGTCGGTTTGCTCATCGGCATGGGCCGACTTACCCGGTTCAAGCTGCTGAACTGGCCACTGATCGGGTTGACGGAGGCATTCCGCTGCACGCCGCTGCTGGTGCAGATCATCTGGGTGTACTATGCGCTGCCAGCGCTGCTGAACATCCAGATTCCGGCTACGGCGGCGGCCGTCGCGACGCTGTCAATGTATACGGGCGTGTTCTACGCGGAGATTTTCCGCGGCGGCATCGTTTCCATCGAGCGGGGACAGTGGGACGCGGCACGCGCGCTCGGTCTAAGTCGGTGGCGGATGATGCGACTGGTTATCTTACCCCAGGCGGTGCGCCGGATGATCCCGCCCTTCGTCAGCCAGTCCATCACACAGCTCAAGAACACGTCGCTCGTCTCCGTCATCGCCGTGCCCGACCTGCTCTATCAGGGCACAGTGGTGACGGAGACCACATATCGCCCGCTGGAAGTCTATACTGTCGTGGCGCTAATTTATTTCGCGCTGCTGTTTCCCAGCACGTTGCTTGCGCAGTGGTATGAACGGTCGCAGGCCAAGGGACACTGAGGTCTCGATCGTGCGGGATCAGCGTGATGGCACGCCGCTGGAGGTGCTGACGGCCTTTCTACGGCTGGGGTGTACATCTTTCGGCGGTCCGGTGGCGCATATCGGCTATTTCCGGACCGCGTTCGTGCAGCAACGCGGATGGCTGAGCGAGCAGAGTTTCGCCGACCTGCTTGCGCTGTGTCAGTTCATGCCGGGCCCCGCTTCCAGCCAGCTCGGCATGGCCATCGGTCTGCGCCGCGCGGGCGCACTGGGGATGTTGTGCGCGTGGATCGGCTTCACGGTGCCCTCCGCGCTGCTGATGGCGGCGTTCGGATACGGTATCGCCAGGCTGGGCGATATTGCGAACGCACCGTGGCTGCGGGGTTTGAAGCTCGTCGCGGTCGCGGTGGTCGCGCAGGCGGTGTGGCAGATGGCGCGCAGCCTGTGCCCTGACCGTGAGCGCGCGACGCTTGCGGTTGCGGCCGCAACGATCTCGCTGGTGGCCTGGGGCCCGGCCGGCCAGGTCGGCGCAATCGTGCTAGGCGCGGTGGCCGGTCTGTTGCTGCTGCGTGTTCCGTCGGGGCCGGCGCAATCACATGAGCGTCTGCTGAGTGGCGATGTCTCGCACGCACTGGCCATTGGGCTGATCGCCGGGTTCGTGCTGCTGCTCGTCATACTGCCGGTCTTGGGCGATCTCACGGGCGATCACGCGCTGCGCATGGCGGCCGCCTTCTATCGCGCCGGCGCGCTGGTGTTCGGCGGCGGGCATGTGGTGCTGCCGCTGCTGCAGTCGGCCGTGGTGCCGCCGGGATGGATCGGCAACGACGTGTTCCTGGCCGGTTATGGCGCGGCACAGGCGGTGCCTGGCCCGTTGTTTACGTTCGCTGCGTTTCTTGGCGCGAGCATGCGCGAACCGCCGCACGGATGGGTGGGCGCATTGCTGGCGCTGATCATGATTTTCCTTCCGTCATTTCTGTTAGTTGGCGGGCTCTTGCCGTACTGGGACTCGCTGCGCCGCTACGATCGGATCCAGTCGGCGCTGCGCGGCATCAACGCGGCGGTGGTCGGGATCCTGGCGGCGGCGCTGTATCAGGCGATGTGGCGCCCCGCCGTTGCAGGCCCGATCGACTTCGCTTTTGCGCTGATCGCGTTCCTGTTGCTTGCGGGATGGAGCGTGTCGCCTTGGATTGTGGTGCTGCTTGGCGCCGGTTTTGCCGAGGCGCTCGGCATTGGGGGAGTTGCCATCTGACGGGAGGGGGAGCCACCCTCGGCCACGAGGGTGACACGGCCCACCTCTGAAGGAGGCACCGCATGAGACGGATGGTTTTTGCGGTTTTTGCAACTGGAGCGGTGGCTGGCTTCATCTGTTACCTGGGCTCGGCATTTGGACAGGTCGGCGAACAAGCCGCTCCAATCCCGGGAATAGAACTCCCCCAAGGATACCGGGACTGGCAGTTGATCTCCGTGGCCCACGAAGCAGGCCACCTGAACGATATTCGCGCCATTCTGGGCAACGACGTCGCGATCAAGGCAGCTCGGGCGCGGGCGCTTCCTTACCCGGACGGCTCGGTCATTGTCCGGCTTGCCTGGAGTTACGACCCGTTGGCGGAAAGCAAGGAGGCTTTCGGTCATCCCCAGTCGTTCGTGGCTGGCGCAGCGAAGAACGGCGTTCAAGTGATGGTCAAGGACTCAAGCAAATACGCCAAGACCGGCGGCTGGGGGTTCGCTCAATTCGACGATGGCAAGGTCGCGAGTGAGGCGGTTCAGAAGACATGTTTTTCCTGCCATGCGATCGTCAAAGCTCGCGACTTTGTCTTCAACCATTACGCGCCCTAGCGAGGACAACAGACCATGTCGCAGGCTTCGTACCGACAAGCAGATCACCGCCTTGCTGGTGATCGACCCTTATGACGATTTCATCTCCGAAGGGGGCAAGGTGTGGGACCGCCTCAAGGCTGTTGCAGAAGCAAACGGCTGTGTTCTCCATATGCTGGAGGTTCTCAATGCGGCGCGGAAGGCGGGGCTTCGCATCTTCTATGTACCGCATCGTCGGTACCGTCCGGGAGACTATGAGACCTGGAAGTATATCGCCCCTATCCAGAAGGCGGCCTGGTCGCGGAAGGCCTTCGAATACGGGACCTGGGGCGGGGAATTCAGAAGCGAGTTCGCGCCGCAACCAGGCGAGATCGTGATCCAGGAGCACTGGTGCTCCAGTGGCTTCGCCAATACCGATCTTGATCTGCAGCTGAAGAAGCACGGCATTCACCAGCTGATTGTCGTCGGGCTCATCGCGCACACCTGCGTCGAGGCGACGGTACGCTTCGCTGCTGAGCTGGGCTACGAGGTCACGGTCGTGAAAGACGCCACGGCGAGCTATTCTGATAGAGAGATGCAAGCAGCTCTTGAGGTCAATATCCCGAACTACGCGACTGCTATCGTTACTGCAAAGGAGGTTATGGACTCGATATCTTCTTTGTAGCGACGGTTATACCAAATCCCCCTCACGAAGACTCACGTGGGGGATTCCCCGACGCGGGTGTGATCTGATTCAACCTCGGCGGACCGAAGGAGGTTTGCCATGGGAAGCCCGATCCCACTGAGATCAGACTACAATGCGGGACAACTGCGGCGTATTGCCCGCGACAGCAAGGATGCCGACCAGGTTCGGCGGCTGCTGTCACTGGCGCTGATCTACGGCGGAGGCAGCCGGACCGAGGCAGCGCAGGCAGGCGGCGTGGGGCTGCAAGTGGTGCGCGACTGGGTACTGCGGTTCAATGCGAACGGCCCTGGAGGGCTGATCGACCGCAAGGCTCCAGGACAGCCATCCAGACTTGATGCGAGGCATCGTGCCGCGCTGGCAGCGATGGTCGAGAACGGCCCGATCCCGGCGGTACACGGCGTCGTCCGCTGGCGCATCATCGATCTCTGCCAATGCTTATGGGACGAATACGGGACCAACGTCTCGAAACAGACGCTGAGCCGGGAGCTGCGAGCCATGGGATATCGCAAGCTGTCGGCACGTCCGCGCCATCACGCGCAAGCCGCGGGCGCCATCGAGACGTTCAAAAAAACTGGCCTGCGACAGTGGAGGCGATCGCGCGCGAGCGGAGCCTCGATCGCAGCGATATAGAGGTGTGGTTCGGCGACGAAGCCAGGATCGGCCAGAAGAACAAGATCACCCGTCGCTGGGCTCGGCGCGGCACCCGCCCCTCGGCGCCATCAGACCAGCGAACCGCCTCGACCTATATTTTCGGTGCCATCTGCCCGGCCGAGGGCAAGGCTGTCGGCTTGATCCTGCCCTGGTGCAACACGGCGATGATGAACCTGCATCTGGCGGCGATCTCGGCTGATATCGCTCCAGGCCGCCACGCGGCGCTGTTGCTCGACCAGGCGGGCTGGCATCTCTCGCGCCAGCTGTCGGTGCCGGACAACATCACAATTGTTCCACTGCCGCCGAAATGCCCCGAACTCAACGCGCAGGAGAACGTCTGGCAGTTCATGCGCGATAACTGGCTCTCCAATCGGGTGTTCGACGACACCGACGCGCTGCTCGATCACTGCTGCGAGGCGTGGAATAAGCTGGAGGCGCGGCCGTGGGCCATCATGTCGCTCGGATTGCGCGATTGGGCGCATCGGTCGTGATCAGAGGGATTTGGTATTAGGCTACTGCGGCGTTCTGCGCATCAGCGACAGTGCCGCCTCAGGGCCGAGCAGGATTTCGACGGTACGGATAAGATCGGCACCTTGAAGGCCACTCGTGGCAAGCTGGTCGAGCGAACGACGCATCACGCGATCGATCTGATCGGTCTTACCGAACCGGCGGGCCTGCACCTCAAGCTCGCGCAGCGTGCGCGACTGGTGCTCCAGCGTCAGGATTTCGGTGTCGCTCGGGAAAGGCGGCAGGTGCTGCGCCGGCTCGATGAGTTCCTCGCGCAGATCCTTTTCCAACCGTGCACCGAAAACGCCTGCCGCATCCTCTCGCATCGCGGCGATCCGCGCTTGCCGGCGTGGCCCGGCGCCGTCCTGCAGACTCTCAAACAGGTCGGCGGTATGGCGCGCCTGGACGACAGCTTCGTCCAGATCGACTGCCGCATCATCGCCCTGGTCGAACACTGCCCCGGCGTGGTCGAGAACGGACTCGATCGCGCGGTCGATAACTGCCGCAGGCAAGCCGCTTGTTCCCTGGATCAACCGGCGCGACCCGGGAGCGGCATGCAGGAGCAGTACGGCGGCGAGGCAGAGAGCGTCCTGCCCGGCCTCAGCCGCGGAGACCAGGAATGATCCAACCTCTTCCCGCGAGGCCGCGTGTCGGGCGCTGATCTGGCGGAGCGTTGTCGCTTTCGCGAGAACCCCGCCCACGGCGCCCGCCAGCACTGCGAAGTTGCGACCCGGCAGGCCGCTCTCTGACCAACTGGCGGGCGACGCGCGGCGGGACGCCTCCAACAGCACCGGTCCAGCGCGGGGCCACAGCCGTTCTCCAACGGTATCTAGAGGCTCCATCCCGGCAAGCAGTGCATCGTCAATCTCCTGCGCCGCCGGGCCGAACGCATCACGCACCAGGGCGATCAATGGAGGGAGCGCTGACCGAGGGAGCGCCGTCTGGTCGGGGCGCCAGTGAAGAGGCGGTACGATCACATGGTCGAACGGAAGAAACAGCAACCGGCCGAAGCGCAGGCGGCGCGCCGGGCGCAGATGCCGCAATCGGTCCCGGAGGGGCGCGATCAGCGCATCCGCTTCCCCCCGGTTCTCCATTCCATCCACCAGCTCCAGCACGCGAAAGATCTTCGGATCGCTGGAATCCGCCAGCTGGCGTTGGAGCTGCCGGACGTTCATCAGGCCGCCAGGGCGCGAAGTTTTTCGTTGCGGCTCACACGTTCGAACACGGCCCCAGTCCGCCAGTCCACGTTCAGGGATACCGTCTTGCGGAACCGGTGGACCAAGTCGATGTCCACGGTCGAGCCCACCCAGTCAGTCACTTCCCGCGGGAGTACAGGAACGAGCAGGCCCATTTCGGCCAAGGCGGAACGCCGCTCCAGGTCGCTGCTGGCGCAGTGCCAGATCAGGCAAATCTGTTCCCATCCGTCCAACAGCCATTCGGTACGGGCGATTCGCTGCGCAAGGCGGGACGGTGCGGTCCGCCATTCCCCGAGTAGAGCCGGTACATCACGCGCAGCGGTATGGGCCTCGGCCAGGGTGCGCGCGGCACAGCTGAGGGTCAGGTCGGCGACCGCGGCCACCATGCCCGCCTGGGCACCGCTCTCGTCGCGATGAACCTTGCCCCACTCCAGGGCGTCGTCATGCAGACGCGTGAGCGCCTCAGTCAGCCGAATAACGCGCGGCGGTGGTGTTTGCCCGGCAATACCGATCCCGGCGAAGACGCCGGCGATCTGCTCCAGCGCTTCGGCGATCGCTTCGGCCCGCAAGCCGAGCCGGGGAGCAATACGCACCAGCGCCCGCTTGGCACGCGTTTCCAATTCTTTGGTGTGGGCCCGCGGCGCGCCGTTCGTGCCGATCCCGCCGGGCTCTGCCTGATCCACGAGTTCGAGCAGAAGCAGGAAGTTGCTAAGAACCTGTTCTTCGTATTCGGTGGCTTGCACCTGCTTCGAGGCGTTGACCGCCTCCCGCCCTGCCAGACCCTCCTGCGCGACGATGCGAGCCGCCTTACGGATGGTGCCGGGTGTCACAGTCGGCAGTGAGGCGACCACTTCATTCAGGCGTGTGTCGTGCACCGTTGGCCGGCAGAGCTGATAGACACCGGACCAGGGCAGGACATAGACGCCACGGCCGCCGGCCGGATTTGGCACGATCAGTTCTATGCCGCCCCGCTCGATCGGACGCGCCCGCGTGCCGCTGAGCATCGGTGTGGTGAAGGGAACCGCGACCCCACGTTCGAGGAACGTGGTGGGGTGGTACGCCTGCGAGAGCGGAAGATTGGGAGCGGCCGGACCGGCGGCATCATGCATGGCGCCAAGGTGCCGTTGGATTGGAAAGGAAGGGTTAACGGATGCGGCGGGTCAGTCCTCTGTTTTCAAATCATATCATCCATTGCCGGCCGGCCGGTCGCGTGCCGCCAATGGTGCCAAAGCAAGCGCGCTGCCAGGGCGCGGGCCGGCCGCCAATCCTCGGCAATCTTCCGCAAGGCGACAGGGTTGGGACGGGTTGGCATCCCTCTGAGATGGGCGATTGAATTAGCGAGCGCGATGTCGGCGGCCGGAAACACGTCGAGCCGACCGAGAGCGAAGACAAGGTAAACTTCGGCCGTCCAGCGGCCGAGACCGCGAATGCCGGCGATCGTGGCGATAGCGTCCTCGTCGGTCATGGCGGCAAGCCGGTCCGCGTCCAGGGCGCCTGAGAGGAATGCGTCCGCCAGAGCGCGCGCGTGCATGACCTTCGGCCGGGAAAATCCTACGGCACGCAAATCGTCGTCCGAGAGTGTCAGGAAGCCGGCGGGGGTTGTTGCGGCGGGGAGAGAGGCCAAGCGACGCCAGATGGCGGCGGCCGCCTGATTGCTGATTTGCTGGTTCACCATCGCCTGCAACAGACCAGCAAAGCCGGCGGGCCGCGTCCGCCAGGGCAGCGGGCCAGCACGGTGCTCGATACCGCCCAGATCGGGGTCGAGTTTGGCAAGCGCGTCGAGGGCCTCGCGGGCGTGATCAGGCGGGGACGGGAACGGCACCCGCCTGATATGGCTTGGTTAGAGCGAGATTCACGCGCTCCGACGTAGCCGCCTCGCGCGATCTCGCTCATTCGAAGAGCGAGATTCACGCGCTCCGACGTAGCCGCCTCGCGCGATCTCGCTCATGCTGAGAGCGAGATTCACGCGCTCCGACGTAGCCGCCTCGCGCGATCTCGCTCATGCTGAGAGCGAGATTCACGCGCTCCGACGTAGCCGCCTCGCGCGATCTCGCTCATGCAATCAGCCAGTTCGGATAATGCGGCCCGTGTGGATGTTGATCGCGAAGCGGGCGATCGGGGTGCCGTCCGGCGCCGAGTAGGCGAACTGGATGGTATCGTTCGGGCCCGGCTCAATATCGTTCACGCGCCAGGTGTGATTCCCGTTCCACAACAGGATGGCCTGGGCGATCACCTGCACGTCCTGCGGCCCAAGCTGGCGATCGACTCTGCGATCGAACAGGGCGAATGTACCGGGCATGAAGGGACGGTGCTGCATCCGCATGCGCCACATGCGGTGCATCCAGGCACGTGGACCGTCGGGACCCGGGCCGGGAGGCGGGGG
This sequence comes from uncultured Pseudomonadota bacterium, assembly GCA_963791885.1. Classification (GTDB taxonomy): domain Bacteria; phylum Pseudomonadota; class Alphaproteobacteria; order Acetobacterales; family Acetobacteraceae; genus CAVSUZ01. Next base: position 1,739,848 of record CAWBUL010000006.1, on the reverse strand, counting down.
AACGTTCATGCCGGGTCCATTGGCGGGTGGCGGCGGCATAGACTGGCCGAAGGCGAGCGCGGCGCCGCCGGCAGCACCGGCGAGAGAAAGAGCGGTGACGGCCGCGATGACAGTCTTACGCATTGAGAGGAATCTCCTGTTGAATCCCGGGTATCGGAAGTTGGGGCCGGCACGTCACGCTGTGGCGACTGCGACGCGACGAAATGCAACCAAATGCAACGGCGGCTGCGCCGGCGCGCGGCGATCCCATATCCTGAGCCGATGACGCAGCAAGTGCCGCATATTCTGGTTGTCGACGACGACCGCGAGATCCGGGATCTGCTTAGCCGCTTTCTGGAACGCAACCAGTTCCGGGTGAGTGCCGTGCGGGATGCGCGGGAGGCTCGACGTACCTGGCCGGCCGGGCACTACCAGCTGGTGGTCCTGGATCTCATGCTGCCCGGCGAGAGCGGCCTCGATTTTGCGCGGTGGCTGCGCAGCCAATCCAATGTGCCGATCGTCATGCTGACGGCCATGGGCGAAGAGACGGACCGGATCATCGGGCTCGAACTCGGGGCCGACGACTATGTACCCAAGCCGTTCAACCCGCGCGAACTGCTGGCACGGATCCGCGCGGTGCTCCGCCGGGGTGGAGACAATACGATGTCTCGGGTTGATGCGGGGGGACGCGGCATCCGGTTCGGAGGGTGGGTTCTGGAACCGGCCCGACGCCGTCTGCTGAACCCCGACGGGGCGGAGGTTGCGTTGACCGGCGGCGAGTACCGATTTGCTGCTCGCCCTGGTGGAGCGGCCCAATCGGGTGCTGACACGGGATATGCTATTGGATCTGCTGCGCGGCCGCCAGGCGGGACCGTTCGATCGGGCGATCGACGTCGCGATCAGCCGGTTGAGGCGCAAATTGGAGGATGACGGGCGGAACGCGCAGCTGATCAAGACCGTGCGGGGTGGGGGTTACGTGCTGGCGGCGAGCGTCGAGCGCGTCTGATGGTCTTGCTGCGGCCTTGGCCGCGGAGCTTAGCGGCGCGCACGGCTCTGGTGCTGCTGGTCGGTCTGGCATTTGTGCAGGCGGCCGGACTTACGATCCACGCCTTTGACCGGATGGACCTGCAGCGGCTGGAGCAGGCCCGGAATCTGAGTGTACGGGTAATGGCGACCTATCGGACGGTGGTGATGACCGCGCCGGAGGAACGCGACCTCGTGTTGCGGGAACTCCGGCAAGGCAAGGAGTTCAATGCGGAACTCGGCCGTACGGCGCCAGTCACGCCGTTGCCCCAGGCGCCATTCCCATGGCAGCGGCTGCTGCGGGTCAATCTGGACCTGGTGCCGATGCCGCCGAAGTTGCGGCCGACGCAGATCGACGTGCTTGGCGGCCCAATGAACGGGCGCGTGGTGGTCGGCCTGCAACTACCGGACAACTCATGGTTGAATGTTACGGCCCGGCTTCCTCAGCCTCGCCCCTGGCACTCCCCGAGCATGTTGTGGGCCTTCGGGCTGATGACATTGGCGGCAGCAATCCTGACGCTGTGGGCGGTGCGGCGGCTGACCGAACCGGTTCGGACCTTGGCTGCGGCGGCCGAGGCGCTGGGACGCGACGTGAACGCACCGCCCTTGCCGGAAACGGGCCCGTCGGAGGTCGCGACCGCGGCGGCGGCATTCAACACGATGGCCGCGCGAATCCGGCGCTTCGTCCAGGACCGAACCGAGATGCTGACCGCGATCGGGCACGATCTGCGGACGCCGATCACCCGGCTGAAGCTGCGCGCGGAATTCATGGAGGACGACGAGCAGCGGCGGAAGATGCTGGCCGATCTGGATGAACTGGAGGCGATGGTGTCGGCGACCCTGGCGTTCGGGCGGGACGCGAAGAGCACCGAGCCGGTCTCGACGCTCGATCTGGCGGAATTGTTGAGGACGGTCGTGGACGAGGCGACGGATGCCTGGCCTGAGGCGGTAGATCGGGTGGGGTATGACGGCCCTGGGCATCTCACGTTGCGGGCGCGGCCGCTGAGCTTGAAGCGCGCGTTCTCGAACCTCGTGTCAAACGCCGTGATGTATGGTGGCAATGCGGTAGTGCGGCTTGAGGAACGGGGGGATTCGCTGTTCATCGCGGTGGATGATGACGGACCGGGCATTCCACCGCAGGAGCTGGAACGCGTCTTCGAACCATTCCATCGGGGTGAGCCGAGCCGAAACCGGGAGACGGGCGGAGTGGGGCTCGGGTTGCCGATCGCCAGGAACATCCTGCGGGCGCACGGGGGCGACGTGACGTTGGCCAACCGCCCGACGGGGGGAGTGCGGGCGACGGTGACGCTGCCGCGATAAACGGCGCGGCTCGGTCAATGGTGCGGCGTGTAGCCGTCTGTCAGCGTGCCGAGGAACGCGATAATGTCCCGCATGTCGGCCTCGGTCATCGCGGGTGCCTCACCGAGTTTCCGATCGAACGGCGGATCGACCACGTCGGCATTGGCGCGATAGCGCGCCGGGATGTCGTTATACTTTTCAACCTTACCGTCGGGACCCAAAGGATAGATCTCGCCTGGATCGGTGTCCCGGAAGTCGTAGAAATTCATCACCTCCTGCAAGGTATGGTCGACGCCGTTGTGGAAGAAGACGTGGCGCGTGGCGACGTTGCGCAGCGTGGGCGTCAGGAACATCCCGCAATACTGCGTCTGATCCGCCATATCGGTCCGGTACGGACCGCAGATTCCCAGATCGTAAGAATTCGGGTTCCGGCTGGCGACGAGTGCCGGATTGCGCGGTACGCCCAGTGCTTCGTACTGATGGTCGGTGAATAGCGGCGGGAGCCCGTCGGGTGTGGGCTGATCGAGATGGCAACCACCGCAATCAGCTCGCGCCGGATCGTTGAAGAGCAGGTAGCCGCGCAGCTCGGCGGGGGTTAGGCGGGCTTTGCCTTCCAGCCACGCATCGAACTTGCTGGTGTAGGGATGGAAATGCGGGTCCTCCATCTCGTAGCGGGCGACGGCAAACATCGCCTCCGACACCGCCATCGCAGGATCGGCGAAGATGTTCGGCCCGAACAGCTGCCGCATGCGTGCTGCGTAAGGGGCTTGCGCCAGCTTGGAGGCGACACGGGCGACGCTGCCGCCATCCATTTCGAACGGGCTGAGCAGCGGTCCCATTGTCTGGTCCTGCAGCGTGTCGGCACGCCCGTCCCAGAACAGGCCACCCTGCGGCACCAGGTTGGCGGCGGTTGCCGCAGTGTCGGTGGCGGTTTTTTGCGTACGTGTCGCGCTCTGCGCGGCGGCGGCGAGCTGTGCGAGGGTGACGGTCTCGTTCTCCTCATTGTCCGGGCCGACGCTGAAGTTCGGCTGGCGCTCCAGATACATGAGCGAGGGTACTGCGCGCACGCCCTGCTGCTTGAGGTCCGGGCCGCCAAACACCGCGGGTAGATCGGATGGTGGCCCGTAATCGTGTTGCGGGCTGTGGCAGGAGGTGCAGGAGAGTTTGCCGGATGCGGACAGGCTGGTGTCGAAGAACACCTCATGCCCGAGCTGGGCCATGGTCGAGAGGGGTGCGGCGACGGGCCGCACGAGCTGCACCGGCTGCGGGTTCACACCTTCCGAGAGAAGGAAGCTACCAACCGGATGCTGCAGCGAGGTACCGAGCGGCAGCGGGCTCCGGCCGATCTCAATAGCCGCAGAGCCGACCAGGAGCAAAAGCGCCGCGAGGCCGCCGGCCAGCCACGCACGCCCTAGTCGGCGATGCCGGACCGGGGCCTGAAGCAGGACCCCGGTTGGCGACGCGCTGGCCGTCACTGCTGCGCGGGTTCTCCGCTCGAAGGATCAAGGAACAGCGTCGGAGTGTGCCCGCCGCCGGATAGGTCGAACATGTCCATGATGGATCCGGAGGAGGCATCGAAGGAGCCGCCGCCGAGGCGTGTGCCATGCAACCAGTTGTCTTCGATAAAGCGGACCACGGAGGCTTGGGTGATCAGGCCATGGGTGATGGTGTCCGGCTTCACCCAGGGGGAGACCACCAGGAAGGGGATGCGCGTCCCAGGGCCGCAGCGGCCGTTGACCGGCTTGCCGGCGACGCCGGACAGCGGCGTTCCCGTACCGCACTTGCCGGGCCCGTCGAGTTGGTCCGCTTCCTTGTCGAAGGACGTGCTGGACGGCGTGACGAAGGCATGGTCGTACCAGCCGTCGGAATCGTCCCAGGTTATGATCACCGCGGTGTCTTTCCATTGCGGCTGGTGCTGGAGGAAGTTGAGCAGCGTCACGATGCCGGTCTGCTCATCGAGCGGGTTGGAATAACCTGCGTGGCCATCCTGGTAGGCCGGCAGCTTCACGAAGGACACCGCTGGGAAGTCGCCGGCTTTCACGGCGTCGTAGAAATCCTGCAACCCGTATTGATGGTTGGCAGGATCGCGCTTGCCGTCCTGGTCGAAGCTGTAGCCGATATCGGCCATCGCGGCGGGGCGCGCGTGCGTGGGGTTGGCGGTGGAAGCGTAATACTGGAACCACATATGGTGCGGGATGTAGTCGGCGACCTTCGCGTGCACGACCTGGGAGTAGGTGACGCGCTTGCAACCGGTGGAGCCGTCAGGGTTCTTGGTCTCGAGATTGAAACCGCCCATGAAGCCGCCCCAGGTGATGTTCGCGGCGTTCAACAGGTCGCCGATGTTCTGCCCGTCCATCATCGCCTGGTCCTTCGGTACGGAGCAGGTGTCGTAGCCAGGATCGACGTCGTTGATCATGGTGACGCCGCCGGCTCCGTCATCGATGTAATAGGACACGGCGGAAACGGTGGACGGCTTCTTGGTGGTCGCCACGATTTTCATGCCGTTGGTCTGGCCCGCCACGACTTCCAACGCTCCGGGGGTCGAAGGTCCGTACGTGTCGGTGTATGCGTTGTCGCTCATGGTGAAGTTCTGGGCGTAGTTCCACAGCGCGGTGACGGTGTTACCGTCGTAATAGCCCATCACCTGGCCCTTGGTGCCGAAGGCACCAACGCCGCCCGGCGTGGCCTTGCCCGTGTATTTCGGAAAGAGGTCGACCTTGCCGCCGTCATAGGCCTGCTGCTCGGCCGTGTAGGCATGGTTCTGGTCGGCGGTGGCGGCCTGGGTGCGGTCGAGCCGGAACGGCTCGGCGGCGTCGGCGCCGTTGTCCTTATTGGTGTAGTTCGGGTTGTTGGTCAGCAGATTGGCTGCCGCGAGCGTGTTGCTGGACGCCGTGTCCGCGCGCCCATGGAAGGGGGGCTCACCCTCGGGGTTCGTCGCACTCGGATAGGTGGCATAGTAGTGGTCGTAGGACACGTTTTCGTCGAACAGCACGACAAGGTGCTTGATCGGCGTCGCGGTCGGTGAGGATTCAGCCGTATCAGTGATGCTGGCTGGCGCGACCGCTCCGGGGTCCGCCGCTCCCACGGTCCCAGTGTTGATGAGCAGTACAGCAGCGGCCGCGGACGAGAGCAGAATGTGTCGCGTCATAAGGGTTCCATGAGGTCTGGCGATTGTTACTTCCTAGGCGAGCGAGTCCTGCCTGCGTTTGAAGAAATTGTGACAGAGACCCCGCAGTGAGACCTATATCATGGACCGTTGCGCCGCGCATCAGGCGGGGGTGGCGGCCCGAGCGTCAGGCGCGGTCGATCCGGCCAGAATAGCATCCGCGTTTGGCATTATGGACGTGGATGTAGCTGATATCCGGTTTTGCAAACATCCGCTCGATCACCTGCTCGATGTGGGCACCTTCGATCACATCCGCGTCGAGCATCATGTCGGACTTATCGAATCCACGGAGCGAAAGCAGGCGAACCCGCATAACGTCTGGAATCTGATTGATGCGATCGTAGGGGAGCGTCGCGCCCTCGATGACGAAGATGGCGTGCGTTCCGTGATAAGGTGTGTGAGCGGGCTGATATGTGTGATTGAGAAGCAGCACGGTTTCTCCAGGTTCAGCATCGCGCATGCCAACGCGACATGGAAAGCCAGGCTTCTCGTCCGCGACGTAGCGTTTGACTCCCTGTTTCGCCAGCTCCTCCTCAGAAAGCCCGAATAGATGTTGGAACGGCTCAGCGGATAATCCGGTGATGCGGAAGCTCATTGGTTCTCCTCCGACGTGCAGTGTTTCTCCGCGCCAGATTGGATGAGTTGCTTCGCAACGCCATCCGCCTGTTGCGGTCGCTAGGCATTGCCGACCACCAAGCAGCCGGATGAGCGACTTGCGCGCAGATGGCTGGCTGCGCATGGTGCCGGCCGTCATGGGAGGGCGGACTGAATGAGCGGGCCGACAGGTTTGCAGAGCGGGGATACGCCTTCGGTTACAGGCATGCAGGTGATCCCGGTTGCAGGCTACGACAGCATGCTGCTCAATCTGGCCGGCGCGCATGGGCCGTTCTTTACGCGCAACCTCGTCATTCTGACTGACAGCGCCGGACATACGGGCATTGCGGAGGTGCCGGGCAGCGAGAGCATCCGCCGCACGCTGGAACGGATGCAGCCGCTCGTGATCGGCGGCAAGATCGGTGCACTCAATGCTGTGATCGGGCGAGTGCGGCAATCATTGTCGGCGGGGGCTCGCTCGACCGTGCATCAGGCTGCGTCGGTGGCGGAACAAGCCATTCTGCGGCAGCCGCATGAGATCAATCTGCGGGTTGATAATGTGGTGACGGCGATCGAGGCGGCGCTGCTCGATCTGCTCGGACAATATTTGGGCGTGCCGGTGGCAGCGCTGCTCGGTACGGGGCAACAGCGCGAGTCTGTGCGGATGCTGGCGTATCTGTTCTACATCGGTGATCGGCGACGGACCGACTTGCCGTATCACAATGATGCCGGGGCGAAGGACGGATGGCTACGCCTGCGCGACGAGCCGGCGCTAACGCATGAAGGGGTGGTGCGGCTCGCCGAGGCGGCGGTGGACCGCTACGGGTTCGGCGAGTTCAAGCTGAAGGGCGGCGTGTTCCGCGGCGGGGTGGAGATCGAGACCGTCGCCGCGCTGAAGCGGCGCTTCCCGAACGCGCGGGTGAACCTCGATCCGAATGGCGCGTGGTCGCTGGCGGAGGCAATCGCGGTGTGCCGCGGGCGCGGGGATGTGCTGACCTATGCGGAGGATCCGTGTGGGCCGGAGGACGGGTATTCCGGACGGGAGATCATGGCGGAGTTCCGCCGTGCCACGGGCTTGCCGACCGCGACAAACATGGTCGCGACGGACTGGCGGCAGATGGGGCATACGCTGTTGTTGCAGGCGGTCGATATTCCTCTGGCCGATCCGCACTTCTGGACGATGCAGGGATCGGTGCGGGTGGCACAGTTGTGTGACGATATTGGGCTGACCTGGGGCTCGCATTCCAACAACCACTTCGACGTGTCGCTGGCGATGTTCACGCATTGCGCGGCGGCGGCGCCGGGCAACATCACGGCGATCGACACGCATTGGATCTGGCAGGAGGGGCGGTCGGAGCTGACGAAAGAACCGATGCGGATCGTCGGGGGCGAGGTGAAGGTGCCGGATCGTCCGGGGCTTGGTGTTGAACTCGATATGGCGCGAGTGGAGCAGGCGAACGCGTTGTATAAGAAGCTGGGGGATGGGGCACGGGATGATGCCGCAGCGATGCGGTATTTGATTCCCGGGTGGAGCTACGATCCGAAGCGGCCGAGCATGGTACGGGATGTATAGGATCGAGGGGTGGAGAAAGCGGAACCCCGAACTGAGATGGGCATTACCGGACAGGATTTTCTTCGCCTGCGGTGCTTGCCATATCCTCGCCTATGCTTTTCTGGAGCGGTATAAAGACCCGTCCTGCCATGCCGTCTGGCTCAAACCGGATTCCGGTTCCACCGGTAGCCATATCTTTGTTGCGACTGACACGTGGGTTTTCGATTATCATGGCTATTCTGAGCCTGAGCGATTTTTGGTGCACACCTGGCGAAAGGCGCGCCATTGGTGGCCGGGCTGGAACGCCAGCACGATCGAGCTGCCAAAAGACGTCCTGATCTCGGAGCCGAAATCGCGGACCTATGATGGGCTTTGGCTAAGAGAGCCGACGCAGTTCCTGCATGACGCGTTACCGCGTGCCTACGATTATCTGACGCGCTTTTCCGAGCCGCCGCCTGCGTACGTCAAATCGGCCGAGATTGCTTCGTCCGTCCGCCTGCCCGGGCGTTCCTCGCAATGATGGCGGGACCCACTATGTGTTTGGTCCCGGGATGAGGTGACGCGGGTTGAGTTTGAAGATTTCTGGTGTTGTCGTCCAGGCGTGGCAGACGGCTTCGAACGGGGTCTTCCACCTGAGCGCCTTGAGATGCTTGGCAAAGTTATAGGCCGACACGAAGGTGAGGACGTGGGCTTTGAGGCTTTCCAGATCGGAATAATGGAACGCCTTAATGGTCGCCTCTTTGACGGTTCGGTTCATGCGTTCTGCCTGACCGTTCGTCCAAGGGTGATACGGCTTGGTGAGCTTGTGCTTGATGCCGTTCTCATTGCAGACGCGATCGAAAATGTGGGGCCGAGATATCGCCTGGTCGGCCCGTTGCGGTTCTTTGGCAGATCGGCGAACGCCATGCCGTTGTCGGTCAGCACGGTGTGGATTGCATACGGGAATGCGTTGACCGCGCCGCGCAGGAAATCGGCGCCGTTCATCTTGCCGGCGGCGTCGCGGAACTCGACGTAGGTGAACTTCGAGACCCGGTCGATGGCGAGGAACATGTTGAGCTTGCCCTCGGCCAAGCGCAGCTCGCAGATGTCGATGTGGACGTAGCCAATGGCCGCCTCGGCGAACTTGCCCCGCTTGGATGCGTGATCTGGGTTCTCGGGCAGCCGGGAGATGCCATGGCGCTCCAGGCAGCGATGCAGGCTGGATCGGGTGAGCTTGGGGATGCTGTCACGTAGGCATCCGAGCACGTCGTCGAGCGCCAGCAGGGTGCGCCGTCGGAACTCCACGATCATGGCTTCCTCGACCGCGGTCAGGACAGTGCTGTGAGGGGCGCGCGGCCCCATCGGAGCGTCATCGGTGGTAGCCCGGGCCCGCCACTTGGCAACCGTGTTGCGGCTCAGACCATAGTGCTTGGCCAAGGCGCCGCTCGTCTCTTTCGACGCTTGGAGCTCGGCTCGAACTCGCGGCGTCGTTCGGGCTGAGCCGTGAAGACTGCCTGCCATAGCGCCTCCTCTCCCTCTCGGGTCAGGTTAGCGTCACGACTCTCCGGGACCAAACAACTATGCTCTGATTGGACAGTATCCCGGTCATCCCCTACGAACCCATCGTGGATCCCACTTCGCTACGGCCGATCGACTGCGACATCCATCCGGTGATTCCCACCACCCGGACGCTGTTGCCGTACCTGGATGACTACTGGCGGGAACACATCACCCGGCGCGGACTGGAAACGGACAATCTCGAACTCCTCTCCTACCCGTCCAACGCTCCGCTGAACGCCCGGCCCGACTGGCGTCCGCCAAAGGGTCCGTCCGGCGCCGATTTCGATCTGCTTAGGGCCCAGGCGCTGGATGCGTTCCAGTCCCGCTTCGCCATCTGCAACGTGCTGAACGGGGCGCAGGTCCTGCACAGCGATGATCTATCGGCGGCACTGTGCCGGGCCATCAATCGCTGGCTTGCCAAGGAGTGGCTCGACCGCGATCCGCGCCTGCGTGCCTCCATCGTGGTGCCGGTGCGTAGCCCGGAGCTTGCGGCGGAGGAGATCGAGCGCTGCGCGCCCGACGAGCGGTTCGTGCAGGTGCTGATGCTGTCGCAGGCTGAGATTCCGCTCGGGCGACGGCCGAACTGGCCGATCTACCGCGCGGCGGAGAAGCATGGGCTGCCGGTCGGCATCCATGCCGGTTCGGCCTTCCTGCATCCGCCCAGCGCCACGGGCTGGCCGTCCTACTATCTGGAGGACTACGTCTCCCAAGCGCCGGGCTTTGCCGGCACGCTGAACAGCCTGCTCGCCGAGGGCGTGTTCGTGAAATTCCCTGGGTTGAAGGTGGTGCTGATCGAATTGGGCGTGACCTGGCTCCCGGCCTATCTGTGGCGGATCAACAAGACCTGGCGCGGAGTCCGCGCCGAGACCCCGTGGCTGGAGCGAATGCCGTCGGAGGTGATCCGCGAGCATGTACGCCTGACCATCCAGCCCTTCGACGATCCGGATACGCCCGCCCAACTGGACACGATCATCGAGGAAATCGGGTCGGACCAGATGCTGCTGTTTGCCACCGACTACCCGCACTGGCACTTTGACGGAACCGATGCCGTGCCAGACGGTTTGCCGTCCGAGCTGATTAGAAAGATCGTGATCGACAACCCGCTGGAGACTTACACTCGCCTGTCCTGAATACCTGTTCCGACTGGGAGGGACGCCATGAACGTCACGCTGCTGGACCGCCAGATCGATGCAAGCAACCAGAGCCATTTGGGCTTCATCGATTGCGACGTGCATCCGTTCTACAAAACGTCTGCCGAGTTCGATGAATTCCTGCCGCAGAAGTGGCGGGAGCATCGCGCCAGCATCGGCGGACGGCCGCGGCAGGGCGTGCCCAAGGTATCAAACTATCCGCGCATGTCCCCCGGCACCGGCCAGCGCATGGATGCCTGGCCCCCCGATGGCAGCATGCCCGGCTCCGACCTGCCCTTCATGCAGCTTCAGCTGCTCGACAAGTTCAACGTCGCCTACGGCCTGCTGGCGCCGCTGGTGGGCGGCGCGGCCTCGGAGCGGAATGTCGATTTCGGCGCCGCCATGGCGACCGCGGTCAATGACTGGCAGCTCGCACGGTTCTGCGATCCCGATCCACGGCTGAAGGGCGCGGTGCAGGTCAATATCGAGCATGAGAAGGCGGCAATCGCGGAGATCGAGGCGCGTGCCGGCGATCGCCGCTTTGCCCAGGTCAACATCCCGCCGCGCAACATCGAACCGCTGGGCCGGCGGCGCTACTGGCCGATCCTCGAGGCCTGCGCCGCTAACGGCTTCCCCGTCTCTTTGCATCTCGGCGGAACGGCCGGGCACGCGTCGACGGGTGGCGGCTGGCCGTCGTTCTATCACGAGGAGCATCCGTCCTACGTGCAGAGCATGCAGACGCTGGTCACCAGCCTGGTTTGCGAAGGCGTGTTCGAGCACCTGCCGAACTTGAAGGTAGTTCTGGTCGAGGGTGGATTCGCCTGGCTGCCCGCGCTGTGCTGGCGGCTCGACAAGCACTGGAAGCGCCTGCGGAACGAGGTACCGTCCCTGCGCCGCAAGCCATCCGAATACGTGAGGGAGCATATCTGGGTCACCACCCAGCCGATCGAAGAGCCCGAACGGCCTATGGACATGCTCTCCACGCTGGAGTGGATCGGTGTGGACCGCGTGATGTTCTCCACCGACTATCCGCACTGGGATCAGGACGATCCGCGCTTCGCCTTCAAGGTGCCGCTGCCCGAGGACTGGAAGCGCAAGATCTACCATGACAACGCCATGAGCGTGTACGGCTTCGACTGATCGGGCATGAGCCGGCACGTTGTCGCGACGGTTGACGAGATCGCGCCCGGAACCTGCAAGCTGGTCACGGTGAAGGGCCGAGAGATCGGCATCTTCAACGTCAATCACGAATACTTCGCCCTGATCAACCGGTGCCCGCATCAGGGTGCGCCGCTGTGCAAGGGCGCGATCGTCAGCCGGCTGGTTGCGCCCTCACCCGGTGAATACCGCCTGGAACGGCAGGGCGAAATGCTCCGATGTCCGTGGCACTGCTGGGAGTTCGATATCCGCACCGGCCAGTCGTGGTGTGATCCCGACAGCGTACGCGCGCGTACTTACGAGGTGGAGGTCGAGCCGGGGGAGACACTGGCAAAAGGTCCCTTTATGGCGGAGACCGTGCCGGTTTCGGTCGAGCGGCAGTACGTGGTGATCACAGTTTGAGACAAGAGTGCCGGACGTCAGCGGCGGCCCCCTTGATCTTTTCGCGAAGCAGGTTTGAGTGACTGACGTCGCCGGGTCCATGCTTGCTGACGGACTGCGGATAGCTTGATTGGCTGCAGAGTGGCTGCAGAGTGGCTGAAAGCCGTGTCACGAGAGCAGGGCAGGAGGGAAGGCCATGAACTTCTATATGATTGCCGCCGTCGCCGCACTCGGTGGTCTTCTCTTTGGATACGATACCGGCGTTATCTCCGGTGCCCTGCTTTTCATCCGGAAGGTGATGTCGCTCTCTGCGACGATGCAGGGCATCGTTGTGGCAATCGCCCTCGCCGGCGCAGCGATCGGAGCTGCGATGGCAGGTTATCTTTCCGATCACTTTGGCCGCCGCCGCGTCATCCTGGGTGCCGGGCTGCTGTTCATCGCGGGCGCCGTGGTCTCAGCAACCGCACAGGACGTCGCCGTTCTTTTGATCGGGCGTTTCCTGATTGGAATCGCAATCGGCATCGCCTCGATGCTCACGCCGCTCTACCTCGCGGAGATTGCACCCGCGCAGCAACGCGGCGCGGTCGTATCGCTGAACCAACTCTGTATCACGCTGGGCATACTGGTGTCCTACCTGGTCGGTTATGCCTTCGCCCAGGTTTCAGGAGGATGGCGGTGGATGCTTGCTCTTGGAGCGGTACCGGGGTTGATCCTCGCCGTGGGCATGATGGTCCTTCCGGAAAGCCCACGCTGGCTCGCGGGTCACGGACGGACGGAGGACGCCGAGGCTGTGTTGCACAGCCTGCGCGGCACTTCGGATATTTCGCAGGAACTCAAGACACTTCGCACCGACATCGCGCGCGAGAATCGGCGGGTCGCGAGTGCGGCGGAGCTGCTTTCGCCGCGTCTCAGGCGTCCGCTGATCATCGGGATCGGACTCGCGATGTTCCAGCAGATCACCGGGATCAACACGGTGATCTACTTCGCCCCGACCATATTCCAATCGGCGGGCCTGCCGTCCGCGGCAACCTCTATCCTCGCGACTGCAGGCGTCGGGGCAGTCAACGTGATCATGACGATTGTATCGATCCGGCTCATCGATCGGCTCGGTCGCCGTCAGCTGCTGTTCTGGAGCCTCGGCGGCATGGCGGTGACCCTGCTCATTCTGTCCGGCGCCTTCTACGGCGGTACATCGGGGCATCTTGCGTGGGTCGCGGTGGTCTCTGTCGCGGCCTTCGTCGGCTTCTTCGCCATCGGGCTGGGGCCCGTGTTCTGGCTGCTGATCGCGGAGATATTTCCGCTCGCGGTGCGCGGGCGGGCGATGAGCCTCGCGACTATTGCCAACTGGGTCTTCAACCTGATCGTCTCGGCGACCTTCCTCAATCTGGACGCCGCTGTCGGCAGCGCGGGTGCCTTCCTGGTTTACGCCGTGCTGAGCCTGGCCGCGCTGGTGTTCGTCGCGCGGATGGTGCCGGAGACGAAGGGACGCAGCCTCGAACAGATCGAAGCAGCGCTGGATGCCGGACATGCAGCGCCTTCGATGAAGGCAGCTTAGTCATGAGATGGGCCGCCATTCTCGCGCTGCTGGTTTATCCGGTCGCGTCGGTGGCTGCCTCTCCTCAATCGGACACGTCGGCCTACACACCGCCCCCGGTCGAACACCTGCTTGGTGATCTCGGAGGACTCCGCACCAACCTCGAAAACCAAGGTATCTATGTGCTGCTCGACGCCACGGCCGAATTCGCCGGCAATATCGGCGGGTCCAAGCAGGGGGCGACGTCGGCGAACCAGATCGGGCTCGAGGTGGATATCGATTGGCAGCGCCTGGCCGGAATTACGGGCTTGTCCACGCACGTCATTATGGTCAATCGCTCGGGTGCCAGTGACAGCGCGCTGTTCGGCGACAATCTCTCACCAGTGCAGGAGATCTACGGTGCCGGCGGTGACGTGGCGGTGCACCTTGTCTCCGCCTACGCCGAGGAGACGCTGCTCGACCGGAAGCTCGATATCGCCGGCGGCTGGATGAATGTGGAGAACGACTTCGCGAGTTCCCCGCTCTACTGCAACTACATGAACAACGCGCTGTGCGGCGATCCGAAGGCGTTACCGGGCGGCGATCTCGGGCACAGCGCCTATCCCGACGCGGTTTGGGGTGGCCGGATTCGCATCAGCCCAACACCCGAATTCTACGTCGTGACCGGCGTGTACGAGGTCAACAAGGGCCTCTACTCCAATGTGGACAACACCGGCTTCGAGTTTGAAGTCCCGAAGGAAGAGGGCGTCTATGTGCCGACCCAGGTCGGTTATCAGCCGAGGTTCGGCCCGGATCAGTTGCCGGGACATTACGTCGTCGGCTTCGGCTATGATTCCTCCAAATTCACGGATTTCTCCAGCGCGCTGCCCGGCGCGTCTACCTCGACACACAATGGCAACACGCAGTTCTGGCTGTTGACGGATCAGATGCTGGTCCGCAACGGCAAAGGCGACGACGACGGCATCATCGCGCTCGCGGGTTTCATCAACAACGACCCCGAGAACTCAACCTACGCACAGCAATACTTTGCCGGCCTGCTGGACCGTGATTTCTGGCAGGCGCGGCCGCAGGACACGATCGGGCTGTTGTTCACCTACTTCGCAATGAGCGGCCAGCTCGGCAAAGTTCAGGCGGAGGAGCAGGAGTTCGGGTTGCCGTTCAGCAATGGGGCGACCGGAATACAGACCCACGAGATGATATTGGAAGCCAACTATAACATCCATGTGTATCGCGGCCTCGATTTCCGTCCCGAGTTCCAGTACGTCTTCCGGCCCAACGCGCAGTCGAATATCCGCAACGCCGCCGTGTTCGGCTTCAAGGCTCATGTAGAGTTCTAACGCGAGATAGCCGCTTCCTGACTCGTCCGACCCGATCGCTGCCGCGCGATGAGACCAATGACATTCGCAACCAATCGGGCAGCAGTTAACGCGCCTAGCTGATCAGGATCGCGTTCCGGTACGAACTCGACGATGTCGAAGCCGGCGATGCGACCACGCAGCGCCGCGCCGTGCAGAAGCTCCAGCGTCTGCCAATACGTCAAACCGCCGGGTGTCGGTGCGATCACGCCCGGAATCACACTCGGATCCAGCCCGTCGCAATCCAGCGTGATCAGCACGTCGGCGCCTGCCGGAATGGCGTCAATTGCCCGCTGGACACCGTTCGCCGCGACCTCGCGCGCGGTCACGAATGTGACGCCCGCCCGGCACGCATCCTCGTAGTCGCTCACTCGCGCGCTGCCGACTCCGCGCACCCCGACCTGGATGATGCGGTTGATCCAATCCATCTCGCTCGCGCGGCGCATGGGCGAGGACAGGCCCAGGTGTATGCCCTGAACCTCATTCCGCCAGTCGGGGTGCGCGTCGATCTGCAGAATCGTGAACTTCCCCCGCCCGGCGAACGCCTGGAACAGCGGGATCGGCACGGAATCGTCGCCGCCAAGCACCACCGGAACAGCGCCACCACCGAGTAACTGTTGGATGGCGGCGGTGATTTTCGCCCGGTTGCCGGCCGCGTCATCGGGATCGATCGGGAGATCGCCGCAATCGACGGCAGTCACACCGTCCGGGAGCAGGGGGCCGCCAAGATCGAAATCCATGTGCTCGCGCGCCGGGGCCAGACGGGCGATCCCGCTGCGGATCGCTCCGGGTGCATCCGCGCAATAGGCGCCCACCCAGGGATAGGGTGTCGCTGTGGCGGCCCCCAGGACCGCGATGTCAGCCCCGGCTGCCCCGGCCAGCGTCGCCGCAGGCAGGCCAAGGAACGTCGTGGCGTCGGGGGCGCCGAACATGGCCCCGAGGCTGGCTCGCTTTTCGCTCATCAGGGCGACGGTAAGCCCAAATCGCGGTACCGTGCACGCCTGGGCACCCCTGGGCACCACCGGATCATTCTTCCGTGCCTCGAAATGAACCCAATCCCCGCCTACTTGCGTTTCACCCCCAGCCTAAAACAGAGGAGGTAGAACCATGGCCTTGTCCGACCGGTCCATTCCCGGCGCCGAGGACGCCGCCGAACAGATTGCCAAGCTGCGCACCCAGGTCGAGATGCTGATGAAGGAACGGGTCAATCCCGCTCTATCCGACCTCGCCGGCAAGGCTGAAACCGCAATGGGTGCGATGAAAGACCAGAGCGAGGTGCTGTCGGGCCGCGTGCGCGACAATCCCCTCATTGCCATTCTGGTTGCCCTGTCGGTCGGCTATGCCATCGGCCGCGTGCTGAGATGATTCGCAGTGTTCAGCTTGCGCGCATTGCCCTGGAAGCGGAGGCGCTGCGACTGAAGCGAATGGCCAAGCGCACGTCCATGCGCTTGGTTCTCGCTCTCGCAGCGGTGCCGTTTCTGATGGCGATGCTCGCCTTCTTCGAGGTTGCCCTCTGGAGTTATGTCGCCAGCCGGCTCATCGCGCCGTTTGCCGCGCTGATCCTGGCCGGCGTCAATATTGTGATCGCCATGATCCTGCTTCTGACCGCGGCGATGGCATCCGATTCGCGCGTGGAGATCGAGGCACTGAAAGTGCGTCAGCGCGCAATGGAGGACGTCGGCCGACAGCTAACGCTCGCGGCGATGGTCGTCCCCGCAACGCGATTTCTGATGGGCCAAGTTATTCCACGGCGTTCGAAGCGGTGAAACGCTCAGGTTGCCCTGTTGATTACGCGCGCGGCCGTCCCGCCAAACCCGCGCGCGTATTCAGTCGATCAAAACTAAGTGCGCTGCTGACCGGACGGCGTCTTCTGGATGGCGCCGGTCATGGGGATGAAAAACACGCCGACATCCCGGCGTGAGTGAATTTTCCCATCCTCGTCCTTCGTATAGATATACAGTACCTGCCCGCGCTTAAACGGCTGGCCGATGGGAATGATCATCTTGCCGCCGGGCTTCATCTGCTTGAACAGCTCCGGCGGGACATATTCGGCGGCGCATGTCACCATGATGATGTCGAAGCCATCGCTGACCTCCGGCCACCCGTAATAGCCGTCTCCCACGCGGGTATGGACATTGTCGTATCCGAGAGGCGAGAAAATCCGACTGACTGCCTTACCGAGCGGCTCGATGATTTCAATTGTATACGCCGTACGCACGATGCGCGACAGCAGCGCGCTTTGGAATCCGCTGCCTGTGCCGATTTCCAACGACGTCATGCCGGGCTTCGGCTGCGCGACCTGAGTCATGTATGCCTGGCCCAGGTAATCCGACAGCGCCGAACCCCAACCGATCGCCCATGGCTTCGGATCCGATTCATAGGAGTCACCGCACATCGTGTGGTGCTCGGAGTAGCTGTACTGGAAATACTCGCGCGGCACAGCCTGGAACGCAGCGATTACCGCGGGATCGGCGGTCTTCATCCGCGATTCCAGGTAGGTCTTGATCAGTTTCATCGCCGCGGGCTTGCGGCTTTGGATGGTCTGGAACTGGTCGTCGGTCAGGCTGACCGGCCGCCCCGAATTCGCCATCGCCTTTTCGAACGCCGTGCGGGTCCACGCCGTCTCAGCCCGCGCCGAGCCGATGAACGGCACGGCCAGCGCCGTCGCAATCAGTCCGCGCCGGGTTGGCGCGCCGGCAAGATCGACCACTCGGAAACCCTCCGCCCAGCGGGAAAACACAAAGCGGCGGCAGCATACAGCAAAGCGGCCGCGAGAAGCAGCCGCGAGAAACCAAATTCGCGCGCAAGGAGATTGGCCAGTGGCGTCGCGAGCACGGAAAACGCGCCGTTCAGCGCCCATGCCCAAGGCAGCGCGCCGCCCTGACCTACCCGCGCCAGGCCGAGCGGAAAGAACAGGCCCAGGAAGCAGGAGACCGGCGCCAGCACGGAAACCAGCAGCCCGGCCCGAACGATCCATGGCGCACCGAGCGTCGCCAGAATCAGCGTCTGCAGGCCCAGAGCCACCGCGACCGTCCAGGCAATGACAATGACGGATGCCGCAGCCAACACCGGACGGGGCCTTGTACCGAGCCGAGAAGAAAGCGCGCTGCCGAGGCCGGAAAAGATCAGCATGCCGGTCAGCACGACCGCGAAGGCGCTGGTGCGATCATCCAGCCATTGCACCGCTTCGGCGATCAGAGCGATCTCGATGAACAGAAAGCCGAGGCCGAGTGCTGGGAAATAGCTGACGACCCACGCCCAGCCTCCGGCCGGAGGACGCAATCGGCGCGGCGCGGCCAGGGGCAGGAGCAGGACCACAAGCGCGATCACTGCGGCCTGAGCCAGTACCGCCAGGTTCACCAGCGCCCCGATCTCCGGCTGCGGTAGAACCTCCAGCCGCCGCACCAGCGTAGGCAGACTCCCCAGCCGCAGAACCGAGAAGAAAGCCGGCCGGTCCAGCGTGATCGGCCTCAGGTCGAACTCCGCGGCGGATGGCGTAGGCCGGCCAGCCAGCACCGAAGCGGCCTCATCGGCCACTGAATCATCCGGACCGGAGGACGAGACTTCTCCATCGGCGAAGGAGATTGCGGGTAGATCGTTGTAGATAGACGCCCGTGCCGCCGTGACGTCGATGCCCGGATACCAGGAGACGTCGAACGACCGCTGATCAGAGAATTGGCGCGCCGCTGTGATCGCCGCAGCGGAGAACGGCTGGTTCGAGAGCAGGAGCCGGGCGTTCCAGGCCGAGCGGTAGAGGATGATTTGCGCGGCCGGATTCCCTCCGTCCGCCCGAATCGCCGCGCGAGCGGTCGCCAGCACGCGCAGCGCGTAGACGGGGAAGTCTCGGATGGAGACCGGCACTGAGACGATTCCGCCCGGGACTACCGCCCGCAATGCGGCGGTGAGGGACTCCTGGCTGAACAGGGATTCGCTTGCGGGACTGGCGGTGAGCAGATCGGCCGAGAGATCGACGATGTCATAGCGATCTGGCTGTTCCAGTGCCGCTCGCGCCGGCGCAGCGGAGACGGCCACCGCCGCGTTTGCGGGGAAGGCCGGCGAAACGGCCATGCCGTGCGGGAGGGCGTCGCGCAGCAAGGGCTCGGGTTCTGACACGGTGATATGCTCGGCGCCAAGGCGGAGCGCTTCCGCGATGCGGAACCCGCCGCCCGCGCCGACCAGCAGCACGCGCGCATGGGGCGCTAGCGAATATGGTAACGCGTCCAGCAGCGCCGGTGCGTAGGCCAGCGCCGGACCATTCGGGGCCAGTGCCTCCCGCGGGAGTGCGGCGATCCGTTCGCCGTCGCGATACAAGCCATAGCTGCGCGGCGGTGCGCCGAATCCCAGCATGGCGGCATCATTGGAAACATCGGCATCGAGCCGTTCCGTGAAGTCGTCCAGCACCGAATAGACACCGGCCGGAGACAGGCGTGTGGCCAGCGTGCGAGCCCCGGGCGTGTGCAGCGGCGCGAAGATCGGCTTGTATTCGTTGATTCGAGCCTGCGGCCCGAGGAGCAGCAGCGCCTCGCCCGCGATCAGCGCAACGATCGCGATCAGCCTGGCGCGCCGACCGCCAAGCAGCATTCCCGCGGCCGCCAACGGCAGCAGCAACGCCGGCACCAGATGGAACGGGTGCAGCACGAACATCAGCGCCAAAATCGCCGCCGCGCCGACGCCCGCGCCTGCCAGGTCCCATGCGTAGACCGCCCCGATCCGCCCGGCGTTCAGCACGAAGCTCAGGCTTACGAACAGGCCGGTGCAGAAGAAGAACGGCAGCAGCGCCGCGTAATAGGCTCCGATGTTCCACAATTGCCCGGACCAGGTCACCGGGTTCTGCAGTTGCAGCGGATTGAACGGATTGACTGCGGCGGCACTGAATCCGCCGGCGGCCGCCAGGATCAGCAACGCAGGCAGCGCGGCCTGAATGGCTGGACCGTGCCGCGCAGCCCAGTCGCGCAGCAGCGCCAGCGCCACGCCGCTGGCGGCGAAACCGGCCATGGCGATGGAGATCACCCAGTAGCCGTAGTCGGACCAAGCGGAAACGGCGAAGAACCGGGTCAGCGCGATCTCGTAGCCGACCCCTGCCGCCGAAATCAGAAAGAGCGGCGTCAGCGTCGCGCGGCCGGTGCTCAGCCCGATTTGGCTTCCTTCGTGAGTCCCTGGGGCCACACCATTTCCTGCATGAAACTGCTCATGAGCGCGTTAAAGCGCGCCGCGTCGTCAATGAACAGGGCGTGGCCTGCGTTGGCGAACACCGCGATTTCGGTATTTGGCCGGTTGCGCTCGAGATTGGCCGCCTGAGCCGCGAAGCCGGGCCGCACGGCATACAGCACCGGCTTTCCGGTCGCATACACCGCCTGCCGCCAATAAACTCGCGGCACCGGATATTCCAGCAACAGCCGGGCCGCCCAGTCCGGCGTGTGCAGCGTCGCCTCGGTCAAGTTTTCCAGAAACGCCTCGCTCTGCGGCGTGCGGAACATGGTCCGGACGAAGCCTTCCATGTACTCCGCGTGATCCACCGGCGGGCGCGTGACCGGCCGGCGGGGATGCGGCCGGGTCACCGGAGCGGGCGCCTCGCCGACGGAATTATCCACCAACACCATGCCGACGATGTTTCGGTCGCCGTAACTGTGCACATAGGCCAGAGCGTCGAGCACCCCGAGCGACCAGCCCACCAGCAGCACCGGACCTGTGTGGAGGTGCTCAATCAGTTCGGCGATATCGGCGCCCCGGCGATGCGGCTCATAGCCGGAAGGGGCGACGGCGGACTCGCCCTGGCCACGCGGATCGAAGGCGATCACGTGGTACTGGCGGCTGAAGGCGGCGATCTGCGGCGCCCAGATCCAGGCGGGCATGGTCCAGCCGGGCACAAAAACCAACGTGTGCGCCGCAGGCGGTCCTGCTTCCAAATAGTGAAGCCGCACGTGATCACTGGTCGTGAAGTAGCGGTCCACCGTGCCGGGGATGGTCTGCGCCCGCACCGCGGCCGGAGCCAAGAGCAGGAGACAGATGGCGACTCGACGCAGCCAAATCATGATGCGATCAGGGAGGAAATCGCCTGTCGCTGTCAAAGACAATCGTATCAAGCGATGGACGTGATCAGTCGTACACGGCTTTGGTCCCCGGCACCGGGGAGTGGCTGAAACTGCCCATCGCCTCGACCGCTGCTCGGCCACCCAACTCCTCGATCCGCGCGGCCTGATCTTTGCGCGCCAGCTTGTCCATGGCGTCGGGATCCACCACACGGCGCAACCGGGCTTCGCATGTGGCGACGACTCCGGCAAAGGCCGGGTCCTGGCCCAGATCCTGCGTTTCGTACGGGTCGGCTTCCAGATCGAACAGCTGCGGGGGCATGCCGGCGTAATAGACATATTTGAAACTGCCGTGCCGAATCATGAACGCGCCGGTGATCGAACCGGCGGCGTGATATTCGCTGAACACGGTGCGCGGCGGCGCGACGCCTGCGACGACATCCAGCAGATTGGCGCCGGGCAGATCCGCATCCCCCGGATCACGCGGCAGTCCGACGCAATCGACGATCGTCGGGAATCCATCGACCAGAGACACCGGCTGCGTGCATACCAAACCACGCGGTACTTCGGGACCCGCCATGATCATCGGGATGCCGGCGGCTTCTTCGTACATGTCCGACTTGCCCCACAAGCCGCGGGTCCCGAGGTTATCGCCGTGGTCAGAGGTGTAGACCACGCGCGTATTGCCATCGAGGCCGTGCGTGTCCAGTGCCTTCATCAGCCGGCCGACGTTGTGGTCGACAAAACTCACCATGCCGAAATACGCGGCGATAGCGCGACGAACCTTTTCGGGTAAGTCGAAGCCCTCATCGTAGATCTGCGACTGCCGCAGTGCCTCGACGAACGGATGGTTCGGCCGTTCGTTCTTGCCGTACAGATTCGGCCAAGGCACCTCGCTTTCCGGATACAAGCCGAACCATTCGGGCCGCGAGATCAGTGGAAAGTGCGGGCACACCAGTGATACGAACAAGCACCACGGCTTTTCATCGGGCTGAGCAGCGCGTGCCGCGATCCATTGCTCGGCCGCCGCCGTGATGTTGTCGTCGTAGCGCTGATAGTCCGAATCGCCCTGTCCTGCCTGCTCTGCCAGACGCAGTGCGGCCTTGCGCCGCGGCGGCGGACGCGCACCAACCCATTCGGGGCCCCGATCCCGCCCACCACGTGCAGGGGAATGTGTTCTTGGGTGAAACCGTTATCGTCATCTTCTGAGCGGAAATGCAGCTTGCCGATGGAGTCAACGCGGTGCCCTGCATCCCGCAGCCGATGCGCCCACGACGCCACCGAGCCGTCGTATGGGATCGCGTTGTCCCAGAACCTTATATCATGCACGTAGCGCCCGGTGTGAAACGAAGCGCGAGACGGCACGCAGATCGGTGAGTTGCAATACGCGTCGGAAAACCGCACGCCATTCGCTGCCAAGCGATCCAGATTCGGTGTACGAATTATCGGATGACCCGCCGCGCCCAGCACGCGCTTGTTGTGCTCGTCCGACATGATGAACAGCATGTTGCGCGCGGGCCGCGTCACCGGCATGGGCGTCTCTCCCTCAAGATTCAGCGGATTTGTGCAGCTTGCGGCCAGCGTTGCAATCGCGAGGGAGACCACACCCTATAACCAAAGGGAATAACGGACGACTGCCACCAACCGGCGTGCCCATGCCTTCGGCGGCGTCAGCCTGGCCAAGAATCGCGGCTTCTACTGAAACTCGGAGCCGCTGGCGCCCCGGCGACCGCCTTATCCGCGCCCGTCCAGCCCGACGTAATCCCGCTGCACCGCGCCGGTGTAAACTTGGCGGGGACGTCCGATCCGCTGTTGCGGATCCTCCATCATCTCCTGCCACTGGCTGATCCAGCCCACCGTGCGGGAAACGGCGAACAGCGCGGTGAACATGCTGGTCGGGAAGCCCATCGCCTTGAGGATGATGCCCGAATAGAAGTCGACGTTCGGGTAGAGCTTCCGGTCCACGAAATAGCGGTCGCTCAGCGCGATCTTCTCCAGTTCCATCGCCAGATCCAGCAGCGGATCGTCCTTGATACCGAGCTCGCCCAGCACCTCGTGGCACATCTTCTGAATGATCTTCGCGCGCGGATCGTAGTTCTTGTACACGCGGTGGCCGAAGCCCATCAGCCGCGTGTGGCTGCCCTTATCCTTCACCTCCGACAAGAACTCGGGGATGTTCCGCGTGTGACCAATCTCCCCCAACATCTTCAGCACCGCCTCATTGGCGCCGCCATGCGCCGGGCCCCAAAGGGAAGCGATACCTGCCGCGATGCAGGCGAAGGGATTGGCACCGGTCGAGCCGGCGAGGCGCACCGTACTGGTGGAGGCGTTCTGCTCGTGATCCGCGTGCAGGATCATGATCAGATCCATCGCTTTCGCGAGCACGGGATTGACTTTGTATTCCTCGGCCGGGACCGCGTGGAACATGCGCAGGAAGTTCTCGGCGTAACCAAGGTCGTTGCGTGGGTAAATGAAGGGCTGGCCGATATTGTATTTGTGCGCCCAGGCCGCGATGGTCGGCATCTTCGCGATCAGCCGGAAGGCGCTGATGTGGCGGTGGTCGGGGTTCGTGATGTCCAGGCTGTCGTGATAGAAGGCGGATAGCGCGCCCACGACGCCACACATCACCGCCATCGGGTGCGCGTCGCGGCGGAAGCCGTTGTAGAAGCTGCGGATCTGTTCATGCAGCATCGTGTGCCGGATGACGCCCTGCTCGAAGGTATCGAGCTGACTTTCGGTGGGCAGCTCGCCGTACATCAAC
Source organism: uncultured Pseudomonadota bacterium (assembly GCA_963791885.1). Lineage (GTDB taxonomy): Bacteria > Pseudomonadota > Alphaproteobacteria > Acetobacterales > Acetobacteraceae > CAVSUZ01. Next base: position 1,716,348 of record CAWBUL010000006.1, on the reverse strand, counting down.
AGGTACGCAACCTCGAGGAAGTGCGACTTCTCCGCGAGCTGCTCGATCGGATAGCCGCGGTAGAGCAGGATGCCTTCGTCGCCGTCGATGTAGGTGATCTTGCTTTCGCACGCGGCGGTGCCGCCATATCCCGGGTCATAGGTGAAAATCCCAAGATCCGAATAGAGCTTACGGATGTCCACGACATCCGGCCCGAGCGTGCCCGACATCACAGGCAAGGAAGCCGATTTGTTAGAACCGTCCACCGAGAGGGTGACAGACCGGCGAGAGGAGCCGCTCATGGCCAATGGTTTCCTTTTCAAGGGCCCGACCGGCCCGATCCCGGGATCAATCCCGCTGGCCTGACATTATGGTCGGCCGCGCGCGTTCCGCAACCTTCGCACCCGCAGCAAATTGCCGCTACTCTCAGTCAGCCGCGGCTTGCCGGGCAAGCTCCGGCCAGCGACGCCGCACGATCGGCCCATCTTCGGAATACGCCAGACATGTGTTCACAAGGCCCTTCGGCCCGCCGAACTGATCACTGGTTCTCCGATCCAATTCGGCGGCGTTGATCGCGCCGCGTGCCGGCATTTCGCGGTGCGCGCGAGCCGGTCCGATGGTCTGGAACGCGGTGGTTGCCATCTGTTGCAACAATTCACGCAGGTGCGTGCAACCCAACGTGCCGCCGACGCGCTCGGCTGCGAGCTTGAGAAACCCGCGCCCGATCCGCAGCCCAGCCAGCCCGGCAAAGTTCGGAGCGGCCTGGGGGCAGACGGTGTAAGGGGCGTAATCCGTCGCCGCCTCACAGGCCTGTATTGTCATTTGGTCATCCACCGTCATCCGAAGCCACATCCCATGCAGCTTCTCGCCTGGTGCGATTAGGCCGCGGTCCTCGCTCGGGAGCGGATAAGTCTTGGTATCGCTCAACTGCGCCTCGATGTCGTACAACCCGTCGGCGCGGCGATAGCCAGCGATCACGATTTCCCGCGTGTGCAGCTTGCTTCGTTCGACGGGGGGACTCAGCGGCATGTCATCCCTTGTGCGATGCAACATTGGCCATATTGCATTTCAGTAGGCTGCCGCAAGCCCGCAGGAGCACACGATGCCAATCACCTCCGCCATCGACCCGCGCGGCGTCGCGACCATCACGCTGGATCGCCCGGAGAAGCGGAACAGCTTCGATTCCACTCATCTTCGTGCTTTGGCCAACGCGGCGAGGCAGGTTGGCGACCGGGCCGACCTGCGCGTGGTGGTGCTGCGCGCAGCCGGTCCGGTGTTCAGCGCCGGTGCTGATATCCGCGAAATGGCTGCGCTGGACGCCGACAGCGCCCGCGCCTTCATCACGCTGGTCCATCAAGCCTGCGACAGCATGCGCACACTGCCCGTGCCGGCGATCGCCTCTATCCAGGGCCCGGTCTTCGGAGCCGGACTGGAACTGGTCGCCAGTTGCGATATCCGGATCGCCGCGGAGACCGCCCGCTTCGGCATGCCAGAGGTGCGCGTGGGCATACCCTCGGTGGTGGAGGCGGCGCTTCTGCCGCAGCTGATCGGTTGGGGCCACACCCGCTGGCTGCTGATGACAGGCGACAGCATTGATGTTGCGCGGGCATCGGCCTGGGGTCTGGTGGATCAGACCGGCCCATCAGCCGAACTGGACGGATTGGTGGAGCAGACCGTCGCCTCCATTCTGGAGGCGGGACCGCACGCGGTGCGCCTGCAAAAGCGGCTGATCGCGGAATGGGAGGCGCTGTCGGTGCAGTCGGCCATTGCGCGTGGCATCGACTGCTTCGCTGAAGCGTGGCGGGGGGATGAACCCCGGCAGATGCTTCGCGCGGCCGTCGACCGGCTTTCCCGCCGGACATGACTATCAGCGCGCTTCTTCCCTCCCGTTCCCCGCGTGGCTAAACCACGGGCCGTTGAGGGGGAAGCGCATGACATTCACCGTTCTGTATCCTGAGAGCGATTATCCGGATGACAGCGTCGAGCGCCGCATCTACGGCCCCGACGTGCGTGTGGTATTCCGCAATGCCGCGACGATTTCCGATCTGTCCGATGAGGATTGCGCCGCCGCCGACGGGCTGATGCTGCGCCGCCTGGGCGTGATCGGGAAGGAATTTGAACGCTTCACCAAGCTGCGCTGCGTTCTGCGCATGGGCGTAGGCTATGACCAGATCGACCGCAAAACCGCCGCGCAGCGGCAGGTCATTGTCTGCAATATCCCTGACTACGGCACCACCGAAGTTGCCGACCACGCGATTGCCCTGACGCTGGCGCTTCGGCGCGGTCTGCTGCTGCACCACGAATGGCAGCGCAAGGATCCGCCCGCACCCTGGCGCGCGACGTTCGATCCGCTGATCCGGCGCTTGTCGGTGCTGAACTTCGGCGTTGTCGGCCTGGGCCGCATCGGTACAGCGGCAGCGTTGCGCGCGAAGGCGCTTGGGTTTCGCGTGTGCTTCTACGATCCCTATCGTCCCAACGGAGCCGAACTTGCGATTGGCGTCGAACGTGCACGCTCGCTGGAGGAACTGATGAGGCGGACCGACACGCTGTCCGTCCATACGCCGCTGACACCGGAAACGCGCGGCATGATCGGGCGGGAGGCACTGTCGTTGATGCCGAAGGGGTCGGTGCTCGTGAACACGGCGCGCGGACCGATCGTGGATGTCGATTGCCTGCCCGAGCTGATCCGTTCCGGTCAGCTTGCCGGCGTGGGACTGGATGTGTTGCCGGTGGAGCCGCCGAAAGAGCCGCTGCCGGAGCTGGTGCGTGCCTATCGCGCGCGCGAACCGTGGCTGGAAGGGCGCGTGATCATCACACCGCACTCAGCTTACCACGATCCTGAGGCGTGGGAGGATATTCGCGTCAAGGGCGCCGAGACGATGCGCGCGGCGCTGCTCGGTCCCAAGCCGCAGAACGTCATCGCGCCCGAGGATTTCTGACCCATGCGGGGCGGGGATATTTGCCTGCGTGCTGCTGGCGGGGACGGCGCGTGCGCAGAACCCGCCCGGCTTTCCCGCCCCGATGCCGCATCCGCTGCACGAGCTGCGTGTCATCGTCTTCGCTGGCGGATTCAATCTGCCGCTGTGGGTCGCAGACCGGAACGGGTATTTCGCGCAGAACGGGCTGGAGGTGCGGCTGACCAACACCCCTGGCTCAATCTATCAGCTGACCAATCTGATCGCCGGCACCTGCGACATTGGCATGACCGCAATCGACAACGTTGTGGCCTATGACGAAGGCCAGGGAGAGGCGGCGGTCCCGCCCAATCCTGACCTGTTCGCCTTTCTCGGTTCGGACGACGGGTTCCTGTCGTTACTCACGCAGGGCAGCGATAAGAGCTTTGCCGATTTGCGCGGCAAGGTGCTGACGGTCGATGCCATGACCCCCGGCTTTGCCTTCGTGCTGGAAGAAATGCTGCAAAAGAGCGGCATCGCGCCGAATGACGCGTCGTACGTGCCCGAAGGCGGCGTCGCGGACCGCTTCGTCGATCTGCTGCACGACAAACAGCACGCCGGCACAATCGAGATGACGCCGTTCGATCTGCTGGGTGAGGAGCATGGGTTACACGTGCTGGCCCGCGAGGCCGACATGCTCGGCCCCTACCAGGGCATCGTCGCCGCCGCACGCCGCGACTGGGCCGCCCAGCACCGTGATGAAGTGATCGGTTTCATTCGAGCCTACAAGCAAGCGATCGACTGGCTGTATGATCCGGCCAACCGCAAAGTGGCGGAGGCCATCCTTGTCGCTCACATTCCGACCATGAGCTTCGATCTGGCGCAGCGGACGTGCGACATCCTGCTGGCCCCGAAGGATGGCTTCTTCCGCGACGTAGCGCCGTCGATTCCCGGCATCCGCACGGTGCTGGCGCTGCGGAGCAAATACGGACGACCGCAGAAGGATCTTACGGATCCGATGAAGTATGTGGACCTGTCGTACCTGCAGGCGGCGCTGCAAGGGCCTGCTGCGCCGCGCTAACCAAGGTTCATTCTTCTCCCGTTCTGCCCTAACCTAGGGCGATGCGCATCGCCCTGCTGCTCGCCGCCCTGCTTATCGCCACACCGGCCCTTGCCTCCGGCACGCTACGTATCGGCCTGAATGAGGATCCCGATGCGCTCGACCCCACAACGGCGGGCAGTTTCGCCGGCCGCATCGTCTTCGCCGCCACGTGCGACAAACTGATCGACCTCGATCCCGCCGGCAATCTCGTCCCGCAACTCGCCACCGCGTGGCACTGGTCCGACGACGGACGCACACTGACGCTCAATCTGCGCGCCGGCGTCAAATTCCAGGATGGCGAACCGTTCGATGCGGAGGCCGCCCGTGCCTCGATCGAGCATTACCGCACCGCCCCGCTCAGTCTGCGGAAATCGGAACTCCGGCCGGTCAGCAGTGTGGAGGTCGCGGATCCACATACGCTGCTGCTGCACCTGAGCCAGCCCTATGTGCCGCTGGTGGCCGTGCTCGCAGACCGCGCCGGCATGATGATGGCACCGCAGGCTATGGCTCGGCTGGGCAATGACAACATCGCCAGTGAGCTTCCCTGCGCCGGCCCGTTCAAGCTGGTCCAGCGCGTCCCGCAGGACAAAATCGTTGTGGAGCGCTTTCCCGGTTACTGGAACGCCGGCGCCATCAAGCTCGACCGCATCATCTATCAGCCCATCCCCAACACGTCGGTACGGCTGGTCGATCTCAAGGCTAGCCAGCTCGATATCGCCGAGCGGCTCGCGCCGACCGATGCGCCCCAGGTGAAAGCCGACCCCAACCTACAGCTGCTGTCCGCAACAGCGCTTGCGTATGAAAGCATTTCGCTAAATGTCGCCCACGGCCCGCGCTCACAGGTGTTCTCCAACCCGCTGGTGCGCCAGGCCTTTGCCAATTCTATCGACCGCAATGCGATCAACCAGGTGGTGCTCGCCGGACAATTCGTGCCGAACAACCAATTCCAGGCGCCCAACACCACCTACTGGGATCCCGATCACCCTGTCCCCGCACGTGATGTCGACGCCGCCAAATCGCTCCTTGCCAAGGCGGGCGATCCTCATCCCACCTTCACACTGCTCATCGGGAACAGCAGCACAGAGCAGCAGCTCGGCCAGGTGATCCAGGCCATGGCGTCCGGCGCCGGCTTCAACGTCAAACTCCAGGCCATGGAGGCCTCGGCGCAGGTCGCTGCTGCCCGCGCCGGTGATTACGACGCGAGCGTGGTGATCTGGAGCGGCCGGCCCGATCCGGATGGCAACGTCGCCATCTGGCTCGCCTGCGACGGGTTTCTCAACTGGGGCGAGTATTGCAACAAGGATTTCGACGGGCTGTTGGCGAAGGCGCGCGCGACGCCGGACGTGCCGACCCGACAGGCACTCTACAAGCAGGTGGTGGACACGTATCTACGCGACAATCCGCACATCGTGCTGTTCCACTACCGCTGGCTCTGGGGTGTGTCGCGGAAAGTGACGGGGTTCATACCCGCTGCTGATGGGCTGATTCGGCCGCAGGGGATGGACCTGAAGTGAGACCGAACGCCTCCGCCAGCAGCGTGTAGGACCGCCGCCGCGCGACCGGATCATGCACTGTGGTCAGGATCGCGATCTCCTCCACGCCATGTGTCGCCGCCAACGCCCGCAGCTTCTCCGCAACAGTGTCCGCCGTTCCGTAAATCGCGCGCTCGCGCAGCCGCGCGATGCGCAGCTTTTCCTCCTCCGTATAGTCCCGCGCAGCCGCCTCCTCCGGCGACGGCAGCGGCAGGAACACGCCGCGGTCCCGTCCCAACCGCCACACTTCACGCGACGTGAAAAGCCGTGCGGCCTCTGCTTCCGTATCCGCAGCCAATGCCCACACGCACAACGCGCCGTATGGCGCCGCTAATTTTCCGCCTGGCCGGAATTGCGCGCGATACAGCGCCATGGCCTCGACCGCGCCGCGGCCGTCGGTGATGAAATGAGCAAAACAGTACGGCAGACCAAAATAGGCCGCGACCTGCGCCCCGTAATCCGAACTGCCGAGGATCCACACCTCCGGCGCGGTCGGACCTTGCGGCTGAGCCAGAACGTCGCGGAACGGATGTCCCTCCACCAGCCTCTCGCCCGATACCCAGGAGAGCAGGTCGCGAACCTGGGCGGGGAAGTGTTCGGCGGCGGTTTCAGCGAGCGGATTCAGGGCGTACGCGGTACGCCCGTCCGATCCCGGCGCGCGCCCCAGACCGAGGTCGATCCGTCCTGGCGCGAGTGCCTCCAGCACGCGGAACTGCTCTGCCACTTTCAGGCTGGAGTAGTGCGGCAGCATCACCCCTGCGCTGCCCACACGGATGCGGTGCGTGGAAACGGCGAGCGCGGCCCCCAGAACCTCGGGTGCCGTGCCGGCCTGGCTTGCTGAGCTATGGTGCTCCGCCACCCAGTAACGGCGGTATCCGAGCGCTTCGCAGTGCTGTGCGAGAGCGATTGTTTCACGGATCGATTCCGCGGGCGTGCGGCCGGTCACCACGGTGGACTGATCCAATACCGACAAGCTGACCATTAGAATGCTGCCCATCCAAATGCGCCGCGCAGCGCGGCATACAGCGCGCCGCCGACCAGGAAGCCAACGATGGTTCCGTTTACCCGGACGAACTGCAAGTCCTTGCCCACGCGAAGCTCCAGCTTCTCGGTGATGGTCGCGGCGTCCCAGTTGCCTATGACCGAGGCGATGAAATCGGATATTTGCATCTGTGCCGCCGGAAGCAATGTGGTGACCAGACGGGTGGCACCGGCGTTTACGCGTTCGCGGGCAGCCGGATCGGTTTCCAGAATCGTCCCCAGACTGTCCAGTGCGCCTTCGATCACGCCGACGGTCCGCCCATCCGGTCGGAGCGCGTCTGCCTCCAGCGCTGCGCGCAGCCGGGACCAGATATCCCATACCCAGGTCAGTACAGTCTCATGCGCAACCACCTTGCGCAGCGCCATCCCCACTTCTTTCGCGCGCTCGGGATCGGTCTCCATGCGTTCGATCTCGCGCCGGACCCACTCATCGAATGCCGCGCGGAGTTCCGATCCGTCCGGACTCATCTTATCGAGTTCCGCCATGACGACGCTCATGACGCGGCGCGCGATCGCCGCACCCACCGCCCAGCCGAGCAGCCGGCCGCCTTGTTCGCGGACCCGCTCCTCGATGGCAGTTTCCAGCGTCATCTCTTTTTCCGCGATCAGCTCGCGCAATTGCGTCAACACGAAGCCGAATACCTCCTGGTGCCGTCCACCTTCGACCATGCCGCGCAAGGCGCGGGCCACGATCTGTCCTGCCGCCGCACCACCGACAATGCGGGGAATCAAATGCGCCATCATCCGCTGCGCGCGCCCATCCTCCAGGGTACCGAGTACCCGCGGCAGGGTTCCCGCAACCGATTGGGCCGCAGGCCGCGCGAATGAAGGGTCAGACAGGAAGCGGTGCAGAATGCCCGGAACATCCAGCCGCGCCAGCACGTTCGACACTTCGGGCCCGGTGAACACGTGTGATGCGACGAACCGCCCCAGAGCCCGTCCCAACCGGTCCTTCTCGCGCGGAATAATAGCGGTATGCGGGATCGGCAGGCCGAGCGGATGACGGAACAAGGCCGTGACCGCAAACCAGTCGGCGATGCCGCCCACGAACCCCGCCTTCGACGCCGCTTCCAGCAGTGCGGCGCCCCATCCTGGCGGCAGAGCGTAGCTCGCCAGCATCAGAACGCCCATAAACCCCAGCAACGAGGTCGCGAACATTTTCTGCCGGGCAAGAGCATGTCTCAGCCCGGCCTCGATCTCCGTATCCGGCATGCGGCTAGCTAGATCAGATCGCGCCCGTGGGGAAACGCGTGCTGCGGATGATCTACCCGGCTAATCCAAGACCTCATGCCGCCATAGCCTCGTGTCAGGCTGTCGCGATCAGCCGCCGCAGCTTCACGCGTGCGTTCCGTCACGAAACCGGCCTGAACTTTGCTCCGTGGCAACGCGCCTGATGCAGGGCGAGCGGGTGACAAGCATTAGCCTCGATCTTGGATATGCGGATGCATCCGACTTCACCACCGCATTCAGAGGATCATGGGCGCGGTGCCCAGTTTGTCCGTACAAAAAACGCCCGGCGCGGTCCCCCGCACCGGGCGGTTCAACTAAACAGACAGCTCTCTTATTGAGCGCTGGTCTGCTGACCGTTCACGGTCGGTACTGAACCCGTTACGGTTTGACCGTTCATGGTCTTCATCTGCGGCCCCTGGCCGACCCAGTGGTTACTGTTGTTCGCAGAGCCAGTCGGCGTTGTCGGCGACACGCCGTAGCTCGGCGGAACAGCGTTCTGGCTGCCTTCCGCCGCTGAGGTGGACGTGCTCGGCGGAGTAGCGCCGCCATTCCCGCCGCCACCGCTTCCACCAGCAGCGAAAGCCGGTGAAGCGAAGGCAAGAGCCGCGACTGCGGCGATAAGCGCGGATGATTTCTTCATTGATGCGTCTCCGTATTTGGCAAACGGAAGAACGCCGTCCGAACGGTTTGGTTTGCCGGTTAGCCTGTCCGGAGAAGCAATCACATGCTTCCGCCAGAAGGTGTGAACGAATGTCCCTGCTGTGCGGCCTGCAGGCTCATTTGATTCAGACGCGCGACTTCCGGATCCTGCGCAGTGGGATTCTGGTATTGCCCCGACGACCGACGTGCCATGCTCCGGGAATGCGTCATCGACGCAGTGTGAGTCACGTGATGACTTGGAGTTGTCATCCCCGTGCGGCTCATATGGCTTGGCATAGCCTTCTTCATCGTCGTGTTGTTGGCTGTTCCCGTCGTGCCGGTCCCGCTCGCGCTACCCATAGCTGCCGTGCCGGACATCGTGCCGTTCGACGTCGTCCCTTGGACGCCCGTAGCCGATCCGCTCCCCATATTGTTCGTACCGGGTGCCTGCGTCGCGGTGCCCGGCGCGCCGTTCGTCTGTGGCTCGGCCGTCGGAGCTGCACCGTTCTGAGCGGTGGTCTGGTCCATACCGGTCGAGTTTCCGGTCGCGCCACCCGCCGTCGCACTCTGCGCCACGGCGGGCACTGCGCCGACCAACGCCAACCCAAACGCCATCGCGCTTACTGTGGTCAACATGCGTCCCGTTTTCATTGCTCTCTCCTTTGCTCCTTGCTCCTTGCTCCTTGCGCAGGTGGCTGCGCTGTGCAAACCCACCTGCGATATCGACCGGGGTCTTCGCACCAACACCGCTCATCTGCAGGGGTGCCGGCGCGCCCTCATCACGATTATTGCCAAGCCGAGCACAATCCGGTGCGGCCGCGCCACGGAAGGGCTCCCAAGATACGCATATGGACGATCAGACCCTGCTCTCCCTCGCCGCCAGCCTCGCGAGCCGCGCCGGTGATGCGATCCTGGCGATCCGCACCCGGGGCTTCGAGGTCCTGAGCAAAAGCGACGCATCTCCGGTCACCGAGGCTGATCACGCCGCGGAGGCCATCATCGTCCGGGGCCTTCGCGACGTGACCCCGGGCATCCCCGTGATAGCCGAGGAGGAGGTCGCCGCCGGCCACGTGACCCAGGCCTGTCCCGCCTTCTGGCTGGTGGACCCCCTTGACGGGACTCGCGAATTCACTGGTGGCAGGAATGAGTTCTGCGTCAATATCGGTCTCGTCCGTGACGGACACCCGGTGCTGGGCGTGGTCGGCGTCCCGGCCCTCGGGGAGATGTTCGGCGGCATCGTCGGGCGCGGTGCTTGGAAATCCGTCGCCGGCCGGACCGCGCCAATCTCAGCCCGGCGCTGCCCACAAGAGGGCCTGACGGTGCTCGCCAGCCGCCACCACGGCGATACCGACCGCCTGAGCGCCTATCTGGACGGCCGGCCGGTGGCCCGGACGATCAATTTCGGCTCCGCCCTCAAGTTCTGCCGCCTGGCCGAGGGGGCAGCCGACGTCTATCCCCGGTTCGGCCGTACCATGGAGTGGGACACTGCCGCCCCACAGGCGGTGCTGGAGGCCGCCGGGGGCGCAGTCAAAACCCTCGACGGCGCCCCCCTCAGTTACGGCAAGCCGGGCTGGGAGAATCCTCATTTCATCTGCACCGGCCGCTCGGAGTAGACTGAGCGCTATGCCCCTGCGCGAGAGTTTCTCCGACCAACTCAAAGCCGCCATGAAGGGCGGCGACGCGGCCCGCGTCTCATCGCTCCGGATGATCCTTGCCAAGCTCAAGGAAACTGATATCGCCGCCCGGCCTAAGGGCGTGGACAAGGTTCCGGACGAGGAGATCATGGCCATGCTGCGCGGGATGGTGAAACCCCGGCGCGAGGCGGCCGACCTCTATCGACAGGGCAACCGTCCGGAACTCGCGGCCAAAGAGGAAGCCGAGATCGTGGTAATCGAAAGTTTCCTGCCCGCGCAGATGGACGATGCCGCGCTGGAGACGGCCGTCGCTCAAGCCATCGCCCAGACTGGCGCAGCGGGCATCAAGGACATGGGCAAGGTTATGGGTTCACTCAAAGTAAAGCACGGCGCCGCGCTCGATATGGCCCGCGCCGGCCAGGTCGTGAAAGCGAGGCTTTCGTCCTGAATGGCCCTGCCTGGCGGATTCATTGAGGAACTCCGCACCCGGACCCCGCTGGCGGCCCTGATCGGCCGGCGCACCAAGATCGAACGATCCGGCCGACAGTGGAAAGCCTGCTGCCCGTTCCACGGAGAGAAGACGCCAAGCTTCTACATCTATGACGATCACTATCATTGCTTCGGCTGCGGCGCTCACGGCGATGCCATCACCTTCGTCATGCAGTCTGAGGGCGCCAGCTTCATGGACGCGGTGGAGCGTCTCGCGCGCGATGCCGGGCTGCCGATGCCGAAACTCTCCCCGGCCTTGGCCGAGGCCGAACGCAAGCGCCACACCCTGGCCGGGGTGCTGGAAACCGCCGCGGCCCTGTTTCAACGACGGCTTTTTGCACCTGAAGGGCGCCGTGCCCTTGGCTATCTCGTCGATCGGGGCCTGACGGAAGACACGATCCGTGGCTTCGGTCTTGGATGGTCAGGCGAGACTTCGCGGCGGTTTGGCATCCGCGCTGGCGCGGGAAGGCGTCGCGCCGGAGATGCTGGTAGAGACCGGGCTCGCACGCGAAGACCCTGATACCGGCCGCGCCTACGAAGTGTTCTTCAACCGCGTGATGTTCCCCATCCGTGACCGACGCGGGGCGGTGATCAGCTTCGGGGGACGTCTGCTTGGACCGGGCGAGCCGAAATACCTCAATGGCCCGGAAACCTCGCTGTTCTCGAAGCGCAACACGCTCTACGGCCTCGACCGTGCCCGCCAGACCCGCGACGCCGAGATCGTCGTTGTCGAGGGCTATATGGACGTCATCGCTCTGCACCAGGCGGGGTTCGGCGGCGGCGTCGCGCCGCTCGGCACTGCACTGACGGCGGAACAGCTTGGCGAATTGTGGCGCATCACCCCCGCCCCCATCCTGTGCTTCGACGGCGACATCGCCGGCCGCCGCGCGGCTGCCCGCGCCGCCGATCTCGTTCTGCCCCTGCTTTCCGCCGAACGCAGCCTGCGTCTGGCCACGCTGCCGGATGGCGAAGACCCCGACTCGCTGGTGACCCGGAACGGTCAGGGTGCGTTCGCGGCGATCCTGGCGCAGGCACGGCCACTTTCCGAGGCGCTGTTCGACCTGATTCGCGACGCTGTGGGCGATAAGACAGCGGAACAGCGCGCCCAGCTTCACAAGCGACTGGAGGAAACCGCCTCCCGCATCACCGATCGCGCCCTGTCACGCGAATATCGCAGCGCGCTGCTTGATCGTTTCTACGCCGCGCGCCGCCGCAAGACCGCAGGCTCGCCCGCGCGGTCCTCGGTACGTCCCGTTCCGTCCGATCAGGCCGCCGCCATCGAACGGGCGCGCATCCTCACCGCCATCCTCATTCTGCATCCAAACCTGCTTCCGGATGTTTCGCACGCGTTCCGGAGCCTCGACCTTCCATCCGACTGCGTCCTCATTCGCGACGCGCTTTCTGCCTGGATGGATGACGCGAATGTGCTTGACTCACAGGGAGCGCTTAACCACCTCACGAACTCTGGATTGGCGGCCGAGGCCGAGCGGATCCTGGCGCCTGGATTTGCCATGCCGGGTGCCATGCCGGCGGACGCTGAGGCAGGGTGGTGGGAGATTTTTCGGCTTATGCATCGTTCCCGGCTCGCCGAGGACGTCGCCAATGCGCGACGCGATTTCGAACGTGCATCGAACGCCGATTCGCAACGCCGACTCCTCGCTCTCCGTAGCGCGCTGCTCGCCGCCGAAAACGGTGATCAGGACCAGGACGCTTAAGCCCCACCAGAACCGCGTATCGATCGAGACGGAGAGCGTAACGAATGGCGACCAAGCCTGCCGTAGCCACTGAAACCGCGACCGTCGAACAGGACGTCGAAACCACCCTGCTCGATGTGCAGTCCGCAGCGGTCAAGCGACTGATCGCCAAGGCCAAGGAGCGTGGCTACATCACCTTCGACGAGCTGAACGCCGTCCTGCCGCCGGAACAGAACAGCTCCGAGCAGATCGAGGACGTCATGTCCGCGTTCAGCGAAATGGGAATCCAGGTCGTCGAGAGCGAAGAGAACGAGGACGGCGAGGCCCCGGTCGCCAAGGCCGAGAAGGCTGAGGAAGTCGAAGAAGAGCAGACCGGCAACATCGACGAGGAAAGCGTCGGCCGCACTGATGATCCCGTGCGGATGTACCTGCGCGAGATGGGCTCGGTCGAGCTGCTCTCGCGCGAGGGCGAGATCGCCATCGCCAAGCGCATCGAGGCCGGACGCGACATGATGATCGGCGGGTTGTGCGAAAGTCCGCTGACCTTCAAGGCCATCATTTCCTGGCACGACCAGCTCAAGGTTGGGCGGATGCTCCTGCGCGACATCATCGATCTCGATACCCAGGGTGGCGGTGGCGCAGAGGCCGGGATGCCGGCGGGCGACGGCGAAGTTCCGATGCCAACCGAGGGTGCCGAGGACATCGATGAGGAGGAGGGCGCAGACCTGTCGCTCTCGGCCAAGGAAGAGAAGCTGAAGCCCGAGGTGTTGGCCACCTTCGAAGAGATCGAAGGTCTTTATAAGAAGCTGCAGAAGTTCCAATCGCGCCGCATCGAAACCCTGACCAGCGGTGAGGAAGTCAACGCGCGCTCGGAGAAAAGCTACGAGAAGCTGCGTGAGGAGCTGGTCGAGAAGGTGGCGCAGGTGCGGCTGCACAACAACCGCATCGAGGAACTGGTCACGCAGCTCAAGCAGCTCAATCAGCGGCTGACGGCGCTGGAGGGCCAGCTTCTGCGGATGGCGGAATCCTGCAAGGTCAATCGCGAGGATTTCCTGGCTCATTATCGCGGCAGCGAGCTCGATCCCAACTGGTTGGAGCGTGTGGCGAAGTTGACCGGCAAGGGCTGGAAGATCTTTGTCAGCAAGGAAATGGAAAACATCACCAACATTCGCAACCAGATCGCCGCCGTCGCCACCGATGCCGGTCTGCCGACCAGCGAATTTCGCCGGGTCTATTCCACGGTCAGCCGCGGCGAACGTGATTCCGCCCGCGCCAAGAAGGAAATGATCGAGGCCAATCTGCGTCTGGTGATCTCGATCGCGAAGAAATACACCAATCGCGGCCTGCAATTCCTGGATCTGATCCAGGAGGGCAATATCGGCCTGATGAAGGCGGTGGATAAGTTCGAATACCGCCGCGGTTATAAATTTAGCACGTATGCAACGTGGTGGATTCGGCAGGCGATTACCCGCAGCATCGCGGATCAGGCACGCACGATCCGCATCCCCGTGCATATGATCGAGACGATCAACAAGCTGGTGCGGACATCGAGGCAGATGCTGCACGAGATCGGTCGCGAGCCTCAGCCGGAAGAACTTGCCGAAAAGCTCGGCATGCCCTTGGAAAAGGTCCGCAAGGTCCTGAAGATCGCCAAGGAGCCGATCAGCCTGGAAACGCCGATCGGCGATGAGGAAGACAGCCATCTGGGCGACTTCATCGAGGACAAAACCGCCATCATTCCCCTTGATGCCGCGGTGCAGGCCAACTTGCGCGAGGCCACAACGCGCATTCTGTCCAGCCTCACGCCACGCGAGGAACGCGTGCTGCGCATGCGGTTCGGCATCGGTATGAACACCGACCATACGCTGGAGGAGGTCGGGCAGCAGTTCAACGTCACGCGCGAGCGCATCCGCCAGATCGAGGCCAAGGCACTGCGCAAGCTCAAGCACCCCAGCCGCAGCCGTAAGCTGCGTAGCTTCCTGGACGATTAACCGCGGGTCGTTAACAATAGGAGTGATGGAACCGGCGGAACGCGTCGCGGTCACAGTCACTTTCTTGCGGATGGATCATCCGCCCGCCGAGCCGCCCGTTTCTCTGCCCATCACGCACCAAGTGGTTCAGACAGCGCGCTGCACGGTACCCTTCTACCGATATTTGTACAATACCGTGGGGGAAGATTATGTCTGGTGGCTCCGGCGAACCATGTCCGACAGTGACGTGGGACTGCTTCTGGGCGACCCCGCCGTCTCCATCCATGTGCTCTACAGCGGCGGCGAGCCAGCCGGATTTTTCGAACTCGACCGGCGCTCCTGGCCCGACGTCAATCTGTCCTATTTTGGGCTGATGCCCCACGCCGTCGGCACCGGCGTGGGTTTCGCCTTCCTGCGCCAGTCGGTAGACCACGTGTGGCGCGGCGGCGCCCGCGGCATGACGGTGAATACCTGCACCGCCGATCACCCCCGGGCCCTGCCCACCTACCTCCGGGCCGGCTTCCGTCCCATCCGCCAGGTGCGGGAGGTCTGGAATGTTCCGGTGCGCCTGGGTATGCCTATCCCCAGCGCGCTCAGGATCTGAACCATGGATGCGGCCGTTACCAACCGGTCCGAAACATTCGGCCGATCGTCCACCGGTAGCGAGGCCTTCGCCGCCATCTTCCTCGGGGCTGTGGACGCTGCGCGATCCAATCTGGAGCCGGCCAAAGCCGGCGATCTCGAAGGTATCCACGAGCTTCGTGTTGCGCTCCGCCGGTTGCGCGCCGCCCTGCGCTTGTTCTCGCCTCTGCTGCCAGCGCACCCGCGGCGAGACCTCGATCGCCAGCTTCAGCAGCTCGGCCGCTGCGTTGGCACCGCGCGCGATTGGGATGTCTTTGCCACCGAGACCCTGGAGCGCGCTCGTCAATCGCTTGGACCGCAGCACCACGGAACGCTACATCGTTATTGCGCCGCGCGCCGTGTCTCCGCGCATAGGGACGTGCATGAGCGCCTGACCCGAGGCCATACCGCCGCGTTGTTCGACCGCCTGGCCGCCTTCCCTGCCATGGCCGACATCGCCGCGCCGCGTTCCGACCATCGATCCCTCCATCGGCCGATAGCGGCTTTGGCGCCGAGGCTGACCCACCGCCTGTATCGCAAGACCCGCCGACGCGGCCGCCGCGTGCGCCGGGCCGACAACGACCGGCTGCACGCGCTGCGAAAGTCGATCAAGACACTGCGCTACGGCATCGAGTTCCTGGCACCGCTGTACGATCAGAAGGTAAGCGCACGTTATCTCAAGGCGGCGCGCAAGGCGCAGACCCAGCTTGGGCGGGTCAACGACGCCCGTACCATGCCTCGGCTCGCTCAAGCTCTGACTGATGATCGCGAGATAACGCTCCCGTTGCTGAAGTGGGCCGATCGGGATCACCGCAAAGCGCGCCGCAAGGCCATTCGCGCCTGGAGGCGGCTGCGCCGGCAGGACGCTTTCTGGCGGGATCTTGGTGTTACGTCCGCGCAGCCACTCGGCCTGGAGAAGCCGGACCAGATTCAGCGGGAGCGGGTGCCAGAGGTCGAAAACGCTATCAGCGGCAATTGTTCCGCAGCACGCAGTCGTGACGCAGGCGATCCGTCGTAGCGCCAGCCCAGCAGTTTGCTGAGCACCCAGCGGATCAGCGGCGCGATCAGAGGGTGGTGCGCTTCGTAGCGGGCAATCACCTCGGCGCCTTCCGCTGGGGTTAAGAAGCGATGGGTGGCCACGAAGCGTTCGCGGCCGATGACGATTTCCTCGCCGGGCGTAGCCTGGATGTTGCGCAGCCAATTGGCGTTGGGACCGAACCCGCTCATGACGACGAATTCGCGGGGCGTTTCACGGATCTCCATCACTTCGAGGACGGTCTCATAACGCTGGCCGGTTCGGCGTCCCGTGTGAATCAGGAGCAGGAACCGCCGCCCAAGCAGCCAACCGCAGCGCCAGCGGTACAGCGAGACCGGAGCACGCAGCACGAGGCGGGCTGTCCGCCCCACTCCTAAGGCCATAGACCGACCGAGTAACAATCCCCCACCGCCACGTTGCCTCCCGGGTGCCCGTCATCCTATCGTCCGTCCGTCGATGGTCCCGCGCGAGCGGGTGAAAAGGGAACGCCGTGCGCTCCGGCAGGATCGAATGATCCGGGGGCAAGTCGGTGGCTGCCCCCGCAACTGTCAGCGGTCAGTCGCTGACCCGTCTGTCCGGATCGGGCAGGCCACTGAACCCACGCGGGTTCGGGAAGGCAGGGTCAGCGGTGTTACACCGCGAGCCAGGAGACCTGCCCTCGTCGCACTAACCAGCGCTGCCGGGCGGGGTGCACCGGAAGCCGGAGATGACCGCATGTCCCCCACGTGCCGTGGCGCTGCTGCGCGCTTGTCCACCCTCCTGAACGGAGGGCGCGCATGACCGTCGCCGCCAATCTTGGCTTTCCCCGCATCGGCGCCCGCCGGGAGCTGAAATTCGCCCTCGAGCGCTTCTTCTCCGGCAACATCGCCGAAGCGGAGCTGGAGGAAACCGCACGCGGACTGCGCGCCAAGCATTGGCGGCTGCAGTCCGGCTGCGGCATTAATCACGCGCCATCAGGCGATTTCTCCTTCTACGACCACGTCTTGGACACGGCCTGCATGATCGGCGCCATCCCGCCCGGCTACGGCTGGTCAGAGGGACCGGTGTCGCTCGCAACCTATGTCGGCCTGGCCCGAGGCATGCGGGACGGTCCCGGTGCGCCGGCGCTGGAGATGACCAAGTGGTTCGATACAAACTACCACTACTTGGTGCCGCGCCTCTCGCGGACGCAGCGCTTCAGCCTGACCGAGAACCGCGCACTGATGCAGTGGAATGAGGCTGCGGCACTGTCCATCCGCACGCGCCCGGTGCTGCTTGGCCCGGTCAGCTTCCTCTCCCTCGCGAAGACCGAGGATGCCTCTGACCCGCTCGACCTGCTCTCGGCCGTGCTGCCGGTTTATGGGCGCATCCTGAGCGAACTCGCCGATGCAGGCGTCAGCCTGGGTGCAGATGGACGAACCGGTCCTCTCGCTCGATCTGACAGAGAAGGCCAAAGCGGGTTTCGCCACCGCCTATCACGCACTTGCAAATGGTCCGACGCCGCGGATCCTGCTGGCGAACTACTACGGTCCGCTGGGCGATAACCTGCCGACCGCGGCTTCCCTCCCTGTCGCGGGGCTGCATCTCGACCTGGTGCGCGGGGCCTCCGACCTCGAGAGCGCGCTGAATGCGATCCCCGTGGACCGCTGGCTCTCGCTCGGCCTGGTGGACGGACGCAACGTCTGGCGCACCGACCTCCGCGCGGGCCTCGCTAGCCTTCATCACATCGCTGCTGTGCGCGGTGCGGGCCATCTCATGGTCGCCCCTGCCTGCAGCCTGCTGCACGTTCCGGTCGATCTCGCACAGGAGGACGCGCTCAATCCTGAGGTAAAAACCTGGCTCGCCTTCGCCGTGCAGAAGCTCGCCGAGGTGGCGCAGCTGGCCCGAGGGACTCGATGAAGGCGAAGCCGTGATCGCTGCAGAGCTGGAGGCCAGCGATGCCGCCAAACGGACCCGTCAGAACGCTGCCCGCGTGCACCGGCGCGACGTGGCCGAACGCCTCGCCGCCGTTACCACCGCCATGGAGCACCGGGCGAGTTCGTACGCCCAGCGCCGGAGGGCACAGCAGGAAAGATTGAACCTCCCGCTCTTCCCGACCACCACGATCGGGTCCTTCCCGCAGACCGGTGAGGTACGCCACGCCCGCGCCGAGCTGGGCCGGAGCACGATCTCCGAGGCGGAATACGAAAGCCGCATCGAACACTGGATCGACGATGCGATCGAGTGGCAGGAGCGCATTGGCCTCGACGTGCTGGTGCACGGTGAGTTCGAACGCAACGACATGGTGAAGTATTTCGCCGAGCAGCTCGACGGCTTCGCCTTCACCAAGCATGGCTGGGTGCAGTCCTACGGCAGCCGCTGCGTCGCGCCAGGCATCATCTGGGGTGACGTGGCACGCCCGGCGCCGATGACGGTGCGCTGGTCAGCCTACGCGCAGTCCCGGACCGACAGGCCGATGAAGGGCATGCTGACCGGCCCGGTCACAATGCTGCAATGGTCCTTCGTGCGCGACGACGTCCGGCGCCAGACCGTCTGCCGCCAGCTCGCGCTCGCCATCCGAGATGAAGTCGCGGACCTCGAGGCGGCGAGCATTCCGGTGATTCAGGTGGACGAACCCGCCTTTCGTGAAGGCCTGCCGCTGCGCCGCGCCGAATGGGCCGAGTATCTCGCCTGGGCCGTCGCCTGCTTCCGCCTGGCGACCGGCGGCGCCGCCGACGCGACCAGCATCCACACCCATATGTGCTATTCCGAGTTCAACGACATCATGCCCTCGATTGCCGCAATGGATGCGGATGTCATATCGATTGAAACCACCCGCAGCCGCATGGAACTGCTCGACGCCTTCACCCCGGCGCAGGATGGCGGGACGGCCTATCCGGCCGAAATCGGGCCGGGCATCTGGGACATCCACAGCCCCCGCGTGCCCGCTGCCTCGGAAATGGCGGAACTGCTCGATCTGGCACGGCAGCGCCTGCAGGACTGGCAGATCTGGGTCAATCCGGATTGCGGCCTGAAGACCAGACGGTGGGAGGAGGTGCGTCCGGCGCTCAAAAACCTTGTCGTCGCCGCCCGTCGGATGCGCGCCACGGCGCGTTGATTGCTGTGGGGGCCGCGCCTCGCCGCGCGGTCCCCGAGCCTGCGCTACTTCATCCGCCGGAACTTGTGCAGTGAGCGCAGGTCTTTCGGGCGCTCCTGATCGGGGTAGGTCTGCGGCCAGTTGGTCCAGGAGACTTCGCCGACATACAGATCGCCGTGCGAATCTACGGTCAGCCCATGCGGTGCCATGAACTCTGTGGGCCCCAGCCCCGCCTTGCGTGCGCCGATGCGACCGATCCGCTTGCCCGTGTGGTCTACGATCGTTACGCGGGGTCCCAGATTCGGGGCATTCCGGTTCACCGCCATCGTCGGACCCAGTTCACCAATGTAGCAGATCGGACACTTGCCGGGTGGCATAAACAAACCGCACGGACGGTGCAGGTTGTTCCACTGTGTTTCGTACCGGCCGTTACCGTCGAAGACCTGCACGCGATGGTTTTCACGATCGGCGACATAGACCCAGCCATCATCATCGCAGGTGATGTTGTGCACGATATTGAACTCGCCCGGATCGGTGCCCGACTCACCCCAGGACAGCAGCCAGCGCCCGCGCGCATCGAACTTGTGCACCCGCGCGTTGCCATAACCGTCCGAGACATACACGTCCCCGTTCGGTGAAAGCGCCGTGTGCGTGCAGCGATGGAACGGCTCGCCGCTCATATACGGTGCGGGTTTGCCCGGAATCCCCAGCGTCAGCAGCACCTTCCCATCCAGCGTGCACTGCCGCACCGTGTGGTCGCCATCATCCGTCAGCCAGATCGTATCATCTGGGGCCATGTGCAGACCGTGTGCCCGGGGAAACATCCCCTCGCCCCAGGAGCGCAGGAAATTACCGTCGCGGTCGAAGACGATCATCGGGTGTTCGCCGCGGTTGAAGACGTACACATTGTCATTGCGGTCCACCCCGACCGAGCCGATCTCCTTGAAGCTCCAGCCCGGCGGAAGCTTGGCCCAGTTCTCCACCGGTTCGTAGACGTACTCGCCCGTGCCGACCGTCGTCATGGCGCTTCCTCCGTGTTCGTTCAGTGCGACCTTGGCACGCGATCCGGTTGCCGGCCAACACCGGGTCTGAACTTGTTCATTTCCAGGCGGGGTTACGGCCTGTTACACTCGCCAAAACGGAGGGCGTTGCCTTGCTCCGTCCGGAGACACGCTACGCCAAAAGCGGCGACGTTCACATTGCCTACCAGGTTCTGGGGCACGGTCCGTTCGACGTCGTTTTCGTGCAGGGTTTCATTTCCAATCTTGAGGTCCATTGGGAGGATCCGGGTCTCTGCCACCTGTTCAGCCGCCTGGGTTCATTCTCCCGCCTGGTCCTGTTCGACAAGCGCGGTTCTGGCCTCTCAGATCGGGTGACTGATATGCCAGACCTGCAGACCCGGATGGATGACGTTCGTGCCGTGATGGACGCAACCGGTTCGCAGCAGGCAGCGCTGATTGGCGCCTCCGAGGGGGGCCCCATGTGCATCCTTTTCGCCGCGACTTATCCGGAACGCACCCGCGCCCTGGTTCTTTACGGATCATACGCGCACTTCCACAGCGCGGTGCTAACACCGGCGCAGGTCGACGCATTTGTCGCCGATGCTGAAGAAAGCTGGGGCACCGGTCGCAGCCTGAAAAGTTTCGCGCCGAACCTCGTCTCCGACGAACGGTTCCGCGCGTGGTGGGCGCGCTTCGAACGCCTCGGCACGAGCCCTGCGGGCGCCATCGCGCTCGCGCGGATGAACGCGCGGATCGATGTGCGTGGCGCACTGACGGCGATCCGGGTCCCGACGCTCGTGATTCACCGCCGGCACGATGCCAGAGTAAAGCCCGCGGCCGGACGCTATCTCGCGCGGCACATTCGTCGCGCCCGATACGTCGAGCTACCCGGAGTGGATCACCCGATCTGGGTGGGCGACACCGACCGCGTCGTGGATGAAATCGAGGAATTTCTAACGGGCGCCCGCCCCGCCGCGGCTCCGGACAGCATGTTGGCCACCCTGGTCCATGCGCTGGTTGGCGGACACGACGGTCCTCGTTGGCGCGGACAGAGTGAGAGGTTCCAGGAACTGGCCGAACCGATCTGCCGCCATTACCGCGGACGCGAGGCAGGACGGCCACCAGATGGCTTCGCCGCGATGTTCGACGGACCTGTCCGCGCGCTGCGCTGCGCGATGGCTTTGCGCGAGGCCGCCGCCGGCGTTGGAATTCCCCTGCGCACAGGCGTGCAGACCGGGGAGGTCGAACTCACCGACACCGGTGTCCGGGGCTTGCCGTGCACGACCGCGGCCCGCATCGCCGCCACCGCGCAAGCGGGGGAAATCCTGGTCGCGCCGGTCGTCGCGGACCTGGTCTCGGATTCCGCCATGCGGTTCAGGGTCTCCGGCCAACGGCTGTCCGACGCCCCCAAAGAGGCCCCGAGTCTGCTTGAGCTGTGCGAAGCCGGCGTATCCTCACAGCGGCGCCCGGAGCTGGCCGAACTCAGTCCGCGAGAGAAGGAGGTTCTCGCTGGCCTCGCCCATGGCCTGACGAACGCCGCGATCGCAGATCGCCACGGTTTGAGCGAACACACGGTCAAGCGCCACGTCGCCAACATCTTGCTCAAGCTTGATCTGGCCAATCGCTCCGCCGCCGCCGCTTTCGCCGTGGAGCATGGGCTCGCTACAGGGGTCGGATGATCGCCCCGAACGAGCCACTCCGCACTGGCCCGTTCGGGCGAAGCGCCTGCCCGAACCGCCACGGCATCATGGGCATGCATCAAACCGATGCAGGGGTCCAAGATGTCCGAAGCCGCTGCCAGCTCCGTCAATCCGGACAAGCTGAACGCCTTTGTGGGACGCATGCTCGGCGACATGGGAGCGACCATCAACGCCGCGCTCGTGGTGGTGGGTGACCGCCTCGGTCTCTATCGTGCCATGCTCGATCGCGGCCCCGTCTCCCCCGCCGAACTCGCGCGCCACACCGGCACCACCGAACGTTATGTTCGTGAATGGCTAGCGGCTCAGGCGGCATCCGGCTACATCACCTACGATGCTCAGTCGGGTCGGTTCCATATGGAACCTGAGCAGGCGATGGTGTTCGCCGATGACCGCAGCCCCGTCTTCCTGGCCGGCTTCTATGAAATAGCCGAGGCAGCGTTCCGGGCCACATCCCGGGTGGTGGACGCTTTCCGGTCGGGACGCGGCGTGGGCTGGCACGAGCACCACCGGTGCCTGTTCTGCGGAACCGAGCGATTCTTCCGCACCAGCTACAACCACCATCTGGTGAATGAGTGGCTGCCCGCACTGGATGGGGTCGTCGATAAATTGGAGCGTGGAGCGCTGGTAGCCGATGTCGGATGCGGGCACGGAGCATCGACCATTTTGATGGCGCAGTCGTTCCCCCAGTCCCGCTTCATCGGCTTCGACTACCATCCGCCCTCGATCGAGTCCGCGCGTCAGGGCGCCGAAGCCGCTGGTGTCGCCGATCGCGCCAGCTTCGAAGTGGCGCCCGCCAAGGAATACCCCGGCCAGAACTATGACCTGGTGACGTTCTTCGATTGTCTGCACGATATGGGCGATCCCGCCGGTGCAGCAGCCCACGTGCACGGCACGCTACGAGACGACGGCACGTGGATGATCGTGGAGCCGTTCGCCCATGACCGGTTGGACGACAATCTCAATCCCGTCGGCCGCATCTACTATGCCGCATCCACCATGATCTGCACTCCGGCTTCGCTTTCGCAGGAAGTCGGACTAGCACTCGGCGCACAGGCGGGTGAAATGCGGCTGCGCGAAGTTGTTACGGCCGGCGGATTCACCCAATTCTGCCGCGCGACTGAAACTCCATTCAACATGGTGCTGGAGGCACGTCGATGATGATCACACTCCCCACATTGCGCCAGGCAATCGAGAGCCGAGACGGCACGACATTGGCCGGATTCTATGCCGATGACGCGGTGTTGCGCGTCATCGACCAGAACAACCCCCCGGGCAAACCAATGGAAGTTAGAGGCCGCGACGCGATCGCTGCATATTATGATGATGTCTGCGGACGGACGATGACGCACCGGGTGGAGTTCGGCGTGACTGAGGGCGATCGTATCGCGTTCACCCAGGCCTGCACCTATCCGGACGGCAACCGGGTTTTTTGCATGGCGACTCTCCAGCTCGCCGACGGTCGCATCCTGCAGCAGACGTGCGTGCAGGCCTGGGACCCCTGAGCGCTGCCTGATCATCGCTCCGGAAACTTCAGCAGCGGCACCAGCACGAAAACCAGCGCCGTCGCTGCCGCGGATACGACGATCAGCGGCGCAAGACTGCCGTGAAACACACGCTCATACAGAAACGAGCCCAGCGTATCGGAAAGCGGCGTCGCGAGATTGATCACCGACATCAACGCGGCGAAGGTGAATCCTTCCGCCCCCTCCGGACAGTGCTCGGCGGCCAACGCCAGCGTCGCGATATTGGCGATCATCGCTGCCGCACCGGCGAACAGGCTTACCACGACTGCGGAAATTGGGCCGATCATGCCGAGAAACGCCAGCGTCGTGACCGTGCCGAAGGCGATGCTGACATTCAGCAGCGCGCGGATCGAAAGGTGCCGGAAGACCCATCGATGCAGCAGCGCGCCCACAATCCACCCCGCGGCGCTGACGGATGACAGAATGCCGATGAACGCCTGCGAAAAATGCAGGTGGTCGGTCATCAGATAGTAGAGTGGCGTGCCGAACCCCGGGCTGAAGTAATAGAGGAACAAAAAACCTGCGACGAACCAGAGCAGCCGGGACCGCAGCGCCGCGATGATACCTTGCAACGCATGGCGCATGGCCGCGAGATCCAGTGGTGCACGCTCCTCGTGCACCAAGGTCAGGGCGAACAGCACGATGGCGGGTGCGATCGCGGCAAGGATGGTCGCGCTGCGCAAAGCGCCCCGTGCGGGCAACATCTGCACCAGCGCCCCGCCGACGATGGCGGAGATCACCACCGCGACATTGAACCACAGCCACTGCTGGCGCACGAAGGCGGCGCTGGCGCGGAACCGGTGCCCGTTCTCCACCAGCAGGGCACCGCAGACCGTGCTTGCCATCGCCAGCGCAACCGAGGTCAGCACCAACACTGCGATGAGCGCGACCGCGGAGATCTCAGTCGAAGCCCATGCATACGCCCCGATCGCCGCAGCGTTGGCCGCAAACAAATAGCTGCGCCGGCGATAATGCAGAATGGGCAGGAAGTCGGAGATCAGGCCGTAAACCGGCTTGATGACCCAGGGGATATCGAGCGCCGCGAGATGTGCGCTGACTTGCAGCGGCGACCAGCCTTCAGTCTGCTTGAGGTAGTAGACGAGAGGCTGCCAGACGACGCCCGCCTTCGCCTGGCACGCGCCTTCCACGAGGTATGCCAAAGCGAAGAACAGCATCAGGTGACCGACCTGATGCTGCTCCCGCGCTTCGGCTATTGAGAGAATGCGGCGGCTTTTAGTGGGCCATGAAGCCGGCGACAATCGCCAGCAGCAGCAGCGCGACGATGTTGGTGATCTTGATCATCGGGTTCACCGCCGGTCCCGCCGTGTCCTTGTACGGGTCGCCAACCGTATCACCGGTCACCGCGGCCTTGTGGGCCTCGGATCCCTTCCCACCGTGATGCCCTTCCTCGATATACTTCTTCGCATTGTCCCACGCGCCGCCGCCGGCGGTCATGGAAATCGCGACGAACAGCCCGGTGACGATCGTGCCCAGCAGCATCGCACCCAGCGCGCTGAACGCCGCGACCTTACCGCCGATGCCCCAGATGATCAGCCACAATGCCCACGGCGCCAACACCGGCAACAGCGACGGCAGGATCATCTCCTTGATCGCTGCCTTGGTCAGCAGGTCTACCGCGCGCCCGTATTCCGGCTTGCCAGTGCCTTCCATGATGCCGGGGATTTCGCGGAACTGCCGCCGAACCTCGACCACCACGGACCCGGCGGCGCGTCCCACCGCCGTCATGCCCATCGCGCCGAACAGGTAAGGGAGCAGGCCCCCGATGAAGAGGCCTATGACGACGTACGGATCCTCGAGCTGAAACGGCACGTGCAGGTTCGGAAAGTAGTACTGCAGGTCCTGCGTGTACGCCGCGAACAGCACCAGTGAAGCCAGCGCCGCAGAGCCGATGGCGTACCCCTTGGTGACCGCCTTGGTTGTGTTGCCTACCGCGTCCAGCGCGTCGGTCACCACGCGCACGTCGGGCGGCAGTTCGGCCATCTCCGCGATGCCACCTGCGTTGTCGGTCACCGGACCGTATGCATCGAGCGCCACGATCATCCCGGCCAGCGCCAGCA
Organism: uncultured Pseudomonadota bacterium; assembly: GCA_963791885.1. Taxonomy (GTDB): domain Bacteria; phylum Pseudomonadota; class Alphaproteobacteria; order Acetobacterales; family Acetobacteraceae; genus CAVSUZ01. The sequence goes on along the minus strand of CAWBUL010000006.1, from coordinate 1,691,130 downwards.
TGGTCGTCGCCGCGATGGCGATGCCGAACAGCCCGGCCATGAGGTAGGCCAGGATGATGCCAATGACGATGGCGATTACCGGCAAAGCGGTCGCCTCCATCGAAATCGCCAAGCCCTGAATTACGTTCGTGCCGTGCCCGGTTGTGGAGCTCTGCGCGATGCTACGCACAGGACGGTACTCGGTGGACGTATAGTACTCGGTCGCCATCACGATGGCCCCCGTCACACCCAGTCCGATAATGGAGCAGATGAACAAGTCGAACCCGGTCAGGATGCCTCCGCCGACCAACGGCAGCGGCGAGGAGAAGCCGACGAACCACGCCGTGATGAGCGCGATGCCAACCACCGACAGCACGCCCGTCACCACGAGCCCCTTGTAGAGGGCTTTCATGATGCCGTTGTCGGGCCCCAGCCGGACAAAATACGTGCCGACGATAGAGGCCAAGATGCAGATGCCGCCGATGCCGAGCGGCAGCATCAGAATCCAGTCCCGCACCGTGTCAGCGAAGAAGATCGCGCCCAGCAGCATGGTGGCGACGATGGTCACCACGTACGTCTCGAACAGGTCGGCCGCCATGCCAGCGCAGTCGCCGACGTTGTCGCCCACGTTGTCGGCGATGACCGCGGGGTTGCGTGGGTCATCCTCCGGGATGCCGGCTTCCACCTTGCCCACTAGGTCGGCACCAACATCGGCGCCCTTGGTGAAGATGCCGCCGCCCAACCGCGCGAAGATGGAAATCAAACTCGCGCCGAAGGAAAGTCCGACCAGCGCCTCTAGCACCAGGCGCAGATCGGTGGCCGGCAGCGTCGCGCGCATGATGATGTAGTAGATCGTTACCCCGAGCAGCCCGAGGCCTACCACCAGAAGCCCCGTCACCGCGCCGGCCCGGAATGCCAGAGACAGCCCCGCCGCCAGCCCGGTCCGCGAAGCCTGCGCGGTACGCACGTTCGAGCGCACCGAGACGTTCATGCCGATATACCCGGCGCAGCCCGACAGAATGGCGCCGATGACGAAGCCGATTGCCACTCGGATGCCGAGGGTGAAGCCCAAGAAGATGGCAACCAGCACGCCGACAATGGCGATGGTTGTGTACTGCCGGTTTAGATAGGCGCGAGCGCCTTCCTGCACGGCGGCCGAGATTTCCTGCATGCGGGCCGTTCCCGCATCGGCCGAAAGCACGCCGCGGCTGGTCACCAGCCCGTAGGCCAGTGCGAGCAGGCCGCACAGAATGATCACAACAAACGCAAAGGGCATTTCGTGCTGTTTCCTTGGGGCACACCGAGTCGGCGCCCGGTGCGCAGGGGTGGGAAAAGTGACGGGGCGTATGCCAGAACGGTTTCAGTCAGGCAAATCGACGCGAGCATGCTTCGCTTGCGCCGGCCCGCGGCGTCGGGCAGAGGGTGCACAGCGTGCGCCTGTAGCTCAATTGGTTAGAGCCGGCCGCTCATAACGGTCTGGTTGCAGGTTCGAGTCCTGCCGGGCGCATCGCCCTTGGACGTCCTTTCGTTGCGAGATTCACGCGCTTCGACCTGCGGCCGCAGGCGATCCCGCTCCGGCAATTGCCAGAAAATCCGCCGCTTTCAGGCTAGCCCCTCCGACGAGCGCCCCACCCACATTTGGGATCGCCAACAGCTCCGCCGCGTTGGCCGGCTTGACCGACCCCCCGTACAGGATCGGGATCGAGGCGCCTGCAGTGCCGAACTGGCGTCCAAGCTCCTCACGGATGAAGGCGTGCATGGCGGCGACTTCTTCGGCTCTCGGTGTCTTGCCTGATCCGATGGCCCAGACCGGCTCATAGGCAACGGCCCCGGCGAAACCCTTGGGAAGACTGCCGGCAATCTGCCATCCAACGATTTCGGTTTCCTGGCCGCCGGACCGATGGTCCTCGGTCTCACCGACGCAGACAATCGGAGTGAGTCCGGCCTCGGCCGCCGCGACTGCCTTCTCCCGCACCAGTTCGTCGGTTTCATCATGATTCTGCCGCCGCTCCGAATGGCCCAGAATGACCCAACCGGCACCCGCGTCGCGGAGCATGGGAGCGCTGATGTCGCCGGTATGCGCGCCCTCTGGCGCCTGGTGGCAGTCCTGTCCCCCCAGACCCACGTGCGATCCAGCCAGGATCTTGCCAACGTGATGCAGATGGATGGCGGGCGGACAGATTAGCAACTGGGCGGCGACGGCCGATGCCCCGTCACGCACCTCCTGTGCCAGGCGCTCCGCCTCGGCGCGCAGCGTGTGCATCTTCCAGTTGCCGACAATCAGTTGGGAGGGGGGGACATTGCAGGCCATTAGAGCGCGATCGGCTCAAGCTGCCCAGGGAGGCAAATCCCCGACTGGCTACTAATTTGCATTTGCGACGCATTCTCAGTTATGTTGCAATCGCCTTCGGCAGGACGAGTCGGCCAACGACCGTCTGTCTCGAGAATGCGTGAGGTTAGAGCAGAACCCGACCGAACCGATTCGCGAGAGTTCTTCCCAGACGCGGTGGCGATCTGATTCACCATGTCTGCTGGGAGGAGGCCAGCATGCATGGCACGGACGCTGTCGGACGATCTTCGCTCGCGGGTGATTGCGGCGGTTGAGGCGGGGCTGTCGCGGCGTGCGGCGGCTGAACGGTTCGGGATCGGCGTTGCGACCGCGATCCGCTGGGTGCGGGCATTCCGTGCCAGCGGCAGCATCCAGGCGCGGCCCAAGGGGGGTGACCTGCGCTCGCACCGCATCGAGGCTTACCGTGACGTGATCCTTGGTGCCGTGGCCGCCCAGGTCGACATGACACTGGTGGAGTTGGCGGAGATGCTTCGTCGGGACCATGGATTGCACGTCGCCCCCAGCACGGTGTGGCGCTTCCTGGATCGCCACGCCATGACCATCAAAAAAAACCGCGCACGCCTGCGAGCAGGACAGGCCCGACGTGCGCGTGCGGCGACAAGCCTGGTTCGACGCGCAGCCTGATCTTGATCCGCAGCGCCTGGTCTTCATCGACGAGACCGGTGCCACCACCAAGATGGCGCGGCTCCGCGGGCGGGCGAAGCGCGGTCAGCGCTGCCGTGCACCCGTGCCGCACGGACACTGGAAGACAACCACGTTCACCGGTGCGCTGCGCCTTGCCGGCATGACCGCACCGATGGTGCTCGATGGCCCGATGAATGCCGATGCCTTCCGCGCCTACGTCCGCCACGTGCTCGCGCCCACACTGCAATCGGGCGACATCGTGGTGATGGACAATCTGCCCGCCCACAAACACGCGGACATACGCATGCTGATCGAGGCCGCCAGCGCCAGGCTGCTCTACCTGCCGCCCTACTCGCCCGACTTCAACCCGATCGAGAAGGCGTTCGCAAAGCTCAAGGCCTTCCTGAGAAAAGCCGCAGCGCGGACGATCCCCGATCTATGGCAGGTCATCGGCAGCACCATCGAAAAGTTCACGCCAGCCGAATGCGCCAATTACTTCACAGCCACAGGATACGAACCGGAATGAAAGGATTCTGCTCTAGCCATGGATGGGTTCTCGTACCCGATCGGCCATTACGATCACGACCGCCCTGATCCTGGACGACAGATGAAACTGTTCCAGTCTATCCTTTGGGCAATGCTGGCCCGTGCCGTCCCCCCAGCGCGGTTTCCGGAGGAGACCGAAGTCCAAACGGTGATGAAAGGAATAGATCTGCCCGAGACGACAAAGCCGCTGCTTAAGCTGATGCGGGCGTTCCGACCGTCGGCTCGACGGCTGCTAGAGAGTGCCAACTTGCCCGATCCTGCGATCTGGCGCGACGAACGCCTGATCCTCGCGGTGATTGCGCTTCATCAACATAGACGACAGATCGAAGCGATGATCCTGCTTCGATCGGTTCTTCTACCCGACGCTGCGATCGAGGCTCGTGAATCCGCCGACGAATTGGCTGCTGTGCTCATGAAGCGCGGGCAATGGCTTGAGCCACCCATGGCTCCTATGATGCAGCAGATCGTATTGGTCGCGTGACGCAGCCCCTAATCAGCCGCCCGCCACAGCAAAGCTGTCGCGGGCGGCTGGGATCACCAGGTTATGGGTGGGTAATGACGGTCGTGCCCGGGGCTACCATGGCCGGAGCGGGGGTTATGACCGCTGGCGCAGGCGCGGGGGTCACCACCGTTGTCTTGGGAGTCTGGTCGGGTTGCGGCTGAACATTCACGCAAGCCGTAAGACCCAGCAGGCCGAGGGGAAGAACGATCCAGGCGAGCCGCATGCGAGTTTCTCCTTCACTGAGGAACGATACGGCCCTGTAACCCGGGGGTGATGACGGCGGTGAGCCGGAATTGTGGCGAAATCCTGTCGCGCCCTCACATTCGAGTGGGGAGATGACTCCTTCTGCAAGGTGTGACAATTCATCCCTCCATGGGCTGGACACTTCTGGATCTCGCCGGCTCGGTGGCTCTGGAGCGTTCACTGCGGACTGAAGCAGATCAACAGCCACCTTGTCGCTGCCGCGGCGTATCCGATCCTTGAAGGACAGGGCGAGCTGCTGCGCAGCTGCCTGCGTGTCTGACCACGCTATCTTTGCTGAACGCGCGATTTACGCTTCATTGGCTATGCAGCCTGAATTGATCGCGCTCTAAGGCGCCAACGCTCCGCCACGCCACCACCGCAGCCCAAAATATACTGCGATCGGCGGCAGCGAATAAAAGAGCGCCAGCGCCATCATGTAATTCCACGGCGCCTCGTCGCTGTCGAAGAACTGATCGATCGTCACCGCCACCGTCATGCTGCGCGGAGAAGACAGGAGCAGGAACTGGTAGAGATACTCGTTCCAAGCCAGCAGAAGGGCGTACGCCCCGACCGCAACGAGCGCTGGCGTCATCAGCGGCAGATAGATCCGCCAATACATCGCCCAGGGTGACGCTCCATCGATCCTGGCCGACTCGTCCAGCTCCAGCGGAATCAGTTTCCCATACTGATTGAGGATCAGAATCGCGTAGGGCGTGGCGAACGTGACCATCGCCGCGATCACGGCCCACAAACTATCCGACAATCCGTAAAGATGCATGATATGGACGAAGGGGATCGCCAAGAATGCCATCGGTAGGACATAGGTCAGCAGCGCCGCGTCGGTGATAATCCAGCCGTGCCGGAGCCTAAGGCGGCTGAGTGCAAAACTCGCCAGAGACCCGATGAGCACCGTCAGCGCCACCGTGCCGAGGCCCATGATCACGCTGTTGCCGAACGAGTGCCAGAAATGCTCCAGCAGCCAGTAATCCTGGTTCCACACCGACGCGAAGCTGGAGAAATCGGGATCGGGGGGGAAGATGCTGCCGGTGAACTGATCGGCATCGGAATCCAGCGCGATCAGCACCATGTTCCACACCGGCAGTAGCGTCCACACCAGCAGCACAAGTCCGAGCGCCACTGCCCCGCCACGCAGCATCGTGCGCCGCGCCCTCACAGTTGCACCCCGGTCGCGCGGACGCGACGCATCAGAACAATCATGACCGGAATTAGCAGCGGCAGCGCCGAGATCATTGCCGCCACCCCCAGCTGCGGGTAACCGAAATCAAACGCTTCGTGGAAACCATAGGTCGCCAGCACGTTCGTGCTCATGCTCGGGGCGCCGCTCGTGACGAAATAGGCGGTCGGGAAATCACCGAGCGTCCACGCCGTCGAAAGCAGCGTTGACACCAGATACACATTCGCCAGCAGTGGGAATGTCACGTAGATCAGGCTGCTAACGCCGGCCGCCCCGTCGATGGCCGCCGCCTCATAAATCTCTCGCGGGATGGCCAGACGCGCCGCTATGAACACCAGTGTCCAGAATGGCATCCATTTCCAGATATAGGATGCAATGTTCGCACCCATCGCCAGCCAACGATGCGTGAGGAACAGCGGTCCATCGGACCCGGAGACAGCCCGCCACAGACTGTCGAGCAGCCCCCATTGGCTTACCAGCATGAAATGGAGCGAGGTGAACGCCACCATGGCCGGAAGCACCCACGGGATCAGATAAACGGCCAGCAGCGCACGGACCCACCAGCTTCGGATCACGAAGAAGCCCGACAGCAGCAGCGCCAGGAACATCTTCAGGTTCACGCCGATGCCGACGAACAACAGCGTATTGACCAGGGTCATCCGGAACTTCGGATCCGAAAATAGCAGCCGGTACAACGACGGGTCATGCCCCATCCACAGCCCGAAGCACACGGGATAGATGACGAACAGCACGAAGACCGCGACATAGGGCGCAACGAATGCTATGGCCCAGGCGGTATCCGAGCCCCGCAGCGACAAGGGGCGCGGCCTGCCGCTGCGCGCCGTCAGCGTCCGCGGCTCCAGCCCGACTACGATCTGCTGCGTCGCGCTCATTGCAAGCAGCCTCCTGGTGCGAGCGCTATCCCTTGACCCCGCCCATGGTCAGCCCCGCCGCCATGTATCGGCGGAAGCCGTAATACAGGATCATGGGCGGCAGGGCGTAGATGATGGCCGTGGCCATCATGAAATTCCACGGTGACTCGTCGCTGTTGAGAAATTGCGCCAGCGCCACCGCGACCGTCATGCTCTGCGGCGTGGAGAGAAACAGGAAGTTGTACAGGTATTCGTTCCATGCCAGCAATAGGGCATAGGTTCCAACCGCAACCAGCGCTGGCGCCATCAGTGGCAGATAGATCCGCAGATAGATCTGCAGCGGATTGGCGCCATCGATTCGGGCGGATTCGTCGAGCTCCATGGGAATTGACTTGGAGTACTGGGAAAAAATGAAGATGGCGTACGGCGTAGCAAAGGTCGTCAGTGCTGCGATCACCGACCAGAGCTGGTTGCCGAGGCCGTAAATCTGCATCACATGGTACAGCGGGATCGCCAGGAAGGATGCCGGGATCACGTATGTCATCAGCGCGGCGTTCGTCAGCATCCAGCCCCGGCGTAACCGCATCCGCCCCACCGTGAAGCTGGCGAGCGAGCCGATGGCAAGCGTCAGAAACGTTACCATCAGTCCGACGATGAAGCTGTTGCCGAACTGATGCCAGAACCGTTCGAGGTACCAGTAGCCTTGCGTGGCAACGACGCGGAAGCTGTTCAAGGACGCGTGTTCAGGCCAAATGGCTCCGCTGAAGATGTCGTCGTGGCTGTCGAGCGCGATTACCCACATGTTGTAGATGGGCGCGACCGACCAGATGGCGATGGCAGCGCCCAGCAGCAGGCACGCCGCTTCCGTCGCGTACCGCCGCAGCCGGTAGACCATCGGCGACGCGATGCGTCTGACGGGGACGGTTGCGCTCATAACTGGCCCGCCGATGGACGAAGCTTGCGCATCAGCAGGAAGACAAGGGGTATAAGTACGGGAAGCGCGGACATCACGGTGGCGACACCCTGGCGCGGCAGCGCGACAGTGAAGGCGTAGCGAATACCGAGCGTGGCGAGCACTTCGGTCGACATGGCGGGGCCGCCGCCGGAGACGAAGTACGTAGCGTTGAAGTCACCGAGAGCAAACACCGTATCCAGCAGCGTGCAGACGAAATACAGATTCGCCATGAGCGGGAACGTGACGTGCGCAAATCTGCGGAGGCCGGTGGCCCCGTCCACCGCGGCGGCCTCATACAGCTCCTGCGGCACAGCCATACGGCCCGCAAGGAGAATGATGGTCCAGAACGGTAGGTTTTTCCAGATATAGGCGCCGATGTTGCAGGCGAGACCGGACCAATGGTCATTGAGGTAGATCGGCCCATCGATGCCGAACAACAGATAGAGGATGTTGTTCAGCATCCCCCACTGCCCATCGAGGAACCAGTGGATGGACATGTAAGCGGGCAGTGACGGTGTCGCCCAGGGCAGGATAAAAATCACCAATAAGGCCTTGGTCCACCAGCCCTTGCGCATGAAGAAGCCCGAGAGCAGGAAGGCCAGGAACATCTTCACGTTCACACCGACCCCGACATAGACCAGGGTGTTGATGACTGTCGTGAGGTAGCGGGGATCGTTGAACAGGGCCCTATACAGGGAGGGCTCGCTGCCCAGCCACAGCCCGTAGCAGATCGGATAGATCACGAAAGCCAGGAAGATCGCTATGTACGGCAGGGCGAAGGACAGCGCCCACACGTAATCCGCACCGACTCGTCCGCCATGCCACGAACGCCGCCGGGGACCTATTGCCCCGGCGCTCCGAACAAGTGAAACGGCCTGCTGCGAGCTACTCATGGACAGCGTATCGCCTCAGGTGTGAGCAATTTGCGCGAAGATCTGCTCCATGCGCTTAAACGCCTTGTCCACCGCCTGCTGAGGCGTCATGCCGTTCTTAACCACGTCGGCTACCGTTCCCTGGTGAAGCTGCTCCGCCTCAACCTGGCCCCACGCCGGTGTGAAGCCCAGCCAGTCGATGGTGGTCGGATCCAGAACCGACTCCCGCACATACGGCGCGCGGTGCGGGTCGTCAGATTTCAGCCACCATGGATCGTCCTTGACCACCTGCGGAATCGCCGGCACCCACCGGCCAAGCCCCGCCTTCAGGTTGTCGTTCATCTGCTGCGGCTGCATCCAGAACTTCATCAGATCCTTGGCGACCTCCGCGCCCTTGGCCCCCTTCGGAATGAACCCGCCGCCCACGCCCACCTGGCAGGGAATAATCGAGCCGTCGGCGAATTTCGGCATCCCCAGCGTCACCGCCGCATCGTAATCCTCCTTGTTGGAGATCATCGCGAGTTCGGTGGACAGTGTGCCGTCGAAATCCATGACGAACAGCTTTTCGTGGAAGCCATTGTTATCGTCCGCGTCGTTCCAGCTCAGAGCCTCCGGCGGAACCACCCCATCCTTGTACAGTCCAGCCAGGAACTCCGTCGTCTTAATCGCCGCCTCTCGCACCTGCGGATCGTCTGTGTGCAGCTTGCCATCGACAGTCACGATGTCCTTGCCGCCATGCGCAATCAGCGTGTGCTGATAGAGGTTGTTGCCATCGTTCGGCCCCACCGTGGTTACCTGCAACCCCAGCGCATAGATCCGCCTCATGCCTTTGCCGCGCAGGATTTTCTGCATCGGCTTGATGAATTCCCAGCGCGCCTCCCATGTATCGGGAATATCCGAGACTTTAAATCCCGCTTTCTCCACCAAGTTGCCCCAAATGTGGAACGGCGTGCCGCCCTGCTTGATCGGGCACAGGTAATAGCTCCGCTTGCCGGTCGCCTTGTTGTAGAATGTGGCCCCGAGTTTCGCCGTATCGCTCAACTGCTGCTCATACGGCGCTACCACGTCCGTAACGTCGATGAACTTATCGTCCCACGCGTTCTGAGCGATGATGGTTGCGGGCGCGTCGTTGAAGATCAGGTCGGGAACGTCGCCGCTGGTCAGGGCCGAAATCGTTTTCTGATTGAGCGCCGTGAACGGCAGAATGCTATAATCCAGCTTATTGCCGCTCGCCTTCATATAGTCATCGGCAACTTTCTTGAATGCAGCGTCCTCTTGCGGAATGAACCCCTGGTTCACCCAGATCACCGCCGTCTTCGCCTGCGCATTGGCGATATACGGTCGAGCCAGTCCACCGGCCGCCGCCGCGGCTACGGAATTGGCAATGAAATTCCGCCGACGCATGGAACCCATGGCCGTTGACCTTCCCTGTTCGCGGGGCTTGTTTTCCGCCCCAATTTACTGATCCGGTTACCCGGCAAACTACTCTGTGCACGCAGGGTGGGGACGCGTCAACAACAACGTTGCGCGATCCCCTACGCCTCCGAAAGAGACTCCTCCGCTTCGAGCCACACCGCCTCCGCCGCTTCGATCTCGCGTGCAATCTCTGCCAGCCGCGTTTGCGCTGCGACAATTTGCGCGGCGCGATCGCCCGCATAGAACGCCGGGTCGGCAAGCCGCCCCTCCAGCCGCACACGCTCGGCACTCAGCCGCTCAATAGCCGCTTCTGCGTCTCTCGCGCGCTTGCGCAAAGGCGCCACGGCCGCCCGCGCCTGCGCCCGGTCCCGCCGCTCCTCCCGCCGTCTTGGCGCTGCATCACGGCCCGCCCCACGCGTACGCTCCTGCACCAGTGCGCGGTAGTCGCTCAGGTCTCCCTCGAAGGGCCGCACCGTGCCGTCAGCGACCAGCAGCAGACGGTCGGCCACAAGGTCCACCAAATGCGGATCGTGCGTGATCAGCACCACGGCCCCTTCAAAATCCGCAAGCGCCTTCACCAGCGCTTCCCGCGCATCGATGTCCAAATGGTTCGTCGGCTCGTCCAGGATCAGCAGATGCGGCGCATCCCGCGTCGCCAAAGCCAATAGCAGCCGCGCCTTCTCCCCACCCGACAGCCGGGCAACCGCCGTGCCGGCGCGGTCCGCATCCAGTCCGAACCGCGCCAGATGTGACCGCACCGCCGTCTCGGTCGCCTTCGGCAACGCGCGCTGCATGTGACCAACCGCGGTGTCCGTTCCGTCCAGTTCCTCCATCTGATGCTGCGCGAAATATCCCACTCGCAGCTTCGGCTGCCGCCGTACCTCCCCTGCCATTGCGTCCATGCGGCCAGCAATCAGCCGCGCCAGGGTGGACTTGCCGTTCCCATTCGCCCCCAACAGCGCCAGGCGATCGTCCATATCGACGGATAGCGACACATCGCGCAGCACCGCCCGCCCGTCGTACCCCACCGAGACACGGTCCAGCACCAAAATGGGCCGCGGCAGCTGTACCGGCTGTGGAAAGTCGAACCGGACCGGCGCCGGCTCCACGATCGCATCGATCACGGGCAGCCGTTCCAGCGCCTTGATCCGCGCCTGAGCCTGCCGCGCTTTGCTCGCCTTGTAACGGAACCGGTCGATGAAGGACTGGATATGTGCCCGTTGCTGCGCGATCCGCTCCGCCGCCCGCGCCTGCTGCAGTGCCTGCTCTGTCCTTATTCGTACGAACTCGCTGAACCCGCCGGGCGTAACGCTGATTTTTCCCCGGTCCAGATGGGCGATTGCCTCCACAGCGCGATCCAGCAGGTTCCTGTCGTGCGAGACGATCAGCGCCGCGCCCGGAAAGCGGCCCAGCCAATCCTCCAGCCACATTGTCGCTTCCAGATCGAGGTGATTGGTCGGCTCGTCGAGCAGCAGCAGATCGGGCGCGGCAAACAGGGCTGCCGCCAACGCAACGCGCATCCGCCACCCGCCCGAAAACGACGACAATGGGCGCGCTTGCGCTTGCTCGTCGAATCCAAGCCCCGCGAGGATGGCTGCCGCACGCGCCGGGGCCGAATGCGCGTCGATCGCCCGCAGCCGATCATGGATTTCCGCCGCCCGCGTGGCCGGCGCCGTTTCAAGTTCCGCCAGCAGCGCCAGCCGCTCGGGATCCGCCGCCAGCACATGCTCCAGCGGCGTCGCGTCGTCCTCCGGCATTTCCTGCCGGATCTGCGCGAGGCGAGCGGGGGACGCCAAGCGGATCTCCCCTGCGTCGAGCCCGATTTCCCCCGCGATCGCCCGCAAGAGCGTGGATTTGCCTACACCGTTCCGCCCGATCAGCCCGATGCGCCGCCCCTGATCGACGGTCAGGTCAGCGCCGTCGAGCAGGGTGCGGCCGGCGAGACGGATGACGGCGCGAGAAACGACAAGAAGCGACATGGCGGCGGATGCTCTACCCTGCGGCCGTGAGCCCGCGCGAGTCCGTACCGGAACCAAAGGCCCCCCGGCGCATCATCCATATCGACATGGATGCCTTCTACGCGTCCGTGGAGCAGCGGGATGATCCGTCCCTGCGCGGCAAGCCGATCGCCGTGGGCAGCCCAAGGCCGCGCGGCGTGGTTCTGACCGCCAGCTACGAAGCGCGTCCGTTCGGCGTCCGCTCCGCTATGCCATCCGCCACGGCGGCACGGCTCTGCGCCGAGTTGATTTTCGTCCGACCGCGGTTCGACGCCTATAAGGAGGCCTCACGCCAGGTCCGCGCCATCTTCGCCCGCTACACGTCCCTGGTGCAGCCGCTTTCGCTGGATGAAGCCTATCTGGACGTGACCCAGGCGGCCGAGGCCGGCACCACGGCGACCGAGATCGCCCGCGAGATCAAAGCGGCGATCCGAGAGGAGACTGGACTGACCGCATCTGCCGGCGTCTCCTACAACAAGTTTCTTGCGAAGCTTGCGTCGGATCACCGCAAGCCGGATGGTCTCTTTGTCATCACGCCGCGGATGGGACCCGCCTTCGTCGAAACGCTGCCCGTTGCCGCCTTCCACGGCGTCGGCCCCGTCACGGCGCGCAAGATGCAGGCGCTGGGCCTGCACACGGGCGCCGATCTGCGGAGCGCCTCGCATGATTTCCTCACAACGCATTTCGGCAGAGCAGGGGCGTTCTACTACGCAATCGCCCGCGCCGAGGACGCGCGCCCCGTCAGCCCCGACCGTGAGACCAAGTCGATCGGGGCTGAGCGAACGTTCGAGCAGGACGTCACCACCTGGCCCGAAGTGCCCCCGGCCATCGCCCCCCTGGTCGAAAAGCTATGGGCTTCCTACACGCGAGAAGACCGGCCGGCCCGCACCGTCACAGTAAAAATCAAATACGCCGATTTCCGCCGCACCACCCGCAGCCGATCCGTGGCCGACGGGATCGCCGACCGGGAGGTATTGGAGCATATCTGCCTTGATCTCTTGGGCCGCGAGTTTCCTCCGCCGATCCCGATCCGCCTGCTCGGCGTGGCGCTGTCGAACTTTGCATACGACGCCGGGCAGATGTCGCTGACACTCGCGGTTCCCGGGAGTCGCGATGAAACGGCATGAGGCAAAGAGGCCGCCTTCGCGCAGGATCGTGGCCGAGCAAAATCGAAGCTTACTCGGTCCGACGCCGGCCGATTGCGAATCCTTCTTCCGCTGCACTGTGCTGCAGATGGCGCAAAATTGAGTTGGTCAGCTGGGAACGCGGGTGATCCCGAGGTTCTGCGAACCAGGCGGACATTGCCACGCGCGGCCGGAATGGGCGGCTGACGACGGCAAGATGGCGATGGTCGGAAGCAGAAACGGCGTCAACGAGCGCGACACCCAGCCCTTCGCCGACCGGCGCGCAGACCCGCCGCCGCGGAGCCCGAATCCACGCAGGAGCTCGATCGGAGGCCGACCGCAGCGAGGGCGGCGGAGATTTCCTGCCGGGAACGATCCATCCCACCGAGCGAGATGAACGGTTCCCCATTGAGATCGGCCGCTTGGACAATTCGCTTACGGGCCAACCTGTGACCCCTCGGGCAGTTGAATACGGCGTCAAGCGTGAACAGGATGACACCGCACGAAGCCAGAGATGACACTCGGCATCCATCGGAGGGAGAGAGCTGGGTAGCACCCGATTACAAGCCGGCCCTGCGGTAACTCGCGCAACTCAGTGATGAAAACGATAGAGATCGTCCAGCCCGACAACAGAGCGATGGACTTGGCGATAGAGGCTTCGTGCGTCCGGGGAGGGGATGAGCCGGCCACGGGGACGCTCAAACAGCGTGAGATTAGTGCTGCGCTCCATACTTGCGAGCACCTTACTGACGGCTGGCTGAGAAATGCCCAGCCGGCCAGCCGCACCAGTGACGGTGCCCACCTCCATCAGGACCTTGAACACCTCGATTTGGCGGAACTTCAGCATACGGCCGCGGCAGGTTACCGCACACCGCGGTAGCCGCTCAGGCGGCCTTGGTATAGCGATTGACGTGCGGCCTCCGCCCGAGATTCTCGCGCAGCGTCTTGCCTTCATACTCCGTGCGAAACCGTCCCCGACGCTGTAGTTCTGGTGTGATAAAGCGAACGAAATCCTCGCACCCGCCTGGCAGATGCGTGGGCGTGATGTTGAATCCGTCGCAGGCCCCTTCGTCCATCCACCCTTCCATAATATCCACGATGTCAGCGGCGGTGCCGATCAGGCAGAAGCCGCCGGCGCCGGCGAGATTTTCGCAGAGCTGGCGGATGGTCCAGTTGTTCGCCCTCACCCGCTTCATGATGCGGTCCGCGGCGCTGCGCACCTGCGGTTCCACCTTCGGCTCCGGTACCGGTCCGTCGATTGGGTAGCCCGAGAGGTCGCCGAGCTCGTTGTATACGCGCGCGAGGCCCACGAGCGGACGTAAAAGACACTGCAACTGGTCGAACTTGGCCTGTGCCTCAGCACGGGTGGCGGCGACAATAGGGCGTAGGGCCGGCATGATCTTCAGATCGTCCCAGTCGCGGCCATACTGCGCTAGGCGCGATTTGACGTCGTCATAATAGGCCCGCGCGGCCGGGATATTGTCCTGGGCGGCGTAGATCACGTCGGCCGATCTGGCAGCGATGTCCCGCCCCTGTTCCGATGCACCGGCCTGGACAAGGATGGGGCGGCCTTGCGGCATCTCGGCGACGTTGAGCGGCCCTTTGACAGAGAAGTGCTTTCCTTTGTGATTAAGAAGATGCATCTTCGCTTCGTCGTAGAACAGGCTGCTTTCTTTGTCGTAAACGAAGGCGCCTGGCTCCCAGCTGTCCCAGAGGCCTTTGACAACCTCCACGAACTCCGCAGCACGTTCGTAGCGCGTATCGTACTCCAGATGTTTGGCGCGGTTGAAATTCTGTGCCTCGGCGTCAGACCACGACGTCACGATATTCCATCCCGCCCTTCCACCGCTGATCAGGTCAAGGGTCGCGAACTTACGGGCGATATGATACGGTTCGTTGTAGATGGTAGATGCGGTGGTCACCAGGCCGACGCGCTTCGTCAGAGCCGCCAGCGCCGGCAGCAGGGTCAGCGGCTCCATTTCGACGATCTCGTATCCGGAGCGGCACAGGGAGCCGGGTGGTTCATCCTTTTCCCTGATCCCGATGCCATCGGCAAAGAAGATCATGTCGAACTTGCCGGCCTCAGCCATCTGCGCGTTGCGTACGTAATGATCGAACCGCAGCGTGCCGTCCGACGGGACGTCGGGATAGCGCCACGCCGCCGGGTGATATCCGATGCCACGCATGGACATTCCCAGCCGCATTTGCCGCTTGGTCTTTGGCACGATCGTCTCCTGATGCCGTTCCGGAACGCGCGAAAATCAGTAGGTGTAGCCGGCCTGCTCCATGTATTTGCGCGAGAGATCGAGATTGTACTCGATCGGCTTCAGCAACTGATGATCGTATTCCGGCGATGACCAGGGAATTGGCACGGTACCGGGATTGCCATAACCGCTGGCAATCTGCTGCACGATCTGTTCCCGCGGCATGGCATGGCTGATCGCCTGGCGGACATAGGCGGCGGCTTCCGCTGCGCGCGACGGATCTTTCTTGCCCAGTGGTGTATCAACGCCGGTGCCGAACACCGGATGCCGCAGGTTAAAGCAGACATGCTGCCATTTGTAAGAGTTGAATGTGAGCACATTGGCCCATGACTTATCGATGGTGGGCACGAGCGAACCGATGTCATACATCGGATCATGCGCGACGATATCGCCGGACTTGAGAGCGCTCAGAATAGAGTTGGTACTTTCGATATTCACGACGGAGAACGTCTTGACGTTCCCCGGCATCGGTTTCCAGTACTTCTCGTTGCGGACCGTCTTGTACGCTTTTCGCACCGGGTCGAAGCCCTGGGGAATCCAAGCCCCCGTGCCAATCCCTCCATGCGCGGTGAAGGTGCCTCCATCCGATGTTTTAACCGCATAAGTGCCGAGCCACGTGCTGGCCGCATGGCCGCGCATGGCCTCCGGCTTGATGTCCTTATAGGCATGCTCCGGCATGATGGCCATCGAGCCGACGATCCAATCGAAGAACATCATGTTGTATTGCGGCAGATCAACGGTGATTTCGTACTTGCCGGTCACCTTGTACGCATCGGGCGAACCGAACACCGACAGGAAGCCGGCACGGAACTGGCTGCCATAGTCGGCGTTCATGATGGCATCCCAGGTGAATTTCACGTCGGCGGCTGTGAACTCCTCCCCGCTGTGCCAGGTGACCCCCTTCCGCATCGTGATCACCCAGTGCTTTCCATCGGCGGACTGCGTGTGGCTTTCCGCCAGAGCAGGAACCAGTTTCTTCTCCGCCCAGGAATTGTACTCGTATAGGCGATCATATACCGGGCCGAAGATGTTGGATTCGTGGTAACCGATCGTATACATGGGAATCAAGGAACTGGGCGGCGGCCAGGACGCGAAATTGGCGGTGGTGTCACCGGCACCCTCCAACGTCCAGTTTTCGGCGCGCGGATAGAAGACCGGGTTGAAAGTGGTGGAATCGAAACCCTTCAGCTTCGGGCTTATCGCAATGACATCGCCCGGATAGAACAAGATCGTCAACGGCTGGATATCGTACCACCGCTTTTCGAACGCATGGATCGCATCCATGCGCACCGCCGGGTCCGGCGATCCCGCATAGCGATCCATCGTTTCATCGAGGATCTTGTCTTCCACGTAGTAGTAATTCTCCCCGTTCGGGGGGATGAGCTTGCTGGAGAACAGAGAATTCGGCGTTGGCGTGATGCTGGCGTAGTAATAGCGTTCGAGGTAGCAGTCCCAACCGCCTTCCGTATATGTCGCACCTCCGCCTTTGCTACGGCGCGGCGCGATCACGGTGAACGGCACAAAGCTGGACACCACGTCAATGCCGATTCGTGCCATCTGCTGGGCCGCCAGCGTTCCCCAGATCATCCGCGTCGGCTGGTTGTTCGGTATCATCATGTAGAGCTTGAAGAGCGACGTTGACGCCTTGGTCGGGCGTACGCTGGCGGCAGCCACGGTCGCGGTGAGTCCCGTCATTGCACCGCGACGAGTCAGGTTGAAGTCTCCCATTTTTCTTGCCTCCTAAACTGATTGAGCTATGCGGGGTTGTGGCAACTGACGCTGTGGCCAGGGTCGATACTGGTCAGGACCGGAACCTCCGTGCGGCAACGCGGCAGCGCCGCCGCACATCTGGGATGGAACGGGCAGCCCGGTGGACGCCTGACTGCGCTTGGTACCTCGCCTGGAAGTGGTGCGTGGTGCTGCGTTGCGTCTGGGTCCGGAACCGGAATGGAGCCGAGCAGGGCTCGCGTGTAATGGTGGTGCGGATGGGCAAACAGCGCGTCGGCGGTTGCAATCTCAACGATCTTGCCGAGATACATCACTGCGACATGGGTGCTCAGAAAGCGAACCGAGCTAAGGTCGTGCGAAATGTAAAGATACGCGAGGTCCAGACGTTCCTGCAGCTCAGCCAGCAGATTCAGGATTTGTGCGCGGACAGACACGTCGAGTGACGACACCGGTTCGTCGCAGATCAGTACTCGCGGCTCGACCGCCAGAGCACGGGCAATGCCGACGCGCTGCCGCTGGCCGCCACTCAGCTCATGCGGATAGCGATATTGGTAATGCGGATTGAGTCCGACGAGGTCCAACAGCTGCGCGATCCGGCCAGGCCATTCTTTCGATGTGCCGATGCCATGGACGCGAAGCGGCTCGCGGAGCGTCATGCCGATCGACCAGCGCGGATTTAGCGAGAGCAACGGATCCTGGAAGACGTATTGCACCTGGCGGCGGACAGCGAGCATAGGCGCTCGCTCCTTCCCAGCCAGCGTATGGGTTATTTCGCGCCCGCCCAGCCGCACGGTACCGGATGTGGGGGCTACCAGACGCAGAATACTGCGCGCCGTCGTTGTTTTGCCGCAGCCGCTTTCGCCGACCAGACCAAGCGTGGCACCGGCATCGATGGAGAAGGACACATCGTCCACCGCCCAGTTTTCCACCGGCTTACGCGTACCGAACAGGCCCTTGCGGCCAAGGACGTACCGCTTCGTCAGGTTCTCAACCTGCAACAGCGGCATAGTCATGCCGCCTGCTCCTCCACCGGCGCCGCGCGGCTTCCCTGGCGGATACAGCTGACGGTATGGCCGGGTGCTATAGTGGTTTCGATCGGCGTCACGCGCGCGCAGTCTGCAATGCGGTCGGGGCAGCGATCGTGGAAGCGGCAGCCCGCAGGCGGGTGCGCCATGTCGGGCGGCCGGCCCGAGATCGCGGTCAGCCGCTGTCCTCGGACGCGCCGGTAGCTGCGATCGATGCGCGGCGTGCTTTCAAGCAGCGCACGGGTATACGGATGCAGAGGCGAGGCGAAGATCGTCCGGGCGCTCCCCGTCTCGCACACCCTTCCAGCGTACATCACGGCCACCCGGTCGGCCATCTGCGCGACCACACCCATGTCATGCGTCACCAGCACCATCGACATATCGTGACGGCGCCGCATCTCGCGCAACAGCTCCAGGATCTGCGCCTGGATCGTGACATCAAGCGCAGTCGTCGGCTCGTCAGCAAGGACCAGAGCCGGCTTGCACAGCAGTGCGCGCGCGATACAGATGCGCTGTTTCATGCCGCCGCTGAGCTCATGCGGATACTGACGCGTGCGATCGCCAGGATCACTGATGCCAACTTCGCGCAGCAGGGAAACGACTCGGGATTCGGTCTCGCTCCGGCCGAGTTTCTCGTGTGCACGCAAAATCTCCGACAATTGCGCGCCAACGCTGTATACGGGATCGAGCGAGCTTCCTGGATTCTGGAAGATCATCGCCATGCGGCGCCCGCGAATCCTCTCCATCTGCGCGTCCGAAAGGCGCAGCAGGTCGGTGCCCTCGAAGCTGATGCTGCCTTCGACGATCTTTCCGGGGGGCGGGACGAGCCGCAGCAACGCAAGACTGGTGATCGTTTTGCCGCTGCCGCTTTCGCCGACGATGCACAACGTCTCGCCTTGGGCAACGGAGAAGTCTACCCCATCCACTGCACGGACAGTGCTGCTGCGCGAGATAAAATGCACCTGCAGCGCCTGCACTTCGAGCAGGGAGGTGCTCATGCGTCAGTGCCTTTGCCGGGGATTGAACGCGTCGCTCAATCCGTCGGCCAGGAGATTGAATCCGAGCACGGTGATAAAGATGGCGGTGCCCGGTGCGATCGAAGCCCACGGCGCGATGCGCAAAACGCCGTAGTTGAGATAGAGCATCTGGCCCCAACTGACGGAGCTCGAGTCGCCGAAGCCCAGGAAGCTCACCATTGCTTCGGTCAATATTGCGCTGCCGATCCCCAAAGCGATGATGACGATCAGCGGAGGCAACGCGTTCGGCAGGATATGACCGACCACGATGCTACGCCGGGTAGCACCGATACAGATTGCGGCTTCGACGAACTCCGCCGACTTCAGGCGCAGGAACTCCGCACGCGCGACGCGGGCCATCGGCGGCCATGCGAACAGACCGAGGAGAAAGGCGATTGTCATCAGGGTGAGATGGGGAATGTTCGCGACCCAGGTGCCGACGACGACGATGCCGAACAGGCGCACGGCCGCAAGCAGGACGACGAAGATCGGGATCACCATGAACAGCTCGGTAAAGCGCATCAGCAGTTCATCGGCGAAGCCGCCAAGGTAGCCGGAGATGCCGCCGATCGCGATCCCGATGAAGGAGGCAAGAACCATCGCGCCGACCCCGACGCTGAGGGCCGGACCAGCACCGTACATCACGCGGCTAAGCACGTCATAGCCGTTCCGGTCGGTCCCCAGCAGGTAGGTCCAGGTAGGAGGTTTATCGATCCCGTAGCTGAACAACGCGGATTGATCGGTTGGGCCATAGGGTGCGGTAAAGGAACAGGTGAGCGCGACGAACAGAACGAGCAGGACGATCACCATACCGATCATGCCGGCGCGGTTGCGACGGAAGCGGTGCCAACTTTGCCGCCAGACGCCAGCCGGCTTCGACGCAATCAGCTCTGGCGACAGCGCAGAGACCGCAACATTTTCGATCGGAATGGAAATGGGCGCCGCGTCGCTGTCAGTGACCATCATGACAGGCGGATCCGCGGGTCAATGAGCATGTAAACAAGGTCCGTCAGGAGCGTAGCGGTCGCAAGCATGACGGCAATCACCATCGTTTCGCCCATAATCACCGGATAGTCGAGCTGCTGGATGGCAAGGATATAGAGAGCGCCGAGCCCGGGCCAGGTGAACACTGTCTCCGTCACCGGTGCAGTACCGAGCATCAGGCCGAACAGAATGCCGAGATAGGTTAGAACCGGGATGAAGGCGTTGCGCAGCGCATGTCCGAAGACGACGCGGCGGGCAAGGAGGCCGCTGGCGCGCAAGGCGGTGATGTAGTCCTGCCGCAGCACTGTGATGAGGCTCGATCGTGTGAGCAACGTGAGCGTTGCGGTGTTGAACAGCGTCAGCATCGCGATAGGCAGGACCATATGCCACAGCCCGTCGATGATACTGCTGTGCATGATGAGATCGCTGGTGGAATAAGCACCGTAGCTCGGCAGGATACCGCACCAGTAGGAAAACACCAGGATCAGCAGGATGCCAACGAAGAAGCCGGGCAGCGAATGGCCCAGCATCGCACCGGTGATCACGCTGAGATCGAGCTTGCTGTTCTGACGGGTCGCGGCGGCGACCGAGACCCCGGTGGAGATAGCGACGGCGATCAATATCGCGGGGACCTGGATTTTCAGGGTTTCCCAGCCATAGGTGACCAGCATTCCGCCGACTGGCTGATTATAGATGATGCTGGTGCCGAAATTGAGATGGAGCAGAGAGTTGAGCCAGTGGAAATAGCGCGTCACCATGTTGCCTTCGAGACCATAGTATTTGGTCATACTGGCAATGATCTGATCGGTGACGCCCGGCCGCTCGGAGAGCAGAATTTGGATCGGATTGCCGATCGAGTTGATCAGCGCATACAGGATCATGCTGACACCGAGCACCAGCACCACCGAAAAGATCAGGCGGCGCAGGATGAATCGCGCCATCAGTCCCAGCCTGTACTGGCCAGGCGTCGAAGGCGGTCGAGAGACAGCTGGGCGAACTCGATGGCCGGCAGCAGATCGTTATCCGCGGCAAGGTCGTGGCCATAGAGGGCGGAGAACAGGGCTAGGCCCGAGCGGTGGAGGGTTGCGGGGTGGCCGGTGATGTCACCGAGCAGGACAGTGGGATAGAGGCCGAAGGGCGCGTCTTCCAGCACGTAGCGGGTATCCAGCGTCGCCGGCGCAATAGTATCGGTGCGGCTTGCGAGCACGGCAGACATTTCGCCGATAGGCCCGGCCGGAACGTTGAAGGACAAAGCGAAATGCTCGCGGACCGTGCGGACGGATACGCCCAAGGCGGCGGCAATCGCCAGACGTTCCTGATCCAGTGCTTCGATCAATCGCCCGACGGCGTTGGTGGTGTTGGCAGCTTGGCGCCACTCCTCTCCTCGCTCCATGCGCGTGAGGTTGCAAAGCGCGATCGCCATGTGATTTTGCGGATTCACGTTGCTGAGCGCGATGGCGAGAAGATTGTCGCGCAGCATGAAACGGTCGCCAAACAGCGTTTGGCATAGAGTAAGGACACTGTCTGCGTCACGCCTTGGGATCGCGGCCGCATCCACACGCTGGCGGATATTGCTAACGCGCACACGGTCCGGTGCAAGGCGGCGGCCGGTGGTGACGGTGGTGCCCCAGGCCCCAATCGGCACGGCAAGACCGCGAGCGTGAAGGAGTTCGGCGAGATAGAGCGCGCCAAAGGATAGATGGCCACTGATCAGCACGGTCTGACGCGGTTGCAAATGCGGCGCCAGCGCATCCATGGCCGCGCGGTGATAATTTGCCGGGAGCGCAATCAGAACCGCATCGGCGTCCTGTAAGGCATCCCTGCAAGTAGCTGCGACGCTGACCGGATAGGAGCCGGTCAGCGCCCCCTCGGCGTGGATCGTGTTCGATGCTGCAAGAGGCGACGCACGACCGGAGGGCGACCACAGCACAGGCTGGTGCCCATGCTCGGCCAGGAAAGCCGACGTGCCGAGCGCAATGGAACCGGTGCCGATGACGGTAACGCGCATGCTGCGTCCTTTATGCGGCGTTGTAGAGTGCTTCGGATTCGCCGATGGGACCTCGGTTGCCGGTGAAAAAACGATCCGGCCGGAAGGGTGCGAGCGACTCCTGCTTGGCGCCGGCAACTTCCTGCGCGATCAGTCGGCCGAGATGGGCCGATAAGGTCACCGCACTATGGGTGACGGCCAGATAGTAGCCGCTCAGCCCTGGGATCGGACCGATCGCCGAGTAGCCGTCTTGCGGCACGGGACGGATGGCGCGACGCACCGCTTCCGGCACAATGCCCTGTAGCATCGGGAGCAACCGGGCAGCAGCCTTCGTCATCGATTCTGCGTGCCTCATCATCGGCGGCAGCGGCGTGTCGAGATCGACAGCCTTGTCGATATCGTTGTCGTGCAGCATCAGCCGGCCGGCGCCATCGGGCCGCATGTCCACGATGGGTGTGCGCAGCACGCGGGACAGTGTGGTTGCCCCGGGCGGTGTGAATGCCAGAAAGCCGAGACGCGGAGCCATGGGGATGCGCAGATGTGGGTCAGCCATCATGTCGTTCGTCCACCGGCCGGCGCAGTTGACGACGAGATCGGCGTCAAGCCGCTCACCGGTTGCGGTGACCACGCCCCGTACGCAACCGGCCTCGATGATCATGTCGGTTACGCGGACGCCAAGGCGGATCGTGGCGCCAAGCTGCCGCGCCCGCTGCATCATATAGGCAATAAAGATGGCCGGATCGATCCACGCATCCTGCGGGAAGAACGCGATCGTCGCGCCGGGAATGGCGTCCGTCACGATGTCAGGCTCGAGTTCCGCCAGTTGGGCAGCGTTGATGAGTTCGGCGGGATAGGACCAGTCCTGGAGCTGCCTAACCTTCTCGCGCAAGGTCTGGGTGTTGGGTTCGGCGACGATTTCGAGGCTTCCGCCTTCATGCAGCCAGGGTGTGGCACCAAACTCGTTCTTCAGTTCGAGATGAGCCGAAAGCCCGGCGGCATTCAGATCGTGATAGGCGCGCGGCGTCTTCTTGTTCGAGTTCAGCCAGGCAAAGCTGCAGGTCGAAGTGCCAGCAGCCAGACGATCGGCTTCGAGCAACGTGACCTGATGGCCGGCCTGCGACAAGCGAAGCGCCACCGACGAACCAAGTACGCCACCGCCCACGACGATCACACGACAGGTGTGAATGCCCATGCTGCCCCCTGGGTTCATTCTGGCCTGCCGATGGGCGCAGTGCCGCAAATCAGCGTAGGCGCGGAAATGTCCATGTCAAATGCCGGTTTTTGCAACAGCCATAACCGGCGGATATGGCATGCTATAAGGCAAGAAATTCGTCGAGCACTTCGTTATGGTTCCGCACTGGATTCGATTGACCGGAATTTAAGATCCCCAATAATTTTGCCTTATGTGGACAGGGGAGCATGCCCCAGATAGTCTTCTCCGATAAGCGAACTCTGGGATGAAAGTGGCCTGCCAACTTGCCATCGCCTGAGACAAAGAAGGGACGAGGAAGCAATGAACAGCCGCAAAGAGACGCTCGAGGCATCAGCTGCGCTCTGGCGGCCGACGCGACGCGATCTCTTGTGCAAAGCCAGCGTCGGCGCTGCTCTACCCGCGCTTATGGCGGCTGCACTCCAGTCTCCGGCCAAGGCTCAGACGAAGACGCTTTCAACGCTCGTCGTCGCGATTCAAGAAGGTGACACACGTACCCTGGATCCCGAGGGCGCGAACGAGCTGACGGTGCCGATTTTCCTGCGCGGCATCTATGATCAACTTCTGACCTTCCCCGGCTCCGATTTCAGCAAGGTAACATCGGATTTCGCTACTAAATGGGACGCCAGTGCCGACGGACTGACCTACGTGTTCCAGCTCAACCCCAACATCAAATTCTCCGATGGCTCTCCGGCCACGCCTGAGGACGTCGTATTCTCTCTGAAGCGCCAGGCCTATTTGAAGGGTCCCGCGTCCTGGTTCCAGGACGGCGTGCAATCGGTCGACAAAAGCGGACCGAGCGAAGTGACGATTAAGCTCAAATCGTTCAATCCGGACTGGCTCTTTCTGCTGACCTCACCGTTCCTTTCCATCGCCAGCGCCGCGACGCTAAAGGCCCACGGCGGCACCGACGCAACCGACGCCGCGACCACTGACACGGCAAGAGCCTGGCTTGATCAACACAGTGCGGGAAGCGGCCCGTTCATGCTCGAAAGCTGGGAGCATGGCGCTCAGCTTACGGTGACGCGCAATCCCTATTACTGGGGCCGGCAGCCCCCGTTCGAGCGGATCGTCTTCAAATTCGTCAAGGACCCGGATGTTCAGCGAGATCTGCTGGTGCGCGGCGACGCACATATCGCGGCCAACCTGACGCCGGATCTTGCCACGGAAGTGCAGAAAAACCCGAAGATCGAGGTTCTGAACATTCCGTCTTTGGGTTTTCCCTGGCTCGGCGTGCATGTCAACCGCAACCCCGCACTCAAAAACCCGAAGACCTGGGAGGCGATCAAATACGCCATTGATTATGATGGCCTGGCGAAGATCTACCTTGGTGGTGGGCAATACATCGCGTCTTGCATCCCACCGGGCCTGCCGAACGCGCTTCCTGTGGAGGAACGGATCAAGCGTGATCCGGCGCGCGCAAAGGCCGCGCTTGCCGCAGCAGGCTACCCAAAGGGATTCGCCTTTGATCTGACCTATGCGTCCGAGCAACTGTTTCAAAACATCGCGGCGAGCCTCATCGCTGCCAAAGTGCAGGAAGACCTGGCGGATGTTGGCATTACCGCAAACCTACGGCCGGTTCCCTCGACCCAGGAGCTGACTGATTTCCGGGCCGGGAAGCTCGACGCTGCGATCCACTTCTGGGGCGCCGACTACATCGGCTGGACCGATTTCTTGCCGGTCTTCGCCCCTGGTGGCCATGTGGCGGCACCACGTCAAGGTTGGACCGCGGACTATTCGCCCGACGCCAAAAGGATCGCGGACCTTGCCCAGCAGGCGATGGTGACCCTCGACCCCGCCGAACAACAGCAGATTTGCTACGAGGCGCAGCGGCTGATGAACCAGATCGGGCCGTATGCGTGGTTGTTTGAGGCGAACATCCAGGTCGGCTACCGCAAGGACGTCATCAAGTCCCTGGCAACAAATCCCGTCTGGTACGTCGATGTAGGAAGCATCGAGCTCGTTTAGTGCGCTGTTCTGCATGCCACAATGCGCCGCGTGGCACGCCGTGCTTCTCGAGAGAGCATAAGCACTAAGGCGGCCCGGTGATCGTCTATGTCGTACGCCGGCTCGTGCTGATGCTTCCAATGCTGCTGGGCATGACCCTGATCTCTTTCACGGTGAGCCGGGCGATTCCCACCGATCCGGTCGTTGCGACACTGGGCCAGCAGGCTGCCTCTCATCCGGCGATCGTCGCCGCCTATCGCAGGCACTGGGGTCTGGATCGACCATTGGCAGATCAGTACCTGGTCTACTTGGACCATTTGCTACACGGCGACCTTGGCGAATCCATCTATACGCATCGTCCTGTCATCGATGATCTGCGATCCTATCTGCCTGCCACGATCGAGCTGGCAACTACCACGGTGATTCTCAGTGTGCTGATCTCGGTGCCGCTTGGCATCGCTGCAGCAGTCTGGCGGGGTTCCGCCTTCGACGTCGTGGTGAGGATGGCCACACTAATCGGTGTTGCCATGCCTATCTTCTGGCTCGCTCTGACCGCGCTAGACGTCTTCTATCTCTGGCTCAACATCGCTCCGGCGCCCGGACGATTGAGCACATGGGACACCCCTCCGCCGGATATTACCGGCATGTACACGGTTGACAGTCTGCTCACCGGGCGATGGGCGACCCTATACGATGCTCTCGCGCACTTGTTGCTTCCCGCACTCATTCTCGCGACATGGAGCCTCGGCACGCTAACCCGAATGACCAGGACCAGCATGCTGTCGATTCTGCCGCAAAGTTTTCTGCATACCGCGCGCAGTAAGGGCGCGACCGAGGCTTATACAATCCTGCGCCATGCTATGCCCAACGCTCTGATCCCGGTGGTGACGGTCGTCGGGCTTGCCTATGGTGACCTGCTGACAGGTGTCATCCTGATCGAGACGGTATTTGGCTGGCCCGGCATTGGCCATTACGCCTATTCCGCAGCAATCTATGCAGACTTCCCAGCCATTATCGGCGTCACGCTCGTGTTCGGTATCGTCTACACACTGGTCAATCTGGGTGTGGACCTGACCTACGCAGCGCTCGATCCGCGCATCCGTCTCGCCATGGCGTCGGGGCGGCGGTGAGTTTGGGTGCCACCACGGTTGCGCCGAATGCCGGCTTCGGACGGCGCGGCGCGGCTCGCTTGATCCGGCTGGTACGGGCGGATCTGCAATTGGTCATCAGCCTGTCGATCATCCTGATCTTCGTGCTTGCCATTCTGTTCGCAGGTGAATTGGCGCCGTACCGCCCGATCGCGCAGCACGTGCTCGATCGACTCCAACCTCCAAGCCTTGCACATCTCTTCGGGACCGACCAACTCGGCCGCGACGTCTTCAGCCGTGTATTGTATGGCGGACGGACCTCGGTTCCGGCCGCATTCATCGTTGTTCTGGTGGGGGCCAGTTTCGGTACCCTGATCGGTGCTATCGCCGGATACGGCGGGCGGCTGATCGATGAATTGGTCATGCGCGTTACGGACATGTTTCTCGCCTTTCCAATCCTGGTACTGGCGATGGCCGTCGCGGCAGCGCTTGGCGCGAGTCTGTGGCATGGAATCATCGCGCTGACCGTCGTTTGGTGGCCACAATACGTGCGGGTCTGTCGCAGCATCGTGCTGGAACTGCGGGACAAGGAATTTGTCGAAGCCGCGCGGATGGCTGGGCGACGCACCGGTTCCATCCTCTTTCGGGTCATCATGCCGAATGCCTTACCAGCACTGCTGGTCATGGCCGCGGTCGATATTGGACGCGCGATATTGAATTTCGCGACACTGAGTTTTCTCGGTCTCGGTGCGCGCCCGCCAATACCGGAATGGGGAGCGATGGTTTCCGACGGTGCGTCGGTGATGGACCAGTGGTGGGTCGCCACCTTCCCCGGATTGGCAATCCTATGCCTCGTCTTCGCCTTCAACCTGCTCGGCGATTCCGTTCGCGATGCGCTCGACCCCTGGGTTGGCGGCCGCAGACAGCAGGACTGATGAAGGATCCGAGCCCTCTCCTGTCCGTTGATGATCTGCGTGTATCTGTCGACATCGGCGGCCGACGGCAGGAAGTCGTACGCGGCGTGTCCTTTCGCCTCGACCAGGGTGAGGCGATGGGACTGGTGGGCGAGTCTGGTTCCGGAAAGACGCTGACCGTATCCGCTATTTCGCGTCTGCTGCCGGCGAGCGCGCGTGCCACCGGCGGATCCGTGCGATTCCGTGGCGAGGAACTGCTGTCTGCGTCGCCGCGGCGCCTTGCGCAGCTCCGAGGCAAGGACCTTGGCATGGTATTCCAGGGATCGCTGGCAGCACTCAATCCGCTGATGCCGATCGGCGCACAGGTTGGCGAGCCGTTGCGGCTACACCACTTGGCTCGACCGCAGGCGGCCGCCTCTGCCGCAGAACAGATGCTCCGCAAGCTCGGCATTCCCGATCCATCGACGGCGATGCACCGCTATCCACACGAATTCTCGGGCGGCATGCGTCAGCGGGCCATGATCGCGATGGCGATGATTGCATCGCCATCCTTGGTTATTGCGGATGAGCCGACCACGGCCCTCGACGCCACCGTGCAGGCGCAGATCGTCGAGATCTGGGTTCGGTTGAATCGCGAGCAGGGCGTGGCACTGATCCTTGTTAGCCACGATCTCAGTGTAGTCGCTGAGATCTGCGGCACGATTGCGGTCATGTACGCCGGCAGGATCGTCGAGGTTGGACCAACCAAAACGATTTTGGCGAGCCCCCGGCATCCCTATACACAGGCCTTGCTCCGATCGGTTCCAACGGCAGCAACCCATGCCGGAAAGCTTTCAGCAATCCCGGGTGAGCCCCCTGTTGTGGGCGCACTGCCGAGCGGCTGTCCGTTTCATCCCCGCTGTCCGTGGGCGATTTCGGTTTGCCATGAAAACGAACCCGTGCTTGAGCACCGAGGCGGATCCGCGGTCGCATGCGGGGTCGCTCAGCAGGACCTGTCGTCACTCCAACCTGGACTGGTTCGGAGCACGTTGCCATCCGGGGAAGCGCCACCACGAGACGGAGCCAAATCTAACCGTGAAGAACCACTGCTGATCCTCGATCAGGTGACGCGGCACCATCTGAGGCCGAGTATCTGGCCCCTCGCGCGGCCGACCCGAGTGCACGCTGTGGACAATGTATCCCTGTCAGTACGTCGTGGGGAGGTTCTGGGGTTGGCGGGTGAATCAGGCTGCGGCAAGTCCACCCTTGCACGGTGCATCCTTCGCCTGATTGATATTGATAGCGGCCGTATCATCTTCAACGGGCGGGATATCGCCCGGCTCCGCGGCGAAGAACTGCGGCAGCTACGAAAGCATATTCAGGCGGTGTTCCAGGACCCCTACGAATTGCTGAACCCACGCGCCCGGGTGCGCGATCTCGTCGCCGAACCGTTGGTCGCACACGGTGTCGAGGCCACCTCCCGCATGCGGCGGGTCAGCGAGGTGCTGGATCTGGTGGGACTAGGCCAACGCGCCGCAGGCCGCCTGCCGATCGAATTGTCCGGCGGGCAGCGGCAGAGAGTTGGGATCGCGCGGGCGATTGCGCCCAACCCGCAACTCATCGTAGCGGATGAGCCTATTTCGGCGCTCGACGTCTCGATTCAGGCGCAGATCGTCAACCTGTTTCAGGAGTTGCGAGAGGCGATCAATCTCACATTGATTTTTATCAGCCACGACCTGCGGATTGTTCGCCATATCAGCACGAACGTCGCGGTCATGTTTTTAGGCAACATCGTCGAATATGGGCCGGCCGAGGCCGTCTGCGACCATGCGCTGCACCCCTATACAGTCGCCTTGCTGTCGTCGGTTCCTGGTCTCGGCGCGGAGAGTTCGATCTCGCGTTATCCTTTCGGGAGAGCCTCCTTCACCGAGCTCTCCGCCCAGCGGATGCCGATTCAGAACGCGATGTCCCTATGCGCAGGACGTGTGCGCAGTGCAAGCCCCACCGCTTGAAGCACCAGAAGGTGGGCATTTCGTCGCCTGCCATTTTCCGGGTATCGCCAGCATGGCAACACAGCATCCTATTTCCATCGGATCACACGCTGCGCAAACGCCCATGCTTGGGAGATAGGACATGAACGCCAGCAGTGAGACGGATCGCCCAGGACGGCTCGACGGAGAAATCGCCATCGTCACAGGTGGCGCCCAGGGCATCGGGCGAACCATCGCACGTCGCCTTTCCGCTGAAGGCGCGGCTGTCGCGATACTCGATACCAACCCGAAAACCGGAGAACAAACCTCGGCTGGATTGCGCAGCGCCGGTCAGAGATCGATTTTCTATCCCTGTGATGTCACCAATCGGGATCAGGTTCGGCAAGCTGTTCAGCGAACGACTGCCGAATTGGGCGAAGCAACGATCTTGATCAACAATGCCGGGATAGGTCTGCACGCGCCATTTCTCGAAATGTCCGACGACATGTGGAACCAGGTGCTCCACGTCAATTTGACTGGCGCGTTCATCACAGCACAGGAAGTCTGCCGCCACATGGCGCGCAACCGCCGCGGAGCCGTCGTCAACATGGCATCAGCGGCCGCGCACATGGCGCATAGTGAGCAGGCGGCCTATGCGGCCAGCAAGGCTGCGCTCGAGGCGTTAACGCGTGTCATGGCTTTCGAGCTCGCGCCGCACGGTGTGGGGGTCAACGCGATCGCACCTGGGACGATTGCGACTGATTTTCTGAAGACGGCGCTGACGCAGGAGGCACGTGCGGAAAGGGAACGCCGCATACCCGTCGGCCGGCTCGGAACGGCCGAAGAGGTTGCTGGGGTCGTGGCGTTTCTTGTCTCGCAAGACGCATCGTACTTAACAGGATCGGTCGTGCCTATTGATGGCGGCCTGTTATTCGCGGGCATTCGTATGTGAGCAACCCCACCATCAGTTTGGTTCCGATGCGCTCTGATAACCCCCGGCGCCAGCGGTGACGATCTCCAGCGTGTCGCCCGGATGCATGGTGACACGGCCATGATCGATCGCGCCGGTGGTGTGGATGGTGGCGCGGCCGCCGGGGCGACCACCAAACAAACCCCAGGGCTCGCTCAGAACCCGGGCAATATCGACGCGCACGCGACACTCGGTCTCGGCGCGGTAGGTGCGGCGCAATCCCATGCCACCGCGATAGCGGCCTGCGCCGGCTGAACCGTCCACCAATTCGTAACGGAGCAGGGTCAAGGGGTATTCGCGTTCGAGGGCCTCGACGGGGAGGTTGGAGGTGTTGGTCATGTGCACGTGCACGCCGTCCAGCCCGTCTTTGCTGGCTCTGGCGCCGGAGCCGCCGCCGATGGTTTCCAGATAAACCCATAGCGCGTTGCTGCCGGGAACGGAGCCGGCGAAGGTGACGGAGGTGCAGGCACCGTTGCTGGCGGCGATGACGCTGTCTGGAGTGGCGGGCGCGAGAGCGCCGAAGATCAGATCCACCACACGCTGACAGGTGCCGAGCCGGCCGTTGACCGCGGCGGGATGCACGCAGTTGACGATGGTGCCGGTGGGCGCGGTGACATGGAGCGGCCGGGCGAGGCCGGCGTTAGGCAGGATGGACGGATCGACCAGTGACTTCACCGCATAATAGACGGTGGAGAGCAGCGCCGTGAAGGTCATGTTCAGACCGGCGCGCACCTGGGGCGAGCCATCGAATGCGAGATGCATTTCCTCACCCTGCACCGCAATGGTGCAGGACAGATCGAGCTCGCCATCGATTTCCGGACAGTCGTAGCGATCGGCGAAGCTGTAGGTACCATCCGGGATGCGGGCGATGCCGGCACGCATCTTGCGTTCGGCGTAGTCGAGCAGAGCGTCACCAGCGGCGAGGACGGTTTGCGTGCCGTATTTGTCGCAGAGGGTCGTCAGGCGTTCGACTCCGAGGCGATTAGCGGCCATCTGGGCGCGCAGATCCGACAGGCGCTCGCGCGGCACCTGGCAATTCAGCAGCACCAGATCCAGAACATCCTGCTCAAGCGTACTGGCGCGATAGAGGCGCACGGGCGGAATACGCAGCCCCTCCTGGTAGATATGGGCGTGACCGCGATCGGCGAAGTCGGCGTGGTGGGCAAGGTTGACTGCCCAGGCGACGAGCGTGCCGCGGACGAAGACCGGTTCTGCGAGGACAATGTCCGGCAGGTGCGTGCCGCCGCCGGCATAGGCATCGTTGCCGATGAAAACATCTCCCGGCCTGAGTTGCGTTATGTCATGACGGGCGCGGATCTGCGGAATGAGATCAAGAAAGCTGCCGAGATGGATGGGAATGTGCTCGGCCTGGCAGAGCGTCCGGCCTTCCGTGTCGAACAGCGCGGTGGAGCAGTCGCGGCGTTCCTTGATGTTGGTGGAAAAGCTGGCGCGAATGAGGGCCTCGCCCATTTCTTCCACGATGGAGGAAAGCGCGCTGCCGATGACCTCGACGGTGATGGGATCGGGCGAGTTCACGCGGACTCCTGTTGTGTTGAGAGTGTGATTCATGTTTCCGACGTTCCGCCTCCAGCGATCACACCCGTTGTTTTGAGAGTGTGATTCACGCTTCCGACGTTCCGCCTCCAGCGATCACACCCGTTGTTTTGAGAGTGTGATTCACGCTTCCGACGTTCCGCCTCCAGCGATCACACTCTCTTCTTCCGCGAAACGCACCAGTACCTGGCCCTCCTGAACGATGTCGCCGGGGCGGCAGGAGACGCCGCTGACGGTGGCGTCGGCAGTGGCGTTGAGGCGGAACACGGTCTTCATTGCTTCCATCGTGACGAGCAGGGTACCGCGGGTCACGCGGTCGCCGGGGAGGACAGCGACGGCGGTGACCTGGCCGGGGATGGGTGCGACGAGGCGTCCCGTGCTGTCGACGGCGGCATCGGCCTCGGCAACCGGATCGGCGAGGGTCAGGCGCCAGGTCTCCCCATCAAGGCGGAGCACGGCAGTGCCCGATTGCAGATGAAACGGGATATGCCGGCGGGAACCGTCCAATTCGGCATGGAGAAGGCCGTCCGAATGAAGCATTGCATCGCCCATGAAGGTTTCGCGCCCGATCACGAGCTGCCAGCCGGGTGATGCGGGATGCAGACGAACGATGGTGGGCGGATCAGCATGAAATTCCAGCACCCGATCGACACTCGCGTTGAGCCACCAGCCGTCTGTCGCGTGCCAGGGCGAGTGCGGATCGACGCTGGCCAGCGCCGCGCCACGTGCCTGCTCCGCTTGGGCGGCGACAACGCCCAGCGCCGCGAGGGCGAGAACTTCGGGCGATGGATCGGTGTTGGCGCGCAGCAGCACATCGGCGTTGCGGGCAATGAAGCCGGTGTCGATTGGCCCCGCTGCGAAATCCGGATGGGCGGCGATGCGGCCAAGCAGATCGAGATTGGTGGCAACACCCGCAACCTGACATTCCGCCAGGGCTCGGCGCAGCATGCCCAGCGCCTGATCGCGCGTGGCGGCGTGACAGATCAGTTTGGCAATCATCGGGTCATAGTGGATCGAAATCTCGTCGCCCTGGCGCACGCCGGTATCGACACGGATCCTATCGGGTAACCGCAGCGCCTGGATGCGGCCGATAGAGGGCGCGAAGTCGCGGGCAGGATCCTCGGCGTAGAGGCGCGCCTCGAAAGCGTGGCCGTGGATGCGGATCGCATCACCCTCCGCGGGCAGAGTTTCGCCAGCGGCGATGCGCAACTGCCATTCCACTAGGTCGAAGCCGGTGATCATCTCAGTCACCGGGTGCTCGACCTGCAGACGGGTGTTCATCTCCAGGAAGTAGAAATCGTCGTTCTCGAAAACGAACTCGACAGTGCCGGCGCCGGTGTAGCCGACAGCGCGCGCTGCAGCCACGGCGGCGCTGCCCATGGCGTTGCGGGTGGCGGGCGCCAGACCAGGCGCGGGCGCTTCCTCGATCACCTTCTGATGGCGCCGTTGGGAGGAGCAATCACGCTCGAACAGGTGGACAGCGTTCCCGTGGGTGTCGGCGAAGACCTGCACTTCGACATGACGAGGGCGCTGCACGTAGCGTTCGATCAGCACCGTGTCTTCGCCGAAGGCCGTGGCGGCCTCCTGGCGGGCGGCCGCGAGGGCCGACGGAAAGTCTGTGGCATGGTGGACGACGCGCATGCCGCGACCGCCGCCACCGGCGATGGCCTTGATGACGACGGGAAAGCCGATGCGGGCGGCTTCATCCGCCAAGTGCTCAAGCGACTGCTCTGCGCCATGGTAGCCCGGCAGGACGGGCACACCGGCTTGCTCCATCAGCGCCTTGGCGGCGGATTTGGAACCCATGGCGCGCATGGCGGTGGGGGGCGGGCCAATCCAGATCAGGCCGACAGCCTCGCAGGCCTCTGCGAAGGCGGGGTTTTCCGAAAGGAAGCCATAGCCCGGGTGGATGGCGGCCACGCCGGTCTTGCGGGCGGCGTCGATGATCGCGGGGATGTTGAGATAGGAGTTGCGGGCAGGAGCCGGGCCGATGCGGACGGCGCGGTCTGCGGCCTCGGTGTGGAGCGCGCCGGCATCGGCGTCCGAGAACACGGCGATGGTTTCGATCCCCATGCGCCGCGCGGTCCGGGCAATGCGGCAAGCGATTTCGCCGCGATTGGCGATCAGAAGCAAGGGGAACATGTCAGGCGGCGCGGGGGCGGATCATGGCCACTTTACGCACGGCTTCGCCGGAGATGCGCGGAGACTGGGCATACGTGTGTTTTCCAAGATCTAATGGCCAGCGCAATGGCTCGTCCGACATGAAGTAGCCGATGAAGTTGCGGACGTTAGCAGCCGATCGGCGGATTAGCCTATCTTCCACTCGCCCTTAGGGGTCTTGCACCAGTTCAAAGTAGACGACCGAATACCTTCGAGATTTACCACTCGGTTGTCGTATCTAACTTTTCGGCACTGCATCCCGTGCTCGGTGAAGCTCTGCAAGACAGTGATGGTTCCCCGGTTTCCGGTCTTGGGGTTGGACCAGGTCGTGTTTGCTCCGTTGTGCACGCTGTTGCGCCCGTAGAGTTGCTGCCCCGCGATCATCATCGCATTCAAATCATCGCCGTTCAGGGTCCCGTTGAAGCCGTTATTGAATGGACTCATTTGTGCGTAGGCAGGAAGTGACCGGCCAGATAGCACGACAAGCAGCGATAGCATGGTCAAGCAGCAATTACGTATCGGCATTTTGTGTCTCCAATCACCTATCATCATTATTTAACTCCAGCGGCCACCTTCATTTGTCGGGTGTCCCGAAGCCGGCGGACTCCCTCACGCGGCTCCAGCAACATTTTAGCACCGATTCGAGTCTCGCCAAGGCTGCAAGCGGTTTCAACTCCCTGCTGAGCCGCGAAGGCGCGTCTCCCGCCGCGACGTGCCTCGCTGCTCAGGCTCCTTCGCGGCAACGGTGGGAGCGGCGCTCTGTGCAGGCCGGTGCGAGGCCGCTACACCTCTGCCCATCAATCGGGAGGAGATCGCATGGACATGCAGGTTTCGCCGCTTGCGGTGCAGATGCCGGAGCTTGCGCCGGTTGCCGGGGTGCGGCTGGGCGCCGCGGAGGCGAATATCCGCTATCGCAATCGCACGGACCTGGTGATGATGGTCTTTGATCCCGGCACCGCGGCGGCCGGCGTGTTCACCACCAGCCGCTGTCCAGGCGCGCCGGTGGATTGGTGCCGGACGGCGCTGCGTGGCGGCAAGGCCCGCGCGGCGGTGGTGAATGCGGGCAATGCGAACGTGTTTACCGGCAAGGCGGGGCGCGATGCCTGCGCAGCGACAGCGGCCGCCGCGAGTGGCCTGCTCGATTGTCCAGCCAAGCAGGTGTTTCTTGCATCCACTGGCGTGATCGGTGAGGTATTGCCGCACGAGAAGATCACCGCGGCGCTGCCGGCTCTCCACGACGCCTTGCGCGACGATGCCTGGGCAGATGCGGCGCGCGGCATCATGACGACCGATACCTTCCCCAAGGGGGCGACCAGAGTCGCACGGATCGGCGACGCCGACGTACGGATCAACGGCATTGCCAAGGGCAGCGGGATGATCGCGCCGGACATGGCGACCATGCTGTGCTTCGTCGCGACGGACGCGAAGATTCCTGCGCCGGTGCTGGATTCGCTGCTGCGCAAGGGTGTGGAAACAAGTTTCAACAGGACAACGGTGGATTCCGATACCTCGACATCGGACACAGTGTTGCTGTTCGCGACGGGCGCGGCGAAGCATCCGCGCGTGCCGACCGAAGGCGGCCGCATGCTGGCGGATTTCAGTGCCAAGCTGAACGACGTGCTGCTGGATCTCGCCCTGCAGGTGGTGCGGGATGGCGAAGGTGCGCAAAAGCTGATCCGCATCGACGTGTCGGGAGCGACGACCGCGCGGTCAGCCAAACGGATCGCCATGTCGATTGCCAACTCGCCGCTGGTGAAGACAGCGGTGGCGGGAGAGGATGCGAACTGGGGCCGCATCGTGATGGCCGTAGGCAAGGCGGGCGAGCCGGCGGACCGCGACAAGCTATCGGTTGCCGTCGGCGGGACGTGGATGGCGCGCAATGGCGGCGTTGTACCCGGTTACGATGAAACGCCGGTCGTCGAGCATATGCGCGGGCGCGACATCCATATCGAGGTGCATCTCGGGCTGGGGCGCGGCAAGGCGACCGTGTGGACCTGCGACCTGACGCACGGATACATCGACATCAACGGATCGTATCGCTCGTAAGGATCAAATCCAGGGAGATCGACCGGTGGCAGTCGGTTGGGGCTGATCGGCTGCGAGCGAGCGGTCGATAGCTCGTAGCAGAGTGCGCCGGGCGGCGTCGAAATCTGGGCTGAGTTTGTCGCGTGGACGCGGTAGGTCGATCCCCAGCGTCTCCTGCACGCGGCCCGGACGCGGACGCATCACCATCACGCGGTCAGAGAGCGTGACCGCCTCATCGACGTCGTGCGTGACCATCACCACGGCGGGTTCGAGTTCGCGCCAGAGGTCCAGCAGCAGCGCATGCAGGCTGGCCCTGGTGATGGCGTCCAGGGCGGAAAACGGCTCGTCCAAGAGCAGAATGTCGGGATGGCCGATCAGGGCTCGGGCGATGGCAACGCGCTGCTGTTGGCCACCGGAGAGATCCTTGGGAAGGCGACGTCCGTATCCGCTTAGGCCGATGCGTTCCAGCAGCCAATCCGTGCGGCGCCAGCGCTCCTGCTTCGGCAGGCGCCGGCCACCGAACGCGATATTGGCTGACACAGTCAGCCAAGGGAGCAGGCGTGGCTCCTGAAAGACGGCGCTGATGGTGCCGTTGGTGCGGATTTTGCCGGCAGATGGTTCGTCGAGCCCGGCGATCAGGCGCAGCAGCGTGGTCTTGCCGCAGCCGGAGCCGCCGACAACGGCGAGGATTTCACCGGCTGTGGCATGGATGTGGATATCGCGCAGTGCCTCTGTGCCGTCAGCGTAGGTCTTGCCGACGTCCTGAATAAACAGACCTTCGCTCACAGCCGGGCGCGGGCGGTGTCCTGCCACCGCAGCAAGGGTTTGCTCGCGACGACAAGAATGCTGTCGCAGAGCTTGCCGAGCAGGGCGAAGACGATCATGGCGACGAGGATGGAGTCGGCGCGGCCCATCTGTTCGCCGTCGAGGAGCATGTAGCCCAAGCCCTCTGACGCACCCATGAGTTCGGCGGCAACGACGAACATGAAGCCCAGGCCGAGGCCGGAGCGTAACGACGCGAACCAGACGGGCAGGACGGCGGGCCAGGTGATCCGGCAGGCTATGCCGAGCGAGGACAAGCCGAAGACGCGCCCCACCTCGATCAGTTTACGATCCACATCCTGAATCGCGCTGAGCGTTCCAAGGTAGACGGGAAAGAAGACGCCCAGAGCGATCAGCGCGAGCTTGGACGTTTCGAAAATGCCCAGCCAAAGGATGAACAGCGGCACCCAAGCGATGGAGGGGATGGCGCGGATTGCCTGGATCGACGGGTCGAGCAACCGGCGCATCAGGGTTGAGCCGCCGGTCAGCATGCCGCAGAGCGTGCCGGCGGCGGCACCGCAGGCGAAACCGATCAGCACCCGTCGCATGGTGGCGATGATGTTGGTCTCGAGTTCGCCGGAACCTGCCGAGGCGATGGCGCTTGCCACCAGGCGCGATGGCGGTGGCATCAGCCGCCCCTGGGCGTAGCCGAAATGGACCGCCGCCTCCCACGCCACTGTCAGAAGGGCCGGGAGCAGGAGGCCGAGTAGCCAGGGAGGCGCTTGGCGCGCCGGGCGGGTCACGCGCCGATTGCGCGGGTGAAGTCGGGATCGATCATCTGGTTCGTGACGGCCGTGACGTCGGCGCTGGCGGGCAGCACGCCGGCTGTCTGGAGCGCCTTGCCAGCCGCGATGATCGTTGCGGCCTGCTTCGCGCCGATGGCCCCGCTGGAAAGGTCGGTGCGGGTCAATTGCAAAGCGACCACGGGTTCAGGAAGTTTCATAGCGGAGGAGAGCATCGTCTTCAGATCGGCTGGGTGGGCGACGGCCCAGCGCCGTGCGGTTTCGTAGACGATAAGCACGCGGCGGACCAGATCGGGATGGGCCTGGGCGAATTCCTCCCGCGCGTTGAGGACGCCCCAGGTGTTCCACTCCGGCCGGCGGAAGAACAGCCGGTCGTCATTCTCGAGCTGGGCCTGCGCCATCATGGGATCCAGTCCCGCCCATGCCTGCACGTCACCTCGGTCAAGCGCGATGCGGCCTTCCGGATGCTGCAGCAGCACGAGCTTTACGTCGTGTTCAGTCATGCCGGCGGAGGCGAGGGCGCGGACCAGGAAGATGTGCGGGTCGGTCCCGCGGGTCACAGCGATGCGCTGGCCCCTGAGGTCCTGAACGGTGTGGATCGGGCTGTTGGCCTGGGTGACCAGCGCGGTCCATTCGGGGCGGGAGTAGACGTAGATCGAGCGGATCGGGTTGCCATTGACACGGGCGATCAGGGCAGCTGCGCCAGCGGTGGATCCGAAATCGATGGAGCTGGCGTTGAGGAACTCCAGCGCCTTGTTCGATCCCTCCGACTGGACCCAGCGGATCTCAATCTTATCCGGCGCGAACGCCTGCTCGAGCGCGCGCTGTTGTTTGAGGACGAGGCTGACCGGATTGTAGGTCGCCCAGTCGATGGTAATCGTATCCGGGTTAGCGGCACGCGTCCGCGGGATAGCGGCGAGTGCAAGAGCCGCGGCACCGAGACCGCGTCGGGTGAGGGTGGGAGCCATGATCGGCCTTTCTAAATGTGCTGGGGAGAAAGAGGGATTTTCTCCGAGGCGCAAGGGTGCACGCCACAGAAAGAATATACTTCCCCAATCAGGTTAGTTTAGAGAATGCGTGCCTCAAATGGTGGGGTCAGATCACGCGTGTTGAACTCCACGACCCAGAGGTCGGGATCGCGGCGTGTCGCACGCTCCAGGTAGGCATCGGCAGCTTCCTGGTCGACCGGTTCAGGACCGGTGGCGCGCATCCAGGCCTCCTTCCCATCGGCAGCGCGGACCTGGGAGAGGACGACCAGGCCCTGGGACGCGCGGAGGACAACGAGAATGCCGCCCGAGTCTGGGTCGCCCTTGCGGAGGATGGCACCGTATTGGCCGTCTTTATCGGCAAGGCGAAGGGCCATGCTTACCCAGAGGCCGGATTTGATGCGGGGTTCGGACATGCAATGGAGTTGGGGTGGTGTGGTGCGGGGCCGGACGATACCATGAGGCGGGCAGTCCCCGTAGCTCGGCCGGATAGAGCACAGGATTTATAATTGTGGGATTTCCTAGCTATATCAAAGCAGTGTATCAGCCTTCAACTTCGGGTTGCGTATATCACGGGGTCACGAAAAGGCTGACACGTTCGTTGCGCTGGCATGCAGGCGAAAGGACAGCGCGAATCATCGGCACGCCGCTCGCCTCTGCCCCTGAATTCCCGCTTTGTTCCCAGGGTGCGGGAGCCCCCTATGATCGTGCGTTCGCCCTGGCCGGCCCAAGTCCTGGCAATGCGGGATCACTACCTGGAAGTGCGTTGCGGCTGCGGTGCGCGGCGTGTGATCGGCCTGGTCAGGATGGCAGAGCATCGGAAGACGCATCATCTGGCGCGCGAGCCTGCCGCGGATCGCTCGTGACATCGTGTCGGGTGCTCGTTCGGTTCATCCATCCGAAGTTTGGTATAGCCAGGATGATGCCAGGAACATCGATGGTTATAGCTGATGGGAATGCGTGACTGGTTCATGGTGAGCGCCGCGGCCATCATCTTGCTTTCCGGCTCCGCGGCGGCCGCGCAGCTAGCGGGGGTGGCATTCCCTGACGCCGTAACACTCGACGGCACGGAGCTTCACTTGAACGGCGTTGCTTTACGCACCTATTCGTGGTTGCGCATCAATATCTACGTGGCTGGGCTTTACCTTGAACACCCAAGCCACGACGCCGAGGCGATCCTTGAGTCACCAGAGAAAAAGCTTTTGGTTGTGCGATTTGTACATGACGTCGACGCCAGGCATGCCCGTGAGGTTTGGAGTGAAGGATTCGAGAAGAACTGCCGAGCGCCGTGCCATCTCGCGCCCTCCGATGTCGAACGCTTCCTAGATGCTGTGCCAGCGATGAGCGCCGGCGACCGTAGCACGCTCGCTTTCACACGAGCGGGGCTCCAGATAGCAATGAACGGGCACACGCTGGGCACGATCACCGATCCAGTATTTTCTCGCGCTGTCCTCGCTACCTTCATCGGCTCCGAACCGCCCACGGCGCGGTTGAAGCGTGAATTGCTCAACAACACCGAATAGCCTGCGCGCTGCGCTGCGGCGCCGGGCGCGTGATTGGCCTGGGCCGGATGGCCGAGCAGCCCAAGATGGGGCGCCTGACGCTGGCGAGCGTGGCCGCGAAGCTCCGCTGCGCGGGTTGTTTCACGGGGCCAGATGTCTGACCGCCACCGTTGCGGGTCCGGTAGCGGGGGCCGAGTTATCACTACCGTCCGGCTCCGGTTGACGAGATG
Organism: uncultured Pseudomonadota bacterium; assembly: GCA_963791885.1. Classification (GTDB taxonomy): domain Bacteria; phylum Pseudomonadota; class Alphaproteobacteria; order Acetobacterales; family Acetobacteraceae; genus CAVSUZ01. Next base: position 1,651,351 of record CAWBUL010000006.1, on the reverse strand, counting down.
GGCGTCTGCCGGCAGCGGTGCATCTGCGGCCGGCATCGCTATTCGGGTAGCTCTTCAGGCACGAATAGCGACTTTATGACAGGATCGGTGACATCCGGGAGAGGCGGCAATTTCGCTTCTATCGGCGCCGCAGGCCGAAAAACACAATTTGTCCCATTTTGTTCCCTTTGAAACTGTGTAGTTTTCGAACGATTCTTCAAATGGATGCAGATTCGGCTGATCCAAACCACGCTCCCGGATGGTATAGACTGTCGGGGAAATAGCGTAGGAGAAGCCCCGCAACTCAAGGTGCACACGCGTGATTGTCTTCGCTAGCTCATATATGTCTACAAATCTTCGCCACTCCGTCGAACGGATCGGCCCAAAACGAATCGAGCACCGGTTTCGAACACTCGCATGAGAAGCAGTATACATAGTAGTCGAAGGGTCGGCACATCTCGACACCCTGAATGACCAAATCAAATGGTGACATTCGCGGGCCAACCTGCGCCCACAGGTTATCTAGATGAAGTCCAGGGTTTTTTGGACCCCACCCACCGGCTGGGAAGTGCATCGGCCGAGATGGCCACTGCTTCTCACTCCTTCGCCCAGGTCCTGCAAAGCTGCATTCTCAATCTCTCGATGTTTCGAGTACCCACCCATCCTGATGCTGCCTTGTCCGAGGACAAAGTGTTCATCCTTTGCACGATAAAATTTGAAGACCTCCGCCTTCGACTTCGGCGACGCTGCTCTCTGGTCATGCGAACCTGAGCGCCCGGAGGCACAATAAAACACCTGGTGCACACGAAATCGCGTTCTAGCCGTCCTGGTGCATGATTCGCGAATTTTATTCTCGCCACCGGGCGAGAAAGGGCGCCTTCCGGTTCCTTCTATTGAGGCCGTCGCCGCCCCGGTTTGGCTTGACCCGTGTATCATCGAGGACCGCACTCCCCGCGGGCCCATCGCGAATGGCACGGGAAGCCATCGTGACCGCAATCGACTTGCCCTACCTCTGGATGCGCCCCGTCCGCAACGGCAAGTGGATCGCGTATTACAAACGCGGGCGGATCGTGCGCCGGATTGCCGCGCCTGATGGCAAGCTGACCACGTGAAGCATGCCTTCGCTGCGGCCGTGAAGGCTGCAGGGTTTGTCATTCCATGGATTGCGCAAGGGCATTACGGCGGCGCTCTCGGAGCTTGGTGCGACGGCCAGCGAACTCGAGGCCGTCATTCCACACACAGGGACCATGCCGCCGAGGATGCTATCACAGACCTCGAGCCGGTCGCTTTCTCGGCAATAGGTTCGCGCTTCAGCCACGAACTGCGCGACAGACTTGGAGTTGATCGGGCCGCCCAGTTGTTGTCCAGGCATACAGTACAGCCTGTGCAGCAGGCTCCACGCCGTCTGGGCGGCACCTCGATCCGGGTCCGACGGTGGCTCCGCTCGTTCGGCTTGCCGCGGCTCGTAGACCAGCGGCACGAGCTCAGCGAAAAGCTTGGGCTGTGTCATAACCGCACCGTAGAGCGTTCTTGCCTTGCTCTCCGCCCCATAACCCAGCAGCCGGAAGAGGGCGAACTCGAGGCGCGCAAGCCCTTCCTTATCGATCGTCTGGCTCGCCTCGAGTGTGTCGACCGCGTTGGCGGTATCTCACGAGCTGAGTAAGATGCCGTCCGGTTCTTCGCCCCTAGACAGACCGCCCCTCCACCGTCACGGGCGGCCCAGGGCGCGAGCATCCGTCAGATCCCCCGATGCTCCCACCGAGCCGCCTGCAGAAACGCCCGTATCTCTACTGGCGACCTTAGGGAAACTCTGATCAACCCCGCCATCTGCGCCGCCCGGTCGTGGTGGTGGCGAAGACGGAGAATCTGGATGCGACATGAGGCCGGAATTCGGCGTTCGCGGGCCTGTTCGGCGGGTCTGCCGGATCGTCGCAGCGCTGCGCACGCAGCTCTCCTCTCACGCAGCCAGTAGCGACCTTCGAGCGAGGTAAAGATTGGCGAGGCCGCAGGTAACGAACAGCCGGTGGGCATTCTTGTCCAGCCCACGATAGCGCACCTTCACAAATCCAAACACGCGCTTGATGACCCCGATACTATGCTCGACCTTCGCCCGTATCTTCGACTTGGTCCGATTGCGAGCTTTCTCCGCCTCATCGACAACACCGCGATGACGATATCGCCGGTTGGTGAAGTCCTGTGCAGATGGAGCATGCTCGCGGATGACATGACGCTGGCCACGATAGGCTTGGTCGCCCCAGACACGCCGTTCCTCGCCATGTAGCAGGTCACCAAGCACGCTGGCATCATGCACATTCGCCGCAGTGGCCACCGCGGAATGGATCAGCCTGGTCCTGCTATCTACCCCGACATGCGCCGTCATCCCGAAATACCACTGCTGGCCCTTGCGGGTCTGGTGCATCTCGGGGTCGCGCTGCTTTGTGGCATTCTTGGTCGAACTCGGGGCGCTGATGATGGTCGCGTCCACGATCGTGCCGGTGCCCACCTTCAGACCCAGACTCTCAAGATGCTCGTTGACGGTGGCAAATATCTCGGTTCCAAGCTCGTGCTGCTCCAACAGGTGGCGGAACTTGCAAACCGTGGTCTCGTCCGGCACCGGCTCACGGCCGAGATCGATGCCGGCAAACTGCCGCATCGCGGCCGAGTCATACAGCGCCTCCTCCACCCCGGGATCCGAGAGATTGAACCACAGCTGCAGGAAGTAGATGCGCAACATGCGTTCCAGTCCCACCGGTGGTCGGCCCCTGCCAGGCTTCGGATAGACCGGCTCGATCAGCGCACAGAGCTGCTGCCACGGCACGACCCGCTCCATCTCGGCAAGAAAGGCTCCCCGCCGTGTGGTCTTGCCGTAGCGTTCGAAGCTCACGCTCGCCAGGGTCGCTTGACGCATCCCGTTCGGTCGATCCGAATGTAATCAACGCCACTCAACTACAGGCTGCTCCGTGACCGTGTCGAGATGGGATTCTTCAGAGTCTCCCTAGATGATAAACCCGCTTGGATTGATCCAGGCGGTGGCGACATCGTGCCTGTACTTCGGTATCAGATGGCGATGACTGAGCCGAAGCACCCGATAGCCGCTCATGGTGCTGCGCCAGACCGGAGCATTCGCCGGCCAGCCCTGCGGATTTCGAAACAATCCCTTGATCAGACGCTTCGTGATCCATCGAAAATGGGTCGCGAGCGGCAGGTCGACATAAATCAGCGTATCGGCCGCGGCAAAGCGTTTGAAGGTCTGCTCGACACTATCAAAGCCATCAACAATCCACTGTTCTTGGGTTAGAAGGTTCGCGTGAAACCGCTCATATTCACGCGGCGTGACCGCGTTGCCTGGAGCGTACGAGCCTGCCCGATAGTTGATGACGTCGATCGGGAACAGCGGCAACCTTGTAACCGCCGCCAGTTGTCTGGCCAGGGCGGATTTGCCGCCGCCGGCATTGCCGAACACCGCAACTTTGCGCATTGCGACACACTCAACCTGAAAGGCTCTAAACGCGCCGGATCCGCGAGATCCGAATCTCGTCAATCACCAAACTCGTGATCCGCAGCTCCCCAACGCGTCCCCGCCCCACGCGAGCTTGGCCAATCCTTGCCTCCCCGAGTGCCAGTTGCCCAATCGCCAGTTTGCCGACCGCCAGGGCGCCTACCGCAAGGGCACCGAGTGCCACCGCACCGATCGCAGTCGCGCCGACGGCCAGAGCCGGTCGTGCCCTCACAAGGCGTCGCGCATTGGCGGGAACGATCTCCGTGTGCGGTTCGGTCCCTGACACGCCCGCCACTCTCACCCCGGCTGAGGCGCTGGACCCAGCCCGCCAGCGGGAGGTGGCGAAGCGGACGGCCGGCCCGTTGTCGGCACTGACGCTCGCCGGCTCTCGGGTGCGGGCTCGTCCACCACCTTCCGGATCACCGGCTCGCCCCGCAGCACGGTGCGGATTTCGTCGCCGCTAAGCGTTTCATGCTCCAGTAAGCCACGTGCCAACCGGTGCAGTTCCTCGATATTCTCGGTCAGCAATCGCCGGGCCTTGGCATACGACCGGTCGATGACGTCCTTGATCTCGGCATCGATTTCGCGCGCCGTTGCCTCGGAGACGTTCTTGTTCTGCGTGACCGAGTGTCCCAGGAACACCTCCTGGCTGTTGTCACCGTAGGCGATCATGCCGAGCTTCTCGCTCATGCCCCATTCGGTGATCATCCGCCGGGCCTGATCGGTCGCCATTTTGATGTCGCCCGCTGCACCGTTGGAGACCTTCTCAGGGCCGAAGATGATCTCCTCCGCCGCGCGGCCGCCCATGGCCATGATCAGTTCGGACAGCAGCTTAGACTTGGATTTGGAATAGCGGTCACCCTCCGGCAGGCTCATGACCAGCCCTAACGCCCGCCCGCGCGGGATGATCGTCGCCTTGTGCACCGGATCGCATTCGGGCTCATGCATGGCGCATAGCGCGTGGCCCGCCTCGTGATAGGCGGTCATGCGCTTCTCCGCTTCCGACATGACGAGCGACCGGCGCTCGGTGCCCATCATCACCTTATCCTTGGCGTTCTCGAACTCGAGCATCGCGACAACGCGTTTGCCGAGCCGGGCGGCCAGAAGCGCCGCCTCGTTCACGAGGTTCGCCAAGTCAGCGCCGGAGAAGCCAGGCGTGCCCCGCGCAATCACCTTCGGATCGACATCGGACGCCAGCGGCACCTTCCGCATATGCACGCGCAGGATCTTCTCCCGCCCGTTCACATCCGGGTTCGGCACCACGACCTGCCGGTCGAACCGCCCCGGCCGAAGCAGCGCAGGGTCGAGCACGTCCGGACGGTTCGTCGCCGCGATAAGGATGACGCCCTCGTTGGATTCGAAGCCGTCCATCTCGACGAGCATCTGATTGAGCGTCTGCTCGCGTTCATCATTGCCGCCACCCAGGCCCGCGCCGCGATGCCGCCCGACCGCATCGATTTCATCGATGAAGATGATACACGGCGCGTTCTTCTTGCCCTGCTCGAACATGTCGCGCACGCGGCTGGCACCGACACCCACGAACATTTCGACGAAGTCAGAACCCGAGATGGTGAAGAACGGCACGTTCGCCTCGCCGGCGATGGCCCGCGCCAGCAAGGTCTTGCCGGTGCCAGGAGGGCCAACCAGCAGCACGCCCTTGGGAATCTTGCCGCCGAGCCGTTGGAACTTCTGCGGGTCCTTCAGGAATTCAACGATTTCCTGCAGTTCACCCTTCGCCTCGTCGATGCCCGCGACATCCTCGAATGTCACCCGCCCCTGTTTTTCCGTCAGCAACCGAGCGCGGGATTTACCAAAGCCCATCGCCCGCCCACCGCCGGCCTGCATCTGGCGCATGAAGAACACCCAAACGCCGATCAGCAGCAGCATCGGGAACCACGACAGCACATAATGCAGCAGCGGGTTCACATCGGCTTCGCGCGGCTTGGCGATCACCCGCACGCCATGGCTGGTCAGCTGATGCACCAGCGTCGGATCATCCGGGGTGTAGGTCTCGAACGTCCGCCCGTCGCTCAACTGGCCGCTGATATCGCGCCCTTGGATGACGACGTCCCGGACGTGGCCCTGATTGACCTCGGTGATGAAGTCGGAATAGGCGATTTGGGTGGAGGTGGTCCGTGTCGTTCCAGGCTGGAACAGATTGAACAGAACCACCAGCAACAGGGCGATGATCACCCAGAGTGCCAGGTTGCGGCCGAAATTGCTCATACGGGTCTGCCCACGACTCCATGTCCGCCGGTTGACCTGGCCACTCTCGGGGTGAGCCGATGCTTTCAGGGTCCGCGGAAGTGAACATAGGGAGTTTTTGCCCGTCGCGCACCCCCAAGAAGCCGATAGGAAGCAGCCGTCACGCCAAGCCGGGGGCGCCGAGCCCGCCAGGAATTCATCCCCGCTCTGAGCAAAAAGCATAACGAAAGCTTAACTGACACTGGTCAGCTGATCATAAGCCGGCTTATGATGGGTGGAATTTAACAGCGTCCAAGACACGTGACAGACTTCCAGCGCGACCTGCTCTTTCTGCTTCATGATGTGGCGCGTCTGCTCCGGGTCGAGGGCGACCGCCGCGCCCGTCTCCGAGGCATGACACGGGCACAGTGGGGCATCCTGATCTGGCTGGAGCGCCAGCCCGGCATCACCCAGAAGGAGCTAGCCGAGCTTCTCGAAGTGGAGCCGATTACCGTCGCCCGGCTGATCGACCGATTGGAGGCGAGCGGCATGGTGGAGCGCCGGCCCGATCCGAAGGACCGTCGCATCTGGCGGCTCCATTTGCAGCCGGCTGCCCACACGGAACTCGAAGAAATCAGCCACCAGCGTGCTGAGATCAATCGCCTTCTCACCGCCAATCTGCCGCCCGCCACCGTCGAGACCACAACCGAAGCCCTGATCGCCATGAAGGCAGTGCTGACGGCTCGCCGCGGCGACCCCAGCGCCGAAGAGGCCGCCTGATGTCGCAGACCGCCGCCGCTCCCCGCACGGGATCGCTCGCTCCCGAGCGGACCCGACGCTCCGGCCGGCTCGGCATCAGCCGCCGAGTCCTGGGTCCGATGCTCATGCTGCTGGGCATCGTGGTCGTGGCCGTGGGTGCGGGATTCTTCTGGGTCACCGGCGGCCGCTACGTGAGCATTGACGATGCCTATGTGCGCGCCGCGAAGGAACCGCTGGCCACAGATGTGGCGGGCCTTGTCCTGGAGGTTCCGGTCAAGGACGGCCAGCACGTGAAAAAGGGCCAGGTGCTACTGCGCCTCGATCCGCGGCGCTTCCAGATCGCCGTGGAGGGTGCCCAGGCAAATCTGAATGAGACGAAACTCAATCTTACGGCGATGCAGCGCGACTACCAACGCATGCTGAGCGACATCGGGGTGAAGCAGTCCCAGATGCAGGCCGACCAGGCCACGCTCGACCGATATACCAGTCTGGTGCACAGCGGCGGGATCACCCGCGCCGATTACGATAACGCGCGGTTCGCCGTGGCCGCCGACCAACACGCGCTTGAGGCGCTGCGCCTGCTATCCGAGGTTCAGCTCGCGAAACTTGGCGGCGATCCGGCCCTGCCGGTCGAGCAACTGCCTGAATACCTCTCCGCCAAGGCAAAAGTGGATGAGGCCCAGCGGGAACTCGATGATAGCGTCATCCGTGCCCCCTTCGCCGGCACTGTCACCGAGGTCGATAGCGTGCAGCCGGGCATGTATCTCGGCGCCTCCGTTGCCGCTTTCGGACTGGTTTCATCCGAGCATGTCTGGATCGAGGCCAATCCGAAGGAAACCGAACTCACCTGGGTCAAGCCCGGCGATCCGGTGGACGTCAGCGTGGACACCTATCCAGGCCGTACTTGGAAGGGCGTGGTCGAGAGCATCTCCCCCAATAGTGGGTCGGAGTTCTCAGTGCTGCCGGCGCAGAATACCTCCGGCAACTGGGTGAAGGTCGTGCAGCGCATTCCCGTGCGCATCCGCGTGGATCGTCAACCGGGCGATCCGGAGTTGCGCACCGGCATGAGCGTGGAGGCCACAATCGACACCGGTCACAAGCGCTCGGTCTCCGATCTCTTCTAATTCGATGGTGAACGCGGCGGAGACGGTCCCGCATCGCGGCATCATCACCGTCTGCACCATGGGTGCGACCCTGATGCAGGCGCTGGATCAGACTATCGCGAATGTGGCGCTGCCCTATATGCAGGGCAGTCTGTCGGCCAGCTTCGACGAGATAACCTGGGTCCTGACGTCCTACATCACGGCGGCGGCCATCATGACCGCGCCCGTGGGCTGGCTGGCCCAGCGCTTCGGCCGCAAGCAGCTGTTCATCATCTGCCTGGTCGGCTTCACCATTACCTCGATGCTATGCGGCGCGGCGCAGTCGCTGACGCAAATGGTGGTGTTCCGCCTGATGCAGGGCATGTGCGGCGCCGCGCTGGTGCCGCTGTCGCAGGCGACGCTGCTAGATATCTACCCGATCGAACAGCGCGGCCAGGCCATGGCGATCTGGGGCGTCGGCGTCATGCTGGGGCCGATTCTAGGGCCGACGCTCGGCGGTTATCTGACCGAGATCTACAACTGGCGCTGGGTGTTCTACGTCAACCTGCCGTTCGGCATTCTCGCTACCGGCGGCCTGCTGATCTTCATGCCCCGTTCCCAGGCGCAGAACAGTCTGCGCTTCGACTGGATCGGATTCGCGGCGCTCTCCATGGCGATCGGTGCGCTGCAGCTCATGCTGGACCGAGGCCAGGACAAGGATTGGTTCTCCTCCCGCGAAATTATCGTCGAGGCGGTGCTGGCCGGGCTGGGTCTGTATCTGTTTACGGTGCACCTATTCTCCGCGGCGCATCCCTTCATTCGCCCGAGCCTCTTCAAGGACCGGAACTTCTCCGCCGGGCTGCTGATGATGTTCGCGATGGGTACCATCCTTGTGTCCAGCTCCGCGCTGATGGCGCCGTGGCTGCAGAATCTGGCGAACTATCCGGTCGAGACGGCCGGGCTGGTGATGGCGCCGCGGGGTATCGGTACGATGGCGGCGATGGTGATTGCCGGTCGTCTGTCGGGACGAGTTGATCCACGCAAGATGATGGCTCTTGGCGTCATGGCCCTTTGCTGGTCGCTGTGGGAGATGACGCGTTGGACCCCGGACGTATCCCAGGCGAGGTTGATTACAGCCATCGTCGTGCAAGGGTTCGGCCTGGGGTTCGTGTTCATCCCATTGCAGGTGATTGCCTTTGCTACGCTGGCGCCGGCACTGCGAACGGACGGCGCGTCGCTGTTCAGTCTGTTGCGCAATATCGGCGCGGCCATCGGCGTGTCGATCACCTCCGGTCTGCTGGCACACAACGCCCAGGCGCTTCACGCGGAAATCGGCGCCTTGGTCACTCCGTTCAACCGTGCCTTGCAGCAGGGCGCGGCCGGCGCATTGCTGAATCCGGCCAGTCCCCACGGCGCGGCGATGCTGGACGGCATCATCAATCAACAGGCGCAGATCATTGCCTATCTGGATGACTATCGGCTGATGATCTTCACCACCGCACCCGCACTGCTGCTGCTGTTCCTCATGCGCCGGCCGGCTGGCGTGTCCGCCAAGGCTGATCCATCGCACGCTGCAATGGATTGATCGGCATTTACGCTTTTTGAAGGGTTGAAGCGGAGAACCAAGCGGGGCAAGGAGTGCCAGAAATTGAACCAGAACGGTCTGCCTCGGGCGGTTGCCCTGCAGTTCGCAGGTGGCGAACTCGTCTATCCGGCTGAAGGCGGTCCCCAGTTCCTTAAATATTCCTATGAAGGCTCCGGCCTGCGTACCTTCGGCAAGTCCACCGGCTTCCTGGATGACCCGCAATTTCAAGACGCGTTTGCCGTGGGATGGAGAACGACAACCAGGACCAGAAAGAACATCGATGACTGCCGATGGATCGTGCATGTAGCGTTATGGGCAGCAAGTCACGCTGCGCGCCTCGAAGGCGATTTCGTGGAATGCGGAGTCAATACCGGACTGCTATCCTGCGCTATTTGCGCCTACCTTGATTTCAACACGCTCAAGCGAGACTTCTGGCTGTTTGACACGTTTGCCGGCATCCCTGAAGAGCAAATGAGAAGTTCCGAACGCAACGGCATCGCGTCATGGCACAACGAGAACAGCTATGAGGAATGTTACGAGCGTACGCGTGCCAATTTCGCTCGCTGGCCGCGCGCGCGTCTGGTGCGCGGCAAGGTGCCGGATACGCTTGCTGCGTTTCCGTCTGATCGACGGGTCGCCTACCTGTCCATAGACATGAATATCGTTCTGCCAGAAATCGCAGCGATCGACTTTTTTTGGGATAAGCTCTCGCCTGGTGCGATCGTCGTGCTGGACGATTACGCGTGGGCGACTCACCAGGACCAGAGGCGCGCATTCGACGCATTCGCGGATCGCCATGACGTGCGAATCCTGACGGTGCCGACCGGCCAGGGCATCATCATAAGATAGATCCATAACCACCCCGAACCTCGGTGGCCGTCCGGTGCGCCCGTTGTGGACTCGGACCTATTCGCGTAACGTGCGGACAAATACTGAGATTCGAATCCCGCTTTGCGCCTGGGGGACGGGGAACATGACAAACACGATCTCGCGCCGTACCGCGATGCTCCTGCCGCTTGCCTTGCCGCTGGCCGCGCGCACCCCGGAGGCGCATGCACAAGGCGCGCCGGTGCTGATTGGCGCCACCTATCCGCTCAGCGGCTCGGCTGCCTCCGCCGGGCAAGAGATGAAGGCCGCGATCGAGATCGGGCTCGACATCATCAATAACGCGCATCCCGAACTGAAGGACCTGCCGCTGGGGCCCACGCCGGGCCTGCCGAACCTGCAGGGCCGCAAAGTCTCGGTGGACTTCGCCGACCACCAAGGCAATCCGGCGGTCGCGCAAAGCCAGACGTTGCGGCTGATTACGCAAGACCACGTCGTCGGCATGGTGGGCGCATATCAATCAAGCTGCACGCTCACTTCCAGCGCTGTGGCCGAACGCTACGGCGTTCCTTTCGTCGCGGGCGAGTCCACCGCGCCCAACCTGACGGCACGCGGCTATAAGTGGTTCTTCCGCACCACGCCGTTCGGCGCCGATTTCGGCAAGGCCTATGGCGCGTTCCTCATTGATTTGAAGAAGGCCGGCACAAAAGTCGACGGCGTGACGATCGTCAACGAGAACACCGACTTCGGCACCGGCACGGGCGATGCCATTGTTGCATCTTTGAAAGAGAGCAACCTGGCGCTGAAGAGTCGTATCACATACAATGCCAATAGCGCTGATCTGACCGCCGAGGTGCTGCAGATGAAGCAGACCAATCCGGATGTGGTCATCTTCGTCAGCTACACCTCAGATTCGATCCTGTTCCTCAAGACCATGAAGGGACAAAATTACAAACCGCCTGTCGTGATCGGCGATGATGCCGGCTTCTCCGATCCCGCGTTCATCAAAGCGGTCGGCGACATCGCGCAGGGGGCCATTGACCGCAGCGCCTTCGGCATCGGCAAGCCGGGGAGCAACAGCAACATCGTCAACGCGATGTACAAGGCCAAGACCGGCAACGACATGGACGATACCAGCGCTCGGTCCCTGCAGGGTTTCCTGGTGCTGTGCGATGCGATTAACCGAGCCGGTTCGACCGATCCCGACAAGATCCGGGCGGCGCTGGTCGCCACCGATCTGAAGCCCGATCAGCTGATGATCGGCTACAAGGGCGTCAAGTTCAACGCGCAGGGCCAGAATGAGCTTGCCTCCACGCTGCTGGTGCAGCTTCAGGGCAGCGACTACGTGCCGATCTGGCCGGCGGCGAGCGCCACCGGAAAACTCGAGCTGCCCTTCAAAGGCTGGGCGTAGGAATGTGATCCGCGGCGCGTGATCCTTCTCCAGGTCATCGTCTCGGGTCTGCTGATGGGGGCGGTGTACGCCCTGTTTTCCTCCGGTCTCACGCTGATCTGGGGCATGATGAACGTGGTGAATTTCGCTCACGGCGATTTCGTCATGCTGGCGATGTACATCGCGTTCTTCACCTACACCCTCCTGCATCAAGGCCCCGCCGTTGCTCTGCTGCTTGGCGCACTGGGTCTCGCGGCACTCGGCGCACTGGTTTATTTCGGCGTGATACGCGCCGTCATGCGCGGGCCGATGCTCGCCCAGATCCTGGCGACCTTCGGCCTCGCGCTGCTCATTCGCTACAGCGCTTTCTGGGCATTCAGCGCCAACTTCGTCACTCTGCCGGACACGCTGGTGGGTGGGACGCTGGTGATCGGCGGATTGCGCCTGCAAGCCCCACGCGTGCTCGCGGGCGGCGTCGCGCTGGCGCTGACAGCGGGGCTGCATCTGCTGCTGACCCGCACAATGATCGGCGCACGCATGCTGGCAGTGTCCGAGGATCGCGCCGCCGCGATGCTCGTCGGCATCAGGCCAGATCCGATGCAGGCGTTGGCCTGGGCGCTGGCAGGTGCTGCCACCGGCATCGCCGGCGTGCTGATCGCGCTGTTCTATTACATCTCTCCGACAGTAGGAGAATCGCTCACGCTGATCGCCTTTGTCGTGGTGTGCCTGGGCGGATTCGGCAGCGTGCCGGGTGCGCTGCTGGCGGGCCTGATCGTCGGCGTCGTGGAATCGGTATCGGCCTACGCGCTCGGCCCCGTGTATCAGGACGCCGTGGTGTACGCGCTATTCCTGGCCGTGCTGTGGGTGCGTCCGCAGGGATTGCTGGGCACGGCATGAAACTGCGGATCGCCGCGGCAGGGCTGCTGACCGCCGCGATCATCGTCTGGCCCCTGCTCGTCCCCGACGTGTTCTACCAGCGGGTCGGCGCGCTGGTGCTGCTGGCAGCCATCTCCGCCTCGGCATGGAACCTCATTGGCGGTTACGCCGGCCAGGTTTCGATCGGACATGCCATCTTCTTCGGCGCCGGCGCGTATGCGTCCCTCGCGGTATTTACGCATTTCGGTTGGCCGCCTATCACGGGCGTGCCATTTGGAATCGTCGTCAGCCTCGCCCTCGCGATTCTGATCGGTACCCCCACCTTCCGGCTGCGCGGCCACTATTTCTCCATGGCCACCATCGCCGCGGCCGAGTTGATCCGCATCCTTTGCAGCAATTGGGACTATATCGGCGCCGCCGTCGGCCTGATGGGACCCGCCGCACCGCGCAGCATCGCGGACATGAGTTTCCGCAGCCCAATCCCGCATTATTACGTTTTCCTTGCCGTGCTCGCGCTGCTGCTCGGGCTCACCGCCGCGATGGAGCGCAGCCGAATGGGCTATTACCTGCGTGCCATAAGCACCGGCGACCGGGCGGCGCGCAGCCTTGGCGTGCCCGTACTCCGCTTCAAACTGAACGCACTGATGCTGTCGGCGGCGTTCACCTCCGTCGCTGGTTCTCTGTACGCCGTGATGATTGGTTTCGCCGATCCGGAAAGCGTGCTCGGCATCTTGGTTTCAGTCAAAATGGTGATTATCACCGCGCTTGGCGGAGCAGGGACTTTGTTTGGTCCACTGATTGGTGCGGTGATTCTGATTCCGCTGGAGGAGTGGACCAACGCGGAGTTTGGCGGGTCCGGGACCGGCGTCACTTATGTCGTTTACGGCGCCATCATTTTGCTGATTGCCCGCTTCGAGCCGGGCGGTATCCTCGATCTGGTCCACCGCATCCGTGGCAAGACGCGCCATGCTGCTTGAAGCACGCAACGTGGTGCAGACCTTCGGTGAGTTGCGCGCTGTGGACGACGCGAGCCTGACCGTGAACGAGGGCGAGATCGTCGGCCTGATCGGCCCGAATGGCGCGGGCAAGAGCACGTTCTTCAATGCGTTGGCCGGCGAGCGTATTCCTGCCGCCGGGCAGATCCGCTTCGCCGGAAGCGATATCACCCGAGCAACGCCGGAGGCTCATGCGCGCCTGGGCATCGCGCGCAGCTTCCAGGTGCCGCTGACATTCGAGGACATGACCGTCGCCGAGAATGTCCTGGTCGGCGCGTTTCTCCGCCATCCGCGTCGGGCCGCGGCCGAGAGCAAGACACGCGATATTCTGGAATTCACCGGCCTGTCGGATATGTCGCACCGTCCGGCCCGCATGCTCGGCACGCCCGGCCGCAAACGATTGGAGATCGCGCGTGCGCTAGCGACCGAACCCCGGTTGCTGCTGCTGGATGAGGCGCTTGCGGGCCTTACGCCCGCCGAGGTTCAGATCGCGATCGGTCTGGTCCGGCGCATCCATGCACTCGGCATCACGCTGATCATCGTCGAGCACATCATGGAGGTCATCCTGACGCTCGCCGAACGCGCCGTGGTGTTCCACCAGGGACGGGTGATCGCCGAAGGCCCGCCGCGGCAGGTGGTGAACGACCCTGCCGTGGTGGCTGCCTATCTGGGACATCGCATGGCCGCACGGATCGCCGGCAGATGATCGCAGCGCTGTCGGTGCGCAATCTGGCGGTGTCATATGGCGATCTGATCGGCGTATCCGACGTGTCACTGGAGGTGCCGGCGGGCAGTGTCGTCGCGCTGATCGGATCGAACGGCGCAGGCAAGACCACGACGCTCAACGCCATTGCCGGGCTGATCGCACCGGCGGCGGGTCAGATCTTGGTTGCGGGTGAGCCGATTGCGGGCTTGCGCGCGCATGCGGTGGTTCGCCTCGGTGTCGCGCTATCGCCCGAGGGTTGGCGCCTGTTTGTCAATCAGACCGTCGAGCGTAACCTGCTCCTGGGTGCCACCGTTGTGGCCGAACGCGCACGCATCAACGCCTCGCTGCAACACGTCTTCGAGCTTTTCCCCCGCTTGGCGGAGCGCCGCAGACAGATGGCAGGCACGCTATCCGGCGGCGAGCGGCAGATGCTGGCGTTGGGGCGCGCATTGATGAGCGGCCCGCGCATTCTGTTGCTGGATGAGCCGAGTCTGGGTCTGGCGCCTGCAGTTGTTGAAAGCTTGTACGAAACGCTGGGCCGTTTGCACCACGAGGGACTAACGTTGTTGCTGGCGGAACAGTCCGTTGAACTGGCTTTGGAGATTGCCCAGCACGCCTACGTCCTGCAAACCGGCCGCACCGTGCTCGATGGTCCAGCGGCTTCCCTTGCGCAAGACGAAACTGTGCAGCGAATCTACCTGGGATTGGCGACGGGGTAGTTTGCCTACGCCACATCTTACGCGACGATCTCTCCGCGTTCGATCGTGTAGAGACGCTCCACCAGCGACGTCAGCAGCGCCGGATTGGATTCAGTGATCAGGATCGCCGTATCCGGCCGGTTCTGCCGCAGGTTGCCGAGTGTTTCCGCGTAACGTCGTGCCAGTGCCGGTGCCAGACCCTGGAACGGTTCGTCCAGCAGTAGGAGCCGCTCGCCGATCATGAGCGCGCGTCCGAGTGCCGCCATCTTCTGCTGACCGCCGCTCAAAATGCCGGCCGGCCGCTTCGTCAACGCCTCCAGTTCGGGAAGCAACGAGCAGACAGATTCCAGCCGCCGGCTGACCTCCGCTGCCGATGCGCAGCACGCCTCTGCCGACAGGCGTAAATTCTCCGCCACGGTCAGCGTGGCGATCAGCCGCCGGTCCTCCGGAACATACCCGGTGCCGAATCGGGCCCGCCGCGCCGGCTCCCACGTCTCCACCGGCTGTCCGCCCATCACGATGCGTCCGCGGCTGGGGATGATCCCCATGATCGCACGCAGCGTCGTCGTCTTGCCGGCGCCGTTATGCCCCACGAGCCCGACGCTCTGGCCATTGGGGACCTGCAGGCCGACACGGCGCAGCACGCGCGCACCGGACAGCGTAACATCGAGTTCGGAGACGGAGAGCGCCATCGCCATCTCGCTCACAGCACGCGCGCCTTCACTTCCGGATCCGCCAGTACTTCCTCTGGCGGGCCCAGCCGCAGCAAACGTCCCTCCACCCAGACCGCCACGCGGTCGGCGAAGCGCGCCACCACATCCATATCATGTTCCACGAACACCGCGCTGACGCGCCGGGTACGCAGCGCCGAGACCAGACGCGTCATCAGCCCGAGCTTTTCCGCGCTGCTGACACCGCTCGTCGGTTCGTCCAGCAACATGATACGCGGTTGCAGCGCCAGCGCCATCGCCACATCCAGAAGTTTACGCGCGCCCTCTGGGATGGCCCGTGCTGGGGCATCCGCCACTGCTTCCAGATCGCACAATCCAAGCAGCCCTTCGACATCCGCGGCGCAGGCCGGAGACGCCAGTGGATGAAACGGACGCCAGAACCCGGGCCGACCCGCCGCAACCGCAAAGCACAGATGTTCCAGTACGGTCCGCTGGAGGAACAGCTGCGGATGCTGGAACGCACGTGCGATGCCGATCCGTGTAATCGCCCGCGGTGTCATGCCCAGGATGGAACGCCCACCGACGCTTACCTCCCCGCTCTGTGGGCGCAGATAGCCGGTGCAGATATTCAGGAAGGTACTCTTACCGGCGCCATTCTGTCCGATGATGGCGAGGAACTCGCCTTCTGCGAGAGCCAGGCTGACATCGTCCACTGCCCGCACGCCGCCGAAGCTGAGATGCAGATGCTCCGCGACCAGCACCGGTGCGGCTGTCATGGCACGCGCGCCGGCAATGCCTTGTGCTCGGTTATTCCGCCACGCGATAGGATCGACCCGCACCGATCGACCAGCCCGGCAAGGCCGCCGCGCGCGAACCGGATCACCAGCAGGATCGCGACACCGAGCAGAATCTCCCAGCTGTTGCTGAGATATTGTGCCGCCGTGATGCTGAGAAGTTCGTAGAGTGCCGCGCCCAGGAACGGTCCCAACACGCCGCGGCCGCCCAACACCGCGATGACCACGAATTCCGTCGATGTGGTCCAGTAAACCGCGTCGGGCGCGACATGCCCGACCGCCGTCGCGGCGATCGCGCCGCCGAGCCCGGCCAGGAGTCCCGACAATGCGTATGCCTGCAACAAAACCCGGTTGGCGAAGATGCCAAGATATTCCACGCGGATTTCGCGATCCTCGATCGCGCCGAGGGCCCATCCGGCCGGGCTGCGTAGATAAATTCGTATGACAACGCCAACCAGTAGTGCACAGCCCAGGCTGATATAAAACAGCCATAATCCGAATGCCTGGGGACCAAGCTGCGTACCAAAGAGGCCGCTGATTGCCACCACGAGCCCGTCCGATCCGCCGGTCAGGTTGTAGGATTTGAGCAGGATAGAATAGGCCACCATTGCCATCGCGAGGTTGAGCATCGCGAAGAACACGCCACGGTAGCGCACGACGAACAGCCCGGTCAGCACCGCCATCAGCCCGCCGGCCGCAGCGCCCGCCAGCAGCAGCGCGATCCCCGCCAGCCCGGCAAACTGCGACAGTGCAGCCACCGTGTAGCCGCCGATGCCGTAAAACAGGGCGTGTCCGAAGGAGATCAATCCTGCTTCCAGCATGAGCGAGACCGCAAGTCCGGCAAACCCGGCCGACAGCACGATCGTGAACTGGAATGTCTCGCGGGGCAGCAGCACAGGCAGCACGGCGTAGCAGATTACCAGAATGGCAAGCGACGCGAGGCGCCCCACGCGCATCTCAGATGCTCCGCTGGTACACGGGGCCGAACAGTCCGGCCGGCCTCACAAGCAGCACCAGGAGCATGATCAGGAACGGTGCCACCGTGCTGAGCACGGGGAGAAAGAACACCGCGAGCGAATGCGCGACTCCGATAATGAGCGAGGCGAGTACGGCACCTTCGATCTGTCCCAGCCCTGCGACTGCCACCACCGCAAACGACAGCACCAACATATCGGCGCCGATGCCGATGCTGACTCCCACGGTGGGTGATGCGAGCGCACCGCCCAGCGCCGCCAACACGCCGCCCAGCGTAAAGCTGAGTATCCGAACTGGGCCCACCCGTATGCCCATCGCCGACGCCATTTCCGGGTCGGCGGCCACCGCGATCATCCAGCGTCCGATCCGGCTGTGGCGTAGGAACAGGCGCAGCGCCAGCAAAACAGACCCGCGAGCGGCACCAGCAGCAACTGGTAATTCGTGTGCCGCAGGCCGCCGATCCGCGTGGTGCCGAGCAGTCCCAATGCGCCGCCCGAGTAGTACGGCGATGTACCGAACACCAGCTTCTGCCCGTCCTCCAGGATCAGGAATGCGGCGAAGGTGGCGAGCAACTGCAGATTCTCCCGCCGGGTCGCGGGTTCGATGTCGAAGGTCCAGCGCAGCAGGATACGCTCCAGCGGCGGACCGAGGACGACGCCCACCACCAGTGCGCTCAGAAATAACGCTGGATATATGAAGGCGTGTGGCGCACCGATCGCGCCGATCAGCCCCCATGCCCAAGCAGCGGTGAACGCCCCGATGGCGTAGAAGCTACCATGCGCGGCGTTCAGCACCTTCAGCACGCCGAAGATCAGGCTGAGCCCGACAGCGACGAGAAACAGCGTGGCGCCGGAGGTCACGCCATCGATCGTCGCTGACACGACCTGCCAGAACATTCCGGCTATCCGGCTCCGATCGTAATTACGGCGTGTAGTCGTGCACCGCCGGCATCTTATCCAACGCGGCGGGTGTCAGCTTGCTGACCCACGCCTCCGCCTTCTCGCCCGGCGGTGCCATGATCATATCGGCCGGAAACGTCACGATCTTGTTGAGCACGGCGAACGGATATTCCTTCGTGTGCACGGAAACACCCACCTGCTCGCCATAGGTTGCCTGATGATCCTGCTGGATGGTCATATCACCCAGCATCGTCGGCACTGTCAGCCCAACCAATGCCTGCGCGACATCCGCGTTGGTGGGCCATGCGCCGCCGGTCTTTTTCAACGCGGCCTGATATCCATCGCGCAGCGCCAGCAGCGCCCGCTGGATGGTAAACGGATACGGGGATACGGGGTACGAGTTGAAACGCGTGTGGTAGTCGCTGACGAACTTCGCGACCTGGGGATTGGCGATCTTGCCGGGGTGCATCAGGTAGCCATGCTCCGCGCCAACCACCACGCCATCCGGCAACGCGTTCATGCCCTGTATGTCGCCCTGTGTACCCGCAGCCAGTGCCACCAACCCTTGGCTGAATATACCCTGTGCGACGCCCTGCTGGATCATCGCCACCACATCACCACCCCACAGGCTGGAATAGATCAGGCCAGGGTGCTCACTCGCCAGGCGGGACAGCTCGCTTGTATAGTCACCGGAGAACAGCGCCGGAAATAGCGACGTTCCCAACGTCACGCCGGGATGCAACTTCTGCATCGCTTCGGTGAAGTACTTCCACTCATCGCGGCCGAACGCGTAGTCCGGATTGAGTCCGGCGATGTCCTTTATGTTCGGATACATCTTCGCGATATACAGCGCCATCGCCACGGCGTTGGACGATGCCGGCGGGATCGTCCGGAAGATCCATTTGTAGGAATGACCCTCGAACAACGAATTGGTGTCGCAATCCGAGAGAATCGTGAGTACCGACAACTGCTCGGCGACCGGCGCGACCGCCAGGCAGTCCGCACTCGACGCGTAGCCCAGCACGGCGGCAACATCACCCGCCACCGACCGCAACTCGGCGACGTTTTTGGTGGGACCACCCGACTCGTCGATATATTGTGCCTCGATCGGCACGCCGCCGATTCCGCCCGCGTGGTTTATTTCGTCGATCGTCATCTTTGCCGCGTCGGCAGTTGGGCCACCAACCACCGCGCCCGAGCTGGAAAAGAAGGTGACGATCGCGACTTTTAGCGCTGCCGGCTTCGTCGGCGCCGCGGCATGAGCGGTCACCGGGCCGAATGTCATCGCCATCGCCAGACCCACCGCGGACCAGACGGTCTTCTTCATGAGGATGCCTCCTGTGAATTGCTCGTTCTTTTCGGGGTCACGGCGGTCATCGATCGGCACCAGCCCGCCGCCACGAGAGTCTGCCGAGCTGGCGGTGCAACCAACTCGTAAATACCGACCACAGCAAGCCGAACAGCTTGATCTCTCCCGCTGCCGGCGGGGCGCCGCCGGAGACGAGGTGGGCGGGTGCCGTGGCAGCAGACTTCTCTGCAGCCTCCGTCACCCCGGCGGGTGCCCCCTGCTGTGGTATCGGCGCCGCTTGCGTCCGCGCCTCCATGGCTGCCGCGAGATTGCGCGCAAACTCCTCGGTCAGGCGCTGCGCCACACTCTGCACGATGGCGCCGCGGCTGAACTGCGCCAGCGTCCCCGCCAGCGTGAAATCAACCACGACATCGACGCGCGTTCCTGGATTCTGCTCTGTCAGGTTGAACCGGACATCGGCGCGCGCCCGGGAATTGTTTTTCTGATCGCGTCCCGTCCCGTGGATGACACCAGCCCATGCCGCCTCATCCATCTCCACCTCCGCTTCCCCGGCGAACGCCGCAGTAATCGGGCCGAGCTTGACGCGCATCTGTCCACACAGCTTGCCATCCGTGTCGGTCTGATCGAGCGATGCACCCGGCATGCAGCCGGCCACCAGAGCGATGTCGTGAAACACCCGCCAAACCTCGGCACGCGGAAACCGCACGACAAAGTTCTGCGACAGCTCCGGCATCAGTCAGCGTGACTTCTTACGGTCATCGAGCACACGATGAATTGCCTCCACGATACCGACATATCCGGTACATCGGCACAGATTTCCGCTCATCTCGCGCCTGATGCGCGCATCGTCCGCATCAGGCAGCCGCCGCACCAGATCCCACGCGGAGATCAGCATCCCCGGCGTGCAAAACCCACACTGCAAACCGTGTGCCGCGGAAAACGCCTCGCGCAGTTCCGTCGCAATCTCGTCGTTCAGACCTTCGACCGTTGTCACGGTTCGGCCATCGCAGGCGACCGCATAGGTGATGCAGGAACGGACCGGCTCGCCATCCAGTAGAATCGTGCAGGCGCCGCACACGCCATGTTCGCAACCGAGATGCGTGCCCGTCAGCCGCTGCTGTTCGCGCAGGAAATCAGCAAGATGCGTGCGCGGCGTGGTGAGGCCGGTAACCCTCCGGGAATTGACCGTCAGGCTGATCCTGCGGGCGGTAGAGGCTGATTCGATGCTCACATACGCGCCTTCGCCAAAGCACGGCGCAGCACCACGGCGTGCGTGCGGATCGCGAACGGATCGTCGCTCAATGCGGTGGCTGACAGATGCTCGCGGACGATGTCGTCGGACGCGCCATTGCTGATGAAATCGGCATCGTCGATCACAATCGGCGCACCCGAGGTCGCGCCGATGACGCAGCGCCGCACATCCCGCGACGGATCGAGCAGAACGGCGGCACTGGCCTGGGCGAATTCGCCCGCCTTGCGGCAGAACTTGCAGTAGCCCCATCGCGCCTGAACCGGCAGGTGTGGCAGCCGCACTTCGATCAGCAACTCACCGGGCTCCAGCACCGTTTCGAACGGACCGAGCATGAACGCCGCGGCTGCCACCGTACGTTGTCCGGCCTTGCTGGCCAGCACCAGTTCGGCCCCCAACGCGGCGATGCAGACCACCCAGTCGGCCGATGGATCCGCATGCGCCAGGCTGCCGCCGATTGTTCCGCGATTCTGTACCGCACGATATGCAATTCCACCGGCTATATCCGCCAGAATGCCACCAACGCGGCCGGGACCGGCGCCATCCTCAAGCCCCGCATGCGTGACGCCGGCACCAATCGCCAAGCTCTGCCCATCGCTACGCACGGATCTCAGGTCTGGAATTCCGCTGATATCAGCGATCAGATCCGGCTGCGCGAGCCGCAAATTCAGCATCGGACCAAGCGACTGTCCGCCGGCCATCGCGCGCACTGCGCAATCCTCTCGCGCCAACAGATCAAACGCCGCAGCTAAGGTCGCCGGCCGTTCATAGGCGAAATCGACCGGCTTCACCGCGCCGCCTCGGCCGCCTCGATTGCCGCCACGATACGGCGCGGTGTGATCGGTGCGTCCGAAACCACCGCGCCCAGTGGCCTCAACGCGTCGTTGATCGCGTTGCACAGTACCGCTGCCGGGGCGATCGCCCCACCCTCGCCGATCCCTTTCACACCGAACTCGGTATAGGGTGACGGCGTGTGCACGTGCTCCACGCGGATATGCGGCACCTCGGTAAAGCCGGGCACCAGATAATCCATGAAGGTCGAGGCCAGCGGCTGACCTTCCTCGTCATAGGGCGAGCATTCATACAGGCCGGTACCGATTCCCTGCGCGACGCCACCATGGATCTGCCCCTCCACGACCATCGGATTGACCATGGTCCCGGCATCCTCGACCACCAGGTAGTCGAGGATCTCTACACCCCCGAGCTCGGGATCGACCGCCACCACCGCGGCGTGCGTGGCATAAGAAAACGTGCCGTGGTCGCTCTTTGGCTTGTGGCCCCCTGTCGCCTCCAGCCCGGCCGGATCGACATCGGCGGGTAGCAGCTGAGGCGCGCGGTACCAAGTATGCGCGATCTCGGCGATCGATACATCCGCAGCACCGCTGCGAACGCGCCCGTCCATCAGCACGACGTCGTCGACTGATGCCTGCAGCAGATGAGCGCCGATCTGGCACACGCGCTGGGCCAGGATGCGACAGGAGGTTGCAACCGCCCCGCCAGCCATCACCACGCTCCTTGAGCCCCAGGTGCCGGTGGAATAGGGCGTCAGCGCGGTATCACCATGGATCAGCCGGATACGTTCGATCGGAATGCCCAGCACCTCATGCGCGACCTGGGCGAAGGTGGTTTCCATGCTCTGCCCGTGCGACTGCACGCCGACCCGCAGCTCCAGCCCTCCATCCGGCGTGATGCGCGCCTGCGCCTGCTCATGCCCGGGCACCATCGGGATCCCCCAGCCGTGATACACTGCCGTGCCGTGGGCTCCCTGCTCGCAATAGGTCGCGAGGCCCACGCCGATCAGCCGCCCGTCCGCCTCACCGCGGCGCTGACGCGCACGAATGCCGGGGATGTCGATCCCCGCGACTGCGCGCCGCAGCGATTCCGGATAGTCGCCGCTGTCGAAATGCTTGCCGGTGATATTATCGAACGGCATCTTCTCCGGCGGTACAAGGTTTTCCAGCCGCACTTCCCAGCTTTCGCGGCCGACCACATGGGCGATGCCGTCGATCAGCTGCTCCATCACGAAACACACATTCGGGCGCGCAACGCCGCGATAGGGCACGATCGGCGGCTTGTTGGTGCACACGGAATAGGTGCGGCAGTGATAATGCGGGAAATCATATGGTCCGGGCAGGATGCTGCCGACCTGCGCTGCCTCCAGGCACGCGGAGAATGGATAGACGGAATAGGCGCCCGCATCCACATGCGCGACCGCCTCCAGCCCCAGCAGCCTGCCGCGCGCATCGGCATAGGCGGTGATTTGGTAGTGGTGCTCGCGCGCATTCGCGGCGGCCACCAGATGCTCCCGCCGGTCCTCGATCCAGCGCACCGGCTGATCCAGCCGCCGCGCCAGCCAGGTCGCCACCACTTCCTCCGGCTGCAGCAACCCCTTCCAGCCGAAACCACCGCCGACGTCGGGCGCGATCACCCGAATGCTCTCCTGCGGCACGCCAAGACATTCCGATAGCCCGCTGCGCACGATGTGCGGCATCTGCGTCGCCGTCTGCAGCACAAGCTGCTCGGTCTGCCGGTCCCAGTTCGCCACCAGCCCCTTGCCTTCCAGCGGCAGGATGCATTGGCGCGCGGTGCGTATCGTACGCGATACCTGGACCGGCGCGGCCGCGGCAATCTCGGGGAATAGCTTACCGACGGTCGTTTCCAGGAAAATATTGTCTTTCCAGTGCTCATGCACGCGGGATTCGGTGCCGCCGGCCGCCGCGATCATGTCCACATTCGCCGGCAGTTCGTCGAAATCGGCCGCCACGAGGGCGGCGATATCCTCCGCCTCGGCTCGCGTATCCGCCACGCAAACCGCGATCGGCTCACCGACGAAGCGCACCTTGTCGTTCGCCAACGCCGGCTGTTCGGACACCTTGAAACCAGGCAGGCCGGAGGCTGCGCGGATCGGCTTGACGCCATCCGCCACCAGGTCGTTCCAGGTGAAAACGCTGTCCCGGACCTCATCCGGGATGTCGAAGCTGCGGATCCGGGCATGAGCGACGGGACTGCGCACGAAAGCCAGCTCTCGCATGCCGACCAGCGCAATATCGGCGACGAACCGGCCACGCCCGCGCAGGAGGCGATCGTCCTCCTTGCGGCGAACCCTGGCGCCGACGCCGGTCCCCTGCATGACTTCCCCCGTTGTGCCGATCTCCCGTCCGAAGGGGTCGACGCTAAAACTCTGCGCCGGTTGCCCGGGAAGTCAAGGCCCAAGCAAATCGTGGGATTTCGAGGCAGTAGGATGGACAGGCGGTTGTACCATCTTTAGCATCTTAGCGATGGATTTTACCGGCGACAGGCGCGTTCCAGGGACCACGGCATGACAGCGTACGAGCGGTTGAGAGCGGAAACCACGGCACGCGATCGCAGCTTGCGGGAAAAAGTCATGTCGCTGGAAGAGGCCGCCCGCCTCGTCGCGCCCGGCGATCATGTTGCGCTCGGCGGCTGCATGATGTCGCGCACGCCGATGGCGATGTTGTGGGCGTTGATCCGCGCCGGCAAAAAGGACCTGACATTCTCCCGCAACATCGTTTCCTCGGACGGCGACATCATTTTCGCCTCCGGTCTCGGCCGTAAGATTATCACCAGCTGGTTCAGCCAGGGGATCGTCTGGGGCATATCGCGCGTCATGCGCCACTGGGTCGAAACAGGTCGTGCCGAGTTCGAGGAATGGAGCCACATGTCCATGGGCCTGCGCTATCGCGCCGGTGCGATGGGGGTTCCGTTCATGCCGATCCGCTCCATGATGGGGTCGGACGTGCATCAGCGTGTGCGCGAACAAACCCGAGCCATGACCTGTCCTTTCACCGGCGAACAGCTCCTGCTGGTGCCTGCCATCAACCCGGATATCGCGCTGATCCACGTGCAGCGCTGCGATCCGTACGGCAACGCCCAGCTCGACGGACTGCAATTCATGGACATTGATCTGCCGATGGCGGCGAAGCGGGTGATCGTGACGACCGAGCGGATCGTCGCCAACGAACAGATTCGTCGCACCCCCGACCAGACGCGATTCCCCTTCTTCACAGTCGAAGCGGTGGTCGAAGTCCCTTATGGCAGCGCACCGCATGAGTGTTACGGCCAGTACGAACCCTTCTTTAAGCACATGGATATGTTCGCGGAGATGACCCGCAAGGACCCCGAACGCGGCAGCCAGGACTATTTGGAGCGATTCTATCACGAGCCGCCTTCATGGAATCATGCCTTGGAGCGGATGGGATTGCACGACCTGCTGACGGCAACCCGCGGCGGCCGGAGCATCTACGATGTCTGAACGCCCCGCCTATACCGTCGCGGAACTGCTCGCGGTTATGGCCTCTCGTGCGCTGCGCGATGGATTGATCGTGTTTGCTGGTGTCGGCACACCGCTGCTCGCGGCCACCCTCGCGCAACGGCTGCACGCGCCTGGCCTGACCATCCTGTTCGAAGGTGGCGTCATCGGCCCGTTCATCGTTCCCGGCGAACTGCCCCCATCGACCAACGAACAGCGCTGCACACGCCAGGCCAATATGGTCTGCCCGATCACCGATGTTCTGCTGCTGCTGCAGCGTGGTTATGTTGATGTCGGCTTTCTCGGTGGCGCCCAGATCGACCGGTACGGGAATCTGAACAGCTCTTTCATCGGCGATCCCGACCATCCGAAGACACGGTTGCCCGGCACCGGGGGCGGCAATGACATCGCCAGCCTGTCGCATGTCATGGTGGTGATGAAGCACGAGAAGCGGCGCTTCGTGGAGACGGTAGAATACATCACCAGCCCCGGCTACCTGCAGGGCGGCACCTCGCGCCGCGACGCCGGCTCCTGACCGGGGCCCTCAGTTGATCATCACCGACCTTGCGGAGCTTGGTTTTCAGCCGGAAACCAGACGCATGCAGATCCAGGCCCTGCATCCGGGTGTCAGTGTGGAGCAGGTGCAGGAGAATACGGGGTTTGGGTTGGAGGTGGCGGATGATGTGCGGATGACCGCACCCCCGACCGAGCATGAACTCCAGGTCCTGCGCCAGCTCGACCCGGACTGTCTTTACATTGCCTGATCTCCGCGCAGCCGCCTCAGGAAAGGATCGCCATGCCTGCCAGCATCGGTATCGCCATGCGCAACTTTACGCGGTTCCCGGAATTGCCGGACCCGAAGGCGCTGGTGGATTACGGCGTCTGGGTCGAACAGCTCGGCTTCGAGTCCCTCTGGGTCTGGGACCACATCCTGCTCGGCACCGATCCGCATTTCCCGATCGCCGATGCGCTGACTATCCTGACCGCCGTCGCTGCCCGGACCAGCACGATCAAGCTCGGCACAGGTGTACTTGTGCTGCCGCTGCGCAATCCGTTGCTGCTTGCAAAGCAGCTTTCGACGCTCGACCTGTTGTGCGACGGCCGATTTGAACTCGGTGCCGCTTCCGGCTGGTACAGGCGGGAGTTCGACGCGGTCGGCGTTCCGTATAATCAGCGCGGCCGTATCATGGACCGCAATCTGGACATCATGATCCGGCTTTGGACCGAACCGTCGGTCACCGCCGACATCCCGCCCCACAGCATTCGCCAGGCGGTGATGTTCCCGAAGCCACGTTCCCGGCCGTATCCGCGTCTGCTTATTGGCGGTTACGTCGATGCGGTACTGAAGCGCGCGGGTCAGAAAGGCGATGGCTGGCTGACCTATTTCTATACGCCAGATTCCTTTACCCGCTCGTGGAAGAAAGTCTGCGACTACGCCGCTGAGGCAGGCCGGGATCCGGCGACTCTGCACAGTTGCAATCAGCTTCCGATCATCATTGGGCCGAGCCGCGCGGCCGTGCAGGATAAGATGATGGAATGGCTGCACACCGAGTGGGATTTTGCCGGCTGGAGCGAATCGACGGCCGACAGCGCCATCATGGGGACCGCAGCTGAGTGCGTCGAGCAATTGAAGCAGCATGAGCATGTCGGCACCCAGCGCATCGTTCTGGTACCCTATCGCTATGAGCGCGACCAGGTCAGCGCCATCGCCAGCGATATTCTGCCGCATTTTCGCCCAGGGTAACGTCGCGTGAGCATCAGGATCGCCGAAAACGCAGCCGCGCGGACCCCGCATCCTTACGACCAGCAGGAGGTGCTGTCCCACGCGGCCGCCAACTCGGCCTTTGCGGCGATTTCCGCCTGCCCTCTCTATGCGCCGACCCCGCTGCGTCCGCTCGGCCGCCTCGCCGCCAGCATCAATGTCCGGAATGTCTGGTACAAGGACGAGGCCGGCCGTTTCGGCATGGGCAGCTTCAAGGCGCTCGGCGGCGCATACGCGGTCGCGCGACTGCTGCAGGAGAAACTCTCTCGCCGTCTCGGCCGCGACGTGACGTTGCCGGAGCTGGTGCGCGGTGGTTTGCGCGAACACACGCAACAAATGACCGTTGCCTGCGCGACCGACGGCAATCACGGGCGCTCTGTCGCAGCCGGTGCCCGCACCTTTGGATGCCGCTGCGTCATTTTCCTGCACGCCGAGGTCAGTCCAGGGCGGGAGGAGGCGATCCGCGCCTATGGTGCCGAGATCGTCCGTATCACTGGCAATTACGATGAATCCGTACTGGCTGCGTCACAGGCCGCCGAGAAGAACGGTTGGGATGTCGTCTCCGACACGTCCTGGCCGGGCTACGAGTCGGTGCCGCGCAATGTGATGCAAGGCTATACGGTCATGCTGATCGAGGTGCTGCAACAGCTTGCGGCAGCCGGTGCGCCGCCGCTTACCCATGTGTTCGTCCAGGGGGGTGTCGGTGGTCTCGCTGCCGCCGTGTGTGCGCATCTGTGGGAGGCGATGGGTACCGCCGCGCCAATCACCACTGTGGTGGAGCCCGAACGAGCAGACTGCCTGTTCCAATCCGCTCTTGCCGGCCGTCCCACGCCATCCTCCGGCGATCTGACCACCGTCATGGCCGGACTGTCGTGTGGTGAGGTCTCCACCGAAGCTTGGCGCGTGCTCAGCCGTGGCGCCCGTTTTTTCATGACGATCGACGATGCCAGGGCGATCGAGGCGATGCGTCTATTGGGGCGCGGCGAGGCGAGTGACGAGTCCATTATCGCTGGCGAATCGGCGACGGCGGGACTGGCGGCGCTCGTCGCGGTTGCGGCGGATCCTGCCTTGCGGACCCAGTTCCAACTGGCGCCAGAGTCGAGCGTGCTGCTGATCGGTAGCGAGGGAGCCACCGATCCCGAGCTTTACCGGCAGCTCGTTACCGATGCAGTCTGACTCGGGCGCTCTTATCCCAGCTCGCGCCCATTTCGCATCAAGCCGATGTCGAACCGCACGCAATCGCCGCGATATATCACCTCCGCGACATAGATCACTACGCCCTGCTGGTTCCGCACGACGTACCGCGCTTCCGCGGTCGGCGAATTGAGCGGCATGCGCAGCCGTTCGCTCGTATCCGGGCTGGCGCTCCCGACGACCACCGTCAGTTGCGCATAATCGATGTTCTCCCGCTCCTGCTCCAGCAGCACGGGCAGGGCAGTCTTAGAGCGGTATGCCTCCGGCGCACGCTCGAAGATTGAGCGTTCCACATGCACGCTGGCGACGGCGAATGGCTCCCCGGCGCGGAACTGAACGCTTAGCAAATACTGATACGCCGCCGCCGGTTCTCCGTCCTCCGCCAGCAGCCGAGGCGCCGGCGCCGGATTCTTTACCGTCAGGAAACGCGGCACATGGCCCCTGATCGACAGGGCCAGCGAATCGATGTCGATCGTCAGGTGCAGCCAGCGCCGTTCCGGCATGTGCGGCGTCACGAAGGTGCCGCGGCCCTGCTGGCGATGCACCAGTCCTTCCTTCTCCAGCAACTCAACCGCCTGGCGAACGGTCACCCGGGCGACGCCGAATTCCTCCTCCAGTTCCTCCTGCGTCGGCATCTTCTGCCCGGCTCGGAAATGGCCATCGGCAATGCGATTGCGCAGCAATGTCGCGACCTGGATGTACAGGGGAATCGGGCTGCGCCTGAACATGTGGCGGCTCTCGGGCGACCGCCGCCGCGCACGCTCTTTCGTTGACACACTCATGCTGGAACTCGTTCCTCCCGATTCCGCCTCGGCCGGCAAATCCAGCCCGCTCTACTGCAATCGGCACGCTTGCCGGAAGACCGGGCGTTGCACGCTAGATCTGATTAACAGTAGGATGATAGGACCTCCTAAGGATACCTCTCAATCCATGGAGCCGACCGACGAAAAGCAGAAGGACCGGCGCATGACATCCGACCTCCGCCGCAAAGTGCTGGACCAGATCGAGGCGGACGAAGACAAGGCAATCAAGTTCCTTCAGCAGATGGTCACGATCCCCAGCGTGACCGGCGACGAAGCCGCCATCCAGCGATTCCTTGCCGATTACATGGGGCGAATGGGCCTGACCATCGATCAGTGGGAAACCGACTGGGCGCAGCTGAAGAAGCATTCGGGCTACCGTCCGGTTGCTCGCGGCTACGAAGGGCGGCCCAACATCGTCGCCACCTGGAAGGGCACAGGGGGCGGACGTTCGCTGCTGCTGAACGGCCATTCCGACGTGATCCCTGTCGGGAACGGCGAAGGATGGAGTGACAATCCCTGGTCCGGCACAATCAAGAACGGACGCCTTTACGGACGCGGCTCCGCCGACATGAAAAGCGGCGTCGCCAGCCACATCATGGCGGTTGCCAGCCTGATCGCGCTTGGCCTGAAGCCGAAGGGCGATGTTTACATCAACGTCGTTATCGATGAGGAAGTCAGCGGCCACGGCACGCTGGACACCGTGATCCGTGGCTACAAGGCCGATGCCGGTATCTCCGGCGAAACCAGCGATCTGGCGATCCAGCCGGCCTGCATCGGCCGCATCTGGTTTGAGATTGAGATCAATGGCAAGGCTGCCGGCATTCAGCGGCGCTACGAAGGGGTCAGCGGGATCGAGCTTGGCTACACAATCACCAAGGCCGTCGCCGCGCTGGAGGCCGAGCGCGTGGCGAAGATCAAGCATCCGCTCTATCCGAGCGCGATCGATGCCATCCCTTGCGCCATCGGCAGCTTCCAGGCCGGCAACTATCCGAGCTCCTTCCCGGCCACTTGCCTTCTGAAGGGCAGCATCGCGACCGTTCCCGGTGAGGATCATGAAGGCATCAAGCAGACCCTGGTCGATTGGGTCGCTCGTGCCGCAGCCCGGGATCCCTGGATGAAGGACCACCCGCCGAAGGTTCGTTTCGTCGGCTACGATGCTCAGGCGTCGGAGATACCGCGGAACCATCCGATCACCGAGACGGTATCAAAGAACTACCGGGAGGTCACTGGCCGGGATCCGGTGATCAGCGGCCGGCAGGGTGCCGCTGACACGCGATTCCTCAACGAATACGGCGCCACGCCGACGGTGATCTTCGGGCCGGGATCGACCGCCATCATGCACTCCGACGACGAGTATGTGGCAATCGAGGACTACGTCGCCGCCATCAAGGTGATGGCGCTCAGCATCGTCGACTGGTGCGGCACCGAGGCGGCGTAACGCGACAGCCTTATCCCTTGGCAGGAGATCCGATGCAGCAAGATCTGGTTCTGTTGGAACGTTCTGACCGCATCGGCATCATCCGCCTGAACAATCCGCCGGTGAACGCCGCCTCCCTCGCGACGATAGAGGCGCTGCATAGCGTGCTGGATGAGGTCGAGGCGGATCCCTCCATCCGCTGCGTGATCCTGACCAGCACGGGCGAGAAGGCGTTCTGCGCCGGCGCCGATCTGCGCGATGAATCCCGCTTGCGCGATCCGGACGCAGCCGCGGCCTTCCGCGCCCTCGGCCGCCGTACGCTCCAGCGCATCGAATCCGGCTGCAAGCCAGTCGTGGCGGCAATCCACGGTTATTGCATCGGCGGAGGCACGGCGATCGGTTGGGTCTGCGATATCCGGATTGCGGCCGACAATGCCGTTTTCCGCGCAGGCGACGCCTATCTCGGCATCATTCCAAGCTGGGGCATGGGATTGCACCGGCTGCCGCGACTATTGGGTCGGTCCCGCGCCCTTGACCTGCTTGTCCTCGGCTCGGATTTCGGCGCGGAGCGTGCCTATGAGCTTGGCCTTATCACCAAGGTCGTGCCGCGCGCCGCGTTGATGGACGAGGCCATAGACGCCGCCACACGCATCGCCGGCGCCTCGCCGAACGCGCTGCTGGCGATCCGCCAGGCGGTAAATTTCAATCTGCGCCATAGCTGGGATGAGATGGCGGAGTACGAAGAACAGCTCAGCCGATCCGTCTTCGCCCACCCAGACGCAGCGGAAGGAATGAGCGCGATGCTGGAAAAGCGAAAACCCAATTTCCGCGACCTTTGATCCCGCCGGAGGGGAGATCCCAATGGGGAAAACAATGTCGGACCAGATTCATGCGCAGCCGATCACTCACCCATCGGCTTGGTTCGGGCGTGACCTCGCCAACGATCCCAGTTGGCTTGTCCATCTTGATGAGCAGGACCTGGGAGATATTGGGGCGGCGGTACGAGCAGTCCATGCGCAGGGTCTGAGCCTCGGGCAGGTCGGACGCAGCAGTTTTCCGCTGCCGCATCTTGCCCCCAAACTGGCGCAATGGCTGGAGGAAATTCGCACCGGTCGCGGTTTCGTCGTGGTGCGCGGGCTGAACGCGACCGACTACAGCGATGACGATGTCGGACTGATCTTTTGGGGCATCGGCTCCTATCTCGGCATGCCCGTCCGCCAAAACCCGCAGGGCGATCTGCTCGGCCATGTGTACGATCATGGCCGCCGCTACGGTGACATCGACGTGCGCGGCTATGAGACGAACGCGCATTTGCCGTTCCATAGCGACAGCTGCGATCTGGTCGGTCTGCTGTGCCTGCGGCGCGCGAAAAGCGGCGGCTTGAGCAGCATCGTTAGCTCCGTCACGCTGCACAACGAAATCCTTCGCCAGCATCCGGAATACCTGCCGCCGCTGTACAGGGGCTTTCACTACATCAAGCGGGAAGCAGCGCTGACGGCTGATCCGGTGACCCAGTACCGTCTGCCGGTATTCGGCGCCAAGGACGGCCAGGTCAGCTCCCGTCTGGTCCGTAACCAAATCAACGCCGCCTCCGAGAAGACCGGCAAGCCGCTCGAACCGCTGGAGAAGGCGTCGCTCGATTTCCTGGACAGCCTTGCCTACGACCCAGCCATCCATCTCGACATGGATTTGCGGGTCGGCGACATGCAGCTTTGTAACAACTATACAGTGCTGCATTCCCGCACCGGTTTCGAGGACTACCCCGAACCGGAGCGCCGCCGTCATATGATTCGTCTCTGGCTGACGTTCCGCGAACGCCGTCCGCTGGCGGAGAATTTCCCGGCGCATAATGGTTACGGTCCGAACCAGATTGCCGAGGTCGCCTTCCAATCCCCGGCGGCAGCGTGAACGCACAGCCGCCCCGCCTGTCCGTCCGGGAGATCCTGCAGCCTCGTTCTGTCGCGGTCTTCGGCGCGTCCGAAGATCGGGACAAGTTTGGTGGCCGGATCATGCACTTCCTGGTCCGACATGGCTTCACTGGCGAAATCGTGCCCATCAACCCGCGCCCGCGGGAGATTTTTGGCCGCACAGCCTATGCCGCCCTCGCCGACGTGGCGATGAAGCCGGAGGTCGCGATCCTGGCTGTGCCGGTCAACCATCTGCTGCCGGCGATCGAGCAGTGCGCAGCGGCTGGTGTTGGTTGCTGTGTCATTATCTCGACCGGATTTGCCGAAGCGAACGACGCTGGCGCTGCCTTGCAGCAGCGTATCCTGGAGATCGCGCTGCCCGTAGGCATGCGGATCATTGGGCCAAACTGCATGGGGCTGATCAATCCACTGTCGCAGCTCGCCCTTTGCTCCTCCGTCGTACTCGACACGGTAGAGCTGCTGCCGGGCCGCATTGGCCTGATAAGTCAGAGCGGCGCCCTGATGGTATCCCTGTTCGACCGCGCTATCGCCGAAGGGATCGGATTCAGCGGCTGCGTTTCGCTGGGCAACCAGTCGGACCTGGAGATCTGCGACTTCCTGGAATACTTCATCGACGATCCTGCGACCGAAGCGATCTGCGTTTATATCGAGGGACTGCGTGATCCGGCCCGCTTCGTGCGTGCCGCTGCTGCATGCCGGCGCGCCGGCAAGCCGATGGTGGTCGTCAAGACCGGGAAGACGAGCGATGGTGTGCGGGCCGCGCGATCGCACACCGCCAGTCTTGCGGGCGACTACGATTCATTCACCGCGATCTGTCGTGCACACAATGTCGTCCTTGCCGATGATCCGGTAATGATGATGCGGATCGCCGATCTGCTGATCCGTGTCCCTGTGCCAAAAACCGACGGAATCGGTATCCTATCAGGCTCGGGCGGTGGCACGGGCCTGATGGTGGACCGCGTTGTTGGCGCGGGCTTTCAGCTCGCGCGCCTGTCGCCGTCCGTCCGCGGCGAGTTGGGCAAGCTGCTGCTGCCGCCGCAAGCCGACAACCCGATCGATCTTGGCGGCCGCCTTCCGTCACAGCCGGATGACATCGCCGCACCCGCGATGCGTGTGCTGGCGTGGGCGCCGGAGGTCGGATTTGTGCTGCTGTACCTCACATCGATGCCGTTTTTTTCGGCACGTGTCCGCACGCTGGCACAGACCGCACTCGAGTCAGGCAAGCCTGTCCTCGCCGTGCTGCTGCCGGGGCGCGCGGCGGATGGCCCACGCGCGATCCTGCGCGAACTCGGCATTGCGTATTTTGAATCGACAGACGACTTGCTGTCGGCGCTGCGCGGCCTGTTCGATTATCGCGCCGGACTGGCCACGTTCACGGAAGCGCCGCAACGTCCCGCCAATCTGCCAGCGAAACTGCCTCCCTTGGACGATGCGCCGGCGCTTCTTGCCGCCTACGGCATAACTTCGCCGCGCGCAGCGCTTTGCGCCACCGCGGAGCAAGCGGCTGCAGCGGCGGAATCGACTGGCTTCCCTGTCGTGCTGAAGGGCCAAGTTGCCGGTGTGACTCACAAGACGGAGCTGCAAGCTGTCAAAATCGGTCTTGCGGATGCAGCGGCAGTCAGTGCCGCGTGGAACGACATCGTCGCCTCCGTCGCCCGCCACGGTCTTTCCGACCAGTTCACCGGCTGCCTGGTGCAGAAACAGGCAGCAGCTGGATTGGAGCTGATCCTGTCCATACGCAATGATCCTCAGTTCGGTCCGTTCGTCATGGTGGGTGCTGGTGGCACGCTGGTCGAGCTCCTTCACGACGTCGCGTCGGCCCCCGCGCCGCTCGCACATGCGGACGCCGCGCGATTGGTACAAAGTTTGCGTTGCTCCAGACTGCTTGGTTCCTGGCGAGGCGGACCGCCCCGAGATGTTGAGGCTGTCGTCAATTCGCTGGAACGGTTGAGCTGGCTGGCGCACGATCTGGGCAAACGTCTGGCCGATTTGGAAATAAACCCGCTGATCGTGGGAGAGGCCGGTGCAGGGGTCTGCGCCGTGGACGTACGAACAGAATTCAGGGGGATATGATGACGAAATGGTCCGGTTGCCTGGCTGTTTTTGCTGTGGCACTTGCCACTGGGCTTGGTCCTGCCGCACGGGCGCAAGGCAATTGCTCGCCAGCGCTCGGTCATCCGCCGCTGGTGCAGGAAGGATCGCTGATTGCCGCGATCAATCCCACCGTGGCGCCGATCCAATACATAGATGACAGCGGCAAGCTCGTCGGCCTTGACGTTGATCTAGGCAACGAAATCGCAACGCGGCTGTGCCTGAAAATGGCCTTTCAGAGCACGCAGTTTGCTACCATGATCCCGCTTTTGAAGGAGGGGCGGATCGATATGATCGACTCCTTCATGTTCTATACCCCAGACCGGGCGGCACAGGTCCTCATGATTCCCTATGGTGCTTCGACCATGGCGATCGTGGTGCCAAAGTCGAACACTGATAAAATTGACGGTCCTGAGTATTTCTCGGGCAAGAGTTTCGGCGTAGAGTTGGGCACCGTCGATTATCATGATGCGCAAACCGCCAGTGCCGCATTGCAGAAGGCCGGCAAACCGCCGATCGACATTCATACCTTCGATACCTACGCCACCGTGCTGCAGGCACTCTCCGCCGGACAGGTTCAAGGCGCCTTTATCGGCACCGAAGAGGCTTATTATTATCGCAACAAGGGTGTGGATTTCTTCCGCATTGCCCTGACCGGCTACGACCCGCATGCCGAGGCGCTGGCCTTCAAGGAGCCAGCCATCGCCGACGCCGTCGCCAAGGTGATGAACGACATGCACACGGACGGGACTTTCGACAAGATCTTCAAGCCATATGGGCACTGCGTGCTACCGGGGCCGTACAAGGTAACCGGTGGCCCGATCCCGGCCCCGAACTGCACGGCGCAGTCCCAATAACAGCGGCTTCTATCTGGACCGGCGCCGGTGTGGATATGAAAGCCCCAGATGATCCCGTAGCATCGGACCGGCGTATTCTGTCCGGAACAATCCCCGGCGCTGCAACACCGGCACCACCTCTTCAATGAACAGGGTCAACTCGTCCGGAAAATGGGCCGGCATGATGTTGAACCCGTCGCACCCGCCGGACTCGACCCAAAGCCGCATGTAGTCCACCAGCCCTTCCACGGTACCGACAAACGTCCCATGCGAGCGGGACTTCGCCACCAGGTTGGCGCACGCGCGCACCGTCAGCCCGTCCCGATCCGCACGTTCCATCAGGCTCACCACCCGTGGTGTGAATGACTGGTCCGAGGCACGAATATCGTCAGTCGGCAGTTTCGCATCCAGCGCATAGTCGTAAAGTCGAAACCGCATCTGCTCGCTTAACATCCACACGCCGACCGCTGGAAGGATCAGCTCGTCGAGCTCAGCTTCCTTGCGCTGCGCCTCTTGTTCCGTGGCGGCGACGATCGGCGACAATCCCGGTAATATCTTCAGCTCTTCGGCACAGCGACCGTACTCCGTCATCCGCCGCTTGACCGTTTCGCGGAAAGCCCGCGCCTCCTCCAGATTGCTTTGCGCCGCGAAAATCGTCTCGGCTACCATTGCCGCGAATTCGATGCCGGCCGGCGATCCGCCCGCCTGCACCAGCACCGGCCAACCCTGCGGTGGACGCGGCAGTTGCAGTGCGCCCTGCACAGAGAAGAACCGACCGTGATGATCGATCGGATGGATACGCGCTGGATCGACAAATAACCCCCGCGTCCGGTCGGCAATCAAAGCATTGTCGTCCCAGCTATCCCACAGTGCCGTGCAGATATCGACGAACTCTTTCGCCCGTTCGTAGCGGAGCGTCTTTTCCATGTGACTCTTCTGGCTGAAATTATACGCCGCGTCGTCATTCGCCGTGGTGATAATGTTCCAGCCCGCCCGGCCGCCACTGATATGATCCAGCGACGCGAAGCGTTCCGCAATGGGATAGGGCTCGTTATAGGTGGTGGAGAGGGTGGCGATCAGGCCCAGGCACTCCGTATCGGCTGCGATCGCCGAGGTGATGGAGATCGAGTCAAGATTATTCAGCCCGCCTTCGCGAACCACGCGCCCGTCCTTCTCACGCGCCGCGAGCATGTCGCCTACGAAGAACAGATCGAACTTGCCCTGTTCAGCGAGCTTGGCCGCTGTTCGGTAATAATCCATCCCGGCGATGGCACGCGCATCCACCCTCGGATGGCGCCAACTGGCGATGTGATGGCCGGCCGGATAGATGAAAAGACCGAGATGCATCTGTGGCATGCTCAATCTGAGTTCTCCGCAAATTGGCTTACCGGCCGGCGCAGCCCCAGATGCTCCCGCAACGTCGTTCCGCCATAGTTGCGTCGAACCAAGCCTCGCTCCTGCGCCAGAGGAATCGCCGCATCGGTAAGCAGGTCAACATCGTCGGGCAGCACCGCAGGAAACAGATTGAACCCGTCGCACGCTCCTTCGGCTGACCACCGCGCGAATAATTCGACCAATCCGGCCGGTGTTCCGACGTATCGCGGCACGGCGCTTCCAGGCGCGACCAGTGCGTCGAGCTGTGCCGCACGCTCCTGGGCCGCAGCCTCCGTCGGCGCGAGTATGATGCAAAGATCCGCCAGTACGCGAAATGATTCCGTATCGCGATCCCGGCGGAGTTCCCTGGACCGCGCTGCGGTCTCGGCCGCTGTCCCATATCGCGTCAGAATGACGTCGGCTGTCGACACGACTAGTCGCCGACCGTCTGCATCGCCGGGATCGGTATGCATCAAAACCGGATGCCCTTGCGGTGGCCGCGGCACATTCAGCGGACCACGAATGGTGAAGTAGCGGCCGTGATGATCCACAAGGTGCACGTGACCGGGATCGACGAACGTGCCGCTCGGCTTGTCCACCGTGAAGGCTTCATCCTCCCAGCTGTCCCACAGCTCTTGAACTGCGTCGATGAACTCGTGCGCCCGCTCGCAATAATCTGACAGCGTCTCGGTGCCGAGCGATCGCCCGATACGCGGCGTCAGCGCATCCGTGCCGAAGATCTGCACCAGCCAGCCGGCGCGGCCGTACGACAGATGATCCAAGGTCGCCAGCACGCGCGCCACGTGAAACGGTTCGGAGAAATCGACCGTCCAGCCCGCCACCACACCGATCCGCCGCGTTCTCGCCAGCGAGGCGCCGGCCAGCGGCAGCGGATCGAGATGCATTGTGTTGACCTGGCCGCTCTCGCCCACGCGCAGACACTCAAGACCATGGCCGAGCAGAATCGCGTCCATGCAAGCGCGCTCGGCTGCGGCCAGGATTGGGTAAAGTGACGTGGCGCTCGGCGACGGCGGCAAACGTGACACCTGCCAGGACGCAGGATGATAGCCGCTACCGGCGAGCGACAACGTCAGATGCAGCATGCGATCAGACTCTGCCCGTCACCAGCCGCAGGAATTTCTGTGTCCGCTCATTGCGCGGGTTCGCCACCAACTCCTCCGGTCGCCCCTGCTCGACGATCTCGCCACCTTCCATGAAAACAATGCGGTCTGCCGCCTTGTTGGCGAACTGGATTTCATGTGTCACGATGATCATCGTCATCCCCCGCCGGGTCAGGTCCAGCATCACCTGCAGAACCTCCGCGACCATCTCCGGGTCCAGCGCGGAAGTCGGTTCGTCGAACAGCATCACCTTGGGATGCATTGCCAGGGATCGAGCGATGGCAACACGTTGTTGTTGCCCGCCGGAGAGCTGCTCTGGATAGAATTGCCCCTTGTCCCCCAGCGCCACCAGCTCCAGCAGCTGTTGCGCGTCTTGCGCTGCTTCTGCTTTGGCGCGATGCAGGACCTGTACCGGCCCGGACATGATGTTTTCCAGAGCGGTCATATGACTGAACAGATTGAACTGTTGGAACACCATGCCGACATGCTGCCGCTGCCGCGACAACACTGCATCGGACACGGCGATCATGCGCCCATTGCTGCCGGTGCGATAACCCAGCAGCGTCCCGTCGATCGTCACGGTGCCTTTGTCGGGCGCATCGAGTTGGTTCAGCGTTCGCAGGAAAGTGCTCTTGCCGCTGCCGCTGGGGCCAACAACGACCACCACCTCGCCGCGAGCCACCGACATATCGACGCCGCGCAGCACGTGATTGCTGCCGAAGAATTTGTGGATGCCCCTCGCCTCGACCATCCATTGCGGTGTGGCATCAGGTGGCATCATGGGACACCACCGCGTCGGTGAGTTCCAGTATCTTCGCCTCAGGGGCCGGCTGGCGCGATCTGCTGGAGGCGGTCACCGAACGCGAGAAATGCGCCTCAAGCCGCCGCTGCACGAAACCCCATAGCGTCGTCAGCACAAGGTAGAAAATCGCCGCATCCACGAAAATCTCAAGCACCTTGAACTGCACCTGGATCAGTAGCTCTGTGCGGCGCAGCAATTCGTTCATGGAGATGACGGATGCCAACGATGACGTCTTCATCAGACCGTTAAAGGAGTTCCCGAGCGGGGGTATGATGATCCGCAATGCCTGCGGCATGACAACGACCCGCATCGTGGTCGTGCGGGTCATTCCGATCGACCGCGCCGCCTCAAACTGTCCGCGCGGGACCGCCGATATGCCGGCGCGGATGATCTCGGCTAGGTAGGCACCCTCGTTGACGCCTAGGCCGAGCAGCGCCGACGACAACACACTCAGCTTAATGCCCAATTGGGGAAGTCCGGTATAGATGATGATCAGTTGCACGAGCACTGGGGTGCCGCGGAACAACCATATGTAGAACGTCGCCGGCTGCCGGATCAGCGGATTGTGCGACATTCGCATCAGCGCCGCGGCCAGGCCGCAGACGAGACCGATGGCCATCGCACCGATCGAAAGCCCAAGCGAAATACCGGCACCCGTGATCAGGTACGGACTATGGAGGTAATGGAAAAATGTGCTCCAGTCCCACATAATTATTCCCCTATGGGCACAGCAGCGCCAGATGTGTTGGAGGCAATATCCGGACCGGTGTCAAGCGAGATTCCGACGCTCGCAACTGCAATTAATGCACCTATTTCAGGCATTCGATGCTGCTATCGGCATCATGCACTGCAACGCTGATCCATCACACCAAGGAACCGAAAGATGCGCAAAGTTATAGACCTGGAATGCGACCTTCCGCCTGACGAAAACGGCACGCCGCGCAAGCAGGAAGCGGCAACTCACCCGCCGGGATTCGGCGATCCGGAACGCCTGCCGCCGCCGCCCGGCCATGGCTTTTCCAACTATGAGCGCATCTTTTCTCGTCGCGGTGAGGGTGCGGGCGCCCCCGATCCGGGTGAGTCGCACGGAATGTCCATCCCTGATTTCGTCCGCCTGATGGATCGTGCCGGTGTGGAAGTGGGCGTTCTGCGTGCGAGCAATGCGACGATCGCCGATATTCTCGCGCAGTTCCCCAAGCGGTTCATCGGGCTCGCCTCGATCAGCCCGCATGACGGCATGCCGGGCGTGCGGGAGCTGGTGCGCCTGGTGAAGGATCATGGGTTCGGCGCATTGCGTGTATCCTCGCTCTACAACATGATCCCCGCCAGCGATCGCCGATATTATCCTCTCTACGCAAAATGCGTGGAGCTGGATATTCCGGTGCGCATCTACGCCAGCATGAACTACGCCAATGACCGGCCGCATGACCTCGGTCATCCGCGGCATATCGACCAAATCGCGGTGGACTTTCCGGAGCTGCGGATCGTTGCCGGACTCGGCGGTTGGCCTTGGGTCAACGACATGGTCGGATTGCTGCGGCGCCATCCGAATCTCTATTGTGACACCGCGTCGCACCGCCCCAGATATTTTGGTGTACGCGGTTCGGGCTGGGAACAGTTCTTGCAGTTCGGCAATTCGCTGCTGCAGGACAAGATCATGGTCGGTCTCTCCTGGGAGGCGTTCGGCATTCCGATGGAAGCCGTGGTGGAGGAATATACCGCGCTACCGCTGAAGCCTGCGGTTCTCGATAAGTGGTTGTATAGCAACGCCAAGACCTTTTTCCGGCTGTGATTGTCATCGCGACCAAGTAACGACGGTGAATCCAGTCCGCAGACATCCGGCCGGCCACCCTTGACGTCCCCTCCAGAATATCCAAACTGGTTAACAAGTCGACCAGTTTATCGCCGCTGGGGGGACCTTTGGATCAGGGGGCAAGATCCGCTTCTGGTGCCTATCGCCGCATCAAAGATGGCATCATCGACCTCACTTACTCGCCAGGCGGTAAGCTCTCCGAAGCGCGCCTGACGGAGGAACTGGGCGTGGGTCGCTCGCCCATTCGTACGGCCTTGGCGCGGCTTGAAACCGAGGGCTGGATCGAAGTCTCGCCACAGAGCGGCACGTTCGTGCGCGCCCTCTCGGCGCGGGAAATCGATGACCTGTCAGAGATGCGCGGTATCCTTGAAGC
This sequence comes from uncultured Pseudomonadota bacterium, assembly GCA_963791885.1. Classification (GTDB taxonomy): domain Bacteria; phylum Pseudomonadota; class Alphaproteobacteria; order Acetobacterales; family Acetobacteraceae; genus CAVSUZ01. The sequence continues at coordinate 1,611,092 of CAWBUL010000006.1, read as the reverse complement.
ACATTGCATCGGGCTGACGGCCGAGCGTGTCTCCGACCGGGAATTGCAGCAGCTAAGCAGTGCTTTTCAGCAGCTTGGCACCGAAATCCTCGGTGGCGACGCCGAGGATTTCATTGAGCTCGATAATCGCCTCCACAACTTGTCCTACTGCATAGCCGGAAATGAACTCATCGAGCAGACCCTTATTGGGCTGCGCGACAAAGTACACTGGATCCGCCGCGCCTGCGCCATGTCGTCAAAGCGGGTTCTCGACGGCTTCGCCGAGATTGAGCAGATCCATGAGGCTCTTGTCCGACGCGATGGGGCCGCGGCGCGTAAACTGATGAAGCGCCACATCGAAAACGCCGCGCGCTTCTGCCGAATGAGCGAAAGCACCTCCCGTCGAAGCGGCCGGGATGACTGACCACCAAGCGGAGACGACGATGGCAGCACCCGAACGTCGGCGCTTTCTCAAGCTCGGGGCCTTTTTCCACCCGACCGGGCATCACGTCGCCGCTTGGCTGCATGAAGGTTCGCAGATCGATGCCGGCACGAATTTCGAACACTATGTTCGGCTGGCGCAGACCGCAGAGAAAGCGAAATTCGACCTTGTCTTTCTCGCCGACGCCATCGCGACGCGCGACGGCAATCTGGAAGGTCTGTCGCGTTGGCCGCAATACATGGCCTATTCGAGCCACTGACGCTGCTCTCGGCCCTGGCGGCGGTGACGAAAAGAATTGGCCTCGTCTCCACCGCGACCACAAGTTACAACGAACCCTATCACATTGCACGCAAGTTTGCCTCGCTCGATCATATCAGTCACGGCCGGGCCGGGTGGAACGTCGTGACGTCTTCCAACGCGTCAGAAGCGTTCAATTTCGGCCGCGACGCGCATTTCGGTCACGGTGAACGTTACCAGCGCGCCGATGAGTTCGTCAGCATCGTCAAGAGGCTTTGGGATAGTTACGACGACGATGCGTTCGTTCGCGACCGCGCCTGCGGCCGCTATTTCGAGCCATCAAGGCTGCATTTCCTCAACCACAGGGGCAAACACTTCACGGTTCGCGGTCCACTGAACGTGGCGCGTCCGCCGCAGGGTTATCCCGTTCTTTTCCAGGCGAGCGCATCGGACACGGGCAAGGACCTTGCGGCGAAGATCGCCGAAGTCATTTTTACCCCGCTGCACGATATCGAGAAGGGGCAGGCGTTCTATCGGGAGCTCAAGGATCATGCTGTCCGCTTCGGACGTTCCTGGAGCGACGTTATCATTATGCCTGGGCTCAATCCGATCGTCGGTCGCACACGGGCAGAGGCCTTGGAGAAGCAGCGCTACTTCCAGTCGCTGATCCATCCGGATGTCGGCAAGGAGCTTCTGTCGAACGCGCTCGGCGGCGTGGACCTGAGTAACCTCGATGTCGACGAGCCGCTGCCCGACCACATCATCTCCTCCGAAGATCGCAAGACCAACCCGCGTTACTCCTACCTGTTCAAGGAAACACTGACGGTGCGCCAGATGTACGAAAAATACGGTGGCGCCCGCGGGCAACGGACGATCGTTGGTACCGGTGAAGATATTGCCGATCAGATGGAGCAATGGTTCACGGAGCGGGCGGTTGATGGCTATCTTATCCAGCCACCGCATCTCCCGGCCGGTCTCGACGAGTTCATCGATCACGTCATACCGATCTTGCAGGATCGTGGTCTTTTCCGGACGGAGTATGAGGGCGCGACCTTGCGCGAGAATTTAGGGCTGCGGCGTCCGCTAAGCTCTTATCGGACGTTGGAGCAGGTGAACTGAACTATTGGTTGATGGCGCCGGCGCATCTACGCCTGCGCGCGCCGGCGGGAAGGCTCCGACGAGACCAACCAGCACCCCACGCCTGCCACGACGATCCCCAGCGCCGCCAGCACCGGTAGGCGCTCTCCCAGCGCCACCCAGCTGATCACCGCCACCGTTCCCGGCACCATGTAAAAATTCGCCGTGGTCCGGGCCGCCGGTCCTCGCGCCAGCATGAAGAAATACAACGCCATCCCGCCCAGCGACACGCCGCACGTATTCCACGCCACTGCGCCCACGGTGCTCCAGGTCCAGGTGACGGATGGGCGCTCGAATAGCGCCGTTCCCACCCAACTGACCAAGCACGCCGCCAGGAACTGGGCCGTCACTCCGGGCAGGGCCGGCACATCACGACAGAACATCCGAAACCAGATCGTGCCGGACGCCAGACCCAGCACTCCCACGAATCCCAGCAGCATCCCCTCCACCCGGACGACGCTCTGGGCCGCCTGCTGACCCACCACCAGGGCCACACCGGCAACGCCGAGCGCTAACCCGAGCCACTGGAGCGACCGCAAGCGCTCATGCAACAGCACGATTCCCGCAAGCCCGGTCAGCACAGGCGTCAACGATTGCACAAGCGCGATTGGCGCCGCTCCGGTCATGGTCAGCCCGACATGCGGCGCCATCAGGCCGATTCCATTGATCAGCGCCCCGGCAACTGCGCAATGCAACAGCGGCCGGACTCGTCCCCAAGGACGGCGCAGCACAGCCATGAACGCCAGCAGCACGACGGCGCAGCCGGTCAGTCGGATAGCAACGAACAGCAACGGAGTCAGATGCCGCAGGCCGATCCGCACCGCGACGAAAGACGAACTCCACAAGAATACGAACCCGAACGGGGCAAGAGCAGCCAGCCCCACGGTCCGCCGGTCGTCAGGATTCGCCAGTTACTTGATCTTGGCTTCGCGGAACACGACGTGTTTCCGCGCCTTCGGGTCGTATTTCTTCAGCTCGAGCTTACCGGTCTGGGTCCGGGCATTCTTCTTCGTGACGTAGAAGTAGCCGGTGTCAGCGGACGAAACGAGCTTGATCTCAACAACGTTGCTCTTGGCCATGGCGTGAACCTTCCTCGTGCCCTGCCCCGAAACGGCGAACGCCGGAGAGGCCACTGTATGGGAAGGCGGAAAATGCTCAGCCCCCCTCCCGGCGTCAAGGGATCAGCAACGCGGCCGGGAATGCGCCCAGCACCCGCGCCGCCGGCAAATCCGCCGATAAGGTCACCTCGTCCCCGGTCAGCACATTCCGTACGGTGCCACTCAGCCCATCCGGCAGCCGCACCGAGGCCCCGTCCCAGGCCGAAGTGGGGATCGCCAGCCCGTCCGAAACCATTCCCAGCACCAGCCGAGGCGCGATCACGACCGCACTCCGCTTCTGGTGGCGGCGGACGAAGGCGATTAGGTGCTGCCCCCCGTCCAGCGGGATATATTCGCCCTCGGCGAACAGCTCCGGCGCCTCCGCCCGCGCCCGCAATGCTGTCGCGATCACGGCCTGCTTTACTCGCCCGTCCATCCAATTTCGGGCCAGCGCCACCGGCGTCTCGCCTGCCTCCAGCGCATGCTCCCGGGCGATGAAATCCACGGGGCGCCGGTTATCAGGATCGACCAGACTGAAATCCCAGAACTCGGTGCCTTGGTAGAGGTCCGGCACGCCCGGGACGGTCAGCTTCAGCAGCGCCTGGGCGATCCCGTTCACCGCGCCGGCCGCGGCGATGCGCCCTACCAGCGTGGTGACTTCGTCGCGGAACCCTCCATCCGCCAGCACCGAATGGAGGAACTCTCGCGCAGCCGACTCGTAGGCTTCGTTCGGGGAAGTCCAGCTTGTTTCCAGCTTGGCCTCGTGCATCGCCTTGGACTGCCAGGCGGCAATCCGTTCCTCGAACCCCCCCTCCAAAGATCCCATCCATACCCCCACCAGGGTCTGGTACAGCATGAGCTCGTCCACCATGCTCGGCCCACGCTCGGTCCTGTAGCGCGCGTTCCGCGCGACCCAGCGCCGCAGCGTCTGGCCCCATTCCTCCGGCATCTCGCTCAGCACTGCCAGCCGCGCCCGCACATCCTCCCCGCGCTTGTGGTCGTGCGTCGCGGTGGTCAGCAGCGCGCCCGGAAACAGTCGGCTCCGCTCCGCGCTCAGACGGTGAAATGTGTCGGGCTCCGTTCCCAAGGTCGCCACGTCGAACCCGACATCGTTCCGGGAAATCAACCGGCCGTAGCGATAGAACGCCGTATCCTCGATGGATTTTGCCGTTACCGGGGCACTCAATTGCTGGAAAATTGTCGCCGCTTTTTGGCGGGCCGGGGTTTCTGGCCGTCGCAGCAGCTCCATGATCATTTCGATCACGTCGATCCGGGCAAACTCCGGATCGCCCTTCGCCCCTTCCAGGGCCCGGCAGTAGGCATCCTGATCAGCCTTGGACGGCTCCCCCGGATAGCTGCGATACACCGGAAAATGCGCCAGGAGCGCCACCAGCGCGCTCCGGATTGCGGCATGCCCGGCATCGCGCGTTGCCACGTTCTGCAATGCCGCCGCGTGGAACGCCCCGGCGCAAGCCTCCAACTGAGCCACGAAGCTCCGCGCGAGGGTCTCGCGCCGCGCAGGCACTTCCTCCGCGGCGAAACCGGCGGGGCGCCCCGTCAGCTCGTGCCACAGAGCGCCCAGCGCCTCCCCGGAACTTGCGTCATGCTGGACAGCGCTGATCGCGTCCATGAAGTCGTAGCCGCTGGTACCGTCCACGCCCCAGTCGGCCGGAAGTTGCTCTCCACGGCCCAAGATCTTCTCCACGACGATATAGGCGGGCCGATCCGGGGCTAGCTCCTGGAGCCGGGCACGCAGCGTCCGGCAATAGCCGCCTGGGTCCGCGAGCCCGTCGACGTGGTCGATACGCACTCCGTCGATCAGCCCGTCCCGATACAGCCGGAACAAGGTCGCATGGGTCGCCTCGAGCACCGCGGGCTTCTCTACTCGTACGCCGATCAGCTCGTTGATGTCGAAGAACCGGCGCCAGTTGATCTCGTCATTGGCGGTGCGCCAGAACGCCAGCCGATAGTGCTGGCGCTCCAAGAGACGGTGGAGCCGGCCGCGTCCCTCCGGATCGGCGGCGTCGTATGCCTCCGCGCCCAGTTCCGTTAGTTTCGCCGCATCCTCGGGTCGCACGGGAAACCAGTTGTCGAAGTAACGGATCTGCCAGTCGCCACTCTCCGGGGTGACGATGATCTCGCCGCTCTCCAGCGCGTCCCCGTACGGCTTGCCCAGGATCGGCAGCAGCACCTTGCCCTGTAGCAACGGGTTGTCCGGATGCCAGTCGATATCGAACACCTGCGCATGCTGGCTGGCCTGCCCGAGACGCAGCACATCCACCCACCAGGCGTTCTGCCCGCCCACTGCCATGTGGTTTGGGACAATATCCAGGATCAACCCTAGCCGGTGCATCCGTAGCGTGCCGACCAGGCGGCGGAATCCCTCCTCGCCTCCGAGCTCGGGATTCACCTGCGTCGGATCGGTCACATCGTAGCCATGCATCGAGCCGGGTCGTGCCGTCAGGATTGGCGAGGCATAGAGATGGCTGACCCCAAGCCGCGCCATATACGGCACCACCTTCGCGGCGTCCGCGAAGGTGAAACCCTTGTGCAGCTGGAGCCGCATAGTCGCACGCGGGGGGATCACGTGGGCGGCCTCTCAGCCGCAATCGCTTCCAGCCGCCGCGCTGCGTCAGCTCCGTTCAACAGTCGGTCGACGGTATCAGGCGTTCGACGCCGCCAGTTCGGGTGCTGATCCGTGGTACCGGGCAGGTTGGGCTGCTCTTGCTGGCCCAGTACATCCTCCAGCGGAAGCAGCGCGATCCGCGAGCGCGAGCGTGCGACGAAGCGGATCGCGGCATCGACGAACGGTCCCGGCTTTGCGGGCGGATCGTCTGATGCCACGCCGGCCTCGGACATTGTCTGCCAAAGCGCCTCCTTCTCGCTCGCCCTCTCACGCTCCAGGTCCGCCGGCTTCTGGTTCTTGCCCAGCACTCCATGCTCGGCCCGCAGCCGGATATCGGCGCCCGTCCACCAGGCGGCGGCTGTCGGCAGGTCGTGGGTCGTGGTCATCGCCATCACGTCGCGATCCCATCGCTTCGGCGGCAGGAACGCATCCTCGTCCTTCTCGAACCACAGAACCCGCATGCCCTGAATGCCGTGAGCGCCCAGTGCCTCGCGTAACCCCTCCGGCACGGTGCCCAGGTCTTCGCCCACCACGATGGCCCGATGACGCTCCGCCTCCAGTGCGAGGAGGCGCAACAGATCCGACAATGGATAGCGCAAATACGCTCCATCCGCGGGCGAGGCACCCTCCGGCACCAGCCACAGTCGCTGCAGTCCCATCGCATGGTCGATCCGAACCCCGCCCGCATTCCGCAGGCACGCGCGCAACGTGGCGAGGAACGGCGCGAACCCCGTCGTCCGCAGCGCCCGGGGTGAGAACCCAGTGATGCCCCATTGCTGGCCGTTCGGATTAAACAGATCGGGCGGCGCGCCGATCGCAAGCCCATTCAGCAGGTCCTGCGGACGGCTCCAGGCGTGGCTTCCGGCCGGGTCCATGCCGACCGCCATGTCTGCAATCAGGCCAACTCGCATGCCTGCGTCACGCGCCCGCACCTGCGCTGCGGCGAGCGACCGCTCGGCCAGGAACTGCAGGAACATGTGAAACAGAATGTCGCGCCGGTGCGACTGGGCGAAGGCGGCCACGGCCGGGCCTTCCGGGTCGCGCAGATCCGCCGCCCACTCGCGCCAATCCACCGCCTTGGGATTGAGGGTCAGCTGCTCCTCCTGCAGCGCCTCAAAGCAGGCGTGGCTCGCAAGCAATGCCCCGCCCTCGGCTTCGAACGCCGCAAACCCGCTACGGAGGTCTTGTGGACCGTCAGGCATGAGAAAGAATTGGGCGAACAGGGCACGGAACAGTGTCAGCCGCACCCGCGCGGCTGACGGCCAGTCGATCAGATCCAGGCGCTCCAGCTCGGCGAAGCTCGTCGCCTAGACCGGTTTGCGCGATTGCTGCTCGTACTGCCTCCTCTCCCAACACCAGCTCCGCACTCGCCAGCAGCGGGTTCAGAAACAGCCTGCTCGAGGGTGAATACGGGCCGTAATGACCAGGCTGCGCGGTGAACAGCGCGTGCATCGGGCTGAGCGCGATCATGTCCGCGCCACGCTTTGCTGCTTGCTCGGCGAGCTGGGCCACGGACAGCGTGTCGCCGATCCCCCCGTCGCCGCTGCGCCGCAGTCCATAGACCTGCGCCGCCAAGCCCCAGACCCGCTCTCCCGGGCTCGGTGCCGATCGCGGCGCGATCGCCAGCACGATCTCGCGCTCGCCGATCAGCAGCCGATGATATCCCGGCTCATCGATGCCTGGCACGTCACCACGATCGAGTTCTGACGTCATGCCGCGCCCCGCTTTCGCTCAGCAGCAGGGCACGCGGCGGCTCATGACCGATGCCCAGCCGGATCGGAGAACCGACACGCCCGGTTAGCAGAGGCGGCAATGATGCCAACCCCTTCGGCACTTTGAGAGCCGCCCGGCTCTCCGCAATCTGCGCGTCTGAATCCGCGGGATATCCCAGCGCCCGTAGCACTTCCCGCAGCGCCCCAGAGCTGACGGCGCGCTCCTCGCCAGCAAAGTTTTCCCACCGCGCATCCACACCGGCAGCATCCGCCAAGGCGATCAACGCCTCGTCGCTCATCGATGAGCATCCAGATACGCGACTGTGGAGTAGGGCGGCAGTTCTCCCGCCTCCGACCGGCCTGACGCAATCTCCGGAATCGCGAACAGCCGGCGCCCCACGGGGACAGGCATGCTGACAGGAACGGGCCCGAGATTCGCGGCAATGCTCAGAATGCCCGCATGCCCCAAACGCCAGCGGGCCAATACGGCGGCACTTCCAAACGATTGGGCATCGACCGCACGCGTCTGCTCCAGATAAGGCGCGATCTCCTTCATCCGGATGGTGATCAACTCGCGATACAACTTGTGCCGCGCCGCCCCGTGTTGCGGATCGGGCTGCGGGATTGAGGCCTGGAATGTCTCCGGTGAATTCGGATCGGGGATTTGCTCGCGCTTCTCCGGGTCGGAGAATTCGGGAAAGTGGGCGAATTCCTTGCGGCGTCCCTCTCGGACGGCGTTGCCCAATTCTTCGTTATGGTCGGTAAAGAACAGGAAGGGCGTACAGGACGCATCCTCCTCACCCATGAACAGCATTGGAATCTGAGGACATAGCATCTGCGCTGTGATCGCGGCCTCCAGCGCGACGGGATCGGCCAGTTGGGTCAGCCGCTCGCCGAATGCACGGTTCCCGATCTGGTCGTGGTTCTGCAGGAACAGCACGAAAGCGGTCGGCGGCAGGTCTTTGCTTGGTGTTCCGCGCCGGCGGTTGCGGTGCGACGATGTCTGGCCCTGGAAGAAGAACCCTTCCGCCATCACCCGAGCCAGGCCGGAAGCGCCGGCCTCGGCATAATCCTTGTAGTAGCCGCGATCCTCGCCGGTCAGCAGAACGTGGAAGGCATGATGGCCATCGTCGTTCCACTGCGCGTCGATGTCGCGACGCAGATGGCTCGCCTCGTTCTTTTCGTTTTCCAGAACCAGATGGATGTGTCGGCCGGGCTCAAAGGTGCGCCGGACCGTGTCGGCCATCTCATCGAGCCAGCCCGGATCGATGATTTCATGCACGGCGTCCAGCCGCAGCCCATCGAAGCGGTACTCGCCGAGCCAATACAGCGCGTTGGCCATGAAGAACTGCCGCACCTCAGGACGCATGAAGTCGATCGCACCGCCCCAGGGGGTGTGCACCGCCTGCTTGAAGAAGTCCGGCGCGTAGAGGCTCAGATAATTTCCGTCCGGTCCGAAGTGATTGTACACCACGTCCAGGAACATCATCATGCCGAGCCCGTGGGCACGGTCGATAAGCGCTTTCAGATCGTTCGGCGCGCCATAGGCCGAATCAGGAGCGAAAGGCAGTACTCCGTCATAGCCCCAGTTATGGCGCCCGGGAAAATCGGCGATCGGCATCAACTCCACCGCCGTTACGCCCAGTTTCTGCAGTCGGGGGAGTGCCTCCGCTACGCCGCGAAACCCGCCGAAGCATCCGGCGTGCAGTTCGTATAGCACGGCCTCGTTCCAGGGTCGGCCGCGCCAGTCGGGGTGCTGCCACCGGTACGCGTTCGGGTCGATCACCTGGCTTGGTCCGTGCACGTCCTGCGGCTGAAAGCGCGACGCCGGATCCGGTACAGCGGTCCCATCCTGAAGAACGAAGCGATAAAGCGCGCCCGGCTCGCACGGCGGTTCTACCTGAAACCAAGCGTCGTCCCGCTGCATGGGAAACGTTTCGCGCCCCTCGATCGCCACGGAGACTCGCTCCTGCGCCGGCGCCCATAGCCAAAAGCGGACTTTTCCGCCCGGCAGCACAGTAGCGCCGAATGGGCGGTCAGAGGACGCGTCGCTCAAGCTGTTATCTCCGCGATGAGCAGGGTGAGGCCGTGTGCCAGGACTGTGAGGCTGGAGCCGTGCACCGTCCTTTCCGGGTGATCGGGCCGAGCTGTGTCCAGCACAAGTCGCGCCGGAGTTGGCGGCGGCAGCGTGAAAACGCGGTCACTCGTGCCCGGGTTCATTAGCATCGTCGCACAAACAAGGGCGCCGTTGTCGCCAACCGCCGCGCGCCGCAGCACCAGCGCGCGCTCGTCCGGATCATTCCAGGATTCCGGGGGTATGGGCGCGCCATGCTGATCGAACCATGCGATGTCGGCGATGCCGGGGTGGAGTTCGTGCCGACCGTAGAGGAACTTCGGATGGTTCAGCGCCGGACAGTGCGCCCGCAGCGCTGCCAGCCGGGACACAAAGCGAGCCAGATCGGTGTCGGCGTGTGCCCAGTCCAGCCAGGAAACGTGGTTGTCCTGGCAGTAGGCGTTGTTGTTGCCCTGCTGCGTCCGCCCCAATTCGTCGCCGGCCAGCAGCATCGGCGTGCCTTCAGCCAGGAAGACGCAGGCGAGCATAGCGTGGCAGATACGTGCTCTTGTAACCTTGACGTGCGGCTCCTCGCTTGGGCCCTCTTCGCCCCAGTTGGCGGACCAGTTCGCGTCGGTTCCGTCCCGGTTGCCCTCGCCATTGGCTTCGTTGTGCTTGTTCTCGTATCGCGTGATATCGGTCAGTGTGAAACCGTCATGGCAGGCGGCAAAATTGACGGAGGCCGAGGGTCGGCGGTCCTGATAGCTGAAAATGTCGGCCGACCCTGCGAGGCGCGCTGCGAAGTCAGGCCGCTGGCCGTAGTCGCCCCGCCAGAAGCGACGCACCCCGTCGCGGAACCGGTCATTCCATTCGGCCCAGCCAGGCGGGTGGTTGCCAGCTTGGTATCCGCCCGGGCCGACGTCCCACGGCTCGGCGATGAGCTTGACACGGGACAAGACCGGGTCCTGGCGAACCGCATCAAAGAAACCCGCGCCAGGATCGAAGCCATGCGATTCACGCCCAAGGGCAGGGGCGAGGTCGAAGCGGAGCCCGTCGACATGAAATGACGTAACCCAGAACCGCAGGGAATCCATCACCAGCTGAAGAACACGCGGGTGTGACAGGTTCAGCGTGTTGCCGCAGCCGGTGTCGTTGGTGCAGTGCCGCCGATCATGCGGCAGCAGCCGGTAATAGCTCGCATTATCGAGGCCGCGAAAGCTCAGGGTCGGACCTTCAGCACCGCCTTCGGCCGTGTGGTTGTAAACCACATCCAGGATCACCTCGATCCCTGCGGCGTGTAGCCGGCGAATGGCGCCGCGCAGCTCATTCGCGGTCCCATAGTCGGCATGGGGTACGAAGAAGCCGATCGTGTTGTAGCCCCAGTAGTTCGTCAGCCCCTGGCGCAGCAGAAACCGGTCATTCAAGAAGGCGTGCACCGGCAGCAGTTCCAGTGCGGTCACGCCAAGCCTGCGCAAATGCGCGATGACGGCAGGATGGCCGAGCGCGGTATAACGCCCGCGCTGCGCCGGCGGGATATCGGGATGCAGAGCGGTCAGGCCCTTCACGTGCGCTTCGTAGATCACCGTGCGGTTCCAGGGCGTATCTGGCGGTGCGTCGTCCCCCCAGGCGAAATTGTCCGCCACCACAACTCCCTTAAGTGCGACCCCGGCGCTATCGCGCCGATCGAACGAGAGATCGCGCCGCGGGGAGTTCGCGCGAAACCCGTAGAGCGCATCGGACCAGGCGAATCCGTCGGCAATGGCCCGGGCATAGGGATCGAGCAGCAGCTTGAAGGGATTGAAGCGATGGCCCTCGGCCGGGTGATACGGACCGTGCGCGCGAAAGCCGTAGATCGTCCCCGGACCGGCATCAGGCAGATAGCCGTGCCAGACCTGATCGGTGCAGGCGGGCAGGTCACGGCGAGCAATCTCCCGCCGTCCGGAGGGATCGAACAGGCAGAGCTCGATTCGCTCGGCGTGAGCGGAAAAGACGGCGAAATTGACCCCGAGCCCGTCCCATTTGGGACCGAGCGGGTAAGGCCTGCCCGGCTTCAACGCTGTCGGGTCATGGAGCAGGGCGGAGCAGAATGGTGGAGAGCGGCGGCAGAAGAAGTTCCAACGACTGTTCTTCGCCATGCGCGGGGACCATCGCCGCGCTGCGGCCCCCGGCGTTGCCCATATCCGACCCGTCGTAGAAGCCTGAATCCGTGTTGACGATCTCCTGCCACCATCCGGGCTGCGGCACACCAATGCGGTAATTGGGGCGAGGTATCGGGGTCATGTTGCACACAACGAGCACCGGGGGCACTTCACCGGCGCCGAAGCGCAAGTAGGCGAAAACGCAGTTGTCAGCGTCGTTGCCGATGACCCAGCGAAAGCCGGCCGGATGCGCGTCGTATTGGTGAAGCGCTCGTTCCTGGGCATAGGTGCGGTTTAGATCACGCACGAGCCGATGCACGCCGCGATGGGCCGGATGATCGAGCAGGTTCCAATCGAGCTGGGCGTCGTGGTTCCATTCGCTCCATTGAGCGAATTCGCCGCCCATAAAGAGCAGCTTCTTGCCGGGGTGGGTCCACATGAAAGCCAGATAGGCGCGCAGATTGGCGAATTTCTGCCAGTGATCGCCGGGCATTTTTCTGATCAGCGATCCTTTGCCGTAAACCACTTCGTCATGGCTTAGCGGCAAGACAAAGCGTTCGGAGAAAGCGTAGATCAGGCCGAAGGTGAAGTCGTTGTGGTGCCAGCGGCGATGGATGGGGTCGTGTTCCATGTAGCGGAGCGTGTCGTGCATCCACCCCATGTTCCACTTGTAATCAAATCCCAGACCGCCATCAGACACCGCGCGGGTTACGCCGGGCCACGCCGTCGATTCCTCGGCTAGCGTTACCGCGCCGGGGCAACGCTCCGGCACCACGCTGTTGAGATGACGCAGAAAGCCAATTGCCTCCAGGTTCTCACGCCCGCCATAAACATTCGGAATCCATTCTCCCTCGCGGCGGCTATAATCGCGGTACAGCATCGACGCGACCGCATCCACGCGCAGACCATCCACGTGGAAGTACTCCAGCCAATAGAGGCCGCTGGCGATCAGTATACCGGAAACCTCGCGGCGACCGAGGTTGTAAATGTAGGTATTCCAGTCCTGGTGGTAGCCTTCGCGCGGGTCCTGGTGTTCGTAGAGAGCGGTGCCGTCGAAGCGCGCCAGGCCCCATTCGTCGGTTGGGAAGTGCGCCGGCACCCAGTCGATGATCACGCCGATTCCGGCACGATGACATGTATCGACAAAGCGCGCGAACCCTTCGGGTGGGCCGTAGCGGGCCGAGGGCGCAAACAGACCGAGCGGCTGGTAACCCCAGGAGCCGGTGAAAGGATGCTCAGCGATGGGCATGAGCTCCACATGGGTGAAGCCCATATCGTGCAGATAGGGCACGAGCTTCGCCGCGAGCTCGTCCCATGTCGCGAACCGGTTCGGATCGGACGGATCGGGCCTCATCCAGGACCCCGCATGCACTTCGTAGATGCTGATCGGCGCGTCGGCGCGCTGGCGTTCGACCCGCGAGGCCATCCACGCCTCATCACGCCAGGGGAAGGGCATGCATTCGGCGACGACCGAGGCAGAGGCGGGCGGCTTTTCCGTCTGGCGCGCACAAGGATCAGCCTTCAGCGGCAAGGCGCGCCCGTCGGGACTGACGATCGCATATTTATAGCGCGTGCCCGGCCCGATGCGCGGCACGAACAGCTCCCACACCCCGGCACTGTGGCGCAGACGCATGGGGTGACGGCGCGTGTCCCAGGAGTTGAAGTCGCCCACCACGGAGACCGCGCGCGCATTGGGCGCCCAAACCGCGAAACGGACTCCGGCAACACCGTCGATGGTTAGCGGGCGGGAGCCGAGTGCAAGCGGCAGCTCGAAGTGCCGGCCTTCGCTGAACAGATATAAATCCAGGTCGCCAAGCAGAACGCCGTACGAATACGGATCTTCAGTCTCCTGCACACCGCCGGGCCATTGAATACGTAACCGGTAAGGTTCGGCGGTGCCGACCCGGGCCGCGAACAAGCCCCAGGGCTCCCCCGGTAGCAGCGAGCCGATGAAGCGGCCATCCTCGCGGCCGACGACATCCACGCCGTGTGCACCCGGAACATAGGCGCGGATAATCCGGCCCTGGGGCGTATCGTGCGGGCCAAGGGCTGAAAATGGATCGCCCAGCCGCGCATGCGCCAGCGCATCCGCAGTGTCTGGAGGAAGTGCAGGTGCGTCGAAGATCACCTGATCCATCATGCACCGTCCTGCTGTAGCTCGGCGACAATACGCGCGAGACCGTGCAGCGGCACGTCGATCCAGGCGGGCCGGTTCGCTGCCTCATACGCGATTTCGTAAGCCGCCTTTTCAATAAGAAATAACGAGAGAAGCGCGTCCTGCCGTTCCGGAATGACCTCGCGATAAGAATCCAGGAAGATGGTCGTCGCGCGGGAGACGAAATCCTGCAAGAAGTGCTCCCGTTGTTCGGGTTCCATATGCGCCTGCGCTTCCTGGCTTTTTCGCGCCGTCACTGCGGCGGCATAGTCGAAGGAACGAATTACGCCGGCCAGATCGCACATTGGACTGGTACGAGCACGCCGCTGCGCCAGGGGCCGCGCGGGCTCGCCCTCGAAGTCGATAATGAAAATGTCTCCGCTGGAGACGAGCATCTGCCCCAGATGCAGGTCGCCATGGATGCGAGTCAGGGTTGCTCCTTCGCCGGCACGGGCCAGCGACGCAGCGCGGGCGATCAGCACGTCCTTCTGTGCCAGCAAGGCCTCGGCATCTTGCCGGGTGGCCTCGTCCAGGTCGGTGCGTGAGGCGAGCGCTTTCATCGCCACCTCAATCTGCTCCTTCACCTGCTCTGCCCAGTTCCCACAGGTCTCAGCACTGGCCGGCTCGGGCGCGAAATCCGGGTTTGACGAGTCCTGGGCCAGCACGAGATGCATTTCGGCCAGACGGCGGCCGATCTGCATGGCGATGGTTTCGTATTCCTTGAAGCCGTTGCCATCTTCCATCGTCTGGTTGGACGCGATGTCGGACAGCGCCCGCATCAGCCATTCGAGCGTCCAGTTCCAGGCGTCGCCTTGGTTACGAATAAAACCCTGGGCAACAGCCAGGGTATGCCGCGTGCCGGCGGCATCGACCCGAACCATTTCGCCGAGCAGGGGTGGCGTATTGGCATAGCCATGTTCGGTCAGGTAGCGGCCCATCTCGGCCTCGGGATGCGGGCCGCTGACGACCCGGCGAAATAACTTCAGCATCGCCGCTTCGCCCACGATCAATGAGCTGTTGGATTGTTCGGCCGATAGCCAGTTTATGGGTGCATCGGGCGCGATCGCGATCTTGCGCATTCGCGTGGTCGGCTCGAAGCGGAGAGTGCCATCCGCTGCCGGGATTTCCGATGCATCGCGGAAGCCATCCAGGATGGCGCGGGTAAAGGATGGCAGAGCGAAACCATCGGTGAGCAGACCGACTCGATTGACCCGTCGCACGCGCGCCAGAGCCAGTTGCGACGGGAGGGCGCCACCCGGATCGTCTTCCCAACAGATGGCGAGTGGCAGGGTCCAGTGCGCCTGTCCGGAATCTGTCACGGTCTCGATCTCGGTGAGCACCAGATCCCGATCAACGAGCGGTGTGATCAATGCGATCCGCACAGCACGCAAGGTCTGGTCCTTGGCCGCGAACCAGCGGCGGACCGTAAGATACGCCGGCAACACATCGCGTTCCAGGATCGGGCGGGCATTTTCCAACGCTTCCTGCAAGGAGTGCCGGACAATCAGGGTTTGATATTCGGGCATGGGTTCCGGAGCCGGGGTGTGCCAGGACGGCCATTCCGCTTCGCGCGCCAAAAGGAACCAGTAGAAACCATAGGGCGGCAGCGTCAGCAGATAGGTCAACTGGCCGACGGGGGGAAATACCGATCCGCCATCGAGCTCGATCGGAAGGCGGCCGGCGAACTCGGACAAATCGAGTTCCACGGCCTGCGGCGTGCGCGCCAGGTTGGCGACACAGAGCAGCGTATCATCCTCGTATTCCCGCAAATAGGCGAGCACTTTGCGATTCTTCGGATAGAGCAGCCGGAAAGTTCCGCGACCGAAGGCGCGGTGCTGCTTACGGATGGAAAGGGTGCGGCGGGTCCAGTTCAGCAGCGAATGGCGATCGCGAAGCTGTGCTTCAACGTTCACCGAGTTGAATCCATAAAGCGGGTCCATCACGGGCGGCAGGACGAGGGAAGAAGGATCGGCGCGCGAGAAGCCGCCGTTGCGGTCGGGGGACCACTGCATCGGCGTGCGGACACCGTCGCGATCGCCGAGATGGATATTATCGCCCATCCCGATTTCATCGCCGTAGTAGATCACCGGTGTGCCAGGCATCGAGAAGAGCAGGTAATTCATGAGCTCGATGCGGCGGCGGTCGCGTTCCAGCAGAGGGGCAAGACGGCGGCGGATGCCCAGATTGATCCGCGCCCGCTTGTCGGTCGCGTACGTTTCCCACAGGTAATCACGTTCGGAATTTGTTACCATTTCGAGCGTCAGCTCATCATGGTTGCGCAAAAAGATCGCCCACTGACAGGCGTCCGGGATATCCGGCGTCTGGCGCATGATGTCGGTGATCGGGAACCGGTCTTCCCGGGCGATCGCCATATACATTCGAGGCATCAGCGGAAAATGGAACGCCATGTTGCATTCGTCGCCGGCGCCGAAATACTCCTTGACGTCCTCCGGCCATTGATTGGCTTCGGCCAGCAGCATCCGGTCTGGAGATTCCCGATCCAGCGCGGCGCGTATCTGCTTCAGCACGGCATGGGTCTCGGGCAGGTTTTCGTTGTTGGTGCCCTCGCGTTCCACAAGGTAAGGCACCGCGTCCAGGCGCAGTCCATCCACGCCCAGGCCAACCCAGTATTTCATCACCGAAAGCACTTCGCGTAGCACCCGCGGATTGTCGAAGTTCAGATCCGGCTGGTGCGAATAGAACCGGTGCCAGTAATATGCGCCGGCTTCAGCGTCCCACGTCCAATTCGAACGCTCGGTGTCGACAAAGATAATCCGCGTTCCGTCGTACTTGTGATCGGTGTTGGACCAAACGTAGAAGTCGCGGTGCAGGCTGCCAGATTTGGCACGCCGGGCGCGCTGAAACCACGGATGCTGGTCCGAGGTGTGGTTCACCACGAGTTCGGTGATCACCTTCAGGCCGCGCGCGTGTGCCTCATGGATAAAGCGGCGCACGTCCGCCAGCGCGCCATAATCAGGGTGCACTCCGCGGTAGTCGCTGATGTCGTAACCGTCGTCGAGACGGGGGGAAGGATAGAAGGGGAGCAACCAAACTGCGGTGACGCCCAGACCGGCGATGTAATCCAGCTTGGCCAGCAATCCGGGAAAATCCCCAACACCGTCGTTATTGGCGTCGAAGAAGGACTTGACGTGAAGCTGGTAGATGACCGCATCCTTATACCAGAGCGGATCCTGATCCAGCCTCTGCGGCGCGCTGATCGTCAGCGGTGAGGGAAGCGGTGCGTTCATACTGTCCCCACGGGAGACAGCCGCCAGACCAGGAACGGCAGCACGTTGGGATCGAGCCTGATGTGCTGGAGCTTGCCGCGCATCGTCCATTGCTGCTGGGCCACCAGATCATCAACCGCCAGCGTTGCGTCATCCGCCAAACCCCAGCGCCACAGCGGTACCTCGATATCGGCCTCCTGCGGCGCGCGCGGATCGAAAGTGATGGCCACCATGATGGCTGAGTTGTCCCCGGCTGTACGCTTGGTGAAGAGCAGGATGGAGTCGTTGAACGCGGGGAGGAATTCGACGCCAAGATGGGTCTGCAACGCCGGATGCGCGCGCCGCAGGCGGTTGAGCATGCCAATTTCGTCGGAGATGTTGCCCGGCCTATTCCAATCGCGGACCTTGATCTCGTATTTCTCCGAATCGAGGTATTCCTCGCGCCCCGGAAGTGGGGCCGCTTCGCAGAGTTCAAACCCGGAATACATACCCCAGGATCCCGAAAGCAGTGCGGCCAGAGCGGCGCGGATCAGAAATCCCGGCCGGCCTGATGTCTGTAGAAAGTACGGATTGATATCCGGGGTGTTGACGAAAAAGTTCGGGCGGAAGCAGTCGCTCACCGGCGGATGGCTTAGTTCGATCAGATACTCGGTCATGTCCCGCTTGCTGTTGCGCCAGGTGAAGTAGGTGTAGGACTGGGTGAAGCCCACCTTGGCCAAGCGGTACATCATCTTGGGGCGGGTAAACGCCTCGGCCAGGAAGATCACGTCCGGCTCATTGGCATGAATGTCGGCGATCAGCCACTCCCAAAACGGGAGCGGCTTCGTGTGCGGATTATCCACGCGGAAAATGCGCACGCCCTGCACTACCCAGAAGTGCACGATGTCGCGCAGCGCCCGCCATAGTCCTGGAACGGCGTCCGGCGCGTAGAAATCGACGTTGACGATGTCTTCGTATTTCTTCGGCGGATTCTCGGCGTATTTGACCGTGCCGTCTGCTCGCCAGCGAAACCACCCCGGATGTTCCCGGATCCAGGGATGATCCATCGAACACTGAATGGCGAAGTCGAGTGCGATTTCCAGCCCGTGTTCCTGTGCAGCGGCGATCACGGCGCGAAAATCTTCCAGCGTCCCGAGTGCCGGATGGATCGCGTCGTGGCCGCCTTCCTCGCCACCGATTGCGTATGGGCTGCCGACGTCACCTGCTTCGGCGTGCAGACTGTTATTGCGGCCTTTGCGGTTGGTGTGGCCGATCGGGTGGATCGGCGGAAAATACAGCACGT
Organism: uncultured Pseudomonadota bacterium; assembly: GCA_963791885.1. GTDB lineage: Bacteria > Pseudomonadota > Alphaproteobacteria > Acetobacterales > Acetobacteraceae > CAVSUZ01. Next base: position 1,593,007 of record CAWBUL010000006.1, on the reverse strand, counting down.
CGAATCCCAGATCGCGGATTCGCGGCATCTCCCGGATGACATCGCACAGAGTGCCGGAGTGCGCAGGATCGTTTGTGACAGAACGCGGAAACATTTCATACCAGCTGGAGAACATCGCCTGGGGTCGATCGGCGTCGACGGCCATCGACCCCGCCAGTTGCGTCAGGAATGGGCGATGGCCGGCTGCTTGCACCGCTCCGTTCGTTTCCTCCGAAAGGAACGCCACCGCATCGGCCCGGTCCGCTGCATTCTCCAGCGCGTCGCGCGTCGCGGCAGGCGCTTGCACCGCGATGCGTCGCAGCAGGGCGACGCCTTCCTGAATGTCCGACGTTAGATCCTGCCCCGCCTCCTGCTTGCGTGCCAAGCCGTGCCGATAGCTGGCCCATTCGTCCCACCAAGCGGCGATGCTGAACACGTGGCGACCCACCCGTTCGGCGGTAAAGCGCCCCTCCCACCGGTCATTGACCGTCAGTTCCAGTTTCTCGCGCCGCCATGACTCCTCGTCCGCGGTTCGCCACAGCAGTTCCGCGGCAAGGATGTCATGGCCGTCCATGATGATATCCGCGCTGACCTGAATGGGCTGGCCGACGAGACGCTTCACGGCGAAGCGTCCTCCTTCCACCGCCGGCGACGCGCTCTCGATCGCGATTCGGGGTGCCTTGGCTGCAGCAACAGCGTCACTCGTGGCGCGGCGATCCTGCGTCACGGGCCGCGCTCGCTGATAGGTCAGGACGCGGACTTCTCCGGGATCCAGCGGCTCACGTAACCGCAGCGTGCCATTGAGTCGCTCTGGGCGGTCGAACGCGGCGCCGGCGGTGGGCGGCAGTTGATCGAGGGGAAACGGCAGGGCCGCGGGATGACTCAGCGAGGGATTGCCGATAATCATCACTGACCGCGTGCCGCGGCGGACATCCTTGGCGTTCGCGCGCAGCAGGGCTGTGGCTGAGCTGCCCGCGCCGGTCAGGCCGCGCATCTCCCCATCCGGGCAGATCACACTGACGGCATCGACCAAGTTATTGGCCTCGCGCACGTCATCGCTCAGGTCCACGATGGCTTCCTGGCGCGCGCTTTCGAAATCATTCGGGCTGGCGCGGGCTGGATGAAACGGCCGGCGCGTGGCGAATTCGAACCCCATGGGCACGAGTATGCCGTTGGCAGTGGCGGCGGCGAGGCGCAAGGCCCGACGATAGGCCCGCGCGACGTCAGCCTGCGGCTCGAGCTTCGCGGCCAGACGCTCCCCGAATGACGGTTCGGCCGGGGCAATTGCCGGCGCTATGGCGTGAAGGGCCGCGGTTTCTTCCACGAACCACGAGGCGCGCAGGTCCCACCAGGGCAACGAGGAGGCAGTACGGTCGAACCCCACGCCGGCCAAGCGGCGCAGCGCATCCCGGCCGACCCCTGGAATCCAGGCGATGAACGAAGTGTCGGGGGCGGCATTGCGAACCGCCGTGATGATGGCGGCCCAGACGGCTGTCGGAACTCGATCAGGATAGAGGCAGCGGAATCCCGCGACCCCGGCGCGGACCAGCCGCGCCAGCCTGTCCGCCCACCACTGAGCCACGCCGTTATCGAAGCGCAATTCGGCGGTGTCCGCGGCCGGCCGGGGCCGCCGGGGATCGGGCGAATCGGCCCCGTTTTCCCCTGCAGCGAACCAAGAGGGCTGGCGGGACTGCATCACCGAATCGGCGGCCATCCTGTCCGCCACGAGGTCCAGGACCAAGCCCAGCCCATGCTCTGTACAGGTGGCACACAGGCGGCCGATCCCCTCATCGGCCGATCCCTCGAAGCCCAGCGCCGGATTGAGCACCTCAGGATCGCCGGTCAGGAAGACGTCGCCCGCGTCGCCAGGGGCGAAGAGCGGCGCGGTGCCGAGGCAGTCGAACCCCATCGCACGGGCGCGGGCGAGATGCCTCGGCCACTCGCTGAGCGGTCCCGCCACGAGCGGGTGAACATGGTAGATTTTCGGGGGCGGCATGCCTCCAGCGAACTCCCTCCAGCCAACGAGATGTGCTTTGGCGCTGCGGCGCGTGGCAGACAATTGCAGGAGTCGAACGCACGTGGGAGGACCGCTTCCGCATCGCTCACGCCCAGTTCACCGGATAACTCCCATGCGCCGCGGAAAAATTCGGATTGCGACCTGGAACATCAACTCGCTTCGGCTCCGGGCTCCCCTGTTGCACAAATTGCAGGCAGCGCTCGATCCGGATTTGATCTGTCTTCAGGAAACAAAGGTGCCGGACCCGTTATTTCCGACCGAGGTGCCGCAGGCGCTTGGGTACCCATACGTCGCGTTCCGGGGGATGAAAGGCTATAACGGCGTGGCGATCCTTTCGCGCCGGCCGATCGAGGTTGAATCAGGGCCGCCAGAGCCACCCGACTGGTGCGGCAAGGGCGATTGCCGCCATCTGTGGGTGCGCATCGACGTGCCGGGCGAGCCGATCTGGTTGCACAATTTTTATGTGCCTGCCGGCGGCGACATCCCCGACCCGGCGGAGAATCCGAAATTCGCCCACAAGCTGAATTTCATTGCTGAAACGCGTCGGTGGTTCGAAGCCCATCCGCGGCTGGGCCGAACCGTGCTGGTCGGTGACCTAAACATCGCGCCGCTGGAAGCGGACGTCTGGAGCCATAGACAGTTACTGAAAATCGTCAGCCACACGCCGGCTGAGGTGGACGGTCTGAATGCGTGGCAAGCCACAGGCTTCGTTGATGCGGTCCGGCATTTCGTCCCGGCCGAGGAGAAGCTCTTCACCTGGTGGTCCTACCGGAACCGGGACTGGCGTGCGTCCGACCGGGGGCGGCGATTAGACCACATCTGGGTCACGCCCGACCTGGCCGGCTCACTTCGCCAACAGATAGTCCTAAAGAATGCGCGAGACTGGCCGGCCGGGTCAGACCATGTGCCAGTCTGCGTGGAGCTTGAGTTGTAGGTTGGGAACGGGGCCCGATTGGATCAGGCGGGCACGGCCGCCGGCACACCCTCCGGGTCCAGCCGGTAACCACCGCCCTCCGTCACGAGCAGGCGGGCATTGGCCGGATCCGGCTCGATCTTCTGACGCAACCGATAGATGTGCGTCTCCAGCGTATGGGTGGTGACCGCGGCGTTGTAGCCCCACACCTCATTCAGCAGGACCTGCCGCGCCACGGCGCGATCCCCGGCGCGGTAGAGGAACTTCAGGATCGCCGCCTCCTTCTCCGTCAGGCGGATGCGGCGGTTCTTCATCGGGTCCTGCAACAGCTTGGCCGAGGGCCGGAAGGTGTAAGGACCGATGCTGAACACCGCGTCCTCGCTGTTTTCGAAGATGCGAAGCTGGGCACGGAGCCGGGCCAGCAGTTCGTTCAGCCGGAAGGGCTTGGCGATGTAGTCGTTGGCCCCCGAATCGAGGCCGCGGACCACGTCGGTTTCCGCATCCGACCCGGTCAGCATAATCACCGGCATCTTGTGTCCCTGCCGGCGCAGCTTCGAGCAGAAATCCCGACCATCGCCGTCCGGCAGCGACACATCCAGGATCACCGCGTCGAACCGCGAGTCCTTGGTGTTCAAATGCTGTTCGGCCTCGGCCAGCGTGGCCGCCTCAGCGGTGGTGAACTCGCCGTCCATGGAAAGTTGTTCGGCCAGCGTCGCGCGGAGATCCGCGTCGTCATCGACAATCAGGATGGGCCTATCGGTCGACATTGCTTTTTCTTCCTTCGCAAGCGTTTAGGGCGCCACGAACTGGCATCGAATTGGCCACAGCGGCAGGCGGATGGCAAGAATCGCGTGATCGGCGCGTGAGCTGGGGAAACCCGCCCGTCCTCACAAAACCGCGAGCTTCGCGGTGGTGCTGTTTGCAGCCATGCCTCGTCTGTTTCATTCCGCGTGGATGGGGCCTCGCGTGAGCGCGTCAGGGTCTATCGGCCGCCTCCGCACACGGCTATGACCGTGCCGCGTGGGAGACCCGCGATACCTCGTGCTGAATCGTGACCAAAATAGGCCAAGTTCATTTCGCTTTGTCGTGATCGGATTATGAATCCTTCCACAGCAGCCCCCGAGTCGGCTGCCCGGCGCGACCCCGAGTCGTTGGCCCGGCTCCGTGCCGTGCAGCGGGCCGCTGCCGAGTTACGACGTGGAACACCAGTGCTCCTATGGGGGCCGGCGCCGCTGGCCATCATCGCCGCCGAGGCGGCCGCGCCGGACGGGCTGGAGGAGCTTGCGCGCCTGTCTGTGTCATCCCCTGTTCTGGTTCTGTCACCGATTCGTGCTGCTGCGCTGCTCCGGCGTCCTGTTCCATCTGAGTCGGCTGCCGCCGCGATTCGCGTTCCACCGGATCTGCTGGACTCGGGTCGCCTTCGGGGGATCGCTGACCCGACAGCGGCTCAGTCCTCGTCCGGCGAACTCGATCTGCTTCCCACCCCCCCAGCCGCCCCCGCAGCCCTCAGTCTACTCAAACTGGCGCGTCTGCTTCCGGCGGCTCTCGCGGTTCCGGTTGCGCCCGATGCAAAGGAACTGGCCGAGCAACGCGGGCTGGTTCGCACCGCGGCGGACGACGTGCTCTCTTACCGTGCGATCGCAGCGCTGACGTTGCAGCGTGTCGCAGAGGCGAGCGTGCCGCTTGAGGGCGCGGAAGACTGCCGCATCATCGCATTTCGTACCGAGGACGGTGCTGTCGAGCACCTTGCCATCGTGGTCGGCGATCCGTTCGCTAGAGAGGCGCCGCTGGTACGGCTGCACTCTGAATGCTTCACGGGTGATTTGCTGGGCAGCCTTCGGTGCGACTGCGGTATGCAGCTTCGCGGCGCGATCGGCCGCATGCGAAAGGAAGGGGCTGGCGTCGTCTTGTATCTGGCGCAGGAAGGACGCGGCATTGGCCTGACCAACAAGCTGCGTGCTTATGCCCTGCAGGATCGGGGGATGGACACGCTCGACGCGAACCGCGCCCTGGGATGGGAACCGGACGAGCGGAGCTTCCGCTCAGCCGCGGCGATGCTGCAGGACCTTGGCCTGAGGCGGATCCGGTTGCTCACGAACAATCCGGACAAGGTGACCGCGATGACGGCGCGCGGGCTGGAGGTCGTGGCACGTGAGCCGCACGCGTTTCCCCCGAATGGGGTAAACGACGACTACCTTCGGACCAAGGCACGCCGGTTCGGGCACTTCCTGGGGTGATACGAGCGACCGTTCACCCCAGCGGGCGGCTTCTGATAGCGGGCCTGATCTTCCGAGCGGCGCTGGGACGCGGCGGAGTGCGCATCGACAAGCAAGAGGGCGACGGGGCGACACCTGCCGGCGTGATGAAGCTGCGGCGTGTTCTCTATCGCGCAGACCGTCTTCCGCCGCCGGCGTGCGCGGTGCCGGTCGAACCACTCGCCCCGGATGACGGGTGGTGCGACGACCCGGCGGACTCCAAATACAACCGCCCGGTGCAGTTGCCGTATGATGCGCATGTCGAGGAGCTGTGGCGCCAGGACCATCTGTACGATGTTATCGGTGTTCTCGGGTGGAACGACGCGCCAGTCCGTGCCGGACGCGGCTCTGCGATCTTCCTGCATCTTGCCCGCCCTGATTACGCGCCGACCGACGGGTGCGTCGCGCTCAGTCGCCAGGATCTCCTGCAGGCCCTGGCGCGAGAGCTGACCGAAATAGAGGTCTTAACATGACAAAGGGGCCGTATCGCGCGGCCCCTTTGTTTCAGGCCTAACCTGTTTCAGGTGTATGGGCCGAGGTTACAGCCGAATGCTCCCGGTGCTTGCATCAAGCCTTCGCCGGGCACGATCTCCAGCACTTCCCAGTAGTCGTCTGGAGACTTCATATCCGCCGGCTTCTTTCCGCGCTGGATGATGACCGGCCGTACGAGCTGATGATCCTCCGGCCGGAACCAGACGTCGCCGACCAATGAATTAAAGTGCTCGCCTTTTTCGTAGGTCTTGATCACGTCGGGCGGATAGAACGTGCCCGCTTCGGACACCATGCGGGCCCAGCAGGCAAGCTGCATATATCCCGCCTCAGCGCTCCAGTCTGGCTTATAGTTGTATTTTTTCTGGAACTCATCCACGAACATCTTCGATAGGGGATATTTGTCCTCAATGGTCCACCAGAAATCCGTCGCGGTGTAAACGCCGGCCGTGAGTTCCGGCCCGACCTCGCGCGCAAGGAAGGGCACCGAGTACGCCACCACCAGCGGCATCTTTTTCAGAATACCGAAGCCGTTGGCCTGCTTGATGGATTGGACCGCGTCATTGCCCCAGTTGATGTTGATAAAGACGTCCGCGCCGCTGTTGGCGATGTTCAACAGGTAGGAGCTGTAGTCCGGCGCGCCCAGCGGACACACCTGGTTGGTTGCCACCGTCCAGCCGGCCTTGCTGAGATATTCCTGCATCGAGGCGCGCACCGTGTGCCCGTAAGTGTAGTCGGGCGTAAGGAATGCGATCTTTTTGTTCTGGCCGAAATGGTTGATCAGCACCGGGCTAAGTGCAGCCGAGGAGGTCTGGCCATAGAAACAGGTACGGAAAGAGTAGCGCACGCAATCCTTACCCGTCGTGTCGTTGGAACCAGACACGCCAGGCAGATAAATCACTTTTTCCCGCTGGCCGAATTTATTATCGGCCACTGCTTCGGCGGACGAACAGGAACCCGTGAGTACCGATGGCTTTGTTCTGGGACGTAAAGCGGGAGAGGTTCTGCACCGCGACATTCGGATTGGCCTCTGAATCCGCGACGCCGAAAACGACCTCTTTGCCGAGCAGCCCCTTAGTCACTTTGGGGGCCATCTGGCGGATCAGGTCGTTGCCGCTATTGATATGCTCGATGGCAAGTTGGTAGCCCTTCAGCTCATCCTCGCCGGGGACCGCGTATGTGCCGGTCCGTGGCACGCTGATGCCCACGAACGCAGTGTTGCCAGACACCCCCGCCGGCCAGGTGCCGATGGGCGGCTGGCTTTGTGCACGTGCGATTGCAGGCAGTCCCAATGCGGCACCGCCCGCGGCCATCGCGCTCAGGCGCAATGCCTGCCGGCGTGAAAGCGCGTCTTTCATGGTTGTCCTCCCTTTCGGATCGATGCCTCGTTAAGGCTTCGCACCAAGCGGGATTAAGCGCTGCCCCAGAGACGCGCAAGGGGGATGACGCTTGAGCAGATCGGGGTTCTAGGCTATGCGCGCGTCACGGAGGCGAAACATGCGCCCGGTTTCGCGGCGCTTCCGGGCCGGGCCGATAACCAACGCTCCAGGAAGGTGATCTTGCCCAGCGCGCCACTCCTGCTCTCACAGGCATTCAATGGCCTGGCGCTTGGAACGCTGCTGGCCCTGGTCAGCAGCGGACTGACCATCATCCTTGGGACGCTTGGGGTGCTGAACTTTGCCCATGGCGCGCTGTTCATGGTGGGCGCGTACGCCATCTTTGTCATATCATCGTACACGGGCTCGTTTGTCCTGGGACTAATCGCCGGATGCATCTTCATGCTGGTTGTGGGCGTGATCCTAGAGCGTGGGTTGATCCGGTGGTTCTACAACCGGCCGCCGGAGGATCAGATCCTGGTGACGTTCGGTGCTGGTATCATCCTGGTCGAGGGCGTGCGTGCGATCTTCGGCGGTGAAAGTCAGCACGTGACGCTGCCCGCCTGGGGCGAGGGCGCAACCCAGATCGGATTTTTGATCTATCCGACATATCGACTGCAACTAATCGGCATCATCGCCGCTCTGCTGATCGGTTTTTACCTGGTCCTATACCGCACATCGATCGGACTCGTCGTACGTGCGGGGATCGAGGATGCTCGCATGGTCGGCATCCTGGGCATCAACGTTCGCCGAGCCTTTCTTCTGGTATTTGCAATCGGTGTGTTGGCGGCAGGGCTCGCGGGTATGTTTTATGCACCCATCGTCGCAGTGACACCCGATATGGGCGCCGAGTTCCTGGTGGAATCCTTCGTGGTCATCGTGATCGGCGGGCTCGGTTCCTACCCGGGTGCCGTGGTGGGCGGACTGATCGCGGGCGAAATCGTCAGCATCACCAGCGCATTCAATTCGGCATACTCCGAGGTGATGCTCTACGCCGTTATGGCGCTTCTTCTGGTCGTCCGGCCTCAGGGCCTGTTCGGGTCGGAAGGGCGGGTATGACCCGCGCCGGCCGCGCATTGCCGGAGGTTGTGCTTGCGATCGTCCTCGCCGTCGCGCCGTTCGTGTTGCCGCATCTCGGCGGTTCGTTCGATATGCTGCAGCGCACCCTGGTCTGGGGGATGCTTGGATTAGGATTCGACCTGCTGTTCGGGGCCACCGGACTGCTTTCCTTCGGGCAGGCGGCGTTCTACGGCACTGGCGGGTTCGTCGCCGCGTATCTGCTGGTGAACAACATCATCGGCAGCGTGTGGTTGGCGCTGCTGATCGGCACCATCGCTGCCGGATTATTCGGGCTGGTAGTCGGCTGGCTCGCGGTGCGGCGCATCGGCATCTACTTTGCCATGATTACGTTGGCCTTCGGCCAGATGTCGTACTTCCTGGAGAACTCACCGCTGTCCGCCTACACCGGTGGGGAGAATGGATTGCCGGGCGTGCCGGTACCGGCCATCGGTCCACTGCGATTCCCGCCGGGTCTGCCGATGTACGGGCTGCTTGCAGCGTTCTTCTTCGTGGGCTTCATCATCGCACGCCGCATCCTGCACTCGCCGTTCGGTACAATCCTGCGGGGCATCAAGGATAATACGACACGGGTCGCACTGGTTGGCCATTCTGTGCCGGCATACAAGCTGGCGGTCTTTGTCATCGCGGCGTTGTACGCCGGCCTGGCGGGTGGGCTACTGGGCGTATTCCAGAGCTACATGCCGCCTGACGCGTTTTCACTTGATACGTCCGGCCAGCTGGTTGTGCAGACCGTCATTGGTGGGGTCGGTACTCTCATCGGTCCCACGATCGGTGCTGCCATCTGGCTATGGCTGCGCGATAACCTGCAGGCCATTCCGGCTGTCGGCGCGCTGTGGAAGCTTATTCTGGGTGTTGTCTTCGTCGCGCTGGTGATCGGGCTGCGCCGCGGCATTGCGGGAGAGATCCGGCACCTGCTCAGCCATCGGCGGCAGGCAGCAGCGGACGCGGGCGTGCCAGAAGAAGGCGGGTTGGCGACGGATGTTCCGAGTCGGGTCGTGCCGTTGCCGATGATGGCGCCGCTGGTCGTCACCCGGGTCGGCGGCCCTGCGCTGGAGGCGCGCGACGTTGCCAAGCACTACGGTGGCTTGCGTGCCGTGGATGGGGTGTCGTTCGAGCTTCGGCAGGGAGCGATCCAGGCGGTGATCGGTCCCAACGGCGCGGGCAAATCCACCCTGTTCAAGATGCTGAAGGACGAGATCAATCCCACGCGCGGCGAAGTGCGGCTGTTCGGTCGAAGCATTACCGGCCTGGGCCGACTCGCACGGCACAGCTTGGAATTGGCAAAAGCAACCAGCTCAATCAGCTTTTCCTGGACATGACAGTGCAGGAAAACCTGCGGATCGCTGCTCTCGCACGGGCCAGAGGCACATTCCGAGCGGACATCCTGCGGAACGCTGCGTCAATCCGAACGGTAGAGCATCAGGTCGATGCCGTGATGGAGACCGTTGGTCTGACCCACCGCGCCGAGGTGCCGGTGAACGTTCTGCCTTACGGCGAAAAGCGCCGGCTGGAGATCGGGATCGCTTTGGCCACCGGGCCGAACGTGTTGTTGCTGGATGAACCTCTGGCCGGCATGAGCCCCGCCGAACGCATTGCCACCCGCGCGCTCATTCGTGAAATCGGCCGTGGTGTGAATGGTCAGTCACGTTCTCTGCTGATCGTCGAACACGATATGGACGCGATCTTCGAACTCGCCGAACGCATTACGGTCCTATACGAGGGGCGGCTGCTGGCGGATGGGACGCCGGACGAAATCCAACGCAATCAGGCGGTACAGGACGCCTATCTCGGCGGTATGCACGAACTGGCACACGCATGAGCCTGCTCGAGATCGAGGGCGTCAATACGTATTACGGCGACAGCCACATCCTGTTCGATGTTTCGATGGATGTCGCACGCAACGAGGTGGTTGCGCTGCTCGGTCGCAATGGCGCGGGAAAAACCACAACGCTCCGGACTATCATGGGCGTGCTGAGCCCGCGGAGGGGCACGATCAGGCTGGACGGCAAGGTGATCTCCGGGCTGCCATCCTATGCGATCGCCCGTATGGGATTGCAGCTTGTGCCGGAGGAGCGTGCAATCTTCGGCCAGCTGACGGTGGAAGAAAATTTACGGCTGGCTGCGCTGACCGCACCGAATGCTTGGACGCTGGATCGGATCTACACCTTCTTTCCCCGTCTGAGGGAACGCCGGCGTTCCGGAGGACGGCAGCTCTCAGGCGGCGAGCAGCAGATGTTGGCCATCGCGCGCGCCCTGATCCGGGACGCGCAGGTGATTCTGCTTGACGAACCGTTCGAAGGATTGGCGCCGCTGATCGTGCGGGACCTAGTGAACGTCAGCCGCGAGTTGGCGGCCCAGGGGCGCACAATCCTTGTGGTGGAGCAGAACGTCGTGGCGGCGCTGAGCTTCGCGCATCGGGTGTTTGTCCTGAACAACGGCCATGTCGTCTGGACCGGCACGCCCGATGCACTGCGCGCCGATCCAGAGCTTATGAAAGCCCATCTGGGCGTCTGACGGCATTATCCCGCGAAATGCGCCATCGCCGCTTCGACGCCGCCCTTGCCGTGCGGCACGTTATTGACGCGAAGGCTCATTTCCACCGCGGTGAGCGCGCCCAGCACCATGGGTTCGTTCAGGTCCCCAAGATGTCCGATGCGAAACACCTGGCCATTGAGCCGGCCAAGGCCGCCGCCGAGCGATACATTGTAGCGTTGGCGCGCGGTGCCACGAACGTCTTCAGCGTTGTGACCCTCGGGCATCAGAACCGCGGTGACGGAATCCGAATGCCGGCCTGGATTGGTGCAAAAGAGTTGCGGCCCGTTATTGCCGGACCATGCCTTAACCGCCCGGCGCACGCCCTCTGCCAGGTAATGATGCCGCGCGACGACGTTCTCCATGCCCTCCTCATGGAGGAGGCGCAGGGATTCACGAAGGCCGTAGATGGAATTGACGGGAACGGTACCGACGAAGCTCTTCTGCGGACGGTTCAGCATGATCGACCAGTCGAAATAGAACCGGTGCAGCTTCGCGCTTTTATGCACCTGCATGGCCTTGTCGGACACTCCGGTGAACGCTGTGCCGGTGGGGCACATCAGGCCCTTCTGGCTCCCTCCCACGACGCCATCAATGCGCCAGTCATCCATCTGAAATTCAAGGCTGCCGAGCGACGATATCGTGTCGACCAGAAACAAAGCCGGGTGGCCGGTCGCATCTATAGCAGCGCGAACCTCCTGCAATGGGACCATCATCCCCGTGGCGGTTTCATTGTGTACGACGCAGACCGCCTTGATGACGCGCGCCTTGTCCTCGGCCAGCGCGGTGCGAACCGACGCGATCTCGACCCCGTGGCGCCAATCGGTGAGGACGGTGCGTACCTCGACGCCGTGCGCGGCGGCCATGCGACCCCATTCTTCAGAGAAGTAACCCGATTCGACCAGCAGGATCGTGTCGCCGGGCGAAAGAAGGTTTGTCAGCGTCGCTTCCCAGGCGGCGTGGCCGGAACCGGTGTACATGAAGACGTGGTGTTCTGTTCCCAGCACGCGCTTCAGGCCGGAATAGACCTCGTCATACACCTCAACGAAATCGGGATCGTGAAAGTCGATTGTCGGCCGGTCGATGGCGCGCAAAACCGAATCAGGGATGTTGGTCGGGCCTGGATTGGCGAAGAACTGGCGGCCGCGCAACTTCCGGGCCTGAGCGACACTCACCGGCGATGCTCCTTTTCCTGGACGGGGAGCGTCGTACGCGCTGCCGTAGCCTCACGCAAGACAGAACCGGGTTGCGCTGCCAGCATGGCATTCGTGCGTTCCGGTGCCGCGCGGATCAGGGCGGGGATTGCTTGAGTTTCCGGCATATTACGCCAGTATTTGCGGGGCATGTGGCCGCGCATTACGGTCGGATTTACCCGGGCGGGGTTGAAAATACTTTCATAGTAGCCTCGCCAGGCTGCTTCGAACGGATCCTGTGCCGGCGCATCGGCGCGGCGTGCCGGCGGACCAGACCGGAGTTGATTGCTGTCCCAGTGAAGCGATCCGATCGGTGTCAGGATCGACCATCGCATGGCGGCAAAGCGCTCAACAAAGAACGGCGCAGCGGCATTCAGGATGAAATGATCCGGCTCGAACCGTGCGACCATCCAACCATCTGCCGCGCGGCGAAAGCGCATGAAGGCGTGCATCTTGTGAATATCGCGCTGCACGGCAGAGCGCATGCGCTCAAGGCGGTGAACCAGCGGATCGCTGGCGACATCCACCAAGTGTCTCTCGCCCTGATGGATTCGCCAGATGAACGCGAACAGCAACGCGTACTTTTCCGGATTGCGATGCATCAGTGCGGTCTCGATAAGGTCCGCGGCACGGCGCGGCAGGAGAATCGCCGGACCGTCTGGCAGTTCCGTTACCGAGAAAAGTTCGTCGGATTGGGACTCAGACCACACGACACGGGCGGGCTCGATGCCACCCCCGATCAGACGGCGCGTTTCGTGCCGGAATGTGGCGCGCGTGACCGAAACCGTGATCAGGCGAACAACTCCATCTGTTGCGCCGACCTCCGCATGCGAATCGGCAGGTCCGCTCGATCGAGCAATGCCGTGGGGCGGTGATCCGCCGTGACAATGAAAGGCCGGGCACGGCGCACCGCACCGCTGAGCCGCGCGACATCATCCAGGCGCAGTTGCCTATGCGAGCGGGTTAGCAACAGCTTGTCCACTGCTCGCCGTCCAAGGCCCGGTACGCGCAGCAGCATTGCCCGATCGGCGGAATTGACGTCGATCGGAAAGCGGTCGCGATTCTGCAGCGCCCAGGCAAGCTTGGGATCGATCTGAAGGTCCAGCATCCCGTCGCGCATCGTTGCAGCGATTTCCTGCAGATCAAACCCGTAATAGCGAAGCAGCCAGTCGGCTTGATATAGACGGGATTCCCGCTGCAGCGGCGGCGGCTTGAGAGGCAGCATGGCACTCGATGCCGGAATGGGGCTGAACGCCGAGTAATAGACCCTGCGCAGCGCATAGGTTCGGTAGAGAGAGGCGCTGGCTTCCAGCACCGCTCTGTCGGTCGCATCGTCCGCACCGACAATCATCTGCGTGCTCTGGCCCGCCGGGGAAAAACGCCGGCGTTCCTCCTGTGCGGCCTTAATATTGTGCTGCATGCGTCTCATCGCACTTCGGATGGTCCCGCTGCTCTTTTCCGGCGCCAGCTGTTGCAACCCATTTTCGGTCGGCAATTCCACGTTTACCGACAATCGATCCGCCCACCGCCCAGCCTGCTCTATTAACTCCGGGCTGGCTTCGGGAATTGTCTTGAGATGTATGTATCCGGCGAAACCATGCTGTTCTCGTAGCGTGCGCGCCACCAGCACGAGTTGTTCCATCGTGTAATCCGAGGAACGGATAATGCCAGAGGAGAGAAAGAGGCCTTCAATGTAGTTGCGCGAGTAGAACTCCAGCGTCAGCGTGACCACCTCGGCCGAGGTGAACCGCGCCCGGCGGGTGTTGGAGGAGCGGCGATTCACACAGTATGCGCAATCGAACACACAGTAGTTCGTCAGCAGTATCTTGAGCAGAGAGACGCAGCGCCCATCGGGGGTATAGGCCTGACAAATTCCATTGCCGGAGATCGAACCGATGCCGCCCCTGGCGGCAAGCCGCTTCGTTCCGCCGGACGACGCGCAGGATGCGTCATACTTCGCTGCATCCGCCAAGAGGCGCAGCTTGGTCGCGAGTTTTTCGTCCACTGTTGTTCTATATATGTTCTTCGCTTGGCGGACAACCCACGCTCTGCAATGTGAGCTCGACCGCCTGCGGACAGCACGGGCATCGGGCAACCGCCAACTTGGCAGTCGGTCAGCCGATACGAAGCAATCGCGCGCCCTCACCCTGAAGCCAGGCGATCGCCTTGTCCATATAGGGGGTGAGCTTGGTGACCAGCGACCAAAATCGCTTTCCGTGATTCATATGGCGCAGATGCGCGACTTCATGCGCCGCCACATAGTCCTGCACGAAGGGCGGCGCCATCAGCAACCGCCATGAGAATGAAATGGCTCCATCCGGCGCGCAGCTTCCCCAACGGGTGCGCGTGTCTTTGACCGTGACGTGCTTCGCTATCAGCCTGGCCTGCTTCGCCTTCTCGGTGACCAGCAAGGCGAACCGCCGCCGCGCCTCGGTGCGCAAAAAATCGAGCAGGCGGCGGCGAAAGAATTCAGGACCGCCAGAAATGAGGATCTCCTGATTTTCCAGCCAGACGCCGCGGCGTGCATGCGGCATACCGCGCAAACGATAAGGGATGCCGTCAATCGGAATGACCGCGCCATCGACAAAGGGTATTGCACTCGGCAAAGCAGCCAAGCGATCCGATACCCAGGCCGCATGCGTCATCAGCAACGCCACACCGGCCTTGCGTCCTGCTCGAGGCGGCAGGGTCACCACGACGGTGCCTTCGCAGGGATCAATCCGAAGGGAAACACGCCGGGCCCGCGCATTACGACGCCAATGGACCTCGGCATTGCCGCCGGGCAGCGCAAATGTCTCAGCGGCTGGTAAGTTCATTATACGGACAAAACCCCGAGGCCACGCGATTCGTCAATCTTTCTCCTCTTCATCAACGCGTGTTGCGGCGCGGTTCAGACGGTCGTTGATCGCCAGCCCCAGATCGGTTTGCGGCACGGGCATCGCGGCAATGCCGCTCAAACCGCGCGTGGCGACCACCCGGTCCAGCACGTGCAACCCATCGAAAAGCCGAGCAGCGGCCTCGGTTAGATCGGCATGTTCACTGAGTTGATAGACGGTAGAAGCACCGGCTGGCGTGGGGCCGAAGGCGAGCAGCGCTTCGTCGTCGCGCGGATGCGTTGCATTCAACCGCAGCCGAGCGTGCGGCGCGTAGTGCGACGCAAGCATTCCAGGCGCGAGGACCCGAGAAGCTGCGTTCCGCTGAACAGGCCCGGCAATCGCCTCGATCAACTCCTTGGTTATGCCGCCTGGCCGCAGCAGCACCGGAACCCCTTCAGTTACATTCAAGACGGTGGATTCGACGCCGACGCCGCACACACCACAGTCGAGCACCGCCGCGATCCGTCCGCCCAATCCTTCCAGCACATGGTCCGCGGTCGTCGGACTGATTCGGCCGGACGGATTGGCGGACGGGGCGACGACCGGCCGGCCCACCGCGCGCAGGAGAGCGTGCGCCGATGGATGCGCCGGCACGCGCACGGCCAGCCGGCCCGATCCCGCGCTCGCCAGAAGCGCGACCCGGCAGGCGTCGCGGCGCGGTAGTACCAATGTCAGCGGTCCCGGCCAGAACGCCTCGGCGAGCCTCCGCGCCAGATTATTCTCCGCGGTGTCGGTGAACGCGTCCTCCGCATCGGCATAATGCGCGATCAGTGGATTGAAGCGCGGACGTCCCTTCACCGCGAAGATCGCGGCTACTGCCTGGGCGTTCGTGGCATCAGCCCCAAGGCCGTAAACCGTCTCCGTGCCGAAGGCGACCAACTCGCCCGCTTTCAGCAGCGCCGCAGCGTGGGCAATCCCCTCCTGAGTGTCCGGCAGGCGTTCGGTCATGCGCGCTGCATAATGCGGATTGCCGCGGACCGGAACGGCAGGCCCTGGTATGAGCGCGCGCGGCTGGTATCTTCCACCCTTTCGCGCGGGAGCTCTCTGCTGATGCTGACTGTCACGTTCGCCCGGCCTGCTTTGCCATCCTCGGGTGCGCTTGTTCTGCTTGTTCCGGAAGGTGCTGCCCCGTCTGGCGTGTGGGCCCAGGCGGATGAAGCCACGCAGGGTGCCATCAGACGCGCGTTGGAGGCGGCGGAGTTCAAGGGCGCGAAAGGCAAGACCGCCGCCATCCTCGCTCCTGGCGCTGGCCTGTCACTTGTCGTTGCAGTCGGGCTGGGGAAGCAGAACGAACTGAACGATCTGGTACTGGAACAGGCTGGCGGCCATGCGCGCGCGGCACTCGGGCGCGAAAAGCAGGCGGCAATTGCCGCCGACGCGCTCAGCCCAACGCAAGCGGCTCGAGTCGCTCTGGGCGCCGTGCTGCGCGACTATCGTTTCGATCGCTACCGCACGAAGGAGAAGCCGGAAGATAAGCCCCGCCTGACGCAACTCGCGGTCCTGGCGGCCGACAGCGCGGCCGGCAAAGCCGCCTGGGACAAGCTGCAGCCCGTTGCGCAGGGCGTCACGCTCTCCCGCGACCTGGTGAGCGAGCCGCCCAACGTCTTGAGCCCGGCCGAGATGGCCGAGCGATGCCGCAAGCTCAGCGAGCTTGGTGTAGACGTTGAAATCTTCGGCCCTGCCGAACTCGCCAAGCTCAAATTCGGCGCCCTGCTCGGCGTATCGCAGGGCAGCGCCAATGAACCGCGGATGGTGGTGATGCGCTGGAACGGGGCCGGGGATGACTCCAAGCCCGTCGCCTTCATAGGCAAGGGTGTGACCTTCGATACCGGCGGTATCAGCATCAAACCCGCCGGCGGCATGGAGGATATGAAGTGGGACATGGCCGGCGCCGGCACCGTGATCGGGCTGATGGCCGCGCTTTCAGGACGCAACGCCAAGGTGAACGCGGTCGGATTGGTTGGATTGGTGGAGAACATGCCCTCCGGCACTGCGCAGCGACCAGGCGACGTGGTGACCAGCCATTCCGGCCAGACGATCGAGGTGATCAACACGGATGCCGAGGGCCGGCTGGTACTGGCCGATGTGATTTGGTATTGCCAGAAACGATTTGATCCGCGCTTCATGATAGACCTGGCTACGCTCACGGGTGCCATCATCATTTCGCTCGGACACGAACACGCCGGCCTGTTCAGCAATAACGACGAGCTGGCAAACCGGCTGGAAGCGGCAGGCCGCGCGGTTGGGGAGAAGGTGTGGCGCATGCCGCTGGGTGAGGAATACGACCGGCAGATCAAATCCGACATCGCGGACATGAAGAATGTCGGTGGTCGTCCGGGCGGATCCATTACCGCTGCACAATTCCTCCAGCGCTTCGTCAACGACAAACCTTGGGTGCATCTGGATATCGCGGGCGTGGCCTGGGCGACGAAGGATTCTCCCCTTGTCCCTAAAGGCGCCACTGCGTTCGGCGTGCGTTTGCTCGATCAGCTCGTGTCGAAATACTACGAAAGGGAATGACCGAGGTCGGGTTTTATCACCTCACGCGCACCAGCGTGGAGCAGGCATTGCCGCAGCTTTTGGGGCGGACGCTTGGGGCAAAGCAGCGCGCCGTGGTGGTCTGCGGTGATCCAGAGCGGCGTGCGGCGCTGGATGCCGCGCTGTGGGCATGCCCGGATCCGGATTGGCTGCCGCATGGCACGCCTGATGATGGCGATGCCGACCTGCAGCCAATCTGGTTGACCGGCGAGCCAGACCCTCAGAACGGCGCACGCTACCTGTTTCTGGTGGATGCGACCGAGCCGGTCGCCGTAGCTGGCTTCGAACGGGTGTTCGATCTGTTCGACGGCAAGGACCCGGAGGCCGTCGCCGCCGCGCGCGTGCGGTGGAAAGCCGCGAAGGAGGGAAATTGCACTTTGACCTATTGGCGTCAGGGTGCGCGCGGCTGGGAAAAGGGCGCATAGCCGGCTGACATGACGCGCCTGATCGGTATCGATTTCGGCACGACCAACAGCGTCGTGGCGGTCCTGCAGCCTGACGGACGTGTCACCACGCAGCGCTATTCGGTCGGGCGCACACAGCTGGACGTCTTCCGCACCGTGCTGTGCTTCTGGCTGGACGATCCGAGGCGTCTGGGCTCCCTGCGCCAGGCCGCTGGCCCGTCGGCCGTGGACGCTTATCTGGACGATCCGCTGGGCAGCCGGCTGATCATGTCGATGAAAACCTTTCTCGCGCAACGGAGCTTCACCCAAACCAACATCTTCGGACGCCTGTTTACGCTGGAGGATCTCGGCGGCGGTTTCCTTTGCGCCCTTCTGGGTACGGATCATGCCGGTTCGAATGTAATCGCGGGGCGGCCTGTGCGCTTCGCGGGAGAGTTTGCCGATGATGCCTTCGGGGAAGCCCGGCTGCGCAACAGTCTCGACGCAGCCGGATTTTCCGCGATCGGCGTGGCGTTGGAGCCTGAAGCTGCCGGCTATCGCTTCGCACGTACGCTCGACGCACCGGCGGTTGTTCTCGTCGGCGATTTCGGCGGTGGCACGAGCGACTTCTCGGTGATGCGCTTCGACCCGCGTGGTCACAGGCGTGTCATCCCCCTCGGTTATGCCGGCATTGGCATAGCAGGCGACACGTTTGATTACCGGATCATCGATCGAGCCATTTCGCCGCTTCTGGGCAAAGGGGACACTTACAAGGTGATGGGCAAGGACCTGCCCGTACCGCCCGAGTATTTTTCCGGCTTCGCCCGGTGGCACCGCCTCTCGCTGATGCGCGCGCCGCGCACGCTGCGCGATATCGGCGCAGTGGCCGCGACCAGTGTGCATCCCGAGCGGCTGCGCAATCTGATCCGGCTGATCGAGGATGAGATGGGCTATGAACTCTATCAGGCCGTGAGCACCGTGAAAGCCGAGCTGTCGCGGAGCGACGCGGCCATGCTGCGCTTCTCGCATGGTGATTTCGCGGTGGATCGCCGCATCACACGCACTGAATTCGAAACCTGGATCGCCGGCGATCTGCGTCGGATTGCGGCCACTGTGGATCAGGCGCTGGCTAATGCCGGCGTACAAGCCAGTGCGATCGACAGGGTGTTCCTCACCGGCGGCACATCCTTTGTGCCGGCGGTCCGCGCGTTGTTCGAGGAACGCTTTGGTGCGGATGCGGTATCCGGTGGCGGCGAGTTTGTCTCCGTCGCTGAAGGGCTGGCGCTGATCGGCCGGGACCGAATGGCGGGCTGACCGGGAAAGGCGCATAGTCGGCGGGAAAGGCGATCACCATGCTCGTCTATGTCTTCCCGGTCTTGTTCCCTCTCGGCCTCGCGGCCCTGGTTTATCTTTGCGTCCGTGCGCGGCGAGTCATGAACGACGCGGCTGATACGGCGGAAGGCCGCTCCGCCCTTCTTGTGGCGATGACGCGCATGCCCGTCGCGCCGAAGGTGCCTCAGCGATCGGAAAAATGAGGCTAGGCCGGGCGAAGCAACCGTTCCACCGTCGCTGCCATGGCAAACAGCCGTGCATCCCCCATTGTTTCTCCCATGATCATCACGCCGACCGGCGGTTCGCCGTCGCCATGGCACGGGAGGGAGATTGCGCACCTGTCGAGGAAATTCGCGGGCGCCGTGTTGCGCAGCGTGAGTAGGTTGATCCTGTTGTATTCTTTCTCGTCCTCGAGATCGGCGATACGTGCGGGCACGATCGGGCATGTCGGCATCACGAGGGCATCGTAGGCCGCTGTCCGCGCATCGAACGACGCGATCAGCCGGCTGCGGGCCTGCATCAGGTCCACGTAATCCGCCGCGCTGATTCGCGCCCCCCGCTCGATACGCGCGCGAATGCGCGGATCGTAGCCCTCGGCCTTCTTCGCCAGTAGCGAGCGATGCCAGGCATAGCCTTCGCTGGCCGCAAATCCGCCGGCGGCGTTCACCCGAGGAAGCTCACCGAATTCGGGGAATTGCGCATGACTGATGTGAGCGCCCGCCTGTTCAAGTGCATGCAGGACACGGCTGAATGCGGTCGCCACCGGAAGCTCCAGCCCGTCCAGCATGAAATTATCCGGAACCGCCAAACGCAAACCGCGCAGGTCGGCGGGGGTGGGTGGCGCAGGTTCCTGTCCGGCGAGCACTGCGTCGAAAACGGCGCAACAACCGACCGAGGCGCCCAGCGGCCCGATCGAGTCCAGACTGAACGACAGAGGCACGACGCCGGCCAGCGGAATCCGACGGGCTGTCGGCTTGTATCCCACGATACCGCAGAACGCCGCCGGAATGCGGCACGACCCGCCGGTATCCGTGCCCAGGGCGATGGAAACGATGCCGTCCGCCACCGCCACGCCACTGCCCGATGAACTTCCGCCCGGGATGCGCCCAGTGGCACGGTCCCATGGGCTGCGCGGCGTTCCGTAATGCGGGTTGATGCCGAGGCCAGAGAACGCGAACTCCGACATATTCGTGCGCCCGACGGGGATGAAGCCCGCCGCGAGCAGTCGTTTCACCACCGGCGCATGCTCACGAGCAGGTGGGGCATCGGCCAGGACGCGTGATCCAGCCGGAGTCGGCTCGCCCGCTACGTCCGCCAGATCCTTCAGCGCAATCGGAATGCCTGCGTACCGCGACGGTTCGCGGCCTGCTCGGCGCAGCGTGTCCATGGCGTCCGCCATTGCGCGGGCGGGCTGTGCAGAGGCTTTGATGAACGCCCGCGCCCCTTCGCCGGTCGGATCGGAGATGCGCGCCAGTGACTCCTCGATCAGCGCGCGACTGGTGATCCGCCCATCCGCAAGCCCCCTCGCCTGCTCCGCGACTGTGCGCATGACCTCACAATGCCCCTTCATCAAACCACGTGAATGCCAAAACCGGGCGTAGCCACACTAACGAACCGGATCAGTCCGGCACAGTCTCGTACAAGACTTCGTCGTGCGGCGGGATCGTGAACGGAGCGGCGCTCGCACTCAACTCTCGTATGGCCATGCTCGACTTGAAGCGTTCAAGATCATCGACGCTATCCCATAGGGTGACGACCTGGTACTCGTGGGCCTCCGAGCCGCGGCGGCGCATCCGCCAGATTTTCCTGCATCCCGGCTGGGCCAGCATGCCGGGAAATCCGATCTCCTTCGTATAGCGCTTCCAATCCTCGAGCCGTCCCGGCTGGATCCGCATCGTCAGCATACGCATCAACATCCCAATTCCCCCGGAGGACAGCCAACTATCCGTCCGCTTGACGATCGCCTACACCACCGCCAATCGAAGCCGCAGGCTGAGGAGGGCCATCCATGCCCGACGCCCCCACCAAGCCCGTTCTTCTTACCGGCGCCTCCGGCAATCTCGGCCGGCACCTGACCAAGGCGCTTTCGTCGCAGGGCTGGATGCTCCGCCTGACCGACATCCAGCCATTTCCGGATGCGCTACCAAAGAGCGCCACTTTTACCAAGGCTGATCTCAACGACGGCATGACCATTCTTCGTCTCGCCGAGGGCTGCGGCGCCATCCTGCACTTCGGCGGTGTCTCCACCGAACACCCGTTCGAGGAAGTGCTCGGCCCCAACATCCGCGGCCTGTACCACATCTACGAAGCGGCAAGGCGGGAGAAGGCGCGCGTCGTCTTTGCCTCCTCCAACCACTCCATCGGCTTTCATGAGCGTACCGAAACCATCGATTCAACCGACCCGTTCCAGCCCGATGGCTATTACGGCCTGTCGAAAGCTTATGGGGAACTGATGGGGCGGCTCTATTACGACAAGCACGGCGTCGAAAGCGTCTCGATCCGCATTGGTTCCTGCTTCCCCGAGCCGATGAATGCCCGCGCTTTGGCGACCTGGCTGTCCTATCCGGATCTCGCCCGGCTTGTTACGGGCTGCGTGCTGGCGCCCAAGGTGGATTGTGCGGTGATATGGGGTGCGTCGAACAACAAACGCATGACGTGGTGGCGCAAGGACGATCGCGATCGCATCGGCTGGACGCCGCAGGACAGCGCCGATCCGTTCGCGGCTCAGCTCAGCGGCAAGGTCAGCGACAACCCGGTCGAGGAACGCTACATGGGCGGTCCGTACACTGCGATCGATTACACCAGATCGCGGGAATGACGCGTTTCGAATCACGGTCACGGGGCTGCCGCCGGGCGGCCCCGTTGCATGATGGGTGATCGGTCGTTCGGTTTAGGCCGGAGGGCCGGTGCCGGCGGGTGCTGTCGCGGCGCAGCGGGGCGCCGGCTGAGACGGCGGGGATCGCCCTATGTCCGGCGGGAAAAAGTTGTCGGTGGAGAAGGCGATTCGCTGCTCGGCGCCTTCGGCGATCTTGTCGGGAGCGCCGCCATTTTCCGCAAGCACGCTCTGTAGTTCCTGCCAGATATCATCGGCGGTGAGGATGCCGAGATCGATGCAGATCTCAGTGAGGACGTCGCCGATCGGGCGATGACGAAGCTGGTCCGCGATTTCCCTGGATGTGGGGAGGGCGGCGAGAACGGAATTCGCGTTGTCGCGCGGCAATGGTGTGGGGCGGGTGCGTGGTTTGCGGGCGGCGGGTGCGGGACGGGCGGGACGTTCCCGCTGATCTTCCCGGTGGGGCTTTGGGAGCGTGGCTTGGAGCGCCGCGGCCATGCGCAGACCGCGCGTGATGCGCGCGAGGATCAGGGCGATGTCTTTGGTACCGAAGCGCACGCTGATCCAGAAGGCGGATCCGCGGGAGGGGCGGCGGGTCAAATCCTCGGCCATCCGCTTGGCGTGGGTGATGAGTTTGCCGAGAAGGCGGCGCAGGCGGGTGGTGCGGGCGGGCGAGTCGGCGGCCGCCTGATCCTGATGGGGATCGGGGGACTGGGGTGGGTCAGCGGTGAGTGGCTGGGCCGTCACGACTGGTATGAAAGCACAAGGTTAGAAGGATTGTCAAGGAATTTGTTCCTAATTATCCGGTTAACACCACAAGGTCAAGATGCAAGATCGGAGGGCGTGACAGGCCGGTTGCCGATCTCAAAGGGCTGATTTACAAGGGGATTCTCGCCATGAAATACTCACAGGTATGAGCGGATGCTCATGTGGTTATAGTCCTAGAGCAGAACCCGACCGAACCGATTCGCGAGAGTTCTTCCCAGACGCGGTGGCGATCTGATTCACCATGTCTGCTGGGAGGAGGCCAGCATGCATGGCACGGACGCTGTCGGACGATCTTCGCTCGCGGGTGATTGCGGCGGTTGAGGCGGGGCTGTCGCGGCGTGCGGCGGCTGAACGGTTCGGGATCGGCGTTGCGACCGCGATCCGCTGGGTGCGGGCATTCCGTGCCAGCGGCAGCATCCAGAGGCGCGGCCCAAGGGGGGTGACCTGCGCTCGCACCGCATCGAGGCTTACCGTGACGTGATCCTTGGTGCCGTGGCCGCCCAGGTCGACATGACACTGGTGGAGTTGGCGGAGATGCTTCGTCGGGACCATGGATTGCACGTCGCCCCCAGCACGGTGTGGCGCTTCCTGGATCGCCACGCCATGACCATCAAAAAAAACCGCGCACGCCTGCGAGCATGTTGAGTTTCATCGAGAACTGACCCACCAGGTGGCAAATTTCCACTGAGAATTGACCCATGTTTTGACCTCGCCCCGGCTGTTTTCAGCGGGGTCCACGGGAGTGATAAGCATGGAGTTACTGAGCGTGATCCGTCGCTGGGCGCTTCGAGACCAGCTTTCGATACGGGAGATCGCCCGCAGGACTGGGCTATCGCGGAACACCATCCGCAAATACTTGCGGGGCGACGTGGTGGAACCGGCCTTCAAGGTGCCGGAGCGGCCCAGCAAGCTGGACGCGTTCGCCGAGAAACTGTCGGCCTGGCTAAAGCTAGAGAGCGGCAGGCCGCGCAAGCAGAGGCGGACGATCAAGCGGTTGCATGCGGATCTGGCCGCCCTCGGGTTTGAAGGTTCATACGGCCGTGTTGCGGCGTTCGCCCGCACCTGGAAGGAGCATCGGCAGCGGGAGCAGCAGACGACCGGCCGCGGGGCCTTTGTTCCGCTGATTTTCCAGCCGGGCGAAGCTTTCCAGTTCGACTGGAGCGAGGAGTGGGCCGTTATCGGCGGCGAACGGACCAAGCTGCAAGCTGCGCACTTCAAGCTTTGCTACAGCCGCACCTTCATTGTCCGGGCCTATCCGCTGCAGACGCACGAGATGCTGTTCGACGCGCATCATCATGCGTTCCGGGTGCTTGGCGGCGTGCCGCGCCGCGGCATCTACGACAATATGAGAACGGCTGTTGACCAAGTTGGCGTCGGCAAGAAGCGCCAGGTCAATGCACGCTTTGCCGCGATGGCCAGCCACTACCTTTTCGATGCTGACTTTTGCAATCCGGCCTCAGGCTGGGAGAAGGGTCAGATCGAGAAGAATGTCCAGGACGCGCGTCATCGGCTGTGGCAGACCATGCCGCGTTTTGTGACGCTGGCTGACTTGAACGACTGGCTGGAACAACGCTGCCAAGCGCTATGGCGCGAGATTCCACACGGCAGCCAGCAAGGCTCGATATTCGATGCGTGGCAAAGTGAAGTCGGATGCCTGATGGCCGTTGGCAGACCGTTCGATGGTTTTGTTGAATACGGCAAACGCGTTTCGCCCACCTGCCTCGTTCACTTTGATCGCAACCGCTACAGCGTGCCCGCGTCCTTCGCCAATCATCGCGTCAGCTTAAGGGTTTATCCAGGCCGCGTCGTTGTCGTTGCCGAAGGGCAAGTCATCTGCGAACACGCGCGGCTCATCGAGCGGTCGCATCATCTGCCCGGCCGCACCATCTATGATTGGCACCACTATCTCGCGGTGATCCAGCGCAAGCCGGGAGCTCTGCGTAATGGCGCGCCGTTCGCCGAATTGCCGGAAGCGTTCAAGCGGCTGCAACAGCACCTTCTCAAGCAGCCCGGAGGCGACCGGGAGATGGTGGAGATTCTTGCCCTCGTCCTGCACCATGGTGAAGATGCGGTGTTGTGTGCCGTCGAACTGGCGCTGAGTGATGGAGCGCCGACAAAGACGCACGTGCTGAACATGTTGCACCGGCTGATCGACGGCAAATCCACGGCCACAGCAATGATCGCGGCTCCGCAGGCCTTGGCCCTGGACCGGGAGCCACGTGCCGACGTCGAACGCTACGATGCCCTGCGCGAGAAGCTACAGGAGGCCCGCCATGCGTCATGATCCGGCCGGGGCGGCGATTGTCGTGATGCTGCGCGGCCTGAAGATGTTTGGCATGGCGCAAGCCGCGGGCGAGCTGATGGAGCAGGGCGCGCCAGCGTTCAATTCGGCCGTCCCCATTCTCTCACAGCTGCTCAAGGCGGAAACCGCCGAGCGCGAGGTTCGATCGGTTGCCTACCAGCTGAAGGCGGCGCGCTTCCCCGTCTACAAGGATCTGAGCGGTTTTGATTTTGCGTCCAGCGAAACCAATGAAGCCCTGGTGCGCCAGCTTTACCGGTGTGAGTTCATCGAAAACGCCGACAACGTGGTCCTCGTCGGCGGTCCGGGCACCGGCAAGACCCACATCGCCACGGCGCTTGGCGTGCAGGCGGTTGAACACCATCGCAAAAAGGTTCGGTTCTTCGGGACCGTCGACCTGGTCAATGCGCTGGAGCAGGAGAAAACTCAGGGCCGATCGGGTCAGATCGCGGATCGGCTGATGCGGTGCGACCTCGTAATGCTCGATGAATTGGGCTATCTGCCGTTCAGCCCCTCCGGCGGCGCGCTGCTTTTCCACCTGCTGAGCAAGCTTTACGAACGGGCCTCTGTGGTCATCACCACGAACCTGAGCTTCAGCGAATGGGCTGACGTGTTCGGCGACGCTAAGATGACGACCGCCATGCTCGACCGCCTCACCCACCACTGCCACATCGTGGAAACCGGCAATGACAGCTTCCGCTTCAAAGCCAGCTCGGCCGCCAACAAGGGCCGAAAGGAAAAGGCCAAGAACTTGACCCCGGTATGACCCGCAAACCATAAATTCACCCGGGTCAGTTCTCGGTGGAAAACCCGGGTCAGTTCTCAGCGAAAATCAACATGCGAGCAGGACAGGCCCGACGTGCGCGTGCGGCGACAAGCCTGGTTCGACGCGCAGCCTGATCTTGATCCGCAGCGCCTGGTCTTCATCGACGAGACCGGTGCCACCACCAAGATGGCGCGGCTCCGCGGGCGGGCGAAGCGCGGTCAGCGCTGCCGTGCACCCGTGCCGCACGGACACTGGAAGACAACCACGTTCACCGGTGCGCTGCGCCTTGCCGGCATGACCGCACCGATGGTGCTCGATGGCCCGATGAATGCCGATGCCTTCCGCGCCTACGTCCGCCACGTGCTCGCGCCCACACTGCAATCGGGCGACATCGTGGTGATGGACAATCTGCCCGCCCACAAACACGCGGACATACGCATGCTGATCGAGGCCGCCAGCGCCAGGCTGCTCTACCTGCCGCCCTACTCGCCCGACTTCAACCCGATCGAGAAGGCGTTCGCAAAGCTCAAGGCCTTCCTGAGAAAAGCCGCAGCGCGGACGATCCCCGATCTATGGCAGGTCATCGGCAGCACCATCGAAAAGTTCACGCCAGCCGAATGCGCCAATTACTTCACAGCCACAGGATACGAACCGGAATGAAAGGATTCTGCTCTAGGTCAACCTTCTCCCCTGGGGGAGTTAGAGCATCTTCTTGCCAAAGTGCTCTATTCCACGATGGAACGATTGGACCCCACGCCTGGGGCCCCATGTTGGGAGGCATTGGATAACGTTGAGAAGATTTTCTATTTAAGTTGTATAGACGCACGTTTAGAGTCCGCCCGGAGACTTCACGAAGGATTACAGAGTCTTCTAAGCATGAGGCGGATTGATGCGAGGCGGAGGAAGGCGAGGGCGTTATGGTTACGATTTTCCCAGTCCTTGGCGAGCCGGCGGCATCGGTTGAGCCATGCGATGGAGCGCTCGACGATCCAGCGTTTAGGTTCGACGACGAAGCCCTTGGGGTGGTCGGAGCGCTTGACGATTTCGACGATCAGGCTGCGCATCGCGCGGGCCGCGCCGTCCTGGAAGACCGGCCCTGTGTAAGCACTGTCGGCGAATAGCTTGCGCAGGAACGGGAACTGTCCGAACAGAGTGGACAGCAGCAGGATGCCGCCGTCGCGGTCTTGCACGTTGGCGGCGGTGACCAGCGCGTGCAGCACCAGACCCAGCGTATCGACCAGGACATGGCGCTTCTTCCCTTTGATCAGCTTGCCCGCATCAAAGCCGTGTGGGTCGATCGCTGCCCCCCTTTTTCTGCGCTTTTCACGCTTTGGCTGTCGATGACGCAGGCGGTCGGACTGGCTTCTCGTCCCGCCTGTTCGCGGCATTTAACGTAGAGCGCGTGATGGATCTTCTCCAACGTGCCGTCCCAGCCCCACAAGCAGAAGTAGCCGTTCACCGTGCTGCGCGGTGGCAGGTCCTTTGGAATGTAGCGCCACTGGCAGCCGGTGCTCAGCACATACATCACGCCGTTGACCACTTCGCGCATGTTGACGGTACGCTTGCCACCGCCACGCTTGGCGGGTGGTATAAGCGGCCTGATCAGCCGCCATTCCGCATCGGTGAGATCGCTCGGATAACGCAGCTTGTCGCGGTCATAGCGATGGCGGTTTTCCATCGTCCACATCAGGCACCTCGTGGCTTGGTGCCAGGCAAAGAATCACACCCGATCGAGCCGCTTCAAGCACTCAGTCCATCCGGACCGGCAACCGATTCAAATGACTCACAAAGTCGCCGGACGGACACTTAGACGCCAAGGACGAATTCCAGTGCGCTCCGACTACTACCTCATAAACTGGAGTATCGCGGATACTGGAAAACAACCTAATCTGGCATATTATTAGGTAGGTATTTCCTACATTCTTTGTCGTCAAGTAAAGCTCGTGCAGATTGGACGAAGGGTAAACTCGGTTCCATCCGGCTAGTGCTCTGACGCATTCTATCGATTCACAACATGCGGTTGCCATGCGATTCTGTGAGCATGGCACAGACAGTATGCGTGTTGTTGAGCGCGGCAGACAGGAAGCGGCTTAAGGCAATAGCATCGGATCGCAACCGAGCGGGCAAATACATCGAGCGAGCCCGAGTCGTTCTGGCCTCGGCCAGTGGTCGGCCGGTGCAACATGTGGCGAAAGAGATCAGCGTCAGCCGCCCCATGGTCTGGCGCTGGCAGCAGCGTTTTGCCGAGGAAGGTCCCGACGGGTTGCTGCGTGACAAGACGCGCAAGCCCGGCAAACGACCGATCCCGGCCGATAAAGTGGCGCACGTCGTGGCGCTCACGTGTGGCGAGCCGCCCCCTGGGACCACGTATTGGACCGGGCGAGCCATGGCAAACGCCACCGCCATGTCGCTGCGCTCGGTGCAGCGCATCTGGGCGGCGCACCAACTCCAGCCGCACCGCGTGCGCAGCTTCAAGCGCTCGCGTGATCCGCAGTTCGCTGAGAAAATGGCGGATATCATCGGCCTTTATCTCGATCCGCCCGCCCATGCGGTGGTGCTGTCGATCGACGAAAAGAGCCAAATCCAGGCGCTCGACCGTACCCAGCCTGGACTGCCGCTGAAACCCGGCCGCTGCGGCACCATGACCCACGACTACAAACGCCATGGAACGACGACGTTGTTCGCCGCATTGAACGTGCTGAAGGGTACGGTGATCGGTCGCTGCATGCAGCGACACCGGCACGAGGAGTTCATCCGCTTCCTCAATGCCGTCGAACGCGAGGTGCCGTCCGGCAAGTTGGTCCATGCGGTCGTCGACAACTACGCCACCCACCGGCACCGAAAGGTACAGGCCTGGCTGGCACGCCATGACCGATGGACCTTCCACTTCACGCCAACCTCCGGGTCATGGCTGAACGCGGTGGAGACCTTCTTCTCCGCTCTTACCCGACAACGCATCCGGCGCGGCAGCTTCCACTCCCTCGTCAGCCTGCAGGCTGCCATTAAGACTTACCTCGCTGAGCGAAATGCAGAACCACGCCCATTCGTCTGGACCGCAGCCACCGCCTCAATCCTTGCCAAGCTCGAAAGATTGCCTGCATCGTCCGTATGAGTCAGAGCACTAGGCACCCTATGTATTTATACCATTCCGTTGTCTCCAAGTCTTCCGCAAGAATTATTCCAGGCAGGAAGCTCGGAAAAGTGTCCGCTCCATATTCGGCCACAGCGTACGAATGAGCGATTTTAGCCAAAAGCTGAATCGTCCAGGACCCCTGGAATTGTCCTGGGGAGTGAATCCAATTGCCGACGAAAGGTTTGAACTTTTCCTGCTCGGCGACAGGAATGGGCTTGAAGTATACGAGCCGGTCGGATTTTTGGCCACTCAAAAGCTCAGCCTCATGAAAAACGGCGAACAGGGCAATAAGCGGCGAATCCTCCCGTCTTCTGAGGGAGTGTAGGGGGATTTCCTTCCCGTCTTGGTCGGGCACACTTATTGTGAATGGAATTTCTGTTCTTCTCTCCCTCTTCCTTCTGTTGCCAAAGACGCCCAAGTAGGTTCTTAGGCCATCGTTTGCTTCACGCAAATATTGCCCTTCAAATCTGCCTGTTTGGGCCGAACAAGACCAGCCGCCGCCCCTTTCGGGTGCCTTGCAACTGGCTCCCGGTAGTATCAAGTCCCCTCGTAGCCCAGAAGGGATGATGTGCTCTTTGGTAAGCTTAAAGCCGGACGGTAGCTCATCCTGGCTTTTGCCGCAGTAAATGCAGCGACCAACTGGTGGATAAACGTGCATTGTCGCACGAGCTTAGGATCAAAGACGTGCCCGATGAAACGCCTGAATTTGAACAAGAAGGAGCGCAACGCCGCTTTGAAGCCGCGCTCCGGGGCGCTCGGATCGTCGGGCACAAGGAGAAGAAGGACATTCCGCCTACAAAGGGCCGGAAGCCCGTGCCGAGCCGCCCCAGATTGCCAAAAGAAAAAGATAGCCAAACGAAATGACTCCCGCCGGGCCTTAAGTTTTGCTAGCGTAACTCCCGAGTCAGGGAGGAAATCATGAAAATTGCCATCTCGCTAATCATGGTGGGATGCCTGTGGGCATCAAGTGCCGGCGCTCAGCAATCAACACAACAACTCACGCTATGCCAAGCGTTCCATTTGAATGACGTGGGCCAATGGTGTCCTGTTGGCCGCATAACATTTAACACGCCTCGCGGGCCGATGAGTGTTGGCTTCTCTCGAGCGCCCCGCTAAGGCTGAGCCTTTGAGCGGACCACGATCTCGCCGATGTTAAGATCGTCAGGTTGTTCGATTGCGTAAGCGATTGCTCTGGCAACTGCTTCCGGTTGCATGGCGAACTTGGCCGCGGCCTCTTTCATCTGCGACCGCAGCGCATCGTCCCGAACATGACCAAGAAAATTTGTATCCGTGAAGCCCGGAGAGATGACAGTTACACGCAGCTTGCCTGCAAGCTCCTGCCGCAAACCATCGGAGAGGGCCAGGACCGCGGCTTTTGTGGCTGAGTAAACAGCCTGATTGGGAGCTGTTTTGCGAGCCGCCGTTGAAGCGATGTTGACGAAGTGGCCGCTCTCCTGAGCTTGGAAGACGGGGAGCGCCGCGGCGATTCCGAACAGGAGACCTTTGACATTCACGTCGACCATCTGCTCCCAATCATCGACTGCGAGGTCGCTTAGCGGACCGGTCGGCATAGCCCCGGCGCTGCTGACCAGCACATCAAGCCTGCCGTAATGTTGAAGAGCTATTTCTACGAATTTCGTCAGTTCATTGCGGCGGGCTACATCGATCGAGACGAATGCCGCATCACCTCCCGCCGCTTTGATCTTGGCTGCCAAGGCTTCCAGCCCTTCTTCGCCGCGGGCGCCTAGGACGACCTTGGCTCCTTGCCCCGCCAAATGCAGCGCAGCCGCCTCACCGATACCGCTACTTGCTCCCGTAATCGCTATGACCTTGCTTGGCATGGTTTCTCCTAATTGCCGCTTACTTGGTCGGCACGACGCGCGCGAAAACCTTTGTCGTCAAGGCGTTCAATTTCGGGTTGCATTGGGTACCAAGCGTCAGGTTTTGATCACTAGCGAGTGGTGATTTCTCAGTTTTACTGGTGTCGCAGAACCTCTCTGAGGAGGAAGTCGGGTCCAAAGCCGGAAAGAGGTTTTCCCGAGCGACCAAAGCGGCCGCTTACCTGCGAGACGCTTTGCCCACGGCGCCGAGATGTTTTACCTGTGGCGGCTTGCTATATCTCAATAGTATTGAGACAGGGCATCACGTACACAAACGCGATGGAGGTCCGGCCGTGTTGAGCAACGCCATCATGCAACACCCCTTCTGCAACAGCACTGTGGCGCAGTGACAGAGAGAGATAGTGACGGCAACTATCCAAAAAAAGAAGTCAACAGCGCTTCGAAGCGGCGCTCCGTGGCGCCCGGATGGTCCTGCATCGTCACCGTAAAGTCCTTGCGGACGAACTCGCCTTACCGCACGCGTGTCATTCCCGCGGCGTCGCGGGTGGATCGCGCGTGTAGAGCCAGGTCCGCACCAGCGTCTCCACGTCGTCGGTGAAATCCGATCGCGGTCCTTCCGCGAACAGGCTTCCCGTGCGCATCACGTACACATGGTCGGCAATGCCCAGTGCGCCCTTGATGTTCTGGTCGACCAGCAGCACGGCTTTGCCTTCCTGCGCCAAGCCCTGGATCAGGGCATAGATCTGCGCGGCGATGCGCGGTTCGATGCTGGCGGTCGGCTCGTCGATCAGGAAGGTTGTGGGATCTGTCAGCAAGCTGCGGGCGATCTCCAATTGCCGCTGCTGGCCGCCTGACAGCGTGCCCGCGATCTGCCGGCGGCGCTCCCGCAGCACCGGAAACCGCTCATAGGCGCGCTCGATCGCCGTGCGCACCCGCGCGTGGTCGCGGCGGAACGTCCAGGTGCCCAGACGCAGGTTCACGTCCACCGGCAGGAACGGGAATATGCTGGGCCGTTGCGGGAGGTAGACAATGCCACGCTCGCCCATCCGGTGTGGCGGCACCGTGTTCAGCGAGCGCCCGGACGCCATGGTTTCACCCGCAACGGGTCGCAGAAACCCGAACATCACTTTCAGCAGCGTCGACTTGCCCGTGCCGTTCGGCCCAAGCACGCAGCGCACCTGGCCCGGGATCACCTCGGCCGACATGCCGTGCAGGATATGGATGCCGGGGACGTAACCTGCCACCAACCCGCGCGCGCTGACCGTAGGCTGTATCATACCGGCGCGCCCAAGGGTTGGGTCCCTTCGTTTTGGCGGCGCGCCGGCATGACGCCTTGCTTGGCGCGCAGCCGCCCCACCAACCCCGCGCGCTGAGACCGATCAGCGAAGCTGCTCATCGGTCTCAAACCCCCGCATAGGCGCGTAGCACCTCGGGGTCGGCGCGCACCTCCTCCGGCGTGCCGTCGGCGATCTTCTCGCCGCGCGACATCACGACCAGCCGGTTCACCAGGCGCTGGATCGCCTCCAGATCGTGATCCACCACCACGAAAGCCTGCCCTTGCGCGTGCAGTGCCTGGACGAACCCGATGATCTCGTCGCGCAGGAACGGATTTACACCGGCGAACGGCTCATCGAGGAACATGATCGTCGGTTCGAGCATTAGCGCCCGGCCCAGCTCCAGCAGCTTCTGCTGGCCGCCCGACAGGTTCTTCGCCGGCAGATTCTCCAATGCCGCCAAGCCGAGAAACTCCAGATGCAGCCGCGCCGCCCGACGCGCAGCCTCGAAGGTCGAGCCGT
The DNA here is from genome assembly GCA_963791885.1 of uncultured Pseudomonadota bacterium. Lineage (GTDB taxonomy): Bacteria > Pseudomonadota > Alphaproteobacteria > Acetobacterales > Acetobacteraceae > CAVSUZ01. The sequence continues at coordinate 1,560,608 of CAWBUL010000006.1, read as the reverse complement.
GCCGTGCGAGGCCCGGGACCAACATGTTCTCCAACACGCTCATCCGGCCGAACAACTGGGTGATCTGGAACGTCCGGCCCACACCGCCGGCCGCGAATTTGTGCGCCGGCATCCCCTCCACCGGGTGCCCGCGGAGCAGGATACGGCCGCCGACGGGGGTGAGGTGGCCGGTGAGCATGTTGATTGTCGTGGTCTTGCCGCAGCCGTTGGGACCGATCAGTCCGACCAGCTCGCCTTCTTCCACGGCAAAATCGAGCTCGTGCACCGCGACGATACCGCCGAAGCGCATGCTGAGCTGGTCAGCGGCGATCAACGCGGTCATTCGGCGGGCTGTGGCCGACGCATCGGCGCGAACCGGACCATCTTGTCCCACGCCAGCGCGAGCAAGCCGTTGCGCGCGAACCGCACCGTCAGCAGCAGCAGCGCACCGAACAGCACCAGCCGCCACTGGCCATAGGCACGCAACGCCTCGATCAGAAATTCGACGACGATCGCGCCGATCACCGAGGCGGTCAGGCTCTCCGCCCCACCGATCACCGCCATGGCGACGATCAAACCCATCTGATCAACCGACCCGACATCCGGGGTCAGGATGCCGATGTACGGCGCATAGAACGCACCCGCCAAACCCGCGATGGCACTCGCAATCGCAAACACCAGCACCCGGAACCGCACCACCTTCACACCCGCCGCCGCCGCCGCCTGCTCATTCTCGCGGATCGCCCGGAAGAACAGGCCCCAGCGGGATGACGTCATCAACGCCATCACGCCTAACGCCGCCGCGAGCAAGGCAAGTCCCAGATAGAAATACGGGGCATCAGAGCGGGTGTGGAACAGCGGCGGCACTTCCAGGCCCCCGGCGCCGCCCGTGACCTCGTTTTCAGTCAGCGCGATGATGCGGAACACTTCCGAGAACGCCATGGTGAAAATGGCGAGATACGGGCCGCGCATCCGTAGACAGGTGAACCCAATCACTGCGCCGACGATGCCCGCCAGAACCAGCGACGCGATCATGCCGATCGGCAGCGGCACGCCGAGGTCGACCATGAGCAGCGCGGCGCAATAGGCCCCCAGAGAGACGAAGCCCATGTGCCCGAACGAGAACTGCCCGGCATAACCGACCAGCAGCGCCCAGCTCGCGGTCACAATCGCATAAAACAGGGCCAGGATGCCGACAGTCAGCCAATAGGGGTCGGCTACCAAAGGAAAGAAGCAGGCCAGTAAGAACGCGCCGACGCACAGGGCGAAATTGGTGGAGCGCATGCTATTCCGTCGCCCTATTCCATCGCCACGTGGACGCGCCCGAAGAAGCCCTGGGGACGTACCAGCAACACGGTCATCATCACCAGCAGGGAGAATGCCTGGGCGTACGCAAGGCTGCGCGTCGGGTCGGGAAACAGCGCGACGAACAGCCCCTCCGCGACGCCGATCAGCAAGCCGGCGATGATGCTGCCGCCGACCGATCCCATGCCGCCGAGAACCACGATGACGAAGGCTTGCGTGTCGGGCACCAACCCCATCGAGGGCACCAGGGCGTAAATCGGACCCACCAACGCGCCGGCGCCGCCCGCCAGCGCACCGCCGAGCCCGAAGGCCAGCGTATAGACCAGCCGGTCGTTGATTCCGACGATCGCCGCTGACTCGCGCGACTGGCTCACCGCGTTCAGCGCCTGTCCCCAGGCGCTCCGCCTGAGGAAGCTGATCAGCGCGACAAGCATCGCCGTTCCCGCTCCGGCGGCGAAAATCCGGTCCCAACTGATCACCACCGAACCCCAGACGAACGAACCGCGGAAGAACGAAGGCGGCCGCAGCGGAAACGGCCCGAATGCGATGATTGCGATGTTGCGCAGGAAGATGGAGATGCCGAACGTCGCCAGGATCCCGTAATCGCCCTTCCGCTCGGTTCGAGGATCGTATAACGGCGTCAGGAGCGTCCGCTCGATCAGGGCAGACACGGCGAACGCGAGCGCCATGGCGACGAGGATTCCCAGCATTGGCGGAATGCCCAGCCAGGCAATGGCGAAATACGCGAAATAGCCGCCGATCATGTAAACTTCGCCGTGGGCGAAATTGACGATTTTCAGGATCGAGAAAATCACCGTTAGACCGGCCGCAATGACCGCGTAGATCACGCCGATCACCAGCCCATTCAGGGCCTGAACAAAAATATAATCGAGCATGACTCTACGCGGCCGACGACGACGTGATCAGGCCGGCGTCGTGTAGATTTCCTTGCTCGTCATGAATTGTTTCGGCCACACGATCGGCGCGTCGTTCACCGTCTGATTCAGCCTGTCGTACTGGATCAGCGTCAGCGGCGCCTCCATGAACTGGTGATAGTGCCACGCCGGGTCCTTGCTCGTGGAGAAAGAGGTACTGGCCCCGGACGCCGACATACTTCGTATTCTCGAGCGCCTTGATGATCGCGTCGGGGTCTGTGCTGCCAGCGCGCTGGATCGCATCCACCAGCAGATAAAGCCCGTCATAGCTTTCCATCACCGCACCCGGAGGCTCGGCCTTGTATTGGTCGGTGAATTTCTTCACGAACGCCTTGGTCTTGTCGTTCCAGCCGCTTTGCGGCAGTCCGACATTTTCCGTCACCAAGCCGATACCCGCGTCCTTGACGTTCTGCCAGAACGTCGGGTCTGTTGCCTCGCCACCCGAGTTATAGATCCCGCACCCTTTCGTCGGCGCGAAATTGAGATCCTTGGACTGGCGGATCAGGTCGTAGGCACCGGCCTCGGAAAACGCACTGTAGAACATGTCATAGGGCGGGGTGACGTTCTTGTAGCGCAGGATCTGCGCGGTGAAGTCTGTCAGGTTCGGCTCTGCATCCACCGCATCGTGTGGGATCTTCGCCTTATCGAGCTGGACCTGGACCGCCGTGCGTGAGGCCAGCCCTACGTCGTTCTTTTCGGCCAGCAGCGCGACCTTCTTGAAACCGACCGCGACCATCCACTGGCCGATATTCGTGTCGATCAGCGACACGGTCGGCGCATTGCGGAAGACCTGCGGATAACCCTTCGCGGTGATCTGATCGGACCAGACATCGCAGGCCATGAAGGGGATATTGTATTTGTGGAATACCTCCATCTCCGCCAAAGCCACCGGGCTGTGAAACTCCCCGAATACGGCGACAACCTTGTTCTCTTGCACCAACCGTTCGGCTCCCGTCCGGCCCTCCGCGGGCATGCCCCGCGTGTCGGCGTAGACGATCTGGAGCGGCCGGCCGAGCACCCCGCCATTCGCATTGATCTCCGCGGCGCCCATTTCGGCCGCGTCCTTCATCAGGATGCCCTCGGCGTAGCCGCCGGGTGGCGAAAGCGGCCCGACCCAGCCGATCACGATCGGCTCTCCCGCAGCGCGGCTGCGCCGGGGGACCATGAAGGGCGCCGCGGCGGCCGCAGAGGCGAGCGCCGCCCGGCGAGTCAAAAGCAAGCTCGGGCGCAGCCCCGGACCACGCCGGGTGTCGTCATTCTGATCCACGATCCATCTCCCCGTTCTGCGCTTTTGTGCGCGTGCGAACCGGACCATACAGGGGTCAGCGGGCGGGTCACAATGGTTGGGACGGTTTGCACCGGCGGCCCGCCTTGGCTATATCCGCGGCCGCGATCCCGGATAGCTCAGTTGGTAGAGCAAGCGGCTGTTAACCGCTGGGTCGCAGGTTCGAGTCCTGCTCCGGGAGCCATCTTCCTCATCGCCCCGTCTGCGCCGGGAGCATGCGCTCCAGAACGCCATCGCGGCCGCACACCGGCATGCCAGGCCGTCGCTGCCACGCGCCCACCCGTGCTGGGCATGTTCACAACTCCCACGCGAGTGGCAGGGCGCCTTTCTGCCCGGCTGGCGTCAGGCCAGCCATTTTCAGGAGGATGTCGCTTAACCTTGGTTGCATCCCGTGGAAGCGCCACATACGAACCTCCCCCGAACGCCAGGAGCCTCCGCGTGCCAAGCTACCAGTACGTCTATGTCATGAAGAACCTGACGAAATCCTTCCCCGGCGGGCGGGAGGTCTTCAAAGGAATTACCCTCTCCTTTCTGCCCGGCGTCAAAATCGGCGTCCTCGGCGTCAACGGCGCGGGCAAATCCACCCTGCTGAAGATCATGGCTGGGATTGAAACGGACTACGGTGGTGAGGCCTGGGCTGCCGAGGGCGTGCGGGTCGGCTACCTGTCGCAGGAACCGCAGCTCGACCCGGACAAGACCGTGGGGGAGAATGTCGAGAGCGCTTTCGCCGGGGTCAAAGCCGCGCTCGACCGGTTCAACGAAATCTCCAACAAATTCGCCGAGCCGATGAGCGATGAGGAGATGAACGATCTCCTCGCTGAACAGGCCGATCTGCAGGCGCAGATCGACGCCGGCAATGGCTGGGACCTGGATCGCCAGATCGACATCGCCCTGGACGCGTTGCGCTGCCCTCCAGCTCGAAGCCCGCGTCACGACACTTTCGGGCGGGGAGCGCCGGCGCGTCGCCCTCTGCAAGCTGCTGCTGGAAAAGCCCGACCTGCTGCTGCTCGACGAACCCACCAACCACCTGGACGCAGAAAGCGTCGCTTGGCTGGAGCGAACACTCCACGATTATGCCGGCACGGTCATGCTGGTCACCCATGACCGTTACTTCCTGGACAATGTCACCGGCTGGATCCTGGAGATCGAGCGTGGCCGCGGCTACCCATACGAAGGCAACTACTCCGCCTGGCTGGATCAGAAGCGCAAGCGTCTGGCGCAGGAGGAGAAAGAGGAAAGTTCCCGCCAGCGAGCCTTAGCGGAAGAACAGGAATGGATCGCGGCGTCGCCACGCGCCCGCCAGACCAAGAGCCGGGCACGCATCCAGCGATACGAGGAGATGCTGGCCGCGTCTCAGGATCGGGCAACAGGCGTGGCGGAGATCGTCATCCCGCCCGGCCCGCGGCTGGGCAACGTGGTGATCGAGGCCGAGCGCTTGCGGAAAGGCTTCGGCAATGAGCTGCTGATCGACGATTTGAATTTCAAGCTTCCACCTGGCGGTATCGTCGGCATCATCGGACCAAACGGCGCCGGCAAAACTACTTTGTTCCGTATGGTCATCGGCCAGGAAACACCCGACAGCGGCAGCCTGCGCGTCGGCGAGACGGTGAAGCTCGGCTATGTGGATCAGTCGCGCGACAGCCTCAATCCGGACAAAACCGTTTGGCAGGAGATCAGCGGCGGCGAGGAAGTCATTTACCTCGGTAAGCGAGCCGTTCAGTCCCGAGCCTATGTCGGCGCCTTCAATTTCAAAGGGCCGGACCAGCAGAAGAAGGTGGGCATCCTCTCAGGAGGGGAGCGCAATCGTGTTCACCTCGCCAAGATGCTAAAGACCGAGCACAACGTCATCCTGCTGGACGAACCCACCAACGACCTGGACGTGGATACGCTCCGGGCGTTGGAAGAGGCTCTGATGGAATTCGCCGGTTGCGCCGTGATCATCAGCCACGACCGGTGGTTTCTGGACCGCTTGGCCACCCATATCCTTGCCTTCGAGGGCGACAGCCACGTCGAATGGTTCGAGGGCAACTTCCAGGCCTATGAGGAGGACAAGCGCCGCAGGTTGGGTGCGGAGGCGACCGAGCCGCACCGGATCAAGTACCGGCCACTTTCCCGATAGCGGCGGGGCGCGAAGGACGGTAAACCCCCAGGCTGCCGTGGATTACCAGAAACGGGGTTAACTTGATCGTCGTTCGAAATATCTTGCCGTACTCACCAGAGGTTCGTGCATGAGCCTGGTCGTTTTTACGGGCAACTGTCAGGCTCGCGCTCTCAGCCAGTTTTATGAAACCTTTGTCGCTCCCGCGCGTGGCGAAACGGTTCGTTATGTCGAATCCTATCAGGACCTGACCGACGCTGGCCGTTCGGATCTGAAAAGCGCCAGCGTGATTGTGGAGCAGCAGCTTTTCATGGAGCCGCGGGCACGTGCCGATGAGGTGAACCGTTCGAGCAGGCGTGTGCTCTTTCCTCTGGTTACTTGCGCGTTCCTTTGGCCGAATGCTGGAGAGGCACGGCCTGGGAATGTGCCCACATGGTATTTGTCAGGGGGTCCTTTCCCAGGGGAGCTCTCGGATCGGTTCCTGAATGGGCTGATCCGCCAGGGACGTTCGCCCGAGTTCGGGCTGGAGGCTTACCTTGCCGCGGATGTCACCCACAATCTCGAGCGGCGGTTTGAACTCTACATGGGTGAACAGCAGAGACGCGACGAACTGTGCGACTTTTCGATCGCCCCGGTGATTACCGAGCATTTTCGCACCGAGCCGCTGTTCTTCACTCCGCATCATCCCGGCTTGCGGATCACGATGGCCCTTGCCGAGCAGTTGTTCGTGAAGCTTGGCGCGGCTGACGCCATTCCAGCATTACGGGAGCGGGTGTGGCGCTCTCCGTTTCCGTGGGGGCGGCTGCCGATCCACCCGAAAGTGTCGGCTCATTTCGGTTTGTCCTTTGTCGATGAGTCCACCACGTATCGCTACAGCCAGGAGGGCCTCTTCACCTTCCGCCAGTGGGTGCTGCTCTACATGCGCGGGGATTGGATCCCCGATCTACGTGAAGGCATTGCTGAAACCCCTAAAGACCCGGAACAGGCGTTGGAAAAGCTCCATCGGGGATTAAGAGCGTTTCCGGACTCACCGGACGGCAACTTCGCAAAGGGCGACGCGCTCCGGCGTCTCGGTCGGCTAAGCGAAGCTCTGCCGGCGCACCGCCGTGCCGTCAGCCTTGTTCCCGACGACCCCCAGTTTCATTACGGACTTTCGGTTTGCCTTCACGCGATGGAGCAATGGCGCGAGGCGCAGGAGGAAGCGCAGGTGGCTGTGTTCCAGGATCCCGGCAATCCGCACTACTACGCGGCCCTGGCCCATGCTGCGCGAGGCAACAAGGATTGGGCCACGGCAGAGCATGCCGCGCGAGAGGCACTCACCCTCGACCCTCGGAACTCGCATCTGCACAATCTGCTCGGACACGTGATGGGTGAAGTCGGACGGCTCGACGCCGCTGAGGAAAGCGTCCGCAAGGCCATCAACCTGGAACCCCATCGTGCCGGATTCCACGACCACTTAGCGACCATTCTGATCCACCAATCCAGGACGGAAGAAGGCCTGTCCCACGCTGCTCAAGCCGCGGCGCTGGAGCCGGACAATCTCCATTTCGCCTTGGTGCACGCTATTCGATTGAAAGACCTCGGTCTCTTGGAAGAGGCGGAGGCTGCAACGCGCAAGGCATGCGCCAACGCGCCGGGGACCGCGGCGCCATACGACTTTCTGGGCCATCTGCTAGCCAAAATGGAACGCCTCGATGAAGCGATCCACGCGTTCCAGGAAGCCGACCGGCTGGAACCTGATCATGCACCCCGGCTCTCGGCTCTGAGCCATAGCCTGACACGCGCCGGTCGCAATGCGGAGGCGCTGGCTGCCATTCGGACGGCTGTGAAAGTCGATAGCAGGCAGGCGAATTACTTCGCGCATCTCGGCAACCTGCTCCGGCAGATGGGGGAGAACGCAGAGGCTGAAACGGCGCTGACCCGGGCGTTGGAATTGGTGCCCGATCATGCGTTCGCGCGTACCCTGCTGGAGGAGATTCGGCAGGATAATGCACCGGCCGCTGAAGAAGGAAATGACCGAACCGCGATTGGCAAGGATGGTTGGCTGTTCCACCGGATCGGCGCGGTTTTCGAACAAGTCTGCGAAGGCAGCGGTCTGAGCGAAGGCGACCAGGAGCGTATCCTTTCTCTGTGGGAATCGCGGCTGGCATGGTGCGAAGCGCGCGGGATGGCTTATCGAATCCTGATCGCGCCGGAACGGCATGTGCTGTATCCTGACAAGCTGCCGGATGGATTTGCCCCGAGCGAGAACCGGCCCGTCCTGCGCCTGATCCGAGCAGCGGATGCGCGGCTCCGATCCTGCATCATCTATCCCGACGCTGCGATCCGTGCTGGCCGCGCGGAGCGGGAGATCTGCTACCGCACCGACGTACACTGGAGTTGCTGGGGCGCCTATTTGGCCTATCGTGAATTGCTCAATTCCCTGCCGCAAAGCTGTGGCCCGGCGATTGAACCGGACCAGCTTACGGCGAGTCCGGGCCGCGTGCTGGGCGACATGACAATGTGGCTGGAGCGGCGTGATCGTGAACAGGTGGAATTTCTAGATCCGCCCCCGGTGCAGGTGACCGAAGTATTCACCAACCGGACCTTCAAGCCGGGCCAGGTGGACGTGTTCGAGACGGATCGCCACGACCGTCCTCACCTCGTGTTGTTTCGGACATCCAACTCCACACACCTACTCCCGTTCCTGAACCACCACTTCTCCCGTATCGTTGCGCTTGCAAGCACCTCGATGCACTATGACCTGCTGCGATCCGAGCGCCCGAATATCGTCATCTCGGAAGTGTCCGAGCGCTACCTGGCAGCGCCGGACGAGCGCCCGGGGTTCACGATCCGCTTCCCCGAGGACTACGTTGGACGAACCTTCAGCCAGTTCACCGGGGTCGAGCTGCCGCTGCCACGCGGAGATTTGCCGCCACGCGAGCAGGTGTCGGCGATGACTGACCTGGAGCGCGTTGCTCGCACCATGTGCGCGCGTGACAAGGTGCCGGAGACCCAGTGGCATCTCTACCTCGCCGAAGCGTTGCAATCCGTTGCAGCGACGGGAGCCTGACATGCTTCGGCGCTCCCTTCTTTTAGCCCTCGCTGTCGTCCCGCTGACCGCGCGGGCGCAGTTCCAGAAGGAACCGAAGGGCCCCCAGCCGGAGCTTCCCAAGAAACCGCTCACCATCGTCTCCAACAATGGGCAGCGGCATGTCTTCAACGTGGAAATGGCCACGGACGATCAGCAGCAGATCGTTGGTCTGATGTTTCGCAAATCTGTCGCGCCGGATGGGGGCATGCTGTTCGTCTGGCCCGCGCCAGAAATCTCCCACATGTGGATGAAGAACACGCTGGTCCCGCTCGACATGGTGTTCATTCGGTCCGACGGGGTGATCGACTCCATCGCCGAGAACACCGTGCCGCACAGCCTGCGTGACATCTCCAGCCAGGGGCAGGTGATCGCCACGCTGGAGCTTCAGGGCGGGATCACCGCCAAGCTCGGCATCACGGTCGGGGACCGGGTGTTGGCGCCGATGTTCCACGACGTGGGGTGATATGCTAGGCCCCGCGGAACGGGGCGTGGCGCAGCCTGGTCAGCGCGCGTGTTTTGGGTACACGAGGCCGCCGGTTCGAATCCGGCCGCCCCGACCACGGAAAAAGGGAGTTCCCGCGATGCGGGCGCGCATCTTCCAGCCACCGAAGACAGCCATGCAGTCGGGCCGTGCCGGCTCCGACCACTGGGTGCTGGAGTTCGAACCGGCGGCCCCAAGCCGGCCGGATCCGCTGATGGGATGGATCGGCAGCACCGATACGCAGAAGCAGGTGCGCCTGACCTTCGAGACGCGGGAGGAAGCGATCGCCTATGCCGAACGCAACACCATCCCGTACGATATCGAACTGCCGCGGGAGCGCCGGGTGAAGCCGAAGGCGTACGCCGACAACTTTCGCTATGGCCGGCTGGAGATGTGGACACACTAAGAGTAGGTGAGTTCCGCTCTAACAAATCAGTTGGCGCCCTTAGCTCAGCTGGATAGAGCAACAGCCTTCTAAGCTGTGGGTCGGTGGTTCGAGTCCACCAGGGCGCGCCACTTTGACAGGAGTCTCGATGGATTACGATGCCTTCTTCCGCGATCAGCTAGCGACGCTGCGGAACGAAGGCCGTTACCGCGTGTTCGCGGACCTGGAACGGCAGGCCGGCCAGTTCCCACGCGCAATCCACCACAGTCTGGATGGAATCCGCCCAATCACCGTATGGTGCTCCAACGACTATCTTGGCATGGGGCAGCATCCGGCGGTTTTACAGGCCATTCATGATGCGCTGGACAGCTGGGGCGCCGGCGCCGGCGGCACGCGCAACATCAGCGGTACCAACATCACGCATGTCGCGCTGGAGCGCGAACTCGCCAGCCTGCACGGCACCCAGGCGGCGCTTCTCTTCAATTCCGGCTATATGGCCAACTGGGCCACGCTTGCGACCTTGGCCGCCCGCCTACCCGGATGTGTCGTGCTGTCGGATGCGAGCAATCATGCCTCGATGATCGAAGGCATCCGCCATAGCCGCGCGGAACGCATCGTTTTTGTCCATAACGATCCGCACGATCTGGACCGCAAGCTGGCCGCGCTTGACCCCGCGCAGCCAAAAATCGTTGCATTCGAATCGGTCTATTCAATGGACGGTGACATTGCGCCGATCGCGGCGATCTGTGACGTAGCGGAAGCCCATGGCGCGCTGACCTACCTGGACGAGGTCCACGCGGTTGGTCTGTATGGTCCAACAGGCGGGGGCGTGGCGCAGGCGCTGGGCCAGGCGCATCGGCTTAGCGTGATCCAGGGGACATTGGGCAAGGCATTCGGCGTTGCGGGGGGCTACATCGCGGGGTCCGCAGCACTTTGTGACTTCGTGCGCAGCTTCGCCTCCGGATTTATCTTTACCACGGCGCTGGCGCCGGCTCTTGCCGCAGGCGCGCTCGCGAGCGTGCGGCATCTGCGCGCAAGCGCTCGTGAACGGAGCGCTCATCGCGAACGGGTCGATGCCCTACGCGCCGTGCTGGATCGAGCCGGTCTGCCGCATTTGCGCAACGACAGCCACATCATCCCGCTGATGATCGGTGACGCCGCACTGGCCAAGCTGATCTCCGACCGGTTGCTGGACGAATGTGCGATCTATCTCCAGCCGATAAACTATCCGACCGTGCCGCGCGGCACGGAGCGTCTGCGCATCACGCCGTCTCCGCTGCACACGGACGCGGATATCGCCCACTTGGCCCACTCACTGACGACCATCTGGAGCGATCTGCACCTCCGCCACGCCGCATAACCCATGCAGGCTTTGCTCGAGGGCTATCGCCGCTTCCGCACCGGCACCTGGCCCGAGCGCCGCCGGCTGTTCGAACGCCTGGCCGATCACGGCCAGAGTCCACGTGCGCTCGTGATTTGCTGTTCCGATAGTCGCGTGGATCCGACGATGATTTTCGACGCCTCACCTGGCGAGCTTTTTACCGTCCGTAACGTGGCCAATCTGGTGCCGCCATATCAGCCGGATGCCAACTATCACGGCACCAGCGCCGCCATCGAATTCGCCGTGCGCAGCCTGCGTGTGTGCGACATTGTGGTCATGGGGCACGGGATGTGCGGCGGTATCACCGCGCTGATCCACGGCGTGCCGCCGGAGCTCACGGATTTTGTTGGAGTCTGGATGAACCTGGCGGCCCGTGCCCGTCAACGGCTTGCTTGCGACTCACCCGACCCGCAGCGTGCGTGCGAGCTCGAAACCGTGCGCATCTCGCTCGAGAACCTCATGACCTTTCCGTGGATCGCCGACCAGGTGCAGGACGGCTCTCTTCGCCTGCACGGCGCGCATTTCGACATTCGCTTCGGCGTCTTGAATATACTCGGATCAGATGGAGAATTCGCGCCAGCCTGACGCATTATCCAGCCTGACGCATCATGCGGCCGATCAGCAGGAGGAAACGTGAACTTCAACATTCCCACCATCAAACGTCCCGATCGCACGCTGATCGACGGGTTAGCCGCGATCGGCGCCGCGACGGCAGCCGGAACACTCAGCCGCCTGGGGATCCGTAACCCGCATGTCAGCGGGCCGGTGGCATGGACCCCCGGGAAGGCGATCGCAGGTCCGGCGCTGACTTTGCAGTTCATGCCGAAGCGCGAAGACCTGTACGGGGAATCCGAATACACCGATCCGGAAAAGCAACTCCATCGTCATGTGTTGTATCAGGTGGAGCCGGGCGACATCGTCGTTGTGGATGCGCGCGCTGACATGATCAGCGGTGTCTTCGGGGAAATGATGCTGACCTACTTTGCCGGCCGCGGGGGCGCCGGCATCGTGATCGATGGTTGTATCCGCGACTATCCTGAGGCCAAGAAGCTAGGCATCGGCATGTGGCTTCGCGGCGTCACGCCAAACTTTCACACGCAGACCGGCATCTTTCCCTTCGCGGTCAACACCCCCGTTGCCTGCGGCAATGTGCTGGTGGTTCCGGGCGATATCATCGTGGCCGATGACGATGGCGCCGTGGTGGTGCCGATCGCTCTCGCCCCGCAGGTGCTGGCACAGGCCAGCGAGCACCATGAATGGGAAGACTTCTCCCGTTTGCGCTTGTCGCAGGGCGGCCACCTGCGGCGCTATTATCCGCTGTCCGAAGCCGCCATGGACGAATACCGCGCCTGGCGGAAGGACAACCCGTGACGATCACGGCCGCAGCTACCCCCCGCGCTCAACTCGGGCGCGGGTTTCTTCGCCCCTAGCGCGTAAGCTGCCGGATCAGGCGGGCGGAGCTGGCCCTTCCTCGAACAGCGCCGCGGGATCGAAGGGTTGCTCTTCCTCCGCCTCGACGCCGATCGTCTCGCCCCGGGCCTGGCGCTCAGCTTCTTCCTCGCTGCGCGCGACGTTCACGGTCACCATAATGGTCACTTCGGGGTGCAGCATGACCCGCACCTTGGTCAGCCCCAGCGTCTTGATCGGCTGTTCCAGCACCACCTGGCTGCGGTTGATCGTCAGCCCGTTGGCGGAGCATGCCTCGGCGATATCGCGAGACGAAACCGAGCCGTACAGGCCGCCGCCTTCACCCGCCTGACGGATGATCACAACGGTCAGACCGCCGACACGCTCGGCGATACGCTCCGCCTCCTCGCGGCGGCGCAGGTTCTGCGCTTCCAACTGCGCGCGTTGCTGGTCGAATTGCTCGCGGTTCTCCTTCGTCGCGCGCACCGCCTTCTTCTGCGGAAGCAGGAAGTTTCGCGCGTGACCGGGCTTCACCTTCACGATGTCGCCCATCTGGCCGAGATGCTCGACCCGCTGCATCAGGATCAGTTCAACGGCGGGCATGGCTCAGCTCACCACGTAGGGAAGAAGGGCCAGGAAGCGCGCCCGCTTGATCGCCAGCGCCAGTTCGCGCTGCTTCTTGGCGGACACGGCGGTGATGCGCGACGGCACGATCTTGCCGCGCTCCGACAGAAAGCGCGACAGCAGCCGAACGTCCTTGTAGTCGATCTTCGGCGCGTTGGGGCCGGAGAACGGGCAGGTCTTCTTGCGCCGATAGAATGGCCGGCGCGCCCCCACAGCGGCACGGCGCCCGGCCGGACTGACGTCTGTTGCGTCGGACATCGCTGCTTATTCCTCCAGTCCGGTGCGAAAGTCTTCGATAGTGCCTTCGCGCGCCCGGAACTCTTCGCGGTCATCATAGGGATTGCGACGGCGGCCTGAATCGAACCTTCCGGATGGACGCGGTCCGCGGAACGCCTTGTCGCGCTCGTCGCTCTTGCGCGACAGGATGGCGGACGGCCCCTCCTCGATCTCCTCCACCCGCAGGGTCATGAAGCGGATCACGTCTTCATTCAGGCTGAGCTGACGCTCCATTTCCGTGATGAAGGGTGACGGCGCGTCCAGCCCCAGCAGCATGTAGTGGCCCTTGCGGTTCTTCTTCACGCGATAGGCCAGGCCACGCAGGCCCCAGTATTCACGCTTTTTCACCGACCCGCCGTCGCCTTCGACGAGCTGGCCGATCTGATCCGCCAGGTTTTCAACCTGCTGTTGCGTGACATCGTTGCGCGCGATCAGCACGCATTCATAAAGCGGCATGTTTGACCCCTTTGGCTGGAGGCCCGCAAAAGCGCAGGCATAGCCCGGGTGCGGCCGTCGCCCCCGAGCAGGGAAGGCGCGGCTTCAAGCACGAACGGCTTGGTGGGTCAATCATGGGCGGCGAAGAGCAGCCCTTCGAAGTGGGTGGCCCGTTCACATGGAGGAGGTGTCGCCGGGTTTCGGATCGGCTTGTTCGTGCCGGCGCTGCAGGAGCATGGCGCCCGACTCGCCTGGATAGCGGCGGTTGGGATCCGGTTCGCGACGGCCGAATTGGGCCTGGTCGAGCATGGCGCGGCGGGCGGGGCTTTCGTAGTGGGACGGCCGTTCGGGCTGTCTCGGTGGGTTCTCAGTTTTTGTTTGGAGAGACTGCGGGCTGGTTTTTGAGATAGACGGCTTCGCCGGGGCGGGCTTTTGCGGCACGTAGGGCGGCGGTGTGGGGTCGGGCATCTTGTCCACAGCCTCGGCGGTCATGACCATGGTGATGTGCTCGATGCGCTCGGCTGTGTCGGTGGCTTCGGGGTCGGCGTGGCGTTTTTTGGTGGCGGCCTGGAGGCGGTCGATCTCGCGCAGCGTTCGCTGAGCCGCGCGCAGGTAGGAGAGAGCGTGGGCCTGGGTTTGGGCGGCGAGTTTATGCTCACCGTTGGCACGATAGATGTGGACCCAGCGGACGGCGTCGCGGCTCTGCTCGGCGGCGATGATGTGGTCGGCGGCGAGGCCGGCCTCGATCGCGTCGTTGGGGCGGAGGGTGGAGATGCGGGCGACGATGGATTGCTTGCGGAGGGTCTTGGTTTCGTCGGACTCGTCGGGCGGGGGCGGGAGGGTGCAGCTGAGCGCGCGGACGAGATAGGCGTAGGCTTCCGCGGGGAGGCGATAGGGGAGGTCGGAGGGGGCAAAGAGGATGTCGGTGTCGGTCATGGGTGGAGTATAGTGTTAGCGACGGAAACGTTCAATGTTAGAATAGGCACGATAGGCCATGTCCGGTTTCGACCCGGAGCGGACTTTCAGGGACCTGACCGGAACGGCCGGATAGCGCCTGAATGGGTCATTTGCCTTCGGGCGCTTAATGGATCAGATCCGAATCGGCCTGTGGCGGGGTAGTTCCAATGGTGAGAGCTGACGTCCACCTTGGCGCGCTGTAGCCAGGAAGTATTCGTTCGCCATGATGGAGCGTTGCCGTCGGATTCGGCCGCTGAAAGGGGGTTGCTGTGTCGACTGCCAAGCAAATCCTGGCCATGCTTCGTAGCCGCGCGGAAGGCGATGACGATGCGTTCTTCTCCATTGCCCTTCAGGTGGCTGCGTCCGAGGCTCGACAGGGACGGCGTGAAACGGCGCAGGAAATGCGCGTGGAAATCGACAAGGCTCGTGCCAAGAGTTCGCGCGGCGCATCGGTGCCGATCGCGTTCGCCCATCCGCGCGGCAACCTGGAAGGGCTGCTGGAACTGCGTGAGCCCCGCTACAAGCTAAAGGACGTCGTTCTGAGCGAACGACTGACGGCTCGATTTTCCGACATCCTGCGCCAGCAACGCAAGCGCGATTGGCTGCGCGAACATGGCAAAACGCCCAATCGGCGCCTTCTGTTCGTGGGCCCTCCAGGGTCGGGCAAGACCATGTCGGCGGAAGCGCTGGCGGGTGAACTGCATCTTCCGTTGTTCGTCATTCGCCTCGAGGGACTGATCACCCGGTACATGGGCGAGACGGCGGCGAAGCTGCGTTTGATCTTCGATGAAACGGCAAAACGGCGCGGCGTGTACCTGTTCGACGAATTCGACGCGGTCGGCGGTCAGCGCACGGCTACCAACGACGTCGCTGAGATGCGACGTGTGCTGAACTCCTTCCTGCAATTTATGGAGGAAGGAAATTCGACCGATAGCGTAATTATCTGTTCAACCAATCACCCATCTCTGCTCGACCGCGCCTTGTTGCGCCGCTACGATCAGGTGCTGGAATTTGATCCGCCGAGCATCGACCAGGTCAAGCAACTGATCAACACCAATGTAGTTCCGATGAAAATCGTGCGTCCGGTCTGGAAGCAAATCATTCACGCGGCTGAAGGTTTGAGCCAGTCCGAAATCGTTAGGGCTGCGGATGATGCCGTTAAGACTGCTATTTTGGACGAACGAAGGCAATTACGTACCGAAGATATTGTCAATCGTCTGCAGGAAAGGCACGCGATGCGGACGGCTTTTCTGGTTTCAGAAGGCTCATAATGCATGCCTTCGCGGTACAATCTCCCGCACTTTGACATTACAGCGTTTGTGTCGACACACGAATATGTCGGAGAAGGGGGTGGCCGCCCCAGTGCCGTGCGCGAGCGCGCAGCGCATGGCCAAAGGATACAAAACGAACTGCGCGTTGCACTGGAGGCAGCTGACCGAAATAAGCCTACGGATGAGCGGCTTGCAACGCCGACCGGTACGTTCCTAGAGGTGGAACTGCGCCGGGGCACGGCGCCCGATTTGCTCGACATGAAGACTCAAGACATACGTGCGGGGGCAGCCAAAACAACAGAGACGAGTGACCGCACGATTGCGTTGTACGTCCCGGACCATGCCCGTCCCGTTCTTGAGCATATCCTCAGTGACTATCTGCATGGACACCTGACGAAGGCGGGCAATCCGCCGAACAAGGACAAGGTGGAGTCCATCGAGGCCATCCGCACCGCGCGGCTCGAGACGTTTTGGACCGACGCACCGAATGCACTACCGACTGAGTCCCGGCAGCAAATCTGGTGGGGCTTGTGGTGCCACCGAGATGGCGAACACGAGATCGAAGATGTATGCGCGCGCCTGAACGCGCGCGCAGCGGATGACGACCGGCGTCTGTATTTCCCGGAGATTGTGGTAATCCCCGTTCTGGCGCCCCGTGCGACAATTGAATTGATGCTGTTCGCGACTGGCGCTATTGCCGAACTCCGCCGCGCCGACGATAGCCCAGTGTTTTTCACCGACCTCGTCGTGGGCGAACAGCAAGAATGGACGGACGACTTGGCCGAGCGCGTTATATGGCCCGGTAGTGACGCGCCTGTGGTCTGCGTATTGGATACGGGCGTCAACCGCGGCCACGCGCTGATCGAGCCCGCGCTTTCCCCCGGCGATATGCACACGCTTAATAAAGATTGGGGTGTCGACGACCAAGATCTCACCGGACACGGCACCGCGATGGCGGGGATGATTTTGCACAGCGACCTGACGGCGGCGTTGAGCGATCAGTCGGAACGCAGACTGATCCATCGTCTGGAATCGGTGAAAGTGCTGCCTCCCTCCGGCTTCGACCCGAACCAGCCACGGAGCTACGGAGTGCTCACTCAGGCGGCGATTGTTCTGCCAGAGATTGAAGTGCCGGACCGCACACGAGTTTACTGCATGGCTGTGACGAATGACAATGTTTCGGGCGCGACTGCGCCTGCGTGGAGCGCGGCGATCGATCAGGCGGCGGTCGGGCGAATGATCGCCGATGACGACGGCGAAGAAAAAACCGACGACCGCGCCGGGGCGGAACGTCCCAAGCGGTTGATCGTCGTTTCTGCCGGGAACGTCCTGGCCGAGACTGATTTTGCTAACAGACGGTCGCAGGATGAGTACCCTATCGAAGACCCGGCGCAGGCATGGAATGCTCTAACTGTCGGCGGTTACACTGATCGCGTCGAGGTTCGTGACACAGGGTACGAAAATTGGACGCCAATAGTGCAGGCGGGTGAACTGAGCCCGCATAGTCGAACCAGCGTGACATGGCCGCTGGGACTGTCACCGTTCAAACCAGAGCTTGTGATGGAGGCGGGCAACCGTGCTGTCAATCCCGGCCGCACGGAAATGCTGACGCTCGGTTCGCTATCACTACTCACCACAGGTAGCGAAACCGGATCCCCACTCGTGCCATTTGAAGCTACCAGTGCCGCCGCAGCTCAGGCTGCTCGCATGGCAGCACGTCTTGCTGCGCAGCATCGCAACTACTGGCCGGAGACCATTCGTGCCATGATGGTACATAGCGCGGAGTGGACGGCGCCCATGCTTGCTGCATTCGGCGATAGCCCTGGCAAGCGAGCGCGCTACAACCTTATTCGTCGTTTCGGGTATGGCGTTCCGAATTTCGAGCGTGCTAATGCGTCGGCGCTCAATCATCTCGCCCTATTTTGCCAGGCAGTGATTTAGCCGTTCAAGATTGAAGGTGGCCGTAAGTTTAACGAGTGTCACTATTACACCCTGCCAATCCCTCGCCAGATGCTTGAGTTGTTGGAAAACGAGTTTGTTGAGATGAAGGTAACCCTGTCTTACTTTATCGACCCCAATCCGGGATTGTCTGCGAACGTAGACGCACAACGTTACCAATCGCACGGACTCCGATTTGATCATCAGCGCAAGAACGAATCCATCCAGCGGTTCAAACAGCGGGTAAACCCGACGGAACGAGCCATTCCCCGTCAACGGCCAACCGCAAGCGAGCCTGCGGATCCACGTTGGATGTTAGGTGAGGATAGCATATCTGCTGGCTCTCTGCATTGCGATGTCTGGACAGGTCCGGCCATCGAGTTGCTCAATCGCGATACACTTTGCGTAAAGCCAGTCAACGGCTGGTGGCGCAAGCGAGCATCAACCGACATTTGCAATCGTAAATCACGTTACGCCCTGATCATCACGCTCAAGGCACGCAACTCTGACTTGGACATCTACACGCCGATCCGCACATTGATCGGCCTGCCCGTGCCCATAGAGATCGAAACGCCCGTGTAATACCGAGTTAGTGGGGCAGACCTCATCGGTGGTCCGTTTTGGATGGGGATGAAAAGCGCCGTGTCCTACCGGTGGGGGTAGAGGGGCTGAGGCGCCATCCCAGACATGTTTGCGAACGTGGCGATGTTCCCGCGCGCGGATCAGTACTCTCGCACTTCGCGCGAGCCTCCAGTTCGGGCCAGGATCGAGGAGAGCCCGCTCATAGTTGGATGTCCGCTTTCCACCCAACGCAGCCATTCATAGGCGATCCGACGAACGGCTGGAGTCGACCCAAGTCCGCCACAGGGTGGCCTATCAGGCGATCCAGGAACCGGACATTCAGCATAGCTGGGCGCCGACGACTCTGCGCCCTCATTGGGCGCCTGGGGAGGCCCCTCCTTTCGAAAGCAGAGATCGCATCAGCAAGATCTACACGACAGCCATGGTAGATAGCCGACCTCGCGCGCGAAGAACAACATCTGCAGTCGCACGGGACACGGTGAGCCGTCAGATTTGGTCCGCCACGCTGAGGAGATCTTGGTCAGCTTTCGGCGAACTTTGGCCTTGGATAGAGTCGACATAGAGCGTTCGTGTGGGGAATGCAAACTCGGCACCGGCCTCCTTGACCAGGTCCATTACCTGCAACAGGATTGCCTCGCGTGCCATTAGTTCTGATGCATAATCTTCGACCAGAAGATTGAAAATTACCAGGATGTCCAGGCTGCTTTCGGCGAAGTTATTGAAGCGCACATGGCAAGTACCCCGATCCACCAGAGCGTTATCTGCGAGCAGTTGACGGATGGCTGTGACCAACTTGTCGAGCTGACGGCGAGAGGTGTCGTAGGTGACCTGCACCAGGAAGCGCTGACGCCGCTTCGCTCGAACGCTGAGGTTTTCAACGGTCGTACTCACCACAGCGCTGCTCGGGATCGTAAGTAGCGAATTATCGGGCGTACGTATCCTCGTGCTCCGGAAGCCAACATCTTCGACTGTGCCCTCGTTCGTGCCGATTCTGACGTATTGGCCGACGCGAAACGGCTTCTCTGACACGAGAAGCAATGAGCCGATCAGATTGGCAATAGTGCTCTGCGCAGCGAGTGCAACGGCCAGGCCGCCGACGCCTAGGCCAGCTACCACCGAATAGGCTGGAAACCCCAACTCGTCGCCACCGTAAATGATGATTGCTATGGCAATCACCAGGCCGACCAAGCGTGTGCCCAACCGAATGAGCTGGTTGTCGAGGGTTCGGGCCGTCTGGCGTCCAGTGCCCGCAATCTGCTCGCCAAGGACAGCAAAGGCGGTGATGGCCAGCCACGCGGCGCTAAGAAACACTGCGCCGGTCCGCGTGTACTCAGTCACGATACGTACGTTGCCGCCGGTCCGGAGTACTGTGCCAAAGAAAGGCACCAGGAGACCGGCCACGAACATGATTGCCAAAGGAAGCAGGAGCGCGCGCCAGTGCGGTCCTGGCGCATCTTCGCTATGGCCGGCACCCCGCCGTCCACCCCGATGGCCTAGCCAGATGATCAGCCCTCCAATCAGGAATCCAATGGCCAACCCCAGCCATTGCCAAGCCGTCGCACCAACCACGCGCGCCTTGGCCCAGTCCGGGAGACTGAGCAGCCATCGGGGTGGGACGACAAAACTGAACCCGAATGGCGAGCTCAGAAATGCATCATAGATGGTAGCCGATCTGCTGTGACCCAGCTTGCGAATGGTATTGTCCAACTGTTCACCAGGACCAGGGCGGTACGGCAGATCTTTAACCCGCGCGTAGAACTCTGGGAGGTGTTCGATCGTCTCTGCCGATACCAGATACTCGCCTGCGCGTGAACCGTTCTCGACCCGAACGATGTCGATTTCCGTGTTTGGCAGCCGCCAGCGCTTTGCCGACTGTCGTGCCATCGCATCCTGATCCGGTACGTCAGCAAAGCGTGGTATCTCGATCCGATCCAGGATCTCCTTTAGCTGCAATGTTCGCTCGGTGGAGACGGTATCCCTCAGCACCGGAGGGACCGCGGAGAGGTCAAGATATCGGAAGATCTTCGGTGCCTCCGCCAACGCCGCCAATTGTTGTCGCCGCTCTTCGGACGTCAGGTAGAGGCGGCCGGATTCCGCGTAGCCCTCCATCACGTTCTGCATGCGGCTATAGATCTCGTCGGTTCTCTCGATAAAACCTTGCAGCGTCGCGCGCGGGCTGGATGTGTCGGGAGGTCGCAGCGGGTAATCATCCGACGCATTAGCAACCGTGGTGACACCAAGTAGGAGTGCGACCCCAATGGCCCTGGCGGCGAACCAGACGGATTTCACGGTAGCAGTCATTGCGTTTCCCCGAGCGGCATCTTCATCCTGACTGGGAACCCGTAATCCTGCACTACGAGCGGCACGTTCAGTTCCGATTCCAAGATTAGACACATCAGAGGTCATCGGGATCGGAACTGCAAGCGTTGCGGTGAATTGACCGGCAAAGCTCTCGCACCACCGGCGCTCCCGCAAGAACCCGCAGAACAGGGCTTTCTGATAGACCCTCTGCTGGCCATCATCACTTGAGCTCTCAAAGGCCTGAGTGATTCAGCAAACGTCCGAGCCGAGCAATTACGAATGTCCGTTTCTTGCGACATGCCGACCGGAAGCGGACCGGCAGAAACCCACCCGAAGCAGACCTCTACATCAGGGTAACATCCGTCTGATTTTATCCACTAGCAGATGACGTGGGTGGCGGCCACCAGAGGTCGGTGGTTACGTTGGATTCCCGCTTGCGCGGAATGACGGGTATGGATGACCCGCGTCAGCGCGCGGACTGAGTTGCGGGCCACCACCGACCGAGCCGAATCAGCCGAGCATTATTTCCGCGCTCGCCGCGCCTCCTCCTCGGCCGCCTCGGCAAACGCAGCCAACGTGTGGCGCACATCCTCCGCCGTATGAGCGAGCGACACGTAGCTCTTGCCGTCGCTTTTGAGCACGCCGCGTTCGCGGACCGCCCGGGCCAGCCGGCGGGACGCCTCGACGTCGGCCCCAAGCACACCGCGGTAGTCCTGCACGGGGCGGTCGGTGAACAACACGTCGAACATCACCGGCGCGCCGATCACCTGGGCGGGCAGTCCCGCGCGTCGAAGCTCCGCGCCGATGGCCTCCATCAGCGTCCGCCCGGTCGCATACACCTGCTCATAGGCGCCCGGCTGCTTCAGCACCTCCAGGGTGGCCAAGCCGGCCACCGCGGCGACCGGGTTCCCGGATAGGGTCCCGACCTGCATCATGAACCCGTCGTCTCCCACCCGGGCGCGATCGAACTGCGCCATGATGTCGTCCCGGCCCGCGATCGCGGCCAGCGGGAACCCGCCGCCGATGATCTTGCCCAGGGAGCATAGGTCCGGCGTGACGCCGTAGTACTCTTGCGCGCCGCCCCAGGCGAAGCGGAACCCCGTCACCACCTCATCGAAGATCAGCGGGATCTCGGTACTGCGCTGTGACCTCGCGCAACGCCTCCAGGAAGCCCGGCTTGGGCGCGAGCAGGCGCTGGAACGGTTCGACGATGACGCCGCCGAGTTCGTCGCGATGCTCCTTGATCAGGCTGGCCGCCATGTCGGCATCGTTGAACGGCGCGATCAGCACATCATCGGCCACGCTGCGGGGGATTCCGGGCGAGTCCGGCACCGGACGGGGAAAGTTGCCGGGCCGCTTGGGTGCCAGGCTCATGAGCGAATAGTCGCCCATGCCGTGATACCCGCCCTCGAACTTCAGGATCTTGTCCCGCCGGCGGAACGCCCGCGCCACGCGCATCGCATAAGCATCCGCCTCGGTGCCGGAGGAGACGAACCGCACCTTTTGCGCGCAGGGCACGGCCTCGACGATCTCCGCGGCGAGCCGGATCCCATGCTCGTTCTCGGCAAAATACGTGAAACCTTTGGGAAGCTGCTCCTGCACCGCCTCCACCACCTTCGGATGAGCATGACCGACGAAGGCCGGGCCGGAACCGAGCAGGAAGTCGACGTATTCGTTGCCGGAGACGTCCCACACCCGGCCGCCCCGCCCCGCGGCGATGACCAGATCGGCCGGCGTGTTCCCGAACGACCCGGCCGGCAGCACCCGCCGTGCCAGTTCCATCAGCGACTGCTCTTGCTCTGTCCGCACCCGGGCCATGGTCACCCTCCTCCGATTAAACTGATCCTGCCTCACCCCGATACGACTCGGAAGCGCTCTGCTAGGCTGACGGCCATGCCGCATTTCAGGCTGGAGCGACAGGCGGGGGGCCGCGTGGCCGGAGTGGACGAGGTCGGACGGGGGCCGCTCGCGGGCCCCGTGGTGGCGGCAGCCGTGATTTTCCCGTCCGGCGTGCCCCGTAAACTTGCAGCGCTGATCGACGATTCGAAGAAGCTCACAGCTGAGCAGCGGCTCATTGCGTACGAAGCCATCCGCGCCAGCGGCCGGGCCGAGATCGCCGTGGCGGCCGCCTCGGTGTCCGAGATCTCTCGGCTCAACATCCTGCACGCGTCGCTGCTGGCAATGTGCCGCGCCGTGGCTCGCCTGCCTGCCGCACCCGACCTGGTGCTGGTGGATGGCAACCAGCCCCCGGCGCTGGCCTGCCCGGTGCGCTGCGTGGTCGGCGGGGACGCGCTGTCGCTCTCCATTGCCGCCGCTTCCATCGTCGCCAAGGTCCTGCGCGATCGGGCGATGCAGCGTCTCGCCCTGCGCTACGCCGGCTATGGGTGGGAGGGGAACGTGGGCTACTCCACCCCCGGGCATCGGGCGGCGTTGCGCGACCTCGGCCCGACCCGGCATCATCGGCCGGAATTCGGCGCGGTCCGCCAGCTCTCCCTGGCGCTCGCCGACTGAAACGGCTGCACTCACCCATCGTTGCACGACGGAACAGAGGTTGGAATTCGCCCACGAACTGCCGGTCGATCAGATTCTGTTGGGCGACTGCCTGACGCTGCTGCCGATGTTCCCGTCGGGCTCGGTGGACTGCGTCTTTGCCGATCCGCCGTACAACCTTCAGCTCCGCGGCGAACTTCGCCGGCCGGATGACAGCCTGGTCGACGGCGTGGATGAGGAGTGGGACCGCTTCACTGATTTCGCCACCTACGACGCCTTCACACGCGCCTGGCTTTCCGAATGCCGCCGCCTGCTCCGCAAGGACGGCACGATCTGGGTAATCGGCGCGTACCACAACATCTTCCGTATCGGCACCATTCTGCAGGACCTTGGCTTCTGGATCCTGAACGACGTGATCTGGCGTAAGGCCAATCCGATGCCGAACTTTCGCGGACGACGTTTCACCAACGCGCATGAAACACTGATCTGGGCCGGGCGTCAGCGCGATTCTCGCCATCGTTTCAACTACCAGGCCATGAAGGCGCTGAACGACGATATCCAGATGCGCAGCGACTGGTGGATTCCGCTCTGCACCGGAGCCGAGCGCCTGCGCAATGAGCATGGGCTGAAGCTGCACCCCACCCAAAAGCCGGAGGCGCTGCTGCACCGCGTGCTGCTCGCCGGCACGGCGCCGGACGACATCATCCTGGACCCGTTCGCCGGTACCGGCACCACCGCGGTCGTAGCCAAGCGGCTGCATCGGCACTTCATCGGCGTCGAGCGTCATCCCGCCTATGTCGAGGCCGCATTATTGCGGCTGAAACAGACGCATCGCGCCCCGAATGGCGGTCAGGCCACAGTTCCCAGCAAGCGGGAAGCGCCGCGCATTCCGTTCGGCACGCTGGTGGAGCGTGGACTGATCCCACCCGGCACACGGCTGATGGACCGGCACCGGCGCGTCTCCGCCACCGTATCGGCGGACGGCTCGCTGGTGTCCGGCAAGACACGCGGTTCCATCCATCAGGTCGGCGCGGCGGTGCAAAACGCCCCGTCCTGTAACGGCTGGCTCTTCTGGCACATCGACCAGGGTGGCACGTTGGCCCCGATCGACCGGCTCCGCGCGCAAACGATTGCGGAGGCCGCCGGCGAATAGCTACTTGTGCGGCTGGTCACCCAGCATCGTGGACAAGGTCGGCTCCATCGCCGCAGCCA
Source organism: uncultured Pseudomonadota bacterium (assembly GCA_963791885.1). Lineage (GTDB taxonomy): Bacteria > Pseudomonadota > Alphaproteobacteria > Acetobacterales > Acetobacteraceae > CAVSUZ01. The sequence goes on along the minus strand of CAWBUL010000006.1, from coordinate 1,536,193 downwards.
TTGCCGCCTGCCCCTGCGGACTCGGATGCAGCGCAGGCTCCGGCGGCGTCATCGTCGGATCCAGGAATAGGCTCTCATCCAGCTTGCCGTCGCGCATGAAGACATGCGTGACGTCGAGATACGTGACTTGCCCGTCCTGATGCGCACCATAACGCGCCGCCAACATGCGGTTGATCTCCGCCGTGGTCTGCGTGATCCAGGCGGACCGGTCGCTCGGCAGCGCGCTGAGCAGCAGCACCTTGGTTCGTGGCAGGCGTTCGTGGATCTGCGCGATGATCGCCTCGATCCCCTGCACGGTCTCCGAGGCATCCCAGTGCGGCCGGCCCATATTATTCGCGCCGATCAGCAGCACGATCACCTTCGGTGAAATGCCGCCGAGTTCACCATGATCGATACGCCACAGCACGCTCGACGTGGTGTCGCCGATGAAGCCCAGGTTGATCGCATGGCGGTCGCCGTAGAACCGCGTCCAGGCTGGCTGGAACGGGGGCCTTTCCCAGTTCTGCGTGATCGAGTCCCCGAGCCACACCAGTTCCACCGGTCCGCGATGAATCTCTGCCAGCTTCTCCTCATGCCGCTCGCGCCACCACTTCAGATCGGTCCGCCCGATCGGCACCATGGCAAGCACGGCGGCCAGGGCGATCGCCGGCAGCAGCACGGCAAGAGCAGTGAGCAGGAACGAACGGATTCGCATCGTGTCTCCGACCGACTCGGAATGAAGCGCCGAACGGGATAGCATCTCCGTCACCGGGAGGGGATGTGATGCGCATCACGTCGATCGAAGACCTGCACTGCAATGCCGGCTGGAGGGATTTCTCTTTCCTCAAGATCAGCACGGATGAAGGCCTGACAGGCTGGTCCGAATACATGGAATCCTACGGCTCCCAGGGACTGACCGCGATAATCCGCCGACTGGGGGAACGCCTGATCGGACAGGATCCGCGGCCTGTCGAGCGTCACACGGCGTTTCTGCACGGCGTCACGCGCGCCGCGCCGGGTGGCGTTAATCAGCAGGCCATCGCCGCAATCGAAAATGCCCTCGTCGATCTCAAGGCCCGCGCGCTCGGCATCCCGGTCTATGAGCTGCTTGGCGGTCCGATCCGTGACCGCCTGCGGCTCTACTGGTCGCACTGCGGCACATATCAGGTCATGTACGGCGCCGAGTTTGAGAAATGGTCCGGCTGTCCGCCCATTCGGTCGCTCGCGGATGTGAAACGGAAGGGAGAGCAGGTCGCGGCGAGAGGCTTCAAAGGATTGAAGACGAATATCATGCGCCTCGATGGATCAGCGCCGTCACTGCACATGCCAGGCTTCAACGCGCCTTTCGCACCCGATCTGCCGATCGACCGCGCGCTCGTGCGTGGCCTTGTCGACCAGATGGCGGCGTTCCGATCAGGCGCCGGAGAGGATGTCGGCCTGCATCTCGACCTGAACTTCAACTTCCGCACCGAGGGCATGATCCGCATCGCTCAAGCCCTGGAGCAATTCGATTTGACATGGCTGGAGGTGGACTGCTTCGACCCGGCCGCACTTGCCGATGTGCGCCGTTCCGCGCGCACCCGTATCGCGTCATGTGAATCGCTGTTCGGTCGCCGCCAGTACAAGCCATTCCTGGATCATCAGGCGGTGGATGTGGCGATCATAGATGTCCCCTGGAACGGTATTCTGGAGTCGATGAAGATCGCGGCCATGGCGGAGACCTATGAGGTCAACATCGCTCCCCACAACTTCAACGGCCATCTCGGTACGCTCATGAGCGCGCATTTCTGCGCCTCGGTGCCGAATTTCCGCGTCATGGAGATCGATATCGACGACGTGCCCTGGAAGGACGATCTCGTCACGCCGCCGCCGGTGATCGAGGACGGCATGCTCCGTCTTCCCTCCGGCCCAGGCTGGGGCGCCGAGGTCAATGAAGATGTCATACGGGCACATCCTCCGTCGGGGCGAACGTGGTCATAATGCGCGGGAATCATAGCCGGAATCGCACCCCGGCGAAGAAACTCGCGCCCGGCGTCTGGTAACCGTTTACCGGCTCGAACCGCGAGTTGAAGATGTTCTGCCCATGTGCGTACAGCGAAACGCGCGGCGTGACGTCATAAGTGATCGTCATATTCGCGATCACGCCCTGACGTGACGTGCCGGTCGTGCCCGTGCTGATTCCGCTGTCGTCGATCAGGTAATCCTGGAACGCGCCGGTGAACAGCACCTCCGGCACGATGCGCAGTTTGGGAACCGGCGTGATCGTCGCGTCGAGAGACCCGGTATTCTGCGGGCGCCGCAACAGGGTGGCGCCGGTATCGGCGTTCTGTGGCTGTGTCCACGTATAGATCGCATCCAGCAACAGCCAGGCCGTAGGACGCAGTGTCAGCTCTGTCTCGACGCCTTCGATATGCGCCGATCCCACATTCTCCGACGTGCTGTATGTCGCGGTCGGATAGACCGTTTCGATCAGGTTGGTGATCTGCTCGTTGAAATACGTCGCGGTGAAGCTGGCGCCGTCACGGCGCGCAAACATCGGCAGATCGGTGGTAAACCCAGTTTCCCAGCCCGATGCGCGCTCGGGGAGGAGGTTGGGGTTACCGATATAGCCGGTGGAATCGACGCCGAAGCGATCGAAGAGCGACGGCGCAAGAAAGGCTGTGCCATAGGCGACCTTGAAGTGGGTATAGATTTCGTGGGCATCCACCACGGCACCCAGCCGCCACGTGAATGGCGAATCGTTCAGCACCCAATCCTGCCGGATCTGGCCGGTCACCGTCAGCCTGTTCCACATCATGGTCTGCAATCCGGCATGCAGCCCATCATCCGCCATGTAGGCTTCGGTGTTCTGCTGATAAACGAATCCGTCGGTCGATGAGTTGATTCGCGTCTTCGCTGTGTCCGCCGTATGCTCAAAGCCGAACGTCACATCCGCCGTGTTGAGCCACGACTTGTGCAGCATGTCGCCGACATGGACGACGTTGTTCCACTGGACATCCGTTTGATAGGAATGATAGCGGGAATCGTTCGTCGCCATATTGGGATCGTTCGTGTTGAACGGCTCGGTATACAGGCGATCGTCCTGCAATTGCCCGAGATAGACGGACGTCTCGGCCACGCCACCAAACAGCGCCGAATGCACGCCGATGCGGCCGAGAATCAACTCATCCTTTCCCGTCGAATTGGCATCGTCGAACGTCGGATAACCCAGTTGGTTGAACCCGAATATCGCGCGGTTCGCCCGGAACATTGCCGAGAACCGCGTGCCGGGAACCGGGGTGAAACCGAGATTGACGGTGCCGATCTGATTGCGGAATCCCTGCGGCACGCCGCTATAGATCGTCTCCCGCTGCGGCGTGTAGTCGAACCCTTCCATCGACGTCGTCTGCGCGATGGCGGCATAGTCGAAATCGCCGCTCACGCCCGACAGCACCTCGCTGTTCAGAAGCTGCTGCGGATAGCCGCCGGCGACATCGGCGTCGAAATGCACACCCTGCTGGTGTCCCTGTCGGGTGATCAGGTTGATCACGCCGCCAATCGCGCCCGAGCCATACAATGCCGCCATCGGCCCGCGCACGATCTCGATCCGCTCCACATCCGCCAGGGTGGTCGTGCCGAAATTGAACGCCGCGCCCGGATCGGATGCGTCGTTGATCGGCATGCCGTCACGCAGCACCAGCACCTGGTTGGAGTCGGTGCCGCGCACGAACACGCTCGCATTGCCGCCGGGACCGCCTGATTGCGAGACGCGGATGCCTGGCACGGCAGATAGCGCATCGGGCAAGGTGACGTAACCGCGCTGTTCGATCTCCTGTCGCGTGATCACCGTCACCCCCGCGGGAATATCGACAAGGTCGGTCGGCACCCGTGTCGCGGTCACCATGACCTGAGGCAAGACCGTGCCGGCCTGTGGCAGGTCCGCGGCAGATTGGGCGAAGGCCAGGGCCGGCCACGTCGCAAGGATCGTTGCAATTGTTAGAAAACGCATCGTCGTGCTCCGCATCGGGGCAAGGCCCCGGTTGAGGGAACGACAGCCCGCCAGCGGGACTTCACCCGTTGCAACGGTGCACCCCGCCCGTTGCGTGCAAGCGTCTCGATGCCGGCCGGTCTCCTGGCTTGCGGGTCTCCGCGGAACTGCCGCCTTCTCGCCCTCGACCGGGCAATGGCTCAGGGATGTGATCGCGAGGATCACGACCCCCAATGACAGAACCGCTCGCCGCAACAGTTGCGAGGGCAGCCGCTATTACGCGTTCCCGTTTCAGCCTCGTCCGAGGAAATCGTCCGAAGCCACCGGCATCTGCCGCTCAGTCTAAAGTCGGACCAATTCGCTGCAATCCCCGCCCTCGCGTAACGGTCCGGATCGGCTATATGAGCCCCGATGCCGTTCGATACTCGCGAACTTCCCGCCACCCGCTCCGCGAACCGTGACCTTGCTATCTGGCTGTTCGCAATCTGCTTCATGATTTTGGTCATGGTTGTGCTGGGCGGCGTCACACGTCTGACCGGTTCGGGCCTGTCCATCATGGAATGGGCACCGGTCTCCGGCGTCCTGCCGCCTCTGTCCCACGCGGATTGGGAGCACCTGTTCGCCCTGTACAAGCAAATTCCCCAGTACCAGATCCTGCATCCGGGCATGGGGCTGCGTGGGTTCCAGGGCCTGTTCTGGATGGAGTGGATCCATCGCCTCTGGGGCCGGCTGCTCGGTGTCGCCTTCGTGGTCCCGCTGGTCTGGTTCTGGTTACGCGGCCGCCTGCCGCGTTCGCTCCGCCCCCGGCTGGTCCTGTTTTTCGTCCTTGGCGGGCTGCAGGGCGCGGTCGGCTGGTTCATGGTGTCGTCCGGCTTCTTCCCGGACAGTACCCGCTGTGGCGCCGTTGCGCCTCGCCGTGCACCTCGCGCTTGCCCTGGTACTCTACGCCGCCATCTTTTGGACCGCCCTGTCTCTCTACTCGCGTGGTCGTGTGATATCGGCCCCGCTGCTGCGTCCCGCGCTGACGCTGTTTCTCGGGCTTCTCTCGATCACCATCGTGGCCGGCAGCATCGTCGCCGGCACACATGCGGGCTTCCTCGATAACACCTTTCCTCTGATGGAAGGCCGCCTCGTCCCGCCCGGCTATGCGGTCCATAATATGCTGGCGAACCTGGCTGCCGTGCAGTTCAATCACCGGGCACTTGCGACGCTCACCGCGCTGACCGGAGCGGCCATCGTTGCTCGGTTCTGGCGCGGACCGGATGGGCGCGCCAACCTCGCCATTCGCGCCCTCGGCTTCTTCCTCCTCCTCCAATACCTGCTCGGCGTTGCCACGCTGCTTCTGGTCGTCCCGACGGAGCTCGCCGCGCTTCACCAGGCCAACGCCGTCCTGCTTCTGTCCGCCGCGCTGTTGTGCCTTCATCAGACGGGGCCTGCCCTCCGCACGGGGATGAATCCGGCTTCGCACAGCCTACCTGTGGAATCATCATGAGCGCCCCAATGACTCCCGCGATGACCCCCTTGGCAGCCACCGACCGTCTGTTCTTCGAACGTGCCGACGCGGCGCTGGCGCGGGAGGATGCGGAACGCGTCCTCGCCACCGCCCTCGCCGAGTCAGACGACGGGGAGCTTTTCCTCGAATACCGCGAAGGCGAGATGATCAGCCTCGATGACGGCCGCATCCGCAGCGCCGGATTCGACACCACGCTGGGCTTCGGCCTGCGCGCCGTCGCCGGTGAGGCAACCGGCTACGCCCATGCCGGAGAAATCTCTGAACCCGCCCTGCGCCGCGCCGCCGAGAGCGTCCGCGCTGTCGCGGCCGGTCACTCCGGCACGATGTCCGAACCGCCCCGCGCCACCAACGGCCGCCTCTACGAAGACGTGAATCCGCTGGGCGACAACGGCTTTTCGCTACGCACTGCACTTCTCGCAGAGATCGACGCGTATACCCGCGGCAAGGATCCGCGGGTCAAACAGGTCATGGCCTCCATCGGCGGTGAATGGCAGGCCGTGCAGATCATGCGCCCCGACGGCACCCGCGTTGCCGATCTGCGCCCCCTCGTGCGCCTGAACGTCTCCGTGGTCGTGGAACAGAACGGCCGGCGTGAGACCGGCAGCTATGGGACCGGCGGCCGGTTCAGCTACAGCCGGGTCGTGTCCCCGGACATCTGGCGCCATGCGGTGGATGAAGCGCTGCGCCAGGCCTTGGTGAACCTGGACAGCCGCCCCGCGCCCGCCGGCGAAATGGAAGTCGTCCTAGGCCCCGGCTGGCCCGGCATCCTGCTCCACGAAGCAATCGGTCACGGGCTTGAGGGTGATTTCAATCGAAAGCAAACCTCTGCCTTCGCCGGGCTGATGGGCCAGCGCATAGCCGCACCCGGAGTCACCGTCGTGGATGACGGCACCATCCCCGACCGGCGCGGCAGCCTGACCGTGGACGATGAAGGCACGCCAACCAGCCGCACCGTGCTGATCGAGGACGGCAAGCTGACCGGCTATATGCAGGACCGGCTGAACGCCCGCCTGATGGGCGTGCGCCCAACCGGCAACGGTCGCCGCCAGTCCTTCGCCCACTCGCCAATGCCGCGCATGACCAACACCATTATGCTGGGCGGCCCGCATACGCCGGAGGAGATGATCCGCTCGGTGAAGAAGGGCCTCTATGCCGTGAATTTCGGCGGCGGACAGGTAGACATCACCTCGGGCAAGTTCGTCTTCTCGACCAGCGAGGCCTACCTGATCGAAGACGGCAAGGTCACCGCCCCGGTACGCGGCGCCACCATCATCGGCAACGGCCCCGACGCGCTCACGAAAGTCGAGATGGTCGGCAACGACATGGAACTGGATCCCGGCATCGGCACCTGCGGCAAGAATGGCCAGGGTGTGCCCGTGGGCGTCGGCCAGCCCACGATCAAGCTGCGCGGCTTGACGATCGGGGGAACGGCGGCGGAGTAGCCTTTGCTTTGAGAGCGAGATTCACGCTCTCTGACGTATCCGCCTCGCGCGATCTCGCTCTCCCGGTTTCGCGCTGCCGCATCCCGCTCTACAACGCGCGGCATGCCAGTCATCGTCGCGCCGAGTCTGCTAGCCGCCGATTTCTCCCGCCTGAGACAGGAAGTTGGCGCGGTCGAGGCCGCCGGCGCCGACTGGCTGCATCTGGACATCATGGACGGCCACTTCGTCCCGAACATCAGCTTCGGCCCGGGATTGCTGAAATCGTTGCGGCCGCATACGCGCCTGCCGTTCGACGTGCACCTGATGATCGAGCCTGTTGACCCGTATATCGAAGCCTTCGCCGAAGCCGGTGCCGACCACATCCTGTTCCATCCGGAAGCCGGACCGCACCCGCACCGAACGCTGCAGACGATCCGCGGTCTGGGCAAGCGTGCCGGCTTGGTGCTCAATCCGGGAACCCCGCCGGAATCGGTTGCATGGATGCTCGACCTGACCGACACACTGCTTGTGATGACGGTCAATCCTGGATTCGGCGGCCAGACATTTCTGCCCTCGCAATTACCCAAGATCGCCACGCTGCGCCGTATGATCGAAGCGTCCGGGCATTCTATCCGTCTGGCCGTAGATGGCGGGATCGAGCCCGACAGCGCGCGCCAAGTAACCGAAGCGGGTGCTGACACTCTGATCGCCGGCACCGCGGTTTTCGGACGGGGGGATTACGCCCCAGCGATCGCGGCCCTTCGCGGGGCCGCGTGAGCGGCTCCGATCCCAGACGATGGCTGCGCGACGCAAGGCGTGCCATGGCGCGTTTGCCGAGCCTTCGAATGGCGCGTGTCCCTGACGCACCGGCCCTGCCGGTGCGCGATCCCTGGCCGGGTGACGCGAACCGGGGCGCACGCGCGCTGAAGGGGGAGCTGGAAAGCGGCGGCGGCGTCATGGCGCTCGCGCCCGGATGCTGGGCAGGACGGGAGGTCAACCCGTACCTACGCGCGGCCGCGAACGGCTTCACCTGGCTGCGCGACCTGCGCGCCCTCGGGACCGATCCGGCGCGATTGCGCGCCAGAGCGCTCGTGACGGACTGGATCGCAACGGGTGCCAACGACGCCGTCGCGCAGCGCCCCGATGTCGCCGGAGCGCGGATCGCGGCGTGGCTCGGCCATTACGACTTCTTTTTCGCCGCTGCGGATGATTCATTCCGTCAGCGTCTGATGTCGCGCCTGGTCTCGGATGCCCGCGCGCTGTCCGCGGCGCTGCCGGCTGAGGAACTGGACGCGCGGGCGCTGACGGCGCTGAAGGGCCTGATCGCCGCGGCGGTCGCGCTGCCGGACCACGCCGGATTCCTCACCCGCACCCTGCGCTTCCTGCCGCAGGAAATCGCCCGCCAGGTCTTGCCGGATGGTTGCCACGCCGAGCGCAGCCCGGCCGCCCAGCTTGCGGCTCTTCAGGACCTGACCGAAATCCGCGCACTGCTCCAGGCAGCGCAGGCGCAACCGCCGCAGGCCCTGGCCGGGGCCATCGAGCGCATGGCCGGGGCGCTCCGGCTCCTGCGGCATGGCGACGGATCTCTCGCGCTGTTCAATGGCAGCAAGGAGGACTCGGGCACGCTGGTCGAGCTGGTGCTGACGCAGGCGGGACGCGGCGGCCGTGCCCCGATCTCGCTGCCGGACGGCGGCTTCCAGCGCCTGCAAGCCGGGCGCAGCGTCATTTTGGTGGATTGCGGCGCGCCACCGCCCGCTGGCCTGGACCGCAATGCGCATGCCGGCACTCTGTCGATGGAGATGTCCGTGGGCCGGGACCGGCTGATCGTGAATTGCGGTGCATTTCCCGCCGGACCGGCTGAGTGGCACGACGCCGTACGTGCCACCGCGGCCCATTCCACGCTGGTGATCGCCGACGTCAATTCGTCGGAACTCAAGCCCGACGGACTTGGCCGCCGCCCTGAGACCGTGGAGGCGCAGCGTCAGGAGGCGAATGGCGCGCAGTGGCTGGAGGCGAGCCATGACGGATGGCTCAAGCCGTTCGGCGCGGTGCATCGGCGCCGGCTGTATATGGCTGAAAGTGGCGAGGACATCCGCGGTGAGGATATCATCGAGGCACCGACGCCGCAGCCATTCACCCTGCGGTTTCATCTGCATCCTTCGGTCAATGTCAGCCGCCAGCAGGACGGTCAGGCCGTGTTGTTGCGGCTGCCCAACGGCGGTGGGTGGCGGTTGCGCGCCGATGGCGCGCAGATGTCGCTGGAAGAAAGCATCTATCTGGGCGGCCCCGAGCCGCGCCGATCGGAGCAGGTCGTGCTGACAGGGTATGCGGACGGGCCGCAGCAGGTGAAATGGGCCGTTAGTAAGGTACGCTAACACCTGAAGATTATCGAAGTCATCAACGTCGATTTCTCGCTGCGGCAGTTCCTGCTGCCGCTGATGCGCGGCGCGCGGGCGCGCGGGCACGAGGTGATCGGTGCCTGCGCCGAGGGCCCGCTGCTGCCGGCCGTGCGCGAGGAGGGCTTCCGCGTCGTCGATGTGCCCTTCGCGCGGCGTGTCTCGTCCACCGCCCATTTGCGCGCGCTGGCGGCGCTGGTCGCGTTGTTCCGTGCGGAACGTCCGGACATCGTGCATGCACACATGCCGATCAGCGGCTTGCTCGCCCGCATCGCGGGGCGCATCGCGGGCGTGCCGGTGATCGCCTATACCTGCCACGGTTTCCTGTTCAACCAGCCAAGTCCCTGGCTGCGTCGCAATGCCTCCTTGACGTTGGAGCGACTGGCAGGCCGCATCACCGATCGCTTCTTCACCGTCTCCTGCGCTGAGGCCGCGGATGCGCGGCGGCTGCGCATTGCGCGCGACCCGATCGCGGTCCGCAACGGGCGTGATCCGTTCGTGTTCCATCCCGACGCAGAGGCACGGGCGCGCATCCGCACGCAGCTTGGCGTCGCGCCGGATCGGCCCGTCGTGATCGCCGTCTCCCGGCTGGTGCGCCACAAGGGATATCCCGAACTCGCGCGCGCGATGCAGGGCCTGCCCGACACAGAGTTGTGGGTCGTGGGCGAGCGCCTTGCCTCTGATCGCGGCCCGAACATGGAAGACGTACTGCGCGAGGCAGGGTTGGGCGAGCGGCTGCGCATGCTGGGCTATCGCGAGGACATCGCCGCGCTGATGGCCGCGGCGGACATCTTCGTCCTGCCAAGCCAGTTCGAGGGCCTGCCGATGTCGGTCATCGAGGCGATGCTGTGCGGACTCCCCGTCGTCGCCTCGGACATTCGTGGGCCTCAGGAGCAGGTAGTGGAGGGGGAGACGGGACTGCTGGTGCCGATGGGCGATGCCGGGGCATTGCGGGACGCGATCGCTCGGCTTGCGGCCGATCCGGACCTGCGCCACCGGATGGGCGAAGCCGGACGGGATCGTGCGGTCGAGTTGTTCGACGAGACCAAGACGGTCGCACACGCTTTGGATGCGCTTGGGCTGTAGCGGCCTCGGGGTTAGTCTCCCGTTCAAAGCGTCCAAGGAAACATCCGCCTGAGCATCAGCCGATCTTTGCCGGCACGGCGATTCGTGCGCCTCGGATCCATGGGCGGCGCCGACTTTCTGCGCCTTTGGTACGTCGGCCTGGTCTCGTTCCTGATCCGCTGGATGGAGACGCTCGCGGTCGCGGTATTCGTCCTGCAGAAGACCGGCTCGCCCTTCTTGGTCGCGATGATGACCATGCTGCGCATCCTGCCGATGGGGCTGTTCGGCAGCGTCATGGGCGCCTGGGCCGAACGATGGGAGCGGCGGTCCTGCCTGCTCCTGCTCACCGGGGTGATGCTGGCGACCGACGCGGCTTTGTGCCTGTCCGCGGCGCGGGGCGGGCTGACGATCTGGGCGGTTGCCATCGGCAGCTTCGTCAACGGCATCGGCTGGGCGGGGGATAATCCGATCCGTCGCGTGGCGATCGGCGAGGTCACGGGAACCGAGCGCATGGGCACCGCGATGTCCCTCGACGTCGCGGCGAACAACGGCACCCGCATCCTGGGGCCGGTGATCGGCGGCGCATTGCTCGCGTTCTCCGGCATCACCGCGGTGTTTGCGTTTGCAACGGTGTTGTATGCGTCGGCGATTCTGACGCTGCTGAGCGTGGCGTATCGCAACCAGGCCATCACGCGCGCGCCGGGTTCCGTGCTGGCGCACATCGCCGAGGGCATACGCTGTGCGCGGACGGACCGGCGACTGTTCGCGACGCTGTTGGTGACGGTCATCTACAACGTCTTCGCCTGGCCGTTCACCAGCATGGTGCCGGTGGTGGCACAGCAGCATCTGGCGCTGGGCACGATCTCCACCGGAGCGCTGGCCAGTATGGATGGCGTCGGGGCATTGCTGGGTGCCAGCGCCATGGCGTTTGGCGGTGCGCGCCGCGGCAGCGGCCTGCTGTACTGCGGCGGCATGGTCCTGTATTGCGCGATGATCGTCGCGTTTGCGCTGTCGCCATCTGCGATGCCCGCCGGCGCGGCCCTGCTGCTGGAGGGCATCGGCAGCGCCTCCTACTCGATACTGCAGGCAACGCTGGTCTATCGCTTTGCGCCGCCGGAGATGAGGAGCCGGATGCTGGGACTGGTGTCCACCTGCATCGGCATCGGGCCGATCGGGTTCGTGCTCCTCGGCTGGCTCGCGACGGTGATCGGCGCGCAATGGGCCACGGCGATAACCGGAATCGCGGGTCTGGTTGCGATGGCGCTGACATATCCGATGTGGCGGGTGCTGGTCAGGGCGGAAGCGTGAGAGGCAGCCCGACGTAGTTCTCGGCCAGCGCGGCCGAGGCAGTGCGGGATGAAGTAACGTACGCAAGCTCCGCCCTCTGCACCCGGCGCTCGAATGGCGAATGGGTCTCGAAACGGTGCAGCATGGACGTCATCCACCAGGAGAAGCGCTGCACCTTCCAGATGCGATCGAGGCAGGTGGCGGAATAGGCGTCGATCAGATCGGTGCGGCTGTGCTTGAGAAACGCTTCGAGTGCGGGAGCGAGAACCGCGACGTCCGCCGCAGCGAGGTTGAGGCCTTTGGCGCCGGTGGGCGGCACGATATGCGCGGCGTCGCCGGCCAGGAACAACCGCGCATGGCGCATCGGCTCGGCGACGAAGCTCCGCATCGGGGTCACACCCTTCTGCAGGATTGGTCCCTCGTTCAGTGCCCATCCGTCTCGTGTGGTGCGGGTTCGCAGTTCGCTCCAGATGCGGTCGTCTGACCACGCGCCGAGGTCTTCATCCGGAGCGCATTGCAAATAGAGGCGCGAGGTGGTCGGCGAGCGCAGCGACAGCAGCGCGAAGCCGCGGTCGTGGGCTACATAGACCACCTCGTCAGAGGCGGGTGGGACATCCGCCAGAATGCCGAGCCATCCGAAGGGGTATTCGCGCTCGAAGATATGCAGCCGGTCGGAGGGGATGGCGGTGCGGGCGATGCCGTGGAAGCCGTCGCATCCGGCGATCACATCGCAGGTAAGGTCGTGCTGCGTGCCACGATTGGTGTAGGTGACGCGCGGGAGGGTGGAGTTGATGTCGTGCAGCGCGACAGCTTCGGCTTCGAAGATGATCTCACCCTTGGCGGCCAGGCGTGCGGCGATCAGGTCCTGCACGACCAGGTGCTGGCTGTAGACCATGATGTGATGGCCGGTGAGGTCGCGGAGATGGATGCGGTGGTCGTGTTCGTTGAAGCGCAACACGATGCCGTCGTGCGCGATACCCTCACGGTGCATGCGTTCCCCCACGCCGGCATCATTCAGCAGCGTCTCGGTGGTGTGTTCGAGCACGCCGGCGCGGATGCGCTGCTCCACGTAGTCGCGGGAGTGACGCTCCAGGACGACGGACTCGATACCGCGCAGATGGAGCAGGAGGGAGAGGAGAAGCCCTGCGGGGCCGGCGCCGATGATGGCGACCTGGGTGCGCATCCGCCTGGTTTCCCCCAAGTCTGTTGTTAAAGTAACGTGGGACGGCGTTGCACCGCAAATGTGGCTGGACACCATGACTGCCGCTCACTATCAAGAGGCCAAGTAGGCGTTGTCACATTGGATCAGATCGCAAAGGGCAGCGTTGTAGGCGATACGGGTTCGGTGCCGCAGGCGACCGAAGAGCTCTCGCCTTTGCCTGCGCCGCGCGAGAAGACAAGCCGAGCCTTTTATCGCCGGTTTCGCCGACGCGCGAAACGAGTGGCGCTTTGGTTCAAAGGCTTCGCCGGTTTCTTCAAAGGTATTGCAACGTTCGCGGGCGTCCTGGTCGCGATCGGCTTCTGCGTTCTGATCGGAATCCAAGTGTTCGGGCGGGCGATCGAGATCGAGCCAATCCCTGGGCCAAAACTGATGGTTGAGAACGGCTTTACCCCCGAAGTGAGCGCCCGACGATTGCGCGACGCACTCGCCGATGCGGAAGCCAAGGCGCGCACCACCATGCGCGGGCCGGAGGTGTCGCTCAACAATGACCTTCCGGACATCACCGTGCCAGCGGTGGGCGTGTCGCTCGATGCGGTCGCTGCGTATGTACGCTCGTTGTTCGGCATTCATCAACAGACGGTCTCCGGCGAATTTGTTGTTGCTGATCAGAAGCTTCAGACGGTTGTTTTGCGGTTGCGGCTGGACCGTCGTGTGTTTTTCACTTCTGCTCCGGTGCCTTTGATCACGCCGGACGCGGCGATGACGGAAGGGGCGTTGGCGGTATTCGGGCAGGTTAGACCGTATATCGAAGCGGCTGCACTGTATCCCGAGCAGAAAGCCCGCTGCCTTGGCATGATCATGCAGATTATTGACGGCGATCGACCGCACAATGATGAGAACGTGATTCGAGCCTACAATTTGCGCGGCCTCATTGCCATGGATGATCAACGGTATCAGGACGCCGAAAGCGACTTCCGAAAGGCTGTCAGTTACGATGGGCGGTTTGCGATCGGTCTTATCAATGTGGGAAATGCTCTGCGTACCGAGAAGAACTTTCCAGCAGCCGAGGCCGAATATCGGGAAGCAATGAACCTGAGTCCCACGGATCCGGTCGCTCACAATAACCTCGCCGCGGTTCTGGCGGACGAACAAAAAAATGACGACGCGGAGAAGGAATATCAGCAGGCCATCCACTCCGACGACCGTTACGCAATCGCGCACAACAACCTGGCTAACCTTCTTTACATGATGGGACGTACACAGGAGGCGATCGATCAATTCATGCGTGCAAGCACTCTTGACCCGAGCCTGGCCTCGCCGCATGTGGGGTTGGCCGTCGTATACACGGACGAAGCTAAGTCTGACGCCGCTATAGGCGAGTATCGCAAGGCCATCGAGTTGGACAACCGGCCAGCCCTCGCGCCGGCCACTTTGGACGTCGATATCCGCCAAAGCCCGCGCGCTGAAGAGCGGGCTTCCGAGCAGGCGATTTGGTCGGGTATTGCGCCACGTGCGATCCCCCATTTCGGCCTGGGCTATATTTTTGATACCCAGCACAAGACAGACGAAGCGATCGGTGAATACCGCAAGGCGATCGAGATCGACCCGCGATACGCGTACGCCCACAACGATCTCGGTGCTGCGCTCGCGGATCAGCACAAGACAGACGAAGCGATCGGCGAATACCACAAGGCGATCGAGATCGACCCGCGATACGCCGGCGCCCACAGCAATCTCGGCAACGCGCTTGCGGCTCAGCACAAGGTAGACGAAGCGATAGGCGAATACCGCAAGGCGATCGAGATCGACCCGCAACTCGCTGCCGCCCACAACGGTCTTGGCCTCGCGTTCGCGGATCAGCACAAGACAGACGAAGCGATCGGCGAATACCACAAGGCGATCGAGATCGACCCGCGATACGCAGGCGCCCACAGCAATCTCGGCAACGCGCTCGCCGATCAGCACAAGGTAGACGAAGCGATCGGCGAATACCGCAAGGCGATCGAGATCGACCCGCAACTCGCTGACGCCCACAACGGTCTCGGCAACACGCTCGCGGATCAGCACAAGACAGACGAAGCGATCGGCGAATACCGCAAGGCGATCGAGATCGACCCGCGATACGCTGCCGCCCACAACAATCTCGGCCTCGCGCTCGCGGATCAGCACAAGACAGACGAAGCGATCGGCGAATACCGCAAGGCGATCGAGATCGACCCGCAACTCGCTGCCGCCCACAACGGTCTCGGCAACGCGCTCGCGGATCAGCACAAGACAGGCGAAGCGATCGGCGAATACCGCAAGGCGATCGAGATCGACCCGCAACTCGCTGCCGCCTACACCAATCTCGGCCTCGCGCTCGCGGATCAGCACAAGACAGACGAAGCGATCGGCGAATACCGCAAGGCGATCGAGATCGACCCGCGATACGCTGCCGCCCACAACAATCTCGGTAACGCGCTCGCGGCTCAGCACAAGACAGACGAAGCGATCGGCGAATACCGCAAGGCGATCGAGATCGACCCGCAACTCGCTGCCGCTTACTACAATCTGGCGCTGGCACTTCGGCAGCAGATCACGCCAACGATGGCGTCCGGCAACGTGGCAGCGATCCTGGGGGAAGCGTGCCGCCTGTTGCAGACCGGCGGCGCGCTGGCGCCCAGCGACCCGGATTACCCCGCCCTTATGCGTCAGATCGATGCGCAGATGACGTCCCCCTCGCACTGCAGGCCCAGCTAAACCGGCGTCGCCCGGACATCGCAGCGAGCGGGTTTGAGCCATCGCCGTCGCACGGCTATCCTGCGTAAGCACGACGCATGTCGTCCTTGGGCGTAAAGCTCGCAGGCCGGACCGAACCCTCCACACAGGAGCCATCATGCCCGACACCTCCCCGACCGCATCTCTGCAATCCGAATTCCTGATGCTGATGGCGCGCGCGGGGCTGAGCGTTCCGGACGAGCGGCTGCCGGAGCTGTTGAAGGACTTCGCCGATCTGCGCGAGCAACTGGCGCTGCTTCACAAGGGGCGGCCGGCGGCGGTGGAGCCGGCGAGTGTCTATGCAATTCCGCGGGGTGACGCGCGATGAGCACCGAAAACCTCTCGATCGCGGAGATGGGGCGGCAGCTTCGCTCCGGTGCCGTTTCATCGGAAACCTTGACGCGCGATGCGCTGGCCCGCATCCGTGATCGCGATCCGCGTCTGCACGCCTTCATCCGTGTGACGGAGCAGCGTGCGCTGGATGACGCGCGCAAGGCCGACGCGGACCTGAAAGCCGGGCGGGATCGCGGCCCGATGCACGGGGTTCCGTATGCCCTGAAGGACATCTACGACACGGCCGGCATCGCCACGACGTGTCATTCCAAGCTGCGGCAGGACCATGTGCCGAGCGAGGACTCGGTGGTTGCCGCGCGGTTTGCCGAAGGCGGCGCCGTGCTGCTGGGCAAGCTGGCGACGCACGAGTTCGCCATCGGCGGTCCGAGCTTTGACCTGCCCTGGCCTCCGGCGCGCAATCCGTGGAACCTGGAGCATATCACCGGCGGATCGTCTTCCGGCACCGGCGCCGCCATCGCGGGGGGAATCCTGCGCATGGCGACGGGGTCCGACACGGGCGGGTCCATCCGCGGGCCGGCCGCCTGGTGCGGCACGGCAGGGATCAAGCCAACATACGGACGTGTCTCTCGCCGGGGTGTCTTTCCGCTGTCCTGGTCGCTGGATCACACCGGTCCTCTAGGGCGGAGCGTCGAAGACTGTGCCATCGCGCTGCAGGTGATCGCGGGCCACGACCCGCAGGACCCGGCCAGTGCCGATGAGCCGGTGCCGGACTTCCTCGCCGGGCTGGAGATAGGTGTAAACGGGCTGCGGATCGGGGTGCCGCGCGCGTTCTTTGCTTCGGCGCCGCTGTTGGAACAGCCGGTGCTGGAGGGCATCGATGCTGCCATAGCGAAGCTGCGAGAGGCCGGCGCGACGGTGGAGGATGTCACGCTGCCCGACTACGCGCTGTTCGGCATCGCCGGGCGGGTCATCATGTTGGCGGAGGCGTTCGCAATCCATCAGGCAGATCTGCGCACGCGGCTGGCTGATTACGCACAGAAGACCTCCGGCCGGTTTTTGCTGGGTGCGGCGCTGACTGCCGCGGACTATGTCGAGGCACTGCGCGTGCGGGGCGAACTGGCGGCGGCGGTCAATGGGGTGCTGGGCCGCTACGATGCGCTGCTGACCGCGTGCGCGCTGACGACGGCGCCGCGGTTCGATGCCGTGCCTGATAGCCTCGCCTCGACATCGCCCATGCAGACGATTCCGTTCAACGTCACCGGGCATCCCGCGATGAGCATTCCGGTCGGGCTCGGTCCCGATCATCTGCCGCTGTCGGTGCAGATCGTGGGCCGGCCGTTCGATGAGGCGCTGGTGCTGCGGATCGGCCGCGCGATCGAGCGGCTGACCGGATGGGAGCGGGAGAGCCTGCCGGCAGTGTAGGGGGCTTATTTGGGGGCGTATTTCCCCGCGATCTGCGGCGTTGGCGTATCGTGTCCCTGCTCCTGCCGCTGCAGCCGCGTCTCTCGCTCCCAGCGGCGTTTCAGTTCGTCGCGGATGTTGATGTGCAGGCGCCCGAGACCGGCGACTTCCAGCTCCACCCGATCGCCGTCCTGAAACGCGCTGAGACCGCGATGATTGGTGCCGGTGGCGAGGATGTCTCCGGGCTCGAGTGTATGGATCGAGGTGACCCATTCGATACAGCGCGGAATCTTGTGAGCCATGTCGCTGGTGTTGAAGTTCTGCTTGACCTCCCCGTTGACGGACAGGCGCACCGCAAGCGCGTGCGGATCGGGAATTTCGTCGGCGGTGACAAGGAAGGGGCCGATCGGGGCAAAGGTGTCGCGTGATTTCATCTGGAAGAACACATTGCCGGGCGGCGGCAGGCCGCGCGCGGAGCCGTCGATGAAGCTGATGTAGCCGAAGACGTGATCCATGGCGCGCGCGGCGGGGACGCGCTCCGCGCGCTTGCCGATGACGACGGCCATTTCGGCCTCGCCCTCGAAGATGGTGGCGGCCACGTCGGGCAGGACCATCGTGTCGCCGTCGCCGATAATGGCGGTGGGTGCCTTGTGGAAGGCGTTGAGCGGCGCGGGCTCCGTGCGCGTACCGTCCTCCATGTAGTTCACCGCCATGCAAACAATGTTGCCGGGCTTCGGCAGCGGTGGGCGCAAACGCCGGCCCGCGAGCGGCACGGCATTGCCGGAGCGGGCCGCCTGCTCCAGGCGGCCGCGATACGCGTCGAAGCGTGCGATCAGATTGCTGATCAGGTCGTGCGGACCGGTATGCGGGACGTCTTTCACGCCGTCGGTGACATCGGTGATCCGATCGGTGCCGGTGATCACGCCAAGGCGGAAATCGTCGAAGAACGCCAGCTTCATGGGTTGTCTCCTCGTCTCGTTCGTTTAGTTGGTCCCAGCATGACGGCGACGATCATCGACGGCAAGGCGATCGCGGCGGGGCTGCGCGCGCGCGTGGCGGAACGTGTGGTGGCGATTGCCGCGGCGGGGCGACGCGCCCCCGGGCTGGCGCTGGTTCTGGTGGGGGACAACCCGGCGTCACGGGTTTACGTGAAAAGCAAGATGCGGCTGACGCGGGAAGCGGGGATGCGATCGTTCGATCATCTGCTGCCGGTTTCAACGTCGCAGAGCGAGTTGCTCGATCTGGTTGCGCGGCTGAACGCGGATGACGCGGTGGACGGGATTCTGGTGCAACTGCCGCTGCCGTCCGGAATCGACACCGTTGCGGTGCTGAATGCAGTGGATCCGGCGAAGGATGTCGATGGATTTCATCCGCTGAATGCGGGCCGGCTGATGACAGGCCAGCGCGCACTGGTGCCGTGTACGCCCAAGGGCTGCATGGCGCTGATCCGGTCGGTGCAGCCGCAGCTTACGGGACTGCATGCCGTGGTGGTGGGGCGATCGAACATCGTGGGAAAGCCGATGGCGCAGCTTCTGCTGGCAGCCGACTGCACGGTGACGATCGCGCATTCGCGCACGCAGGACCTGCCGGCGATCTGCCGTCAGGCGGATGTGCTGGTCGCGGCTGTCGGGCGCCCCGGGATGATCCGAACCGAGCATGTGAAGCGAGGTGCGATCGTGATCGATGTGGGGATCAATCGCACAGCTGACGGCAAGCTGGTGGGTGATGTGCGGACGGCCGAGGTTGCCGAGGTCGCACGCGCGATCACGCCGGTGCCAGGTGGGGTCGGGCCGATGACGATCGCCTGCTTGTTGCAGAACACGGTGGAGGCGTACGAAGCGCGCACCGCGGTCGCGCAGACTCAATCGTTGAGTGCCTGACGCAGATCGTCAATCAGGTCGGCGGGGTCTTCGAGACCAACAGATAGACGCAACACGCCGTCGGTGATGCCAAGCCGTTCGCGTTCCTCGGCCCCGATGCGCATGTGCGTGGTGGTGGCAGGATGCGTGATCAGCGACTTCGAGTCCCCGAGATTGTTGGAGATGACGATGAGGCGCAGGCGGTTGAGAAAGCGGAACGCGGCCTCCTTGCCGCCACGGAGCTCAAACGTGACCAGCGTGCCGCCACCGCTCATTTGTGAGTTCCCCAGCGCGTGCTGGGGATGATCGGCGCGTGTGGGATACCACACGCGCGAGACGGCGGGCTGGTCCGCGAGGAAGTCGGCGACGGATGCAGCGCCTCGGCTCGAAGCTTCCAGGCGAGCAGGCAGCGTCTCCAGGCCTTTGAGCAGCAGCCAGGCGTTGAACGCGGACAAAGTGGGTCCGGTGTTGCGGACGAAGGGCTGCAGGGTCTTCTCGATCCACTCCTTGCGGCAGAGCACGGCGCCGCCGAGCACGCGTCCCTGACCGTCGATATGCTTGGTACAGGAATAGACCACGACGTCGGCGCCGAATTCGAGCGGCCGTTGCAGCAACGGCGTGGCGAAGACGTTGTCCACCACGACGATGGCGCCGGCGGCATGGGCCATTTCCGACACGGCACGCAGGTCAACCATTTCGAGCATCGGATTGGACGGGGTCTCGAGCAGGACGAGCTGTGCGGGGCGGGAGAGCGCCCGCTGCCATTGGCTCAGGTCGCTGCCGTCCACGAACTCGGTCTGAATGCCGAAGCGGGGCAGGAGGGTGGAGACGATCCAGTGGCATCCGCCGAACAGAGCACGCGAGGCAACGATGCGATCGCCGGTATTCAGGTGGGACAGCAGCGCGGCGTTCACCGCGGCCATGCCGGTGGCGGTGGCCCGGCAGGCCTCGGCGCCTTCAATCAGGGCGAGGCGTTCCTCCAGCATCGCAACCGTGGGATTGGCGAACCGGGAATACTGATAGTGCTCGGCCGACCCATCGAACGTTGCCTCGGCCTGCTCCGCCGAATCGTAAACGAAGCCTGAGGTGAGGAAGAGCGCCTCGGCGGTTTCGCCGAAGCTGCTGCGTTCGGTGCCGCCATGCACGAGGCGGGTGGCTGGGCGCAAAGAGCTGACGTTCTGGGGCATATGTCTGGGCCTTCCCAATCGCGAAACGGCCCGACCGTCGGAGCAGTGCCGCTTGCGCAGCACTGGCCTCTTTAGCGCGATTATTTAGCCTCGCCGCAATCCGGCCGGACAAATCACGAGGGGCCCACTGGGTTAGTGAACCGCGGCGCACACTACTCAGTGCGAACCCTGGGTCAAGTATTGGGGGGTCAAGTATCGGGGGGCCAAGGGGGGCCACGCTTTACAGAAGACAGATTTGGGCCGACCTGGAGGGGAATGGGCGAGTTGATCGGAGCGGACTCGGCAAGCGTGCCGGGCCGATGGCAAAGAACGATGTGGGCCATGGTGGGCGTTCAGTTCATCATGACAATGTCATTCACGATCCTGAGTCCGATCATGCCGCTGTTCCTGCCGCAGCTTGGTGTGCACGGCGCCCGTTCGATCGATTTCTGGGCCGGTATCCTGAACGGCACGACATCCTTCGTCGCGGCGTTCGTATCGCCCTTGTGGGGGCGGGTGGCGGACCAGAAAGGGCGCAAGCTGATGCTGCTGCGCTCGAGCTTCGCCATCGGCGTGTTCACCGCGCTTATGGGTGTGTCGCAGAACGTGTGGCAGTTCTTCGGCGCGCGGGCGCTGATGGGGGCGTTCGCCGGGTTCTCGGCCTCGGCAATCGCGCTGGTGGCGAGCCAAGTACCGGAGAACCGGCTGGGCTATGCGCTGGGCTGGCTGAGTACGGGGCAGCTGGTGGGCGGATTGGTGGGTCCTGTGCTGGGTGGCAGCCTGGCGGACCTGACGGGTAGCTATCGCATTCCATTCTACTGCACCTCGGCGATCTGCCTCACCGCGATGGGGCTGGCGTGGATGTTTGTGTATGAGCGGTTCACGCCGCCGAAGCAGGACCGGCGTGGCAAATCCATGTTCAGCAGCTTGCGGTTGCTGACACCGTCGAGCGGCTTGCTCTCATTGTTCTTCGTGCTGTTGATGGCGCAATTCGGCGTGCGGACGGTGCAGCCGGTGGTGACGCTGTACGTGCAGCAGCTGGTGACGGGAAACCAGGCGAACGTCGCGACACTGGCGGGAGTCGCCTTCTCGGTGACCGGGGTGGCGGATCTGCTGGCCTCGCCGTTCCTGGGGAAGCGCAGCGACCAGATCGGGTACCGGCGGGTGCTGCTGATCTGCCTGTTCGGTGCGGCGCTAGCCAGCATTCCGCAGGCTTTTGCGCAGAACTTCTGGGTGTTCGTGATCGAGCGGTTCGGCGTGGGATGCTTCATCGGCGGCATCCTGCCGACGGCGAACGCGCTGGTCGGGCGGCTGGCGCCACGCGAGCAGCGGGGCACGGTGTATGGGCTGACGGCCTCGGCGACGTTCCTGGGCAACTCGCTCGGGCCGGTGACGGGCGGTGCGGTGGCCGCGCTGCTGGGCCTGCGCTGGGTGTTTCTGGTGACGGCGGCAATGCTGTTGGCCAACCTGGTGTGGGTGTTCTTCACGGTCGATGAGCTGCCGGCACTGAAATCCGAGCAGGTATAAGCAGTTTCGGAACCGCGACGCCGACGGCTATGCCGCCGACCATGAGGGCCACCAGCGCGGCAAGCGACAAGGTGGCCGAGATCAGACTGAGGCTTGCATCGCCGTGGGAGATGGCGACGAGGCCGAACGCGGCGCGGAAGGCGAAGACTCCCGGGATCATGGCGACAACGCCGGGAAAGGCGAAGATAACGGCGGGCATACGGTAGCGGGTGCCAAGGAACTGGGCGAGCAGACCCGCGGCCAATGCGCCGAGCAACGAGCCGCTGGCGAGATCGATGCCAAGATCGAAGAGCACCGTGCGCAGCGTGTGGCTGACGACGCCGCAGAGCATGCAGGCCCAGGCGAGGCGCGCCGGCACGGAAAACAGAATGGCGAAGCCCGCGGCGGCGAGGGCGGAGAACAGCGCGTCCTGCGGCACGCTGATGACCCGCGTGGCGCCGGCGATGGGGACGTGCACACCGGTAATCAGCGTGGCGGCAAACAAGCCTGTCGCGATCGCGACGATGATGGCGGAGGCGAAGCCGAGGCGGCTGACGCCGAGGGTTGCGTGGCCGCCGATAAGGTCCCTGACGCCGTTGATCAGGGGCACGCCGGGCACGAGGATCATGCCGGGCACGACGATACACAGCGTACTGGTGGCGGTGAGGCCGAGGGCGGCGCCGAAGCCGCCAACGGTGCCGCCGAGCAGGGTGGCGGCGAAGGTGATCAGGATCGGGCTGAGTGGGCGGGCAGCCAGTTTCAGGCGGAACCAGGTCTGCGCGCCACCGGCAACGGCGGTAATAAGGAACGCGCCCCAATCGCCGACGAACAACCGGCTGAGGCTGGCGGCGGTGAGTGCCATCCCGGCAATGACGAGCCAGTGCGGATAGGTGGGCGGGGCATGCTCGATGCGGTCGAGTTCGGCCTGAATTTGGTCGAGCGACAGGCCTGATTCGACGCGGGTCAAAAGCCGGTCGAGTGCATGCAGCATGCCCATGCCGACATTCATGCCGGGGACGCGGTGGCCGATCTTGGTGCGGAAGACACCATGCGAGTCGATGGTGACGATCAACGCCTCGTAGGTGACGAGAAGGTTGGCCTCGCAGCCGAAGGCGGCGACGAGGCGCCTTATATCGGCACCGACGTTGTCGGTGTCGGAGCCGTTCTGCAGCAGCAGACGACCGAGCTGCAGGGCGATATGCGCGACGGTGTCGATTGGGACGCCGCCGGCGTCATGTGCCACGATGTCAGTCCGCGTAGACGGGCTTGTAGGCCAGGGCGTCGATATGGGCCGCGATATTGTCGGGACGGGGAATGCCGGCGAGATCGTGGTCGAAGATGCATTCGGCGATCTTCGCCGCCGTTTTCAGCGATACATTCAGCATGTCGCTGGTCGGCGGATAGATCAGGCCCATGGCCAGGTTCGCCTCCGTGACCTGTTCGGCAAGTGCACGGGCGGCGACGATGAACATCTCCTGCGTCACGCGTTTTGCTTCCGTGGCGTACACGGCCATGCCCATGGCAGGAAAGATGTAGACGTTGTTGCCCTGGCCGGGGACGAACTTCTTTCCGTCGATCTCCACAGGCGGGAACGGGCTGCCGCTGGCGAACACGGCTTTGCCCTTGGTCCAGGTATAGGCCTCCTCGGCGGTGCATTCCGAGCGCGATGTGGGATTGGAATAAGGAAAGATAATCGGGCGTTCGTTGATGCGCGACATCGCCTCGATGACTGCACGGTTGAACAGCTTCGGGACAGTGCTGACGCCGATGATGCCGGTGGGCTTCAGCGCCTCGATTGCCTCAACGAAAGATCCGACTTTGGGGTGTGGGTGGGCGAAGGGCTTCTGGAATGCGGCGAGATCGGTGCGGTCGGTCGTCATCAGGCCGTTGATGTCGTAGAGCCAATTGCGTCCGCGCGCCTGTTCGATCGGCAGGCCTTCGCCGACCATGGCTTCGCTGATGAGTTCGGCGATGCCGGTCGCGGCCGAGCCGCCACCGAGAAACAGGAAGCGCTGATCGGTCAGTTTCTGCCTGGTGATGCGCAGCGCGGCGAGAATGCCGCCGACCGCGACCGCGGCAGTGCCCTGGATATCATCGTTATAGGTGCAGATGCGATCGCGCCAACGCTCCAGGATCGGCTCGGCATTGAAGTTCGCGAAATCTTCCCATTGCAGACAGCATTTCGGGAAGAGCGACTCAACCGCATCGACGAATTCGTCGATGAAGGCGTGGTACTCGGCCCCGCGCACGCGATTCTGGCGCAGGCCGCGATAAATCGGATCTTCGAGCAGCACGTGGTTTTCGGTGCCGACGTCGAGGGTGATGGGCAGGGTGTATTGCGGGGGAACGCCGGCGCAGGCGGTGTAGAGTGAGAGTTTGCCGATCGGGATGCCCATGCCGCCGACGCCGAGATCGCCGAGGCCGAGGATGCGTTCCCCGTCGGTCACGACAATGAAGCGAACGTCTTTTCCCGGCCAGTTTGAGAGAACCTCCCGCACACGGCCCTTCGCGGTGATGGGAATGTACATCCCGCGAGCGGAGTGGAAGATATGGTCGAACTTTTGGCAGGCTTCGCCGACCGTGGGCGTATAGACCAGCGGCATGAATTTGGCGGGGTCGGACATCAGCACGGCGTAGAACAGTACCTCATTCCGCGTCTGAAGATCGCTGAGCAGGAGGTATCTGAGCAGGTCGGTGTCGGCTATTTCGAGCTGGGCGCGGACGCGAGAGACCTGGATCTCCAGCGTAGCAGGCACGGGGGGAAGCATGCCTTCAATCTTGAGGGACCGGCGTTCGGCGGTGGTGAAGGCGGTGCCGCGGTTCTCGCGCGGATCGCGCAGCAGGAGCGCGCCGGAGAGGGTGGGTTTGGGCATTGATGACGTCTCCTTTGAGGTGAGCGTCAGCTCGCGACGTAGGGGTGGACCATTTTGATGGGATCGACGACACGATCGAACTCCTCGGCGCTGACAAAGCCGAGTTTGAGTGCGGCTTCACGTAGCGTGAGGTCGTGGTCGTCGGCGTAGTGCGCGATCTTCGATGCCTTGTCGTAGCCGACAACGGGTGAGAGCGCGGTGACGAGCATCAGCGAACGCTCGACATATTCCTGGATCTTCTTGGTGTTGGGGCGGGTGCCTTCGACGAGGAATTTGCGGAAGTTGGCGCAGCCGTCCGTGAGGATCGTGATGGAGTGAGTGATGTTGTAGATCATCAGCGGCTTGTACACGTTCATCTCGAGATACCCGCCGGCACCGCCGAAGCCGACCGCGACGTCGTTGCCCATCACCTGAACGGCGATCATGGTCAGGGCCTCGGCCTGGGTGGGGTTCACCTTGCCGGGCATGATGGAGGATCCGGGTTCGTTTTCCGGGATGATCAGTTCGGCGAATCCGGCGCGCGGGCCGCAGGACATCAGGCGGATGTCGTTGGCGATTTTGTAAAGCGAGACGGCGAGGGTGCGCATCGTGCCAGAAAGCTGCACCAGGGCATCGTGCGCGCCTTGCACCGTGAATTTGTTGGGCGCGGTGACGAAGGGCAAGCCGGATAGCCTGGCGATTTCGGCGGCGACGGCTTCAGCGAAGCCGGGGGCGGCGTTGATGCCGGTGCCGACGGCGGTGCCGCCGAGGGCGAGGCGATAAACACCTTTGAGGCTGTCGTTAAGGCGCTCGATATCGTCGGACAGCATGCCGGCATAGCCCGACCACTCCTGGCCGAGCGTGATCGGCGTCGCGTCCTGCATGTGGGTACGGCCGATCTTAATAATATCCTTCCATTCCTCGGCTTTGGCTGCGATGGCATCGCGAAGTTGCGTGACGGACGGAATCAGGCGCCGGGCGGTGCCGATTGCTGCCGCAATGCACATGGCGGAAGGGAAGCTGTCATTGGACGACTGCGACATGTTGACGTGATCGTTCGGATGAACGGGCGTCTTGCTGCCGAGAGCGGTGCCAGCGAGCTGTGAGGCGCGGTTCGAGAACACCTCGTTGACGTTCATGTTGAACTGGGTGCCGCTGCCGGTCATCCAGACATGGAGGGGGAACATGTCGTGATGCTGGCCGGCGAGGATCTCGTCGGCGACCTTCACGATCAGGTCGTGGGCTTTGTCGTCGAGGCGCTTGCTGGCGTGGTTAACGTTCGCGGCCGCTTTTTTCAGGATTGCGTACGCCGTGATCATCTCCCGCGGGATGAGGTCTTGCCCGATGCTGAAATGTTCGAGTGATCGCTGGGTCTGCGCGCCCCAGAGTTTGTCGGCGGGGACTTTGACCTCGCCGAGGCTGTCGGTTTCGGTGCGGAAATCGGGCATGCGGGTGTCTCCGGCTTTGGGGGACGGCTCGGCCCCGCGGGTGCGTCTGCTTCAGCGGAGCGTATGCGCAGAGGATCGCCAAGAGGATAACGGGTCTGGGGCGATGCGGCGACGGTCCTAAGTGTTTGGTCCCGGGATGAGGTGACGCGGGTTGAGTTTGAAGATTTCTGGTGTTGTCGTCCAGGCGTGGCAGACGGCTTCGAACGGGGTCTTCCACCTGAGCGCCTTGAGATGCTTGGCAAAGTTATAGGCCGACACGAAGGTGAGGACGTGGGCTTTGAGGCTTTCCAGATCGGAATAATGGAACGCCTTAATGGTCGCCTCTTTGACGGTTCGGTTCATGCGTTCTGCCTGACCGTTCGTCCAAGGGTGATACGGCTTGGTGAGCTTGTGCTTGATGCCGTTCTCATTGCAGACGCGATCGAAAATGTGGGGGCCGAGATATCGCCTGGTCGGCCCGTTGCGGTTCTTTGGCAGATCGGCGAACGCCATGCCGTTGTCGGTCAGCACGGTGTGGATTGCATACGGGAATGCGTTGACCGCGCCGCGCAGGAAATCGGCGCCGTTCATCTTGCCGGCGGCGTCGCGGAACTCGACGTAGGTGAACTTCGAGACCCGGTCGATGGCGAGGAACATGTTGAGCTTGCCCTCGGCCAAGCGCAGCTCGCAGATGTCGATGTGGACGTAGCCAATGGCCGCCTCGGCGAACTTGCCCCGCTTGGATGCGTGATCTGGGTTCTCGGCCGGGAGATGCCATGGCGCTCCAGGCAGCGATGCAGGCTGGATCGGGTGAGCTTGGGGATGCTGTCACGTAGGCATCCGAGCACGTCGTCGAGCGCCAGCAGGGTGCGCCGTCGGAACTCCACGATCATGGCTTCCTCGACCGCGGTCAGGACAGTGCTGTGAGGGGCGCGCGGCCCCATCGGAGCGTCATCGGTGGTAGCCCGGGCCCGCCACTTGGCAACCGTGTTGCGGCTCAGACCATAGTGCTTGGCCAAGGCGCCGCTCGTCTCTTTCGACGCTTGGAGCTCGGCTCGAACTCGCGGCGTCGTTCGGGCTGAGCCGTGAAGACTGCCTGCCATAGCGCCTCCTCTCCCTCTCGGGTCAGGTTAGCGTCACGACTCTCCGGGACCAAACACCTAAGGAAGGAGGCCGAAGGGCATGATTTGTCTCGGCGGTGTCTCAGTTTTGTGTTTTCGGGTCCTGAGATCGCTGAATGAGACAACGGCAGGTCGTTAGCCGGCTGGATCAGCCGTTCCAGCTCCGCGGTAGGAGGGTTGGAGCGCTGGCGCATCAGGGTCATGTGGCGTTAGTGAAGCAGACTTTTAGGGTTAGTTGACAAGCGTGTGAAGAAATGGCGGCCGGTCCGAGGTGGGAGCCGGATAACACCAGTCACAATGCAGCCTGAAGCGATCGCGCTTTAGAAGGACCGGGGCGATGTCGGGCGATTATCGGCCAGCGCCGCGGGATCTCGCCCTTGAGGGCGTCTCTGCAACTGCTGCCAGATCCCCGCGTCGCGCTTGTAGAAATCCGGGCGAAATTGCAAGGTCCCGTCGGTATCTACAAATGCGGTCTGGTAGACCACGAACACAGGCACCGGCGTCGGCAGGTTGTGCTGTGTGGTGCTGCCCGTGACAATCCCTTGGGCGATCCCTTGATTGATCACATCGATCGGTTCTTGCAGGAGCAGGGCGGCCAATTCGCGCGGATCCTGTACCCGGATGCATCCATGGCTGATGCGACGGTTGTCGCGGTTGAAGATATACCTGTCCGGTGTGTCGTGCAGGTAAACGTCGAACCGGTTCGGCATGTCGAACATGATCAGTCCGAGCCCCGCGTCGGGTCCCGGCAGTTGCTCGGCTTCGCCACCTGCCAGCATCACCATGTTATTCCGGGTCAGGTAATCCGGGTCGCGACTGATCTTCGGCAAGATCTCCCGGGCGACGATATCGCTCGGGATGACCCATGGCGGGTTGAAAAAACTTGCGTCAATCGTGGCGCGAAATTCCGGGCTCTGATTGCGCTGGATATCCTCGCCGACAACGATCCGCGTCGAGAAAACCGGTTGATCGGCGCGATACAGTACCAGTCGTTCGTCGGCAACGTTGACCCAGGCGCGGTCCGCCGGCAGCGGCCGCGGCAGCCAGCGTTGACGCTCAAGGTTTACCTCGATGGTGCGTACGCGGTTCATCGCGGCCTTGTCGCCGGCTGAGGCGGCCGAGCGATATTTCTGCAAGGCCTGGCGCAGCGCCCGATAGGTCGGCGTCGCCGGCGCGAGCGCCTCGATCGTTGCCCCCGGATCGGGGTTGTCGATAGCGGCATCGAGCACGGCAGTCACATCGATCGGCTCAGGCGTCAGAGTTTCGTCATCTCTTCGGCGCTCAACCGGCACAGCGCCGCGAGCCAGCGCGTCAGCGTACGACAGGAAAGCGTCCGACAGTAATAATTCTCGGTCGAGCGGCGAAAGTACCACTATGTGCTGCAGCAGGTCGGAATGGAACAAATCAGGCTCGAGACCCTGATCGCCCGCGCGCAACACGGCATTCATCAGTGAATTCGCCGGTGCTTGCCGGGTCGCCCAGACCGGCTCGAAGCCATGGCGGGCGTAGAAGCGCTTCAGCAGCCCGACATTCACCCGTTCACCGGCGACGACCAGGTCAGGCCCGCTGTCGAGCAGATTGCCGATCTCGGTGTCGGCATGCAGCGCCAGCACGGGGGCGGTTTCGGGCTTCGGATCCGCACCGACTGCATCTGGCTCCGGATCCGCAAGGACTGCGACCGGCTCCGGATCCGAGCTGCACGCGGCTAACGCACATCCCGCGGCGAGCATGCTCGTGGCAGCCGCAATAACGGCGCGTCGGGACATCTGAGCCGGAGCGGAGGTCAATGACTTTGGGTGATCAAGGCCGACCTTACACCACGGCGCGCGCACTCGTGCCACTCCTCGACCTTGCCGACCCACGTAACCGCGAGTTTGACTCTTTGACGCGAATTACCCTTAAAGTTCGCCTTGGCTATGTGCAACCCAGTAAAGGAGCAACGGATGTTCGCCGTTTCCGACGAAGTGGCTCGTCACAGACTGTTGCGTGGTGCAGCAATAGTGGCCGTCGTCCTTCCCCTGGCGCTCCTGGGGGCGTGTTCTCAGCCGCCGCCTCCGCCGCCGCCGGCGCCGGTCGAAGCGGCCCCGCCGCCGCCTCCGCCGCCTCCGCCTCCTGCTCCGGTTCCGCCAGCACGAGGCTAGAGTAGCCGCCATTCAGGGCTAGTTGGCTTCGGCGGTCGCGAATCACCCCCAAGCGGTTGAGATGCCGCAAGGGGGTGACAGCGGAGCTTTACGAAATCACGGATCGGCGAGGAGCTGCGATCCGACACGTGGTTCCGGGTAAACGTCCGCGATCCCGCGCCGCGCTAGAGGCAATAACCGCGGCCTTGTGAACGGCATGCTCAGGGTGCCGCGAGCGTGCGGCTGGGGATGCTTCCTGGTTCGGGAGCCGCATCCGCGATCGGTGCGTTCTTGGGACATTGCCGTCGAGTGGCAGTACGATCCGGCGGCCGGGCCGATGCCTTTGAGGCTGATTGGGTGAGAGCGGTTTGGGCTGACGACAGTCAGTCCGAAACGCACTAAATCCTTTGCCAGACCGAGATTCACGCGCTCCGACGTATCCGCCTCGCGCGATCTCGCTCGGCGGCAGTTCCAGAGCGAGTTTCACGCGCTCCGACGCATCCGCCTCGCGCGATCTCGCTCTAATGCCTCGTTCACGATCAGCTTGACGCGCTCCTGGAACCGCAAGCGGCTCCAGTCAGGCGCGATCTGCTCTAATATCCTGCCATGCCGTACCATACTGCGATCGTCACGTTGCTTGCCGTGGCGTTCTATTTCTTTCTCGCGACGCGTGTTGCAGTGGCGCGCGGGAGGTTCGATGTGAAACTCTCGGCGACGACCGGCAATCTGGAATTCGAGCGCGTCTTTCGTGTGCATATGAACACGTTGGAATGGATGCCGACCTTTTTGGCACCGCTGTGGCTTTGTGCGGTTTACCTGAATGATAAGGCTGCCGCCGCGCTGGGGCTGATCTGGATTGGCGGGCGTGTTTTGTATTTCATCGGATACAGCAGGGCTGTGGAGAAGCGCCTGCCGGGGTTCTTCATTCAATCGACTGCATGCATTCTGCTGTTCATCGGATCTCTCGTCGGGATCATCATGCGCTGGTCAGGGGGGTGACTGCCATCGGTACGGATGTTGGGCGTAGGGTCACTCCAGGAGTTTAAGTGAGCGGAGACGATAGATGGACAACCATAAGAAGGCGGTTGCCAAAGCCTGCCCGGCAGGCGCCGAGGACAATACGATGACCTTCCCGGACATCGTCTCAACGCTGATGGAGGAAGGCTTTGAAAGCTACATGATCGATTTCCGCCGCGCCGCCGCGATCTATTACCTGCCGGATGGTGATAGCGTCGAACTGCCGGCGCACCGTGTGGATGCTCCGGTCGCGCCGGATTTCGACCAGCCCCGCATTCAGGCCGCGATCCGGGAGGCGCAGCAGCTTGTGCCCGGATACACCTACAAGGGGTTCTGCAATAAGGTCGCGTCAGCCGGATGCGCGGGATATGTCGTGTCTTTCTCCGGCCGGCGGGCGCTGTATATCGGCCGCACCGCTGAGACGCATGTGGAGCACTTCCCAGCGGGAAGTGAGCGCGTAGCGCCTTTACGCGCCTCGCAATGACGCGGAGGGGCCAATTCGGCTGAGTGCCGCTTCGAGGCGCGCGATCTCGGCTTCCGATGCCTCCAACCGTTCGCGATTTTCCTGCACCACTTCCTCCGGCGCGCGGCGGACGAAGTCAGCGTTGGCGAGTTTCTGGCCGATCTTGCGGGCCTCTGCCTGCGCCTTGTCGCGTTCCTTTGCCAGGCGGGTGCGTTCGGCCTCGACATCGATCAGGCCCGCGAGGGGGATCACCACGACGGTTTCATCCAGCACGATCTGAGCGGCGCCGGCGGGCATGGCGCCATCGAGGGGAGCGATCGAGGAGGCGCGGGCGAGGCGGCGGACGGCGTCGCTCCAGCGTTCGGTGCGGGCCAGTGTGTCCGGTGACGCGTCACCGAGAAGGATGGGGGCCGTTACTGATGGCGGGACATTCATTTCGGCACGCACGGCACGAACTTCCGAAATCAAGCGAACGACCCAATCGAGTTCGGTACGAGCGGCCGAAGGGTCGGGGAGCGGCGTCACCTCCGGCCACGATGTGCGGATCAACGTAAACGGTGCGCCATAGCCGAAATGCTCCCACAGCTCCTCAGTGACGTAGGGAATGGCGGGATGGAGCAGGCGCAGGATGATGCCGAGGGTATGGGCGGCCGCGGCGCGGATTTCGCGGGCGTCGTCACTGTCCTTCTCGGCCAGAACGGGTTTGGCGAATTCGAGGAACCAGTCGCAGAAAGTGTTCCAGACGAAACGATAGCAGGCGGCGGCGTATTCGTCGAAGCGGTAGGCCTCGAGCGCTTCGGTGGCGGCAGCGATGGCGGTGTTGGCGGCGTCGATCAGCCAGATGGTAAGCGGCAGGCGTGCCGCGGCGGGATTGAAGGAGGGATCGGGTCGGACCTCGTTCATTTCGCAAAAGCGCGCGGCGTTCCATAGCTTGGTGACAAAGCTGCGGTAGCTCTCGACGCGGGAGGCGCCGAGTTTCACGTCACGCCCAGGGCCTGTGAGGGCGCAGATGGTGAAGCGCAGCGCGTCGGCGCCGAAGCGATCGATCAGCTCCAGCGGGTCGATCACGTTGCCCTTGGACTTGGACATTTTTTGTCCGCGTTCGTCGCGCACCAGGCCGTGGATGTAGACGGTGCGGAACGGGACATCCTTCATGAAGTGGATGCCCAGCATCATCATGCGGGCGACCCAGAAGAAGATGATGTCGAAGCCCGTGACGAGCACGTCGCCCGGGTAGTAGCGGGCGAGTTCCGGTGTCGCTTCCGGCCAGCCGAGGGTGGAGAAGGGCCAGAGGCCGGAGCTGAACCAGGTGTCGAGCACGTCTTCGTCTTGCGTCAGCGGCTCGTCGTGGCCGTAGGCGACGCGGGCCTCGGCCCGGGCTTCCGCTTCATCATAGCCGACGAAGACCTGGCCATCCGGGCCGTACCAGGCGGGAATGCGATGGCCCCACCAGAGCTGGCGTGAGATGCACCAGGGCTGGATGTCGCGCATCCAGGCGAAATACGTGTTCTCCCACTGCTTCGGGACGAAGACGGTGCGGCCTTGCTCGACGGCTTCGATGGCCGGTTTGGCGAGCACGTCGGCGCGGCAATACCACTGGGTGGTAAGCCGCGGCTCGATGGGCACGTTGCCACGATCACCATGCGGGACCTGGTAGGTGTGCGGCTCGGTTTTGGCGAGAAGGCCGAGGCGTTCGAGCTCGGCGACGATTTGCTTGCGGGCGGCGAAGCGGTCTTGTGCGTCCAGGCCGCGCAGGAAGGCGGGGTCGGCGACGCCGTGGACGGGCGCGATGGCGTCCTCGATTTCCGCCAAAGTAATGCGGCCGTCCGGCGTCAGGATTGTGGGCATCGGAAGGTTGTGGCGCTGGCCGACGGCGAAATCGTTGAAGTCGTGCGCCGGGGTGATCTTCACCGCGCCGCTGCCTTTCTCGGGATCGGAGTATTCGTCGGCGACGATGGGGATGCGGCGGCCGACGAGGGGCAGGATCACGTCATGGCCAATCAGGGGACGCCAGCGTTCGTCATTCGGGTGGACGGCGACGGCGGTGTCACCGAGCAGGGTCTCGGGGCGGGTGGTTGCGACTGTAATAAAGCGCGTGGGATTGTCGGCGAGCGGGTAATTGATGTGCCAGATGCTGCCACGAATTTCACGATTCTCGACTTCAAGGTCGGAGATGGCCGTCAGCAGCGCCGGGTCCCAATTCACCAGGCGGCGGTCGCGGTAGATCAGGTTCTCGCGGTACAGCGTGACAAAGACGCGGCGGACGGCGGCGGACAGGCCGTCATCCATCGTGAAGCGCTCGCGCGGCCAGTCGAGCGAGGCGCCGAGGCGGCGCAACTGGCGGGTGATGGTGCCGCCGGATTCGGCTTTCCATTGCCAGACGCGCTCGATGAAGGCGTCGCGGCCCATGGAGCGGCGGTCCTGGTTGCCCTCCTGAGCGAGAAGGCGCTCGACGACCATCTGGGTGGCGATGCCGGCGTGGTCGGTGCCGGGCTGCCAGAGGGCGTCGCGGCCCTGCATGCGGCGCCAGCGGATCAGCACGTCCTGCACGGTGAAGGTGAGGGCGTGGCCCATGTGGAGGCTGCCCGTGACGTTGGGCGGCGGGATCATGATGGTGAAGGGGCGCGCGGGAGAGGACGGGTCGGCCGCGAAGGCGCCGCTGTCTTCCCAGCCCTGATAGATGCGGGGTTCGATGTCCCGCGGGGAGTAGGTCTTATCGAGCATAGGGGTTGTTAGCGGGGTTGGGGGCGCGCGACCAGTTTCAGTGCGCGCAGATCAGGATGCGAATTGGATGCGGGCGTAGAGGTCCGCGAGGGGCACATCGAAGCCGATGCTTTCCAGGATCAGTGCGCCGTCGGTGAAGGAGACGGGTTCGTCGGGCCAAGCCTGGTTCGGGAGTCTGCGAAGCAGATCGGCGGCGAGGCGGTCGCTGCGGAGAATGAGGATTTCCTGGACGCTGGGGATGGTGGTGTAGGCCCAAACGTTGTTCCAGGTGTCGGCCTGGTTGCTGGGGGAAAGAATCTCGATGACCAGGATGGGCGCGGGGAGCAGCGATTGATTGGCCGAGACGGGCGCGCAGGTCACCGCGAGATCGGGGAGGCGGACGTTGTGATCCGAGAGGAGTTGGGGGATCACGCCGGATTCGACGACGACATCAGAGTTCTTCCCCTTCTGTCGAAGATGATTGCGGATGCGCGCACCGAGTTCCATTTGCAGCAGCCCGTGGGCCGGCTTGGCAGGCGCCATGGCGCGCGGGATGCCGTCCACGAGTTCGTAGCGCACATCATCGCCGAAATCCCAGTTGAGGAATTCCTGCACCGTCATGCGGAGGGGAAGCTGGGCGAGAGCCACCATCAAGCTTGCTCCACGCGCTAAGGCGCGGCGCGCCCCACAACCCGCTCGATTTCAGCGCGGACGAGACGTTCCACAAGTGGCGGCAGATGCTCGTCGAGCCAGGATTTCAGCATCGGGCGGAGTTCGGAGCGAACCAGATCCTCGATCGTGGGGCCGCTGGAATGGATCTGCGTCTGGCGCTCCGCCGCCAGTCGCCGGACCAACTCGTTCATCGCGCCTGAGGCAGCCTGTTCCGTCTCGGGCGCAAGAAGCCCCGCCTCCGGGTTAAGGACAGGAGCCGGTTCGGGTTCCGCCAGAGGTGCGGGCTGAGGTGGGGGTTGGGGCGCGGCAACCGGCGCCGGGTGAGGCTCGGGTTCGGCAACCATCATGGATGTATCGAGCACCAGAACATCGTCTGCAACCGGCGGGGGCGTCGAGGTGGCGGCAGGAGGCGACTCCGCTTCCGGGGCTGCCGGGCCGCCTTCCTCCTCACTCAGGATGCGACGGATCGAGGCGAGAATGTCCTCCATCGAGGGATCGCCGGACTGGCCGGAGTGAGGATCGGGCAAGGCGGGCGATGTCATGCGTCGGAGTCCTTCATCGGCGGAAGAACGAATCCGGGGAGGGCACACCGACCCCGAACCACTTGTTCCTCACCTGGTTGTAGTAGGCGGTGTCGTCATAGAACGGCACCTGGAGATTGAGGTCTCGGGCAGTCAGCCGGCCGATCGCCGAGGCCACGCCGTACGACGCGGTCACCAGGCTGGCGAGGTTCTGCACCAGGGTCACGCGGGATTGGAGCAACGCCTGTTGGGCGTTCAGCACATCGAGTGTCGTGCGGGTGCCGACCAGATGCTCCCGCTCGACACCGACCAGCGCGATCTCGTTGGCGCGAATCGCGGTCTCGGTGCTGGCAGCGGCCGCCCTGGCGGCGATCAGCGTGTCCCAGGCATTCACCGCGTTCTGGACGGACGTGCGCTGGGCGTCACCCACAAGCGCGGCCTGTTGCTGCTGGGTCTGCCGGGCCTGGCGGACGGAGGAATATTCCTGGCCGCCCTGATATAACGGCACGGACAGGTTCAGCAGCGCCTGATAGCCGTTCGCGTTATCGCTGCGGAGCGATGAGTTTTGCGACTGGAAAATCTGCGCCTGGAAGCTGACCTGCGGCAGCAACGCGGCGAAGGCGGCCTGGACTGCGTTCTGCGCGGCTGAGTCGTTGAGTACCGCGGCGACCACCGCAGGGTTGTTGATGGCGGCTATTTCGCCGGCCTGACGTTCGCCGGAGATGGGTAGACGCAGCGGTTGGGGCGGCACGAGGTCTTGGGGCGGCTGGTAGCCGATTATCTGGACATAGGTGCCGTTGGAGGTCTCCAAGTTGCCCTCGGACGTCTCACGCTGGGCGACGGCGCCGGCGAGCGCGGCTTCCGCCTGGGCGACGTCAGTTCGCGTGACCTCACCCACCCGATACTGATCGTTGGTAGCGCGCAACTGCTCCCGCAGCACCTGCTCATTGTTGATGTTGAGTGTAAGAAGCTGGCGTGCCTCGATGACCCCGACATAGGCGTTGATGGCGTTGGCAAAGCTGCTCTCTTCCTGCGCAAGCAGATTGGCACGCTCAGCCATCACGAGGTCTTTGGCACGATTGACGTTCGCCTCGGTCTTGCCGCCGGTATAGAGCGGCTGCGTGAGGGTGGCCTGGGCGGTGGCGATGTTGCGATCCGTTTGGATTTTTTCCCATCCCCCAATTGAGCCCAGATACTGGCGGGTCAGGCCGTCGCCGTAGCCGGCGCTGCCCGCGACAATCACAGTGGGTTTCCAGCCGGCTTCAGCCTGGGGCACGTCTTCGTCGGTGGCGCGCAACTTGGCACGCTCAGCCTGCAGGGCCGGCTGGTTCATGTAAACGGTGGCGAGCGCCTGATCCAAGGTGTGGGGTACCCCCATGGTGACGGGGGTGGTGATGGCGGCTGGCTTGATGGCCGGTTTCTTGGCGGGCCTGGACGGGTTTTGCGCGAGCGCCGGCGCGGCCATCGCGATAACCGACAGTCCCATCAGCAAACCAATTCGCAACTGGCTGGCCTTGCGCATGGAGCGGCCTCTTTCCCACTGCACTGTTTTCAGTGGCCTGCTGGTCCCTTCCGTTCGCCGCCAAGGACAGTCGAACGTCAGGAGCATGCCACTGGCGTTAGTACTCCTTCGAATGTCTGCCACAGCCGGGCCGGTCGCGCCAAGCATTGCGTCGCTTGTCGTTTTTCGTGGCCTGCTGATCCCTTCCGTTCGCCGCCCGATGCGGCAAACGGAAGGGGCAGGACACCGGGGCCAAAGCACAGGCATACTCGGGGGAAGTTAACAGAGGGCGAACGGCACCGCGATGACCTATCCCGCGCAGATGTTGCCGACCACGGTGGTCGGCAGTTATCCCCAACCCGAGTGGCTGGTGGACCGCTCGGCGTTGCTGAAGCACGGTGTTCCGCGCGCCGGGGCGAGCGATATCTGGCGCGTCCCGGCCGAGTGGCGCGAGCAGGCGCAGGACGATGCGACCGTGTTGGCGATCCGGGAGATGGAGCGCGCCGGTATCGACATCGTGACGGACGGGGAGATGCGGCGGGAGAGCTACTCCAACCGGTTTGCGCTAGCGCTGGACGGGATCGACACGGAGAACCTCGGGGAATTGCGGCGGGGAGATCGGGTGACGCCGGTGCCCAGGGTCGTGGGGCGGATCAGGCGGCGTGGACCGGTGGAAACGCGGGATGCGGTGTTTCTGGCGGCGAATACTGATCGGGCGACGAAGATCACGTTGCCCGGGCCGTTCACACTGTCCCAGCAGGTGCAGAACGAATTCTACCGGGACGAGGAAGAGATGGCGATGGATTACGCCGTCGCGGTGAACGAGGAGCTGCGGGATCTGAAGGCGACGGGCGTCGACGTCGTGCAGCTCGATGAGCCGTGGGTCCGCACGGCGCCGGAGAAGGCGGAGCGCTGGGGGCTACGCGCGATCAACCGGGCGCTGGAGGGGATCGCGGGCCCTCGGGTGGTGCATCTGTGCTTCGGCTATGCGGCGGTGGTGGACGGCAAGCCGCACGGCTACCGCTTCCTGCCGCAATTGGCGGACTGTGCGGCGGAGCAGATCTCGATCGAGGCGGCGGAGCCGAAAATCGATCTGGGGGTGCTGCGCGACATGGCCGGGAAGACGATGCTAGTGGGCGTGCTGGACCTTGGCGATCCGGCGGCGGAGAGTGCCGAGACTGTGGCCGCGCGTATTCGCGAGGCGCTGCGTTATTTGCCGGCGGAGCGGCTGATTCCCGCGCCGGATTGCGGAATGAAGTATCTGCCGCGTGATCTAGCGTTCGGGAAGCTGAAGGCCTTGGCGGAGGGTGCCGCAATCGTACGGCGCGAGCTGGAGGGAACACGATGAAAGATGGTGGCGAGCGCCCAGTGCAGATGGAGAATTTCGATGTGCTGATCGTCGGCGCCGGCATCTCCGGCGTTGGCGGCGCGTATCACATGACAAAGCAATGCCCGGACATGAGCTTCGTGGTGCTGGAAACGAAGGATACGTTCGGCGGCACGTGGGTAACGCATAAATATCCGGGCATCCGCTCCGACAGCGACCTGCATACCTTCGGCTATCGGTTCAAGCCATGGACCGGCGTGCCAATCGCCACGGCGGAAGAAATCCTGAGTTACATGGGCGAGGTGATCGAGGAGAACGATCTGGCTCGCCACATTCGTTATCAGCATCACATCGCCTCGGCGTCGTGGAGCAGCGAGGCGAAGCGCTGGACGATCGAGGGAACCCGGACGGATACCGGCGCGCCGTTCTGCTTCACTGCTGGGTTCCTGTGGATGTGCCAGGGCTATTACGACCATGACCGGCCGTACACGCCGGAATGGAAGGGGATGGACGCGTTCAAGGGCACGCTCGTGCATGCGATGACCTGGCCGGAGGGGTTGGACTACGCGGGCAAGCAGGTGCTGGTGATCGGATCAGGCGCAACGGCGGCGACGGTGGTGCCGGCTATGGCGGGCAATGTGGGGGCCGGCACGGCGGCGCATGTGACGATGCTGCAGCGGTCACCCACCTATTTCCGCACCGGACGCAATGCCATCCCGCTGGCGGAGGAATTGCGTGAGTTGCAGGTGGATGAGGCGATCATCCACGACGTCGTGCGGCGGCGCATCCTGCTGGACCAGGCGCTGTTCACCAAGCGCACCTTCGAAGAACCGGAGACGGTGCGCCAGGAATTGCTGGACAATGCGCGCGCGCTGGTAGGGCCGGATTGCGACGTGGACGTGCATTTCTCCCCGCGCTACCGGCCGTGGCAGCAGCGGCTGGCGTTCATTCCCGATGCTGACCTGTTCGAGGCGATCAGGCGGGGCGATGCGTCCGTGGTGACGGATGAGATCGAGCATTTCACGGCGAAAGGCGTGATGCTGAAGTCCGGTCAGGAACTGACGGCCGATATCATCGTGGCGGCGACCGGATTCCATTTATGCGCTTTGGGGGATATCGCGTTCACCATCGACGGCGAAGCACTGAATTTCGGCAACACGCTGACATGGCGCGGCATCATGTTCACCGGCGTGCCGAACATGGCGTGGGTGTTCGGCTATTTCCGCGCGAGCTGGACTCTGCGGTCGGATCTGGTGGCGGATTTTGTCTGCCGCATGCTGACTCATATGCGGGCGCGGGGTGCGAAGCAGGTCGGCGTGACGCCACGGCCGCAGGATGCGGATATGAAGATCCTGCCGTGGATCGACGATGACAACTTCAATCCGGGGTATATGAAGCGCGGCATGCATCTGCTGCCGAAGCGCGGCGACAAGCCGGAATGGGCGCATACGCAGGATTACTGGGCCGAGAAGGATGCGATCCCGGCGACTGATCTGGAGGATGGGACGTTCGTCTACTCGTGACGCGGGAGGTCGTGGCGCAGTTTCCCCGCCAGATCAGGGAAATCGAACATATCCTGATCCCCCTGCGTGACGGGACGCATCTGGCGGCGCGCATCTGGCTGCCGGTTGACGCGGAGCGGAAGCCGGTTCCGGCGATCCTGGAGTATCTGCCGTACCGCAAGAGAACGGGCACATATGAGCGTGATGCTCTGAACCACCCCTATTTTGCCGGTCACGGCTATGCGGCGGTTCGCGTCGATGTTCGCGGGGCCGGCGAGTCGGACGGGGTGCTGTCCGACGAATATTCGCAGCAGGAGCAGGACGACGCGCTTGAGGTGATTGCGTGGTTGGCGGCGCAGAGTTGGTGCAGCGGCGCGGTCGGCATGATGGGGATCTCGTGGGGGGGCTTCAACGCGTTGCAGGTGGCTGCGCGTCAGCCTCCCGCGCTAAAGGCAATCATTACGGTGTGCTCGACCGACGATCGCTATCGCGATGACGTGCATTACATGGGCGGCGCGAAGCTCCATGAAGGCTTCGGCTGGGGTGCGTTTCTGTTCGGCGCGATGTGCTTTCCACCGGACCCCGTGCTGGCCGGCGATGATTGGCGGGCGATGTGGCAGGAGCGGCTGGAGAATGTGCCGCTGTTTCTGGAAATCTGGCTCCGTCATCAATGGCGTGACGCGTACTGGAAGCACGGATCGGTGTGTGAGGATTATGGCGCGATAAGGTGCCCCGTCTATGCGGTGGGCGGGTGGACGGATGGATATACGAACGCGATTCCTCGGCTGCTCGCCGGTTTGACGGTGCCGCGCAAGGGGCTGATCGGTTCCTGGGCGCATGCCTATCCGCATATCGCGCTGCCGGGGCCGCAGATCGGATTCCTGCAAGAGGCGCTGCGGTGGTGGGATCATTGGCTGAAGGGTGATGATACCGGCGTGATGGACGAGCCGATGTTGCGTGCCTGGATGACAGAGAGCGTCCGGCCGGCGCCGCATCATCAGACGCTGCCGGGACGGTGGGTTGCTGAGGACTCCTGGCCGCCGCTCGACGAGACGGTTCTACGCCTTCATCTGACCGACGACGGATTGCTGGACAGTGGTTCGCTATCGGCTGCGCGAGAGGTGTGCTCGCCGTTGAAGGTCGGCGCGTGCAGTGGATCCTGGTGCCCGTTCGGTCGCGGTGCGGATCAGGCGGGCGATCAGCGCGAGGATGACGCGCTGTCCATGGTGTTCGATGGTGCTGTTCTGAACGATCGACTTGAGATTCTCGGCACGCCCGTGGTGACGCTGGATCTCGCTTCGGACAAACCGTTGGCCAATCTTGTGGTGCGGCTGTGCGACGTTCATCCGGACGGAGCGTCACTGCGGGTGAGCTACGGGATTTTGAATCTGGCGCATCGCGATGGGCATGAGCATCCAGCGGCGCTGGTTCCAGGACAGCGTTACCAGGTGCGGATCCAGTTGAATGATGCGGGGGCGGTGTTTCCAGCGGGACATAGGATTCGGGTCGCGATCTCCACGTCTTATTGGCCGATGATCTGGCCGGCACCGGAGACTGCTACGGTGACGATATTCGGCGGCGGGCTTGAATTGCCGGAGCGGGGGCCGCGCGACGCGGATGCGCTGCTGCCGTCGTTTTCTCGGGCTGAGACGGCAACGCCAGAGTCAGTCTCGCCCGTGCGGCCGGGCGTCGTGCGGATTGATCGTCTGGGGCTGGAGATCGGTGGGAGGGGTGAGTTCACGGATCATATCGATGACGGTGATCCGCTGAGTGCGCGGTACGAGTCGCGGCGGACTCAGGAGGTGTCACGCGACGGATGGAACGTGCGCATCGAGACGGAGATGAGCCTGTCGTCCACGCGGGAGGATTTCGTGCTGCAGGCGGCGATGCGGGCGTACGAGGGAGATGCGGAGGTGTGTCACCGCGTGTGGAACCATCGGGTGCCGCGGCGGCTGGTGTGAAGAGTGGGAGGGCTGGGTCACGATCTCGCAAAGACAACGACGCCGTTGGCCGGAATAACGATCGAGGCTGAGGCGACGAAGCCGTGCAGTGGGCCACCTTCGGCGTCGATGCCGCCCTTGTTGCCCGCGACCCACGGATTGACCCAATTGTCGTAGACGTCACTGTTGAACACTTCCTTCCATCGGCCAGCAATGGGGAAGCCTAGCGTGTAATTCCACCAGGTGGCCTCGGCGAACGTTGCAACCACAATCACATCTTCGCCCGCACCGTCGATCCAGCGATGGTACGCGAGCACGCGGTCGGTATCGGAGACGTAGAAGGCGTGGACGTTATCACCGCGGAGTGCTGGCGCAGCCAGGCGGAGACGGACCAGTTCCTGCGTAAAGCGGAGATGATCGGCCATGATGGGGTCTGCATCGTCTTGAAGCCCGGCCCATCCGATCAGGTCCGGGCCTGCGGGGTTGGTGTCCCATGGCTTCTCCTCAAGAAATTCCTGTCCCATGAAGAGCTGCGGGATGCCTGGCGCGGTCATTAGGATCGTGGTGGCGACCCGTGTCCGGCTGCGCGCGTACCAGGAATGAGGATCCGGAGCGTCGGCCAGACTCGGGATGCGCGGATTACGCCCGGCCATCACCAGATCGTGGTTCTCGATGCAGGTGACTGCCCGCCAGCCATGGTCAAAGCCCGGTGGATAGAACGCCCCCGCAATTGAAGACATGGATACTGCGGCTCCGGCACCCGCAGACACCGCGCCGACTACGCCGCGGAGCGCGCTGCGCAGCGCATCGTGCTGCACCACGTCGAACCCGGCACCGCCGGCAGCCGCGGGCGCCACAATCGGCGCGGCCGAGGTTGGTATATCGTTGAATTCCCCTGGCCAGAATTCGGCATTCTGCAGGAGTCGGGGCTGCAGGCCGCGAAGCTCCGATGTCAGCGCACGGCAAAAAGCCCAACCAGTCGCCTGACCGGTCGACAAGAGGATGCTGATCTCGTCGTAGCGGAACCCGTCCGCGTGATATTCGGTGATGTAGTGCGCCGCGTTGTCCTGGAGAAAGCGACAGACATCCTGGTTCCAGAGCGCGAAGGCGAGGCCGCCGGTGCCGCGATCCTGGTTCGTGAAGTACAGGCTGTCGTTGTTGTCGCCGACGTCCTTGGCGCGATCGAAATAGTAGATGCAATTGTCATCGAGTTGGCCGGCGACCGAGAAGCCACCCGCATGGTTATAGACGACGTCGAATGTCACCGCGATATCATGAACGTGGCAGAGATCAACCAGTGCCTTGAGCTGGCCCGGGCCAGAAGCGATATCGGCGAGCGTCAGCGGCGCCAGAGTCTTGCTAGCGAGGATGCCGTTGATCATCGCCAGATAGGCTGGGAGATCGGCCGCAGCCGCGACGTAAGGAAAGTCCGGCGAGAACAGGTCGGCGCCCCCGTATCCCATGCCTGGGTTGGCCTCTTGCTCGTCGATCGGCAGCGGCTGCAACACGTTTATGCCCAAGGCTGCCAGGTACGGGACTTTGCCCGCGACATCGAGGAAGTTCGACGCGATCCCCGGCCGCGAGATCGCGTAGGTCCCGATATGCAACTGGTAGATGACCATGTCCGAGAAGTCGGGGGTGCGGAAGCCGGCGTCGTGCCAGGGGTAGGCGTCGATAGCACGCAGGATGCTGAAGCAATTTGGGAAGCCCGTGGGCGACAACTCGCGCGCGTAGGGCGCGCGCTTGTAGCCGCTGCCCCCTGCACCGACTACCCAGTAGCGATAAGTGTCTCCATCGGCAGCGCCGGCCTGGAAGCCAGTCCAATAGCCTGTGCCGTCTTTCGCCAGCAACCGGTCGTCGGTCTGCTTGTCGTAGGTCACGCCGCCCAAGCTGCCGTTCAGATAGACTGCCGAGGCCCGCGGCGCCCAGACGCGGAAGGTGGCGCCGCCTGGTGCGAGCGTGGCGCCCGTTGGTGTTGCAGCATCGATGTGGGTCTGCGCAAGCATCGGGGCCTCCAGCCGGGAAGATTTCTTGTGATGCGCACTGGTGTCGGCGGACGCTTCGACAATTACCGACCCCAGTCAAACGGTCGACTGCCTGGACTTCTATTCTGATAGGCGGCCGCTACTGAGATTCAACCAACGGTCGCCTCATCAGAGCTGATCGCTTCTGATGCTGCTTCCGTGCGTAAGAACTGGATCAGCGTGTCAAGCATCTTATGCCGGCGTGACGGGCCGCGGCGGAGCACGAAGCGCCAGGATGCCGGGCGCGACAGATTGGGGCGCAGACGCACCAGGCGGCCGGCTTCGAGTTCCTGATCGATCAGCGGCGAACGCCCCAGGGCGAGGCCGGCGCCGCCAAGGGCTGCGCCAATCACCTGGCTGAAGCTGCTATAGCGGACGATCTTGCTCTCGAAATCACTCGGAAATTGGAATTCCGACTCCCAGCTACGCCAGAAGATCTCCGGACTGGTCTCTCCTTCCTCCTGCAACAATCGGCAGCGGCACACATTGTTTGTGGCGAAGGGGTAGAGCGCGGGGCTGCAAACGGGAAAGACCGTCTCGTGCACCAGCACCGCGTCGTCG
This sequence comes from uncultured Pseudomonadota bacterium, assembly GCA_963791885.1. Lineage (GTDB taxonomy): Bacteria > Pseudomonadota > Alphaproteobacteria > Acetobacterales > Acetobacteraceae > CAVSUZ01. Next base: position 1,492,669 of record CAWBUL010000006.1, on the reverse strand, counting down.
GGGCGCAGCGCTTTCTTCGTCACGTAGACGATGGCGAGGTCGACGCCGTCGCGGGCGTAATCCGGCTCGTTGTCATGCACGACGGCGTGCAGCGGCGTGTCCGGATGCAGTGCGGAGAACTCCGCGAGGCGGCGGGCCAGCCACATGGCGGAGAAGGGCGCGTTGGCCGAGACGGTGAGGCGCCTGGTGGTGCCGCCGATCTCGGCGCAGGCGGATTCGAGCAGATCGAGCGCGCCCGTGGCAGCGGTGAGGAGGCGGGTGCCGGACGGGGTGACGCGGATGCCGCCGACTCCGGTGCTGCGTTCGAGCAGACGGACGCCCAGCGATTCCTCCATGGCACGGATCTGATGGCTGACGGCGCTGGTGGTGACGTTCAGCTCGGTGGCGGCGCGGGCGAGTCCGCCGAGGCGGACGGTCGCCTCGAAGGCGCGCAGAGCAGCCAAGGGGGGAATGCGGGACATAAGGTGTTGTAGAGTATTCAATACCCCCTGAAAAACCATCCTTTGCCAAGGCGGGCCGTGCGCGCCAGCTTCGGCGGTAGAGTTTTGTTGCGAGCCGATTCACGCGCTCCTGGAACCTGCGGTTCCAGTCAGGCGCGATCTGCTCTAGCGGAGAACGCAATGTATTTCGACTGGCGGCTATGGGCGATGATGGCCGGGTTGCGGCTGCGCGTGGCGGGCGCGGTCGGGCTGGGTCTGCTCGCCATGGGCTTCGGCATCCTGCGATTCGTGTTCCTGGGCCGGATGCTGGCGCTGGCGTTCCGCGGTGCGCCGATCGGGGCGATCGGAATGGCGGCGGCCGGGACGGCGGTCTGCATTCTGCTGCGGGCGGCGCTGGATCACATGCGGACGGTGATGGCGCAGGGCACCGCCGGGCAGATGCAGGTGCGGCTGCGCGCCCGTTTGTTCGACCGGATTGCGGAGCTGGGGCCGTCCTGGTTCGGAGCGGAACGTACAGGCGGCGTGATGCTCGCGGTGCTGGACGGCGTGGAGCAGTTGCAAACGTTCTTCGGGGCGTATCTGCCGCAACTGATCATTTCCGTCTGCGCGCCGGTGGTGATCTTCGCCGTGCTGGCGTGGCAGGACGTGCCGACGGCTTCCGTGATGCTGGTGGCGGCGCTCGCGACGCTGGCGCTGCCGGTGCTGATCCACAACGCGGATAAGCGGGCGGCACGGGCGCGCTCGGCGGCGTTCAAGGCGTTCGGGGAGGAGTTCCTGGACGCAATGCAGGGGCTGCCGACGCTGAAGGCGTTCGGGCAGAGCCGCGCGTTTGCGGCGAAGCTGGCGGAGCGCGCGCGGGCGCTGTCGAACAGCACGTCCTGGGTGCTGTCGCTGGGACTGCTGACGCGGTTCTTCACCGATTTCGGCACGGGGATGGGTGCCGCGGCGGCCATCGCGGTGGGTGCGTGGCGGGTGGACCACCACGAAATGAGTTTCCAGGCGCTGCTGATCATCCTGATGGCGGGGACGGAGATTTTCCGCCCGCTGCGCGATCTGCGCGCCGTGCTGCACACGGGTATGGTCGGGCAGTCGGCGGCGAATGCGGTGCACGCGTTGCTGGAGGCAAAGAGCGATGCACCGGTCGCGGGTGACGCGAAGTTGGCGGTGCTGGCGCCGGAGATCGAATTCGAGGATGTCGGCTTCGCCTATCCGGGGCGGCGCGGCGAGGCTCATGCCGGGCTGAGTTTCCGCATCGCGGCTGGGGAGACGGTGGGGATCGTCGGGCCGAGCGGCGTGGGCAAATCCACGATCCTCCGGCTGCTGCTGCGGCTGTACGACGCGCAGAGCGGCGTGGTGCGGATTGGTGGCGCGGACATCCGGACACTGGATCCGGCGCAGGTGCGCAGCATGATCGCCGTGGTGGCGCAGGATGCGACGCTGTTCGACGGGACGGTGGCGGAGAATCTGCGCCTCGGGGCGCCGGATGCGAGCGATGCGGCGATGATCGCGGCGGCGCGGGCGGCCAACGCGCACGAGTTCATCATGGCGCTGCCGGATGGGTATCAGACGCGGGTGGGCGAGCGCGCGACGACTCTATCCGGCGGGCAGCGGCAGCGCATCGCGATTGCGCGGGCGTTGCTCCGCGATTCGCCGATCCTGATCTTGGACGAGGCGCTTTCATCGGTGGATGCCGAGAATGAGGCATTGATCCAGCAGGCGCTGAACCGGCTGATGGCGGGGCGTACCACGCTGATCCTGGCGCACCGGCTGTCCAGCGTGATCGGCGCGGACCGCATCCTGGTGCTGGATCAGGGGCGCGCGGTGGAAAGCGGCACGCATGCGGAGTTGATCGCGCGGCCCGGCGTGTACCGCCGGCTCATGGCGCCGCAGATGAGCGCTGGCGAGCGGCCGGCAGAGGTGCTGGATATGGCGGGCGCGCCGCAGGCGGCCGCTGCTGCGCAGCTGGAAGTGCGGCCGCTGGCGGAAGAGGCGGCCGAGGTCGGCTGGGGTCAGACCATCCGGTCCCTGCTGGGCTTTGTGCGGCCGTGGCGGCTACGCGTGGTGCTGACCATCGTGTGCGGCATCGGCCGCGTGGTGGCGTTCATCGGCGTCAGCGTGCTGGGGGCATTGGTGGTGGCGCGGGTCGCCTTGGGCGGGCCGGTGCTGGGTCTGCTCATTGCCCTGATCCTGGCGGCGCCGCTGGCCGCGACGCTGCACTGGCTGGAATCCTGGATGGCGCACGCCATGGCCTATCAGCTGCTGGCGGAGATGCGCATCGCGCTGTTGGACAAGCTGGACCGGCTGGCGCCGGCCTACCTGCTGCGGCGGCGTTCGGGCGATCTGGTGGCGCTGGCGACGCAGGATATCGAGACGGTCGAGTATTTTTACGCCCACACGGTGGCGCCCGCTTTCGTCGCGGCGCTGATCCCGTTGGGCGTGTTGGCTGTACTGGGGGTGGTGTCGTGGCCACTGGCTTTGGTGCTGCTGCCATTCCTGGCCTGGGCGGGGCTGGCGCCGGTATTCGCGCGGGGCGAGATCGACCGGTTGGGCAGCGAAGCGCGCGGGGCGCTGGGGCAGATCGGCGCGCATCTGACGGAGACGATCCAGGGGCTGGCGGAACTGCTGGCGTTCGGCGCGGTCGGACGGCGACGGGCGGTGTTTCTTGCGGATATCGAGTTGTATCAGACGAAACGGCTGCGCCTGCTGAACGATCTCGCGACACAGACGGCGGGGCTGGAGATCGCGACGGGGTTGGGCGGATTGGCCGTGGCGCTGTTGGGCGCAGTGCTGTCGGCGCACGGATGGTTCCCGCACACCTTGCTGCCGCTGCTTGTGCTGCTGTCGGTGGCGGCGTTCATGCCGGTATCCGAAGTCAGCCAGGTGGGGCGGCAATTGGCGGACACGATCGCCTCCACACGGAGGCTCCATGTCGTGGAGTTGGAACCGGAGCCGATCACGGATGGGACATTGCCGGTGCCGGCAGAGCCGGAGGTGCGGTTCGACGCAGTGCGCTTCACCTATCCGGGGCGGGCAGTGCCGGCGCTGGAGGACGTGACGTTCCGGATGAAGCCGGGAAGCACGGTGGCGCTGGTCGGCGCCTCAGGCGCGGGAAAGTCCACGGTCGCCAATCTGCTGCTGCGGTTCTGGGACCCGGAGACGGGGCGCGTCACTCTGGGCGGGACGGATCTGCGAGCGATCCAACTGGACGGTCTGCGGCGGCATATCGCACTGGTTGCGCAGGATACGTATCTGTTCAACGACACGCTGGAGGCGAATATCCGCCTGGCGGGTCACGACGTGTCGGATGCGGATGTCGAGCGCGCGATCAAGCGCGCGGCGCTGGGCGATTTCGTGCGGCGTCTGCCGGAGGGGCTGGCAACCCGCGTGGGTGAGCGCGGGGTGCAGCTGTCGGGGGGCAGCGGCAGCGGATCTCGATCGCGCGGGCGTTCCTGAAGGATGCGCCGATCCTGATTTTGGACGAGGCGACGTCGCATCTTGATACGATCAGCGAGCAGCGGATTCGGGCATCACTCGATGAGCTGATGGCGGAGCGCACATGTCTGATTATCGCGCACCGGCTGTCCACGATCCAGAACGCGGATATGATTCTGGTGATGGAGGCGGGGCGGGTTGTCGAGGCGGGCACACATGCGGCGTTGCTGGCGGCTGGCGGGGCTTACGCGCGGCTGGTGAACCGGCAGACACGGATTGCGGCGGAGTGATGAAGGGGCGGTGCGGGCTTAGGAGACAGTGCTGGCCTGTCGAGGTGGGGCAAAGATCCGCTGGTAGAGATCAACCCCGAAGCTCTTCGGCAGCGGCTTCGCCTGGCACAAGCGGAAGCTGCGTGTGCCATCGTCCGCGCGATCTGCCCGCAGGAACAGCACGCGATCGCTTTCCAGGAATGAACGGGCAAATTCATACATATGCGAGACGAAGAATACCGTCACGTCGTTGTCGAGCAACGCTGACACGATTTGCCGCGCGATCTCCGATCCTTCTCGCTCGTGTGTCGCCGCAAACGATTCATTGAACAGCACAAGCCCCCGGCGGTGGATCTTGTCCGCGATCCCACTCATCCGCACTAGCTCCTCATCGAACTTCCCGCTGCGCATGCTGCGATCTTCTTCCCGCTTGTAATGCGTGAACAGGCCCGTGTGGATGGATGATGTGAAAGCGTCCGCTGTCGCGAACATGCCGCATTGCAGCATCAGCTGCGCGAGACCGACGCTGCGCAGGAACGTGGATTTCCCGCCGCTATTGGCGCCGGTGATGATCACCAGCGGTTTGCCGTCTGCATCAACATCATTGCCCACGACCGGACGTTCCATCGTCAGGGCAAGGCAAACATCACGCAAGTTCCGGCAGCGGAAGCGCCGTGGCGCCTCGGCTGGTTCGGGGAACGCAATCGACTCGCCGATCCAGGCAAGACGATCCCGGAGATTGAGGCAACCGAGGTAGAACGCAAGCTCCGCACGAAGCGCCTTCAGGAAACTCAGCACATGCTCCGCCGACTGGTGCATCGCACCAGAGATCAGGCTGAGACCCCTGTTCTGCAATTCGGCGAACGCGTGCGCTCCGGCGTCGTCGCGCGGGTGCAGTTGCAACGTATAACTTGAGAGCCCCGGAGTTAGAGCTGCCTGCGACCAGCTTAGATCCCTCGGCTGGGGTTTGCGGAGCATGGTGCCGACGCCCTCGCCGCCATCCGCGACCTGGGCACTCAATAGGACTCCCTTGCGGAAGGTCAGATTATTCAAATCAGTCGCGGCTGCTTCCAGGTAGGTATCGTCCAGGTCACGACGGAGCGTATCAAAGAATTGCCGAAAACCGTCCGACATGAAGCTGTCAGAGTTCGCGAGACACGTATCACGCAAGCGGCGGAGAACGCCGAGGCTGCTTTGCAGTGTACGAACACCGCTGGCAACCATGGCCCCGGGCTCTCGCCCAAACAAGCTGAAATCCCAGCTCCGCTCCCGACCGAATGGTTCGATGGCAATGGCATAGAACTGGCGGACAATCTCCGGATAGGACAGGCAATCTTGCAAAATTGCCTGTCTATAGCGGATGGTCGCGATGTCATTCTCCCATGCACCCGCACACGCGGCCGCCATGACATCATAGATGTAGCGATCATCGGCGGCGGCGGCCTTGAGCAGGACATCCAACTCGATGTCCTGGGTAAACTGCATAGCCCGGCCGCTTTTTGAGGGTGGGGTCGGATCAAAATCCCGCTCGGGATACATCAAGAACGTCTTCATGACCGCACTCTCGTGCGCAGCTGCTCGGTACGTGACCCCCCGCTTCTCAGCCAGCGACAGGGCATAGGCCAGACCATCAGCCGGTTTGCGGATAATCAGGAAGGTCCGCTGCGCCGGATCCTCTGGCGCGACGGTGCTCACCATGCTCGCGGTCTTTTCGCTAAGCCTCGACAATGAGTTCGACGAAGGTCACGCACAATCCGATGGCATCGGTCGCCTGGATGCTCTCCAGTATCTTTGTGCTCAGTAGGATCTGGTCGTCCAGGCTGGTGGAGTTGAAGATCTCATTGAGGACGATAATGCTGTTGGACGTCATGGACTGGCAGGTTCCGTGCAGGCGGACCAGCTCCTCTTCAAGCTTGCCGCGCAGATTGGTGATGTCCTCCTCGCGTTCGAAGTGAGTGAAAATCCGATCTGGGAGAAACAGGCGAGCCTGCTGTCCGGGTACTGGACATCCGAGGCCGGCGAGAAAGTGTAGCTGACCGAACATGCGCGCGAACGTCGTTTTTCCGCCTTGATTTGGTCCTGATACGACGAGCAGGCGCTCGGGATCATGCAGGAAGAAGTCGTTGCAGATGACGGCGCGGTTTTCCCGAAGCAGCTTCGCCGCCAAAGCCAGGTCGAAACTTCCGGTGACATCTGTTTCCTTGCTCGTCGCTGATACGTCCGGATAACAGAATGGGAGGCCGAGCTCCTTCAGCGGATCGATGAAGGTGCGATAGGCGATGAAGAAGCCGATTTCGCGGTCGAACCGGGCAATTGCTCCATCCATGAACTCCGTGTGCCGAGCGACATACTCTGCCAGAGTGCGGAATTCCCTCGCGAACAACCGCCCGACAAATTCGAGAATGCCTTCTTCGATGTGATTGAGCGAGAAATCGTCCTTTGGCCGCGGTGGAACGGGGGGCTCGACATGAGTTTCCCTGAACCGCTCGAATCTCTCAAGGATCGTGGCCGTATAGTCCGGTTCGTCAGCGTATTTCCGCACTGTGACCTTATCACCGCGAAACAGCATGCCGTAGCTAAGTTTCGAAATAATATATTGCAGTTCGCGGGTTTCTGTTGCGAGCCGACTGTAGGACAACGAATTGATATAGCTTTGGAGATAGGCTTGCAGGCTTCGCAGGCCGGTTGACTTAAGAGCGAAAGACGCGAGATTCGAAGCCAGCGATGTGACCGCGTCGCAGTAGAGGCCGATGGCGCGTAGAATCACCATGTGCCTATGGCATTTATACGAAATCTTGCCCGCGTAGTTCAGATTCGCCCGGACTGTTTGCATGGCATCGCAGAAGGTGGGAAACGCCTGGAATACGTCGGAGCGATCGAGGTCGGTAAAGACGGCTTGCCGATAACGGACGATGTCAACGTCTCTGTAGCTCGAGTAGAATATCGGCCGCAGCACGTCCTCGTCGCGCTTATCGACCATCGCCGAGACGACCTGATCGAGATTTAGATCGATAAAGCAGGCCGGCGGTTCGGTGGCCGCTGGAGGGGGATGCTCGATCCCAGGGGGAAAGAGAATGCTGGTGAAGCTGAAGGAGGTGGCCCCCTTGTCGTCGGCTGGCATCTGGAGTTCCGGGCCGGGTCGCACCGTGGCCGCCGGATCGGCGAGGTGCCGCGTGCGCCCGCCAATACTCAATAGATCGTTTGGCGAAAGATCGACCTTCAGCATCATCCTGCCTCTGCCGCCGAAGCCGGCGAACGTGTTGGACGGCAGGAGTCATCAGCTTACAGGGCGTCTAAGGGGACTCCATCCCTGATTCGTTCATGTGGGGTCGGGTCTGAGGAGCGTCAATGCCGAGAACGCCGGCTCGTTTCGGAGATCGGAATCCGTGTTATCCGGGACAACCCCTCCGCCCCTAACATGGCTTGACATCGAAAAATTCGCTCCGTAGAGACGATCAGGCTATGGCGATGGAGTCCGCCCTTAACCGCCGTTGAGGCTGATGACTCCTGTTGAACCTGATGGTTTGCAGGAGTGGGCTATGCGCTTCATCATCGCCTGGTCGAGAGCCGTGCTGACTGGGCGTTTCCAGACGCATATGGGCCGGGGCACTGGCCGGTGATCATGCGCGACATCGTGCTTCAGATCTGCCAGGTGCTGGTCACGCTGCTGCTGGCGCCACTGCTGCAAGGTGTCGTGCTGCAATTCGAGGAGCGGGTTCAGCGCTCCCAGGGGCCCGGAATTTTTCAGCCGTATCGCGACTTGTGGAAACTGTTCCACAAGCAACTGGTTGTGCCAGAAACCGCGTCGTGGCTCTACTGGGTCGCACCGATCGTTGCGTTCACCTGCATGCTGACTGTGCCGATCCTGATTCCAGTGCTGACGAATTATCCGCTGCCGCTATCCGATATGGGGGACATTCTGGGTGGCGGCCTTATCCTGACCCTTGGATCGTTCATGATTACGCTGGCCGGGTTGGACAGCGGCAGTGCTTATGGCGGCATCGGCTCTAGCAGGGCGGTAATGGTGACAATCTTGGCGGAGCCGACGCTGATCCTCGTTTTCGTCGGCATTACGCTAATGGCGAAGGCTATGCTGCCCTTCGTGGTCAATCATCTTCTGGTGGCCAATCCGGCGGTGTACTGGAGCCCCACCCACCTATTCTTGGTAGCGGCGTTCTTCGTGCTACTGCTGGTGGAGACAGACCGGCTGCCAATCCATTCCCCGACGCACATCGAAATTTACATGATCGAAGAGGGCAGGATCCTTGAGTATTCCGGGCCGTTGCTCGCGCTACTGCGATGGGCATCGGGCATGAAGCAGTTCATCCTGTATACGATCTTCTGCAATGTGCTGCTGCTGCCCTGGGGCCTGTCCTATCAGGGCAAGGCGCTGGGCATCCTCGGGAGCATGCTCGCTCTCGCACTGAAGTTTCTGCTCGTGGCCTGCGCCGTCGTCTTCGTCGACACCACACAATCCCGCCTCCGCTTTTACCGTTATCAGGAACCGCTAGCAGCCTCGTTCCTGCTGGCGGTGCTTGCCATCATCAGCACGCAGCTAACATAGCCATGCTCGCAGCACATCTCGATCCGCTCGCGTCCTCCGTCTTTAGCCTGATCGCCATTGCCAGTCTGCTGCTGGCATTCGTGATGCTCGGTTCTCGATGGTTGCGCCACTATCTATACGCGTTCGCCGCTGAATCGTGGCTGATCGGCATCCTGTCGGCGTTGGTGGGCATGTATGGAAACTACCCCGAACTGTACCTGGTCGCCATACTCACCTGTTTGTTTCGCGGCTGCCTCCTGCCCTATCTGATCCTGCGCATCATCCGGCGGATGAACGTCCCGCGCGAGGTGCACGTCATTTTGCAAGCGAGCACCACGATGGTGGTCGGCTCGCTCGCGGTGATCTTCGCGCTCGGTGTGTCGTGGCATATCGGCGTACAGCTTGGGTTGGCTGGCACCGTGGCAGTGCTGGCACTGACCGTGATGCTGTCGATGAAACTGATCGGCTTTCTCATGCTCACAGTCCGGCATGAGGCGCTGAGCCAGATCCTGGGACTGCTGCTGCTGGAAAACGGCATCTTCCTGGGGGCCCAGATACTCGTGCCTGGAATGCCGCTGCTGTTCGAGATTGTCATCCTGTTCGATCTGTTGATCGTCGTCGCCTGCTTCGGGCTTCTGGTGCAGTATCTCATGAGCCATGTCGGCACGACGAGCAGCCTCCACCTCCGTCGACTGGTCGGTTGATGGTCGGAGCTTTGCTCTTAATTATCGCGCTGGCACCGGTCGTGGCGATCGTTGCGATCATGGTGGCGCAGTCGTCCCGTCTGGCAGAATCGTTCAACCTGATGGCGAGCATCGTGTCGTTCGGCGCAGCGCTGATCCTGCCTGTGGTCGTCGGGAGCAAATCATACACCTACGTTGCGATGTATGTCGGCATCGATGCGCTGGGGGCCTGGGTCGTGCTGTGCGCAGCAATCGTCTATCTGCTCGCGTCGATTTATGCCATTGGCTACATGCGCCTGCTGGACCACACAGCAGAACGGCTTCACACCTTCTATGCGCTGTTTGCTGGCTTTGCGCTGACGGTCCTGATCGGGCCGATGATGAACAATGCGGGACTCTACTGGATCGCGATCGAGCTGACGACGCTCGTCAGCACTTTCCTGGTCGCCTTCGAGCATGAGGCGGAGAGCATCGAAGCGGCGTGGAAATACATCATCGTGGTGTCGGCCGGAATCAGCCTGGCATTGCTTGGGACCGTGCTGTTCTACTGGGCGGGCAGCTTCGTATTGGGACCGACATACGACATGACCTGGAGCGCGCTGCGCGCCGCGGCGCCGCATATGAACCGTTCCCTTGTCATCCTGGCGTTCCTGCTTGTGCTGATCGGTTACGGTACGAAAGTCGGTTTGGCACCGATGCACACCTGGTTGCCGGACGCACATAGCGAAGGCCCGACGCCTGTGTCTGCAATGCTGTCCGGCGCGCTGCTGAACACCGCGATGATCGGCATCATCCGTTACCTCGCGGTCGCGAATGACGCTCACATCGGCGATCTACCGCGGCTGGCATTGCTCGCGCTCGGCGTATTTTCGCTCCTGGTCGCCTCGCTGTTTATCGTGCGACAGCAGGGGATCAAACGACTGATGGCCTATTCCAGTGTGGAGCACATGGGGGTCATTGCGCTGGGTATCGGCTTCGGCGGTGTGCTGGGCATTGCCGGGGCGCTGTATCACATGATCAACCACTCACTGAACAAGTCGCTGATGTTCTTCGGCGCCGGTAGCATGATGCGAAGCTACGGGACCAAGGACATCGCGGCAATCCAGCTGGTGAGCCGGCATTTCCCTGTCGTGGGCGCATTGTGGCTGGCAGGCGCGGTGTCGATCACCGGCGCGCCACCTTTTGGGTTGTTCGCCAGTGAGCTGACTATCCTGCGGGCCGGACTGCAATCTGGCATGGCGTGGGCATCATTCGTCATGGCCGCGCTGCTGATCGTCATCTTCATTGGTTTCCTCAATCACTATCGAATCATGTATTTCGAGCCGCCAGAGAATGGCTGCATGATCTCTGTTCGCGTCAGCACGTGGTGTGCGGTGCCGATGTGGCTCGCGCTGCTGCCGCTGCTGGCATTCGGGCTGTGGTGGCCCGACGTTATTTGGAATTACTTCGCCGGGATCGCGTACGCCCTCGGCAGCAGCCCGCTGCTGCAAGGAGGTGCGTCATGAACGGGGCGGAGACGCGGGATCTTGGCCTCGAAGAGCTGGAGGGTGCTGCACGAAGCCTGCTGGAGTCAGATGGCCGGATGCAGATGGCTTATGCCGTCCTTGGTCAGGACGGTTTCCCGGAGCTGCGTTACCTGTCCACACCGGAGAACGGCCGGTTCGAGGTATGGCGGTGCGATCTCACCGCCGAGCCGCCGAGCCTTGCGACGATCTGGCCTCTACTGGGCTGGTACGAACGGGAAATCACGGATCTTTACGGGATCCGTTTTCGTGATCATCCGGAACCGCGCCCCTTGGTGCTGCCCGGCGGCACGGCTCCACCTCTGGTGCCGGCGTTGAAATCCTTTCCCTGGGTGAAGCCGGACGATATTGCCAACAAAGCGCCGCCGCTGCCGGAGGTACTGGGGCCGGACGTGCAGATTCTGCCCTTCGGACCGGTGCGCGCCGATGTGCTGGAAGCGGCCGAATTCACCTTCTTTTATATCGGTGAGCAGATTCTGCACTACCAACCGCATCTGTTCTACAAGCATCGCGGCATGGAGGCGCGGTTCGAAGGACAGGACGCGCTTCATGGCGTCATCCTGGCGGAGCGTGTTTCGGCCGTCGGCAGCGTTGCGCACGCCCTGGCCTATTGCCAGGCTGTGGAAGCGGCTGCCGGCTGCGAGGTTCCGCTGCGCGCCCGGTGGCTGCGCGTGCTGCTGGCCGAGCTGGAACGTGTATACAATCACCTCCATTATCTCGGGCATCTGTGCAACACGACGACGTTGCGGGTTGGTGAGGCGCAGGGAAAGTTGCTGGAAGAGCAGGGGAAGCAGATCAACGGACGGCTGACGGGCAGCCGATTCTTGCGCGGGGTTTTGACTCCGGGTGGCTTGCGCCGTGATTTGCATCCCGTTGATTGGTTGTCAGAAGCGCTCGAGGGTCTGCGCATGGAAATCGGCAAGTATGCCCGCCACTTGGAGGCGTCCGATAGCCACCTGGATCGCTTGATCACAACCGGCGTGCTGAGCAGCAAGGTTGCATTCGAGCAGGGAGCAACGGGACCCGTTCAGCGTGCGTCGGGCGTCGATCGGGATTTGCGGCGCGATCATCCTTATGCGGCGTATGCTGATGTGCCGCTGGAAATTCCGGTGGAACAGGACGGGGACGCGTATGCACGCTCCCGGGTGAGGATTGCGGAAATCAACACCAGCATCGCGGTGATCCAGCGCGTGCTGTTGCTGATAGAAGAAGGCGAGATCCGTGTGCCGATCGCCGCGCCGGCCTCAGGCGAGGGGTTGGGTTGGACCGAATCACCGCGCGGTACGCTGTTCTATGCGGTGCATTTCGACAAGACCGGCCGATTGTCGCGCGTGAAGATCAAGTCGCCCTCGTTCTCCAACTGGCGCGTGTTTCCTTTTACGGTGCACGACACGAATATGATGGATTATGCGATCAATGAAGCAAGCTTCGGCTTAACCATCGCCGGTTGCGCACGGTAGGGGCGGCGAATGGCGCTTTGGACACTGATCGGACTAGCGAAGGGCAAGGCAAGCACGAACTGGCCTGCGAGCGGACACGACGGGCAGGACCATGTGTTGGGCATGCCGCGTTATCATCCGGATCGGTGCGAGCCGGGCTGTGCAGCTTGCGCTGAAGTGTGCCCCACGGGCGCAATTTCCCTACGACCGGACGGCAAGGAACTCGACATCGATTACGGCCGTTGTGTGGTGTGCCAGCTCTGCGTGGAAGCGTGCCCGACCGGAGCCATCGAGGCATCCGGCGACTGGGCCTTCGGTGTTCGACGGCGGGAGGACCTGCGCTGGGGCGCCGCTGTCTCGGCGGTCGCATCCGATGACACAGCGCAGCGGAATGGTTTCCGGCGCAGTCTGCATATCCGCCACGTCGATTCCGGGTCGTGCAACGGATGCGAATTGGAACTCCAGGCGCTCAATAACCCATTCTACAATCTGCATCGGTTCGGCATCTTCTTCACGCCCTCACCACGCTTCGCCGACCTGCTCCTGGTGACCGGACCCGTCACGCATGCCATGGGTGAACCGCTGCGCGTCACCTATGACGCTATGCCGCAGCCGCGCTGGGTCATGGCGGTGGGAACCTGCGCGGTGTCGGGTGGCGTCTCCGGCGGCGGCTATGCGTGCGGCACCGGGCTGGAGGATGTACTGCCGGTCGATGTGTATCTTCCGGGTTGCCCGCCTAATCCCGCGGCGATGATCGAAGCGTTTCTGATGTTCCTGGATCGCGTGCCGCAGCGGGTGACGGGAGGGCGCGTCCGTGGCGAATGATCTGCTCGGCATCGCGGCGCTGCTGTGGATCGTGGCCGCATTGGTCGCTCTGACCGGATGCATGCTGGTGGTGTCGCGTGCGCTTCTGGCACTCGGCGGATTGGCGGCGATCGCCGCTGCTATCGTGCATCTGCCGCTGGGTACGGGCTTGACAGCGGTGCCGTTGCGTATGGCAGGCGAGACGGCGCAATTTCAGATGCTGCCCGAAGCTTTTTGGCTGATGGGCTTCGGCCTGGTACCGGCAGTGCTTGCCTGCATGCTCGCAACACCATCCGATCAAGGTCGTGGCACCTGGTTGTTTGGCGCGGCGTGCAGCCTGCTCGGTGCACTCGGCGTGTTCGGGCTTAAGCATGGCGGGTTCTTTCTGCTCGCCTGGGAGCTCGATGAGCCTCGGCGGGGCGATCATGATCCTGGGCGAACGGCTGGCGCCCGCGGCCGGCCAGCCTGTCCTGTTCATGCTGGGGATGCTGGAAGTCGGCGCCGTGGCTTTGTTGGTGGCCTTTCTTCTGTTCGCATTCGCCGGAGATAGCCTGTCGTTCGAGGCCTTCGCTCGTGTCGGCACCCTATTGCCGTTGAACGTGCAGATCATCGCCGGGCTGCTGCTGATCATCGGCTTCGGCGCCAAGCTGGGCCTGCTGCCGTTCTACGAGTGGTTCCCCGCGGCCTATGGGTCGGGCAGCGGTGCCTCGGGCGCGATCATGTCCGGCGTGGTGCTGAATGCAGCATTCTTCGGACTGAGCCGCAGCCTGTTCACCTGGCTTCCCGGCGTGCCGCCAAACGGCGCTTTCGGGCTCGGCATCTTTCTGGTGGTCGTTGGCGTACTCAGCGCGATCCTGTCGGTGCTCTATGCATTCCAGCAGGAGGATTGGCGCTGTCTGCTGAGCTTTTCGTCGGCGGAGAATGCTGGTATCGCGGTGACGGCGTTAGGTGCGTCGCTGATGTTCCGCGACAGCGGGCTTCCGGATCTGGCTGGGCTGGCCTGGACCGTGGCGCTGCTGCACCTTGCCGGACATGCATTGGCCAAGGGTTGCCTGTTCCTGACCGCTGATGGTGTTTATGCAGCAACGGGAGGCTATCTGATCCGCCACTCGCTGATCGCGCGGCGCACATCGTTCGTGTTCAGCGTCGGGGCTTTATTCGCAGCCATGAGTTTGGCAGCTATGCCGCCGCAGGCCGGCTTCGTCAGTGAATGGTTCCTGTTCCAGACTGTGTTCCAGGGCTTCCACATGCCTGACTTGACGGGCCGCCTGGTGCTGGCGCTCGCCGGAGCGGGGCTCGCACTGACCGCGGCGGTCGCGTTCGCAACCTTCGTGAAAGTGTTTGGCGTGGGGCTGCTGGGACCTGGCAATCACGCAGTGGGGCGGGTCCGGCACGGTACGGTTGCCGCAGTCGGTCTTTTGGGTGCGTGCGTTCTCGCATTGGCTGTTGGTATGCCCGCCTGGCTGTCAGCGCTGATCGGCTCAACCGTTACACAGTTCGGGAGCGACAGTCCCCGGCTGATGCGGGACGGCTGGCTGCTGGTACCGCTGACCGCGAAATTCGCGTTCATCTCCCCCAGCATGCTGGTCATCGCCATGCCCCTGCTGGCGCTGATTCCCATTGCGCTGGTGCTGTTCGGCCGGCGCCCCGCCTACCGGCGCGCCGCTGTGTGGTACGGCGGGGCCGTGCGAGAGCCGACCGAGGTGCTGACGACAGCGCTGACATTTTCCAATGCGCTGCGGACATTCTACAGCTTCATCTACCGGCCATCGACTGAGACAACGCGGGAATCATCCGGACGGGAGTACTTCATTACTCGATTGTCCTTCAGTCATGAAGTCGCACCGGTCTTTGGCCGCTATCTGTTCGCGCCGGCCATCCGCATTGTGCAAAGCGCAGCGGATCGGATACGGGTCCTGCAGTCCGGCCACCTAAATTTTTATCTAGGATTGATCGGCTTGCTGCTGGTGGTCATTCTCGGGCTGTCGTTGCTCTAACCGTGCGTGAAAGGTCACGACAACAAGTGCTGACATTCGTTGCCATCGCCATCGGAGGTACGCTCGGGTGTTGGGCCCGCTACGTGATGACGAACCTGGTGCAGACCGTCTATGGTCGTGATTTCCCCTATGCCACGCTCAGCATTAATTTGCTGGGAGCCTTCCTTATGGGTTTTCTGTTTGTGGAGACTCTCGAACGGCTGACCATCTCACCCATTCTGCGAACAGGTATACTGACAGGCGTGCTGGGCGGTTATACCACCTTTTCTACCTTCGCCATGGAGTCGTTGCTTCTGGTGGAGCAGGGTGAGCCCGTGAAAGCGCTTCTTTACCTGATCATATCACCGACTCTCGGGTTCTTCTGCGCATTCGCGGGGGCGTATATCGCGCGTAACCTGTAAAGGGGAAGCGTTATGGAAGACGAAGTCATGGTCGTTCGCATTTACCTGCGCGAGACCGAGCATTACAAACGCAAGACGCTGATGCAGGAGATCATGAACATCCTGCACGACCAGCAGCGTGTGCAAGGGGTCATTGTGTTTCGCGGCATCGCTGGGTTCGGCGAAAGCGGCGAGGTTCATGCGGCCGACATGTTAAGACTGAACGTGGACCTGCCTTTGGTGATCGAGTTCTTCGACAAGCCGAACGTTGTCAAAGCGGCGCTGGGATTGCTAGCCGACATGATACCGAAGGGGCACATGATATGTTGGCGTGCCTCGCAAAATCCGGACGGAACTCCGTAGAGAGAACAGGCGCCCTGGCTGTCCCGATCTTGAATCCCCGACGGACGGCGGGTTCAGAACGCCACCTGCACCTTCATTGATTGTTTCCGGTCCGAGGCCAGATCGAACGCGCGGCGCGCTTCCGATAGCGGAAGAACGCGGCTGAGCAACGGCCGCACATCGATTCGCCGTTGCGTGATGAAATCCACCGCCCAGGCGAATTCCTCGTGAAAGCGGAACGTGCCGCGAAGCGTGAGTTCCTTTGCTACGAACGTGTTCAGCGGCAACGCGGTCTCGGCACCTCCCAAGCCAATCTGCACCATAACTGCGCCCGGACGGGCCGCGGCAGCCGCTGCGGCGATGGCTTGCCCGGCACCCGAAGCCTCCAGCACCACATCGAAGGTCCCCTTGTCTCTTCCATATTCGGCGAGGCCGTCAGGCTGCTCGGCCATATTGATGGTGCGATCGGCGCCCAAGGAGCGCACGACCGCGAGCGGTTCGTCGAGCAGGTCGGTGACGATGATGTTGCGCGCTCCGCTATGCCGCGCGACGAGGACGCAGAGTGCCCCGATCGGCCCGCACCCAGACACCAGGACTCGTTTTCCCAAGAGTGAGCCCGCCTGCCGTGCTGCGTGCAAACATACTGAAAGGGGCTCTGCGAATGCGGCCTCGGTCATGTCTGTCCCCGGTGGTACGGGATGCACTTGGTGCTCATGGCACGTCAGCTGCTCCCGGAAGCCGCCGTGCTCATGGGGGGTTCGCATCGCACTGCCGTAGAAGCGCATGTCGAGGCACTGGTTCGGCATGCCTTCGAGACAGTAGCGGCATCGGCCGCATGGCGCTGATGGATTGACCGCAACCCTGTCGCCGACGGAGACCCGCGTCACGCCAGGCCCCATCTCCGCCACTGTGCCGGCGATTTCGTGGCCTAGCACCATTGGGTGCCGGATTCGCACGGTGCCGAAACCGCCATGGTGATAATAGTGCAGGTCCGAGCCGCAGATTCCTCCCGCGGCAATTCGGACGGTGACCTGCCCCGGACCAGGCGCTTCCGTAGGCCAATCATCAAGCCGGATATCGTGCGGGGCGTGGATGACGATCGCTTTCATGGCGTTCCTCCCGGTTATTCAGGCGAATAAATTATGACCCTCTCACGCGCCTCGCGAAACTTCCGAACATCATGGACAACATGGTGAGATCAACGCAATGTGGAGAAAATGGCTTGGCGCCAATACCGAGTTCAAGATGACCCGTGACGAGCATGTACAGCCTATCCCCTTGAGGACCAGCGCCCGTGCAGCCTGACGTGACACAACTGTTCGACCTGACGGGGAAGCGGGCCCTCATCACCGGATCTGGCCAGGGTATCGGGCTGGCCCTGGCAAGCGGTCTCGGACGTGCCGGCGCCACGGTGGTCCTGAACGGCCGCCACGCAGACAAGCTCGAACGCGCAGCGAAAGACTTGCAGGAGCACGGCATCACGGTCGAGCTCGCCCCGTTCGACGTGACGGACCAGAACGCTGTGGCCGCCGGCGTTGCACTGATCGAGACCAGGCATGGCCCCATCGACATCCTCGTTAATAACGCCGGAATCCAGCGCCGAGCGCCGCTGGAGGCGTTTGCTGCCGAGACTTGGCGGGAGCTGATGCGCACCAATCTCGACAGTGTTTTCTTTGTCGGCCAGGCGGCCGCCAGGCACATGATTTCTCGCAAGCGCGGCAAGATCATCAACATATGCTCCGTGCAGAGTGAACTCGGCCGGCCCTCTATTGCTCCTTATGCGGCGAGCAAGGGAGCGGTAAAGATGCTGACCAAAGGCATGTGTGCCGACTGGGCGCCGCACGGATTGCAGGTGAACGGGATTGGCCCCGGATACTTCGCGACGGAACTGACCAAGCCACTCGTCGAGGACAGGCAGTTTACGGAGTGGCTATGCAAACGCACCCCGGCCGGGCGCTGGGGAAAGGTCGAAGAGCTTACCGGCGCTGCCATCTTCCTCGCCTCCGCCGCCTCGGATTTCGTCAACGGACAGATCCTGTACGTGGACGGCGGCATGACAAGCGTCGTCTGAAACCGTCACTGATCTCCCCATCAGGCAGACGAACGGAACTCCCATCATGCCAACCCTGCTCCAGGTTACCGCAATTCATCCGGATGCCCAGGCGAGACTGAGCAAAACCTACGAGCTGCTATATGCCGAGCTGCCGAACATCGATGCGGATTGGCTGAGCCGGAGCGCGAAGAAAGTCGACGGCATCGTTACGGGCGGGCACCTGGGCGTGCCCAATCCGCTGATGAACGCGCTTCCCAATCTCAAGGTGATCGGCATCAACGGCGTCGGCTTCGACAAGGTCGATCTGGATCTCGCGCGGAGCCGCGGTGTTCGGGTGGCGAACACGCCCGACGTGCTCACGGATGACGTGGCCGATCTCGCGGTCGGGCTGACCATCGCGTTGCTGCGCCGACTGCCGCAATCGGATGCGTATCTGCGCGCGGGCCGGTGGCTTTCGGGAGATGTGCCGCTCGCGACGAAGGTCAGCGGCAAGCGCATCGGTATCTTCGGATTGGGGCGGATCGGGCGGGCTGTGGCCAGGCGCTTCGCCGGATTTACCGATCGCATCGCGTATACGGATATCGTCAAACATGACGTAGCGCTTGCCTTTCATCCCGACGCTCCGGCCCTGGCGGCTGCGTCCGATGTTTTCGTCATCTGCGCCGCGGCGTCGGCCAGCACGCGCCGGATCATAAGCACGGCGGTCTTCGATGCCTTGGGGCCGTCCGGGATATTGGTGAATGTGGCCCGTGGCTCGATCGTGGACGAGCCGGCCCTGGTTGCCGCCCTCCAGGAGGGACGCCTGGGCGGCGCGGCTCTGGACGTGTTTGAGGATGAGCCGAACGTACCGGATGCACTACGCACAATGGATAACGTCGTCGTCACGCCCCACATCGCCAGCGCGACAAACGAAACAAGACGGGCCATGGGCGATCTGATGATCGACAATTTCGATGCCTTCTTCGCGGGCAAACCCATGCCGACCGAGGTTGTCTCGTCTCAATCATAAGGGAGTTTGCTGTGTCACCATCTGATCGCCTGCGTGCCTTGCTGGCCAAACCTGGGTTCGTCGTCATGCCGGCGGTTTGGGACGGCTTGAGTGCCAAGCTCGCGGCCCGAGCAGGATTCCAGACCGCGTTCATGTCGGGCTCTTGCGTGGCGGCGAGCAGGCTCGGCGCGCCCGATCTCGATCTCATTTCCTTTGGCGAGATGTATGACGCGCTCACGATGATCCGTGGCGCGGCACCGGATACACTCGTGCTGGCCGATGGAGATCATGGCTACGGCAACGCCATGAATGTCCAGCGTACCGTGCGCGCATATGGTCGGATCGGCGCCGCCGCCATCCTGATCGAAGACAAGATCACGCCGCGTGCGCTCACCGCTGCCGGCAAGCCGTGCCTGCCGCGGGAGGAAGCCCGCATGAAGGTTCGCGCCGCGGTGGAGGCTGCGAAAAACTCCGGCATCATGGTCATGGCCCGTACAGACTGCCGACCGACCCAGGGTATCGATGAGGCCGTGGCCCGTGTCGAGATGTTCGTTGCGGAAGGCGCCGACATCCTTTTCCTGGACTCCCCCGCGAACGAAGAAGAGGTCCGCAGAGCGGTCGGTGCGGCGCAAGGCCGGCCGTCTTTCGCCGTGCTTTCTCCTGGCGCAGCGAGGGAAACACCAAACAGAGCGCGAGCTGAAGAACTCGGCCTGAAGATCGGGACGTATCCGACGGCCCTGCTGTCCCCCATGATGGGTGGGATCAAGGCAGGATTGGCGGCGCTGACTGCTGGAGAAGCGGAAGCGCCCAGTGCGCTTCCACCTGCGGAGCTGCGCGCCGAGCTGGGTTACCCCGATTATGATGCGCACGCCAAGCGGTTTGTGTCCGAGTAGTTTCGGCGGCATTTTGCGCCGCCGCCTCAGGCGACCTTCGCAGTGAGGCGCTGATTAAGCGGACGACGTGGTATGCCGATGTGGTATTGGCTGGCTGCGGCCCAGGGCTTATCGTTGCTAAGTGATGCTTTCGATCAGTCGACGGCACCCCCGCCAGTCTCCATTGGCAGACTGGAATCAAGCGCCCACTCCGACATAGAGGCATCGTATAGCCGCACACGCTCATGACCGAGCATGATCAACGCCAGCGCGTCAGCACTCGCCGCAATGCCACCGCCGCAATAGACCAGCACGTCACGGTCCAGTGCGCCCGCTGCGCCAAACTTCCTGCGCAATTCCGGAGGCGAACGAAGCGTGTTGGTCTCCTGATCGATCAGGTGGGCAGCCGGGATATTCACGCTACCGGCGATATGGCCGGTGCGGCCGAAACTGGCTCCTCCCGTCCCGGCATGTTGTTCCGGCATCAAGGCATTGATGCTGCAGATCGCCCCATCACCGATTGCGGCCCGCATCGTCGCCTTATCCACCATCAAAGGGCGCTGCTCGTGCACCACAAAGTTCGCCGGCTTCGGAGCAGGCGCGGGGCCTGTTTGTATTGGCCGGCCCTCGCGCTGCCACTTCTGCAAGCCACCGTCCAAGACGGCGGCATCATCGAAGCCGAACACGCGCAGCATCCACCACACGCGGGTGGCCCACCAAAACGTATTGCCGCTGTACAGGACGACCCGCTTTCCTTCTCCGACACCCAGACGCCCCATCGCCGACGAAAACTGTTCCGCCGAGGGCAACATGAAGCGGTACGGCTGGGCCTTATCGGACAGGTCATTGTGCAAATCGGCGAACTCGGCGCCTGGAATATGCGCTTCCTCGAACGCAGCGCGGCCGGGGACGACTTGATAGGTGATCTTTGGGTCGGGAATCAGGAACACTGTGCAATCGAGCACACAGAGGTCAGGATCGCCCAGGTGCATCTGCAACCAGTCCGTCTGTACGATGTACTGCGGATTAACAAATTCCTCGGTGGACGCCATGATGAACTCCCTTCGCTTTTGTTCAGCCCATCGTCATGGACGGGATTGAAAAATGCAGATTGTGATCTTCGGCGCCACGGGGCGTATCGGGCAGCGGGTCCTGCAGGAAGCACTGACCCGTGGCCACACCGTGACCGCCGCGTTGCGGCACACGTCGCGGCTGGATATCGCGCATGATCGCCTGCAAACCGTCACCGCGGACGTCACGATAGCCGACGAGGTCGCCCGCGCCGCGGACGGGAAAGACGCGATCATAAGCGCCATCGGTCCCGGTCCGTCCGGCGACCCCGGTGTGATCGTCGCGGCCGCGCGTGCATTTGTCGTCGCCCTTGCCGCACGGCCGACATACCTGATCGCGGTCGGCGGGGCAGGAACACTGGAAATCCGCCCCGGCGTCCAGCGCCTCGATACACCGGATTTTCCCGAAGCCTACCGCCCGTCCGGCTATGCCCAGCGCGAGGCACTTGCCTTGTATCGTGCCAGCAGCCTCGACTGGTCGTACCTGAGCCCGCCCATCATTATCGAACCGGGTTCGCGCACCGGCGTCTATCGGACCGGTGACGATCAGGTGCTGTTCGATCAGGCGGGGCGAAGCCGCATTTCCATGGAGGATTTCGCCGTTGCGCTGATCGATGAGGTCGAACATCCACGCCACGTCCGGAAGCGCTTCACTGTGGCCGACTGATCGCGCCATCACGCTGCCTCCAACCGCGGCACGGATTGGAGCAGTCGGATCGTGTACGGATGATGCGGCGCGCTGAACACCTCTTCCGGCGTTCCATGTTCTACCACCTCGCCGCGATGCATGACTGCGACGCGGTCGGCGATATGCCGCACCACGGCGATATCGTGTGAGATGAACAGGTAGGATGTGCCGAAGCGCGCCTGCAACTCGACCAGCTCATTCAGGATCGCCGCTTGCACCGAGATATCCAGCGCCGAGGTTGGCTCATCGCATATCACCAGCCGTGGGGAGGCGGCAAAGGCTCGCGCGATGCAGACGCGCTGCTTTTCTCCGCCGGAGAGTTCACGCGGAAGCCGTCTGCCATGCCGGTCGCTTAGCTTGACGGAGTCGAGCAACTCCGCGACACGCTGCCGCAACGCGTTGCCACGCAGGCCCGCATAAAGCTGCAAGGGGCGCGCAATGGTCTCCGCAGCCGTGTGCTGGGGATTGAGTGATGAGTCCGGATTCTGGAAAATAAACTGAATGGCCTGCTGCTCGGCCCGGCTGCGTTTTTCGATCCTGGTCGCGAGCCTGCGCCCATCCAGGCGCATATCGCCGTTATCAGGCACCAGCAGTCCGGCGACACAGCGCGCCAGCGTGGATTTGCCGGAGCCGCTCTCCCCGACAATCGCGAGGGTCCCACCGGCGGGAACCTCCAGCGTCACATTGTTCACCGCGCGAATACCTTGCGTCCCGAACAGCCATTTGCTCATTCCGCCGCCGCCAAACCAGCGGCTAAGCCCAGCGATGGCCAGTCGCGACGATGTTTCCTGACTGGATCGCGACGGGCGGACTTCCGTCGCATCCATGCTCTGCGCGCGCGGCGGATCCGGCAGGTAACAGGCCTTTGCGTGGTCCGGACTGACATCCACCAATACAGGGCGCACCTCACAGGGCGCAAAAGCCCAGGAGCAGCGCGGACGAAAGATGCACGCTTTCGGGACCTCGTGGAGATCCGGCAACGCGCCGGGAATTGCCTGCAGTGCACCCCCGCGCATATCCGGCTGAGGTGTCGCCGCGAGGAGCCCGGCTGTATACGGGTGATACGGCTCTCTCAATACGCGTGACGCCCGCCCCTGTTCTATAAGTTGGCCGGCATAAAGAACGCCGATCCGGTCGCAAACGTTTGCGACCACGGCCAGGTTGTGACTGATGAACAGCACGGCGGCACGAATCCGCTGACGCAGCTCGCGGATCAACTGCAGGATCACCGCCTCGGTCGTTACATCCAGGCCGGTTGTCGGTTCATCCATGATGAGCAGATCGGGTTCGCAAGCTATTGCCATCGCGATGATGACGCGTTGCTGTTCTCCGCCGGACAATTGGTGGGGATAGCGCCGCGCGATCCTTCCCGGCTCTGGCAGATGCACCTGTTCCAGCAATGCCACCGTGCGCTGGTACGCCTCCGCTCGGGTCATGCCGCGATGCCGCCGCAGAACCTCCGCCACCTGTTCCCCGATACGCAGGATGGGATTCAGTGCGCTCATCGGATCCTGATAAACCATCGCGATCTGGCTTCCGCGCATCCGCGCAAGTTCCTGCTGGGGCAGGTTGAGCAGATCACGCCCTTGCAACGCTATGTGCTGTGCCGTGATCTGGGCAGCCGGCAGATGACGCATGATGGCGTAGGCAACGGTACTCTTACCCGATCCCGATTCACCGATCAGTCCGTACGCTTCACCGGGTTCGATGTGGAAGGACAGGTCGCGTACAGCATGCAACGGCCGGTCTGTCTTCGCACCATAGGTGACCGACAAACCGGCGATGTCGAGGGTCGACGACAATATCAGCGCAGCCGGCTATCGGCAGGCAGAGCGATCGTGCGGCGAAGGCGTTCACCCGCCAGCAATGTGCCGACAGCCGTCAGCGCCACGGCCAGGCAGGGGAAGATCACCAGCCACGGCGCGATTTCCAGAAATTGTTGACCATCCTGCACCATCAGCCCCCATGCCGGCGTCGGCGGGGCGACGCCGATGCCGAGATAGGCAAGGGAGGCTGAAAGCAGCACGGCATAGGTAATGCGCAGACTGAAATCGACGACGACGATCATGCGCACGTTCGGCAGCAGCTCGCGATACAGGATGTAGGGTTGCGACTCACCCCGCGAACGTGCAGCCTCGATGAATTCCCTCCGTGCCAGTTCAACGACCGTGCTGCGGACAAGCCGGGCCGATCGCGGCCAGAAAACCACGGCCAAGGCAAGGACCACGTTGACGGGATTGGAACCCAGCATCACCACGACAAGCATCGCGAGGATGAGCGCGGGAAATGACATCAGCGCGTCCATCAGACGCATCAGACTTTCATCGACTGCGCCGCCCGCATAACCGGCGACGAGGCCGGTCAGCGTCCCGAGGATGACCCCTGCCCCGGCGCTGGCAAGCGCAAGCAGCAGCGTGGGCCGGGCGCCGCACAGAACCCGGCTGAACACGTCACGCCCGAACTGGTCCGTGCCGAACAGGAAAGTCCCGTCAGGCGACTGAAGGGCATGTGCAGAATTGAACGCGGTCGGCGAGAAAGGCGCCAGAAGCGGGCCGAACGCCAGCACGGCCATGACGAGTATAACGAAGCCGATCGCCGCAAAATCGCCTGCCTGTAGATGGAGGCGCCTCGCCATCATCAGCTCCGCAGACGCGGGCTCAGCAGAATGGACGCGACATCCGCCAACAGGTTGCCAATGCCATAGGCGACAGCAGTGACGAGAACGGAGGCCTCAACGACAGGAATGTCTCGATGCTCGACCGCGTTCACCATCATCTGGCCGACGCCGGAATAAGAAAACAACGTCTCCACGACTACGATGCCACCCAGGACGTAGCCGAAGCTCATTCCCACTTCTGACAGCGTCGGCAGGAGCACATTCGGCAAAGCGTGCTTCACGACCACGACCCAGTGCGGCATGCCCTTCAGAATCGCAGTGCGCACATAGGCGCTTTCCATTGCCTGGATCATGCCGGCGCGGGTGATCTGGCTGAGGTAAGCCTGCATGCCGAGAACCAGGACGGCGACCGGCAGCACCAACGCAAGCGGCCGGCTCAGAGGATCGACGGAGGGATCCATCAAGCTGCTGCCCGGCAAGATCGGCCACCAAATGCTGAACACCAGAATCAATGTCAGGCCGATCACGTATTCCGGCAGGGAGAATGCGGCGATGGCGAAGCCGGACACCACCCGGTCGGTGACACGGCCCTGACGGACCCCGGCCAGCACGCCCAGCAACACGGATGACGGGACGGCGATCAACAGTGTCAGCGCGCCGAGGATGGCGGAGTTGCGAAGGCGACCCAGCAGCATCGGACCGATCGGGACGTCGAACTGCAGGGAGCGGCCGAAATTGCCGTGCAGCAATCCGACCATCCAGGTGCCGTAACGGGTCGCCAGCGGCAGGTCGAGGCCCATTTGCTTGCGCAGCGCCACCACCTGAGCAGGGGTGCCGAGATCACCAAGGATGGCGTTTGCGACGTCGCCCGGAAGAATGTTGACGATCGCGAACGTCAGCACCGAGACAATCAAGAGCACGACCGCAAGAAGGATCAGGCGCTGGGCAATAAGCTGCAGCGCCTTCATGCAATCCGCCTGCGGAGGTTCTGGATCATCACTGACTGAGCCAGATCGGGCGCACGTCGATCATGTCGTATTGCGGGGGAACAAAGCCCTGAACCTTGTTGCTCGTCGCGCCGAGGTAATTGAGGAAATACGGGATCACCCGGTCGCTGGTGTCGTGGATTTTGGTCAGTGCCTGGGCCACGAGCTGCTTGCGGGCGCTGGATCGATCTCCGCGATGATGTCTTCCAGCAGGGCGTCGAGGCCCGGACTGGTTTCCACTGAGCTGTAATTCAAACGCGCCTTGCTGTAGAAGACGAGATAGAGAGACTCGTAGAGTGTGGGGCTGCCCGACCAGTTCGCGGTATACAGTGGCTTTTTGCGCGCCACGCTTGCCACGTAGTCCGTATACGGAATGTCCCGCACATTGATCGTCACACCGATCTTCGCGGCGGCATCCTTCATCGCCAGCGCGACCGACGGCGTGGGCGGCCGTTCGCTGCTGCACCAAAAATCAAGCGTGAGCGGCCCGGTTCCGGCATCGGCGAGCAGCTTCCGAGCGCGGTCGAGATCCTGGTCGTGCTGCGGCAGATCGGACAAGTACGGATTGCCGGGCGGCAGCGGCACATCGTTCCCAAGTCGCCCCTGGCCGAACACCGCCGAGGCCAGAAGTGCCTTTCTGTCGAGGATATAGCGAAAAGCCTCACGCACCTTCACGTTGTCGAATGGCGGCAGATTGGCTTGCAGCATCACCGGCTGATAGACGCCTGTGCCGGTGGAATAGGCGCGAATCCCACGCGCCGCTCTCAGCGCAAGAAAGGCCTCGGCCGAAATGCTGCTGACGAAATCCACATCGCCGCTGCGCAGGGCGGCCTGCTGGGCAACGGCTTCGCGGATCACGACCAACCGGGCACCGTCCAGATAGGGGCGGCCCTTCATCCAGTAATCCGGATTACGAGCCATGGTGATGCTGGCGCCCGGCTGGAAATCCGTCAGCCGGAACGGACCGGTGCCGGAAGGCGCGGTTTTGATTTGGTCGATCCGATCCTTCGGGAGGATGCGGGCCCAGCGGTTTGCCAGTGTGATCGGCAATTCGCCGAACGGTTGAGTGAGGATCAGGCGGACTTTGTAGCGTCCTTCGGACTGGGCCTTCTGCAGGGGGCCGAACGCGCCCGTCGCGTTCAGCGCCAGGTTCTTGTCGTAGGCACGCTCGATTGTCGCCACCACGTCATCAGCTGTGAACTCGGTGCCGTGATGGAAGTGCACGCCCTGGCGCAGATCGAACACCCATTCCTGACCCTGCTTTTCCGGCGTCCATTGCAGCGCCAAGTTCGGCAAAGCCTGGTTCTTCTCGTCCAGCGACGTCAGGTTGTCGAAGACCATCGTGCTGTATTGCTGGGTCGAGATATTCAGCGTCGCTTGCGGATCGAGCGTATCCGGCGCTGCGGAATAGGCCATGCGAAAGATACCGCCCGAGCGCGGTTGAGCCGTCTGACCGGCCGCCGGCGCGGAGCGCGCCAGGCCGGATGCGCCTAAACCCGCCAGGGCCGCGCGTCTGCTTATCCGGTACGGCTGCCTCTGATGAATCCCAGGCATGTTCTTCCTTTCTCGCGCGACATCAGATCGGGCACCGCAGGCGCGCGCCGTGCATCGGCTCCAACGGACGGAGCGCGCCGCCGTCCGGGCCTGATTCTCCCGGGCGACCCAGCACGACCTCGAACAGGCCCTCGCCCCGTTGGTGCAAACAGGACGCCATTTCGGAATCGCTGTCAGGCTGCACGAGCTCGATCCAGTGGCCGTCGAATGTGTAGCGCATCGCCTGCGTTGCATCGGAGCGCATGATTGTGGAGCCCGCTCCGAAGATCGCCGAAAATCCGAATTCCACGGCCGCCAGATCCGCCGTCAGCACTGTGGCGCCGACTATCCCGACAATGCCGGGCGGTTGCCTTCGGGCTTGGCCATCCGGAACGCGGACCTCGCGCGGCCCAGTGTCCTGAATGAAGAACGGCAGTGCGGGATTGCCTGCTCCCAGCCCTGCCAGCTGCACAGCAACGCCCCAGCGCCGTCCGTCGGTCAGTGCCCGGCCACCCGTGCGTGGCCCGATCGTCGGCAGCCCAGCATCTTTGAGACGTTGAGCGACGGGAGCGAGGTCGGCGACATGCAGGGAATAGTCCAGCCAGCCTTCGCCGGTGGCGAGGCGCGCCGCCCAGCGATGGGTGGACGGGCTGGACGGGTCGCGCAATGCGAAGACCTCGATATAGGACCCGTCTTCAAAGCAGATCAGCCGGTTTTCCGTCTCCGACGCGCCTTCGTCCAGGCGCTTCGTCACCGTGAAGCCCAGGGATTGCAGATCGGCCTCTGCGCGGCGGAGGTCCGTGACACCAAGCACGGCATGGTCAAACTCGAGCAGCACGAGACCCTCCAACATTGCCTGCCACCGGCGGCTCATAGGCTCGAATTCGGTGGCAGGTTTCCATTGAAACGCTCAACCTGGACGCAGGTGAGCTGTCCCGAGCACCCCTGCGACAGGCTTGACGTGCCGATATCGCGGGTCAGCACGTTGGGATTGCCGTGCACGCAAAGCGGCGCGTCGTCCTCCACCACGTCGGGATCGTACCAAGCGCCGGTGGAAAGCTGCACGACGCCCGGGCGTACGTCTTCGCTCAGCACGGCGGCGGCGAGGCAGGCCCCCCGATCATTGAACAGCCGGACGATATCACCGTCGCTGATGCCGCGGGCGCCGGCGTCCTGTGGATGGATGCGCATCGGTTCACGGCCGCGGATTTTTGACTCCTGGCTGCATGCAGCGAAGTCGAGCTGGCTATGCAGCCGTGTAGCCGGTTGATTGGCAACCAGTTGCAGCGGAAAACGATCGAGCGCAGCCGATTTCACGCCATCCTGCGGCGGCAGCCACACCGGATGACCGGGACAGTCGGGATAGCCGAAGCCCGCGATGGTGGAGGAAAAGATCTCAACCCGCCCACTTGGCGTGGACAAGGGCGCGGCATCCGGATCCAAACGGAAGGCACGCATCGGCCCGCCATCATCCGGCCCGATCGGCAGCGGCAACTCTCCGCGCTGCCAGAACGTGTCGAAGTCGGGCGCTTCCATCCCCTTGGCGCGCATCGCGGAGGCGGTTTGCTCATAGAGTACGCGGAGCCAGTCATGCGCGCCGCGCCCTTCGGTGAATGCGTCCTGCACGCCGATCCGGGCGGCGAGCTCGGTGAAGATCGCATAGTCATCACGCGCGTCGGCATAAGGGTCCACGATGCGGTGCATGGCGATCAACAGCGGATCGTTCGCTGCCGCACCAATGTCGTCACGCTCCAGCGTGATTGTTGCAGGCAGCACGATATCGGCATGCCGCGCCGTGGCTGTCCAAGCCAACTCATGCACCACAAGCGTGTCCACGGTGGCGAAGGCCTTGCGCAGGCGATTGATGTCCTGGTGATGATGGAACGGATTGCCTCCCGCCCAGTAAATGAGGCGGATATCAGGATAGGTCAGGCGCTGCCCGTCGTAATCGAATTCCTCGCCAGGGTTCAGCAACATGTCGGCAATGCGGGCGACCGGGATAAAGGCGCGGACGTTGTTCTTGCCCTGCGGCAAGGTGGGGATGTGCACGGCCAAGGCCGGCTTGCCGACATTCGCGAGCGAGCCGAGCCCATAAACATAGCCGCCGCCTTCCAGCCCCATCTGGCCGAGCATCGCCGCCAGAGTCACTGCCATCCAGAGCGGCTGCTCGCCATGCTCCGCGCGCTGCACCGACTGACTGGTAACCACCAGTGTGCGCCGGCCTGCCATACGCCGTGCCAGGTTCCGGATGAGGTCGGCTGGTATTCCCGCGATGTCAGCGGCCCAATCAGCGTCCTTCGGCTGGCTGTCAGTGCGGCCGAGCAGATACGCCTCAAACGCCGAATAGCCTTCACAGAACCGGTCGAGAAAGGCGCGGTCGTGCAGAGCTTCAGTGGCAAGCGTGTGAGCGATACCCAGCATCACGGCTGTGTCGGTACCCGGACGGATGGCGACCCAATCGGCTGCGGCTTCTTCAGCCAAATCCGTGCGAAGCGGGCTGACCAGAACGAACGCGGTGCCGCGCTGGCGCGCCGCGGTGATGGCCTCCCGCACGACATGCCGGCTCGTGCCGCCGCCGCTGACGGAGGAGTTCTTGATCGCCATGCCGCCGAAGGCCACGACCAAGTCGGTATGCTTGGTCAGGGTGTTCCACGAGACGTTGCGCCTCAACAGCGGCTCGAACCCGCCGAGTACGCGCGGCATGATCACCGCCGCGGCGCCGGCGCTGTATGTATTGACCGAGCGCACGTAGCCGCCGAGCGAATTGAGGAAACGGTGAACCTGGCTCTGCGCGTGATGAAAACGCCCGGCGCTGGACCAGCCATAGGAACCACCGAAGACGGAAGCTGGCCCGTGATCGGCGTAGACTCGCTGCAGTTCGGCGGAGAGGCGATCGAGCATCTCCGGCCAGGGCAGCGCAACGAACTCATCCCGGCCGCGGCGGCGATCCGGCCCGGGCCCATCGGTCAGCCAACCGCGCCGCACCATGGGCCGAGCGACGCGCGCTGCATTCGCCACGGCATCAGGGATGTTACGGAGCAGGGGTGAGGGATCGGGATCGTTGGGATGCGGGCGGACGATCAGGCGTCCGTTCTCCGCCCATGCCGAAAAGGCGCCCCAATGGGAACTGTGCGGTCGTGCGACCACGCCGGCATCCATTATCGGCATCTCATCCGGTCTGCTCTATCTCGACCTTGGGGACTGATAGCGGCCCGTCCGGGCGCATGAACCGGCGCCAGGAGAATGCTTCGAGGTCCATGGACGGAGCACCGTCGATAATCCATTCGGCCATCAATTCGCCTGCGCATGGCCCGAGGCAAAATCCGTGCCCGCTGAAGCCCGCACAGACGAGAAATCCCTCTGGCCCGCCCGCGGGACCGAGAATCGGCATCATGTCCGGGGTGCATTCGCGGATTCCTGCCCATCCGCCCGTGAGTTTCGCGTTCGCCAGGGCTGGGAAGAGGCGCTGCGCCTTCTCCGGGATAATCATCTCCTCCGGGCGGAACCGACGATTGAAGGTAAAGCGGTTGACGTCGGTGCGGTTGGCCCCGCTGCCAAATCGCATGGAACCGTCCGGAGACTGCGAGCCGCCGAAATCGTACGCATAGGTCTGAACGAAAGGCGTTGCCTGGAGAGGCAGAGGCGCCGTGCGCAGTGACGCAAGACGACTCGGATAGATCGGCAGATAGACGTCAACGAGTTGCGCGACCGAGGGCGCCCAAGGACCTGCTGCATTCAGCACGACCGGCGCTTCGACGCGCAGCTCGTTTGTCTCCACGCAGGTGACGCGACCGTTGGACTGGCCGATGCGCGTCACCGCTTGATGACAGCAAAGGATGGCACCTGCTTCTTCGGCCGCCTGGGCGATCGCCAATGTCGCTTGGGCCGGATCAGCCATCCCGTCCGTCGGACAGAATTTGGCTCCGGTTAGGTCATGACTGATGCCAGGCGCGAGGCGGCGAAGCTCCTCGGGCCCGATCAGCTCCGTGATCAGTCCGAGCTGACGTTCTCGCGCGCGTTGTTCGGCCAAGGCGTCCATCTCGTCCGGGCTCTCGGCCACATAAACATGCCCGGTCTGGCGGTATCCTGTTTCGCGGTGCAGGCGGTTATCGAGTTGCGTCCAGATTGAAACGGCACGACGCGCCAGCGGGATCTCCGGCGCCAGCCGCCCCTGCTGTCGAACACCGCCGCCGTTGCGGCCTGACGCTTCCGCGCCGATCATCCAACGCTCCAGCACCACGGCGCGGCGCCCACGTTCGGCGAGCGCCAGTGCGGTGGAGGCGCCGGCAATGCCGCCGCCAATGATCGCGACGTCGGCGGAAATCGTCTGCATCAGGCTGCGATTGCGTTTCGGCGAACGGCCCTCACCATCCTGGAGAGGATCTCATTCAGGATTTCGGGCGAGGTCGCGAAATTCAGCCGCAGATATTCCGGGCGGCGTTCATCGAAGCTTTCCCCCGGACTGGCGGCGACACGCGCGTTTTGGAGGAAGAATTCACCAGCCGGCATACCGAGTCGCAATGCGGAGAAATCGATCCAGGAAAGATATGTCGCCTCTGGTGCATAGAGACGGGCTTCTGGTACTTCCCTTCGGAACGTGTCCACGACTTGGTCTCGTGCGGACTGCAGGCGTTGCAATGTGCCGTCGAGCCAGTCTTGGCACTCATCCCAGGCCGCCACGGTGGCATCGATCCCGGCGATCGAAGGCTGGCCCAACAGCTTGCGCGGGACGCGGGCCTCGAACCGTGTCTTCAGCGCCGGCGAGCCGAAATGCATCACCCCGCAGCGCAGACCGGGAATATTGAAGCTTTTGGTTGCAGATGTGATGGTGACGGTGCGCGCCGCGATCTCTGGGCTGATGGAAGCCATTGGGATGTGCTTGCGACCCGGATAGACCAGGTCGGCATGGATTTCATCCGAGACGATGATCAGGTCATGTTCAACGGCCAGTTTTCCGATAGCCGTAAGCTCGCCGCGGTCGAAGACGCGACCGGAGGGGTTCTGTGGATGGCAGAACAGCATTACGCGGGTTTTCTGGTCGATTGTTTTTGATAGTTTATCCAGGTCCAACACGTAACGTGTGCCATCGTCCTGCAGCCGATCTTCCAGTATGACCCGACCCGTACCCAGAATGGCGTCCCGGAACGGTGGGTAGGCGGGTGTTTGCAGCACCACCTTGTCTCCGGGCTCGCTGAAGGCCAGCACGCTTGCGAAGCTGGTTTGCACAAGGTCGGTGCAGGTGAAGACGTCGTCAGGATCGACCGTCCAGCCGAAACGGCTCGCCATGCGGCGCGCGAAGGCCTCGCAGACAGTTAGTTCCGCGCGATCACCGTTTCGCAGCGGATATCCGTACTCCTGTTCGCGAACCAGCCGTTCCATGACCGCCTGGATCGGCTGCGCTACAGGGAAATCCATCTCCGCGACCCAGCAAGGGATGACGTCGTCCTGGTAGCGATGCCACTTGGCACCGCGCCGACTGCGAAGTTGCGCGAGGGTAAAAGCGTGGTTCTCCACATTAAATCTCCCGTCCTGCCCGCGCACCTTCGAAGATTG
Source organism: uncultured Pseudomonadota bacterium (assembly GCA_963791885.1). Taxonomy (GTDB): domain Bacteria; phylum Pseudomonadota; class Alphaproteobacteria; order Acetobacterales; family Acetobacteraceae; genus CAVSUZ01. The sequence goes on along the minus strand of CAWBUL010000006.1, from coordinate 1,460,457 downwards.
CCTGTTCCAGTTGCCGCGGTGCCCAGGCATCCCCGATCGTCTTCAACACTGTCACACGGTCCAACAGACCGCGATACAGGCTGCGATCGGAAGCGCCGCGACTGCAAAGCACGACGTTGTCCGCCGAAAGATCATATGTCGTGCCGTTCAGCCGTGTCACCGTCACGTCGGCTTCGCCAATCGCCGTCAGTTCCTCCATCGGCTGCATGCGCACCCCAAGGTTCATCAGCCTTTCATACAGCGGACGCCAGGTGAGCAGATCGACGTCCATGCCAACAAAGAAGGCAGAGGAGACGATGGTCACGTCGTGCCCGCGCTCGGCCAGCAGCTCGGCGATTGATGTGCCCATGTGACGGCCATCCCAATCGCCGATCACGATGCGCTGGCCAAGATTCGCGCCGGCGAGCACCTGGCGCGCGGTCAGCACGTGCGGCAGGCCAGCCCCTGGCACGCCCTGCTTGCTATCGGCCGCCCCGGTGGCGAGCACGACGGCATCCGGTTCCCGACCCAAGACGGCGTCGGCGTCGAGATTGCTGCGAAGATGCACCTCGACACCTTGTCTGCTGACCTGATCGGAAAGCCACTCGACGATTTTCATGTAGCCCTGCCGATGCGGCGTGCGCGCCAGGGCACGCACTTGACCACCGAGCTCGTCGTCACGCTCGTGCAGTTCCACCCGATGGCCGCGTTTCGCCGCAACACGCGCTGCTTCGAGCCCGGCGGGACCACCACCGACGACAATGACATGCCGTCGTTCACTGGCACGGGTCAGAGCGGGCCAGATGTTTTCGCGGCCGGTGCGGGGATTGTAGACGCAGGTAATGTCACCAACCCGCTGCTGGCGGCCGAAGCAGCTTTCATTGCAATAGATGCAGGTCCTGATTTCTTCGGCTCGTCCCGTCGTCAGCTTGCGAATGATAGCCGGTTCCGCAATGTGGGCGCGCGTCATGCCGATCATGTCCGCCTCTCCGGCGGCCAGAATGGCCTCCGCTTCCGCGGGATCGGCCAGCTTGCCAATGCAGAACACGGGCACGTCGACTGCTGCCTTGATTGCCTTTGCCAATGGCACCAGCGGCTGCCGCGGTGATGCAATCGTCGGATAGTGAATAGACCTGCTCCACATGCTGGAGTTGGTCCCGGCACTGACATCAAGAAAATCGAGCGCGCCCCATTCCACCATTCGCTGCACGAACCCAATTCCGTCCTCCAGGTGGTAGCCGTCCTTGATCAATTCCTCGGAGCTGTAGCGAATCCCGAAGGTGAAATCCCGGCCGACAGCGTTCCGTACCGCCTGAAGTACCTCGCGAGCCAGTCGCAGCCGGTTCTCTGTGCTGCCGCCGTACTCGTCGTCACGCTTGTTGGACGCAGGCGAGAGAAATTGCTGCACAAGGTTCCCATGCGTGAAGGAAAGCTCCACGCCATCCAGGCCGCCATCGCGGCACCGACGTGCCGCGCCGGCAAATCCAGCGACGATGGCAGCGATTTCCTCGCGCTCCAGCGCGTGGGGGATATCGCGCGTGCGATCCATCGGGATCGGTGACGGCGCGACCGGCGGCTGCCCTTGCGCGCCCATGACGGTATTTCGGCCGGAATGGGAGAGCAGGCAAAAGATCTTGGCGCCGTCTGCATGCACGGCGTCAGCGAGTTGCCGGTAGGGCGGCAGGATAAAATCATCGATGTTGCGCAGATTGGCGCTCGAAACACCCGCCCCGATCGGCGAGTTGTCGATCGATGTTGCCTCGATCACGATCAGCCCGATCCCGCCTCCGGCGCGCGCCCGGTGGTATTCGACGTGCCGATCGGTCAACTGCCCGTTCCTGCCGAAGCCGGTCCCATGGGCCGAGGAAAAGGCGCGATTACGCACGGTGATCCGGCCGATTTTCAGCGGAGAGAGCAGATGGCGAAATCCGTTCGCCGCTTCGGTCTCCAGGCCTGAGGCCGCGCCGTTCGGCATACCGGAATGTCCTTCCGCGTATTGCAATGCGATAAATGATATGGGCAGTATGGTATATCCCGAGATGGGCCTGTCAATGGCACTTCGTTCAGCAACCCGTAGATCGGCCCCCGTTGAATCGTCCAAGGACGATCGAGACGATCCGCTCTTCGTCCAATCGGTGGAGAAGGCATTCCGGGTACTGAAAGCTTTTAGCGCCAAGCGGCCAACGCTTAGCCTTTCGCAAATCGCCTCAATCTCGGGGCTCGACAAAAGCGCCGCGCAGCGATTCACCCATACGCTTGAGCGGCTTGGTTATCTTTACAAAGACCCCTACACGAAACACTTTGAGCTGACCTCGCGGACGTTAGCTGCGGCTAACAATTATACCCAATCTAATCCTCTGGTGCGCTGCGCGATTCCCTATTTATTGCAGCTTGCCACGACCACCGAGGAGGCAACAAATTTATCGGTGCTGGAAGATACCGACGTGGTTTTCGTGGCACGCTTCATCAGCCGCAACGCCATTGCCCCGCATGTCACCGTGGGGGGGCGATCACCTGCTTTCTGCACGGCGCCGGGAGTCGCGATATTGTCGCAAATGCCGGAGACCGCGGCTCGGGCCATTCTTACCGCTTCGAACCTTCGCGCCTATACACCCCGCACGACATGGCGTGTTCCCGACTTGCTCGTCAGGATTCGGGACGCGGCCGAACGCGGGTATGCCGTCTGCAGCGAGGAGATATTGATCAACGATATCTCGGTTGCTGCACCCGTTCTGGACCGCGATGGCAAGCCGGTCGCGGCGGTGAACGTCGCAGTGTCCAAACTCCGTTACACGACCGCCACGGCGGAGACGCGGTTCGCACCGCTTGTGATTGAAACAGCCCAGGCCATTTCCGGATGAAGCTTTGGCTCGAACGTCGCGCAGCCTGCGGGCGTATCGGTCGGCCCAACATCAGAATCGCCCGGAGGCGCTCCAGGCGGCTCGCGACGCCGGGCAGCCCCATTGGCGGTGCCGTTCGTCCATCCCGTAAGCCACCGCCGGTTCGGGCCATTGCCTGCGGACAAGCCAGGGGCTTGTATAAGAAAGCCTCGCAGAACAGGAACCTATGCCATGAAATTCGGCATCTTCTACGAGTTGCAGCTTCCTAGGCCTTGGGCAGAGGGCGACGAACTCAGGCTCTATCAGAACGCGCTGTCGCAGATCGAGATCGCCGACCGGCTGGGTTACGATTACGCTTGGCAGGTCGAGCATCATTTCCTTGAGGAATACTCTCACTCTCCGGCGCCAGAATCGTTTCTTGCCGCCGCCAGCCAACGGACGAGGAACATCCGACTGGGCCACGGCATTTGCCAACTGACGACCAATCATCCCGCCCGGGTGGCCGAGCGGATCGCCACCCTCGACCTACTCTCCAACGGCCGGTGCGAATTCGGCATGGGCGAAAGCGCATCCATAACCGAATTAGAGCCCTTTCGCGTTAATATGGAGGAGAAGCGCGCCGTCTTCGAAGAAGCAGTCCGTGCCATCTTCCCCATGTTCAAGGACGGCGGCAGCGAACACCACGGGAAATATTTCGATATCCCGCTGCGGAATGTGCTTCCGAAACCGGTGCAGAAGCCACACCCGCCAATATGGGTGGCATGCTCGCAGCTTGAAACGCTGGCGAAGGCCGGCGAATGGGGTATGGGCGCTCTGGGGTTCCAGTTCGTCTCGGCCGAAGCCGCACATGTCTGGGTGCATGCTTATTACAACGCGTTCGTAAAGCGCCGGGACAGGCTTGCCGACTACAAGACCAATCCGAACCTTGCGCTGGTGTCGTTCTTCATGTGCGCAAAAACCGATGAAGAAGCCCGCGCTCGCGCTGATGGCGACACATTCTTTCAGTTCTGCCTCAAATTCTACGGTGCCAGCAGCGGCCGGCAGCGTCCGCCGCCAGGCGCCGTGAACATGTGGGAGGAATATAACAAGTGGAAGCGCGCCAATCCGGAGGCCCATGCCGCTGCACTTCGCGGCGGGTTGATCGGCTCACCGGATACGATCCGTCGCAAGCTAAAGAAGTTCCAATCCTCGAACATCGACCAGGTCGTTCTGCTCAACCAGGCTGGAAACAACACTCACGCGCATATCTGCGAGTCGCTGGAACTGTTCGCACGTGAGGTGATGCCGGAGTTCCAGGCAGCGCATCCCGATCTGCTCACATGGAAGGAACGCGTGCTGAACCGCGATATCGTGTTAGAAGAAACTGATACTTCTGCCTTTAGAGAGCGATACGGCGGGACCATGAAGGCGATTCAGCCCGCGGCGGCGTAGGGCGCCAATTTAGGCGCGCCCTATCCGCCCACAGACTCAGTAGACCAGAGCCTCGCTGGTCACCGGCACCCAGCGCCCATTCTGCACCACTGCCAAAAACGATGCGGTGGAGGCTTGATGCTTGTTCGGTCCCAGACTCAGCGAGCCGCCGAAGATCGGCTTGAAGTCCTGAATGCTCTCCATGGCATTAATGAAGCTATCGACCGTCAGATCCCGCCCCGCCTTCTGCAAAGCCAGCAGCACGAACTGAGCGGCGGTCCAGCCCTGCTCGCCATGGAAATTCGGATCCATCCCGTAGCGCGCCTTGAACGCTTTGGCGAAGGCCTGGACCTCCGGCCGCGGATCGTCCGGATAGGCATAAAGCGCCGGCGTCATGCTATAAAAGCCCTCGGTCGCACCCCCCGGCAGAGAGGCAACGGCAGGATCGTAGGACGCGAATTGTCCGACGAAATCCGGGTGCCAGCCCATCTTCTTCGCCGTCGATATGATCAGGTTGGTATCGCGTACGATCGTTCCCATGCCGACGAAGTCGCAGCCGGCGTCACGCAGCTTCGTAATATCGGCGCTGAATTCCGTATCGGTCGGATGATGCGCGGTCGTGGCAACCACTTCTAAACCCAGCGCCTTCGCTTCGGTCTGTATACCTGCCAGCACGTCCCGTCCGAAGTCCGAATCCTGATACATCGCACAGATCTTCTTGTCGTGCTTCTGTTCGACGAAGTATTTAACCCCCGAGCGCATCTGGTCATAGTATGAGGCATATTGGCCGAATTTCAGCCGATTGAATGGCTGGTACATCGACCGGGCCGCTGTCAGCGGAAAAACGTTTGGCACGTTCTTCTTCAGCTCCATCGGCATCTCCGCATCGTTCATCGGAGTGCCGCCGTCGGCCAGCGCAAAAAAGATCCTATCCTCATTCAACAGCTTGTTCATGCCCTGCACCGCACGCGGCACGGTGTACTGGCTATCCTCCACCACATAGCGAATCTTGCGGCCGTTGACGCCGCCTTTGGCGTTCGCTTCATCGAAGGCCATGCGGATGGCATCGCTGTTATTAACCCCCTGAACCGCCGTCACCCCTGACAGATCCGTTGTCGTGCCGATGACGATTTCGGTATCACTTACGCCCTGGGTCGGCCCACCCTGGGCCCATGCTGCCCCTGTTAGGGCCAGTGTAAGAGAACTCGCGGCCAACAGGCGGCGTGGCCAAGAACCTAGCGTTCGGGAACAGTTTGACATGTTTTTTCCTCCCAGGCCGAGCCGATTGCGCGGCTAGAATAGGGTAACGGCCATGTTAGCGGCAGCGCAAGAGTGGTTGACGATCCTAAATCCTTGTGGCAATCGCGGGATACCAACAGCGGCCGCCAGAGCCGCATGAAAGGGAGGCCTACCACCCGTGGGGGACGCGCTCCGCCTGCTTGAGCTTATTGTTAATGGCGCTGCGGGCGGCTGCATCTATGGGCTGATCGCACTCGGCTTTGTGTTGATTTATAAGGCAACCGAGCTCGTCAACTTCGCTCAAGGTGACATTATGATGCTGGGCGGCTTCGCCGCGTTCAGCTTTGTTACATGGTTCGGCTTCAATTACTGGGTTGCGGCCCTGTGTGCAGTCGCGATAACCGCCGCCTTCGGCTTCCTGATCGATGCACTCATTATCCGGCGGGTCATCGGACAACCGCAATTCGCGGTGGTCATGCTGACGCTGGGTCTTGGGTTTATCTTCCGAGCCGCCGCCGGCATCACATGGGGTTACGATTCCGTCGGTTTTGTTACTCCCTTCACCAATAAGACCATCCACTTCGGCAGCTTCATTCTCGGCTACGACAGCCTCTCGATTATTGGTGGTACCCTCCTGCTCTGCGCCATCCTTTATGTGTTCTTCAGCCATACGCGGCTGGGAATCGCGATGCAGGCTGCCTCGCAGAATCAGCTTGCCGCATACTACATGGGAATTCCTGTCCGGACGGTTTTTTCTCTTATCTGGGCGATCAGTGCCGGCGTATCGGCCGTCGCGGCTGTCTTGCTGGTTCCCGTGTCGATGATCGACGTGAACATGGGGTTTCTCGGCATCAAGGCATTCGCCGCTGCGGTCCTGGGCGGATTCGGCAGTATTCCTGGGGCCTTGGTCGGCGGCGTGATCATCGGAATTGCCGAGCAACTGGCTGGCTTCTATCTGCCCGCCGGTTTTCAGGACGTCACTTCGAACGTCGTCCTGCTCGGAGCTTTGATCCTGCTGCCGCAGGGCCTGTTCTCGCAGCGCATCGTCAAGCGAGTCTAGCTCATGCGATATGTCTTCAGGACAAGTTATCGGCAAGACCTGACAATCTGGCGCCACAACGGCGACTTATTTTGGCATAGCCTCCTAGTTCTGGTCCTGCTCCTACTTCCCGCTATCCTCGGCACTTTCTACATCGGTGAGCTTGGCGCCGTCTTCATCTTCGCCATCGGGGGCGTGGGTCTGATGCTGCTGACCGGCTACACAGGCTTGGTCAATCTTGGCCACGCCGCCTTCCTCGGCATCGGCGCCTACACGAACGCCATTTTACTCACCGCCGGCTGGCCCTATGTCGTGACGCTTCCCGCCTCCGGCTTGCTCGCCGCGATCGCTGGTGTCGCCATCGGCATTCCCACCTTGCGCATGAGCGGCCTGTATCTGGCCATCGCCACTCTGGCGTTCGGCCAAATCGTCGCCACCGTCCTCGAGAAATGGGACGCCGTTACACACGGCTTCGACGGACTGCCTGTTCCGACCCCGGATATCCTCGGCGTGCAAATTCAGGGCGCGACGGGGGTGTACTACGCTGCGCTCGCCGTCCTGGTGTTCGTACTCTGGGTCTCGGCAAACATCCTGCGGACGCCCCTTGGCCGCGCGATGGTCGCGATCAGGGACAGTGAAATCTCTGCCCAGAGCATGGGCATCAACCTCAAACTCTATAAAACAATAGCCTTCGCCATATCGGCCGGCATAACTGGGCTCGCAGGTGGTCTATTTGCACAGTACGTCAACTTCCTGGCCCCTGACAGCTTCGACATCCTGTTGTCAGTGCAGTTTTTGACAATCGTCTTTGTCGGCGGCGTCGGTTCGCTGCAGGGCGCCATTTTCGGTGCCCTGTTTGTGCGGCTGCTGCCTCAGGCCATTGCCCTGGTGCGCGATGACTTGCCCGGCAACCTCGGACATCTTCCTGGCCTCGAACCCTCGCTGTTCGGGCTGATCCTTGTCCTCTGCATCCTGTTCGAGCCCGGCGGCATCTATGGCCGCTGGGTCAAGACCAAGCTTTGGTTCCAGACCATGCCGCTGTACCGGCGCGCGGCGTTCCGCTCTCAGAAATCCTATGCACGCTCGGAGCGCATCCGGTGAGCCTTTTCCGCGCCGAGCACCTGTCCATACATTTCGGCGGCATCCGCGCGGTCGATGACGTCAGTTTTGACGTAAACCAGAACGAGGTCTTCGCGCTCATCGGCCCGAATGGCGCCGGCAAGACGACGATCTTCAATATGATCAGCCGTATCTATACACCAACTGTCGGGCACATCGTCTTTGACGGCAAGACCATTACCGCCGTGCCGCCGCACCGCATCGCTGGCCTGGGGATCGCCCGCACCTTCCAGAACATCGAACTCTTCTCTAACGCGACCGTCCTGCAAAATCTCCTTATTGCCTGTCACTGCCACGTGCGTGCATCCTTGCTGGCGCAACTCGCCTTCCTGCCTTCGGCTCGCCGCGACGAGATCGCGCATCGCAAAAAGGCCGAAGATGTCATCGCCTTCCTGGGCCTGGAGCGCTACCGCGATAGCCTGATTGGCGGGCTCCCTTATGGTGTGCGCAAGGTCGTCGAGCTCGGCCGCGCTCTGTGCACCGAACCGCGTCTTCTCCTGCTGGACGAGCCGTCATCCGGACTGAATGTCGAAGAAACGGAAGGCATGGGTTTCTGGATTGAGGACATCAAAAAGGATCTCGGCGTCACGATCATCATGGTCGAACACGATATGAATCTGGTTCGACAGGTTTCTGATCGGGTTATGGCCTTGAATTACGGCAGGGTGCTGGCACTCGGCACGCCGCAGGAAGTGCAAACCCATCCGGAGGTCATTCGCGCCTATATCGGCGGGGAAGTGGGCGCATGACTGAACCGCTTCTCTCGATCGGCGGGGTCGAAACCTATTATGGGCCGATCCAGGCGATCCGCGGTGTTTCGCTGCAAGTAAATCCCGGACAGATCGTCACGGTTCTCGGTGCGAACGGCGCCGGCAAAACCACCGTCCTGCGGACGATCTCAGGCGTATTGAACGCGGAACGCGGCTACATCCGCTTTCACGGACGTGATATTCGGAACCGCTCCCCCGATCAGGTCGTCAAACTCGGGATCTGCCACGTGCCGGAAGGCCGCGAGATCTTTCCCTTACTGACCGTGCGCGAGAATCTCATGATGGGCGCGTACACGCGGCACGATCGCGGGAATGTCGTCCGTGATCTAGACATGTGCTTCGGTTATTTTCCTATTTTGCAGGAACGGTCTCATCAACGAGCTGGACTGCTGTCCGGCGGCCAACAGCAAATGCTCGCAATCAGCAGGGCTTTGATGGGTAATCCCCGTCTGTTGCTGCTCGATGAACCCTCGCTTGGCTTGGCGCCGCTGCTCGTAACCCAGATCTTCGACATCATCCGCCGCATCAACCAGGAGCAGGGAGTGGCGATTCTGGTAGTGGAGCAGAATGCGCACATCGCGTTGAGGACTGCGGACTATGGCTACGTCCTCGAAACTGGGCGCATCGTCGTGCAGGGTGACTGTGTCAACCTGATAGAAACCGACGATATCAAGGAATTCTATCTCGGACAGAAGCAGGTTGGAGTGCGTGGTCAGCGCCGCTGGCGGAGGAGGAAGTTGTGGCGGTAACCACCATTCCTGCCCTCGTCCTTGATCGCGCCGCCGCCCATCCAGGCCGCATCATCATGCGCAAGAAAGACCGCGGCCTCTGGCGGTCCATCGACTGGAGCGACCTGGTCGCACGCATGCTTCAAGTTGCCCAAAGCCTGCGAGAAAGCGGCATCGAACCCGGTGATCGCGTCTGCATCCTTTGCGAAACCAGGCCGGAATGGGCATTCGCCGATCTTGGTGTCCTGGCCGCCGGCGCGATTTCCGTCGGTATCTACCCAACCGCAAATACCGATCTCACCGCGCAAATTCTCGCCCATTGCGGCGCGCGCTTGGTGTTCGTGGAAAACGAAGAACAGCTCGACAAAGTGCTCGCGTCTCGCCCTCTCTGTCCGAGGCTTGAGCAGGTGGTGATCTTCGATATGACAGGACTCCGCGACCTCTCCGATCCGGATTGCAAGAGCTTTACCAGCTTCCTCGACCACGCTTCCCCGCAGCCGCCCGACCTACCTGATCTCGATCCTCATGAGACCGCCGCGCTGATCTATTCAGTGGGTACGACCGGCACGCCGAAAGGATCGATGCTCACCCACCACAACCTCCTGTTTCAAGCCGAAAACGCAGCGCGGCTGATGGATCTTCACCCCGGCGACGAGCGTCTGGCCTTCATCCCTGCCTCCCACGCGATCGAGCGTGTGCTTGGTCTGTATCTGTCGCTGTGTGCCGGTGTCGTCAGTAACTACGTCGAGCGCCCCGACACCATTGCTGAGGATCTGCGCGAGGCACAACCCACCGTCTTTCTCGCGCCGCCGCACATCTGGGAGCGATTCCATTCGCGCATCGCCGTTGCCTCTGCCGCGGCCGGGCTGGTTCAGCGCTGGCTCTATCGCTGGGCGATGGCAGTTGGTGCCAAGGAGGCCGGGCAACGTTCTGCCGGCCGCGCGCCATCGGCATGGACTGTCGCGCAAGCCTGGGTGCTCCGCGGGATCGTGCTCGGCAACGTCCGCCGGGAGCTCGGTCTCGCGCGGCTTCGGCTTGGATTGATCGGCGCGTCTCCCGTTTCACCGGAGTTATTGCGCTGGACCATGGCGCTTGGTCTCAACGTGCTGGAATTTTATGGCCAAGCCGAATGCGGCGGCCTGACAGCGCTCATGCCGCCCGACGCTGTCCGCCTCGGCTGGGTCGGCAAACCCGTCCCCTATGGAGAAGTCACCCTCGGGCCCGACAACGAGATCTTGATCCGTGGGGAGCATGTATTCGCCGGATACTGGAACGAGCCAGAAACCACGCAACGCACTCTTCGCGGCGGGTGGCTGCACACCAGTGACATGGGCGAATTGGAGAACTGTTATCTGCGGATCGTGGGACGCGCGGAGGACGTGATCACCGTTGCGTCTGGCTTCCGTATCACCGCCGCCGAGATTGAGCGAGAGTTGAAACTATCACCGTATATCGCCGATGCGGTAGTCCTCGGCGATCAGAGGGCGTTCCTCGCCTGCCTGGTGATGACCGATCCCGACGCCCTCGAAGGCTGGGCGCAGCAGAACGACGTGGCGTTTACCACTTACAGTTCGCTGGTGCGCGCCGCCCCGGTGCGCGACCTGATCCATCGCGAGATCACGCAGGCCAGCGCGCGCCTTTCGGCGTCGGTCGAAATCCGCTCCTTCCGGATGATCGAACAAAAGCTCGCACCCGAGGATCCCGAGCTGACACCAATGATGAAGCTCAAGCGTGCCACTATCGGGGAGAAATACCGCGGCCTTATTGAGGAAATGTACAGCAGCCCCTGAGGCCGAAAGGGCTGCCGGCAAAGCGCGGTCGCCGTCACTCGGCCGGGAGGGAGATGTCCATGCGTACACTACTCATCGCAACGGCAATGGCTGCCGGTCTTGCTTGCTCGGCAATCGCCAGCTCCACTGAAGGCGTAACACCGACAACCGTCAAAATCGGCACGTATACCGATCTGTCCGGCGTCACCGCCATGTGGGGTGTGAACAATTCCAATGCCTGGCGCATGGTCTTCGACGATATCAACAAGAATGGCGGCATCAATGGCCGCAAGATCGAGTATATCGTGGAGGATAACCAGTACCAGGTTCCCCGCTCCGTCCAGGCAGAAAACAAACTGCTGAATGAGGATCAGGTATTTATCGAAGTTGCCAACGGTGGCACGCCAATGAACAACGCCACGATGCCGATGCAACTCAAAGCCGGGGTCCCCAACATATTTCCGCTGACCTCGGCGCGGTCAATGTACTCGCCGCTCAATCACCTCAAATTTGGCCTCGGGTCCAGCTACTACGACCAAATTCGTGCCGGTCTGAAGTACTTTATCGAACAGCGTCATAAGCAGCGAATCTGCGCAGCGGCCCAGGATACGGATTTCGGCCGCGATGTAATGGACGGCGCGCAGGATCAGCTCAAGGCCATGAATATGGCCTTGGTGGCGCAAACACTGCATAAACCAACGGACACCGATTTCAGTGCTGCTGTCGCGATGCTGCATGATGCCAACTGTGACTTGGTCGTATTCGGTACGATTGTACGAGATAGCGTGCAACTGATCTCAGCAATCCGCAAGACCGGCTGGAATGTGGATATGTTAGGTCAGGCGGCAAGCTACGACGAAGCTGTCGCCAAGATGCCGGGCGGTGCCTCCAGCGGTTTTTACTCGATGGCGCCCATGTTGTTTATCCAAGCGAATGACGAACGGCCGGCAGTCCAGGCCTTCGTCGAAGGGTATAAGCAGCGCTTCGGCAAGGAACCGAATTTTGCCGCTCAGATCGGGTATACCGGAGCGCAGGTCGTCGTTTTGGCGCTACAGAACGCCGGCAAGGAACTGACGACCGACGGCTTCGTCAGCGGCCTAGAGGGCGTGAAGGACTACCATGACATCTTTGGCTCACCGCCGATTTCGTTCGGGCCAGATAAGCATCAGGGATCCAATGCCTCGTTCCTGTGCGTGGTGAAGGATGGTAACTGGCAGCCAGTTGTTCCGGCGCCAATGAGCTACTGAGAGGAGGTTCCGGCCTCACTCAGCGTTGGGCGGGCTCACTCCTGACGAGGCCTATGCCGCGACCGCGGTCGGAGGAATGGAAGCGGGGAGATTGGCGGCCCGAGATGACCCAGAACCAAGCTTAGTAAAGCCGCCAATCTGTCCCGCGGAAGGGGACCACCTCAGCCCTGCTGCGCCAACTTGCAAGTCGCGCCAATTCCTGAGTCGGCCGCTCAGCGATGATCGGCAGACGGCCCGCGTAAATCGCCCCGTCATTGCCATCGAGCGACAGGAACTCGCCTTCGCGAAATTCCTGGCCGCTAATTCGGCAGCGCCGCTTTTCCAAATCGATTGACAGATCCGCGCAGCCGACAAGGCAAACCTTCCCGAGTTGCCTTGCGACCACCGCCGCGTGCGAAGTGCGGGCGCCGGTCGCGGTCAGAATGCCCGCCGCCTGAGCGATGCCTTCCACGTCAGCCGTCGTGGTGTCCTGCCGGACCAGAATGACCGGCATTGCGTCCCGCGCGATACTCCCGATCGCTGCGGGATCAAGCGCAATCGGACCCGAGGCCACGCCGATGCTCGCGACCTTCCCACGTGCGATGGCGGGGGATGCATGCTCGCCGAACCGGGTGCGAGCCAGCGCAGTGAGGTCAATCCCCTCCAGACGAGCCAAAGCTTCGTCTGGCGTGATCAGCCCTTCCTCGACCAGATCGACTGCGATGCGCAGCGCGGCCCAAGGCGTGCGCTTGGCATTGCGCGCCTGCAGTAAGAAAAGCGTTCCGGACTGCAGCGTGAACTCGAAATCCTGAGCATCCCTGAACAGCGACTCCAGCGCGTGTCCGCTTTGCCCCAACTGGCGCCATACGGTCGGCAGCCGCGTGCGCAGGCGCTCGGCATCCGGCAGATTGCGCCGGCCAGCCACGACATCTTCACCCTGGCCGTTGAACTGGAAATCCAAATAAAGCTCGGGCACTCCGGTCGCCGGATCCCGCGTGAATGCGACGCCTGCGCCGGACGTGCCGCTGGCATTGCCGAACACCATCGCCTGCACCGTCACGGCAGTGCCCGCGGCATCATCCAGCCCGTTCAGCCGGCGATACGCCACCGCTTTGGGCGCATCCCAGGATCGGAACACGGCTTTGACCGCATGCAGCAGTTGCTCATTGGGATCCTGGGGAAACGGCCGGCCAGACAGCGCATGGAACTGTGCGAGCAGCAGATGAGTGAGTGCGCGCAAGTTGCGAAAGTCGAGTTCGTACTCGCCGGAGACCTTCGCCTTAGCGACGGTCTCGTTCACCAGAGCATCGAACGAGGCTGCAGGCAGCGCTTCCACCACTTCGGCATAGCCCTGAACGAGGCGGCGATAGCTGTCCCAGGCCAGTCGCGGACTGCCGGTGTGGCGAATCAAGCCGTCCACTGTCTGCGTGTTCAGGCCGACGTTCAGTACGGTCTCCAGCATTCCGGGCATGGATACGGCGGCGCCCGAGCGCACGGACACAAGCAGCGGTCGCCGTGCCGCGCCAAAACCCAGATTGGTGGCCACTTCCAAGGAGCCGATGCCCGCGGCGAGCGTGGCCTGCAACGCGATCTCGTCAACGCCATTCCTGCTGCGCGCCCGGCACCAGCCGGTCGGCAGCACGAATCCGGGTGGCACCGGCAGGCCTGAAGCAGCCATGCGCATCAAATTCCAGGACTTGTTGCCCACCTCTTCGGCGCCGCCTTCAGGCAAGCGTGCACCGGCCGGTATTGGGTAGAAGCCAAGCGGCATGGTGCGTCAGCCTCCCAACACGCGGCCAAGCACGTGATCCCGGGCGAACAGGCTGGCGCGCTTGAGTGCGTCCGCTGCCTCCTCCAGCCCGCTTCCCATCTCGGCATAGAGATGGAGTTGGCGAAAGTCCTGCGCGTCCTGAACCGCGGCATAAGTTAACGCGCGCTCTGCATCGTCAGCCTCATGCTCCAGCGCGGCGACGCGGTCGATCGCCGTGAGGAAATCATCCACGTCTTCCTGCTTGCCCGGCGAGCTGCCGGGGGCGTGATCCACATGCGTGGCGTGCGCCAACGTCTTCACCCATTCCTGCGCGGCCTCCAGCAGCAGGTCGGCCAATACGGTCAGCGCTTCGATCGGCGCACCGGATGGATTGCTGCCGGCCAGCAGTTCCAGCAGAAAGGCGGTGTCCTCGAGTTGATCCGCCGCATCATCCGCGGCCTCCATAAGCTGCAGCAGGGGAGCATGATCAGCGCGGCGTTGGACGATCTCGCGCACGGCAATCACCAATTGGTCCGCGTCATGCTCAAGGGCTCGCGCGCGCTGACCCAGCCCTGCGTTGGCATCTGTCGCCGCGCCGGCGGCATGCACGCCTTCCTGCACGAGCGTGGCGATCTCGAAGATCAGGCCGGCATGGTCGCCGGCGGTGAGAAGCAGGCGCCGGCTTTCGTTGCTGAAATGCGAGGCAAGCTCCGTGCGAATCCGATCGCGAATCAGAGCGTGCGAGCGTCGTGTGCGCAGCCCTTCGCTGGCAACCCTCAGCACGAAGCGCAGGAAATCCAAAGTCGGATCGTCACCTAATACGTCGCACAGCCGGTCACCAAAATGCATGGCCGAACCTGCCGTGGTCTCGATCGCTTCATTGATCAGTTTAGCGCCGCCGAGCTCCAGGAAGCCGCGGTGACCTACCTCGTTCTCGGCAGCCCATTGCAGTAACGCACTGCGTTGGGGCCGGCGCATGAAGTCGCGCAATAGCTTGCGTGCGCGGTTCCAGTCGATCAGGAACACCAAGCGTGAGCCGAGAAACTCAAGATAAGCACGGAGCTCGGTCTCGTCCTTGGCTTCGAAGCGGCCGGTGCACAGCGTGAAAGGCTCGCCAGCCGCGAGGGTCGCGATGTGCTGGCTTTGCTCGGCACGCCAAGACACGGCAAAACGCCACAGCATGTCGCGCAAGAATTGCGCGCGTTCCGGATGCACGTCGCTGTACGTGATCTCGACGCACTTCGCATTCACATGAATGACGATCACGTGCGCATCGGTGGTACCGATGTCGTTCTGGATGATCAGCCGTCCGCCGGACCGTGTCGCCGTCGTCCCGATCCCCGGATGATTGAATTTCAGCGGCGCAGTACCGGTTGAGCCCCGCCATGAATGCCGCAACACGCGGCCTGTTTTCTACGGTCAGACCATAGGCGGCGGCGCCGTCGAGGTTTTCCTCAGCCAGATCGACCTGTAAGGCATTCAGTGCCTTGTGCAGATCCATCACAAGCTGATGCAGACTGTCGGCCTCCGGGTGCCCCGGCTGGGCCATGCCAAGGATCGCGGCATCGTCGACTAGATCGTTTGGCGCATCCGGCATGCGGCTCAGCAGCGCTTCCAGCCGTCGCGCGAATTCTATGCCGGCATCGTCGCCAATGAGCGGCGCCGCCATGACGCGCATCTCCTGCCCCAGGCGCGTGAGCAGAGCCGACGCGCCAGGCAGCCGGTAGCGGTCGCTTTCCCGCCGGGTAAATTCAATAACCGCGTCGAGCGCCGGATCGTCGATACCGCAGTTAAGCCGCTCGCGGCGCATCGAGTCGGCCGGCTGTTCCGGGTGATCGGCTTGGGCGATGGCCATCTGCAGCAGCGAGAGCAGGTACTTAATCTTGTCGTTCGCTGCGAGCGCGGCATTGACCTGTGCTGGCCGCTGCAGCTCGGTCTCGCCGATCGCTTCCAGCACGTCCGTCTTCACGTGGATGCCCCGAATGCTTCAGCGGTGCAGATGTGGCATTGCCCGGCGCCTGGCATTGACGTCGGTCAATCGGGCTGGCTCGCGCAGATGGTTGCCTTCGAAGCCGGCCGGTCTCGGATTTGTCCCGGTGTTCGCCCGGCGAATGGGTAGTCGCCTCCGGCTTCGGCGGGCTTGGGATCTGCGCTCTCAATCTTCCGCGGTCACGTGGATCGCCGCATGCACCACCTCGCCCGCGGCATCGAGCACTGTGATGCGATAAAAGCCAGGGCTAGGCGGGCTCCATTGCGTTTGCCGCAGCGCGTCCACTGAGGGGATCGGCGCACCGTCGATCAGGAAGTGCAGCGGGCGTTTCCCACCCATCGCCTTAAGGTCGAGCGGCCCCATCCCGTTGATGACCGCGCCGGGCGGGGGAAAGAGCAGGCGCAGGGGGTCGGGGTCCGGTGCGGTGACAAGGGATAGGGTTGGTGAGGCCACCGTTGGACTACGTGGTGCTGCCGGCAACGCACCGAACAGCCGTTCGAGTACCGGCAGGGCGTGATCCGAAGCCGCACCGGCGTCCATCGCCGAGCCGTCCGGCCGTCCCACCCACACTCCGATGACACGCGCCCGATCGAACCCGAATGCCCAGTTATCACGATCACCCCAGCTCGTGCCGGTCTTCCAGGCGACGCCGGAACCCGTCGCTTCATCGGGAAATGGCCGGGTCAGGATATCGGCAACCATCCGTGCCGCAGATGGCGGCAGCAGGATAGGTCCCGGGGCGGCCACGCCGGTCAGCGACAATGAGACGACGCGCCCGTCGGTTGCCAGCGCGGCGTAAAGGTTCATGAGCTCCCGCATCGTCATTCCCGCGCCGCCGAGGATGATCGGCAGGCTCGGAGCCGCGTCGCGGGGAAGGTGCAGAGGCGTATCGGCCGCGGTCAACGCCGCGCTGAACCGCAGCGCGCCGTAGCGCGCCAGCAGCCCCACCGCGGGCAGGTTGAGCGACCGCCGGAGCGCCTCGGCCGCTGTGACACCCCCGGCGAAGCGCCCGGTGAAATCCTCGGGGCTGTAGGCGCCAAACCGATCCGGCACGTCCGTCAGCAGCGTGTCGGGATGTACCAGCCCATCGGCGAAGGCGAGGCCATACAGGAACGGCTTCAGCGTCGATCCCGGACTACGCAGGGCGTTCGTGGGATCGACGCGCCCTGCCCGCGCCGCATCGTTCCAATCGCCGAGCCAGAGCGCCGAAAAAGTCCGCGAGCGCAGATCGGCGACCGTGATCGCCAGTCCCACCCGTGGTGGCAGGTCGGCCAGCGTCGCCCGCGCGATCTCGGTTATCGCGGCCTGGGTCGCTGGGTCGATATTGGTGGTCAGCACCGGCGGATGCCGCGCCGCGACAAAAAGCTGCGGCAGCGCCAGAGGCATCGGCAGACGCCGGTCCGGCACCGGTTCGGCCCGCGCCGTGGCCGCCTCGGCGGGGCTCAGCAGCCCGCGCGCCTCGGCCAGGGTCAGGAGACGGTCGCGTAGCCGCCGCGCCGCATCGGGGTGCCGGTCGGGCCGCAGGGCTTCCGGCCGTCGCGGCAGGGCGACCAGCAGCGCCGCCTGAGCGGCGCCCAGCGCGCCGGGGGGCTTGCCGAAATAGGCGTAGGACGCTGCTTCAACCCCAACCAGATTGCCGCCGAACGGCGCCAGGGACAGCCACAGCCCCATGATCTGATCCGGCGTCAGCCGACGTCGCAGATCCACGGCTCGTGCTGTTTCCAGCACCTTCGCGGTCAGTGTCCGCGGCCTTGGGTTGAGCAGACGAACGACCTGCATCGTCAGTGTCGAGCCACCCGAGATCACATGGCCTGCCCGGGCCATCTGCCAGGCCGCGCGCAGCACTGCACCCGGATCGATCCCGGGCTGAGTTGCGAAATGCCGGTCCTCCACCGCGATCAGCAGTGCCCTTAGGAAGGGCGAGACCTCGCCGGGCGCCGTTTGGAATCGCCACACGCCGCCGGGGGCCGGCGCAAGGGCCAGCAGGGAGCAGTCGCGCGCCACAACACGCGTGCCCCAGGATTGCGGACCGGGCAGGCGGGCGGGCGACAGCGCGCCCAAAGCCAGCACGCCAGCGACCACCGCTGCCGCGCACGCGGCGGCCAGTCCGGCCCGGCGCCTCCAGCGTTTCACGGCGTGGCCGGCAGGACCGCGATAGGCACGGTGTTCTGCCGGGCAAACACCGCGGGGCGATACATGTCCGCGACCGTTATGCCCGGATACTCAAAGCTGCCCGGCGTCACCGCGCGCAGGATCACCGCCAGGCGGAAAGACGGCTGGTCCGCGGTCAAACTCACCACAGCGGCATAACGGTCATCCGCTGCGGCCTGGGTTTCGGTCTCGCTCAGCTCACCCAACCAGTCCATTCCGGGTACTTTGCCGCTGGAGAACCGGCCGGCGATCTCCCACCCCGCCGGCAGGCCCGCCATCACGACGGCACGATGGTCCTGCCCGTCCGTCGTTGCCCCGTCGATCACCATCACGAAGGTGCTGTTCTGTGGCAGCTTGTCCGGATCGACCGCCGAACCGTCCATCGCATAGAAGTTGCGCCGCACGCTCATGCCTGCATGCGCGGCGGCTGGCGGGGTTACCGGCACCCCCTGCACCACGAGGCTGCCGGGAAGCATGACCTTGCCAGGGTTCCGAACGGTGACGGCGCCGGCGACCGGCAACGCGACGTTCGGCGCCGGTCCCAGGCTTTTGCCGTCTGCCACCACCGTCGCCGGTCCGACGCCGGCCTCCATCGCCCCGGCAGCGGCACCCGCCCAGGCTTGCTCCTGTGTGTTCAGCGTATCGGGATTGAGATCGGAGCCCGGAAGGGCCGCGCGGACGGCCGCCAGTTGCCGCGACATCACGCCACTATCGCTGACCAGCACAGCCGTTGCCAACTGATCGCGCAGCGCCGAGCCGTAATCCGCGCCCCAGGCGCGGCGGGAAAGGTCGGCCAGCACTTGGGTGAAGATCGCGCGCGCCTGATCGTCCTGGCCAAGCCGCACCAGCGACGCGGCAATCTGCGCGCGTGCCAGGGGCGTGGGTTCCGAGCCTAGCCCCTGTGCTGCCACGCGAACCGCCCCCGCCGGTGCCTTTCCCGCCAGTGACAGAACATACAGCGCATAGGCCTGCGCGGCGTAATCGCTCGGGTCCGAGGGCGGTGTCGCCACCTCGTTGGACAACCATCCGAGTGCCTGGTCCAGCATCGGCTGCGGCACCGGCGCCCCGGCTTGGCGTGCCCGCAGCAGCATCTCTGTCGCGTAGGCCGTCAGCCAGGGTTCAGCGTCGCCATTGGAGGACCACAGCCCAAATGCCCCGTCATAGCGCTGCCGGTCGCCGAGTGCCTGAATGACCTGTTGCAGCCGTCCCGCGCGATCCTGCCCCCCGGACGGACCCGTCAGCATTGTCAGCGGCAGGCCACGGCTCGCGAGCTGTTCCAGGCAATCGAGCGGATAGGCTTCCAGCGCCCGAACCAGGGCCGCGGCGTCGTATCGAACACCCAGGCCGAAGGACGCACCGGCCCGCCAGGTGCCCGGGATAAACGCGGCGGCATCGGGCTGCAGAGTCAGGCTTGCTCCCGGCCCCAATGTCAGCGGCGTCACCTGCGCTATCGCCCCGCGTGCCGGATGCACGCTGATCATCGCCGTGTGCTCGACATGAAAACCGTTCGGCCCATCGGCATCCACCGTGAGCGTGCCGATGCCGGCGCCGGAAGCGGTCAGCACCACGGGAACCAGTTTTCGCTGCTGCGACGCGAGGCTCAGCGGTGCCGGATCGCCGCCTGTCACATTCAAACTGCCGGATGCCGCGACATGCACCCGGAAATCACCGCCCGGCAGTTCCAGGTTCTGCAGCATCACCGCGATCCGCGCCTGGTCGCCGGGTGCGAGGAAGCGCGGCAGCAGCGGCTCGACGATGGCCGGGTCGCGCATGACGATGTCTTTCCCCAGGCTGGCGGTCTTCGCGCCGTCCCAGCCCACCGCCATCAGCCGCAGCGTGCCGTCGAAATCCGGCAGCACCAACGGAAACTGCGCCAGCCCGTCCGGCCCCACTTGCACCGGTCCCGCGAACAGCGAAACGATCTGCTGCGGGATCGGGTTGGATTGCGTGTCGATATCGCCGCCCGCGCCCTGCCGCAGCACCGTGTTGGCCGCGCCCGCCGGCGCCAGCAGTCGCGCCCAGTCGTCATGGATGCCGACCCCCAGCATGCGCTTGCCGAAGGAAATGGGCGAGCGGATCGGGTGTTTTGAAATCGGTTAGTGCGAGGATGCCCTCATCGACTGCGGCCAACGTTACCCAGGCACCCGGTGTCGTCTTCACCGCGAACGTGGCGGTGGTGCGCGGGCGATAGATCGGCTGTGTGTCGATGCTGAGCGGCAAGCTGCGCGGGGCTGGGTCCAGCGCCACCCAGGTCAGCCCGATCGCTCGCGCTGGGGGCTCCTTGGTATCCGGATCCCTTCCGCCCGGGCGGAACACATGCACCCCCACATAAGCGCCGGGCCCCCAATCCGCCGTCACCGGGATCGACACATCGAAACTGGCCGAAGACGGGGTGAGGTCGATCAGCTTCTTCACCCGGTCGGTCATCACCAGCACCGTGGCCGGCCCGGCATACGGCGCCTCCACATGGATCACTGCCGTATCGCCCGGCTTGTAATGCTCCGCCCCGGCTCGCGCCGAGACGCGCGCCGGCACGTCCGGATTATCCCCGATCGCCCACCCCGCGTAGAACACGACCGAGCTCGCCGCCATACCGCCATTGGCTTGCAGCACCTGCAGCCGGTAGCGGCCGAAGGGCAGGCCGCGGCCATAGGCGAAGGGCGCGCCATCCGCCGGTAAGGTCACGCTCTGGCTGTCCACCGGCTCGTCCCGCCACACCGTCTCGTAGCGCGCCTGCCCGTTGCTGACCGACAGGCGCCAGTCCGGTGTCTGCCGCACGAGGCGGATCTGCACCGGCATTGCCACGCGCCTGCCGTCCGGCGCGACTGCTACGATGCGGAAGCCCGCCTTCATGTCGGCATTGACCGAATCGCCCGCGAAATCCTCGGCGATCCCGATCATCGGTGCGCCCGGCCGGATCGGCAGTGTCGTGGATGTGCCGACGCCACGACCGGCCGGATCATTCACGTCGACCGAGATGGCCGCCTGCAGTGCCACGCTGGTATCCGGCAGCTTCGACAGATCGACCGGCACGCTGGTTCGCCCGTTCGCGTCCGTCACCGCGAGGTCCACCTGCGTGCGGTTGGCGGTGAATGCGTCGTCCGCCAGGCCGAAATGGTAGTGGGCGAAATTCGTGAACGGCGCCGGGTTCGGCGTGATGGTGATGCTCGCCGAGCCTGAAAGGTCGTTGCCCGGCGCGCCGTACAGGAACCGGACGTTCACCGGCAGGTCGGTTGTACGCCCTGGGTCCAGAAGCTTTGGCGCGTCCGGCGCGAATTCGACCGCCAGTCGTGGCGGCACGAAAGCATCCACCTGGAACGTCCGGTCGGCGATGGGCGGCCCTTTCGGATCGGTCTTCAGCACGATGTCCCACGTGCCGAACTGCGCTCCGGGCGAGAGCATCACCGCCTGATGGATCGAAGCCCCATCGCCCCGCGGCGGCACCGTATCCTGGAACACCCGCCCATCCGGCCGTGTCACGATCAGATGCAGTGGCAAATCAACCGGCGCGCCGCTCTCGTCGCGCAGCAACGCCATCACCCGCACCGTCTCGCCGGGCCGGTAGATGCCGCGATCGGTCCAGACGAACGGATCGACCGGCCCGGGCTGCGGCGCGCCGGACGCCCCGCGGTCCGACAAATCGAAATTTGGCGCCGTCAGATCGAGGCGGGTGAAGTCCTCATTGGCCCCGATATGCAGCGCTGCCGGTGCAAGACCGTTCTGCCCGGCGAGCAGGGGCTGGGCGAACTTGACGACGCCGTCCTGATCGGTGGTGGCACTGCGGAGGATCTCGTTATCCGTCGCCAGCAGATCGACTGTCGCACCGGCCACGGGCAAGCCGGTCGCGTAACTGCGCACCTGCACCGTATCGCCGTCCGCGCCATGCCAGACCGTCGGCGCCAGGTCGGTGCGCAGGATCAGTTGCGCCGCGACCGGCGCTTCGTCCTGCGCGAATGGCGTGCCGTCCCCCGGCGCTGCGATCAGGGCATACAGCCCGGGTGCCGACAGCGCATTCGGCAACGGCAGCACGGTGTGATCCAGCGCGTCGCGTGCGAACCCTGCCACACCGGCGTGCCCGGTCCACACCACGCGTCCCTCGTTCTGCTGCAGATCCGTTGCCCCGTCACGGTCGATCGCGCCTTGCGACGGCGGATAGGTCTGCATCACGTGGAGCAGGTTGCGCTCATTGATTTTGAGCAGGGTCAGCTTGACGGCGGAGAGATTGACGCTGTCCAGCGCCACGGTGGCGCGGGAATCGCGCGGCTGCAGGTAGCGCCCGCCATTGAACACCAGTCGCGGCGCGCGGTCCGGCATGGCGATCGGGATGGCCAGATCCTGCTTCAGCGACAGCCCGTTATCGCCGGGCATGCCATGACGCAGGGTCGCGGTGGTTGTCGCACCGGGCGGCAAGCCGGTGACGCAAATGCGGCGCGATTCCAGCGTCACCGCCGCATCCTTCACAGCCGGATCGAGTGCCACCCAGTCGCCCGGATGAAAATCCGGCGCGCCGGACGGATTGCCGACGAATTTCAGACAGGCGCGCGTGGGAAACGCCTCGGCATTCGCGGTCAGCCCATCGAACAACAACCCGACTTGTTGCTCGCGCTGCACAACCTCCTGCTGCGCCGCGGCGTCATGCGGAAGGCGTCGGGCGATCGCCTGCAGCACCTTGATCTCGGGCAGTGGCTTATTCAGTCCCACCAGTGACTGGCGCATCACGCGCAGTGCCGCCACCTGATCGGTCGCCGCGCTCGCACTGTCCGTATCGACGCTGGTGAACGCCATCCATGCGGCCTGCAGAGCATGATCCCACTGCGGTGGAGACGCATTCATCTCCGCTTGTGCCAGCCCCAGCCAGATTTGCGCGTTCGGCGTGGTGCCCTGCGGCAGGCCGCCGATGATGGTCTGCAAAGCAGGGAGCGCCTTGGCGTAATCCTTCGCCGCCATGGCTGTAGCTGCGGTTGCCTCGGCCTGCTGCAGCGATGCTGCCGGCAATCCACCGGGGTAGGCGTGCCGCAGCGTGTCCTGGAAACGGTGCGCGTCGGTTTGCAGACCTGGCAGCGACAGCTCGTCCGGCGAGTCCTGAGACCTTGCCGTGTACGGCAGCACGATCGAACCGCCGGCGCAGCACAGTACGATGAAAATCCCGATATAACGGAGAAGCTGCATCGGCGTCCCTTCCTGTCGGCGCGCGGCCCACACTGAGCTCATTTATCGAGGCAGCGGCTTAACCGGATGTTGCTGAAATCGCGTCAGGTTAGCACCAAGCTTCGAACAAGCCGCTTGTCCGCGGCCGACGGCGGAGTCCGGCGCGCCGTATGCACGCTACCTGGCGGGGAGCGGTTCAGCGGCCGGTCAGTGATAACCGCAGTGATTGCCAGATATCACGCCGCATCTCGATAAACCCAGGGCTGGTTTTTACGGACTCATCACGCGGTCGCTCAAATGGAACGGGCACGATACGTTCGATGCGCGCCGGACGAGGCGTGAACACGACGACACGATCTGCCAGATAGAGCGCCTCCTCGATCGAGTGGGTCACGAATAAGACCGTCTTCTGATCGCGCTGCCAGATCGAAAGAAGTTCGTCCTGCAATATGTCGCGGGTCTGAACGTCAAGCGCACCGAACGGTTCGTCCATCAGCAGCACTTCAGGCTCGATTGCCAGTGCCCTCGCGATACCGATACGCTGCTGCATGCCACCGGAAAGCTGGTGTGGGTAGGAATCCTCGAACTCGCGCAGTCCCATAAGTTCAATCCAACGCTGAGCACGCTCTCGGCGCTCGCGCCGCCCGATGCCCAGCATTTGCAATCCGAACTCGATATTCTCTAACGCCGTGCGCCAGGGAAAAAGCTCGAACCCCTGAAATACCATACCCCGCTCGCGGCCAGGGCCAACGATGGCACGCCCGTTTATGAGAACTTCGCCGGAGTCCGGTTGCATCAGTCCGTCGATGATTCGCAGCAACGTCGACTTGCCGCAGCCGCTCGGTCCCAGGAGAGCGACAAATTCGAGTGAGTCGATTGCCAGGGAAACATCATCGATGACCTGGATCACCCTCGAGTTGTCGCGGCGGAAGCTCTTCTTAAGATTGCTGATTTCGAGTTTCGACGCGCCCACGCAGTCAGGCTCCGAGCTCCGACGCAGCCTGTTGGACGAAAGAGGGATCTATGACGTTTTCCACCTTCACGGTGCCCCTTATCGCGCCAGCGCTTTTGTAGAGGGTTGAAAGCTGGCGAAAGGTTTCGACGTTCAACTCCATGTGGGGGGGCCAGGCGTTGATTTCCCTGGTGAGGCCGTCCCAGAGCGGCTTCAGGCTTTCCGGCGTGGCTTTCTTGGCGTCGGGCACGGTCGCATACTTCTGATAGACCGAGGTGTACCAGTCGATATCGCTGTCGGCCTTGCGGAAGCAGGTCATCTCCGCCTTCAGCACATCCACCACAGCGCGCTGGTTTTCCTTTTTGCTGAGCCAGTCGCCGCGTGTAACCCAAACCTCGTTCACCCAGTTGGGAAACTCGACCCAGGGCTTGAACAGGATCTTAAAGTTCCCCTGCTTGGCCACGTCGGCAGCCTGGTCAAAATGAACCGGAACAGCCTGCACTCGGCCCGACAGCAGTGCGTGCATCCGCGCCCCGGATCCGCCAATTTCAACGATTTGCACCTTGTTCGGGTCGATGCCTTGCTTGAGCAACGTACCAACCATCATCACATCCGTGATGTCGCCCTTGTCGTTCACGGCTACAATGTTGTTTGGATTGGTCAGATCCTTGAGTTCGTGGACATGGTCGGCGTTGGCCACGTAGACCAGATCTGTTGAGCGGTACCAAAGGCCGATGATTTTCAAGTCGGCGCCCGATTCAACCGCGCTCATTGTGGTGATAGGGTCGGTTTCACCGAGATCAGCGGCACCGGCGACTAGTGTCTGCGTCAAGGTCCGCATCTGATCCATGCGTCGCGTCTGAGGCGTGTAACCCATCCCCGGCAACATATCGAACACCGCGGCAGTTGTAGGCATGTGTATGCCGAGCGCGTAGCCGAGCAGATTGATACGTAGCGGGGTCTTTTCCGATGCGCGTGCGGCGAGAGCAGGCACAACGCTGGCGGCGGCT
Organism: uncultured Pseudomonadota bacterium; assembly: GCA_963791885.1. Lineage (GTDB taxonomy): Bacteria > Pseudomonadota > Alphaproteobacteria > Acetobacterales > Acetobacteraceae > CAVSUZ01. The sequence continues at coordinate 1,435,337 of CAWBUL010000006.1, read as the reverse complement.
GCGGTTTTCAGGACCCTGCGACGGGACAAGTACATTGATTCCCTCCCTGATTTGTCTTGGTTACTTACCGGTTGCGAATCCGGGTGCGACGCGTGCATCGTACCATGGCGCGATCAGGCGCGCCGCCAATTGGAGCAGCGAATTGGTTATAACGCCCAGCAGCATCAGCGTGACCAGCAAGCCAAGCAGCGGCGCCGTAGAGATATCAAGGCCAGCATTGTGAATCAGGCCGCCATAGCCGACGATGATGAACATCTCGGCGATGACCATGGCACGGATCGCATGCAGAAGCCCGATGCGGGCCGCGGTGAACAGGTACGGATACAGAGCCGGCAGCATGATATTGCGAAATGCCTGCCAGCGGCCCGCGTTGAAGGCACGGCCGACGTCCAGAAAGCGTGGCTCGATGCCTCGGGCGCCGTGATAGAGGGCAAGCATAACGTAGCCGATCGTGGCGACGAACACGATCATGGCACGGAACCAAAGACCGGTGCCGAACACAAGAACGAACAGCGGAACCAGCGCAGCAACAGAAGTAACGACCATCATGCTGAGCCAGGGATGAAACAGGCCGTCCCAAAGTCGTGAGCGACCCATGGCGATTCCTGCCGGTATCCCGATGATGCAGGCCAGAGCGTAGCCGATGATCATCTCGCGAAGGGAACCCGCCAACTCGGAGAGCATGGTCCCGTCCTGAAGCATGTGGAAATACTCGACCATCACGGCAGAGAACGGCGCGAAATTGACATCACCTGCCAGCCTGCCCACAAATTCCCACGCGGCAAGAGCGACAGCGACCCCGCCCAGATTCCAGAGGAGACGGGAGGTCACTTGGCGACGTGCCATGGCAACAGACGGGACTCGGCGGCCTTGACCCCTTCCTGCGAGACAAGGCCGAGCAGACACAGGAGCACGATGATCGCAAGCAGGCCGGCGGTGTCGAATTGCTGTTCGCTGTCCTTCATCAGCGCGCCCAGATTGACGGCCGCGAAAAACAGCTCGGCGGTGATCGTGGCATTAATCGCGCGCACCAAGCCGATGCGGAACGCGGTAAAGAGGAAAGGCAGCGCGGCGGGTAGGATCACATAGCGCAAAAGCTGATAGCGTCCGCAACCGAAGGATCGTCCGACGGTGGTAAGGGCGGCATCAACGTTGCGAGCTCCGGCCTCAACGGTAACGAGGATTTCGAAAACCGACATGAAGAAGACGAGCGCGACGCGCGCCTGGAAGAAGAGGCCAAACCAGATGATCAGGAAAGGCACCAGTGCCACGGGCGGGAGGGCATAGAGTGCGTTGATCACTGGACTGCAAAGCGCGTGCATGCGCGGGCTGCGGCCGATTGCGATCCCGAGCGCAATGCCGACGAGCAGGGCGAGCAGAAAACCGACGACGAGTGCTTCCAGGGAACGTAGGAGTGCCCAGAACAGCCCGCCAGAAACGAGGTCTGAAACCAATTGCGCGAGAACGGCGGTGGGCGGCGCGATGAGCATCGCCGAGGCGTGCATCGTGAGGACCTGCCAGACCACGACGCCTCCCAAGAGCGAGATCACGGAGAGGCTGCTCGTGGTAAGCGCTTTCATGACGAGGGACCGCCCAGAAGCCCGGTGAGTTCCCGTATGTTCGGTAGAGTCTCCAGCGCGTCGGCCAGGATGATCAGTTTCGCCACACGGTTCTCTCCCAACACCGGTCCGGCAAGCAGACGGAACTTGGCTTGGGCATCCGGTTCGGTCGGTTCGGGAGGTTGGTCCGAGGAAAGGTTCAGTACACGTCCGTTCTTAAGGCGAACCGTGATCCGGTGTGGCCAGAGTTGCGGCCGGAGCTGATCCAAACTCGGGTCATGAGTGACCCGAACCCGGGCCGCGAGATCGCGGATAGCCGGATCAATCTGAACGAATTCGGTTGGCATGATCGGCCGGCCGGAGATGGCAAGCGCTGCGGCTAATTGATGGCTGAGTATGGCATCGAACCGCGTCTCCGGATTTGGCCGATTGGACACGTCATAAGATTCACGGAAAGCGGCGATTTCGATTTCCTCCACCTCGGCTGGCGCGGTGGCGGCGTCGCGCAGCGCTGCGATCGGGCCGTGGGTGAACCGACAGGAAGCGAAGGGCTTGAGCGACGTTTCCGCAAAAGCCCATGTGGTGCCGAGATCGCTGGTCAGGGCAGCGGGATTGCCGTCCTGCGACATCATCGCCAACACGCCCCACCGGCCGTCGAGGACACCTTGCGGTCCAGTCAACCCGGCCGCCGCAAATTCCACGGCGGCGACGCCAAGCTCCGCGCCGCGCGCGGCGTTCAGCGCGGAGTCGAACAGTGATCCGTCGAGTTGGTGTTGGCGAAGCCCGATCGCGGCCTCACCCGCCAGGCCGAGCGCTGAGGTGGTCTCCTCAGCATTAAGTCCGAGGGCGCGCGCTGCGGCAGCGGCGGCGCCGAAAGGAGCGCACGTGCCGGAGGCATGGAAACCGGAACGGTAGTGCTCGGGACCGAGCGCCTTGGCGACGCGGGTTGCTGTCTCGTAGCCGGCGAGCAACGCTGCGGCGAAGGTGCGTCCCGAGACACCGACGCGCTCGGCAACCGCAAGCGCCGCAGTCACCACTGCGCTGCCCGGATGTATGGGGCCAGCTTCATATGTATCGTCGAAGGTCAGGATGCGCGCGGCGACTGCATTGAGGAAGGCGGCTTTGGGCGCCGGCAGGCGAGTGGGGCAACCAATGACGGTGGATTCCGGAACACCACCCCACCGCTGCAGCACTCCACCGACGGCGCGTGGCTCCTGCTCGTTCACTCCGGCGCAGGCGACCCCAATCGTATCGAGAAGATGCCGCTTCAGTTTCCGCAGCAACCAAGCGTCGACATGATCGACATCGAGGCCGGCTGCGAATGTGGCGATCTCGGCGGACGCGGTCATTGCTGCACTCTGGTCGTCGCCGGCAGGTCGGCGAGCAGGTTGCCGTAATCATCGACGCGCAGTGTGCCGCCGGGGCCGATGATCACGGTCGACTCGCGTTCCTCGATCACTGCTGGGCCATCGAGTTGCCGTCCGGGGGGAAGCGCCAGCCGGTCATAAATGGGGCAGGAGACAAACCCACCTACCTCCGGGAAGAACACGTCCCGATAACTTTTCGGCCCGCGTTCCGCCCATACCGGCGGACGGAACTCGATTTGAGGGGTGGGGCCGGTCACGGCAACGCGCCAGCTGACCAGTTCGACCGGCAGATCGCGCGGCAAATGATGATAGCGGTTCTCGTAAAGCTCGAAGAATGCATCCCGCAGCCGCGCCAAGTGGGATGGCGAAACCGGTCCGGGCGAAAGCGGAACCGGCAGAGCATAGGTCTGACCGGTGAAGCGCAACGTGGCTTCACGCCGAACGCTGAGTTGGTCGCGTGGCACGCCGGTCTGGTGGACGGCGTCAGTCGTCTCGGCAACCAGCTCGGCCAGAAGACGATCGGCACCCTGGAACTCTACAGCTTCCAGCGCCTGCGGGGCCGCGCGCATCAAGGTGAACGTCGCAGGTGCCACGAGAAAACCGAGCGCCGACATCGCACCGGCATGCAGCGGATACAGGATGCGCCTGATGCCCAGCGTGGCGGCGATCTGCCATGCGTGCACGGGACCGGCGCCCCCATAGGCGACGAGCACATAGTCACGCGGGTCTTTACCGCGTTCCAGGCAGTGTACTTTCGCGGCGCGCGCCATATTGTCGTTGACGACCGCATGGATGCCCCAGGCAGCCCGCACCGATGTCAGCCCCAACGGCTGCGCGATCTGCTGCTGGATCGCATTTGCGGCGCCCTCGGCATCGAGACGCATGGCGCCTCCAAGAAAGAAGTCGGGATCGAGATAGCCAAGGTAAAGGTCCGCGTCGGTGACCGTTGCTCGGGTGCCCCCAAATCCGTAGCAGACGGGACCCGGATGAGCGGCGCTGCTCTCGGGGCCGACCTGCAGCAAGCCTCGGTCATCGACACGGGCGATGGACCCGCCGCCGGCGCCGATTTCGATCATCTCGATGACCGGCACCTTCAGCGGAAGTCCGCTTCCTTTGGCAAAGCGGCTGACACGGGCGACTTCGAAGCTATCGGTGTGAGCGGGTTCACCATCGTCGATCACACACATTTTGGCCGTGGTGCCGCCCATATCGAAGGCAATGACTTGGCTGATGTCGCTGCGCCGGGCGACAAAGGACGCCGCAACCGCACCACCAGCGGGACCCAACTCCACGAGCCGAACAGGGTACTTGATAGCCGCCGGACGAGCCACGCGGCCGGCGTCCGAGCCGATCAGAAACGGATCGACTGTAATACCGCCACGGTGCAGGCCAGCGCTGAGATGGTCGAGGTAGCTTTCGATCAGCGGCCGGACATAGGCGTTGGCCGTCGTGGTCACCGCACGCTCATATTCCCTGATGTCCGGCATCACGTCAGATGACAGCGACACGGAAATACTGGGTGCAACCTGTGAAAAGATGGCGGCGACGGCGCGCTCATGCGCCGGGTTACGAAAGCTGTGCAGAAAGCAGACGGCGACCGCATGAAACTCGGCCTGATTCAGCCTTCGCGCGAGCGCGCGCACCTGATCATGGTCTAGGGGCTGCACGACCGTACCCTGCGCGTCCAGACGCTCGGGCACTTCAAAGACGCATGCCCGCGGAACAAGTGGTTGCGGAATTTCCAGATCGATATCGAAAATATCGTAGCGGCTTTCGCGTCCCATTTCGAGCAGGTCACGAAATCCAGTTGTGACGAGCAGGGCGGTGGAGGCGCCGCGACGTTCTATCAGCGCGTTGGTGACGAGGGTGGTGCCGTGCACAACCTCTTTGACGTGTGATGGGGCGATTGCGTGCTGTGCCAGCAGGTCGCTGACGCCCCCGAGCACTCCTGTCGCCAGATCCTCGTAGTTCGTCAGTACCTTGCCGACCACCACGTCGCCAGTGCCGCGGTCGTACAAGACTAGATCCGTGAAGGTCCCACCGATATCGATTCCCAGGCCGGCGCCGTCAGTGTGCGGCATTGTCCAGCCCCATCGCACGGCCATAATCCCGCGCTGCCGCCGCCGGCGTCACCAACCCATCCGCGATGTCGCGCCTGAGTACCGCAGCGTCGCGCAAATGCGGCGGATACATGCCGCCACCACCCGGCACTTCCAGGCGAAGAACGTCGCCCTGATTCATTGTTAGTGGTACTTTGTCCGCGACCGGCTTATCGTTCAGAAACAAACCGCCAGCAGCGCCGGGAAGGCCGCCGCGCAGACCAAGGGGCGCGGTCGCCAATTTGCCATGCTCGGCGCGCACCGTGAGCGGAAACGGCGAGAGGGATTCGAGTTCGTAGATCTGGCCGGCGCCACCGCGGAACCGACCTGGGCCGCCGGAGTCCGGGCGCAGCGCGCGCCGGCGCACGCGGAGCGGCAGGGCTTGCTCCAACACCTCGGTGGGTAGATTCGAGGAGTTCGCCGGAAAGCTCATGCAATGCAGGCCATCGTGCACCAGGCGCGCACCCATGCCGCCCATCACGAACATCAAGTCGGAGAAAGCGGCGCCACGTGCATCACGACCGGCGAGATAGACCAGAAACTTGTTGCCGCTTTCTGCCAACAAATGGCGCGTCAACGCGTCGGATAAAGCGTTCAGGATCGCGATCGGGATGTAGTGCCCGCTGCTGGGCTTCATTTTTACCGGCGCGGGATAGCGGGGATTGAGGAAACTGCCTTCGGGCGCTCGCACCCGGATCGGCGCAAAGGTACCCTCGTTATTCGGAAGCTGGGGCGCGGCGATGCATTTCATGATGTACGTCGCCCAGACGGTGGTGTAGACGAGCGTGCAATTGATGCCGAAAACCGACTGGAGCGAACTGCCGTTAAAGTCGATCTCCACACCGTCCGCGCTTGCGGTCACTTGGGCACGGATGGTCAGTGGTGCTTCGAAACCATCTACGGTCGTCTCGCCGTGATACGTTCCGGGCGGGATGGCCTCGGTCAGCGCGCGGCGCATCGTCGCCATCGATCGCTGAAGGATCTCGTGGCCAAGCGTGGTGAGATCGTCGAGCCGGTGAAGTTCCAGAAACTCGCACAGTTTGCGCTCCATCGCCCGGCATCCGACGATGAGAGCGCGTACATCCGCAGCTATCTGGCGGGGTACCCGCACATTGGCTTCGAGCATCGCGAAGAAGGTCGGATTCTCCTTCCCCCCCTCGACGATTTTCAGCGGCGGGATAATCAGGCCTTCCTCGTAGACCTCACGCGGCATTCCCGAGAGCGATCCGCCAATGTCCGCCATATGCGCCATGCATTCGGCGAACCCGATGATGCGGCCGCGATAGAAGAGTGGGGCGATAATGGCGATGTCGTTCAGATGCCCCATGATCCACCAGGGATTGTTGGTGACAACCATGTCACCCGGGTGGAAGCTGTCGAGCGGCATTATCTTCAGCAATTCCTTGACGGCGATGGAAATGGTGCCGGTCTTGGATGCGATGCTGACATCGGCGCCGAGCAGCCGGCCCTGGGGATCGAGCAGCAGCGCACCGAAATCGCGCCCCTCCACGACGACCTTGGACATCGACGTGCGCACGATCGCGTAGGCGGCCTCATCGGCGATGAGGATCAGGCGGTTCCAGAGCAGCTCGAGATCGATCGGATCGAAAATCTCGTCGCTCATATCGGAATGTTTACATCGAGCAAGGGCGCGTGCTGCTGAGCGCCATACACGTCTGTGTCACCGATATCCCCGGCGCCCACCCGGCGCGGCAGCGTCGCCTTGAAGGCATAGCCGGCCGGATACTCGGTAAACAGCACGTCTTCCGGCCGAACCTTGTAGAGCCGCGCGAACAGCTCGGGGCCCAATACGTGTGTATCCCGCACGCGTTCGAACATGTTGCGGTCATCAAAAACAACGTCGATGGTGATTTCGAAGGGTCCCGCGTTCTTGCTTTTGCACGCCTTAGCGATGTCGCGGATCTTCGGCATCACAGCGTCTCATATTCGGTGGGGAACGGAGCGCAGGGATCATCGATCGCAACGGTGTGGAAGACCGAGAAGCGGTAAGCCGGAGCGGTTTCGATATCCGAGGGGGAATAGGGGAACGCCATGTTCCCTTCCTTGCAGAGCCGTCCGTTGAAATCGACATGGAGCATCTGCACCCGGGCGATCGACAGGACGGCGTTGGCAATCTCCTGTGTGTTGGCAACAACCTCGACGACAAAGCCGATCTCGTGAGCGGCGGTCCGTTGCGTCGGCTCCCAGTCGGCCATGACCCCGTTCACGCCATAGCTGCGGATCGTGAGCGTGTACTGATCGGGCTTGACGCCGAAGCCCTCGGCTTTGAAGGCAACGTTCTCCCGCACCGACGCCAGAAAATCGTCGATGATCGAGATCAGCATGGGATCGCGGGTGCCGCAGATTGTAATGGCGCGATAGCCGGCGAGTTCCGCGCCTTCCAGTTTCACGGTGTAGGGCTGCGGCGTCCATTTCATCCCGCTGACGCGGACCGCTCGATCGCTGACCGCCTCGAACTTGCAGTCCGACGTGTCGAGCAGACCGCCAGGCTCGGTATGGAAGCAGGGACTCGCATTCTCATGCAGGCTGTGGTTGGCGACCGAGAACGGCGTGCATTTGCGGATGGGATTCGTTGCTTCCAGCACGATGCCGTCGCGATCAACCGACGTCACCAGGCAGTCATGGCCTTTGGGCAGCGCCGCCGTGGCGCCGCATTCCAGCATCTTGCCAGCATACCAGGCAGGACCGGGTGGAAATTGCGCACGCATGGCGCATCCGGCCCAGGGCGCGGGATCGCTGGACCGGCCGGCGAGAACCACATCGGCACCGGAATCGAGTGCGGCCATGAATGGCTCGGGTCCCATCATCCCGACAACGCGGGTCGCGCGATCAACAGTTTCCGGCGCGAGCGTCTTCCCATTGCGGAAAGGCTTCACCTTCCCCTCCCGCATCTGCTGTTTCACCCACTCCTTGTCCTGCTCTGCATGGATGACAGCCAGCTTGAAGTGCATGCCGTCTTCGCGCGCGATCTCGCGCACCAGATCGGCGACTGTTTGCAAATGCGGCTCACCACCGGCGCCGCCGCAACTGCCGATGACCATTGGAATTTTATGGCTACGCGCGGCTTGCAGCATCAGCCGGAGGTCGCGCTTCATGGACATGCGTGAATTCACGCATTTGCCTGAGCCGAGATAGTACGGTCCAGGATCGGTCGAGCCGCCATCCACACCGATCATATGCGGATCGCGCGCCATGCCGGCCGCAAGAGAGTCTTCGGGGAAGCCGTAACCAAGCAGGCCGCTGGTCGCAAGCTGCCGGAATTCCTGCATCGTTCCTCCGCAAGACCTTTGTTGCTCTTCGCTCGATTGGGATGCTACCTGTCTAGACGTTTATACGTCAAGGCGCTGATGCCGGCTTCAACCGCCCCGCTCTATTTCCGCATTCAGGAGACGCTTCGGACCGAAATCATGGCTGGCCGATCGCCGCCCGGGTTCCGTTTGCCCTCAGAAACGGAGCTCGCCAGAACATTTGCAACCACCCGCACGACAGTGAGGCAGGCCCTTGCCCGGCTGATGTCGGAGGGTCTGATCGTACGGCGGATGGGATCGGGCACTTTCGTCGCGGACCGGCGAATCGAGGGACATATCGAGGAGCAGCGGCCGCAATCCTTCGAAGAGCAGATGCAGGCGGTCGGTGGGCAGGTTAGTTTCAAGCTGTTGGAGTTCATCGGGTTGCCGGCAACGGCTGCGATGTCTGCCGGCTTGGGTATCGCTGAGGGCGACCCGGTTTATCGGCTGCTGCGCCTGCGTCTGGTCGACGGGGAGATCATCGGCCTGGAGGACCGGCAGATGGTCGCGCGTGTCGGCACCGCCATCCCCGCGGCTGCGCTGACCAGTCAGTCCGCGGTTCGCATGGTGGAAAATGCGCTGGGCACAGCACTCGGTGGGATGGATGTGGCGGTCGGGGCGGTTGCCGCCGACGCCAGCGTGGCGCGGCTGCTGGGGATGAGCAACGGGCGACCGGTTCTGACACGGACACACACCTTCTTCGATCAGGACGGACGTCCGGTTCTAAGCGGTAAATCTGTTTATCGTGGTGATAAATATCGCTTTGTATACGGCTTCGGGCGGCGTCACGCATGAGCATCGACACTGTCACGCTGGCCCTGATTTCCGAGGCGCTGACATCCTTCGTGCGCGAGATGCGGACCGCGGTTATCCGCACGTCCTTTTCGCCGATGATGCATGAGGGGCATGACTTCTCCTGCGCGATCATGACGCCGGACGGCGAACTGATGACGGCGTCGGAAGTAGACCAGCCAACGCATCTTTCGTCCTTGCCGTGGTCAACTCGGACGATTCTCGACCGCTATCGCAGTACTCTGGCGGATGGCGACGCTTTCATCTTCAACGACCCCTATGGCGGCGGCACGCATCTGAACGACGTGGTGCTCGTCATGCCGGTATTTGTCGGAGACGTGCTGTTGGCTCTGGTTGGAGTGATGGCGCACTGGCAGGATATCGGCGGAATGGTGCCCGGCAGCCTGGCGGGAACCGCGACGGAAATTTTCCAGGAGGGTGTTCGGATTCCGGCCCTGCGCGTTGCCCGACATGGCGCATATTCCGAGGAGCTGCTGGATCTGCTGTTCGCCAATGTGCGCGAACCCGAAGATCGTCGCGGCGACCTCCGTGCGATGGAGGGCGCGTGCCTGCTCGCTCAGGCAAAGCTGCAGCAGCTTGCGACCCGCTGGGGCGTTGGCACGGTCGCCGAGGCGATGACGGCGCTGCTGGACCGCGCGGAAAAGCGTATGCGCGCAGCCATCAGGGCGATGCCGGACGGCAGCTATCGCTGCGAGGTTCACCTCGACAACACCGGCTCGCGTCCGGAACCGCTGGCGCTGAAACTGTGCCTCACGGTGGCCGGAGACGGATTGACCGCCGATTTTACCGGTTGCCCACCGCAGATGCCGGCGCCGACCAATCTCGGGCCGGCACACACCCGCACAGCCGTCTTTACAATGACCAAGGCGTTCCTGGACCCCAAAGGTCCGATCAACGCCGGCGCGATGCGGCCCCTGAAAGTGGTCGTTCCCGCTGGAACGATGCTGAATGCGCGTCCTCCTGCGGCATGTGGCGCGATCGGCGAGGTGCGGCGGGCGCTGGAGGGACTGGTCATGGGCGCACTCGGCCGCGCGGTAGCAGAAAAAGCCGTGGGCGATCTGAAGGGCGCCTCCAACATCACGACGATCGGTTGGCCCGGCCGCCCACCCTTCGTGGAATTTCCGGCAGGCGGTACCGGTGCTTGGGCAAAGGCAGACGGGAATAACGCTGTTCGCAACTTTGCCGAGGGCGATCTGTCGTCAATCCAGCCGGCAGAAGCGATTGAACTGCGATGGCCGCTGCTGGTGGAACGCTGCGCGCTGCGCGTCGATTCGGGCGGACCAGGCAAGTTTCGTGGCGGGCTTGGCTTGGTGCGGGAAGTGCGCGTGCTGGCACCCGGCGCGAGTCTTTCGGTGCTGTCCGACCGGAATCTAATCCCGCCTTATGGCGTGAATGGAGGCTTTGGCGGTGCGCGGAATTGATTCACGGTTCGCCGCAACGGGGTGGAGATCGAGCCCTCGCCGCTTCCGGGAAAGGTGACGGCGTTTCCGCTCGAAACGAGCGACGTTGTCGTCATGCGTTCTGCCGGGGGCGGGGGATATGGCGATCCGCTTCAGCGTGAGCTGGCGCTTGTCCAGCGGGATGTGGCGTTCGGATACGTGTCCCGAGAGCAGGCGCTGAAGGTGTACGGCGTTGATGGCGACGGTCGGCGCCAGGGCATGAACGACCCGTTGCCGCAAGTGCCGATCATCTGCGTTGACACGATAACCGGACGCCGCCGGATTGTTATCCGGCCAACGACGGCCCGCCGGCTTGGTGTGGCCGAGGGTGATCTGGTCGATCTTCCCACACGCGGACCGTCGCTCCGCGCCTGGGTGACGCTTTCCGATGACGTTCCCGACAACGTGCTGGGGCTGGATCAGGAGGGCATCGCACTGCTGGCAGCCTTCCCTGGTGCGACAACGACGCTGCGACGAATCGAGGCGCCGCAATGAACGGGCTGTCGGTCATCGGCGTCGATGTCGGAGGCACCTTCACCGATCTGGTCCTGCTTGATCCCGATGGAGGGGTGACCCTCGGGAAAGTACCGTCCACGCCAGAGAACCAGGCAACGGGTGTGATGGCGGGTCTGAGGAGCGTCACGGACGACGTGCAGCGCATCGGGCGCGTGGCGCACGGCACGACCGTCTCGACCAATGCACTGATCGAGGGACATGGTGCGCCGGTGGCTCTGCTGACGACGTCCGGATTTGGCGATCTGCTGGAGATCGGGCGGACGCGGCGCATGCTGCCCAGTTTGTATGACCCGTCCTTTGTGCGGCCTGCGCCCCTCGTCCCGCGGCCTCTACGCATCGAAATTGCCGAGCGCCTGACGGCGGATGGTGCTGCGTTGACGCCGCTGGACGAGGACGCAGTAGCTGCGGCGGCCGAGCGCATCGGTCGGGCAGCCCGGGCTGTCGCGGTATGCTTTCTGCATAGCTGGCGCGACGATCGTCACGAGAGGCATGCCTCGGACATCCTGCGGCGCCTGATGCCGGGGGTGTTCGTCACGACCTCGGCGGAGGTGGTACCGGAATTCCGCGAGTACGAGCGCTTCTCGACGGCGGTCATCAACGCCAGCCTGATGCCGGTGATGGATCACTATCTCGGCGCGTTGGATGACAGCTTGTCGCGCGCCGGGTGCGCTGGACGTCTGGTTACGATGAGCTCCGCCGGAGGCACGTTGGATACAGGCACGGCACGGCGGCTGCCGGTGCGCACCATTCTATCTGGTCCGGCGGGCGGGGTCGCGGGCGCGCTATGGACAGCGGAGTTGGCGGACCTCGCCGATTTCATCACCTGCGACATGGGAGGCACGAGCACTGATGTTTGTGTGATCGAAGCGATGCGTCCGGCGGTTGTCAGTGAAACCGCCATTGCCGGCTATCCGCTGAAAGGGATGCAGTACGATATCAATACAGTGGGCGCTGGTGGCGGCAGCATCGCCTATGCCGAGGCGGACGACATTCTGAAGGTCGGTCCGCAAAGCGCGGGGGCGGAGCCGGGGCCGGCGTCGTATGGTCGCGGTGGTACGGAACCGACGGTCACCGATGCCAATCTGATTCTTGGTCGACTTGGGACCGACCGCACATTCGGGGGTGCGATCAAACCCGACCGGCGGCTGGCCGAAGATGCCGTCGCATCACTCGCGAAGCGGCTTGACCTTGAGATGGAAGTGCTTGCGGAGGGTATCGTTCGGCTGGCGGTGATGCGCATGGCCGGTGCCGTACGGGCCATCACCGTCGAGCGTGGCCGAGATCCGGCGGATTTCGCGCTGATGCCGTTTGGTGGTGCCGGGCCAATGCATGCATGCGATCTGGGTGAGGAATTGGGGATTCGCGATATCCTGGTTCCAATCTGTCCCGGGAATCTGTCGGCATTGGGGCTGGTAGCATCCGATTACCGGCAAGAGCTGGTCCGTACTTGCGTCAAGCGCCTTGATGAATGCGACGAAATCGAGCTCCGCAATCTACTGAGCGAACAGGAGAAGGCGGGACGGAACCTGGATATGGTGGCCGGCACAACGGAAGAGCGGATTTGCTTCGAGCATGCGCTGGACATGCGCTATGCCCGGCAAGCATTCGAAATAACAATCAGCTTGCCGGCCGCTGTGCCCGGCATGCTCGAGCTGCGTGAATTGTTTCTGGATGTCTATCGCAGGCTCTACGGCCAGGCAGATCCGACAGGCGCGATCGAAATCGTGAACCTGCGCACGGTTGTCGTCGGTCCGGTGGAAAGGCCTTCGCCCCGGGCGCTTCCACCGGCGTCCGACAGCCCCAGCCCCATCGCTTCGCGAAAATTATGGCTGCGAGGCGCTCAAAGCGATTGGCCGGTGTACGACCGCGCCGCACTGGGCGCAGGACATGCGTTTGCAGGACCAGCGGTGATCGAGGAGGCGAACGCTACCACTGTGGTGCTGCCGGGCTGGACCGTCACCGTGGATCGAGGGGGCAATCTGAGACTGAAACGCGAGGGAGGACTCCCATGATAAGCAAAGTGGGACAAAGACTGAGCGAGGGACGGAATCTTGTCGGAATGATGCATTTCACCGGCAGTCCGATGATTTTGGAATGCATGGCCAGCGCGGGAATGGACTTCGTGAATATCGATCTGGAGCACAGCCCGATCGATCTCGGACTCGCCGCGCATTTGATCCGCGCCGCGGACGCAGGCGGTATTACGCCGTTCGTACGCGTGCCAGACGTTGATGCGGGGCTGATCAAGAAGATGCTTAATCTCGGTGCGCAGGGAATCATCATCCCGCACGCCACCGTGCAGTCATGCCACGACGCCGTTCGTGCCGTGCGCTATGCCCCGGAGGGGATTTGCGGTTCGTGCCCGGCGATACGCGCCGCACACTACAGCCAACCGGATTGGGAGGCCTACACCAGAAGCGCGAATCGTGCGCTGACCGTGATCCCCCTATTGGAAGAGAAAGAAACGATCGACCAACTGGATACGATCCTGGCGATCGATGGGATCGATATCGTGTTCCTGGGCCCCTTCGACTATTCCGTGTCATTGGGCATTCCGGGTGCAAATTTCGATCATCCGGCGATGGCGAGCGGGCTTCGTCAGGTTGTCGAGCTGGCACGACGCCGTGGGAAATATGTCATGACCTCGGTCGGGGCAAAGATCGACGCTGCCTATGCGCGCGACATTTTCGCCCAAGGGGTACGGCTGATCAGCTACAGCGCGGACGCACTGGTTTTCCTGGAGGCGTGCAAGGTGATCGCTTCGACGCGCTAAGGCGAAAACGGCGGCCGAACTGTAGCAGACAATCTCGATGAGATCCTGGCGTAGCGCGAGCAATGCGCGGTCACCAACAATCTGACACTGCACTACGACCGGATGATCCTACTCACGCCGGGGACTTCGACAGTCGGACAGACTCGTCTCTCCCCGTTTAGTCCGCGGCAGCCGTTCGTCTTGGTCTGTTCACCATAATACCGACGAGCGATTGCAGAGACCGTCCCAGCTTGCAACCCGATTGGTCCAGAAGCATGCTGGCGCCCTTGAACACGACCAGCTCGGCAACTCCAATGGTGACGTATTCCTAGATGCCCACATCCGAAGCCAAGCTCGCCGCTGCGGCGGCGCCAGGAAACTCCCCTCGCGATCCGCTGCTGATGCCGCTCAGGATCAAGCACCTCCTGCTCAAGAACCGCCTGTTCAGTACGTCGCACGCCTGCGGCCTCGAAGAAGGTGGCATGCCAACTGAACGCTACCAGCGTTATCACGAGGAGAAAGCCCGGGGAGGGATCGGGCTCACCATGTTCGGCGGGTCGTCGAACGTCGCCGTCGACTCGCCCAACGTTTTTCGCCAGCTCAATGTAGGTGTGGATGATATCATCCCGCACCTACAACGGTTCTCTGCCCGAGTCCATGCGCACGGTGCGGCGCTGATGTGCCAGATCACCCATCTAGGCCGCCGCGGCGAAGCTTATGCCGGGAGTTGGTTGCCCACGATAGCGCCCAGCCCCAGCCGTGAGACCCTGCACCGCAGCTTCGCCCGCGAAATGGATACACATGACATCGATCGTGTGGTCAAGGCGTTCGGCGCAGCGGCGAAACGTTGCGAGGATGGCGGCCTTGACGGCATCGAGGCACTCGCCGGAGGTCATCTGATCGGACAATTCCTGTCGCCCAAGACGAACCGCCGGGTCGACGAATTCGGCGGGTCCACGGAAGCACGCTGCCGTTTCGGGCTGATGGTTTACGATGAAATCCGACGCCGCGTGTCCGACCGATTCCTGGTGGGTATGCGCTTCGTTGTCGATGAAGGCGATCCCGAAGGTTTGTCCTTCGACGAGGCCGTTCGCATTGCGGAGATCTTCGAGAAAGCCGGGGCTGTCGATTTCTGGAACGCGATCTACGGACGGATGGATACCGAGATCACGCTGGCCGTGGACAACATGCCGGGGATGGCGTCGCGCATCGCTCCGTGGCTAGCGCCGGTCGCAGCTTTCAAGAAGCACGTGTCCGCTCCGGTGTTCCATGCGGCCCGGATTGCCGATGTGGCAACCGCCCGGCATGCGATCCGCGAGGGGCTGCTGGACTTGGTCGGGATGACGCGTGCGCATATCGCGGATCCACATATCGCACACAAGCTGGAACGTGGCGAGCAGGACCGTATCCGCCCTTGCGTCGGAGCGACCCATTGCCAAGGCGACGCCCGGCCCACCTGCCTGCACAATCCGGCGACCGGCCGGGAAGCACAATTACCGCACATTATCGAACGCGCGGCGCGCACCGGACGGAAGATCGTCGTGGTGGGCGGCGGTCCGGCCGGTCTGGAGGCTGCGCGGGTCTCCGCCGAACGGGGGCACCAAGTCGTGCTCTTCGAAGCGACATCCCGCCTTGGCGGGCAAGTGCTGCTTGCGGGCAAAGCGAGCTGGCGGCGCGACATTCTTGGGGTGGTGGATTGGCGCGCGCGCGAGATAGACCGCCTCGGCGTGACGGTACGCCTCAATGCCTATGCGGAACCGGACGACGTGCGGGGCGAGAATCCGGATGTGGTGATTATTGCGACCGGCGGCGTTCCCACATTGGATTGGCTGGTGGGAGCAGAACACTGCACCGACCTTCTCGATGTCCTTTCTGGCGACGTTGCCTTGGGCAACGACGTGCTGGTTTATGACGGCACGGGGCGCCATCCGGCGCCACAGGTCGCGGAACTGGCCAAGACCCAAGGCCGCAAGGTCGAGCTGGTGTCGATAGACTTACAACTCGCGCAGGATCTGGGGTATTCTGAACGGATCATTTGGAAACGGCGAATCTACGAACTGGGTATTGCGACGCTGTTCGACCACGAGTTGGAACGTGTCGAGCGGCGCGGCAACGCGCTGGTTGCCGTGCTGCGTAACATGTTTACCAACGAACGGGCGGAGAGGAGCGCGGGCCAAATCGTCGTCGAACACGGCACGGCTCCGCTCGGAGAGCTTTTCGACACGCTCCGTTCAGGGTCGCGCAACGATGGCGTGACGGACCTAGATCGGCTCGTTTCCCGAAAGCCGCAGCCCTGGGAGGGCGATGGCTTCGAGCTCCATCGGATCGGCGACGCGGTTACGAGCCGCAACATACAGTCCGCGACGCTGGATGCACTGCGGCTTTGCAGCGTTTTGTAGCTTGGGCCTCACACAGTTATTGCGAGCTGGTTCCCGAAAACATAGTACGACGGGTGCATGTTGAAGCCCTGGACCTTCTTATCCATGAAGGTGAACGACTCGGCAAAGATCGGTTGAGCCATCGGGCCGTCGTTCTGCAGAATCTCCTGGAGCTTCTGCATAACCCCCGAACGCTCTTTGGCATCGAGGATGCCTCCTGCTTGGTTCAGCAGCTTATCGAATTCCGGATTTGCGTAGCCGGTTTCGTTCCAAGGGACGCCGGCCCGGTAGGCGAGGTTCAGCAGCATTACGCCAATCGGGCGATGCTGCCAATTGGTGCAGCCGAAGGGCACCTTGGTCCAGACATTCCAGTATTCCGCGCCTGGCATCATGTTAAGCTTCACCTTGACCCCAATCTTCTGCCATTGCTCGGCAGCGGTCTGACACTGGTTGATTTCCCAGCTACTATCCGAGGGCACTGCGAGTTCGGTTTCGAAGCCGTTTGGATAACCGGCTTCGGTCAGAAGCTGTTTGGCTTTGGCGATGTCGAGGTCGATATTCGGCACCTTGCCATAGTCCGGCTGCACCGGGGCGACATGACAGTCCTGGCCGATCGTTCCTAGCCCACGCAGCGCCAATTCAACAAAGCTTGCATTATCGAGTCCAAGCCGCATGGCCATGCGGACCCGCGCATCGTTCCAGGGCTTCTGATCGACATGGAAGCGCAGCACCGCGCACTGTGCGCTCCCGACGGTGTAGAGTTTCAGGAAGGGCATAGCCTTGAGGGCCGGGACTTGGCCGGGATCGGCCTGCACAAGCCCATCCACCTGGTGTGATGCCAGGGCAGCGATTGGCGTTGCCGGGTTGTCACCAAGATCAATGAACTCTATTCCATCAAGGTACGGCCCCTCACCCCAGTAATTCTTGACCGCCTTGACCGCCGCCATCTTGCCGATCTCGTAATCAGTCAGCGTAAACGCTCCGGTTCCTTGTGAACCGACCCCGAATACCCCCTTATCGCCCGGATAGAGCATAAGCGCCGGGTAGTGGAACAGATATTCCGGTATCGCCACCTGCGGCGTTTTGCCATTGAGCCGGATAGTTTGGGAGTTGATCTTTTCAATTGCGTTTGCGTCCCACCACTCGAGCTTGGTTCGCGGCTTACCATTCTTATCGACGCCGTTTGGCACAGGTTTGAGCAGAAAGTCCTGGATCAGGCCGATGAATGAGGAGCCGACATCCGGATCAGTCAGCCGCTTGAGATTCCACATGACATCATCGGCAGTGAAGTCTTCACCGTTGTGCCATTTGACGTTCTTCCGGACATGAAGTGTCCAGGTCTTGAGATCGGGGCTCGCGTCCCACTTCTCCAGCAGGTAGGGATGGGTAACGTTGTTACTGTCGGTGAGTGTAAGATATTCGCAGACTTGGCGAGTCATCTCGGCATCGTAGGTGCTCCAGGAGTAGGTCGCCGGATTCGCGAGTGACTTGACCCTTGTGCCCAGGCGAAGCGTGCCGCCCTTCGGCATGTCCTCGGCGCGGGCGGCAGGGACGATAGCGCCAAACGGGTGGCCGACAAGCGCAGAAGCCGCTGGCACAGCCATACCGATCAGCGAGGCATAGCGGACGAACTCGCGGCGGCTGATCCTGCCCGCTGCCAAGTCACGTTTGATTACGCTTATGTTCGGGTTTTCAACGTCGGATCCCATGGTTAGCTTCGCCTCCCAGTCGCGGCGTTTCGTGCAAGAGCAGCATGACGCCGCTCACGCGGCCGATCGCGCGTATTGCAGGCTAACGCGAGCCGTGCCCGTCGTCGAGCGATTTGGCGTCACTCGTGGATGGGGCAGTGCGGGTGCGTGGCTGAGGGATCATCTTTCAACCGCTGGCGCGGGCCAGATCACGGCACCGGCAAGGGGGCAAAATCCGCATGCTGCTCATAGTGGACGCATAGATTCAGCCGTCACCGCTCCGCAGGGGGGCCGGGAAGGCGCTGCCGGATTTTTGATGATCGGTACAAAGAATGGTCGATGACCAGGCCAAAGCCGCGTTGGTTCGTGCTTGCCGGCGGCGCCACCGTGCAGCCGGTACCCCCGGCACGACCTCGCCAACGTAGGTTCGGTTGTTCAGCAGCTTGTAGATGTCACCTGATCGAGGAGATAGCCGGTCTTGCCCGTAGCCCCCTCTCCTCTCAGCACATCGACCACCGAGTTGACCCTTAAGAAGGGTATCCTAGCTCCATCTCCAGCGCGGCCAGGCCGGCACGAATGGTGCTGCGGCGCTCTTCGTCTGGCAGCATGTCACCACTGCGATAGATCTCGGCGACGCGCTTGGACAGGTCCGACCTCCACTTGCGGTCGTCATTGCTGCGCATCGGCGCGCGTAGCACCGTATCGCCGCCGTAAGTCGGAACCGGCGATGGCATGTTCGCCGTCGGCTGCAGCGGCGTCCCGCCCTCACCCATCTTTCTGATCGCGCGGCGCAGCCGTCGACGATACAGCGCTACGCCGGCATCGGTGGCACCCAGATGCTCGCGGGCGTGCACCGTCACCGGCCCTTGGCTGACCCAGACCTCGTAATCACCTGGGCTGCGCTGGCGCTGCTCATAAGAACGCTCGTCGGTCTGGCCGTAGAAATCGACGCTATTATAGCCGCACAGCTCCGGCCGGCCCTTGCCCTGGGGATCGGTTTCCTTGTTGAAATGCCGCCAAGCAATGGTGATGGTGTTGGTGTCGTCAACCGGTACCACCCAGCGCGTCAATCCGGTGCGGACGAAGAAGGTGGATTCATTGCCCTCGACGTGCATGCCGCCATTCTGCGAGAAGTTCGGCAGCATGTGATCGTGCACGCGGAACCAGACCAGATCGCCGACGCGGCGTGTGGACGTGTAGAACACGCCGTTGCCGGCCGCCCGCTCGTGGTAATCCACGATGGGAAGGTTCACCAGGTTCTCCTGAAACTGCACGCCGCTGACGCGGGTGTGCAGAAACGTGACGTGATACGGATCGATGGAGTTTTCGAACACCTGCACCCAATTCACCGGTGAGGGGATTAGGAACGGCACCATCTTGTCATCAGGCAGTTCCATCGTGTCGAACACCGGGAAGGGCGGCATCTCGGCGATCGGCCCAAAATAGGCGAAGATCATGTCCTTATATTCGACGGCCGGATAAGCACCCTGGGTGACGCGGGCACAGATCTGACTGGTCTTCGGCTCGCCAGGGGTTTCCAGGATCGTGCCGTCGGTATCGAACAGCCAGCCGTGGTAGCAGCAGCGTATGCCATGCTCCTCCACGATGCCGAATTCCAAGGAAGCGTTGCGGTGCGCGCAGAGCAAATGCAACAGCCCAAGCGTGCCCGATCGGTCACGGAACAGTACCAGATCCTCGCCCATACGGCGCAGCCGTAAAGGCAGCTCACCGAGCATCGAACTCAGAGCGATGGGCATCCAGAACCGGCGCAGATATTCGCCGCAGGGTGTCCCTGGTCCGATCCTGGTCAGTTCATCATCCGGCGCAAGTGCGCCCAGACCGTTGCGGGGATAACCATCGAACTTGCCCTGAGGCAGCGCGATCGACATCTCAACGTCCTTTTGCCATGAAATCGGTAATAACGGCGGCGGCCTGCTGCAGCGCAGCCGCATCGCCGATGGAGATGCGCATCTGCTTCTCATGCGCGCCGGCGCCAAAGCGGCGTACCAGGATGCGCTCCGCAGCAAGCCGCGCGGTGCAGTCCTGCACCATCTCACTCGTGGGGAAGTCGATCAGCAGAAAATTGGATTGGCTGGGATAGACGCGCAGCCGGTTAGACCGGGCGAGAGTGTCGGCCAGCCAGGGCAGCCAAACATCATTATGCGCTCGTGCCGCCCGCTGATGAGCATCATCCGCCAGGGCGGCCAGGGCCGCGACGAGCGCCGGCCGGCTGACCGGGAATGTCGGCCCGACCTTGGTGATCGGTTGCAGCAGTGCGGGGTCGCCAATAAGCCAGCCAAGCCGCATTCCGGCCATGCCGAACAGCTTGGAGAAGGTGCGGCTGACCAGCACGTTCCCAGCCGTCGTCGCGAGCTGCAACCCTCCGTCCCCATAGGCCGGATCGCGGACATACTCGGCATAGGCACAATCGAGCACCAGCAACACATGTCCCGGTAGCCGCGCATGCAGCTCCAGAAGATCATTCAGCCCGAGCATCGCACCGGACGGGTTGTCCGGATTGGCCAGCATCATGACGCGCGTGCGCGGTCCCACCGCCGCCAGCAATGCATCGGGATCCGCGCGAAAATCCTTGTCCGTCGCAGCTACCGGCGTCGCGCCGGCAATCACCGCGTTGCGGGCATACCGCGCATAGCCACGAGCCGAGAACACGACCTCGTCATCCGGCCCGGCAAAAGCGAGCACGGCGTTCAGCATCAACGTGTCTGAACCCGGACCAAGGATGATATGGGACGTCGGCACGCCAAAGCGCTCCGCCAGCGCGGCAACCAGGTCGCCGCCTTCGCCTTCGGGATATTCGTGTCCGCGGGCGGCCGCCGCGGCGGCTGCCTCGATTGCCCTATCACTAGGCCCGAGCGGACTTTCATTGGAGCAAAGGCGCCGCATCCCAGGCTGCAGCAGTTCGGGAACTGCGGCCATCGGGCCGCCGATACCGGCCAGAGCCGGACGAGGTTGGGGCTTGATCATGCAGGATCCATGGGAGCGGCCGCGTCGATAGCGGTGGTGAACAGGTAGTCGCCACGGCGCGCCAACGCCGGCAAACGCCGCGCCACCACCATGCCCGGCGCCGCAAAGTGCACCCCGACGGTCGTCGCTGACGGGTCATCGATGTCGTGCACCCAGCCGGCCAACGTACCAGCCTCGACCATTGTGCCTAATTGCACCAAGGGTTCGAACAGGCCGGATGCCGGACACATCAGAAAATGCTCGCGCCCGGGAACCCGCACGAACCGGGTGCGGCGGTCGGCATCAGCGGGCTCCGTCGGAAGCAGGCCCACATGCCGCAACAATGCGCGCGTGCCGTCATCCGCCACAGTCAATGCGTCGGCACTGACTTGTCCGCCGCCGCCGAGCTCGGCGGAAATCATCGGCACGAGGCGTCGCTCACACGCCGCGGAGAGAGAACGTGTCTCCGCCGTGGCGCCCACGACAACGGCCAGCGGCGCACCGAACGCGTTGGACAGACGTTTCTTTGCGTCGGCCATCGGCCCGCCGGCGTAAACGTAAGCACACGGCAGATACTCGGACGCAGTCCCACCCGAATGCAGATCCACCGCCGCCTGGCACAGCGGCAGCAGTTCCTGCTCCACATAATGCGCCAGCTGCGCGGTGGGCCCGCCATCGGGATCGCCGGGGAAAGCGCGGTTCATGTTAACGCCATCCACCGGTGAGCAACGCCGCGCTGCTCGAACGGCCGGAAGATTCAATGCCGGCAGCAAAATGAGCCGCCCGCGCAGAAACGTCGGATCGAGATCGCGTAGCAGACGGCGCAGCACGATCTGACCCTCATACTCGTCTCCATGCACGCCGGCACTCAGCAGCATCGTAGGGCCAGGTCCGCCATTCAGTACCGCGATCGGCACCGGGATCACCCCATAGGCATGCGCATCATCCGAAAACGGCACACCAAGATGGCCGATATGCCGGCCCGGCTCGTCAAGCGGAATGGAGCAGGTGATCCGGGTCATGCGCGGCGCCAACGCCGTTCCAGCGTGCTGAACAGCATCGACAGCGAGAAGCAAAGGCAGAAATAAAGCCCCGCGGTGAACAGCCAAACCTCGAAAAACCGCTGCGTGCTGCTGGAGACTTCCGACGTCATGAAGGTCAGCTCTGGGATTGATATGAGTGCCACGAGCGAGCTGTCCTTGATTGAAACGATGAGCTGCCCGGCCAATGCGGGCAGCACATCGCGCACCGCCTGCGGCAATATCACGAGGCGAAACACGGCCCGGCTGCGCAGGCCTAGCGCATATCCGGCCTCGCTCTGGCCCCGGGGGATGGATTGCAGGCCGGAGCGCAGGATCTCGGTAATGTAGGCGCCGGCCAACAGCGCGAGGCAGGCAAGGCCGGAAAGGAAATCATTGATCCGATCAGGCGGCGCGAGCACCGTCGTCACGGTGGCACGCAGCCACGCGGGCGCGGCCAGTAAGGCAGGCTGCAGCCCAAGAGCGGGTACGACCTGGCTGGAGACGAAAAAGTACAGCGCGAAGATCAGCACGATCGGCGGCATGTCACGCACGATTTCAACAAAGCAGCGTGCCAACCAGCGAAAGGCCGGTCTGCCGTAGACGAGCAGGCCCGCGCCCACCGCGCCCATAAGCGTGCCCAGGAGCAACGACCAGATGGCCAGCCGAATTGTCGTGAAGAAGCCACGCAGGAGCAGGTTCGGCTCCCACGTTCCAGTGGCGGGGTCGATCCGGACCAGGTACGTGCCGATAATCGACCAATGCCAATGATAGTTAAGTACTACTTCGGCACGTATCACGAGAACGCCCGCCAGTGCGGCGACGCCCAAAATCATCAGCACATCCAGCAAACGGGCACCACTGAGCTGCCGCGCCTTCCGCGGCGGAAGTCGCAGCAGTGCCTCGGTCAATGAAGGCGCGACGGCACTCAAGTCATCGGCTCACCAAGGAACTCCAGTCCTGCGTTTCGAACCAGTAGTGCCGACGTGCCTGGAGGAACTTGCTGTTGGCGGCGATCCAGTTGTCCAACACATTCAGCGTATCGACGTCGCCCTTGCGCACCGCCATACCGGCCGGCAGGCGATTCAGCTCCTGGTCTTGCGACAGGGGTACAAACAGTTTCCCCGGGTTTTCCCCCGCCGAGCGGCTGGGCAGCGGTTCACTTGCGGCGAAAGCGGTGGCGTTGCCGTTCAGAACTTCCTGCACGATGGCCGACTCGTCATCGAACTGACGCAGCGTGGCCTTGGGGAAATACTCGGCCGCGTTGGTGCACGCGGTGGTTCCGCGCCGGCAGGCAATGGTGACGCTAGGCGAGTTCAACGCATCCACCTTGAAGCCGTTCTGCAGTTTCGTGCTGACCGCGAGGCCAGTACCCGCATAATCGTATGGTGCGCTGAAATTGACTGTCAGGTTGCGCTGGGTGGTGATCGTCATGCCGCCGATGATCACATCGAACTTGCCAGCCAGCAGCGCCGGGATGATACCATCCCAGGCCGTCGGCACTAAATCCAGCTTCACGCCAAGGTCTTTGGCGAGTTTGGTCGCGACATCCACCTCGAACCCGATAAGATTGCCATCCTTATCGCGCATTGCCCAGGGCACGAAGGTCGACATGCCCACCATCATAGTGCCGCGCTTGACGATCGTATCGATCGTCGATTCCTGTGCCGTTTGCGCCTGGGCGGACGCAGATACGAACAGAAAAGCGGAGACCAAGGCTGCGAAAACACGACGTGTCAACATGGAGCCTCCTGGAGCACAGGCCGCGATAGCGGCTCTGGTTTTGATTGAACGGTAAAGCGAGAGCACGAAGCATCACGGCTGTTCATCGCAGCACCGCGACACGCCGCTCGATCCAGCGCGCACCCGCAGCCAACGGCATCGTCGCCATGAGGTAAAGCGCACCAATCGTCAGCCAGATCTCGAAGCTCATCAGCGTGTCCGAGATCAGGTCGCGCCCCTCGGTCGCCAGATCAGCCACCGCGATGACGCTGACGATGGCAGAGTGCTTGATCAGATTGACCAGAACCCCGGTCAGCGGCGGCAACATCATTGGCAAGGCCTGGGGCAACACGACATGACGCAGGATCTGCCGATGCGGCAGCCCCATCGCGCACGCCGCCTCGGTTTGTCCGCGCGGTACGGCCAGGATCGTGCCGCGGATCACTTCAGCGGCGAAGCTTGCCTCAAACAGCGAGAGGGCCAGAACACCCACCCAAAAACGGCCGAGACCCAACAGCGGCGCCAGCACGAAGTAGAAGACGTAGATCTGCACCAGCAGCGGCGTGTTGCGTATCGCTTCAATGTAAAAGCGTGCCACGGCCTGCGCTGCCCAGGATCGAGACAATCGCAGCAGGGCGGTGCCCAGCCCGAAAATCAGTGTGATCGGTATCGCACAGGCGACGATGCGCGCGGTAACCGTAAGGCCGCGCAGCAGGGGGCCGGGAATGAAAGTGCCATCGATGTCACGGCCGAAGAAAGCGGGCACACGATACCACTGCCAGTGATATTGCATTGACTGAGCGCCGTAATAGAGGGCGAAACCGAGGGCACCGAACAACGCGACGAACATGATCACGTCCGGCAGCCGCGACTGTGTCTGACTTCGATGCGCCGCCCCGGTCATTGCCGCTGCACCATGCGTCACATCCAGGAACATCCGATCAAACGCAATGCAAGCCATATGCCAGCAGCACAGCGTCATTGCCACCGCATATTTTCGGCGTTGCCTGCCGGTTAAGGATCTGATCAGATATGATTATGGCGGATTACGCAAGACCACGCGGCACCGAAATCATCGCCGCGCTCAAATCTGCACGTGTCGGTTTCGTAGTTGCCGTGCCGGATATCGTCACAAGCGAACATCTGCTGTGGCCAATCTCCTCCGACCATGATTTCAGGCTCATCCGCCTGTGCAAGGAGGATGAGGGGGTATCGATCTGCACAGGCCTCGCTTTCTGCGATCAGCGCGCAGTTCTGCTGATGCAGCAAACCGGGCTGATGGACAGTTTGAACTCTATCCGGGCGATTGCGGTCGAGTACCAACAGCCTGTCTGCATGATCGTCGGGCTGCAGGGCAAGGAACCGGATCGCGTGGCTTCCGCATCAAACAGCTACGGCGTACGGATCATCGAACCGGTGCTGGACGCGATGGGCATTGACCGCATCACCATCGATGCGCCGGAGGATGTCGCGCGGCTCGCTCCGGCGATCGAGCGTGCCTATGCGCTGTCGCGGCCGGTGGTCGCGCTGATCGGCAGAGCGGTGGCGTGATGCCAATGCGGCGCGATGATTGTGTGCGGCTGATCGCACAGCACCGGGATCGGGCGGTGATCGTCGCCACCTACCAGGCCGCCTTCGACCTGATGCGGCTCGCCCCGCATCCATTGAACTATGTGTCTATTGGCGCGATGGGCCAAGCCTCATCGCACGCGCTTGGCCTGGCTCTGGGCTTCCCCGACCGGCAGATCATCGTGCTGGATGGCGACGGCAGCCTGCTCATGAATCTCGGCACGCTGGTCACCATCGCCGGGGTGGCGCCGCCCAACCTGGTGCATTTCGTCTGCCAGAACGGCTGCTACGAAGCGAATGGCTCACATCCGCTGCCTAATCGCGAAGTCGACTTGGCGGCGATGGCACGAGGCGCCGGAATTGCCGATGCCAGTGCTTTCGACGATCTGGAGATGTTTTCCGCGTCTCTCCCCGACCTACTTCGCCGGCGCGGCCCGGTCTTTGCCGCGCTGAAGGTCGTTCCAGGGGATCCTTCGCCACAAGATTATCGAGCGATCCATAGCGCAGAGACGCGTGAACGTTTCAAGGCGGCGCTGCGGGCCACTGTCAGCTAGCAACGGGATGCAGCAGGCGCAGCGCATTGCCCGCGGCCACCGCGGCCCGCACCGACTCCCCGAGCGCGGCCGCTTCCAGCGCGTCCGTCGCAACCCGGCTGTCGAAGATCGGATAGTCGGTGCCCAGCATCACCCGCTCCGCGCCCAGTACGGCGACTGCCAGTTCCAGCGACCGCGGTCCCAGCGACGCTGAATCGAACATGAGCCCGCCAAGCAATGAGGAGGGTCGCGGCGCCGAGGGATCACGCGTGGCGACGATATGGTCCATGCGTTCCACCAACATCGGAAACGCACCGCCCAGGTTGACCACCTGGAAGGTGGCGCCGGGGAACCGCTCCTCCAGCCCGCTATGTACCAGCGTCAGCGTGGCGTGGCTGATCCCGTTGTGCAGGTCGATGGTGGAAGCGCGGTGCATGGTGAGATCGTCATACGCATGCGGCGCCAACGACTCGTCGTGACGCGGCCCCGGATGGATCATCAGGTGCGCACCGAGTTTGCTGGCGGCGGCAAGTAACGGGTGCATCCGTCCCATCTGCGAGAGGCTGAGGAAGTAGTTGCTGGGCAGGATGGCGCCGCGCAGGCCCAGGTGCCGGCGTGCCCTCTCCAATTCCGCGATGGACGCGTCGATTTCGGCCAGAGGCAGCCCGGCCAGGGCGGTGAATTGCGTTGGGTGCGTCGTGCAGACCGAAGCCAGCTCATCGTTTACGTCACGCACCAGCGGAATCGCCTCATGCGGCGGCAGTACGTCCGGCCCCAGCGCCCCCGGAAAGGTGATCAGCTGGTGATCGATCTCCTGTGCGTCCATCCACGCCAGCCGTGCGTCGAGATCGACAAAACCGCCGCGTAGAGGAAAGCGGCTGGTGGATGTCGCCATGAAGCGCGATCCGCCTGAATGTTCGACACGCGGCACGTCCTTGCGATCGGCCAGCGCGGCGAACAGGGTCTCACCATAGTAGTGGGCGTGGGTGTCGATACGCCGCATATTCGTGCGCTTCAGGCCGGCGCCTGCTCGGCGGCGCGTTTGCGGTAGTCGAACGCGGCGTCCAGCCGGCTGCGCAGATATTCGCCGCAGGTCACCGGAGGGTAGCGCGGCTCTTCGCCGGGCCGGGTCACCGGGGTGATCATCGTGTCACGGTTCGGATCGACAAAGAGCGCGGTCGAATAGCCGGTGCGGCCAGAGCGGTTGATCACCCGGTGCGGCGTGGAGCGGAATTGGTCGTTGCTCCAGCGCGCGAGCAGGTCGCCGACATTCACAACGAAGGTGCCGGCGATAGGTGGCGCGGCGAGCCACTCGCCGGACCGGCCTTGGACTTGCAGTCCGCCAGCATCGTCCTGATAGAGCAAGGTGAGGCAGCCGTAATCCGTGTGGCTGGACACACCGAAGCGCTCGGGCTCAGGGCCGTCCGGCTGCTCCGGATAGTAGATGATGGACCCCCGGCTGATCGGCCGGTCGATGGTACGGACGAAACTTTCGGGGTCGAGATCCAGGGCCGCGGCGACAGCGCGCAGCAACTGCCATCCAACCGCGTTGCCCACCGCAAAGAAATCGGTCAGCACCTTGCGCATCCCGGGCAGGAAGTCCGGCCATTGATTGGGCGGAATGCCGTCGGGGCCGGGCGCATCCAGGCCCCAGATGAAGCTCTCCTTCAGATCCGGTTGCGCCTTGTCGCTCATTTTGGCCTCACCGACACGGATGAAGCCACGATGTCCTGCATTGACCGCAACACGTGCCTTCTCCGCCGGCAAGGCCGAGAAAAACTGGCGCGAGATATCGAAAACCTGTGCGATCAGTGTCTGCGGAATCGCGCAGTTCCGGATATAGAAGAAGCCGATCCCTTCCGCCGCACACAGCATCTCCAGGCCGACCGCGCGCTCCGCCTTGCCACCCTGACTCAGTGCGGCGACATCGATAACAGGAATGGCCGAGACATCGACATGCCGCGCCTTCGCATCGTCCAACTCCGCCTCCTGCCCACTACCCGCGGTCCAAAAGAGTTGCATGGTCGCCGCCATCCGGCAATCAAGCGTTTATACCGCCGAGAGTTGCACGATTGCTGAACAGGTTCGGCGCGGAATGCCTAATTCGAAGGCAAGTCTGATATCATATCTGATCTGGCGTAGAGTGGGCGGGCTTCCCTCGCTTTCTGCTCTCACACGTCTCCGTCCGGTAGCGGACGCGACCTCCAGCATTGACGCCAGGACGGGCGTCTCTCATACTAGATCTGATCAAATATCAACTTGATGCATTGCCACGGCGGCCGATGACAAGCTTGCGCCTTTGCGAAAACCTGCGCGCGTTCGGTTATGCGCCGTTCTACTACGCCCTGGCGCTTGGCTATTTCGAGCAAGCCGGTCTCGACGTCACGCTGATTACTTCACCCGACGCGAGCCAGACGGGCAGAATGCTGCTCGACGGGAAGGCTGATGTGTCCTGGGGCGGACCGATGCGCGTGATGCTGCATCACGAGGCAGACCGCGACTGCCCACTGGTCTGCTTCGCGCAAATCGTCGCGCGCGATCCGTTCGTGCTGCTGGGCCGTTCGCCGCGACCGCGATTCCGCTTTGCGGATCTGCGGGATCTGCGCGTTGCCGTTGCCACCGAAGTGCCGACGCCTTGGCTCATGCTCCAGGACGACCTGGCGCGGGCGGGCTGGGACGTAGCACAGCTACGGCGCGTGCTGACGGCAACCATGGCCCAGGGGGCTTCGGCGCTGCTGGCAGGCGATGCAGACGTGGCACAGGTATTCGAGCCCTTTGTTGATGATCTGTGCGCCGCCGGCTGCCATGTCTGGCATCGCTTCTCGGTGCGCGGAGACATCGCCTACACGACCTTCTATGCGCACCGAGACTTCGTCGCGAGCCAACGCGATGCGTGCCGTCGCCTCGTGCGCGGGATGGCTATGTCGCAAGCCAGCTTCCACAGCGCATCGCCCGAAGAAGCAGCCACGGCGATCGCCAGCTTCTTCCCTGATTGGCCGGTGCCTAAACTGGCACGGATGCTGGCGGCTTATCGCCAATCCGATCTGTGGGCCAAGACGCCGGATCTGCCTCTGTCCGCCTTTCTGCGGCTGAAGGCCGCATTGGTGTCGGGTGGGTTGATCACCCATGACTTTCCGTTCGATCTGATTGTCGATTCCGGCCTGAGCCGAACCGATCCCTGTTAAGGAGCGCTACAATGGATCGCGTGCCGAGCATCGATCTGACCCCGTTTCGGCTGGGCACCCACCGTCAGCCGGTGATCGATGAGGTGCGCGCGGCCTGCGAACAAATCGGTTTCCTGATGATATCGGGCCATGGCATCGAGGAGTCCTTGCTCGCCGAAGCGTTCGCGCAATCACGTGCCTTCTTCGACCAGCCCCTGCCGGAGAAGCGCGGCGCGGCCCCTCCGGTCGCCCGCCGGCAGCGCGGCTATCACGAACTCGCCAGCCGTAACCTGGGCAAAACGATGGGCGTCGACGTGCCGCCGGATCTACGGGAGAGCTTTTTCCTGGGCCCGATCGACGATCACCGTGCGCATTACGCCGAGTTTGCCGAGGCGGCCGAGAGTTACGCGCCGAACGTCCTTCCCGAGAGGCCCCCGAGCTTCACGCCGACAATGATTGCGCTGTACCGCAGCTTCGAACATCTATCCGAGGATCTGCTACGTCTATTCGCCTGTGCGCTCGAACTGCCAGGGTCATGGTTTGCCGACAAGATCGATCGTCACTTCAGCATCATGTCAACGCATCACTATCCGCCACTGACCGAACGGCCGCGCCCGGGCCAGTTGCGCACCGGAGCGCACACCGATTTCGGCGCCATGACGATTCTGGCGATGACCGATGCTGCAGGTGGGCTCGAAGTACCTGATGCCGAATGGTGCTTGGTCCGGCGTGGTGGCGGGACCGGGGGAACTCGTCGTCAACTTGGGGGACATGATGGCGCGCTGGACCAACGGGCGCTGGGCGTCCACGGTGCATCGCGTGGTGAACCCGCCCGTGATCAATCTGGCTGAGAGTCGCCGGCAGTCGATCGGCTACTTCATGCATCCAAACGACGATGCACCGATCGCTTGCATTCCGACATGCGGGTTACCCGGCGTCGGCCCCCGGTTCCCCGAAACCACCGCAGGCCGCCATATCCGTATGAAGATCGAACAGAGCCATAAGGCCACGTGACCGCTGTCCAGTGAGGTGCTAGTGACCCCGGGGAGCCGCCCAGGGACCGTCGTTGAAGAAATCACCAAACACCGAGCGAGTGAGCGAGCCGACATCGGCATTTTCCAAGACAGGCTTTGCCTACGAGACATTGCGCCGCAAGATTTTCCAGGGGACCTTCAAGCCGGGCGACCGATTGCGTCTGGCGCAATTGGCTCACGAACTCAACCTCAGCGAAATGCCGATCCGCGAGGCACTGCGCTTGCTCCAGAAGGAAGGCCTGGTGGCGATGCATCTGCATCGTGGTGCCGAGGTCGCGACCCTGTCTTACCAACGGGGCCACGACGTCACCGAAGCGCGGATGACGTTGGAGAAGGCAGCCGCACTCGCCGCGCTACCACACCATGACGCGGGCTCCCTGGCCGAGCTGGCGCGATTACTCGACGAGATGGAGCGTGCGGCCAATCGGCCGGTCCGATTCGCAGTGAAGAATCGTGCCTTCTGGACCGCACTGCTGAACCCCTGCCCCAATCATTTCATGCGAGACCTGATCCAGGAATTGTGGGATCAAGTCTGGCAGGCTTCGTCCACCGCTGTCTTCGCCGTGATGCCCCGTCGGGTGCAAGAAACCATGGCCGAGAACCGAACCATATTATCGTATGTGTCGGATGGAGATGCGACACGCTTGCGCAGCGCCATGGACGGCCGCATGCGCAAGACGATCGAGGCTTGGCGCGAGGCTGTTCGTCAGGCGGCGATGGTCTCGCCAGCGGCGCCGCGCAAGACCGGGGCGCCTCGTTCCGCGTCACGGCAAACGGCGGGCTAAATTCAGCTCGGCGGATGAGTTCGATGCCAGTGCTGAGCGATATCCGATCGCCCGCAGATCCAGACGCCGTCGAGCCTTTGCGCGTGATCCAGGAATCGCTCCAACGCGACTGCCCGGCCGGGATGGCCCATCAGCCGCATGTGCAGGCCGACCGACATCATCTTCGGCGTCTTTTCCCCCTCGCGATGGAGCAGCTCAAGGGCGTCCTTCAAGAAGGTGACGAAGTCATCCGCTGACGCGAGCGCTCCACGAATGAAACGCGCATCGTTATTGACCAGGCTGTATGGCACGACGAGATGCGGTGTTTCGCCGACACGCGTCCAATACGGCAGCTCGTCGTTATAGGAATCCGAATTGTACAGAAAACCGCCATGCTCTACCAGCAGCCTGCGCGTGTTCACGCTTGGCGTATAACGGCAATACCAACCGGCCGGTGGGACGCCCGTGAGGTGAGTGAGGGAGGCGACCGCCTGCGCGATTTCCTGGCGTTCCTGCGTTTCCGTCAGTTCGGCATGCTTAATCCACCGCCGGCCATGACAGCAGATATCGAGTTGGGCGTCGTTGATGGTCGCGACAAGCTCGGGATTGCGCTCGAGAGCCACCGCACAGGCGAACATGGTTGCCGGGGCAGACCGTTCACGCAGGATCCGCAGCAGGCGCCATACGCCGACGCGGCTGCCATATTCGAACATCGATTCCGCCGCGAGATCCCGCGTCTGCATGCCACCGCTGGCGTCGATCAGCCCGGTCTCACTGCTTCCGTCTCCGTCCGGTACTGACGGCTCGCTACCTTCCTCATAATTCAGCACGATGTTCAGGGCGACGCGGGCACTGTTCGGCCAGCGTGGGTTCGGCGGATGGCCGCCGTATCCGACAAAATCACGGGTGAGGTGGGACGGACACTGGTTCACGCTATGGTCCAGCCGTTCATAGCAGCGCGTCGATCATCCGATTATGGAAATGGTGGATATTCCTTTCCCACACCGGAGAGAATTTCACGTCATCCGCCACAGCGGAACGCCGCGCGATCTGCTGGCTCTCCCAGATGCTGAAATCCTGTGAGCGGATTCCATCCATGCCGCGGCTGCTGCGCGACTTACCAAGCCAGCGGTCCAGCACCGGCTCCCGATACGGAGCCATGTCGTCAGAGGTCGCAGCGTCACCGACGAAGAAGAAGCCGAGGACCGCATGCGTGCGGTCTGGCGCCAATGGATCGGTAATGACCGACGCCAGGTGATTCTCAGAAACGGTCAGCGTGACGTTGGGAAAGATCAGACTGGTGCCGCCGGCACGGGTTTCGTGACCTGGCGTGGGGGGGATCAGCGGCAGCCCATCACCGTTGAAGGTCAGCCGGTTCGAACCGGGCTGCCGCTTCAGAGTTACCACATTCTCCCACTGCATCGGCCGCATGCGTGGTTCACGCGTCGTGAAATCCAGGTCTTCCGACATGCGGGTGAAGATTCCCTCGTGCACCCAGACATGGTGATAGGTTTCCCAGTTGTCGTTCTGGAATTTCCAATTGGCGTTGAATTCCCAGTCGAGCCGCCGGTGCAGCCGTGTAGCGCTGAGGTCGAACCCGGCCGTGAGCTCGTTCATCGGCGCGAGATAATCTTCCAGCGGCGGTGCGTTGCCATCGAGATTGACGAAGACCCAATGATGCCACACGGCGGTGCGGATCGGCACCAGCCCGTTCGCGCCCCAATCCAGGCCGCAGTCCCGGCTATCCGGCGTTCCGTCGAAATAGGGCATGGCCTTCAGACTGCCCTGCAAGTCCCACGCCCAGGCGTGGTAAGGGCAGCGCAGGACGTTCAGGCCCCTCGCGGGCTTTTCCAGCACCATCGCCGCGCGATGCCGGCACACGTTATGGAAGGCGCGGATCTGCCCGTCCTTACCACGGCATGTAATGATCGGCAGGCCGGCGACCAACAGCGGCACGGCATCACCCGGTTCCGCGACGTCGCTGGTGAACCCAACACCGACCCAAACACGCGGAAACAGCCGTTCACGCTCCAGCTCAAAAAACTCCTGGCTCGTATAGGCCTGCCGTGGCAATCCGCCCGCCTGAGACACGGGCAGGCGGATACGCTTAATTGCATCTTCGCCCAGCAATTCAACCACAGATCGAGGCATCAGCGAACTCCCTGGTCCAGGTGGGGCCCATGTGGCGATGTCATCATAACAGGCCGGCAGGCAGGTATTGTCTGCTTATTTTACCGGCACATCTTGGCGTGGGATCAAGCGCGCGAATGTTGCTGCCTCGAAGGTAGACACACGGTGAGTGGCTGACAACCGCATCTCTTGCTCTCTGTAGCCGACCCGCGCATCCTTAGTTGGGGCAGTACGTTCCTTAGCGGCTCATCGAACCTATGGCACCGTTATTGCGTGCTCCGGGTTGAGCGAACCCAACCAGGCAGGGGAGAGCTGGGCAAATGGCATCTCGACAACACGGGTTTGCGGTCGGCGGCCTGACGGTAAGGCGGCGCGAGATGATGGGCGGTCTGCTTGCCGCTGGGGCTTTATTGGATGGCACACGGATCGCGCACGCGGCCGGCAGCAGCCTGAACTTCGTATCCTATGGCGGCTCCTACGGCGATTCGGTGGAGAAATACCTGCTCGCTCCGTTCCGAGCAAAGACCGGGATCGCCGTGACCCTCGGCGTCAACTCCACCCTGGCCGGATTGAAAGTGCAAATCGCATCGGGTCAGTCTGAGTGGGATCTGGTTGAGATCGCCGGCGGCGAATTCATTGAGGGCATCAAGGAAAATCTGTTCGAGCCACTCGATTTCAACGTGATCAATACCAGCAAAGTGCCGCCTTTCGCCAAAAGCACGTATGGTATCGAATACGCCCTGTTTCTGTCGGGCATGGGTTATGACCGCCATACGGTGAGCGATGCCGATGCGCCGAAGACCTGGGCAGAGTTTTGGGACACCAAACAGCGACCTGGCTTGCGCTCACTCTCCAAGCATATCGCGGATTCCGGCACGCTGGAAGCGGCACTGTTGGCATCGGGCGTGCCGATAGACAAGCTGTACCCGTTGGATGTCGACCGCGCCCTCGCCAGCCTGAAGACACTCGGCAAGAGCAACATCGTCTGGTACGATAATAATCAGGAGCCTGTGAACTTTCTGCAGCAGCACGAAGGACCGCTAGCCTCGATCGCGAGCGGCCGCGTCGTCCTTGCGAATGCGAAAGGTGCTGAGCTCGGCTTTGTCTATGACCAGATGCAGCTCAACGGCGACTATCTCGTCGTGCCGCGGGGCGCACGCAATAAGGACGCCGCCTTCCGCCTCATCGATTTTATCGTGAACGATGACCAGGCTGCGGCGAACTGGATGCAAGCCACCAGCTACGCAATCGCCAATACCAAGGCCGTGGATCTGTTGCCCGCGAGCATCGCCGACAAGCTGCCAACCAGTCCCAAAATGGTCGGAAAGTATTTTCAGAAGGACTTCGCCTGGTGGGGCGACAACTACAAAAACGCTGTCCTGAAATTCCAGGAATTCATCGCAGCCGGCTGATGCGCCACTCGTTGCGGCGTGCCATGCTGGCCGCCCCGTTCCTGCCGATCACCGCGCTCTACGGTGTTGCACTCGCGCTCCCTCTTGCGACGATCATCGCCAACGCCTTATCACTCAGCGGTTCCGGCTGGTTGGAGCTGCGTGCAGGAGCCGATCTTCACCCATGCCGTCCGCAATACGATCATCGACAGCCTGTCGATCTCGATCGCCGGCACTCTCCTGGCCTACGCTCTTGCTGCAGCGATCTGGCGTGCCGGTCCAGCGCTGCGCGCGATCTTGATCGCATTGGTCATCATCCCGTTCTGGACCAGCGTCCTGGTGAAGATCGTCGCCTGGAACGCGATCCTGCGCGACAATGGTCTGGTGAATACCGTCCTGCTTGATCTGGGGCTGATCCATGCACCGTTGGTGTTGCTGCACGCTCAGACCGCCGTGATTCTGGGTATGACCCAGTATGTGCTGCCGTTCGCAGTGTTTCCAATTCTTGGAGTGCTGATGCGGCTTGATCCACAACTGGAGCAGGCCGCGGACAGTCTGGGTGCGGGTCCGCTGCGTGCTTTCTGCTCGGTCATCCTGCCGTTGTCGGCGCCGGGCATTATCGCCGCTTTCCTGCTGATTTTCGTCATCTGCGCCGGGTTCTACGTGATTCCCGCGACCCTCGGCAGCCCGTCAGATGGCATGATCGCCAATGTCGTCGCCGTTTACGCGTTGCAGCTCGTCGCGTTTCGTGAGGCGTCGGCAATCGGTCTCGTGCTTGTTGCCGCCGTGTTGCTGCTGACACTGCTTTACACGCGCGCCTCGCGGGCGGATCCGGGGATCGTCCGCTGATGTCGGATGCAATCACGCTGCTGCGTAATCCGGGTTTGGCGCGGAACGGGCAGCGCCATCCGTTCACGCTGATCGCTGCCATGCTGCCCCTGGCGCTGCTGGTGCTGCCGCTCCTGGCCATCGTGCCCATGTCGTTCACCGCGACCGACGTGGTCGCATTGCCGCCGGCGCGCTGGGGTTTCGCGGCGTATCGGGGCCTGCTTGTTGCGCCGGGCTGGGCAAGCTCTGTCGTATCGTCGCTGGAAGTCGCGGCAGGCGCCGCTTTTCTGTCGGTGCTTTGTGGGACGGCCGCTGCGATCGGGATCGGCCGTTTGCGCGGTGTGCTGGCCACCCTTGTCACGGCGCTTATCCTGACACCGCTGGCGTTGCCCGTTGTTGTGATGGGTTTGGCGCAGTTCCAGTTCTTCGCCCGCCTACATCTGGACGGCACGCTGGCCGGCATAGCGCTGGCACACGCCGTGCTGGGCGTGCCCTATGTATTCTTGACGGTGCGGGCGGCTCTTGCACGATTGGATGCCAACCTGCTGCGTGCCGCGGAAAGCCTGGGTGCCGGCGCGTGGTCGCTGTTGCGCTGGATTTATCTGCCGATTCTGCTGCCAGCTGTATTGGCCGGTGCATTGCTGGCCTACGGTGCCTCGCTGGAGGAAGTCGTCATCGCGATGTTCCTGTCTGGTCCGCGCGCCATCACACTGCCGGTCAAGCTGTTCACTGAGCTGCAATACAATCTTTCGCCCATCATCCTCGCCGTGGCCACATTGCTATTAGCTGTCGTGCTGGCGTTCGGGCTGGTGCTGGCGGGCGTGCTGCATCGGAAAGGCCGAGCACAAGCCGCGGCGGTATGATAACGGCAGCGACAAATGCAGACACGTTCTACCGGATTGCCGCCGCGGCACGTCGCACTGCCACCGTCACCCGGATCCGGCATCACCGTCGACCGCCTGCGCAAGTCCTTCGGCGCTGTGGAAGTCCTTCATGACGTGAGCTTCACCCTGCGCGATGGCGAGTTCCTGACACTGCTTGGTCCCAGCGGCTCAGGCAAAAGCACCACGCTGGGCATTATTGCCGGATTCACCGAGCCCAGCTCCGGTGACGTTCGAATTGGCGGCCACTCAATGACCGGTATCCCGCCACGGCGGCGCAACCTTGGTGTGGTGTTCCAGAATTACGCGCTGTTTCCCCATTTGACTGTTCTGCAGAACATCGAATTCGGACTGCGCATGCGCAATGTGCGGCAAACCGAGCGGCGGCGGCGAGCCATGATGATGCTGGAGCGGCTGTCGCTGGGCGGGCTGCACGATCGCCGGCCGGCACAACTGTCCGGCGGCCAGCAGCAGCGAGTGGCGCTTGCCCGTGCGCTTAGTATCGATCCGGTGGCGCTGCTGCTTGACGAGCCGCTTGGCGCGCTCGATCGCCAGCTGCGGCAGTCGGTGCAATTGGAACTGAAGACGCTGCAACGCGATACCGGTGTGTCCGTCTTATACGTGACCCATGACCAGGAGGAGGCAATGGTGTTGTCCGACCGTATCGCCATTATGCGCAGCGGCCAGATTCTGCAGATCGATGAGCCGACGCAGCTTTACCGCCGTCCGCGCAGCCGGTTCGTAGCCGAATTCCTGGGTGAGACGAACATGATCGAGGTGCACGTACTTGATTGCTCTGCCGACACGCTGAGCATTGAATATCCGGATGGATCACCGGGACTGTTGAACCACCCATTCGACATGGCACCCGCGTTGGGGGCGCGTAGCTTGCTCTGCTTGCGACCTGAAAGAATTAGCTTGGGCCCGCCTGCGCGGCAGCTCTCGAACGTCACGCGTGCTGTCTTGACCGACAGGGTCCATATTGGCGCAGTTGTACGCTATACGTTGCAAGCTTTGGGTGGCCGTTTGATTGCTGCGGTTCCAGATGGTGATCCATTCAGCAACCTGACCCCGGGCACCGAAGTCGATGCAGGCTGGTCATCCGATGGTGCGCACCTTGTTGATGCCGATTAGGCCCTGACCGCGGGGGAGTGGTGCCGGGGTAATGGCGCCAAGTTCCCTCCGCTTTGATCATTTGACGGACTGGACCGGTGTTTGTTGCTGTGTCCGGCAGGACTGTCCATCTGGAGCCCAAAATGCCCGCCATCACATTTTTCGAACCCGGCTTCTACCGCGTGCCCCTTGAGGTGACGGTGAGCGACAGCACGCATGGCGACATGCTGGCGTTCGAGCTGAACACCGTCCGGTTGAGAGACACCGATGGAGCCGAGGGCGTTGGCTACACCTATACTTGTGGACGCAATGGTGCCGCGATAGACGCGATCCTTCGTCGCGATATTCCGGACCAGATCATCGGACAGGATGCCGACCGGATCGAGCACATCTGGCAACGTCTCTGGTGGGGGCAGCACTACGGTGGCCGCGGGGGCCCGTCCGCTCTGGCCCAGTCGGCCGTGGATATCGCGCTCTGGGATCTGAAGGCCAGGCGTCTTGGACAACCGCTGTGGACACTGCTGGGAGGCCACGATTCCAAGGTCCCATGCTATGCGGGCGGGATTGATTTGCATCTGTCGATCGAGCAGTTACTGCGCCAGACGGACGACAATCTGCGCAAAGGCTTTCGCGCCATCAAAATGAAGGTTGGACGTCAGCGCCTGGCGGAGGATGTGGCGCGGGTAAAGGCCATGCGCGGCCATTTGGGTGACGGTTTCCCGCTGATGCTGGACGCCAACATGAAATGGTCGGCGGACGACGCCCTTCGCGCGGTGCGGGCATTCGTGCCCTTTGATCCGTTCTGGCTAGAGGAGCCGGTGATCCCCGACGACGTGCCCGGCCAGGCGCGGGTCGTGCGTGAGGGGGGACTGCCGATAGCAGCCGGAGAAAACCTTCGCACCTTATGGGAGTTCCGGCAGCTGATCAGCGCAGGTGGCGTCACCTACCCTGAGCCGGATGTTACCAATTGCGGGGGTGTTACGCCCTTCATGAAAATCGCGCACCTTGCCGAAGCGTTCAATCTTCCAATTACCTCACACGGTGCGCATGACATTACGGTGCATCTGCTCGCAGCGGTGCCGAACAGATCGTATCTGGAGGCGCACGGGTTCGGGCTGGATCGCTATATCAAACAACCTCTGGTGATAGAGGACGGCTTGGCAGAGGCCCCAAGTCGGCCAGGACATGGCATCGAGTTCGACTGGCGCGCACTCCAAGATATCCGGACATAAGCTGGAACCGGAGTGAACCAGAGGCTACCAGGGGCCCGGCGCGGCGCGCAAATTGTTGCAGTGACCGACAGTTCGACGGCGCAAGCGTGGCCCCATTCCACGCATTCGACGCGTACGGCAACCAGCGCGCTGCATCGTTGGCGCCGAGTCGCCGGGCGCTTCGACTTCCGCTATGCGGGGCCTCCCGAGCACCATGACAAGGAACACCATGCCGATCATCTCGGTGCGGTCGGTCGCCAAGAAGTACAAATCCGGCCAGATTGCACTGCAACCCGTCGACCTGGAGATTGAGAAAGGCGAAATATTCGCCCTGCTCGGTCCGAACGGCGCGGGCAAGACGACGCTCATCAGCATCATCTGCGGCACGGTGACGCTCAGTGCCGGCACGGTACTGGTCGCCGGCCATGATATTCTCCACGACTACCGGGCCGCCCGCGCGCTGATCGGACTGGTGCCACAGGAGATCGCACTCGACATCTTCGCCACCGTCTGGAACACCGTGCGCTTCAGCCGCGGCTTGTTCGGACGCTCGCCCAACCCGACCTATCTTGAGCAGCTCCTGCGTGATCTTTCGCTCTGGGACAAGCGGGACGCGAAGGTGGTCGAACTCTCGGGTGGCATGAAGCGCCGCGTGATGATCGCCAAGGCATTGAGCCACGAACCCGATATCCTCTTCCTCGACGAGCCAACCGCGGGCGTTGACGTATCGCTTCGCCGCGACATGTGGGCGCTTGTTCGCCGGCTGCGCGGGCGAGGCGTCACTATTATCCTCACAACCCATTACATTGAGGAAGCAGAGGAAATGGCCGACCGCGTCGGCGTCATTGACAAGGGCCGCCTCCTCCTGGTCGAAAGGAAGGCCGAGCTCATGCGCCGGCTCGGCAAGCGGCGGCTGACGATCACACTTTGCGAACCGCTCGATGGTATTCCGGCTGCACTCGCGGAGTGGCCGCTCGAACTCAGTGCGAATGGCACCACCCTGAGCTACCGCTTCGACGCAACAACAAACGAAACAGGCATGCCCGCGTTGCTCCGACAGCTCGATAGTCTTGGTATCGGCATCGCCGATCTCGAGACGGGGCGCAGCTCGCTCGAAGACATCTTCGTCGAGCTGGTAGGGCACGGCGCATGAACCCAAGCCGCTTCAACGCCGCCGGTGTTTGGGCGATCTATCGCACCGAGATGGCGCGAATGATCCGCACAGTCTGGCAGAGCGTCGCAACACCGGTGATCACCACGGCGCTCTATTTTATCGTGTTTGGGGGCGCCATCGGCTCCCGCATGCAGAATGTTGGCGGGGTAGGCTACGGCGCGTTCATCGTGCCTGGCCTGATCATGCTTTCGCTGCTGACGCAGAGCCTTTCCAACGCGTCGATCGCGATCTACTTTCCAAAATTTACCCGCACCATCGCCGAGATCCTATCCGCGCCGCTTTCGGCTGGCGAGGCTGTGCTCGCCTATGTCGGTGCGGCGGCAACCAAGTCGGTCATCCTTGGCTTGGTTATCCTGGTAACGGCCACTCTCTTCGTGCATGTCGGGGTTGACCACCCGGTTTGGATGGCCGCCTTCATGCTGTTGACGTCGCTCGCCTTTGCGCTGTTCGGCTTCATTATCGGCATTTGGGCTGAGAATTTCGAACAGTTGGCAATCGTACCGTCGCTTGTCGTGACGCCGCTGACATTCCTCGGCGGGGCCTTCTACTCCATCGAGATGCTGCCTCAGCCCTGGCGCACCATCAGCCTGTTCAACCCCGTCGTCTATCTCGTAAGCGGCTTCCGCTGGAGCTTCTACAGCCGAGGGGACGTGAGCGTCGTTGTAAGCCTTGCCTTTACCATGGTGTTCATCGTGCTTTGCCTCACGCTGCTCGTCTGGATCTTCCGCACCGGCTACCACCTCAAGCCTTGAGCGCAGCTGAGCCGCCTACCTTCGCTTCGAAGCCCGGAAGTTGGTGCGCGGTGATAGCTGGTGCCTCGCCTTCCCAACGCCCCACCTCGACAAGGCAGGTGTTGGCACTGCAGCCTTGGGACAAGCCAGACGCACCAATATCCGGTGTAAGGAAGTTGGGGTTGCCATGCGCTTCGGCGCCTTCAGCGGTCGGGTCGAACCAAGCACCCGTCGAAAGGCGCACTACCCCGGGATTGATGTCGCCGCTTACCTGCGCTGCGGCGAAGCAGCGCCCACGCGCGTTCCAGACCACAACGATGTCGCCATCAATGATGCCGCGCTGGATCGCATCCACCCGGCTGAGCGTCAGCTTCTCGCGGCCGGCGACCTTGCCATCCATGCTGTAGCCCGCATGGTCGAGCTGGCTGTGCAAGCGCCGCTCAGGTTGGTCGGAGATGAGGTGCAGCGGATATTCCGCAGCAACCGGCGCGTCGGGCCCACTCCGCAGGCGAGAACCATGCCGGATGGCCGACGCAGTCCGCGACGCCAGCCGCCGCCACCTGCTCCGAAAACAACTCAATACGGCCGGAGGGAGTTGGCAATGGATGGGCGACTGGATCCGCTCGAAATTTCTCCAGGAAGACGACACCCCGGGCATGGGCCGATAGGTTGACGCCGCCCTCCTCCCAAAACTGGTCGAAGTCCGGCACGGGCATCGGTGCGTTCGCGGCGAATGTCCTGTACAGGCGCCGGAGCCAACCCTGCTCATCGAGCCCCTCCGTGAAAACGTCCTCAGCGCCAAGCCTGCCGGCGAGTGCAGTAAAGATGTCGTAGTCGTTTCGTGACTGCGCGAAGGGCGGCGTCACCTGACGCATCGCCACGAGAAAGGCCTCGCGTGTTGCGAAGCCAATGTCGTTGCGTTCGGCTGAAATTGTGGCCGGCAACACGATGTCGGCAAGCTTTGCCGTCGGGTTCCAGTATTGTTCGTGGACAATGATGGCTTGAGGTTTTTCCCAAGCGCGGCGCAGGCGGTTCAGGTCCTGATGGTGGTGGAACGGGTTGCCGCCAGCCCAGTAAACAAGCTTGATGTCGCGATAAATATGCCTCTCACCGTTATAGGTGAAGCCCTCGCCGGGATGTAGCAGCATGTCGGCGATGCGCGCCACAGGGATGAAGTCGCGCACGGCATTCACGCCTTGCGGCAAGGTCGGGCCTTTCATTTTCGGAAAGGCAGAGCCGATAGCGTTCATGGTGCCATAGCCGAGGCCGAAGCCGCCGCCCGGCAGACCGATCTGCCCGAGGAGAGAGGCCAGCGCCACGACCGCCCAGAAGGGCTGCTCGCCATGCTGGGCACGCTGCAGGGCCCAGGCGACGTTGACCATCGTGCGGTGCATGCTCATCTCCCGCGCAAGCGCGGCGATGCGCTCAGCCGGAATTCCGGTGATGGACGCGGCCCATCCGACCGTCTTGGCGATACCGTCTTCGTAGCCACGAATGTAATCGCGCAAACGATCGAAACCGACGCAGCAGTGCGCGAGGAAATGGGCATTCGTGCGCCCGGCCGCGATCAGCTCGTGGCACAGTGCCAACAGCAGCGCCGTATCGGTGTTCGGACGGATCGGTATCCATTCGACCGGGCCGCCGGTCACGAGATTGTCGCGCACCGGACTGATGTTGACGAATTGCACCCCATGGGCCGCCATGCGCGCCAGTGCCGCGCGCACGCCGTGTTTTACCGCGCCGCCCGGGAGACGCGCGAATTCTTCAGTGGCACGCCCCCGAAACTGACGAACAGCTGTGTGTGCTCCGCCATCACGTCCCAGGACGTTTGCTCGGCATGCAGATCGTCGATCGGACCGACAACATGTGGCATAATGACGCGGCCGGCCCCGAGACTATAGGTGTCCACATGGCGGACATAACCGCCGCAGGCATTCAGGAAACGATGGACCTGGCTCTGCGTGTGGTGAAATCGACCAGCGCTCGACCAGCCATAAGATCCGCCGAATATGGCCGGATTGCCGTGCTTGGTGCGTACGCGGTTCAGCTCATTGGCGATCAGATCGAGCGCCTCGTCCCATTCGACCTCAACGAAAGCCTCACGTCCGCGCAGATGCGGCGCGGTGCCGGGACCGCCG
Organism: uncultured Pseudomonadota bacterium; assembly: GCA_963791885.1. Taxonomy (GTDB): domain Bacteria; phylum Pseudomonadota; class Alphaproteobacteria; order Acetobacterales; family Acetobacteraceae; genus CAVSUZ01. The sequence continues at coordinate 1,393,052 of CAWBUL010000006.1, read as the reverse complement.
TCCAGCCATGACCGCCTGACTGCAGGACGGCGTACTCTCAGCCGCGTCACGTTGTCGTCGAGTTGGTCGAGTTCGATAGGCGATGGATCCGGGTCGCCGCCGAAGGGTTTCAGGCGCGGGCGATTGCCACCGTCGTTCTCGACTTCGTACAGCCCCCAATGGGACGCGGTGAAGTGTCGGCCAGCAGACGTCATGGGCGCCTCAGTGGGCCGCGAGAAGGCGGTCTGCGAGCAGCACCGAGGCGAGGCCGTCGTGGCCGTCGGCCGACGGGGCTTGCCCCTTCGCCACAGCGTCAGAAAAGGCCTCGAACTGCGTGGCATATAGGTCGACCACCGGGAGGACGCGCTCCGCCGCCTTGCCCTCGATCACCGTCTCAAGACGCCCTGTGGGTGCCATGCCGAGCGTGCCCACGCCGGTTGCCTGGCCCTTGGTGCCGAGCACGAAGACGCTGTTCATCACCGAGCGTGCCCGTCGCGTGATGGTGACGGTGCCCATAGCGCCGCTCTCGTAACGCAGCGCCGTGGCGAGCGTCTGGTCCAGGCCGGTGTCCGAGCCGATGTCGACGAGCGAGGCAACGTCGCGCACGGCGGATCGGGTAAGAAAGCTTAGAAGATCGAAGACGTGCACGCCCACCGCCGCCAGGATGTCGGAGCCTGCTCGCGCCGGATCGGCGCGCCAGTTCTGCCAAGCGGGATAGGCCGTATGCCATTCGCCGCGTACGAGCACGATTTCGCCAAGCACGCCTTCGGCCATGAGCCGGCGCATTTCGCGGTGGACCGGCGCATGGCGCTGCTGGAAGCCCACACCCAGCGCGACGCCTGCACGGGCGCAGCCCTGGATCATGGCTTCGCAATCAGTCGACGTCAGCGCCATTGGCTTTTCGACCAGCACATGTTTGCCGGCGGCAGCCGCCTGCAGCACTTCTTCGCGATGGTGGTCGTTCGGGGTGGCGACGAACACGGCATCGATCGCCTTATCAGCCAGCATCGCGGCGAGCCTCGGATAGGCAGTTCCCCCATGCGTCTGGGTGAAGGCCTCGCTCTCTTCGGGCGTACTGCCGACGACGCCGTGCAGATGCTCTTCGGGTAGGGCCGCCAGCGCTGGCGCAATCTTCTGCGCCGCGTGCATACCCGTGCCGATTAGTCCCCAGCGCATTGCACAGCCCTCAGAAGCGAATGACAGAAGTGCCGCCGCCTTCGACGGGAATAGCGGCCGCGGTGATATAGTTCGCAAGGTCGCTGAGCAGGAACAGTGCCGCTTCGGCGTCGTCGCGCGGCGTACAGACACGGCCGAGCGGCGACAGGCGCGTCATCGTCGCGGTACGGCGCGCAAGTTGCTCCTCGCCGAGAATCGCCAGCCGATCCAAGGACGGCTGCGCGAGGCCGCTCGGACAGACGCAGTTGGCGCGGATGCCATCTGCGCCGTGATCAGCCGCAATCTGGCGCGTGAGCTGCAGCACGCCAGCCTTGGAGACACCATAGGCCGTCATACCGGGCAGCGTCAGCAGCGCGCCCTGCGAGGCTGTGTTGACGATCGCGCCGCGGCCTGCGTTACGCATCTCGGCGAGAACAGCGCGGCAGACGAGGAACACCGCCTTGAGGTTTACTAGCATAATACGATCCCAGTCCTCGTCGCTGGTTTCGAGCGTGCCGCGCGCGCGCAGACGGCGCCTGCGCCGCGGTGCTCAGTCAGATCCCCGATAGCGACGTGGTCGTGCTCAGCAAATTCGGAAAGCTCGAGGCGGCGGGCAGCGGTCTCGCCCCTGCGTTCGCGGCGGCGATCGCCGCGGGCAAACCCGTTCTCACCACTGTCTCCGATTTGCACCGGGACGCTTGGCGCCGGCTCGCGCCCGACGCAATCGGTCTGGCAGCCGACGTGGCCGCGATCCGGGACTGGTGGGCGAAGATCGCCGTGCTGACTGCGTGATCATGTTCCGTACAGTTGACGCCGTACAGTTGACGCCGTGGGAACCGGTCAGCGAAGCGCAGCCTGATACGCCGCCAAACACGCCATATCCACAATCTGCGACGAGGACGCGTCCATCTGCATGATCTGCACGGGATGCGTCAGCCCGATCAGCAGCGGGCCGATGGCGTTGCCGCCGACCATCTGCGGCGTGAGCCGCGTGGTGATGTGGGCGGAATGCAGGCCAGGCATGACCAGAATGTTGGCGGGGCCCGTCAGGCGGCAGAACGGATAGAGCGCGCGGAGTTCAGGCTCCAGCGCGACGTCGGGGCTCGATTTCTCCGTCGTATTCGAAATCGACCTTGCGCTTGTCGAGGATCTCGATGGCGTCGCGCATCACCGCCGCGGCCGGGTGCATCGCGGACCCGAAAGTTGTATGCGAAACGAGCGCGACACGCGGCTCATGCCCGAGGTTGCGAGCCGCCAGGGCGGCACCGCAGGCGATGTCGGCCAGTTGCTCGGCGTTCGGGCGGAACTGGATCATCGTGTCGGCGATGAACAGGGTGCGGTCGCGCAGGCCCACCAGCAGCGTCAGGCCGAAGGCCGTGCCACCGGGCAGGGGGTCGATCGCGTGGGCGATATCTTCCAGGCAGACCTGGGTGGAGCGGGTCAGTCCGGTCACCATGGCGTCGGCATCGCCGGTGGCGACCATGCAGGCGGCGAAGACGTTGCGATCCTGATTGACCATGCGTTGGCAATCGCGTTGGAGGAAGCCGCGGCGCTGCAGGCGTTTGTAGAGGAACTCCACGTATTTGGGGTTGGCGCTGGAGAGGCGGGCGTTGTGGATCTCGATCCCCTCGATGACGCCGAGGCCGAGACTGTCCATTGTCGCCCGGACCCGTTCCTCGCGTCCGATCAGGATGGGGCGCCCGTAGCCCGCGTTACGATAAGCGACCGCGGCGCGGACGACTTTCTCCTCCTCGCCCTCCGCGAAGACGACGCGCTTGGGATTGGCCCGGACGTCTTCGTTGATGCGGTCGAGCGCACCGGCGGTGGGATCGAGCCGGCCGGATAGGGCGCGGGCGTAGAGGCGCAGGTCCTCGCACGGTTTCTGAGCGACGCCGGTGTCCATGGCGGCCTTGGCCACGGCGGGTGGCACGCGCGACATAAGGCGCGGGTCGAAAGCGTTGGGGATGATGTATTCCGGGCCGAATGACAGGCGGCGGCCGGACGAGGCGGTGTGTACTTCGTCCGGCACATCCTCGCGGGCGAGTTTCGCGAGCGCCTCGGCCGCGGCGATCTTCATCGCATCGTTGATGGTGCGCGCGCGGACATCGAGTGCGCCGCGGAAGATATAGGGGAAGCCGAGAACATTATTGACCTGGTTGGGATAGTCGCTGCGGCCGGTGGCGATGATGGCGTCGGGCGAGACGGCGCGGGCTTCCTCGGGCGTGATTTCGGGGTCCGGATTGGCCATGGCGAAGATGACCGGCTGCTTGGCCATGGAGCGGACCATGTCCTGGGTCAGCGCACCCTTCACCGACAGGCCGAAGAACACGTCGGCGCCATCGATCGCCTCGGCCAGGGTACGCGCCTTGGTCTGCGCCGCATGGGCGGATTTCCACTGGTTCATGCCCTCGGTGCGGCCCTGATAGACCACGCCCTTGGTGTCACAGAGCGTGACGTGATCGGGGCGCATGCCCATGGCTTTGAGCAGCTCCACGCAGGCAATGGCTGCGGCACCGGCGCCGTTGACGACCAGCTTGGTATCGCGGAGTTCGCGCTTGGTCATGTAGCAGGCGTTGATCAGGCCGGCAGCAGCGACGATGGCGGTCCCGTGCTGGTCGTCGTGGAACACCGGAATGTCCATCAGCTCGCGCAGCCGCTGCTCTATGACGAAGCATTCCGGCGCCTTGATGTCCTCCAGGTTGATGCCGCCGAAACCGGGGCCGAGGTAGCGCACGGCGTTGACGAACTCATCCACGTCTTCGGTGCCGATCTCGAGATCGATGCCGTCGACATCGGCGAAACGCTTGAACAGCGCGACCTTGCCTTCCATCACGGGCTTGGAGGCGACGGCACCGAGATTGCCCAGGCCGAGCACGGCGGTGCCGTTGGAGATGACGGCGACCATGTTGCCCTTTGTCGTGTAGTCGTAGGCACGCGCGGGGTCGCGCGCGATGCGCAGGCAGGGTTCTGCCACGCCGGGCGAGTACGCGAGCGAGAGGTGGCGTGCCGTCGTGAGCGGCTTGGTGATGCGGATTTCGAGCTTGCCGGGACGACCTTCGGCGTGCAGCGCGAGCGCTTCCTCGGCAGAGATGCGCGCAGTTCGGGTGTCCATTGTTCCACCGTCGGCCATTTTCGTTTTCCTCCCGGCAAGGGCGAATGTGTTGCATTCGATGATGAAGCGTTCGGCCGCACATGAGAAGCGGCTAGCCTTGCCGAATGGGCACGAAGGTTCCAATCTGATGAACGGCTGGGGTGCCTGCGCCTGTGCAGGCTGAGATCATACCCACGGAACCTGTCTGGATCATGCCAGCGAAGGGAGCCACGCGATCCAAACCAAGCCTTCCGTAGCGATCATCGGGGCTGGCGTGATTGGCCTGTCCATCGGATGGCGTCTGGCGCAAGCGGGCTGCCGAGTGGACGTATTCGATGCCGGCCGCGCCGGACGTGGTGCGAGCTGGGCCGCGGCGGGCATGCTGGCCGCCGGGCTGGAAGCGGAACCGGGTGAGGAGCGCCTGTTCCGGCTGAACCGTGGCAGCCAGGCGCTGTGGCCACACTTCGCGGCGGAACTGGAAGCGGCGACCGGCATGGCCGTCGGACTGCGGCAGGAGGGCACGTTGTGGGCCGCGCTGACCCGCGACGATGTGGCTCAGCTTCGGTTCCAGCAAGATTTGCAGACCTCGTTCGGCGCGCGAGTCGAGTGGCTGAACGGCGCCGAGGCCCGGCGGCGCGAACCCTATCTGCATCCGAATGTGCCGGCTGCACTGTTCAGCCCGGCGGACCATCAGGTGGACAACCGGCTTCTCGGGCCGGCGCTGTTCGAAGCGCTGAGCGGGGCCGGAGGCCGGGTGCATGAAGAATGTCCGGTCGAGGCGGTCGAGGTGATGGGTGGCCGCGCGCGAGGTGTGCGGGCAGGCGAGCGCCGCGTTGGGGCGGACATGGTGGTCCTGGCGGCGGGGGCGTGGTCACGCTCCATTGGCGGCTTGTCAGCGCAGGCGCTTCCGCCCGTGCGGCCGATCAAGGGACAGATGCTGGGGCTGCGTATGGATCCGGATGCCCCATTGCTGCGCCACGTACTGTGGGCCAACGGGGTGTATCTGGTTCCTCGATCAGATGGGCGGTTGATTGTCGGCGCGACCACCGAGGAACGCGGCTTCGACACCCGTCTGACCGCCGGCGCAATGCTCAGCCTGCTCCATGGCGCGTGGCGGGCGCTGCCGGCGACCGAGGAACTCGAGATCATCGAAAGCTGGGTAGGATTCCGGCCCGGCTCGCGGGATGACGCGCCGATCCTGGGTGAGTGCGAGATCGAGAACCTGGTGCTCGCCACGGGTCACCACCGCAATGGCATCCTGCTTACGCCGATTACAGCGCAAGCGATCAGCCGGTTGATCCTGACAGGCGAAACGGATCCGGCGATCAGCGGCTTCTCCATACGACGCTTCGAGGCTGACCCATGTTGACCATCCGTCTGAATGGGGAGGGCTATGCGGCTCCTCCAGACACTCTGACCATCGCCGACTTGCTCGCAACCGAAGGGATCCAGCGCCGGCGTGGCGTCGCGGTAGCCGTGAATGGCGAGGTCGTGCCCGCAACCGATTGGGAGCGGCATGCGCTGGCGATGGGCGACAATGTGGAAATCGTCAAGCCGATCGGCGGAGGGTGATGATGAGTGATCCGCTGCTGATTGCCGGGCGGGAATTCAACTCGCGGCTGCTGATGGGCAGCGGGGGATATCCGAATCAGCAGGTGATGCTCGACTCGTTGCAGGCGGGACGGCCGGCGCTGGTAACCATGGCGATAAGGCGCATCAGCCTGGAGAGTTACTCCGAGAGTCTGATCGACCTGATCGGAGACCAGTACGCGCTGCTACCCAACACGGCGGGCTGCGCGACGGTGCCGGACGCGGTGCTGACTGCGAAGCTGGGGCGGGAGGCGTTGCAGACCAACTGGGTGAAGTTGGAGCTGATCGGCGACCGGGAGACTCTGTATCCGGATGTGGAGCAGTTGCTACGGGCGACCGAGGAGCTGGTGCGCGACGGGTTCGTGGTGCTGCCCTATTGCAATGAAGATCCGGTGTCCTGCCGCAAGCTGGCGGATCTGGGGGCGGCCGCGGTGATGCCTCTTGGCTCACCGATAGGCACCGGGCTTGGGATCTGTAACCCGTATGCGATCGAGCAGATCTGTCTGACCAGTCAGGTGCCGGTGATCCTGGATGCCGGTGTCGGTACGGCGTCGGACGCCGCGTTGGCTATGGAGCTGGGCTGCGACGGCGTACTGCTGAACACAGCGGTGGCGAAGGCGCGGGACCCACGGCGCATGGCGGCAGCAATGCGTGCCGGCGTGGAGGCTGGGCGGGGCGCTCGACTGGCTGGGCGCATTCCGAAGCGGACGCTCGCCGAGCCGTCAAGTCCGAGGCTCGGGCTGATTGGGGGATGAAACTCCCCTCCCCGCCCTTACTGGTGATCACAGACCGCTCGCAGGCGTGGGTGCCTCAGGAGGAGATCGCGTTGGCGGCGTTCCTCGGCGGCTGTCGCTGGTTGAGTGTGCGAGAAAAGGATCTGCCGGCCGGGGAGCGGCTGGAATTGGTGCGGCGAATTGCCGCTCTGGGTGCGACCTACGACGCCGTCGTGGGCGTGCATGACGACGTGACGGCAGCGCTGACGCTGGATTGCGCGCTGCATCTGCCGGCGGGCGCCCGGGTCGAAGGCGGCGGCGTCTTGATCGGCCGCTCGGCGCATGCGGGGGACGATCTGAGTGCGGAGGCACTCGCGGGACTGGATTATGTGACGCTGAGCCCGGTTTTCGCTTCGGGGAGCAAGCCAGATTACGGGCCGGCTCTCGGGCTGGACGGGTTGGCCGCGGCAGCGCGGCGGGCGGCCGTGCCCGTCATTGCGCTGGGCGGGATCGATGGACCGGATGCGGCGCAGGCGTGTTTGGCGGCTGGGGCTGCTGGAGTGGCGGTGATGGGCGGGGTGATGCGGGCCGATGATCCGATCAGGTGGGTAAAAGCCCTCGTGGAGGCGTTCGATCCGGTTCCTTGACCGATGGCCTTTACTTACAGGAGCTCGCCCTCGGCGCAAAGCTGAAGACGACTGGTGTGGTTGCAGTGAATCCCTTGCAGAGCAGTGAGCCGCTCGGAGCCTACTTAGCTAGCCGTTCAAGCTCACCTTGCGCACCCGCATGAACAGCAAGCTTCGATGAACAGAAATCCTGCACGTCACGCAGAAGAGGCTTTGCTGCTGCGCCATCCCCACGTTTCAAGTCGTATTCAGCAAGAAAGAAATTGGCTTCGCAATCCGCGGGGCAGCGCACGCGGCACCAATCGCAGTCGTACAAACCCCACCAGAAGGAGGCCAATAGTTAAGGCTCAGATCCATACCATGGATAATATGGCCCATCGTAACCACGAATATCCCGTTGCATACGCGGGTTCGACGTCGCATGCGCTCAACGACTTCCTGAGGCGGCCTCAGGTCTCCTGACCGAGCGCTTTCACCTGCAACTGCTTAAGCCGTTGCTGCGCGTCCGGTGTGTTGGGATCGAGGGCAAGTACCTTCTGCCAAGCCTCGTAAGCGCCCTTCCAATCCTGCTGCTGCTCGGCGATCTCGGAGAGAGACTTATACGCAAGGAAGTCGCGCGGTTCGTGCTGGACGGCGAGAGCCAGATCCTCGATCGCGCCACGCGGGTCGCCGGCGGCATAGCGGGACAGGGCAAGCTGGCGATAGCCCTCAGGAGAGTTCGGGTCGAGGGTCACGACGTCGCCGAAGGCCTCCACCGCTTCCTTGTAGTTGCTGGCCTTAAGCTCACGGAGACCACGGCCCATGAGCAGGCGGACGGCGGGGGAGCCGGCGTTGAGCCACGCCTCCTCGAGCTGCGCCTCGAGGGCCTGCGCGATTTCCGGAGATGGGGCGGCATGCAGGGCATCGAGGAGTTGGTTGAGCTGGTTGCCAGCGGGCGGGGCGGTCTGGGCCAGCGCCGGGGAGGAGAGGAGGAGGAGCAGAAGGGTTCGGCGCATCAGGTCAATGCCTCGGCAGGCCGGCAGGTTCGGGCCCTCCGGCGATCCAGTCCAGCAGTTGGACGGTGTGGATGACTGGCAGGCCGGCATCGGAAAGCTGGGTGATACAGCCGATATTGCCAGCGGCGACCAGGTCGGCGCCGGTGGCCTGGAGGTTGCCGATCTTGCGGGTGCGGAGCCGGTCGGCGATTTCGGGCTGCAGCATGTTGTAGGTGCCGGCGGAGCCACAGCAGATATGCGGCTCGTGTGGTTCGACCATGGCGAAGCCGGCGGCGCGGAGAAGGGCCTTGGGTTCGGCGGTAATGCCTTGGCCGTGCTGAAGGCTGCAGGCGGAATGATAGGCCACCGTCAGTCCAGGCGCGGGCCGGGTCGGTTGGTAACCAATCCGGGTCAGAAACTCCGAGATGTCCTGGGTCAGGGCGGAGATTTGCTCGGCCTGTTCGCGCTCGGGTTCGGTGCGGAACATGAAGCCGTAGTCCTTCACGGTGGTGCCGCAGCCAGACGCGTTGATGACGATGGCGTCGAGACCTCCGGCGGCGATTTCCTCGCCCCAGGCTTTGAGGTTTGTCCGTGCGCTGGCCATAGCCTGCTCGTGATAGCCCATATGGTGCGTGAGCGCGCCGCAGCAGCCGTCGTTGCGGGGCACCACGACCTCGACCCCGAGGCGGGTGAGGAGGCGAATGGTAGCGGCGTTGATCTCGGGCGCGAGGACGACTTGCGCGCAGCCGGTGAGCAAGACGACGCGGGCTCTGCGGATGCCTTGCGCAGCGTGGGTGCCGACGAAGGCATCGGTGCTGGGGAGTTTCGCGGGAGCCAGCTTCAGCATAGCGCGCAAGCGCTGGCCGAGCGGGTGCGCAGACCGAATGACGCCGGCGATGGGTTTGCCGGCGCGGGCGGCGAGAAGAGCTGTCCGAAACAAGATTGGGTTGGGCAGGACACGGGCGAGGACTGCGCGGAGAAGACGGTCATGCCAAGGCCGGCGGAAGGTGCGCTGAATGTAGGCCCGGGCGTGATCGACCAGGTGCATGTAGTTCACGCCTGAAGGGCACGTGGTCATGCAGGACAGGCAGGATAGGCAGCGGTCGATGTGGCGAGCGACCTCCTCGGTGGCCGGGCGTCCGGACTCCAGCATGTCCTTAATCAGGTAGATGCGCCCGCGAGGGGAATCGAGTTCGTCACCGAGCTCCAGGAAGGTCGGGCAGGTGGCGGTGCAGAAGCCGCAATGGACGCAAGTGCGCAGAATCTTGTTAGACTCCGAGGTGTCCGGATCGCGGAGTTGCTCGGCGGTGAAGCTGGTTTGCATCGAGCTTTATTGGGCCGACATGCGGCGCCAGAACAGGGTGCCGGCAGTGGCGAGCCCGAGCAGGGCAAGCGCGAAGATTGGGATGGAGAGCCAGGGCATCATGGCCGCAGCGAAGAGATCCGCAAAGATGAGCAGGACGGCAAGGACCATCATAACGAAGCGGGCGTTCCAGATGGGCCGCAGGGGGTTCATCATATAGTGGTCGGCCGCGAGCACCACGAAGGACGCAAGCAGCAGGGGAATCACGGCGTAGCTGGGGATCATGCGTGGTTCATAGGCCGGGATAGAGGCGCCCGGGGTTGAGAATGGAGGCGGGATCGAGGGCAGCCTTCACGCGGCGTGTGATGGCGGCGAGGACAGGGGGTTCGGGAGGCACGACGTCCACCACGGTGCGCAGCGGGTCGGGAGCGCGAAAGAGCGTCCACGTGCCTTTGGCCTCCCGCGCCGCAGCGACGATAGCGGCGTGGGCACTGGTCTCGGCCGGGCCGGCGACCCACACCAACCCACCACCCCAATCGAGGAAGGCGCGGGCGCCGAAGGCCTCAGTGACTGCGCGATAGACGGCCGGGCCGGCACTCGGCCGCACTGAAATGCGCCAGACCGCTTCGTCGGGCATGGCGGTCAGGGGCTCGGCGTCGCGGATGGTACGCCAGAGGGCGCGCGAAGGGTCTTCGGACAGGATGTCGCCGCCGAGTTGCTGCTGGAGGCGACCGAGGCGGTAAGTGACAGATTTAGCGAAGTCCTCGATGCGGACGAGGGCGACACCCGTCGTGAAACTGTGGCGGGCGGCGGCCTCGGCGGGGAGCCAGGCGGCAGCGGATACAGAAAAGGGTGAACCGAGGGCTTGCGAGAGGATGCGGACCCCGGTTTCGGCCGTATCGGCGGCGATCGCGAGCGTGCCGCTGCGCTCGGGCGCGGGGAGGACTTTCAGGGTGATCTCGGTGAGGACCCCGAGCGTGCCGTGGCTGCCGGTGAGCAGCTTGCAGAGGTCCAGGCCCGTGACGTTCTTCAGCACGCGCCCCCCGGAGCGAAAGACTTCGCCAGTGCCGTTGACCGCTCGGATGCCCAGGACGTGGTCGCGGGTGGCGCCCCAAGCAACGCGGCGGGGGCCCGAGAGGTTCGCAGCGACGACGCCTCCGAGGGTTTGGGGTTTTTCGGCGCCGAAGAGGGGGGTGATGTTGGGCGGCTCGGAGATCAGGTGCTGGCCGCGTTCGGCGAGCGCTGATTCGATCTCGGGCAGCGGCGTGCCGGCGCGAGCGCGGAACACGAGTTCTTTTGGGGCGTAGAAGACGATGCCTCGGTGGTCGGTGGTGGAAAGGGTGCGGGCGGCCTGGACCGGGCGGAGCATCGCCGACTTTGTCCCGTTGCCGCGGATTTCGAGGGGTTCCTTGGCCGCATGAGCCTCGGCGACGGCCGCGGCAATCTCCCCTTCCGTCATGCAGCGAGAGGGAAGACTTTGTGCGGATTGAGAAGCCAGCCTGGATCGAAGGCGGATTTGATGCGGCGCTGCTGGTCGAGTTCAATTTGGGTGAACTGCACGGGCATCAGGTCGCGCTTTTCGACGCCGACGCCGTGTTCACCGGTGAGGCAGCCGTCAACCTCGACGCAGAGTTTGAGGACGTCGGCGCCGAATTCCTCGGCCTTGTGCATGCTGACCGGATCGTTGGCGTCGAACATGATTAGCGGGTGCAGATTGCCGTCGCCGGCGTGGAAGATATTTGCGACCTTGAGGCCATAAGAGTTTGACATTTCCTGGATGCGGCGGAGCACGTCGGGCAGGCGGCTGGTGGGTATTGTACCGTCCATACAAAGGTAATCAGGGCTGATGCGGCCGATTGCTCCGAACGCGCCTTTGCGGCCTTTCCAGATGGCGAGGGACTCTTCGGGCGACTGGGAGACTTTCAGGCTGGTGGGGTCGAAGCGTTCGCAGATTTCGCGGATGCGGCCGAGCAGATCGTCCTGCTCCTCGGGGCTGCCCTCGACCTCGATAATCAGCATGGCCTCGGCGTCCAGCGGGTAGCCGGCGTGGGCGAAGGCCTCGCAGGCATGGATGGCCGGACGGTCCATGAACTCGAGCGCCACTGGGATGATGCCGGAGGAGATGATGGCGTCCACGCAGGCGCCGGCGACCTCATTCGACGGGAACGCTGCAAGCATGGCGCGGGCACCCTCAGGCGCGGGCAGGATGCGGACTGTGACGTCGGTGACGATGGCGAGCTGGCCCTCTGACCCGACGAGTAGGCCGAGCAGGTCATAGCCGGCGGAGTCGAGATGGGGGCCGCCGATGCGGACGATTTCGCCTTCCACGGTGACGATGGTGAGACCGAGGACGTTGTTGGCGGTGACGCCGTATTTAAGGCAGTGCGCGCCGCCGGAGTTCATGCCGATATTGCCACCGATCATGCAGGCGAGCTGGCTGGAAGGGTCCGGGGCGTAGAAGAAGCCGTGTTCGGCGACGGCCTGGGTGATGCCGATGTTGGTAACGCCAGCTTGGACGATTGCGTAGCGGTCCTCGTAATTGATTTCGACGATGTGGTTGAGGCGCATGAGGCCGATGACCACAGCATCCTCGAGCGGGAGCGCCCCGCCAGAGAGGGACGTGCCGGCACCGCGAGGGACCACGCGGACGCCGTTTGCGTGACAGTAGCGCATGACGGCAGCCACTTGCTCTGGCGTGGACGGCAGGGCGACGGCCATCGGGGGTTGCCGGTACGCGGAAAGGCCGTCGGTCTCGTAGGGGCGCAGCCGGATTGGGTCGGCGATGACGGCGTCAGCAGGCAGCAGGGCGCGCAGGCCGGCGACGATATCGTCCCGGCGGGCGAGGATTTCGGGTTTGGGGTCCGGCAGGCGGATCATTTATGTGCCTCGGCGCTTCCGAGGGGAAGATGAGGCCGCACAGCGGGGGAGGCAAGCCGGGCGCGCAGGGGCACGCCCGCTGCTACTAGCCTTGGCGGGCTTTCATGCGGGGGTTCTTCTTGTTGATGACGTAGACCCGCCCGCGCCGGCGCACGACGCGGCAGTTCTTGTCCCTCGTCTTGGCGGAGCGAAGGCTGTTACGGACTCTCATTGGAGTGGACCTGAGCTAATCGGTTCGTTCGGAAGCGGGGGGAGATAGTGGAGGGGGCTGGGGGTGTCAATGTTTGAGGGCTGAGCCGCCTGCTATGGCCTGTTTTCCGTCGCGATGGGCGCCATGGCCGTGAACACGCCGTCATGCCGGATGAGCCCATGGAACAGCGCCGCCGCCAGGTGGAGCAGGATCAGCGCGAAGAAGGCGAAGGCCAGGTAGCGGTGAGCGTTCCACAGAATCGTGTGCAGGCTGTCGCTCAGCGGGAGGATCGACGGCAGATGCACGCCGCCGAACAGCACGACCGGGTAATGGGCGGCCGACAGCATGCCCCACCCCAGAAGCGGCATGCCGATCATCAGGGCGTAGAATGCGTAGTGCGACAGATGCGCCGCGAGTTTCATCGGTTCGGGCAGATCGGCCGGAAGCGCCGGCGCGCCGTAGCGCAGGCGCAGAGCAAGGCGGATCAGGGCGAGCAGCAGGATCGCGATGCCCAGCGGTTTATGAATCTGCACCAGGGTCAGATATTTCGGCGCGACGGTCGAGACCATGCCGACGCCGATGAAGAGCATGGCGAGGATGCAGATCGCCATCAGCCAGTGCAGGATCCGCTGCGGCACAGTGAAGCGCTGACGCGTCGTAATCATGGTGTGCCTCCTGTGCGCGGATAGTCTGCTGCCTCGGCCGTGCGGCGGTTGTAGGACACCGAATAGGCGGCAGATCGGGCCGCCGGGAACGGATCGTTTGATGTCGTGATGCCTGCGGGTAGTACGGTCGGATCGAAATTGATGTCGCGGCATGGCCCGTCTGGTTCGGGCTCGATGCGTTGAACGACGAGCGTGCCCACATCGACGGTACGACGATCGGCGGGCCACATTTTGCTTGGGTCGTCCGTCGGATCGCCCGGATTGGCAACCGTCACACTCAAGGTCCACCGCTGCGGCGCCTTGCCCACTCGATCCGTAATCTCCTGCTCGAGGTAGTTGGGGCCTCGTTTGGCGAGTTCGTCGGGCGAGATCGCCACCGGCTGGGCAGCCGGAATGAGTGACCAGCGCACAATGCTTTGCTTTCCGGACGCATCGGTGAAGGTAAAGCTGTCCAGGCTATTGTATCGGTCTTCCGCGTAGCTGTCGGTCCACGGCGCGTTGCCTGCCCAACCGACAAAGTTGGCGAACTCGGGGTGCGTCGCGGCGAAGGTTTTCATCGCGTTCGGGTCCTTGCTGCCCGACGCGAGAAGCAGATCGTAGAAGCCTTGCGGCGTGGCGACGGGAAACATCGGCGCATCGATCATGGCGCTACGCCAGAACTGACCGTCCGGCGTTGCGATCTGCAGTCCCATGCCGCGCACGCGCACGGTGGCATCGGCCGCATTCGCATCGGCGGTTGCGAGATTAAACCGGCCAAGCACCGGGTATTCACCTTGGGCGAAGACACTTGCGCCTGAAAGGGCTGTGCCGGCTCCGTTCGATTGGAACACTCCCGTGAAGCAGATGCCTTTCGCGTGGTTCCGGCGATGGCCGAGCGCGGGCCCACCCGGGGGTGCCAAGGCGTCGACCAGCCTGGCTGGTGTCAGGCGTTCCGGCGACAGCCATCCGGCCGTATAGGCGAAGGCTGCGGCGCTGATTGCCACGATCGCGGCAATGAGCACCAACGATCCGAGTTGCGTCGATGAGACACCGCGTCGTGGCATTCAGCCTCTACTTCCCCAGTTCCGGTCTCAGGCCGCACGATTCAACAACGAAAACGTGCGGGATGCAATGATACCGAATGGCGTCAGGCCGTGCGCACCACATTCTGTCCCTCCATGCGGCGCCCCACGCGGGACAATGCAAAGCAGATGAGAAAATAGCATACCGCGACGAAAATCAGTACATCCGCGGTGCTGTGGCCGGCATTCGCTTCCCGTATTTCCGTTCCCGTTCCCAGCAGTTCCACGAACCCTATCACGGATGCCAGCGAGCTTTCCTTGATCGTGCTAATGTAGACGCCGATGGTTGGCGGCACCATCACGCGCATGGCTTGAGGCAGAATCACCAGCCGCATTATCGACCGATAGCGCAGGCCCAGTGCCGCCGCGGCCTCGGACTGCCCGCGAGGCACTGATTGCAGACCGGCGCGGACAACTTCAGCCATATATGCCGAGCAATAGATGCTGAGAGCAGCAATGGCCGCGGGATAGGCTGGAATGTCGGTATTCAGCGCAAGCGGCAGACCGTAATAGATGAAGAAGAGCAGTACCAGAAAGGGCGTCGAACGGACGATCTCGATATAAAACAGCGGCAGCGCACGCATAGGCACGGCGCGCGCGGTCCGCAGCACGCCCAGAAGCACGCCGCCGATCGTACCGAAGATGAGTGAGGCAAAGCTGAGTTCGAGCGTGACGAACGCGCCCTTCAGCAGAAGCAGCAAGTAACCGCCGAGATGCCCGCTGGCGATCATCGCGCTGGCTGCCGCGCACTCAATGACAGGCCGACCAGGCGCCAGAGCAGGTTAATCGCTTGCGCGGCGACGATGTAGGCGAAGGCGGCGAGGACGAAGAGCTCAAAATAGCGAAATGTAATCGACCCAATCGATAAAGTCTCGTATGTAAGTTCCGGCACTCCGATGACCGATGCGACCGAGGAGCCAAGCACGACGGAAATCACCTGGTTGCCGAGCGAGGGGAATACGACACGCAGCAATTGCGGCATGATGATCAGGCGGAATGCCTGCACGCGATGCAGCCCGAGCGCCGCCGCTGCCTCACGCTGGCCGTGCGGGACGGCGGAGAGGCCACCGCGAAAGATCTCAATGCAGAATGCGGTACTGTTCACCGCCAGTGCGAGTACACCGGCCTGGAATGCTGAAAGCCGCAACGCGTTCGGTAGTCCGTAGAACAGCAGATACAGAAGCACGAGCAGGGGGATGTTGCGTACCACCTCCACATAGGCGGCGATCCCGTCCCTGAGTGCGCGTATCGGGCTGGTACGACCCAGCGCACCCAGCAGCCCGAGCGGGATGCTGATGAGCAGGGCGATGATGCTGATTTCGATGGTGAGCAAGCCTGCCGCATAGAAGCGCGGCAGGTATGGGATGATGGTACGGAGGGTAAAATGATACAGACTCAGGTCCGCCAGACACGCTGCAACACGGGCACGATGCGCTCGACGTCGCGTTCGCTGTTGTAGCCATGAAAGCTGAAGCGGATTCGCCGTCGGCCATTCCAGGCATAGATCCCGTCGCGACCGAGGGCGTCGGTGATCGCCTGCGCAACGCTGCTGTCGGCGCAAACGCTGGCTCCGTGGCGCGCCGCGTCGGGCGGCGTCGTCAACGGAATGCCAAGCTCGTGCAACCGGGCGATCAGCATCGTGGTGAGTGTCTGCACGTGCGTCTGGACGGCGGTTACATCAAACTGCGCGAGGTAATCGAGCGCGCTATCGAGTACATAGAGGGGCAGATGCGGCGGGTTACCACGGGTGAAGCACAGCGCGTCATCTCGCACCGCCAGGTCCGGCGTGTAGCTCGGGCGCGGCGGAAAGACGATCGAATGCCAGCCGCCCGTCGTGGGCATCCATCTTGGATTGCGCGCGCGGTTCCAATAGGCGATGGCGACGCCGGTACAGCCGAGCAGCCATTTGTAGCAGGCGGAGAAGGCGAAATCCGCGAAGCGCGCGTCGATCGGCAGATAGCCGGCCGCCTGCGTGAAATCCACCACCAGCAGCGCGCCAACCGAGTTGGCCAGCCGGCGCATGGCGGCCAAATCGACACGCTCTCCGGTCAGGTAGGATACGTAGCTGACGCCGAGAATGCGCGTGCTCTTGTCGATGGCGGAGGCCCAGCGATCCGGGTCTCGTCCGCTTGCCAGGCGCAGTTCCGGCTTCGGGCGGCGCTGCAACGCAAACGGACCGACGACGGAGGGATATTCGTTGGCATCCACGCAGATCGAATTGCCGGGGCGCCAGTCGATGCTTTCGGCGACCAACGAGACTCCCTCAGCCACGGTGCTGACGAAGCCGATCTCCGCGGAATTGACGCGCCATTGTCCAGCAATGGTTTCCCGCACCCTTTCCACCAGCGCTTCCTGCGCGGTGCGGCCCGGCATCCCGTTGCTCTTGTCCTCGGCGTAGCGTTGGAAGGCGCTGTCGTGGCGGCGGAGAAATGCCGTCTCCCCTCCAGCACAGACATGCACCACGCCGTCAGGGATGCGGAAATCCGCCGGGTCGAACAGCGGTCCGAGAGCCATGGCGGCGCGGTCAGGACGGCGGCTGGTGGACGAAAGCCGGCGGCTCCTGCCCGAACCATTTCTGATAGAGCGTATAATTCGTGCCGTCGTTGTTGATCTGATGGACGAACTGGTTGAGCCAGAGCCACCAGGGGAAATCGCCCTGCGGCAGCCCGATTGCGTCGTCCTCAATCCCCATCAGCTTTGGGATCAGACGGTACTGGCCGTTGCCGCTTTTGAAGGTCGTCGTGATCATGCCGTTATTCGCGGCGATCGCGTCCACCTGCTTGCTGGCGATTGCCTGCGCGAGGTCCGCATTGCCGGGGAATTCAACGATAGAAGCCTGCGGTACATTCTTGGCAATCGCTGCCTCCAACGTGGAGCCCCGGCCGACGCCGATATGGGCGCCTTTTGGAATATCCTGGATGGTGTGGATGTTGCCGTCAGCGCGAACCAGGATCTGCATGCCATCGATCGCGTACGGATCGGTGAAAGCGATGGTCTTCATCCGATCGAGTGTCGGGGTGAAGGTGGAAATGGTGACGTCAGCCTTGTGTGCCTGCAGTTGCGCGACCCGGCCGGCCGTATCTGTCCGCACAAACTGCACTTGCACGCCAAGCGCCTTGCCGAGGGCGTTGGCGATATCGACGTCGTAGCCGATCAGGTTGCCATTCGGATCGACATAACACCACGGCGGATTGCCGGGCGCGATTGCAACCCGCAGCGTGCCGTTGCTGAGCACGTCCGACAGCAGGCTATCGGCCGCGCGTGCATGCTGCACACATGTGCCAAACAGCAAAAAGAAGGCAATGAAGATGCCAGCCGTTCTTCGTTTCATATCGCCCCCGGCGTTGCCCCTGTTGTGCGAAGCTTAGACGGCACGATTCCCGGTCGCAAGCGAGCGGCGCGTCCCGTCTACACCGCTCGTCTCGGCCGGTATGCTTTGCCTCGGCTTCCGGGCCAAACCGCGGCCAGGGCTGTCAGGTGCGGGGATTGCGCCGGGCAACCGCACCAAGGCCAATAAGCGCCGGCACAAAGAATGCCAGCGACGGCGCGATCGGCATTGGCGTGCCAACGACGGAGCTCGCCCCGGTCCAGGTCCCTGCGTTGTTCACGCCCGAATAACACTGGATCGTCGCGCAATAGCCGTTCGCGCCGCGTGTCGTATCCGCGCACATGCTTCCGCTATACGCAGAGATGGAAAATCCAGGGCCGCTGGACGCATCGCCGATCGTGATGTTCCAAGGCTCGATCATCGTCCCGCTGCTGCCGAGCGTAACCTGGAAGGTGTCGCTCGAAGTGTTCGTGTTCGTCAGGGTCTGATTGCCGTCGGTGAAGGAAAACGCCGTGACCGCGCTGGTGATATCATAGGGGCTGACGGCGTCAGTGTCGGCACGAGGACACTGTTGATATCGAACCACCCACTCATGTGGGTCACTGATGGCGGCGCGCCGCTTTGAACGGCAAAGGGCATTCCCACGTAGCTGTACTGAACGATCGTGGCGTTGGCCGGCTGACTCACGGAAGCGATCAGGCCACCGGCGAACAATGCAAGGGCTAAAGAGCGCATCAAATCCCCCATAGCTGTCAGGTGGGCCTGACGCCTAATATGAACAGCCCGTCATCTACCCACAGATCTTGCCCGAACGCAATGGTGTGTTCCTGCTTGCCCGATCAGGTCGGTGGCTGGGCAACGCGGGCCTGGAATTCCTCAGTCGTGTTCGCAACGGGATACGGCTGATCCGGCACGGGGACTCCGAGAAACGCGCATAACGGTCCCCACCCCTGCTCCGCGCGATAGACGAGCAGGCGCGAGGCGGGGATCGCGGCTTGGACGGCAGCGTTGTGGGCGTTGAAGGCGGCGATCAGCCGATCATGGTCGGAGAGAGAGCCGCCGAAATTGCGATTAGCGATGGCGTGCATCATGCGCAGCATGTGAGGGATCGCTTCGAAGCGATCCTTGTTGGACTGATTGAAGATGGTGTTCTGCGTGCTGCGGTACCAGGATTCCGGGTCGCGGGTGCTGAGGATGACCTTGGCGCTTGGGAAAAGTTCGACGAGTTCGCGCCAATAGTCGCAACCCGGCCAGTCGACCGTGGCACGGTAGGCGGCGAAGACCTTGTTCCAGTCCGTGGGGCGCCCATCGGCGGCATCGATCCAATGCTGAGCGCGTTCGGGCTCACGAACGACTTCAACCATGTGGTAGCAGGGGCCGAAGCCGAGTTGCTCGAGCGCGCTCTTGAGTGAGAACGTGCCGGTCCGGCCGAAACCGGCGCCTATGATGTCGAGGCTCATGCCCACCACTTTCCGTTCAGGACGGCGCCCTTGACGGCGATCTGACGGGTGCCCGTGATGGTTTCGCCGGCAACGTCCTCGAAGACGAACTCGCCGGTTTCTTCGGTCAGCACCGTCGCGTCGCCGAGCGTGCCTGGGCGCAGCGTGCCACGGTCTTCCAGGCGGATCGCCTTGGCGGCGTTGATGGTGACGGCGCGGATGATCTCGGGCAGCGGCCAGCCGAGGGCGAGGAATTTCGACATGGTCACGATGAGGTTGTAGGCGGGACCCGTAATCGAGAGGGCATGGACATCGGAGGAGATGATGTCCGGCATGAAGCCCTTTTTCATCATGGCCATGGCGGTGGCGAAGCCGAAGGAGCCCTTGCCGTGGCCGATATCGAACAACACGCCGCGTTCGCGAGCGCGCAGCACATCCGCTTGCACGGCGCCGCCGGGCGCGATGGGCGTGTTGGGAAACAAGCGATAACAGTGGGTCAGGATGTCGCCGGGGCGGAGGCGATCCATGACCTCTCGCCGCGAGGGCGGCGGCGAGTTGAGATGCGTCATGAGCGGAAGCTCGGTGTATTCGGCGACCTCCAGCGAGATGTCGAGGGCGGCAACGCCGGACAGGCCCGAACCGCTACGGCCGAGACGGACCTTAATGCCGACGATCAGGTCCTTGTGGTCCCGCGCGGCTTCCAGACAGGCGGTGGGTTCGAGCAATCGCAGGTCGGCGGCCTCGCCGAGAGCAATGTGCTTACCAAGGGCGAAGATGCCGGGATAGGCGACATTGAGGAACGGAAGGATGCGGACCTCCGAGCGCTCGATGACGTGGCGGCGAAACCCGGCGATGTTGCCGGGTCCGGCGGTGCCGGCGTCGACGACGGTGGTTATGCCGCACGGCTTGGCGTAGGCGTCCGGGTCCACGCCCGCGGAGGTGCCGCCCCAATAGACATGCGTGTGCAGGTCGATCAGGCCAGGCGTGACGATCAGGCCGGCGACATCGCGGGTTTGCTTTGTGTCATGCAGGTCATCGCCGAGGGCGGCGATTTTGCCTCCGGCGAAGGCCACGTCGCACACCCGATCCAGCCCCTGGTCCGGGTCGATGACGCGGCCACCCTTCAGCACAAGATCATACATTCCGCTTCCCTTCCCCTTCCCGGTCGCGCCCCTCATACTCCGCGAATACCGAGGGTTCCGGAAGGGAGCATGCATGGACGGCACCAATTCCCGCATTGTCGCGGCCTATGAGGCGCGCACGCCGCGTTCCAGCGCGCTGGCGCAAGAGGCGGCGGGATTGCTGCCGAGTGGGATCGCGCACGATTCGCGGCATATCGATCCGTATGGAATTTACGTGGAGCGCGCAGCCGGACCGCGGAAATGGGACGTCGATGGGAACGAGTATGTCGATTACTTCGGCGGCCATGGCGCACTGCTTCTGGGGCACAATCATCCGGCGGTGACGAAGGCGGTGCAGGACGCGCTGGCACGGGGTACGCATTTCGGTGCGAACCATCCGGCGGAGATCGCCTGGGCGGCGGCGATCCAGAGGCTGGTGCCGTCAGCGGAGCGGGTGCGTTTCACGTCATCCGGGACGGAGGCGACACTGATGGCGGTACGGCTCGCGCGGGCGTTCACCGGCCGGCCGACGATCGTTCGTTTCAGAGGACACTTCCACGGCTGGCACGACCACATGACGTCCGGCTACAGCACGCATTTCGATGGCACACCGACAACGGGCGTGGTGCAAGGTGTGGCGGACGCAGTGCGGCTGGTCGACGCGGACGAGGCATCTGTCGAGACTGCGCTGGCGCCGGGCGATGTGGCGGCGGTGATCCTGGAACCGACCGGTGCGACATTTGGGCAAGCGCCGCTCCGGCCAGAGTTCCTGCATGCGCTGCGGCGGCTGACGGAGCGTGCCGGGACACTGCTGATCATGGACGAGGTGGTGACGGGGTTCCGGGTTTCTCCAGGCGGCGCGCAGGTGGCGTTCGGGGTGCGGCCGGATCTCTCGAGCTTCGCCAAGATCGTCGCCGGCGGATTGCCGGGTGCCGCGGTCGCGGGGCGCGCCGATATCATGGAGCGACTGGATTTTGCCGCGTCGGCACGGACCGGGAAGGAGAAGATCCAGCATCCCGGCACATTCAATGCCAATCCAGTGTCGGCGGCGGCGGGCCAGGCCGCGCTGACGATCATCGCGGAATTGGATGCGACGGAGCGCGCGGCGCAGGCGGCGGCCGATCTCCGCACGGCACTGAACACGGAACTCGCGCGCGCGGGTGCTCCTTGGGCGTTCTACGGGACGTCATCCGGCTTCCATCTGTTCCTCAATCCGCACGGGCGCGCGATCGATCCCGAGCATTTCGATCCTTTCGCTGTGTCGCTTGAAGAGCTGAAGGATCAACCGAAGCGGCTGAGCGCGCGGTTGCGTCTGGCGCTGCTGTTGGGTGGTGTCGATACGAATGGCCGCATCGGCGGCGTGGTGTCGTGCACGCATGGCGCTAGCGAAATCGCGGATACGGCACGCGCGCTGAGGGCGGCCCTTGCGCTGCTGCACGATGAAGGCGAAATCTGATAGGAACGCGTCAGAAATAACGGGAGACAAAGGGATGTTCGCTTCACGCCGTTCGATTTTGAAGGCGGGGGCCGCGGCGCTTGCCGCGCCCATGCTGGGTCAGGGAATGAGCAGGGCACGGGCGGCAGGGCCGGTGACGCTGCGCGCGGTGATGCAGGGGGATTTGCGCTCCTTCGATCCGATTTGGACCACGGCGAACATCACCGCCTATTATGGCGCGATGGTGTACGACACGCTGTTTGCGGTTGATGAACACTACAATCCGCAACCGCAGATGGTGGGTCAGTGGAACCTCAGCGACGACAAGAAAACGTACACGTTCGTGCTGCGGGACGGGTTGGGCTGGCAGGACAACACGCCCGTCACGGCGGACGATTGCGTCGCATCGATCCGGCGCTGGGCGGTGCGGAACTCCGGTGGACAGGCGATCATGCAGCGTGCGGCGGACCTGTCGGCCAAGGACGACAAGACGATTGTCCTGACCTTGAAGGAGCCGTTCGGACTGGTGATGACGGCGCTTTCGTCCTGTACCACGCCGCTACTTTTCGTATTGCCGAAGAAGGATGCGGAGACGGATCCGTTCCAGCAGATCACGGGGCGCATCGGATCGGGTCCGTTCACGTTCAACCAGAGCCTCACGCAGCCGGGCAGCAAGTATGTCTTCGACAAGTGGGACAAATACATACCCCGCTCGGAGCCGGCCTCGGGTCTGGCGGGCGGCAAGGTGGTGCACCTGGACCAGGTGATCTGGGAGAACATCACCGATGAGCAGACGGCGTCGGCGGCTCTGACCGCGGGGGAGATCGATTTTTACGAGCTCCCGCCACTGGATCTCGTGCCGCAACTGGCGAAGAATCCCGACCTGAAGCTGAAGGTAATGAATCTGACCGGGAATGACGGCATCATGCGGCTGAACACGCTGCATCCCCCCTTCGATAACGTGAAAGCGCGACGGGCGATGCTGTACCTGGTGGACCAGAAGGCGATCCTGAACGCGACATTCGGGAATCCAAAATACTATCATCCGAGCGATTCGATCTTTGGTTATAACACGCCGATGTCGAACGACGCGGGCACCGACTGGTTCAAGGCCGCGCCAGATCCGGCCAAGGCGAAGCAGCTGTTTCAGGAATCCGGCTACAAGGGCGAGAAGGTGATCGTGCTGCAGGCCACCGATTTCGCGTTCATGAACAACTCGGCTCAGTTGATCGCGGGGTGGCTGCAGAACATCGGCGTCAACGCCCAGCTTGCGGCGATGACCTGGGGCGAGGTGGTGACACGACGCGCGAGCATGAAGCCCGACGATCAGGGCGGGTGGGACATTTTCATCACGTATGGCGGGGGCTATGATTTCAGCAATCCGATCACGCTGATCTCGCTGTCTGCCAGCGGCAAAAAGGGCTGGTTCGGCTGGCCGGAGAACGCGGATTACGAAGCGCTGCGCCAGCAATGGGCGGAAGCACCGACGCTGGCCGACCGGAAGACGATCGGCGAAAAGATGCAGACCGTCGCCTGGGACAACGCACTGTGGGTCATGCTGGGCTCCTGGATCCAGCCGGCGGCGATGCGCAAGAACATCGACGGGTTCCTGACCAATCCGGACGTCGTACCGTTCTGGAACGTGACGAAGACTTAGTGCGGGCACTGGATGGGGGCCTATATCGCCGGGCGGCTGCTCGCCACGCTGATCGTCATGGCGGTGGTCGGCATCATTGTGTTCCTGCTGCTGCATCTCGCGCCCGGCAGTCCCGCAGCGATCATCGCCGGTGACAACGTCACACCGGCGCAGATTGCGATGATCAACCATCAACTCGGACTGGACCGGCCACTGCCGGTGCAGTTCGGGCTGTGGGCCGGCAATGTGCTGCGCGGACAGTTCGGCACGTCGATCTTCTCCGGCGCGCCCGTGATGGAGCTGATCCGCCAGCGTTTGCCGGCGACGGTGTCACTGACCGTCATCACCATGCTCTTCGCGGCGTCGATCGCCGTGGTATCCGGACTGCTGGCAGCGTGGCGTGCGGGCGGACTGCTGGACCGCACTCTTATGGGAGTGGCGGCACTCGGCTTCTCGGTGCCTGTGTTCGTGCTGGGCTTCCTGCTGATTTATGTGTTCGCGATCAAGCTGGCGTGGCTTCCAGTGCAGGGCTACGTGCCGCTGTCGCAGGGCGTGTGGCCTTGGTTCAGCCACCTGATCCTGCCGGCTTTCGCGCTGGGCCTCGCCTATCTGGCGCTGATTGCGCGCATTACGAGGGCCAGCGTGCTG
Organism: uncultured Pseudomonadota bacterium; assembly: GCA_963791885.1. Taxonomy (GTDB): domain Bacteria; phylum Pseudomonadota; class Alphaproteobacteria; order Acetobacterales; family Acetobacteraceae; genus CAVSUZ01. Next base: position 1,369,221 of record CAWBUL010000006.1, on the reverse strand, counting down.
GAGGTGCTGTCTGAGGACTATATGCGCACGGCGCGGGCGAAGGGCGCCTCCACGCTCAGCCAGCTGTTCCACCATGCGCTGCGCAACGCAGGCGTGCCGATCGCCACGGTGATCGGCATCGGCGTCGCGCTGCTGATCAGCGGGGTGGTGATCACCGAGACAGTCTTCAACATCCCTGGCATCGGACGCCTGACGGTGGATGCGATTACCAATCGCGATTATCCGATCATCCAGGGCGTCATGGTGATCTTCTCCGGCGCCTATGTGCTGATCAACCTGCTCGTGGATCTCAGTTATACCCTGATTGATCCGCGAATCAGGCGATAGCGGTGTCCGACCTGAGCCTGCCTGCCGTCGTTGCGTCGGTGCCACCCGGACGGCTGCGCGCGGTATTGCGACGGCACCCGACGGTGTTCATCGGCGGTGGTGTCATCGCGTTGATGGTGATCCTCGCTGCGGCGGCACCGCTATTCGCCGGCAATCCGCTGTCTATGAACCCGATGCACCGGCTGCAGCCGCCGAGTGCGCTGCACTGGTTCGGCACCGACAATCTGGGGCGGGACGTGTTTGCGCGCACGGTGTACGGCGCGCGGATTTCGCTGTTTGTGGGATTGTTCGTTGCGGTGGCGGCGCTGGCCGGCGGACTGGTGATCGGGTTGTTGTGCGGATTCTACCGGCGGGTGGATGCCGTGCTGATGCGCCTGATGGACGGCGTGATGGCGATCCCGTCGATTCTGCTGGCGATCGCCATGGTGTCGTTGTTCCAGGGCGGTGTGCCGATCGTGATCCTGGCGATCCTGGTGCCGGAGATTCCGCGCGACGCGCGGTTGGTTCGGTCGATCGTGCTGGGCGTGCGCGAACAGCCATTCGTGGAGGCGGCGATCGCCGGCGGCGCGCGCACCGGCAAGATTTTACGCCGCCACATCCTGCCCAGCACCGTCGCGCCGCTGACCGTGCAGGGAACGTATGTATGTGCCTCGTCGATCCTGGTGGAGGCGGGGCTGTCGTTCCTTGGTGCTGGCGTGCCGCCGAGCATTCCGACCTGGGGAAACATGATCGCAGGGTCGCAGCTCTATCTGGCCATCGCGCCGTGGACGATCTTCTGTCCGGGCATTGCGCTCGCGGTCCTGGTTCTGGCGGTCAACCTGCTTGGGGACGGGCTGCGGGACTGGCTCGATCCCCGACTGTCGCGCACGTTATGACGGCTCCGCTGCTCGCGGTGGAGGATCTGCGCGTTGCGTTCGCGGTGGAAGGCGGAGCGCTCCGCGCGGTCGATGGGGTGAGCTTCACGGTCGGGGCCGGGGAGACGCTCGGCATCGTTGGCGAGTCGGGTTGTGGGAAGAGTGTCACGGCGCTTTCGATCATGCGGCTGCTGCCGAAGAATGCGGGCGCGGCAGATGGGCGTGTGCTGTTCGAAAGCCGCGATCTGCTCACGCTCTCGGAACACGAGATGCGGGGTATCCGCGGCAACAGCATCGGCATGATCTTTCAGGAGCCGATGACCAGCCTCAACCCGGTGCACACGATCGGCGAGCAGATCGCTGAAGTTGTGCGCATCCATCGCAACGTCGGGCACAGAGCGGCGCAGTCGCGAGCGGAAGAGGTGTTGCGGCTGGTACGTATTCCCGACGCGAAGCGCCGGCTGCGCGACTATCCGCACCAGTTCTCGGGCGGGATGCGCCAGCGCGCGATGATCGCGATGGCGCTGGCGTGTTCTCCGCGGCTGCTGATCGCGGATGAGCCGACCACGGCGCTGGACGTGACGATCCAGGCGCAGATCCTGCGGCTGATGCTGGAGCTGAAGGAGCGCATCGGCGCGGCGGTGCTGATGATCACGCACGATCTTGGTGTTGTTGCTGAAACGTGCCAGCGGGTGATCGTGATGTATGCCGGGCGCATCGTGGAGGAGGCGTCCGTGGAAGCGCTGTTCGAGCGCCCGGGCCATCCGTACACGCGCGGACTGCTGGCTTCGATTCCGCGCGGGGCCGATCGGCGGCGGCAGCGGCTGCCGGAGATTCCCGGCGTGGTGCCGAGTTTGGTGCGTCCCGTCCCCGGCTGCCACTTTGCGCCGCGCTGTCCGCTTGCGGATGATACTTGCCGCGCAACCGTGCCCGGTTTGCGCGAGGTGGGGCCGGGTCATCGCGTGGCGTGCTGGCACGCCGAGGTCGCATGACCGCGGTCCTGGAAGCACGCGGGGTAACGAAGCGGTTCCCGGTCACGCGAGGGATGTTCCGGCGCCAGACGTTGGAGTTGCGGGCCGTGGACGACGTGTCGTTCGCCGTGCAGCCGGGGGAGACGCTGTGCATCGTCGGTGAGTCGGGCTGCGGCAAATCGACGCTGGGGCGGTTGGCGCTGCGGCTGATCGAGCCCTCGGAGGGCATGATCCTGATCGAGGGACACGACGTCACCGATAAGACACCGGAGCAGATGCGGCCGTTTCGGCGGCGCGTACAGATGGTGTTTCAGGACCCGTACGCATCGTTGAATCCTCGGTTGTCGGCGGCGGAGATCGTGACCGAGCCGCTGGAAAATTTCGAGCGCCTGTCCGCGGCCGAGCGGCGCGAGCAGGCGGGGGCGCTGCTGGGACGGGTGGGACTGCGGGTGGATATGCTGGACCGGCGGCCGTTCGAGTTTTCCGGCGGGCAGCGGCAGCGGCTGGGAATTGCGCGAGCCCTGTCGCTGCGGCCTGCGGTGATCGTTGCGGATGAACCGGTCTCCGCGCTCGATGTCTCGGTGCAGGCGCAGGTGCTGAATCTGATGCTGGATCTGCAGGAGAAGCTGGGCATCGCATATCTGTTCATCTCCCACGATCTCGGCGTGGTCGAGCATATCGGGAACCGGATCGCGGTGATGTATTTGGGCCGGATCGTGGAGCTGGCGGAGCGCGATGCTTTGTTTGCGCATCCGACGCATCCGTATACCGAGGCGCTGCTGCAATCCGCGCCGGTGCCCGATCCGCATGCGCGGCGGGAGCGGCCAATTCTGGAGGGGGAGGTACCCAGCCCGCTCAATCCGCCGGCGGGGTGCACGTTCCATCCGCGCTGCCCGTATGCGGTGGCGCGCTGCCGGGAGGAGCGCCCGGTGCTACGCGCGATCGAGGACGGGCGCATGGTGGCGTGTCACCTGCGCTAACGTTGGGTGGTGATGGGCGAATCGCGATCGCGGGGCTGCCGCCCGGTTGTCCCCTTGGGCGGCCCCGTGTCGTGACGCTTTAGATTTGAGACAGCGATTCACGCCTCCGGTGATTCCACCTCCGGCGATCGCGGTCTAGTTGATGCGGATTCAGGGCGGGCCGGTCGCGGCCGTTGCAACGGAAACCAGGTGCAGTGCCGGCCGGGCTTGAGGGACCGGGGACCTAGGGACTGGCGGCGCGTCTGTGTCGCTGTCGGTGCCGGGGGCGAAGGCGTTGGCGGGGTCCTGCTGTTTTTGGGTCTGCCGGAACGTCTCGATCAGGTTGTCGCGGTGTTCGTTGATGAGTACCTCCATCTCCTCCCACAGCGTGTCGCCGTGGCAGAGGCCGAGCTCGGTGCAGATCTGGAGCAGGAGGAAGTCGACCGGGAGGTGAAATGGGGTGCGCGCGCGATGGCGTTGTCCGGCTGTGGCGGCGCGGGGTGCAGGGCGCCGTGGAAGTGCGGCGACGGCGCGCGGGCAAAGCTGTTCGGTGGTGTGGCGGCGGGCGGGGCGGCCGGCGAGCCGGTCTTCAAGGATGGCGGCGAGCCTGAGGGCATGGACGATTTGCGCGAGGATGCGCAGGGTGGTTTTTCGTCCGAAGCGCAGTATGCCGAAGCGGATTTGGAGGTCGATGCGGGCTTCCCCGGAGGGCGGCTGAAGCGGGAGGGTGTCGGCGCGTTCCCGGCCGTAATCGATGAGTTTACGGACGAAGCCGAGCGTGCGGGTGGCAAGGGAGGACGCGACCTCGGCTGCCCGGGCCTGGGGAGGATCGGGGGGTTGGGCGAGCGCGGCGGCGAGCGACGTTGCGGGCACGGGTGCGTAGTAAGAGCATATGTTAGAAGGAATGTCAAGAAAAAAGGCCTAGAGCAGAACCCGACCGAACCGATTCGCGAGAGTTCTTCCCAGACGCGGTGGCGATCTGATTCACCATGTCTGCTGGGAGGAGGCCAGCATGCATGGCACGGACGCTGTCGGACGATCTTCGCTCGCGGGATTGCGGCGGTTGAGGCGGGGCTGTCGCGGCGTGCGGCGGCTGAACGGTTCGGGATCGGCGTTGCGACCGCGATCCGCTGGGTGCGGGCATTCCGTGCCAGCGGCAGCATCCAGGCGCGGCCCAAGGGGGGTGACCTGCGCTCGCACCGCATCGAGGCTTACCGTGACGTGATCCTTGGTGCCGTGGCCGCCCAGGTCGACATGACACTGGTGGAGTTGGCGGAGATGCTTCGTCGGGACCATGGATTGCACGTCGCCCCCAGCACGGTGTGGCGCTTCCTGGATCGCCACGCCATGACCATCAAAAAAAACCGCGCACGCCTGCGAGCAGGACAGGCCCGACGTGCGCGTGCGGCGACAAGCCTGGTTCGACGCGCAGCCTGATCTTGATCCGCAGCGCCTGGTCTTCATCGACGAGACCGGTGCCACCACCAAGATGGCGCGGCTCCGCGGGCGGGCGAAGCGCGGTCAGCGCTGCCGTGCACCCGTGCCGCACGGACACTGGAAGACAACCACGTTCACCGGTGCGCTGCGCCTTGCCGGCATGACCGCACCGATGGTGCTCGATGGCCCGATGAATGCCGATGCCTTCCGCGCCTACGTCCGCCACGTGCTCGCGCCCACACTGCAATCGGGCGACATCGTGGTGATGGACAATCTGCCCGCCCACAAACACGCGGACATACGCATGCTGATCGAGGCCGCCAGCGCCAGGCTGCTCTACCTGCCGCCCTACTCGCCCGACTTCAACCCGATCGAGAAGGCGTTCGCAAAGCTCAAGGCCTTCCTGAGAAAAGCCGCAGCGCGGACGATCCCCGATCTATGGCAGGTCATCGGCAGCACCATCGAAAAGTTCACGCCAGCCGAATGCGCCAATTACTTCACAGCCACAGGATACGAACCGGAATGAAAGGATTCTGCTCTAGATGTCTGATTTGGCGCCACAACGATCAGGCCAAACGACTAAGGCCTGCCCTTGGACTGCCAAGGGCGCTTTTGTTTCCCTTTCGGCTTCCGATTTCAATCTGAGGCTATATCCCTTTTCTTCTTGTGACCGACTGGCCGGGCGCCCCGTAGAGCTGCTTCGGGACGCTTTCAGCTTCCTCGGGAGGGTATTCATCGCATTCTGTTATTGGGCCGCCACAGCTGGTGGATAGAATCAGACGCTTGGTACCCGCAGTGCCGTGTCCGGCTTCGAGCCAAGCAGGACACAAGAGGTCCAAACGGCCGATCCGGGGAACGAACATCGTCCAATGGTAACGCGAAATCGGCTATCTTGCCAAAATCTCTTGCCAATGAATCCAGGGTTTTATAGAGTTCTCTTTATGTTCGGCATGAGTGATGGGAGATAAGAGGCTCGATTGAATGGACCGACGCGACGTGGAACCCGGTGACGGGCTGCACGAAGGTCAGCCGTGGCTGCGACAATTGCTACGCCGAACGCTTCTCGGAGCGTTTTCGCGGCGTGCCCGAACACCCTTTTGAAACTGGCTTCGACCTGATGTTACGGCCGGAGCGGCTTGCACAGCCGCTCAACTGGAAACGTCCAAGAATGATTTTCGTCAATTCGATGAGCGACTTGTTTCACAAGGATATTCCGCGCCCATTCGTCGATCAGGTCTTTGATACGATGGAGCGCGCCCACTGGCATGTCTTTCAGATACTCACCAAGCGCAGCTCGCTGATGACCAACTACCTGCAAGCGCGCTATGGCCGTGGCCGTGGTCCGCAGCACGTTTGGTGCGGCGTGTCCGTCGAGGATGCGCAGGCAAAATCTCGCATTGCCCATCTTCGATTGGCGCCGGCGGGAATGCGGTTCCTATCGCTTGAGCCGCTGCTTGGTGCGCTCGGCGACCTGAACCTGACGGGAATCGGCTGGGTCATCGTCGGCGGGGAGAGCGGCCCCGGAGCGCGCCCGATGGATGCCGACTGGGTGCGCCAGATCCGCGACCAGTGCCTGCGGCAAGGCGTGGCGTTCTTTTTCAAGCAATGGGGAGGCATCAGGCCGAAGGCTGGCGGACGGGCTCTGGACGACCGCGAATGGAGCCAATTCCCCTGCCAACCCAAGCAACTCGCGGCGGCTGAATAGGCCGAATTCGTTGCCCGACACTCTGACTGCCGCCAGTTGGGATTTGGCACCTCACACCGCGGCGAAGCTGGCCATCCTCGGCGCCTACCTGCGCGCCTGGTTTCCCATCCTCAGCCGTGGACGCAACTTCGACCGCATTATCTACATCGACGGCTTCGCTGGGCCGGGCCGGTACAAGCAGGGCGAGGACGGCTCGCCCATCGTGGCGCTGAAAGCCGCCTTGGGCGCGATGGGCGGCCCCGTGAGGCTCCCGTTCGAGTTTCACTTCGTCGAGCGGCGGCGGCGCATGGTGGCCGCCCTGAACGCCAACATCGCCCATCTGCGCGAGCATCGCGTCATTCCGTCCAGCGTCGAGATTCATGTGCATGCTGGGCTTCTGTTTGAGGACGCCTACCAGCAGCATATCCGGCCGCGTCTGTTGGCCCATCCGCGCGCACCCGCCTTCGCGCTAGTCGACCCGTTCGGCTGGACGGGACTGCCAATGCACATCCTGACCGACCTCATAAAGCGACCAAGCACCGAGGTTCTCGTCAATTTCATGTTCGAGGAGATCAACCGTTTCCTGAACCATCCCGACCAGCACGACAACTTCGATGAGCTGTTCGCCTGCCCGGACTGGCGGCGCGGCTACGAGCTGGCGGGCGCGACGCGAAAGAAGTTCATTCACGACCTCTACCGCGATCAACTGCGCCGCGCCGCCGGCGCCCGGTACGTCCGGTCTTTCGAGATGCGGAACGCGCGGGACGTAAGCGACTACTTCCTGTATTTCGCCAGTACCAGTAATAACCGTCTCGGCCTTGCGAAGATGAAGGAGGCCATGTGGAAGGTGGACCCCGGCGGCGGGTATTCGTTCTCCGACGCCACCAACTTTGACCAAGCCGTGCTGTTCCAACCCGAGCCTGACCGCCGCGAGCTTCGACGGCTGATTGCCGAGCGCTTCGCCGGGAGGCGGGCGACGGTGAACCAGGTCGAGCTGTTCGTGCTGGAGTACACCCCCTTCCATGCGCAGCATTACCGCAAGGTGCTGGCGGCGATGGAGGGTGATGGTGGCCTGAACCCTATCAATCCCCCGCCAGCCCGCCGGCGCGGCACATATGCCAATCCGGAGCTGATCCTTGAGTTCAAGTGACGCACATGCCTGATCCCTTGACCGAGCGAAGGGGCATGAACGCCGTTGAGGCCGTGTTCTTGAACGACTTCAAATGGATATTCCGCGAGCAGGCCGTCAGCGACTTCGGCATCGACGCGCAGGCCGAAGTGGTCGAGTTTGACAAGCCGATCGGAAAGCTCATGGCGTTGCAGATCAAGACCGGCGCGTCCTATTTCCGGAAGCACGGCAACGACTTCATTTTCTACGGCGAGCAGCGTCACCTCGATTACTGGCTGGGCCATTCGCTGCCGGTGTTTCTCATCCTGCATGACCCGGACCGAAACCTGACGCTCTGGCAGAAAATCCACCTGCATCTGGTGAAGATCACCGACAAGGGCTGGTCGATTGTCGTGCCGGCGGCGAATGTATTGTCGGCGGCATCGAAGGAAGCCTTCGCCACGGCCCTCCCCAACGACCCGTCATCGATCCGGCGATACAGGACGGCGATGGACCTGGATATGATGAAGCTACTGGCCGACAAGGCGGAGGTCTATTTCGAGATCGAGCATTGGACGAACAAATCGCTCGGCATGCGCGGGATCGCCGTCATGTATGACGAGTATGAGAAAGATCCGCCTGACTTCGAAATCGACCGGATGTATCCCACATGGAGTCACCAAACGCTCATGGCGCGTTGGTTTCCGTGGCTGGATTACGAGCACATCGAAACGCGCGAGACGGCGACAATCGAAATCGACATCATCGTCTTGCATGTGTGGGTGAACGACCTCGGAAAAGGCTATATCGCGCTGGAGGATTTTTTCGCCAACGGGAGACCAGTTCCGGATGATGACGATATACCCGTGCTCTACACCCGGCGATCCTCTGGATGAGTGAGGGGCGACGCGCGTAGACGATCAGCTCGAATCAGTTCGAACGGCAGCAGGTCGGCCCGCGCCCGTCGTGCGTTGGCCATCGTCTGTAGCGTCAGCGGCACAACAAAGTTGCCGCCGCAACGGGTGCAATCGGAGTGACCAGAACTATGCCTGACTGGATACCGATGTTCGCCATGCCCAACATTGCCATTCAGGAGCCGATCGGGGTCAAGGGCCTGGCGCTTGTCCCCACCAACGACGAGCGCGTGAAGGCACTGGCGAAGAAGCACCGCCGTTTTGCGACGTATCTCCGACGGTTCAAGACAGAGTTTGGCGTTCAGGTATGGCCGAGCGTCCTGATTCGCGAGTTCACAAGCCCCGAGCGTTATCGCTCCGTTGAAGCCTTGGCGGCGTTTCGTGACGCCGTTGCCTTGTCGGTGATTCCCCGCTCGTGGGCTCAGACGCTCCGGTTCGAAAACACGACCGGCGTCAGATACGCGAACTGGTTTTCCTTTTATCCATGGATGGTCGACGCAAAATATGAGGGGATCGTCATGCTGAGCATGGCTCAACTCGGCTACCATGAGGTGAAAGCACTAAGTGCCCAAGTGACGCCCGGCATTGCCTACATGACTTTGGATCGACGGATGATTGATCGGCCTGTTCTCGACGCCCTGCTGCGACGTTGGCAGGAGCACTTCGGGGCCCATAGCCAGCGTCACGAGAACGTTGCTCTCTTCCGCTCCCTGAACATGGCCTTGTCAGCATCTATGCTGCCGGGGAATGTCGAAGTCACCGTATACGATATCGGCAGGGCCATCGCGCTTTGGGTGAGTGCGTTCGAGATTCTCGCCCATCCCGGCAATTCAGGTGTCGGATTCAAGCAAGTTTATAAAATGCTGGAACAGCCGAAATGGAACCTATCGGACTGCCAGACCGCGATCTACGAACCATACGGCTGGAAATATGGCCATCCAAAACGAACCCTGCCGGTTTGGCTCTATGGTGAGCTGAACAGGGCCAGAAACGACTTTCTGCATGGTGAGCCCATTTCCGCGGAGCGACTTATTGTACCGCCCGGCAAGCGCCCACTTCATCTTTATGCTGCGCCCTTGTTCAGAATGGCACTCACTAGGGCGAAGACCCAATTGGGTTATTGCCAAATCAATAGGTTGTTGATTCCCTGTGGTCGGAGTTTGCATCGATTCGGGGCAGCATGGTCACAGGGTATTTCTGGTTGAGCGACGGGCAGTGGGAGAAGATTGACCCATTGCTGCCCGTCTACATACGCGGCAAGCGACGGGTGGATGATCGGCGCGTGATCAGCGGCATCATCCAAGTCATCATCTCCGGTTGCCGATGGTCCGACGCACCGTTGGAATATGGGCCACGCAAGACACTGTATAATCGGTTCGTGCGCTGGGCAGTGCGCGGGATCTGGGAGCGTGTGTTCATGGAACTTGCGCGCGCCGGCGGCCCGCCGGCCGAAGCCTTGCTGGACAGCACGCATATCAAGGTCCACCGGTCGGCCAGCGCCGGGCGGCGAAAAAGGGGGGTTCGCGTGGGATCGGGACGAGCCGCGGCGGGCGCAATACCAAAATCCATCTGATCGCTGATGCTCACGGCCGACCCAAGGTCATCGCGCTGACCGGCGGTGAGCGCCACGATAGCGTGCCGGCGCAGGCAATGTTGGCTCGACTGCCGCCCGACCTGCGCGTGATCGCCGATGCCGCTTACGACAGTGCCGAATTGCGCCGTTGGCTGGCGGACCGCGGCAGCCGCGTCATCATCCCCAACCGCAAGAACCGAAAGCAGCCCTATCCGTTCGACGCCGTCACCTATAGGCGGCGCAATATCGTCGAACGCACCTTCTGCCGCCTCAAGGACTTTCGACGCCTGGCAACGCGCTACGATCGGCTCGACGAAACTTTCGTCTCCACCCTCTGCATCGCCGCCGCCCTTGCCTACTTCCTCAAGTAGTCAGATGAGTCTTCGCCCTAGCCATCTGGACCTTAAAATGGATCGGCGGCCAGTGCGGGAGGGCGAGACCGACTATGAGGCTTACCTTGCCTATATGCATGAGTTTGGAGGCTGTCAGCGCGATATTGAAGCGGCGCTGGCGACGATCCTGCTCACAGAGGACGAATATCGAGCGGAGCGCCAAGGGCGAGTTCGGCGCAGTCGACGAGGCGCCTAGTGCTCTGACTTATACGGACGATGCAGGCAATCTTTCGAGCTTGGCAAGGATTGAGGCGGTGGCTGCGGTCCAGACGAATGGGCGTGGTTCTGCATTTCGCTCAGCGAGGTAAGTCTTAATGGCAGCCTGCAGGCTGACGAGGGAGTGGAAGCTGCCGCGCCGGATGCGTTGTCGGGTAAGAGCGGAGAAGAAGGTCTCCACCGCGTTCAGCCATGACCCGGAGGTTGGCGTGAAGTGGAAGGTCCATCGGTCATGGCGTGCCAGCCAGGCCTGTACCTTTCGGTGCCGGTGGGTGGCGTAGTTGTCGACGACCGCATGGACCAACTTGCCGGACGGCACCTCGCGTTCGACGGCATTGAGGAAGCGGATGAACTCCTCGTGCCGGTGTCGCTGCATGCAGCGACCGATCACCGTACCCTTCAGCACGTTCAATGCGGCGAACAACGTCGTCGTTCCATGGCGTTTGTAGTCGTGGGTCATGGTGCCGCAGCGGCCGGGTTTCAGCGGCAGTCCAGGCTGGGTACGGTCGAGCGCCTGGATTTGGCTCTTTTCGTCGATCGACAGCACCACCGCATGGGCGGGCGGATCGAGATAAAGACCGATGATATCCGCCATTTTCTCAGCGAACTGCGGATCACGCGAGCGCTTGAAGCTGCGCACGCGGTGCGGCTGGAGTTGGTGCGCCGCCCAGATGCGCTGCACCGAGCGCAGAGACATGGCGGTGGCGTTTGCCATGGCTCGCCCGGTCCAATACGTGGTCCCAGGGGGCGGCTCGCCACACGTGAGCGCCACGACGTGCGCCACTTTATCGGCCGGGATCGGTCGTTTGCCGGGCTTGCGCGTCTTGTCACGCAGCAACCCGTCGGGACCTTCCTCGACAAAACGCTGCTGCCAGCGCCAGACCATGGGGCGGCTGACGCTGATCTCTTTCGCCACATGTTGCACCGGCCGACCACTGGCCGAGGCCAGAACGACTCGGGCTCGCTCGATGTATTTGCCCGCTCGGTTGCGATCCGATGCTATTGCCTTAAGCCGCTTCCTGTCTGCCGCGCTCAACAACACGCATACTGTCTGTGCCATGCTCACAGAATCGCATGGCAACCGCATGTTGTGAATTGATAGAATGCGTCAGAGCACTAGGTCCGCTTACCCAGCCGTTCTATTCAAAACCCGACAGTCGGACCTCGGCCAGTTCCCGGCAGGTCTGAATGTCCGCTTCCGATTGAGCTGACCTCCAAGCGGACGGTCGTAAAACCACCCGAAGCAGAGCCTCTACCTCAGGGCACCATCCGTCTGACTTTATCCACTCGGTTGGGACGGCAGGATTCGAACCTGCATCATCGGATTGAGAATCCGGGTTCCTGCCGCTAGGCAACGCCAGTATCAGTTGGGTTCGCACCCCGGATTACGTCCCACTTGGGCCGCGCAACGAAGGGACGGCCCGGCAAATCGATCCCGATCAAAAGCCGATCACGTGACCGGGATAGCGGCTCGATGCCAGGCGTGCCGTGCACCCGTGACGCGCGTGCAGACTTCGGCGCGAAGCGGTCCGCGGATCGTCTCCGCTTTTTGCTCCCGCATCAGCCGTTGACGACGGACGACGTTCTTTCATCCCAGCGCCAGCACGTCCCGGCGTCGGGTATCAGCACGCCGCCAAGCCAGCGTGACGGCGGACGGAGCGAGAGCCAGTCGGTCTCTCCCGCAAGAACCGCGCGACCCAGCTTGGTGATCGTCGGACGCTTGCTGAACCAGCCGCGGTCGTCTCCGTCGAATGTGGCGGTGAAAACGGGTTCTTCGACACGCTGCATGTCTTCGACGATCGCGCGGAAGATAAGATCGGACATCCATGGGAGTGGCTCGCGCTCCATCATCAGGCGGCTGAAGACCTGCCCGATGGTCTGCGGTTCTTCGGCGATGAGCTGAAGGGTCAGACGCTGGGTCAGACCGAGACCATCATCGGTCCAAGGCAGTTCCTGACAGTGCCGTCGCAATGCGCGGCCTAGCTGCGGAACGCCGGCGGTACCTGCCCGGGCCAGGGCGGCGAGTTGCCGCGGATCGGGCGCACGCAGAGCGTTCCAGGCGTCCCGTCCGGCTCGGAGAGCCTCGGCGGAGACTGGCGCACGCTCCTCCCACAGCAGGCGCAGCGCCTCCGGCGGCAACTGTCCCAGGCCGATGAAGCGAACGCCGCCCGGATAGTGTGCCGGGGAGATCAGCTCGAGGCGTGGAGGGGCCTGTTCGGCGAACTGGGCGAGACAACGGGCGAGGATGAGCTGGTCGTAGCTGTCATGCTCGAACCACAGCACGATCCGTTCGTAGCTTGTGGCGGCGGATTGCAATCGCTCTTCGGCCAAGTTCAGCTTCGCGGCGATCTGCTCGCGGTTCGCGCCGGCGCCCGGGCCGTATGCCTGGGCGACAAAGTCCGCACGCCGTTCCAGCCAATCCGGCTCGTCCAGGACCGGCCCCTGGCACAGGGGGTCGGCGTATTCGAGAAAGTCACCGGTGAACCCGGCCTGTTTCAGGGTCACCTCGATGTCGGAGCCGCAGCGGATGTGCAAGGTCGCGATCCCCCGGTCCGGGGCGAGGGCGCCGCGCCGGATATGCGCCCAGCTCCGGTCCAGAGCCTCGATATGCGCTTTCAGACGGGGCCAACTGGGCAGCCCCAGCTCACGCGCGATGACGAACTGCGCTTCGCTGAGCCGTCCGGCGTTTTGCGGCAGTGCTCGGGGGTGATGGCGATGGAAGCGGCGTACGGCATCATCGTCGCCCGCCTGCACAGCCCTCAGCAATTCCTTGGCGCGCTTACGTTGCTGTTCGAGGTTCAGGCGAAACGGCGATGCGACGCGTTGCGCCAAGGACGAATGCGGGGAACCGGATCGGTCGGACATGGAAGCCCCTTCCTTGTGGTCCGTGTCCGCCGATCAGACAGGAAAGGGTGGATGAGGGGATTCGACACTCATAACGAGCGTGGGCGCAGCCCTTTCCGCGGACACGGAGGCTCCGATCAAGCCGGCTGAAACCCTGGGGATTGGGACGCGTCCGGTCAAGGCAGGCAGGGTTGACGGTGGCCTTGACATCGCGGGCGTGCGCGCTTCTTTACGCTCCCTTGGCCCGGCTCCGGTGAAATGGGGCCGGCGAGCCGCGTGGCCGGCGCAAGGGTGTGCTCAGTAGGGGTGTAGCTCAATTGGCTAGAGCGCCGGTCTCCAAAACCGGAGGCTGGGGGTTCGAGACCCTCCACCCCTGCCAGACCCGACCGCGCGGAAATCTCGTTCTGAAAGGTTAAGGTTTTGGCTGTCGATCCGGCGAAGTTCGTACGTGAAGTCAGGGCGGAGGTGGCTCGGGTCTCCTGGCCGTCGCGGAAGGAGACGGCGGTGACCACCGGCCTGGTGCTGGGCATGGTGGCATTGGCCGCGGCGTTCTTCTTCGTGGTGGACCAGCTGATCGGGCTGGGCGTGCGCGCGCTGTTCGGCACGTTCGGCTAAGGGGGACAACGATGCCGAAGCGCTGGTACGTGGTGCACGTCTATTCGGGGTTTGAGAAGAAGATTGCCCAGCAGATCAAGGAGCAGGCGGCGCAGAAGGGCCTGGGCGAGCAGTTTGACGAGGTGCTGGTGCCGTCAGAGCAGGTCGTGGAGGTCCGGCGCGGGCAGAAGGTGAACGCCGAGCACAAGTTCTTTCCGGGCTACGTGCTGGTGAAGATGGACCTGACGGACGACGCCTGGCACCTGGTGAAGAATACGCCGAAGGTCACGGGATTCCTCGGCAGCCGCAACAAGCCATCGCCGATCTCCGAGGCCGAGGCCGAGCGCATCATGAAGCAGACGCAAGAGGGTGTGGAGCATCCGCGTCCTTCGGTGCTGTTCGAGGTGGGCGAGCAGGTGCGCGTGGCGGACGGGCCGTTCACGAGCTTCAACGGAACGGTGGAAGAGGTGGATGAGGAGCGCGGACGGCTGAAGGTGAGTGTTTCGATCTTCGGGCGCTCCACCCCGGTGGAATTGGAATACGGGCAGGTCGAGAAGATCAGCTAGAGTTCAGCTGCAGGTCCCCTTCACACGAGAATTGCTTCGCTCCTGCGTGGCGGGGCCTCGCAATGACATTGGTGGAGTTTGTTGATGCGTCGACGTACCCTGATCGCGGGTTCCGCGATTGCCGCTTTCAGCACAGGATCGATCATGAGTGAGACCACACAGGCCCAGGGGTCCAGCGTGGATCCCGAGAACACGATCTACATGGATATCAAGTATGGCCGCGTGGTTATCGAGACGTTTCCCGACATCGCGCCGAAGTCGGTGGAGCGCATCAAGACGCTGTGCCGCGAGCATTTCTATGACAACACACCGTTCCACCGAGTGATCGAAGGCTTCATGGCGCAGGGCGGTGATCCGACCGGCACCGGAACAGGCGGGTCAAGCCTGCCCGATCTGCCAGCGGAGTTCACGACGCGGCGGCATTTCGTGCGCGGGACCTGCGGCATGGCTCGGACGCAAGACCCGAACAGCGCCAACAGTCAGTTCTTCATCATGTTTGCACCGGCGCCGCATCTGGATGGACAGTACACGATCTGGGGCCAGGTGGTTCAGGGCATGGATTATGTGGATCAAATCAAGCGCGGCAGCGGCGGGTCAGGCACCGTCAGTGACCCCGACCGGATCATTACGATGCGGGTCGCCGCGGACGTGAAGTCGTAAGGAGCGTTCGGGTGCGGAGAGCGATCTCCGCACCCTGATCTGCTTATCCCATCTGATTACCCCATCTGGGATTCGGCGAACTCGTAATTGGCGATCTTGTCCATCCAGTTCTGCAAGTAGTCCGGACGGCGGTTACGGAAATCGAGGTAATAGCTGTGTTCCCACACATCGACGCCGAGCAGGGCCTTGCCCTCCCCGGTTGCGACAGGATTTGATCCGTTCGGTGTCTTGGTGACCTTCAGTTTTCCGTCATTACCAAGCACCAGCCACGCCCAGCCGGAGCCGAACTGCGTCGCACCCGCCTGCTTAAACGCGTCCTTGAACTGCTGAACGCCGCCGAAATCCTCCTGCAGCTTCTTCTCCAGCTTCAGCGGGATCTTGCCGCCGTTCGGGCTCATGCATTTCCAGAACAGGATGTGGTTCCAATGCTGTCCGGCATTGTTGAACACGCCCGCCATATCCGGCTTGTTGTGCGACGCCTTGATGATGTCTTCGAGCGATTTGCCCTGAAGCTGGGGATCCTTTTCGACAAAGCCATTCAATGCCGTGACATAGGCCTGATGGTGCTTGTCATGGTGCAGTTCCAGCGTTTCCTGGCACATACCGCGCTCTGCCAGGGCGTTGTGGGAATAGGGAAGATTGGGAAGTTCGAAAGCCATGAGCGTTCCTCCGCCGATAGGGGTGAGAGCCGTTGGTCTCGATCAAGACTAGCTATGACCCGCCCACACACCCGTCAAGGATGGGTCCGGCGGGGGACATCGTGCGGCGAAACGATCCCGACCGATTCTTTACCGCACTGCTCGCGCGGGCTGACAAACGCGACGTTCTGCTAACGCTGTACGCCTTCAATCACGAACTCGCGCGCGCGCGGGAGGTGACGCACGAACCGATGATTGCGCTGATGCGGCTGCAGTTCTGGCGCGAGGTGGTGCAGGGCGCCGGCAAGCAGCACCCGGTCGCGGAGCCGTTACGTGCGGCGGTGGAGAACGGGGCGTTGGAAGCACGCGATCTGCTGCGCATGATCAACGCGCGGGAGGCCGAGGCGGATCCTCACATCCCGACTTTGCAGGCCTGGGACGAGTACCTGCTCGGTTCCGCGGGTATGGTCGCCGTCGCCGCGGCACGGGCATTGGGTGCTCAGGCAGCGGAGCGGGTGCGCCCGCTGGGCGCGGCTTACGGGGCAGCAGGCGTTCTGCGGTCCGTCCCGTTTCATGCCGCGCAGGGCCGTTCGCTGCTTCCGGCAGATGTAATTGATCCGTCACACGTAACGGCAGCACCGGAGGGTCCGGCGGTACAAGAGGCAATCCGTGAGCTGGCAGCGCACAGCCGTCATTTCCTGCAGCCGATTAGAGTGCCGCACTCCGCTCTTCCTGCGGTGCTCACGGCGGTCCTGGCGCGACGCGACCTTCGCCGTTTGCCGGGCACGCGGGCCCGTGGCCTTGGAGACCACATGGCTGTGCTGGCCGCATGGGCGGCGGGGCGGGTGTGACACCGCGGCGATAGCTGTCCGATCGGAGCATTTCGTGGGGCACGATTTACCTGAGTATGCGGAATGTTCTTGACAAGGCGAGTTAATTATACTAACGTTATGGCGCCCTCTCCTTCCCGCCCGGAGCTCTCATGAAGCCGCTGCACGTGGTCACCGCCGTTGCCAACCCGATCCGTTGGAAAAGCCGGATTACGCTATTCAAGCAGACCGTGTGAAAACCCCATGCTGATTCCGGCGCGACGCGCGCTACGCTAAAATCCCGACATGCCGCACATCACCGGCCATGACCGATCCCAGCTTCTGCTGTTGCCCGAATCCCTGGACGACTATGTCGGCCCCGACAACCCGGTGCGCTTCATCGAGGCTTTTGTGGACGGGCTCGATCTTGCGGGCGCGGGCTTCGCGCGCGTCGAACCGAAGGAGACTGGCCGTCCAAGCTATCTCCCCGGCGATCTGCTCAAGCTCTATATCTACGGTTATCTGAACCGCATCCGCTCAAGCCGTCGGCTGGAAGCCGAGACCCACCGCAATGTCGAGGTGATCTGGCTGCTGCGCCATCTCAAGCCGGACTTTAAGACCGTCGCCGACTTCCGCCGCGACAACCGCACGGCGTTCCGCCCAGTGTTCCGCCAGTTCGTGTTGCTGTGCAAGCAACTGGACCTGTTCGGCCGCGAGCTGCTGGCGGTGGATGGCACACGGATCAAGGCAGTCAACAACAAGGACCGCAATTTCACCCGTGCCTCGCTGACCGAGTTCATCAAGCTGGCGGATGAGAAGCTCGACGATTACCTTCAGCGCCTCGACCGGAGCGATGCTGCCGAGCGGGGGACAAGAGGCGCACGGGTCGAGAACCTGGCGGAGAAGATCGCTGCGGTTCGTCAGCGGCGCGAGCGCTGCAAGGCGATGCTGGCAGAGCTGGACCGGACTGGGGAGAACCAGATCTCGCTGACCGATCCCGACAGCCGTGCAATGGCAGCGCACACGCACGTTGCCGTTGGCTACAACGTGCAGATCGCGGTCGATATCAAGCATAAGCTGATCGTCGAGCAGCAGGTCACCAACCAGGTGGTCGATATGGGCCTGCTGACGGGGACCGCCGAACCGGCGAAGGAGATCCTCGGCGTCGAGACGATCGACGTCGTCGCCGACAAAGGTTATTTCAAGATCGAGGATATCGAGGCCTGCGAAAAGGCGGGCATGGTGCCCTATGTGCCGCGACCGCAGCGCGGTCCTTCGGTCAGGGAAGGTCTGTTCCGCAAGGACGAGTTCACGTATGAGGCGGAGACGGACAGCATGATCTGTCCCGCCGGGCAACGCCTTCACCCCTATTCATCATCGATGCTTCGCGGGCTGAAGAAGATCAATTATGCCAACCGTGCTGCCTGCCCCGATTGTGTCTTGCGGCCGCGATGCACGGGCAATCGGTTTCGCTCGGTATCACGACTGGAGAATGAGGCGGTGTTGGACCGAATGGCGGCTCGGCTGGCGCAACGCCCAGACGTTCTTGACCGGCGCCGCGAGTCGGTCGAGCACCCATTCGGCACGATCAAACAGTGGATGCATCAGGGTGCATTTCTGATGCGACGTCTGGAGAAGGTTCGAGCTGAGTTCAGCTTGACCGCGCTTGCCTACAACATCAGGCGGGTGCTCAATCTTGTCCCGTTCGATGCGTTGATGTTGGTGGTGAAGGTCGTGCCGGATTGAGACGCTCGGGAGGTCCCTTGCGGGACAAAAGCAACGAACGGAGCCGCTCCCCGAGAGTCACAGCATGATTCCGGAGCAATCTGAAAGATCACACGATACCGCTCATCCATCTCGATCGGCCAAATCGGGATCGTCTTCGCCACGCAGCGCGTTTCCACACGGTCTGCAAGGCTTTTGCCCAGCAGATGCTGGATTTGGGCGTCAATCTGACGGTGGTGGAATGTGCCTACGGCGAGCGACCGTTTGAGCTTGCGGGCATAGCGCATATCAACCACGTGCCGGTGCGCGCGAAGTCGCTGGTGTGGACGAAAGAAAACCTGATCAATGTCGGGTTTTCGCGCCTGCCAGATGACTGGTCTTATACCAACCCGCGAAAACTCTGACTCACTTCGGGTTCCCACTGCCCGCGAGATGTGATTCGATTCCCGCGGCGATTCGCGGGAGGCGCGCATGGGCAGAGCGGTAGCGGTCAGCCGGACCGCTCACAGTGCACGGGAGCTTCGGGCAACGGCGAGCAAATGCTCCGACGCTGACCAGGTCCGCCGGTTACTGGCGATTGCTCTGGTGCTGGACGGCGCCAGCCGTTGCGAGGCCGCCCGGCAGAGCGGCATGGACCGCCAGACGTTGCGTGACTGGGTTCACCGCTACAATGCCGAGGGGATTGGCGGCCTTCAATCACGCATCAGCCCCGGCCGCCCGCCGAAGCTGACGACCGAGCAGAAAGCGGAATTCAGGGCGCTGGTGATCGCGGGGCCCGATCCGGCACTGCACGGTGTGGTGCGCTGGCGCTGCGTGGACCTGCAGGAGGAAGCAGCGCGGCGTTACAACGCCCGGGTTCACGTCAGCACGATGGGCAAGTGGCTGCACACGCTCGGGCTGACCCGACTGCAACCGCGCCCCTATCATCCCAGGAAGGATGTCAAAGCCGAGGCGGCGTTTAAAAAAACTTCGCCAGCCTGGTAGCAGCAGCGCTACCCGAAAGCGCATCCGCAGCGGACCTCGAAATCTGGTTTCAGGACGAAGCCAGGGTCGGGCAGAAAGGCGGACATACTTACATTTGGGCGCCGGTCGGCTCGCGCCCTCTGATGGTGCGCGACAACCGTCATGACTCGGCCTATCTGTTCGGCGCGATCTGCCCGGCTCGAGGCATCGGTGCCGCCATCATCATGCCGGGCGTCAACACCGAAGCGATGAATGAACACCTGAGCGAAATCAGCACTCAGGTGGCGCCTGGTGCGCACGCTATTTTGGTCTGTGACAGCGCCGGCTGGCATCAGCCCGGCGGGCGGTTGCGCGTGCCTGACAACATCACTCTGTTGCCGCTGCCGCCATACTCGCCGGAACTCAATCCAATGGAGACGGTTTGGGAGTATCTGCGGCAAAACAAACTCACCGCTTTGGTCTGGGAAAGCTACGAGGCCATCGTCGAGGCGTGCCGACGGGCGTGGCTCTTTCTGACCGATCATCCCCAGCGCATCCGATCGCTCGGAGCAAGGCAATGGGCATCGGTCAATGTTTAAGCGGGCTGGTATTATGCGGCGTGGATCGACGCCGACATCACGTTCCGCAAGAATGGCTGGGCCGGTGAGACGGTGCATGCGCTGCAGCAGTACGACATCGTGCAGCCGTGGTCAGACTGCTATGACCTTGGCCCCAACGACGACCACTTGGAGGCGCATCGTAGCTTCTGCCGCATGGTGCACGATCGCAAACCAATCGTGCCGTCCGGCAACGCCGGCTATACCTTTGCACACCCGGGATATGCCTGGGCGGGGACACGGCGCGCGCTAACTCTGCTCGGTGGTCTGATCGAGACGGCGGCGCTGGGAGCGGGCGATCATCACATGGCGCTGGCGCTGATCGGACGGGTGAAGGAGAGCGTGCCGGGCGGTGTGACGGCCGGGTATCTGGCGCCGCTGCTGCGTTGGCAGGACCGCGCCACGCAGCACATCGCACAGAACATCAGTTACGTTCCGGGGACGATCGAACATGCGTGGCACGGGTCGAAGGACAAGCGGGCATATGTGAACCGCTGGACGATCATCACCCGAAATGCGTTCGATCCCTCGACGGATCTGACGCGCAACACCTGGGGTGTCCTGGAACTGGGCGGCAACAAGCCGCAGCTGCGCGACGATATCGACCGGTATTTCCGCAGCCGCTGCGAGGACGCCAACTCACTGTAACGGCAGGCCAAGTTGCGGGACGCGTGGTGTAATGAACCGGCGTAGGTGGCGCATGACGTAGGCCTCGGGCTCTCTTCCGGCATGCCGGAAGAGAGCCAGAGCAGGGTGTGGGCGGCAAAATAGGTAATGCCGCCAATCAGACTCTCCAGCGCAAGCCGGACTGGCACGTCCAGAGCGGGCATTCCCCGCAGCGGTCCCGCCGCCAGCAGCACGACGACTGACATAACGCCCCCGGAAATCAGGGTACGCCAGCAGCTTGCCAGTTCGGACCACCAGGGCAGACCGATGATGCGGTTCACCTGCGCTGTCCAGATGGCGGCATTCCACATAGCGCTGACGAGCATGGCCATGGCAGCGCCGAATAGGCCCCAATGAACAGCACCCCAAATGGTCAGCGGAATACGCAGCGCGATGGTGATGTAATAGGTCAGCGCATAGAGCCGCTGGCGATTGCTAACGATTAGCAGTACGTGAACGTATTCGCCGACCGCGTTGCAAAGCTGATATGCCGCGATGACCGGCAGCACCCAGGTTAGCGGGACCCATTTTGCGCCGAGGAACAGACGCACGATTTCGGGCGCGGTGAGGACGACGCCCAATGTGAGCGGGAAGACGATCGCAGCCTGCGCTGCCATGCCGTTGAGGAAGACGCGACGCATTGCGGCAACCTGGTCTTTGACACGGGACAGGCCAGCGTAGACCGGCCTCCGGATCGGAGCTGCGAGTTCGCTAATGGGCAGAGCGGCGATCTGGTTGCCGACCTGATAGAATCCAACCTGGCTGAGACCAAGGAAATGCCCGACTACGAAATTCATGAGTTGCGAGTCGGACACCACGCAGAGATTGCCGAGGAAGAGCCACTTCGAGAAGTGAAACAGGTCCCGCCAGGCGGCAAGAGAGAAGCGCGGTCTGTATGGGGCGATGACGTAGCCGGCGGGAAGTGCGATGGCTCTGCTAGCGAAGCTCGCCAGGATCAATACCCAGTAATTGCGCATGAAAATTAGCATGGTCAGGCCAATAACCAGCAGCAGCAGCCGACCGGAGATCATCCACCAGGCGAGGATATGGAAGCGCATGTTCCGCTCGTAATCCACAAGCCTGATATTGGCGAATGACATGACCACCGCCTGGGCGCCGATCACCCACATGACCGGCGCGATTCGCGGTTCGTGCATCAGGCGCGATTGCAGGCCTGCAGTGGCGACAAGAGCGATCGCGATTATCACGCCCCGGATGATCCCAAGTGTCCAGGCAGTGTCGTAGTGCACCCGCGTCGGATCGCTCATGCGGATCAGGGCCATGTTGAAGCCCGTGGCTGTGAGCGTATCGAGAATGACGTAGATCGTGGTCGCCAGAGCGGCGATCCCGAAATCCTGGGGCGAGAGCAGCCGGACCAGGATGACCGTGCTGATCAGCCCGATGCCCCGCATGCAGAGCTGACCGCCGATCAGATAGGCGGAGGAGAGTGCGATTCCCTTGCCCTTGCCGCCCGGCCGCAGGCCGCTGGTCTCAATGCCCGTGGTGGGCGCCGTAGCCACGGAACTGTCTGGCACGACGTCGCTTGGCACGCGTTCTCTCGAGGGTTCAACGGACAAGGGGGCTGAAGCGACGCCCCGATAGCATGAGCCGCGGGGCACTGGGTATCATTAAAAGGTGTCCAGCTTTGAACCTTGAGTAATGCAATTCTGGTCGGCGATCATGTCCCGCGTGGGTCGAGAGCGTCCCGCAACCCGTCGCCAACCAGATTGAATGACAGCACGCAGAAGAAGATGGCAATGCCAGGGAATATCGCGAGCCATGGCGCCTGGGTCAGGAACTGCTGCGCGGCATTCAGCATCGAACCCCAGGACGGCAGCGGCGGCTGCTGACCAAGACCAAGGAAGGACAGGCTTGCCTCGGCGATGATGGCCTGGGCGATTGACAACGTGGCCTGCACCAGGACCGGCGGGACGATGTTCGGGGCGACGTGGCGGACCGCGACGCGCCAGGGCGGATTGCCGATGGCCCAGGCGGCCTCAACGTAATCGAAGCTTGAAGCCTCCAGCGTTGCGGCGCGCGCGACGCGCATGAAGCGCGGCGCGGTGCTGACTCCGATGGCGATCATGGCGTTGGTCAGGTCAGGTCCGAGGAAGGCCGCAAGCGCGATGGCCAGAATGAGGAATGGGCAGGCGAGCATCGCATCGATGATGCGACTGAGGACAGAATTGACCCAGCCGCCGACGAAGCCGGCCACGATGCCCATCGGAATACCGATCGCCGCGGCGATCGCGACCGAGACGACACCGGCCATCATGGAGGCGCGGGCGCCGTAGATGACGCGGGACAGCACGTCGCGTCCGAGTTCGTCGGTACCCATCCAGTGCGCCCAGGAAGGAGCTTTGCGGATAGCGAGCCAACTGGTGGCGAGCGGGTCGTAGGGTGCAATCAGCGGGGCAAGGGCCGCGACAAGGATAAAGCCGACCACCACGGCGGCGCCCAGCACCGCCGCAGGACGCTCGCCGAAACGGATGGCAGCGAGCCGACCGGGGCTGAGAACGGGCGGCGCCGCTGCGGCGACGGTTGCGCTCATGCGGTTCGCAGCCTCACGTTGTCCGCAGCCTGGGATTGATCAGCACGTAGAGGATGTCGGCGAGCAGGTTGAGGGCGACGTAGAGGACGGCGGTGACGAGGACGACACCCTGCACGACCGGGTAGTCGCGGTTGAACACCGCATCCACGATCATTTTCCCAAATCCCGGAATGCTGAACACCTGCTCCGTCAATACCGCGCCGGAGAGGAGCGTTCCGAGTTCGATAGCACCAAGCGTGACGACCGGAATTAATGCGTTGCGCAGGGCGTGACGGGTAATGACCAGCCATTCCGACAGGCCCTTGGCTCGGGCGGTGCGGACATAGTCCTGCGACAGCGCGCCAAGCATGGCACTGCGCGTGTGGCGCATGAGGATGGCGGAGATAGAGTTTCCGAGCACGAAAGCCGGCATGATCGTCGTGGCGAGCGACTGTTCCCAGTTCTGGGTCAGCGGTACATAACCGGAGGGCGGCAGCCAGCCGAGTTGCACGGATACAAGCAAAATCAGCATGATGCCGAGCCAGAAGGTCGGTGTTGACAGACCGGCGAGGCCGATCGCGTTGGCGATCCAGTCCCAAACAGTGTTGCGTTGGACCGCGGCGACGACCCCCGTGGGCACGCCGATAATGACCGCAATGATAAATGCCATGGCGCTCAGCTGCAGCGTAACGGGGAGTTTTTCCTCGATCAGCTGTGTGACGGGCTCACGGTTGCGCCACGAATAGCCAAGGTCCCCATGCAGGACCTTGCCGAACCAATGCGCGTATTGGACCGGAATCGGCCTATCGAGCATGAGTTCGGTGCGGATCTGCGCGATCACCTGTGGGTCCTGTTCCTCGCCAGCGATGACGCGGGCCGGATCGCCCGGCATGAGTTGCTGCAGGCAGAACACCATCACGCTGACCAACAGCAGCGTGGGAATGATCTGAGCGAAGCGCAGGCCGAGATGAGTTCCCACGCTATTTCTCCATGCTCAGTCCCTGGATGCGGATGATGCCGTCCGGTATCGGGCGAAAACCCTGCAGCTTCGCGGTCATCGCCGGCGTATTCTTCGGGTTGTAGATGTAGAGGATGGGCAGGTCCTGCGGCACCTGGCCCCACATTTTCTGGTAGAGCGCGTCGCGCTGGGCGATGTCGGTGATTGTGCGCGCCTGATCGAGCATCTGGTCCACCAGGGAATTGGAGTAGTTGCCGACGTTGTTGCGCTGGCCGCTATGGAGGAAAGCATAGGTGTTGCCGTCGATGTCGAGGCGGCCGGACCAACCGATCAGATAGGCCTGGAAGTCGCCGTTGTAGGACGCCTGCAATGAGGAGGCGAACTCCGTGGCGCGGATCTTCACGGCGAAGCCCGCCTCAGCCGTCATGGCCTGGATAACCTGGGCCAACTGAAGCTGGTCTGGGTTGTTGGGGACCATGAGTTCGACCGGCACTGGGGTCTGCACGCCGGCCTGTTTCAGCAGCGCCTTGGCCTTGTTCACGTCGCGCGCGGGCGGCTGGATGGACTTGATGAAGAACGGCGAGCTCTCGGGTACAGCCTGCGCGATTGGGGTGAACAGGCCGTTGAAGACGACCTGCATGGCGGCGGTGCGGTCGATCGCCAATTCGAATGCCTGGCGCACAAGATTGCTCTTGCCGATCGGTGAGTTGGCCTGAGGTCCGTGATTGGTGTTGAAGGTGATGCCCACATAGCCGAGGTTGTCGGACATCGCGAGGCGCAGATTCGGATCAGCCTTCACAGCGGCAACGTCGGTTGGGACAATGTATTCTACCAGATCGACCGCCCCGGCCTTAAGGTTGGCGAGGCGGACCGAGGAATCCGTCAGCACGCGATAGATCACCCGGTCGAAATGGATGTCCTTGGCGTCCCAATACTGATCGAAGCGATCCAGCGTGATGTGATCCTGAGGGGAGCGGTCCGTGAACTTGAAGGGGCCCGCGCAGACCGGGTGAAGGCCGAAATTCTTGCCTTCCTCCGCGGC
This sequence comes from uncultured Pseudomonadota bacterium, assembly GCA_963791885.1. Taxonomy (GTDB): domain Bacteria; phylum Pseudomonadota; class Alphaproteobacteria; order Acetobacterales; family Acetobacteraceae; genus CAVSUZ01. The sequence continues at coordinate 1,344,195 of CAWBUL010000006.1, read as the reverse complement.
AACCTTCGGAGCAAGAATCATACCGGCACGATCGGCGAGTTGCGATAAAAACGGTGCCGACGGGGCCTTCAGCACAACGCGCACGGTGAGCGGATCGACGACCTCAACATGGTCGATGCTGTTGACCTCGCTTTTGCGGAAGCTGCCCTCCATCGTCAGGTAGCGGTCGAAGGTGGCCTTTACTGCATCGGCGTCCAGCTTCTCACCGTCCTGGAACAGCACGTTGGGTCGTAGGTGAAGGATCAGTGTCTTGGTGTCGGCCCATTCGTAGCTGGTGGCGAGCTGCGGAACGATCTCCAGCTTTTCGTTGATGTCGAAGAGCTTGTCGCAGAGGCCGGCGAAGACGATGCGGCCGACATAGGTGCTGGACAGGGTGGGATCGAGGATATCCGCGTCCTCGCGAAGAGCGATGCGGAGGGTTCCCTGCGCCCGCGCCGGTGATTGAAGGAAGGGTACAGCCAGCAACGCGGCGCAGACCGCCAGCACCAGGCGCATCGAAACTCTCCCTGTTATTGCGGGGAAGTGTTGCCGTCTTCCGCGAACTCATCAACCCTGGGGTGATGCGCGTTCCGAGTCCCGACGTGATCGACATTGTCCTCCTGGGGGCCGGACACGCGCATGTGGAGGTGCTGCGGCGGTTTGCGATGCAGCCGGAACCCAAGCTGCGGCTGACGCTGATCGGGCGGGAGGCGCACACGCCGTATTCCGGCATGCTGCCGGGGCTGATCCGGGGGGATTACTCGTTCGACCAGGCGCATATCGATTTGGCACCGCTGGCCTCGGCGAGCGGGGCGCGGTTGATTGTGGCCGAGGCCGTCGGGATCGATCTGGCGGGGCGCACCGTGCCGGTAGCAGGTCGAACACCGGTTCCGTTCGATCTGCTGTCGGTGGATGTGGGCGGGGAGCCGGCCATGCCGCCGGATGGCGGCGTGCCGGTGAAGCCGATCGGGCAGTTTTTGGCCCGGCTGGACAAGCTGGTCCCCGACATGCGGCCGGACCGCCGGGTCGCAATCGTAGGCGGCGGGCCCGCGGGAGTGGAACTGGCGTTGGCCCTCGCTCGGCGATTTGCGGGCCAGACCCGCTTCGTGCTGGTGAGCGCGGATCCCGAACCAATCTCCGGCGCGCCGGCGCGGGCCCGGGCGGTGGCGCGAACAGCGCTGGTCGAGGCGGGCATCGAGGTGGTGTGCGGTGTAAGCGCCGGGCCATTGCGAGACGGGCGGTTGGTCTTGTCCGATGGCAGCTATATCGAGGCGGATGCCGCGCTGTGGGCGACCGGCGTGCGGGGGCCTGGGTTCCTGGTGGAGTCCGGCCTGGCGTGTGACCCAAGCGGTTGCGTGCTGGTTGATTCGACGCTGCGTAGCGTGAGCCATCCATTCGTGTTCGCTGCGGGGGACTGCGCTGCGCTGGATCGGCGAGCGTTGCCGAAGGCTGGCGTATGGGCCGTGCGCGCGGGCATGCCACTGGCGGAGAACCTGGCTCGGGCGGCGACCGACAAGGCGCTGCGGCCATGGAAGCCGCAACAGGAGGCGCTCGTGATCCTCGGCCTGGGCGGCGGCCGAGCGTTGGCGTGGCGCAACGGGGTCGCATTGTGGGGCGGGCTGGTCTGGCGCTGGAAAGACTGGATTGACCGGCGCTGGATGCGCCGCTTCGTCCTGCGGATGGAACCCGATCCAGCAGCGCCGATGCGCTGTGGGGGGTGCGGTGCGAAGGTCGGGGCCGAGGTGCTGAGTTCCGTTTTGTCCGGACTGTCCGGCACATCAGCAGATGGTTTGGTGCTCGGGCTGGACGCACCGGACGATGCGGCGGTGCTGAAGCCGCCTGCCGGGATGGCGGTGGTGCAGAGCGTCGATCACTTCCGCGCCTTCATCGACGACCCGTTCGTGTTTGGCGAGATCGCAGCGGCGCACGCTCTGTCCGACCTGCACGCAATGGGCGCGCGTCCATGGACGGCGCAGGCCGTCGCGGCGGTGCCGTATCTGGGCGGGGCCAAGATGCGGGACGATTTGGCGGCTATGATGCAGGGCGCGACCCGTGTGCTGGAGGCGGATGGCTGCGCCCTGGTGGGTGGGCATTCGGGCGAGGGGCTGGAGGCGGCGCTGGGGTTCGCCGTGACGGGTCTGGCCGATCCACGGCGGATATGGCGCAAGAGCGGGCTATCAGCGGGGGACGCGCTGATCCTGACCAAGCCGCTGGGCACAGGCGTCATCCTCGCCGGACACATGCGCGGCTTGGCTAAGGCGCGCTGGCTGGTGGCGGCGTTGGAAAGCATGCGGCGGACGAATGGCGCGGCAGCGAGTGTGCTGGGCCAGTTCGGGGTCACCGCGTGCACGGATGTGACCGGATTTGGACTGGCGGGGCATTTGGGGGAAATGCTGCGGGCCTCCGGCGTTGGCGCGACGGTCTGGGCGGAACGGATGCCGGTGTTGGCGGGGGCGGGGGAGCTCGCGGCACAGGGGGTGGAGAGCACGCTGGCCGCGGAGAACCGGCGTGCACTGCCCGAAGGGGCCGCGGGCGTGACTGCGGCGCTGATGGCCGATCCGCAGACCTCGGGCGGCCTGCTCGCGGGGGTCCCGGCGGGACGCGCGGCGGGGTGCCTGGCGGCGCTGCAAGCGGCGGGAGTCGAGGCGGCGATGGTTGGGGAGGTGACGCTGGCTGGGTTCGTGCTGATGTGAGGGGGTTTCAAAGCCGGGCGTGGATTGCTATCTCGGGCGGCGTTGGGCGGGCGCATAGCTCAGTTGGTAGAGCAGCTGACTCTTAATCAGCGGGCCCAAGGTTCGAGTCCTTGTGCGCCCACCAACAAAATCAAAGGCTTAGCCGCCAAATTCCGCCAAACTCCAGCCCACCGAAAATTAGTGTTGCTACAGCGTTGCTACACACTCCGCCGGATAGGGGCGCCGCGGCGGCCCTGTTGTGCCTGCCAGCCCAACATTCCCGAGGCCCTGTATCTCCGGGGTCCGGGGCGGAGCCCCGGCTATAGCCGTCCGATGGTCTGGCGCACCTCGCCGCTGATGGCGGCCAGCGCCACGGCACGCGCTTGCGGGTTGTCCTCGGCGGCGATCTGCCAGAGGCGCCGGATCGTGTCCTGCGCCGCCTCAAGACCACTGAGCCGCGCCGCATCGCGTTGTGAGGCGAACGCCTCTGTCACGCGTTGCTGCACCTCACGCTCAACGTAATGCCGCAGCAGCTTCGAGCACCGCTTGCTGTCACCGCGTCAGTGCGCGCGGGGACCACAATAGGGAAAATGCGTCACTTGCGTCACTCCGTCACGGCCGGGGAGCGCACCGGATGAGCCGCGGTCCCGGCCCGGACGGCGTTCACCGAGGGCACGGGTCTGGAGGTCGAATGGAACGGGTGATGCACTCCTGCCCGTGCCAAAATCCCCCTGGAACGGGTGCCGGGGTGGGGTCTGGCACGGGCTTGGCACGGGTGGCCGGACGAACTTCTTCAATCTTTTCAATGTCTGGCACGGGTGAAACGGGTGGAACGCCCACAAAAACCTTTTTACAAATCTCGCGTGCGCGTGCGCATGCGCGCGCCAGGACGGAAGATTGGGGACATTTTCACGCGTGCCACCCGTTCCACCCGGTCCGGGCCAGGAAACTCTAGGCGCTCATCAGACACCCTACCCGTGCCAGCACCCGTGCCACCCGTTCCACAATAGAAAATCTCCCGTGCCACCTGGTCCCCCAATAACTGCTCGCTGCCCATGCTGGTGCTTGGGAAGGCGAGGCGATGCCGAGGCCCGGTCACATGGCTGACCTAACGCACCCGCTCGCGCGCTACGCGGTGAGGACGCATCGGCACGCCACGCTGATCCATGCCGCTGACGAGGCGCTGATGGTGGACCCGAGCCTGTCGGCGGCGTTCGACGGTGTCTGCATGGTGGACGGGTCGTTGTCGCCTGAGACGCTGGCACAGACCGTGACCAGCCTACGCGACGGCGGCACGGTGTTGCTGGCCGCCGTCACCCCGGCGTTGCTGTATGACGCGCTGGACCAGATCATGCTCAGTCTGCTGGAGCCGGCCGTCCCGCGAACTGACGCAGCGCTGGCAGAGGAGTCTCGTCGGACCGCTACTCAGTAGCGATGCATCTGCACTGAACCCCGGGTCCAGTTCGTCGCCGAACTGACTGCACAAATCCGGCGCGTGCCCGCCCTCCCGGCAGCGCGGCGGGTCCTTCCGGCCGGAGTGCCGAAGTGCGGGGTCAAAAGGCCCGGCTTTCCGGCAGGGGGTGGAGCGTTCCAAACCGGGGAGTAACGGGATTAAGCTCACCGCACAGGAGGCCGGCCCATGGAACTCGACGTTCAACGGTGGACGAAGCTTCTGCACGATCTCGCTGTGACACGTGCCTCGCATAGCGGCGTCTCGGCCGCTGTCTTCGCGTTGCAGCAGGAGTGGAGCCGGGCGGAGGCCAATCGGCTGCGGCTCGAAGTCGAGGTCTCGCGCCACCGCAGCGCGAGCCGTGCGACCCCCGCGCACGAGGCCGGCGAGGCTTCGCTGCGGGAGGCCGCGGCGCAGGGCGCTGCACTCGATCAGCAGCTCGCCGTCCTGCAAGCCAAGCAGGCCGAGCTGTCCGCGCGCAGCGGCGCGCTACAGACCGTCGCGCGCGAATGCCGGAGCTGGGCCCGCCAACATGCTATCGGCCTGCCCGGTGATGACGATGCAGGCCCGCTCATGGCCAGCGTGCCGGGCGCGCCGCAGGGCGCCAGGGAGTTCGGCGCCGGCCTGATCCCGGGCGGAGTGCCACCACGCACCGAAGCACCGCCGGTCGCACTCGGCCGCAGCTCGCGCGGCTCTCGCGGCAGGTTCAGCATGGCTGCCCCCGACCTCAATCTCGATCCGCGCGTGTTCAACGACCGCTATAACGGAGTCGTCCGATGACGCGGAACGGCAACGGCAATGGCGCCGACGACATCAGCGGCGAGATCGCGCGCGTCACGGCGGAGATCGCCCGCGTCGAGGCGGCCGGCTTGCCACTGCCTGATCTGCTCGCCGCGATGAATGCGGCCTTCGATAGCGATTTGGAATTCTTTCGCCGGTACGGCTTCGATGCGGTCGGCTTTCTGCCCCGCCAGCGTGAAGTATTCCAGACGAAATCGCTCCGTGGCGCGCTGATAGCGACCTCCGGCGCCACGATCCGCAAGAGCGAGCAGGCGAGGATCGAGCGCCAATTCGAGGCGGCCGGCGGCTTCGGCCTGAGCGAGGCGGATAAGCAGCTCAGGCTCGGCACGTTGCGCGCGAAACTACGCCAGTTGCAGGCGAAACGGGAGATCGCATGGCGCGCGAAGGAAGCGACCGGCGAAGCGGTTGACCGCAGCGACCTGACGCCGGAGATGTTCTTGCGCGTCGATCAGGACCTGGAAGGCATCGCAGCCGGGAGGGAGGCGGCATGACCGACCTCATCTCGGTGTCGGCCGCGGCGCGCATCGCCCGGGCGTGTTGCGGTGTCGGCAAGCCAGAACTGATCGAGCAATACCTGCTCGCAGGTACGCCCGCTTATGTCGTCGAAGCCGAGCTGGTCTCGGCCGAGGCCGCACCTGCGCCCGCGCCCGCGGCTGCCGCTCCTGACGCGACAATGACGGAGCTCCAGCGGGTTGTCGGACTCAGGTTCGCCGCTCAAGCCGCGCAGGCGGCCCCCACAGCCCCGAAATAACCGCAGACGTAGGACGTATTGTCCGCCCATCGCTCCGGCGCGTCGCGCTTCAGCCGAGCGATCAGGTAGGCGGCCGAGTTGGTGCCTCTTGGAAAACGAGTGCCATTGTCACCCGTTTTATGCCCGCGTCCTGGTCCGGCTTTTCCAGCGCCGATCTCCTGCGGTGCGAGAGCCGGCACGGCATCAGACTGCGCCATCTCTTGCGCCGCCTATTTATGAGCCGAGTAACGTTTTTATCTCGCTGGCTGAAATCTCGCCTTGCGCCAGGAGCAGAGACGCTACCGCCTCCACTTTAGGCCAATTGCACTCCAGATTTTCGCGGGCTTTTTTCTTGAGCCTACACAGGGCTGCGGCGGGGTCGTGTTCCCAACTCATTGACTCCTCGATGAGGTCTTTAGCCTGCTGTTCGTCGCATAGGTCACCGCAATCCCACTTGCGTCCTGGGCACATCAGATCATGCGCTGCGGTGCCCGCCAGCACCCTTAGGACTCGCATTTCGAAATAGCACTTCTTCTGGGGTGATGTATTCCAGTGGAGCTTGAAACTCGGCGGGATATCCTCGTCGGCGAAACGGGTGTGGCCAGCATTCCCGTGTGCATCGGGGATGATATCGGCAGAGGTTGGAAGCGTGTCGAAGATGAAGGCCATCACTACATGCCCCGCTTCATGATAAGCGGTTGCTCGCCGTTCATCCATTCATGGGAGCCGCCGAGAGCGCCGTCACCGCAACGCTGTGTGCGCATGGATGAATTGAACGACGGCCTGCTCGATTGTATCAGACGGGTGGCTGTCGCAATAATCATCAATCCACCCAATGACATCTGAGCCGGTCCTGCCGTGCAAAGTGTCGCGTTCGCCGAAAATAGCTGCACCAGAAAGGAATCCGAGAACCCACTGTCGATATTGCCAAACAGCGGCGCTTATCTGTCCGTCAATTACAGCAGGTCTTTCATGGCACTGCGCAACACCGAATCCCATCACCGACGCGGTTTGCCCATGAGCCACCTTAGTAGATACTACAAGTGCAATCATTATCCACGTCGTGGCTCGCATCATTATCCCCCACTGCTGCTTCGCACGCCATTGGAACTTGCCGACCTGGGTCAGCGGCTTGAGCGGCGGCATCATTCGCGGGGCAGTCGCTCAAGCTGATCGGCCCCGCCCTCCAGCCGCGTGATCCGCGTCACGGGGATGCTGACGCAGCGCTGGCGTTGGCCAGGGCTTGTGCGATGGTGTCGCGGGCGGTCTCTGCTTCGGTTTGGGTTGGATAGACGACCGAGGCGACGATCCGGCCGTTCACTTTGAAGATGAAGCCAGGACCAGTGGTCCCGCTGCTGATAGAGGTGGGTTGGACGGGTCCAACCTGGATGTTAGCGGTCATGTCATCGTCCTCATTTTGGGTGGTGTCTCTGCGCGGGTTTTCGCCGCATCTTTTCAGCCGCCGTCCGGTTCCTCCGCCAACAGCTCGTCGAGCGTCCACGGGCACGTCTCAGGCACCGGGAGCGGCGCGAGACCGTCAACCGTCGCCGGCATCTTGCGGAACTCGTGCAGCGCGCGCGCATAGAGGCGCGCCACGTCGATCTTGCGTCGCATTGACGGCGCGAACGCATCGGCGGCTTCCATCCGCCGCATTCCCACTTCCTCACGCCAGCCTTGCACCGCCGTCGAGTTGGGCCATGCCGCGAGCTTCAGCTCGTGGAGCAGCATCTGCACGAGCGCGGATGTGCAGGCACGTGTTTCCGACCGGCCCAAGCTTTCCACCTCGTCGATGATGTTGATCCAGTCCACCTGATCATTGACGCGCTCGCCGGCCGCGACGCGGCGGAGCAATGCCGCCTGCTGCTCGCTCCAGGTCAGGACGTCGGTGTCGTAGAGATCGCTCATCCCCTGCCCTCCCCGTCCAGATCGATACCGGCCTGCCGGAACAGCGGGTCCGTCTCGTGCCGCAGCGCCCGGATCAGCGGGCCGACGCGGCGCCGCATGACCAGCCAGCGCTGACCGCCCGGCTCCCACATCCCGCCCGCTGCTGCGCAAAGCGGGTCCAGATCACGCGGGCAGCGTACCGTCACCATCGCGCCAAAGGTGCCGAACTCAGCGGGCCCGATCCGGGCGGGCAGGCTGGGCCTTTGTGCGGTCGCATCATCGGACCGCACATCCGCGAGCGGGGCCGTCACGCGGCTGCCTGGGCTTCGGCCTGTTGCGCCAGCACCGTGACGAGGCTCCAGGGATCTTCCGCGTCTCGCACCCGACACCAGAAGGCCAGCCGCTCGAGCGGATCGGCAATGCGGTCCGCCATCGCGTCCACCGCGTGGCAATCGTCAGCAGCGGCCGAGCGCAGGGCTTCGCGACACGTCTCGTACGTCTGTGCAGTCCAGTCTTCGTCTGCCAGCCGCGAGAGTGCGCCGGTCAGGCCCAAATCGGCCACCGTGGCCGTTTCGAGGCCAGAGCGGGCAACCTGCATGTAGCGGCGGGCCGTTCGTTCACTGAGATCGCAATGCTCGCGCAGCCAAGTCGACCAGGAGCCGTGCGGTAGCATCGCCTTCGCCTCGATCAGCTTGTGCCCGGCCTGCATGACGTGCTCGGCCGTTTCCAGCGCCGAGCGGCGCGCCGCCTCATGGGCGAGGCGGATATCGGCGGCCAATGCCGCCAGTTCGTTGTGGTGTTGTCGGGCCATCATCCAACCTCCATGGTGACGTGGTGCATTGAACCACACAACCAAGTCACCGTTTAACCCCCCCAAGATGCTCGGCCACCCAACCTTCGATGAGGGCCTGCTTGCTGGTGCGCCGTTGGAACGCCAGCACCCGCAGTTGCTCGTGAACCGACTCCGGAAAGCGGACCGTGATGCCGATACGGTTCTCCGGTGCCGTCAGCTTGCGCGGCTCCGGTGCGGCGTGCGGCTGGGCCTCGCCCTTGCGGACCTTGACGATGGTTGCATCAAGCGGCGTGGCTGCGGCGGGGCGCGGCATGCTTGTCTCCTTCGGTCAGTCGTTTTTTCAGGTAAGCCCACAGCGCCGTGACCTCGCCGGCCGACTTCGATGCGGGATCAAGCTCGGCGGCCGTCCGGCCGTCCGTCATGCTGGTGGCGAAATCCACCCGCGCATGGATCACGACCGGCGACACGGCGCCGTATTGGCTCAAGGCAATGGCGGCCTGGGTGGTGATCCGCGCGCGCGCCGTTGCGCGGTTGATCACGAACACCATCGGTTTGCCGGAGGCGGCTGCCAACTCCACCGTACCGCCGACAGCGCGCAGGTCATTGGGTGATGGCTGCACCGGGACCAGGATCAGGTCCGCCAGCGTCAGAACCTCGGCAATGGTCTCAGACAGGGAAGGCGGGGTGTCGACCAACAGCGTGCCGTAACCAGCCGCCCGGCAGCTCGCGACCACGGCAGGCAAGCCGCTCCCCTTCGGGTCGATCCACTCCGGCGTGTTGGCTGCCCTGGCGTTCCACCACCCGGCCAACCCGCCCTGCGGATCGGTGTCGATCAGCGCGACGGGACCGGCTCCCGCTGCCTCGGCCGCGACGGCCAGATGGCTTGCCAGCGTTGTTTTCCCTGCCCCGCCCTTGCGGGACGCCAAGGCGACGACGTGCATCCTGGAACCATTGCACCACGGTTATATGGTGCAGTTAACCATAGCACCCGCGCACCACACAACCACAGACTTACCCCGCCGCGAGCCAGCCTTCCAGCCGCGCCGTCGCCTGGGGCGGTACAGGCCGGCCATGCAGCGCCGCGTCCAGGGCGAGCGGCCGCCTCTTTCGGCGCAGCCGCCGGGCCAGCGCCTGCCGGAAAGTCGGGCCTTTTTCCCCGCACCCCATGCCCTCAGTGGAAAGGACCCATTCGCTGCGGGAGCGCGGCCGTTAATTACGGATGAGGGCGGCCGAGAGGGACAGCATTGATTTAGTCGGCCTGCGCCGCCGCCGCACGCCGGGTGGCCCACGCCTTACGCGCGCCTTCGTGGCGGTTGCGCTCCTGTATCGCCTTCGGCCCGTTCTTCATTACTGCTCGGGCGATGAGCAACATGTCCTCGTTCGTGCCGCTGCCGCGCAGCGCGTTCACACCGAGTAGCACGACTTGAATATTGCCGCGTGTGTAGCCCTTGCTAGCCCGCATGCGATCGAGCGAAGGAATGGTCGGGCCATAGGCGACAGTGCTCCCGCACCAGAACGGCAGCCTGCTGATTGCGCACCGATAATTCTGGCGACGCAGGATCTCCATCAACTCGTCTAACGTGACGTCCACCACGACCGGACTGGCCTTCAGGGCTTGCCGCCGCCGAGCAAAACCGATCGCACCACGCATCGAGCGGCGCAAACGCTCAATGTATGCGGGATCGGCCGTATCCACGTCTGCCGCTTGCGGCTTAATACGGCGAGTTGGCGCCCGCTTGCGCTCCATCTCCATTTCCTCGACCGCGTGCGCGCGGTCTTGAGGGGAGAGCATGCGAATCAGTGGCGGCTTTGTCCGGCGCATAGGAACGCGAGCACGGGCTTGCGTCATCTTGGACACCCTGGTTGCCAACAGTGGTGAGTGAGCAAGTCTAGCCCCAACAGACCTATGGTTTAGCGGTCTGCATTGATAATGTTAAGGGGTGTTCGGCGTGCTCGGGCTAGGCGATCCATAGACTCCGCCCTCTGCTTGCATCTATGTTGCGGGGGCGTGTGTTGAGCGCTGCACCAACGCTTCGTCGCGCCGGCGCACGCTTAGGTCTTCGGAAGACTATGAATGCCACCACGCTGCATGGGCAGGGGGACATGGTTTGGGCTATCCTCAATCCGGACCAGAGTAACGCTCTCAACGAGATCGTAGAGTGTAAATCAGATCGAATCGCGGCGATTTTAGGTGCTGCCATGCTGGATGACAGCTTGAGGCATGCACTTGAATATCGACTCAGGCCATCTACGATGACCGGACAATTATTCAAGCCGAATAGAGCGCTCGGCAATACGGCACCAAAAATAGATTTAGCTTATCTACTGTATGCAATCGATAAACCTATGATGCGGGCTATGCAGGGCATTTCGGAAATTAGAAACAGGTTTGCTCATAACCTTTCAATGTCCTTCGGTGACGAATCAATCAACGAAGCATTCAGTAAACTGACGCTACACGTGGGGGTAACGCATTATCCACACCCGTTCAGGTCGGAGGCCCATATCGAAATAGAACCCTGCCCAACACGATTGGCGCAATTCATCGTCAATCTTAAGATATGCCTGATCCATCTGATGAAAGATTTTCAGGAACACGCGCCGCACTCCAATTGGCCTGTGCCGATCTTTTCGTCCGCACCTCCCGCTGCGTCCACATCGCCAGAAACACCTGCGTAGCCCAATACTTCTCATCCGCGGTTTCTAGGTCCGCTGCCATCGCTGCGACCGCCCCGGCCGCGTCAGCACCGCCCGGGCTGCTGAAGGAGCACGGGTCCGAGGCGGGGATGCCGGCGGTTCTGTCCGGTCTGGCCGGCGACTGCCCTAAGCGCCAGCTGACGCTGCCGCAGATGAAGGGCTAACGGTTGCGGCAGCGTTCGGAAGCGACACTGTGTCGCATGATTCCATACAGTTAACGATTGAGGCGAACGCGTTGTATATACCGCACGGACGCGGCCCGGTTTCACTTCCCAGCGGTGGGAAGCAAAAAGAGGAGCTCCTCGCCGAAGCTGGGATCGGCACGAGCACGGCGCAGCCGTCGTGACATGACCAAAGGTCAGAAGGCGATGGTCGCCGCAATGGGGGTTTCTTTCGTCGCGAAAAGAAGTACCGGCGGAAGGCCCGGTGAAGGAAAGACCAAAGCTGCCCGCGCCGCTGGCGTTTCACCGCAAGGGCCAGCAGGCGATGGCGCTGGCGATGATCTATCCCGAGCCGGAGAAGGGCGGGCGGGGGAAGACTAAGGAAAGGGTGGAAGAAACTTCCGCTGTTTTTAGTCAGAAGCGACTAGCACAAGCCCGCCTAGTGTTGCGTCACGTGCACTGGATCGCCGGGCAGCTCGCCGGCTAGATGTCGCTTCCTTCCGCAGTCCTCGAAACGACCTGACGACGCGCGAGCCGTCCGCGCGCTCGATCAGTACATTGCGCGGGCCGCGCCTCGCATGAGGCTTGCCGTCCGCACGCGGGAACACAACGAGCGGGATGCCACACCACGGAGCGGCACGCTCCCTGCTCCATTGAATGAGCACGCGCACCGGCTTGCCGCGTAGGAAGTATGTCTTGCCGGTGATGTTGTCGGCGGACATCAGCTTGGCGTCCTCATCGGGTAGGGCGCTGGCGCAGCTTGTGGAGCAGCTCGAAGCGGATGGCGGCTGTCACGGCCGCCATCATGCCTCTGTGCGGCACGATCTGGATCGGCCGCAGCGGACTGCCGAGCGTGATGATTCGCACGCGCCAGGGTGCTTCCCGTTCGCTCGGACGCGTCTTGCTCATGAAGGCAGTATCCCCCTCTCCCTAGTTCCGCATGTCAATCAGTCGCCAACGGAACTTCGGGTCTTCCTCCCAGATCGTGTTGAGCAGCTCCGGCACCGCGCTGGAGTAGCCGGTCGTGGCGGCGACCGTACGGATGGCAATGGCCAGCACGACGGCGAGCAGCTCGCGGCCGCGGTCGGGATACGCCTCGCTCAGAGTCTCGCTGATGCGCTGCATGTCCGGCGCGGCACGATCCCAGGCGCCGGCGACCTGTTCCTGAAGGATGGCGATGACGTCAGGCTCAGGCATGTCCGATCCTTTCCGCATCCCCGTCCTGCAAAAGTGGGACAGTGGGACAAAGCCTTGTGCCACAGGCGGTTTCTGCAATTTCCAAAGTGGGACAGGCCAACCGGATGTCCCACTTCTGAAAATGAGGTTTGCTTACAGCCGCAGGGCTTTGTCCCACTGTCCCACTTTTGCAGGGGGGTGCGCCGGGTTCACGCATCGAGGTAGCGCTCGAACGCCTCCTCGAAGTCGGTCATGCGGTAGCCCCAAGGCCGGTTGTCGTCCGAGAGCCGTCGCCGCTGCACGCCGAACTTCCCCACCATCTGGGTGAACCTGGTCGTCGTTAGCGGCCTGCGGCTGCGCCCCATCTCAGGCCAGGGCCGGTCTTGCATCGCGACCAACCGCGCGACGATGTCGTAGGTCGGCAGGTCAGTGACCGGGCAGACCTCGGTGAAGATCGCCTTCACGTCGGCTAACAGCCGCTCGCCCAGGCTGTCGCTGTCGTCATCGTCTGCCCCGCTGATCGCCTCCTGCGCGGCCCGGGCCAACGCCGGCCATTCACCACCCGCGACCTCGGCGATGGCGTACAGCGCCCGCCAGCGGTCTGCAGCGCGGTTGAACAGCGGCTTCATGTCAGGCCGAAGTGCGCGCAGTTCAGCCGCGTGGTCCCGCGCCCACCGAGCGGCCTTGCGCTGGAGTCGCTCTGCCACAATGCGGGTGATGTCCTCGATCGGCCGGATCGCCTCGCCTCGCAGCCGGCGCTTCATCATGACCTTGACGCTGCGATCTTCGATGGTTCCGGGCAGCGAGCCGATGGCGCTGAGCAGGATCGGCGTGTGGCAGGAGAACACACGAGGTTCTTGATTGTCCCCGACGCAACGTCCGGCCGTCGCCCCCGGCCTCACGCCAGCATTGACCATGCCGCGCAGATCCTCGTCGTCGCGCAAATAGGTGTCGGCCTCATCCATCAGCACCACGGGCCGCGCCAACTCGATCGTGCGATACAGGAAGGCCGCCGTGACGGTCTCAGTTTCCAGCGGCCGGGGCACGACGTAACCGACGAGCTGAACTCCGGTGGTCTTTCCGCTGCCTTTCGTCACCGACTTGAATTGAAGCCGTGGCGTGAAGCGGAACATCTCGAAGCAATGGCAGTGCACCGTCCATAGGGCCGTCGTGACCGCACCACCCTTAGGCCGCACGAGGTGACGCGCGAAGTAGCACCGCAGATTGTGCAGCAGTGCCGCACCGTTCACCGGCTGTGGCCAGGGCTCCGGTGACGGCAGATCGAGCGGCCGGCCCTGACCCTTGGTGTCAACGCCGTCGCCCCGCTCGCGGGCGACCAACTTGTCCAACAGCCCGACGCGGCAACCGAGCCGCTCTGCTTCGGCTTCCCGCACGCGCTCGAATTGCAGCGGCGGCAGCGCGGCGAGGCGACGGATGGTTTCCTCGTCGTCATCATGGCCATTGGTGATGGGATGCGGCTTCGGCTCGATCCCGGCCGTTTCGCGCTTCTGCCGTTGTCGTTCACGCCGCTGCACATGGCGCACCTCGTCCGCAAGATCGTCGTGGCCGCTCACGGAACGTCAGCGATGGCTGCGTGAACGATGTGGCTGATCTCGTTCGGATCATCGGGCGAGCCAGGGAGCCAGACAGACATGCGTGCGATCAGGCCAGCGATGCGCTTCGCCGGCAGGCCGCACCAAGCCGCGTGTCGTGCTACGGCCCGCGCGGCGTCCCCATGCTCAAACTGAGCGGGCCGTAGCGGGCGGATGTAATCATCAACACGCTCCGCGATTGCGGCGTCGCTGAGTGCCGGTGCGAAGGCTGTGACCGCGCTCTGCAGAAGCACGTCCCCGGCAGCAAGGCGCTGCATTTTCCAACAATCGGTGACGAGGGAGTCGAGCATCTGGATTCCTCCGGATGCCGGGTGTGGCGGGAGCGCGCCGGGCCTCTTGACCGCGTGTTGCGTTCAGTGCAACGCATGTGTTGTTTGCACGATTGAGCGGCCTGAAGGTCCGGCGCTGTGTTCCCGCACAGCCCGGCCTTTTTTCATGACGGGGGTGCAGCGGCGTCGCGGCGCGGTGCACGCGCCAGTCTCACGGTCGCCGGCGGCAGGGCCTCGATCTTCGCCAAACCCTTCTGCACATTGATTAGAACGCGCTTGCCGTTCTTGCGCGTTTCGAGGTCCCCACGCGAAATCCAGTTGTACGTTGCACCTGAGCTCATGCCGGTGAGCAGGCACCAGCCCCCGATTGTTGTCCATGCGGAATAGACCGTCGGTGGGATCATCCGGCTGACCCTCTTGCGCGGGGCCGTGGCTTTCCTGCGCTGCGCCTTTTGCTTAGGCATTGTGCCCTCCGTTTACTTTCCCCATCATGAGCGCCGACGGCGGTCGCAGTAAACGGATCAGTCAATTACTGATTGAAGCGCGAGAAACACGTATAAAGTGCGCTGTGGACTGTGGCGGACACTGGCGGAGTTCTACGGACGTTGTAGACGATCCGCTGAATTGTCCTATCACACGGATTTGATCAAGGACACGACCTGACCCTCACGGCGGTGATCCGATCGAGCACGTCAGCCAAACGTTGCAACGCCTCCGCTACCTCCGGTAGGTACCGGGCCAAGTTGTAATTCCCTGACAGTTGGCCTCCGGGATTGGTGTGATTCAGTGCTTGTTCGACGATGTCCCGCCGGACTCCGATCTGGCCCATCATCGTTGCTGCGGTCCGGCGCAAATCGTGACGATGCCAGCCTTCAGTTTCGCTTGAAACCATGAAGCTCTTAGTCGCGCGATGCCAGTTCGCGAGCCTGCTCCCATCGCTGGTGAAGATGAGCGCTAACGGATCAGGTTCCGCCGGAAGCCGGTCCCGCAGCAGCACAACTGCCTGACGTGAAAGCGGGACAAGATGTTCCTTCCCGTTCTTGGTTTCGGGCAGGCGCCACTGACGGTTGTCGAGATCGACGTCACGCCATAGCGCTGCGCCGGCTTCCTCGCGCCGACACGCGGTCAGCAGCATGAATTGCAGCGCAGCGGCATAGGCGCTGGGCGAGCATCGCAACACCGGCAGCAGCCGCGACAGTTCCTCGCGGGTCAGAACCCGTTGACGCTTTCGAACAGTGGCGGGCGGCGTGATCAAGATGAGATCCCGCGCCACGTAGCCGCGGCCGGGATGCGATGCCCATTTCATGACGGGGCGGAGGTAGCGGACGGCAGCAGCGGCCGACTGACCGGACGGCCAGTGATCGGCGGTGTGCTGCAAGGCTTGCAGGGTGAGATCAGCAAAGGCCCGCTCAAGATGCCGCGCGAACACGCTCTCGATCCGGCGCCGACATTCGGGCCAGCTCTTCAGCGCTCCGCCCCGTTGGCGCTCGTACAGCTCGATGAGTGAGGCGAGCGTATCGCCAGCCCGTTGGGCGGTACGCTTCCGCTGCGCCTCGGCGACCGGATCGCTCCCCTTGCGCACTTCCTCGCGCAGGCTGCGGGCGGCGATGCGCGCCTGGGCGAGCCCGAGCTGATCCGAGTGCGCGCCGAGCGTGTGGCGCCTGGGACCGGACGCCGTGCGGTACTGGAAGCGCCACGTCCGTGTGCCGCTGGGTGCCACGCGCAGCTCAAGGCCGACCTGCGCGGGGTCTTTCAGCACCTGCGCGACTTTGCTGTCGGCGGCCCGCTTGAGGGCGGCACGGATGGCGGTATCGGTGATGGCGGGCATGGCGATCAGTGGCTCCTCGGCCGGAATCAGTGGCCCTGGCGTTGCTACGCTGTTGCTACAGGATTGCCACAATAGCCGTAAACAGCCGTAAGGATATAGCGGATAAGCTATTGAAAAGGCAGCGGTATAGTAAATGAGGGTAAAGGGCTGAGAGACGCTGAACGCTAACTCCTAATCAGAGGGCCCAAGGTTCGAGTCCTTGTGCGCCCACCAATGAAATCAACGAATTAGCGGCCGTCGAAGACAGTCCAGTCAAGTCCAGTCGCACTGTAGGCATCGCTGAGGCATCCCGGATTGGCCGCAGCACTGTTCGCCAGCAACCGCGGTCACGGGGCGGTCCTCCATGCTGGTCGACTATCCGGCACGATCGTCGTCGATAGGCTCGGCCCGCTCAGCCTTATCAGCGATGGCGGTAGTGGTTGTTATCTGCCGCGACTGACCGGGATCTGGTCGGACCCACTCCACCACAGTCGTGATCGGGATATGTCGTCCATCCCGATCGTCGTGTCCCCGTCCGTTCGCCTTCCGGAGCGATCAGCGCTTCCCCGGAATGGATCAATGGCCGCCGTCGGCAGGGCACCCGGGCTCCCGGGGGGAGCACTTGTCCAGGCCGGGGGGTACCCACCCGCCTCGTCAGCTACCCTGCTCATACGAGCAGCAAGGTTCGGGCTTTCGTTATTTGAACGGAACCTTTTGTGGCGGGTGCGGCGTCGACATTTTGCCGGCTGCGGCGCGGGGGGCACGTGCGGCGGCACCTTCGGCAGGCGGCCACACTGCTTGCCTGAAAAGGTATCGACCGGCGGCGGCAAGGCGTGGAGCGCCCGTTCCTGGTTTCGGTCATCGAACACTTACGCAGTGTGGATCACCACGAACATCTAGGCGATCGGTAGGAAGGTCAAACCGCTGGACGATCTGAGAAATCGCTGTAGCCGTTTGTAGCTTCCGGTCGGTATAAAGGTGAACCGACTGGTTGGCACATGGAACACCACACGGCCACGTGGCCATTCCTCCTATTCCGACCATTTCACCGCGTCGGGCAGGTTGCGCTTACGCAGTTCAAACACGCTTAGCCGGGCTGCCGCTGACCAGAACTTGAAATGGCCGCCATATGTCAGGAAGTCGCCATACGGTTCAGCATTTTCGACTGGCACACGATTAACGAGCAGCATTGAGCTGCCGATGAGGTCTGGACTCGCCATAAGATACCAACACTCGGCACAATGCAGGGTACGAACTTTCCGGCGTGCAGCTCAGATCCACCTTTTGTACAGAGCCCTTCCGCTTTCATTGTTTGTTTGAGTCATCATAGTAGCAATTTCCTTGACCCACGACCACCTCTCTTGGTTGCACACGAGACACCCTGGATGATACGTGCGAAACGACTGCTGAGGGAGAGAATTATGGATGGCCCGAGCAAACGCTCGTGCATCGCGATGATCATCAACAGCAACCAAGCGAAGTCCAGGAAATTCGTCCTGCAATGCCCCATCATAGTTAGGCCCGGTGAAAAACGCGATAGCTGTCGGATTGAGGAGACGTATCTCCTCGGTCAGACACCCGTGTTGCCAGTCTAGTATCTGGCGCATTTGCTGCTGCGTTCCTCGGAGCGGCGACCGCGATTTCCGGTCAGCGGCCTGAAGCGTACATCGAAAGAGATTGGTACCGATAACATCACCATTGTATTTCCGACTTACGCCACACATCAGAAGATTGAATGCCCGTTCAAAGGGAGCGACCCGGTACGGCGATTTAATTTCGTATGTGTGCGCCTTGTATGCGTGCATCAATGCCTCAATGCTGTTCTCATACGCAACAGCGTCACGGAGAGACCATAGGCAGGGGTGGGGCCATTCGTAGTGCAACCCAGCTTCGAACCCCCATTCAAAAGGTTCCTGTCCGACAACTGAGACATCGGTGTAATAGCTGCGCTCTTTGGGACGGCGGCTGGCGAGTGGTGACGACGCCTTCTGCGCCATTGGTCAAACAACGGGGCGATCCTGCTCGGCCAAAGCCTCCTGACGATGTTCGGGTCAGACTGCCGAGGATTTCAACGCCGTCCTGGCCGCGATCGGCTGGTCGCGCAGCGTGCTGGCCGACAAGCTTGGGATGGGCAGTGACCGGGCGGTTCGGCACTGGCGTCGGCGCGGATCGCAGCGTGGCTGCGAGACGTCTCCCGCACACTCGCGGACCTGCCACCGCCTGAGGATTGGCAGGCGGCTCGCGGGCCCGGGGAGCAGCCGGATGGTGTTTGATGGTGGGGCCGGAGGATGTCGCCGCAAAGCTTTGGCGAAAGCCTTTCGGGACGCCGGTATCTAGCAGGAGAAGGCTGAGCACCTCGCTGAGACGATATTCGATGCGATCCGCGACAACGTGGTAACCAGGCCCGATCTGCAGCGGGCTGAGGCCGCGCTTAGAGCGGACTTCGCCACGTTGAATACGGACCTCAACCGTGTGGAAGACCGCTTGCGGCCAGAGCTCAGCCGCCTGGCGGATCGCCTGATTATTCGCGTTCGCTGCGCTTCACTATTGGCCACCGCTGCCGTGAACTTCGTGCATCACGTTCAGTGGCGATGCCCACACCCTGCCTCACGATCATCCTGGCGACGGCCTGCCCGTCCACCACGCCCTCGCGGTCGACGCCACGCTGTTGACCTGCCACGATGGCGACACGTGCACCATCATTGTTGCAGACGACAGCAACGCGCCGCCCATCCGCGCGACGGACACGGCGCCAGCCGCCACAGGCTGGCGGTGTCCGGCGCCGTAGTCAGGGTGCGGCTGCACGGCATCATGCACCGGAGCCCGCCCTAGGGTGACGCGAATTAAGCACATCCCGCAAGAGTGCCTATCGGCTCGCGTCGGTCTCCATGAGCTTAAGCTATCTCCCGCTGCAGGAGCGGCGTTATATGATCGGATTAACGCTATAGTCACGATGATATCCCGCACAAGTCGGGTGCGCACGAGATAGTCTTGCACCGTCACGACAGCGGGCATCGCGAGTTGAAAACACCCGATCTGGCTGGCAGGGCGAGCCCCTCCAGCCTGGACCCGGGAGGTTTGCGTGGTACGCGCATGCTAATGCGAGAGACCGGGCTAAGTCCGCCGCTGTGCCGACGACTTCAAGGGTCATGCCAGCGCGGCGTTTCTATACGAGGGAATGGACACATGAGCAACATCCGCACGTTGGTGATTGGACTGTCTCTTGCAGCCAGCCTGGGCTCGGCAGCTTTGGCATAGTCTCCACCGATCCCCGGCCAGCAGCAGCAATTTCTCTCGATAGTAGATGACTACGCAGCGAAATATAAGGCAGCCAAGAATGAGATGGCACAGGGGGCGCTCCGGCCGCAACGAGCGAAGGCAATCTGTGACTTGCTAAAAAATGGAAAGATAACGGATTGGGTGGGAACTGTTCAGAAACTCTCAAGCAACAACGCTGGTAAAGGTGTTCTGTCTGTCTCGATGAGCAAGATTGCGAATGCAAAGACTTGGAACAATGAGCTGTCGGATATTGGCGATAAAACCCTTATAGAGCCCGGGACACCATTACATGAGGCCGCTGTTCAGCTAAGCCGCAAGCAGAGCATTGTATTCAGTGGAACCTTCCTCAAAGGGAATAAAGACTGCTTCACCGAAAGTAGCCTAACCCAGCGCGGATCGATGACAAATCCTGACTGTATATTCAGATTTTCGTCGGTGAAGCCAGCGGGTTAGCTGCTGCCGCGACAGCCCGGGCCCAGGCCGGGGTGTGTGCCCGGGTACACCGGCCGAGCGAGCGTTGAGAGTATACCGCCCGTCCACACCCCTGTGCGGCGCGTCCACCCGCTGGGGTTGCGCCGGGGAAAGCGGACGCGAGGAGAGGCCTTACGACCACTGACGTCACGCATAACGAAGTCGGAGTAACCAGTCACGTCTTCCGGTTCGCGTCGCTCTCCCCGGCCAGAGACAGACTGCTTGCTCTCCCAGGCTCACTTTTCCGGAGGGCGGGCTGGGGCGTGTCTACTGGGTAAATCCATAGGAGCGAGCGACGCGGGTTATCTGCTCGCAGTGAGCGGCCTTCTCAGACGGAGACATCGCCTGGTTCTGAAACCGACTTCCCTGGGTCATCGCCTTCAGCATGGGAGCGAATTCCATGTCGTTTTCTTTGACGCGACTATCTATGAATTTCTTTATCGCACCTTGATCATAATGGAGACCACAGAAGTCTTCTGATCCTAACACATCTCCCAATGCCAATGCTATTGACATGCTGTCCATCGTGACGGCGGCACGAGCCGAGCCGCCAACTAACTCGTGTTGCTCAGCCCAAACAGCACCCAATATTAGGAGGAACGCCGTTGCAGCGGCAATCAATGCTCTTTTCGCGCTTCTCTTCATGTCCGGTCTCCCTGGGCTCTATCTAGGGCGATCGTGGGACGCACGCCAAGATGGGCCTGGATGGCCACAGGAAGCTGCTGGCGCGCCATCTCTCCTCCAGGGGCAGGAGTTCACCGCGCTCTATTCTAAAAACTGTCGTAGAAGTTGGTTCTTGAGCGTTTGACACGCCTTCTGATCAACTGCATAGGAGCAGTTGATCGAGTTTATCTGGCTGATGATGCTGGAGCGTTGGTGAGCTAATGCCTCATCCCGCGAAAGCTTGCGCGATACACCGTTGCTTTCGACGGTGCAGTCCAGTCCCCTGCAGGTTGTGGTTTGAGCCCAGGCGGCCGAAGCACTAGTGCTCTGACGCATTCTATCGATTCACAACATGCGGTTGCCATGCGATTCTGTGAGCATGGCACAGACAGTATGCGTGTTGTTGAGCGCGGCAGACAGGAAGCGGCTTAAGGCAATAGCATCGGATCGCAACCGAGCGGGCAAATACATCGAGCGAGCCCGAGTCGTTCTGGCCTCGGCCAGTGGTCGGCCGGTGCAACATGTGGCGAAAGAGATCAGCGTCAGCCGCCCCATGGTCTGGCGCTGGCAGCAGCGTTTTGCCGAGGAAGGTCCCGACGGGTTGCTGCGTGACAAGACGCGCAAGCCCGGCAAACGACCGATCCCGGCCGATAAAGTGGCGCACGTCGTGGCGCTCACGTGTGGCGAGCCGCCCCCTGGGACCACGTATTGGACCGGGCGAGCCATGGCAAACGCCACCGCCATGTCTCTGCGCTCGGTGCAGCGCATCTGGGCGGCGCACCAACTCCAGCCGCACCGCGTGCGCAGCTTCAAGCGCTCGCGTGATCCGCAGTTCGCTGAGAAAATGGCGGATATCATCGGCCTTTATCTCGATCCGCCCGCCCATGCGGTGGTGCTGTCGATCGACGAAAAGAGCCAAATCCAGGCGCTCGACCGTACCCAGCCTGGACTGCCGCTGAAACCCGGCCGCTGCGGCACCATGACCCACGACTACAAACGCCATGGAACGACGACGTTGTTCGCCGCATTGAACGTGCTGAAGGGTACGGTGATCGGTCGCTGCATGCAGCGACACCGGCACGAGGAGTTCATCCGCTTCCTCAATGCCGTCGAACGCGAGGTGCCGTCTGGCAAGTTGGTCCATGCGGTCGTCGACAACTACGCCACCCACCGGCACCGAAAGGTACAGGCCTGGCTGGCACGCCATGACCATGGACCTTCCACTTCACGCCAACCTCCGGGTCATGGCTGAACGCGGTGGAGACCTTCTTCTCCGCTCTTACCCGACAACGCATCCGGCGCGGCAGCTTCCACTCCCTCGTCAGCCTGCAGGCTGCCATTAAGACTTACCTCGCTGAGCGAAATGCCGAACCACGCCCATTCGTCTGGACCGCAGCCACCGCCTCAATCCTTGCCAAGCTCGAAAGATTGCCTGCATCGTCCGTATGAGTCAGAGCACTAGCAAGAAACAGGACACCGGCAAACAAGCGTCTCACATGAAGCTGCTGTCTGATCGGATTGAGCCTCGGCATGGCTGCTACCTATCCGCACTGTCCTGGCGCGCGGCGGTGGTAACGGTCACGGACAGGTGGCGCGTTTGAAGGCTGCAATCATCTGTCGGCGCGCTGCCGCTGCTGCGCTGGTCATCTTTAGCTCCTGAAAATGTACGCAAAATGGTAGCAGTTTCGGCCCATCACCGTCCATCATGATCTGGAGAACTGGCGCGGCCGTCCATCGTCACGGCGTTTTGCTCTCCGTAGTGATGCCCTGCGTTGGTGAGGCGGGACCGAGGTTGAGGAATGGCAACGGTGCCGAAGTGCCGAGGAAGGTCGGCATCTTGCCGTCCCAACTTTGGATCGCTCGCCACTGGATGATCGCCGGGTCGAACGATTTGGCGATCTCCGTGTTGGCCTTCGCCTGTGCGTCGGCGTTCAAGATGATCGCCTGCGCCTCGCCGCGCGCCTGTTCGACGCGCGCCGCCGCCGCCTGCGCTTCCACCACCTGCTGCTGCGCGCTGACACGCTTCTGTTGCAGCTCGTATTCCGCCTGCAAAGCCTGTTGCTGCGCTACCTGCTTCCGCTCGATCGCTTGCGAGAAGTCCGGCGAGAAGCTGAAATTGGTGATGTTGATGGCTTCGACCTGCACATCGTAGGGCGCGAGATAGGCGCGCAGGACTGTCAAAGCCTGATCGGCGACCTGATCGCGCTTCGTGATCAGTTCCTCGGCATCGAAGTGCGCCGTCACCGCCTTGATCGTGTTGGCGATCGCAGGAACGATCAGCCGGTCGAGAATTTGCCGCACGGGACCGATTGTCTGGTAGAGATGCGGCGCCGCTTCCTCCTTGATGCGCCAATTCGTCGCCACCGACGCGTGAACGTCCTGCAAGTCGTGGCTGGCCGCTTCCTCGGTGTCCTGATGGAGCTGCACACGCGTATCCATCTCGACAACCGACTGCACGATCGGTGTGATCAGGTGCAGGCTAGGCGCGAGCGGCTCTGGTTGCACGGCGCCGAAGTCGAGCAGCACGCCGCGACTGCCGGCGGGGACGACCACGAAAGGTTCCAAGAAGAAGGCGACGACGATCAGTGCGATCGCGCGAGCCAGCCAGGCGAACAATATCGGCCGCATGTCACTCCCCGCTTGGACAGTCGCATTTCAGACGCGGCGGCTGGACGGCGCACCCGGTGCACCCCTGGATGCACCACCTGCGCCGGCCGAGCTATGCGGAAAGTCCGCACGCTGAGGCTCCCGCGAGATTGTTTGCGTTCATCGCGCTACCTCCGGCTCGCCGCGTGGCCGCAGCGGTATTTCAGCCGCTCTGGCGTCCTGAGGGTCGGCGGAACGGCGTAGCCAGACGACAGCGTCACCATCGGCGTCGCTGACTGCGAAGGCCTCCAGCTGCTGGCCAAAAACGGGGTGAGTTGTTGCCACGGGCACTGCGTCAGTCTGCCAGCCCATCACAGGAACCCACCGGCGGCGGTTTTCGCTCATCTCCGATCTCGCGCCCCATCCGCTCGATCATTTCGATTATTCCGTCGCAGATCGCGATCGAGCGATCGAGCCTCGTGAGGATGCGATCACAGGGAATTGCCAAGTTAACCGAGATGGGACGCAGCAAGAATGAACGTTGCGGGGCTAACCATTTCACCCTGCCATCTGGACGCACGTTTCCTGCCACCAGATCTGGAATACCTTGGCGCGGGCATACCGATAGCTGCTCGCCCGCATGAGATGACGAGGTAGCCGAAAATGGCCATAGATGATCCCATGCGCCGAGAGAAAATGCTCTGCCTGTCCAGCCGACTTGAATCTCTGCATTTGCCGTTCTCGTCGTCGGGTAGGCCGATGCGAGTTTTCAGCCCGGTTATTCAAATACCTGCTCGTGCGATGCCGGACATCCGGCAGGATGGCGCGCTGAGCAACGCCGTAACTGCGCAATCCATCAGTGATGAGCCGCCTGGGTTTGTACTTCAGCCGCAAAGCAGACGCCTGAAGAAGCGCTTGGCTGCCGCCCCATTCCGTCGACGCTGCACAAGAATGTCCAGCACGACTCCGTGCTGATCCACGGCGCGCCATAGATAGTGCAGCTCGCCATCGATACGGATGAATACCTCGTCGAGATGCCAGGTGTCACCCGGCCTCGGCCGTCACCGGCGCAGCTTGCGAGCAAACTCGGCTCCGAATTTTCGGCACCAATGCCGAATGCTCTCGTGGGTCACGATCGCGCCCCGCTCGGCCAGGATCAGCCCGACATCTCGCAGGCTGAGGCTGAACACGTGGTAGCGCCACACGGCATGGCTGATGATCTCGGCTGGAAACCGGTGACGGGGATATGAGGTGGGCGGAGGCGTCATGCTCTCAGCCTCGCTCGACACCTGTCCAGCCGCCAGAGGCGGTTAAGTTGGCAATACCGAGCCCAGCAACATGCCCCTCGGGTCCGTCAATTAGCATGTCGCCGGGGCCGGCTAGCCGGCCCCGGCGCGTCGCTCAATGATCCCTGGCGGCCTCGTCATCGCACCATAACTCAGACAGGAGCGGCGCCAGATCGCGCGCGGTATGCAGAACGTGGGCAATGCGCGGTGGTCGCTCGCTCGCCTCGTAGACCAGGACATCTCGTAGACCAGGACATAGTGAAAGCGCGTCAGCGACCAGAACCGGTAGTGCGCCGGCGCCAATCTCAAATCGATCCGCCCTGCATCGGGGTGCGCCCCAATCAGCCGTGCCGCCTCCCCAACCGCCTGCCGGAAACCCCGCGCAGCGAAAGCGTTGTCCTTCGCCATGCGACGAGCGGCCCGCACAAGTTCGGCACGTGCCTCAGGTGCGAGGATCGCTGGGTCACTCACCGGGCTTCTTTGAGGACCTCTTCAATCGCTGCATCCATCTCGTGTTCGACCTGCTCAATGGTGAAAAACCCCTGTCGCTCACCCTCGGCGATCGCCGCGTCGAGCGCGGCCACGAAGTCCGCGCGCGCCCGCTCCTGCCGCTGAACCAAACTCACACCGGCGGCGACCAGCTCGGAGAAATCGCGGTAGCGACCGGCCGCGACGGCCTCTTCGGCGAACCGCTCCAGCTCGGGGGGCAGGGTCACAGCGTCCATGGCGTCAATATAGGCTCCGGCGCGATCGCCGGAAAGGAATCCCGCTATGGCTGACCGCCTGGAACCCACCTCCGCATCTTCCGATCCGGTGCAAGGCGAGGTACTATCGCCCGCATCGTCCCAGCCGAATGTGACGACAGCCAAAGCTTTGGTTGGGCGGCTGGTGCGCGGCGGTGACGTCTCGGCCGAGCTGCTGCAGCTGGTCGATGGACCGCTGGCGGACGCGGTGTCCAAGGCGGCCGACTATGCCGGTAAGGCGATCGCACCGGGGACGGTCGAAACCTACAAGGCCCACTGGGCCGACTTCGCCCGCTGGGCGCGGCAGAACGGCGTCGATCCGGCGATCCTGCCGGTGCATCCGGTCGTGGTGGCAGCGTGGCTGGCGACCCTGGGACCCGCGCTCGGGGGCAGCGCCCTGCGCCGGCGGGTGGCGGCGATCGCCTGGCATCACCGCAGCCTCGGGCACACCTGGCAGGCCGGGCACGCGGCGATCCGGCAGACCTTGACTGGGATTGGCCGCAGCCATCCGAGGTCGGTGCGGCCGGCCGCGGCGCTGATCTCAGCGGACGTCAAGCGGCTGATTGCCGTCTGCCCATGCGACGTCGCCGGCCTGCGCGACCGGGCGTTGTTTCTGGTCGGACTTGCCGGGGCATTCCGGCGCTCCGAGCTGGTCGGCATCGATGTCGAGCACCTGCGGTTCGAGAACGACAGCGTCATCGTGCGCATCCCGCGCTCGAAGACCGATCAAGCGGGGGAGGGGGCCGATGTCGCCCTGCCGCGCACGCGGGGGGAAGACACCTGTCCGGTTGCAGCACTCGAGGCGTGGCTGCGCCGGGCGCGGATTCGCCGGGGACCGGTGTTCCGACGCATCACCGCCGCAGGCACGATCGAAGGCCGGCTGACCGGGGACGGGGTCTACAAGATCCTCCGTGTGCGGGCCGCCGCGGCCCAGCTCACCGTGTCGGAGACCGAGCGGCTGTCGCCGCACGGGCTGCGCGCCGGAATGATCACCGAGGTCCTCCCGGCAGTTGATATCGCTTGGATGCACCAGCCGACCGCAGTGGATGGCCAGTTTCCTTCCACTGCAGCGATATGCGTCCAGCCTCCGATGATCGACTTTCAACCTGACGGACTGCTTCAAGCGGGAGCAGCATCACTCCAGCGTTAGACTGAAATAGAGTGAATGATGCTCTTCACCTGCACAGAGGGAGAATGAGATCGTTTTTTAGCCGACATCTTGCGAATCTGGGGATCCTTCTGTTTTGGCAGTCAGGCCACGATGGCCCGGCCAGAGTATGCCACCCAGGAGAATCTCTGATGACTGATCGTGCCGTTCCTGACCCGGGCGCAAGACAGCGATGATAGCGGTGGCCCTCGACCCGGCCGCGGTGCCGGTGGCTGTAGCCGGACGAGGCGCCGCCGCACTCAGACGCTTCGCCGCGCTACAAACCGCCAGCCGCGGCACTGCACGGCTGTTCTCCGATCAGCCCATCGGGCTGGAACCGGCCGGGGACGCCCTTTGCCCATATCTCCTATCTCCCGACCTCATCCGACCTGGCCGGCCTCGGTGCGCTTTGGATTATCGGCCTGCCGGACGAAACCGCCGCCCACCTCGCCGCCCTGGCCCGGTCCGAACGCGTGCTGGTGAACGTCGAGGACCGCCCGGCTCTTTGTGACTTCCACAGCGTGGCCGAAATCCGCCGCGGTGACCTGCTCCTGACCGTCTCCACCAACGGCGCCAGCCCGCGCTTGGCCGCCCGCATCCGTGCGCGTCTCGAAGCCGAATACCCCCAGCTCTGGAGCGCCCGGCTCGCCACCCTGCGCCAATGCCGCACGGTCTGGCGCCAACAGGGAAGCGACGTGACCGCGCTGACCGACGCGCTGCTGGAGGCGAACGGATGGCTGGTGTGACCCTCAAACCAGGCGTCGTCTGGCTCGTCGGCGCCGGCCCCGGCGACCCCGGCCTGCTCACGCTCAACGCCGCACAGGCATTGGCCCAAGCAGATATCGTCCTGCACGACGCCCTGGTCTCGCCGGAAATCCTGGCAATGGCGTCGCAAGCCCGACTGGAACCGGTCGGCAAGCGCGCCGGCGGGCGGCGCACGCCCCAAATGCGCATCAACGAACGCCTGATCGAGCTGGCGCGCGCCGGCCATCGCGTGGTGCGCCTGAAAGGCGGCGACCCGATGGTGTTCGGCCGCGGCGCCGAGGAAGCCCTGGCCCTTGTCGCCGCCGGCATCCGCTTCCGTATCGTCTCTGGCATCACCGCCGGCATCGGCGCCGCGGCGGCCGCCGGCATACCGGTGACCCATCGCGGCCTGGCCCACAGCGTCGCCCTCGCCACCGGCCACGACACGACCGGTGAGCTTCCCGCCATCGATTGGACCGCCTTGTCCCGCGGTGCCAACGTACTCGTGCTCTACATGGCGCTGCGCCACATCGGCGGCATCGCTGCGCATCTGCGGACCGCCGGCCGCGACGGCACCGAACCCGTCGCCTTCATCACCGAGGCCACCACGCCGCGCCAGCGCGTCGCGATCACCACCCTCGCGAACGCCGAGACAACCGCCGCTGCGATTCCGCGCCATGCCCCGACACTCATCATCGTCGGCCCCGTCGTCGCCTTGCGGGCGCTGCTGGCATCCCAGGACACCACCCCGCTTCCCGAGGAAGAACGTCATGCTGCCTGAAACCGCGCCGTTCCCGGCGGATCAGATCACCGCGCTCAACCGCATCATCGCCGACGCCAATGCGGAGCAGCGTACCTGGCTCAGCGGCTTCCTCGCCGGGGTATTGCCAACTTAACCGCCTCTGGCGGCTGGACAGGTGTCGAGCGAGGCTGAGAGCATGACGCCTCCGCCCACCTCATATCCCCGTCACCGGTTTCCAGCCGAGATCATCAGCCATGCCGTGTGGCTCTACCACGTGTTCAGCCTCAGCCTGCGAGATGTCGAGCTGATCCTGGCCGAGCGGGGCGCGATCGTGACCCACGAGAGCATTCGGCATTGGTGCCGAAAATTCGGAGCCGAGTTTGCTCGCAAGCTGCGCCGGCGACGGCCGAGGCCGGGTGACACCTGGCATCTCGACGAGGTATTCATCCGTATCAATGGCGAGCTGCACTATCTATGGCGCGCCGTGGATCAGCACGGAGTTGTGCTGGACATTCTTGTGCAGCGTCGACGGAATGGGGCGGCAGCCAAGCGCTTCTTCAGGCGTCTGCTTTGCGGGCTGAAGTACAAACCCAGGCGGCTCATCACTGATGGAGGCAGGAAACGTGCGTCCAGATGGCAGGGTGAAATGGTTAGCCCCGCAACGTTCATTCTTGCTGCGTCCCATCTCGGTTAACTTGGCAATTCCCAGCGGTCCCAGCGGTCCCGCCTTCAAAACCCTTGGAAAACTGCGGGTTTCAAAGCCTTCGCCTGGGGACCGCTGTGAAAAACCGCGGTCGAAGTGGCCCCCGAGCGGTCCTGCGCCGCTGGCGGCCGTCCTAATGGGCCTGGGAGCGGCTATGGCCGTGGAGGAGCTGTGCGCCAGGTCGGGAGCGGTCCCGCGGCGCTGGCGGCCGGCCAGGCGGTCCAGCAGCCGCTGGAGGCCGTCCTGTCTGTCGCCCAGAAGTGGCCAGCCAACGCGCTTGACGAGGGCTTGCCCGTTCGCGTGGCGCATAGGAAATTCTTCCGGCTCTCCCGAGGCTTGAGACGACGTGGTCGATCTGACGAACACATTCGAATTCCGCGAATACCGGATCCCGCAGGAACTTGCGCTTCTGACAGGCGGCGGAGGGGATACGTTCACGATTGTGTCCGACGCCCACATGCGCTGCCTTCGCCGCGACGCCGGCATTCAACCGAACCACCACATTCTTGAGGTAGGATGTGGGATCGGCCGTGATGCAATACCGCTCAGCGAATTTTTGTCTCCGGCCGGTTCCTGTATCGGCGTCGATATAGTCAAGCAGTCGATTGACTGGTGCACCCAGAACATTACATCGAAATACAGCAACTTCCGTTTCGTGCACTTTGACGTCAACGAGCCGTTGCATAACCCGCACGGGACGACCACGTCTCAGGCCGTGTGCTTCCCGATCCCAAGCGCAGTGATCGACAGGATCATCCTGTGGTCTGTGTTCACGCATATGGTGCCGGCGGACACGGCCCATTACCTCCGCGAGTTCAGACGCCTTCTCCGGCCTGGCGCCCTCATCTATGCAACGTGTTCATCCTCGACGACGAGACGCTCGCGAAAGCAAGGGCAACCGCACCCAGCGCGTGGAGTCTGACATTCTCGCACGACTATGGGCGCGGCGCGTATCTGCAGGACGCTGCATGCCCAACTTATGCGATCGGCTATACTCCTGTTTCTCTCACTGAGATGATTGCCACGAGCGGTCTCAAGCTGGACAGATGTATTCGGGGCAGCTGGTGCGGTTTGCACGGTGGGGAGGCAGGGCAGGACGTCATGATTCTTCGTCTGCCGCTGCGCGCGCGCCTTGCGCGCTCTGTTCTCGGGAGGGTTTCCCGCTACTACAAGAACGCGAACCTAAACGTTTGTCGTCTCGCACTTCAAATTCCTGCACTGCGCCGCCTGCATGACGAGCGCAATGCCTTGCGCAACGAGCGGGATAAACTATCTGCGCGATTGGCTGAGAGCGAGAGTGTTCCGCCGCCAAGCCCCTATTTCCACTACCACGCCTCATTCGACCCTCAGGAAGTTATGCGGCGCCATGCGAATTCAGACGTGCACGCTTCGCTGGGCTATCTTACCAACTTCCTGGGAGTACGAATTGACCCCAAGTTTTTCCCCAACCATCCTTACAGCGGAATGGCGGGACAGATCGAAGGCATCCCCATCCCTGCAAACAACCATGCTGATATGGCTGAGTGGGGTGCAGCGTTGCGCGCAGTCGATCTGGCGCGCAACGCGTTTACTGTCATTGAACTCGGCTGCGGTTGGGGTTTTGCTAAACAATACCGGCACAGCCGCGCGTCGGGTTGGTCTCGACGTACGTTTGATCGCCGTCGAGCCTGACGAGGCGCACATACGTTTTGTGCAAGAGGCGTGTGCAACAAACGGTTTTTCATCCCATGAAGTTGACCCTGCCCCCTGAAATGTCCCCGCTCTGAGCTAAAGTCCGTTCCCGCCAGGAGACGGAAGATGAGGAAGAGCCGGTTCACTGAGGAGCAGATCATCGGTGTGCTGAAAGACCATCAGGCAGGACTGCCGGTAACGGAGCTGTGCCGCAAGCACGGGATCAGCGACGCGACGTTCTACAATTGGCGATCGCGCTACGGCGGGATGGAGATCTCGGACGCCAAGAGACTGAAGGCTCTGGAAGAGGAGAACCGCAAGCTGAAGAAGCTGCTGGCGGAATTGGTGCTGGATGTGGCGACGCTGAAGGAAGCCTTGGGAAAAAACTTCTGACGCCCGGCTCGCGGCGGAAAGCTGTGATCTGGGCGATTGAAGAGAAGAGCTATTCGCAGCGGCGTGCCTGTTCGCTGCTGAGCATTGCACCGAAGGTGTTCCGTTACCTATCGCGCCGTGGCGGCGACGCTGCGGTTCGCACGCGGCTCCGCGCGTTGGCGGCCGAGCGGCGCCGGTTCGGATATCGGCGTTTGCATATTCTGCTGCGGCGAGAAGGGATCATGCTAAATCACAAGAAGCTGTTCCGGCTCTACCGCGAGGAACGACTGGTTGTGCGGCGGCGTGGCGGTCGCAAGCGGGCTTTGGGAACGCGCGCGCCAATGACGTTGCCACAGGGTCCGAACCAGCGCTGGAGCCTGGACTTCGTCTCCGACGTACTGGCCGACGGCCGCCGCTTTCGGGTGCTTGTGGTGGTGGACGACTTCACCCGCGAATGCCTGGCGCTGGTGGTGGATACATCGCTGTCCGGTCGCAGGGTGGTGCGCGAACTCAATTACATCGTAGAACGGCGCGGCGCCCCCTTGCTGGTGGTCAGCGACAACGGGACCGAGCTGACGTCGCATGTGGTGCTGAGTTGGCGGCAAGATCGCGGTGTCGGCTGGCACTACATCGCCCCCGGCAAGCCAGTGCAGAACGCATTCGTCGAGAGCCTGAACGGTCGCTTGCGCGACGAATGCCTCAATGAGCACGTCTTCCAGGGCTTGCCCGCAGCCCGGAGGATCATCGAAGCTTGGCGGGCCGACTATAATGCCCATCGGCCCCACACCAGCCTGCGTGGACTTACTCCGAACGAGTTCGCAACCCGGTCCAGGACGGACCACAACCAGAACGGATTCTGGTTATGAGTGAGGACAGTTTGGGGGCAGGGTCAAATTGACACTGCATCGTGGGATCGCCGCGCCATCCAGCGGGATTCGCATTGTTTCCACGTCAGGAGAAAGGAGGAATCAATTGGGGATTGGAACCCCTCCTCGACGCAACGGACGAGCAGCGTATGGCGGCTACACTATCGGGCCGCTACGACGAGTTGCCGATGATTTCGCTCGATGAGCTAACCGCTTCACACAATCGGATCGACCTGCTGCATATTGATATTCAGGGCGGTGAGGCCGACTTCATTGCGGGTACTCTGCCTGCTTTGTACAAGAAAGTCGCTTATCTGGTAGTAGGCACCCACTCACGGCAGATCGAGGGTCGCGTCATGAATACCCTCCTTGACGCCGGTTGGAAGCTCGAGATCGAGCGTCCAGCCATCTTTGCTCTTGATGATGGACGACCACGGATTTTGGTTGATGGTCCAGGGCTGGCGGAACCCCAGCCTAGACTTCATCTGAATGTCGGGACGGAGGGCGTTCTGACGCACGAATCGAGCCCGTGACCGCGCTGTTCAGAAGCCGTGTCGGCACCGGAGCGCGTCGTCCAAGCCGCGGTCGCCTAGTGCAACAGTCAACCCTCCGGCTCGGTCTACAGACCATGTATTCTGGCGCCTACGGCTGTCCGGGCGTCGACCGCCTGACCCGCGACGACAGGGTTGTAGTTGAGCCGCCCCTATTGCGTTCTACCTATGGGATGCGGACGGGCGGGCAAGTTTGTCCCCGGCCCTTGTTTGTGTTCGAGCATACAGCACGCCACTAAAGTGGCGTGGCGAAGGCCAAACACGATGGGAATACTTTACGACGCGCTGTTATTCCGGCCGCCCGAGACGTCGTTGCAGCTCCCTGGCGCGGGGCCGATCACGCTGGCCCTTCACGCGAGACGGCGACCCATGGATTTCGGACGTCATCCGGCGCGGTGAGATCTTCGATCCTCACGTTCTCGCCGTGCTGCGGGAGTTGGCGGTGCCCGGCACCATGATCATCGATGTGGGCGCCAATATTGGTTGGTTCAGCGTGATCGGCAGTCGGCTAGTGGGCAAGAGCGGCCATGTCCTAGCTATAGAGCCGGAACCGCACAACCTTCATCTCCTGCGGCGCAATGTCGTGCGCAATCGGTGCCGTAATGTCAGGATCCTACCCTGGGCCGCTGGGGCTAACGTCCATACCGCACAACTATTTCGGTCTCATCTCAACCGAGGAGACCATCGCCTGGAAATCTCTAGCGAGCGTGCAGATGGTGTCAAGGTTGCTGTCAAACCGCTGGATGCGTTGCCGTCGAAGTGGTCCGAAAACATCAGCGTCATTAAAATGGACACGCAGGGATCCGAGGCCGCCGTGTTGGCTGGTATGCCGAAATTGTTGGAGGCCAATCCCAAGCTCCGCGCGGCACTCGAGTTTTGGCCTTACGGGTTGCAACAGTGCGGTTCTTCGGCTCACGAATTAGCAGATCTGCTGGGGCAGCGCTGTGGTCCACTCTGGCTGTTGCTGTCGGATGGTACTACGCAGGAGACCGGTCCGAACGGGCTGTGCGAGCTGGCCGCAGCCCGCTTCGCTCCAGTAACACAAGGACATGCCGATCTCGTCTGGCTGCATGCCGATGATCTGGAAGCGATCACCGCCATGCGGCAACGCAGTCTGAAGACCACGGCGTCTTATTGCGCAAACGTTGGGCCTGTCCTTAAGCCAATGACTGCTGCGGTGCCATGCGTTCCTCCACCGACAGTCACATTCCCAGGCTGACGCCTGCCCGAATTCTGGACCGCCACTCGGTGGGATGTTGCTGGCCGCCGGTGGTTGATGGGGTCATGAGGCTGTCGGCGCTGGAGTTCGCAGCACTATTCGATGGCCTCGATTGGACGCGTGTGCCGGCAACGAAACGGATTCCCACGCCGAGCGCGGCGGCATAGAATCGCCGGCGTGCCGCGTGTCGTTTCTAATACAACCGATGAGCTGCCTGCCGACCCCGAGGCATTGCGGGCCTTGGTTCTGGCAATCGTTTCGGAACGCGATGCTGCCATTGCCGCGTGCGATGCCGCGGCGGCGGAGCGCGATACGGCGGTTGCTGAGCGCGACGCGCTGGCGGTGCGCAATGAGCGGCTGCGCGCTCTGCTGCTGAAGCTGCGCCGGATGCAGTTCGGACGGAAGTCGGAGCGGCTGCCGGCCGAGCAGCTGGCGCTGGGTCTGGAGGATCTCGAGACAGCGGTCGCCCAAATCCAAGCCGAAGCCGAGCAGGACGATCCTGGGCTGCGGCGCGAACGGGCTAAGAAACGGCGTGCCAGCCGTGGGGCACTGCCTGCCCACCTGCCACGCATCGAGACGGTGCTGGCGCCTTTGGATACGACGTGTCCCTGCTGCAAGACAGAGATGGTGCAGATCGGCGAGGACCACTCCGAGCGGCTCGACGTAATCCCGGCGCAATACCGCGTGCTGGTCACGCGCCGACCCAAATTTGCCTGCCGCAGTTGCGCGGGCCTTGTGGTGCAGCAGCCGGCGCCGCCGCGACTGATCGAAGGTGGCATTCCCACCAAGGCGACAGTGGCGAACGTGGTGGTCAGCCGCTTTGCCGACCATCAGCCGCTGTATCGCCAGGCACAGATGATGGCCCGGCAGGGAGTGGAAATCGATCGATCCACCCTTGCGTTCTGGGTCGGCTATGCCGCCGCTGAGATTGCTCCGGTGGCGCGGCGCCTGAAGGAGATCGTGCTCGGCTCGGGGCGATTGTTTGCCGATGAAACCGTAGTGCCAGTGCTCGACCCAGGCCGCGGCCGCACCAAGCGGGGGTATTTCTGGACGATCGCGCGGGATGACCGAGGCTGGGGCGGCCTCGATCCGCCGGCGGTGGTCTACACTTATGCGCCCGGACGCCAGCATCAACATGCACGCGCGCTGCTCGGCGACTACCGCGGCATCCTGCAATGCGATGGATATGCCGCCTATCAGAGCCTGATCGACCCCGCGGGAAGACGGGGCCCAAGTAAACTGGCGTTCTGCTGGAGTCACGCCCGCCGCAACTTCTATGACCTCGCGAAGGACGGTGCGGCGCCGATCGCCACCGAGGCATTGCAGCAGATCGCAAGGCTATATCAGATCGAGGCCGACATCCGCGGCCTCAGTGCGCCCGAACGACGTGCTGCGCGTCAGGCCCGCAGCCATCCACTGCTTGAGGAGCTCCCGCACTGGTTCGTAACGCAGAGGGCGAAGCTGCCCGGCAGCGCGCCAACCGCCGAAGCGATCGGCTACGCGCTGAACCACTGGGATGGCCTCGTGCAGTTCCTCGATGACGGCCGCATCGAGATCGACTCGAATTGCGTGGAACGCAGCATGCGTCCGGTGGCGCTGAGCAGAAAGAACTCACTCTTTGCCGGCAGTCACGAGGGCGCCGAGAACTGGGCCACGGTGGCGTCGCTGATCGAGACCTGCAAGCTGAATGCCGTCAATCCGCAGTCCTATTTTACCGATCTGCTGACCCGGCTCGTCAACGGCTGGCCCCAAGCTCGCATCGACCAACTCATGCCCCGGTGCTGGGCCACCTCCAAAGCCACCTGATCGTCAAGACAGAAGCCTCAGGGCCGCGGAGCTCCGCTTACGCTTATGGAGGTCCGGAAAGCGTTCGTAGAGCACGCGTTGTGATTTGGGCATTGTTCGTCTCCTTGGGGTGTAGAGAAAAGGCGTGCCCCGTGCCACCGCTTACCCTGGAGCAGAAGCGCCTGGCGAATAGACGCTGTACCGATGACCTTATTCCCATGCGCCGCGGGTTCTTGATGACAGTGCCTGACGACTGCTTCCCGTTGCCGTTGCCGTGTGACGCGCCAAGGAGTGCCACGCCCCATACAGACGGAGGCAGAAAAACGGGGTAGTTGCGATTCCCGCCGGTTCAAGAGATTTTGTCAGAGATCTTTCAGGAATAACGAACACGGTTTTGCCGTCACTTTAGACGTGATCGCGATGGCCGATGATCGGCTGGATGACATCCCTCACCAAGCTGTTAGCCACGCCGGTGAATGCCGCACCGATCACAATGCCGACGGCAGAGTAAAGTGAGCACGCCGGAACCGACTGTGCTGGAAGAGGAACTGCTGCCTTACGTTGACGGCCAGCTACCGAGCGTCCGGCGTGCCACCGTGACGCGCTATCTCGATACGTATCCCTTGAGGTGGCGCGGGTTGCGCGTCACTCGCAGCAAAGGGAAGCGCTACAAGCGGCCTTCAGAATATCCGAGGCCGAGCCACCACCGACTCGGCTAGACTTAGACGCCCACTCGAAGCGCAGATGCGTCGGCGTCTGCGGAGGTACGCTGCCGTCGCGGCTAGGTCGTCGGTCAGGGGTCAATCGAGGCATCTATCTATCGATAGGTTTATGCGCGGGAGATAAACTCTCAACCACCCAACTGCCAATCCCTATCTATCGGTAGAGCGTCGTTGACGAGCGTGCCTTGAGAAGCGGCACCCGCCCCATCGCGAAATTATCCATGATCGCGGTGGCATAAAGGACAGATGAGCGTCATTTCCTGCCAGCCTGGAGGAGCTCCCTAAGTGTCCGTCCGGCGACTTTGTGAGTCATTTGAATCGGTTGCCGGTCCGGATGGACTGAGTGCTTGAAGCGGCTCGATCGGGTGTGATTCTTTGCCTGGCACCAAGCCACGAGGTGCCTGATGTGGACGATGGAAAACCGCCATCGCTATGACGCGACAAGCTGCGTTATCCGAGCGATCTCACCGATGCGGAATGGCGGCTGATCAGGCCGCTTATACCACCCGCCAAGCGTGGCGGTGGCAAGCGTACCGTCAACATGCGCGTCTGTAAACGGGGGCTCCGAAGGCGGGGTGGGTTATTGACGGGTGCAAGCTCGCCCGGGGACGCGTGGTGTGATGCAACGGGACGTCTACACAGCGGCAGTTCCCGAGAGCCTCGACCATCAGCGGCGTGCTGAGCCGGGTTTGTGCCAGCTGACAGGTGGTCACGCCATGCGCCGAGGGCCTAACGGTATGCAATTCTTGTCACCATGGTCTGCGGCGGTGTCCTGTGCGCTTGTGCTGTCTCCCCACCCACAGGTCCATCAGTTATGGCGCTGCCCCCAGCGGGGAAGAACCTGGCTGTCTTCGAGCAAGATGATGCTCAATGTCGTTATTATGCCAGCACCTCTATCGGCCATGCACAACCCGGACAAGCAGTGGCGGGGAGTGTCGCAATCGGCACATTGTCAAGTGGGTATACGCTGCAACAAAGATACGATATCGGGGTACACCCAGTGTAGTTACTCAAAGGGTAACTCGGTGCAAAGTCTGCCGCCCGAATACGCGAACTATGCCTGGCTATACCCCGGTTTATACGGTTATCCCTGGTTCGACTGGGGTGGACCTGGATTTCTCTCGGCCAATGTCTTTGTATTCCACCGTTCCCATTTTCATCACGGGCATTATTGACCCGCGTTTCCGAGCCGAATGCTGAACTTGCTTCAGACAGCCAAACTCACTTCAGCATATCTGCCACTTTGTCGAGCCCGGCCTGAACGCGAGGCTCGTCGACACCGGGGGATCCGGAGGCCCCGACGCCACCGATAACATCGTCGCCGACCTTGATCGGTAAACCACCAGGTATCGCGATGACGCTCGGAAGGGCGACTTGCTGGCGAACCACGGCATTGTCACTCGCATAGCGCTTAGCATACTCGGTCGTCGATGTGCGAAAACTCAGCGCCGTGTAGGCCTTGCGTCGTGCATTCTCCATGGTGTGAGGAGCGGCATTGTCACCACGCAAGGCAACGATGACCTCCCCGTCACGATCAACCACCACAACCGACTCACCGTAGCCTTTTGCCTCGCAACTATCGAGCGTCGCCTCGGCGATTGATTTGGCAATCGAATATGTCAGGTCCTTGTGCGTAACGAGTTGCGCCTTCGCATCCGGCACAATGGACCAAAGGAGCCCCCTAGGGCAAGGTGGGAACGTATCGTCAGCATGGGTAGCCCCCTGTCGATTTCCGGCCACTCTGCACTCTGATGCTTCCGGCAGCGTTTAACGCACTCATGCACAGATCGGGCCCGTGAGGGCAATGGATCACTTAGTGCCCCGACTTTCGCGTGGATCACGTCTAACTACTCATCCCCGGCTCCCTTGAGCCTCCACCGAGGCCGCGTGCTTCTGCATAGCCAGCCACCAGTGTCGCCAAAGCAACCGCGACAGCGCACAATCTGTCCATCGCGAGAACCTCTCGATCTCGGAGGGCCGCCGATTGCCCGGCGCCGATGTCCTCACTCAGGGGAAGACGATTCGAGGCGCAAAAAATTCCGCGCAGCGGCCGTACCGTTTCGAGTCGTGGTCGCGCTTTTCCGACTCGTGAGGCGGACGGTCGGCTCTCGGCCAGGGACAGCCCCGAATCGGAGGTTTCTGAAATCGAGGCCTGGACGAAGATCTCGGGACCGCTTACGGCAAGACCATGTGCCGGGCGGTCCGGCCGGCGGCCGCCGCGCTCGGCGAGAGTGCGCGTACTCATCACACCACCAACGACGCGACGTCCGCACTGCTTCACGTCGCTAAATCTCCCACCCTATAATCTGCCAAAGTAGTGCCTCTGTAATGGGCCTTTCGGTGTCAAGTCCTCCGAGTGACCATCTCGTCGCCGGGATCATGCTTCTGTCCGTGGTCAGCACGAAAGACCGCCACATCATGCCATCAGATCCAGAGCCGGCAGGTCAATCTAAGCGGCGTGGTTTACCGAGGCTTCCACAGCACTACATGCGACCTTGCCTGACCCTCGTCCCTGCGACGGGACCTCGCAAGAAGCGGTGCCGGAGGTGGTCCGCTCCCCGTAAACTTGCTTCTCTTTTAGGCCGCAGCGGCGTCTTTGCCCCAACAGAATTCGGTTGCATCAACCCACATCCGATGCAGCACCACCGCAAGCTTGCGGGCAAGTGCGACTTTCGCCCGCTTCATGCCGCGTCGCTTTGCTACCCCGATCGCCCAGCGCTTTAGGGCGGAGAACCGCGTCGCCCGTGTCAACATGATCTGCGCTGCCTCGAAAAGCGCTTTTCGCACCATGGTGTCGCCAACCCGGCTGACGCCACCATCGATGTCGGTCTCGCCAGATTGATACTTCTTCGGCGTCAGCCCAAAATATGCGCCGACGGTCCGCGATTTGCCGAACCAACCGGGATCGTCGACGGCCGAGCGGTAGGTGATCGCGACAAGGGCGCCGATCCCTGGCACGCTCATCAACCGCCGGCAGACATGATCTCCACGCGCGATTTTCAGCATCTCGCGATGCAAGCGGGTGAGCTCGTTCCACAGCGCGCCTCTTGCCTGCAGCATGGCGCCGATCACCGTCTCGAGCATGGCATGTCCATCAGCAAGTTCGCGGACACGCGCTTCAAAGCGCCCGCGGCTTACCTCGCCAACCTTGAGGCCAAAGCCGCGCAGGATGCCCCGAATACTGAGCTCGACATCGAGCAGCTTGGCCTGCAGTAGCTTGCGTCCGACAAGTAGGGCGCGCACCTCCTGAGAGCCGACCGATTTGGCGTGTACCGGCCGATACCATCCCATGCGCAGCAGCTGTGCGATGCCACGCGCGTCTTTCCGATCGGTCTTCACCGTCATTGCCGACAGCGCAGCCTTCACATGCCGCGTCTCGAGCAGCACCACCTCGATACCGGCACCGGTCAGCCCCTCCCGCAGCCATTGCGATAGCGGGCCCGCCTCAAGGCCAACGCGGGTTACTGGAAAGCCGATCCCGGTGATAAAGTGACACAACGCGTCAGGGTCGCTCGCCACCTTCGCCTCACGGACGATCTTCCCCTTGGCGTCCACCACGCAAAGGCTGCTTTCTTTCAGCGACACATCAATTCCAACATAATACTCCAATAGCTGTCCCTCGATGATGTTGGGGCCGACCATTCGGACCCGCTCGACACACCATCACTCTGGGGACAGCCACCTCCCCGCCTATCACCAGGCAGCCGGCCCATTACGGCATCTAATCCCGGCATCAAAAGCGAACTTCGGCCGAGCCGCAATATGCAGCGTGTTTTCCTCAGGCCCCGACGCCGCCGAATGTCGTCGAGGCCGCTTGTCCCGCTTAGCCGGTCGATCGGATTCGCACATGGCATCTCAGCAACCCTCGGCGAGGATCGGAAAGGTGATCACTACTTGCGTTCCCGTCGGCCTCAGATTCCGTAGTTCGATCTCCCCGCCATGCAGTTCAACGATTGATTTGGCTATCGTAAGACCAAGACCAAAACTCCCGGAATCCTGGCCGCGCGCTCCATCGGTACGGTAGAACGGATGAAAGACTTTCTCCTTCTCGGCATCCGCAATCCCGGGACCATCGTCTTCCACGTGAATGACCGCCCTGCCGCAGTCGTCGTCCACCAGATCGACTGAGCACGAACCTGCATATTTCGTTGCATTCCCGATCACGTTCACGGCGGGCCCTGCTAACAAGGGATGGGCGGCAGCGCACTGACAGATGTGGCACTCCACGATACCTGACCTCGTACCCCATATCGCTGAATTCGTCGCAGGTCGATTGCAGAAGTGATGCCAGATCAACCTTCATCACAAACTCGTCCTGGACGTTTTCCCGCAGGAATGTCAGCGCCGAACTTACCATAGAATCCATCTGGTTCAGGTCCTGCAGCATCTTCTGCCGATCTTGAACGTTCTCGACTGCAGTCTCGACCCGGAGATGCAGGCGCGTGATCGGCGTCCGCAGATCGTGACTGATTGCGACAAGAGCCGGGGTCCTGTCCTCGATGAACCGCTTTACCTGTTCTTGCATCTTGTTGAAGCTGGTGGCCGCGCGCCGCAATTCGAGCGGGCCGTACTCCGGAAGCGGAGAGGCCGAGCGCTCATTCCCGAGTCTTTCGGCGGCATCGGAGAACGCTCGCAGCGGAGCGGTGACGCGGCGGGCAGCCCATAACGACAAAAACGCAAGCGCAAGGGTGAGAAAAGGAAGATAGAAGAAGAAGGCTCCTATGCCATACAGCGAAATGACAGTAGACTCGGGCAACACCAGCTCGATCCGTGCCACCTCTCCATCACCGAGGCGTACATGAACAATCGTGCTCCTCGGCTTCTCGGAAGGGTCGGAACGCGCCAGCTTTAGAGTGAAGCGGCTACCAAGCCGCTGCTCGAGAAGGCGGCGAAGTATCGAAGCTGAAGACGTATCGGCTTCCGTGGCAGGTGCGTCCGCACCATCCACCGCGATCCGCACAAGAGGTGTTTGCAAAGCCGCTGCAGTACCTGCGCGGTCCACTGCCGGCATGGCGTCGAGGATAGCGACCACGATGGCGGTGCGATCTGCCGCTTCGACAAGCAGAGGTGGGCGGCTGGATGGCAATAGAACAAGAAGTAGCAAGCCTGAGAAAGGCTGAGATACGAACAGCGCGAGGATCACGCAGGCGGCGATTTGTGCGGTAAGACGTCTGGGCCAAAAGGGCCAGTTCACCTGCCGGCGACCTCTGGTGAAAAGATATATCCGCCAGAGCGGACGGTCTTGATAATTGTGGGATTTCTCGGGTCTTGGTCGATTTTTCGGCGCAGCCCGCTGATGCGAATGTCGATGCTGCGATCGAAGGGTTCAGCACCCCGCCCTACCGTAAGGTCAAGCAGTTGCTCCCGGTTGAGCACGTGCTAAGGATGCTGACACAGCGCCAGAAGCAGATCGAATTCACCGGATGTCAGCACAATTAGGCTACCATCTGGCGCCTCCACCTGCCGCTTGGCCGGATCGAGTTTCCAGCCAGCGAATTCCATGCGCTCAGGAACTGGCGTTCGCGCGTTATAGGGCAGGCTAGAAGCCCGCCGAAGCACCGATCTGATCCGGGCAAGCAGTTCTCGCTGGTTGAAAGGCTTAACGAGATAATCATCAGCGCCCATTTCAAGACCAACGACGCGATCAGTTGCCTCGGCCAACGCTGTCAGCATGATCACCAGAACATCCAATTCAACACGCAGCCGCCGGCAGAGCTCCAGACCGGTTTCGCCAGGTAGCATGATGTCGAGCAAGATGACGTCGATCGCACCTTCGTTCAACACGTGCCGCATCGCCTTCCCCGTCCGACGCGACGGACACCCGGAAGCCGTGCCCTGCGAGAAACTGGGAAAGCATGCGGCTGATCTCGCGATCGTCCTCCACAACGAGGCAGTGTGGTGTCGCTTGCATTCGATTGAGATCCACTCGAGGTTAAGTCCGTGGGGCCGCCATCGACGCCCCGCAAGGCGGCACAGATTGCTCAACGACCCCTCCGAGTGGGTCATAGCGCCAAGTTGCGCAAGCCCGGCATCGGGAGGACTGACTTTACACGCGCCTGCCGCATCCTCTGCTAAGGCAGAACCATTCGCTTAACATGCAGACGCAAGTTCCCCGAAAGTTTTTTTGTATCAAACCTTTTCCACCGACCGCGGCGAAGCAAGGCGTTACCCCAGGCCGTGTTGGCCGACACAAGGGAGAAATGTCGACCACTTACTTGTCTCACCGCACCCAAACAGGAGGATGTGCGTTGCTTCCGTACTATCGAAGGACTCTTCGGGCCTCAGCTGGCGGGTTTCTGCTTGGCATCTCGGGTGCGGTTACGCGGCTGGTTTCTCTTGTTGGGCCAATGTTCCCAGATCGGTCAATTCCGACTTCCCCCCGTTTAGTGATGGCTCCCACGGCCGATATGGCGCCAGCGCAATTTCCGCATCAATGAAATCACCTTCGAAGCCTCGGTCCGCGCTTATGTTTCGGCGAAGCTCGACTTTTCGGCGGCGGGCGGCTGCATGCAGGTCGTGCGGCTAATTGAGTTGCAGGAAATTCAGCCCGTTGCGTCCGCGCTTTATCAAGCACTCTCGCCAGAGCAGGCGCCTCTCCTCAACCGCGCGCCAACGGCACCCTAGAACGCAATCACTGAGGCAGCGAAAGCCTGGAAGTTCGGCCCAATCGAGATCTGAGGCCGCCAGCCGAAATAGGCCTTCACTTGCCCATCCCGGAGCGTGGAGATGAAACGATCAACGCCGAGCCGGCTCAGTCGTGCACGACCCTGCTGGTCTGAAACCCCGTTGAGCATCGAGGAGGTCCTGACCGACCCCATCATCAGCGCGGTCATGAAGGCAGACCGCGTGAGCCGTGAGGAACTGGCCCTGCTGCTTGGCAACATCCGCAAAATACTCATTCGCAATGCGAAGGACAGGATTCTATGAAGTCCGTCCGGAGACTTCACGAAGGATTACAGAGTCTTCTAAGCATGAGGCGGATTGATGCGAGGCGGAGGAAGGCGAGGGCGTTATGGTTACGATTTTCCCAGTCCTTGGCGAGCCGGCGGCATCGGTTGAGCCATGCGATGGAGCGCTCGACGATCCAGCGTTTAGGTTCGACGACGAAGCCCTTGGGGTGGTCGGAGCGCTTGACGATTTCGACGATCAGGCTGCGCATCGCGCGGGCCGCGCCGTCCTGGAAGACCGGCCCTGTGTAAGCACTGTCGGCGAATAGCTTGCGCAGGAACGGGAACTGTCCGAACAGAGTGGACAGCAGCAGGATGCCGCCGTCGCGGTCTTGCACGTTGGCGGCGGTGACCAGCGCGTGCAGCACCAGACCCAGCGTATCGACCAGGACATGGCGCTTCTTCCCTTTGATCAGCTTGCCCGCATCAAAGCCGTGTGGGTCGATCGCTGCCCCCCTTTTTCTGCGCTTTTCACGCTTTGGCTGTCGATGACGCAGGCGGTCGGACTGGCTTCTCGTCCCGCCTGTTCGCGGCATTTAATACCAACCCGCGAAACCTCTGACTCACTTCGGGTTCCCACTGCCCGCGAGATGTGATTCGATTCCCGCGGCGATTCGCGGGAGGCGCGCATGGGCAGAGCGGTAGCGGTCAGCCGGACCGCTCACAGTGCACGGGAGCTTCGGGCAACGGCGAGCAAATGCTCCGACGCTGACCAGGTCCGCCGGTTACTGGCGATTGCTCTGGTGCTGGACGGCGCCAGCCGTTGCGAGGCCGCCCGGCAGAGCGGCATGGACCGCCAGACGTTGCGTGACTGGGTTCACCGCTACAATGCCGAGGGGATTGGCGGCCTTCAATCACGCATCAGCCCCGGCCGCCCGCCGAAGCTGACGACCGAGCAGAAAGCGGAATTCAGGGCGCTGGTGATCGCGGGGCCCGATCCGGCACTGCACGGTGTGGTGCGCTGGCGCTGCGTGGACCTGCAGGAGGAAGCGGCGCGGCGTTACAACGCCCGGGTTCACGTCAGCACGATGGGCAAGTGGCTGCACACGCTCGGGCTGACCCGACTGCAACCGCGCCCCTATCATCCCAGGAAGGATGTCAAAGCCGAGGCGGCGTTTAAAAAAACTTCGCCAGCCTGGTAGCAGCAGCGCTACCCGAAAGCGCATCCGCAGCGGACCTCGAAATCTGGTTTCAGGACGAAGCCAGGGTCGGGCAGAAAGGCGGACATACTTACATTTGGGCGCCGGTCGGCTCGCGCCCTCTGATGGTGCGCGACAACCGTCATGACTCGGCCTATCTGTTCGGCGCGATCTGCCCAGCCCGAGGCATCGGTGCCGCCATCATCATGCCGGGCGTCAACATCGAGGCGATGAACCAACACCTGAGCGAAATCAGCACTCAGGTGGCGCCTGGTGCGCACGCTATTTTGGTCTGTGACAGCGCCGGCTGGCATCAGCCCGGCGGGCGCTTGCGCGTGCCTGACAACATCACTCTGTTGCCGCTGCCGCCATACTCGCCGGAACTCAATCCAATGGAGACGGTTTGGGAGTATCTGCGGCAAAACAAACTCACCGCTTTGGTCTGGGAAAGCTACGAGGCCATCGTCGAGGCGTGCCGACGGGCGTGGCTCTTTCTGACCGATCATCCCCAGCGCATCCGATCGCTCGGAGCAAGGCAATGGGCATCGGTCAATGTTTAAGCGGGTTGGTATAACGTAGAGCGCGTGATGGATCTTCTCCAACGTGCCGTCCCAGCCCCACAAGCAGAAGTAGCCGTTCACCGTGCTGCGCGGTGGCAGGTCCTTTGGAATGTAGCGCCACTGGCAGCCGGTGCTCAGCACACACATCACGCCGTTGACCACTTCGCGCATGTTGACGGTACGCTTGCCACCGCCACGCTT
Source organism: uncultured Pseudomonadota bacterium (assembly GCA_963791885.1). Classification (GTDB taxonomy): domain Bacteria; phylum Pseudomonadota; class Alphaproteobacteria; order Acetobacterales; family Acetobacteraceae; genus CAVSUZ01. The sequence goes on along the minus strand of CAWBUL010000006.1, from coordinate 1,299,766 downwards.
GGCGGGTGGTATAAGCGGCCTGATCAGCCGCCATTCCGCATCGGTGAGATCGCTCGGATAACGCAGCTTGTCGCGGTCATAGCGATGGCGGTTTTCCATCGTCCACATCAGGCACCTCGTGGCTTGGTGCCAGGCAAAGAATCACACCCGATCGAGCCGCTTCAAGCACTCAGTCCATCCGGACCGGCAACCGATTCAAATGACTCACAAAGTCGCCGGACGGACACTGAGAGTTCATCCTTCCATCACGCCAAATCGCCTCTGTGAGGCGGTCGAACAAGCGCGCTTTTCTATCGGCTATCGCAGTTTGTACCGCTCGTACGGCGCCGACATCGAAGAGTCCAGTTCCGGTACAAAACGCAAGAGAGGCGGTTTGCGCGCAGGGTTTGGCTCCAACGTCCTATTGTTCCTGTTCGATGATCTTGAGCTTTTTACGGCTGCAGTGGGCCTCATTAGGTGCTTATGATGATGCCGTTCGTCTTGCAGATCATATGCACCGTTGCATCGGTAGTCGCGGCCGCACCGGCAGCAGAGCGGTTGGGGATGCGGCCTCTCTGCCCTCTGCTCCGAGAAAAGGTGGCTCCGGCCCAAACCGACCAACCCGAGGCGAGCCGGTTCCGTATCGCGCTACCGCCAAGGCCGGCCCGCACCAACTCGTCGCGCCAGGCGATGACATGGGCGCGCGTCACGACGCGAAATTCCTCCCGCCGGCCGATGCTGGCGAAGCGCATGAAGTCCTTCACCGCGTTCTGGTAGATCCGGCGGGTGCCCCCGTTGCTGAGATTGGCGCACCACTCGATTTCGGGAGGCACGTCGGCCAGCCGGTGGCAGTCAGCAAACGGCCGACATGTCGGCCGCCATGGGTCCAAAGCTCGTCACCGTCGCGATACCCGAAAGATTTTCCGCCCCAAGTCCACATCCACTGCATGACACCCTGCCTCTTCAGAGGCTACTGTGAAAGAATCTATTTCAATAATAAAAAAGACTACTGGTTGGGTGCGCCGGCTTGTGCGAGTGTCGGAAGTGGAGTGTCACGCCAGCTGCTTGCATAAGCAAATGCGCGCATGCTTCGCTACGCCAAGCGCGGCGCGGCGCGACCTGCCAGCGGGAGTGGGTAGCTGTCTGCCGAAGCGAGCGGCACGCCCTTCTCTGCTTTTCCACAGTGCCGCGTGGAGGCCGTCGTTCCGCGCCCGGCCAAAACGCGCCTATTCCTGTCATTCGCAGGGCTTGGGGTCCTCGAGAGCCGGAGGAACCCGCGGCCGAATGCCTCGGTGCGCGACTTGTCCAAGCGATAAATGTGGCCTTTGGGCACGAGCACGGCATGCCGTGAATCTAATCGATATAGTACACCCCCCTATGGTATAGACTGTGCATGGCCCATACCATCCGTGAGAAGCACAAGCTGCTGACGCGCGTCCGCCGGATGCGAGGCCAAGTCGACGCGATCGAACGAGCGCTCGAAAGCGAAGCCAGCTGCGAGCAGGTCCTGCATTTGATCGCGGGCGTGCGTGGTGCCATGGCCGGGCTCATGGCCGAGGTGGTCGAGGACCACGTGCGAAGCCACCTGGTCGATCCCCTGAGACATCCGGGGGCGCTCAACGCAGAAGCCGCCGAGCAGCTTATGGATGTGATCCGAACCTATCTAAAATAGGAGGCCGCAGTGACCGAGGTCGAGGCGCTGACGTCCCCGCAAGGTCACAGTCACATCTATCTGGGCGAAGGCCACGACCGCGCCGAGCGGCGGAGCTGGGCGGTCATCTGGCTTTGCAGCGCCATGATGGCGCTGGAGATCGGCGGCGGCATTCTGTTTGGTTCGATTGCTCTTGTGGCAGACGGCCTGCACATGTCGACGCACGCGAGTGCTTTGCTGTTGGCGGCGCTCGCCTATCGGTACGCTCGCAAGCACGCGCATGATACCCGTTTCACCTTCGGGACCGGAAAGTTCGGCGACCTTGCCGGGTTCACCAGTGCCATCGCCCTGGCGATGATCGCGCTGCTGATCGGCTACGAGGCCGTATCGCGGCTGTTCGCCCCCGTCCCCATCCACTTCCGGGAGGCGATTCCGATCGCCGGTCTCGGACTGCTGGTGAACGTCGCATCCGTGTGGCTGCTCAGCGGGGGCGAGCACCATGGGCATGATCACGGTCACGATCACTCGCGAGGCCACGCGCGCAGTGACGACGAGGCAGAACATCGTGTCGAAACGAGCGTCGGGCTGTTGATGCTGTCGATTGTCGAAAACGGGGTGCCGCCGCGTTTCCGGCTCAGGGCGGCCCCCGGTGCGCTGCCGCAAACCTTGACCATCGAAACCGTCCGACCCGGCGGCGCACGCCATGTCTTTGCCATGGCCGCACGGGACGGCTACCTGGAATTGCTTGACGAAGTTCCCGAACCGCATGAATTCGCAGCACATCTCCGCTTGGCTCACGGGGAGACCCACGCGGTCGCATTCGAGGAGCACGCGCCGCCAGATGACAAGGCACACCGCGATAACAATCTGCGTGCCGCAATCATTCATGTCACCGCGGATGCGACCGTCTCGGTCCTGACGATCGTCGGGTTGTCTCTCGCTTGGGCGTTCGGCTGGCTGTGGATGGACCCGCTTGCCGGTATCGTTGGCGCCATCGTGATCGCGGCCTGGGCGTACAATCTTGTGCGCGATACCGGGGCCATCCTGCTGGACATGAACCCTGACCAGGCCATGGCGACGGCGGTGCGTCAGACGATCGAGGCGGACGGCGACCGGCTGTCGGACCTGCATCTTTGGCGGTTGGGACCAGGGCATCTCGGCGCGATTGTTGCGGTCGAAACGGCGAGGCCGCGCGGGCCGGAGTTCTATCATGCCCGCCTGTCCCGATTTCCGTCGCTGTCGCATGTCACGGTGGAAGTGCAGCGATACGCCTGGGATCGGACAGAGCCGCGGAGCGACCATCAGGAATTGATATAACATATCAGGTCGGCTAGCTTCGCTGCCATGCAGGTGGCCACGTCGGCCGCCATTGGAGGGTGTCATGTCCGCCACGGCCCAGAGTCAAACTGCCCGGCCCCAGATCCCTGTGACCGTCCTCACTGGCTACCTTGGTGCCGGCAAGACGACGCTTCTCAACCGCCTGCTCACCGAGGAGCATGGCAAGCGGTATGCCGTGATCGTTAATGAGTTCGGTGAGATCGGCATCGACAACGAACTGGTGGTCGACGCCGACGAAGAAGTCTTCGAAATGAACAATGGGTGCATCTGTTGCACAGTGCGCGGCGACCTGATCCGGATCATCGGCAACTTGGTCAAGCGCAAGGGGCGGTTCGATGCCATTCTCATCGAGACCACGGGTCTCGCTGACCCGGCGCCTGTCGCGCAGACTTTCTTTGTCGATGACGAGGTCCGTGCGGTCGCCAAGTTCGACTCGGTAGTCACCGTCGTCGACGCCAAGAACGTGCTCGCGCGGCTCGATGACAGCCACGAGGCGGCGGAGCAGATCGCCTTTGCCGATGTCATCCTGCTCAATAAGGCGGATCTCGTACCGGCTTTCGAGCTGACTGCCGTAGAAAAGCGGTTGCGCGCGATCAACCCGACCTGCGTCATCCACCGCACCGAGCGATGCTCGGTGTCGCCCAAAGAGATCCTGGATCGGCGCGCCTTTGACCTCGATCGTATCCTGGCCATCGAGCCGGACTTCCTGGGCGAGGACGCGCACGAGCATGATGATGCGGTGACCAGCGTCGCGCTGCGCGAGACTAGGCCGATCGACGCGAACCGGTTCAACCAGTGGATCGGCACGCTGCTGCGCGAGAAGGGGCTGTCGATCCTGCGCTCCAAGGGTATCCTCGACCTAAAGGGCAGTCCCAATCGCTTCATCTTCCAGGGAGTCCATATGCTGATGGAAGGCGATGACGGCAGGTCATGGCGCGACCACGAGGCACGCGAATCAAAGCTGGTCTTCATTGGGCGGGACCTCGACCCAGCCGAACTCAAGGCTGGTTTCGCGGCCTGTGTCGCTTGAAGGGCGCCGCTTGCGGAGTCACGGCCTTCGCGGACCACCGGGCGCCAGGAGGGCCTTTGAGGCGGGGATTTCCGGCGCGGTCTTCTCGGACGCCGGAATTTTGGCCGTGGCGCTCGGCGGCGGAACTGTCCGACTGGTCGGCTGGGATAACGGCGCGCGGGCTGTGCAGGTGCAAGATCGTCGATCGCGGCGCTCTGCCTGGCCCCGAGGCAGGCGGACGAGGATTCTTCACCGCAGGAGCGCCCTGCCCAGATGAAGAGTTGCAGGCTATGAGGCGCCGTTGCAAAGGGGGGGCTGACGTGCCGGGCGGAAAAAACTCAATGGATGGGTTTGAGGAGGCCGAGGCGCTATGCCGCGCGCGTGGTGGGCGACTCACGCCGCAGCGCCGCGCGGTGCTGAGCAAGCTGCTGGCGGCGAGACGGCCCGTCACCGCCTATGACCTCGTTGATCTGGTTCGGCCGGACAGCGCCGCCATCACGCCGGCGAGCGTCTATCGTAGTCTGGATTTCCTGGTAGAGGTTGGTCTGGTGCATCGGCTGGACACCACGCGGTCCTTCGTCGCCTGCGAACACCCCGATCACCCCCACGCTGGGCAATTCCTGATCTGCCGCGCCTGCGGCACCGTCGTCGAGACCGAGGACAAGCGGATCGCGAAAGCGACCGAACATCTCGGCGAGCGTCATGGCTACGTGCTCGATCAGCGAACCGTCGAGTTGACCGGTCTCTGCGTCGTTTGTCGAACACATGATTCAAGGACCGGAAAGGCCAAGCCGGCAACCCGAATCTGACCCGCGGCTCCCGCGTGAGCGACCTCAGAAAGTGACGTTTGTTCTCAGGCCGAATACCGCCTCATTGCCGATCCGCTGGGTGGGATCTGTCGGATTCAGCACTCCGCCGCCGGGCATCCAGTAGTACTGGAAATCCGGTTGGATTTGCCACCACGGTGCGATTTGCGCTTGGTACGTGATCTCCAGGAACGTCTCCGCTCCACGCACCGGCACATAGGTGCCGCTAAAGAACGCCGTGTCCTGATCAAGCCCCGCCGCTCGGGAGCTCACATTCGCCACGCCGAACCCGATCCCGAACGTATCGTCGTCACGGCCTGGCAGCGGTGCCTTGTACGTCATCCCGCCATTGACGCTGAAATTGATCAGGTTCCGATCGCCGGTGGGCGCACCCATCGGACGAAGAAACAGGCTCAACGCACGCGGATTGTCCCCGCCTGGCGCCCACACCGTCTGGTCCACCACACCATAAATGCCGAAATTCCCCTGGTGCATCGCCGGTATTCCGGTGCTGTTCGGATTCGCCAGGGACAGCCCCGTATTGTCGTAGCGTTGGTCCGGGAACTGCGCCGTATCGAACCAGAAGCCGATCTTGTAGGTCGCCGGCAGCGGCCCCTTGGCCCCGTTCGTCACCGGCGCGCCTTCGCCTGGAACGCCGTACTGCGCCTCCGCCAGGAACAATGCACCAGTGCGGAGATTGAAATTACCGCCCCAGCGGGTGCTGCCACGCAACTGCCCATCGTCATTGAATGGACCACCCGGCGGATTGTCCTGAAACACACCGCCCAGCAGCGTCAGGTTGCCGTTTACGCGTCCGCGCAGCCGCACACCCAATGAGGACAGCGGATAGGCGGGGCCCCCCGCATAAAGATCGGCCGAGGGGATCATCGGCCAACCCATCACCGTGTTGAGGAACAGAAGAGAGTTCTGGCTGACCATGAACTCTTGATCGACGCTTTGAAGGCCGAGCTTCACATCCGCCCGCCCGTCCAGGAAGACCTGCTGATACCACGCCTCCCACAGGCGCACCGTCGGTTCCGCGAGGATGCCGCTGTTGGTCTGCAACACGCCCAGATAGTTCGTGCTGAAATTGGGCCCGTAAATCCATAATCCGCTGATATCGAAGGTGCCGCCTTTCCAACCAAACGCCTTTTCCGTGTCGACTCCGATGCCAAACTGCGTCAGGCCATCACCGGATGCACCGCGCTGAATGCCGCCCGATACATTGCCGAAAACTTCGGACGTATTCGACAGCCCAAGGCTGATTCCGTAGGAGCCGAGTAGGGTCCGTAGTCCGTCTATGTCACCAAGCAAGTTCGAGCGCTGCCAGATCCCGGTCGGCGCTTCGGGTGCAGGGGACTGCGGCGGCGCTCCGGCTCCGGACTGACCGGGAGTCGGACTTGCCTGCTCGGCGGGAGCGCTCGGTAATTGCTGGTCCGCCGGTGCCGTCTGCGCAATTGCGGGGAGAGTGAGAAACAGGCTGACCGCGCCGCCGGTCGCACATTGTACGGCCCGGCGCATCGTTGATTTCCGTCGCACGTCTGGGCGCCCTGTGTGATACAATGTATCAACGCTAGGACACGGCGGAGTTTTGTTCAATGGCAATCTCGACTGTCCGGGATGCCTGGAACACACGAGCACGGACGCAAGAGAAGTGTGGAAAAGGCCCGATGCGGCTGGAAGGCCATCAAGCCATGTCTCTGGGGATCTTGATGCCTGACGAGCAAGAGGCGCAGATGCTATCCAGTTCGATAACTGCGGTGCCCGGGCGAAATCCCTCCCACTTGGCGGCGCTTCGCAAACTGGATCGCGCAGCGGTTGCCCGTAGCCTCCGAACTGGGAATGAACGCATTCAGGCGCTCGACCTTGTAGATCATCCTTGCTCCAGCAGGGACGCGAGCGCGCGATAGATCGTATGGTGTTTGGCGCCGCAGTAAGTCGCCTCCGCGGCTCCAGGAAGGCGACTTTGCCATCCAGGTTCCCTGGCGCGGCTGGACCCCAGCGTATAAGCCAACCGGGCTGCGGCGCAGCCCGGTTGGGCAAACACCGGTTACCCGTGGCAGGTGCAGCCGGCGTGATGGCAGCCCTCGCCGTTCTTGTGATGATCGGCGCAGACATCAGCACAATAAATGCGCCCGTCCCGCTTCACGCCGTTGTTCACGCTAACGACGCAAACGCAGTCGCTGCAGGCACATTTCACTTGTTCCACCGTTACGCTCATGGCGTCACTCCTGTCTCAACATTGATGTCGTCTTCCTGCTCATGCGGCTCGGCAGGTGCTCGATCATGTTGGTCAGCATCTCCCGCACATGGCAGTCGGGGATACTGTAGAAAACCTGTTTGCCGCGCCGTCCTGCCTTCAGCAGCCGGGCGGCGCGCAGCAGCCGCAGATGGTGCGAGACCAACGACTGGCTGAGCGCCAGCCGCGCACTGATCTCCCCCACGCTCAGCGACCCGTCGAGGCAACTGGTCACGATCCCCAGCCGGTTAGGCTCGCCCAGAAGGCGAAAGAGTTCGGCCAATTCCGCAGTTTGATCAGGGTTGAGCATCTATCTAACGTATGAGCATCTGTGCATATATATGCATCATCAGCAAAGTCAAGCAGCAGCGCGTCGCCGAGAGGGTTGATATGTTGTATCAACCCGTGCTGATCTGCGGTGAGAGATCAGCGGGACGCAAATGCCTCAACGTGCCTTTCTCCGGCGGCCAGCCAATCCTTTCAGCAGGATCGGCAGGAGGCGCACGCGGCGCTGCGCCTGGTGTTCATTACGCGTGATCTCGACCGGTCGGTAATCGAAGAGGGAGCCGCGGCTTCGTGTAAGCAGCCGAATCTGGCCACATGGCATTAACGAATGCAACGGCTTCAACGGCAGTCATGCTTGTTTGCTCATCACACTCGGAGGACCAGAATGAAACAGCTACCTGCCTTCGTGGCACTTGCCCTCTTGGCCGTTGGTCCGATCGCTTTTGCGTCCGCCGCGCAGATCAAGGCGGTCGGCGTGGAAAACGAGTACGCTGATGTCATTTCTCAGATCGGCGGCAAATACGTCCAGGTCGGCGCGATTGAAACCGATCCGAACACCGATCCGCACACTTTTGAGGCGAGTCCCAATGTCGCCAGACAAATCGCCGCGGCTCAGCTGATCGTCGAGAACGGCGTTGGTTACGATGACTGGGCGGACAAGATCATTTCGGCTTCGCCCAGACCCCATCGGAGGGTGATTAATGTCCAGAAGCTGCTTGGTCTGCCAGATGATACGGCAAACCCGCATCTCTGGTACGATCCCAAGACAATGCCGGCTGTCGCCAAGGCTGTCGGGGACGCTCTTGCCGCCCTGCAACCGGCGCAGGCCACGTATTTCCACTCCAACGCGGAAAAGTTCGTGGCCTCGCTGAAGCCCTGGGACGCGGCAATCGCAGCTTTCAAGGCGAAATACGACAAGACTCCGATCGCCGTTACCGAGCCGGTTGCCGATTACATGCTGGAGGCGATGGGCTTTGATATCCTAACGCCCTTCAGCCTGCAAAAGGCGATCATGGACGGCACGGACCCGTCACCGCAGGACGTCACCATCCAGAATAACCTTTTTGCCGAGCACAAGGTGAAGGTGTTCGCCTACAACCAGCAGGTCACCGACGCCCTGACCAAATCCTTTCTCGACGCATCGAAGAAGGCGGCTATTCCTGTGGTCGGGGTCTACGAGACGATGCCCACACCCGGCTATACCTATCAGACATGGATGCTGGCAGAGGTCGCCGCCCTCGACAAAGCCGTAAGCGAGAAGGTGTCCACGGAGACCCTGCAGAAGGGGCACTGAGCACCGTGTTGGGCAGGAGCGAAGTTCTCGCGGTCCGTGGGATAAGCGTCTCGTTCTCTGGCCGCCTCGTTCTCGAGGACATCGACTTCGCACTGGAGGCTGGCGAATTCTGCGGGCTGATCGGCAGCAATGGCTCGGGCAAGACGACGCTGCTGCGCACCATCCTCGGCTTTGTCGGTCCCAGCAGCGGCAGCGTTACCATAGACGGCGGCCGCAAACCGGCCTCGGTCGGCTACGTGCCACAGAAATTTTCCCTGGATTCTTATATGCCGATGCGTGCTCGCGATCTCGTGGCGCTCGGTCTTGATGGCAACCGGCTGGGGGTGCCGTTGCCCTCGCCGGGGCGTCGGCGGAAGGTCGACGAGATGCTCGATGCGGTGGATGCGACGCAGTTCGCCAATCAACGGATCGGCAGCCTGTCCGGCGGCCAGCAGCAGCGGGTGCTGCTCGCGCACGCCCTGATCCGGCGTCCGCGCCTGATGCTGCTGGACGAACCGCTCGCCAATCTGGACATGCGCAGTGTTGCCGCGATCGTCGCCCTGCTGCGCCGTCTGTCGCGGGAGTTCCAGACCGCGGTGCTGCTCTCGGCACACGACATGAACCCGCTGCTTTCGGTGATGGACCACATCGTCTACCTCGCCCACGGCCGGGCGGCGGGCGGCACCACCGACGCGGTGGTTCGTACGGAGGTGCTGAGCCAACTCTACGGCTATCATATCGATGTCGTGCGCGTGCATGGCCGTATCCTCGTGGTCGCGGCGGAGGCCGAAGGTGACGCCCTGGCCGCCGTCGAGCACGATCCTGTTCACGTCACGCAGGTTCCGTGATCACCATGACGACGCTGCTCTCGATTCTCATCGAGCCCGGTTTTTTCGCCAGCGCGCCGGTACGCACGGCGGCGGCAATCGGTGGCGCCGCCGCCATCGTCTCCGGCGTTGTCGGTGTGTTCACTGTCATCCGCGGGCAATCCTTTGCCGGGCACTCCCTGGCCGATGTCAGCAGCGCCGGCGGCGCGGCCGCGTTCCTGCTCGGGATCAATCCTCTGCTCGGGTTCCTCGGCATGGGCGTGTTGGCGGCGGTGAGCATGGAGCTCGTCCGCGTCGACCGCGCGGGCGAGCGGGACCTGGTGACCGGCGTCGTCACCGGCGCCGGCCTCGGCCTCGCGGCGTTGCTTCTCTATTTGGACGTGACGACCAGCAGCACAACGGGTGCCGCCGTCACTGTGATGTTCGGGTCGATGTTCGCGATCCCGGCAGCCATTGTCCCGCTGGCCCTGGTGGTGGGGGTTGGAGCGCTGGTCGTGGTTGGCGTGCTGTACCGGCCGTTGCTGCTCTGCTCGCTCGATCCGGACCTTGCGGCCGTGCGCGGTGTCCCGGTGCGGCTGGTCGGGCTGCTGCACCTGATTGTGGTGGCGCTGGCAGTCGCTCTCTCGGCCATCACCGTAGGCGCCATTCTCTCCACGGGACTGTTGATCGGCCCGGCGGCGATCGCGCTGCACGTCGCCAAGCGGCCAGGACTGGCGATCCTGCTGGCTGCAGCGATCGGTGTTGTCGCGACTTGGGGCGGCATTCTGGTGGCCTATGACAGCTATGAGTGGACCGGCGGGCACGGCTGGCCGGTAAGCTTCTGCATCGTCGCCCTCATCTTCGTGGCTTATGTCGTCTTCGCGCATCCCCCGCGTTGGCGAGGCTGGGTGAGGCACTAAATGTTCGACGACTTCATGGTGAACACCTGGATCGCCGCCACGATGATCGCCGCTGTCGCGGGCATCGTCGGGTTCTTCGTCGTCATCCGGGGCGCGTCCTTCGCGGCACACGCGCTGCCGCTTAGCGCCTTTCCCGGTGCCGCCGCGGCTAATCTGCTGGGCGTCAACCCGCTGGTGGGCCTGCTGGTGTTCTCCGGCCTTGGCGTGGTCGGTATCAGCCAGCTTGCGCGGCGCGGTCGCCGCGACGTGGCGACGGCCCTGTCATTGGTCATGTTGCTCGGGCTTGGGGCGCTGTTCCTGAGCCGCACCACTGAGTATTTCCAGGCGGTCTACGCGCTGCTGTTCGGCGAGGTGCTCGGAGTCAGCAACCAGGATCTCGCGCCGGTCGCGGCACTTAGCGTCATGTCGATTGCCCTGATTATGATGCTGTTCCGCCCGCTGCTGTTGAACTCCGTCTCGCCTGAGCTGAGCGAAGCGCGAGGCGTATCGCCCCGCGGGATAGAGTTTCTGTTCCTGGCCATCGTGGCACTCGCTACGGCAATGGCGTTGCCCGTGGTGGGCGCACTGCTGGTGTTTAGCCTGATGGTGGGCCCCGCCGCCGCCGCGCGCGCGTTCACGGATCGGCCACTGGTCGCGATGTTGCTTTCAGCTGCTCTGTCAGTCGTGACGGTCTGGGTGTCGATCGCCCTATCGTTCGCCTCGGATTGGCCGATCGGATTTTTTGTTGGTAGCCTCAGTGCACTTGCCTACGCGGCGGGGCGGGCATGGGCGTGGGCTGAGTGTCCGTCCGGCGACTTTGTGAGTCATTTGAATCGGTTGCCGGTCCGGATGGACTGAGTGCTTGAAGCGGCTCGATCGGGTGTGATTCTTTGCCTGGCACCAAGCCACGAGGTGCCTGATGTGGACGATGGAAAACCGCCATCGCTATGACCGCGACAAGCTGCGTTATCCGAGCGATCTCACCGATGCGGAATGGCGGCTGATCAGGCCGCTTATACCACCCGCCAAGCGTGGCGGTGGCAAGCGTACCGTCAACATGCGCGAAGTGGTCAACGGCGTGATGTGTGTGCTGAGCACCGGCTGCCAGTGGCGCTACATTCCAAAGGACCTGCCACCGCGCAGCACGGTGAACGGCTACTTCTGCTTGTGGGGCTGGGACGGCACGTTGGAGAAGATCCATCACGCGCTCTGCGTTAAATGCCGCGAACAGGCGGGACGAGAAGCCAGTCCGACCGCCTGCGTCATCGACAGCCAAAGCGTGAAAAGCGCAGAAAAAGGGGGGCAGCGATCGACCCACACGGCTTTGATGCGGGCAAGCTGATCAAAGGGAAGAAGCGCCATGTCCTGGTCGATACGCTGGGTCTGGTGCTGCACGCGCTGGTCACCGCCGCCAACGTGCAAGACCGCGACGGCGGCATCCTGCTGCTGTCCACTCTGTTCGGACAGTTCCCGTTCCTGCGCAAGCTGTTCGCCGACAGTGCTTACACAGGGCCGGTCTTCCAGGACGGCGCGGCCCGCGCGATGCGCAGCCTGATCGTCGAAATCGTCAAGCGCTCCGACCACCCCAAGGGCTTCGTCGTCGAACCTAAACGCTGGATCGTCGAGCGCTCCATCGCATGGCTCAACCGATGCCGCCGGCTCGCCAAGGACTGGGAAAATCGTAACCATAACGCCCTCGCCTTCCTCCGCCTCGCATCAATCCGCCTCATGCTTAGAAGACTCTGTAATCCTTCGTGAAGTCTCCGGACGGACTCTAAAGTGAGGGCTTCACCGATGTATCGACAACCTTGGCCACGGCTGCGGCTGCTGCGAGCAGTGTTTCGGCGATACTGCGGTCGGCGTCGGTGATCTCAGATGGTTCCCGGCACTTGTCTGCCACGGCCCCAAGCTTCGCGAGCAGCATGCGCTGATGGATGATGTTCGCCATCATCGTATTCACCGCCTCGTCAAGTGTCGTAGCGAGATCGCGGGCGCCTTTGATAACGCGCCCCTTGCGGCCGATCAGCGGGACGGCGGTGAAGTGGTGCTCGGGATTGCCGACGACAAAGACGAGCCTGATGCTTCAAAGCGGTGGAACGGACTTCCGAAGATGGGGTCCTTCAATGGATTTGCAGGCCGATGCCTATGCCGGGTCCAATGAACTCTACGCGCCGGAGCGCCAGCCCGGGCGAGTGACCTAAGCAGCGTGCTTGCACATGCCCGCCGCAAGTTCTTCGAACTGGCCAAACTGGCAAAGGCACCACTCGCCGTCGAAGCCGTGCGCCGCATCGACGCGATCTTCGACATCGAGCGCGGCATCAACGGCTGTCGCCAGGCAGCGCCTCACCGCCCGGCAGCAGCACGCCACGCCGCTGGTCACATCTCTGGAGAGCTGGATGCGCGCCGCGCGAAGCTGCGTGTTGATCGTCGTGCCGCGGTCAGAGCAGTGCGCGACCAGTTGGCCACCGGACGCAAACTCTGCGTGCTGACGGTGGTAGGCACCTACACGCGGTATGCGCCGACGATTGTGCCGCGCTCAGTTTCAAGGCCGCGGATGTCGTTACCTTGCTTGACGAGGTTTAAATTCAATTGCGAGAATCGCCCTTTGAGCTCCTGCCGTGGAACTGGTGTAATGCGCACTCCAAAATCGCCGTCGCCACCTGAGGAACCCGGCCGCGTCACTGACCAGGTGCTCACCGCTCGCCGACATGCTGCGCCGGATCGACGATCATCCGGCCTCGCGGCTCGACGAGTTGCTCCCCTGGAATTGGAAAGGCCGGTCTGCCAGACTGGTTGCATAAGCGCTGCCTACGAGGAGGCGACTATGGCAAGAGGATCGAAGGTATTCAGGTCAGCCGATGTATCGGAGAGCAACGCATCCAGCTATCCCGAGCCGTTCCGGGAGGGACAGCGCAAGCGCTATACCCGGCGTCTCGGCGATCATGCGGGGATCAAGAATTACGGCCTCAATCTTGTTCGGGTTTTGCCCGATGGTCAGTCGTCGGCGCGACACGCGCATTCCAAGCAGGACGAGTTCGTTTACGTGCTAGAGGGCGAGTTCGTGCTTGTGACCGACGCGGGTCGCGAAACGATAGGGCCGGGCACCTGCATCGGCTTTCCAGCTGGGACCGGCGACGGCCATCATTTCCTGAATCTCACGCAGAAGGATGCCATCCTCCTCGTGATCGGCGACCGGACGGCAGGCGATGGGGTAACGTATCCGGACATCGATCTAGAGTTGAAAGCGGGACCCGATGGCGTGAGAGGCTTCCGTCGGAAAGACGGTACGCCGTATCCGCGCGCAGCCCGGGATTGAAGCTTTCCGAGCGGCTCGGGCAAAAGATTTGAGAAGTGTTCCGGCCGCGGTTTCATGACCGTCTTTAGCCCGCGGTCTTCGGCCGATGGTTACTTTCAAGCCGCGTAGGTCGGGCTGTATCTATTACGGCGAACTCCGGCATCTCGAATATCGGCTCCGACATTCGCCGCGGGTCTTTCTGGTCCTGCATGACCCGGAGCGCAACGTAATCCTAAGGCGAAAAATCAATCGGACATTGTCCGCGAGCATTGCGCTAAACGTTGTGAGCTATATGGAAAACGGGCGAATCAACCTGAGAGTCGGGCCCCCAGAGGCCTGCTCCGAGCGACATCAATGAGTTTATAAGGCTTGGGGGTAGTGGCTTGCGGGACGACATCAAGAAGAGGATTTGCCCTCACTACGACAGGATCAAGGAGTTGCTTACCCTTGTATCAGCCAATAGCGCATCCCTGGGGCCCCGGTAGAGCGACGCGGTAGGCGCTGCCATGTCGCACTGTCCCACAGGGATCTGCGATATGGCCTCCAGTTGACGGACAAAATTTCGGAGTTATGCTGACTTATTGAGATGTTCCCTCACTGCAGCACGGGCCTCGGGATGAGCCTTATAGTTAAACGATTGACAAAACGCTACGGCGACTTGGTGGTGGTCCGTGACCTCAATCTAGAGGTAAGTGATGGCGAATTTGTATCTCTTCTCGGACCCAGCGGCTCTGGAAAGACGAGCACGCTCATGATGATAGCAGGATTTACGAGTTTAAGCGGCGGCGAGATTCGTTTGGACGAGCGGTCAATCGTGCATCTTCCTCCCGAGCGGAGGAACATCGGAGTGGTGTTTCAAAACTATGCCCTATTTCCGCACATGAGCGCATTTGACAATGTTGCATTCCCGCTCAAGATGCGAAAGCTGGATAGATCCGAAGTTAACTCCCGCGCGGGGTCGGCTCTAGAGCTGGTGCGTCTTAATGGTCTCGGTGGCCGGTTTCCTCGGGAGCTTTCCGGGGGACAGCAGCAGCGGGTGGCTGTCGCTCGGGCATTGGTATTTAATCCGAAGTTGCTGCTGATGGATGAGCCGTTGGGCGCGCTGGATAAAAACCTGCGCGCACAGTTGCAGCTCGAGTTGGTCAGGTTGCACAGGGATCTTGGTCTTACAATCCTGTATGTGACCCATGACCAGGAAGAGGCCCTTACGATGTCGGACCGAGTTGCGCTCATGAATCATGGAAAAATCGAGCAGATCGGTTCCCCACGGGACTTATACGAGCGTCCAATCAATCGATTTGTGGCCGAGTTTATTGGAGAGTCCAATATCGTCCTTGGACGTCTCGAGGGAGGACGTCTCGAGGGAGATAGTTGCCCAGGAAGTTCTCTGGAGACTAGATTCATTGGAGATACCGGGTTCGCCGCTACAGTATTCGTGAAGCCTGAAAACGCATCGTGGCGGGGTCGTTGTGCGCTGATGATTAGGCCGGATAAAGTTCGGGTTTTCCCAGCCGGGGGCGGCCCGCCCAAGGTGAATTCCGGTCGCATTAGGTCGGCCGCCTATGCGGGGCCGCAAACGAAACTCCTCGTAGAGCTCTCGTCCGGCCTTACGATAGCAGCTACTCAAGTCAACGAGAGCGGAATGCGGGCTCCCGGTGTAGGCGATCTGGTCGAGATTAGTTGTAGTCCAAATGAAGCATATCTACTATCGGAGTAGCTGGGGCCAGGGGAGGACGAAATGTCGATACTTCGTTTTGCGACGAGCCGTCGCAGCTTGATTGGAGGCTCCTTAGGAGCCGTGGCTGGCTCTCTTATTCCGACCCGTCGCACCGCAGCTCGCGCAGACGAGCTGGTTGTCGTGGGCTGGGGCGGGGCCTGGGTCAAGGCTCTTCGCGAGGTAGATTTCGAACCTTTTTCCCAAGAACAGGGCGTGTCAGTCCGAGATGATGGACCGCCATTGCCGTCGAAGATTGAGGCGATGGCGCAAACCGGAGACATGCAGTGGGATCTTATCGAAACTGATCTACCTGCCATCCTAACGCTGGTTAAGAACGGCTTAGTCGAACCAATCGACTACACGAAGCTAGACTCGAGACTGCTTGACGGTATACCTAGTAACTTGCGCCAAGAGTATGGCCTGGGATCTTCTGTGTATTCACTGAACATAGTCTACAATTCGAAGACCTTTGAAGGTGACCGACATCCTCATTCATGGCCCGAGGTTTGGGACATTCGTAAGTTTTCGGGCGGGCGTACATTCAATTTTGGGGGTGGGATATCGCCCCCTCTCGAAGTTGCCCTTTTGGCGGACGGCGTGGATATGGCTAAACTCTATCCGCTCGATACCGGGAGAGCCTGGCGTAGCCTCGACCGGATTAAACCATATGTGTCAAAGTGGTTCGCATCCGTCGCGCAAGGAGTTCAAGTGATCGCTGCGGGAGATGCCGCCGTCGGATGCGCCGTCGCTGCGCAAGCGGTGCCACTCCAGAGACAGGGAGCTCCTATCGCCTTTGATTTCAATCAAGGTAAACTCGGAGCTAACTATTGGGCAGTTTTAAAGGGATCACGGAACCTTGAACTGGCCCATAAATTTATCAATTTTGCGATCCAACCAGAACGACAAGCCCGAATGGCGAAGGCGGTCCCCTATGGACCGACGAATCTCAATGCCTTCCGATTTCTCACAATGGATGAAGCCGCAGTGGTTCCTACTTCTCCTGACAACGTCGATAAGCAATTCTGGTGGGACGTGAACTGGTGGGGATCCGTTGGTCAGGATGGCAAAACTCAACGAGAAAGGCAGGCCGAAATCTTCGCGAAGTGGATGCTGAGCTAAGGGGGCGTCCATTTGGAGGCGGCTGGGAGCCTCTGGTGATGCGCGCTGTGTTCACCGACATAGGCGAGGAACTAAGTGGCTATTTGGCCGAGGAGTGATCCTGCCGGGGATTTGGGAAGTTGGCGTCCCAAGCACGTCCTTCTGATTGTACCCACCTTACTGTATTTGGTCGTGCTTTATCTATGGCCTCTGTCGCGTCTAGGGGCCTGGAGCTTATATGCACCACATCTTAGCTTGATGAACTACGAGAGCTTATTTGCAGATCGAGCATACATTACCGCGCTTAGGAACACCGTTCAGATCGCGTTTATAGTGACGGTGTTCTGCCTTTTGGTTGCTTATCCGTTTGCGTTCGCGCTGACAAAGATGCGTCCCGCTGTGTCTCAAGCGTTCTTGGCAGCGATACTGATCCCGTTCGGAACGAGTATTCTCGTGCGGAGCTTTGCATGGGTAATCATTCTGGGAGACAGCGGTATAGTAAATAAACTTCTCTTATCATCCCATCTGATAACCAAGCCGCTGAAGCTTATCTATAACATGATTGGTGTGCAGCTTGCGATGGTTCATGTCCTTCTTCCATTCATGGTCTTCCCGATTTATGCCGTGATGCTACAAATGGATTTATCGCTTGTCCGAGCCAGTCGCAGCCTTGGAGCCTCGCCATTTGCTTCCTTCACAAAAATTTATTTACCACTCAGCCTGCCCGGAGTAGCGTCTGGATGTTGTATGGTTTTTCTCCTCGCTGTCGGCTACTATATCACTCCCGCGCTTGTTGGTGGTCGAGGAGAGATCACGCTCGCTACACTGATTGACATGTATGTCAATGAGCTGATCAATTGGGGCTTGGGTTCATCCCTGGCGGTTTTGCTCTTGGTCGTCGTAGGCGGGCTCTATGTCCTGTTTACACTCTTACTCGGAATCAAGGTCATATCGTCGTCGCAGGCTCGCTTATGATTAGCCACGCGGCTGTGGAAACACGAAAAAGAGGCTTTCTCACCGGTTGGGCTATTCTTGTTGCCCTCTTTCAGTTGCTGCCAATCTTGATAATTGTGGTGCTTTCATTTGGTGACTCTCTGTTTATGGAATTTCCACCCAGGGCGCTTTCACTGCGGTGGTATAGAAGCCTATTTGGGTCCGAGAGATGGATCGGATCCATGGTTTTAAGCCTCGAAATAGCATGTTCGGTTGCCGTGTCAGCGACCTGCCTTGGCACAAGCGCAGCAATTGGCCTGACCCGGAGCGAGTTTAGAGGCAAGAGGTTACTCGAACTGTTTTTGCTCTCACCTATCGTAGTGCCGGCGGTCGTGACAGCAGTAGGTCTCTACCTCTTGCTATCTTCTTTCCATCTTGCAGGTAGCATCCTAGCAATTTTTCTTGGCCACACGGTCCTAGCAATTCCTCTCGTAATCCTGATTGTGTCGGCGGGCGTCAGCGTGATTGACCCGCGGGTTGAATTGGCCGCTCGGAGCCTCGGTGCAAGTCCATCTGCAGCTTTCCGGCACATAACCTTGCCTCTCATTTTGCCTGCCGTGCTCGGCGGGATGGCATTCGCTTTCCTGACGTCATTCGACGAGGTGATCCTGGCCATCTTTCTGAGCGGCCCTCGATCTGTGACTTTGCCCGTGCGGATGTGGGAAGGAGTACGGTTTGAGTTTGATCCGACACTAACTGCCGCTTCCTCGGTATTGGTATTCCTGGCTGCCGCAATTATAGCGGGTGGGAGTGTCCTAACCACAATGGGAGAGCTACGCGCCCGCGGCCGGGGGGACTTTACCAATTCTGGACACTAATGGAACGAGGTCGGTGTCTGATTGGAAGCCAGTGCAAAAATAGGGGAGATTAAGTATGTCCAAACATGATTTTGCTGAGATGGAGTTCGAGAAGCGGCAAGCTAACGTCCGAGCAGTGATGAGAGATCATCAGCTGGACTTGTTGTTAGTGATATCGCCAATTAATATCAATTATCTCGTCGGGTGGAGAGGAAAAGGTTATCAGCATTTTCAGTGTTTGTTCTTTACTCTAGACCAGGCGCCACTGGTGCTCCTGTCCAAGTTGGCGGAAAGAGCTGAGCTT
Source organism: uncultured Pseudomonadota bacterium (assembly GCA_963791885.1). Lineage (GTDB taxonomy): Bacteria > Pseudomonadota > Alphaproteobacteria > Acetobacterales > Acetobacteraceae > CAVSUZ01. Next base: position 1,281,277 of record CAWBUL010000006.1, on the reverse strand, counting down.
CTGGACCATAGTCTGGCGGACGAAATCCGAACTTGGCTCCAGCCCCAAAATCCAATCGACATTCTCAAAGACATCTTCAACCAGAGGAGGTTTCGTGGCTTACGGGTGGGACTTGAGGCTCCAGCCTACTACCTGAGTCCGCACCAATATGAGGAAATCAAAGAGTTTCTCGGCAATTCCGTTCTTGATGTGACTTACTTGATAGAAAAAATTAAGTGGGTCAAATCACCCGCCGAAATTGAATATATTCGCAAGGCGGCCTTCATTGCTGATGAAGGAATGCGCAGTTTCGTCTCGGCAGTATCTGAGGGGCGTTCCGAGTTGGAAGTCGCCGCTGAAGCCCATAGAACTATGATGGCGCTTGGTAGCGATAGTCCACCTAGCCCTATGAATTTTGGCTCCGGGGAGCGCTGCTGCTACTCACATGCACTGCCGAGCGAGCGCAGGCTAAAGAGGGGCGATTTCATGCATAATGAATACGGTGCCGCCTATAAACGCTATTGCGCCACAATAGGTCGCGTCATGTGCCTTGGCACCCCTGCGCCAAGAATGAAGGAAATATATCAAGCTGTTCGCGATGCCTCAGATGCGTGTATTGCTGAGATAAGACATGGCGTTCCGACTGTAGTTCCTCATCAGGCCGTAAAGAGAGTCTTCGATAGCGCTGGGCTATCAAAATATCAATTGCATACAAGCGGATACGGCATTGCACCAGGCTTTCCGCCAGCTTGGGGAGAATCGATACACATTTTTGAAGGGTCGGAAGAGATTCTCAAATCAGGAATGGTGCTGTCGGTTGAACCCCCGATATACATTTATGAGGAGAAACTGGGCGCGAGGTTGATTGATAATGTTTTGGTTACAGACGATGGGTGTGAGGTCCTGTCCCATTTTCCTCGCGATCTTGCCGTACTCTAATTCGTCCCTTCTCTCCGAGCTATTTTACATTGAAGAGAGGGGAGAATCGGTGCAGCCGAGAAAGTGGTCCGGCAGCGGCTGAGCCATTCGACAATATCGCAGAACGAAACGTGAAGCCTCCTGCGGGCCTCACTCTGCCGCGACGGTGCTCGAGCCCCGAGAGATCGGTGCTACGGACCCACTCCGCCGCTGTGGACGGCCGCTGCAGGCATCTGACGCATTTCGGCTGGTTGCGCTCCGACCTCGCGCCCCGAGCGTTCTCGCCGATCAGCATGTCGCGGGAGGCAGGGTCAACTGTCGGCCAAATCCTGTCCCCGCAACCAAGCTTTTCAAGGACTTAGCCAGATCCGCCAGAACCAGGCCCCGCGCCGGGGTTCCAATAGGGTTCCGCGCCAGCCGGATGACCGGCCCCCCGGCCCTTCCTCCCGCTCTGCGTCGGCTCATAGCCAATCGCCGGTTCCGCGCCCGGATTCCGAGCCACTTAGGGCAGGCTAGGCGAGTTCCCCAGGGGGGGAGGACGCCCTTCGGCCTGGAGGCCCGTAGCGGGCCGGAATTCGGGCTTTTTCGCGTATCGCGCGAGTAGCCGTGCAACCGTTGCGTTGAGGGGTCGGTGAGCGCTCGGCTGACCGCCCCACCTCTCCCTTCCTGGCCCAGCCGTCCTGGCCCGTGAAGAGGCGGCGCAGGGTGGCGTTCCTTGCCGCGCGAGGTGACGATGGCTGAGAATGGCCTCCCGAAGGAGACGGTTAGGCTACAAGCATGGCTTCGATAGCGGGGAGAAAGGTGGCGAATCCGGCGCTTTCAAGTTCGACGCGGAGTCGAACCAACTCGTCGCGCACCCGGTCATCAACGCCGTCTCGCAAGATGACGGCAAGCGTGCGGCCGCGGGCAACGAAGAGATCCGACCATGGCAGTGGCTCAGCGCGCCCGTAATCCTCGAGTCCTGCGACATAGCGCAACACGCCCTCCGCGTCTCCGGCCGATAGATGCGCCTCGGCGGCATCGCGGAAAAACCAGAGATGGTTGTGGCCGATCGATCCGCGGCCGAGCAAATCCAGTCCCTCGGCGAGCAGGGTCACACGCTCGGCTGGATCGTCCACGACCCGGCTCAGCGCGCTCATCACCTTCGGTCCACAAAACTGCATCCCCGCTTCCCGGCACATCGCCAAGGCCTCTCGGAGCATTTCCGCGGCCTCTGCGCGGCGGCCGGTGTCGAGCAGGATGCGCCCCTTAAATTCCAGGGCTTGCGCTTCGAACCGCCGCGCGCCGAGCGCCCGCGCAAGCCGGATGACCCGCTCGAGATAAACGTCCGTCGCGTCATGCTCGCCCAGTTCGCAACAAGCCATGGCGCCCATCGTATGGCCGAGCAGCTCGGCACGCGGATGACCGACCAATGAAGCGGTGCGGGCAGCCGCGTCGCCATCGCTCCGCGCCTGCCGGGCTTCGTTGAGGTAGATGCGGCTGAACCCCACCATGGAGCGGTTCGCAACTTCGATTCGGCCGAGCCCATGCTCCTGGCATAGCGCGACGCATCGGCTGAAATGTCCGAATGCGGTTCGCATCCTCCCCTGCGCATAGGCAGCGTCAGCAAGTCCGCCAAGTGCGCGCGCTTCCGCTTCGGGAGAGCCCGAGCGTTGCGCGTAGAAGAGGCCCCGGTCATGCTGATCGCGGCACCCCTCGATATTCCCGAGCGGAAAAAAGATGTTGCCCCTGAGGTGATGCAGGCGCGCGAGCTCGCTCACCATGCCGTGGCGCTCCGCTACGACCTGCGCCGCATCGAGCAACGCTTGCGCCTCAGCTAGACCCTCGCTCACCCGCAGGGCTTCCGCGAGCCCAAGTTGCGCCTGACACAGCGCCGGCTCGTCAGGGGCGGCTTCGATCGCCGGCCGGTACGTCTCGATCGACCCGGCGATCTCGCCGAGATCGAGCTGCAACTCGCCCTTCAGACAGGTGAGCGCGTGACTGTCCGCCTTGGCGCGGGCAATTTCCAGACCCCGGTCCGCCAGCCGCAGCGCGGTATCGGCGTGATACGCCGTGCGCTGCGCCCGGGCCGCGTCGAGATACGCACGCGGCGTCTGGTCGTCCTCCGCGCGATCGAGGTGCTGGGCGTGCAGCACCGCGTCCTGGTCCGCGAACCACTCGGCCGCCTGGCGGTGCAGGTCTCGCCGGCGCGATCGCAGCAACGAGGCGTACGCCCCTTCCTGGATCAGCGCGTGGGCGAACAGGAACTCCTCCCCGTCCGGCAATACCAGCGCGGTGCTGATGAGGCCATCGCAGACGTAGTCGGGCATGTCGATGAGCCAGCGCAGCAGGCCCAGGTCAAAACGCTGGCCGATCACTGAAGCGGCCTGAAACGCCTGGCGATCGGGTCGCGTCAGCCGGTCCATGCGGGCGAGAACGAGGCTCTGGATCGATGCGGGAATGACCTCCCCTCTCTCCTCTTCGGCATTGCGCAGTAATTGTTCGAGGAACAGCGGATTGCCGCCCGCGCGCTCAATGCAGGCAAGTGCCACGCGCTGGGTCGCATCGATGAAGTTGCCAGCGATGCTCATCGCCTCTTCCTGCCGCAGCGGTCCGAGATCGATCGAGGAAAACGACGTCCCACGGCAGCTCGCACGCCAGGCCGCGTCGAGCCGGTCGCCTTCGACGCGCGAGGTCATCACCAGCAATCCGGGACCATCGGCTATCGCCGATCCGAACGCCGCAAGATTTGCGAGCACCAGCGGATCCGCCCAGTGCAAGTCCTCTACGATAAGCAAGATTGGCTCTCGCCTGCACGCCGCCGTGGCGAGACCGGACGCGAGGACGCGCTTGCCGCGGTTCCGCGCGGCGTTGTCCATGGCATCGTAGACCGTGCGCCATTCACCCGTGTGTGACAGATCGAGAAGGTCGTGCAGAAACGCGACTTGCTCCGCCCTGACGATCCCGTCGGCGATCAGCCGGTCCGCCGTGCGCCGGCGCTCATCGGGGTCGGACGTAGGAGAGATGCCTAAAAGGCTCCGGACCAGGCTCCGCATCGGATCCCGACCTTTGCCCGCGCCGAAATCAAGCACCAGGGCGCGATGGGCGGTGAAGCCCTGCGCCTCGGCCAGCCGCCGGAACTCCTCCACCAGGCGCGTCTTGCCGATGCCTGCGTCGCCCCTGACGTAGACGATCTGGCCGCTCCGCCCGCCCACGCAACCGCCGAGGATACCCTTGAACTGCTCGATCTCCGCCTTGCGACCGACGAACAAACCGCGGATTGCCGGCGCCGCTTCGCCCGCGATCCCGCGTAGGCGCCAGACGAGCGCGGGCAAGTCGAGACCCTTGAGCTGAATCTCGCCAAGCGGGTCGCACACGCCACGGCTCGCGATCGGAGCTTGGCGTAGAAGGTTGCGGCGCGCCCGCGGCAAGCTCCGCGGCTGCGATCAGGAGCCGTTTGCGATGGCCGAGCGCGATGACGCCCAATTCTCGCAAATCCCCGTCGTTGAGATGATGGACGAGCGCAAGATCGACATGGTGCTCGGTAAACGCAGCCGCGTATTGCCCGAGTCCCAGTTGCTCCAGCCACGCCTCGATCTTCATGTCAGGCTTCCCAACGACCTCCCCGAGTATCAGAATAGACCTGCTGGCTGCTCTGCTCGCGTGACCCCAACTCCTCGCGATCCTAGTCTAGCATGGGATTCGTTGGTCGGGGGATTTGTCCGCCGAGAGGACGCAGGGCCACGGACCTTTCACCGATGAGCCGCAGCAGCGGTATGGTCGCTCACTGTAACGGATCGGGTCCCGCGGCACGCCGACCTAATCCTATGTAGGCGCACGTCGCCTTTGCTGCATGTTCGTTGCGCGCTGGGTGTCCGCACAGGGCTGCTTGCTGCCGTGACGATGTCCCAGAACGAGCGTCTGCTTCTCGTTGTTGAACCTGTGAGAGCGGCCATTCTGCAATCGGCCAGCCCCGGTCGTAAGCCGAATGTCCGGTATCCACCTGGGCTCGCTCGGAAGCGGACCGGCAGAAAACCACCCAAGCCCGCCATCAGCCCTCGTGGGTCGAGCGTCCGCTTCTCGGCAGCTGCCCAGCTTGGTTAAATGACTTGGTTGGGCGCTTAGCGGAACTTCCAGTTTTGGCCGGTAGCGGATGGTCCGCTTTCGAGCGTTCAACAGGAAAAGCAGACGCTCAGGTGGGCGGGAGTCTCCAGCCACTTCCGATACAAACGGAATGGCGGCTTCTGGTTGCCGAGTGTTGTTATTGCGCCCACGTCTGTACTGATCGCAGCGTCAGAACGCGCTCCCGCTCCCGTTCCTCCCGCATTTGCCGGGCACGCACGCGGAGCAGGTCCTTCCGCGCCACTAGACCTACGAGCGTTCCGTCCGAATCGACGATCGGCACACGGCCCGCGTCAGCCTGAACCATCCGCGCGACCAGAGATGAAAGCGGTTCGTCGAGGGTACCGATGACAATGTCACGGTTGCCGAGGGCTTCGCGCAGAGACGTTGCCTGGTGCGCCGGGTCGTTGACGAAGGCGAGCGCATCCGCGCGGGTGGCCAGCGCCACTGGACGGCCTGCAGAATCGAGCACGGGATAGGCGCGGTGTTCGGCCTCGCCCGTGGTGAAGAATGAGACCATCTCACTGACCGGCATGTCGGCCGACAGGATGTCGACGTGTTCGACCATCACATCGCGCGCGCGAGCGAGTTCCAGCGGATCAACCGTGTATTCGCGCAGTATGTGGTGGCCGCGGCGTGCGACTTTTTCGGTTAGGATGGAGCGTTTGAGAAGCAGCACGGTGAAGGCGAAAGCCGCCCCGCAGGCTGCAAGCAACGGCCAGATCAGCGCGGCATCGCCGGTGAGTTCCACCGCGAACATCATGGCGGTGAGCGGCGCGCGCATGGTACCGCCCATGGTGGCGGCCATGCCGATCAGCGCCCAGTCGCCCGGCCCGGCATGCGGTAGCAGAGTGCCGAACAGAGCACCCACGCACCCTCCGATCATCAGAAGCGGGGCGAGCACGCCACCCGAGGTGCCAGAGCCAAGGGCGACCGCCCAGATGATCGCCTTCACCAGCATCAGCCTGAGGATCCAATCAAAGCTCTGATGCCCGTTCAGCAGCAACTGGATGTTGGCATAACCGACGCCGAGCGCATTCGGATCAAAGACACCGCCGATACCCACGACCAAGCCACCGATCACCGGCCACCACATCCAGTGGATCGGCAGCTTCATGAAGCTGTCTTCCGCGCCGTACACCATCCCAGTCAGCAATCCAGAGGCGGCACCGCAGACGATGCCAAGCACGATGCAGTCGATGAGTGTCAGCGGATCGAGCGGTAGGCTGCCCGCATGGGGGAACAATGGGAGATGGCCGAGCACCCAGCCCCGCGCCACAATCGCAGTCATGCAGGCGACGAGCACGGGGATGAAGCTGCGCGGCTTCCATTCGAACAGCAGCAGCTCGACCGAAAGCAGGACGGCCGCGATGGGTGTGCCGAAGACTGCGGTCATGCCGGCGGCGGCACCTGCGACGAGCAGCGTTTTGCGCTCGGCTGCACTAAGGTCGAAGAACTGCGCGAACAACGATCCCAGCGCACCACCCGTCATGATGATGGGACCTTCCGCGCCGAAAGGTCCGCCCGTGCCGATCGCAATCGCCGACGACAGCGGCTTCAGTACCGCCACCTTCGCATCGATCCGGCTCTCACCGATGAGGATAGCCTCCAGCGCCTCGGGAATGCCGTGGCCGCGGATCTTCTCCGACCCATAGCGGGCCATGAGGCCGATGATGACTGAGCCGGCGACGGGGATCAGGATCGACCAGAGACCGAGCGTATCGAGTGAAATCAACCCAGCCTTGGTGGAGAACGTTCCGTGATAGGCAATGTTGGTGACCAGCGCGATCAGCCGCAGCAGTACCCATGCAGAGGCCACGCCGAAGCCGCCGCAGGCGACTGCCATGGCAGACAGCACCAGCACGCGCGGCTGGGTCGTGAAGTCAGCAAGTTCCTGCGCCGGCGCGTGCGGCGGGGCGGGGCGGGGCATGTGGGGAGCGGTCCTGTCGGTCTGCGCCCTATATATCGCATTACGACATAAAGACCAGGGGCACTTCGTTGACACGCACGCCGCGCACGCAGAGTTTGACCAAGGCGGAATATGAGGCGCTGGCGGCCTTCCGGCGGGCGCTGCGACGGTTCACGGCGTTCAGCGCGGAGGCGGCACGCAAGGCAGATTTGACTCCACAGCAGCACCAGGCGCTGCTCGCCATCAAAGGTGCACCGGGGCGGGAGATGTTGGCCGTCGGGGAGATCGCCGAGGCGCTGTGCCTCCGCCCGCACAGTGCCGTGGAGCTGGTGGATCGCATGGCGGAGCTGGGCCTGGTTCAGCGGCATGCGGATCCCGACGATCACCGCCGGGTCTGGGTCAGGCTAACAACTGGCGGGGAGGATGTCCTGGCGCGGCTGTCGGCCGAGCATCTGCGGGAGTTGCAGGCGATCGGACCTGGGTTGGCACGGATGTTGGAACGGTTCAGAAGTGGCGAATAGGGATGCACGCGACGGCGCTAACTCTCCTCCCGGTCCGATCCGGCTTATCCCGAATGCCCGCTTTTGATGGTCGCAGCTCGCGGCCGACCGGCTACTTTTCAACTATCTCGGCCGGCAGCGACGTGGGTTGAGATGTCCGCTCTCCAGCAGCCGGTATGAGCGCTCGGATGACGGGAATGGGCGCAAAGCGGACAACCAATGGCATTCAGATCGGGTGTAGGGAGCTGGGTGGGCCGGCGAGGGCCCTCCTGATTCCGATTCAGCTTCGAACCCGGCTAACTGGCCCTTGCACAGCCGGCTCGCATCTGCTGCTGGGTCGTCCCAGTGTTGGGATTCTAGTCCGTCGGAGACGCAAGTAACGCTGGCTGCGTGTCCCCGCAACCGACGATCCCACCATTCGACCGTGCCGATCTGACGCCGCTCACACTGGCTCAGACACGCGACCGATCGTAATTCCGTAGCTCGACTGGAATCGAACTTTGACAAAGTTGAGGTCTAGGGTCTCGAATCCATTCGCCCGCTCCATGTTTTCAGCACGTTAGGGAATGCCTGGCTGGGTTGCAAATAGCTGGGGCGCATCGGGGACCACGTGCCACCATGGCTGGGGCTGCGGCCGGCACTCGCGGGGCGTGTTTGCGCTCCGCGCCTTACCAAGGGCCGGGACCTCGGGCTTCGCCGTGAAATGCACCGGCAGGTTTTCGCACTGCTCGGCGTTGAACACCGTGTAGCCCTTGAGGAACGGGATCGTGCGTTCGGTGTCCTCGCCTTCGGCGTTGGCGTCGCGGCGCGTGATGCTGTCGGCATAGACGACCAGCTCGCCATGCTCGCCCTTGCGCACATTGCCGCCGAGCTCCCTGGCCTGGCGGAACGTCATCCAGAACGGCGAGCCGTAGCCGCGGGTGACCGCGGCCATCCAGAGCATGACGGTGTTGATGCCCTGATAGGGAATGCCGTTGTGGCGTAAGGGGCGGATGACGCGCTGTTCGAGATGGGCGGCGTTCCACGGCCGGTGCCAGGGCCGCACGCCCTGTTCGAGATCGGCGATGACCTTGCCGGTGATGCGGCTGTGAAGGTCGGCGCGGGATGGTGCATCGGTGCCGGTCGCGCTGCCGGCGTGCGGTTTCGTCGTCATGGGATTCTCCCCTTTCGGCTGGGGAGGCCGCCACTTCGGGGCCTCGATGCGGCCCGTCCGGCGCGCGGGGCCTTGGCGGCGGAGGGGTGAGCCGGCGGAGGGGGATCACCCGGCTTGCAGGTCCTTCACCGAAAGCCGGGGACACCGCCGGCGAAGGCGCAGCCCTTGCCCCGGAGACGACGGGGTGCGCGCCAGGGTCCGCGCGTTTCGAGGCGGTGGCGGCCGATCAGTGAAGGGATGAATTTAGAAGGGCGAAAGCTAAGCCGCGGCGTCGGTTGGCTTGCTCGTTCGCAATCGCCCGGCGGCCATTACACCGCTTCTGCGGATCGCCCTGGGACGGCTGGTGCCTGCTTCGGTGAGATCGTCGACGAGTGCGTGCTGGCGGCAACGGCTCCAATGACTTAGGTTTTCAGGTGTCTGGCTAGGGCGAAGACTCATCTGACTACTTGAGGAAGTAGGCAAGGGCGGCGGCGATGCAGAGGGTGGAGACGAAAGTTTCGTCGAGCCGATCGTAGCGCGTTGCCAGGCGTCGAAAGTCCTTGAGGCGGCAGAAGGTGCGTTCGACGATATTGCGCCGCCTATAGGTGACGGCGTCGAACGGATAGGGCTGCTTTCGGTTCTTGCGGTTGGGGATGATGACGCGGCTGCCGCGGTCCGCCAGCCAACGGCGCAATTCGGCACTGTCGTAAGCGGCATCGGCGATCACGCGCAGGTCGGGCGGCAGTCGAGCCAACATTGCCTGCGCCGGCACGCTATCGTGGCGCTCACCGCCGGTCAGCGCGATGACCTTGGGTCGGCCGTGAGCATCAGCGATCAGATGGATTTTGGTATTGCGCCCGCCGCGGCTCGTCCCGATCCCACGCGAACCCCCCTTTTTCGCCGCCCGGCGCTGGCCGACCGGTGGACCTTGATATGCGTGCTGTCCAGCAAGGCTTCGGCCGGCGGGCCGCCGGCGCGCGCAAGTTCCATGAACACACGCTCCCAGATCCCGCGCACTGCCCAGCGCACGAACCGATTATACAGTGTCTTGCGTGGCCCATATTCCAACGGTGCGTCGGACCATCGGCAACCGGAGATGATGACTTGGATGATGCCGCTGATCACGCGCCGATCATCCACCCGTCGCTTGCCGCGTATGTAGACGGGCAGCAATGGGTCAATCTTCTCCCACTGCCCGTCGCTCAACCAGAAATACCCTGTGACCATGCTGCCCCGAATCGATGCAAACTCCGACCACAGGGAATCAACAACCTATTGATTTGGCAATAACCCAATTGGGTCTTCGCCCTAGCTGTCCGGAAAGAGCTCTTGCCGGAGTGCATCGATAATTCCGGCCGACGCTTCGATGAGGGATGAGCTCGGAAGAATTTTCGGCCCGTAAGCGGAGAACGCAATGAAGTTGTGCAGTGAGCGGACCCGGTCGGGGCACTCCTGCGCGTAATCGTCCAGCAGCCGCACAAAGCTGAACGCGTTCACCGATCCCTCGAGGTTCTCCAGATCCTGGATGGTCATGACCGTGAGGGGACGCACATGCTTGCCTCGCGGCACCGTCCCGAGCAAAGACCGGAACTCGCTTTCCAGAAAATGCCCAAGCGCCGGCGCATCCATTCTTAGATCGTGAGCGACCAGCACCGGATGGAGGACGTTGATGCCCGCAAACTCGCCAGCGTTTCCAGCCCATTCTCCGCGCACGATCGCACCGGCGCTGCGTGCCAGCTGTGCGACGCCTTTGTCCCGTTCGCCTTTCCGTTTGCTGGCACCGTACCGCGCACGGATCTCCTCGAGAAATACTTCCGGCTTTGGGTCGGTGATGGCCTTCTCGAGCAAAAAGGCGGACTTCATCTCGAACAACGCTGCCTGCGATACGTCGGTGAGCGAGGCGTCAACCTCGAACTCCCTGCCATTACCGTCGCGGCCTTTGATGTTGCACGCCAGGCGGTCAACAAGGTGCGGCCGGTGCGGATACATGCGGCCCAGTATATCGGTCGCATAGTCCTCGAACGCGTAGCCGAAATCAGAGAACAGCTGCTGCGACCCTTTCCGCCCCTCGCCCTTCGCAGCCTGAAAGAGGGCACCGATCGACACACATTCGATGAAGAATGTTGGATCGAGGACAATACAACGCCCGTCGCCAGTCGTCATGATCGGGCGCTCGCGAACGGGCTGAAACACGCCGCGCAAGCTTTCCACCGTGTACGCTTCCTTCATTTCCTCCGGCGTTTGCGATATCAGATCGATGAACGCCTGAAAAAGGCGGGCCGCCGGTGCTCCGGGAACCAGTTTATGCCTACTGAAGAGCGGTCCATCCCGCGACCGTTGCAAGGTGAATGTCAGAAGCGCCGAGGTGAGATATTGCCGTAGGGTGAGCCCGGTCTTGCGCAGGAAAAGGTCCGCAAAGCCTGGTGCGCGTATCGGCAGATACTCGGTGAACAGCTTGAGCCCGCGCCCGATTGCAACGCCTATATGCGGCGCCAGGTTGGCCTCTTCGACTCCTTTGCGCAAAGCGCCCATCGCGCGAAGCCGGATCTCCGCAACGTCACCGGGACCCGACAAGGTATCGCGATAGGTGCGCGCCGCCCACACACTGCTTGCGATTAGCGCCGCTCTGACAAACCGCTCCCGAAAATCTGGATCGGTGTATGTCGTTCCGTCATTCGGGAGATTTTGGCAATGGATGGCGGCCCATCGCATCAGCTCGAGCATCTGGCCGCGAAAGAAGACGAGCGGCGGGCCTGATGCTTTGTAACGGCTGGCAAAGCTGTTTATCCGGCCGATCTGTTCGCGGTTGCAAAGCATGCTGGTCGCCTGCTGCTGGCGTGGGACATTCTCGGAGTTCCCGAATCCCGATACGATCGTGTTGATGCGCGCGCATTGGAACAGCGTGTCGTCGCGGCTCAACGTTGCGAGTATCTGCACAAGCTCGCGCTGCGTGCCCGCGGTGCCCGGGAACACTTCGTCGACCGGGACATACACCCCAATTTCACGTGCAGACTCTGGCGGCGCGTCACGCCCTAGAATCCAGCGCGGGCGCGAAGGCATCAGGCGGCCGACGGTGTGATGATGGTCGGATCATCATCAGCGGCGCCGGTGCGATTGAGCCGCGGCGATACCGGCCAGGAACGCAAGGCGGATTCTGCGGCGCATGTGAGCGCTACCGGCCCGAGCGAACCCCGAAGCCAGCCGTCAAAATCCTTCGGCTCGAGGATCACCGGCATGCGGTCGTGAAACCGCTGCATCCATGCGCTCGCGCCGCACACGATGATCGTGCAGGACAGGATCTCATCGCCGCTCGCGGGATCGCGGCAGTGGTCCCACACGCCGGCGAAGCCGAGAACGGGCGAGCCGTCGGCGGCGGTGAAGAGATGCGGCTGCTTGGCGCCTTTCGCGCCGGTCCATTCGTAGAAGCCGCTCGCCGGGATGATGCAGCGGCGGTTCCTGAACGCATCGCGGAACATCGGCTTGTCGGCGACGGATTCCGCCCGCGCGTTGAACGTCGCCGGCATCTCCCTGGCGGTTTTCTTCCACCAGCCGGGAATGAGGCCCCAGCGCATCGGGCACCAGCTCGCGCTGTCCCTGCTTATCGAGCCGGATCACGGCGATGCTATCGGTCGGCGCGATGTTGTAGTGCGGCTGCAGATTGCGCGCCGGCCCGAACACGCTGAGAAAGGCGTGCACCTCTTGCCAGGTGTAATGCTGAGTGAACCGGCCGCACATCGATCTGATCGGCTCCCGACGCGTAACGACAAAGGATTGTCTAGCATGGCTGGCGGCTTTTGCGGCCGCGGGCCGGCCTTGGCGGGAGAGCCGTTGATACCCATCCCGCAGCGGGGCGAACCCCAAGTCTAGAGCGCTGAAAACACTTATATTCCTCTTGCAAAATGTCGGGTTTTTGCTTACACTGATGTCGGGTTTTTGCAACCAGGAAGGGCCCATGCCAAAGCGACGGACATTGCGTGACAGGATCGGGGAACGGATCGCCCGCCGGCGGGACGACGTATTCCTGACGCGCGAGTTCCGCGACCTCGGCGGCGAGGATCAGGTGCTGCGCGCCCTGCGCGGCCTGGTGCGCGACGGTCAGCTCGTGCGGCTCGGTTACGGCGTCTATGGCCGCGCGGAAATCTCAAGCCTGACCGGCAAGCCGATGTTGGCTGCGGCCGGCGGGTTCATCGATGCGGCGCGTCAAACGCTCGACAAGCTCGGCGTGTCGTGGGAGCCGACGGAATTCCAGCGCGCCTATAATGAGGGCCGCTCGACGCAGGTGCCGGTCAATCCCGCCGTGCGCGTGAAAGGCCGCTTCGTGCGCCGCCTCAAATACCAGGATACGGAGCTGCGGCTTGAGCGATGACGCGCAACGCGAGCTCCGGGAAGTTCAGGCGTTCTTTCGGCTGCCGGGCATCGGCCTGGTCGAAAAGGATCTGCATGTTGTCCGCGCCATAGCGGCGCTCGCGGCAATGGATGCAGCACCGTTTCGCCTCGTCTTCGGCGGCGGCACCGCGCTCGCCCGCGCGCATCGCATCATACGGCGCATGTCGGAGGATGTGGATTTCAAGATCGTGCCGCTAGCCGCGGCGCCGGTGAGCCGCAGTGCGCTGCGCCGGCAGCTCGATCACCTGCGCCAACACATCTCCGCCGCGTTGCAGGCGGCCGGCTTCGCTTTCGATCCCGCCGACAAATCGGTGGCCTGGGCGCGCGATGAAGGGCAGTACGCCGTCTGGCAATTGCCTTATGCGAGCGAAAGCGGGGCAGGGGAGGGGCTGCGTTCCGCCATCAAGGTCGAGCTTAATTATGCGCCCCTGCGCCGGCCGCCGGTGATGCTGCCGGTGAGCTCCTTCGTCGCCGAGGCGACGAAGCGCCCGCCCGAAGTAGCGCAGCTCGCCTGCGTCGGTATCGTGGAGACCGCGGCCGAAAAGCTGGTCTCCCTTACGCGCCGCACGGCGATGGAGATGGCCGGCGCCAGCCGCGATCCGGACCCGACGCTGGTGCGGCAAATCTACGATCTGCACATGATGCGGGATCTGATCGACCCCGCCGAGGTCGCCGCCCTGGCGCGCGCGATCGCCGAAAGTGACGCAAGGCAATTCGCTCATCAGTACCCCGCCTATGCGGCCGACATCGCCGGCGAGACACGCAAGGCGATCGATGCCCTGCGCACTGGTCCCTTGCATCGGCGCCGCTACGATGACTTCGTTTCCGCAATGGTGTATGGGGAAAAGCCGGAATTTGATGCCGCGTTCAGCACCGTGGTGGTGTTAGCCGAAGAATCCGAGCCGAGCTGCCGGTGCGCCGCACCTGGACGCTGGTGCCCGAGAATAAGGAAGATAGCCCGTGAGCGAGGCCGATACATGCCGCAAGCTTGTGGTTCCGAAGTTGCTCGCGAGCGGTTGGGACATGGACCCGCATTCGATCGCCGAGCAACGGTCAATCACCCACGGTCGCATCGTGCCGGTCGGCAAAGGCTTCATTCGCAAGCCGCCGAAACGCGTGGATTTTCTCCTCCGCTACACGCGAGATTTCCCGCTCGCCGTGGTTGAGGCGAAAGCGAGCTACAAGGCTGCCGCTGATGGCCTGCAACAGGTGAAGACCTATGCCGAGATGCTCGGACGAAATAGAATTTCCGTCTCCCCTCTTCCGGCGGTTCGATGATCTCTGGGCCGGTCTCGGCGGGCGGTTCGGCTTCCGGCTCGGGCTCAGTCTCGCGGACGGCGGTGACGTGCCCCTCCCCGTCGATCTCCTCTTCGGTGATCCGCACCGGATCGTCGTCGAAGGCCGGATCGGCAAAGAGCCGCGTGGCGGAGCCGGTGTAGTCGAGAATGTTGAACCAGAGCTTGCCGTAGTCATCCCGGACGCGGGTCCCGCGCCCGATGATCTGCTTGAACTCGCTCATCGAGCCGACGACGCGGGCCAGCACGATGTTCTTGCAAGTCGGCGCATCGACGCCGGTCGTGAGCAATTGCGATGTCGTGAGGATCGTGGGCACCTTGGTGTCGATGTCCTGAAAGCGGCTCAGATGTCCACGGCCGATGTCGCCCTCATCGGCCGTCACGCGGCACACATAGTTCGGATAAGTGGCCACCAAGTCGCTGTTGAGATTGCTCAGCGCCTTTCGCATTTCGCTGGCATGTTCTTGATCGACGCAGAACACGATCGTCTTGGCGAAGCGATCAGTCTTCTTCATGAACTCGGTTAGATGCTTGGCGATTGCCTTGGTGCGGGCGCGCAGCGCCACGGCCTTCTCGAAATCCTTCGTTCCGTATTCCTCGTCGGGGATCGGCCGCCCATAGCGGTCGAGATCGGTCTTGCTCGGCCGCCACCCGGCGGCATCCCATTCGGTGACGATACGGCGCACTCGGTAAGGTGCCAGGAAGCCGTCATCGATCCCTTGCCGCAGGCTGTATTCGTAAATCGGATTGCCGAAATAGCGGTAGGTGTCACGGTTGTCATCGCGCAGCGGCGTTGCCGTCATGCCGAGCTGATAAGCCGGCTCAAAATATTCCAGGATAACGCGCCATGCGCTCTCGTCTCGCGCGCTGCCGCGATGACATTCATCGACGATAATCAGGTCGAAGAAATCCGGCGGGAAGGATTTGAACAGGCCGACCCGCCGCTCATCTTCGGCGATCGCCTGGTAGATCGCGAAATACATCTCGGGCCGCCAATCCGCAAGGGGTGACCGGCGACGAGCTGCTCGCTTTCATCAACCAGGATGAATGCAGGCATCCCGATGGAAAGCGCGGGCCGGGCCTCTTCGCCTATCTGCGTCAGCTCACCAGCGCCAACGGCGAGGACCGACGGGACGTGATCGCGACCGTGTTCAAGGGCGTCGATAACCGCATGAAGAGCGGCTATCTGCTGCGGGATGTGATCAATAAGGTCGCTGAAATTCATTTCACATCGAGCAGTGAGTTGCACACCCTCGGCGCACTCTATGAATCCATGCTGCGTGAAATGCGCGATGCGGCCGGGGATTCAGGGGAGTTCTATACGCCGCGTCCTGTCGTGCGCTTCATGGTAGAGGTAACCGATCCGCGTCTGGGGGAGACGATCCTTGATCCGGCGGCCGGTACCGGCGGCTTTCTCGTCGAGGCGTTCAATCATCTGAGCAAGCAAGTGAAGACCGTCCCCCACCGAAGACAGCTTCAGGAAGAACTCCATCTACGGCTGCGAGCCGAAGTCGCTGCCCTATCTGCTCTGCCAGATGAACTTGCTACTGCATGGGCTCGACGCGCCGCACATCGACCCCGGCAATGCGCTCCGCTTCAAGCTCGCCGAGATCGGGGAGAAAGACCGGGTTGACGTGATCCTCATAAACCCGCCTTTCGGCGGTGAGGAAGAGAAAGGGATCCAGGGAAATTTCCCGGACGATCGCCAAACGGCCGAAACCGCGCTGCTCTTCCTTCAGCTCATCATGCGCAAGCTGCACCGCAATCCGACGCAAGCAGGGAGGCCAGCACGCGCCGCCGTCGTCGTTCCGAACGGGCACGCTCTTTGGTGATGGCGTCTGCGCGCGCATCAAGGAAGAGCTGCTGAAGACGTTCAATCTGCACACCGTTGTTCGGTTGCCGAACGGCGTTTTTGCTCCCTACACGGGCATTCCGACGAACATCCTCTTCTTCGATCGCTCCGGCCCGACAAGCGACGTCTGGTATTACGAACAGCCAAAACGACCAGATGGTTCGAACTATAGCAAGTCAAAGCCGATGCAGTTCGAGGAATTCGCTGAATGCATAGCTTGGTTCGGCAAGCGCATCGAAAATGAACGCACCTGGAAGGTCTCCGTCGCTGAATTGCTGGCCAATGGCTACAATCTCGATCAGCGCAATCCGCGCGCCGCGAAAGACCTTCAACATCTACCACCAGAAAGACTGGTGTCGAGCATTCGGGAAAAGGAAGAGCGTATACTAACAATTATGTCGGAGATACGTTCGCGGCTGGATGATGACTAATGAAAACCGGGAGCCCAGAATGGAAGGAGGTTAAGCTCGGTGACATCCTTCGCTACCTTGATGAGCGGATCGTGATGGATGACGAGAAGGATTATCTAACGATAACCGTAAAGCGCCGGCACGGCGGGTTAGAGCTTCGAGAGAAGATGTTCGGACACCAGATTGCGACAAAGAAGCAATTCAAGGTCGTTCCTGGTGCGTTTATCATCTCGCGAGTTCAATGCTGGCATCAGGCCTATGCAATCGTTGGGCAGGCTCCGCCGAACGCCATCGCGAGCACAAATTACGACCAGTTTGCAATATCGCCTGAGGTTGATTCACGATTCTTTTGGTGGCTCTCGCACACACCCGCATTCACCGAAACGGTTCGCTCCAGCGCTGTTGGCGTTGTTATCGAGAAGATGGTATTCGATCGAGACGAATGGCTAGCGAAGTCTGTCAGATTGCCGCCCTTGACCGAGCAGCGACGGGTGGTGGCGTGGATAGAGGAACTTGTCGCCCTAACCCACGAGGCCTCAAGCCTCCGCCGTCAAGCTGCTGACGAGGCGAAGGCACTGCTTCGTGCTATCCTGTTCCATGACAAGCAACCAAAACCAACGCCAATGCGCGAGTTGGTAAGCTTGCGCACCCCAGATGTCATCGTGCGTCCTGACGAGACCTATCAATTCGCTGGCGTATATTGCTTCGGGCGCGGCGTGTTCAAAGGGTCGCGTAAATCGGGTATGGAGTTTGCTTATCCGCGCCTCACGCGTCTTCGCGCCGGTGACTTTGTGTATCCGAAATTGATGGCATGGGAGGGCGCGTTTGGCATTGTTCCCGCCGAGTGTGACGGTTGTGTTGTCTCGACGGAATTCCCTGTGTTCGACGTGAATGAACATCGCGCTTTTCCGGAGGTTCTTGACATCTACTTTTGCACGCCTTCGGTGTGGCCGGAAGTTGCCGGCGCAAGCACAGGGACGAATGTCCGTCGCCGGAGATTGAACCCCCAGGACTTTCTCGATTATAAGTTTCCGCTTCCTTCGCACGAAACGCAGGTGATGCTCAGGAAGATTTGTGCGGAAATGAGCGCACTGAAGCGCCTGCAATCCGAGACTGCCACCGAGTTGGACGCCCTGCTTCCGTCTATCCTCGACCGAGCCTTCAACGGCAGCATCTAATGACGATGATTGTCCTCACTCTAAAAGCAAAACACGACCACCTTGAAAAGGTCGCCGCCACACGCGATTACGTAAAGGCGTTGGCCGAGTTCGTGTGGAACGCGCTCGACGCTGACGCGAAAAGGGTCAGCGTGGATCTTGTCCGCAATGCACTCGGTGGCTTCGAAAGCATTCTCATCTGTGACGACGGAACAGGAATTTCGAAGGCACGGGCAACTCATGACTTTGAAAGCCTGGGTGAATCATGGAAGCTGAAACGGCGACGCACTCCTCTTCTCTCTCGGGCCATACATGGCAAGGAGGGAAAGGGGAGGCTGAAATTCTTCTCGCTGGCGCAGAAGGCTGCCTGGTTGACGGTCTATAAGGAGGGCAGTGCGGTCTTCCGCCTCATGATCGAGATCGAGGCAGCAACATTGCAGACAAGCCAAGTCTCCGAGCCGGAAGCGGCGCCGGCAGACACCCCCACAGGCACTGTCGTCGAGCTCGCGCCCCTAAAGGATACGTTTGATTGGCTCGCCAGTAACGAGGCACACGCCGAGTTTGCCGCCATCTTTGCGCCCTACATCCTTCAATACCCAGGAACAGAAATCACCTATGACGGCAGGGGTGTCGATCCATCTCTGACAATCGACCGGACGCGAGAATTTGGAATGTGCAAGGTCGTCTGTCCAAGCGGCCGTGTCCGCAATGTCATGTTGCGGGTTATCGAGTGGAAGGCTAACGGCGGAAGCCGAAGAATCTACTTCGGCGGGGAGAGTGGAGTAGTTCTGGGTTCTCTGCCGGCCAACATCCCGGCGCCAGGCTTTGACTTCTCGGCTTACGCATATTCCCCATTTCTACAGGAGATCGGCGATGCAAACCTGCTCGAGTTCGAGGGTCTGACCGATCCCGACTTTGGGGCAGTCGTCGAGTACATCCGCGATCGGGTCGGCGATTATTTCCGCGAGCGCCAGGCAGAAAAGTCGGGTGAGCTAATTCAGGAACTGAAAAACGCCGGTGTGTATCCGTACGAAGGGGAGCCGAAGGACGAGGTCGAGCGCAAGGAACGGCAGGTTTTTGATATCGCGACGCAGGCCGCGTCCTATTCAAGCGTTTTCAAGAGGGCCGACAATCCTCAGAAGAGAGTCACTCTTGAGCTACTGCGAATAGCACTCCGGAATAATCCCGAGTCAATCCTGCGCATTTTGCGAGCGGTGTTCCACTTGCCAAAGGCTCGCCAGGACGAGTTTTCCCTGCTGCTCGAAAGGACAGAGCTTGGGCACATCATATCCGCATCAAGCCTGATTGCCGACCGGGTTGTCGCGCTGAAGGTGCTGCGCGAGATTGTATTCGAGCCAACGCATCGGAAGACCGTCAAAGAGCGCGGCGAACTTGATATTTTGGTTCGCGATAATACGTGGATCTTCGGTGAAGTCTTTCACTTCACGATGGCGGAAGCCGGCCTGACGAAGATCATGGATCGGGTATCGGACCAGCTTGCACTCAAGCGCACGAAAGGAAGGAAAGGACGCAAGCCAGATGGCAAGATCGGGCGCATCGACTCCTTCATGGGGCGCATTGTGCCGCATGCCGACAGGCAGCATCATGAGTTTCTTCTTATCGAACTCAAACGCCCATCGATCGTTCTTGGCCGCAAAGAGCTCGATCAGCTCGAGGATTATGTGAACGCTCTAGTGGTGCAACCGGATTTTCTCAACACGTCCACATTCTGGAATTTCTAATTGGTGGGCACCGAGTATGACGATGTGCTCAAAGAACGGATAACACAGAAGGAGCGGCCGGTCGGTTTGCTGATCGATAAGCCGAACCACAAGGTTTGGGTGAAGTCATGGGCTGAGCTCATCCGCGATGCCGAAGGCCGGCTCAACTTCGTCCAGGAGAAGCTGCAAATACAGGTTTCCGCCAGCGAGATTGAGGAGCGCATCAGCCAACTCAGGTCATCGATCTTGAAAGGCAGTGGCTCCCCACTTTTCTCATCACCAGATTTAGACCTGGCAGCCGAAGTGCCGCTCGCCGCGGCATCCGCTTAGCGGATCGAACCACGGCCAGCCCTAAAGCTGGTTGTAAGGTCCGCCGCTGACCAAAAAGCCGTACCGTATGCGGACTATATATAAGGTGGCGGCGGCCGGCTTTTTGGGGTCGGGCAGACGGCATAAATAGTGCAACATAAAGATTCCATGGCGGAACGACAGGCTGCGGGACGGTTGATACCTTTGGCCGGTCATCAACAGCCTCTCGAGGAGGAATCAGATGCGTCCCGCCGGAATTTCGACCGATCACCCCACATCCCACACCGTCCCCAACGAAACGGCGCTCTGCGCGTCGCTGGAACTGAGCCACAAGACTTGGTTGCTGACCGTGCTTTCTCCCGGCAGCCAGAAGATGTCGAAGTTCTCGACCCCCACTTGCAGCGGCGATGCGTTGATTGAACTGCTGGGCCGCCTGCGGTCGAAGGCGGAAGCCGCCGTCGGAGGTCCGATTAGGATCGCCGTCATTCAGGAGGCCGGCCTCGACGGGTTCTGGGTGCATCGGCTGCTCGAGGCACGCAATATCGAGAGCCACGTCGTGGATCCCGCGTCGATCGCCGTGCCCAGGCGGCAGCGCCGCGCGAAGACTGACGTCATTGATGGGGAAACGCTGCTGCGGACACTGCTGGCCTGGAGGCGGGACGAACCGCGCGTCTGCGCGATGGTGGTGCCGCCGTCTCCGAACGAGGAAGATCGCCGGCGCACGTGTCGGGAACGCGCCATCCTGCTTCGGGAGCGGATCAGGCACGTCAATCGGGTCAAGGGACTGCTGTCAGGCCAAGGGATCGTCGATTACGAACCGTTGGAACGGGATCGCCGGGCACGCCTTGACGAACTGAGGACCGGAGACGGCCGGCCATTGCCGCCCCGCCTCAGGGCAGAGTTGCTCCGCGAGATCGAAGTCATTGAGTTGCTGCTGCGCCAGATCGCGGATGTGGAGGCTGAGCGAGACTCTGACGCCGGGGCGGACACGGCGGACCAGCCATCGCCGGCCGCCACGTTGATGCGTCTCAAGGCCGTCGGTCCTCAGCTCGCTGCCACACTCTATGTGGAGGGGTTGTTCCGAAAATTCGCGAACCGGCGAGAAGTGGCGGCTTACGCGGGCCTTGTCCCGACGCCATGGCGCAGCGGGACCATCGTCCGGGAGCAGGGGATCTCGAAGGCCGGCAATCGGCGACTGCGCACAGCCATGATCGAATTAGCCTGGCTCTGGGTGCGGCATCAACCCGAGAGCGCGTTGAGCCGCTGGTTCCGCGAGCGTGTGGGTGAGGAACGCGGCAGAGCGCGACGAATCGCAATCGTCGCTCTCGCGCGCAAGCTGTTGATCGCGCTATGGCGCTACCTGACCCACGGCGAAATACCGGAGGGAGCGATATTGAAGCCGGCGTGAAACCCTACCGCCCAACGTAACAAGAGATCCTCGGGGCATTCCCTGTCCCGGCGGACATCGGTGAACGGACCTGATAACGTTCTGGCTGAAAGATGCCGTCATAAAGATTGGTCCCGTTTCCGAGCCTGAGACCTCGAGCATGAGGGATTTTGGTGACCGCCGCACTCGCGGCGACCGGATGTGAGGTTCCGCGGCCCTGGTGTCGCGAGCGAGACGAACAGGCTCGACCGACGACCGCTGATGAAATGTGTCCCGCTGACGACACGGCGCCTCGATGCTGCGTGGCGGCGTCGCCGCCCTCAAGGGCTGCGCTACGCGCACCGGCAAGCCGGCTTCGGCCCTTGACCGCGACACCGCCGCCACGCGGGGTGCGATGATGCCGTTATAGAAAACTGCGTCAGGAGATCGATTTCCCGTTGACCATAAGCCGCTCATGTGAGGACGTTATGTTACATTAAATCGCATGTTCGATACCCGCACCGACCAGACCCGCCAGCTCACCGCCCTCCCGGCTGCCAATTCGCGGAAAATCTCCGCCGCAGTCGCGGCCTCGATCGAGGTGCCGGCGATCGTCGCCGACGCCAGCGACCATGCGGCGCGCCGCTTCCTGGAGTTCTTCGCCGCCACCATTCGCAACAAGAACACCCGGCTGGCTTACCTGCATGCGGTGGGAAAATTCTTCGCCTGGTGCGAGCATCACCGCATCGGTCAGCTTGCCGACATCGAGCCGCTGCATGTGGCGGCCTATATCGAGGCGCTTGGTGGGAATTTCGAGAAACCGACGGTCAAGCAGCACCTGGCGGCGATCCGCATGCTGTTCGACTGGCTGGTCACCGGCCAGGTCGTCGCCACCGATCCGGCCCACGCACTCCGCGGCCCGAAGCGCGTCGTCAAGAGCGGCAAGACCACGGTGTTGGATGCCGAACAGGCTCGCAAACTGCTGGACAACATCGACACGTCCACCGTCGTCGGGCTGCGCGACAGGGCGCTGATCAGTGTCATGACCTTCGCCTTCGCCCGCATCGGCGCGGTCGTCGTCATGCGCGTCAAGGACTACTACCCCAAGGGCAAGCGTTGGTGGGTCCGGCTGCACGAGAAAGGTGGCAAGCGGCATGAGATGCCGGCGCACCACACGCTGGAAGCCTACCTCGACTCCTATATAGAGGCCGCCGGCCTCCGCGACGGCGGCAACGCCCCCCTCTTCCGCTCAGCTGCCGGTCGCACCGGCACGCTGGCCGACAAGCCGATGAACCGAGTCGATGCCTGGCGCATGATCCAGCGGCGAGCGGCGGGGCTTGGCATGAAGGTCAGGATCGGTTGTCATACGTTTCGCGCCACTGGCATCACTGCCTATCTTGAGGCCAGTGGCACGCTGGAGAATGCCCAGGCCATGGCCGCACACGAAAGCCCGCGTACGACCAAGCTCTACGACCGGACTGGCGATGAGATCACGCTCGACGAACTCGAGCGGATCACGATCTGAGTCACCTCTGTGGCCAGGAAACCAGCGAATTGGCCTACGAAGGATCCCGCTAAGACCGTTCCGATGACGGAACCCGATCAGGACACATCGTCCTTTGTCACCGCTGCGAGTCCGGCGCATCATAACGCGGCGGCCAACCCAGCCTCGATAAACCCCGTGGCTCAAGTCGAACCACTCTACGTATTTATCTTGGGAATTTTCCTTCTCCTAACCGGTTTGGTACTCGCTCTGACATATCAAACCCCTCCTCCATTCCCCCGCGTAGTAATAACGGTCTTGGTTGGCATAGGCGCCGCGGCCATTGCCTCTGGAATAACCGGGTTCTTGGAGTTTCAATCAAAATTAGTTCGTGCCGGTGGCCCGCTTGATGTTCTGGTGTTCATTTGTATATTTGTATGGGAGTCCGGGGGTCATGATTGACGGCTATTATCTGCAGCAAAGAGAGGAGCAAACGCCGGGTACAGTCAGTTCGCTCGATCCGGCCGCGTTGGCCCGGGAAGTTGGGTCTGAGCTGCCCTGGCGTTTGTACCGGGATGCCGCCCCCTATGTTTAGATTAGGCTGGCTTCAGACCGTTGCGGCATTTCTATCGGGCACTGTGCTGATTCTGACTTTTATAATCGGCTATGTTTTGCCACTGCCATCGACGTATCAACTGTCTATATTGCGAGCTGTCTCCGGTATCTCAGCGGCTGCGCTGGGTTATACGCTCCCCGGGATGGTTGAACTGAAGACCGAAGGTCCCGCTTGGAAAGCAGTCAGGCTTGCTGGCGCACTCGCTTTATTCCTGCTCGCCTACCTCCTGATGCCAAGTTTTATTCGGCCCGTAGGCCAGCTCTCATCTCCGGAGAAGCATCTCGTTTGCGTTGGTTCCCCTGCAGGCGGCTGTCCAGAGGCGGCCGTGAAGCTTGATTGCAATGCAGGCATCACCGATTGGGCGAAGTCTCAATGCAGATCCCCTTTTTCGATCACCTCCCTAAAGACGGCTGCGGGAGGTAAATGTGGATTTTATATCGCGGAGGTTGCCTGTATCCGCGCCCCACAGTGAAGGTCATTTGTGGTCCTCCGGATGGACTTCTTACGAAAGATAAAGGACGTTGTCACCAAGGAGCGTGCTGTTAACTGGCTTCAGGAATAGGCCGGTTATCCGAGAGCATGACCTCTCCTACTGCTCGGCCCTCCAATACGAGCTTCCCCGGCAGCGCGCTGCCCCGCGGCACCCACGAACTGGAGTCAGTGTACGACATTCCCGTCACTGTCAGCGCCGTGCTCGGCAAAGCGACGATGCAGATCAGCCAGCTCTGGAGGCTGGGTCGCGGCGCGGTTGTTAAGCTTGACCGCAGACTGGGTGAGGCCAGCCGGGCCACACGGCGAGGCCGTCCCTCTTTCCGGGCATTTGGACGTCGGTAATCAGGAGCGTGAATGGCGCGGGCCGCTCCTGGATCAATCGTGCGGCGGCATCACCATTTTCAGCCTGGCAAACCTCGAAGCCAGCCTCGGCGATTTCCTCAGCGAGGAGGCAACGGATCAGAGGTTCATCTTCCACGATCAGAACGCACACGGACCGCGCTCTTTCGTCGTCTAGACTAGGGCGAAGACCCAATTGGGTTATTGCCAAATCAATAGGTTGTTGATTCCCTGTGGTTGGAGTTTGCATCGATTCGGGGCAGCATGGTCACAGGGTATTTCTGGTTGAGCGACGGGCAGTGGGAGAAGATTGACCCATTGCTGCCCATCTACATACGCGGCAAGCGACGGGTGGATGATCGGCGCGTGATCAGCGGCATCATCCAAGTCATCATCTCCGGTTGCCGATGGTCCGACGCACCGTTGGAATAAGGGCCACGCAAGACACTGTATAATCGGTTCGTGCGCTGGGCAGTGCGCGGGATCTGGGAGCGTGTGTTCATGGAACTTGCGCGCGCCGGCGGCCCGCCGGCCGAAGCCTTGCTGGACAGCACGCATATCAAGGTCCACCGGTCGGCCAGCGCCGGGCGGCGAAAAAGGGGGGTTCGCGTGGGATCGGGACCAGCCACGGCGGGCGCAATACCAAAATCCATCTGATCGCTGACGCTCACGGCCGACCCAAGGTCATCGCGCTGACCGGCGGTGAGCGCCACGATAGCGTGCCGGCGCAGGCAATGTTGGCTCGACTGCCGCCCGACCTGCGCGTGATCGCCGATGCCGCTTACGACAGTGCCGAATTGCGCCGTTGGCTGGCGGACCGCGGCAGCCGCGTTATCATCCCCAACCGCAAGAACCGGAAGCAGCCCTATCCGTTCGACGCCATCACCTATAGGCGGCGCAATATCGTCGAACGCACCTTCTGCCGCCTCAAGGACTTTCGACGCCTGGCAACGCGCTACGATCGGCTCGACGAAACTTTCGTCTCCACCCTCTGCATCGCCGCCGCCCTTGCCTACTTCCTCAAGTCGTCAGATAAGTCTTCGCCCTAGCAAACGCGTCTGCCCATCGCCGTGTTTTCGACCACCACTCTCAAGCGCGCAAAAATCCGAGATGCACGGCCGTGCGAGGGGGAGGTTCGCGCCTATAGCAATTCTCGCCATAGCGGCTGTGTTCCCCTTGCTGCCGAAGGTTTGTTGGAACGTCTTCGCCTGCAGGGCGCTTCATATCAGCGCCAATCCGCCGCGCTGGTCAGGAGGTATTCCATGGAAGACGAGGTCCGAGAACTGCTCGGAGAAGAGCTGAAGGATGCATACAGCGCCGAAAAACAGGCCCTGAGATGCATGCAAAAGGCACTGAGGTCCGCGACTGATCCGGCCCTCAAAGAGGGTATCCAGCTCCATATCGACCAGACCCAAACCCACATCGAACGGGTCGAGGAGGCGATGGAGAAGCTGGAAATCCGGCGTGGCCGGAAGGTTTGTGAAGCGATGCGCGGCCTGGTGGAAGAGGCGCAGCACGAAATCGAGGAGCAGGACGGCAAGGGCCCCATCATGGATCTGGTCATCGTGGCCGGCATGCAGCGGATCGAACATTACGAAATCGCCGCCTACGGCACGGATATCGCTCTGGCCGAGGCGCTCGGCGAGGGGGAAGTCGTTGAGCTGCTGTCTCAGACCCTCGCGGAGGAAAAGGAAACGGATCTCAAACTCACCCAAGTCACCAAGCAGCACATCATGCCGGCGGCGATGCAGGAAGAGGACGAGAAAGAAGAAGAACCTTCCGCTTCCAGAAAGAAGGCCTCAAGCAAGAGGGGTGCATAGGCATGAGTGAAACTGGCGTTCCTGAGGCGTCTTCTGAGGGCGCCGGCGGTCGTCTTTACGATGAAGCTGGCCGGCCGCTCCGATCCACCCAAAGTGGGCAGCAGACGGAGGATCTTGTGCGGTTCGTGCAGGAACATCATGTGGCGACCGCGCTCGGCGCTCTCGCTCTTGGTTATGTTCTGGGCAAGCTGGTCTAAAAAATAATCGCGAGCGCGGGCATGCTCTAATCCTTACAGGACAGTTTGGCTGGTAGTTCGACTTTTGTGCTGTCTCTCAGCGATCTCCGACACCAACCTCACCCGGCTCCGGTGGAGCCGGGTACCCGCGCTGAATGCAACGTCAGTTCCGCTGCGTCGGACTTGTCTCGGACACCTGCCGCCCCTTCTCGTCGCTCACCTCGACATCCTCGCGACGGACCGTATCCCGCACCGTTTCAGTGCGTTCGGTCTCCTCCTTGCGGATCGCCACTTCCTCTATGACGCGCGCCGTCTTTGCCACGACCGGAACTTCCTCCGTCTCGTGTACTTCGACCACGCGTTCTTCAAAAGCCTGTCCCGGCGATCTGGTGGTTTCGATCGGCCGACGCCGCTCGATCGTCACGCGCTCCCCGCGCAGGGTGACGTCCTGCTCGACCGGTCGTTCAACAACGTAACGGCGCACCCGCGTCACACCGCGGTCTACCATTCGCTTGCCTACTTCGAGCTGTTCCTCGGCCAGGGGGATTACCTCCTCCGTGCCGGACGCAGAAACGGGGCGCGGTGCGTTCTGAGCGACCGGAGTGGGTCCGGGATTGACGGTGCCCAATGAGGGAGGGACTTCGGTTCCCCCAAGGCGGCCTGATTGAGAGGACAGCTCTGCGTCCGAAAGACCAACGTCCGTTTCGTCGGTCTCCTCATCCATTTCGAGTGGGTGATGCCGTTCTAGGATCGTCACCACCTGATGAATGGTGGAGTCATCCTGCAGCACTATGCTGAGAACCGCGTTGCCGGCACGTGCGCCCTGGACATAACGCTCTTCGTCGCGCGGATAGTAGGAATAGCTGGTTTGGGCGCTAGGCTCCTCACCCAAAAGCCAAGCCCAAAAGCCGCCTGTCGAGCTGGATGTCGTGCTGCTTGCCGTCCCGCCGGCCGCCATCCCCTCCTCGGAGTTTGGTCGGTAGCGCCGGATCGCCGATGCCGGAATGTCCGCAGCTTCTAAATCCCGCGCCGCCGCGTCGGCAGCGGCCTCCGTATCGAAGATCGCAACGATATGTTCCGCCATTGCCTGTTCCTCGTTCAAGAAATTTGTCGGTCGACAAGGAAGAGCACGAAGCCGTCGCCGGTTGCTTCAAGTTGTTGCCAGGGCTCAAGGGCCACGTGTCTGCGAGACCATGGAACTCGGCGGCATCAGCCTCGAAACAGAGGGGGCGATTTCGATCGGAAGCTGGTCGGTCATGACCACAACCCGGACAAATCCTACGGGGTCGGAATGGACCGGGTGATGCTTGAAGAGCAGCTCCTGCAAGCCGAACGGGCATATTACGCTTTGACGAGCAGTACCTCACCGGCAGGTGAGTTGAGGCGGCCTTCTCTTATCCGAGCGTTTCATTATCGGAAGAATCTGTTTTCAATAGTAAACCCCCTGGTCCGTAGAGGGTTACCCTTCGCATGGCGGGTTTCCTAAGCCGGGTCTTTCGAGCGGGTCGGCGATTTGTCGCCGAACGACGGCAAATCGCCGAACGTCGCCGGGAATTACGCGATCAGAACTGCTGGGACAGTTTCGAGGCCGCCAAGCGCGATGCCCTCGCGCACGACCACCACATCGGCGTCATGACGAAGATACGTCACTACTACCCCCGCAAAGGGACAAAGGGATGGATGGAGTGGATCGTTGCTTCGGAAAAGAGTGAAGAGCACACCGTTGCTGCCGTTTGGGTGAAGCATATGCGGCTCCAAATCGGATCAGTGCTGGTTGTGTCCGGCGGTTATGCCCATGGCGACCATCATCATGAAACAGTTTTCTATGTCGAAAGCGTCCATAATCAGATCAGTCGGAGTGATTATGATGGCTGGCTGAGACAGGAAGTCCGAAGGAATCGCCCGTTAGGCACTCCTCCTGTAGTCACACCAAGCGCGAGCATTCGATAAACCGGATTTGTCGCGTGGTTAATCGCTGGGTCGGGATTGGGCCTCTTTGCGATGGCTTCGGGCCTCGTCAAGCGCCCGCCGCTGCACGGTGCTCTGAACATACTGTGCGGTCCGGTATTTATCGAGTCTCCACCAGTCTGCTTTGAGCGGCACGGTCTTCGACAAGGCTGTTCGTGTTGGCATAAGTCCGATTTGGAGAAACACTATTCGACTAAGAGTAGCCGATAGCGACGCGAACAGATCGCTGGTGGTGTCGTTCATCTCGATTAGCCCTTTCCCATGGGCGATCTCGGCGGCGATGTCCTCGCGCCACCCGTCATCAGCGATCGTAATTGTGCTTTCGATGGCGAGAGCAATCGCGTCGAGAAGGCGGATGATGGCTTTCCGCCAGTCCGCGATGCCCGCGCTCTCTTTGAGTTTCATATAGACGGGTCGTCCGAACAGGGCTTCGAGAGTCGCCTTCATTGCGTAAAACTGGCCCATGTCGTAGCGCAAACCGATTTCAGCTCCGTGGGACGGCGCTTCCGCCTCGTTTGGGGGTCGTCGGGCGCGACGGGCACCATTTTGATGATTGGCGGCTTCAAGGGTGGGGCCTCCGGGAAGTTGCGCCCCATCGTGCACCGGAATTATGCAACAAAAAAGACCTTGCTTTTCAGGCTGCTAGAGCAGAACCCGACCGAACCGATTCGCGAGAGTTCTTCCCAGACGCGGTGGCGATCTGATTCACCATGTCTGCTGGGAGGAGGCCAGCATGCATGGCACGGACGCTGTCGGACGATCTTCGCTCGCGGGTGATTGCGGCGGTTGAGGCGGGGCTGTCGCGGCGTGCGGCGGCTGAACGGTTCGGGATCGGCGTTGCGACCGCGATCCGCTGGGTGCGGGCATTCCGTGCCAGCGGCAGCATCCAGGCGCGGCCCAAGGGGGGTGACCTGCGCTCGCACCGCATCGAGGCTTACCGTGACGTGATCCTTGGTGCCGTGGCCGCCCAGGTCGACATGACACTGGTGGAGTTGGCGGAGATGCTTCGTCGGGACCATGGATTGCACGTCGCCCCCAGCACGGTGTGGCGCTTCCTGGATCGCCACGCCATGACCATCAAAAAAAACCGCGCACGCCTGCGAGCAGGACAGGCCCGACGTGCGCGTGCGGCGACAAGCCTGGTTCGACGCGCAGCCTGATCTTGATCCGCAGCGCCTGGTCTTCATCGACGAGACCGGTGCCACCACCAAGATGGCGCGGCTCCGCGGGCGGGCGAAGCGCGGTCAGCGCTGCCGTGCACCCGTGCCGCACGGACACTGGAAGACAACCACGTTCACCGGTGCGCTGCGCCTTGCCGGCATGACCGCACCGATGGTGCTCGATGGCCCGATGAATGCCGATGCCTTCCGCGCCTACGTCCGCCACGTGCTCGCGCCCACACTGCAATCGGGCGACATCGTGGTGATGGACAATCTGCCCGCCCACAAACACGCGGACATACGCATGCTGATCGAGGCCGCCAGCGCCAGGCTGCTCTACCTGCCGCCCTACTCGCCCGACTTCAACCCGATCGAGAAGGCGTTCGCAAAGCTCAAGGCCTTCCTGAGAAAAGCCGCAGCGCGGACGATCCCCGATCTATGGCAGGTCATCGGCAGCACCATCGAAAAGTTCACGCCAGCCGAATGCGCCAATTACTTCACAGCCACAGGATACGAACCGGAATGAAAGGATTCTGCTCTAGGTTCAGTGCAAAATTCTTGCAGACCGTGTGATATCGACCGCGATCTGCACGTTGTAGCCAACGGCAACGTGCGTGTGCGCTGCCATTGCACGGCTGTCGGGATCGGTCGGCGAGATTTGGTTCTCCCCAGTCCGGTCCAGCTCTGCCAGAACTCATCCTCCTATTCATAACGGTAGCGGAAATGGGGAGCTTCACCCACGCGGCCGATAGCCTGGGCATCCAAAGGGGGAGGGCCCCAACGGCGGTCCGGGAGCTGGAAGAAGATGTCGGTGTCAGGCTCCTGCACCGGACGACGCGCAGCGTGCAGTTGACGGAGGATGGACGCGCATTTCATGCGCGTGCCCGCGATCTGCTTGCTGAAGTCGATGACCTGCACTCGATGTTCGCAGGCGATCGCGTGGCATTTCGCGGGCGTTTACGGGTCGATCTTCCGACCGAGGTGGCGCGCACAACGATCGTGCCGGCCTTGCCGGATTTCATGGCGACTCACCGCCGTAGCCTGATCCATCGGCGACTCAACGCTTCTGTGTCGGTCGCGCTTTGGCTGGGCCGCCACATCGAGCTGATCGGCCAACGACTTGCGGTGGAGATAGCTCGGCTCTAAGCAACGATCGTCGGCTTGCGGTATATTGGCGTTGCGCTCGAGCTGCCTGTCACCTATCGCTCACGAGACATGCCTAGCGAACGAAAACCACAATGACCTGAATGACGAGCCACCAACCGGCCCCGGGTCAGCTTCAACCCTTTAAGGCTGTGGCGTATGCAAATGCAAGCGGGACAAAGAATGATGAGTGACTGTCGCATTGCGCACGGCCCAGGGATCGTAAACACTGCACAAAGTCAGCGGGGAATGGTTCCCACTATGATTCGGCGGTTGGGACTGCCCAATGAAACTGCCGGCGATGACTTCGCGACCGTTTCATTTTCTTCCCGCATTGGCTGGCTACCGGCCCTCGCGTCACAATCAGGATGTTGGCATACGCGAGTTGCGTTAAAACGTCCATCGAGAAGGATACCTTCCCTGCAGTTAGACAAAGGGAGAAATCATCGAAGGGGACTTCGATGGCACGTACACATTCTCCGCCTGCTACAAGTGAGCCAATGATGGCCGAACAAGTTTTGCTAACGGTTGCTGCGATATCTGAACTCGCTGGCGTCTCAAAGTCAACAGTTTCTCGCGCCCTTAATAACGATTCTCGCATTTCAGAGAAAACACGGGACAGAATATGGAAAATAGCGAATGAGTTTCGCTATGCGCCAAATGCAATAGCAAAGAGCCTTGCAACACAGCGCAGCCACATCATCGGCTTCATCGGAAGCGTGGAACCGAATTATTGGTATCAGGAAAAGATACAGGTTCTTGTGTCTGCCAGCGCTGCTGTAGGCATGCAAACCATGATGTTTCAAGTTCCTGGCGGCACCGATATTGCCGGTATTGTACCCGATATGGTGCGCTATCGCCTGGCCGGATGTATCGTCATTCCAACGGTCAGCGTGTCGCGCCGGAACCTCGACGCATTGGCACATTACAACATCCCAGTGGTGCTGTTGAACCGCCGGATGCGGGGAGCCAATGCTTTTTCCGTCTCTTGCGATCAAGTGGCCGGCGGCCGCGCCATTGCCCAATTTCTTGTCGCCGGCGGTCACCAACGGATCGGCATTGTTGCAGGTCCTCACACCCCCACGGCCATTGGTCGTGAAAGCGGGTTCATAGCCGGTCTCACCGAGGCAGGACTGGGATTGTTCTGCCGCGTTGAGGGTGGATTCACGTTCGCAGGCGCGTATGCGGCAACTCGGAAGATGATGGTGTCAAACGCCCGGCCGGATGCGATTTTTGCTGCCAATGATCTAATGGCTTTCGGCGTTCTTGACGCGTTGCGCACTATGAAGATCGACGTTCCGGGTGACGTCTCGGTTGTCGGGTTTGATAATGCCGACATTGCAGCGTGGCCGTCCTACCGTTTGACCACCGTGGCTCAGCCGATTGAGCGGATGTTCTGCAGCGCGACCGAATTGATCACGCGGCTGAGCAACGATGAGGCTGCAAGCACGAAACCCATCCTCATGAACGGAGAGCTTGTCATTCGACAATCAGCTCGCCTTCCCGGCCAGCGGGTGGCCATCGAGATCCCTATCCGAACCGACTGACATCTCCACCGTCTAGCCGGCCGTGCTGGTCGTCCGGACGAAATCCGCTGACTGCACCCAGGTGGACGTCGATCTCCGAGACGCATGCGTCAGGGTATGATCCTGGCGCTACCGTCTTCCAGGCGTTCTAACCTTGTCCCGAATGGCTCGGACAGCGCCGTGATTCTGCTCAGAATGCGATCAGCCGCGGCCCTATCTGCTAGCATAGGATAAGGTCTCGGCGTCTGCCCCTCCCAGGTACCGCTCTCGCCGGCCAGCACGATCGGTTGCAGGTTTATCTCGGCGAGCTCTTGATTGCCAGCGGTCGTGACACGAGCGATGATACTTTCCCATACCTCTGGAGCATCAAAGACCGGCCGCGGCGGCATAAGATGGAATATGAAATTACCGAGGGAATAGAAAATCGGTCGGTGTTTATAGACTTCAATTCCATGGAGCTGCGGCATACCATGTGCAATAAATGCTGTGGCTCCAGCGTCGATCATCGCGTGCGCGAACGCGACAATCCATTCAGGAACGCGTGAGAAGTCTGGCTGCCAGTGATGACTGTGGAGATAGACAATCAGAGCATCGACATCACGTCGAGCCGCTCGAACGAGATCCGCGTGCCGCTTCAGATAGGTCGGATCAATGACTACCGTACCGTGCGCGACTTCGGCCGTCCCGACCAGGGCCAAACCAAAAAAAGTGAATGCGTCCTCCTGATCCCAGTAGGTAATGCCGTCCGGCGCAACCATTTTGAAGCCATAGCGGGCATGCGCACGCTTGAACGTTTCGTGCCCGAGGCGGTCGCTTAGTTTACGAAAATAAGCAAGGTCTGCATCGGGCAGCGCCAACCTGGGATAGACCTTCAACTGGTTCACACCGGGCCGCGCTGGAACCAGTGCGGTGCCGTTCGTCGCATAGACAAAATCAGGCTGTGGACCTGCGTCTATGGCGATCAAGCCAACGGATCCAAGCTGATCGGAGAGTTTGCCCGGGCGCTCTGCTGCATCCCTGTCAATCCCAGTCCCGGCGTGCATAATGCCGCGCTTCGTCACCTCCTCGATCGTCGACAATACACCGCTCGGCCCAATGTCGAGCGAGTGGTTATTAGCCAGCGACAACATATCGATACCCATATCCTTTAAACAATCGAGCACGATAGGATCGCTCTCAGGAAAATTCTCACCACCGACAAATGGCCAGCCGCCGTGCCGTCCCCTGACCGCACCCTCGAGGTTCGAAAACGCATGATCGGCGTTCTGCAGCAGCGCAAGAACATCGCGAAACGGCTGGGCGCGGCAGTCTCGCAGATCGCTACGGATGAGCGCTTGGCCCGTGAAGCATATTCTCATTCTGCGCTTTCCTTAATGTAATCGCCGCACTGGGAAGGTCCTGTTCAGGTATTGTGGGGCAGCAGCTGAATCCGCCCAGCGGTCGCCGAAAGCTGGAGCGTCTCTCCTATTTGGACTTGCTCATGACCCAGCGTAACCACGTGTTGGAGCCCGATCGGCGTCGAAACATCGATGGCGGTTCGATCGCCCAGGAACACCACCAATTCCACGACAGCAGGCAAGCCAGCACCGCCCGACCGCATAATCTGCCAGGTTTCCGGACGGACCAGGCAAAGAGCCCCTGCGTTACCGTTAGGGCCATGACTGTCGTCGGCCATGCCGATAACGTGCTCCGACTCGCAGGTAACAATCTCCCTGCCGTTACCCCGGACTCTGATAACGACCGGAAACAGGTTCGCCTTTCCCAGAAATTCCGCAGCGTACCGCGTCTGCGGCTTCATATAAAGTTCGCCGGGTGATCCACGCTGTTCCAGCCGGCCGTGCCTAAACAGAAAAATCTGATCTGCAAGCGCCATGGCCTCTTCCTGGTCATGAGTTACGAAGATCATCATCGCACGGATTGTCCGCTGCAGAGATAGCAATTCGTTGCGCATATCCACGCGCAACTTGGCGTCGAGATTGCTGAACGGCTCATCGAGAAGAATGAGCGCGGGGCGGCTGACGAGGCATCGTGCAATAGCAACCCGCTGCTGTTGTCCTCCTGACAGTTGCGTGGCACCACGAACGCTGAATTCACTGAGACCAACCATCGCGAGCACTTCCGCCACCCGCTGCCTCACCTCACTGCGCTTTATGCCTTGGGCCCGGAGCGGCAACGCTACATTTTCGTAGACCGTCATATGCGGCCAGATTGCATATGATTGAAAAACCATTCCCAACCGACGCTTTTCCGGTGGCACGTTGACCCCACGTGCGGCCGAGAACACCAGATTCCCCTGAATAGTTATGGTGCCCCGATTCGGTGCCTCTAGCCCTGCGATGGAACGCAGGACCGTTGTTTTACCACAGCCGCTAGGCCCCAACAGGACGGAGATGGAATGTTCCTGAAAAGCCACGGAGAGATCGTCGATCGCCTTCATCGTCCCAAATGATTTTGTCAGGTTCTCGACGACGACGCTCACGCAATGATCCTTCCTTCGTTGCTGCGAAATCTAGCCGACCTGCCAGACCGGGCCACGAGACTAGGTGACAGGCCCGCGGCCGGACGTAAGCCATCCAATGGACTGAACCCCCACGAGCACGAGGACGCCGGCGATCAGCTGCAAAAGGGCAAGGCTGCACACTTTTGAAAAGTCACCAGAATCCCAGGTGTCAAATGTCAGCGTGGCAATGGTGCGACTTTGCGAGCTTTGAAGTATCGTTATCATAGATAGCTCTGTCATCAGGATGCTGTACAGCAAGATCCAGCTGGAACCAATTCCGGAGCGAACCAGAGGCATGGTGATGCGCAGAAACGTTCGAAGCCCCCCATACCCGCACACGCGCGCGCTCTCCTCCAGGTCCGGATGGATCTGGGCAAGGCTCGCTGACAGGACACGGACGGCGTAGCTTGAATAACGACCCACATAGGCGAGCACTACGATCAGAATCGTGTCATAGACGTTGATCGGTATCCGAAGCCAGAACAGCGCTACGCCCACGCCGAATGCCATACCCGGCACGCCGATCGGCAGCATCACCACATATTCCAGGAAGCGTCGCCCGCGAAAGTCCGTCCGTGCGCTGATCCACACGACGGCAAGTCCTACAACAGTTGCGACCGTCGCCGAAAGCGTGGCGATTTCCAGGCTGTTGCGGAACGTAAAATACACTTCGTAGGCGGACCAAAGGTAGCTCAGATTATCGGCGGTAAATGTTCCGGACCAGGTGTAGGTCGAGAGGGAACCGGCCAAGATCACCGCGAGAGGCGCAAAGATTGTGATCGCTAGATAGAAAAAAACGCTCGCACACAGGATGTATCGCGCACGGCCGAGCCTTATGATCCGAGGCCGGTACCCCTTTCCAGATACCGTCACATACGACCGACCGCCAAGCAGCCAAGCCATAAGCAAATTCGCGGCCGAGGAAAGAATGATCAGATAGACGGTAAGAACGGCGATGACACCCAGAGCACGTGGATGCTGGTTCCACTCAAGATAAATCCGGGAGGTGAGCAATAGTATTTGACGCGGCCAGCCCAGGAGCATGGGCGTCCCGAATATGCCGATGACCATAACGAATACCAACGCCGCGCCCGAGAGAATCGCGGGCGCCATGACCGGAAGGGTGATGATCTGCAACGTACGGAAATCACCGAGGCCGGAAACATGTGCGGCGTCCTCGAGGTTGGGATCCATATTGCGCAAGGCACTGGCCACGACCATCATCACGTAGGGCGCCAGGTAAATGCCCATTACCCAGACAATCCCTGCTCGCTGGTAAATATCAAAATGTTCGCCAAAGCCAAGATGTCGTAGGACAACATTGAACAGGCCAATTCTTGGTGCACTCAGAAGGATCCAGGCGACACCGCCGACGAGAGGAGGAATAAAAATGGGCAAGGTCGCCAATCGCTCGAGCAGCCGGGCAAATGGTGTGTTGGTCCGCACGACAACCCAGGCCAGACAGGTCCCCGCCACCGTCGCAATCAAAGTGGCTCCGAACGACACGAGCAAAGTGTTGCCCAACGCCATCCAATAGCCCCTTCCGCTCAAAACCGACCGGAGCGGCTCCAACGTGATGGCTGCCTGCCCGTCCTGGATCGTAAACAGCCCATAGAACAGAATTGCGACGAGTGGCAGAACAACGATAATAAGCGCTGCGAACGACAACGCCGTGACGAGCGTCAACGACGGGAGTGATCGCGTTATCATCTCACCTCAGCAGAGACTCCAAGCATGGCGCCAAGCTCAATATATCCCAAAAGCCTCCTGCCAAAGATGGATGATCGCGTCGCGCTCGCGTAGAGCTTTGGCAACGTCGTACGGCAGAATTTTCGCCGTGCTGAAGGCCGGTTGATCTTTGGGGTAAGGAGCGCCGATGCCAACACCGTAGGCCCCGCTGTTCACCAGTATTGCTTGACCTTCCGGGCTCAGGCTGTAATCGACAAACAGGCGTGCCGCTGCCGGATGTGGTGCATCTTTGGTCACGGCAATACCCACAAACTGGGCAATGGTTCCGGAGGGCGGCAGAACTTCTACCATCGGCGCGCCGCGGGCGATCATATCGCCATAGTACCCGGAGTGCAGTGTCGGCGTAATCGGCCGCTCTCCCGACATCAGCTGGGATTCCTGTGCCCCCGGATTATTCGCCACAACGGTATCGATCGAGTGCAGGCCCTTCATGAAGCCAGTGAGCCACTCGGGCCCGAAATTCTGGTATAGTGCCGCAAGATCTTCGAAGGACTGTGAGGAATTTCGTGGATCAGCAAAAATGACCAGATGCTGCCAGGCTGCCGGCGGGTGGATGAAGTCGCTCCAATCCTTCGGTACCGGCAAGCCCTTCAGAGCGCTTGAGTTATACAGGATGCCGGCAAGGACCCCATGCACCCGAAAATAGGAGCCGCCATCGCGAATTGCCCATGCAGGCAAGCATGGTGCTGAGGCCGTCGACATTGTGGCTAGGTTGTGGGCATCGCTGGCAGTCTGGATTGCGTCATCACCGCTATAGAGGACGTCGGCGATGGTTCGTCCGGCTTTCGCCTCATCAAGATATCGGTAGTACGTATCCCAACCTCCAAGACCAACGAAATTGACCCGAATCCCCTTGTATTTCTTAGTAAACCCCTCGATCAGCGGCGGCACATGGACATGGTCACCATAAACGTACACCACGCCTTCCTGCTGTGCCGCTGTCACAAGCTTCTGGTCGGGTGCGCATTTTTCGTCGCTCGCCCCTGGCGCGGCATTCGCGGCAACAGCAACCGACATCATGCCGACGGTCAACGTGATGCCAGCGAGCCACGACATTCGAAACCTCAACGGCCTCGTCACAGGGCGG
This sequence comes from uncultured Pseudomonadota bacterium, assembly GCA_963791885.1. Taxonomy (GTDB): domain Bacteria; phylum Pseudomonadota; class Alphaproteobacteria; order Acetobacterales; family Acetobacteraceae; genus CAVSUZ01. The sequence goes on along the minus strand of CAWBUL010000006.1, from coordinate 1,244,183 downwards.
CTCCTCGGCGGATCTGCCTGAAATTGCGCCGGCTTGCACAAAAATCCTTGGAGCTCTCTCGCTTGCTTGGCAAACATTGTGACGTTCCCCCGGCTGCTTTTAACGGGCCATTGGCCAGACGGCTGGCAGTCGAACTCTAAGCGTATGTTTCCATCAGTGTACAGGTAAAGTCAAGCCAAAGACGTGCAACCGGGTGCACAAACGCCGTTCGATCGAAATTCGGTTCCGACCCGGTGAGCCTGCAATGATTTCCGAGGGACGGCCTCCGGCGTCACCGCAAGAATATGAGGAAACGTTTCTTGTGGATCTCGACAAAATCGTGTCGCCTGTGAGTGGACTGGTTCCGTTCGCAGTAATGCGGGCTTTCTCTTTCACTCAGCCCTTCGCTCCCGCTTGTAACCGCGTTAGCCACTTCAGTAAGATAGCATTGAACGCGCGTCTGGGCGTTCAATGTTGGGAAGATGCTTAGCATCGGCGACCTCCTCGTATTGCGCACTCAAGATTAGGCTCGCGATGCGTTTATTTGCCTCCGGCGGCGTCGCGGGATCGTCGGCACCGCAAAGCACCAGGGTTGGGACTGCAATCTCCCGTAGAACTGGAAGAAAATCGAAGTCTAAGATCGCGGCCGCGCACCCGAACCAGCCCTCGACCCTGGTTGCGACGATCGTATCATAGACGATCTGCCAGCGGGACGGATTTGCATTTTTGAACGCCGGAGTAAGCCACCGCCCCACCATGCCATCGGCCAATGGCGCCAGTGATCCCGCTTGCTTGACAGTTTGCGTGCGCGGTTCCCACAACGTAGCCGCACCAGTCGGAGTGACCGGTTCGGAGTCACAGAGTATTAGGGACGCAGCTCGGTCGCCATGCTTGACACCAAACTCCTGTCCGATCATGCCGCCGATTGATAGGCCGACATAGTGAACGCGGGCCAGGTGCAGAAAGTTCAGGACATCAGCGACGTCATCGGCGAGCGAATACATCGTGTAGTCGCCCGAGAGCGGATCACTGCCACCATGACCGCGTAGATCGACCCGCAGGACGCGATACCCAGCCCGCAGCAATGGACCAACCTGTTCGGACCACATGCCACCATCCATAGCCAACGAATGAACAAAACATGCTGTCGGGTGCTCGGGATCGCCTAAGCAATCAAAATGAATCCGTGCACCCTTGCTGCGCATCAGCATAGGCCTGAACTCCTAACGGCGGCGATGGCCCGATTCTGTCGGGTCAGCCTCGCCAGGCAGGTAGGTTGAGAACTGTGATTGGATCTTCGCCGTTTCGCAGCCGCTCATCTCGCCTGGATTCACGCTCGTGCTGCGCCTCCACCAACCCGACCGCTTCGTGTGCGCGCGAGAGAGGAATAACCATGACCCCATCACTATCGCCTAGGATGATATCCCCTGACGAAACCGGAACATCCCCTATGGCAATTGTCGTACCGATCCAGCCCATATGTGCACGCGGACAGTACCACGCATGCTGATACCGGCGGCGAATACTGGAAACTTCATCTCAATCACTTCGTCAAGGTCGCCGCACCGGTGCCACCCCAGATAGTTCCGCGTTCAGCATCACCGGCGTCCACCACCAGGACATCGCCCGGTTTGGCGCGATTGATAGCATGGAACACCGGCTGTATATCGCCCGGAAAGGTCTTGACCGTCAGCGCTGGACCGGTGACGCGCATACCTGGCCCGATTGGTCGGATCCGATTGGACACGTCGCCGGATTTACCGAGCGCTTCGTAGACTGTGGCGACAGGGTATTTTGCTAATTCGGCAATGATGTTACTGATCGATGCCATTGCTTGACGTCCCTCTTAAGCCACGGTGATGCTCAGGCGGCGATCCGAAGGGGCGAGCCGATCTGGCTTATTGGTCCAAGCTCCCGCTCAACCAGCGGCACGACGTCGCGCACGAAGCTTTCCATCGTAGAGATCGTATCCCGGTGAGAGAAATCACCAAGCTGGACGTAGAAGCACATATGAACCGGCTTCAACACACGCAGTTCCCTCACCAGCTTGATCGCGACTTCTTCTTTCGATCCGATCATGAGATTGGCGCGAATATCATCCAGCGATGGTTCCTCGGGAAAGGGATCTTGGCGCAGCATCGTGCCGTCCATCGCTTCGGTTCGCCGGCGGAGGGCCGTCGTCAGCCGGATCTGATAGAGCGAGTTCTCCACAAAACGCTCGGTTACTGCATGATCGTTTGAAATACAGAGATGGCGCTGGATCGCGAGTGGCATGCGGTCTTCGGCGATGCCCTCGGCCTCGAAGATCGCAGCGCAGCGCGCGCGCTGGCCAGCCAATACGTCGATCCCGGCAGTGCGGCCGGCGATCATGGCGCCGCAGCCGCGCCGCGCGGCCATCCGCTGCACCTCCGGCGAGTCACCGGCAAGCCAAATCGGTAATAGCTTCTGCACCGGTCGGGGCGCGATATGCGTTTGCGGCATGGCATAATGCGAACCGGTCGCATTGAAAAAATCTTGGCTCAGCCCGCTGCTAATCAGGTCCATGAATTCAGCGAGCATTGCCTTGGAGTCCGCGAGATCGACCTGGAATTGCTCGAACTCGTAAGGTTGATAGCCGCTGCCGAGGCCGAGAACCAGCCGCCCCTCACAAACCGCATCGGCAAACGCGATCTCCGACAGCAATCGGGCGGGGTTGTACAACGGCAGTACCAGCACGCCAGTGGCAAGCTTGATAGTTTTGGTGACCGGAGCGCACGCGCTCACCATCATGAGCGGCGACGGACAAATAGCGTAGTTAGAGAAATGGTGTTCGGCGAACCACGAAGCGCCGAGTCCGAGCTCTTCGGCAATCCGGGTCTGTTCGATTGACTCCCGAATGACGTCTTCGCTGGGGCGGCCGAGCTGTCTGAATCCCATCAGATTGAAGATGCCAAAGTCCATCTTGCTCCTCCGCTCATGCTGGTCGCCCTCTATCAGAAGAGAAAATACACTTGCAAGCACAAAATGCAACCGGTTGCACAGACTGCGCTGATTCTGCTGGCCGGACGGCCAGGAGCCGAAGGGCTTGACGCGGCGACGTAGACTGAGGCTCAAGGGTCGCCCTGGCCGGGATGCTGGCGCAGTTGGTCTTAGTTGTGAATGTGAAAGGAAGGGAATTTTAGGATCTCTGTTCTGCGATGGGCGATTTAGTGCTCGCCAATACCAGATCGTGCCGTGGACACGGATCGACGGCATGCCGCCCGCGCGCCGATCTGCGCCCGTGCTGCTGGATGCCCCGTTCGCCGGCTCCAGAATACGTTTCCATCAGCGGCGCCATCGATTTTTTGGGGCGGTTGCTGTCGGCGTGCGGCTATCAGCCTGACCGGCAGGTGATCGACATCTCCGAGTTTTGTCTAGATGATCTCGACTCTGGATCGCGGCGGCACTCCGTGCCTCGGATAACACTCGGGCTCGCTCGACTGAGCGGCAGCCGTGTGCACGAAAGACAACTCCGGGCGCCCGTCCCAACAATCCGCGACCGCTACCGGCGCGTCTGATAAACTCGACCTTCCACAACGGAGGCTCGCTACGAAAAATGGCCGGGTTTCAGACCCAACTGTGGTGAAACCACAAGACCGTACGGCTCGCATCGAGCGGTGGGAAAGAGCTGTGTTGGTCAAAGGGTTGTGGCGATTACCGCTGAACTCAGCCGCCGGTCCACGGCCTGCAGTTCCCGCTCCCGGACCACTCGATCGCTCGCAGCACTGGCCTGCAGCTTGTTCCACTCCCTGATAAACCCGGAGGTGAACGCAGCGACATGCTCCGGCTGCATCATCTGGTCGCGGAGAGCGTCGAGTATGAGCTGCTGCAGGCGCTCGCGCCGTATGCCCAGCCGGTTCTGGCAGATCTCCAGACGACGGGCGGCGGCGCAGGCCAGATAGTTGCGTCCAACGTTGCTCATCGCGCCGCCACAGGCGCCGCAAAACAGTTTACCCGTCAGCAGATGATGCGGCCGGCGTCTTGACCAGAACGGTACCGCCTCCCTTTGATCGGCTCCCGAGGACTGACGAATGAGGCCAAGCCTGCGCTGCGCCTGGTCCCAGAGATCCTGCTCGACCATCCGGAGTTCCGGCACATCCTGACGGATATGCCGATCCGTGGGGTTCATACGCGAGACGCGTTTGCCGGTGACGGGATCCTTAATGAAGGTCATACGGTTCCAGACCAGCTGGCCGATATAGAGCTCGTTGCGCAAAATGCCGGTGCCGCGCCCGGCATGCCCGCGAATTGTTGTATCGCGCCACGCTTTGCCCTCGCGCCCCCGGGTCCCCTCGGCATTCAGAACACGCGCAATGGCAATCGGGCTCGAACCGGCGGCAAACATCTTGAATATCCGCACGACAACGGTGGCCTCCTCGGCGACGATCCGCCGCTCGCCGCGGAGCGGATTGCCTGCGGCATCAGTGGCCTTCGCGGCGGCATAACCGTAGCAACGCCCGCCGCCGAAATGTCCAGTCTCGACCCGGCCGCGCAATCCGCGATGGGTCTTTTGTGCCAGATCACGCAGGAACAGCGCGTTCATGGTGCCCTTCAGGCCGACGTGGGGTATTGCCAAGTTAACCGCCTCTGGCGCCTGGACGGGTGTTGGGCGAGGCTGACGGCATGAGGCTCCGTCCACCTCCTATCCCCGGCACCGGTTTCCAGCCGAGATCATCAACCACGCCGTCTGGCTGTATCATGTGTTCAGCCTCAGCCTGCGAGATGTCGAGCTGATCCTGACCGAACGGGGCGTGATCGTGACCCATGAGAGCATCCGGCACTGGTGCCGGAAATTCGGAGCGGAGTTTGCTCGCAAGCTGCGCCGGCGCCGGCCAAGGCCGGGCGACACATGGCACCTCGACGAGGTGTTCATCCGGATCAACGGCAAGCTACACTATCTATGGCGCGCCGTGGATCAGCACGGGGTCGTGCTGGATATCCTCGTACAGCAGCGACGGAACGGGGCAGCGGCCACACGATTCTTCAAGCGCCTGCTGCGAGGGCTGAAATGTAAACCCAGGCGGCTCGTCACTGATGGCTTGCGCAGTTACGGTGTTGCTCAGCGTGCCGTCCTGCCGGATGTCCGGCATCGCACGAGCAGATACCTAAATAATCGAGCTGAAAATTCGCATCGGCCTACCCGACGCCGAGAACGGCAAATGCAGAAGTTCAAGTCGGCCGGACAGGCACAGCATTTCCTTTCGGCGCATGGGATCATCTACGGCCATTTCCGGCCACGACGTCATCTCATGGCGGCGAGCAGTTATCGGCGTGCTCGTGCCAAGGCATTCCGGATCTGGCGCCAGGAGACGTGCGTCCACATGGCGGCATGAAATCAGTTAACCATGCAACGCTCGTTCTTGCCGCGTCCGACCCCGGTTAAGTTGGCAATTCCTGCCGGACCCTTGCCGCCCAAGACCAAGCCGAAGCATGCCGGGATGGTGCCGGCGATCGAGATCGAGGCGGGCCCGATTGCCGTTCGGGTCAACGATGGTGCTGATGCTGCACTGGTTGAGAGGATCAGTGGGGTCCTCGCTCTTAATATCGTCGACACTGGCGACACTGGTGACAGTGGCGGACCCGGGTGTCCGAACGGCGCTTCCGCTAGGCGTTCTGACAAGGCCCAGTGTCACGAATGGCTTTGACAATGGGTGACGGTGGGAACCGCTCAGTCGCTCGTCTGCCCACGGTCACCCAGTGTCAACCGATCCATTGACACCAGGGGCAGGCCGGAATCGGCCTCAGGGGCCAGTTGGCCTCTGCATTCGGCCCCAGTGTCGCCAGTGTCGCCAGTGTCAGGGGATAGAGTGGGGTAGAGCAGCCCACCGGCTCACCGGATGCGGTCCCAGATCACAGGGTTTACCCGATATGCGATCCGTCGGCGCTCGGCGCCACCGCACCGGGGCGCGGGATAGAGCCATCCAGCCTCCACAAGCTCATCACAGGCCCGACGGATTGTTCCGGCATCCCGCAGCCCGGGCAGCCGCACCTCGCGTTGCAGGCGCCGGATATGCACCTCCTCCGGACGACAGCGGGCGATCCACCGTGCCAGGGTGGCGGCGTGGCGCTCACCCGACGTCGCCGCCGCGTCGCCATAGACACGCTCTGCCATGGGCATCAGGTAGTCCGCGACGCACATCGCAGCGGCGGCAAAGGCGCGGGGAGAGATGGCAGCGGGTGGCGGGTCCATGCCATCGCGTCCGCACCACCACAGATATTCCAGCACAAGCGACAACCGCAGCGCGGTACCCCGAGCTTTCCCATATGCGGAACGCGTCAGGCCGCTCGCCTGATCCTGGCGTTCTCCCATCTCGCGGCCGAATGCCTCCATATCCGGCAACGCATCGGGCGCCAGCGGCACCATCACCGGCCTGTTGTCCGGGCCGAGTTCCAGCATTCGGAGTTTATTCAGTGCCTCGATTGCCCATGCCGCGCGCGGCGCTGTGCAGGTCAAACGAAACGGTACTGGATCGGGCCAGAACCAACAGAACCGGGCGAATAGCCCGTCATCAGCCTCACGCATGAGCCGCGCCAGACGCTCCGGCTGGGTTCCACCATAGACGGCGACAGCCAAGCGCGGCACCTCGATCGGCCGCAGCGACTTGACGCGCTCCTGACGGTAGCGGCGGCCACCATAGGCCTCGATCCAGAATGTCCGGCCGGCATCGTGATATGCATTCATCCCGAGCAGCCACCCGGCTAATTCGTCCCGGACTATCAGCAGCCCTTTGGGCGCGGCGGTGGCAAGCAGAAACGCGACCTCTCGACGGTAACATCCGACTGCAGCAACCGCGGCTCTTGCGGTTCGGATTCATCCATCTCAGCAGGGGGCAAAGGCGGGGCGTTGCCTTTGCTTTCCGCCGCTCGCACGTCGATTTCCCACGCCTCGATCTTCGCTTGCCAAATCTGCTGCGCCGCTTTCCAGTCCCGAAGCCGATCGGGAAAGTCACCACTCATCCGTCGCTCGAGCTCCGGCAGCACGGATGGTGTCCCAACACGTGGTGTAGGAGCAGAACTCCTTGGCGGGTTGGACCGCCGTGTCAGGCTGCGATGAGAGGCAGACTGACGCTGAGATCATGGCCCAGGGGAGCGATGGTTTCCAGGGTCATATAGCGGGCACGCTGAACGGCCCATTCATCATTCTGTTCGAGTAGCAGTGCACCAACCAGCCGGGTAACAGCGGCTTCGTTCGGGAAGATACCCACCACCTCGCTGCGCCGCTTGATCTCCCCATTGAGGCGTTCGAGCGGATTGGTGCTGTGTATCTTGGTGCGGTGCTGTGCCGGAAAGCCCATGTAGGCCAGGACATCAGCTTCGGCATGGTCCATCAGGGCGGCGAGCTTGCTGATGCGTGGCCTGGCTTGATCGGCGACCTGTCGCCACTGCTTGCGAGCGGCCTCAGCATCATCCTGGGCAAACGCCGTGCCGATCCACGCCGAGACGATCCGTCGCTGCGTCTTTCCGGCATGCGCCAAGGCATTGCGCATGAAGTGCACGCGACAGCGCTGCCAGGTCGCGCCAAGCACTTTGGCAATCGCTGCTTTCAGGCCTTCATGCGCGTCGGAGATGACCAGCTTGACGCCGCGTAGGCCGCGGCGCGTGAGCGAGCGCAGGAACTCGGTCCAGAACGGCTCGGCTTCGCTGTTGCCGATGGTCATGCCCAGCACCTCGCGACGGCCGTCCGTGTTGACCGCCATGGCGACAATCACGGCCACCGAGACGATATGATGATCACGCCGGGCTTTGACATAGGTGGCATCCAGCCACAGATACGGCCACTCGCCTTCGATCGGACGGTGCAGGAACGTCTGCACCCGCTCGTCGATCTCGGCACAGAGCCGCGACACTTGGCTTTTGCTGATGCCCTCCAGCCCCATCGCCTTGACCAGCTCGTCCACCGAGCGGGTTGAGATGCCCTGGACGTAGGACTTCTTGGATCACCGCGGTTAGCGCCTTCTCCGCCATCCGGCGCGGCTCCAGAAAGCCGGGAAAGTAGCTGCCGCGGCGTAGCTTCGGTATGCGCAGCTCCACGGTCCCAGCACGTGTCTGCCAGTCGCGATCCCGGTAGCCGTTGCGCAGGTTGGTCCGATTCTCGCTGCGCTCGCCGTGGCCAGCACCGCACAGAGTCTCGGTCTCCAGTTCCATCAGACGCTGCGCGGCGAAGCCGATCATCTCGCGCAGCAGTGTCGCGTCCGAACCCTTCTCCATCAGCTCGCGAAGGGTGATCATGTCGTCGGTCATCGGGGTGGCCTCCAAGGTCAGAGTTGCGTGTTGCAACCCAACCCTACCCAGGAGCACCACGGTGACCACCGCTGTGGATAAGTGGCCTGCCTACTCCAGACTCTTGGCGGTACTCTTGGCGGTCGCTCCGGCAGGCCACTTACCCACAGCTCCTACACCACGAACTGGGACACGACCGCAGCACGTCCCGCATGAGGCAATCAGCGCCGGGCGATTTGCCGCCCCCGCTATCTCCGACAGCCCCGCACCACAGATGCGGCGGTTCCGACCATCCGGGTGTGGCCTGTGCCCACCTCGCATTACCGATCAGAGCGGATGTCGCCGTGATCAGTGGCGCCGCCACATAGTCTGGCGTGCAAGCAGCGGCGTGAGCTGCTTCCGCAATCCAGGGCTGCCATGCTGTGCCGAATACCGCTGCCGGCAATCTTGGCGGCACGCGCCTGCCCAAGCGCAGCACAGACATATCTGGATGAGCTAACGCATCAGCTTCATCCCGATCAGGCGGCGGCGCATAATGCGTGGTGAACCCTTCACCGCCCGCGCTATCATCACGCGGGACCATTCACCGCGCCACCGGAACCAAGCAGCACGCGCCGCGTCACGCCCAGACGGATCGGGATCAACCGCGATCACCACACTCCGGACCTCAGCCGGCAGCACCAGGCTGCCGCCGAGATTTCCGGCGGATAACGCGGCCCAGCATGGCAAACCGAGCATCAATCCTGCGCTAGCGGAGGTTTCGATTCCCTCCCCGATTGCGATCTCAGCTGCCAACGGATCAATTCGGACCGCACCACCCCAGACAGGGCCAAGGCTGGCCTTCTGCGGCTCTGCATCAGCCTTGCCGCTGCCGTCAGGCTTCAGGAATGTACGATGAATCGCAACTTCATGCCCGTATCCATTCACCACGGCAGCGATGAGTGCCGGATGTTTTCCGCCCTCCGGATGAACGCAGTCCGCCTGAAAGCGGAGCGCCGATGATCCTGCAAGGCTGCGCAACCCGCGCGAAGCCAGATAGGCCTCCGCAACGGTTCCGGGCACAGGTTCCGAGCCGCCCCATATTGTCAATGCAAGGCGCTGCTTGAACGCCGATGCACGGCGCTGTTTTCGCTCACTTCGAGTGCGGTTGTCACTTGGCCCGGTGGCAAGCTCGCAGTTTTCCATGAAACGTCTCGCGAGCGCCTTTTGAAGCTCGTCGTAGGTGCAGCCATTGGCGCAGAAAAGACGCGTTCGCCCTCCCACATCGCGAACTGAGAAAGCGCCTCCTGCATAGTTGCAGGCTGGGCAGCATCCACGCCAGGAACGGGCGTAACGCTTCAGGCGTAGGCGATTTGCAAGCTCGATGGCGCTCATCATCTCACCACCCCCGAGCGATTTGCTCGAGCCATGCCGGTTCCGCGACCATCAGCTGCAGTGCGTGGCAGGGGCACCACTGCCAGCTCTTCAAGCGCGGAGCGCGGGGCGAGTTCAGCTAGATGTTCACGCGGGTCCGCGGACGTGTAGCCAATCGATCGTCTTGATGATCGGTACATAGATATCTCCACGCCGATCCGTTGCGAGAGTCGCCGAGCTTGCTACACGGGGTACTGTTCAATGAACCCGAGTAGTGCCGCGCCGGTCCAACAACGGATCGGCGGCATTTGTTAGGCTTTCGGGGAACGCAGCTTGGGTGCAGGCAGTTTGGCAAGGACGGCGCGAACGCTGGCTAACTCAACCAACGTACGCGAGCGGATCTTCACCATCCGCACGCGTCCGGCCGCAGCTTCGTTGTACAGCCAATTTTTGCTCACACCAAAGTTGCGGCACGTCTCCGGCACCCGGGCGTATTCTGCTCCTCTCATCGCAGATTCTGCTTCGGTCATCGTATCGCCCGCCCGGGCTCTTCGCCGCGCAAAAGTCGTTCGAGGGCATCCGGATCAATGCGCAACCGGCCGCCTACCTTGCGCCCGATACCATGCTGCCGAACCCACCGCGCGATCGTGTCGTGCGCAACGTCGGCACGTGCCGCAGCTTCGCCGGCTGATAGCCATTTCCGAGAGGGAAACGTTCTCCCTTGCAATCCAGCCTCCTTTCGGCTGGGTCACGGACAAGGTCTCCGGCGTTTCCGCTTGCACTCGCAGCGAAACGCGCGTTACCACCTTGGCCGTGCCCAACCGGGCACAGACGGAGGGTGTCAAACCCCATCTAGACCGGCCCCTGCGAACGGCTCGTACCCGTTCGTGGGGGTCTTTCCGTATTCATCGCTCGTGCGATGAAACGCCGATATCTCCGCGACTATCGTAATAGCTGCTGTACCGCCACATCATCATCGCTGGAATCGGGGCGGACTTCGTATCTCAAATGAAACGTGCGGTCAAAGACCGAACCTGCAAAGGGTGAGTACCGAATGCCGCTAAGAATTATGCGCCAAAATGAGGCCATAACTGATTTAATTACTTGAATGACGTTTCCGTGATCGCTATATTAGTTCGCGTAATTTATAATCTCCTCCGCTGTATACCTTAGCGGTCTTAAGTCTAAGAGTTCCGTCCGGAGACTTCACGAAGGATTACAGAGTCTTCTAAGCATGAGGCGGATTGATGCGAGGCGGAGGAAGGCGAGGGCGTTATGGTTACGATTTTCCCAGTCCTTGGCGAGCCGGCGGCATCGGTTGAGCCATGCGATGGAGCGCTCGACGATCCAGCGTTTAGGTTCGACGACGAAGCCCTTGGGGTGGTCGGAGCGCTTGACGATTTCGACGATCAGGCTGCGCATCGCGCGGGCCGCGCCGTCCTGGAAGACCGGCCCTGTGTAAGCACTGTCGGCGAATAGCTTGCGCAGGAACGGGAACTGTCCGAACAGAGTGGACATCAGCAGGATGCCGCCGTCGCGGTCTTGCACGTTGGCGGCGGTGACCAGCGCGTGCAGCACCAGACCCAGCGTATCGACCAGGACATGGCGCTTCTTCCCTTTGATCAGCTTGCCCGCATCAAAGCCGTGTGGGTCGATCGCTGCCCCCCTTTTTCTGCGCTTTTCACGCTTTGGCTGTCGATGACGCAGGCGGTCGGACTGGCTTCTCGTCCCGCCTGTTCGCGGCATTTAACGTAGAGCGCGTGATGGATCTTCTCCAACGTGCCGTCCCAGCCCCACAAGCAGAAGTAGCCGTTCACCGTGCTGCGCGGTGGCAGGTCCTTTGGAATGTAGCGCCACTGGCAGCCGGTGCTCAGCACATACATCACGCCGTTGACCACTTCGCGCATGTTGACGGTACGCTTGCCACCGCCACGCTTGGCGGGTGGTATAAGCGGCCTGATCAGCCGCCATTCCGCATCGGTGAGATCGCTCGGATAACGCAGCTTGTCGCGGTCATAGCGATGGCGGTTTTCCATCGTCCACATCAGGCACCTCGTGGCTTGGTGCCAGGCAAAGAATCACACCCGATCGAGCCGCTTCAAGCACTCAGTCCATCCGGACCGGCAACCGATTCAAATGACTCACAAAGTCGCCGGACGGACACTAAGAGTTCCGTCCGGAGACTTCACGAAGGATTACAGAGTCTTCTAAGCATGAGGCGGATTGATGCGAGGCGGAGGAAGGCGAGGGCGTTATGGTTACGATTTTCCCAGTCCTTGGCGAGCCGGCGGCATCGGTTGAGCCATGCGATGGAGCGCTCGACGATCCAGCGTTTAGGTTCGACGACGAAGCCCTTGGGGTGGTCGGAGCGCTTGACGATTTCGACGATCAGGCTGCGCATCGCGCGGGCCGCGCCGTCCTGGAAGACCGGCCCTGTGTAAGCACTGTCGGCGAATAGCTTGCGCAGGAACGGGAACTGTCCGAACAGAGTGGACAGCAGCAGGATGCCGCCGTCGCGGTCTTGCACGTTGGCGGCGGTGACCAGCGCGTGCAGCACCAGACCCAGCGTATCGACCAGGACATGGCGCTTCTTCCCTTTGATCAGCTTGCCCGCATCAAAGCCGTGTGGGTCGATCGCTGCCCCCCTTTTTCTGCGCTTTTCACGCTTTGGCTGTCGATGACGCAGGCGGTCGGACTGGCTTCTCGTCCCGCCTGTTCGCGGCATTTAACGTAGAGCGCGTGATGGATCTTCTCCAACGTGCCGTCCCAGCCCCACAAGCAGAAGTAGCCGTTCACCGTGCTGCGCGGTGGCAGGTCCTTTGGAATGTAGCGCCACTGGCAGCCGGTGCTCAGCACATACATCACGCCGTTGACCACTTCGCGCATGTTGACGGTACGCTTGCCACCGCCACGCTTGGCGGGTGGTATAAGCGGCCTGATCAGCCGCCATTCCGCATCGGTGAGATCGCTCGGATAACGCAGCTTGTCGCGGTCATAGCGATGGCGGTTTTCCATCGTCCACATCAGGCACCTCGTGGCTTGGTGCCAGGCAAAGAATCACACCCGATCGAGCCGCTTCAAGCACTCAGTCCATCCGGACCGGCAACCGATTCAAATGACTCACAAAGTCGCCGGACGGACACTTACTACAACAGCCTAAAAAAACTACATCTAGTGCTCTGACGCATTCTATCGATTTACAACATGCGGTTGCCATGCGATTCTGTGAGCATGGCACAGACAGTATGCGTGTTGTTGAGCGCGGCAGACAGGAAGCGGCTTAAGGCAATAGCATCGGATCGCAACCGAGCGGGCAAATACATCGAGCGAGCCCGAGTTGTTCTGGCCTCGGCCAGTGGTCGGCCGGTGCAACATGTGGCGAAAGAGATCAGCGTCAGCCGCCCCATGGTCTGGCGCTGGCAGCAGCGTTTTGCCGAGGAAGGTCCCGACGGGTTGCTGCGTGACAAGACGCGCAAGCCCGGCAAACGACCGATCCCGGCCGATAAAGTGGCGCACGTCGTGGCGCTCACGTGTGGCGAGCCGCCCCCTGGGACCACGTATTGGACCGGGCGAGCCATGGCAAACGCCACCGCCATGTCTCTGCGCTCGGTGCAGCGCATCTGGGCGGCGCACCAACTCCGCACCGCGTGCGCAGCTTCAAGCGCTCGCGTGATCCGCAGTTCGCTGAGAAAATGGCGGATATCATCGGCCTTTATCTCGATCCGCCCGCCCATGCGGTGGTGCTGTCGATCGACGAAAAGAGCCAAATCCAGGCGCTCGACCGTACCCAGCCTGGACTGCCGCTGAAACCCGGCCGCTGCGGCACCATGACCCACGACTACAAACGCCATGGAACGACGACGTTGTTCGCCGCATTGAACGTGCTGAAGGGTACGGTGATCGGTCGCTGCATGCAGCGACACCGGCACGAGGAGTTCATCCGCTTCCTCAATGCCGTCGAACGCGAGGTGCCGTCTGGCAAGTTGGTCCATGCGGTCGTCGACAACTACGCCACCCACCGGCACCGAAAGGTACAGGCCTGGCTGGCACGGCATGACCATGGACCTTCCACTTCACGCCAACCTCCGGGTCATGGCTGAACGCGGTGGAGACCTTCTTCTCCGCTCTTACCCGACAACGCATCCGGCGCGGCAGCTTCCACTCCCTCGTCAGCCTGCAGGCTGCCATTAAGACTTACCTCGCTGAGCGAAATGCCGAACCACGCCCATTCGTCTGGACCGCAGCCACCGCCTCAATCCTTGCCAAGCTCGAAAGATTGCCTGCATCGTCCGTATGAGTCAGAACACTAGCACTACTTTGGCAGTTTTTCGGCGAGGAGCTTCTTACAGTGAGGGCACTGCCTGGGTGGCGGGCGTGCGAAGAGATCGAGGATGGCTTGCCTGATGGCCGGCATGCTCGGTTGTGGCGGTGGTCCTCCGACTCTTTTTTTTCCGTCCCGCTGCTTTGAGGCGGCGGGATTGTAGGAAAGCGTAAGCGATCATGGTCATCAAGGCGTGTCGGTGTAACCCAGTCCAGGATCTACCTTCGAAGTGGTCGAGGCCGAGCTCTTCCTTGAGCTGCTGGTGCGCCTGCTCACAGACCCATCTGGCTTTGATCGTGGCTGCGAGCATCTTAAGGCTGGTATCAGCCGGCAAGTTCGACACATAGTGTTTTTGTTCGCCAGTCGACCGGCGTTCGCCGACGAGCCAGACCTCGTCGCCTGGCATGCACTGCACACGATTATCGAGCATTCGGTGCTTATGGCCATCCGCAACGCGGATACGGCAGGCCGCGAAGAGACATGTCAGCCGACCTTTGGTGCCCCGCCGCCAGCTGACCCTTTGCCATTTGCTCCCGGCCAATAATGCTTCAGCAGCGACCGGAGGCTGATCCGGGACGTGGTATTTGCGGGGCTTTCCGGCCTTCGCGATGGGGAAGATCAGGGCGACGTCGGCGGGATAAACATTCTGGCGTCGCGACAGGCCCACCGCCCATAGCAGACCGCGCTCGCTCAAAGCCTGACGGAAAGGTCCGCTGGAACCGTATCCTGAATCGGCAAGCACGCAGCCGAAACGCGCACCGGAGGCGATGAGGCGGTCAATCTCCTCGATCGCAATTTCCGGCTTCGTCAGAGCAATCTGTCTATCCTTCGGCACATGGGCCCGCGCCATGCGCTCAGGATCGTCTGTCCAGCTCTCGGGCAGGAATAGCCGAAGGCCCACCATCACTGGCACCTCGCGCGACGCCAAAGTTACCGAGACCAGCGATTGGCAGTTCGCAGTCTTTCCGAGCGACGAGGCATATTGTGGCGCGACGCCTACCGAGTGATATCCTTTCTTGGGCAACGTCGTGTCGTCGATGACGAGAAACCCCGCGTCATTGCCAACCAAGCCATCTGCCTTCTTCAGCAGGACAGCTTCGAGTGGACCACTATCCCAAACTCCACCGGCAATGAAATGATGAAGCTGATCGTAGCCGATCTCGCCAGCGCGCATCGCCATCGGCTGAACGCTTTTGCGGTCTCCTGGACCGATCAGCCCGGCGATGTAGGCTGGACACATCTGTGCCCTCGTCTTGTGCCGTAGCGCAGCGACAAACGGCGCAAGCCAGCGATCGAGATCCGCTTGCCAGTCCACGTCCATTGATCGGCTCTCCAAAAGCCGATCAGCCATGAATCACCGAACCACCGATTCGGGAATCCCCTCGTGTGCAGAATCTGCCAAAGTAGTGCTAGGTGTTTGGTCCGGGAGAGTTGTGACGCTAACCTGACCCGAGAGGCAGAGGAGGCGCTATGGCAGGCCGTCTTCACGGCTCAGCCCGAACGACGCCGCGAGTTCGAGCCGAGCTCCAAGCGTCGAAAGAGACGATCGGCGCTTTGGCCAAGCACTACGGTCTGGGCCGCAACACGGTTGGCAAGTGGCGGGCCCGGGCTACCACCGATGACGCTCCGATGGGGCCGCGCACCCCTCACAGCACTGTCCTAACCGCGCTCGAGGAAGCCATGATCGTGGAGTTCCGGCGGCGCACCCTGCTGGCGCTCGACGACGTGCTCGGATGCCTGCGTGACAGCATCCCCAAGCTCACCCGATCCAGCCTGCATCGCTGCCTGGAGCGCCATGGCATCTCCCGGCTGCCCGAGAACCCAGATCACGCATCCAAGCGGGGCAAGTTCGCCGAGGCGGCCATTGGCTACGTCCACATCGACATCTGCGAGCTGCGCTTGGCCGAGGGCAAGCTCAACATGTGCCTCGCCATCGACCGGGTCTCGAAGTTCGCCGACGTCGAGTTCCGCGACGACGCCGGCAAGATGGACGGCGCCGATTTCCTGCGCGGCGCGGTCAACGCATTCCCGTATGCAATCCATACCGTGCTGACCGACAACGGCATGGCGTTCGCCGATCTGCCAAAGAACCGCAACGGGCCGACCAGGCGATATCTCGGCGCCCACATCTTCGATCGCATCTGCAATGAGAACGGCATCGAGCACAAGCTCACCAAGCCGTATCACCCTTGGGCGAACGGTCAGGCAGAACGCACGAACCGAACCGTCAAAGAGGCGACCATTAAGGCGTTCCATTATCCCGATCTGGAACGCCTCAAAGCCCACGTCCTCACCTTCGTGTCGGCCTATAACTTTGCCAAGCATCTCAAGGCGCTCAGGTGGAAGACCCCGTTCGAAGCCGTCTGCCACGCCTGGACGACAACACCAGAAATCTTCAAACTCAACCCGCGTCACCTCATCCCGGGACCAAACAACTAACGGGTCCCGGCGTTTCGACCTCAACCGGCTCTTTTCCGGCGCCTTCGTCGCACCCTCCACCTCCTGTCGGGCGTCTTGCCTGCCTGCCTTCGGAGGAGCCGATGTGCGGGCATGAGCCGCGCCTCCTGGTGCATGGCGCACGCAGCCGCGCCCTCGCGCCGGGGCTTCTCCCCGAGGGGCAGTGGAGGGGCCACGTCATGCGGGCGAGACCAGCGACGCCAGCGGAGCGGGGACCAGGTCGGATGACGTGGCGCCTCGCTTCAGGAACGTCCCCGGCGGTCCTGTCCCGATCGCTTCGCCACGCTAACAGGCGATGAGGTCGGGTCTCTCACCAGCCGGCTCTTCACACGCGGGCAGATGCCAAGCTGCGGGTCATGACCCAATGTTCCACCACTCCGCTGCTGCGACCGCTTCGAGCAGAGTCCGGGCCTTGGTGATAACTTGGATCGACTCCGCACCCGGGTCATCGCGGATGAGTATGCGAACCACCTCCCTCGACACCTCGCCCGCTGCGCGGGGCTCCGTTGGTCGGAGAATAACCTCGTAGAACGAGGTTCGCTCCGGCCCAACAAGGGGCGCGACGTGCACGGTATATGTCGAGGCATCCATTCGCTCTTTGTATCTCGCGAATGGTTCTCCGTCGACAATCTTTGTCCAACCGGCATAAGACTACAATTGTCTGCCCACTGAACCCGAATTTAGAGGACACCAGCGTTGAACCGTCACGGCCACGCTGAGGTAGCGTCGTTAACGCGAATGGTTCGCATCTCGATATACGCCGAGGTCGTTTCTTTTTTGATACTATACGATCCATCTTTTTGGGGTCTGACCTGCGAGCAACCATCGGCCGTCCACGACCACCTGAAGGCGCGTGGGCAGCGCGGGGGCGGGCTTGCTGTATAACGGAGCCAGACATGCCAGGGACCACGCCGATGTTTGTTGCCCATAAAGGAGACCCGATTGTTTGCCCTATGGACATATCGGTGGGCATGTGGAGCGGGACATCTCGCCGAGCGAAACTCTGGGTCCGCGAGGAGATTTCAGTATCACGATCACCGGTGTCGGCAACCACACCAGTGAGGGCCATCTTTGTCCTGAATGTCGTGAGCGCATTACGCGACATCACAACGGCGTCTACCAGATACGCACGGCGCGGGGCTGGATTGGCTAACCCGGTGAGCCGCTATTCCGGCGCGTCGGTCTGGTGTTGGATCAGCCCTGATGCCGCCACGCCCGCCGACGCGGCGCCGAGGTTCACCTCCACCGTCCGGGACGATCGTCCCTTGCGTCGCGCTGGCGGCAGACCTCGACGGCCTTCCATCCATCGCATTAGTCTACGGCCTCGAAACAAAGAAACGTGCGGCGGCTTGTCAGCACGCGATCCCAGCGCCCTACACTGTCACGCTAAACGATGAAGCCAGTGCTTTTCCTCCGCGATCAGCGTCGCTGCTGTCTTCTAAGCCGGAAGTCCCGTCATTCCGTCCTGTTGCCGGTCGCCGAACAGTGCCGGATTTGGCCGCGTTGGGCCGAGCCACGGGCTGCTCGCTTCCTTGGCGCTTCGCCAGCTTGGCTTAGCTGCCTATGCCACCATCTAGGGTAAAGTGTGGATGGTTAGCGCTGGGATCGTGCCATGAGGCGTGCTCTTCGGTTCTCCGCTCTGTTACTCGGGATCCTGGTGACTTCGTCACAGATGAACGCCCGGACGAGTGGTGGTGGCGGCCTTGGGGTTGGGTTTTCTGGTGGCTTCAGGGGCGCCTCTGGTGCCTTCATCCGTGTCGGGGCGCCAGCCCATCTGATGAACGGGTTCCATCGGAACTCCGTTGTGGGTCGTCACGTATTTGTCGCACGGCATCCCCACGCCCTGGGCGTGAATGGTCGGCATTCCTTCGCGCAAACCGGCGTTCTGATTGGTGGCGGCTATTGGTCTGACTGGTGGCCCGGCGATAGTCAAATCGTGGAGAATTCGCCGGCTCCCGAAGCGCCAGCGCCACCCGAGGTGATTGTCATCCATCCTAATGAGCAAGGAAGCGCCGTTGCAGGTGCGGCGCCGGACTATGGGTATGCGGGCTGTCATGCGATCCCTAACGGGTATCATTGCGATGGCGGTGGTTGATTCTCTGGCTTGATCTCGCAGGCCTGAGCTCGGTGTGACGCCATGTCGCCCGTCGACTTCTTTCTCGGCGCTTGCGTCCACGCGCGGGGAATTTAAGGCATTTGAGGCTGCATGGGAATCGAATAGACGGCGCGGTTCCCTTCTCATCAGTCCCTGGCGCCTGGTCGACTTGCTGACCCCGAAGTGCCCATCGCCGCGGTCGACACGCACGCACAATCACGATGGAACGACAGGATCGGTGATCTCAACCCAAATCCCGAAGGTGCGCATGCGTGCTTCTCGACACTCAACAGCGATGACCTGCTCATGGCGCAACTGAAATGGGTCGTTGATGGGATCGTCGGCGGAGGGCCCGAAGGCACCGCGTATACTTATTGTCCGGCCCCTGATCGATGTTCCCAGTCCAAAAACTGCTGGAAGAGTTGGGCCCGTTTTGCCGGGCTCAATTTGTCGAAGCCCGGCGCATTCACCCGCGACAGAAAGGCGTTCAGCCGTCCCTGCTCCTCCGCGCTGACCGAACGGGGCGGGGCATGCGCGTCGATCCACTCCTGGGCCGGCTGGAACCGGACCCAGCCGGGAACTTCCGCAGCCAGGTTCACCTCGCGCCATTTCGGATGCCGAGGCGGCTTTTGAAATTCGCCGAACCGGCTGAAAAAGGCATCGACGAACCGCGTCACCCGGTTATAGCGGTCCGTGTGCAGCGGCCAAGCATAGACTGTTGAGTTTCATCGAGAACTGACCCACCAGGTGGCAAATTTCCACTGAGAATTGACCCATGTTTTGACCTCGCCCCGGCTGTTTTCAGCGGGGTCCACGGGAGTGATAAGCATGGAGTTACTGAGCGTGATCCGTCGCTGGGCGCTTCGAGACCAGCTTTCGATACGGGAGATCGCCCGCAGGACTGGGCTATCGCGGAACACCATCCGCAAATACTTGCGGGGCGACGTGGTGGAACCGGCCTTCAAGGTGCCGGAGCGGCCCAGCAAGCTGGACGCGTTCGCCGAGAAACTGTCGGCCTGGCTAAAGCTAGAGAGCGGCAGGCCGCGCAAGCAGAGGCGGACGATCAAGCGGTTGCATGCGGATCTGGCCGCCCTCGGGTTTGAAGGTTCATACGGCCGTGTTGCGGCGTTCGCCCGCACCTGGAAGGAGCATCGGCAGCGGGAGCAGCAGACGACCGGCCGCGGGGCCTTTGTTCCGCTGATTTTCCAGCCGGGCGAAGCTTTCCAGTTCGACTGGAGCGAGGAGTGGGCCGTTATCGGCGGCGAACGGACCAAGCTGCAAGCTGCGCACTTCAAGCTTTGCTACAGCCGCACCTTCATTGTCCGGGCCTATCCGCTGCAGACGCACGAGATGCTGTTCGACGCGCATCATCATGCGTTCCGGGTGCTTGGCGGCGTGCCGCGCCGCGGCATCTACGACAATATGAGAACGGCTGTTGACCAAGTTGGCGTCGGCAAGAAGCGCCAGGTCAATGCACGCTTTGCCGCGATGGCCAGCCACTACCTTTTCGATGCTGACTTTTGCAATCCGGCCTCAGGCTGGGAGAAGGGTCAGATCGAGAAGAATGTCCAGGACGCGCGTCATCGGCTGTGGCAGACCATGCCGCGTTTTGTGACGCTGGCTGACTTGAACGACTGGCTGGAACAACGCTGCCAAGCGCTATGGCGCGAGATTCCACACGGCAGCCAGCAAGGCTCGATATTCGATGCGTGGCAAAGTGAAGTCGGATGCCTGATGGCCGTTGGCAGACCGTTCGATGGTTTTGTTGAATACGGCAAACGCGTTTCGCCCACCTGCCTCGTTCACTTTGATCGCAACCGCTACAGCGTGCCCGCGTCCTTCGCCAATCATCGCGTCAGCTTAAGGGTTTATCCAGGCCGCGTCGTTGTCGTTGCCGAAGGGCAAGTCATCTGCGAACACGCGCGGCTCATCGAGCGGTCGCATCATCTGCCCGGCCGCACCATCTATGATTGGCACCACTATCTCGCGGTGATCCAGCGCAAGCCGGGAGCTCTGCGTAATGGCGCGCCGTTCGCCGAATTGCCGGAAGCGTTCAAGCGGCTGCAACAGCACCTTCTCAAGCAGCCCGGAGGCGACCGGGAGATGGTGGAGATTCTTGCCCTCGTCCTGCACCATGGTGAAGATGCGGTGTTGTGTGCCGTCGAACTGGCGCTGAGTGATGGAGCGCCGACAAAGACGCACGTGCTGAACATGTTGCACCGGCTGATCGACGGCAAATCCACGGCCACAGCAATGATCGCGGCTCCGCAGGCCTTGGCCCTGGACCGGGAGCCACGTGCCGACGTCGAACGCTACGATGCCCTGCGCGAGAAGCTACAGGAGGCCCGCCATGCGTCATGATCCGGCCGGGGCGGCGATTGTCGTGATGCTGCGCGGCCTGAAGATGTTTGGCATGGCGCAAGCCGCGGGCGAGCTGATGGAGCAGGGCGCGCCAGCGTTCAATTCGGCCGTCCCCATTCTCTCACAGCTGCTCAAGGCGGAAACCGCCGAGCGCGAGGTTCGATCGGTTGCCTACCAGCTGAAGGCGGCGCGCTTCCCCGTCTACAAGGATCTGAGCGGTTTTGATTTTGCGTCCAGCGAAACCAATGAAGCCCTGGTGCGCCAGCTTTACCGGTGTGAGTTCATCGAAAACGCCGACAACGTGGTCCTCGTCGGCGGTCCGGGCACCGGCAAGACCCACATCGCCACGGCGCTTGGCGTGCAGGCGGTTGAACACCATCGCAAAAAGGTTCGGTTCTTCGGGACCGTCGACCTGGTCAATGCGCTGGAGCAGGAGAAAACTCAGGGCCGATCGGGTCAGATCGCGGATCGGCTGATGCGGTGCGACCTCGTAATGCTCGATGAATTGGGCTATCTGCCGTTCAGCCCCTCCGGCGGCGCGCTGCTTTTCCACCTGCTGAGCAAGCTTTACGAACGGGCCTCTGTGGTCATCACCACGAACCTGAGCTTCAGCGAATGGGCTGACGTGTTCGGCGACGCTAAGATGACGACCGCCATGCTCGACCGCCTCACCCACCACTGCCACATCGTGGAAACCGGCAATGACAGCTTCCGCTTCAAAGCCAGCTCGGCCGCCAACAAGGGCCGAAAGGAAAAGGCCAAGAACTTGACCCCGGTATGACCCGCAAACCATAAATTCACCCGGGTCAGTTCTCGGTGGAAAACCCGGGTCAGTTCTCAGCGAAAATCAACACCCCCGGGCAGGTAAGCAGCCGAAAAACGCCGAGAGGTCCGATGAAGCGGCCCGCAGCTCGGCCCGGCCGGAGGGCAGCAGATCGACAACGATCCGATCCCCCGGGCGGACACCCAAATGCCCCAGAAGCTCACGCCGGAGCATCACCTGGCCCTTCGCAGTCACAGTCAATGTGCGGACATGGAATCTATGTAAGGCATAGATGCCTTACATACAAAGTCGAAGGCGGCGGCCAGGAGAATTAGCCCGCATCCACCAAACCCCGACCTCACCTAACACTGGGCTGTCCTACCCCTCAGCATCAGAATTTAGGCTGCGGTGGAGGAGGCGGAAGCAACTGACCCTGCCCCCTGAAATGTCCCCGCTCTGAGCTAGAGTCCGTTCCCGCCAGGAGACGGAAGATGAGGAAGAGCCGGTTCACTGAGGAGCAGATCATCGGTGTGCTGAAAGACCATCAGGCAGGACTGCCGGTAACGGAGCTGTGCCGCAAGCACGGGATCAGCGACGCGACGTTCTACAATTGGCGATCGCGCTACGGCGGGATGGAGATCTCGGACGCCAAGAGACTGAAGGCTCTGGAAGAGGAGAACCGCAAGCTGAAGAAGCTGCTGGCGGAATTGGTGCTGGATGTGGCGACGCTGAAGGAAGCCTTGGGAAAAAACTTCTGACGCCCGGCTTGCGGCGGAAAGCTGTGATCTGGGCGATTGAAGAGAAGAGCTATTCGCAGCGGCGTGCCTGTTCGCTGCTGAGCATTGCACCGAAGGTGTTCCGTTACCTATCGCGCCGTGGCGGCGACGCTGCGGTTCGCACGCGGCTCCGCGCGTTGGCGGCCGAGCGGCGCCGGTTCGGATATCGGCGTTTGCATATTCTGCTGCGGCGAGAAGGGATCATGCTAAATCACAAGAAGCTGTTCCGGCTCTACCGCGAGGAACGACTGGTTGTGCGGCGGCGTGGCGGTCGCAAGCGGGCTTTGGGAACGCGCGCGCCAATGACGTTGCCACAGGGTCCGAACCAGCGCTGGAGCCTGGACTTCGTCTCCGACGTACTGGCCGACGGCCGCCGCTTTCGGGTGCTTGTGGTGGTGGACGACTTCACCCGCGAATGCCTGGCGCTGGTGGTGGATACATCGCTGTCCGGTCGCAGGGTGGTGCGCGAACTCAATCACATCGTAGAACGGCGCGGCGCCCCCTTGCTGGTGGTCAGCGACAACGGGACCGAGCTGACGTCGCATGTGGTGCTGAGTTGGCGGCAAGATCGCGGTGTCGGCTGGCACTACATCGCCCCCGGCAAGCCAGTGCAGAACGCATTCGTCGAGAGCCTGAACGGTCGCTTGCGCGACGAATGCCTCAATGAGCACGTCTTCCAGGGCTTGCCCGCAGCCCGGAGGATCATCGAAGCTTGGCGGGCCGACTATAATGCCCATCGGCCCCACACCAGCCTGCGTGGACTTACTCCGAACGAGTTCGCAACCCGGTCCAGGACGGACCACAACCAGAACGGATTCTGGTTATGAGTGAGGACAGTTTGGGGGCAGGGTCACAACTCGCACGTTCCACTAATATCGTGGCCAGTCCTCAGCCCGGCGGAATTGAACTCCATTTCATAAACTGCGCCAGTCAGGCGATTAACAGTGATCCGGTACATATAACCCCCATGATCAGGTGTCCACGCGAGTTGGATGGGGGTCGTCACGGACAGAGGAACCAAGTAATTCACAAGCCCTTGCGACAAATCGATATGATAATGCTGCTCGGGCAAGTTCGCTCGCTGCCACGACGCTGCGTTTTCGAACACCCCATAAGCCGTGCAGGTCAGGTCAAACACTGGCATCTGTCCAGTCGCGCTCTCAGTCGAAGGTGGCGTACAACCACCGACAAAGGCGGAGATTGTAATGAGCGTTACTACCTGGCGACTGCAATCCCAATAACCTCCACCAACAAACCTGCGGCCAGGGAGCGGCCATAGCGAAGGCGTCGCTGCCAAGATTTGTCTCTCATCCGGCGTCCGGTCCGTTTGGGTCATGAGGATCTGGCATCCTGGGCTCCATGGCTGAACGCCCGATTAACTCCCGCCAGAGCCGCGCGCTCGTCATGCGCGCCCGCATCCTCCCCCCGCCGTTGCTGAGTGAACCGCCCAGACATCGGCAGTTGCGGCGCCTCGCCGTTTTGTCGAATTGCCTCTGAGCACGGGTCTGTGAGCAGCGACCCCAACCGTTCTGATGTAGCTTCCTTGGATGTCGACCCAGATCGACGAACCGGCGTGCTTTCGTCTGAGGAGTGTCTGTCCGGCGGTTATCGAACCGCTCCGGGATCTGCGCCGTGTACTGCTGGTTGCTGGAGGCTTGGCCGCTGTAGTGGTGCTCGCAGTGGCGTTCTACGAAGGCGTATGGTGGCTGACTGGCGTACTTTGGTGGCGTATCGAGGTATTGCTCGGTTCAGCTTGACGCCGACGTGCGCCGCTGCCGAGCTTTGATTATCCCACCCCGGACTCGGAACGTGAGAAGGACAGCCAAAAGGGGAGGCCGAGCCGATGGGAAGAGAGGAAGTGATCGGCGTGAGACTGACGTCCGACGAACGTCAGTGGCTGGAGAAAGCCGCAGAAGCTCACGCTGTCCCCCCGTCCACTCTCAGCCGTCAGATCGTTCTGGAATGGCTTCGCAGCAACGGATGGACCGACCAGGAGGCGACGAAATCACCGCCGCCGACTTAACGTTCCATCCAGGCGCGCGCGGGAGACCGGGAGTAAGGCAGCCCTCGAAAGGGCTGCCCTCCCAAACAGACTTGCTCAGCCGATGCTTTTCCGCCGCCGCACGGCAAGCAGTCCGACAAGCCCACTCGCCAATACCGCTAGACCGGCAGGAGCAGGAACCGGAGGCGGCGGCGTACCAGCGTAGGAGAACTCAACCTGCTTGAACTCCTTGAAGCTTTCCGACCCTGGCGTGGAAATTTCCACCGATGCGACGGTCTCGCCGTCGGTAGAGACAATACCAAGCCGGCTGAAGTCGGAATCCGGCCCCCCGACCACGGTGAACGTGATCATTCCAGTCGTCCCTGAGCTATCCGTCCAGGTTAGATCGATGGTCCCTGTAAAGCCTGCACGCTCAAGCTGCCCGCGAAACGAGAAATCATTGAACAGGGTATCGTTGGCTGGAGTGAATATCAGGTCAGTGAGCGTAGCGTCCTTTGTCGGCGTGATGGTCGCGAACCCCGAGCCAGTATCGACATTCCCGGTCGTATCAACCGCCGAGCTAATTACCGCTCTGGCCGTCCCCGTCGGTGCACCGAGGACGTCGAGCTGGACGAATGCTCCGGAAGTCGGGGCCACGTCGCCCGCGCGGAATTCATCGCGTTCCATCAAGTCGTAATAGCCGGGAATCCTCCCGCCGCACTGATCGAGATCAATGTAAGGACCGTTGGGACTGCGTTACGGTGAACACGCATTGACGACGAGACGGAACTTGCCCGAAGAAACTGATCTGGTTGAGCTGGCCGACGAACTGGCCGAGATCGCTCGCACCACACGTGATCCTGCGACCGGACAACGACTTATGTCGGTGGTCAAGCGATTGCTAGAACTGGCTGGACTGCCCCCGGAAGACGAGGGCGGTGGTGGTGAGTTGCCTACACCTTGGGTTTCTGAACCGGCATATGACCGGGCGTAGCGGCCGGTAGAACATCGACGTTGCCGCTCATCCCGAACAGCTCATGCATGAAGTGCGTGCAGGTGACGTCGTAGCGTCCGGGTCTCTGTGGGGTGAACCGTAGTTCGGTCTGACTGTGCGGGCTGACTTCTTGGGCGCCGTCCCTGGGCGGAGCCGTTCCGGCCGGGAACATGCTCGCTGCAAAAAGTGCTGGCGCGCTGAAATTGTGACCTCCGTCCGCATCATTGATCAGCACCAGCGTCACCGGCTTGCCTGCCTGCAGTTCGATGTCGGCAGGGGTGAATGCGAAGTTTGAAAGGTGAACGGTAATGGTATCGGCAACCACCCCCATGGCCGGGGAAGAAGCAATGGGCGCAGGCTGGGGCCGCGCTACGCAGGCGCCGAGCGCGAGCGTGACAAGGATAAGCGAACGGGACATGGGACCTCCCGGGCAATTCTGCCCGAAGTGGTTTGACCTCGGCTGCAACCTGCGGGGAGGCATCAGAGGCCAGACGCCCCGGCGCGGCGATTATTCCCGATTGGCCGGCTCCGCCACAGCCCTCGACTGTCCGGCTTCGCCTGTCCCTTAACACATGGAAGGGCGCCTCGCCGACAAAACCCGCGCGGCAAGGGCCGTGCGCACGTGTCAATTCAGACTAACATTGAAATAGTCAGTATGTCTGACTATACTGCCGCTATGCACTTCCCGCCCGCCCTGGCGCACACGCCTCCCCCATCCTCGCATCGCTCGTCTCACCTGACGATCCCGAGCCTCGAAAACACAAAACTGAGACATCCGCGAGACACCACATTTCAGGCGAACCGCCGTCCCGCCTGGACAGACTATCTCAAGCTATCAGACACATCTCATTCTGCGAATCTCAGACCCGAAAACACAAAACTGAGACGACCGCGAGACGCTCCATCCACGCCAACCCGCCCGACCGCCAGCGTCCGCCCCGCGCCGCATCACAGCGAGACAGCGCTCCGCAAATCGACGGCGACCGAAGCGTAACTCAGGCCGGGCTGGCAGCGGGCATGCCCAAATCTCAATCACCGACACACATCGAAACTTGCCGCAGCCTCGAAGGACGCTTAAGCGCATCCCTTTACGCGACGATGGTGCGAGATTGAGGCGGGCGCTCTTGCTGATAGGCGCACTTTGTGTGGCTGGAGCGCTTGCTGGGTGCGCCGATAATTCTGCACCCTCCGCCACCTCGGCAGATAATTCGGTCCCGCGGCCTGGGCAGGTGGTGCCCCGGTTCAACCTCGGCCTCGACGTGATGGGCGTAGCGCGCTGAATGCCGCTGTCCATCATCTCCTCGGCACCGCCCCTCGTCCTCTCGACACCCGGCTCACCGGGCTTCCTCTCAAAGGGTTGCGGCGCGCGCCTTCAAGGACCGCTGGCGTTTCCCTCGACGGCAACCCATCTATCCGACTCGCAACCCGCAGGAGCCGCCATGGCCGCGCACAGATACCATCTCGGCGACCGCGTCGAATATATGCGAGGTCCTTTCGACGGCGACGTGACGCCCGGCCTCTATGTCGTGACCCGACTGCTCCCCACCGATGGCCCAGATCCGCGGTATCGGGTCAAGAGCGCAAACGAAGTGCACGAACGAACGATGGCGGAGAGCCAATTTCGCCGGGACTGAGCAATCACCATTCGTCTCATTCAGCGATCCTGAGTTTCGAAAACACAAAACTGAGACGGCCGTGAGACGCCCCTCACGCCCGACCACTCAAGACAAATACCGCGCCGTCAGGTGCGCCTCAAAATCCCGTGGATCCAGCGCCTTCCCCGTCGCCGCCTTCAGCAGCCCGTTGAAATCCAGCAGGCTCCCCTTGCCGTGCACATTCTCCCGCAGCCATCCCAGCAGCGGCGAGAGATCCCCCCGCGCCAGCGCCTCATCCAGATCCGGCAACGCCCGCCGCGCCGCCGCCATCAACTGCGCCGCCGCCATCGCGCCCAGCGTGTAGCTCGGGAAATAGCCGAACGCGCCGTCGTACCAGTGGATATCCTGCAAACACCCACGGGCATCGTCCGGCGGCACGATCCCCAGTAACCGCCGGAACTCTTCGTTCCACGCATCCGGCAGATCGTTCACATCCAATCGACCTTCGATCATCGCGCGCTCCAGGCGGAAGCGCAGGATGACATGCGCCGGATAGGTCATTTCATCCGCATCGACCCGGATGAAGCCGCGCTCGATCCGCCGCCAGCGGCGCGCGAGGTTCGCCGGCTCGTACGGCTCCTCCGCGCCCCCGAACGTGCGATGCAATTCCGGACCGAGCCACGACAGGAACGCGTCGGTCCGAGCCGCCTGCATCTCCACGATCAGCGATTGGCTCTCATGCGCCGCCATGCCGGCCGCGTCGCCGACAGGCTGACGCGCCCAGGCCTGCGGCAGCCCGCGCTCGTACAGCGCATGCCCCGTCTCATGCACCACCGCGAGCACGGCGAACGTGTAGTCCGCCTCATCATACCGCGTCGTGATCCGCACATCCGCAGGCGTCCCACCCGAGAATGGATGCGCCGACCGGTCCAGCCGAGCATGATTGAAATCGAGCCCCAGGTGCTCCGACAGTCGGCGGCACAGCGCCTCCTGCGTCGCGATCGGGAAGGGACCCGACGCACGCACCGGAGCGCGCCGCGTCGCCTGACGCTCCTCGGCCTCGGGAAGGGCGCGCCGCAGGAATTGTTCGTAGTCGGCGAAGATCGGCGCGATCGCCTCGGCCCGAGCACCGCGCTGGAACCCGTCCATCAGCGCGTCGTACGGCGGCAGTCCCACCGCCTCGCCCAGCGCCTGCGCCGCCTGACGCTCCAGACCCAGCACGGTGTCCAGATACGGGCGCACCTGGTCGTAATCCGACTCGCGCCGTGCCTCCCGCCACACCTTCTCGCAGGCCGAGTTGGCGCGCGCCCGCGCCTCCACCAGATCACCGGGCAGGGCAGTCGCACGGGTATGGGCATGCCGCATCAAACGCAGATTCGCTGCCGCCCATTTCTCGTCCGGTGGCGCCGCCTCGGCCTCCGCCAGATCTTCCGTCACCTCGGGTGCGGTCAGCATCGCGTGCACCACGCCGGCCAGCACCGCGAGCTGATCGCCGCGCGACTCGCCGCCGCCCGGCGGCATCATCGTGGCCGCGTCCCACCCGAGCACGGAGGCTGCTTCGGACAGCGTCGCGATGCGAGAGAAACGGGCGGTCAGACGATCAAGGGCGCTCATTCTGCAGCTTCGTATAGGCCCACGAGCCGAACACCAAGACCAATGCTCCCGCCAGTCCGAACCACGTCAGGGCATACTGGAAATGATCGTTCGGCGGACGCGGCAAATGTATAGCCGGCGCCGGATAGTGTCCGAACTCGACCGGCCCCATCGCGATCAGCGTAAAGGGCGCCACCGTTTTCAATCCCAGCGCCCCCGCGATCACACCCGGGTCGAGCGCATAGAACCGCCTGTGCCTCGCATCGGGCGCCGGCGTGAATATCCCCGGTGTCTGCGGCGCCAGGACGTAGCCGCTGACATGCGCTTCCCCGGTCGGCCAGGTCACATCGGCGGGGATCGGGTCGGGCACCCAGCCGCGATCGACCAGCACCGGAGGGCCATCAGTCCGCTCCAGCGGCACGATCAGGTCGCCGCCCATGCGGTCACCCTGCGGAGTCGTGCCAACGATGGCGCCGAACAGCGCCGCCTCATCCGGGCGGAAGCGGCCCGTCACCTCCACCTTTTCGAACGGGCCGGGAGTGCCCTGCAACGGCACCGGTGGCGCGGCTTCGGCCGCGCTGATCCGCGCCAGGATGCCCTCCTTCCAGTGCAGACGCTGGATCTGCCACGCTCCCAGCGCGAGCAGGATCAGCAGCGCCAGAAAGGCGCAGAAGGCGGGCAACGCGAGCGAACGCAGATCGCGCCACCGCACCGGGGAATGGGTCAGGGCAGAGAGAGTCACGCGCAGCGATATGCGGGATTCAGACGCAAAGGGCCAGACCGGTCTGCAGCCGAAAGGATCGTTGCAAATGAAGCCGAATTGGCGATACGGTGATGCCGCCAATGAAAAACAGGGAGGCAACCATGCCGAAGTTCATGATCGCCGGCAGC
Organism: uncultured Pseudomonadota bacterium; assembly: GCA_963791885.1. Lineage (GTDB taxonomy): Bacteria > Pseudomonadota > Alphaproteobacteria > Acetobacterales > Acetobacteraceae > CAVSUZ01. The sequence goes on along the minus strand of CAWBUL010000006.1, from coordinate 1,214,786 downwards.
TACACACCGCAGGGCATGCAGGGCGTGAAGAAGGACAAGGCTTCGGGCCGACAGAAATCCATCTCCGCCGCGTGCCATGACCTCGGGGGTAAGGTTGACGCCATCTACTTCGCCTTGGGCGACGACGACGTGTACGTCATCGCCGACATGCCGAGCGTCGCAGCCGTCTCGGCACTCTGCGTCGCCGTCGGATCGAGCGGCATGGTGAAAACCCGCACCGTGCCGCTGCTCACAGTCGCCGAGATGGACGCAGCACTCGACAGCAGTGTGAAATACCGCCCGCCCGGCGGGTAACGGCGCTAACCCCCGGCCGAGACCGTCTCAGCCGCAGGAAAGTTGCACTCAACCGCGATCCCGTCCGGGTCGTAGTAGAACAACTGCGTCATGTTCAGCCGGGGCAGCACGCGCTCATCGGTACTTAATCCCCCGCCGCTCCAGGTTCGACTTCATGTCCTGCAACCCCTCGCAGGCGAACGCGATGTGATCCAACCGCCCTGTCGCGGCCGGCGAGGACGCACTGTCCGGGATCGCCGCATCGCTCGCACGATAACCGATCAAATGCACGGTCGGCACGCCGCCGCAGTAGAGCCAATAACCGGGAAAGGGCAGCGGCGGGCGATCTCCGGCCGTCAGCCCCACCACGTCAGTGTAGAACGTCTTCGTCGCCTCCAGGTCGCGCGTCAGGATCGTGTAATGGTTCAGCGATTGCGCCGGCATGGTTTGTTTCTCCCCTCAGAATTCGTTCTCGGTCGCCACACCCAGCATCATCTGCCCCACTGTTTCGTAGTGCAGTTGCCGTCCCTGCGCCTGTTGCAACACGGCGTGGATGTCGCGCAAGCGCCGCTCGAACGGGTGGTCCTCGAAGATCGCGACCGACCCGGCCGCATGATACAGCGTACCGACGACCTCCCGGCTCTGCTGGATCGCCCAGGTCGAAGCCAGCCGGGTCATCGCACGGTCATGCGCCCTCTGCTCCCCAGCGCGTTCCACCTGCTCCCACGCCTCATGCCACGCATCGCGCAGGAACCCGCGCGCCGAGCGCCATCGCGCCTCCGACTGCGCCAACTGCGACTGCACCACGTTGTTCTCCCGGATCGGCTTACCAGCGCCGCGCGACGACTTGTTTGCCGCGAGGTCCACGAACGCGTCGATCACCGCCCGCGCAATGCCCAGCGCAACACCGGAAAACCCGCAGGAATAGAGCTGATTGCTGGTGAAACGGTACAGCGCGCCCTCTTCATAGCACTCCGCTGGATTGTCTCGGTCGCAGGTGAACTCCTGCGGCACGAACAGGTCCTTCACCTCGTACTCGTCGCTGCCCGTCCCGCGCAGCCCCACCACGTGCCAGATGTCGCGCATCGTCGCGCTCGACTTGGGGAACAGCAGCGTGCGCACCGTGTCCGTGCCGGCCACCGGAGCATGCGCGCCGAGCCACGTCGCGTGATGGCTGCCGCTCGCGAAGCGCCACTTGCCGCTGATGCGATACCCGCCCGCGATCGGATGCGCCGGATAGGGCGAACCCGGCGGTCCCCAGGCGAGGATCCCATCATCCGGCCCAAAGACCTCCCGTGCGATCTCCGGCGCAAGATACGCCGCTGTCATCGCGCAACCGTTGTTCTGGCACACGCACCAGCCGACCGAGGCATCTGCCGCCGCCAGCGCCTGTGTCACCTCCGCGAATTCCAGCGGATGAAGCTCCGCCCCGCCGACGGAGCGTGGCTGCAGCATCCGAAACAGTCCTGCCTCGATCAGCGTGCGAACCATGTCACCCGGCAGTTCACGCTCCGCCTCGATACGGTCGGAAGCAGCGCTGATCTCCGGCGCGAGTGCACGAGCACGATCCAGCATCGCCCCCATCGTCAGAACGCCCCCATCCCCAGGAACCCGTCCTGCTCCGGGAAATCCGCAACGATCTTCTTTCCCACCAGCTCCTTCAGCGTCTCCGTCGTGCCGCCGCCCAGCGTTCCGTACCGAGCGCCACGATACAGGCGCGACACCGGGTATTCGTCCGTGAAGCCGTATCCGCCATGCACCTGAATGGCCTCGCCCGTCACTCGGATCGCCATCTCGTTGCAGTACATCTTCGCGACCGCCGCCATATGCGGGTCAGGAAACGGATTGGCCGTGGCACAGGCGCGATACAGGATCGCGCGCCCGACTTCGATATCGCGATACATCTCCGCAAGCTTCCATCGCATCCCCTGGAAGCCGCCAATCGCCCGCCCGAACGCCGTTCGGTCGCGCGCATACTTCACCGCCTCTTCGAATGCACCTTCCGCCAAGCCAAGCGAAATGCTCGGGTTGAGGCAGCGCTGCGTGTTGAATGCGCTCAGCAGCAGGCGGAAGCCGTTCTCGCGGATGATCAGGTTTTCCAGCGGCAGTTCACAGGAATCGAACACGATCTCCGCCAGGTTCTCGCCGCCCATCGTGTGATAGCGCGCGGTCACCTGAAATCCGGGCGTGTCCTTCTCCACCAGCACGCAGCCGATGCCCTCCCGCCCGGGCCGTCGATCGATACGCGTGAACACCACGAAGGCCTGCGCCTCATCCGCGCGGCTAATCAGCGTCTTGATGCCTTTCAGAATCAGCCGATCGCCGCGCACATCCACGTTGGTTCTGTAGTTCGCGACGTCGGTGCCGGCATGCGGCTCGGTCATGCAGATCGCCAGGATCGCGTCCCCGCTGCACACCTTCGGCAACAAACTTTGCTTGATGTTTTCTGGCGCATAGGTGGAAATCACTCGGACCTGGACACCGACCTCGCCCAGCACCGCCATCGCCGTGACGTAACAGGCCTTGGCGATTTCCTCGAGCACTAGCGCCGTGTCGAATACGCCCAGGTCCATGCCGCCGTACTGTTCGGGCACCGCCATGCCCAGGATCCCCATCTCCGCGAGATCAGCGATGTTCTCCCACGGGAATGTCCCGTCCATCCACCGCATGGCGCGCGGTCGGAACTTCTTTTGCGCCAGCGCCCGAACAGACGTGACCATGTCCCGCTGTTCGGGTGTCAGCGCGAACGTCATTCGGCGCGCATCTCCGCGAACACCTCCGTGGCCGCGATCAACGCCTCACGCACCAGCGGCGCCCCCACATATCCGATCATATGCAGCAGCGCCTCGACGATCTCGTCTTCCGTCCAGCCCTCGTTGCGCGCGAAACGGAGATGCGTCTTCAACTCCGGCGTCCGGCCGAGCGCGGTATCCGAAACAACGCAAACCAGCGCACGTGTCTTCAGATCCAGCCCCGGCCGGGTCCACAGCTTGCCGAAGATCACCTCCTGCGTGACCTCGGCGAACTTCTCCATGATCGGATCGGCATACACCTGTTTGTCGATCCGATCGGCGAAGGCGTCGCCCATCAATTTCCGACGCAGCGCACGGCCTTCAGCCCGCAGAGACGAGTCAGCCATCGGTTTACGTCCCGATCCCGCCGACCGCGAGGTATTTGATCTCCAGATACTCCTCGATGCCGTATTTCGATCCCTCGCGTCCGAGACCTGAGGACTTCATTCCACCGAATGGCGCCTCGGCGGTGGAGATGATCCCTTCATTGATGCCGATCAGTCCGTATTCCAGCGCCTCTCCGACGCGGAAGATGCGGCCGACATCGCGTGCATAGAAATACGCAGCCAGACCGAACTCCGTATCGTTGGCGAGCTTGATCGCTTCCTCCTCCGTCTTGAAGCGGAACAGCGGCGCGACCGGGCCGAACGTCTCTTCCCGGAAAATCAGCGCATCGTGCGGCACGTTCGCCAGCAGCGTGGGCTCGAAGAAATTGCCGCCGAGCTTGTGGCGATGCCCGCCGATCAACACCTTCGCGCCGCGCTTTTCTGCATCGGCGATATGCTCTTCGACCTTCTTCACCGCATCGGCATTGATCAGCGGCCCCTGAGACACGCCGGATTCCATGCCGTTGCCGACCTTCATCTGCTCGATCGCGGCTTTGAATTTCTGCGCGAAGACGTCGTACACGCCCTCCTGCACCAGGATGCGGTTCGCACAAACGCAGGTCTGGCCGGTGTTGCGATACTTGCTCGCCATTGCGCCCTGCACCGCGGCGTCCAGGTCCGCATCGTCGAACACGATGAACGGCGCGTTGCCGCCCAGCTCCATGCTGGTCTTCTTGATCGTCGGTGCACATTGCGCCAGCAGCTTCGCGCCCACTTCCGTCGATCCGGTGAAGGACAGCTTCCGCACCGTCGGGTTCGAGGTCAGCTCCGCCCCGGTCTCGCCGGACGGGCCGGTGATGATGTTGCACACGCCGGGCGGCATGCCCACACGCTCCGCCAGCACGGCCAGCGCGAGCGCCGAGAACGGCGTTTGCGATGCCGGCCGGATCACGCCAGTGCAGCCCGCCGCCCAGCCGGGACCCGCCTTGCGCGTAATCATCGCCGCGGGGAAGTTCCACGGCGTGATGGCGGCAAACACGCCGATCGGCTCCTTCGTCACCAGGATGCGACGGCCCTTGGCGTTCTGCGGAATCGTATCGCCGTAGACGCGTTTCCCTTCCTCGGCGAACCAGTCAATGAAGCTCGCGGCGTACGCGATCTCCCCCTTGCTCTCCGTCAACGGCTTGCCCTGCTCGGCTGTCATGATTATCGCGAGATCATCGGTGTTCGCCAGCATCAGGTCCGACAGTTTGCGCAGGATCGCACCGCGTTCCTTCGCGAGCATGGCGCGCCACGCAGGATAGGCCTTTGCGGCGGCGTCGATGGCGCGGCGTGTCTCCGCTTTGCCCATTGCAGGGACCTCACCGACCGGCTCGCCCGTGGCAGGGTTCTTCACCACCAGGGTGCGGCCGCTATCGGCCTCCACCCACTTGCCGTCGATATAATTGGCCTGACGGAGCAGGGTGGGGTCCTTCAGGGGCAGAGGTGATGCGGGATTCAGCATGGGTCCCTCCTCGGATGATTGAGCCAAGGATAGGCTCGCCGAGCCGGGATGTCATATCAAGCGGCCGAACGGCCGATTGATACGCGCGCAGGGTTGGTGTGGCGGCTGCGCGCGAAACAAAGACTCAGCGCGCCCCCTCCGGAGCCGGCTCGCCGATAGCGAACATTACTGCGAACAGGATCAGCAGCCCGAGCAAAATGCCGACAAACCGATTCACACCCGGCAGGATACTCTCCGGCGGCGCGGCTCCCTGCACCAGCGTCATGATGAATACCATGGCGGCCTGCACCCCGGCATACGTCGAGTCCGGAGCGCTGTTCTGAAGATAGGCGCACAGCCACACGCCCGCCCCCAACACCAGCAACCACGCCGGCAGGATGTCCAGGTTCAGCCCCAGCAGCAGCAGGGCCATTAACCCACCCACAAGACAGCCCAGCAACCGCTGCCCGCAACGCTCCAGAACGATCCGATGTGTCTCACCCAGATTGGCCGACACCGGCGTCGAGAGCACCGCGACCACGGTGATCGCCATCGTCGTGGCGCTGAGGAGGTCGAATGCCGACCACACCACCGGAATGATCGCGACGGCGATGCCGGACCGGATCGCATGAACCAGAACGGGCGTGCCGCGCCCCAGCAAATCGTCCCAGCCGTACGCCGGCGCTGGCGGCGCAGCCGCCTCGTCGGGAAAGACGGTCGCAACGGCCAGGGCAGCGCCCGTGCCAACCGTGACTTCGATAATGCGCCCCACACCGAAGGAGAACGCGGCGGTCGGATCGGACAGCGCGGAGAGCAGCACCAGGCAGAAGGTGATGCTCACGAACAGCCACGCGTAAGCGTAGCGGCTGACGTTGAACCCGATGATCCCCAATACACTGACAGCAAACAGACATAGGCAGCAGGCAACGTGGTCATAGGCCAGCCAGCCGATCGAGACGATCGCGAGTACGGCCCCAGCCGCCGTGCCGATGATCCGCCGTACGGCGCGTGCCAGCGACGGCGGATTGGTCATCATGTAAGCACTGATCGCTGCCCACCAGACATCCTGCAAATTCATCGCGCACGCGACCAGCACGGCGAGCAGCACCGCGAGTGTCGTCTTGGTGGCCGAGTATGCGGCGTGACTGCGTATGTCGATGCGCCCACACAAGGCCACCAACGTACTCGCGGCCCGCGCCCCGCTGCTCAGCGTCGATCTCAGGTCACCGGCAATTTCCCGCCGAATACCGCCGATCATCTAGTGTCCTGCCCCTGAAGTTCGCCGCTTGTTGCGGCGAACGGAAGGATTCAACAGGCCACTGAAAACAACGGATAGTGTCCCGAACCGAAGGGCGTCATGCATGTGACGAACTCCGGATTCGGGACACTAGGGAAAGATCACGACACGCGCATCCGCGCCCATGAACAACCGATTGTCCGGCGGGCGATCGACCAGGAGCAGCGTCACGGGGAAGCGGCGTTGCAAGCGGATCCAATCCGTCGTCGGCGCTACATAGGGCAGCAGCCCGGGCCGGGTTTCGCTGCGGCTGATGCCCTGTGCAATTCCGCCGATCCGCGCGCGATACAGGTGCCATGGATCTGAATCCAGCCAAACCCAGGCCGTGCCCCCGGCCCGGAACGCGCGAAGGTAGCTCTGCTTGTAATTGGCGATGATCCGAAATGCGTCCGCATCGACGATACCGATAAGCGGCACGCCAACCTCCGCCGTGTCGCCAACCCGCAGCGTCAAATTGTTGATCGTCCCGTTAACCGGCGCATAGAGCTGCGTGCGCGATAGCTCCCATTCCGCGGTCGCGAGATCGGCCTGTGCCTTCGCCCCTCCCGCAGCGTGCATCGCCTCCATCCGCTGCGCTCGTGCCACCGCCGCCTGCGCCCCGTCGGTTGCCGCAGCCGTCCGCTTCGCCGTCTCGTTCGCCGCGTCCAGCGCCTGTCGTGACGCGAAACCCTCTGCCGCCACTTTGGCCGTGCGCCCTTGGTCCGCAGCCGCGAGGTCCTCCGCGGCTTTCGCGCCTGCTAAAGCGTCCTGCGCCGCAGCAACGCTATCCCGGTCCGCTTGTTCCTGTGCGTTCGCCGCCATCAGCGCCGCTCGATGCGCAGCGACCTCAAGCTGAAAGGGCACCGGGTCGATCGAAGCCATCAGATCGCCCTGGTGAACCGTCTGATTATCGTGCACATGCACCGCGACGATGTGGCCGCTGACCTGGGGAGAAAACGCGACAAGGTCCGATCGCACGTACGCGTCGCTGGTGTAAGCGACGACACTGGTCAGCACCTCCCACCCTACGAACAGAGCAAGAACCACCGCGGCCGCGAGCAAAAGCCGGCCTCGAACGGAGAGCCTGGCGCGGGGCGCGCGAGCTGCCGACTGGTCGCGCAGGACTGTTTCGCTAGCCATGTCACCAATCTAGCGGAATTACTGCACGGAGTGGCGAAACATTCCAAGTCTGGGGCAAGCCGGACGCCCGCGATGGCGGCCTCTCAGCTTCCCCTCGCCACGTATCGGGTGCCGACGGCTGCTCGTCCACGCCCAGCCAGTGCCGCAGCGGCCGACCACAGTTGGATGGCAAGCGCGGCTGCAAACAACAGCGGCGCTGCTCCGGGGGCCATTCCCATCCCAATCGCCTGCTCCGCGTGGCGCAGCAGTCCAAATGCAGCCGGGGCGAAAGCGTAGGTTCCCTGACTTACGGCCGTCACCAAAGCCACGACGCTGCACGTCATAGGGCTGAAATTCCGTCTGGGCGATCAGCGGCGGCAGAGATGTAACGTTGCCCAACCCGAGACCAAACAGAAAACACCCTGTCAGCAGGAGCGGAATGGAGTGACCCGCTGCCAGCATCAGCGCCAGTGACCCGACGGCCTGTAACCCAGCATTTGCAGACGCAGCGATACGGCGATCGGTGCCGGGATGAAGGAGCATACCCAGTAGGGTTCGGCCACCGATAGCGCTGGCGGTCGCGAAACCCATCGCTCCTCCGGCGTCGGCTTCACCGAGTGCCGGCACCAGGAGCGAAAAAAGCTGAGTGACCAATCCGATCTGGGCGAACAGACCAAGCGAAGCAGTCGCAGCAAGCGTGCAGAAGCGCCAGTCGCGCCAGGGGTTCCGAAACGGCTCGGCGGTGGTGACGCCTTTCAGGATAGCGGATTTTCCGCCATCGGAATCGCCATCCGCACACAGCGCCATCTCGGCGGGGGAGCGTTTCAAAAGGGTAGAAGCGACCACCCACAGAACGCCCATCGCCGATGCTGCGACGACAACGGCCGCCCACCGAAAGCCCAGCTGCGAAATCAACAGCACCCACAACGGAGAAAACACGACGCCGCCCATGCTCGCGCCGTTGAACGCCATCGACAGCGCGGCCGGCCGCCTGCGTACAAACCACGGCGAGATCATCGCATTGAGTGCGGCCCCGCCCGTCGTCGCCCAGCCACTCGCACTCAGAAGTGTTGCGGCAAACAGCTGCCAGGGTTCCTGCGCCCACGCCCAGCCAATCAAACCCACCCCTGTCGCAACCGCCCCGGCACGGGTGACTGCAGCCAGCCCGAACACGCGATGCAGCGTCGCCAAGTTTGCCACGATCACCGCGCCGAGCAGGAAGTGAACAGTGATGGCCGCGGAGATCAGGGCGATAGGCCAGCCGCGCGATGCGTGGATCGTCTCCATATAAATCGGCGGCCCATAAAATCCGATTCCCCACGCAAAGACGGCAACGACAAAGCTGCCCGCGACAACACGCCAGCCAAAGAATATCGGGGGCGAATTCCGATGGGGATTTTGGGCAGACATAAAAACACCATCCACGGACGATCGATGGTGTTCGTAGGCGAAGCAGCACGGGCCTCGTTTCGGTGCCGGCCGAAGCGACTTTGTTCTGATCTACACCCGAACCTTCTCCGGACTGCCACAAATCCGAAACAGCAGGATCGCACGCTGCCGGTATGCCCTCCCTATCAAGGGGAGACACATCAACATGAAGCTCGTGCGCGCCTGTCTGGCCGCGGCGGCTCTCGCCGCCGCGCCTATTGCCGCTTATGCGCAAACCCAGAACGCAGATTGCCCGAACGGCGGAACCGTGCGCTTCGGCGTGGAGCCGTACGAAGCGGCCGCGCAGCTGACGCCGATCTACGGCCATATCGGTGACCTGATCAGCAAGAAGCTCGGTTGCAAAGTCGAAATGCTGATCACCACCAACTACACCGCCGAGATCGAGGCGATGCGCGCCGGCAAGCTGGAGTTGGGTGAGTTCGGGCCGCTCGGCTACGTGCTGGCCCACCAGGTTGCTCATGCCGATGCCGTGGCCACGTTCGGCAACAAGGAAGGAAAGCCGGAAACCTACCGAGCGAGCATCATCACCTGGCCGGGCAGCGGCATCACGGATCTGAAGGGTGTTGCGGGTCATACATTCGCCTATTCCGATCCCGCTTCCACCTCCGGCCATCTGTTCCCGGCCTACGCACTGAGCCAGGCGGGCATCAATCCTGATACCGGCGTGAAAGGAATCTACGCGGGCAGCCACAGCGCGAGCTTCGAAGCCGAGCGCAACCACAAGGTTGAGGCTGGGGAGCTGAACAGCCAGGAAACCACCGCGGCGCAACTCGCGGGCAGCTACCAGCCGGGAATGTTCGTCACGCTCTGGCAAAGCAATCCGATCCCTATCGATCCGATAGCGATTGGCCCCGACGTCAAGGAGCCGTTCCGCAGCAGGCTGATCGCGGTGCTGCAGAACCTGGACATGAGTGAGCTGTCAGCGGCCGATCTGAAAATACTTGGTAGTTCCGGTGCACGCCTCGTGCCGCAGACCGACGGTGCATACGACGACATCCGCGCGCTCGTGCACGTGTTGAATATCGATCTGACCAAGGTCTCCGGTTGACCCAGGCCATGATCGAGGCCGAGGGCCTCGAGTTACGCTACCCGACCGGCCGGCTTGCGCTCGAAGACGCGCATCTGGCCGTGTCAGAGGGCGAATTGCTCGTCATCCTCGGCCACAACGGCAGCGGCAAATCGACGCTCCTTCGCTGCATCGCGGGCATACTCCGCCCCACCGCCGGCCGTGTTCTGCTCCGAGGCCAGGATCTCACCCGTCTGACCGGTAGCGCGGTGCGCGACGCGCGCCTCGCGCTCGGCATGATCTTCCAGCAGGCCTATCTCGTCCGGCGCCGGAGCGTCCTCGCCAACGTGATGTGCGGCACGCTCGGCCGCCATCGCGGTCTGCTGACATCGCTCGGGCGCCTTCCCGGGCAGGAGCGCGGGCACGCGATGGAGTGCCTGGAGGAAGTCGGGCTCGCATCCGTTGCCGCACAGCGCGCCGGCACATTATCAGGCGGACAGGCTCAGCGCGTCGCCATCGCCCGCGCTCTCGCCCAGCGCCCCCGCGCGCTGCTTGCCGACGAACCCGTCGCCAGCCTTGATCCGGAAGCTGCCGAGGAGATCATGCGCCTCCTCCGCCGCCTCGCCACCGTGGACCGGCTGGCGGTGATCTGCGTGCTGCACCAACCGGAGCTCGCCCGCCGCTATGCCGACCGCATTCTCGGCCTGCGCAACGGTCGAACCGTATTTCTCGAGCAGCCGAACGTACTTGGCGCCCAAGACGTTGCCGCGTTGTACGAAACGGTGCCGGCGTGAATCAGATACAGCGGCTCGAGGTCGGCGGCGGTCGCCCGTCGGTACCGGTTCCGGCCCCGACCGGCAACGTCGCACTGCGTTTCCTCACCGTCTTCATCCTGCTCGTGCTGCTTGGCCAAGCAGCGCTGGTGGTGCATGCGCGCCCACAGGACCTGATCACCGGCGCGCATGGGATGGCCGACTTCCTGTCGCGCGCGTTCCCACCCGACTTCTCCAAACTGCCCGACGCCGCTTGGCCTACTCTCGAAACGCTCGACATCGCGCTGTTCGGCACGGCGGTGGCCGTCGTTTTCGCCTTGCCGCTCTCGGTCCTCGCTGCACGCAACACCACACCGGCTTGGCCATTCTATGCACTCGCGCGAGGCCTGATCGGATTGTGCCGCTCGGTCCCCGACCTCGTCTGGGCACTGCTGTTCGTGACCGCGGTGGGCCTCGGTCCATTTCCGGGTGCTTTGGCAATCTCCGTTCATTCGGTGGGCATGCTCGGCCGTCTCTTCTCCGAGGTGATCGAAGATATGGACATGGGCCCCGTCGAGGCACTGACGATGACCGGCGCAGCCCGCCTCGCTGTGTTCAGCCACGCGGTCGTTCCGAGCGTTCTGCCCTCGCTATTTGGCATCGCGCTCTATCGCCTGGATGAAAATATCCGCTCGTCGCTCGTGCTGGGCTTCGTCGGCGCAGGCGGCATTGGGTTCCAGTTGCTGACCGCGATGAACCTGTTTCAGTACCGCACAGTCTCGCTGCTGCTGATCATAACATTTGTCATCGTGCTGGCGACCGAGCGACTCTCGGCCTGGCTACGGGCACGGATGGGTTAGAGCAGATCGGCGATCGCTTTAGGCTGCACAGCCCATGAAGCGAGATCGCGCGAGGCGAACACGTCAGAGCGCGTGAATCTCGCTCTGAAAAATGCGAAAGGCGGCACCGCCTTTTAGGCTGTGCCGCCCCGCGTAAGAACGGCCTTTCCGGAACCCTTGGATCAGTTCGGCGGCTGTTCAGGGGGCGCTTCGGGTCCGGTGCGTTGCCGGAGTTCGTTCATGAACGCGTCGAACTCCGATTTATCTTTGGCGGATCGCAGTCGATCGAGGAACTCCGCGAAACTGCGCTGTTCGTCGTCAAGCCGTCGCAGCGTCTCCGCACGATACTCGTCGAAAGCTCTGTTGCCGCTGGATGGCGCCGCGCGTTCGCCGCAGAAGCTCCGCCAGCCGCCCCAAGGACCGCACGATCCTGATCCAGCCGAGCCCCATGCGCCGGCCCGAAACGCCCTACCCCTGCATCCCATGCGCCCACTCCCGATCAGAAATGCCAGCAAACCCAACCCGAGCGGCCACCAGATCATGAAAGCGACCACGGTCGCCGCGATCCACAGCGGCCCTCCTCGCCACCAAGGCCCAGTCCATCCCGGCGAAGACCCCCAAGGACTGGCATTCCACCCTGGACTGCCGTATGCGCCCTGCGTTGCTGTAACCACTGTTCGCCCCACGATGTAAATGTAAGACACATTTACTTTGGTGAAGCGCCCCTCTCCGATCAACGCATTCCGCTTGGGCTCACGAATTCTTGTGCTCTGGCTGAGTCGGTGGCCTGCCTCCCGCCAATCCGAGCCTTTGGAGGTAAATCAGCACGCCCGCCTCCAACAGCTCCTCCGGTTCCATCGGAAGCGGCCGGAAAGCCCGGCCTGGCCGGCAGAACAGCGTCGCGATCCCATGCGACAGCGCCCAAATATGCAGCGCCACCATCAGAACCGGCGGCCGATCCGATTGCGGAAGCTCCGCGACAAGTCGCTCAACCGCACGGCGCAGCACGGCGAACGCCTGATCGCCGGCCTCCGCCAGTTCTTTATGAGCATCCCCAGGCACGCGTGCCTCGAACATCGCCGCGTAAAACGCCGGCTGGGTGCGCGCGAAGCGAAGATACGCTCGCCCCACCGCCTCGAACGCCGTGACCGGATCCGGCCGCCCATCGTTCCACGCCGTCTCCAATGCCTCTGCGAGCTGCTCGAAGCCGCGCCTTGCCACCTCGGCCAGCAGCGCTTCGGCGTCCCGGAAGTGTCGGTAGGGTGCGGCAGGGCTGACGCCGGCAAGCCGCGCCGCCTCTGCCACGGCGAAGCCGGCCGGCCCCTTCTCAGTAATCAGCGCCACCGCGGCGTGGATCAGCGCCTCCCGGAGATTGCCGTGGTGGTAGCCGCGCCGCGCTGTCGAATCGCTCTGTCTCGACCAGGTCATGTGAGGCGGTACTACATCAAATCGCCCCGGCACGCGCCATCAGCCCCGCGCAGCCACCTCCCGGAACAACGCGATCTGCCCTGCCGTCGTCTCTTCCCAACTGAAGTGCTCGGCATAGGCGCGCGTGGCCGCACGGTCCGGGAGATTGGTCCACAGCCGTCGCACACCATCGGCGATAGAGGGCGCGTCGCGTTCCACGATCACCCCCGCCTCGGGTGTGCGCACCACCTCCGGGTTGCCCCAGATATTTGTCGCTATCACCGGCGTGCCACATCCCATCGATTCGAGCAGCACGTTCGCCCATCCCTCACGGCTGGATGCCAGCACCAGCGCGTCGGCCGCCCCGTAGAGTGCCGGCAACGCTGCATGCGGCTGTTGCCCGAGCAGCCTCACCCGTGACGCCAACCCGTTTGCCGCGATGAGCGATTCAAGCCGTGCGCGCTCCGGTCCTTCGCCGACGATCACCGCATGCCATTCGGGAAGCTTCCGCAGCGCCTCAATCACCAGGTGATGACCCTTGCGCTCGATCAGGTGTCCGACCGAGATCAGCGTTGGCCCGGAGAGCCCAAGTGCCGCCCGGGCGGCCTCTCGATCGGCCGGCGGGACAAACAACTCGGTATCGACGCCGTTTCGTAGCACCTGTACCTTTTCAGGCGGCGCGCCCAGTTCCAGAACGGCATCGCGCAACGCGGAGCTGACGGTGATGATCGCTGCAGCACCGGATATGGCGCCCTGGATCATTCGGCGCGGCATTCGATAGCGCGGAATCAGGTTCACATCCGTGCCCCGACACGTCACCACCACCGGTAGCCCCAGTGCGCGCCCCAGCCACACGGCGGCGACGCCGTCCGGATACATGTAATGGGCATCGATCGCATCGAACCGGTCTGCCGCGAGCATGCGCCGCATCGGCCCCAGCATCGCCCGATAGAGCAGATGTGGCGCAACGTGCATCCCCACGCGCGGAACAACCGGATAGCGCGGATGGTGCACCATCAACCCGTGCCGCTCCTCGCGGCCCGGAGCCTGCGCGTATAGTGACCAGGCGCCGAACATCCGCGCCGACGCGGGGAAGTATGGCACAGGCGCAACCACCTCGCTGACGATCTCTCCGCTCGCAACCAGGTGGCGCAGCCGGTTCTCCACAAACACCCCATGCTCCGGTTGGGCGGCGTTCGGGTAAAGCGTGGAGAACGTCAGAAGACGCAGCAGGGGCACTCCCGGCGTAAGCGGATCAGGACCCCTTACTCAGGTCTGTGACCAGCTTCTGCGCATCCTGCTTTTCCGGAAAATTGCCGTTTGCCGCGGCAACCTTGCGCAGCAGCTCAAGCGCCTGCGTGTTGTCCCCCGTATCCTTCAGCGCGACCGCGTAGTGATACATGATGCGCGGGTCGTTCGTATTCGCCCCACCCGCCTGGCGCAGCAGCACCACCCCTTTCGCGGGATCACCGCTGCTGGTCAGGATCCAACCGTAGGTGTCGGCTGTCTCCGGTGAGGGCGTAAGCAGATAGGCCTTTTGCGCCAACGCAGCCGCATTGGGGTCGCCCAGCTTCTGATCCACCCAGGCGAGATTGTTCATGGTCGGGCCGTTGTATGGCGCCTTGGCGAGCACGGCCTTCAGATTGGCTTGAGCCGCAGGAAAATCGCTCTGCGCGATCTGAAGCGAGGCGAGCGTATCAAGCACATTGAGATCGTCAGGATGCGCACTGACCCAATTCTGTAGCACCTTTACCGCCCCGCTCGTATCGCCGGCCTGTTGCATCGCAGCAGCAGTGCGCAGCACGAACATACCTGCCGGATGGGATTTCAACACGTCCTGGAATACGGCAGCGGCGTCTTTTGGCTTGCCCGCTGCAAGCAGAAGATCGCCCCTCAAGGCGAGAAGCGTCGGATCGGCGCGGTTCTGACTGACAAAATTGTCTGCGGTGGCCTGGGCGGACGTGAGACCATTCTGCTTGAGATCGATCAGGCAGTAATCGAGCTTGAGCTGGTAAACGTCAGGCAGCGCCGCGATACCGGCGGTGATCAGGTTGCGTGCGCCTTCATAGTCCTTGTTTTGCACCAACATCGCTGCAAGCTGGCGGCGCGCGGCAACATTCCGAGGCTGCGCCTGCACGATCTGGTTCAGCGTCGCGCGCGCTTCGTCCGTCTGCTTCAGCGCAAGCTGAGCCCCCGCACGCAGCCCCAGAAGTTCATCCGGCAAGGTCGCACCTGCGGGGACATTGGTAAGATCAAGCGCCTTCTGCGGCTTCCCCGTGCGGAGATAGAGCTGCCCGAGGCCGATCGTCAGTTGTGCGTTGTCAGGCGCCGCCGCATCCGCCTTTTCCAACAACGCGACTGCGTCGTCCGGTTTGCCACTCGCGCTGAGCTCATCGAGCATCATGCCAAGCGCAGGCTGCCCCGCCGGGCTCTTGGCAAGCATGGCCGAGAGAATCTTCTCGGAGCCGGCGAGGTCTCCTTCGCCCGACAGCGTGCGCGCGAGGTTGATCTGGGCGGGAAGGAAGTCAGGATTGGACTTGATAATGTCCTGGAACGTCGCCGCGGCGCCCGCCAGATTGAGCTGTGCCATCTGCAGCAGCCCCGCCATGTTACGCACCGTCGGGGTGTCGCCCTGGGCCGCGTGGACTTTGTTGAAGGCATCGGTCGCGCGGTTGACGTCGCCCGTCTTCAGTGCCGCAAGGAACAGCGCCTCTCCCATCTGGGGCTGTTTCGGGTCCTGGTCGAAGGCCGTCTGCAGCAACTGGATCGCGGCGTCAGGCTGTCCCGTATCGAGCATGACGCCCGCAAGCTGGGCCTTGAGCGCGGGGTTCTGCGGCGCCATCGCGATCGCCTTTTTCAGCGCGTCCTGCGCCGGCTGCGGCCGGCCCGATGTGAGGTCGGCCCGTGCCAGCAGCACGAGGAACTCGAGATCCGCATGCCCGCTGTCGGCCAAGCGCTGCAGCACCTGGGCCGCCTGATCCGGCCGACCGAGTTCCATGTCGATCCGGGCGAGCAGCTTCACCCCGTTCGGATCATCCGGCACACGCCCGACGTAAGACGCGGCGCTGGTGGCGGCGAGCTCATGCAGGCCCAGATTTTCCCGCACCAATGCCTGCAGATAATATGCGCGCGGCAGACGATCGAATACCGGCTGAAGCCGCGTCAGCGCGTCGTTCGCTGCTTTGTCGTCTTTCGCTTCATGCAGCAGCACCGCCTGGAAATAGAGCGCTTCCACATTGGATGGCTGGGCAGCCAGAACGGCGTCGACATCCTGCTTCGCGTCAGGGAATTTTCCTTGGGAAATCAGGATGTTCGCACGCAGTAAACGCGCAGCAAGTGCGGGTGGAGTATCCTTGATCGCCGTGTTGAGAACATTCAGCGCTCCCGTCACGTCCTTCGATTGCAAAAGCAACTGCGCGTGCATGATCCGAGCGTCGGGCGACTTTGAATCAAGGGCAAGCGCACGATCGACCTGCGTCTGCGCCGCTTTAATATCCCCCTTCATAAGCGACAGGCGGGCCCCGGCCAGCCAGGCTTGCAGTGAATTGGGATCGAGCTGCTGCGCCTTATCGAAGGACTGGCGCGCATTGTCCTGCTGGCCCTGAACCAGTTGCGCCGCGCCGCGATCCACCATGATCTCGGCATCCAGCTTGGGATTCTTCCCGGTCGGCTGGAACTCCTTGAGCAGATCGGCAGAGCGTCCCTGTTGCAACAGTGCTTGGCCGATCAGGGGCGTGGTCTTGCTCTTGTCATAACCGCGCGCCTCCGCGTCCCGCGCCTGCTGTTCGGCGGCGACCGGGTTGGCGAGCTGCAGTTCGACCTCGGCAAGCAAGAAACGCGCGTTCGCATTCTGGGGATCGGACTTTACTGCGTTACGAAGCTGCACCTCCGCAGTACGGAGATCCCCTTTTTTCAAGGCCGCCTGCGCGGAATCCATATAATCGGCGCCCCAAGCGCTGCTCGGGACCACGCCAATCGAGAAGGCGCCGAGGCAAAGAGCCGCGGCGACAGAGGTCAGCAGACGGGCGCGCATGGAACTCATTCCCTATCGTAACAGCCCGGGGCGGCTGAACGCCGCTTCCTATCATGAGCATGCCGCCCGAAGCCAGAAACTATCGCAGTACAAAGCGGCAACCTTCCGCAACTGGACCAAATCGCCGCGGCTGTTTGCGGTTCATTCACCACTCCTCGTTACGCCTGTCCGCCGGCAACCGGCGCAGGATGCGTCAAGGCGTTTATGCCGGAGCAAGGCATTGAGGGTTGGCCCGGCGCACATGTAGCGTTCCGGGACTTAAGCTGGGACGTTCTTGAGGCTAGACCGGCCGGCAGCCAGACCGCGCTCCGGTTGCGATGCAGCACCGCCGGCCTGACCGGACTCGAATGGCTGGCACTTTATCCCGCTGAGCCGGTCGCCCGGATTGAGGAGCAGTTTCGCTCCCACGCGCCGGCCCCGCTAGCAGCATGGCGATTGCGGCAGACAGCCATGGCGCTGGATCGACACACGCCGGGCACCATCGCGATCGCCCCCCTTGGAACCTCCGTGGGCCGGCTGCGCGCCGAACCCTACCAACTCGTCCCGCTCCTCCGCATGCTCGACCTGCCGCGCCCCCGCCTGCTCCTCGCCGATGACGTGGGGTTAGGCAAAACCATCGAGGCATGCATCGTCATGGCCGGACTGATGGCGCGGCGCCAGGCGCACCGGGTGGTGGTGATCACGCCAGCCGGACCGCTTCTCACCCAATGGGACGCCGAACTCCGCCTCCGCTTCGGCCTGGTGTTCCGCCGCATACATTCATTGGCCGCTCTGAACGCCGAGCGTCGTCGCCACGAACTCGGGCGCAACCCATTTGAAGCCGCCGGCCGCTGCCTGCTCTCCCTCGACTTCGCCAAGCAGGAGCATGTGCTGGAGGAGTTGGAGCGGGCGCGCTGGGACCTCGCCATCATCGACGAAGCACACCACTGCATCGCCGACGGCGTGTACCAGAACGAAGCCAGCCAGCGCCGGCGCCTCGGCGAGGTTATCGCAGCGCAAAGCGATGCGCTGCTCCTGCTCACTGCCACACCGCATGACGGGATCGAAGCGCATTTCGCCTCGCTGCTCACGTTGCTCGATCCGAGTCTGGTAGATCCCACGGGGCGTCCGCGGGCCGCCCATCGCGCCTGCGTCGTCCGGCGGCTCAAGGGTCATCTGCGCGGAGCCGATGGGGCGCCGCTTTTCGCCGACCGCCGCATAATCCCCGTGCGCGTGGATGCGATGGATGCGCGCTACGGACCCGCTCGCACCTTCCACGAGGCCCTCGCCGCACTTATCGTGCCGCGCATCGCGGCCAGCCGGGCGCCCGCGCGCGACGGCGACATACTCGCCTTCATCGGACTGCTTAAGCGCTCCGTCTCCAGCATCGCCGCGTCCGTAGCGACCTTACGCGTGGTGGCAAGGCGCTACCGCGCATCCACCGATACCGCGCGCTTGCGGCGGGAGCGGAGCCGCGCGATCCGCGCGCTCCACGCAAAGCAGGCACAGTTCGGCGTACTGGACGCAGAAGACGAGGCCACCCTGGAACGGCTGGAGGAGGAGGGGATGGCCGCGCAGTTGGGGGGAACGCTGAGCGTGGTGCTGGACCTGATCCGCCTCGGACGTGCGGCGCGCCAGGCCGACCCGAAGCTCGATGCACTGTGCACCGAAATCGCCCGCATCCGCGCGCAACAAAGCCGCGCTAACATCCTCGTCTTCACCGAATATCTGGACACGCAGACGGCCGCGGTCGCCGCGCTCCGCTTGGCCATGCCGGATCAACAGGTTCTGGCGATCGGTGGCCCCGATCCCGAGGAAAGCCGCCTCCGCATGGCTGCGCGCTTCGCTGAGGAAGACGGCATCGTGCTGATCAGCACCGACGCCCTCGCTGAAGGGCTGAACCTGCATCAGCGGTCTTATAACCTGATCCACCTCGACCTGCCGTACAACCCAAACCGCCTGGAGCAGCGCAACGGCCGGATCGACCGGTTCGGCCAGACCCACGTGCCGGAGGTCCGCTATCTGTTCCTGTCCGGCACGTTCGAAGAAGACCTGCTTCTCCGTCTGATCACCCGCCACGAACGAGCGCGCGCCAGCCTGGGATCGATGCCGGAGACGCTTGGCATCACCAGCACCCACACGTCCGATAGCGCGATCCGGGGCTTTGCCCAGCGGCAGGAGGAACTGTTCGTCCCGCCCAAGGACGCGATCCGAACCCTGGACCGCGCCGCCGTCGAAGCCCGGCTGACCGCCTACCGGACTCTGCTGCACGACGTAGAGGACGCCTATGACGGCCGCGCGGCGATGCGCTTCGCGTTGGATGCCGCTCGCCGCCACGGCGCAAGATGTAGACGCTGCGGGCCGCGCGGCAGCGATCTTAGATCGTGTACTCGCAATCGATCTGCCGGACTTCGTCGCTGAGGTGATATCGGCCGATACCGCCCTGCCCCAAACCCGGCCGAACGTACTCCACCTCAATGAGGCCTGGAGCGGTGGGCTGGATGGTGTGCCGGGATTCGATCCTGCGGATCGCGTGTTCCGCTTCACGCGCGATCCCGATGTGTTCGTGTCAGACGATCGGCCGGTCGGATTCCTCGGCGCGGCGCATCCCCTCGTGCAACGCGCAATCGCGCGCGCGCAGATCCCAACAGGCATCCCCGATTGCCGCGTCGCCGTGGCGCGGGGCGGTCCAGCCGTGCTGCTGACCTACGCAATGGAAATCAACAGCAGCTACGAAGCATCATTCAGCTATTCCTTCGCCGTGCTGGCACCCCGCCGCGGCCGGCCGCGCCTGCTCTCGGATGCAACCGAATGGCTGGCCCTGGCGCGGCACAAGGCCGATCCGATGACGGATGTCTGGGATCGCTGCTTCGCCGATTGGGCGCCCGAGCGGATAACGGCGGCGCACGCCATCGCCGAGAAGGAGATGCAGTGCCGGGCAGACGTATTCACCCGTGCACACGCGGCGCGCAACTCACTCTGGCATACCGCGACCACGACCCTGCCGCGGGCGCAGGACCTCTTCCACACGGATGACGCGCCCGAACCGGCAAAGCCCGCACCGCACCCGGCGCCGACGCTGCACGCCCCGAGCCTGCGCCCCACCGGCCTGCTGATGCTTATTCCGTGACGTTGGACTTCAGCGCTTGCACGGTATCCGGGGCCGCGTTGCCAGAGAGCTTTGTGCGCAACGAGCTGGCGAGTTGGCTTGCGCAGCGGCAACTCCTGTCCTGCACTCGATGGAAAATTTTCCGCACTGCTCTTCGTGACTTACCCGTGCGCGCCGGCGATGCCCGTGTCGCGTGCGTTCTGCTTCCATCGCTGGCTACCACATGCGGATACGCCGCGCCGCGTCGCGCCGCTCCGGTACGCACGCGCGAAGGCCTCGAGGACGGCGGCTTCCTGCTTCAATCGGAAGGCGCCTCACTGCGTGTTTGGTGCGTAGGCGCCCACGACGCGTTCGAGGCGTCACGCCGAACCGCCAGCAGCCATCGCCTGAGCCCCATGCGACGAGCCCAACGCGTGCTGTTGGCCGGGCGCGAAGCGCGCGGGCTGATTCTAAGCGGACGGGAAGCCCGGCTGCTGATCTCCGACCCGGCTCGCGCGGACGGCGCAATCGGTTTCGATTTCAGCGACTGGAACCGCGCCTCTCCACCAAGCCCTTTTCTTCTCTTGCACGCACTCGCGCGACCCGAAGCGGCCGATGCGATGCCTAGCCTGCTGGATGCCGGGCGTCTCAATCAGGCGGGGGTCACGGCCGCGCTTCGCGCCCAGGCGCGCGACGCGCTGAGTCTGTTTCTCGACGCGGTCGTGCGCCATGCGGATAATGCGGGTCGCCTCACTGCGGCCGACAGTCTCTGGGCCCAGGGGCTGATCCTGATGGAGCGGCTGCTCTTCATTCTCAAGCTGGAGAGCGGATCCCTCGGCGGACGCTTCACCGAAAGCGCTCTCTGGCGCCAAGCTCTCTCGCCCGGCACCGTACTGGCCCCCCTCGTCCGCGAAGTGCTGGACCACGCTGCCCCGTCCGGCCGCCTACTCGAAGGTGGGTTGCGCACGCTCTTCGCGGTCTGCCGTGACGGCCTCGACGCCGGCGAGACGCAGATTCCGCCGCTCGCTGGTGCGCTGTTCAGCAGCAGCGCCATGCCCTCGCTTGAGGTCCTGACATGGGGCGAGACTGCGGTCGCAGGACTGCTCGATCGCCTGCTCTGGACCGCCGGACCGAAGGGGCGCGAACGAGTCCGCCACGGCGCGCTCGGCGTGGAGGAGCTCGGCCACGTGTATGAAGGACTGCTCGACCAGCAGCCCCGCATCGCCGCGGGCCGTTTCCTTCTGCGCGATGGACCGGGCCGCAAAAGCAGCGGCTCATTCTACACGCCGCGCCCGTTCGTCCGGTTTCTGGTGCAACAAACGCTCGGTCCCATTGTCGCCGCGCGGTGCCCGCCCGACGATCGGAATCCTACTGCCATTCTCGGCATCAAGATCGTCGACCCGGCCGCCGGGAGCGGCCACTTTCTGGTAGAGTCCTGCCGCTTTCTGGCCAACTCGCTCTACGCCGCGTGCGTGGCCTGCGATGCTGACCCATCCCGCCGTGTCCGGTTGGACGCGCTGCCCTCGGCCGAAACTCTTGCCGCTTATTTGCCGTCACGCGTATCGGAGGGAAACGGCTGGGGCGTGTCGGAAGAGCACGCGCGCGCCTTGTGCCGGCGGATGGTGGCGGTGAGCTGCCTTTATGGCATCGATCGCAATCCGCTGGCGATTGAACTGGCCAAGCTGTCGCTCTGGCTGGAATCGCATGCCGAAGGATTGCCGCTGACCTTTCTCGACCATCGTCTCGTGGCCGGCGACTCACTCAGTGGCCCCATGCTCGGTGATCTCGCCACGTTGCCGGTCACTCGCTCCCCCGTCGATTCGCTGCTCGCAGGCGCCGTGCTGCGTGAACTGGAACGCGTGCGAGCGAAATCGACGCTTGATGTCGCGGCATTGAATGCCACCGTGGGACGCGACCTGGCCGACCAGCAGCGGAAGGACGGCACAAAAGCACGGCTCGATCGCATGCTCGCACCGTGGCGAAACCTGGCACGTGCCTGGGCCGGCGCGGTCATGCTGGCCCTGCCGCCGGCCGATGACGAATGGCTTGCCCTCGCCCGCCACGTCGCCGAGACCACATCCTGGCCCACAGACCTGACGCCGGTTCAGTCGCAACTGATGGCTGCCGGCGCCTCCAGCCTATCCTGGGACGCCGTGTTTCCAGACGTCTTCGCCTCGGGCCATGCCGGGTTCGACGCGGTGTTATGCAACCCGCCGTGGGAGGTCCTGCAGGCCAATGGCGCTGAATTCGCCGCCAAACTCGAAACGCCGGAGGATGTGGCGGGCCGGCTGCGCGCCTACCGCGACGGTTTCACTCGACAGCATCGAGCAGTCAGCCGTCTCTATCGCTGCCAGACCGGCGGCTCCCCCTCGCGGCTGGACACGTTTCGCGTCTTCGCCGAACGCACGCTGCAGCTGTCGGGCCATGCGGGAGCCATCGGCATGGTGGTGCCGTCAGCCTTCCACGCCAACGACGGGGCTGCCGCCACGCGCCGTCTGTTCTTCGACGCCGCACGGATCGAAACCTGCCTGTCCTTCGAAAACCGGCGCCGCTTCTTCGATATTCACGCGAGCTTCCGCTTCGCCCTGCTTGTCGCTCGCCGCCCCGGACCGACCGACGCGATCACCTGTGGCTTTTACCTGTCGGATTTGGCAGAGGCCGATGCACTGGGCCGCACCGTTACCTACGACCGCGCCTTCCTCGAAGCGACCGGCGGTCCTGGCCTTGGCTTCCTCGAACTGCGGTCCGCCGAGGACATGGCGCTCGCCCGCCAGATGTTCCTCGGCCGCCAGACGCTGAGGGAATGGTGCCAAGCGCGCGGGATACGGCTGGGGCGCGAGATGAACATCACCGACGACGCGCACCGTGTCGTTCCTGCTTCATCCCTGCGGGACGCGGGACTAACATTTCATGAAGGTAAGACCATTCACCAGTTCACCGATCAGTGGTCCGCGCCGCGCTACGCCGTACCCCTGAAGGCACTGAACGACCGAACCACCTGGGTCGCAGCGTCCCATCATTTCCGCCTCGCACTGCGCAAGATCGCCCGCTCCACCGATGAGCGCACGTCCATTGCCGCCATCCTGCCCCCCGGTTCGATCTGCAACGACACCGCGCCGGTCGAGCGCACCCCGGCGCTGCGACCGAATGCCACCGCGCTGGTGCTGTGCGCCATTCTCAACAGCTTCACCTTCGACTGGGCGCTGCGCCAGAAGATCGCCGCGACCGTGAACCTGTTTCTGCTGGAAGCATGCCCGATCTGTCCTCTACCCCCCGAAGCCGAGCGCCTGCTCGCGCACGGCACCTTGCGGCTCTGCTGCAATCACGCCGGCTTCGCCCCTCTTTGCCAGGAGCAGACAGGTACGGCATGGCACGGAGATTGGCCGATTGTATCCGAAATGGCGGAACGCTGGCGCATTCGGGCCGAGATGGATGCGGTGGTTGCGCACGCCTACGGCCTCACGCGAACGCAATACGTGCGCATCCTGGACAGCTTCACCCACCGCAGCTGGCCCGACGCGCCCGCTTGGTGCCTCGCGGCATTCGACATGGTGTAAAGTGAGATCGCGCGAGGCGGACACATCGGAGTGCGTGAATCTCGCTTTAGACCAGGGCCCGTCATCGTGAATGGATGACGGCAACGGCGAGGTAGACATTCGCGGCGAAGCTCTGGTCGGCGTTGCCAAGTTAGTCGCGGCTGGCGTCGCGAGGGCAGGCCGGCGAAGCTGACCAGATGACACCAGGGCCCAGTTCATATCGTCGCCACCGCTTCCCGGCGAGATCATCAGCAACGCCGTGTGGCTGTATCATGCGTTCAGCCTCAGCCTGCGCGACGTCGAACTGATCTTGGCCGAGCGTGGCGTGCTGGTCACCCACGAAAGCATCCGGAACTGGTGCCGAAAGTTCGGCCCCGAGTTTGCCAAACGGCTACGCCGCCGCCGACGCCAGCCTGGGGACACCTGGCACCTCGATGAAGTGTTCGTTCGGATCCGAGGCATGCTGCATTATATCTGGCGTGCCGTGGGATCAGCACGGGGTCGTGCGGGACATTCTAGTGCAGGAGAAACGCGATGGTGCGGCCGCCAAACGCTTTCTCAAGCGCCTGCTGCGAGGCCTGCAATACAAACGAAGCGCCTCGTCACAGACAGTCTGCGGAGCTATGGCGTTGCGCACCGCACCCTCCTGCCCGACATCAAACACCGGACCAGCCCCTACCGGAATAACCGAGCGGAAAACTCACACCGGCCAACGCGACGGCGGGAGCGGCAGATGCAGCGGTTCAAGTCACGCGACCAGGCACAGGACTTCCTCTCGGCACACGCCATCATCTGCGGTCATTTCCGGTCACGGCGTCATCGCCTCGGGGCCGTCGGCTATCGGCGTGTTCCGACCAAAGCATTTCGGACCTGACGACGGGAGACCTCTGTTCAGCAGTGGGATAAGGCTCAGGATGCCTATGTCATTAGCCCCAATTTGTTCCTCAATCGGTTAACTTGGCAATGCCCTCCTCAGAGATCCGAGCAGCCCTCGGTGACCGCTGGTCATGACCGCCTTCACCAGCCGGCGTCTCATATGTTCGAATCGAGGACTGCTGTGAAGCCTCGCCACCCTGCGCTCATAATCTTCGCCCCGAAGCACGGGGTGATACACAAGTCCCGGCGAGGCCGCTGTCGCGAACTCTTCGCCCCGGAACACCGTGGTATAGCAGAAGCTGTCGCGCGTATAGACAGTAGGACCAAAGGTGTTTGCGTCGCGCACCCTCATCCCGGCGTTCACAAGAATTGTTGCCGTGAAAGTCTCGTCGTTGGGCCACATTACGCGGGCCCATACATTATAAAAATTACGGCGCCGCGCGGCATAGCAATAATCGAGGGCGCGTGCCGAGAATCGCGTAAGCCCGAACAGGCACCGGTAAATCTCCTGCGTTCGCTGCAGCATGGACGGATACGACCAGTGGTCCGGCTCCGACGGCCGAAGGTCGAAGCCGATCAAATCCGCATCTGGATCTGCATCGAAGATCCGGAACAGATCTCCCCAACTGGAAAATGCACCTCTGACATCGGGTTCAATCTGCCAAAAATGCTCGACGGCCGGCATCGCCCGCCGCGCAAGATACAGACCATAATCGCCGCAACGCCGGGTAAAGTCCCGTGGACAATAAAGCCCGAGCCGGGCGGCTCCGGGGCGTGTCACGCTAATCTTCGCAAACGTGCCGCAGTCGATCGGTCCAGCGGTTTCGTCCACAATCACAGCGACATAAAACCCGGTCTCCATCCGGAGCGCCGAAAGAAACGCCTGTTCCATCGCACCTAAGCGGTCCGTACGAAGCAAGAGAGCTGTTCGC
This sequence comes from uncultured Pseudomonadota bacterium, assembly GCA_963791885.1. Classification (GTDB taxonomy): domain Bacteria; phylum Pseudomonadota; class Alphaproteobacteria; order Acetobacterales; family Acetobacteraceae; genus CAVSUZ01. The sequence continues at coordinate 1,189,620 of CAWBUL010000006.1, read as the reverse complement.
ACATTATCCATCTCCGAACTCCCCGGCGGTGGCCGCTTGGGCAGCCGCCTCACGCGGAGCGTCCCGCAACGCGATCGCCGCCTCGATCTCCGCGAACATTCGATCCACCAGTGCGGATTCGCTGACATCGTCGCGCTTCGAATAGCGCCTCGCCGCGTCTGACAGCGCGGCATAGCATTGCTTATCACGCCACAGCGTTCGCAGCGCCTTGCACCAAACCTCCGCCGGCGCCGCGGGATCAATCAGCATGCCGCCGGGCCCGATCGCCTCGATCAGGCCGCCGAGCCGCGATCCGACGACCGGACACCCGCTGACGTGAGCTCCTGACGCCACGCGTCCCCAGCCCTCCGCACATTGACTGGGCGCAAGCAGAATACTGGTCCGCCCGTAAATCGGGCGCATGTCAGACTGGCGTGGCGTAAACCGGACGTTGGGGAGTTCGGATAGCCGCCGGAACAGCCACCGCCGTGTTGCTGGGTCAAGCATCCACGATTCGACGAATTCGAAGGTAATATCAGGGCACCGGGCGGCAATCTCGGTCGCCAGAACCGCGCCTTTGTCCGAATGCGGATTGACGAAGGTCACGCAGTCTGCCCCGATACAATCCGCCTCGAATAGCGTCCGGTCGATCAGGGGCGGGATAACAACCGCCTTCACGCCGAACAAGTTTTCGTACACCGATGCCGTAAAGTTCGAATTCGCACAAAAGCTGGCCAGCAATTCAGCTGGCGCGCAGTTGCGGTGCGTGAACACATCATGCCAATAGACCACCAGCGGAATCCCGCGGTCGTTGACCGCCCGAGCCAATGGCATCGCATCCGTCGATTGCACGACGACGCAATCGGGCCGGAATTTGTCCAATGCAAGCTCAGCATGGACAATAATCTTCCGCACCCGATACACCGCCTGACCATCGTAGCGGCCGAGAATGTATCCGGCGCGGTGCCGAGCGAGTCGCATCGCGTACGCCGCGCCCTTCGTGTTGCGGAAGCTCAGCTCTGTCGCGATCGCAGTCTCATGGCCTCGTTTCGCGAATGCCTGCGCGAGCTGTTGCGTCACGGCTTCGATACCGCCCGCTTGCCGAGGCAGGTATGCATGTGCAGTCATAAACAGAATTCGCATGGGTGACTTGATGCAATCTCGTCTTGCAGAATGTTGAACTATTTCGGACTCTCTTAACGCGTGGGCTTTCAAATGCCGCAGCCGCTTTCTCCTGCAAACGCGTATATGCGGAAGACGGCCTCTTTGAGTTCACAAGCCAGTGCACGCACGAGAATGCCATCCTACTTCAAGCGCGAAAGGCCGAGGCAATCTCCCCCGGAATCGCGCGTCAATTGAGAAGGTGATGGTGCGCGCTGATAGAATTGACCGCCGACCGCGCACGCTAGTGGATAAAACCTAACGGAAGCATCCGGAAGGGATTCCCCCGACGCGGTCCATTGTGCGACGCGAGTGCATGCGCACCGGAGCATCGACGTGACAGGCAACGATCGTGAGCGGCTGCTCGCCATCATCGCCGAGCGCAACAGCCCGCAGAAGCACGTTTGGCGCACCCGGATCGTGCTGATGACGGCCGACGGCCACGGCACCACAGCGATCATGCGTCAGGCCGGGGTGGCCAAGACCGCTGTCTGGCGCTGGCAGGAACGGTTCATGCAGGCAGGGGTGGACGGGTTGCTGCGTGACAAGACCAGACCCGCGCGCATCTCGCCGCTGTCGCCGGATATGGTCAAGCAGGTGATTGCATTCACGCTTGCTGATCCGCCTGGTGAGGCCACGCACTGGACCGCCGCGGCCATGGCAAAGGTGAGCGGCATCAGCGTCAGCTCGGTGCAACGCATCTGGCGCGCCCATGGCCTGCCGCCACACCGGACGCGCCATTTCAAGCTGTCCACCGATCCGAGGTTTGCCGAGAAGCTGCGCGATGTCGTCGGCCTCTATGTTGATCCGCCGGCCCATGCGGTGGTGATGTCGGTCGATGAGAAGAGCCAGATCCAGGCGCTCGATCGCACACAGCCCGGCCTGCCGCTCAAACGGGGCCGCTGCGGCACCATGACGCATATGTGGACGGCCGCCTTCCCCGCAAGCATTTTCAGCCAATGTTTGATCAGATTGCTTGCGTTCATATGTCCGGCCTGTTGTCGCGCTCGCACATGAACGCTGGCCAAGATGGTTTCCGCGACGCGAGTTCCTAACACGACTGCGACCTACGAGTGGCCAATGCGTGATTCGGAGTATCTCGCATCTTGGATCGATCGATCACACCATCTGCTCATTATCTTGCAAGTTCTGGCATCGGCTCAGCACGGTTGCAGATGAGTTGCTCCCCGTGTCTGGCTGATCTTCTATACGGCACCAACTGTCGCAGCCGGCTTGGTATTGATGGCGTAGCTCTGGCCCGTGACCATCAGCTTCCACGCGATGCGGGCTGTCTTGTTGGCGAGCGCTACAGCGGCCAGCTTTGGCGGCTTGCGGACGAGAAGTTTGATGAACCATGGTGAGGCGCTTCCGCCACGTAGAGCCTGTTTGATCACGGCAGTGGCTCCGACTGTCAACACGCTACGCAGCCCCTCGTCGCCGGCCCGCGTGATAACGCCAAGCCTCACCTTGCCGGCGGTAGAGTGGTCCTTTGGTGTCAAGCTGATCCAGGCAGCGAATTGGCGGCCCGATCGGAATAACTCAGGCGCCGGGGTCTTCATAAGCAGCATCGCCGCGGCAATTGGGCCAACGCCGGGGATCTTTGCAAGACGTCTGCTGCACTCATTGGCCCGATGCCAGGCCATCAACTTGGCATCGACCTCGTCGATCTGCTGCTCCATCTGTTCATATTCTTTCGCCTGGATAGCAAACAGCTCTCGCGCCAAGGTGGGCACACCCTCGTCGGCTTGGATGCGCTCGAGCAGGCTGCGCCAAGTGCGCCATTCCCTTGGCCGCCGTAAGGCCAAACTCGGCAGCATAGCCACGGATGGCGTTGGCCAGCTGCGTGCGGTTGCGGATCAGCCGATCGCGTAACCCGACCAGCATCAAGGCTGCTTGCTGCTCAGCCGTCTTCACAGGCACGAAGCGCGTCGTCGGCCGGCTCATCGCCTCGCAAAGTGCCTCGGCGTCTGCAGCATCGTTCTTGCCGCGCTTGACGTATGGCTTGAGCAACTGAGGCGGGATTAGTCTTACCGTATGCCCAAGCAATTGCAGCAGCCGTGCCCAATGATGGCTCGCACCGCAGGCTTCGACCGCGATCACCGTCGGTGCAAGATTCGCGAAGAACGCCACCATCTCCTTACGCCGCAACTTCTTTCGAAGAACCGGCATCTCGGCGGCGTTCACACCATGAAGCTGCAAGACATGTTTCGACGTATCCATCCCAATTCGGCTAATATGATCCACGGACGGCCTCCTTTGTCTGAGATCAGCAACGACCTCATTCTAGCACGTCGATGCCGTCGGCGGCCGTCCACACCAACATGACTATCGGCGCCACGGTACCACCACCCTGTTCGCTGCACTGAACGTGCTGGATGGCCGCATTATCGGCCGCTGCATGCAGCGCCACAGGCACCAGGAGTTCATTCGCTTCCTCAATTCCATCGAAGCGCAGATGCCGGCCGGAAAGCTGGTGCACGCGATCCTCGACAATTACGCTGTCCACAAACATCCCAAGGTCCGCGAATGGCTCACACGCCATCCTCGCTGGACCTTCCACTTCACCCCGACCTCCGCATCATGGCTGAATGCGGTGGAGGGCTTCTTTGCCAAACTCAGCAAGCGCCGCCTCAAGCGCGGCGTCTTTCATTCGCCGGTCTCGCTTCAGGCTGCGATCAATCGCTTCGTCACGGACACAAACCAACAACAAAAGCCCTTCCGCTGGACCAAGCACCCCGATCACATCATCGCCGCCGTCCGCCGTGGGCACCAAGTGTTAGATTCGATCCACTAGATTATATCACGCATCCGCAGACGGAACCTTGGGCTCCATCCGAAGCGGATGCCTCGGCTGAGCTGCGGTAAGACGCTCCCCAGCCTCTGACACGTCGTCGCCAGTGACGTCCTGTCCATGTCAGTTTTCGAAACTCATAGAGCAAGCGTTCTGTATGAAGGGCTGTAGCGGCGATGAACGCCGCAGCGATCCGCGCTGACATCCTGCAGATCGGCTTTCAACTCCGTTTTGCCAGGCTCCGCATACGCGCGCCGAGTGAAACAGCCATGCGGCCGCGCAGGAGCAAATTCGACAGCGAACCGTCCGTCGAGCAAATCAACGAAGCCCACCAAACCCTGGAAACTGTCCGCCTGCTCCAAGACTTCATCGTCAGGGTGCAACGTGCCGCCCCGCGAGGGCGATCACTGGGTCGAGCGAAGAGGCCTCGGTATGGCGAAGCTATCCGGAAAGCCTGAGCTGCGATCCCACGGATCCAGCGTCAGGCTTCTATTAGTGTCCGTCCGGAGACTTCGTGAGTCAGATGGGTCGGTTATCGACGGAGGGTTGAACCGGCTCGATCGGGTGTGATTCGGTTGCGGCCTCAATTCGCGAGGAACCGATGTGGACGACCGAGAATCGCCGTCGCTACGACCGTGACAAGCTGCGCTATCCAAGCGATCTGACCGAGGCGGAGTGGCAGCTGATCGCGCCGCTTATACCACCCGCCAAGCGTGGCGGTGGCAAGCGTACCGCCAACATGCGCGAAGTGGTCAACGGCGTAATGTATGTGCTGAGCACCGGCTGTCAGTGGCGCTACATCCCGAAAGACCTGCCACCGCGCAGCACGGTGAATGGCTACTTCTGCTTGTAGGGTTGGGACGGTACGTTGGAGAAGATCCATCACGCGCTCTACGTGAAATGCCGCGAGCAGGCTGAGCGAGAGGCCACCCTCCGCTGGCTTTCCATCGGCTTCGCCGATGGAACCTTTGCCAGCTCCGCCCAACCGCCTGCATCATCGACAGCCAGAGCGTGAAGAATGCGGAAAAAGGGGGCCATGCATCGCTGATCAAGGGCAAGAAGCGCCATCTCCTGGTCGATACGCTGGGTCTGGTACTGCACGCCATAGTGACTGCCGCTGACGTTCAGGACCGTGACGGCGGCGTTCTGGTGATGTCCACCTTGTTCGGGCAGTTCCCGTTCCTGCGCAAGCTGTTCGCCGACAGCGCCTACGCCGGGCCAGTCTTCCAGCTTGGTGCCACCACAGCCTTGCAGAGTCTGTTGGTCGAAATCATCAACCGGAGCGACCGCGTCAAAGGCTTCGTCGTTGAACCCAAACGCTGGATCGTCGAACGCACGATTGCCTGGCTCAACCGCTGTCGTCGCCTCACCAAGGATTGGGAGAACCGCAATCACAATGCCCTCGCCTTCCTTCGCCTCGCCTCCATCCGCCTCATGCTAGGGCGAAGACCCAATTGGGTTATTGCCAAATCAATAGGTTGTTGATTCCCTGTGGTTGGAGTTTGCATCAATTCGGGGCAGCATGGTCACAGGGTATTTCTGGTTGAGCGACGGGCAGTGGGAGAAGATTGACCCATTGCTGCCCGTCTACATACGCGGCAAGCGACGGGTGGATGATCGGCGCGTGATCAGCGGCATCATCCAAGTCATCATCTCCGGTTGCCGATGGTCCGACGCACCGTTGGAATATGGGCCACGCAAGACACTGTATAATCGGTTCGTGCGCTGGGCAGTGCGCGGGATCTGGGAGCGTGTGTTCATGGAACTTGCGCGCGCCGGCGGCCCGCCGGCCGAAGCCTTGCTGGACAGCACGCATATCAAGGTCCACCGGTCGGCCAGCGCCGGGCGGCGAAAAAGGGGGGTTCGCGTGGGATCGGGACCAGCCGCGGCGGGCGCAATACCAAAATCCATCTGATCGCTGACGCTCACGGCCGACCCAAGGTCATCGCGCTGACCGGCGGTGAGCGCCACGATAGCGTGCCGGCGCAGGCAATGTTGGCTCGACTGCCGCCCGACCTGCGCGTGATCGCCGATGCCGCTTACGACAGTGCCGAATTGCGCCGTTGGCTGGCGGACCGCGGCAGCCGCGTTATCATCCCCAACCGCAAGAACCGGAAGCAGCCCTATCCGTTCGACGCCATCACCTATAGGCGGCGCAATATCGTCGAACGCACCTTCTGCCGCCTCAAGGACTTTCGACGCCTGGCAACGCGCTACGATCGGCTCGACGAAACTTTCGTCTCCACCCTCTGCATCGCCGCCGCCCTTGCCTACTTCCTCAAGTCGTCAGATAAGTCTTCGCCCTAAGAAAGCTCTGTAATCCCTCATGAAGTCTCCGGACGGACTCTAAGAAAATGAACCTCCCAGAAAAACCGTGTTGATAGACCGCGTCAATCGGATCGCTTCCGACCGCGGGCTAACCATCCTCGACGTCGATGCCGTCGTCATTGGGCTCGCCGATGCCGGCTTGAGAACCCTGCATCATGAGAGTGAAAGCGATTCCGAAATCGCAGATCGCCTGTATCAGGTCCGGGGGAAGCGGGACGACTTGTTCGTCAGCCGCGCTCAGGCACTGCCGCCGGGTGTGGACGAGAAGTTTGCGGCTTGGCTTGGCCCCTCCCGCCTCAAGAACTGGCCCACACTGAACCCCATCGCCCGCGGCGGCCTACGTCGCAAATTCGACGCGGGCACGCCAGCGAAGCAGGGGATCGAGGCCGAGCTTATCGTCCGCTACGACAGCTTGGAAGCCGCCCAGACGCGAATGACGGCACGGAAACGCCTCGCCTTAGCCTTTGAGCGGGGTGCCGATAAGCAACCCGCGACCGTGAAAATCGGGGCGCTTCCGTCGTCTGCGCGCGGGCTACATGGTGAAAAGAAGCTCGAAGCGTATTATGCGCAACGCGAACTGGCAAAGATCGAGCATGATCTCGCTGGCCTCAGGGCATCAAACAGTGGAGGCCTCAACGTTGGTATGGCGCGCACATCCGCCATCGAACGACTTGAGGCTCGTGCTCAGGCGCTTCGCAACCGGTGGGGGAGCGCGCGCCATGAACCCCTATGGATTGCGGGAACGAGCGGAGGTCGTCGGTGATTTCGCCGCCGCGATCTCAAAAGGTACAAACCCAATCGTCATGAGTTCGGCTGGCAGCGGTGGAAGCTGATGGAGCTTTTCGAGGATGCCGGCTTTGATCTTCCTAGTCGTCGAGAAGCGGCAGCTTATGCCGCCGAGCTCGCGGAGGCACTCTTCGACGTCGCTCATCTCCTGTTTCTGGCTCCGGAAGACGGGGACGAGGACGGCTTTATTGCCGAGACCAAGCGGCGGCTCCACGCCACCGCGCGTAACCTCTGCCGTGATCTTGCCGGCGCCGTCGCGCTGCTCAACCGGCCGATCTTGATGTACAATTCGCCGCCCCCACGAGATAGGCGTTGCTGCACATGGACCCGCCCTTCGCGCCAGAGATGACGTCATGAATGAACCTGATCCGCTGCTACGGCTGGCACAGGTCGTGCGTGAAGCCATGCCGACCCTGGATACTTATGTGCAGGAGGCTCCGACGCAGATCGTGCGCAGATGTGGCGCGCGGGTGCCATGGGCTTCGCCAGGTCCGTCCACGCCGCCGCGGCGGAAGTGCTTGAATTGGGCGACTCAGAATTTCGTGCCCGGTTGGAGCAACAGCGCGCCCAATCAGCATCGTAGGAGCTTCGCCGTTAACTGTTTGATAACGGTTGTCTCGCAATTTGAAGTGGCTTCGCGGGCATGGGGCTGAAATAATTCATAGAACCGATTGTTTGACGTTCGTTATCTGAGCGCCTCCAGATGGCATATGCAGGATCAATGACGCCCGCTGAACGGCATCTTCTACTCACGACGGCGAAACTCCTAGTGCACGCCGGACGTGAAGGAGGCTTGACCGCCGAGCAGGTAGGGGACCTCCGGGGCTGCATCTATGAGGCCGAGATCGAGACCGAGGTGCAGCGGCGTGGTCAATTCTTCGGCTGGATTGGAACCAAGGCCAGTTAGGCATCCTCCAGTCCGTCGCTTCGGTTTAATCCGGGGCATCACTGGGGCATCCAGCGTCACTCGCCCTGAACGCGACTGAATGGTAGGGAAGGGCCCCTCCCGAGTCAGTCGGTGGGCAGATGAAACGCAGCTGATGCCCCTTCGATGCCCCGGGGGCAAATGTTGAGACAGGAAAGCACCCGAAGAAGGTAATAACTTATTGAATTCATTAACTATGTCCCCGTAGCTCAGCCGGATAGAGCACAGGATTCCTAATCCTGGGGCCGTGGGTTCGAATCCCGCCGGGGACGCCACTCCCGAATGAAACTGAGAACTTCTGGCCCTGGTGCGGGCAGGTCCCCCTCTGGCCTCCGCGCTGCGTGCGGCCGTCAGAACGGCGAATTCGAGGCACTCGGCGCTAATGCTGCTCTGCTCGCGCAGCTTCGCCGTGAAGGCCCCGATCTCGCGCCAGGGGATCGCGGCGTGATGTTCGACGGCGCGGACCTTCGACCGCGCCGGCAGCAAGTTGGCGAGATGTCCCTTCCAGCGCGCAGGGTTGGCGCCATCGCGCCAGTGACGGGCCGTCGCGTAATCCAGGATGCTTTCGATCCGGCCGCGAACCCGCGACGCGGTTTCCGGCTTCTGATGCCATATCGGCTCAACAATCTGCATCACCTCGCTGGTGCCAATCGCAGCTACGGGCAGCTTGCCGACGGCGGGCAGCACATAGTCGCGGAGCGTATGGCGCCACTGCTGCCGGTGCTTCGGGTTCTTCCAGCTCGCCTCATGGGCAGCGAGATAGTGACCGGCGACCTTATGGAAGGTGATGGAAGTGGCTTTGACTTTGGCCTCTGCCTCCTTGGCCTTGGCTCGCTCGGCATCCCTCGCTGCGAGTGGATCGATGCCATCGCGCAGCATCGTCCGCATCTTGCCGGCTCTGGTGCGGGCCTCGGCCAGTGACACCGCATTGCGGCCGCGAGCGCGGCCTAGCCCAGCCTCTCGCGTCCTGCCGTGGAAGGCGTATCGGAACACCCACCAGCCTAGCGCCGGCGCCCTGATCCACAGATGAAGGCCGTCGCCGTCGTAGTGCCGGCCGGGCGGGGCGGTCTCGACCTTCCGTGCCGAGAGAGGCTTGGCGTGCCGCGGCATTTTGGTTCCGTTACGTTTTGTTATATACAAGTGCCGGCGCAGCGGTAATCCCGTTGACCATTCCCGCTACATACGCACAAACGGAAGCGAACACAAGCAAACCGTTGCAACGGGACAAGCGGAAAAGATACAAGCTACAGCTAGGGTTTTTCGGCACAGCGGCGTTCAAATGCAAACGTCTGCAAACGCCATCTGGGCGGACTCCCTCTCCGCCAGAACACCGTCCCCCATCATCCAGAAAATCCGCAGAAAATCACCACCGTTACCTACTTGATGGTCCGCTCCATCCAGTTGTTCGCGCCGCAACGAGATTGTGCAGGACTGGACGGCACCACCCCACGCAGGATCGCGCCAGCGTTCCCAGAGGCCAGCGAGCGCCAGGATCGGGGAGCCACCTGCCGCCGCGAAAAGGTGTGGCTGCCGCGCTGTCTTGATGCCCGTCCATTCGTAGAAGCCGCGGCCGGGATGATGCAGCGGCGCCGGCGGAACGGGTCGTGGAACATCGGCTTATCAGCGACGGATTCGGAACAGCGTTCATCCACGACCTCCGAGCAGTTCCCGCTTCAGCCTTTCCGATGCTGGTGCAGGGCCAAGGAATGTGGCCAGCATTGCCGTGGCAAACAGGGGTCGCGAAATCATTCCACTCCGATGCCCGTTCACCGTTACCGTCGCACCATTCCGAGCGAAGATCATAGAGTAGTCGTCGCCGGCATGGATCGCTGGCACTGCGGCCAAGAACCTCGCAACGTCCCCGGGTTCAAGACGGCAGGGATCTGTACAGTTATTCTTTAGGCCCTGCAGCCAGGCCTTACGCGCGTCACTGGCACTGATGTTATGCTCGAACCAGATGTCCAACAGCTTGGTCTCCGGCGAAGCAATGATCTCATTGGGATCAGTGCTTAGGTGCTCCACGTACAGACCGGCGACATAGATATGGATGCGCAGGAATGAGTAAGTACGCAGACCGAAGCCGTTCAAGTGCAGCGTCTTCCCGTCAACTTGTAGCGTGTCAGGCAGCTGCATGCCGTCAAGTTCGGCTGCCTGCGCCGTTGACCAGAAAAGCGCACCGATCAGGCCGTACCGGATAATACGAGGCACCAGGATGCGCGCGATGGCGCAAGCGGGTAAGAAGCTGGCGTGGCGGGCGCACATGGGCGGGATAGTTGCCGCGCCCATCGGGATGGGCAAGCATGCTCACCAACGATTTATGTTCGCTTGCAACATTCCGAAGACGGTCCAGAGGGACTCTGGAACGATCTCGCCGCCGAATAGCTCGACGCGCTGTCAGTTGTGTGCGATTCAGGGGACGTTACAGTTCGCTGGTCCAGAGTGACCTTGTGGTGTTCGGAAATACTGGGCCAAGTGTCGGAGAGGCCGCGACTTACCTCTCTCGGTCGCTGCGCTCTCCATCATCGTGTGCCGATGCGAAGCAAGGTAAGTTGCCGCCAATCAGGCGCGCAGAAGTCCGCCTGAGGTAACTGGGGTTATATGAGTCAGCCGGCGGGCTCCTCCGCCATTCATCTCAAACCGTCAGACATACACACCACTCATGCCGCCGGCAGGATAACGCGTGCCCGCCGCGGCGCCGGGAGGAATGGCCGCAGAAAGCATGGCCGCTTCCTGGACGGTCAATTTGATCTCAAGCGCGCCAATATTCTCATCGAGTGCCTCGCGGCGGCGGGTGCCAGGAATCGCGACGACATCCTCTCCCTGAGCCAGCAGCCAGGCTAAAGCGACTTGGGCAGGCGTGCAGTCTGTCTGCTTTGCGAGTTCTTCCACGTGTGTGACGAGACGCCGGTTCGCGGCGAAATTCTCGTTTTGAAAGCGGGGATGCTGCGAACGCCGTCCATCGATATCATCCAATGTGCGGAGCGCGCCGGTCAGGAAGCCGCGCCCGAGCGGTGAATAGGCGACGAAACTGATAGCAAGCTCGGTCGTGGTTCGACGGGTTTCTTCGGCTTCTTCACGATAAAGCAGCGAGTACTCGGTCTGGACCGCCGTGATCGGATGAACGGCGTGGGCGCGGCGGATACGATCGGGGTGCGCTTCGGAGAGACCGATAAAGCGGACCTTCCCTTGCTGCACGAGCCGCGCCATGGCGCCGACGGTCTCCTCGACCGGTACGGATGGGTCCACGCGATGCTGATAGTAAAGATCGATAACATCGACACCGAGGCGGGCAAGGCTTGCTTCGCAGGCTTGTTGCACGTATTCCGCTCTGCCATCGACGCCATTCGGCTGGCCGTCACGACGGATTTGTCCGAATTTGGTTGCGAGCACAACCTCATTGCGTCGACCCTTGATCGCCCGGCCGACAAGCGTCTCGTTATGGCCCCAGCCATACATGTCGGACGAATCGAGATGATTGACACCCTGATCGAGCGCATAGCGGATGAGAGCTTCCGATGCCGCATCGTCAGCGGGTCCATAAACGCCGGAGAGCGACATGCATCCGAGTCCCACAGGGGAGACCGTCAGGCTGCTCTTCCCGAGCCTGCGTCGGGCGGTCCGCGTCTTCTCGGTCATGCCAAATCCCTCCATGTTTCCGTGCGCCTGACAGGCGTGGCTGCAATAGCCTAAGATGCTAGGCCGAGTATGACCATGAAGGCGCCCGATGTCATGAGCATGTCCCTTCTGCGTGCGCGCTACGGGCATGATGCACCCGGTGAGATCATCGTGAACGATGTCGTTCGCGGCCTGCTCTCCCATCGTTCGGTCCGCCACTTCCTGTCGGATCCGCTGCCCGAGGGGACGATCGAGACATTGGTTGCGGCGGCGCAATCCGCGGCGACGTCTTCCAACATGCAGGCCTGGAGCGTGGTCGCCGTGGAGAGGTCAGAGCGGCGCGCGCGCCTGGCGCAGTTGGCCGCGCAGCAGGGTTTCATCGCGCGGGCGCCGCTATTTCTCTGCTGGCTTGCCGACCTGTCCCGTCTTGAACGGGTCGGTTTGGCGAATGGCCGGCAGTTGGAGGGTATCGCGTATCTCGAGGCCTTCATCGTGGCGTTGGTGGATGCGGCGCTGGCAGCGCAGAACGCTGTCGTAGCCGCTGAATTGCTCGGGTTAGGCGCTGTTTATGTCGGGGCATTGCGGAACGAGCCTGCGGCAGTGGCCGCGGAACTCGGCCTGCCATCGAACTGCGCCGCGGTCTTCGGCCTTGCCGTCGGTTATCCTGATCCGTCTCGTCCCGCTGAGGTAAAGCCACGTCTGCCCCAAGCCGCGGTGCTGCACCGGGAGTGCTACGATCACGGATCGGAAGGTTCGGCGGTCGCGCGTTATGACGAGACGATGGGCGATTTTTCGCGTAGCCAGCGCATGGCCGATGAAAGCTGGACAGGGCGCATGCTCGACCGGGTCGGGACGAGAGCATCACTGCGCGGGCGCGACCGGATGCGGGAGGTTCTGAACGCGCTCGGATTCGGTTTGCGTTGAGTCGATGGAGTGCGTGGCATGACCGAGCGCGTGGTGATGGCTTTGAAGGAGCTTCCCTTCGATGTGTCGCAGTGGGAGCGCTTCAAAGCCGTGATCGGACCGGATCGGCTTGTGCTTGTCTCAAGCGCCGACACGGCTGGAATCGACGGGGCGTTGCGAGAGGCGGAGATTGCGATTCTTACGGGTGATCTCGATCAACGGCACATCGACGCACCGAAGCTTCGATGGGTGCATTGCGATCACGCTGGCCTTACGAAATCGGCGCGGCCGGACGTGTTCAGGAAGAACCTGGTCGTCACCGGTTCAGCTGGCCGGTCTGCTCCGGCGCTGGCGGAACACGCGATCATGTTTATGCTGATGCTCTGCTCGAATTATCCGGCGTTTTACGAGGCACAGAAACAGAAGCGCTGGCGCGGTGTACCTGGAAGCGAGAAGTTGCGTGCATTGTATGGCCGTACGCTCGGCATTCTTGGCATGGGGCACACCGGCGTTGAACTCGCATCGCGGGCCAAGGCGTTCGGTATGCGTGTGCTCGGCTATCGCCGTCGCGACTTGCCGGTACCACCGGGTGTGGACCGGATGTACTGCACTGAGCGGGGAGAGACGATTCACCCGATCCTTGAACAGTGCGACATTCTTGCGTTGGTGCTCAATCTATCGGATGCCACTCGTCATCTGATCGGGCGGGATGAGCTGGCGCGAATGAAACCAGGGGCCATTCTCATCAATCTTGCGCGCGGCGGTGTGATCGATGAGGCGGCGATGATCGAGGCGCTGGAAAGCGGCCGGCTCGGCGGAGCAGGACTGGATGTGATGGAGACGGAGCCGCTGCCGGAAACGAGTCCGTTGTGGACGGCGCCGAACACGCTGATCACGCCGCATTTCACCGCGACAATGCCGGACAGATCCGAGCGCTCGCTGGAGATCATCCTGGATAATCTGCGGCGGTTTCGCGAAGGCCGGCCGATGCGCAATCAGATTACCAGGGACGATGTTTATACCTTCTGATCCTCAGGCTATCTTTCTCACATCAATGGCGCGTTGGTGCGGTCTTGCACACGAAGGATTACCATCAAGCTCACGAAAGCACAGGCCATGACGTAGTAGGTCGGCGCGATGGGTTCTCCGGTTGCTTTTATCAGGAAGGCCGCAATGAACGGCGCGAATCCGCCGAAGATCATGACCGCCGCGTTGTAACCGACGGAAAGCGCGGTGTAGCGGATCTGCGTCGGGAACATCTCGCACAGTACCTGCCGAGGCGCAGCTGTTGATCATCGCGTATAGTACCGCGCCGCAGAGCTGCACGGTGAGCATCGCCTGGAAATTGCGTTCGGTGACCAGATAACTGAACAGCGGATAGGCCAGCACGAGAAAGCCGGCGGCGCAGGTCAGCATCAGGGGCTTGCGTCCGATCCGGTCAGCCAGCGTGCCGAAACAGGGGAGCAGAAGGACGTGCACGATCGCGGCGATCAGCGCCGAAGCGAAAGCTGTGGAGGCAAGCATGTGCAGTTGCGAGGTCGCGTAGGTCGGCAGAAAGGTGAGGAACATATAGCTGGCGACTGTCCAGATGATCGTTATCCCGAAGGCTTGCGCGATCGGGCCGAGATAGTTGTTGAAAGCGACGCGCAGCGGCGTCGCTTCAAGCCTGCCCTGGGTGACGACGTTTTCGAACACCGGCGTTTCTGCGACGCGCGTGCGTAGCCAATAGCCGACGGGTGCGAGGGCAAAGCCAATCAGGAAAGGCACGCGCCAGCCCCAGCTCGTTACATCGGCCTGAGACAGCGTGGCGTTCAGAACGAAGGCGGCGGTGATGGAGCAAAGCTGGCCGAGGCCGGTGCTCACCTGCTGGAGGCTGCCGAAGAAAGCACGTCGGCCGGCGGGAGCGTATTCCACCATGAAAGACGCGGCGCCGCCCCATTCGCCGCCCGTGGAGAAGCCCTGCAACAACCGGCAGAGCACGAGCAGCGCCGGCGCGGCGAGGCCAATTGTCGCGTACGAGGGCACCAGGCCGGTCAGGCCCGTGGCGGTTGCCATCATCGTTACCGTCAGCACCAGCGCCGATTTGCGACCGTAGCGGTCGCCGTAGCTGCCGATGACCATGGTGCCCACGGGGCGCATCAGAAGGCGAAGCTGCTGAGGATAGAGTTTATCGGGTTGGCCGAAGGGAAGATCGAGCGCCCGATCGCCGCGGCGAAATAACCGTAGACGCCGAAGTCGAACAACTCGAGCAAATTGCCGATGATGCAGGACAGGATGGCACGTCGTCGCAGGGTCGCGGCATCGAGGCCGGCGGTCGGTAAGGAGTTCTGGCATCTTTGTCCTTACATTTGATACTGAAATCCGTCGACCTTGATATCCTGCCCGGTGATGAAGCAGGGCTGCGAGGTCGCGAGAAACACCACAAGCTGCGCCACGTCGTCGGTGCACCCCACGCGGTGCAACGCGATGCCATCCCTAGCAATTTGCGCGCCACGCTCAACAATGACGTGGTTCTTGGCGATCTCCGTCTCGATCAGGCCGGGACAGATGGCGTTGATCAGGATGGTTGGTCCGAGTTCCTTGGCCAGAGCGCGCGTCATGCCGATAATCCCGGCCTTGGCAGAAGCGTAGGCGAACCGGCTGACCGCGGCGGTGACGCCGCCGGAATGCGCGTTCAATGACGACATCGATGCGATCCGGCCGCCCCCCTGTTTCAGCATGACGGGCACGACGGCCTGGATGTAGTTGAAGCAGCTCTTGAGGTTGACGGCGATGCTGCGGTCGAATTCTTCCTCGGTGATTTCCAGGATGCCCTTCGGCTGGGCGCGCCCGGCATTGTTGAGCAGGAAATCGATGCGGCCAAATCGCGCGAGCACGGCTGCTACCACTTCCTTGGCGCGCTCATGATCCGCGACATCGGCCGGTAGGGTCATCGCATGACGCCCGAGCGTCGCGATTTCACCGGCGGTGCGTTCCATTTCGGGTTCCAGCAGATCGACCAACGCGATGTCGTAGCCGGCGCGGGCGAGGCCAAGCGCACAGGCTCGGCCGATGCCGCGGGCACCGCCGGTCACAAAAGCGACGCGAGGTTGGTGTTCTCCGGTCACGCGCGCTCTCCTGTCTGGGATAGCGGCGTTATTAGCCGCCGCGTGCTAAGCGGCCAACCCTTTGAGACGAGCGACGGCCGTGATGATGCCACGGATTTCTGCGAGGCCCTTGAGGCGACCGATTGCGGAGTAACCCGGGAAACTCCCCTTCCCTACATCGTCCAGCAATTCGTGCCCGTGATCCGGGCGGAATGGCAACCGCCAACGCGCATCGCCGGAATCACGGCGGCGCGTTTGCTCGGTCAGCATCGTCTCTACCACGCTGACCATGTCAGTATCGCCGGCGAGGTGGTCGGCTTCCATGAAGGATCCGTCCGGCTCCTTGGCGACATTGCGCAGGTGCACAAAATGGACGCGCGGTGCGAAACGATGAGCCAGGGCCGGGACGTCGTTCTGCGCGCCGGCTCCGAGCGAACCGGTGCAGAAGGTGATGCCGTTCGCCTCGGACGCGACGGCACCGGTGATGAAGGCAAGATCATCGGCGTTGGAGACGATACGCGGGAGGCCCATGAGCGGGCGCGGTGGGTCATCGGGATGGATGGCCATGCGGATGCCGACTTCCTCAGCGACCGGGATGATCTCGCGAAGGAACCGCGCGAGGTTCTGACGGAGGCCATCGGCCGAGATGTCCTTATAGCGCGCCAACATCGTGCGCAGCGCCGGGATGTCGTAACGGTCGAAGGCGCCGGGCAGGCCGGCCATGATGCTGGCCAGCAGCATGGATTTGTCGCTCTTTGAGGCACGGGCGAACCAGGTTTTGGCGCGGTCCAGCACGGGGGGTGGGTGGTCGGCCTCGGCGCCCGGACGCTGCAGCATGAAACAGTCAAAAGCGGCGTATTTATGCGCGTTGAAGCGGAGCGCACGGCCGCCGCCGGGCAGCGTGTGGAACAACTCGGTGCGTGTCCAGTCCACCACCGGCATGAAATTGTAGCAGATGATACGGATGCCACGGGCGGCGAGATTGCGCATCGACTGTCGGTACGCGTCGAACAGGGCGGATAGGTCGCCCTCGCCCAGCTTGATCCGTTCATGCACCGGCAGGCTTTCCACGACGTTCCAATGCAGGCCGAGCGACGGATCGGCGGCGATAGCGGACTTCCGCTCCTCGATCGCTTCGACGGTCCAGACCTCGCCATAGGGGATCTGGTGCAGGGCGGTGACGACACCCGAGGCGCCAGCCTGACGAATTGTCGGGAGCTTCACCACGTCATCAGGGCCGAACCAGCGCCAGCTTTGTTCCGTCGGGACCTCCGGTTGGTCAGCACGCGGGCATGGCGCGCGCGCCGCGCGCCAGCAGCGCAGTATAAGAGCCGGTCACGGCAGAGACGAATTGCGCCGAGCGCGGTAGGTCGGTGCCGAAAACGCTCTGTTGCTGCAGCACGGCTTGCACGCGCCGGGCCGGGTCCGATCCGGCCTGTGCGAGCGCGGTCGCCAATACGCCAGCCAGCGGATCGCGCACATCGATAGGTCGGCCAGATTCATCAACGCCCCCGATGTAACGAATCCATGCGGCGACGGCGAGTGCGAGATGCGGGATGGGAAGGTTGCGCGCCAGCCGCTCGCGGACTGTAGAGAGCAGACGCTGGGGTAGTTTCTGCGATCCATCCATGGCGATCTGCCAGGTGCGATGGCGGATCGCTGGGTTGGCGAAGCGGGCCAGAAGCTGCCTTGTGTAGTTGGTGAGATCGACGCCGGGCGGCGGCGGGACGACGGGAATGATCTCCTGCCAGAGCGCGGTGACGTAACGCCGCAGCATCGGATCGGCCACGGTGTCGGCAATCGTCTCATGCCCCGCGAGATAGCCGAGATAGGCGAGCGCCGAATGCGTGCCGTTGAGCAGCCACAGTTTCATGTGCTCATACGGGCGCACGTCGGTGACGAGTTCCGCCCCGACCTTCTCCCAACGTGGACGCACGCCATCGACGAAGCGATCCTCGATGATCCATTGGCGGAACGGCTCGTGGCTGACTGGCGCAGCGTCGGAAAGCCCGGTCAAACGAGCGGCGTCAGCGAGATCGGAATCTGTTGCGGCTGGAACGATGCGATCGACCATGGTCGCGGGGAAGGCGGTGGTGGCCTCGATCCAGGCGGCGAGCCGGTCACTGCGCAAGGCGGCAAAGTCGGGCACCAAACCGGCGACCAACGAGCCGTTGTGCGGCAGGTTGTCGCAGCACAGTACGGTGAACGGTGGTTGCCCTGCATCGTGCCGCTGCGTAAGGGCGGCGACGATCAAGCCAACGGCGGAGCGTGGCGCCGCAGGGTGCGCGAGGTCGTGGAGGATGTCGGGATGGTTCGCATCCAACCGACCGCTTGCCGGGTCGTGGCAGTAACCTTTCTCCGTTACTGTCAGACTGACGATGCGACACGCGGAATCGGCCAAGCGGGTGATGAGGCCAGCGGGATCTTCGGGTGCGACAATAGCGGCACGAACGCAGCCCAGAATACGGGCTGTGGTCGTGGTGCCGTCACGCTGGAGTGCGTCCTGCGGGGCAAGCCGGTCACGCTGGTCCGGCCGTTTCAAGCTGACGCCGGCGATGCCCCAGGGGCCGGGCTCGATGGCGAGCAGGTCATCCGTATAGGTCGCCATATGGGCGCGGACGAAGGCGCCGAGGCCAAGATGGACGATGCCGGTTGGCAGTGCTGCGCGGTCGTAGCCCGGCAGTATGGTGCCGGGCTGAGCGGTGCCGATGGTGGAGTCAGACAGGCGAAGCGGCATGTCAGGCTACCTCGGTAGAAGCCGCGCGATGGCGGTGGTGCATGTTCGCAGGTTATCAGGATGGCATTGCCCTGCTCTCCACCGATGCCGAATCCGTGGATCAGCCGCACCAATACCAGGATGAGCGCACCGTACGAACCTATCGTTTGATAGGTGGGCAGAAGGCCGATGATGAAGGTGGCCGCGCCGACCATCAGCAGAGTGATCACCAGTTCGGCTTTACGGCCCTTGCGGTCGCCGATGACACCGAACACCAAGCCGCCGATGGGACGTGCCAGGAAGCCCGTTGCGTAGGTGCCGAGCGCAACGAGTGAACCCACCAACGGTTAAGGCCCGGGAAGAACAGCTTGTTGAACACCAGCGCCGCCGCGGTGCCGTAGATGAAGAAGTCGTACCACTCGACCATGCTGCCGATGCTGGAGGCAAAAGCCACCTTGTGCAGCATGGCGGGGGTGCTTGGCGGGGCTGTGCCAGTTGGCTGGCTCATGTAGTTTCCTCCGAGTTTTCTTCTGAAGCGCTGGCGCGATGCTCAACAAAGATCAAGCCGTGTGCCTCTCATGATCTTATGTGCCGGCTTCGATCGGCTGCTATGGACTGAAGCGTCCAGACAACCATCTGTTGCAGCGCGTCAGCTGTCGCTGAATTGAAGGTCGTGATGATTGCATCAAGCTTATTCTGTGACGCGCGCTCATTGGCCGAGATCAGCCGGCTGGCGACCAAACGGCCCTCCGGCTGGGTAGAGAGGTCGAGCTGAAGAGTAATGGCGATGTTGGGCGAGCCATCTGGTTCGCTCGGATACTCGGCTTGAAACCGGCGGATTTCGGTACGCAGAACATAGCCGCGGGTCAGGGTGAAAGGGTCCCGGTTGACCTCCGTGAGGCGGCCGTCGCCTTCAAACGCCTCCACCATCACCGTTTGAACCAGCACAGGCAGACGATCGGTCCAGACGGAATCGGCGTAATAGTCGAAGCGCGTGCGACCGCGGGTGAGTGCAATGCGGTCCGTATCGAGACTTTGAGAGGCGAAGGGAAGGTCGATCGCAAGTGCGCTGTTCGGGATCCGAGGACCAGGCGGATCATCCACGCGTGGCGAAAGCCGATAGATCTGGGGCACCTGGGGTGAGGGCAACACGCTGCAACCGGCCGCCAGGGGCAAGAGAGATAGGCCGGTGAGGAGCGACCGGCGACGGATTGGCGCAGCGATCATCGCGGCCGGTAGCCCTGCTGGCTCGCACCAAAGAGAATGCTGCTGGGATTACGCTCCAGCTCGGAAGAGAGACGATCGAGGCTGATGGTCAGGCGGTTGGCCGTCGTCAGCAGTTCGTCAAGACGGGCGGGTACGGTGGTCGTCAGTTCGTTCAGGCCTGGGCGGCTGGTCCGCACAACATCATTCAGGTTGTTCGCGAGATTGGTCGCCCGGTTAAAGGTGAGGTTGGCAGAGGCAAGCAGGCGGTCGAGCTCGGCCGGGGTGCCCTGGAAGTGATCGAGCAATGTGTTCAGGGTGGCACTCGCTCTGGCCAGGTTGTGCAGGGTCGCTCCGCCATCGTCTATCAGACGATCCAGATCCTGCGATCGCTGGGACAGATGAGCTGTCAGCTCGTCCAGATTGGTCAGTGCGTCGCTGATCGCGTGAATGTTCTGGTCGCTCACGACCGCCTGCAGCCTGGCGGCAATGCTGTTCAACTGACTCATCAGTTTGGGCGCATCGGCGAACAGCGCGTCGAGGGACGAGGATTGTGAGGCGATCACGGGATTCGGCTGTCCGGGCGCCGCAGTCAGCCTGGGAGAGCCGAGCGTTCCGCCGGAGATTTCGACGTAGCGACCGCCGGTCAGCCCCGCCATCTCGAGCGACGCGACGGAATCTCGGCGTATCGTTGCATCCTGCCGTATCTGAAGACGTACAATCACATCTGCCGGATCCCGCGCGTCCTGCTCGATGCTGGCAACGTGGCCGATCTCGATGCCGTTCAGCCGGACAGGAGCGCTTACATCCAGCCCACTAACCGAGCCGGCGACATGGGTCTCATAGTCGGCGTAACGCATGTTGAACTGGGCGCCGGCCAGCCACAATGCCGCGGCGATAATGCCGGCAAGCACAAGCAGGACGAATGCACCGGTCGCTACGTAGTTGGCGCGAGATTCCATGCATCGGTTCCCGTCAGTTGCCGAGAGACTTCCGTGCCCGCACGCCGTTGAAGTATTCGTGGATCCAAGGATGCGGATCTTGGGTGAGCGTGTCCATTGTTCCGACCTTTATTTGGCGATCGACCAGGACGGCGATGCGATCGGTCGTCGCGCGCAGTGTATCGAGATCGTGAGTGACCATGAAGACGGTTAGCCGCAAGCTCTTTTGCAGCTCGCGAATGAGCACATCAAACTCGGTGGCGGATATGGGATCGAGCCCGGCGGTCGGTTCGTCCAGGAAGAGCAGCTCCGGATCAAGCGCCAGGGCGCGCGCCAGGCCCGCGCGCTTGCGCATACCCCCGGATAATTCGGATGGATACTTGCCTGCCGCGTCGTATGGAAGCCCGACCATGCTCAGCCTGATGGACGCGACTTCGTCCATAAGGCGTTGCGACAGGTCGGTATGTTCGCGGAGTGGAACCTGGATGTTCTCAGCGACCGTTTGGTCCCCGAACAGCGCGCCATCCTGGAACAGGACGCCCCACCGTACCTGCAAGCGCACCAGATCATCGCCATAAAGGGCAGAGAAACTCTGGCCCAGAACTTCAATGCTGCCCCCTGCAGGTTGCTGCAGACCAATAATCGAGCGGAGCAGGACAGATTTGCCGGAGCCGGAACTTCCGACGACGCCGAGTACTTCACCACGGAATACTTCGAGATTGATGTGGTCGTGCAGCACGCGGCCGCCCAGTCGCGTCAGCAGGCTCTGGACTCGGATGACCACGTCGGGCTCGGTCGACAGGTTCATAGCCCGAATGTCGTGAACACGATAGAAAAGACCGCATCGGCGACGATCACCAGAAAGATGGCCTCCACCACGGCATGGGTCGTATGCCGGCCGACGCTGGCTGCGTTTTGCTCGACTTGCAAACCCTGATGGCAGCCGACCAAGCCGATGATGAAGGCAAAAACGGGCGCCTTGATCAGGCCAAGCCAGAATGTCCCGCCCGAAACCGCGGAACGGAGCTGGTCGAGAAACACGTGGGTCGTGATGCCGAGATCGAAGTAGCAGATGATCCCTCCGCCCAGGAGGCCCATCATGTTGGAATAGAACGTCAGCAGCGGCAGCGTGATGATGATGCCCAGCAGCCTCGGCAGAACCAGCACTTGTATCAGGTTCAGCCCGCCTACCTGTATGGCATCGAGTTCTTCATTGACCTTCATCGTGCCGATCTGGGCGGTGAAGGCAGAACCGGAGCGTCCGGCGACCATGATCGCCGCCATCATGGCCCCGAGTTCCCGAAGGACGCCGACGCCTAGCAGATTTACCGTGAAAACATCGGCGCCAAAGCGACGCAATTCGCCCGCCCCCTGGTAGGCGAAGACGACTCCGACGAGCAAAGAGAGCAGCCCCACGATCGGCAGCGAATTGAGGCCGATTTCCTCCATCTGGTGGACCAGCGCCGCGACACGCAGCTTGCGCGGACGCATGATCGTGGCGCCGAGTTCGATTACCACGAGGCCGAAGAAGCCGAGCAATCCATAGGCCTGGTCGGCCGCGTGCCAAAAGCCGCGGCCAACGCGATCAAGCAGTGCCGCCAGACTCGGGGGCGGCGGCATTTCAACCGGCGGCGCATGGCATTCATAATCGATCGTGTGGACGAGTTCCCGGTACTCCTCGGCCACATTGACCGGCTCGATCGCCGCACCCTGGGCGTGCCAGGTCCGCCCGGTGCGCAGCAGCAGCCATGCTCCGACCGTGTCGAGGCGCGAAAGCGCCTGGCAGTCGATCTCCACGCGCTTGTAGCCCTGCAGGGTCAAGGATCGCATCAGCGGGTCGAGCCGCCGGGCCTCATTCCTTGTCCAGGCGCCCCCGACCACAAGGCGCATCGTATCGCCGCGCGGTTCCAGCGTGTACCAGGCGGCCTTGCCGTCCGTTTGATGGAGTCTCTGGTCCAACATGTCCCAGCACCAGGAGTTCAGCGGACTGTGGCCGAGCGGTTCGCGCCAGGCAACGGCGTCTCATGGGTTGACCCTGACCGGTTAAACGCCGAAGTGGATGCGCCGACGAACGCTTCGGAAGGGGGTTTCACATGAGCCGCCTCGTTTTCGTCCTGAACGGCCCCAATCTCAACCTGCTCGGCAAGCGGCAGCCGCATATCTACGGCCATGAGACCTTGGCCGATATCGAAATCAGCCTGCCGCAAACTGGCGAAGGAACTTCGGCTTGAACTCCGGTTCCATCAAAGCAACCGCGAGTACGAGATTGTGGACTGGATCCATGAGGCGCGAGAGATTGCAGGCGCCATCGTGATCAACCCCGCGGCGTTCACGCACTACTCGGTGGCGATCCTGGATGCACTGAATACATTCGATCCGCCGGTCATCGAGGTGCACATTTCGAACGTGCACCAGCGCGAGGAATTCCGGCATCGGTCCTTCGTTTCGCTCAGGGCCAATGGCGTGATCGCCGGTTTCGGCACTCAGGGTTATGAACTCGCGCTACGTCGGATCGCGCACCTTATGGATCAGCAAGCCAAAGGCTGAAGGGGTCGGTTGGCTGCCCAGGCAGAACTTGCATCTCCCGCCCGGGCAGCCGGTTACTACGCTGCCAGGCTTGGCGTCCTCATCCGGTCATAATCGTCCTTCGGAACCGGGATTGCGCCGCGGTGGCCAAGATCTTTGAGATGAATGCGGTAGGTCTCCCGCGCGGTGACGGCCGCGAGCGCACAAATAATGGTGATGCCGAAGGTGATGGCCCCGATGCGGAGCGGTACATTCTCGGTACCGGGCGGCGCGACGGCGGCGAACAGCGCCGGCAGAAGGGCGGTGATGGTGGTTCCGATGTTCTGGGCGATGGCCATCGCGGACACGCGGACACGCGTCTGGAACAGCTCGGGATAGAAACTGGGGAAGATGGCGTTATAGCCCTGATACACCACGCCCCACATGAGCAATGAGAGCAGGATGGCGAGCGGTACATTGTGGGTTTTGATCGCGTAGAGATAGGCGAACGACAGAACGCCGGAGCCCAGTGCGCCAATGATGATCGGCGGTCTGCGGCCGATCCGGTCCGAGAGATTGCCGACATACGGGATCACGAGCACTGCGATGATGTTGCCCAGTACAGGAATCCACAAATAGATGGATGCGCTGAAACCAACCTTGTACGCCGGTTGGACCGCGTAGGCGGCGCCGAAGATAGTTGCCACCACTGGAATGACGTTCATCAGCGCCATGCAGATCACCCGGATCATGTCATCCCAGCCTGAGCCTGAAGGCCTGGATGATGGGAGAGTGAGGAACCTCGTGATGGGCGCTCTCTTCCGCAAAGGCCGGCGTTTCTTCGACCTCACGGCGGATGATATAGCCGGCGATGATGACGATAAGGCTCATCAGGAAAGGCACGCGCCAGCCCCAGGCCATGAACGCGGCGTGCGGCAGGAAAGTGGCAAGCGGCAGGAACACGGCGGCGGCGAAAATCTGTCCGGCCTGCACGCCCTGGAGCGTGAAGCTGGCGTAGTAGCCGCGTCGCCCGAACGGCGCGTGTTCCAGGATCATCGAACTGGCGCCGGAGATTTCTCCCGCAACGGCGAAGCCCTGAATAAGACGGACGATGACGAGCAGCACCGGCGCGAGGACGCCGACCGACTGATAGGTGGGCAGCACGCCAACCGCCATGGTGGAGAAGCCCATCAGGAACATGCAGACGAGCAGCACCGTTTTGCGCCCATGCGTGTCGCCCCAGTGCCCGAGGACGAAGGCGCCGATCGGCCGCGCCACATAGCCAACGCCATAGGTCGCGAGCGAGGCGACGATTGCGACGGTCGGATTGCCCGACGGGAAGAAGATCTGGGGGAAAACGAGCGAGGCAGCCGTGGCGTATATGAAGAAGTCGTAGTATTCCAAAGCCGAGCCGATCCATCCGCTCGCCGCCGCTTTTCTCGACTGGTGCTTTCCCGGGGGCTCGTGGGTTTCGCTGCTGCTCATGTTTGGTTTCCTCCGGACCTGATTTTTATTCAGCAGTCTCACGCAATGTGTCGAAGTACCGGCGCATCCTGTCGACATCGGGTTTGATGCCGGTGAACAACTCGAACGCGCGGACCGCCTGGAACGTGGCCATGCCGCCGCCATCCAGAGTGCGACAGCCGATAGTCCGCGCGCGTTTCAGAAGCTCGGTTTCCAGTGGGAAGTAGATGATCTCCGAGACCCAGAGATCGGGGCGAAGGAACTCCGGCGGCACCGGCGTGCCCGGCAATTTGGCCATGCCAACGGGGCTGGTGTTGACCAGTCCATTCGCTTCGGCGAGCGCGCGTTTGAGATCGCTGCCGGCCTCGGCGCGACCGGCGCCGTGACGTGAGCAGAGATCGGCTGCGACGTGCTGGGCGCGCGCATTGTCGGTGTCGAAAACGGTCAGGTGCTGCACACCAAGCTGCATCAGTGCTTCGGCCACTGCCGAGCCGGCGCCTCCGGCGCCAACTTGCACGACCCGATCGCGTTGAACATCGGGAAGTCCACGACGCAGATTTTCGGCGTAGCCAAACAGGTCGGTGTTGTGACCGACGCGCTTGCCGTCCTGGAGAACGACCGTGTTCACCGCCCCGAGAGCGCGGGCATTGTCGGACAGATCAGTCAGCAGCGGAACGACTTCCTGCTTGCAGGGGTAAGTAATATTGAGACCGGCGAAACCCATGCGCTCGGCGGCGATCAGCAGCTCGGGAAGCGCTTTCACGGTGAGATCGAGCTTCTGCAAGTCAATTAGCTTGTAAACAAGCTTGACTCCTTGGGCCGCTCCCTCCTGCTCATGCATCGCGGGGGTCAGTGAGCCTTGGATGCCGTAGCCGATCAGACCGAGCAGAACGGAGCGTTGTCCCTGCATGGTCGTTTCCCCTGACCGTGACCTGTTTGGGCGTGACACTCAGCTTCGCCTTACAAGTTGTAAAGCGTTCAGACTATCGACCGCCAGTATTAAGAAGTGTGGGGCTTCTGATCTTGCCTCGTCAAGGTGACAAGCGCATCGTTGCGGCGTCCGCAATCGGGGGGAACGAGGATGCACGAACTGCGGAACTACCGTGAGGGAGACCGATTGGCGTCCAAGCCACCGGAGTTCATCGCCCGCGACCGTTCGGTTCATCCTCCGGCACTGACGCCTGAATACAAGACGACCGTCTTGCGCTCGCCGCGGCTGCCCCTGCTTTCGCTGCAGAATTCGCTGTCCGAGATTACGGGTCCGGTCTTCGGGCACGATGAACTCGGGCCTTTGGATAACGACCTTATTCTCAATTACGCCAAGGATGGCGAGGCGATCGGGCCGCGGATCATCGTGCACGGGCAGGTGCTGGATCAGAACGGTCGCGGCGTGCCGCATGTCCTCGTGGAGTTCTGGCAGGCCAACGCTGGGGGCCGCTACCGGCACCGGAACGACAATTACGTCGCACCCATCGATCCGAATTTCGGCGGGTGTGGTCGCACGATCACGGACGAGACGGGCTATTATTACTTTCGGACGATCAAGCCCGGACCGTATCCGTGGCGTAACTACGCCAATAGCTGGCGGCCCGCCCATATTCATTTTTCCGTGTTCGGGTCCGGTTTCGTCCAGCGTCTGATCACTCAGCTTTACTTTGAGGGCGATCCGCTGATCCCGCTCGATCCGATGTTCAATGGGATACCTGACAAAGATGCGGCCGAGAACCTGGTCGCGGCGCTGGATATGGACGCCCAGGTCGAACTCGACACCCTGGCGTATCGCTTCAACATCGTGTTGCGGGGTCGCCGCTCCACCTTGTTCGAAAACAAGCTGGAGGGAAACTAAGCCATGCCCCAGCGCCTGGATTACCTGAAGGAGTCCCCGTCACAGACCGCCGGCCCGTATGTGCATATTGGGTTGATCCCCCATCAGGCGGGATTCGATATCTTCGAGAAGAACTTCAGCAACGTGCTGTGCAGCGACAGCACCGAAGGTGAGCGAATCCGCATTGAGGGCCACGTGTTCGATGGGGCCGGCACGCCCGTGCGGGATGCGCTGCTGGAGATCTGGCAAGCGAACGCGGACGGGAGGTACAACCATCCGCTCGATCGGCAGAAGAAGACGTTGGACGAGGGTTTCCGGGGGTGGGGACGAACCGGAGCGGATTTCCGGACTGGGCTGTATACGTTTGAAACGATCAAGCCAGGAGCGGTTGCGGGACGCACAGGGAAAGGCACCATGGCGCCGCACATCAACTTCTGGATCGCGGCGCGTGGCATGAATATCGGCGTGCATACGCGGATGTATTTCGGCGACGAGAAGCAGGCTAACGAGGCGGATCCCGTGCTGCGGCTGATCGAGCAGGAGCAGCGGCGAGGGACGTTGATTGCGCCTCGTACGGTGAAGGACGGAGGGGCCGTTTATACGTTCGATATTTATTTGCAGGGCGAGCGGGAGACGGTTTTCCTTGACGTATAGCAGGGGATAGAACCGGCTAACGCGCCTTCAGCCAGTCGGCGATGAGTGTGCGAATCTTCGTCTGGTTGCGGCTACAGAAAATGCCGATGTGTCCGCCGGGAACCGCGGCGGCGGTGTAGTCCTTCGTTCCCAGGCGATCGCCCATCGCCTTGCTGGCCGGGGCCGGGATGATGTGATCAGTCTCACTGTAGATGTTCAGTACCGGCATAGTGATTGCTTTCAAATCGACCTTGCGCCCACCGACCTCCAGTTCGCCATTCACCAGCTTGTTGTCCTGATAGAGGTCCTTCAGCCACTGGCGGCCTGCCTCACCCGGGTGGGCTGGCCGATCCGCAAGCCATTTTTCCATGCGCAGGAAGTTGGCCAGCTTGGCACGATCCTGGCCCACTTCGAGCAGTGTCAGGTTGTATTTCGCCAAGGTCCGGAGTGGCGTCATGAGGGAGAACATGGCTCCCCCGACCTCCCCGGGGATGTTACCCAGCGTGTCGATCAGCAGGTCGATATCCTCTCCGCTCAGGTTCCGGGTCCAGACATTCATGAACCCCCGATGGAGCTTTTCTTCGTGCCGGTCGGCATGGAAATCGGTCGGCGTCACGCAGGTGATAAGGTTGCGCACTTTGTCAGGGTGCAGCGCTGCGTAGCACAGAGACAACACGCCGCCTTGGCAGATTCCGAGATGGTTGATCGCCGAAAGGTCGTGGCGATCGCAGATCACGTCGACGAATCCGTCCAGATAGAGATCGACAAGATCGCCGAAGTCGTCGTACCGGTCTGCGTGAGTTGGGTGGCCCCAATCCAGGATGTACACCTCGCAACCGGACTCGGAGAGATTGCGAAGAAAGGAACGATCTTCTTGAAGGTCGAGGACGGTCCAGCGGCCGACCATCGCGTACGTGACGAATACAGGGGGCGCGATCTGCGGCTCCTTGGCGGGGATGATGCGGTACAGCGTCTTGCCGCCGATGCGGTGGATCTCCTCACGTGGGGTCGGGGCAAGATCGATATCCTTATCGCGAACCTCCATCAGCAAAGCGGCCGCATCCGCCGCCCGCGTCGCGAAGTCTGTCAACTCGGAGATGCTAGGCAACATGCCCATGCTGGTGCTCATGCCTTGCTGCCCTTCCGAACGGGTGCGGTCGCTTTGTTCTGTTTCAATGCCCGGACCTCACGGCGCAACCCATGGACCTCGCGAAGCAGATCATGGAGACGATGGTAGATATCGTTTACTTCCTCGCGCGTCGGCAGATCGATCGTCCTGGCGACACCGTCCGTCAGTTTGCGGATTTCCCGGCGCTGCTGCATTGCGGCGCGGAGGAAGCGCTGCTGCACCGTGGCGAATTCTTCCGAGCGATTGAACTCCATCAGGGTCTGATCGAGGACGTTGTTCCACAGGTCCATCGCCTCACCGGCGCTTTCGATCGGGGCTTGGTTCTTGCGCCGCTCGGTTACTTCCGTCTGAAAGCGCTGGCAGGCCTGCATCCCGACGCTGAACGCGGCCAGCATGTATTGCTGCGTGACGAGCGCGAGTTCGGCGACCGGCGCAAGCGATGGCAGTGCGCCCGGCTCGAAGGCGGGAAAATCGGCCAGCCTCGGCAGGTCGAAAATCTCCAGCATCTCATCGAGAAACGGATTGAGCCCGGCGGTCCAGCCGGCAGATCCGGTCATCTGTTTCAGAGTGGCCTGGAAGGCGGGCATGCCGCGATTTTGCAGTGCAGATTGCCACGTATTTGCGAAGGCCGACCACATCCGAAGCGGCGCGCTCCAGGATTGCTCGATTGTCGAGGTTAGCGCGTCGAGCGGATTGCCTGATTCGCGTGGTCGGTCGGACTCTCCGCTCATAGGGTTTTTGCCATTTCCCGCAGCGCGAATTTCTGGACCTTACCGGTGGAGGTACGCGGAATGTCGGCGAAGACTACTTTCTTTGGCACCTTGAAGCGGGCGAGATGCTGACGGCAGAACTGGATGATCTCGATTTCCTCGACCGAGTTCGCGTCCTGCTTCAGTTCGATGAAGGCGCACGGCGTTTCACCCCAGGTCGGATCGGGCCGCGCGACCACGGCGGCGAGGAAGACGGCCGGATGGCGCGCCAATACCTCCTCGACTTCCAGGCTGGAGATGTTTTCCCCGCCGGAAATGATGATGTCCTTGGAGCGGTCCTTGATCTCGATGTAGCCGTCCGGGTGCCAGACAGCGAGGTCGCCTGAGAGATACCAGCCGTTGCGGAGCGTCTTTTCGGTTGCCTCGCGGTTCTTCAGATAGCCCTTCATGACGGTGTTGCCGCGCTGCATGATCTCCCCGACCGTGGTGCCGTCACGGGGCACGGGTTTCATGGTTTCGGGGTCGCCCACAATCATGTCCTGCAGGGTGGGATACAGCACGCCCTGGCGCGCCATGTTGGCGAAGCGGCGTTCATCGGGAAGGTCGTTCCATTCGGGCTGGAACACACAGGAGGTTGAGGGGCCGTACGTTTCCGTCGCGCCATAAAGATGGGTCACCTCGAAACCAAGCTCCTCCATCGAACGAAGCACCGAGGACGGTGGCGCGGCCCCGCCGGTCGCGCAGCGCACCGTGTGGCTGAACGCAACGCGCTGACTCGCGGGTGCCTGTGCCAGCATGTTCATGACGATCGGTGCGCCGCATAGATGCGTTACTTTGTGGCGCGCGATCAGATCGAAGATCGCCGCAGGTTCGACTTTGCGCAGGCAGACCTGGGTGCCACCGACTGCAACGACAGCCCAGGGGTAGGACCAGCCAGAGCAGTGGAACATCGGCAAGGTCCAGAGATAGACGGAGTCGAAGCTTAGGCCGAACATAACGGCGTTGCCGAGCGCCTGCAGGTACGCGCCCCTATGATGATAGACCGCGCCTTTGGGGTCGCCTGTCGTACCGGAGGTATAGAGCAAGCAGAGAGATTGCCATTCGTCGTCGGGACCGGCCCACGCGAAATTCGGATCAGCGTCCCGCAGCAGAGCTTCGTAATCGCGGAAGCCCGCGGGCCGCACGTCCCCAATAGCGATGAGGGTGATCGGGTGATCGATCTCCTTCAATGCCTCGGTGACGAGCGGCATGTAGTCGCTGTCGGCAATCAGAACCTTGGCCTGGCCGTGATTGAGAGAGAAGGCAATCGTTGCGGCATCCAGCCTTGTGTTCAGCGGATTCAGTACGGCCCCAAGCATGGGGGCTGCGTAGTGCGCCTCGATCATTTCCGGTACGTTCGAGGCGATAATGGCGACCGTGTCGAGCCGATCAACGCCAAGCGATGACAGCGCGGAGGCAAGCCGCGTGCACCGGTCCAGCAATTGCCCATAGGTGTACCAGCGCTCGCCGTCGATGACTGCGATTTTGTCGCCGTAGGCGCGCGCGGCTCCGGTCAGAAACGAAACCGGAGAGAGCGGAACGTAGTTCGCACCGGTGCGATCCAGCCCGGTTTCAAAGGGGTGCCGAACCACGTCCATCGTTGGACCCTCCCTTTCCTATTGGTCTTATCAGTTTGCTATCAAAGCACGGTTTAGAGGCCGGACACGAGGTGCCCTCCATCCACGGCGATCACACTTCCGGTCATGAAAGAACTGGCGCCCGCGGCCAGAAGGAGTAAGGCTCCGTCAAGTTCGTGCGCCTGTCCAAGCCGTCGCTGGGGAATGCGCTTGATCAGCGCCTGCCCGGGGGCGCTGGCGAAAAACTCGCTGTTGAGATCGGTTTCGATGTAGCCGGGTGCGATTGCGTTGACGCGGATGCCGTGGCGCGCCCATTCAAGGGCCAGCACCTTGGTCATCTGGATGAGCCCAGCTTTTGAAATGGCATAGGCGGCGACCCCACCCCCGACTCGCAGGCCGAGAATGGACGCGACGTTGACGATGCTGCCGCCGACCTTGTGGTGAATCATGCGCCGGGCCGTCCGTTGGGCGGCGAGCCAGGCACCCTTCAAGTTGATGTCGATCACCTGATCCCAGCTACTCTCCTCGACCTCCAGCGCGGCGCCCGTGGCTGTCACGCCGGCATTGTTGATCAACACGTTCACAGGTCCGAACTGCTTTTCGGCCTCGTCCAGGGCATGCTCGACGCTATCCGCGACACTGACATCCATCACGACGGAGGCTGCCCGTCCGCCGCGTTCGCCGATCTGTTGCACGCTCGCCGCCAAAGCCTGCGCTCGGCGTGCGGCGAGTGTAACGTTGGCGCCGGCCTCGGCGAGGCGACCGGCGAAGTGCTTGCCGAGGCCGCTGGATGCACCTGTGACCAATACATGGTTACCCGCGAGGCTGAAGATGTCTGGCATCTGAGCGTCCTCCCGGTTTTTAGGGATGGGATTGTAAGCGTCTCTTTGCGATGCCGGTCAAAGCTTTCCCAACGCCTTGGGTGCGCTGATCCGGCATCGCGCCTCGGCGTAGGCGCCGAGAAACGTAGCTGCCGGGTCATGGAGGGGAGTGCCCGGATCGGCGTCTCCGCCCCGGATGCGGGCAGCCAGTTGCGCTAGCAGGGCAGTTTCGCCTGCACCTTCCATCCCCGGCAGAGTGGCGAGCCGGTTTGCTAGATCCTGTTCCCACTCGGTTCCCGCGCGGGTATCCCGGGCAGCGATTGCCATGGCGTTCGCGGCCATGAGCACGGGCAGGCGGTGTTCGGGCGGCAGGCGCGGCACCACCTCGCTCAGCAGCGTCTCCCTGGCGATGTCGAGCAGACCCGGGCCATCGGGGCTTTCGCGCATCAGGAGGTCTCCGCGGTCAGGCGCAGAACGTCCATCTCCAGTTCCGGGAGGATGTGGCCAGTGAGCGCCAGTTCCAGGCTCGGTTCGCGGCCAGACAAGTGACGCTCGGCCTGATCAAGCGCGATCACCGCCCAGCGCAGCGTGGCCATCAGCTCCCAGCTACGCACCGCCTCGCGATCGATCGTATGGCCGGAGTCGGCCTCATAGGCGCGGTAGAAGGTTTCGCGCGGGCCGATCCCGCCTGCCTCGTGCGGGCTGCCGAAACGCCAGCAGCGGGCACAGAACCAGCCGATGTCCTGCAACGGGTCGCCCCAATCCGCGAACTCCCAATCCAGGATGCCGGTGACGCCGGCCTCGTCCGCCATCACGTTTCCGGTGCGGAAATCGTTGTGGCAGAGCGTGATCCGGGTGGTGCCCGGCGGATTGCGTTCAATCGCGCGCAGCCCCCACTCGATGATCGGTTGCGGCCGGCCGAGTGCGTCCAGCCGTTCCCGCAGAGCTGTCACCAGCGCAAGTGCGGGGGCCGCGGGCGGGGGGCCGAGAAATAGCAGATCATCGCGTGGCGGCTCGATGGAATGAATCCGTGCCAGTTCCTGACCGAGTGTAGTCAGCAGCGCCTCTCGCCCGCCACCCAGGGTCTCGCTACGCACCACACGGTGCGCCTGCGCGGTCCCACTGACGCGCTGCATCAGGAAAAACGGTGCGCCGAGTGGTTCTGGATCCGCGCCAAGAAACAGAGGCTCGGGGACCCGCGCGCCCGCGCCGTGCGCGGCGCGCAGCAGCGCATATTCCTCGGCGCGCGAGCGAGATGCGGCGACGGAGGATGGCGAGTCAGTACGCAGCACCCATTCATGGGAGCCTGCGTGCGGCCCGCCGGTCAGGCGCAGGCGCAGCAGCCAATTCTGCTGAATGGAGCCACCCGAGAGCAGGGACGCGTCTTCGACCTGCACGTCGTCGGCCTCGGCCACATCGCGCAGCCAATCGGCGAGCAAGGCTCGGTAGTCGGCATGCGCGAGCGAGGGGGGCGGGCGGATTTCATTCATGGTGTATCAGGACCGTCCGTCTTCGGCGAGGTAGTCGTGTACCATCTCCGACACCGGCAGCACGAGATCGGTGATGATGTGGCTGGCGGAAACGATCTCCCGCACCGGCAGGTCGGCCATCGGCGCATTCACATGCTCGAAGAGCTGCAGCCGGGCCGGGCTGGTCCAGGCCCCCTTGACAGTGATGGTGTCGATTTGCGTGCGTACCAGCTCGCAGATACGAGGCCGGTCGCCGCGCCGACTGAGGTAGTTCGGCAGGATTTTGAGCATGAACGTGGGCACGCAGACTTCTTCGCGTGCCTTCTCCAGGTCCATGGCGACGTATTTGTAGCCCATGGTGGCCACGGCGACGCGCAGAGATCCGTAGTCGAGGGTGCCGATCAGCGTGTCTGATTCGACGTACAGCTTCGGCGATCCAAGCTTCTTGGGGTAGGCGCTCACCTCCCGGCCGCTGGCGATGGCCGGGTGGTTGTCCACGTACATTGCGTGAAGGTACTCGCCCGCCTCTTGCCCGAAGCGCACGGCGATGGCCTGGCCGCATTCGACGTAGGCGCCGTGGGTCATGGTATCCGGCATGTTCATCACCTCGAACCGGACCAGCGGGTCGTCGATCTCCAGCGGCTCGGGGACCACGGCACGCAGCCGGTCCCGATCTGTTCTATAGGTGATATTGAGGTACTCGCGATTGTAAAACGTGCGTGGCCCGCGGGCGAAAGCCGGCGCGCCGATTGGGGTCGTTACCTGCCGCAGCAAGTCCTCGCGCTTCATGCGTTCCTCCTGCCCTGTGTCGCCGCTCCGTTTCAGTCCGAAGTCTGCGGCGTAAGCCTGAGTTCCCGGGACATTCGTGGCAAGAGTGAAGGACGGGGGTGCTGATCGGTTCCCTGGCGCAAAACCGCAACTTGCTGCCCAACCCCGAAGGTGCTGATCTCCCAGCGCCGGGTCCAACCTTGGCAATCGTCCAACCCCGAGCAAGCGAGCCATCCATGCTAGCAACCACAGAGTTGAACCGGCTTGGCCAGAGCCTCTGGCTGGACGACATCACGCGGGCACTGCTGGATACGGGCACTCTAGCGAAGTACATTGAGGAATGGTCGGTCACCGGGCTGACCTCCAATCCCAGCATTTTCGATCACGCGATCACGCATAGCGACGCCTACGACGACGAAATATCACGGCTGCTCGATCAGGGGCGTCGTGGGGAAGACCTCTTCTTCGAAATCGCGATCGAGGATCTGGTCCGCGCCGCCGATATGTTCCTGGGTGTCCATCAGCGCACCGGGACAGTCGATGGCTGGGTCTCGCTCGAGGTCTCGCCGCTGCTTGCGCACGACACCAAGGGGACGGTCGCCTCGGCCGCCACGCTGCACGGCAAGGCGTCACGCCCCAACCTGTTCATCAAGATCCCCGGCACGCCGGAGGGTCTGCCGGCGATCGAGGAAGCCATCTTCAACGGCGTGCCGATCAACGTGACGTTGCTTTTCTCCCCCGCGCAGTATGTCGCCGCGGCCGAGGCCTATATGCGCGGCCTGGAACGGCGGCTCGATGCCAAACGTCCGGTGGATGTGCGCTCCGTCGCGTCGGTGTTCATCTCCCGCTGGGATCGCGGCGTTGCCGACAAGGTTCCCGCCAACCTGCAGAACCGCCTTGGCCTGGCCATCGGGAAGGCCTGCTATAAAGCTTACCGTGATCTGCTCGACAGCGACCGCTGGCAGCGCCTGGCCAATCACGGCGCCCATCCGCAACGCCTGCTTTTTGCGAGCACCAGCACCAAGGACCCGAAGGCGCCCGACACGCTCTATGTCGCCGGCCTCGCCGCCCCGAACACGGTGAACACCATGCCGGAGCCGACGCTGAAAGCGACGGCGGATCACGGCAAACTCAGCGGCGTGCTGCCACGCGACGGCGGCGACGGCGAGAAGACGCTCGCCGAATTCGAACGCGCCGGCATCGGTATCGCCGCGCTTGGGCGGCAACTTCAGGACGAGGGGGCCAACTCCTTCGTCAAATCCTGGAAGGACCTGCTCGGCGCGGTCGATGCCAAGAGCAAAGTCCTGAGCTAACCCCAGCACACCGGAGGGATGGGATGGACGTTCCATCGCGTTTGACGGCGGATCCGGCCTGGACGGCACTCTCGGCGCATCAGGCGAAGATCAAGGACCTGCATCTGCGGACACTGTTCGCTGACGATCCGGGCCGGGCGCAGCGCTTCTCGGTCGAAGGCGCGGGGCTGTTTATCGACTATTCGAAGAACCGCATCACCGAGGAAACCGTGCGGCTGCTTCTGTCGCTGGCGCAGGCGCGCGGCGTGCTGGCGCGGCGTGACGCGATGTTCCGCGGCGAGAAGATCAACAACACGGAAAAGCGCGCGGTATTGCACGTCGCGCTACGCGCGCCACGCGGGACCCATATCGAAGTGGACGGTAAGGACGTGGTGGCAGATGTGCACGAGGTTCTGGACCGCATGAGTCACTTCGCCGACGCGGTCCGCTCCGGAAGCTGGAAGGGGCACACCGGCAAGCGCATCCGGAACGTCATCAATATCGGGATCGGCGGTTCGTATCTGGGTCCCGAAATGGCTTACCACGCGCTGCGGCCGTTTAGCGATCCATCCATGACCTTCCGTTTCGTCGCGAACGTGGATGGCGCCGCCCTTACTGAAGCCACGTCTGATCTCGATGCAGCGGAGACTCTGTTCGTCATCTCGTCAAAGACATTCACCACGCTCGAGACCATGACCAACGCCGCCGCGGCGCGAAAATGGGCGGTGGACAAGCTTGGCTCCGATGCCGCCGTCGCCCGCCATTTCGTTGCGGTTTCAACCAACGACAAGGGCGTGAAGGAATTCGGCATCGACGCGCAGAACATGTTCGGCTTCTGGGATTGGGTCGGCGGACGCTATTCGATGGACAGCGCCATCGGCCTGTCGACCATGATTGCGGTTGGCCCTGATAATTTCCGCGCCATGCTCGACGGGTTCCACACGATGGACGAGCATTTCCGGACCGCGCCGCCGGAACGCAACCTACCGCTGCTGCTGGGCCTGCTGACCGTCTGGTACAACAACTTCTTCGACGCGCAGACGCTCGGCATTATGCCCTACGCCGCGCAACTCAGCCGCTTCCCGGCATACCTTCAGCAGTTGCAGATGGAGAGCAATGGCAAGCACGTTGATCTGCGCGGCAATCATGTTGATTACCAGACCGGCCCGATCATTTGGGGTGAGCCTGGCACCGATGGGCAGCATTCCTTCTATCAGCTGATCCACCAGGGCACGAAGCTGATCCCCTGCGACCTGATCGCCTTCCTGTCGCCCCTCAGCCCTCTCACGCACCAGCACGACCTGCTGATGGCGAACGTGTTCGCGCAGGCCGAGGCGCTGGCGTTTGGAAAGACGCCGCAGGATGTCGCGGCGGAAGGCGTGCCGGATTGGCAGATCCCCTACCGCGTGTTCGAAGGAAACCGGCCGACGAACGTGATCCTGGCCGAGAAGCTCGATCCGCGCACGCTCGGAGCGCTGGTCGCGCTGTATGAGCACAGCGTCTTCACCCAGGGCGCCATCTGGGACATCGACAGTTTCGACCAATGGGGTGTGGAGCTGGGTAAAGCGCTCGCACTGCGCATCGTGCCGGAGCTCGACCCGAAGCACGACGGCAAGCTGGCGCATGACAGCTCCACGAATGCACTGATCGAGCGGTATCGCAGCGCTCGGGCAAAAGGAGGTTAGATCGTGCAGTTGGGGATGATCGGGTTGGGCCGTATGGGGTCCAACATGGTGCGCCGGCTGATGGCGCACGGGCATGAATGCGTCGTATTCGACATGTCCGCCAAGGCGGTTCAAGAACTCGTCTCGCAGAAAGCCGTCGGCAGCTCCAGCGTTTCGGAACTAACCAAGAAACTGACGAAGCCCCGTGCCGTCTGGCTGATGGTGCCCGCAGGGGTGGTGGACGAGACGATCGAATCCTTGCTGCCGCATCTGGAGCCGGGCGATATCCTGATCGACGGCGGCAACTCCTACTACATCGACGACATCCGCCGGGCGAAGGAGTTGTCAGCCAAAAAGATCCACTACGTCGATGTCGGCACCAGCGGCGGCGTCTGGGGCCTGGAGCGCGGCTACTGCATGATGATCGGCGGCGAGAACGACGTGGTGAAGCATCTCGATCCGATCTTCAACGCGCTGGCGCCGGGGCGTGGCGACATCGAGCGTACGCCCGGCCGTGAAAAGGCTGGCGGCACGTCGGAGCAGGGGTATCTGCATTGCGGGCCGAATGGAGCCGGGCACTTTGTGAAGATGGTGCACAACGGCATCGAATACGGAATTATGGCCGCCTACGCCGAAGGCATGGGCGTGCTGAAGGCCGCGAACATTGGCAAGAGCAAGGGCGCGGTCGATGCGGAAACCACACCGCTGCGCGATCCCGAGCATTATCAGTACGATCTGAACCTGCCTGACATCGCGGAGGTCTGGCGCCGCGGCAGCGTGATCGCGTCGTGGCTCCTCGATCTCACGGCGTCGGCTCTGATCAAGGATCCGGCGCTGGCGAAATTCGCTGGGCGTGTGTCCGATTCGGGTGAGGGCCGGTGGACCATAAAGGCGGCGATCGACGAAGGCGTGCCGGCGCATGTTCTGTCGTCCGCGCTGTACGAACGGTTCAGCTCGCGCGGGGAGGCTGAGTTCGCCGACAAGCTGCTGTCGGCGATGCGGTATGAGTTTGGAGGGCATATCGAAAAATCAAATTAGCCGGCTGTCGGATTCGCACTTTGGCTGCTGGAGGGCGGTGATCGAGTGATCGGCTCACGTCTGCTGCAGGCGCGCGATGCGCCTGCAGTTGTAAGCGAGTGCGACCTAGACCTACTCGGTGGCGGACGAAAGTCATAAGGTCGATGCGGTTGCGTGGGCCCGATCACCACGAGTGGTTCGATCTCTTCGGCCTGCAATGCCGCGATGGCCTCGGCGCTGTCCAGCCCGAAGCGGGGGTAAACTCAGTTTGCTTACAGGCACCACGTGAGGGTGATCAGTAACTTTGCGATTGGTAGCCGCAATGCAAGATTTATCTGTGTCGTGGGCTCGACTGCTGACATTTGCCACAATTGTGCCACGCATCAAGAAAAAGCCCGATAGATTGCAAGGGCAATGCGACCGCCTCGGCGTCTTCAATCCCGTTCAAATCTCTCCGGCATATTGCTGACCTAAGGTTGCGTCAGCGGCTTGAATAGGAAGATCCAGCGCCCCAAGTGTTTAGCACTCCCGGGACCAGAGTGCCAAATGAGCTGCACCTGAAGCGTGCAGGCAAGGCATAGGGCAAGCCGACCAGCCTTCATGGGCTGGCACCAGGTTAGTCAGAATCCAATGAAATTTCGTCCCTTGCACGATCGGGTGGTGATCCGTCGCCTCAATGCCGAAGAGAAGACTGTGGGCGGGATCATCATCCCTGACACCGCTCAGGAAAAGCCGATGGAGGGCGAGGTCATCGCCGCCGGTCCAGGAGCCCGCAACGAGCAAGGCCAGATCGTGGCGCTCGAGGTGAAGGCCGGCGATCGCATCCTGTTCGGCAAGTGGTCGGGCACCGAGGTGAAACTCGACGGCGAAGAACTGCTGATTATGAAGGAGTTGGACATCATGGGCATCATTGAAGGTAGCTCGGCGACCAAGAAGAAGGCCGCGTAATCAAGCCGTATCATCGATTCCGGGAAGGACAGGCAAATGGCAGCGAAAGACGTTCGGTTTGGTGAAGATGCACGCCAGCACATGCTGCGTGGCGTTGACTTACTTGCCCAGGCGGTAAAGGCCACGCTCGGGCCGAAGGGACGCAACGTCGTCCTTGACAAGAGCTACGGGGCTCCGCGCATCACAAAGGATGGCGTCACAGTCGCCAAAGAGATCGAGCTCTCCGACAAATTCGAAAACATGGGCGCGCAGATGGTGCGCGAAGCGGCGTCGAAAACCAGTGACACCGCTGGCGATGGCACGACCACTGCCATCGTTCTGGCACAGGCCATTGTCCGCGAGGGTGGCAAGGCGGTTTCGGCCGGCATGAATCCGATGGATCTGAAGCGTGGCGTCGACAAGGCGATTGTCGCGCTGGTCGATGAACTGAAGAAGCGCAGCAGGAAGATCACCACACAGGCCGAGACGGCGCAGGTCGGCACAATCTCCGCTAACGGTGAGGCCGAGATCGGCGCCATGATCGCAGAGGCGATGCAGAAGGTGGGCAACGAGGGGGTCATCACGATCGAGGAAGCCAAGGGCATGCTGACGGAACTCGACGTCGTCGAGGGCATGCAGTTCGATCGCGGATACATGTCACCCTATTTCGTTACCAACGCCGAGAAAATGAACATCGAATTGGATCAGCCTTACATCTTGATCCACGAAAAGAAGCTCTCCGGATTGCAGCCGCTGCTGCCGTTGCTGGAGGCCGTGGCGCAATCGGGGCGCCCGCTGCTCGTGATCGCTGAGGATGTCGAGGGTGAAGCTCTCGCAACCCTGGTGGTGAACAAGTTGCGCGGCGGACTGAAGGTCGCCGCGGTCAAGGCACCTGGCTTCGGCGACCGTCGCAAGGCGATGCTCGAGGATATCGCGGTGCTCACCAAGGGTGAGGTGATCAGCGAAGAGCTTGGCACCAAGCTGGAAAATGTGACGCTCGAGATGCTGGGCAAGGCGAAAAAGGTGCTGATCGATAAGGAGACCACCACCATCGTCGAAGGCGGCGGCAAGAAGCATGACATCACCGCCCGCTGCAATCAGATCCGTGCGCAGATCGAGGAAACCACCTCGGATTACGATCGAGAGAAGCTGCAGGAGCGTCTGGCAAAACTGGCCGGCGGCGTCGCGATCATCCGCGTTGGCGGGTCCACCGAAGTCGAGGTGAAGGAGCGCAAGGATCGCGTTGATGACAGCCTGCACGCCACACGGGCAGCTGTGGAGGAAGGCATCGTGCCGGGTGGCGGAGTTGCTTTGGCTCGTGCCTCCTTGATCCTGGCCAAACTGAATGCCGAAAATGACGATCAGCGCGTCGGCATCGAGATCGTGCGCAAGGCCGTGCAGATACCATTGCGGCAGATTGCCGAGAACGCCGGCGAGGACGGCGCCGTCGTCTCCGGCAAGGTCCTCGACAGGGACGAGTACAACTGGGGCTTTGATGCGCAGACCGGCGAGTTCAAGGACATGGTCAAGGCCGGGATCATCGATCCCACCAAGGTCGTGCGATCCGCATTGCAGCACGCCGCGTCGATCGGTTCGATGATGATCACCACCGAGGCAATGGTGGCGGAGCGGCAGGAGAAATCTCCTGCCAGCAATGGATCCTCCAGCGGCACGGACTACTGAGCGAAGCGACCGACTGGACGGACCCCTCTGAGAGAAATCCGATGGTGGATCAGGATACACCCGACCTGCTGTTAGAGGCAATGACTGCTCGTCTGTTGCGACGCGAAGCCGCTGCCGGGCCGGGTGTAATCTCGTATGGCCCTTGAGACCCTCTATCTCGTCCAGGCGTTCAAGGCCGGCAAAGGTGCACGGCTGATTGCCGACACGCCGATACGGTGCAAGTCATCGGACGCTGCTCGACGGACAGCAGAGAATCTCACGACGACCAAGGCAGGTGTTGTCGCATTCGCTACGTCAGGTGACGCTGAGTTGGGCGAATACGACGAGGAACCCACCATCATCTTCAAGTCCGGCCGCCTGCCCGCACCGTTCGAGGAGGCATGAAGGCGCGGCAAAGTCGCGTCGAATTGGTGGCCGCCGTCTATAAGTCTAATGCGCGCGTGCATGGGCGCATCATCAGGCCATGATATCACTCACTCGCTTTGTCCTCGGTCGCGCGTCGTCTGCCTCGCCGTGGGTCAGTCGGAAGCCCGTTCGCGAAGAGCTGTTCAGTGCCGAACGCCTCGAGGAGCATGCGCGAAGCCTCGCGGTTGCGCAAACAGTTACGCCGAGACCGACCAGGGGTCGTCCATTGTCAGGCCGGCTCGCCGACAATGGCACGGTCCTGCTCCACGCCTATCGCACGATCTCCAGATCGACCGGCGATGGGCGCTCTATCACGCCGGCGGCCGAGTGGCTGGCCGATAACTACTATCTCGTCGAGCGCGAGATCCATGAGATCCGGACGGCACTGCCGCCCGGCTACTACCGGCAGCTTCCGAAGCTGCTCGACGGCCCGTTCATGGGATACCCCCGGATGTTCGGCGTTGCCTGGGCCTTTGTCGCACACACCGATAGCCATTTCGATTCCGAGCTGCTGTGTCGCTTCGTGCGCGCCTACCAGGAGGTGCAACCGCTGACCATCGGCGAACTCTGGGCGGTCGCCATCACGCTCAGGATCGTGCTCGTCGAAAACCTCAGGCGGCTCGCCGAATTGATCGTAGACAGCAGCGTCGCGCGCCAGGAGGCGGACGCTGTCGCCGATCGGTTGCTGGGTGCGGGTGGGCATACCGCCGAGTTCAGCGTCAATCGTGCTCGCCGAGCGTGAAGGTACGGCCCTGCCCGAAGCATTTGCCGTGCAACTTGTACATCGGCTGCGCGATCAGGATCCCAGAATCACACCCGCGCTGATCTGGCTCGACCAGCATCTGGCCGCGCAAGGATTGACGGCAGATTCGGCGGTGCGCAGCGAGCATCAGAGGCAGGGTGCAGGCGTTGTCACGGTGCGCAATATCATCACCAGCATGCGCATGATTTCCGATGTTGATTGGTCCGAGTTGTTCGAGCGCATCAGCCTGGTGGACGAAGTCCTCTCCGCCGGCAGCGCGTTTCGCGACATGGATTTCTCGACGCGCAATCTTTATCGCAGCGCCATTGAGGAACTGTCGCGGGGCACAGACCGTGCGGAACTTGACGTCACCCGCGCCGCCGTCCAGGCAGCGGAACTCTCGCCATGTTTGCCCTCAAGTGTCGAGGCAAACCGCCGCAGAGATCCCGGCTACCACCTTATCGCCGGAGGACGCTGCGCATTCGAGGCGGCTATCGGCTTCCGGCCGCCAGCCAGTGCGTGGCCGGGACGTCTGATCCGAAGGCTCGGCATCGGTGGCTATGTCGGTGCCGGGACCATTATGGCCGCTGTCCTCCTCGCAATACCCGTGTTTGCGCTGCACGCTCAGGGTCTCGGCCCAGCGTGGCTGAGCCTGCTCGGTGTTCTGGGGCTGGTGCCAGCCGTTGACGCGGCAGTGGCGGTGGTGAACCGCTGTGTCACGCGCGGCTTCGGTGCAA
Organism: uncultured Pseudomonadota bacterium; assembly: GCA_963791885.1. GTDB lineage: Bacteria > Pseudomonadota > Alphaproteobacteria > Acetobacterales > Acetobacteraceae > CAVSUZ01. Next base: position 1,147,779 of record CAWBUL010000006.1, on the reverse strand, counting down.
CGCCGTTGCCTGCTTTGGAACTCCGCAGCGGCGTGTCGGCGAATTTGCGCACTCTGGTCGCCGTGCCGACGCTGCTGACGACGGCCTCAGCGATCGAGGAACAGATCGAGCGCCTGGAGGTCCACTACCTTACGAGCCCGGACGGTGAGCTGCAATTCGCACTGCTCTCCGACTGGCTCGACGCCGCAACACAACATGTCGATGGCGATGAAGCGCTGGTTGAAACGGCAATTGCCGGGATTGCCCGCCTCAACCGGCGTTACGGCCCCGCACCTGGCGGAGACCGCTTCCTGCTGCTTCACCGCAAGCGGCTCTGGAACGACGGCGAAGCACGATGGATCGGCTGGGAACGCAAGCGCGGCAAGCTGCATGAACTGAACCGGCTGCTGCGCGGTGCGGCCGACACCAGCTTTCTGTCTATTGGCGGGCAAGCGCCAAGAGTGCCCACCGATGTTAGATACGTCATCACGCTCGACGCCGATACGAGATTGCCGCGCGATGCGGTGCGTCGTCTGATCGGCAAGATGGCGCATCCGCTCAACCGGCCGCAGTTCGACATCACTGTCGGCCGGGTGTCGGCGGGCTATGCCGTGCTGCAACCACGTGTCACGCCGTCATTGCCGATCGGTCGGGAGGGTTCGCTTTTCCAGCGCATCTTTTCCAGTATGAGCGGCATTGACCCTTATGCCGCTGCCACCTCCGACGTGTACCAGGATCTGATCGGCCAAGGCTCCTATGCCGGCAAAGGCATCTACGAAATCGACGCTTTCGAGGCTGCGCTTGCCGGCCGAGTGCCGGATTCCACACTGCTCAGCCACGACCTGTTCGAAGGTATTTTTGCCCGCGCCGGTCTCGTGTCTGATATCGAGGTCGTCGAGGACTTCCCCGCCCGCTACGACGTTGCCGCGCGGCGCCTGCACCGCTGGGCGCGCGGTGATTGGCAGTTGCTGCCGTGGTTGACGGGTCGCGGACCAGGTGTCCCGGCGATCGGTCGCTGGAAGATGCTCGACAACCTGCGGCGAACACTGTCCGCCCCGACATGTATGCTGTCGTTGCTGGCAGCATTGGCATTGCCCTTCACTGCTGCGTGCATATGGATCGGCTTCATTCTCTCGACGATCCTACTGCCGGCTATCATCCCTGCCATTGCTGTCGTCATTCCGCGCCGTGCCGAGATAACACTGCGCAGCCATCTGGCGGCTCTTGGCACCGATCTGCGCCTCGCGCTCACTCAATGGGCGCTCATCGTCACGTTCCTGGGCCATCAGGCATGGCTCATGAGCGATGCGATCGGGCGGACCTTGACGCGGCTGTTCGTCACCCGCCGGCACCTTCTCGAATGGGTTCCAGCGGCACAGGCGACGAACAGTCGCCGACTCGATCTCCTCGGCTTCTATCGCGTGATGGGCAGCGGGGTCGCTTTTGGCCTGCTGGCACTCGGGCTCTCGCTGCTGATCGGGCGTGGCACATGGCCGCTGGCAGTGCCGCTCGCTACCCTCTGGATCGCATCGCCTGCGATCGCGCGGTGGATCAGCCAGTCTCCTGGGATGTCCAAAATGATGTCCGTGTCAGCCGCGGATAGTCAGACGTTGCGGATGACCGCTCGGCGAACCTGGCGATTCTTCGAGACCTTCGTGACGGCCGCCGACAACATGCTGCCGCCGGACAATTTCCAGGAGGATCCAGCGCCGGCACTGGCCCACCGGACTTCGCCCACGAATTTAGGCCTGTATCTGCTGTCTATCGCGGCCGCCCGCGACTTCGGATGGCTGGGAACCACCGAAGCAGCCGAACGCCTTGAGATGACGCTGGCCACCATGGCCAAGCTTGGCCGCTTCCGTGGACATTTCTACAATTGGTACGACACGCGCGATCTTCGCTCACTCGATCCGCCCTATGTCTCCACGGTCGATAGCGGGAACCTGGCCGGCCATCTGATTGTATTGGCCAACGCTTGCGGCGAGTGGACTGTCGTGGCGCCCACGGCGGCGCAGCGCCTGGCAGGCATCGCCGACGCGCTCGATCTCGCCCGCGAAGCGACAGACCAGTTGCGTGATGGGCGGCGCACGCTAACGGTGACGTGGCATCAGCTCGACGACGCAGTCGCAGCGCTTTCGGCGAGCGCGCGTCAGGCGCAGCCTGACCTTCAGGGCATCGCAGCGCATCTGGCCGAGCTCGGTGCCCAGGTCGAGATCACCGTCGACATCGCATCCGCATTCGCCAGTGAGCGCGGCGACGACACCGGCGCGGACATGCTGTTTTGGGTGACGGCGGTGCGCCGCTCGATCGAGAGTCACCAGGAGGACATACGTCAGTCGTCGGAGTCGGCCATTCTCCTGGCGGCGCGCCTTGCGTCTCTCGCAGCGATGGCACGGTCGATGGCGCTGGAGATGGGCTACGGCTTTCTGCTCGATCCGGTGCGCAAGCTGCTCTCGATTGGTTACCGGGTGACCGAAGGAACGCTTGACCCGAGTTGCTACGATCTTCTCGCGTCGGAGGCACGGCTTGCGAGCTTCATCGCGATCGCCAAGGGTGACGTCCCGGCGCGGCATTGGTTCCATCTCGGGCGTGCCGTCACACCGATCGCCTCCGGCGCCGCGCTGATTTCGTGGTCGGGATCGATGTTCGAATACTTGATGCCTTCGCTGGTCATGCGCGCGCCGGCGGGGAGTCTGCTGGAACGAACCAATCAGCTGATCGTACGGCGGCAGATCGCCTATGCTGCGTCGCTCGGCTTGCCCTGGGGCATCTCGGAATCGGCATACAACGTCCGCGACCTGGAGCTCACCTACCAATACTCAAACTTCGGCGTGCCCGGCCTCGGGTTGAAGCGCGGCCTGGGCGACAGCGCTGTGGTCGCGCCGTACGCAACGGCGCTTGCCAGCATGGTCAATCCGGCCGCGGCGGCACGCAATTTGACCACGCTTGCCGGCGTCGGCGCATGCGGTCGCTATGGGTTCTACGAGGCACTGGACTATACGCCGAGCCGACTACCGGAGAATACAAGCGTCGCGATCGTGCGTGCTTTCATGGCGCACCATCAGGGCATGACTATTGTGGCCGTCGCCGATGCGTTGCTGGATGGTGCGATGCGCGCGCGCTTCCATGCCGAACCGATGGTCCAGGCGACCGAACTGCTGCTGCAGGAAGGCACGCCGCGCGACGTTGCCGTATTGCGTCCCTGGGAGGCGGACGCCAAATCGCCTGGCAAGGTGCTGCAGTCTGGACCGCAAGGCGGAAGGCGGTTGGCCACCGCGCACACCGCTTCGGTTGCCACCCATCTGCTATCCAACGGCCGCTACGCTGTGATGCTGACGGCCGCCGGCTCCGGTTACAGTCGCTGGCGTGGGCTGGCTGTCACGCGTTGGCGTGAGGATGCTACCTGCGACGACTGGGGTTCCTACGTCTTCCTCCGAGACGTTCGAAGCGGCGACGTATGGTCGGCCGGCTACCAGCCGGTCGGCGTCGAGCCGGATGCTTATGATGTCGCGTTCAACGAAGATCGAGCTGGGATTACGCGGCACGACGGAGCGCTGATAACGACGTTGGAAGCACTCATCTCGGCCGAAGACGATGCCGAGGTCCGCCGCGTCTCGATCACGAATTCAGGCAACGGGGTGCGCCGAGATCGACGTGACGTCCTATGCCGAACTGGTCCTGGCTTCAAAGCCAGCACGGCCGCCACCAAGGGCCGAAAGGAGAAGGCCAAAAACTTGACCCCGGTATGACCCGCAGACCATAAATTCACCCGGGTCAGTTCTCGGTGGAAAACCCAGGTCAGTTCTCAGCGAAAATCAACAGTTCAGGCCAGAAGCGGCGGCCCGCATAGAGCCGGTTGATCTCTTGCCGGAGTTCGGTCGAGCGGATTCGGGTGAAGGATCGTGCGAAGCCAGTATACTGAGCCAGCAGGTGATCGTCTAAAGCGAATACATCCATCAGGCCCAAGCTCCGTCAGCCTTAGCGTCCGCCCGATGGTCCGATTCGATAACCTTCAATCGCTGATACTCCTCGACCGCCAGCACGGCCACGACCGGCCGACCATGCTTCTCGAAGGTCACGGGTTCGACCCTGGCCGTATCGATAAGCTGACCGAAGTTGTACTTTGCGTCCCTGCCCGATAGTGTTTGCATGTCCTGCCCAAAGAAATCCGCCCGCGCTATTTGTTGCCAAAATGGCCAATCGCTCAAGATAAAGCCCTACGGGAATGCCGACGCGGATTGTTACGGCACGCGCGCCGAAGCGGCGGAAGCCGACAAACGCCGGAGCGAAGATTACCTCCGCCATCGTCGGCAAACTGGCGCCGGAGCCGGAAACACCGAAAGCATACAAGGCACGCGGCGACGTGACCGAGCGGCAGGGTGGTTCCTGTAGACGCCGTAGCGCCCTTCGACGAAATGACCCGGTTTCGGCCTCGGGGAAGCCTGGAGCCGGCACCACCCGCCGAAAGCTGAACCCGCTCAGCTGTTTTTATCTGAATTGATTTTATCTGCTGCCTCGGTCGCAGGTGGTTGCTGGTAACTACTCTTGCCAGCTTGTCTACGGCCCGGCGGCCCTCGATCTCTCCGATTCCTTTCGCGATGTTCGGTCCAGCCGCGTCGCGGTCCCGTTGCAAGCGACGTTGCTCCTGCCGATTAATCTTCACGGTCGATGGAACGAAGAAGCATGTCCGCCAAGTCGCCGTCGGAGTGTCGAAGTAGAAGCGAGCCTTACGTCGGGCCAGAGGTCGACTTCCGGGCCGTAGAGCGCGGGGAAGCTCTGCAGGGCGGCGTGCAGCCGTTGCAGCTGCCGCGCGCGGGCGGCTTCCGTTGCGGTCCGTGCGGCCGTGGTGCGCTGGGTCTCGGCGATCTGCCGGCGCAAGGCACTGATCGCCGAGGCGACGGCAACCGCGGCGGCGTCACGGCGCTTGACCCGTGATGCCTCGGTCGCCTTAACCTGCGCGGCACGCGCAAGGTGATCAGCATACCAGCCGGCATCGACTTCCTCAGCGTTCAGCCGGCCGTCCCGCCGACGCGTGATCTGCCCGGACCGGGCCGCATCGACGACAGTCGAAACCGGCACCCCGCGGAGGCGGGCGTATTCGGCGATTGACAGCGCTGTCACGGTTGCAGGCTCCGGGAGAAGAATGAGGACGGAAACCAGTTCTCAGATCGCACGGATTCGTGGAAGCCGATCCACGAATTCGTCGATGAAACCGACGAATCTCCACAAATTCCTTGACCATTGCGTTGCGCGTCGGAGGCGGAAGCGACAAGCATTCCGCACTCGGCAAAGCGGGAGATAGCGCACCACGCGCCCAGCTTCCAGGATTCACCCTGCGCCCCGCCCCAAAGCGGCGTCAAAGGGATCGGACGCGAGCGCAGTCCGTGACTGGTTGAAGCTCCGCGAGCAGGTCCGGGCCGAGCAGGAGCGGCAAGGGCTGGACCGCCCCGGCTTGGCCGCCCGATTAGAAATTGCGCCCGCGACCTTGAGGCCGTTTTGGGCAAGCGGACCCAGCCCTCAAGGCCGATCGCGACCAGGATGCGTGCCTTCGTGACGGACGTCCCCGCGCGGACGGGAGCGTCATACAGGCCACCCAGGCGCCGGCCGGTCCTGAGGACGGGGTCGGGCCGGAAACGCCGCCAGCGCCCGCCCAGCCCCAAGGGAACGACGAGAAGGCCGCGCCGGATGCGGCGCAGGAGTTGGCCCGCGGCTGCGGCGCAAGCGCCGGCCACTGGCCCTGACATGCGGAACCCTGCCGGTCAGATCGGCTGCTCGGCGGACGAACTGGACGACGCGTTGCACGGCCGGGCGGTGCCGCCTGAGGCCTGAGGCGGTCGAGCGGCCGGCGGCCTGGGCAGCGGGCTGAGGCAGCCTCGCAGGCAACCAAACCGTTGCTCCCCCGCTTGCCCCCGTCAGTTGTTGCCTCTGCGGACATCTCGGGAAACGGCTGCTAAGTTATTGAAAAGCTTGGTTGCGGGGACACGCAACCTCCTTGATTTGCTGTTGGCTGGTTAGCCAGCCGAGTGATGAGGTGTCGATAGATGCCCGTAGGCCCAAGCCTGCGGGTGGCCTGCGACCAATCCCACACGGGGCGGCAGGGCGGCTGGAAGAGAGCACTGGATGGCCGTTTTTGGCCGGAAAGCTGCCCGTCTCTTTTTGGGGGCAGAACTCCGAGAGCGGACATAATCGTTTGGCTGGTGCGATGGTGTCCCAACACGTGGTGTAGGAGCAGAACTCCTTGGCGGGTTGGACCGCCGTGTCAGGCTGCGATGAGAGGCAGACTGACGCTGAGATCATGGCCCAGGGGAGCGATGGTTTCCAGGGTCATATAGCGGGCACGCTGAACGGCCCATTCATCATTCTGTTCGAGTAGCAGTGCACCAACCAGCCGGGTAACAGCGGCTTCGTTCGGGAAGATACCCACCACCTCGCTGCGCCGCTTGATCTCCCCATTGAGGCGTTCGAGCGGATTGGTGCTGTGTATCTTGGTGCGGTGCTGTGCCGGAAAGCCCATGTAGGCCAGGACATCAGCTTCGGCATGGTCCATCAGGGCGGCGAGCTTGCTGATGCGTGGCCTGGCTTGATCGGCGACCTGTCGCCACTGCTTGCGAGCGGCCTCAGCATCATCCTGGGCAAACGCCGTGCCGATCCACGCCGAGACGATCCGTCGCTGCGTCTTTCCGGCATGCGCCAAGGCATTGCGCATGAAGTGCACGCGACAGCGCTGCCAGGTCGCGCCAAGCACTTTGGCAATCGCTGCTTTCAGGCCTTCATGCGCGTCGGAGATGACCAGCTTGACGCCGCGTAGGCCGCGGCGCGTGAGCGAGCGCAGGAACTCGGTCCAGAACGGCTCGGCTTCGCTGTTGCCGATGGTCATGCCCAGCACCTCGCGACGGCCGTCCGTGTTGACCGCCATGGCGACAATCACGGCCACCGAGACGATATGATGATCACGCCGGGCTTTGACATAGGTGGCATCCAGCCACAGATACGGCCACTCGCCTTCGATCGGACGGTGCAGGAACGTCTGCACCCGCTCGTCGATCTCGGCACAGAGCCGCGACACTTGGCTTTTGCTGATGCCCTCCAGCCCCATCGCCTTGACCAGCTCGTCCACCGAGCGGGTTGAGATGCCCTGGACGTAGGACTCTTGGATCACCGCGGTTAGCGCCTTCTCCGCCATCCGGCGCGGCTCCAGAAAGCCGGGAAAGTAGCTGCCGCGGCGTAGCTTCGGTATGCGCAGCTCCACGGTCCCAGCACGTGTCTGCCAGTCGCGATCCCGGTAGCCGTTGCGCAGGTTGGTCCGATTCTCGCTGCGCTCGCCGTGGCCAGCACCGCACAGAGTCTCGGTCTCCAGTTCCATCAGACGCTGCGCGGCGAAGCCGATCATCTCGCGCAGCAGTGTCGCGTCCGAACCCTTCTCCATCAGCTCGCGAAGGGTGATCATGTCGTCGGTCATCGGGGTGGCCTCCAAGGTCAGAGTTGCGTGTTGCAACCCAACCCTACCCAGGAGCACCACGGTGACCACCGCTGTGGATAAGTGGCCTGCCTACTCCAGACTCTTGGCGGTACTCTTGGCGGTCGCTCCGGCAGGCCACTTACCCACAGCTCCTACACCACGAACTGGGACACGACCGCTGGTGCTCCGGCCGACCCGACCCTTACCTGGCACCCGGTAGGCAGTTCGCTCCATTTCCCGGACGTTGAAGATTAGGGCGAAGACCCAATTGGGTTATTGCCAAATCAATAGGTTGTTGATTCCCTGTGGTCGGAGTTTGCATCGATTCGGGGCAGCATGGTCACAGGGTATTTCTGGTTGAGCGACGGGCAGTGGGAGAAGATTGACCCATTGCTGCCCGTCTACATACGCGGCAAGCGACGGGTGGATGATCGGCGCGTGATCAGCGGCATCATCCAAGTCATCATCTCCGGTTGCCGATGGTCCGACGCACCGTTGGAATATGGGCCACGCAAGACACTGTATAATCGGTTCGTGCGCTGGGCAGTGCGCGGGATCTGGGAGCGTGTGTTCATGGAACTTGCGCGCGCCGGCGGCCCGCCGGCCGAAGCCTTGCTGGACAGCACGCATATCAAGGTCCACCGGTCGGCCAGCGCCGGGCGGCGAAAAAGGGGGGTTCGCGTGGGATCGGGACGAGCCGCGGCGGGCGCAATACCAAAATCCATCTGATCGCTGATGCTCACGGCCGACCCAAGGTCATCGCGCTGACCGGCGGTGAGCGCCACGATAGCGTGCCGGCGCAGGCAATGTTGGCTCGACTGCCGCCCGACCTGCGCGTGATCGCCGATGCCGCTTACGACAGTGCCGAATTGCGCCGTTGGCTGGCGGACCGCGGCAGCCGCGTCATCATCCCCAACCGCAAGAACCGAAAGCAGCCCTATCCGTTCGACGCCGTCACCTATAGGCGGCGCAATATCGTCGAACGCACCTTCTGCCGCCTCAAGGACTTTCGACGCCTGGCAACGCGCTACGATCGGCTCGACGAAACTTTCGTCTCCACCCTCTGCATCGCCGCCGCCCTTGCCTACTTCCTCAAGTAGTCAGATGAGTCTTCGCCCTAGTAGAAGTCCAGCTCGTGGCGGCAGATGCTGAGTGCCCCGATGCCTCCCACGCCGGGTGGGCGTCCGAACTATCTCACTCACAGCAGCCGGCTGTCGTGGATGTGCAGCAGCTCGCGGCGTTCTGTGTGCGCGGCAGGTCGATGACCGGGTTTTCGTCGAAAAAGCCGAATGGCACCAGCTTAAAGCCGCAGGTAACGCAGGGCTGCACCGGATGATCTTCCGGCCGTGGCAGATGGTGCAGGCCGAAAACGTGCCATAGCACAATATCCGTGCTCTCGATGTTGCGGTCTCGTGCCGTCCAAACCTCGATACCATCGTCGCCGCTGGACTGGTTGACGAATTCCCCGGCCGGGAAACGCTCCTCAGGATTGAAAGGCGTGACCCAGAGCTGGTGCTGGATGAACCGCCCGCGTTTCCCGGAAGGGCTGTCCGGATGTGTGAAAGGCTGCACCGGAGACATCGCTTCCAGCTTGTAGGCCGTGGGCCTGCCGATCCAATTGCTTGTCTCCGGATTGATGACCTTCCAGTAGCGCATACGGGTGAAGTCGATGTCCCGCCGTGCTTCGCATTCTGTTTTCAGCGGCTGTTCCTCAACGTAGAAGGCGTTGCCATACGGATTTTCCGGTCCGATGGGCGGCGCGATCGTGTCACATTCAACCACGGTGTTCGCCGGACCATCGAGGTCCATGTCCAGGCGTGCACAGAAGACATGCTGGTGGATATGACCAACGATGCCGGGGGCAACCTCAGCCCCCCATTTCCCAGGCTGGCCTGGGTGGCAGGCCGCGGTATTGATGATCCCCGTCGCTTTCATCTCGTACTCGATACGGCCATCCTGGTGCAGGTACCAGTAGGACGCATATTCATAGTTCCCGATCGTGGAGATCGAGGAGATTACAAGCTTGCGGGCACGCCGCACCTCGGAGCGGCCGCTGCGGACGTCGAAATGCTTCCAGGAGAGACCAGCGTCCTCCTCGTGCAAGCAGATCGCATTCTCGATCGTGCGCGGGATGCCGAACACGTTGGGAACAGCGGCATCGAAATAATGGATCGTGCCGAGACAGTCACAACCCAGCTTGAGCGAGTTGGCCATTCGGCCGAAGCCGATTTCGCCGCTGTCGAACACGTTCTTGCGGTAATGGCTACGCTCCGGTGTGCCATAAGGCACGACCATCTCCGCTATGGACGCACGATACAGCACGGGGCGGCGTCGCCCTCGATGGGTATAGCCGATCATGTGAAGGACCAACCCCTCGCGGCCGTTGAAGCCAACGCGAAAGTCCCAGTTCTCCCACGTCACATGATTCCCGCTGACGTGATAGCCCGGGCCGTTTGGCTGCGCGACGTCCAGCGGAGCCGAGGGCGGGCGGAATTCAGAGAGCAGGTCAGCGTCGAAATTGCGTGGCGCTCGCGGTACGAGGATGTAATCGCCAGCCGCCTCAAAATGGTCGTCGATGCGCAGTATTTCCAACGTACTGAGATCAATCAGCGCGTGCAGTCCTTCTACCGGGTGCGCATAATAATTGTCGAGCGGATAGGTTCGCATCCAGACGAAGCAATTAAGAACGCGGCGGCCATGCTCGACCTCGTAGCCGAAATCACCGACCGTCCACGGATCGATGCACATATTCTCCAGCTCATCGAGCAGGCCGCGGCGGCGCAGCGCCGCCTGAAAGCGCGCGTCCCGCTTGACTGTTTCCTCAATCAACAAAACCTCTTCAATAGCGACCATCGCACGCGCGTCGGGGCGGAAGGTCTTGGACAGCAACTCACCGGTGCCGAGGTCGGCGCTACCCTGCCACACGCCCATCACGCCGCGCTGATAGATGTTGAATTGGGCAATGCGGGAGAATGGCACGCCCGGAACGTGATTGCGGGCGATCTCCTTGGCCGGCTCCTCAATGTCGATGGTCTCGACCCGCAGGTCCGGACCCCATGGGAAATTGGTCTGAATGATCTGCATCGCGCGGGCAATCTCCTCTGCCGAGAGCGGATCGAGCGGGTGCGTGGCCGCATCGGACTGAGTTCGCATGAGTGGGTGGTGAACTGGCTGGTCCATCGATGTCCTGACTCCGTCTCAAGCTGGCGGTGCCGTTCCGAGCAAGATCTTTATGTTACCACGGATGCACCGCAACCGCCATGGTAGGGTCCGCATCACCTGCTGTAAGAACGGTCATTTTGATAGATTCTCCTCTTATCCAGCTACAAACCCACATTTGGCCATTGCGCATAAGCCAGACACGGGTAAGCTCGTAATGCCGATCAACGGCAGCCTCTCGCGAACCCATACCGAGCAGGGAAGTCCGGCAATGCGAATCCCGTTTCGTGCATCATCGTTACTGACGGGGCTGCTGATCTGCCTTTCAGTGGCGGCGCGCGCGGCACCGACCTTGCCGCCGGAGATCGCCTCCCAGGGCGTGCTGCGCGTCGGGGTAAAATGCGACTATCCGCCCTCCGGCTTTCTCGATGCAAATCGGAACTTTGCCGGCATCGAGGTCGATATGGCGCGCTTCCTCGCAACACAGGCGTTTGGATCGCCGGACAAGGCGGCGCTGCAATGCGTGACGGCGGAGAATCGTATTCCGGCGCTGATCGGCAAGAAGATCGACCTGATTATTGCAACGCTGGGTGCGACGCCGGAGCGTGCGCGGGTGATCGCGTTCAGCGATCCGTATCAGTGGGGCGGCGGCGACGTGCTTGTGCCGAAGAACAGCCCCATTCACACGATGGCCGACCTGAAGGGCCATAAGGTTGTGCTACTGAAGGGTACCACGGAGGAAGCGTGGTTCAGCGACAAGATGCCTGACGTGGAATTGCTGAAACTCAACAGCGTCGCTGACGCGATGCAAGCACTGCGGGAGGGAAGGGTCGACGCGTATGCCCACGACGATGCAGTTCTGGCGCAGCTTGCTGCGAAAAATCCGGACCTGCGGCTTATCGGCACGCCCTATGCGGTTAATGTCGCTGCCATCGGCATTCGTAAGGGCGACACGGCTCTGCAGACGTGGGTGAATGCGGAGCTGGCACAAATGAAGGCCGAGGGGCTGTTCCAGAAATCGATCGACAAATGGGTGCAGCCAGCGTTGCAGCCGTTGATGGATAAGCAGTTTCTGACGCCGAAGCCGAAGGACTAGTCCGACCTCCGCCCGACGCACGTGGATTACGATTTCGACTGGCTCTATATCTGGCAATCGTGGCTGCCACTGTTGCGCGGACTGGAAGTTACGCTGGAGGTCAGTGCGATCGGGATCGGTTTGGCGATCATCGTCGGTGTGATTGGCGGCTTTATCCGCACCTTTGAAGTGCGCGGCGGCAACCAGCTGGTGATCGGGTATGTAGAGCTGATCCGCAATACCCCGATCCTCGCTCAGCTCTTCTTCATCTTTTACGGCCTGCCTGAACTCGGCGTGAAGCCATCCCCGTTCTGGTCGGGCGTGCTCATGCTGGCTCTTTGGGGGGGGGCCTACAACATCGAGAGCATGCGGGGTGCATTGGGGGCAGTCGACTATGGGCTGCGGGAAGCCGCCTACTCGCTTGGGCTTCGGCGTGGCCAGTATTTCGGTTTGATCGCCATTCCTATCGCGATGCGCCTCGCGCTGCCCACGATACTGAACACTGCCATATCAGCGTTGAAAAACTCCGCGCTGCTGCAGACGATCGGACTGGCCGAACTGACCTTCGTGGCAGTCGATCGGGCATCGCAGAGCTATCGTACGCTGGAGATGTTCGGCACAATCGGTGTGATCTATCTGGTACTCGGGCTCGCTCTGGCCGGTTGCGTCGGCCGGCTGGAGGTGCGGCTGCACCGGCCGTTCCGCGCCTAGCGATGTCGCTGCTTTACAGCAACTTCGTTTTTTTTGCGTTGGGGTTGGGTTTCACGCTGGCGCTTGCACTGGTGACGCTGATCTGCAGCACGGCGATCGGCGTGGTGTTGGGTGGGGTCGCCACCCTGCCGCATCCGATTCCGCGTGCGCTGGTGCGCGGCTACGTAAACGTGTTGCGCGGCATCCCACTGATCGTGAATGTACTGTTCGTCTATTTCGTGGCACCGATGTTCGGTTTGGCGCTGAACAGCTTTAGCGCCGCGGCGCTCAGCCTATCGTTATGGGGCGGCGCGAACTGTACCGAGATCGTACGTGCCGGCTTAATGGGCGTACCGCAAGGCCAGCGGGAAGCGGCACGCGCGCTGGCTCTCCCGCCTCTGATCGGCTTCCGCAAGATTATCCTGCCGCAGGCGCTGCGGCCGATCATTCCGGCAATGGCCGGGATGTTTACGCTGCTGGTGCAGTCAACCGCACTGGCATCGCTGGTAGGTGTGCCGGAGCTGTTCCGCAACGCCGGCATTGTCGTGGAACGCGCCGTGATCGAACAGGGTCGCAGCCCGGCGTTTCTTGTCTATGGTGCGGTACTCCTGACCTACTTCGTCGTTTGCTCGTTTCTGACGCGTATGACCCGCCGCCTGGAACGCCATTACGATCCACGCCATCGCAATGCGCGGGCGCTGCTGGCCCAAGAGGGCGTACAGCAAGGCGCGTGATCCGACGAAACGTTGCCTCACTCTCAACCTCATCATACAGGAACGGCGCATGAAATCGCAGGTCAGTGAGCGGCTGAAGGAACCGGTGGCGAAGGAGGTGCTGGAGCTAATCTTCCAGCCGCGGCTGGATCATGATTTCGCCATCAATTTCGCGCCGATCACGCTGGTCAACCGCGCCCATGTCGTGATGTTGCAGCGCCAGCGCATCATTACGACGGAGGTAGCGAAGGCGCTGCTGAACGCCTTCACCACGATGGAACAGGCGGGGGCTGCCGCCTATCCGCCCGACCCGCGGCTGGAAGATCCGTATTTCAACTACGAGACGGTGGTGATTTCGCTGATCGGCGCGGATGCCGGCGGGCGAATGCATATCGCCCGCAGCCGCAACGATCTTGGCGCCACGCTGCAGCGGCTGCGTTGCCGCGAGATTGCGCTCGACCTGACTGACGCGCTGCACGCGCTGATTGAGGTGCTGATCAAGCGAGCGACGCAGTTCGCCGATGTGGTGATGCCGGGCTATACGCACATGCAGCCGGCGCAGCCGTCGACATATGGTTTTTACCTGCTGGGCATCGGCGATGCATTCATGCGCGACAGCGACCGGATGGATGCCGTGTGGCCGCGCATCAATCTGAATCCGATGGGTGCAGCAGCGATGACCGGGACCAGCTTCCCCATCGACCGCGACCTGACCACCTCGTTCCTCGGCTTCGACGCGCTGATCGAACACACGCAGGACAGCGTTGCCTCGCGCGACTATGCGCTGGAGCTGCTGGGAGTCTGCGTGCAGATGGCGGTTACCTGGAGCCGCCTGGCGCAAGATTTCTACGTGATGGTCATGCATGAATTCCAGACTCTGGAACTGCCGGATCGCGTCGCCGGCACTTCCAGCATCATGCCGCAAAAGAAGAACCCGGTAGTGATGGAGCATCTGAAGGGCAAGAGCGCGCTGGTGCTCGGCGCCTTCGTGTCCGCGGCAGCGGGAATGCGGACGACCAGCTTCTCCAACACAATCGATGGCAACCGCGAAGCCCTGGCGCAGGCATGGGAGGCGTTCGACCAGACCGTTGGCTGCCTGAAGATCGCCACGCTGATGGTGGACGCGGCCCAGCCGAACCGAGCGCGCATGTTGCACCTGGTTGAGCAGAACTTTTCCACCGCCACCGATCTGGCGGACGCCATGGTACGGGACGGTGGTCTGTCGTTCCGCGACGCGCATCATGTTGCCGGCGGCGTGGTGCGTATGGCGATGGATCAGGGGCTGGGCGCCAATCAGATCACTACCTCAATGGTCGATGCCGTGGCGAAGGAGGTAGTCGGCCGGCCGCTTTGTCTCTCGGCGTCGCTGGTGGCACAGGCGTTGAATCCGGCAAAGGCGGTGGCAGCCCGGCGAACTACGGGCGGCCCGGAACCAGGGGAGGTGCGTCGTCGCGCCGCCGCACTCGGCAAGGCGCTGGCGGCCGCGCGGGAGCGTCAGGCCCAACGCCGCGCCAAACTAGCCGCGGCGGAAAGAACGCTTCAGAGCGCGATGCGCGCGGTGCTGTCGTGAGCCACGACTGGCGAAAGGCAATTCCCAACCCCGATGCGAACCGGTCGCCATGCCGATATCTGCTTCCATCAGCTACTGACTCCCTGACTCTGTGTCGGGCCAGCATCAGCACAATTGGCAATAAACAGCCTTCAACGGCTGAGGATGAGGGCTCCATCCAGCCGGCAGTTCCCCTGAGTCGATGGAATGCTCGATCACTAGAATGTCTGGCACAGTCCAGAGCTTAGCCGCCGTGCATCACGTCATTCGGGCGGTCTGAATTCTTGCTATAATGCTCCTCGGATTTGGTGATCGCAGTATGATTGCTTGTCTGAACAAGATTTTGCTCGTTAAATCGGGCGGTGAGACCGCAATCCCCGAATGGCGGCGCATCTTCGCCGACTTGTGTCCGGACCTCGAGGTACGCTGGTGGGACGATCCGGACGTAAATACGACCGCTGTAACGTTCGCTTTAGTTTGGCAGCCGCAGCCCGGGCGGCTGGCTCAATACCCTAACCTGCGAATCATCTTCAGCAGCGGCGCTGGGGTGGATCACGTCACGAGCGATCCGCTGCTGCCTCCGCAGATCCCAATCGTTCGGATGGCGAGTGCGGAAACGCTGCAGACCATGGGTGAATATGTCTGCCTGGCGGTGCTTGCGCTTCAGCGTGACCTCAAGCGCGCACTCAATGCGCAGGCCGCGTGCCGATGGGATGAGTTCGAGGCGCCACGCACGGCCCTGCAAACGCGCGTCGGCATTATGGGGCTCGGCAACATAGGCCAGACCGCCGCCCGCATGCTCCACGCCCTCGGCTACAAGCTCGCAGGCTGGTCACTGAATCCCAAATCATTGGTGCATGTGACCTGTTTTGCCGGATTGGAGGGGCTGGATGCCTTCCTGCGTGGCACCGACATTCTGGTCGGTCTGCTGCCTGAAACGCAGCTGACCCGTGGCTTGTTGTCCGCTGCGCGATTGACGCTACTGCCGAAAGGAGCTGCAGTGGTGAATGCTGGGCGGGGTTCGCTGATCACCATGCCGGATTTGATTGCCGCGCTGGATTCCGGCCATCTGTCAGGCGCCGTCTTGGATGTGTTCGAGGAAGAGCCGCTGTCGCCCACGGACCCAGTCTGGCGGCATCCGCGCATCATCGTCACGGGCCATATCGCGGGCTTCGCGTCCCGCCGCGCCCGCGCCGAGCATGTGGCGCGCGCTATAGTGGCCTACCGGCGCGGCGAGCCGCTTCCCAGCCTGTATCAGCCGAAGCGCGGCTATTAAGCGAGGATCACATCACCGGCCACGATCTGCGCGGCGCTCAGCTCTGGCTCGCTCCGTTGGCACGCAATCACGGCGCCTTTGCTCAGCGACTGTAGTGGAGTGGGGTCAACATCACAGCGCCCGGGGATGTGCACCTCGCAACGCCGGAAGAACGGGCATGCAACCTGTAAATCTTGTATCGCCAGCCCGGCTGAGGTGTCACCGGCCGCCCCGAAACCGATGCCATCCAGCCAGTCTGTCCGCAGTTCCGGAACCGATTCCAGCAACAGCTTCGTATAGGGATGCCAGGGGGAACGCTCCAGCGCCGCTTGCGATGCAGCTTCCACGCAGGTGCCAGCATACAGCACCATCACCTGGTCGCAGATCGCGCGCACGGTCGAGAGATCGTGGCTGATGAACATCATCGCCACGTCCAGCTCCCGCCGCAGCTCCGCCAGCAATTCCAGCACCGCCGCTGCCACCACGGTATCCAGTGCAGACGTCACCTCGTCGCACAGGATCAGGCTTGGTTCCGCTGCCAGGGCCCGTGCGAGATTCACGCGCTGCTTCTGCCCGCCCGACAATTCGCCTGGATAGCGCCCGGCCAGTTGCGGCGACAGTCGAACCATGTCCAGCAGATCGCGCACTCGGCGCGAGGCCGTCGTGCCACGCATGCCGTGATAGAACCGCAACGGCCGCGCCAGGATGGATTCGACCGTGCGCGCCGGATTCAACGCCACGTCGGCCATCTGGAACACGATCTGGATTGCGCGGAGCTCGTCCTTGCTGCGTTGATCGACGCGCGGCGGCAGTGTCTTGCCGTTCAGCCGCATGGTCCCGCGCACCGCCGGCAGCAATCCCGCCAACACCCGCGCTAGCGTGCTCTTGCCGCAGCCGGATTCTCCGATGACACCGAGCACCGACCCCTCGGTGATGCTGAAAGAAATATCTCGTAGCGCCGGAACGCGCGGATTGCCGGATTTATCCGTTCCCCCGTAGCCCGCCAGCAGGCCCGACACCTCAAGCAGCGGTGCCTGTGCCTTCTCCACGGCAACCGCCGCTGCTGGAACACGTGCCGCCGGTGATACGGCATCCAGCAGGCTGCGCGTGTAAGGATGCTGCGCGTCCGTCAGAATACCGTGGATCGGTGCCGTCTCCTGCATCCGGCCGCCCTGCAGCACCACCACCCGATCCGCCATCTGAGCAACCACCGCCAGATCGTGCGAGACGTACACCGCCGTGGTGTGAAGCTCTCGCACCACATTGCGGAACGCCCGCAGCACCTCGATTTGCGTGGTCACGTCCAGTGCAGTCGTCGGCTCGTCCAGGATCACCAGTTCTGGCCCGGTGATCAGCGCCATGGCCGCCATCAGGCGCTGCAGTTGGCCGCCCGAGACCTGATGTGGAAACCGCTCGCCGATATAATCCGGATCGGGCAACGCAAGTCCCGCAAACAGTGCGCGCGCCTTCGCCTCCGCCTCGGCGCGCGACATCAGCCCGTGAATCAGGGCGGGTTCGGTCACCTGTGTGATGATCCGCTGCGCGGGATTGAACGCAGCCGCCGCGCTCTGCGCCACGTAGCTCACCCGCTGCCCGCGCAGCCCGGAAAGTTCACGCGGCGAAAGCGACAGCACGTCAGTCTGGCCCAACCTTACCGTTCCGCCGGTGATCGTGCAGCCCGGGCGCGCGTATCCCATCAGCGACAGTGCCGCCGTGGTCTTGCCCGATCCCGATTCCCCGATCAGCGCCAGCACCTCGCCCCGCGCGATGGCGAAGCTGAGATCAGACAGAATCGCAACCTGTCCTGTGTCCTGTCGGCCGACGACCGACAGGCTTTCGACCTGCACATGCGGCCCCGCGCTATCCGCCATAACGAGCAGTCCCGCGGCCCGGCAGGCTGTCGATCAGCAGATTGACGGATACGGTCAGGATGGCGATCGCAATCGCCGGAACGATGACCGCAGGAGCGCCCTGGCTCAGCCCATCCAGGTTCTCCCGCACCAGTCCTCCCCAATCGGAATAGGGCGGCTGAATGCCCATTCCCAGGAAGCTCAGGCTACTCAGGAGCAGGACGATGAACACGAAGCGCAGCCCGAAATCCGTCAGGATCGGCGTCACCATATTCGGCAGGATTTCTTCCACCACAACCGTCAGGTTAGGCTCACCGCGCGCGCGCGCCGCCGTGACGAAATCGGTTGCATTGATGCCGACCGCGATTGACCGGACGATGCGGAAACAGCCGGGCGTGTAGATCACCGCTGCTGTCAGGATCAGCACCGTCACCGAGGAACCCATCCCCGCAATGACAACCAGGCTGAAGATCAGACTCGGGAAGGAGATCAGCGTGTCCATGGCGCGGCTGATCAACTGATCGGCCGCGCCGCCCCACGATGCCGCCAGCATGCCCAGCATCGTGCCGGCGAACGAAGCGAGCAGCGTCGCCGGCAATGCCACCCCGATCGTGTACCGCGCACCCGTCAACACCCTGCTCAGCATGTCGCGTCCCAGGTAATCCGTGCCCAGCGGATGGGCCCAGGTCATCGGGCCGAACACGATCTGGCTGACGATCTTACCCGGCGCATAGGGGGCGATCACCGGGCCGAAGATCGCAATACCCACACAGGCGATTACCACCACGGCGGCGATGCGTCCCAGCAGCGGCCAACGGGCTCGGCGCCGCCGCGGCAGGATCTCAACCGCGGTCTCGACGGTAACGCTCATCGATACCTCAGCCGCGGATTGGACAGGATCGCCGCGATATCGGCTATCAGCACCAGCAGCAGATAGCCCGCACAGAAGATCATGGCGCAGGACTGCACCAACGGAACGTCCCGCGTGCTGACTGCATCTACCATCAGCTTGGCAAGACCGGGATAGTTGAACACGGATTCCACGATCACGATGCCGCCCAGCAGAAACGACAGGCTCAGCGCGATCGCGTTGGCGATAGGACCGAGTGCATTCGGTAATGCATGCCGCAGCACCAGCCGGACGGGCCGTACGCCCTTCAGCACCGCCATCTCCACGTAGCTCGATCCGAGCGTGTTAATCAGCGCCGCACGTGTCATGCGCGCCATCTGCGGGAAGATCGCCACCGAGAGCGTGCCGACCGGCAACGCGAATGACCGGAACATCGCATGCAGGGAGTCTGTGTTCGCCGCATAGGACAGGGCAGGTAGCCAGTGCAGACGAACGGCAAAAATCAGCACCGCCGTGGTGGCGAACAGGAACTCCGGGATCGAGACCGCCGCTACCGTCAGCACGTTCACCACCCGATCATACGCACTACCGCGCCACACCGCCGCGGTGATTCCCACCGTCAGCGCCAACGGCACCACGACTATGGTGGTCAGCAGCGCGAGGAGCAGAGAGTTGGTCAGACGGGAGCCGATCAGCTCGGCGATCGGCATGCCATTGACCAGGGAAGTGCCTGGATTGCCGCTGAGCAATCCGATCAGCCAGTGGATGTAGCGCTGCCACGCCGGCTCGTTCAGGTGCATCGTCGCGCGCAGCGCGTCCACCGTGGCTTTCGTTGCCGACTGGCCCAGGATCATCTGCGCCACGTCGCCGGGCAGCATTTCCGTCCCGGCAAACACGATCAGGGAAACCGCAAGCAGCAGAAGCAGGCTGACGCCGATCCGGCGAAGGATCAGGCGTGCGAGGAAAAAGTCGCGCGGGGCCCGCCGGCGGGTCAGAGGCGCACCGGCGGCGCCTCCGTCAGCTGTCCAGCCAGACATATTGCGCGAAGTTATAGCCCATCAGCCCACCGGTTGGAATTTGCTGCAGCCCTTTCACCTTGGAGGAATGGGCGTCGATGCTGCTAATGAAGACGGGAATGCCGATGCCGGCCTGGTCGCGCACCAGGCGCTGCATGTCACCATAGATTGCCTTCCGCTTAGCGAAGTCCGTCTCCGACCGTGCGTCCAGCAGCATCTTGTCGAACTGGTCATTCTTCCATTTGCTCTCGTTCCAGGGCGCGCTGGACTGGAAGAACAGGGAGAACAGGATGTCGGGGTTCGGCCGCGGATTGATGTTGCCGTAAGCGAATGGCGCCTTCAGCCAGAAATTGGACCAGTAGCCGTCAGACGGCACGCGGCGAATCTGCAGATTGAACCCGATCTCCCGTGCTGAATTCTGCAGGATTACCGCCATGTCTGGCGATCCCGTGGCTGCCGGCGAGCACACCAGGTCCACACTCTTGGCCAGCATCCCCGCCTTCTGCAGCAAGGATTTCGCCTGATCGGGGTCGTACGGCCGCTGCGGGATCGACGCATCGTAGTATGGGCTGTTCGGCGCAACCGGCTGATCGTTGCCCATCGTGCCATAACCGAGCAGCACGCTATTCAGGACCTGCTGGCGGTTCTGCAGCAACTTCATCGCCATCACGAAGTCCGGATTCCCGATATCCGGCGCATCCAGATGCATGATCAGGTCAGTATAATCGGCGCTCTTGGTCTCGAAGATCTCGAATCCGCTCGCCCCCTTCACCTGCGCAGTCGAATGTGGGTCGATCGATCCGGCGATGTCGATGTCGCCCGACAGCAGAGCGTCGACCCGCGCGGCATTGTCGGTGATGCCTGAGAACACGATCTGATCAAGATACGGGCGGCCTTCATGATAATAGTTCGGATTACGCGTTCCGACCGAGCGCACACCGGGAGAGAATTCCTTGCAGACGAACGGGCCGGTGCCGTTGCCCTTGTTGAAGTTGGTGGTGCCGTCCTTCACGATGACAAACTGATACACGGCGAAGATCGACGGCAGCTCGGAGTTCGGGGAGCTGAGCGTGATCTGTACCTCGTCCGGCGCGGTCGCCTTGATCTCCTCCATCTGGGACGCCAGCGGGCGAACGACGGACCCGGTCTTCGGATCCTTGTGCCGCTGCAGGGAGTAGACCACATCCGCCGATGTGAACGGCGAGCCGTCGTGGAACGTCACGCCGCTACGCAGCTTGATGGTCCACACCTTGGCATCTTTCGTCTCCAGCGACGTCGCAAGATCAGGCTGAGGCACCAGGTGTTCGTCGAACACCGCTAACCCGTTGTAGAACATGAACAGCCGGCAATAGTCCGTGTCGTTGTTGGCGCGCGCCGGATCGAGCGTGTCCGCTGTTGAGGAATCATCTTCGGCCACGTGCATCACGCCGCCTCGCTTTGGCTGCAACTGTTGCGCATAGGCCGGCGGAAGAAGCAGGCCGCGCGTGGCTAGTCCCACACTGGCCGCGCCGCCCAGCAGCAGCGCATCACGACGTGACAGACAACTCCTCATTTGATTGGTTCTCCCTTATCGCAAAGCCGTCCCCGGACGCCGTCAGGCGACTGTTTCTTGTGGCGCGTCGTGCATTCGCAGTTTCCCGCTCTCGGCGAAGTCTGCCAACTGAGCCAGTGTTGCGAAATGATAGTCCGGCGTCGTCAGTTCCGGCACTTCCTGCGTGCCGCCGCTGCCCTTCAAGCCCATCCTGCGCTCGATCCAGCACACCGTATAGCCCATGCGGCGTGCCACCCCGATGTCGTGATACTGGCTCTGTGCGACGTGCAGAATATCATGAAGCCCATGACCGTCGCGGCTCAGCCGGCCACGCGCAAACGCGAAGAAACAGGGATCGGGCTTGTCGCATAACGCGTCGTCGGACGTGACGCGGTCATCGAACGGATCGCCCAGGGCTGCGGACATGTAATCCAACGCCCAGCGCTGTGCATTCGTCATCGCCACCAGCTTGTAGCGCTGCTTCAATCGCTTTAGCGCCGCCGCCGAATCAGGAAAGCCGGTCCAGTTTCGGACAGAATCCCTCAGCCCCTCTGCCAGGCCCTTGGTCCGCGGCAGTCCCAGCCGCACCGCGATGTCTTCGTAACCCTGCACCAGATTGTCCGGATAGCGGATCGAAGCCTTCTTAGGACGCGACTCCCGGTAAGCTTTCAGGATGGTATCGTCATCCATTGACCGTGTTTGGGGGACGTTCTGTCGCAGGTAGCCGAGGACTCCCCCTTCGAAGTCGATCAGGGTGCCCACCACGTCGAAGGTCAGAACTTTCGGCTCCTGCATTCCCATCCGACGGCTCTCTTCCAGTTTTGTGCAATACTAACGGCGACATCGGCGGCCAATGATTGAATCCGGCGGATCGACGCGAGTGCTGTGCCGTTTCAAACCCTCTTGCAGCATATCATGCTGCGGCCTCGGTTTATTCTGGAAGAGCCTGAAAACCGAGCAAGGGGGAAATTCATGCCCGCTCTTCGTCCCCGTTTCATCACCTTCGATTGTTACGGAACACTGACCCGTTTCCGCATCGGCGACATGACGCGCGAGATGTTCGCTGCCCGGCTCCCGGGGGATCGGCTGGAGGAGTTCGTGCGCGATTTCACCGGCTACCGGTTCGATGAAGTGCTTGGCCCTTGGCAGCCCTATGTCGACGTCATCAAGAACGCTCTGCGGCGCACCTGCAAGCGGCATGGCATTCCATTCGTCGAGGCGGAAGGCCAGGCCATCTACGACGCCGTCCCCACCTGGGGACCGCACCCGGACGTGCCGGAACCGCTACGCCGCGTTGGCGAACGCATCCCGCTTGTGATCCTGTCGAACGCTTCCAACGCGCAGATCCAGCACAACGTCGACAAGCTCGGTGCGCCATTCCATGCCGTCTTCACCGCGGAGCAGGCGCAGTCGTACAAGCCGAGGATGCGCGGGTTCGAGTTCATGCTGGATTCCCTGGGCGCCCGGCCCGAGGACGTGCTGCACGTGTCCAGCAGCCTGCGCTACGATCTCATGACCGCCAAAGATCTCGGCATCCGGGACAAGGCCTACGTCAATCGCGGCTTCGAGCCGTCAACCCCTTGGTATGGCTATCACGAGATGACGGATCTCGGCGGGCTACCGGCGCTGGTCGGCCTGTAACGAATGAAACAGGTTTCCTACTGGCACGACACGGCCCCCGCCTTCACCGGCGCCGAGCCCGGGCCGCTGCCTGAAACCGCCGATGTCGCCGTCATCGGGGGCGGCTTCACCGGGCTTTCGGCCGCACTGGCGTTCGCCCGGGGCGGCGCCAGCGTCGTGGTGCTGGAGGCTGATCGCGTCATCAGCGGTGCCTCGGGCCGCAACGGCGGTCACGTCAACAACGGCACGTCGGTCGATTTCGGCGGCCTGTCCGAGCGTCTGGGCGTGGACCAGGCCCGCGCCCTCTATCATGCCTATGATGCCGCGGTGGATACGGTGGAGCGCATCGTGCAGGAGGAGCAAATCACCTGCAGTTTCCGCCGTGGCGGCAAGATCAAGCTCGCGGCCAAGCCGGCACACTACGACAAGATCGCGCGCGGCTTCGACCTGCTGCACCGGGAGGCCGATCCCGAAACCGATCTGGTTCCACCCGAAAAAATCCGCACCGAAGTCGGCTCCAACCGTTTCTACGGCGGGCTGCTCTATCGGAAGAGCGCCCAAATGCACATGGGCCAGTTCGGTGCCGGGCTTGCGACTGCGGCGAAGCGTAACGGCGCCCGTATTTTCGAGAATGCCGCCGTCACCGGCCTCAAGCGACTTTCCGGGGCACGCCACGAAGTCACGACCAGCCGCGGGTCAATAACCGCAGGTCAGGTGCTGGCGGCGACCGGGCCTAGCATGCGCGGACCGTTCTTCTTCTTTCGACGCCGGGTGATCCCGATCGGCAGTTTCATCATCGCGACCGAGCCGCTTACGGATTCCCAGCTCAATTCCATCATGCCCACCCGGCGCACGGCGACCACCACGTTGAACATCGGTAATTACTTCCGTATCGCCCCCGACAATCGCCTGATCTTCGGCGGCCGCGCCCGGTTTGCGCTATCGAGCCCGACCTCCGACCTCAAATCAGGCCGCATCCTGGAAGCCACGCTGCATCGCACCTTCCCGCAGCTTGGCCCGGTCGGCATCGATTACTGCTGGGGCGGTACCATCGATCTGACGGCAGATCGGCTGCCGCGTGCCGGGGAGCATAAAGGCGTATTTTATGCCATGGGCTATAGCGGCCACGGTGCCCAGATGTCGGTTCACATCGGACAGAAAATGGCCGCCGTTATGGCCGGTGACACGGATGCCAATCCGTTGCGCGGCCTGCCCTGGCCCCCGGTGTTCGGCCATTTCGGGCCGCCGTGGTTTATGCCGTTCGTCGGCGCGTATTACCGGTTCAAGGATATGGTCGGCTAAGCACCGGCCCGCTCCAGCGCTCGCTCCAGAATCTCCAGCGCCTCCGCGAGCTGACCCTCTGTCGTCACCAACGGCGCAAGAAACCGGATCACGTTCCGCTCCACACCGCATTTGATCACCAGCAACCCACCGATGCGCGCCTCATCGATCACGCGCTGCGCCAGCGCTGCGTCCGGCGAGCCGTCAGCTGCAACCATTTCCATCGCCTGCATAAAGCCCAGGCCGCGAACCTCGCCGATTGCCGCCGGAAACCGCCGCTGCAAGCCGCGCAGCCCCAGCGCCACCGCTTCTCCCAGCCGCCTTCCCTTTTCCAGCAACCCGTCCTGCTCGAACGCGTCCAACACCGCCAGTGCCGCGGCGCACGCCAGCGCGTTGCCCGCCATAGGTGCCGCCAAGCCCGCCGGGAGCCGGTGCGTCCATGACCTCGGCCCGGCCCACGACAGCCGACAGCGGCAATCCGCCCGCCAGACTCTTTGCCAACGCCACCAGATCAGGCCTGATACCCGCCTGTTCGAATGCGAACATGGAGCCGGTGCGCCCGAACCCGGTCTGAATTTCGTCCAGGATCAGCACGATCCCGTGGCGATCCGCGGTACGCCGCAGCGCCCGCAGGAATGTGGAGGAGGCCGGCAGGAATCCGCCATCGCCCTGCGCCGGCTCAACCAGAAGGGCGGCCACGCGCTCTGCTGCCACCTCGGTCGCAAACAGCTCATCCAACGCGCGGAGCGCGGCCTCCTCGGACAAACCGCGGAACGGATTGGGATATGGCGTGTGAAACACCTCCGGAGCAAACGGACCGAAATTCTGCCGATACGGGATGCTCATGCCAGTGAGCGTCATTCCCAGCAGCGTGCGGCCATGAAAGCCGCCGCGGAACGCGACCACCGCCGGCCGGTTCGTGTAGGCGCGGGCGATCTTCACTGCGTTCTCCACCGCCTCGACGCCAGTGGTCAGAAGGATGCTCTTGTAACCATCACCCACCAGCGCATTCAGCCGGTGTGTCAGCACCAGGTAGGGGGGATATGCCGCCACCTGGAAAGCCGTGTGGCTGATCCGGTCCAATTGCTCCCGCACCGCGCGAACAACCCGAGGATGGTTGTGCCCGACATTCAGCACCCCGATCCCGCCCACGAAATCCAGATACCGCTTGCCCTCCACGTCCCACACTTCACTACCCAACGCACGCTCCAGCACCAGCGGATGCGCGGTCAGAACCCCCCGCGAGACATCTTCATCCCGCTGCGCCAGAAGAGCTGTCGTCCGGTCGGCGATGTCCAGCATGTGCATGTCCTCCGCGATGAATGCCGCACCGGAATAGCCCGGCTGGAGCACATGCTGCTGCCGAAGCGGGGCGGCGCCGCGTGCGATCCTGCTGTCATCACGCGGGGTTGCGGAACTTCGTGCGGGGCGGCCCCTAATCCTCGCGGCTAAAGAATTCTTCCAGCGGATAGTGCTGCTTCACGAAGATCGACTTGATCACCAGGTAGCTGAAATACTTCTCGATCCCAATGCTGAGTTCCAGCAGCCGCTCGATGATCTCCTGATAATGCTGCACATTGCGGGTGACGAATTTCAGCAGATAATCATAGCCGCCGCTCACCAAGTGGCATTCGATGATTTCATCCACCTTGCGGATGGCAGCTTCGAAGCGGGCGAAATCCGCGCTTCGGTGATCCGACAGCGTCACCTCGGTGAACACGATCTGCGTGTCCCCCAGCTTCTGCATCTGGATCTGCGCGCCGTAACCCAGGATGTAACCCGCTTTCTCCAGCCGCTTCACCCGCACCAGGCACGGGCTCGGCGACAGCCCTACGGCCTCGGCAAGCTCCACATTGGTCACGCGGCCATTCTTCTGCAGATGCGTCAGGATGCGCAGGTCGATACGGTCGAGCTTCGGCGCGTTGCCAACCATTCGATGGGCGAAGCATAACGGGCAACGGGAGGCAATACGGAGGCCCTTAGCTAACCCAGCGCCTGAGTCGCCAGGGCGAAGCTCCGCGGGCGCTCCAGCCCAGTGCCACGCGCCATCCGCACCGCACCGCCCGCGTCCGCCAGACCGAGGCTTTGCAACCAGTTGGACAGTCCGGATTCCTCGGGGACGTCAATGCGCATGAACTGGCCCGGATTGGCTGCCAGGAAATGCCCGATCAGCGCCCGCGCGCCAGCGGCGTCCGGCGCCACCACCGGTCCGATCACCTGCCCGATCCCGAATCGACGTAGGACCGCGAACCCCATCGCCACTCCGTCTGCGTCCAGCACGACTGCCGTTCCAGCTTCCAGCAGCGCGGCCATCAATTCCCGCCGGTCCATGCCGCTCGCCTCGCGGTCGAGCGCCGATAACAGAGCCGGATCGCTCCGCCCCGTCGGACGCACCCGTTCGCCGGCGCGTAACGGCATCAGCGGCGGCTGAAACGCGGCGCCCTGATGCTGCCGGATCCGGCCAGTCGGAACGAAGCCCAGCGACCCATAAAGCGGCAGCCCTTCATCGGTGGCGTACAGCACGATCCGCCGCCCCTCCAACGCGTGCAGAAGAGTGTGGAGCAGGGAACGGCCGATCCCTTTGCCTTGTTGTTTGCCATCCACGCAGATCATGCCCAGGGCCGCGTCAGCCCCTCCGTACATCCAGCACAACCCAGTCCCCACCAGCACCCCGTCCTGCTCTGCCGCCCAGCCACGCCCCAGGCCGAGCATGAACTCCCAATCCTCCACCCGGTGTGGCCATCCAAAAGATGCGGAAAGCGCCTGCGCCGGAATCAGGTCGGCGCGCCGAAGCGCGCGCAACCGAACATGTGCGGCAAGGTCGGTCGACATGGAGCGCCTACATCATCCCCGGGCGACCAAGTCGCGAGCCATCGATCAGCCGACTGTGGCGGAACGGCGTGGCATCAACGACCGGCGGATCGCCGGTGACCAGATCCGCCGCCAACCTTCCCGCCCCGGGCCCTAAGCCGAAACCATGGCCGCTGAACCCCGCAGCCAGGAAGAACCCCGGCAGCGAATCGATGGCGGAGATCACCGGCACCGAATCCGGCGTCGAGTCGATCCAACCGCCCCAGATCCGCGCCATGCGCAGCCCCTCCAGTGCTGGATAGGCCGCGATCACTTGGCGCAAGGCGGGTTCGACGATGCTGGTATCAGCCGGCGGCGCGTAGACCCGGTGCCGCTCGAACATGGTTGGTGCATCGAAGGACCAAGCGGCGAGTGATGCCTCGGGCCCCTCCAGAAAGGATCGTCCGATGCCGATCTTCAGGTTCTTTCGCCGCTCGCGAAACAGCGGCCAGAACTGGCGGGCATAGCGCAGCCCTTGCAACGTCACGTCCAGCCGGCCGCGATCCTGCGCCGCCACGATGTAGCCGCCATCCAACCGACGCGTGAGCGTAAAGTCTGGCGTCACCAAGCCGCCGGGCGCGACCTCAACGCCCGGCGTGGTGGCAAACACCGTCGAGCGAATGCCCGCCTGGGGGAAGTTGATTCCATGCCGGCGGCAGAACATTGACGCCCAGGCCCCCGCCGCGCAGAGCACGCTTCCGGTCTGGATGCGGCCTGCTTCAGTCACAACGCCGGAAACGCGGCCGGCCGTGGTTTCGATCCCACGCACCGCGCAATTCTGATGGATCGAAACTCCGCGCTTGCGCGCCGCTTCGGCCAGAGCCGGCGCTGCCATGGCCGGCTCTGCGCGGCCATCCCGGGCCGAAAACACACCCCCAATCCAGTCCTGCGCGTTCCCCGGG
>CAWBUL010000006.1:0-1112500 GCA_963791885.1 uncultured Pseudomonadota bacterium | reverse complement strand
GACACCTCCGACCCTACCCCGCCGGAAGACCTGCAGCCCGTCACGCTCGAGGAGGAGATGCGCCGCTCCTACCTCGACTACGCCATGTCGGTCATCGTTGCGCGCGCCCTGCCCGATGCCCGAGACGGCCTCAAGCCAGTCCACCGCCGCATCCTCTATTCGATGCATGAATCCGGCTACACGCCCGACAAGCCCTACCGGAAATCGGCACGCGTCGTCGGCGACGTGATGGGTAAATACCACCCACACGGCGACCTGGCGATTTACGACGCCATGGTCCGGATGGCGCAACCCTTCTCCATGCGCGCGCGTCTGATCGACGGTCAGGGCAATTTCGGCTCCGTTGACAACGATCCGCCGGCGGCCATGCGCTACACCGAAGTCCGCCTGGCCAGGGCGTCTATGATGCTGCTGGAGGACATCGACAAGGACACTGTCGATTTCCAACCAAACTACGATGAATCCGAGAGGGAGCCCCGCGTCCTTCCAGCCGCCCTCCCCAACCTGCTCATCAATGGCGGCTCCGGCATCGCGGTCGGCATGGCAACAAACATCCCGACGCACAACCCGACCGAAATCATGGATGCCACGCTGACCCTGGTGGATAATCCGGACACCTCGCTTGACGAATTGATCCGCATCGTCCCCGGCCCGGACTTCCCAACCGGGGGTATCATTCTGGGCCGTGCTGGCATTCGGAGCGCCTTCGAAGCCGGCCGAGGATCCGTCATTCTCCGTGCCCGGGCGGAGATCGAGGATATCCGCAGCGGTCGTCAGGCGATCATCGTCACTGAGCTCCCCTACCAGGTGAACAAGGCCGCCCTGCTTGAACGCATCGGCGAACTCGTCCGCGCCAAGACAATTGAGGGCATCGGCGAGATGCGCGACGAATCCGACCGCTCCGGCATGCGCGTCGTGATAGAACTCAGGCGCGAAGCCACCGCCGAGGTCGTGCTCAACCAACTCTTCCGCCACACCAACATGCAGATCAGTTTCGGCGTAAACATGCTGGCGCTTGACGGGGGGCGCCCGCGACTCTTCGGCCTCAAGGACGCGCTGATGGCGTTCATCGCCTTCCGCGAGGAGGTTATCCTTCGTCGTTCTCGCTTCGAACTCGCCAAGGCCCGTGACCGCGCCCACCTCCTGGTTGGCCTTGCCATCGCGGTCGCCAATATCGACGAGGTCATCCGGGTTATCCGCGCCAGTCCCGACCCCGCCACCGCACGCGCCGAACTCATGTCGCGCGACTGGCCCGCTGCGGACGTCTCCGCCCTGCTCGCCCTCATCGATGAACCCGGCAACGTCATCACGCCCGAAAACACCGTCCGCCTGACCGAAGCCCAAGCCCGGGGCATCCTGGACTTGCGGCTGCAACGCCTGACCGGCCTCGAGCGCGAAAAGATTACCGCTGAAATGACCGAGGTCGCCGGCACCATTCGTGAGCTGCTCGATATTCTCGGCTCGCATATTCGCCGCATGGAGGTGATGCGCGAGGAATTGCTGAAGGCCCGCGCCGAGCTTACCACCCCGCGCCTGACCACCATCGAGGAAGCCGAGGCCGATCAGGACGATGAAAGCCTGATCGAGCCCAGCCAGATGGTGGTCACCATCACGCGGGATGGCTTCATCAAGCGCACGCCGCTCGATACGTTCCGCGCACAGAATCGCGGCGGCCGCGGCCGCACCGGTGCAGGTACGCGCGGCGACGATATCGTCACCCGCAGCTTCAACGCCCATACCCATCAATGGGTGCTGTTCTTCTCCTCCGGCGGCAAGGCGTTCCGCGAGAAGGTCTGGCGGCTGCCGGAAGCCTCGCCCACCGCAAAGGGACGCGCCCTCGTCAATCTGCTTCCCGAGCTCGGACAGGATAGCATAACCGCCGTCCTGCCTCTGCCGCAGGATGAGAGCTTGTGGGACAGCCTACACCTCGTCTTTGCCACCACCTCCGGTAATGTCCGGCGCAACCGCCTGTCGGATTTCCGCAACGTCCGCTCGGCTGGACTGATCGCCATGAAACTCGAGGAAGGCGACCATCTGATCGGCGTTGCCACCTGCCATGAAGGCGACGATCTGATGCTCGCCACGCGCAGAGGTCGTTGCATCCGCTTCCAAATCACTGACGACACGCTGCGCGTCTTCGCTGGTCGTGACAGCTCCGGAGTACGCGGCATCAAGCTGGTTTCGGGCGACGAGGTTGTCAGCATGTCCGTCCTCCGCCATCTCGATGCGTCCGTCGAGGAACGTGCCGCATACCTCAAGCAGCGCCGCACCCCGGCCGAGGACGAGACGCAGGCCGAACCTGAAGAGGTCGTGCAAGACGTTACTCTGGACGAAGACCGTCTCGCCGTGTTGCGGGACGCGGAGGAAGTGCTGCTGACGGTCACCAATGGCGGGTTCGGCAAGCGCAGCTCGGCCTACGAGTATCGCGTCACCGGCCGCGGGGGCCAGGGCATTACTAACATTACCCTCGCCTCTCGAAATGGTGGTGCTGTGGTCGCGACGTTCCCGGTCCGACAAGGAGACGACGTAATGCTTGTGACGGACGCGGGCCGGCTGATCCGCATTCCTGCCGATCAGGTCCGTATGACCGGACGCGCGGCGATGGGAGTTACGTTGTTCCGCCTCGATAGCGGCGAGCAGGTAATGAGTGTCTTCCCTGTGGTGGACGATGCCGGAGAAGAAGCCGATGCCTGAGTCCCATATCGGCCTATACCCCGGCACCTTCGACCCGATGCACAACGGTCATCTGGATGTGATTGATCGCGCCGTTCGGCTGGTCGATCACTTGGTCATTGGCGTCGCTATCAATACCGGAAAGGGTCCGCTCTTTCCGTTGGAAGAACGCGTCGAATTGGTGAGATCGGAGATCTCCGCCATCGCTGACCGCAATCAGACCAAGATCGAAGTTGTCCCCTTTAAGGGTCTGCTGATCGAGTTCGCACGCGAAATCGGCGCCATAATGATCATTCGCGGCCTGCGGGCCGTGTCCGACTTCGACTATGAGTTTCAGATGGCCGGGATGAATTACCGCATGGCCCCGGATATCGAGACCGTTTTTCTCATGGCAAGCGAGCGCCACCAATTCATCGCGTCCAAGCTGGTCAAGGAAGTGGCGCTCCTCGGCGGAGACGTTTCCTCGTTCGTCCCGCCCCTCACGCTCGAGCGGACGATGAAGCGGCTCGACCGAAGCTAAAAAGGAGCGCTACCGCCCGGCGAACACCCAACCTGGGTTTAAGCCCAGCGCTGAAATTGTAATCGGGTTCAGCTGCGCATCGGGCTGCAGTCCGTGCCCCTGCTGGAACGCTTGCAGCGCCTGCTGAGTCTCCGCCCCCCACACGCCGTCGACATTGCCGTGATAGTAGCCAAGCTGGCGCAGCCGGTCATGCACCGCAGTCACGCCTCGGGGACTGACTGCCGGCTGGTATGCGTAAGCAGGAGCAGGCGGGGGTGCCATTGCTGTGACGGGCGCCGGTGGGCCGCTCACCAGCATCCCAGGATTCAGACCCAACGAAGCGACGGTGCCCTCATTCAGCTGGCCGGTTGGTTGGATTCCATGCTGCTGTTGGAATCGCTGCAGAGCAATCACGCTGTCCGGTCCCCACTGGCCGTCGATCGAGCCCGAATAAACGCCGAATTGGCGCAGTTGCTGCTGCACCATCTGGACTTCCTGTGGACTCAAGGCTTGAGAGTACGTCAGCGGCACGGTCTGGGCTTGCGCCGTCCCCAAGGTCAGACCCGCAATGAGCAGGCCAGCCGCGGCGGTGAGGGTAAGAAGTCGCATCAGGCATCTCCTGGATCGTTTCTCCGGAAACGCCGGCGGGCCTGCAATGTTGCATAGCCGCTGATGACCGATCAGGCGGCGGAGGTTCGCTCGGTTAGCAGCTTCTCGATCGGGTCCCAGACGAATGCGGTCTGCATCAGTGTGCGACCAGCGACCTGGATCTCACTGCGAGCGACGGGGCGACCGCCCAGCCGCTCGTAAAACCAGCGGCTCGGGTTATCGCTGAGCACCCACAGATAGGCCGAGCGGGCGCCATCTTCCGCTAGATACCCTGCGGCAGTACGCATCAGGCGGCGGCCGATCCCGCGCTCCCGCCAGTCATCCGACACATAGAGCGTGTGGATCTCGCCATCCGCCAGCCGCGGACGGGTGGTTCGGGGAATGTCGGCGGTCGCGAATCCAACGATACGCGGACGCTCACCCGCGGGCACATCGGTCCCCGAAGCGGTCGCGACCAGCACCCCCTCGCCCATCCGCAGCATCGCTTCGTAATATCCTGCCTGCCGAGGTACCGAGAGCCTGGCCAGGTAACCCTCGGGGAGGATCCCGGGATATGCACTGCGCCAAGCCGCCACGTGCACTGCAGCGATGCCCACTGCATCTCCAGGTCGCCCGCGGCGGATGCCGATCATGCCGCGCGCTCCAGAACGCAGGCGAAGAAACCGTCGGTGCCGTTGCGCGCCGGCGTAAGCAGCACCGCATCTAGTTCACACATGTCCGTCGGCGCGCCTTCCCATGCCCGCCTCAATGGGACCTGCACGAAATCAGGATGACGATCCCGAAGCCAAGCCACCTGCGCCTCGTTTTCCTCATACAGTAGTGAGCATGTAGCGTAGATCAGTTTGCCCCCGTTGCGAACCAGCCGGGCGGCGAGGTCGAGAATTTCTTTCTGTTTCGCCGTAAGCTCCTGCAGATCCTGCTCTGTTAGGCGCCGTCGGGCGTCCGGATTGCGGCGCCATGTTCCGGTTCCAGTACAGGGTGCATCCACCAGCACACGATCGAAGCGCCCGGCGAGTCGCTTCAGCCGCTTTTCCCCGGGCGCCAATACGAGCCGCTCGACATTATGGACCCCGGCCCGGCGAAATCGCCGCACGGCGGACTCCAATCGTGCAGCGGATACGTCGCAGGCCAGGATTTGTCCTCGATTGGCCATGGTCACGGCCATCGCCAGTGTCTTCCCGCCGGCTCCGGCGCACAGGTCGGCTACGCGCAATCCGGGCCGGGCATCGGCCAGGAGGGCCACGCACTGACTACCCTCGTCCTGGATCTCCACCAGCCCGGACCTGAACGCTGCCCCGCTTGTCACGGCCCGGCGCCCGGCAACGCGCAAACCCCATGGGGACAGCGGCGTCGGCTCTGCCTCGATCCCTTCGGCGGCAAGAGCAGCGATCGCCTCCTCCCGCGTGCCTCTGAGCAGGTTTACGCGCAAATCTAACGGGGCCAGCGTCAGCATCGCGGCCATTTCCCCCTCCAGCGCGGGGCCGAACCGTTCGGCGAAGCAGGGAAGAATCCAATCCGGTACCTCGAGCCGGACCGCCTCTGGCATGTGCGGATGCTCCAGCGTGTGCCCGCGCAGACGCTCCAGCGTCGCCGTTTCAGTCGCTGAGAGCGGTGCGGGCGCAAATTGCCCGCCGGAGAATAACCGGCCCATGGCTGACGGATCGGCGCCGGAGAGCACTGCCGAACCAGCGGCCATCAGCCGGGGCGACGCAACAGCCCCGGTCCGCCCAAGCCACCACTCGAGCCGCCGCCAGGACCGCAGCACACTCCAGACCAGATCGGAAACGGCCCTGCGGTCTCCTGATCCGATGAACCGGCGCTCGCGAAAGAACTGGTTGGCCACCGCGTCCGCTGGCCGTTGGTCCTGACCGATCGCCTCCAGCAATGTGATTGCCGCGGCAAACCGCCCGGCTGGAGTCATTTTACCTTTTGTCTCACTCGCCGCCCGCTCCGAACGCTTCCAGGCGCGAATCGCTCAGATCCGACAGTTCCGTAACTCTGCCCCTCAAGCCGGTACTCGTCCGGCGCGCCAACTCGGTTCACCCAGAACACCTGAAACCCGAACGTCAGCGCTCCGAATGCATCCCAAGGGTTAGAGGAAAAGAACGCCACGTCACCGGCTGGTACCCCTAGCCGCTCGGTCACCATCCGGTACACACGTGCATCGGGTTTATAGATGCGAACGGCATCAACGCTCAGCACTTCGTCGAGAAGATTGGCGATCCCGGCGTGCGACAGAAGTTCCTCCAGGAGGTCCGGATCACCGTTGGACAGCACCGCACGTGGAACTCCTCGCGCCTGCAAACCCCGCAGTGCCTCAGACACCTCGGGATATGGGTCGAGCCGACGGAACTCGCTCAGCACATCGCCAATAAGTCCGGGATCACTGATCCCGTGACGGGCGGCTGTCACTGCGAGGGCCTCCTGTGCGAGTTGCCAGAACCCGACATACTGGCCCGCGAGGCTCCGCACCCATGTGTACTCAATGTGCTTCGTCCGCCAATCCTGGCTGATGCGCTGCCAATCAGGCCCCAGGCGCGCCGCGTGCGTCCGCATAGGCGAATTCACGTCGAGCAGAGTGCCAACCGCGTCGAAGACCGTCACCTTCACCATTGGGTTTAATCCTGCCTGTAATTTGGCGCTTCGCGGGTGATCGCTACGTCATGCACGTGGCTCTCCCGCAATCCCGCTCCGGTCACACGCCGGAAGCGCGCGTTCTGCTGCAGCTCGCCCACTGCCCGGCTACCGGTGTATCCCATGCCCGCGCGAAGCCCACCGACCAGCTGGTGCACCACCGCAGCGACCGGCCCCTTATAGCCGACCCGTCCCTCGACACCTTCAGGAACAAGTTTCAATTGATCCTTGATGTCTTGCTGAAAGTAACGATCCGCCGATCCGCGGGCCATCGCTCCGATGCTGCCCATGCCACGATAGGATTTGTAGGAGCGGCCCTGATACAGGAATACCTCCCCCGGCGCCTCGTCCGTCCCCGCCAACAGCGATCCCACCATAACGGCGTCGGCGCCGGCAGCGATAGCCTTCACGATGTCGCCAGAGGTGCGCATCCCGCCGTCGGCGATTGCCGGTACCCCACGCTCTCGGCACGCCGCCGCAAATTCCAGCACCGCAGTGAATTGGGGCACACCAACCCCGGCTACGACCCGCGTGGTGCAGATACTGCCCGGTCCGATACCGATCTTCACCGCGTCGGCGCCGGCCTCGATCAGCGCCAGCGCTCCCTCCGGAGTCGCGACATTGCCCGCGATCACTTGCACCGAGTTAGACAGCGATTTGATCGCTTCCACAGCCTGCAGCACGCCCTGCGAGTGACCGTGCGCTGTGTCGACCACGATCACGTCGGCTTCAGCGTCGATCAGCGCCCGAGCGCGCTGCGCCCCCGCCGCACCGACCCCGGTCGCCGCGGCGACTCGCAGCCGCCCCAGCTCATCCTTGTTCGCCAGCGGATGCGCCTGCGCCTTGTCCATATCCTTCACGGTGATCAGCCCGACGCAGCGATACGTGTCGTCGACCACCAGCAGTTTCTCGATCCGATGCCGGTGGAGTAGGCGGCGTGCCTCCTCC
Source organism: uncultured Pseudomonadota bacterium (assembly GCA_963791885.1). GTDB lineage: Bacteria > Pseudomonadota > Alphaproteobacteria > Acetobacterales > Acetobacteraceae > CAVSUZ01. The sequence goes on along the minus strand of CAWBUL010000006.1, from coordinate 1,105,137 downwards.
GGGTCCACGTCGCCGCGCACGGTGACGAGGTTCTCCCGCGTCATGAGTTCGTAAACACGAAGCGTGGGATCGGTTGCAAACCGGACGTCGCGATGGGTGAGAATGCCCACAAGGCGGCCTGTGTCGCGCTCGACCACCGGAATGCCGCTGATCCGGTGGGCCATCATCAGCGCCCGGGCATCCGCCAAAGTTTGATCGGGATGAATGGTGACCGGATTGATCACCATTCCCAACTCGAACTTCTTCACCTGCCGCACCGCGGCCGCCTGCTCTTCCGACGTCAGGTTCTTATGGATTACGCCGATGCCGCCGAGCTGCGCCATGGCGATCGCCATCTCGCTCTCCGTGACCGTATCCATAGCCGCCGAAATCAAGGGAATGTTGAGATTGATCTCGCGCGTCAGTCGGGTGCGGGTATCGGTCTCGGTGGGCAGAATTTGCGAATAGGCCGGCATCATAAGCACATCATCGAAGGCGAGCGCCTCAGCGATGATGTGTCTGGCCGGATCGGGGTGATCGAATGCCATGCCCGGTGAGCCTTTCCGTAGCTTGGCGACCTTTTGTAATCAGCCGACGCTCCCCCGTCCAGGGAACCGCGCGCAACCCTGAACCGCTTCCTGGCGCGCCACGATAGGACAAACCATGCGCCGGCTTAGCTCGGCCTTCCCGACCTACTTCGCGTTCGTCATGGGGACGGGGATTCTCTGCGTTGACGCGCAGCACTTGGGATATCCGGCGCTTGCCTGGGTTTTGATCGGTTTCGGCCTGCCCGTCTACTGGCTTGTCTGGGCCTGTGGACTGCTCCGCCTGCTTTCCGCACCGGGCGCCCTGTGGCGCGAACTCTCGCACCACGCCAGCGGACCGATGTTCCTCACCAGCACCGCCGCATCGGCGGTACTGGGCAGCGATCTCATTGCCCTGGGTCTGCCATTCCGCTTCGCAGAAGTCCTGTTCGGCATCGCGATAACTGCGTGGGCCATCCTGACCTATGCGTTCCTTGCGGCGGTAACGGAGGGTCGTGAAAAACCGCCCCTGGAAACCGGCCTGAACGGTGCCTGGTTGCTCATCGTCGTGTCCACCGCCTCCCTCGCGGTGCTTGGCGGTGACCTCCTCAAGCAATTGTCCCCCGCGCCGTTTCTGACGTTCGCCTGTTCCGTCTGGCTCGGTCTCGCGTGGCTCTACTACGCCCTGCTCGGCTCAATGATTTTCTACCGATTTGTCTTCATCCCGATGCCGTCCGAGGACATCGCTGGCCCGTGGTGGATCAATGCGGGCGCGGCCGCCATCACGGTGCTGGCCGGAGGTCAGCTTCTGGCGCAGCCGGGACTCGCAGTTGGCACCTTCAAGCTGCACGACCTGATCGCGCCACTAATCATCTTGTTCTGGGCCGACGCGACCTTCTGGATCCCCCTGCTCCTGATCCTCTTCGCCTGGAAGCACCTCTGGCACGGTCGGCGGCTTCGCTATTCAGTGGAGGTGTGGTCCGTCGTCTTCCCTATGGGCATGTACGCGGCCGCGACACTGCAGTTCAGTCAGGCTTTCGACATTCCGTTCATCACACCCGCCGCGCAGATACTCTTCTGGACCGCGCTGGTTCTCTGGGCCTTCTCCGTCGCGGGACTGGCGCTGCACGTCGTCGGCCTCAATCCGAAGGTTGCCGCCGGATAGCCCCGAAAAAATCGCGGAGCAGTGTGCCCGCTTCGCTCTCCATTACCCCGCCCACCACCTCCGGCCGGTGGTGGCACGACGGCGCATCGAACACTCGCGCCCCGTGCTCCACGCCACCGCCCTTCGGATCGTAGGCGCCGAACACCACCCGCCGGACGCGGAAGAAACTCGCCGCCTGGGCGCACATCGGACATGGCTCCAAGGTTACCACGAGGTCGCAATCCGGTAGCCGCGGCACTCCACGCACGGCCGCCGCCGCCCGCAACGCCAGGAGTTCGGCATGTGCTGACGGATCGGCTCGTGCTTCCGTCTCATTTCCCGCCTGCGACAAAACGGTGCCGGCAGCCGTTACCACCGCCGCGCCTACCGGCACTTCGCCCCGCGCTCCTGCAGCACGCGCCTGGAGCAGGGCGATTTCCATGGGCGACATCTGCAAATCTTGCCGGCGGGTGGCACGCAGGTCTAGCACGGTCGGTATGCCCTCACTCCCGCTGATTGGTATCACGCTCGATTCGGAACAACCGGGCGGCTACTCAAAATACCATTGGTACGCGCTGCGGCAGAACTACAGCGAGGCCATCGCAGGGGCGGGGGGATTGCCCGTCGCTCTGCCCCATGAAGCTGCTCTGGCCAACGCGTATCTGGATCGGATTGACGCCTTGGTTGTCACCGGTGGCGCTTTCGATGTCGATCCCGCGCTGTACGGCGACGGCGATCGCCATCCGACCGTCACCCTGAAAGAAGCCCGCACCGCGACAGAACTCGCCCTCACCATGGGCGCCATCGATCGCGGCATCCCGGTATTGGGCATCTGCGGCGGGGAACAACTTCTCGCCGTGGCCCTGGGCGGGACCCTGGTCCAGCACATTCCGGACAGTATCCGGGACGCGCTGGAACACGAGCAGCCCAACCCCCGCCATCAGCCCGGCCACGCCATCGCCGTACTGCCTGACACCGTCCTGCGCCGGATCGTCGATGCGCCGGAGATGCGGGTGAACTCGGCCCACCATCAGGCGGTCCGCACACCCGGCCGCGGTGTGATCAATGCGCTGGCCCCCGACGGTGTGATTGAGGGGATCGAAGACCCCAACCAGCGCTTCTGCATCGGTGTACAGTGGCACCCGGAATATCTAATCGACCCAGGCGACCGCCGTATCTTCGATGCCCTGATCGCCGCGACGCGGTGAGCGACAGCCAAGGCGAACGGATCGCCAAGTGGCTCGCACGCGCCGGCGTCGCCAGCCGGCGTGATGCTGAGAAACTGATTGCCGAGGGCCGGGTCAATCTCAACAATCAAGTCGTAAATCACCCGGCGACCTTCGTCTCGGCGGGGGATATCGTGCGGGTGGACAAGCAGCTGGTCGAGCCGCCCGCGCGGACCCGCCTGTTCCGCTATCACAAGCCGACTGGCCTAGTGACCACGCATCGTGACCCGCAGGGTCGACCCACCGTCTTTGACCGCCTGCCCCCCGGGCTGCCCAGGCTCATCAGCGTCGGCCGGCTCGACCTGACCAGCGAGGGGCTGCTGCTGCTCACCAACGACGGCGCCCTGGCGCGCCGCTTGGAACTGCCCGCGACCGGATGGGCCCGCCGCTACCGGGTACGGGTGCATGGTTTCCGGGATGAGAAAGCTATGGCCCGCCTGGCACGGGGCGTGGAGATCGAGGGGGTCCAGTACGGCCCGATTACCGCCGGCCTGGATGCCCGAAAGGGCGATAACGCTTGGCTTTCCGTTAGCCTGCGTGAGGGCCGCAACCGCGAAGTTCGGCGCGTCATGGCTCACCTGGGGCTGACCGTGACCCGACTGATCCGCGTGGCCTATGGCCCCTTCCAGCTTGGGGTCCTGCCTCGTGGCGCGGTCGAGGAAGTACCTGCCCGCGTACTGCGGGACCAGTTGCCGAAGCAGGAACCTGCACATGGCTGAAACCAGAGTCGCCCTCGTCACTGGAGCAGCACGGGGGATCGGTGCCGGCATTGCTGCGCGGCTCGCATCGGAGGGTTATCGCGTCATCGCTGCGGATCTCGATATTGCGCCCGCCCCGCTGAACGGTCGGTTGGTCCGGGCGGACGTTGCCGACGAGAACGACGTGCGCGTCCTGATCGATGAGATCGCGGCGCAGGAAGGCCGGCTTGACGCCTTGGTCTGCAATGCCGGGATGATGATCCGCAAGCCGATGGCCGAGCTTCGTCTCGACGAATGGTCTCGTGTGCTCGCCACTAACCTAACCAGCACGTTCCTGCTCGTGCGCGCGGCCGAGGCGATGCTGCGGGCTTCGCGTGGTGCCGTCGTGACCATCGCTTCAACCCGCGCCCACATGTCGGAGCCGAACACAGAAGCCTACGCCGCGTCAAAAGGTGGGCTGGTTGCGCTGACTCATGCGCTCGCCATCAGCCTGGGGCCAGAAGTACGGGTCAATTGCATCAGTCCAGGCTGGATTCTGACCAAAGGTCCTGCACCGAGCCAAGCGGATCACGCCCAGCATCCGGCGGGTCGGGTAGGCACGGTGGAAGACATCGCCGCTCTTGCTGTCTTTCTGTTGGGACCTGAAAGCGGCTTTATTACCGGCGCCGAGTTCATCGCCGACGGCGGCATGACGAGGAAGATGATATACGTGGAGTAGTTCAGCGCTTCTTGGCCGCCTTTTTCTTCGAATTCCTCGGGCTAAGCCACCATTTCACCGGCTGCGAGTCGGGCCGCTTCGCGGCGGCGGCCTTGCGAACGACCTTCCGCCGGGCTGCGGGCTTGGGCTTCGCCTGCCGCTTCCTTACGGGCCTTGCCTCCTGCTTTTTCTGGGGCTTTGCCTCCTGCTCAGCCCGTCGCATGTCGGCTTCATGCAGAGCCCCCGCGGTGTGATCGGTGCTCGCACGGTTTTTCTCGGGCTTTGCCTCCCGCTTTGCCCACTGCGCCTCGGCTTCCCGCAGGGATACCACGGCTTGGTCAGCCCGCGCGCGCTCCGCCGCGGCTGACGCTTTCACCTCAGAAAGCGCCATCTCTGCATGTTTGAGTCGGGTCTGCAGATCACGGATGGTGGCCTGCGCCTCGTTCAATGCGCGTTCCGCGACTTCCCGCGCCTGCCGCTCAGTCTCTAACCGGCTTCCATCCTCGGTTTCGTGTCGCCGGCCTGAACTAGGTAGCACCGTAACTGGCACCTCCCCGTCGACCACAAATCGCCGCTTCGGTCGGTGCAGATCGGGTGGAGATCGATGCGGTTGCGGTGCCCCATGATCAGATAGGCCCAGGGCTCGTCGCATCTTCTCCTCGGCTTCGCGCAGATGCAGCGTCCCCGGTGAGGTCACGTCATCAGCCAATGCTTGATGTCTCCTGTAATGAAAGGTTGGAATTGTTCAGTGTCCAGCGTGTTGGCCGGAGAAGTCGGGAGCCTGCAAACCGGAGTTTTCGAGATGGCGCACCAGATCGGCCTTCAGGCGTTCGAGACCATCGGCACTGCCGGCTTCAGCCCGGGCGACCAGCACCGCCTGCGTATTGGATGCACGCAGTAGCCACCAACCATCCTTCGTCAGCACACGCACACCATCGACGTCAGCAACATTGGCCCCCTCTTGCCGCAGGCGCTCCGCCACCTCTTCAACAACCTGGAACTTCCGGCTCTCTTCACAGTCGAACCGAAGTTCAGGCGTATTGACGACCTGCGGAAGCTGTTCACGCACCTTCGAAAGCTTCGAATCGAGACGTGCGATGATGCCAAGAACACGCACCGCCGCATACAACGCATCGTCGAATCCATACCAGCGATCGGCAAAGAAAATATGACCGGACATCTCCCCGGCAAGTGGCGCCCCGGTTTCCGCCATCTTGGCCTTGATCAGGCTGTGGCCGGTCTTGTACATCAACGGTGTGCCGCCGGCACGACCAATTTCGTCGAACAGGACCTGGCTCGCCTTAACGTCGGCAATCACCGTTGCACCCGGCAGCTTGGTCAATACATCGCGCGCGAGCACGACCAATAGATGATCGCCGAATAGGATATGGCCCGTATCGTCCACCAGCCCGATTCGGTCCGCATCGCCGTCAAAGGCGATTCCCACGTCGGCGCGGCGTCGCAGGACCTCCGCCTGCAACTGTTCCAAATTCTTTGCGACCGTCGGATCCGGGTGATGAGCCGGAAAGCGGCCATCGATCTCCTGATTCAGGACGATGTGCTCACCCGGAAGCGCCGCGACCAGACGCGAGAGCACTTCGCCCGCGGCGCCATTGCCGTTGTCCCACACCACCGTCAGCTTGCGGTCGCCGCCGTCCCAGTCAGCCAGCAGCCTCGCGACATAGTCCGAGCGCACGTCGATCTCCTGCGCGCTGCCCTTGCCCTCCGTGGTCTCCCCGCGCGCGAGTTCATCGCCCAGTTTCTTAATCTGCTCGCCGTAAAAGGGCTTGCGGCCAATCATCATCTTGAAACCGTTGTAGTCTGGCGGGTTGTGGCTGCCCGTGACCATCATCGCGCCATCGGTCTCGCGCGTAAATGCGGCAAAATAAAGCATCGGCGTCGGACCGCGGCCGACTCGCAGCACGTCGATCCCGGCAGACATTAGACCTTCGACAAGGCGTTGCTCCAGCTCGGGGCTTGAAAGCCTACCATCGTAGCCGACTGCAACAGTCTTTCCACCACTGCGAATAATCATGCTGCCGAAGCCGCGCCCGACGGCAAAAGCATCCGCTGGGTGGAGAGTCTGCCCGACAATCCCCCGAATATCGTATTCGCGCAGCATCGTGGGGTCGAGCCGGTGAGAGAATGGCATCAGACGTCTCGCCTATCCGCAATACGATTTCAAAAACTCCCGCACGGCGGGTGCCAGATCAGGTCGTTTCAACGCGAATGCGATCTGCGCTTCGAGGAATCCGATCTTGTCGCCGCAGTCAAAGCGTTTTCCCTCATATCGCAGCCCATGAAAAGGCTGCCGCCCGATCAGGCGGGACATGCCATCGGTCAATTGCACTTCGCCGCCGGCGCCGCGGTCCATTCGCGCCAGCTCAGCGATCACCTCGGGCATCAGCACATAGCGACCGATGACCGACAGGGTTGACGGCGCTTCGCTTGGTTTCGGCTTTTCCACCAGACCGCGCACTTCAACCAGCCGTCCATCGTCGGGGCCGATTTTCAGAATGCCGTATCGATTCGTTTGATCGCGCGGCACATCCACCACCGCGACGATATTTCCCCCCGTCTCGCGATAGGCTTCGGCCAGCTGGAGCAGGCAGGGTTTGTCGGACAGGATGAGATCGTCCGGCAGAAGGATGGCGAACGGATCGTCGCCGATGAACGCGCGCGCGCACCAGATGGCGTGCCCCAGACCGAGCGGCACTTGCTGACGCACGGTTACGAGCGAGCCGGGCTCCACCTGCGTGCCCTTCAACGCCGCCAGCGCATCCGGCTTGTCACGTTCGCGCAGCGTAGCCTCGAGTTCAAAGGCGATGTCGAAATGCTCTACAAGTGCGGTCTTGCCGCGGCCGGTCACCATGCAGAATTGCTCGATGCCCGCCGCCCGTGCTTCCTCGATCGCGTATTGAATTAGCGGCTTGTCTACAACCGGCAGCATTTCCTTGGCCGTGGCCTTTGTGGCCGGCAGGAACCGTGTTCCCAGTCCGGCGACAGGCAGGACCGCTTTAGTCAGTTTTTTCATCCAATAGTCGCTTTCATCAAAGTCACGGCGGCAATGTGGCGAGGTGCCGCGTCGGGGATACGCACATTTTCGTCAATTCCTGCCGCTACCGCCGGAGTCGCGGGAAGGGGAGCCGCGCAACTCCGCCCGAAGCCTGGAACCTGTCCCACAACACCGGCCACAGCAAGACCAGGAGCCCGATAGCGATCAGTTCCCGGCCCGTCACAACCAGCATTAGCGCCATGCTCAGTCCGCCGAGAGTCACCACCCAAGCACCGAGAGATTTTAGGTTCCTGACCTCTGCCCGCTCGAACGCACGCATCCCACCCATCATCAGGAACAGAATCAGGCCGCCGATCAAAATCCACAGGATCACCGACCTGGTCGTCCGGTCAGCGCCTCCCGGGCGGCAAAGGCGCTAAGATTGACGATACCGCGTGCTGTCACGCTCGAGACCAACACGTGAATTGGTTTGGACATCCCCAGCAGCATCGGTCCAACCGGTAGCGCGTCGGACGCCGCCTTCAGCAAGGTGAAGGCGATGTTGGCCGCATCGAGTGTGGGCATGACCAGCAGATTCGCGGACCCCGCGAGCGCGCTGTCAGGAATGGCACGATTACGAATCGTCTCAATGAGTGCCGATTCAGCGTTCATCTCACCGTCGATCTCCAGGTGCGGCGACTGAGCGCGGATAAGTGCCAGCGCGCGACGCATCTTGCGCGCCGGATCGGAGTCGCTGCCACCGAAATTGGAATGAGAGAGCAGCGCGATTTTGGGTTGGATCCCGAACTCCTCCACCGCCTCGGCCGCAAGCCGCGTCATCTCCGCCACCTGCTCTGATGTCGGATCCAGCACCATGTGCGTGTCGCACAGGAACAGCGTGCCAGACGGCAGGATTAGACAGGCCAATGCATAGACCCGCGTAACGTCCGGCCGGCGCGGGATGATCGGAAGGATATATTGTACCTGCCGCCACCAACTCGCCGCGCCGCCGCAAATCGCCGCGTCTGCCTCGCCCGCGCGCAGCAACATGGCGGCGGCTACGGCATTGCGCGTGGTCATTGAACGCTCCGCGATGTCCAGCGGAATGCCGCGGCGCCCCGCGAGGCGCTGATACTCGGGCAGCAATGGCGCAAACACGTCGGTATCCCGCCTCGGGTCCAGTACGCGCACGCCGTCCGTAAGATCCATGCGCAGGCCCATGTCTTGCGCCTTGCGCCTGATGACGTCGCGGTCGCCAATAAGGATCGGCAGAGCGATGCGGTCGTCCATCAAAGTCTGTGCGGCGCGGAGGACACGCTCATCCTCGCCCTCTGCATAGACGATACGCTGCGGTGCCGCGCGTGCTGCCTCGAATACGGGCCTCATTAATTGTCCGGAGCGGAAGACGAAACGCTCAAGATCGCGGCGATAGGCATTGAAGTCCGCGATCGGACGCCGGGCGACATCAGTTTCCATTGCTGCCTGGGCGACCGCTGGGGCGATCTCCAGGATCAGGCGCGGATCGAAGGGCTTCGGGATGATGTATTCGGGGCCGAACAGCGGCGCCGTACCGCCATAGGCCGCAGCAACAACCTCACTAGCCTCCATGCGCGCCAGAGCGGAGATCGCTTCGACCGCCGCGATCTTCATTGGCTCATTGATCTCGCGCGCGGAGACATCCAGCGCACCGCGGAAGATGAACGGAAAACACAGGACGTTGTTGACCTGATTGGGATAATCGCTTCGCCCTGTGGCGACGATCGCATCGGGGCGCTCCTCGCGCGCTATATCGGGCGAGATCTCCGGGTCAGGATTCGCCAGCGCCATGATCAGCGGTTTGTCCGCCAGCAGCGCCAGGAACTCCGGTTTGAGAACGCGCGGCGCCGACAGGCCAAGAAAGATGTCAGCACCAGGCAGCGCGTCCTCCAGAGTTTGCGCGTGCGTATCGCGCGCGTAGCGCGCCATGTTCGGCAGCATGTTCGACCGATCTGTGCGCACCACACCATTGATATCGGTCAGGGTCACGTTCTCGGGCCGCAGCCCCATGGACACGAGCAGATCGAGGCAGGCGAGCGCGGCCGCGCCGGCACCCGACGTCACCAGCTTGCAGTTCTCCAGCCGCTTGTCTTGCAGCAAAAGCCCGTTGCGAATGGCGGCAGCAACGGTGATGGCCGTGCCGTGTTGATCGTCATGAAAGACCGGTATCGCCATGCGCTTGCGCAGCGCGGTCTCGATGGCGAAGCACTCGGGCGCTTTGATGTCCTCGAGATTGATGGCGCCGAAGGTAGGTTCCAATGCAGCAACGACATCGCAAAAGCGGTCGGGGTCTTGTTCGTTCACCTCTATATCGAATACGTCGATGCCGGCGAACTTCTTGAACAGCACCGCCTTGCCTTCCATGACCGGCTTGCCCGCGAGTGCACCGATGTTGCCGAGGCCCAGCACCGCCGTTCCGTTCGAAATAACCGCGACCAGGTTGCCGCGGGCCGTATAATCATAGGCCGAATCCGGATCGGCCTTGATCGCTTCGCAAGCGGCGGCAACGCCAGGCGAATAGGCAAGCGACAGGTCCCGTTGTGTCGCCATCCGCTTCGTCGCCTCGATCGCCAGTTTTCCCGGCCGGGGCAGCCGGTGGTAATCGAGTGCGGCGCGGCGGAAATCGTCGTCCATATCTACATCAGCCGGGGTAGAACCCGCTCCCCAAACAGACGCATGGAAGCCTCCGCCTCGGGGAGCGGAATGTCGTTAAAGTTTAGCTGTAACGACGCGATCTCGAAGTCGCCGACTTGGCGCCGGTATGTCGCGACAGTGTCAAGGATACGCTCCGGCGTCCCCACCCAAGCAGCGCATTTGGCTACCTGCGAGTCGAAGGTTTCGGCCGCGAGACCCGCGATTACCTTGTCGTAGCCAGGATAGTCCGCGGAAGAGGCGCCGGTCATCCAGCCCGACGCAGCATCCACCAATGACTTCAGATAGCGTTCCAATGGTCCGCGCGCGATGCGTTCGGCCTCCGTTTGATCGCGATGACAAACCATGTGGAACGCGAGCATCACAGTGCCGGCGCCGTCGTGCCCGGCTCGTGCCCGCGCTTCGCGATACGCCGCGATCAGCCCCGCCATGGCACCTCCGGCCATTGGGATCGCCATGACGCTATGCCCTGCCGCGCCAGCGCGTTCGAACGACTCTCGGGTCGCAAGTGCGGCAACATAGAATGGCGGGCGAGGACGCTGCGTGGGCCGAGGAAGGGATGTCACATTTCGGAACGAATGGAACTGTCCGTCGCAGCTCACATCCTCCTGTTCCAGCAGCAGCCGCACCTGCTCCATACCTTCGTCGAAGCGCGCGCGGCTTTCATCAAGCTTCACGCCGAAGCGGACGAACTCGTGCGGGAGGTAGGCACGCGCAAACCCGACGTCCAGCCGGCCGTCGCACAGCGCGTCCAGCATCCCGATCTCGCCGGCAAGCTTCAGCGGATTGTTGAACACGGGCAGCACGGCGCCTGTGGCCAGGCGTGCCCGCCGTGTCACCTGTGCCGCTGCTGCAAGGAAGACGATCGGGTTGGGACTATAGCCGCCATAGGGGTGGAAGTAATGCTCCACCGTGCGCACGTGCGAATAGCCGTAGCGGTCACACAGATCGACCAGGCGCAAAGCGTCTCGCCAGTAATCCCGGGCCGATCTGGTCTCCGGACCGATATCCGGAAAAAACTGGATACCAACTTTCATCAGTGGTCATCACTGTTGATGCGGCGCATCAAGACAGCAATACGCCCGTGATGCCGATACCGAGCAGGATGGCGAGTTGCCAAAGCGCTTGTACCACCATGTTTTTATCGACATAAAGGAACGTCTCAAGGATCTGGATCGTGGCGATCGAGGCGACCGAGGCAACCAGCGTCTGCTCCAGCGCACCGAAGCCAAGGCCACGATAAACCGGACGCCCTTCGGTCAGAAAGGGCCCGATCACGCTCTGCCACCCGGAGAAAATGACCATCAGAACCAAGTTTGCGACCAGGGCCAGATCCACGAGCTGCAGCACGAGCAGGATCATGTCGGTCGATGAGAGGGTCAGGAAATCGCGGAACCCGGAGATCAGCTTTTGAACGAATTTGGCGGCCAGCAGTATGAACGTCATGATCAGCCCGAGATAGACCGGAGCCAGCATCCATCGGGTCGCGATCACGACGCGTCCAAGATTACGGCGAAAACGCTCCTCGAGCTGTTCGGCCTGGGGGTGCGACGCCGGACGCATGGTCATCACCGGCGCCAAATTTGTCTCAGGCGGCTTTGGCCATACCGCGCAGCACGTACGGCAGGATGCCGCCGTGCCGGTAATAGGCGACCTCGTCCAATGTATCGATGCGGCAAATCACCTTCACCGTATCGGTCTTGCCGTTAGGACGGTGCAGTATGAGCGACAGCTCCATGCGGGGCCGGATGTCCTGAAGGCCGGTGATATCCACCGTCTCCTCCCCCGTGATGCCCAGCTTCTTGCGGTCCAGGCCTTCCGGGAACACCAGCGGAAGCACACCCATGCCCACCAGGTTGGATCGGTGGATGCGCTCAAAGCTTTCCACGATCACGGCCTTGATGCCCAGCAACATCGTGCCCTTGGCGGCCCAATCGCGCGATGATCCGGTGCCGTATTCCTTGCCACCGAACAACACCAGCGGCACGCCCTCCTTCTTGTAGCGCATCGCCGCATCGTAGATGGACATCTGCTCGCCGTCCGGCAGATGCTTCGTGTAACCGCCCTCTACTCCCGCCACCATCTCATTGCGGATACGTATGTTGGCGAAAGTACCCCGCATCATGACTTCATGGTTGCCGCGGCGAGAGCCGTAACTGTTGAAGTCCTTCTGCAGCACCTGACGCTCCAACAGATATTCGCCGGCTGGGGAGGTTTTACGTATGGAACCGGCCGGGCTGATGTGATCCGTCGTGATGGAATCGCCGAACTCGGCCAGGATACGCGCACCGGTGACGTCGCCAACCGGAGCAGGCTCCATGGTAATGCCGTCAAAATAGGGCGGGTTCTTTACGTAAGTCGAACCGTCGGACCAGCGGTAGGTCTCGCTCGGCTCCACCTGCACGGCCTGCCATTGCTTCGGACCCTTGAAGACCTCGGCATAGCGCTTGAGGAACTGATCGCGCGAGACATCCGCGCCGACGATGTCGGCAATCTCTTTATTGGAAGGCCAGATGTCGCGCAGATAAACCGGCTTGCCGTCCTTACCCGTGCCGAGCGGCGCGGTGGTGATGTCCTCGGTCATCTTGCCCAGCAGCGCGTACGCCACGACCAGCGGCGGAGACGCTAGGTAGTTGGCGCGGACATTCGGGTGCACGCGGCCTTCAAAGTTGCGGTTGCCGGACAGCACAGCAACGGCGACCAACTTGTTGTCTTCGATGGCGTCGGCGATCGGATCCTCCAGCGGACCGGAGTTGCCGATGCAGGTGGTGCAGCCATAGCCGACCAAGCCGAAGCCCAGCGCATCCAGGTCCTTCTGCAGGTCGGACTTCTCCAGGTATTCGGTAACGACCTGCGATCCCGGGGCGAGCGAAGTTTTCACCCATGGCTTTACGGTCAGACCCTTCTCCCGCGCCTTGCGCGCGACGAGGCCGGCTGCGACCAGCACGGAGGGGTTGGAGGTGTTGGTGCAGGACGTGATCGCAGCGATCACCACATCGCCATGCGTCAGTTCGTAGTTCTTGCCCTCGACCTTGGCTTTCACGCCGACATCGTTCGCGGGAACGCCCAGGCTCTTGGTGAGCTCGGCTTTGAATGCCGAGGCAGCGTCCTTCAGGTCCACCCGGTCCTGCGGGCGCTTGGGTCCCGCCAAGCTGGGCCGAACGGTGGACAGATCGAGCTCCAGCGTGTCGGTAAACATCGGGTCGGGCGCACCGCTCTCGCGGAACATGCCCTGGGCCTTGGCATAGGCTTCAACCAGCGCGATACGGTGCTGGTCGCGGCCGGTCAGGCGCAGATAGTCCAGCGCAACTTTGTCGATGGGGAAGAAGCCGCAGGTGGCGCCGTATTCGGGCGCCATGTTGCCGATCGTGGCGCGGTCGGCGAGAGCGAGCTCATCCAGGCCGGGACCGAAGAACTCGACGAACTTACCGACCACACCCTTCTTGCGCAGCATCTGCGTGACCGTCAGTACCAAGTCTGTTGCCGTCGCGCCTTCGGGTAGCTTGCCGGTCAGGCGGAAGCCGATCACGTCGGGGATCAGCATGGCGATGGGTTGGCCGAGCATCGCGGCTTCGGCCTCGATGCCGCCCACACCCCAGCCCAGGATGCCAAGCCCGTTCACCATCGTGGTGTGGCTGTCAGTGCCGTACAGCGTGTCCGGATAGACAGTCGTCTCGCCATTCTCGGTCGCGGTCCACACGCATTGCCCGAGATATTCCAGGTTCACCTGGTGGCAGATGCCGGTCCCCGGCGGCACGACGCGGAAATTATTGAACGCCTCCTGGCCCCAGCGAAGGAAGCGGTAGCGCTCGGCATTGCGCTCGAATTCGATGTCGACGTTCTTCTGCAGCGCGTCAGGCCGGGCATAGACGTCGACCATCACGGAGTGATCAATCACCAGATCGACGGGAATGAGCGGATTGACCTTCTGTGGGTCGCTGCCGAGTTTGGTGATGCCGTCGCGCATGGCGGCGAGATCCACCACCGCAGGCACGCCAGTGAAATCCTGCATCAAGATGCGCGCCGGGCGGAACGGCACTTCCTTGTCAGAATGGGCGGAACCGAGCCATTCGGCGATGGCCTTGGCATCCTCAACCTTGTACGAAACGCCGTTCTCGAAGCGCAGTACGTTCTCCAGCAGCACCTTAAGGCTGACAGGCAAGCGGGAGATATCGCCCAACTGCTTCGCTGCCTCCGGCAGGGAGAAGTAGGCGTATCGCTTGCCCTCGACAGCGAGCGTGCGGCGGGTACCCAGGGTGTCCTTGCCGATCGTCATGCCCGTTCGTTCTTGAAGAACGCCTCTTTTCCGATATGCGTGCGCGCGCGGCTTTAATCACAGTGGCCGGGGATCGTCCACAACGGTCCCGGCGGAACGTGGGAAGGACACGGTGCTCCAGGCGGATCGTGTGGCGGCGTTCCGCGGGGAACGGTTGGTATTGCAGGATATCTCGTTTCAGGTGGAAGCCGGGGGAGCGCTGCTCCTGCTTGGACCCAACGGCGCCGGGAAATCGACCCTGCTCCGCGTGCTGGCCGGGTTGGTGCGGCTGGAGGCGGGACAGGTGCTGTGGAACGGCGTCGATGCGTTGGCCGACCTGCCAGAGCATGCGCGGCGGCTGGCATATCTGGGGCACCAGGACGCCATCAAGCCGGCGCTGACCGCAGCCGAGAACCTGCGCTTCCCACCCGCCCCGCAGGCAGAGATCGGCCATGCGCTCACACGCCTTGGACTGGAACAGTTGGCGGACGTGCCGGCGCGCATGCTTTCGGCCGGCCAGAGACGGCGCCTCGCGCTGGCCAGGGTACTACTGTCACGGGCACCGCTCTGGCTGCTGGACGAACCCACGCTCGGCCTGGATGCGCCGGCGCTGGACGCGGCGGACCGGGTGTTCGCCCTGCACCGCGAAGGCGGCGGCATCATCATCGCGGCCACCCATGTGGCGCTGCCGCTTCCAGGCGCGAGGGAGCTTCGCCTCGGATGAGGCTGTTTGCTGCGCTCATCGGTCGGGAGCTGCGGCTGTCCCTGCGCCACGGCGCCGACACGCTGGCGGCCGTGCTGTTCTTCGTCGTGGTGATCGCGTTGTTCCCGCTTGGCGTCGGGCCGGGACCGGCTACCCTCGCCACGATCGCCCCGGGCGTCATTTGGGCCGCGGCCCTGCTCGCGGCGATCCTACCTTTGGAGCGGTTGTTCGGCGCGGATTTCGAAGACGGATCACTGGATCAGCTCATGCTTTGCGGTTTGCCCGCGGCGGGGGTCGCGGCGGCGAAAGCCTGCGCGCACTGGCTCACCACCGGTCTGCCGCTGCTGATCGCGTCCGTACCGCTGGCGAAGATGCTCGGCCTGCCCGCATCGGGGCTGCCGCCCCTGCTGCTCGGCCTGCTTCCAGGCACTGCGACGCTGTCGCTGCTGGGGACGGCGGGGGCGGCCGTGGTGGTGGGAGCGCGGCGAGGCGGCGTCCTGCTGCCGCTGCTGGTCCTTCCCCTCGCCGTCCCCGTGCTGATCTTCGGCGCCGCAGCTGTGGAGAACAGCCTGGCCGGGCTCAGCCCCCGAGCCGAACTGCTGTTTCTAGCGGCTCTGCTGGTGGCGTGCCTTCCCCTGTGTCCGGTTGCGGCGGGCGCCGCCCTGAGAGGAGCCGGAGAGTAGCGTCAGGCGGCGATCGCGGCCCGGCGCCGTTCCGGCCGAAGGAAGTTATCCATCTGGCCCGCGTACCACTCCACGAACTTGATCACGTGCGCTTCCCGCATCTGGGAGTACGGTCCGGGCTGATAGCCCAAGCTCCGCACACCCTCCTGGTTGCGCTCGCACAGATCGCGGTCCTGATAGTTGGTCAGGGACCAGAGTTCAGCAAGCTTCTTGGGGTCGTAATCCTCACCTTCCACCGCGTCAGCGTTGACGAACCAGGTGGAGGTTACCAGCGTGCTTTCGGCGGAAAGCGGCAACGCGCGGAAGAAGAAGGCGTAGTCCCCCAGCACGTGGCCGAACATGCTGGGGAAGTGGAACCAGCGCATGGAGCCGATGTCCCCGTGCGGCACGTTCCCCAGCAGCTTGCGGCACAGCGGCTTACCATCCATCGACAGTGTGGTCGCGCCACGCGTCAGCGGCATGCGGCTGAGCTGGAAATCCTCGCCGATGGCGTCCCCGGGAATGAGCCCCGCCTCCCGGCATTTGCGCGCGTGGTCGAGTACGATCGGCTCGTCGGATTGCGCGTCGAAACGCAGATAGAAGGTGCGGGTCAGCTCCGGATGGCGCGCATGGCAATGGTAGCACTCACGCGAATTCTCGATGACCAGCTTCCAGTTGGCGTTGATGATGATGTCCTCGGACCAGGCCAGCTTCGCGCCGCGCAGATCATGCGGCGCAAGGCGCGGACCGAGTGTTTCCGCGAACTCCGCGAAGCTCGGCGGATTGTTCGCCAGGCAGACGAAGATCAGGCCTTCCAGCGTCGTCACGTGGACCGGTTTCAACGAGATGGATGACGGATCGAACGAATCCTGCATCTCACCCGCATAGGTGAGCTTGCCGTTCAGATTGTAGGTCCACTGGTGGTACGGGCAGGCCAATGAGCGCGCGTGGCCGCGCCCCGGCGGGCAGATCACCGAACCGCGATGCCGGCAGGTGTTGAAGAAGGCGTTGATCTGGCCGTCATTGTCACGCAGCACGACGACCGAGCTCCGGGCGATCGTCACGACCATGTAGTCGCCAGGGTTTTTGATCTCGCACTCGAGCCCCACGAACACCCATTGGCGCTCGTAGATGCCCTTCACGTCCAGCTCGTAGAAGTCAGCGTCCGCATAGAATTCCCGCGGCAGAGAATACTGGCGGGGGCGGCTGTCGAGCAGCGCTGTCATGGCGGACGCAGCAGTCATCAAAATCACTCCGTAGCTTGCGCCAAACTATCTCGCGGCGTGGATTCCGTCGAGCCGTTCCACGGCACCCAGCCCGCTTTCTCGGCCCAATCCGGATCGAGGTCATCGAACCGGTCCAGCCCCAGCCAGGTCAGGTCCGCGAAGTCGCAGTGGCCAGATTGCACAAGTTGCGACAGCGCGTGGCCGGTAGCCGGAGACAAACCGAACCCCACGGACGACATGGTGGCGATCACCACGTTCGACGGATCCTCCAGCCGGTCCAGGATGGGGCGGCCGTCGGGGGTGTTCTCGATCACGCCGGCCCAACTGCGAATGACCCGGATATGGGCCACCTTGGGATACAACTCGGCCAGGCGGCGGGCGATGCTCCGCACGACAGGGGAATTGACCGGCTTCGGCGTGCGGGAGTCCGCCAGTTCGATCCATTCGTGGTGACCGCCCCCGTAGGCCAGATTGCCGCGAAGGGTCTGACGGCCATACAGGCCGTTGCCGTCTGCGCCGCCATAGCGGATCAGCGGCAGCGGCTCGGTCACGATCATCTCGGCACGGGCGGGCGCAACCGGCACATCCACGTCGATCATCGCCGCCAGCTTGCCGGTGTGCGGTCCGGCGGCGATAACCACGGCGTCGCAGCCGATCTCGCCCTGGTCGGTCTGCACAGCGGTCACCTTGCCCGACTGGGTGCGGAAGCCCGTGACGGTGGTGTGCTGACGGATGGCGCCGCCGAGGTCCTGGATCGCCCAGGCATAGGCTTGAACGGTGCGCTGCGGATTGGCGTGGCCACCGAAGTGGGTCATGACCCCGCCGGCGGCTGTTTCACTGACCCAGGGCACCAGCTCGCGCAGGGACTGGTTGTCCAGGATCTCCACGTCAAAACCCTGGGAGACCGCGAGCACCGCCGCCCGGTGGTAGGTTTCCAACTGGGCCGGCGTGAGCGCGATGCGGATGCGCTGGCGCTGATACTCGGTGGGGTAGCCGAGCAGATCGTCCATCATCGGCCAGAGGCGTTGCTCCTCGCGGAACAGCGGACTCGCGGGGTGCGTCGCACCGCCGCCGTTCCGGCCGGATGCTTCCCAGCCCACGATGCCCTTCTCGACCACCGTGACACCGACGCCCGCGCGGGACAGCCAAAACCCGGTGCTGAGTCCGGTGGCGCCGCCACCAATGATCACGACGTGGCTTGAGGCACTCATTCGATGGCGTCCTGGAGGCCGATCCGGCTGTCGCGCGGATCGATCACGTCGGGCACCTTCTCCCATTGCGGCAGCCACTGGCTGGGAATGCCGAACCAGATTGGCCAGGTCGCGCGCATGTCGGCCGCCTCATCATGGGCGGACAGCACGTTCAGCGGCAGCGGACGAAGGGGCGCGCGGTAGCTCGGCATGGCGACGCTACCCGTCGGCTGGTTCCCCTGCATCGCCAGCAGCACCTGCACCTGCTCTCGGCAGCGGCGTCCCTGGCACGCGCCCATGCCGGCGCGCGTCAGGCGCTTGATCTGGTCCTGGTTGATCGGTCCATCGGCCGCCAGGCTGCGCAGGTCGCGATCGGCGAAATGCGTCTCGTCGTATTTCAGGTAGCGCGGCGGGCGGACGCCGAGCAGTTCGCGCACGCCGACTTCCTCGCAGCGGCAGATCAACGTGTCTTCCCGGCCGGAGAGGTGCGCTTCCAGCCATTGCCGACGGAGCGAGTCGGGATCGGAATCCGTGTTGGCGGGGAATGGCACGGGTTCCTCGATCGGTGCGTCCAGGCCGGAGTCGCGGGCGGCGGCTCTCGCGGCGAGGCGGGCGGTGTGGAGCGCGTGCTGTTCGTCCGTGACCATTCCGCGGGTCAGGCCGGCACAGTCGCCGATGGCATAGACGCCGGGGACCGAGGTGCGTCCTTCGGCGTCCGTCAGCGGGACGAACCCGCCGCGTTCGGGGCGCCAGTGGATGGCGCAGCCCAGGATGTCGAAGGCCTCGACGTCGGGGACGAGGTCGAGCGCGGAGACCACCGTGTCGCAGGGGATGTCGAAGCCGGATTCGGGTGCGGTGAGTGGTGCAATGTTGAGGCCCTCGAGCAGGCCTGCGCGGGTCAGGGTACTGCGTACGGCGTGGCCCAGGTGAAGCGGAACGCCGTGGACGGACCGGGCGTCCGGCAGGGCGGCGGGGCCGCGAACGTCGATCATCGCCGCCACCTCCAGCCCGGCCTGAAGCGCTCGGCGGGCAACGTACTGGCCCAGCGTGTCGGCTCCGAGGACGGCAATGCGGCGGCCAGAAAAGGCCTGATAGAGATCCAGCGCAGCGGTGAAGGCGCGGGCGCCCATCACGCCCGTTGTATCCCAGCCGGGAAACGCTAGGGCGAGATCTCGGGCGCCCGCCGCAACGATGATGCGGTCGAACGAGGCCAACCAGGAACGCGACTCATCCGCCAGGCCGATCATCGGTCCCGGCAGGGCGCGGCTGGTCGCGCCGCGTACGAAGGCCGCCCAGACATACGTGCCGAGGCGGACGTCGATGCCGGCGTCCATGGCTTCTTCGAGTTCGGGCCGGGCGGCAACGATGCGCTCCAGCATGCGGCCCTTGTTCTGCACGCTGGCATCCAGGCGTTCGCCGAACATATAGGGCACATCGATTCCGATGAGCCCGGCCGAAACCGGATGCTCATCGACCAGCATCACTTCGAGCCCGAGGCGGCGCGCTTCCAACGCGGCTGCAAGGCCCGCGGGACCGGCGCCCAGAACGATCAGCCCCGCGTGGTCGTCGATCGGGAATTGTTTGCCGGCGAGGGACGCGGGATCAATCGGGGGGTGCATGCGTCGAACGGTAGAGCGCCCGCGTATCGCGCGACAAGCTTACTTCAGCGCGACCGTGAATCCCTTCGCGGTCGCCGGGCGTGCCATCATGGCTTCGTACCAGCGCTTCACGTTGGGGAAGTCGGCCAGATCGACCTGATGCCGTTCGTGCCGCCACGCCCAGCCGAGGATGGCGAAGTCAGCGATCGAGATGGGTCCGCCGACGTACTCGGCTTGCGACAGCCGCTTGTCGAGAACGCCGTACAGGCGCCGCGTTTCTTTGCTGTATCGCTCCAGCCCGTATTTGCGGTCCTGCTCGTTCTCGGCCTGCAGGAAATGGTGCACCTGGCCGAGCATCGGGCCGAACCCGCCCATCTGCCACATCAGCCACTCCAGAACGGGCACCTGAGCCGCCAAGTCCCTGGGCCAGAACTTGCCGGTCTTGGCACCGAGATAGATCAGGATGGCGCCGGACTCGAAGACGCTGATCGGTTTGCCGTCCGGTCCCTCGGGATCGACAATGGCGGGGATGCGATTGTTCGGGCTGATGCGCAGGAACTCCGGCTTGAACTGTTCGCCCTGGCCAATGTTCACCGGGTGCACGGTGTAGGGCACACCCATCTCCTCCAGCGCGACGCTGATCTTGCGCCCGTTCGGCGTATCCCAGGTCCAAAGCTCGATCGGCATGTCGCCCCCGTGAAGATGGTGTGGGGATGGTTATAGCAGGCCGGTGACAGCCGTCATTGTGCCGGCGGCGCGGTGACGGCGTTGGGGCGTCTCGAGGGTGTCTCAATTTAATGATTTCGAGTCTGTGAGATCAAAACGCGAGACGAAAGCAAGTGCGGTCCACCCTGGGCCGTCACGGCCGGCTGCGCCGACCCCGCGGTGACGGCGTTGGGGCGTCTCGGAGGCGTCTCAATTTAATGATTTCGAGTCCGATGGATCCTTGCGAGCTCGGCCGTGGCGCCGATGGCCCGAAGGTCGAAGGCGGATATACGGCACGGGATCAGGATCCGATCAGCCGAGCGAGCCGCTGCCAAAGCGGATCCCTCAGCGTGCGGCGGAGTGCCAATCACCACCAGATCAGCGCCTCCTTCGTCCGCGCCACGAAGTGAGGCAGCAAGCCTGGCAGGGACGACGGAGACAACGGCCGGCGCCTCGGCCTGGCGAGTGTCACGCCAGCCGGTTGCGCTGGCCTGCGGATCAAGATCGAGAATGACGGTTGCTTTCCCGGCCTACTCTGCGGCAACGGCCAGATTGATTGCCAGCGTGGTTTTGCCGGCCCCGCCTTTCTGGGACGCTATAGCAACCGTTCTCAAAGCAAAAACCCCTTTGCCCGCGCCTATCAAGCAGGAGCTTAGGCATACGTCACGGAGTCACGGCAATGCGGGACTGCGGTTTGCCGCACATACGGGAATACGGGAGCTGCATGGATTCGGCCCTGTCGCCTGGCAGAAGCGAGCGAAGCGAGCCCCTCACCCCGCCGATCGTTTACGCGGCTTTGCCGCGGCCGTGTTCATCTTCAGCCTCAATCCGCGCGTCTTCCGCTTGCGCTGAATGTAGGCCTTCAACACAGCGTTAATTTTTGTTTGCCATCCCGGACCATTCGCACGGAAAGCCGCAATTACGGAAGGATCGAGCCGTAGTGAGGTCAATTGCTTTGGCGCGGTTGACTTGGGCCGGCCGCGGCCAGGGCGCACCAGCGTTTCGCCGTCATAGATAGCGGCACGCTCGAAATACGCCTCGGTTAGCTCAGGAACTTCATCCGGATCGATCATCTGTTCCAAAACTCTGTGACCGGAGGACTGTCCACCAACGTTCAGCTTCCTTGGCATGACACAACCTCATCGAGATAATCCGCCGCGTATTGCCCCGCGGTGTCCAAGCAATCACCACCAGGCGGCCGCGCAACTCACCAACGCTGATGAAACGCGGCTCACCGTAATCACGCCGCTCATCCGGGGCGACGGTATGCCGCCCATCAAACACCAGTGCCGCATCAGCGAAATCGAGACCTCTATCCCCGAGCGTCCGCTGACGCTTGTCCGGATCGAACGTGATACGCACGATTTAACGTAGCTACAGAAATGGACCAAGGCAAGAGCAGAGTTTCCAATGCGGCCCGCTACCGTGCCCTCGACATTATGGTGAACAACGCCCGGCGCCCGCGCGGGAATGCAGGGATGCGGCACGACGGGGCGTGGGCGGCGGCTTGAGTGGCCCGGCCGCGACCCGGAGGCGACTGAGGTCGCGGGGGAAGGGGGCGCCGCCTCCACGGCGCCCCGACCGTTTTTACGGGTCCTGGGTGACCTCGCGCAGCGCCTGCAGAGCCGAACCGTCGACAAACAGCATCGCCGGGTCCTTATCCGCCGCGCTCCACGTTCGGTCGTGATCATGCCACCAAACCAACCGGGCCTGCCTGTCCTGCAAAATTCGGCGGACGGCACGCGTGATGCCGCGGCCGAAGTACGAGCCGTACGCCGACCAGTCTTTGGTATCCGCGATGCCGAAGATAGCCCGCGCCTCGCCCCAAGTCATCGCGCCGCCGTTGGCGGCCAATTTCTTTAGGAACAAAACACTCTTCGCGTCGATCGACGCAAAGAGTTCCCGGACCTGCGGCACCGTCATCGGTGCGCTCATCGTCGGCATTGTCGGTGGCGGCGTCGACCCTCGGAACAGGTCGAGGAACACAGGCGCGAGTTCCCCCTTGACGACCGTGAGGCCGCCCACGTTGAGTTCGAAATGCATGGCAAAACCTCCTTGTTGCTGTGCGCCGACGGCGGGTCCCCTCAAAAAGCCCCGCCGTCGGCCACGACTTCCTACACTCCAGGGCGTGGCCTTGTCGACGCTAAAGATGCCATATTCCGATTCTAGCTATAGGTTAGATTATGGAATAGCCGAGGAACCCGAGAGACGAACCTCCTTTTAGCTGTCTGCTAGGGTAGTCTAACCGACCATCAGTCGGGTGTTCAAAAACGAAGCAGCCCGCAAAGGCGCAGAAATCCGCCAAAGCCCGCCGCGGTCCCATCCGGACTTGGCCAAGCACCAGAGATCGTCCCCTTGGCGACGCGCCCCGAGCGATCCCGACGCCCTCGATCCCCCAGCGCTCCCGCCACGGCCCGCGGGAGCCGCACCAGCGCCCCAATCCCCCTCCCCACCTGGCCGAGCCGGTCGATCCCGCCAGCGGTCCCGCCACGGCCCGCGGAAGCCGCGCCAGCGCCCCCGATCCCGTCCGCCTTGGCCGAGCGGTCCCCCAGCCCTCGCGCGCGCGCACGCGAGGCAAAAATAGCGGGAACAGCGGGAACATTGTTGCGACTAGAAAACCGAGCGGCCCGCAAAGGCGCAGAAATCCGCGAAAGCCCGCGCCGGCTCCCTCTCAAGCCACCACGGCCGAGACGCCGCAGCTCGTCCCCCGGCGCCGGAGCGGTCCCACCCGGACCCGGATCGCCACCAGGCCGAGACGGCCGCAGCTCGTCCCCCAGGCCCCCGAGCAGGAATGCGGGAACGCGCCCATGCGGGAATACGGGATTACAAGGAATGCGGGAATACGTCAGGCTGGGGAAAGGCAGACCAACGCAACTGATTGGTTTCATTTATTCCTAATCATAGCAATCCGATCGCGCGAAATAACGTCGGACCCCATTCCGATAAGGTGACACCGCCCTTGGCAACGGCCGTCTTCCCTATTTCAAACTAGTTGCACTTGCTTCGCTTCGTGTCGCCCTCCGTCGATATAGTCATATATAATCTACAAGTATTTTGCTTCGTTCGTTCTTAGTGAGAGAATTGAGCGAACCGCCGCAGCAACAACAAATGCAGCGATAAAGAACTAGACGTAACGAATTTAATTACGGACGCAAGTGAGCGGAGCGGGCGCGCAACGAAGCCGAAGGCAAAACGCGAGACGAAAGAAGTGACGCCCTGGGCCGCCACGGCCGGCTGCGCCGGCCTCGCGGTGACGGCGTTGGGGCGTCTCGGAGGTGTCTCAATTTGAGGATTTCAACTCTGTGGTATCGCTGGATGAGATGAAAGCAACTGCGAAGGCTTTCGGTCGAGGTGGCCATGTTCTCGGCATGGCAGTGGTACGGATCCGCAGCAGTTGGTTAGAATGACTGTCTAAATCAAGGTTAGTCAGGCCGTCAGCGCTTTCCAGGCTGGCGGGCAGTGGGCGGCGGCCAGAAGGAGCAGGCGACGCGGCGAGGGGTAGGCAGCGACGGCGGCGCGGAGGAGCGGGCGGGCGAGATGCGGCTCGGCGCCGATCAGAGCGCGGCCGCGGGCCCAGCGGGCCTCTGTTTCCGCTCGACGGCGCAGGCGCGGGAGGGCGCGTCCGAGGCGCGCCGCCACGTGCGGGCTGGTGAAGATGGTGTCGAGGCAGCGGCGGAACGCTTCGGGGTCACGGGCGAGGCGACCGTAAGCGCCGGAGTTCGAGCGGCGAACGTACAGAACGGGCGCGGGGTCACTGGCGGTGACGAAGGGACCCTGCAGGGTCAGGCGGATCCAGTATTCCCAGTCCTCGCCGAAGGTCAGGGAGGGCAGGAAGCCACCGGCCCGTGAGAGGGCATGGGTGCGGATGAGCAGGTGCCCACCATTGGCGAAGCGATTGCGGATGACGAGGGAAGCGAGAATGTCGCCCGATGGCGGCGTCAGCATCCTGTGGATGCTGCCGTCTTTGCGGAGGAAGGCGGCCGATCCGCTGGCGGCGACAGCATTTGGGTGGGCTTGGAGTGCCCGGGACAGACGGGCGAGTGCGTCGGGCGCCAGCGTATCGTCGGCGTCGAGGAACAGGACCGCGTCGGTTCCAGGCAGCGCTGCCAATCCGGCATTGCGCGCAACGGAAACCCCAGCATTGGTCTGCCGCTGCATCAGGCGCAGCCGATCGCTCAGGAATGGGCCGACCGCGGCGACGGTATCGTCGTTCGATCCGTCATCGACCACCACGGCGAACCAGCCTGGGTGGGTCTGGCGTCGCAGCGAGTCCAGACAGTCGGAGATCCAGGAAGCGGCGTTGTAGGCTGGAATAACGACCCGGATCCGGATTCCGGCCATGTCCTCAACCTGCTTGCTTCCCAAGCAGTGCACACGACTGTGGTTAAGGGCGGACTAACGAAACCGTTGGCGGGATGGTCCGTTACGCTGCTCTATGCGTAGAGCCGTCTTCATTGTGGGCATTTGGGCGGGGCTGTTTGGCCTCTATTTGCTGTTTGCCGGTTCGGCGAGCAGGGCAGAGGTGTTGGCGGGGTTTGTTGTGTCGGGCATCGCCGTTGCCGGGCATGTGCGCACACGGGCTGTGGCAAATCGACAACTGCATGTGCGGGCGCCGTGGCTGCGATTGGCGGGGCGGATCGTTGTCGCGCTGGTGCGCGACACGGCGCTCGTGGCCAGCGGTTTGATGCGAATCGTGCCGGGTCGAAAGCCGGGCGGCGGGATGACGATGCAGGCGTTCGATTCCGGCGGGTTCACGCCTGTGGACGCGGCCCGGCGGGGGATGGCAATCCTCGCAGCGTCGGTCGCGCCGAACGGCTATGTGATCGAGGTGCGGGAGCCGCCACAGGGCATGCTGATGCACGCCTTCGTCCCGCGCCAGAGCGCCAAAGACATCCGATGGCCGGTGTGAACCCGTTCCTAGCGGCGTCGGTCGCCATGCTGCTGGCCCTGATCATTCCCGGCTGGGTCGCGATGCGCGCGACCATCACGGAGCGTCTGGTGGCGGTGCAGCTTGGCTCGGTCATCACCGCGCTGACGCTGGTCTGTCTCAGCCTGGGGTTCGGACAGACGTCGTTCCTTGATATCGCGGTCGCCATCACCGTCCTGTCATTGCCCGGCACGCTGGTGCTGACGATCTTTCTCGAGCGCTGGCTGTGAGCCACGCGTTGACCGATGCATTTTTGGTCGGGTCGGTGATCGCGGTGTGGCTTGGCTGTCTGGGCTTTGCCCGGCTTTCGAACGCCTGTGACCGCCTGCATTGCGTGACCTTCGTCAGCGTGGCGGCCGGCGTGCCGCTAATGCTGGCGTGCTGGGCGAACCAGGGTGCAAGCGAGCCCATTCTGAAAGTCGTGTTCGTGCTGCTGTTCGCGCTGCTGAACGGCGCAGCCCTGGGGCACGCGACGGGGCGAGCGGTCCTGCATCGCGAACGCAGCCGGCAACAAGGAGGATCCTGATGCACGTGCTTCTGGCGGTGCTGTTCCTGTTTACGGCGGCAGCGGGCGCGGGCGTGGTGTTCTCTCGCGATCCGCGGCGGCAGGTGCTGGCTCTGGCCGTGAACGGCATGGTGCTGGCGCTGCTGTTCTTCGCGCTGCAAGCACCGGACGTCGCGTTTTCGGAAATCGTGGTCGGTACCGCGGCGGTGCCGCTGTTGTATTACGCGACACTCGCCAGCATCCGTGCGAACCGCACGCGCGAATGACGGGACGACGAGCCAGGCTCGTGCTGTTCTGGATCGCGGTGGCTGTGCTGGCGGCCGCTCTGCCGGCTGTGTACGGCGCGATGCCGAAGTTCGGCGATCATCCCCTGCCCTATGGCGACATGATCAACCGGCTGGGTCCGATCGAGCGGCACGTGACCAACATGGTCAGCGCGGTGAATTTCGATTTCCGCGGCTTCGATACACTCGGCGAGGAGATCATGCTGATGACGGCCGTGACCGGGACGGCCGTGCTGTTGCGTGAGTCGCGCGGCAAGGGACTGGGCGATAAGCCGGCGACAGTTCCGGGGCGGCTTATTCCGCCGCATTCCGAGGCGCTGCTTATCGCCGGCCGGCTGGCCGTGCCCATCACCCTGGTGTTCGGCATTTATGTCGTGCTGCACGCGACGGTCACGCCGGGCGGCGGTTTCCAGGGAGGCGTGATCATCGCCTCGGCGGTGTTGTTGCGTTTTCTCTCCGAGGGATATGCCAGTTGGCGTGACCTGATGCGCTCGGAAATTCTGGATGCGTTCGAAGGCGGCGGTGCGGCTGCTTATGCGATTGCCGGGCTGATTCCGATGCTGAGCGGCGCCGCTTATCTAACCAATCGACTGCCATTGGGCCATTTGAGGCAGATGCTCTCGGGCGGGCTGATGCTGGTGTTGAATTTCGGGGTCGGCTTCGCGGTGGTCGGCGGGTTTGGCGTGGTGTTCCTGGAGTTCCTGGAGGAAACCCGCGCGGCGAAGGATCAGCAATGAGCCTTCTGCCGTGGGCCGTGTGTGCCTGGCTGTTCCTGATCGGATTTTATGGTGTGATTACCAGCCGGTATTACGTGCATCTGATCGGCTGTTTGTCAGTGATCCAGTCGGCGACGTACGTGCTGCTGTTGTCGGTCGGGTTCCGCTGGGGTGCGCCGGCGCCGATTTTCTATGACAAGCCGCCCGGCACGCTGGCGGTCGATCCGGTGGTGCAGGCGCTGGTGCTGACCGACGTGGTTGTCGGCGCGGCGGTTACGGCGCTGCTGCTGGCGTTGGTGCTGCAGCTTCACAAGGTGCGCGGTACGCTGGATCCGGAAAAGCTCAGCCCGATGCAGCGATGAATCCTGACCTGGTGGCGCTGCCGGTGGTGATGCCACTCACGATCGGCGCACTGCTGCTGCTGTTCAATCCGTGGCTTCCGGGGCGGGTGCCGGACATCATTGCGATCGCCACAGCGGTCTTTGCCGGCGCGCTGAGCCTGATGCTGCTGATCGCCGCAGCGCGGGAGCCGCTGACGTGCTGGTTCGGCGGATGGACGCCGCGACAGGGTCAGGCGATCGGCATCGCCTTCGTTGTGGATCAAGGCGGCGCGTTGATCGGCGTGTTCGCCGCGCTTCTGGTGGCCGCCGATTTCGTCTTTGCCTGGGGATTCTTCAAAGAGGTCGGCGCGCGGTTCCACTCCATGATGCTGGTGTTCCTCGGCGCGATGACCGGATTCGCGTTCACCCATGACTTGTTCAACCTGTTCGTGTGGTTCGAGGTGATGAGCGTCGCCGCCTTTGCGCTGACGGCATACCACCTGAATGAATCCGCGCTGGAAGGGGCGCTGACGTTCACCGTTACGAACGGCATCGGCAGCTACATGATGCTGGGCGGGATCGGGCTTTTGTATCTCCCCTCCGGCGCATTGGATTTCGGTGCACTGGAAACCTTTGTGCGGGCTCATCCGAACTCGCCTTTGGTCGCCGCGGCATTTTGCCTGATTGCGGGCGCTCTGTTGATCAAGGGGGCGATGGTGCCGCTGCATTTCTGGCTGTCGGACGCGCATGCGGTCGCGCCAAGTCCGCTGTCGGTGATCTTTTCCGGCATCATGGTGCCGCTGGGGCTGTTCGGCGTGTTGCGGCTGGTGTGGACGGTGTTTGCGCCCGATCCAGATGTGCAGCGCGTGGTGCACGGCGTGCTGCTGGCGCTGGGCGTGGTGACGATCCTGATCGGCGGCATGGCGGCGCTGGAGCAGCGGCATATCAAGCGCATGCTCGCGTTCTCGACGATTTCGCACATGGGCGTGCTGATCGTGGCGATCGCGCTGGTGACGCCGGAGAGCGTGGCCGCGTTCCTGAGTTATCTGGTGGGACATGGGCTGATCAAAGCGGCGCTGTTCATGATCGCCGGCATCTGCCTGACACGGTTGGGCGGAGCGGATGAGATCGCGCTGCGCGGACGCGGCCGGCCGTACCCGGCGCTCGGCCTGACAACGGCGTTCGCGGCGCTGCTGCTGTCCGGGCTGCCCGTGGGCGTGATGGACCAGGGCACGCATCTGCTGGATGCCGCGGCGGCGCAGGCCGGCGTGGGGTGGCTCTATCTGCCGGTAACGGTCGGCACGGGTCTGACCGGGGCGGCGGTCCTGCGCGCCACCGGGCGGATCTTCGCCGGTTGGGGGCGCGTACCGGGGCTGGAGGCGGAGGCGCCGACGGTGGATGAGCGCGAGCCGGAGCCTCGCCCCCTCTGGCTAATGGGCGGTCCGGCGCTTGTGCTGCTCCTGGGAGCGTTACTTTCCGGACCCATGGTGGGGAACACGGCTCGCATGCTCGCCGGCGGGTTCCTGACGACGGCGGGGATGGGGCATCCGGTCGTGCCGAATCTGCCCGACCCGCATAGCTTTGCGCCATGGGCTTCCGTGGCGGTCGCGGTATCCGTAGCCGCACTGGAACTGTCCCGCGGGTCCACGCCCAAGGTGCTGCGGAAGATTGCGGACGTGGTGAGCTTCCCGTTCGCGCTCGGGATCTCGAAGCTGCATACCGGTCTGGTTGGAGACTACGTGATGTGGATCGCCGTAGGGCTGGCCATCATGACAATCGGGTTTGCCCTTTAGGCGCGAGGCAACGCGGCCTGTTCCCGTGTGTTGGCGCGTGATCAGCTCAACACGAGGGAATGCGAATGAGCGAGACGACACGCAAGCCACAGGCCCAGGATCGACAGCCCGGTCGCGAGCAGGAGATGGAGCCGAAGCCGCAGGCGGAGATGCGGAACTACAGGGGTGCGGGCAAGCTGGACGGGAAGATCGCGCTGATCTCCGGCGGTGACTCGGGGATTGGCCGCGCGGTGGCGATCGGGTTTGCCAAGGAAGGCGCGGACGTGGCGATCACCTACCTGGACGAGCATGAGGACGCGCAGGAGACGGTACGCCTGATCGAGGCCGAGGGGCGCAGGGCGACGGCGGTTCCGGGGGATATCGGCAACTCGGATTTCTCGCGGGAACTGGTGCGTCAAGTGGTGGCGGCATTCGGGCGGATCGACATCCTGGTCAATAATGCGGCCGAGCAGCATCAGGTGGAGCAACTGGAGAAACTGAGCGACGAGCAACTGGAGCGGACGTTCCGGACGAATATTTTCGGGCAGTTCTTTTTGACCCGTGCGGCACTGCCGGAAATGCCGGAGGGTTCGGCGATCATCAACACGACGTCGGTCACAGCGTATCAGGGCAATCCGACATTGGTGGATTATGCGAGCACGAAGGGTGCGATCGTCGGATTCACACGGTCACTGTCGAAGCAGTTGGAGAAGCGGAAGATCCGGGTGAACGCGGTGGCGCCGGGGCCGATCTGGACGCCGCTGATTCCGGCGAGTTATCCAGCGGAGAAGACGGCAAAGCACGGACAACAGGCTCCGATGGGCCGGGCGGGTGAGCCGGATGAGGTGGCGCCGGCGTACATCTTTCTCGCTTCGGGGGATGCGTCGTATTTCTCCGGCCAGGTGCTGCATCCGAACGGCGGCACGGTGGTGAACGGGTAGGTTTGGCCGAGGATACGATTTTTGCGGTGGCGTCCGGCGCGGGCCGGGCAGCGATCACGGTGATGCGGATCAGCGGGCCGGGGAGCCGGGCCGCTGTCGCTGCGCTGTGTGGCGGGCGTGTACCTCCGGCGCGGCGGGCCTCGTTGCGCGCGTTGCGGGATGGCGCCGGGGCGTTGCTGGACCGGGCCGTCATGGTGTGGCTGCCGGGGCCGGGCAGCTACACCGGTGAGGATTCGGCCGAGCTGCATCTCCATGGCGGGCGGGCGGTGATGGAGGCGGTGTCGGGCGCACTGGTTGCGACCGGGCTGCGGCCGGCAGAGCCGGGGGAGTTCACGCGGCGGGCTTTTCTGAATGGGCGGATGGATCTGCTGGAGGCTGAGGCCGTCGGCGATCTGGTTGCGGCGGAAACCGATGCACAGCGGCGACAGGCGTTGCGGCAAATGGATGGCGCATTGGGGGATTTGTATCGCGGCTGGGCTGAGCGGCTGACTTTGGCGCTGGCTCGGGCGGAAGCGACGATCGATTTCCCGGATCAGGATTTGCCGGAGGAAGTAGACGGCGTGGTGCTGGCGGAGATCGGAGCGCTGCGTCGGGAGATCGGGGCGCACCTGGATGACGGTCACCGGGGAGAGCGCCTGCGCGAAGGCCTGGTCTTCGCGGTGAGTGGTCCGCCGAACGTCGGCAAGTCCACGCTGGTGAATGCACTGGCGGAGCGGGACGTGGCGATCGTCTCGGCGATTCCCGGCACGACGCGCGACGCGCTGGAGGCGCGCGTGGTGCTGGGGGGTGTGCCGGTGACGCTGGTGGATACGGCCGGGTTGCGGGAGAGCGCGGACCCGATCGAGGCGGAGGGCGTGCGGCGCGCGTTGGCACGGGCCGAGGAGGCGGATCTGGTGATCCGGGTGAGTGATCCGGATCACGGGTTGCCCGACGACCCGGGTCTGGTGGTGATGAATAAGTCCGATCTGGGTGGTGCCTGTGTGGGTGGGGGGCTGCCGGTGAGTGCGCTGACCGGCGAAGGGATGGTGGCGCTGCGGGAGCGGCTGGGGGATGAGGCGCGGCGACTGACGGAGAGTTCCGGACCGCCGCCGCTGACCCGGGCGCGGCATCGGGCGGCGCTGCAGGACGCGGTGGGGCGGCTGGTCGCCGCCGAGCATGCGGGATTGTCCGAATTGCGCGCGGAGGATGTGCGGTTCGCGGTTCGCGCGTTGGGGCGGATTACCGGAGAGGTCGGGGTGGAGGACGTGCTGGACCGGATCTTCCGGCAGTTCTGTATCGGGAAGTAGCGATCAGGTGGCCTTCACACGCACATAGCTCCCTGGCGCGTCTTCGATCGCCTTGAGCTTACCGTCGCCGGGGGTGCGGGCGGGCACCTTCTCGTCATTCAGGGAGGTGATCCAGCGATGCCAGTCGGGCCACCAGGAGCCCGCCATTTCGGTGGCATCCTTCAGCCATTCCTCGGGGTCCGGCGGCAGGTCGGTATTGATCCAGTGACCGTATTTGCCGCTCTCGGGCGGGTTGACGACACCCGCGATGTGTCCTGACGCGGCGAGAACGAAACGCTTCGGGCCGGAGAGAAGCTGCGTGCCGCGATAGGTACTCTTCCAGGGCGCGATATGGTCTTCGCGGGTCGAGAGAAAGTAGGCGGGCGTCTTGATCTTGCGCAGGTCGATGGGCACGCCGGCCAGACTGATGCCACCGGGGTCCTTCAGCAGATTCTCCTGATACATCTTGCGCAGATAGAAGCTGTGCATGCGTGCCGGCATGCGCGTGGAGTCCGCGTTCCAATAGAGCAGATCGAAGGGGAACGGCTCGTTACCCAGAAGGTAATTGTTAACGACGAAGGACCAGATCAGGTCATTCGCGCGGAGCATGTTGAAGGTGTTCGCCATCTCGGACCCTTCGAGGTATCCGCGGCGGTTCATCTTCTCCTCAAGCGAGTTGAGCTGTTCTTCGTCGATGAAGACGCCGAGCTCGCCGGCTTCGGCGAAGTCCATCATGGTGACGAAGAAAGTCGCTGACTTGATGCGGCTGTCGCGCTTTGTCGCCATGTAGGCGAGAGTGGCGGAGAGCAACGTGCCTCCGAGGCA
Source organism: uncultured Pseudomonadota bacterium (assembly GCA_963791885.1). GTDB lineage: Bacteria > Pseudomonadota > Alphaproteobacteria > Acetobacterales > Acetobacteraceae > CAVSUZ01. The sequence goes on along the minus strand of CAWBUL010000006.1, from coordinate 1,073,292 downwards.
GTAGCCGATGGCGTTGACTTCGCGCTCGCCGGTTGCCTGTTCAATGGCATCGAGGGCGGCGAGGTAACCCTCGGTCATGTAGTCGTCGAAGCCCTTTTCGGCGAGGTGCTCATCGGGGTTGACCCAGGAGATCATGAAGACGGTATGGCCCTGGCTGACGGCCCAGCGGACCAAACTGTTCTTGGGCCGGAGATCAAGGATGTAGAACTTGTTGATCCAAGGTGGCCCGATCAGCAGCGGACGTTTCAGCACCTGTTCTGTCGTCGGGCTGTACTGGATCAACTGCATCAGGTCGTTCTGATAGACGACCTTGCCAGGGGAAACTGCGATATTCTCCCCGAGCTTGAATGCATCCATGTCGGTCATCTTGATGCGGAGCCGGCCCTTGCCGCGCTCCAGATCCGACAGGAGGTTGTTCAGGCCTTTGAGCAGGTTTTCGCCGCCGGTTTCCGCAGTCTTGCGGAGGACTTCGGGGTTGGTGAGAAGGAAGTTCGACGGGCTCATCGCGTCGATGAACTGGCGCGTGTAGAAATCGACCTTCTGCGCGGTCTTGGGATCGAGGCCGTCAACCTGCTTCACGACATCAGTGACGTAGCGCGCACTGAGCAGATAGGACTGCTTGATAAAATCGAAGATCTCGTTGTCGTTCCAGGCGTTGTCCTTGAAGCGGCGATCACCGGCCGGCGCTTCGATCACCGGCTTGGATTCCATGCCCATCATGCGGCGCGCGGTGCTCTGCCAAAGGGTCATGTAGTCCTGCCAGAAGCCCACCTGGGCCTGGATCATTTGGGCGGGGTTGACCATCAGCCGCGCGGTCATTTCGAAGAACGCATGACCGATGTTCAACGGGTCAACGGCCGGCTCATTCTGCTTCTGCCGCTTGAGCCAATCGGAAACGATGCGCTGCGAACGCTCGGCGATGTCGGCCATCGAGCGGCCAACGACCTCAGGGTCGGGCAGCTTGAAGCTGGCCGTATCGGGCTTGTCCGTGGTGGACATAGAGGGTCCTTTCCGTGCGCAGGTCGGTCCGCTACACCGATTCTGGCGCGGCGGGGGTATAAAATCGGCTTATGAAGTTTGAGATGGGGAGGCAACCGTTCCGGCGGCAAGGCTGCATCCCGGCGACTTGCGCGCTGCTGGCGTGCTTGGTTGGATTGGCGGGCTGTAGCCCGGCGAACTTCTTTCATCAGCGCGAGGGTGGGGAGATCGCCAAGCCGCAGCAGCCGACCCCAGGGGCGAACCAGCCTTATCCGAATTTGGCGTCGGTGCCGCCGGCGCCGGCTGCGCCGAATCAGGCTGAGCTATCGGCCATCACCAATGGGTTAATCGCAGACCGGGCGCATGCCCAATACCTGGCTGAGGGGGCGCCGCTGCCTGATCCGTCCTCTCCGCAGGCGTCGCCGGGGCTGTTCGGGGTTGGCACGGCGAGTCCTCCGGCGCCGCCGAGCCTTGCGCCGCCGCCTGCCGGGACGGCGACGGCCAGTCTGCCGGCCGCAACCGCGCCGCCACTCGCGCCGAGCGCAGGGACCGCGACCGCCAGTCTGCCAGCGGCAACGGCTCCGCCGCCCGCGCCTGTGCGACCGCCGGCGCGAGCGCCCGTCGCTGCGGTGCAGAGCACCCCGTTGCCGGCAATGAGTTCCGCCAGCTGCAGCCACGCCTGGGCCGGTGCCGCAGATTGCCGGGACCCCGCCTGCATCGACGAGCGTGCCCACCCGGTCGGCGGCGCAGACAGCGGTGCAGAGCACGCCGTTGCCCACTGTGGTCCCTCCGACTCCGACTGCGGTCGCCCCTGGGCCGGTGCCGCAGATTTCCAACGCGCCGCCCGCGCCGCCTGCATTTGCGAGTGTGCCGACCCAGGCGCCGGCGCAGACCACAGTTGGCGCGAATGGAGTGGATGTTGCGTTCGGGGCGGGATCAGCGGCGCTGACGGAGGGGGACGTGGCGGCGTTAAAGTCTCTGGCCGCGCGGCGGGGCAACAAGGTCATCGAGGCGCTGGGCCGGGGCGATGGGGTCGGCAATGCGCCGGCCGCGCAGGCCCAGGCGGTAACGCTGGGATTTGCCCGCGCGCAGGCGATCGCCAAGGCGCTGCGAGACTCCGGCGTTCCGGAGAATGCAATTCAGGTGATGTCGTTCGCGAGTGGTCGCGGCGGTGCCGCACAACTGGTAGAATAACGCCCGATTCTTTCCCGAAAGATTGCCCGATGCCGGACGAGTTTCACCGTATCCGCCGCTTGCCGCCATACGTATTTGCGGAGGTGAACACGGCCAAGGCGAAGGCCAGAGGGACGGGTGAGGACATCATCGACCTCGGCATGGGCAATCCGGACAGCCCGACGCCGGCGCATATCGTCGCCAAGCTGGTGGAGACGGTGCAGGACCCGCGGACGCACCGGTATTCGACCAGCAAGGGAATACCGGGACTGCGGCGGGCGCTGGCCGGGTATTACCGGTGGCGATTCGACGTGGCGCTCGATCCCGAGACGGAGGTGATCGCCACGCTGGGCTCCAAGGAGGGGCTGGCGAATCTGGCGGCGGCCGTGACGTCACCTGGCGATACGATCCTGGTGCCGAACCCGTCGTATCCGATCCATCAGTTCGGATTTATTATCGCGGGCGCGTCCGTGCGATCCGTCCCCGCGGCGCCGGACGAGGAGATGCTGCGGGCGCTGGATCGCGCCGTGCGACACTCCGTGCCGAAGCCAACGGCGCTGATCGTTAATTTTCCTTCGAACCCGACAGCGGAGTTGGCGGATCTGGATTTTTACCGGGAGATCGTCGCGTTCGCCCGGCGGCACGAGATCTGGGTGATGTCAGATCTGGCGTACGCGGAGATCTATTTCGGCGACCTGGTGCCCCCTTCGATCCTGCAAGTGCCGGGTGCGAAGGAGATCGCGGTTGAGTTCACATCGTTGTCGAAGACGTATTCGATGCCGGGCTGGCGGATGGGATTTGCGGCGGGGAATCCTCGATTGATCTCGGCGCTCGCGCGGATGAAGTCATATCTGGACTACGGCGCGTTCACACCGATCCAGGTCGCGGCGACGGCGGCGTTGAACGGGCCGCAGGATTGCGTGGATGCAGTGCGGTCGCTGTATCGCGAGCGGCGGGACGTGCTGGTGAAGGGGCTGGCGAGCGCCGGATGGGATGTGCCGTCGCCGGATGGGTCGATGTTCGCCTGGGCGCCGATTCCACCGCAATACGCGTCGCTGGGAAGTCTTGAGTTCTCCAAGCTGCTGCTGGAGCGCGCGAAAGTGGCGGTGGCACCCGGGATCGGATTCGGCGAGCATGGCGATGGGCATGTGCGGATCGCGCTTGTCGAGAACACACAGCGGTTGCGCCAGGCGGTGCGGAATATCCGGGGATTTTTGCAGGCGGGATCGAATTGCGCGGAGCCGGTGGAAGCGGTGTCGGCGTAGGTCTTCGGGCTCTACTCGTTTTGTTTGAGAGCGAGTTTCACGCGCTCTGATTTTATCCGCCTCACGCGATAATTCCCTTTGCTGAGGGCGCGTTGGAGCGGATTTCTCCCGACTGTCGTCAGCGAAGTCGGACTCTTTCATGATTGATCTCGATCAAACACAGTCGGCTGCCTTTCAGATACGCTGCTTGAACTGAAGCAGGACTGAGTCCGGCCTCGCTTTTGCGGCGCCGCCTAATGAAGGGGGATCGCGTGTCGCGCGAAGATACCAATCGATCCAAAGTGGAGCCTGAATTCTCTGCAGGAGCATTCAGAGCTCTGCTGGAAGCATTTAGGGAGAGCCACGTTCCGTTAGAAAATGACGCTGCACGAATTGCAGCAGAACGCAGCCATCGGCAGCTCAAGAGCTTGATTGAGGGTCATATAACGGATGCCAAATGGCGGGAAGTGATGTATCGCGCCCGCCAGGTCGCCGAACGCGGTGAGCATGAAGCGCTTCTCATGCGGTTCCCGTCGGGCCAGTGCACCGACAACGCCAGAGCCATCATACAGAACGAGGCGCGCTGGGCGGAGACCCTTACGGGCGAGGCTGCCAAGGCGCATCAGCATTGGCGCAAGACACTGGCATCGCGCGGCTTCGATCTGACCGCCCGGATCCTTGAATGGCCCGGCGGCAAACCCGGAGAGGTCGGACTTTTTCTAAGCTGGCATGACCGCGCAGTGTCGCAGCAGCAGGCGACTGAGCGTAGGGAGTTTACAATGAAGACAATGCTTCTGCTGACCGCCGGCGGTCCGGTTGTTATTATCACGTCTCATGCATCGCCTCTGGATCCCACGCTGCTCGATAAGCTGCGGGTCAAGGGCATACGCAAATTCGTGGCATTCGAGATTCCGCTCGATATGGCCAAGCAGCGTTATGCCAGCCACTTCGCAGTGGTGGCTAACGATCTGCATGAGACGGATGACCTCCGAGTGCTGGACTTCGACGGCCAACATGCATTCCAGCTTTTCCACTTCGCGGAATTGGGCAAGCCGATCATTCACGAAGGGACATAGGCCAGCCTCGGCCGAATCCAGAATTGTGCCACCCGTCGCCTTCCTGTTGCTGTAGGTGCGCAGAGATGCGGCATATGTGAACCAAGCAAATCTTGTTTAGCGCAGCGCCAACGTCGGCATCATCGGTCATGCCTTGTTGGCAGGCGCGACTATCCTCCCCAGGTTAGAAACAAGCCGATATCGCCGAGCTTGCCCTGCGGATAGTCAACGATCCGGGCCTGCAGTCCGAAGCCTAACGGCTTCAGCTCCCGCTCCCAGCGGAGATAGAAATCGGCAGCCTCGCCGCGCAACGTCTCCGGCCACGCATCGTCGCGAATATCGATCCGGCGTCCGCCGTCGCTGCAAAGTTCGGACGGGAAGCTCATCACCTGGAAATCAGGCGTGCCTTGCTGGGCAGCATTGCGGGCAAGCTCGAGTGTTTTGTGCCAGGCTTCATCATCGATGTGCTCCTGCAGCATCTTCTTGACCTGTTGGCCTCGCGCAAGCTCGGCTTCCGCTTCTACCCGCCGGTGTTCGTCCGCGACGGTCTGTTTCGATTGCGCGACTAGTTCCCGGAATGAGTCCGCGCTGAACGGAGCAGGTCGCGGCTGGGTCGGCCCGCCCGCCTTCGGAAGATGTCCAGCCCGTCGGCCGCTGCCGCCGATCAATCCTGTAATGAAGCCCGCGAGTCCTCCAGTGGGGTTTGAGCGCGGAGGCTCAGGCGCCGGCATGTCTGCCACGATCCGCAAGAGGTCTGCCCGCGTGACAATGCCGACGAGCTTGTTGTTTTCGAGGACCGGCAGGCGCTTTACGCGGCAGGAACGGAGCATGTCGGCGACCTGGCGGACCGGTGTGTCAACACCGACGGTAATAACCGGTGCATGCATCACATCGCGGACCGGCCGCCTCGCCGCCTTGCTGAGTGTCATCGACTCGATTTGCCCGCCGTCTGCCATGAGGTCGAGCCACCAGTCCCGGCCAGCAAGCCGCTCTTTCTCGTTGCGTCCGAGCAAGTCTCCCTCGCTCACGATCCCGATCACCGGTCCACTTTCGTCCACGACTGGAACGGCACTGATCCCCTGTTCAAGCAACAGCGCCGCGGTGTCCTGAACCGTTGCGTCGGGCCTGACGAATACGACCGGGGTACTCATAATGTCCCCCGCGACAGCGGCGCGCTGGAGGCTGGAATCCGATTGGCTCATGAGATCTGACTCGTTCTGGACGAGCCAGGATCGCAGTCGGAAGGAGAGACGTCATTGATCCGGCTCAACCGCCGCGTTGATCGGAGCTGAACACCCCAGTGGCGGATGCGGAAGAACGGCTATAACCGAGCCGTTGGATCGAGCATCGAGGAAGCAACCATGAGCAGGCCGCTGAGCGTTGGGGTGGCGGGGCTGGGAACGGTCGGCGCGGGCGTTCTGAAGCTGCTGCGGGACAATGCGGACGTGGTGGCGGCGCGGGCGGGCCGGCCGATTGCCGTGACGGCGGTCTCGGCGCGGGACCGTGCGCGGGACCGGGGGGTCTCGGTGTCCGGGCTGCGCTGGTACGAGGATGCGGTGGCGCTGGCGGCGGACCCGGGCGTCGATGTCGTGGTGGAGCTGATCGGCGGGGCGGACGGGGTGGCTCGGACGCTGGTGGAGAGCGCGATCGCGGCGCGGAAGCCGGTGGTGACGGCCAACAAGGCGATGCTGGCGGTGCACGGGGCGGCGCTGGCACATGCGGCGGAAGAGGCCGGGGTGCCGCTGGGGTTCGAGGCGGCGGTGGCCGGGGGCATCCCGGTGATCAAGGCGTTGCGCGAGGGTCTGGCGGGCAACCGGATCGCCCGGATCGCCGGCATCCTGAACGGGACTTGCAATTACATCCTGACGCGGATGCGCACCGAGGGGCGGGAGTTCGCCGAGATTCTGGCGGATGCGCAGAGGCTCGGGTACGCGGAGGCTGATCCGTCCTTCGATATCGACGGCGTGGATGCGGCGCATAAGCTCGCGATTCTGGCGGCGCTGGCGTTCGGGCGGCCGGTGGCGTTCGAGGCGGTGCATGTCGAGGGCATTCGGCGCGTCTCGGCGCTGGATATCGGGTTCGCCAAGGAACTCGGCTACCGGATCAAGCTACTGGGGATCGCGCGGGCAAGCGAGGCCGGCATCGAGGCCCGGGTGCATCCGTGCATGGTGCCGGAGGATGCGCCGCTGGCGCGGGTCGATGGGGTTTACAATGCCGTGGTGGCGGAGGGCGATTTCGTCGGCCGGCTGATGCTGGAAGGGCGTGGGGCCGGGGCGGGACCGACAGCCTCGGCGGTCGTGGCGGACCTGGTGGATATCGCACGGGGGCGGACCACGCCGGTCTGGGGGGCGTCGCCCGAGGCGTTATCCGACGCACCCTCGGTGCCGATTACGGCTCATGTCGGGTGTTACTATCTGCGGCTGATGGTGGTTGATCGGCCGGGGGTCATTGCGGATGTGACGGCCGTGCTGCGGGACCAGGGCGTATCGCTGGAGAGCATGCTGCAGCGCGGGCGGGCGCCGGGTGAGGCGGTGCCGGTGGTGCTGGTGACGCATGAGACGGCGGAGAGCGCGATGCGGGCGGCGCTGGAACGGATCGGCCGGCTCGATGCGGTGATGGAGGAGCCTGCGGTGGTAAGGATCGAGGGGGGTTAGGGGCCGGTCTTGATTTGGGTTCGACATGGTCATAGTTTCCGACTAGTCAGGAAGCATGACCATGAACGAGACGATCAGAGCCTCGGAGTTCAAAGCCAAGTGCCTAGAGGTCCTGGACAAGATCGCATCAGGAGCGCTGGAGCGGGTGGTGATCACCAAGCGTGGTCGCCCTGTCGGCGTGCTTACGCCGCCTGAACCCAGCCCTCAGGCGGTATCCGGCCTGCACGGGTTCATGCGGGGTTCGGTGCTCATACCCTCTGGGGTCGATTTGACTGAGCCGGTTGCCGAGCCGCTCGATGCTGAGGCCGGCATCCTGCATCGATGAGCGGGGTGGTCCCGCACCGTGTTCTGCTGGATACGTGCGCGATCATTTGGCTGGCGAACGGCGATCCGTTCGATCCCGACGCATTGGATGCGGTTCGGGCCGTCGCGCGAACTGAATCGCTTTACGTTTCCACCGTATCTGCTTGGGAAATCGGATTGCTGAGCCGACCGAAGCGAGACGAAGCACGACGGCTGCAATTCGCGCCCGACCCCAAAACATGGTTCAGAAACGTGCTGGCGGGACCCGGGATCAAACATGCTCCGCTTACGCCGGATATTGCCGTGGATTCTTCGTTCCTCCCTGGAGACATTCATGGAGATCCAGCGGATCGGTTGATTCTGGCAACCGCCCGGCATCTCGGCGCTGCTCTGGTCACTCGGGACCGACACATCATTCAATATGGCGCAGCCGGCTTCGTGGATGTCATCGCGTGCTGAGGTGAAGAGAGGCGTCGCTGCATCAGGGCGCCAGGGGAGTGGACGATGAGCGACATTGGTTTGTTCGAAGCAATCTACACGGCGCGGGCACTGCGGCGGCTGAAGACCGATCCAGTGCCGGCGGAGGTGATCGAACAGGTTCTGGATGCGGCGATCCGTGCGCCGTCCGGCGGGAATGCACAGAACTGGATCTTTATCGTGGTGCGGGATAAGGCGCAGCGGCATCGACTGGGCGCGGTGTACCGCAAGGCGTCGGACGAGGTTGGGGCGATCTATGCGGCTCGGGGACGGCCCGCGCATCTGACCGAGCGGCAGTATCGCCTGCTGATGGAGGGCGGCGCGTATTTGTGGGAGCATCTGGGAGATGCCCCCGTGTTGTTGGTGCCGTGTTTGAAGGCACGGGACATGCCGGCGCGTGAAGCTCTGCCCGGGCCGGTGGCGGCGCGATACGAGGCGCATCTGGCGTATCAGGAGCGGATTCGCGGGGCGAGTATTTATCCGGCGGCGCAGAACATCATTCTGGCGTGCCGAGGGTTGGGTTTGGCGACGCTGATCACGACCAATCACATCCTGTACGAGGATGAGGTGCGGGGGATTCTGGGGCTGCCGGCGGATGTGTTTACGTTCGCGCTTATGCCGATCGGGTATCCGGAAGGCAAGTACGGTCCGGTGGTGCGACTGCCTGTTGCGGAGGTGACGTTCGCGGATCGATGGGGAGAGCCATGGAGATTGCGCTGATGAGGGGGGCGTTTCGGCTGTTTGCACGGCTGATCGCTACGGTCGCGATCTTATGCATCGTTTCGGGACACGCGGCGTTCTCCGCGGCAACCGCGATGGATTGGAGCAGCGTCGTTCAGCAGGCATTGCCGGCAATCGTCAACATTTCGGTCGAAACGCTCAGCCAGGATCCCAGCACCGGGGCGGTGCGCCGCAACCGCGACCTGGGCACCGGTTTCTTCATCAGTGATGACGGCCTGATCCTGACCAACCGGCACGTGGTGCAGGGCGCGTATCGGATTGTCGTGAGAACCGCAGACGGTATCCAGCGGCAGGCGCGGCTGATCGGCGCGGGGAAGTTCATCGATCTGGCCGTGCTCAAGCTAAACACGGACCAGGCGACGCCATTCCTGAAGTTTGCGCAGAACGATGCAGTCAGAGTGGGAGACCCGCTGCTGGTGGTCGGCAATCCGCTGGGTCTTGGAACTTCGGTGAGCTCGGGCATCGTCAGCGCGCTGGACCGCAACCTGATGAACTCACCGTTCGACGACTACATCCAGACGGACGCGGCGATCAATCACGGCAATTCCGGCGGGCCGGTCCTGGATCGCGATGGGAATGTCGTGGGCGTCGCGACGATCCTGGTGACGGAAGCGGCTGGACAAGGGTCGAATGGGTTGGGCTTTGCCATTCCGGCGCGGGAGGCCTCGCAGGTGGTCAGCCGGCTGGTCGATCCGCAATCAACACCGATTGGGTGGATCGGCGTTCACCTGCAGGATGTGGGGCCGGATCTCGTGCTTTCGCTCGGATTGTCGGGTCCACCCACGGGGGCGGTGGTGACACAGATCGATCCGGGGAGTCCGGCGGAGCATGCGGGCCTGCAGACCGGGGATGTGATCCTGCGGTTCGGCGACACCACTGCCGTGAATGCTCGTGCGTTGATGTGGGAAATCGTGACCAGCGGGGTGAACCAGCAAGAGCCGACGGTGATCGAGCGGCAGGGCAAGACGATGACCGTATCCGTGATGGTGAGGGAGTGGCCCAACCTGCGGATGCCACGGGATGAATTGCTGGCCAATCCGGCGCTGGCGGAGGCGGCTCAGTCCCCTGATCTTGGCCTCGTTGTGAGCCCGATCACGCCGGCAGCTCAGCAACTGTATGGGATTTCGGCGACGCAGGGCGTTGTCGTTGTGGGGGTCAACCCGGCGTCGGAAGCGGCGAGCGTCGGGGTCGGCGTGGGGGATGTGATCGTGAAGGTGCAGGACACGCCGGTGGCGACGCCGGATGACGTGTTCAGGCGACTTCTGGAGCTGCAGAAGACGCGGCGATTCGTGACGCTTCTGGTGATGCGAAAGTCCACGTCGCGATGGATCGCGGTGTATACGGGGAGTTCGATCAATCAGGTCGGAACGGAGGCGACGGCGGCGTCGCCGTGATTGCGCGTCAGTCCTGAGCAGTGTCCACCCACGCTGTGAACATCTGGTAGGCGAGAGCCAGCAGCGTCGCGCCGACGAACATGCCGAGGATGCCCGCTGCCGCCATTCCGCCGAGGACTCCGATCAGAATGATCGGCATCGGCACGTCGACGCCGCGACCTAGCATCAGCGGCTTGAGCACATTGTCGGCCATGCCGGCCACCAAGAGCAGGACGGTATAAAGGACGGCTGCAACGCTTCCATAGGTGCCGACCGACCAGATGTATGCGATTGCGGGCAGCGTGACGATCACGGCCGGTATCTGGGCGATGCCGAGTATGAGAACGATGCCCGCAATCGCGCCGGCCCACGGCACGCCTGCGACCAGCAGGCACAAGCCGATGATAATGGCCTGGATGACAGCCACTCCCACCACGCCTTGAGCGACGGCGCGAATTGTCGCCGCGGATAGCGACGTGAATTCGTCTCCACGCTGCTCTCCGACCACGCGTGCGAATATTCGTCGGCACACCCGCGCACCCGATTCACCGAATGCGATGAAGATTCCGCCGATGATGAAAGCGCCGATCAACGATAATAGCCCACCCGCAATGCCGGCGACGAAGGCCAGGGCGGCCCTGGCGACCTCCCCGATTTTGGGCTGCATGCTTTGAATAAGGCCAGGCAAGTCGTCATGCGCACGCGCCCAGATCGTGTGCACCTTGTCGCCTACGAATGGCCAAGCCGCCACCCGGTCTGACGGCGCGGGGATCTCGATGGTGTTGTTTTGGATGCGTGTAAACAGATCCTGAACCGTATCCCCCAACGAGTTCACCAGCACTGCCGTCGGCACGACAAGAACCGCAATGCCGAGAATCACCAGCAACGTAGCCGAAAGGCCCTGCCGGCCATTCAGTCTGCGGACGATAGCCAGATGTAGCGGGTAGAGTGTCACGGCAAAAATCAAGGCCCAGACGGCGATCGTCAGAAACGGCGCGAACACCCGATAACAGAGGATGACAACCGCCAGGAGAATGCCCGCGCGGATCATTACGTCGAGAAGCTGGGATGCAAACCGCCTTTCGAGCGTACCGATCGGGTGTCTCTAGAACGTCCATTCGCGGTTCCCCCGAATACGTTCCTTCACAGCCTCCGGACGATTGCCCCTGCGCAGGATTGGCTGCGGAGGAGGACGCGGCAATCGTCCGGAGGCCTTAATTATCAATACGGCGGCGGCGAGACGTATCCGGGCGGATAGGTCGCCGGCGGTGCAGCATATGTCGGCGTACTTGCCGCCGAACTCACCACCGCCCCGATAACAGCACCCGTCGCCACACCCGCGGCAACGCCACCCCATGACGGTCCGTCGTTGTAACTGCCGGCACAACAACCGCTGCCATTGACGCTCACGTTGCGGTTGGCGTTGACATTCACATTCCGGTTCGCACTGGCGCTAGTACCTGCGGCTCGCAGCGACGTTTCCGTTCCGCGCGCCCGATACGTTGCCGTGGAAGTCATTGCTATTGAAGCTGCCACGATTGGCGGCCGCACGCTGCCCGCCCGCGGCACGCTGGCCGCCCGCGGCGCGTTGTCCGCCGGCGGCGCGTTGCCCACCACCCCCACCTCGTCCGCGGTTCTGGACGAGAATGATGCCGCCGCCATCCGACTGATCGGGGATGGCGACAGCCAGCACATCATGGTTGGGCGACAAGGGCCTCACCGGTGAGGCCGTAGCGCTGGCCGCGGAGGCCACAGCAGCCACGACCAGCAGTCCAAATGCTTTGTACATGTCACTGCGCCAGATACTTGGCTTGGAGGTTCTTGAAATCCTCCAGCGCCTGAGGGCAGGTCTTGTGATCGAAATCGTGGCCCATCCCGTAGCCAAACGAGCCGCTGTATACGAACGCCGCCTGCAAGCCGAAATGCAGGCTCACCTGCGTTGCGAGGCTCATGACTGCCTCGCCGACTTTTGGCTGATCCGCCGGGCTCGAACAGGCCCAGGCCTGACCTGACATCACGCCGACCTTGCGGAGGCCGGTCATAAACGCCTCATCAGCGTCGCTGCCCTTTTTTGCGGTGCCCTGCGCAGCAGTGTTCTGCGCAAATGCAGGACCTATGAGTGCCGATGCTAACAGGCAGGCACCAATCAGCGTTCGCATGATCTTCCTTCCTCGTTCTTGGTTGCTTTGTCGGAGTTTGTGTTGCCCCGCGATATCTAATGGCCGTGGAAGCAGCACGGAGTGCGCTTCCTATCCTGAGTTCTATCTCGCTTCTCTTCCCAGGATGATGGATTTCCGCGACCTCCACACTGATATAGATCAATCTTCCGTGCCAAGCCATGATTATGAGGGAAAAGGGCCGCTTATCGGCCGGCCGCGACCACAGTGCGGGATGCTGCGGTACTCCTTTGTTTCAGAGCAAGATCCATGCGCTCTGACGTATCCAGTCAAGCGCGGTCTGCTCTAATCCGGACCCAAATAATGGAAGACCGTTCGGTGCCACCATTCGCTCTCGACAGCAGAGAGCAGGGCGATGTTGAGCGACTTGCGAAGTGTGCTGTCGGGCGGAAGGGCGATGGCGTAGACCTGGGGATCGAAGCTGGTATTCAGCACTTGGAGCGTGCCGTTGAAGTTTTGATTTACCGCCCAGGTGAGCAGCGGTTTGTCGTAAACGAAGGCGTCGATCCGTCCGGCACGCAGGGCGCGTAGTCCGGACATAACGTCGGGAAAGTCCCGGTGGCTGATCTGCTGGCCGTCAAGATAGGTGATCGTCTCAGAGCTTTGCACGGCCCCGACGCGAACGAGGCGCAAGTCGGCCTCTCCATGCACCAGTCCGCGCAGGGTTTTGGTGGTGAGCTGCGTGGTCAGTGCGGCGGTGAAGGCGGCGATGACGATAACCGACGCCGTCATCCAGACGACGGCGACGACGCGGCCAGGAAGCGTCGCGGGGACTTTCTCACCGGCGGCGACGACGGACTGGGTCATCGTGAGTGCGGACCACCAGATGCTGGAACCGATGCCTCGGTGCGCCGGGCCGCCGAAATGCACGTTGTGGCGTCGCTCGAAGAACCAGACGATCAGGCCGACGAGAAGGGCGACGCCGACCAAGCCGCCTAAGGCCTCGGCGAAACCGCGCGAGGCAAAGCTACGGAGGACGGGCAGCCAAGTCATCCCGGCCTCGGCGGGGGCGGCGATACCGAGGCCGGTTTCATAATAGGGTTCGGTGAAATCGACTTTGCGGTCGCGCTCGGCACTCACCGTAATGGCGGCGACGGCGGCGTCGAGCTTGTGGTTCGCGGTGTCGTCGATCAGGGCCTGGAGGCTGACGGGCTGGAAGCGATAGCGCAGATGCAGTTCGCCGGCGATGCGGGTCCAAAGATCGATGGCGATGCCGTGCCAGGTGCCGTCCTTGTCCTGCATCGCGAAAGGCGGCGCGTCCTTGGTGCCTATGACGAGTTCGGATCCCGGCACCATTGCATCCGGTGGTGCGGCACGGGACGGCACGGCGGCGAACCGCACGAGCAGGAGCGCGAGGAAGCAAAGGACGAAAGTGCGGTTCATGAGGGCCGATAATACGGACTACCGATATAACCTCGACCCCCGCCATACCAGCAACGAATTACGCGCCCTTCATCTTCACTCTTTGCCTGCCGGTCGGGGGTGCCGCGCTGCAGGCACATGATACTATATCTCACCGTCCGCCCCGCGCCGGAGCATCAGGCTGGAGACACTGGCTATTGCGGGCCTGCCGGTCGGCCGTAGACGGCGGGGCCCCTCCAGTAATGGCTATGCGGGGAACAAGCCGTATCGCGCTAACTGGTCTCCAGGCAACTCAGCGAGAAACCTTACCGCGTCGCGAGAACCCATCGCGACACCACTGAAATCGATTGACCAATCCTCAGTCATACGCTCAAGCGATACGCTCGGCAGTAACGCTAAAGCCCGGTCCTGCATCTGATGGGAGACAAAAAAAGCAGCCTTTGAACACGTAAGCACTGGCTTGAGCGGCTCCGGCGCTCGCGCGATCGCCTCGTCAAGAAGCCTCTCGTGCTGCCCGAACCCCATAGCACGGATGGTCTGTCCCATACCGGGCGGCACGGGCTTTGTGCACCGGAAAATAGTCGAACCACCCATTGCATAGTCAACGAATTGAAAATGGTCCTTGAGAGCCATCATCGTAATCGGTAGCCAATAGGTAAACCAAGAACAATAGTCCTGTTGCACGAGAGAGGCACCGACCCGGAGCAGGGGAAACCATTGGTCCAACACAAATTCGTTCAGCTCCCAGCTCTTGGCAAGGTCGATCATTAGAATTTCAATCGGCCCTGAGTTCCATGTGTGGGACAGGAGGTCGCCTGCCATTACGGAGATCAAGTCCAAGTAATCTCGGTTCACGTCAAGGAAGGTGTCTAAGACGGAACCGTTGCGGTTTGGCACGTGGTTGAGCACCTCTTGGTTTGGAATGTGATCAAAGAGGTCAAAGGCGAATATGCGCCTCTTTCGGCCCTTAACGTTCGGGTTAGCCAGTATTCCGCGTGCTAAAGCATTCGATGTTATACCCGTCAATGGACCGCCGTCTACAATCGCGCCCTCTCCTAGATAATTATGTCGGGCCAAAGCGAAAAGCATCGCGAACTCGTAGCGCATAAGCATCGACCGGCAAGATATGGAGCCGGAGGGATTGTCTATCCGATATTCACGCCAATTAGGCGCTTCGTCGGTGAGCTGAATGCCCCAATATGCGTTAAGGTATTGTCGCCATGAAACTTCTCCCACCATTTCCTCCTCCAGGGCGTTTGATCGGTAATTACGCAAATCTATGATTGAGTGTGTCGGTCGGAAGATATTTCGCTACCACTGGGTTCGGCAAGATCCGTTGAGGTGGTCCCCTTCCGCGGGACAGTTTGGCGGCTTTGCCAAGCTTGGTTCTGTGTCATCATGCCGCCAATTTCGTTGTTTCTATTCCTCCGACCTCGGTCGCGGCATACGCCTCGTCACGAGTTAGCCCGCCCCGTGCTGAGTGAGGCCGGTGACCGTTGTAGTAACTGATCCTCCGGGTCAGTCCTGTTCGCAACTCCGAGCCGGTCTCGAACGCGTGCAGATAGACGCACTCGTATTTCAGGCTGCGCCGGCCAAACCCGCACCAGCGCTTCCTCCAACGCAGCGACACAGAACTCCACATCCATGGTGTTCGACAAACGCCAGCTCAGCACCCGGCGCGTCGACCAGTCCATCACCGCGACAAGATACAGAAATCCCCGACGCATCGGGATGTAGGTGATATCCGCGCACCAGACCCGGTTCGGCCGATTGACCACGAGATTGCGCAGCAAATACGGATAAATCCGGTGCTCGGGGTGGGGAACCGGGGTCCGCGGTCGCTGGTAGATCGGCGTCAGTCCCATCGTCGTCATCAGCCGCCGCACTGCGCAACGCCACGCCCAGCATTACACCCGGCAGCCGGCAGCCCACTCTCACCCAGTCCATCAGCGCAGCCGACAGCCCAGCCCGTTATGGCAGCCCCAGCAGCCCGCCACGAGCCGCACGCCAGGGCTGTGGAGATGGAGGGTATATAACGTTGCCGCGTGATGGTGTGGTCGGGGCTGATGCACCCCGGGGGCGGCGCATGCGGCTGGCAGCCTTAGCGTGCTATGATGGGATGCGCGAATGTCGGCGGAGTACCCGGATGGAGGACGACGGCCTTCGCCCCTCGAGGAATATCGATGATCGCCGCGGCATGGGGGGCGGTGCGGCTCGTGGCGGACTGGGGATTGGCGCGGTGCTGGTGCTGTGCCTGATCGGCTGGGCGACGGGGATCGATCCTCGGCTGCTGATCGGCGGGGCCGAGATGGTGACCGGGTCGAATCAGCCGTCGGTTTCCCAGCAGCAGGGGCGGCAAGGCGCGCCGACGGACCAGATGGGCAATTTCGTCGCGCGCGTGCTGGGCGAGACAGAGGATGCGTGGACCGTGATCCTGCCGCAGCAGGCCGGACGGCAATACGTCAAGCCCGTGCTGGTACTGTATTCGGGCGTGACGGGTTCGGCTTGCGGGACGGCGCAGTCGGCGATGGGTCCGTTCTACTGTCCGCGTGACCAGAAATTGTATCTTGATACGTCGTTCTTCCAGGACATGCAGCGGAAGCTCGGCGGCGGGGGCCAGTTTGCCTATGCCTATGTCATCGCGCACGAGGTGGGACACCACGTGCAGAACCTGATCGGACTTCTGCCGAAGGTGCAGCGAGCACAGGCTCAGTCGGACTCGCGGCAGGCGAATGCGATTTCCGTGCGGACGGAACTGATGGCGGATTGCTTTGCGGGCGTGTGGGCGTACCACATGGACCAGCGTCACCATAACATCACCGATGCGGATGTTCAGCAGGCGGTGGCGACAGCCTCGGCGATCGGGGATGACCGGCTGCAGCGGCAGGCGGGACGGAACGCGGTGGTGCCGGACAGTTTCACGCACGGGTCGTCAGCGCAGCGGGTGCACTGGCTGGAGGTGGGGCTGCAGAGCGGCGACATGCGGTCGTGCGATACGTTCGGTAGTTCGCAGAAGTAAAGCGAGTAGGTCGAACCGAGGCGACTGTCTCGGCAGCGTCTCACTTTTCGGTTTTCGAGTTTGTATCCCATGGGCAGAGACTGAATGCTCTCAGGACGAATGGCTGGCTCGGCGATGGAGTGAGCCTCAGCTGTCTCAGGGGCGTCTCACTTTTCGATTGGTGGGATTCGGTCCCGTATTGTGAGCCGCTTGCGGCCATGGCTCGGATGTTCGGCTCGGGCATTCAGCGGTGGATATGGCGGCCACCGGCGCTAACTTCCAGAGTTAGAATTACTATCATGCCGCAAGTCTGGCGCGCCGGGCTCACGGGGCGCCGCGCGAGATTTTGCTGAGCGCACGGTCCACCGGAAAAAAGAAGCGCCCCAAAAGTGGGGGGCGCAGTTGGATTTGGCTCCTAAGGCCGACCCGGCTGGAGAGCACGACTCGACCATCATCAAGCATATGCCTGAAACAGAACTGACACGACTGCGCCTGCTGCAGAGCTGCGTTCACGCGCCGGCAGGAGCTGTCTCGCTCGAATCTCAGTTTTCGCGTCGTGGTGCGTCGTCGCATTTTGCGAGGCGGATTCTGCCGTTATGAGGCGGACGGGTGTTCGGCTAACGGGGGTGGCGACAGGACGGTTTGGTTGTCTCGTCAGAGTCTCAGTTTTCGTTTCACGATATTTGGTCTCGCGGTGTGAGATTCTCCGACCATGCTCCGGGTGTTGCGATCGTGCAGATGTGGGGTTAGTTATGAGGACTTTCCAGAGTTATTTGAGGTGACGGCGCGGCAGATCCTGCGCACAAACACCGCGGCCTTCGTGCCGAACGTTATCCACCTCGGCCGGGATCGAACGTGATTTACGATGTCTGTCCTGGCGTTGAAAGTTTGCCCAAGACCCAGGACACAAGAAAATGGTGGCGGAGATTTCGAATATCGTGCCGCTGATCGGCCGTGAAATGGCTGTCGGTCTCGATCTCTGATCCGACGTAAATCGCACTATCGGGGACGATTGCTGGATTTAACCAGGTCCTGCGGTCTAGCTGCAGCTTGAGCGCCACCTCCCGTTGCGGGTGCCTGATCTGGCGCGCTCCCTGCATTGATGGCAGAAGCGATCGGGGGTGGAATTGAGCGTCGCACATCCAGGAAAAATCCGGATCGGAGTCGGTGGCTGGACCTACGAACCCTGGCGGGGCGTGTTCTATCCAGACAAGCTCCCGCAGAAACGGGAACTGGAATATGCCAGCCGGCGACTGACCTCGATCGAGATCAACGGCACATACTACGGGTCGCAAAAGCCCGAGAGCTTCGCGAAGTGGCATGACGAGGTGCCGGACCATTTCGTATTCTCGCTCAAGGCGCCGCGCTTCGCGACCAACCGGAAAGTGCTGGCTGAGGCCGGTGCCACGATCGAGCGCTTCTTTGCGAGCGGGGTGATGGAGCTGAAGGACAAACTCGGCCCGATCAACTGGCAATTTCTGCCGACCAAGCGATTCGATCCGGCAGATTTCGAGGCGTTCCTGAAGCTGCTGCCGCAGTCCGTCGGCGGCCGGGTGCTGCGTCATGTGGTCGAAGTGCGCCATGACGGTTTCCGATCGCCGGACTTTGTCACGCTGTTGCTCGCTTATAGCGTGGCGACCGTGATTGCGGGCGACAGCCCCTATCCGCAAATCGCCGATCCGACCGCGCCCTTTGTTTATGCGCGGATCATGGGGACGACAGAGGGTGAGGAACTCGGCTATTCAGCCGAAACGCTTGATGTCTGGGCGGGGCGTGCGCGCGCTTGGAGCGCCGGGAAAGCACCGGATGGGCTGGACTACGCCGAGACACCCGGTCCCGGCACGCCGCGCGATGTCTATCTTTATGTTATCGGCGGCTACAAGGCGAAGAATCCGTCGGCCGCCGAGGCGCTGATCGAGCGGACTCGGTGACGGATGGCGGGGGAGGAGATTTGATTTATCTGTCTCGTCCTAGACATCCGGTGGTGAGCGGACGTGATTGACGTGTCCGCATGTCGGTTCGTTGCCTGGGCACGGGGATGCGGCCAAATTCACGGTCGAGTATGTTTGGGAAAGATCACTGCCGATGTGGTTGCTTGCTCACCTCCTCAACCGCTTCATCCGAAACGGTGTGCTGCGTCTGATCGCTGCTGACGGTTCGCTGCACACCTTTGGCGGTCACGGTCCGGGACCGACCGTGACCGTTCGCCTGCATGATTCCCGGCTCTACACCAAGCTGTTCCTTAACCCCGAGCTGCACGCCGGCGAAGCCTACATGAACGGCACGCTCACGTTCGAGGAGGGCTCGGATGTTGGCAGCTTCATGCAATTGTTCGCTGTCAATCGCGGCGGCCTTGCGGCGCACCCTGGTCAAGCCTGGCTGCGGCGCTTTTGGCGCTCCGCCAGGCGTTGGTACCAGGCGAATACCGTAACAGTTGCCGCTGCCAATGCCCGCCATCACTATGACCTCTCAACCGAGCTCTATCGGTTGTTTCTTGACGACGGCTTGAATTATTCCTGTGCGATATTTGAACATCCGGCGACTGATACACTAGAGCAGGCGCAGCACCGTAAGCTGCAGCGTGCGACGGCCAAGCTACGTCTGCTCCCCGGAATGACGGTGGCCGAGATCGGCTCCGGCTGGGGAGCCTTCGCCATCCACATCGCAGCCACAACCGGAGCGCGGGTCACCGCCATCAATGTCTCACCGGAGCAACTCCGTATTGCGCGAGAGAATGCCGTTGCCGCGGGCGTTGACAATCTGGTCGAGTTCCGCGAGATCGACTATCGTGCGCTTGAGGGGCGATTTGACCGCGTGGTCTCCGTTGGCATGATGGAGCACGTTGGACTTACCCAATTCGACGCCTATTTCGGTAAGATCTGCAGCCTGCTCGCCGACGACGGCTTTGCCTTCGTGCACTGCATCGGTCGCATGCGCCCGCCGGGAAGCACTGGTCCGTTCATCCGCAAATATATCTTTCCGGGCGCGTACGTGCCGTCGCTGTCCGAAGTGTTTGCAGCCACAGAACGGGCCGGTTTGTGGGTCGCCGACATGGAGGTGCTGCGGCTTCACTATCACTATACGCTTCAGCACTGGCGCCGTCGCTTCGCCGCCAACCGTTCCCGGGCGGCCGATCTCTATGACGAGCGCTTCTGCCGCATGTGGGAATACTACCTCGCCGCCGTTGACGTCGGCTTTTCGAACGGCAGTAACATGGTATTCCAGCTTTTGCTGTCGGCGAAAATCGATGCGGTGCCGATCATGCGAGATTATATGATCGAAGGTCTGCATCCTGACGTCCGGCAGGTCTCAGACAGAGTTGGCGCCCGCTGACCGCGCGACCCGGAGACGGCTGCTCTCCACCCCTCACGGTTAGCTTTCATGACGTATGTCTCGAAAGCGGGTATGACCGTCGATGTCGACCTCCGTGATAAATATCAGCTAACTTATCGAGCGGGGCCTCCACCGCAGGTTCAATAGTTTGATCCCGATGGGCGGGCCACCGAGCCGTCGCCGAATGCGGGGAGCGCTTCGCGTGGGCAATCCCGGCAAACTGCGCTAGACAATGGAAGGCCACCGGGAGGAATCATGACAGGCAAGACGGTCGCGCTTCTCGCCAGCCTGTGCGCCGGCATTGCCGCGGGCTTGGCTCCGACTGGGTACTCGCCGGCCATCGCCGCTACGTCGCCAAAGCCGGAGATCACCCAGGATGCTCGGTCCGCTCTTGCGCGGATGGCCACGGCGCTGCTCGCAAAGGAGTTCTCGTTCCACGCGCGGACGATCCGAGCAGACGCGAGACAGGGCGATGTGTTGCTCCATATCGAGCACGAATTCAACGTGACCGTTCGCCGGCCGGACCGCCTGCTGGTTGACGGAACGGGCGACGACGGACCGAGAAAGTTGATGTATGACGGCAAGACTGTCGTGCTCGCACGGGATGACGGCAAATTGTATGCCAGCCTGCCCGTGCCCAATACGATCCAACGGATGATGTACGTCGTGATGGGTCGCTTCGGCCTTGACTTTCCGTTGGCGGATTTTCTGACCGATGCTCCCGACAAGGCGTTTCTGACCGGTGTGACGGCCGGTCGGGAGCTCGACACCGTGACGATCGACGGCGTTCCGTGCCGCCATCTGGTCTTTTGGCAACCGCCAGGCATCGAATTGGAGCTTTGGCTCGAGAAAGATCGTGCAGTGCCGCGACGACTGATCGTGATTGATCATACGCTGCCTGGCAGCCCGAATTTCGTCGCCGAGATGTCCGATTGGAATTTCGGCATTCATCCGGCCGATGCTGACTTTGCTTTCACACCGCCGGAGGGTGCCAAGCAGGTCGATTTCGGCGCAGTCACTGGCGAACTGCGCACGGGAGGATCGCCATGAACGGTTTAGCCCGGCTCTGCCTTGCCGCCGCAATGGGCTTGTCGATGCCCGTGCACGCGTTCGGATGGGGATCGGTGACCGGGCCGCACGGCGGCACTGCTACGACTGGTCCAAGGGGCGCCGGCTATGCACAAGGTCCCAACGGTGGTACCGCCTACCGCGGCCCGAGGGGCGCCGGTGCCGCATACGGCCCGCATGGCGCCACGGCGTATCGCGGCCCTTACGGTGGAGCTGCTGCGACCGGTCCGTATGGTGGGACTGCATACCGGGCACCGTACGCGGGCCGTGCTGTTTATGGCACCAGCGCGGTCTACGCTGGCGCGGCAGTCAGGCCGTGGGTTGCGGCGCCTTACTACGGAGCGGTCGTCGCAGGGGTGACGCTGGGAACCATCGTGGCGGCCTCGACACCGCCGCCAGCGCCGGCACCCGCGCTCTGTTGGTTCTGGTCCAGCCCCACGCATACGCAAGGGTATTGGGACTACTGCGGCTGATAGAAAAGCGGGCTGCGCTTGTGCAGTGGCAGTGATTGTCGGCGCCGAAGGATGAAATGGCAGCGCGTGGCGCGCCGCTGGCACCGCGATAAAGTAGTAGAGCCGCAGGGATGCTAACCAATCGGCCCGCCGAGGCGGACCGTTTCGGGGTACGGACAACTGCCGTCACCGTGCTGTTGCGCGTGCCTTGGAGCGCAGGAGAAGATCAATGTCCGATCCGAAAAGTAAGGTGGAAAAGCAGGAAGCTCTCCCGTTCCCGCCGACGCCATCGGCCAGTATTGCCGGGCGTACGATGCAGGAGTCGGTTTACCGGCAGCGGGTGCAGCCGCGCCGGCTGCCTACCGACGCGCCGAACATTCTGATCGTGCTGATCGACGATGCAGGGCCGGCCCTTCCGACCACATTTGGCGGCGAGGTGCAGACACCGACGATGGACCGCATCGTCACGCAAGGGGTCGCGTACAACCGCTTCCACACGACGGCGATGTGCTCGCCGACTCGGGCGTCACTGCTGACCGGTCGCAATCATCACCGGGTCGGAAACGGGCAGATCGCGGAGCTGGCGAACGACTGGGACGGCTATTCCGGCCTCATTCCCCGGAGCAGTGTACTGGTGGCCGAGGTGCTGAAGGATTACGGCTACGCGACGGGCGCCTGGGGCAAATGGCACAATACGCCGGCCGACGAGACCGGACCGACCGGACCGTTCGAGAACTGGCCGACAAATCTTGGTTTCGAATATTTCTACGGTTTTCTCGGCGGTGAGGCCTCGCAATACGAGCCGAACCTGGTGCGCAATACGACGTATGTCTCGCTGCCGAAAACCGTAGAGGAAGGCTACCACCTCAGCGAAGACCTGGCCGACGACGCGATCAGCTGGCTGCACAGGCACAAGGCCATGCAGCCGGAGAAGCCATTTTTCATGTATTGGGCGAGCGGCGCGATTCATGGCCCGCACCACGTCGCAAAGGAATGGGCGGACAAATATAAGGGTAAATTCGATGATGGCTGGGACGCGTACCGTGAGCGCGTCTTCCAGCGCGCCAAGGAGAAAGGCTGGATCCCAGTCGACGCACAACTGACGACGCGGCACGAGACGATGCCGTCCTGGAACAGCATTCCCGAGGACGAGAAGCCGTTCCAGCGTCGCCTGATGGAAGTGGCAGCTGGTTTCACCGAACACGTGGATGTCCAGGTCGGCAGGGTCGTCGATGAGATCGACCGGCTCGGCTATGGCGACAACACGCTGATCCTTTACATCTGGGGCGACAATGGCTCTTCGGCGGAAGGCCAGGGTGGCACCATCAGCGAATTGCTGGCGCAAAATGGCATCCCCAGCACCATCAAGCAGCATATCTCAGCGCTTGAGGAACTCGGCGGCCTTGGCGAACTCGGCTCGCCCAGGACCGACCCGATGTACCATGCGGGATGGGCCTGGGCCGGCAGCACCCCCTACAAGGGAACGAAGCTCCTGGCATCGCATTTCGGCGGCACGCGCAACCCAATTGGCGTCCGGTGGCCCGCAAGGATCAAGCCCGATGCTACGCCCAGGGCGCAGTTTCACCATGTCAACGATGTCGTTCCGACCATCTACGAGATCATTGGCATTACTCCGCCGCGCACGGTAAACGGCGTCGAGCAGGATCCCATTGATGGTGTGAGTTTCGCCTATTCGTTCGGCGATCCGAGAGCCAAGGGCCAACTGCTCACACAATATTTCGAAGTTATGGGCAGTCGCGCCATCTATCACGACGGCTGGATGGCATGCGCCATTGGGCCGCGACTGCCATGGGTTCCAGGACTACCACCTGGCATCCGGGATTGGACGCCGGACAA
This sequence comes from uncultured Pseudomonadota bacterium, assembly GCA_963791885.1. GTDB lineage: Bacteria > Pseudomonadota > Alphaproteobacteria > Acetobacterales > Acetobacteraceae > CAVSUZ01. The sequence continues at coordinate 1,050,047 of CAWBUL010000006.1, read as the reverse complement.
GGACGTTTGGGAGCTTTACAACCTGGAAGAGGACTGGAGCCAGGCAAACGACCTTGCCTCGGGGATGCCAGAAAAGCTGGCCCAGATGAAGGAAATCTTCCTGGTCGAGGCGGCGAAGAACAAGGCGCTTCCGATTGGCGGCGGCCTTTGGATACCGGTGCTTCACCCCGAGTTGCGTATTACACCACCATACACCGAATGGACCTTTTCCGGCGACATGGTCCGCATACCGGAGTTCTGCGCCCCGGCGCTGGGCAACAAGCCCAACATCGTGACCATCGATGCCGCGATCCCCGCTAATGCCAACGGGGTGCTGTACAAACTGGGGGCGAATTCGGGCGGCCTAACGTGTTTCGTCGAAGATGGCATTCTGTGCTACGAGTACAACCTGTTTATCATCCAGCGCACGAAGATCCGTGCTGCGGAGAGATTGCCGACCGGCAAAGCGAAGATTGAAGTTGAGACACGCTATGTGGTGCCGCGGCCAGGCGGACCGCTGCAAGTGATCATGAAGGTGGACGGCCGGACGGTTGCCGAGGGCACCGTGCCGATCAGCGCGCCGCTGCTGTTCACTGCCAACGACTGCCTCGACATTGGTGTAGCGTTGGGCTCGCCGGTGTCACTCGACTATTACGAGAAGGCGCCCTTCAAATTCAACGGCACAATCGAGCAGGTTCACGTGAAGTATTCTTTGGCGACATAGGAGAGATCGTATCCGCCGGAACTCCGCGCATGATGGAGCCAAGTGACTCGTTCGCATCCGACTCAGCGTTGGCGCAAAGCACCCATGATCGATGGAGGTATTTCGCTCTGTTCGGGATGCAAACGGCCGGTGCGGTTGTTCTCTACTGGACCGGCCTTTCTCTTTACCGACAGGTTCTCGCTGACCCGGCGTCGCCCGCAGCGCACGTTTGGACGCTTGTCTTGGCTCTGTCATCAATCGCCTTGATGCAGATCGCGTATTGGATTTCTCATCATCTTCGCCCGCCGCCGCCGCAGTTCAGCAACGCTCTGCTCGGTCACGCTATTTTATTTCTAGCACGCATAGGCTTCGTGCTCCCTACAGCTATTTTTGGTTTTGTCTTTCTCGCCCAGAGGCCTGAGTTCGAAGTCCCCGTCTTCAAGTGCCTCGTCCTCCTGTTGGGTCTGTTCTCGCTGTACTGTTACGTGAGGGAGTTGGAGCGCTTGGGTAGGGTTTTCATCTCCTGAGAACGGCCTCGACGCTTCGGCGCGATGATTGTAGCGCCGGACGGCGGTCGCTTCACGCGCTACCACGCGGCCACGCATCGGCGGATTGACCGTCGATTGGCTGACGCGGGCGCGTGACGGATGCTCACGTGCGAAGTTCGGAATGCTCCGGTTCAAGTCCGGCTTGGCGGAAAGAGGCGTCTATTCCAGGGCGACGGCGTGATCCGGAGCGCTCGCGCGGGCGGCGCGGCGGAACACCATCAATAACGGCATCACCACCAGAGTGGCGATCATCAAGAGTTTGTAGTCGTCGATAAAGGCGATGATCTCCGCCTGGCGGGTGACGACCTCGTTCAGCGCTGCCTGGCCCGCAGCAGTCAGCGGACTCCAGAAGTGATGGACCGCGGGGCTTTCCAGGGCGCGGTTCATCGGCGTGATGGCTCCGGCGATATCGGCGTGATTGGCCTGCGTGTTCTCGATGAGCAGGGCGTTGACGACGGAGATGCCGACGCTGGAGCCAATGTTGCGGGAGAGGCTGTAAAGACCGGCGCCCTCGGCGCGCTGACTTGGCGCGAGGGTCGAGAGGGTGGCGACGCTGAGCGGCACGAAGAGGAAGCCGAGGCCGATGCCCTGGATGACGCCGACGGCGACGATGGTTCCTTGCGCAACATCCGGGGTCCAGCCGGTCATGGCGTAGAAGGACCAAGCGGTGATGAGCAGTCCGATGCCGAGCAGGATGCGGGTGTCGACGCGGCCGATGAGGCGGCCGACGACGAGCATGGCGCCCATGGTGCCGATTCCCCTCGGGCCCATGACAAGACCGGCGGTGACGATCGGGTATTGCATCAGGTCCTGCAGGTACGGCGGCTGCAGTGCGAGGGACGCGTAGTAGGTCAGGCCGACGATGGTGACGAACAGCACACCGGCAACGAAGTTGCGATCCTTGAAGAGAGCGGCGCGGATGAAGGGGTGCTTCGCGGTGAGGGTGTGGACGATGAAAAGGTAGAAGGCGAAGGCGGCGACCACGGTCTCGACGATGATTTCGGTGGAACTGAACCAGTCGAGCTCCTCGCCGCGATCGAGGGCGAACTGCATGGAGGCGATGGCGACGCTGAGGGTGATAAAGCCGAACCAGCTCATGCGTGCGCTGGGATTGCGCGGCGTTTCGGTGAGGAACGTGAAGATGCCGAAGAAGGCGAGAGCGCCGATCGGCAGGTTGATGTAGAAGACGTAGCGCCAGCTGTAGGTGGAGGTAAGCCAGCCGCCGAGCACGGGGCCGAGGACCGGGCCGGCCATGACGGCGACGCCCCACATGGCCATCGCGGAGCCCTGTTTCTCCTTCGGGTAGGTGTTCATCAGGGTGGTCTGGGAGAGCGGCACGAGGGCGGCGCCGAAGACCCCCTGCATGACTCGGAAGAGCACGATCTGATTCAGCGTCTGGGCCATGCCGCAGAGCATGGAGGCAAGGGTGAAGCCGCAGACCGAGACGAGGAAGAGTCGCTTCAGCCCGAAGCGTCCGGCGAGGTAGCCGGTCGGCGGCGTCATGATCGCAGCGGCAACGATGTAGGAGGTGAGGACCCAGTCGATCTGGTCCTGGCTCGCCGAGACGCTGCCCTGCATGTAGGGCAGCGCGACGTTGGCGATGGTGGTGTCGAGCGCCTGCATCAGGGTCGCGAGAACGACGCAGACGGTGATGGCGGCGCGGTTCGGCTCGGCGGTCGAGGTGACGGGATCGGGCATAGGGCGACGGCCGGAGCCTTGACCGGGAGGGACTTCGGGGACAGGCGGGGACTATTGCAGTGCGGGATGGGTTTTAGCCTGTGCTGCCGCCCATGAGAATCCCATGTTTGCTGCATTCGCTGATGAGGGAAATTCAGCAGTGGCGCGGGGCGGGGATGTGGCGGATTTGCAGGCGTTTGCCGCGGTGGCCGAGCACCGGAGCTTTCGGGTCGCGGCGACGCAGCTTGGGGTGACGCCGTCGGCACTCAGTCACGCCATCCGGCAGATGGAGGAGCGGCTCGGTGTTCGGCTTTTTCACCGGACGACGCGGAGCGTCTCGGTCACCGATGCCGGATCTCGCTTGCTGACGCGGTTGCGGCCGGCGCTGGAGCAGATCACGGGGGCACTCGAGGAGTTGGATCAGGAGCGGGCCCGGCCGTACGGGCGGCTGCGGATCTATGCGACACAGCTCGCGGCTTCGGCGGTGATCGCGCCGGTTTGGGAGCGCTTTCTGTCGACGTATCCGGATGTGCAGCTCGAAGTGCAGGTGAACGAGGCCACGGCGGACATCGTCGCAAAGGGATTTGATGCGGGGATCGGACCGCAGGATCGGGTTTCGGCGGATATGACGGCGGTGCGGGTGAAGGGGCCGATGAAGGTGGCGGTGGTGGGAAGTGCTGGGTATTTCGCGCGCAACAGCCGGCCGCGGACGCCGGACGACCTGACGCGCCATCGTTGCGTGCAATACCGGCGGGGTGCTGACGGATCGCTTTATGAATGGCCGTTCGAGCGAGCCGGGCAGTCTCGGACTGTCGCGGTGGCAGGACCGGTGATCGTCAACCATCCCGAACTCGCCGTGCGGGCGGCGGTGGATGGGCTGGGAATCGCGTACACGATCGAGGCGATCGCGGAGCCGTTCCTGCGCTCCGGTCAGCTCGTGCGGGTGCTGGAGGAGTGGACGCCGTCGTTCGAGGGGTTGTTCATGTATTACCCAGGGCATCGGCAGGTACCGGCGGCGCTGCGGGCGCTGATCGATATCATCCGGGAGGGGGGCGACACGCGCGTGCGGGAGAGTGTGATCGAGAACCCGTTCGCGGCGGGGTAGGTGTTTACATTGTCAGTGCGTTGCGGGCAGTGGTGGCCAGTGCGTCCGCGCGCTCGTTCATCACATCACCCGCGTGCCCGCGGACCCAGCGCCATTCGATCTCGTGCTGCGCGGCGGCATCGAGCAGGCGTCGCCAGAGATCCATGTTGGCGACGGGATCGCCGGCAGAATTGCGCCAGTTGCGACGCACCCAGCCGGTGTGCCAGCGCGTGACGCCATTGCGCACATACTCGCTGTCGGTGTGAAGGATGACCCGGCAGGGACGTTTGAGCGCGGTGAGCGCTTCGGCCGCCGCGGTGAGTTCCATGCGGTTGTTGGTGGTTGCGGATTCCGCGCCGCTGATTTCGCGTTCGTTGCCACGGAAACGAAGGATCGCGGCCCAGCCGCCGGGCCCGGGATTGGGCTTGCAGCCGCCATCGGTCCATATCTCGACCACCGGCTCGGAATCATCACTCATTTTGCGAGGACCGGGCCGCTGTTTGTTTTTGATTTCGCGCGCAGCCGCCACACCAACCCTGCGCGCATATCAGAGTCCGTAGGTGCGTTCATCGGTCGCGGCGAGGTGGAAGCGCAAGCGGCGGAGGTATTCCAAGGGATCTTTGCGTGTGACGAGCGCGCCGGGCGGCGTGTACACCCAATCGAACAGGCGCGTCAGGAAAAAGCGGATTGCAGCGCCCCGACACAGGACCGGGAGCGCGTGTTGCTCGGGTGCAGAGAGCGGGCGAAGGGATTGATAGCCACGCAGCATGGCGCGCGCTTTCGTCACGTTGAAGTCGTAGGTGGGTTCGAAGCACCAGGCGTTGAGGCAGACCGCGATGTCGTAGGCCAGGATGTCGGTTGCGGCGAAGTAGAAGTCGATGAGGCCGGAGACAGCGCCACTAAGAAAGAACACGTTGTCGGGGAAGAGGTCGGCGTGGATGTGCCCGGTGGGCAGGCCGGTGGGCCAATCGTCCAGGACGCTGACCAGAGCGGCCTCGATCTCCTGCGTCAGGCCGGGGCGCACCTCGTCCGCATGGGGCCGGGCGCGTTCCCACAAGGGCTGCCAGCCATCAGGGCCGAGGGCGTTCGGGCGGGTGGGCGCGAAATCGGCGCCGTCGCGGTGCAGGCGGGCGAGAGCCTCGCCGAGTGGCGCGCAGTGTTCCTGGCGGACGCGGCGGGGCCAGACCCCGGGGAGGAAGGTGGTAATGGCAGCGCGGCGACCCGCGAGGTGGCGGAGCGGATCGCCGTCGCGTCCCTTGACCGGCAGGGGACAGGGCACGCCGCGTTGGGCCAGGTGCTCCATCAGCGCCAAAAACCAGGGGAGATCGGCCGGATCGACGCGTTTTTCATAGAGCGTGAGGATGAAGTCGCCCGTGGTGGTGCGCAGGGAGTAGTTGCTGTTCTCGACCCCCTCGGCGATGCCGCGGAACGCGACGATCTCGCCGATGTCGTATTCGGCGAGGAACTGAGCGAGGGCTTCGTCGGTGACCTCGGTGTAGACCGCCATTTAGCCGAGGGGCGCAGGGAGCTTGAAAGCGACGTCCTCTCGGGTGACGCGGCGTTCCTGCACGTCGAGTTCGTAGCAGGCGGCGAGTTCGTCGAGGAGTTCCTGCACGAGGTCCTCGGGCGCGGAGGCGCCAGCGGTGATGCCGAGGGTGTGGACGCCGGCGAGCAGGGTCCAGTCGAGAGTGGCGACGGTGGGGAGAAGGACGGCGCGGGTTCCGGCGCGCTCGGCGACCTCGCGCAGGCGGAGGGAGTTGGACGAGTTGGGGCTGCCGATGACGACCACGAGGTCACAATCGGAGGCGATGGCCTTCACAGCAGCCTGACGATTGGTGGTGGCGTAGCAGATGTCCTCCTTACGCGGTCCCTGGATGGCGGGGAATCGCTGACGAAGGATGGCGACGATCTCGGCTGCGTCGTCCACCGAGAGGGTGGTTTGCGTGATGAAGGCGAGGCGCTCGGTCTGGGGCGGAATGACGGTGCGCGCTTCCTCAGGGGTCTGCACGAGGGTCATGGCGCCGGGGGGAAGCTGGCCCATGGTGCCGATGACCTCGGGATGCCCGGCGTGGCCGATCATGAGGAGGTGCCGGCGCGCCTGGGTATGGTGGCGTTCGGCCTCGCGGTGGACCTTGCTGACGAGCGGGCAGGTGGCATCGAGATATTCGAGGCCGCGGCGTTGGGCTTCCTCGGGCACGATCTTGGGGACGCCATGGGCGGAGAAGACGACGGGGGCGCCTTCGGGAACCTCGGCCAGTTCTTCGACGAAGACGGCACCCTGGTTTTCCAGGGTTTCGACGACCCTGCGGTTATGGACGATCTCATGGCGGACAAAGACCGGGGCCTGGTGACGCTTGAGGGCTTCCTCCACGACGCGAATGGCGCGATCAACTCCAGCGCAGAAGCCACGAGGGCTGGCGAGGAGGACGTTCAGCGGAGGCTTATGGGGCATGAAAAAACGTGTGCCGCCCTGTGAGGCGGCCCTTCAGCAGATGAATGGCCCCGAGATAAGCTCTCCCGGCCTGAGTCACACCCCCTGGGTCACACCCCTTGTGCGTCAAACCGTTTGGGGGCGCTGTGGCCCGGATGGGCGGCGCGCATTATGAGGGCGCGGACCCCGGGCAGCAATGCGAATCGGGGCGCGGCCTTTGAGCGGAGAGTTCATGCGCTTTCGTGGTGTTTTCAGTGTCCTGCTGCTGGGTGTGGTGTGCGCGGCTTCGGGCTGCGCGCCAGGAAAGGACCAATTTGCGCCAGCCTGTCCGGAGGCGGCGCTGTTGCCGCAGGCGGGCGATGTGGTGCGGTACCGGGCCGGCTCGTCGGGACAGGACCTGACGGATCTCGCGTTCCGGGGGCGGGTCATGAAGGTGGACGGCTCGTGTGAGCCGGGCCCCAACGCGAACACGGTGGATGCGACCGTGAAGGTCCTGATGCAACTCAACCGCGGGCCGGCGCTGCCCGGCCGGAACACGCAGGTTTCGTATTTCGTCGCGGTGGCGCGGGGGGATCAGATCCTGGACAAGCATGTCTATACGAATGGCGTGACGTTCCCGCCGAACCTGGATCAGATCTGGCTGGAGAGCGATCCGGTGTTCATGCGGCTGCCGGTGACGCCGAGCGTGTCGGGGGCGGCGTATACGGTCTGGGTGGGTTTTCAGTTGACGCCGCAGGAGATGACGGCGAGCCAAGGGCGATAGGCGGCGCTGGGAGAGAAGGCAGGAGGCAAGAGCAGATGCAGATCAGGCTGGCTGAGCCTGATCTGCTTTACGCACTGCTATAGCTAACCGGCCGACGGACCCGTTAGCGCCTGGTGCTCCCCAGCGTGGATCGTCAGATTGGAGCAGCCACTGCCCGCGAGTGTCCCGTTGAGGGAGCCATCGGATCCGACGGAACCTGTCACAGTGCCAACGGGTCCGTTGCCATCCAAATTCGTCAACGTCATTTGGAACTGTCCGGCGGGGGTGATCGAACCGGCCGCCTGACTGACGCCGCTGGCGTTGGTGTAGAAGAAGTAGCCGGAGAGGGAATTGTCGTGCTTCCGGTCGAGGTACCAGCGGATGGCCGGACATCCCGGAACGGTGCCTGCGGTTGTGTTGGTGTAGGCGACTGCCGTGGCCGGCGTGCCCGGCGGCGGCGCAGCGGCGGTTGTCGCCGCGGGCGTCGTGGCCGGTTGTGTGCACGCCGCTGCCAGAGCGCACAAGGCTCCCACGGCCGCCAAATTCGCGATTTTCATCGTCCTGTTCCCCTTATTGTGCTGGTCAGCCCGCGGTCGGCCCCATCATTGGCTGAGACGGCGCCAGGTCGAGATGAAGGCGGGAGCAGCCTTCACCGGCGAGAGTACCTTGGATGAGGCCATGGGTTCCGCGACGGCCGGTTGCCACGCCCACGGGCCCATTGCCGCTGAGATTCGTCAGCGTAATCTTAAAGTAGCCGTGCTGGTCGACCGAGCCGCTGGCTTTGCTGACGCCGCTTGCGTCGGTGAAGAAGAAGTAGCCCCACACGTGGCCGTTGGCGCTTCTTGCCAGATACCACTGGATGCCTGGGCACGCGGGGGCGGCGACGGGCGGAGGCTGGCCCGGGATCGGCTGGTATATCGCATCGGGCGGCATCGCGCCTTGCGCGAATGCCGCCGAGGAGCCAGCCGCGACGGCGGTCGCCATCAATGCGGCACAGGCTATTTTACGAAACATTTTACTGACCTCCTTCCTGAAGGTGAGAACGATGCTTTCAGTTCCGGTTCGAGCCTGTGTTAGAGCGTTTCAGACTGGTTGCACAGCCTAATTCTGGCGATCTTCTCAGGTAGGGACGCTAGGCCTGGGCCGGGGCGTTTCCTATGCAAAAACGGCAATATTCGGCCACCGCCTCGTATTGAGGCGGAGGTGATGCCGGAAAGCAAAATTATCTAGTGGCTTGTGTTATGTGGCCCAACGGCGATGTGCCGCTGTTGACAAGGGCCGAACGCCGCTGCCGGGTCGTCCGGCAGCGGCGCGATGTGCGGTTTAGACGGGGCTTTCTTCCTTGCGCCACACTGCGTTCTGGCTCGCCAACTTGGCCACGCGGCTGAGCGCGTCATCGCAGGTGGAAAGTCTGGCCCGATGCGCTTTGATGCGCTCCGATTCCTCGCCATGGATTTTCGCGCGTTCATAGGCGATTCTGCAGACCTCGTTCGTCTGTTCCCAGGCACCCGCAAGTCCGCGCAGGATCAGGCGATTGACCGCCTCGGTCAACGAGTGTGCGTTACCCAACTGGCGCCTGAGCAAATCGATTTCATTCGCCATCTCCGGTGAAAGTCTAAATTCGAATTGGGCTGTATCCCGGTGCATGCACGCGAGTTATGGCGGTTGCCAATTTCGAGTCAACGGGAAAAAGTCCCTGGCAGGATCGATGAACTTTCTGCGACGAAGTACGACGAATGATAAACGTATGGGTCATCAAACCGACAGATGGGTTGTCGTGCGCAGCACAATGAACAATGGAGCGATGTGGCCGGCGGAGACATTCAATGCAGCTTCACCTCGGGGCCGGCACGCTGTGCCAGGGCGCGCACGAGCATAGCAAGAATGGCACGGAAGGTGCCACTGATCGCGCTTTCATGCATCATGCGCAGCGAACGGTACATGATCTGGGCGAACAAACCTTCGACGAAGAAGCTCCGGCCGACGAGGAATCCCATTAGGCTGCCGACGGTGGTCCAGCGGCCGAGGGAGACCAGGGAGCCGAAGTCGCGATACGTATAGGGCTGGAGCGGCTGGCCGCGTCGCCGGCGCTCGATCTGACGCAGCATGTGGGAGGCTTGCTGGTGTGCAGCCTGCGCGCGCGGCGGCACGGGGAGGGGTGAGCCCGGACGGGGGCAGGCGGCGCAGTCGCCTATGGCGAAAATGTTCGGATCGCGGGTGGTCTGCAAGGTTTGGTCCACGACAAGCTGGTTGATGCGGTTGGTCTCCAGGCCGTCGAGATCGCGCAGCACCTCGGGCGCTTTGACGCCGGCGGCCCAGACGACGAGTTCGGAAAGGACGAACGTGCCGTCGGCGAGTTTGAGACCGTCGGCGGTGATCTCGGTGACGCGGGCGCTGGTGTGGACCTCGATTCCCATGCTGGTGAGAAGTTTGTGTGTGGCGTCAGAGACGCGCTCGGGCAAGCCACCGAGAATGCGATCCGCGGCTTCGATTAGTATGATGCGCACGTCGCGGTGGGGGTCGATGCGGTCGAGACCGTAAGAGATGACTTCGCGGATGGTGCGGTGAAGTTCGGCAGCGAGTTCAGTGCCGGTCGCGCCGGCGCCGACGATGGCGACATGAAGCTGGCCCGGACGGACCGGCTCGTGCTGGGTCTGCGCGCGCAGACAGGCATTGACGAGGCGACGATTAAACCGTGCGGCCTGGGCCGGGGTCTCGAGCGGCACGGCGTACTCTGAGACGCCAGGGGTGCCAAAATCGTTGGTGATGCTGCCAATGGCGATAACGAGCGTGTCGTAGCCGACGGCGTGTGGCGGCGAGATCTGACGGCCCTCGTCATCAAATGTAGGGCCGACGTGCACCTGCTTTGCCGTGCGATCGAGGCCGATCATCTCGCCCAGCAGATAGCGAAATCCGTGCCAGTGCGCCTGGGCGAGGTAGTTGGTTTCGTACTCGCCGGGGTCGATGCTGCCGGCGGCAACGGCGTGGAGCAGGGGTTTCCAGAGGTGGGTGCGAGCGCCCTCAACGAGGGTGATCGAGGCTTTGCCACGGCGGCCCAAACGGTTGCCGAGGCGGGTGACGAGTTCGAGGCCGGCTGCACCGCCGCCGACCACGACGATGCGGGGCGCGTCAGGATCGCAAGGGCGCTGTGACGTCCTGTCCGAAATAGGCATGCTCCAGCCGCTCCGGCAAATTGGCTTCGTCGGCCTTGGCTTCCAGCACGATGGTGCCGCGGGCCAGAGCATAGACGCGATCGGCGATCGAGAGGGCTTTTTCGATCAACTGCTCGACGAGCAGGATCGCTGTTCCAGTTTCGCGAAGGCGGCTGGCGGCGGCGAGCACACGATCCACGAGGATCGGGGACAGACCGGCAGAGGGTTCGTCCAACGCCAGGAGAAGCGGGCGCCGCACGAGGCCCTGGGCCACCGCCAGCATCTGCTGCTGGCCGCCGGACAGGGTCACGGCGCGGTCGTTTCGTTTGGCATGAATCTCGGGGAAGACGGAGAGTGCTTCCTCGACGCGCGCTGCCCGTTCATGACGGGGCATGCCGTAGCCGGCGAGAAGCAGGTTATCGAGCACGGTGAGTTGGGTGAAGACACGGTGGCCCTCGATAACGTGCACGAGGCCCGCGCGGACGATGTCGCGCGGGCTGGCACCGGCGAGATCGCGGCCGGCAAAGTGGATTCGGCCGGACCAGGGAAGCAGGCCCGAGAGGGCGCGCAGCAGCGTCGTCTTGCCGGCGCCGTTCGGGCCGAGCAGGACGACGGCTTCGCCGGCGTGGATGGTCATTTCGATATCTTGCAGCACGCGGATCTGGCCATAGCCCGCGGTCAAACCGCCAACGGTGAGCAGCGGATCAGGCGCCGAGATAGGCATTGACGACGTCGCGATGGGAGCGGATTTCGGTCGGCGTCCCCGCGGCAAGGATCTTGCCGAGGTTGAGTACGGTGATGTGGTCGCAGATGTCGAAGATCAGGTCGGCATGATGCTCCACCAACAACACACCGGTGCCTTCCCGGGCGATGGCAACGATGAGCGCGCCGAGGCGGCGAATTTCCTCGGCGGATAATCCGGCGGCGGGTTCGTCCAGCAGAAGGATGACGGGGCGCAGCATCAGTGCGCGCGCGATTTCGACGAAGCGCAATTCGCTGTGCCGCAGACGGTTGGCGCGGACGTCGGCGAGTTGTTCAAGGCCGACGATGGTCAGTGCGTGCCTGGCGGATTCGGCGAGAGCGTTTTCCTCGCGGCGATGGCGAGGAAGCGCGACCATAGATTCGGCAAAGGTGCAGTGCGCATCCACCGTTCCGCCAATCATGACGTTCTGCAGCACCGATGCGTCACCGATCACACGCGGAGTCTGGAAGGTTCGGGCAATGCGGTGCCTTGCGCGGGTCTGTGGGACACGAGGGGGGAGTGTGATCCCATTCAGTTTCGCGTCTCCCGCGCTGGGCGCGTAGTAGCCGGAGATAACGTTGAGCGTGGTGGTCTTGCCGCTGCCGTTCGGACCGATCAATCCGTGCACCTCATTGGGGCGTATCACGAGGTCCAATCCATCGACCGCGCGCACATTGCCGAAATGGAGCGCGACACCTTCCAGGGTGAGGGTGCCGTGCGGCCGTGTTGCGTCGAGCATGCCGCGTACAAGTTCTGGCCTGGGGACGATGTCGCGGTGACGCTCGAGCGGCCCGGGCCTCGCAATGACAGCGGAGTTGGTTACGCGGCGATCAGTTCGAAGCGGTCGACATCAACCAAGCCGCGATCGGTGATCTTCAGATGAGGGATGACGGGCAGCGGCAGGAAGGCGAGTTGCAGGAAGGGTTCGGGTAGCGGGCAACCCAGGTCACGCACTGCTGTGCGCAGCGTTTCAAGTTGATGACGGACGGTTTCAAATGATCCGAGGTTCATCAAGCCGGCGAAAGGTAGAGCGAGTTCCGCAAGTACCTGATTGTCCCGCACAGCGACGAAGCCACCGCCGAGTGTAATGAGGCGGTTCACCGCGCAGACCATGTCCTGGTCGTTCGTGCCGACGACGCAGACGTTGTGGCTGTCATGGCCGACCGATGAGGCTAGAGCGCCAGCGCGGAGGCCGAATCCTTTCACAAAGCCTCGGCCGATATTGCCGTTGCGGCCGTGACGCTCGAGCACGCAGACTTTGAGCAGATCGCGCGCCGGATCGGCGTGGCGCTGGCCGTTGCGGTAGGGAAGGTCGGCATAGAGATGCTCGGTGAGGATCTTGCCGGGGATGATGCCGATAACGGGCGTGGACGGGCCCGACGCGGGGGCGGCGAAGATTTCCGCGGCGACTGGTTTCAGGTGAATCGAATTGCGGGCATCGGGCGTGGGGAGCGAGCGCTGCTCGAATAGCTCAGGGGTGACGACGCGACCACGACGAAGGACGGTGCTGATCGAGCAGGCGGCCAGATCGTCGAGCAGCAGGATGTCGGCGAGAAAGCCCGGCGCGACGAGGCCGCGATCGCGCAGGCCGAAGCCGCGCGCGGCTGACCAGCTTGCAACGCGGTAGACGGCTGGGATGGGCGCGCCAAGAGCTATGGCGCGCCGCACGAGATGATCGAGATGGCCTTCTTCGTGAATGTCGAGCGGATTGCGGTCGTCGGTGCAGAAGCCGATGAATGGAGACGAGAAGTCGTCGATCAGCGGGGTAAGGGCGGCGAGGTCTTTCGAGACGGTGCCTTCACGGATGAGGAGTTGCAGGCCCTTCTGGAGCTTCTCGCGGCCTTCATCGGCGTTGGTGGATTCGTGGCAGTTGCAAATACCGACGGAGCGGTAGGCGTTCAGCGCGCGCCCTGAGAGCAGCGGTGCGTGACCGTCGATGTGCTGTCCGGCGAAGGCTGCGATCTTGTCCATGCAGCCGGGGTCTTTGTTCAACACGCCGGGGACGTTCATGAACTCGGCGAGGCCGATCACCTTGGGGTGGTCGCGATGGCGGACAAGATCAGCGGCCGAGAGTGTGGCGCCGCTGGTTTCGAGCGCGGTTGCGGGGACGCAAGAGGAGAGTTGGACGCGCAGATCCATGACGGTGTGCATGGCACTGTTGAGGAAGTAGCGAAGTCCGTCCTCACCCAGCACGTTGCAGATTTCGTGCGGGTCGCAGATCGCTGTGGTGGTGCCGCGGGGAAGTACGCATCGATCGAACTCACCGGGCGTGACGAGCGTGCTTTCGCAATGCACGTGGCTGTCGATGAAGCCGGGGACGGCGATGCGTCCGTCGGCGTCGATTTCTCGGGTGCCGCTGTAGGTCTCGCAGGTGCCGACGATGGTGTCGCCGCAGATGGCGATATCGCCGGGGAGGAGGGCGCCGGTTGCGAGGTCGAGAATGCGGGCGTTGCGGATGACCAGGTCAGCCGGGGCGCGGCCGAGCGCCTGATCGATGCGTTGTTCGAGGGTTTGGCGCATGGGCGTGAGCCATACCAGCCTGGATGTTAAGGAATTACGGCAATGCGGGACGCCAGGAGTCGCCAAAGCCACGTACGCGTGGGAGCAGGATCATGTCCCAGGGCGAAGGCATTTCTCCGACTGGAACGTGGATCAGTGCAGGCGCCCGGGCTGCGAGGGCCTGTTCGAGTGCGGGTCGTAGGGCCTCGGGTTCGCGGACGGTCCAGGCGCGGGCACCGAAGCTCTCAGCGAGGCGGGCGAAATCAGGATTGGTGAGATCGCAGGCGATGAAGCGTTCGCCGTATTGCTGCTGCTGGATGCGGCGCACGTTGCCGTAGGCGCCGTCGTCGAAGACGATCGCAACGGCCGGCAATTTGTGGTGCACGGCGGTGGCGAGTTCCTGGACCTGGTAGAGAAAGCCGCCGTCACCGGCGATGCAAACAACCGCGCGATCCGGCAGGGCGGCCTGGGCGCCGAGGGCGGTGCCGTAGCCCCAACCCAGCGTGTCCTGATAGCCCGGGGAGAGAAAAGTCCTGGGCTGATAGACCGGGAGCGCCAGGCGGCTAATGAAGCCAAGCTGGGTGACGTCTTCCACGTAGATGCCGTTGTCGGGCAGCGCGGCGCGGATAGCCCGCAGGAAGCTCATTTGCGGTTCGCAGCGCGCGAGGCGCGACTCAAACCATGAGCGGGCGGCCTTCAGCTCTGGATCGCGGCTGGCGCGAGGTGCCGTGGGGAGTGAGGCGAGCAAGGCGCGCAGGATGGTGGCGGCGTCGCCGTTCAGGGCGCAGTCGGGGTGGCGGAAGCGGGTGATTTCGTTGGCATCGGCGTCGATGCGAATGATCTTGAGGTTTTCGTCAACGCCCCAGTTGCTCTGCTGCCAGTAGAGACGCGTACCGATGGCGATGACTGCATCTGCGTACTGCCAGAAGCGGTGGCCCTCGGTGAAGGAAACGGCGAGCGGATGGGTGGTGGGGATAACGCCGCGGCCACGGCGGAAGCTGGAGACCGGCGCCTGGAGGCGTTCGGCAAGAGCCTGGACTTCCGGGCCGGCGTCCAATGCGCCGCCGCCCACGACGATCAGGGGGCACTCGGCTTTTTCGAGCAGGGCGACGGCGCGGTCGATGGCGGGCTGATCGACAGGCGGATGTACGGGCGGGCGGACCAGCGCGTCGCAAGTGGGCGCGGTGCGGCCCCAGACGTCGATGGCGCATTCCAAAGCGACCGGCCCGGTACGGTCGGACAGGGCGGTGTTGATGGCCGTGGCGACGAGGTCCGGGGCTTCGTAGGGCGCGGAGATGCGGGCGGAAAGTTTGGTGATGTGATTCAGCAAACCAAGCTGGTCGTGGATCTCGTGCAGATGGCCATGCCCTCGGTCCAGGGAGAAGGATGGGATCTGGCCGATAAGACCGAGTACGGGGGCGCCCATGCCGTAGGCGGTGAGCAGCGCGGCGGAGGCGTTGAGCAGTCCGGGGCCGGGCACGACGGCGAAGGCCTGCGGCTTGCCGGTGACGAGGGCGGCACCGAGCGCCATGTAGGCGCAGGCCTGCTCGTGCCGCGGGTGAATGACCCGCAGCTTCCCTTCCGTCTGATACGCGGCGTCGAACAGATGATCGTTGTGGACGCCAGGAAGTGCGTAGAGCGTGTCCATGCCGTGGCGGAGCAGGGCCGCCACGACCGTGTCAGCCGTCCTCATTCAGGTTTGCCGTTGCGCAGAAGGGTCAGATGTTCGAAGGCGCTGCGCTGCCGGACAGCGTTCTTGTTGCCGCGCAGGACTTCGAAGCAGGTCTCCTCACCTTCGCGCCAGAAGCGGAGATCGAAATGGTGGTGACCCATACGGAGGTCGCGCAACGTCAGGTCGGGTAGCCAATCGGGCAAATATGGGTCGACGTAGAGCGTTCCGCCGGGGGCATCCGGCTGAATGCCGAGCAGGGCCTGGATGAGCATGAAAGCGCTGCCGGCGGCCCAAGCCTGAGGCACGTTGGCGCCGAGATATTGCACGGGGAAGGCGGTGGGTTCGCGCTGCACGCCGGAATAAAGTTCGGGAACCTGATCGAGCATGAAGTGGCTGGCGGCGAAGGTCAGATCATGGGCGATGGTGGCGGCTTCGTTGACGAAGCCATAGCGTTTGAATCCTTCGATGATCATGCCGTTGTCGTGCGGCCAGACCGAACCGTTCTGGTAGGAATAGGGGTTGAACGCGGGGTGCTTGGCGGAGAGGGTGCGGATGCCCCAGCCGGAGTTCATGTCCGGTTCCATCAGGCGGGCGACCACGCGGCCTGCTCTTTCGTTCGGAACGATGCCGGAGAAGAGCAGGTGTCCGGGGTTGGAGGCAACTGTCCAGACAGGATTTTTTTGACCGTCGAGCATGTAAGCGTAAAAGCCGGTCTCCTCGTTCCAGAAGACGCCGTTGAAGCGATCGAAGAGCTTTGCGGCCTTCGCGCGGAGCTGCTTTGCGCGGGCGGGGTTGCCAAATGCATCGAAGACCTCGGCCGTGCGCAGCCAGGCGTCGTAGACGTACCCTTGCAGCTCACAGAGGGCCTTTGGCCCCTTTACCGGTGTGCCGTCGGGCATGACCATGGAATCACCGGCGTCCTTCCAGGCCATATTTTCGTAACCGACCGGCGAGCGGGTTTGATATTCCTGGAAACCATCACCGTCGCGGTCGCCCCAATTGTCGATCCAGTCGAGCGCGGCTTCGGCGTTCGGGAGCATACGCTCGATCAATTCGCGATCACCGCTGGCGCGCCAAGCGGCGTGCAGCACAATCAGGTACAGCATGGTGGCGTCGGCGGTGCCGTAATAGGGCGTGTGGGGGATGAGCTTGAAGTGGGCGAGTTCGCCGTAGCGGAGTTCGTGGAGGATCTTGCCGGGTTCCGCGTCGCGATAGTCATCGCGTTCCTTGGCCTGCCAGCGGCCGAGTACGTCGATCGCGCCACGTGCGAACTCTGGATACACAAGCATGTTCTGCAGCGAGACGATCAGAGAGTCTCGGCCGAACAGGGCGACAAACCACGGGAGTCCAGCAGCAGGCACGAAAACGAGATGATCCGTTCCCTCGACGGGGAGCCGGAGCGCGGCCATGTCCTCGATCGCCTGGTTGTAGAAGCGCCTGAGTTCGTGGTTGCTCGATTCGATCTTGAGGGTCTTGGCACGCCATTCCTCCATCTCGCTGATGCGAATCGGGTTGCGCGGTTGGTGTGAGCATTCACTGGGTGGCTCGTAATGGCGATCGTCATCATCGAGGCGGTAAAGCATGCAGGTATGCCAGTGCTCGCCGGGATTGAGGGCGATATCGAAGGTGACGCGACCATTGGCATATCCGGCGTCACCATCGGCGGTGATGATGTGATTATGCACCGCACGCAGGAAGTCCTGGTTGCGGTATTCCATGATCAGCGTCTGGTCTTTTTCGTGCCAGCGGCTGCTGATGCGACCGCGGCGGACGATCTTGCCGCTTTTGACTTCGAAGATATCGGCGAAGTCGGAGCGATAGGACACTTCCAGATTAAAGCGAACGCGCTTGTGGCTGTAGTTGGTGAGATCGAAGTCCTCATGCAGGCCGCCGTCCACCAGACGGCTGAGCCGGAGGCTCAGCGTGTGTTCCTGGATCGGCCCGTCCTGGGTGAGGAAGCTCGGGTTGGTGAGGAAGATGCGGGCGGAATCATAGGTAATGGCGCCGCCGTTTAGGAGTTGCCAGGATTTGCCGTTGGCATAGATCTCCCAATGGCTGATCACCCTTGTGTCGAAGAAATACAGGCCGCGATCCGAGGGCCATTTGATACTGCCGTCCTGCTCCGTGACCAGCACGGTGTGGCCCTGATGGATGGAGATCTGGGGCGGGCCGACATGGACCTTAAACGACATCCGGTGCTCCGGCTGGGTGGGACGCGGGGGCGGTTTTAGCACGCATGGCGCGGACCGCCACGAGCCGTATCAGGTCACGGCCTGGAGAATGACGTCGCTGGCCTTTTCGCTGATCATGTAGATCGGGGTGACGATGAAGTAGCCGGGGATGCGCGGGAAGACGGAGGCATCGACGACACGCAGCCCCTGCGTGCCGTACACTCGGAACTGGCTGTCCACAACGGCAAGCGGGTCGTTTGGGGGGCCTATTCGATTGGTGCAGGAGGCGTGATGGCCCCAGGCCTCGTTTCGGACGAAGCCGGCGATGTCATCCGGTGAATGTATCGTGGGTCCGGGGATGAGTTCCTCGAGGGCGGGTCCGCCAGGACGGTAGAGGGATGCTGTAAGCGTGCGCGCATATTCGATGCCCGCAACGACGGAGGCGAGGTCCTCACCAGACGTATCGTTCCCCTCATTGAAATAGTGGAAGTTGATGTCGGGTGGATCGCGCGGATCGGCTGAGTGCAGCGTGACCGTTCCGGCTGTGTTGCGCGTGTGAGCCTTAAGGATGGCCCAGCTGAAGAAATCCTTGTTCTTGCTGCGCAGCGCGTCCGAATAGCCGGGGTAGTATCCTCTGAAATAACCTGGTACGCCGAAGATGAAGAGGTCGGAAACCGGGCGGGAAGGCGCTGAGCGCTGGATAACGCCGAGCACCGCGCCGTTGGTGGCGTATGGACCGCCGCCGTTCAGCCACTCGGCATAGCACGGGTCGGGCGCAGCGGATTTTGCGGGCGGCGCGAAGCTGCAGGCTTGAAGCAGCGGAAAGTCTTGGCGCATGCGGGTCACGACGGTGACCTCGTAACGGTCCTGCAAGTTGCTGCCGACGCCGGGACGGTCAGCGAGGACAGGAATGCCGAAGCGGGACAGCTCGTCGGCCGGGCCGATGCCGGAGAGCTTAAGGAGCTGGGGCGTGTTGAAGGCGCCGGCGGAGAGAATGACCTCGCGTGTGGCGCGGAGCTGTTTGCGCGGGGCGGGTTCCGGGCCGGACTGCGGGGCGCGGGCATCCGCACGATAGAGGCTCGGGCCTTCAAGGTATTCCACGCCGATGGCACGATTTCCGTCGAACAGCACGCGGGTGACGAGGCTGTGCGGCTGGATGATGAGGTTGTTCGGCAGCGCGGCGGCAGTCGCGAGGATGTATTCACGAGTACCGTTGCGCTTCGATCCCCGGACGGAGACCGGAATGTTATAGATACCCTGTCTTCCTCCGGATTGGATTTCTTCGTGCCAGTCGTTCGGGTCAAGTTCGGAGGAGAGCAGCGGATCGATGGCTGCTTTCAGGCCCGCCGCTTCGACGGCGCTTAGCACGACGTCCTTCAGCTGCGAGTCGCGGGCCAACAGAAGCGGGTCGTTGATCTGGGTGGTGAGCCAGCCGTTGTAGCCGTGCCGGCTGGGATTGGTCGGCATGCGCACGCGATAGCGGCAATGCTCGAGGCGCTCGAAGTAGGCGCGCATGTATTCGGCACGCCAGGATGCGTCGCCGGTCAGCTGGGCGATGCCGTCCCAGTCCGTGACATCGGCGGTGACGGTGATCATCGCATGATGGGCGGTGCAACCACCGAGCGTGCCCGCGCGGGGGTAAAAGATGCCGTTCTTCGCCGCGACGAACTTACTGTCGCGTTGTTGCTGCTGCTGATCCGTGTAGTGGCGGACGAAGAAGGCCCAGGAGAGAGCGGGGTCCTCCGAGGCGAAGGGATGGAAGGCGGGCACTTCGTAGTTGAGGTCGGTGTCGGGACCGCCGGCCTCGATCAGCACCACTTTATGTCCGGCACGGGCGAGATTGGCGGCAAGGGGTCCGCCGCCGGCGCCAGAACCGACGACGACGTACTCGACCGGGGCGGAGGCTGGGACGGGAATGCCGGTGATCGGGACGTCTTGCGAGCCTGCGCAGCCGGCCAGAGTCGCGGCCAAACCCGCCGTCGCCGATCCGAAGCCGCGGCGCGTCAGACGAGCCACGGTCAGAAGGTCTTCAGGAATGCGATCAGCGCATTCTTATCCGTGTCGCTGAGTTGTGTGCCGAAGTAGTGTCCGCGATTGACGATGTAGTCGGGACATTTGCTGAGCGCATAGAGCGGTTCGGCGAGGTTCGCGAATGCCGCCTGAGCCTGCGCGTCGGTGGCGTTGGCCGGCAATGACTTCAGGTCGTGGATGGCTTTGACCAGAGCAGAGACCAAGCTGACGTCGTGCGAGAGGCGCGCGGCGGGATCGCTGGTTTCAGCGACGATCTGCAGGTTGGCGAGCAGATCGACGGGCGTGCCTTTGGGGATGGGCCCGATCTCCAACCCGCCCTGACCGTTGAACAGGGCCGGGATGATGAGGCGGCCGATATCCTCAGAGTTGCGGACAAAATCGGGCAAGTAGCCGGCGGGGATACGAAGGTAGCTGGTCGCCGTGGTGCGGTCGATCTCACCGGGAATACGGTTACCGAGGACGGCGTCCTGATCCCGACGCTCCGGCCACAGCATCTTGCCGATGGCGTCGTTGAAGGAACCCATGCGCGCCGAGACGGAAGGACTCGGGTCGAAGTTGCCGACGCTGTTGTTGAGCAGGAAGGGCGCGGTGGACCAGATGCTGATCAGAGAGGGAACACGGGTGTAGCCGACGCCGCCGGCAGGCATGGTGTATTGTTTTGGGGCACCGGTGAATGGATCATAGACGGTGATGGTGCCAACCGAGGGAAGCTGCTTGTAACTCTCGGAGGAAAAATTGTCCCAGACATGGTCGCGGATCGAGTTGGTCGCGAGCGGACTGCAAGCGTTGGTCTGCGTCAGGGTCACGGGAATACGCATGTCGTTGGACAGGAAGTTGCCGTCCAGGAAGTCCGGCGTCAGAACGATGGGACGCATCTTGCTTTTGAAGTCGCCGGTCTGGGTCCAGGCCCAGTAGCGGTTGAAGCAAGTCATGTAGTCGGGACCGATGCAGGCGCCCGGATCGGCGCCGACAGGTGCGACGGGCACCTTGCTGGAGTGGCAGCGCGCGCAGTTATCGGCGAAGATGATCTTGCCGTGCTGGAGTGTGGCGGCGCTCTCGGTGAGATAGGCGGCGCCGCCGGGCGCGTCGCGCAGCTTGTGCGGTGAGGACGCCTTGATGAGAAACAGCGCCATATCCGGCGTTTGGGTGGTGGTCGCGTTCCAGTAGGTCGAGTTTGCCGTCAGGTCGGCGATGGTGATGGGGGATTGCTGCGTGCCTCCGACCAGCGGGGTGAAGTGGTGGACCCACTCCTCACTGAACAGGCCAATGTTGATATAGACGCGATTGAGCGCGCCGAGGGCGCCCACTGAATCCGAGCCGTCCTTCAGCACGTGCGGGGTCCAGACTGTAGCGGGCGGCTGGAAGAAGCGCGTAAGCGGACCGGACGAGAGGTAGTCGTTGAACTGGCGATTGTTGAGACCGCCGCCGGCCAGTTGTTCTTTACCCCAGCGCAGGGCTGACGCGAGGCGCGGGCCGACATTGTAGACCGCGTTCATGGTGCGCGGGTTGTTCAGGTAGTCGGTGGCGACCAGCGAGGTATCGAGCGAACCGGGTCGGGCGGTATGCAGGACCTGAAAGATGAAGCTCGACTCGTCAGCGGCCCAGGAGAAGATGCGGTCGGGCCAGAAATACTGCGCGCCAACGAGGGAACTAAGATTGCTCCACTGAGGGTTTTCAGGATCGGCCGGCGGGTTCACCGGATTTGGTCCGACATGGCAGAAGCCGCAGGACATACCGACCCGATAGGGGCGCACCAGGTTCTTGTCGTTGTAGTAGCTGGGATCCGAGTAGTAGCGGACCGGATTCCACTTCTTGGCGGCTTCGGCATCGAAGGCCGGGTTGGGGAAGAGGCGCAGCCCGACCACGCCGGTGGCGTAGCCGTATTGGGAGCCGACAGGGACGGTCTTGCCGCGCGCGCCGATGGCGACGCCGGGATATTTCTGCTCATTCTCGAACGGGTCGGCGGGGCAGTTGGGGCTGCGCATGTCGAGCCAGAGACCATTGCGCTGCGGGTTGGGGCCGGTGGCTTTCGTAAAGCAGGGCTCGTTGATCAGGCCGAGATAGGTCCAGCGGTTGTCGCGGCTGAATTTCTGCCCGGGGTAAGAGGACAGGGTCTTGAGCAGATCGAAGTTACCGAAGGTGTAGAGAGTGACGCGATCCCAGAAGGCGTCGTCGCCTCCGGTCCAGACGATCCAGGTGTTGCGGCCTTTGATCTCGTCGGCAGTGAGGGCGACGCCGCCGTCCATGCCCTGGAAGTAGTCTTCATCCGCGGCAGGGAAGGAGGCGGCGAGCCGGCCGGCCATGAGCGCCTCGTCCTGCACGGGGCTGGATGTGGGGGAGATGGAACAGGATGCCGCGAGCATAGTGAGGGCGGCGACGCAGCCTTTGAGGCGACGGTTCATCACAATCCATCCCACACGTATTCTGTTTCGTTGTGGACAGACTATCGCATGTCGCGCGCGGGTTGAAGAAAATCTTACTCAGTCGCTCATGGGGTTAGGAGCAGTCGTGCTGTGATTTCTTGTTGCCGAGAGTGCGATCTTCAGGATGGCGGGCTGAACCAATACCAACGCGCCTTGACCTGGAGCTGGCGCCCGGCAGGGTCGCCGAGGATGTCTTCGACATAGATGCGCGTTACGGCCACCATGATGCATGCCATCAGCGGCGTGGCGATCAGCACGCCGAAGATGTTGAAAAGCGCGACCATGATGACAAAGGAGAAAAGGGTGAGCGCCGGGGGCAAGTGCACGGTGCGTCGCTGCACGAACGGTGCGACGACATAGCCCTCGACCACATGGGCAACTGTGAAAACGGCAATGACCCAGATCGCACCGCTGAGGCCATTGGTGAGGCCAACGACAAGCGCAGGCACGGCGGAGATGATAGTACCGAAGTAGGGAATAAAGGTACACACGCCGGCGACGATGGCGAGCACGCCGGCGAGTGGGGTTCCGGCGATCGTCAGGCCGGCGGCGACAACGAGGCCGACGACGATCATGTCGATCAACTGGCCGAGCATCCAGCCCTGCACAGCCTCGCCCAGCTCAATGAGCACCTGGCGAGCACGACCCTGGTACCAAAGGGGCGTCAGGTGAGAGACGCCGTTCACGTACATATCAGGCGAAACGGCGAGATAGACGCCAATAGCGACGATCACGAGCACGGCGGCACAGAAGCCCATCGCGGAGGTGGCGACGAACCGGAGCAGGTTGGTGATCGTCTCGGGACCTCCGCCAGAGGTGAGGGCCGCGACGGGATTGGACTGGCTGCCTTTAGCGCTGCCCAGGTGAAAGAACTGGGTGGAGATGTTGCCGAGGCTACTGGACACCTGGTTCCAGAGCTGTTGGCCCTCAGAGATAAAGCGCGGGCCGGCCCAGTAGCCCAAGCCGCAAATGGCAACGATCAGGAGCAGAAACACGACGAGCACGGACGCTGCCGCCGGAAGGTGAGTGCGGCGGCTGAGGGCGTTGCCCAGACCGCGCAGCATCACCGCGAAGAAGATGGCGAGGATGATGGTGACGAAGGCGTCTGCAAGAGCCCAGAGGGCGACACACAAGCCAACAATGATCACAGTCGCGCGGAGTGTGTGCGCGATGGTTCTTAGCGGGTCGCGTGCCGCGATATCTCCGACGTGCGCCGGGGTCAGTACGCGACCGGGGCCGGGCACCGGGGTATCTGGCATGGCAGGAGAACGCGCGGTGACAGGACCTGTTCACGTCCGGCCCGCGCTTTCTTTCCAGACGTGACGCGTTCAGGCGGACTTGGTCTCCGGGATCCGGATCTTGGTCGCGACGGGGCCCGTATCCCCTTCCTCCTCCACGTAGTGAACCTCCTGCCCGGGCTTGAGGTCGGCGAAGTCGGCATTGGTGACGCTGTCGCGATGGAAGTAGAGCTGCGAACCGGTATTGGTGAGAATGAAACCGTGGTCTGCGCCAGGCTCGATCAGCGCGACCTGGCCCGCAACGGCGGAGCCGGTAGGATCTGACGTGTCCTCCCGCAGCTGGCCCTTGAAGTCGAGCAACATACGCTCGGCCGTCTCGAATGCCTCGCGAATGGAGACTTCTCACATCGGGGTGGGCATACTCCTCCTTGGCGCGGTGAGGTTCGTGGGTGACGGCGAGGTCTCGGCCGGGCACGGAGAGAACGATGTGGCACTCGTAAACGTTGCCGGTGCGGTGCTGACGATGCAGAGCCTCCACCGACACACGGGCGCCGACCAAGCGCGGGAAACGCTTTTCGAGGCGGGCGAACTTGTCGCGGATCAGAGCTTCGAGCGATTCGGAGGAGGAGATGTTGTGAAAGGCGATCTCGAGCGGCCGATCCATGACGGGCTCCCTGGTACATGCCGAGTGTCGTGCGAACGATTGGCTGCGGAACGTGGTTGCCGCATGGCAGGATAGGTGTTGATGGGCTAGAGCCGCAGCAATGAGCGCGCTTGCATCCATGACGGGATTCGGCCGGGCGGAGGGCAGCGCCGCTGACCTGAGCTGGGTTTGGGAGCTACGCAGCGTGAACGCTCGCGGGCTGGATATCCGGTTTCGACTGCCGCCGGGGTGGGATGCGGCGGAACCCGGGCTGCGTGACCAAGCTGGGCGGGCACTGCGACGGGGGAGCGTAACGGCGAGTCTGACGATCAGGCGCGGGACCGAGGCTCGGCTGTCGGTTGACGCGATCGCCTTGGAACAGGCCGTTGAGCTGGCGATGGACCTACACCGGCGGATTCCGGGCAGCGATGTGCCTCAGCCGGCGGCGCTGCTGGCGCTACCCGGGGTGCTGCGAACGGCAGCGCCGGACGCGGAGGGGCCGTCAGCGGAGACGGTGCAAGCAGTACAGGCGAGCTTTGGTCAGGCGTTAGGATTGCTTGTGGAGGCGCGGCGACAGGAGGGCGCACGACTGGGGGCCGTGTTGTCGGGGCTGCTGGATGAGATCGCGGCGCTGCGACAGGAAGCGGCCACTCAGGCGGAGATGCAGCCGCGGGAGCAGCGGCGGCGGATGCTGGAATTGGTGGCCGCGCTACTGGAGGAACGCCCGGGGCTGCCGGAGGAGCGCATCGCACAGGAGGTGGCGCTGCTCGCGTCACGGTCTGATGTGCGGGAGGAATTGGATCGGCTGGAGAGTCACATTGCCGGTGCGCGAGCCATGCTCGCGGAGGGTGAGGCGATCGGGCGCCGATTCGATTTCCTGGTGCAGGAGTTCAACCGCGAGGCGAACACGCTGTGCAGCAAGTCGGCCACGACGGCGCTGACCGATGTGGGCTTGAGGCTGAAGGCGGCGATCGAGCGCCTGCGCGAGCAGGTGCAGAACGTGGAATGAGGGGGATCGCGCGGCGGGGGCTGTGCCTGGTGCTCGCGGGTCCGTCGGGCGGAGGCAAAACTTCGGTGGCGCGGGCGCTGCTGGAGGCTGAGACCGGGCTGCGGCTGTCGGTGAGCGTGACGACGCGGCCGCCTCGGCCGGCGGAGCGCGAGGGGGTGGATTATTGTTTCCGCACCATGGCTGATTTCCAGCGGCTGGTGGCGGAGGGAGCGCTGCTGGAGTGGGCGCAGGTGCTGGGACGGCACTTCTATGGCACGCCACGGGAGCCGGTTACGGGGGCGCTGGCAGCCGGAGAGGACGTGCTGTTCGACATCGATTGGCAGGGGTTCGACAGTTTGCGGTCGACGCTGCCCGGCGATGTGGTCGGGGTGTTTCTGCTGCCGCCCTCGATGGCGGCGTTGCGGCAGCGGCTGGAGGGGCGTGGCGGGGAGGATCCGGCGGAGATCGATCGGCGGATGGACCGAGCGCGGGAGGAGATTTCTCACGCGCCGACATTCGACCATGTGATCGTCAATGAATTGTTCGATGCGACGGTGGTGCGGGTCCGGGACGTGCTGTGGGCGGCCCGGACGGCGACGGAGCGGCTGATCGGGCTGCGGGATTGGATCGGGGGGTTGGACGGTTAGCGGAGGGTGCGGACGGGGCGCGTTTGGCCAGCCGGCCTCCTCGCTGCTATATGCGGGCCGCCGCCGGCCTGAGAAGGGGCGACGGAGACCCTGGGGAGAATCATGGCCCGCCGCCGCCAGCTTTACGAAGGAAAAGCCAAGATCCTGTTCGAGGGTCCCGAGCCGGGGACGCTCGTGCAGTATTTCAAGGACGATGCGACGGCGTTCAACGCCCAAAAGAAAGGCGTGATCACCGGAAAAGGTGTGCTGAACAACCGGATCAGCGAATACCTTATGACCAAGCTGGCCGAGATCGGCATTCCGACGCATTTCGTGCGGCGGTTGAACATGCGCGAGCAACTGATCCGCGAAGTAGAGATCATCCCGCTGGAAGTGGTCGGTACGGAATATCGCGGCGGGCAGTTTGAGCCAGCGCCTGGGCATTCCGGAAGGCACCCGGCTGCCGCGCAGCATTATCGAATACTGCTACAAGAACGACGCGCTTGCTGATCCGCTGGTGAGCGAGGAGCACATCACCTGCTTTGGCTGGGCCAATACGCAGGACATCGACGACATCGTGGCGCTGACCCTTCGCATCAACGACTTCCTGATGGGGCTGTTCCTGGGCGTCGGCATCACGCTCGTCGATTTCAAGCTGGAGTTCGGCCGGTTGTGGGAAAACGACGAGATGCGCATCGTGCTGGCGGATGAGATCAGCCCGGACAACTGCCGGCTGTGGGACTCGAAGACCAACGAGAAGATGGACAAGGACCGGTTCCGTCGCGACCTGGGCAAGGTGGAAGAGGCGTATCAGGAAGTGGCGAAGCGGCTGGGGATTCTGCCGGAGGCTGGCTCCCGCGACATGAAGGGGCCGGAGACAATGCAGTGATTCTCCGCGCGGCCCTGTGTTGGGCAATGATTTTGCGCGCAGCCTCGGGCGCGGGGCAATCATGAAGGTCGTGGTGACCGTGATGCCGAAGCCGGGGGTGCTCGACCCTCAGGGTCAGGCGATCGGTCACGCGCTGCAGACTTTGGGATTTGCGGGCGTGGGGGAGGTCCGCGCGGGTAAGGTGATCGAGCTGGAGGTGGCGGAGAGTGATCCGGCCAAGGCTCGGGCCACCGGCGAGGAAATGGGTCGGCGGCTGCTGGCGAACACGGTGATCGAGAGCTTCCGCGTGAGTGTGGAGGGGGCGTGAAGGCCGGCATCGTCCTGTTCCCGGGGATCAACCGCGAACGCGACATGGCGATCGCGCTAGAGAGGTCCTCCGGCCAGGCGCCGCGCATGATCTGGCACACGGAGACGGAGCTGTCCGGGCTGGACCTGGTGATCATTCCGGGCGGGTTCAGCTACGGCGATTATCTGCGATGCGGGGCGATGGCGGCGCACTCGCCGGTGATGCAAGCGGTGCGGGCGCATGTCGAGCGTGGCGGGTATGTGCTTGGTGTGTGCAACGGATTTCAGATCCTGACCGAGGCGGGGCTGCTACCGGGGGCGCTCCTCCGAAATGCGTCGCTGCGATTCATCTCGGCGGATTGCCATCTGCTTGTAGAGCGGAGCGACACGGCGTTCGCCGGGCACTATCAGAAAGGGCAGGTATTCCGGGCGCCCATGGCGCACGGGGACGGCAACTACTTCGCCGATGAGGCGACGCTCGACCGGCTGGAGGGTGAGGGTCTGGTCGGGTTCCGCTACGCGACGCCAGGGGGAGAGGTCACACCGGAGGCGAACCTGAATGGCAGCGCGCGGAGCATCGCCGGTGTGTATTCAGAGAGTCTGCGGGTGCTCGGGTTGATGCCGCATCCTGAGGATCTGGTGGATCCGCTGATGGGCGGGACGGACGGCAAGCCGCTGTTCGATGCGCTGGCCGCATGAGCTGAATGGAACGGGACGTCAATCAGGCGCTGGCGCGGGACTTCGGACTGAGTGCCGAGGAATACGCGAAGGTCCTCGAGATATTGGGCCACACGCCCACGCTGACTGAGCTTGGCGTGTTCAGCGTGATGTGGAGCGAGCACTGCTCTTACAAATCATCACGCGTGTACCTGAAGCAACTACCGACCTCAGCGCCGTGGGTGATCCACGGGCCGGGGGAGAATGCCGGTGTGGTGGATATCGGGGCGGGGTTGGCGGCGGTGTTCAAGATGGAGTCGCACAACCACCCGAGCTTCATCGAGCCCTATCAGGGCGCGGCGACGGGCGTCGGTGGAATTCTGCGCGACGTGTTCACCATGGGCGCGCGGCCGGTCGCGAATCTGAATGCCTTGCGCTTCGGCGATCCGGCGAAGGCGATCACGAAGCGGATCGTCAATGGCGTGGTGCGTGGGATCGGCGGCTATGGCAACTGCATCGGCGTGCCGACAGTGGGCGGCGAGGTGAATTTCCACCGCGCCTATGACGGCAATCCGCTGGTCAATGCGATGACGGTCGGGATCGCTCGGAAGGACCGGATCTTCCTGTCCACGGCGGCGGGGGTTGGGAACCCGGTGGTCTATGTGGGCGCCAAGACCGGGCGGGACGGCATTCACGGGGCGACGATGGCCTCGGCGGCGTTCGGCGCGGATGCCGAGGAGAAGCGGCCGACCGTGCAGGTGGGCGACCCATTCACCGAGAAGAAGCTGCTGGAAGCCTGCCTGGAGCTGATGGAGACGGACGCCATCATCGCCATCCAGGACATGGGGGCCGCGGGACTGACCAGCTCGTCCGTGGAGATGGCGGGCAAAGGCGGTGTGGGAATCACGCTGGACCTGGACCAGGTGCCGCAGCGCGAAAGCGGGATGACGGCGTATGAGATGATGCTGTCGGAATCGCAGGAGCGGATGCTGATGGTGCTGCGGCCGGAGCGGACGGATGCGGCGGCGGCAATCTTCGCGAAGTGGGAGCTGGATTTCGCGGTGATCGGCGAATTGACCGACACGGGGCGGATCGTGGTGCGGCATCAGGGTCGAACGGAGGCGGAGATTCCGCTGGGTCCGCTGGCGCGCGAGGCGCCGCTGTATCACCGGCCCACGGCGGAGCAGACGAAACCGGTCGCGGTGAACGCGGCGCGGATCGAGGACCGGGTGGGTCTGGCGCGCGCGCTACAGACGCTGATCGCGTGCCCGGACCTGGCTTCGCGGGCGTGGATCTGGGACCAGTACAACTCGACGATCGGCGGGCAGACGGTGAAACGCCCGGGGGCTGCGGATGCCGCGGTGGTTCGGGTGGACGGGCAAATCATGGCATTGGCTCTGACCACCGATTGCACGCCGCGCTACTGCGCCGCGGACCCGGAGATGGGCGGGCGCCAGGCGGTGGCGGAGGCGTGGCGGAACATCACCGCGGTGGGCGGGCGGCCGCTGGCGATCACCGACAACATGAATTTCGGCAATCCGGAGAAGCCGGAGGTGATGGGCCAGTTCGCCGCGGCGATCCGCGGGATGGCAACAGCCTGCGAGGCGCTGAAATTCCCGGTCGTAAGCGGCAATGTCAGCCTGTACAACGAGACCGAGGGACGTGCGATCCTGCCGACGCCGGCGATCGGCGGTCTGGGGGTGATCGACGATGCGGCGATGGCCGTCGGGATTGCGCTGCCGCCTTGGCTGGACTTGGTGCTGATCGGTGCGTCGCGGGGATGGCTCGGCCAGTCGCTGTGGCTGCGCGAGATCGCCGGCCGCGAGGAGGGCGCGCCTCCGCCGGTGGATCTCGTCGCGGAAAAGGCGGCGGGTGATTTCGTTCGGATGCAGATCGCCGCAGGGAATGTGCGCGCGTGTCACGACGTGTCGGATGGCGGGTTGCTGGTGGCCGTGGCGGAGATGTGCATGGTGAGCGGCGTTGGGGCGCGGCTGTCAACGGGGCCACGCGATATTCCTGGCCACGCCTTCTGGTTCGGCGAGGACCAGGGACGTTACCTGCTTGCGGTGGCGGACTCCCCCAGATCATCCGGGCCGCGGAGGGTGCCGGCGTGCCGGTTGCGCGGATCGGACACTCGGGCGGGCGGGATTTGACTCTGCCAGATGGGGGAACCATATCGATTGCGGCGTTACGGGCGGCTCATGCGTCTTTTTTCCCATCGTGGATGAGCCGAAGCTGAGGGGCAGACCCTAAGGGGCGAATGATGGCGATGTCCGCCAGCGAGATCGAGGCGCTTATCAGATCGGCCCTACCGGACGCGGAGGTGACGGTGGAAGACCTGGCTGGCGATGGTGATCACTACGCCGCCACGGTTATATCCGAGCAATTCCGGGGCATGACCCGGGTGAAGCAGCATCAGATGATTTACGCCGCGCTGCGGGGGCGCATGGGGGGCGAGCTGCACGCCCTGGCCTTGCAGACATCTGTGCCCCCTTAGGGCCAACGTAGGAGAGCGAAGACGATGTCAGACAATCCTGTGCTCGACCGTATCCAGAGCGAGATCACGGACAACCCGGTGATGCTGTACATGAAGGGAACGGCGATGTTCCCTCAGTGCGGTTTCTCCGCGCGGGTGGTGCAGATTCTTTCGCACCTCGGGGTGCCGTTCAAGACCGCCAACGTGCTGGAGGACGCCGCGCTGCGCGAGGGGGTCAAGCATTTCTCGCAATGGCCGACCATTCCGCAGCTTTATGTGCGGGGTGAGTTTGTGGGCGGTTGCGATATCGTAACCGAGATGTTCCAGTCGGGGGAGCTTGAGACCCTGTTGGCGGATAAGGACATTCCGCACCAGAAAGCCGCTTAGCACGCTTACGAGGCTAGGTTCGAAAACCGAAGCACCACGCGCTAGCGTTTCGTTGAACGCTACCATATACGATCCTCACTGAAGGATGAGCGGTTTCAAGATCGCTTGCTGGCAGTGGAGCGATCCGGTCTCGTGACATGGGAGAAAATCAAGCGAAGGGCCTGGCTCGTTCGCCTTGGGATTGCGGCCCTCGCCGTTATCTACCGCCGTGAGCCTAATTTACTGGCACTGGCCGGGCGCATCTGGTTCACCAGCACTCGGTACGGCTTGGCGGGGCTGAGGACGTGGCTGCTGGAGTTCGGCTCCTCCTACGGACGTGCCCGTTATAACGCCGACGCGGCAGCGTCCGCCAATGACCTATCCGGATTGGCTCGAGCGATTCGACGTACTGAAACCGGAGGACAATCGCGAGGCCAAACGTCATCTCGCGGTTCTGGATCTTCCCGATCTGCTGGTTCTGTTCGTAGTGTCGCGTAAGAGCCTATCGGGGATTGAACGCGCGATCGTGGCCTGCCAGGAGTCGCATCACCCCGGCTGGCATTCCGTCATCCTGCTGGCGCCCGATATATCGTCCGCCGAGAGCGATGCCTTGCGCGAAAGCCTTGCTGCGGAACGACGGGTGTCGCTTGCGACAAGCGCGCTAGAAGCTGACGCGGCCATGCAACGGTTCCACTATTGTCTGCTCTGCGCGGGGAGCGTTCTGCTTAATCCGCTTGCGGGGTACATGTTTCTTGAAGCGGCGGTCCGGATTGGAGCAGATGCTGTCTACTCAGATCATGACTGCATCGATGAAAGCGGGGCGCGGCATGATCCTTCTTTCAAGCCACAATTCTCCCCCGAATATCTCGCGCAGTACAATTACATTGGCGATTGCGTGCTGTTGTCGCGGACGATCGGGCTGACGATAGATGATTTAGGCATCCTGTTGCGCGGCGAGGTTTTGGACTACGACCGGCTGATCACTCGGGTCTTGCGGGGCCGGCGAGTCGAACACCTTCCTTTCATGCTGTTTCACCTTCCGCGGGAGCGTGAGCGACAGCCGCACGACCTGCCGGCGATCGAGCACAGCGGGCCCAGTGTTGCCATCGTAATCCCGACGCGCGACGGACTGGACCATTTGAGGGCCTGCATCAACAGCGTCCTTGAACGAACGTTGTACGATCTGTCGCAAGTAGCGATTGTTGTGGTTGATAACCAATCACGGGAGCAGGCAACGCTGGAATATCTGGAACGTTTGTCCGTGCATCCGAAGGTGTCCGTCGTGCGCTATCCGTTTCCGTTCAACTTCGCTGCCATCAACAATTTTGGTGCGCGCGTGGTAGACTCCGACATTCTGCTTTTCCTCAACAACGACACCGAGGTGCGTGATCCTGACTGGCTCAGCAAGCTGGTGTGGTATGCCGCACAACCCGATGTGGGTGTAGTCGGCGCAAAACTCCTCTACCCGGACGGAACAATCCAGCACGGGGGCTGCCTGGCTGGCGGCAACAAGGGAGCGGTGGACCACCTGCTGCGCCTCGCTGACCAGGCGGCGGTTGGCGCACGTGACCACACGCGGGAACTGACGTTGGTTACTGGCGCTTGTCTGGCGGTGAGAAAGAATGTCTTTGATCAGATCGGCGGCTTCGATCCGATCCTGCGGATCACGTGGAACGACGTGAAGTTCTGTCTTGAATGCCTCGCCGCCGGGCTGCGGAACGTCTATCTCGCCGACCCGCTTCTGGTGCACGACGAGTCCAAGACACGGGGGCACGACAACACGCGCGAGAAGTATGTCCGCTATTTCTGCGAGGCCGATTACACCAGGCGGCGGTTCCGGCACTTCTTTCAGGACGATCCTTCATACAATCCCAACCTGTCGCTTGAAGAGGCCGGTTTGTTGGCGGAACCACCTCGAATCCGGCGGCCATGGACGCGCAGGGTGCGTCAGACGCCTCGGGTTCTGGTGCTCAGCATGGTTTACAGGATCGGCTTCGGCGTGCCGCTGGTCATCCAGCAACAAGTTAAGGCTCTTGTCGAACGCGGTTACGAGGTCATCGTTGCGGGCCCGCAAGAGGACGACGAGTTTGGCTTCCCAGGGTGCTCACGAGTGGCGTTGGAAACTGCAAAAGAAGCAGCAGTATGCGCCTTCCTGAACGATGTATCGCTCGTCATCTGCCATACGCCCCCCTTCTTCGAAATCCCGTATCTAATCGGCCCGCATATTCCCGTTCTGTCGTACGATTATGGAGAACCGGACGCGGAGTTCTTCCCGGAACCGACTCGGTCTTACCTGCTCGAGGTCGGATACCAGAAGCGAGCGGCTGCTCCTCTTACCACGGCGTGGGCAGCAATTTCGCAATCCGTAAAGAACGAGACGTTGAACAAGGACATGACGGTGATCGCGCTGGCAAATTCACATATGCAGTCCTGGTCAGAGCGCCTGAGATCGCAGCGCGACAGTGTGCGTCGGGAACTCGGATGGGATGATGCTTTCGTGGTGCTGACGGTCTGCCGAATCAGGGACAACGAGCGCGTGTATAAGGGGATCGACAAAATCGCCGAGATTCTCCGCGAGTTTCCCTATCTCTACCCGGAGCAGGCTGGACGACTCGCCTTCGTTCTGGCAGGAGCAGGAACAGCTGATGACGTGAAGGCGGTGGAGCGGTTGGGGTTTATTGTGTTCGCCAACGTGTCGGACGAAAGGTTGGCGGAACTCTATATGGCGGCGGATGCCTACATGGGATTTTCCCGCTGGGAAGGATATAATTTGGGAATCAGCCAGGCTCTCGCGATGGGTCTCCCCACGGCGGCCTCGGACATTCCCGCCCATCGGGAATTCCCCATTTTCACCTCCAACAGCACGCTTTCGGTTTGCGAGTGGCTGTCGAACGAAATCCGGTCAGGCGCGGCCGGGACTCCCGCGCGGCGGCCCATCGTGTATGACTGGGAGAGCCGGACGGCACAGTTTGTATCTCTGGTTGAGGAATTGATTGCTCAATCGGCCGGGCAGCATCCCCGGCTGGGGGCTTGCGCGACCATGCCGAGGTGAGGGCGCTGCTCCGATCACTGGCGACCGTTGGCGTACAGTTCGTCGGTGGTCATCCGCGGCTGCACCGAGCGGCGCGGATGGTTGCGCGGAGAGTGCCGGGATTTCGTGTCCGAGTACAACGACTGTTGCCGCCGGCCTTATCACCAATGGCCGGCGCGGGGGACCCGAACGCGCAGTATCTGTTCAGACCGGGCGAGGTCGCTGCTAATGCACGTGGGGTCGTGACGGTGGAGCAGTTATATCACCTGTCACGATCGCTTTAGATAATGACGGTCTTCTTCAGCGACGCCGTCGGTCAGGAACGGCTGATCTTCAATTCCCAACCGGTATCGCCAGCAACACGGCAGA
The DNA here is from genome assembly GCA_963791885.1 of uncultured Pseudomonadota bacterium. Taxonomy (GTDB): domain Bacteria; phylum Pseudomonadota; class Alphaproteobacteria; order Acetobacterales; family Acetobacteraceae; genus CAVSUZ01. Next base: position 1,016,625 of record CAWBUL010000006.1, on the reverse strand, counting down.
ATTGGAAGACGCTGTCGGCGCTCTATCAATCCGGCTTGCGTGCCTGCGGGCTGGATGTGCAGACGGTAGTGCGGCCCGAGATCTATCAGACGGCGGCAGCGCGCGAGGTTCTTGGGGTTCGGACCAGTGACTGGCATTTGGCGATCAAGCCGATCAAGCACCTGAGACCATTCCATGGCATGCCCAACGTGTTCCTCTGCAACTGGCCCTATGCGGAACTCTCGGCGTCGGTGCTGGGCGGTGTTCCGTTCTACGATCAGCTTCGGCTGCTGCGGATGGCGGATGTGATCATCTGCAGCACGGACTTCACGGCCGGCATTCTGCGCGATGCCGGTTTGAAGAATGTCGTGGCGCTGCCGCCCTATGTTGCCAGTGACCGTGATGACGGGGATGCCGTGCGACCGATTGGGATGCAGCGGGTTCTTGTAGATACCGAGACGTTGCGGCTTTCTCGCTGTCTGGGTCCGGTGCTGGAGGGCTTTAAGAAGGCGCTTGGCCGGCGCGAAGATCTGGAGCTGATGGTCGACGCGACGGCGGCCGTTCGTCGCGAAGCGAAACAGATGCTTGGGAACAAGCTCGTGCTTGCGGAACATGGGCTTGCCGCGGCTGACTTTCTCCTGTGCGCGGTTGCCCCGTGCGGGCTGCCGCTAGAGATGGTCCGGGCGATGCTGAGCCGAGTGCCGCTGATCGCGCCGACGGAAGGCGTGTTCGCCGCACTGGCGCCACCAGGTGCGGCAGTGCCGCTGATGACCGAGCCGGCAGCGGTCAGCACGGAGGAGGAGTTGATCGCAGCGCATATGCGATTGACGTGGCACCAGCCGACTGCGGAAGGGGTGTGCGACGCCATTCTTATGGCTGCGTCGCTGGATACGGATGCTCGGAACCGGATGGCGGCAACGTGCCGTGAGATGGCAAAGCGGCTTTTCAGCGCAGACGCCTTCCGATCCGGTCTAAATCACCTGATGGCTCGACTGTGACGGCACCATTGGTGGTGGATGTCGGCCCGCTACGGGAGACCAATTACACGGGCATCCCAAACGTGGTGGCGGAGATTTGCTCCCGACTGTTAGGGGAGGACTGGCTCGAACTGAATTTTGTGCTCGATGGACGCTGGATCGATACCGCGAGCATGCGGCGATGCCTGGATGAGCGAAGCGGGACGAGTTTGACGGGAGCGGAGCAGTTCCCATCCGCTGACGCCCTCCGTGTTCGCCTACACGACTCCGGCGCGCTGAGCCATTCGGTCGGCCTCTATACCGACCATCGTCCGGCGCAGAAGCTCTACTCGTGGGAAGGCAAGATCGTTTACGACCTTTCCATGGTACTCACGCCGGAGTGCCATCCGGCGGCCTCGGTTGCGATGTATACCACCGACCTGGCTGAGCAGATTGCGTCGAGCGATGTACTGTTTCCGATCTCGGAAGCAACCGCGCGCGATCTGACTTGGGTGTACGGCGTCCCGCCGGAGCGGCTAAGGGTGGCACTACTGGGGAATAACGTGGATCTCGGCGCATCGGACCGGATGCGCCAACTGGTGGGTGAGCGCCAGGTCGAGCCTTTCCTTCTGGTTCTCGGCTCCATTGAGCCACGGAAAAATGCGGCCCTCGTGCTGGAATGGCTTGCGCGTCGCCCCGAGGTGCTGACGCAGGTGCGGGTCGTATTCGCAGGCCGGCAGGCCTGGGGCGAGAGCTTCGCGAGCCTCATCGAGGGCAAGTTGTTGCAGGGAACTGTGGAAAGCGGGCGGATCGTTTTTACGGGCTACGTTGATGAGCGGTTCAGGACGGCGCTGCTGACCTGCGCCGCGGGATTGATCTATCCGTCCATTTTTGAAGGATTCGGTCTGCCTCTGCTGGAGGCCATGGCGACGGGAACGCCGGTGCTGAGTTCGGTTTCCTCCTCCATGCCCGAGGTGGTTGGCGACTGCGGGTATTATTTCGATCCGTGCAGCGTCGATTCGCTGCATGCGGCGTTTGAGCGCTTCTGGTCGGATCGACAGTCGGGTGGTGTGACAGCAATTGTGGACCGTGCCCGCCTCCGCGCAAGCACGTTCAGTTACGATAGGACATACCAGGTGATCCTAGACGGGTTGTTCCCGAACCGGAGGTAAGATCGAGGGACTTGGCGCGCCGGATAGGGGCGTGTATCGGACAGGCTAGTCGTTCCCTCAAGGTTGTTCATGTCTACTGCTTTGATCACCGGCGTCACCGGTCAGGATGGCGCCTACCTGTCGCAATTGCTGCTGCAGAAAGGTTATCGCGTTATCGGCATGATGCGCCGCTCTGCGTCATCGGACGTGGTGGCGGCGCGGCTGTCCTGGCTGGGCATTCGCGATCAGGTGGAACTGGCCGACGGGAACCTGATCGATCTGTCGAGCATGATCCGGATCGTGAAGGACAATGCACCTGACGAGGTATACAATCTCGGCGCGCAGAGTTTTGTCGCGGCATCGTGGAACCAACCGCTACTGACCGGTCAGGTGACAGGGCTCGGAGCGGCGAACCTGATGGAGGCGCTGCGCCTCGAGCGGCCGCAGGCGCGATTCTATCAGGCATCCTCATCGGAGATGTTTGGGCTGGTGGCGACGCCGCAACAGAGCGAAGAGACGCGGTTCCATCCGCGATCCCCGTATGCGGCAGCGAAGCTGTACGCGCATTGGATGACGGTGAACCATCGCGAGAGTTTTGGGATGCACGCGTCGTCCGGCATTTTGTTCAATCATGAAAGTCCACTGCGCGGCATCGAATTCGTCACGCGCAAGATCACCGACGGTGTGGCGCGGATCAAGCTCGGTGTGGCGCGGGACCTGCAACTGGGCAACCTGGAGGCGCGACGCGACTGGGGCCACGCTCGTGACTATGTGCGGGCCATGTGGCTGATGTTGCAGCAGGACAAGCCTGACGACTATGTGATCGCCACCGGGAGGAGCATCTCGATCCGCGACTTCTGCAAGCTGGCGTTCGAATACGCCGGGCTGAACTACGAAGACCATGTGCTCACGCATGCGTCGCTGATCCGCCCGGCAGAAGTGGACGTGCTGCACGGCGATGCGTCGAAAGCGCGGCGCGTGCTGGGATGGGAGCCGACGATTTCGCTCGAGGATATGGTCGCCGAGATGGTTGAGGCCGACCTGGCACGGCACCGCGCCAGGATGCGCGCCTGACGTGGTGCCGCCGTGCCGCATCCTGATCACGGGTGCCGACGGGTTCGTCGGGCACCATCTGCAGGCCGCGCTGGGCGCAAGATATCCGAACACGGCACTCCTGACGGACTGGTTTGACCTGCGGGACGAAGATGCCGTGGCGAGCGCTGTGGGCGCCAGGTGCCCCGATGTCTGCGTTCATCTGGCCGGGATCACCACCGTGGCGGCTGCTCGGGACGATGAAGCCCAGGCTTGGTCGGTGAACCTGCACGGCACGCTCGCCCTGGCACGTGCCATCCTGCGCTTCGCACCCGCATGCTCTATGATCTTCGCCTCGACCGCCGATGCCTATGGCGGGGGACAAGACGCTATCAGTGAGGACGTTCCGTTGGCGCCACGCAATCTGTACGCCGCGAGTAAGGCGGCCGCGGATCTCGCGCTGGGGGCGATGACAGTGGAGGGTCTCCGCGTGATCCGGGTAAGGCCGTTCAATCATACCGGGCCAGGTCAGTCCCCCGATCTGGTTGTCGCGGCATTCGCTCGGCAGGTGGCACGGATCGCGGCCGGAGTTCAGGCACCGGTGATCGACGTGGGCAGCCTTGAGAGCTGGCGGGATTTCCTGGATGTACGCGATGTGTGCGCTGCCTATATGGCCTGCATCGACCGACGGCATGAGATTGCACCCGGAACCATCCTGAACATCGGGTCGGGCATTGCGCGCCGCATTGGCGATGTTCTGATGGAGCTTGTGGCGCTCGGCGGCGTGCAGGCGGAAGTGCGGGCAGCGGCCGGGCGGATGCGCAGCGAGGATGCTCATCATGCCTATGCCGACACCGCTCGCGCACGATCACTGCTGGGGTGGCAGCCCGTCATACCGTGGACGGAGACGCTGCGCGCCGTGCTGGATGACTGGCGGGTCCGCGTGTCACAATGACGGCAGGCGGGGCGCCACGGCTCTGGCTGGATGTAGAGGATATGTTCGCCTATGCGCGCAGCAATCCTCGGCCGAGCGGCATCCAGCGTGTGGCGTTCGAACTCTGCCGGGCGCTCCACGAGCGGTACGGCGCGAGCGGTCTGGTTCATTTCGTTCGTCATGATCCGTCTGCGTTGGGGTTCCTCAGCGTGTCCTGGGACGAGCTCGCCGCGTTGTTCACACGGCTCGCGGATGGCAAGCGGGCTTCCTCCATCAACCCGGGCCCGGTGCGCCGATCCGCACTGAGCCGCGGGCTGGCGGACTGGATTGCCGCGCGTCTGCCCTTGTCGGTGCAAATGTCGGCTCAGACAGCGCTGCAGACGCAATCGGCGGCATTTCGCGCCTGGGGGAGCCTCGGTTCGGTCATAGTCCGGGGCGCGGTACGCCGGCTTGGCCCGCTGCATGAGCGCCTGAGAAGCGCACGTAGCGAAAACATCCTCGCGCGCGAGTCGGCAGCCGGCGACATAGTGATGGTGGTTGGCTCACCATGGGCGCGGACAGATTATGCCGCACTGGTTTCTGCACAGCGAGCACGCGGGTTGAGCTTTGCGGCGCTGTTCTATGATCTGATCCCGCTGCGTCATCCGGAATGGTGCGATCCGGAGCTGGTACGCTTGTTCCGAACGTGGGTGGATGCTGTGCTGCCGCTGTGCGACCACGTGTTCGCAATTTCCGGCGCAACCGCGGATGACGTTGCCGCCTATGCGCGAGAGCAGGGGTTTGCTGTTCCCTGCGTTGTGCCGATTCCGATGGGAAGCAGATTTGGCATGGAACAACTGACTCCGGAGCGCACGTCACGACTGCCGCCGCCCGGCTCTTACGCCCTGTTCGTCTCCACGATCGAAGCCCGCAAGAACCACGCCTTCCTGTTCCGGCTGTGGCAAAGGCTCCTGCGCGACATGCCGGCGGATCGCGTGCCGAGCCTGGTGTTCGCCGGACGGGTGGGCTGGTTTGTCGACGACCTGATGCGGCAGATCGCCAGCACAGAACACCTGCATGGCCGGTTGCTGCTCGTTGAGGACCCGACGGACGGAGAACTGGCGGCGCTGTACCAGGGATGCCTGTTCACGCTGTTCCCGTCCTTCGCGGAAGGTTGGGGGCTGCCGGTCACCGAAAGTCTTTCCTTCGGCAAGCCCTGCCTGATTGCCGATCAGCCGGCGCTACGCGAGGCTGGAGGCACGAGCGCGCGTGTCTTCGATCCGGATGATCTGAACAGCGCGTATGCCGCGGTGCGGGCGGTGATCGAGGATCGCGAGGACCTAGCACGCTGGACAGCACAGGTGCGGGAGAATTTCAAGCCGGTGCCATGGTCGGCTACGGCCGACGCACTGATGGAGGGGCTTGGTCATCCGCTGCTGCCAGGCCAGCGCGCGAGCGTATTGTAGAGGATCGACGCAAGCTGAGGCTCGATACCGAACGCGCGCACATTCAGATCGAGCCGCACTCCGTCTGACGGGTTCCGCTGCGCTGCCGCCATCCAGTCGCAAAACATTTCCACCAGATCGAACAGGTCCATGCCCGCGATACCGTTCGTGTAGTGCTCGGGGTGGTGAGAGTTGCACTTGTAATGATGGCTGAGCGCGGGGGCGGCGCGTTCGATAGCGGCATTCCATTCGGGTGAGCCGTACGAGACGCCCTGCAGCATGGGAAAGACCTCATCGAAAACCGGCTTTTCCTCGGGGCTGAACTTGCTGGCATCGTGTGCTTGGGCGCGCCGCAGCATCGCGGTGATGAAGACGCCGATGTGATCCCGTACAAGGTGGCTATGGGCGAGCGAGTCGGCTCGGCTGTCATATGCGGACATGCGGTTCACTCCTGCCGGAAGCGGCGCAGAACCTCCTCTGCCGCGTCGTGGTCGAGGCCCAGCGCATGGCGGGCGGTTTCCTGATCGAAGCCGGCGCGAGCAAGAATACCCAGTTCGCGCCTGTGTGTCGTCTCGTCGGCCGGACCGGAGCGAAATGGCCCGATCCGCTTGCGTGCGGTCATTTTCACGGCAGCCGCCAATTCCTGGTCCGGCTCGACCGTCAGCGCCGCTTTGCGCGTGGCGGGATCGATGCCGCGCACCGCGAGATGCGCGGCAATGGCACGGCTGGAGTGGCCGGACCGCATCAGACGGCGCGCACGGGATTCGGCAAAGGTCCGGTCGTCCACTGCGCCGGATGCGGCCAGGCGCTCGACGACCTGTAAGACCGCGCGGCGCGCGGCCGTGATGACCGAGTTGGCGGGCCGTTCAGGCTGACCGGCAATCCAGCGGTCGATGCGTCGGAGGAGGACCTTCGTAAGCCCAGCACGGGTGGTGGCATAGCGTGCCAGATGCGCAACTGCCGCCTCATGCAGCGCTTCTTCCGTCGGGGTCCATCCTGCTCTCATGGGACAGACAGGCGCTCGGGCGCCGAATTCATCGCGAGCAGTTGGGTGGCGGCGGCTAATACGGTTTCGACGGAAAGGTCGTGCATCGCGCTGCCGCCCCGCACCGCGCGTGCGCTCGGGCCAGACGGAGCGTATTGCTCCATCGGGGTAGGCCCAAACAGGCCCAAGGTCGGCGTACCAGTGGCGGCGGCCAGATGCATCAGGCCAGAGTCGTTGCCAACGAAAAGAGCACAGCGGCGCAGGCAGGCAGCCACCTCGGGCAAAGTCAGGCGGCCAGCGAGATCAATGGAGTCGGCCAGGAGCTCGGTCACACCGTGCGCGAGCCGCCGTTCGGTCTGTCCTGGGCCGGCAAAGATCACTGGGACAGCACCAGGAAGGACATCGCGTTCGAGTCTACGGAAAAGCGCAACGAAGCGCTCAGCGGGCCAGATCTTCGGCTCCCAGTTCGCTGTCGGAGCAAGAGCGATGAGGGGCCGGTCGGAAGACAGCAAGGACTGCGCGCGTTTGTCATCGGCCTCGGCGGTCCAGGCGACAGGCAGCGGCGGCGGATCGAGATTGAGAACGCGCGCAAGCTGCTGGATCTTCGGGCGGGTGTCGTCGCCGGCTCGAGAGGTCAGGACCGTCCGTTGTTTCGCGCGCACCAAATAGGGGAGCATGGACCCGCGCAGATCGATGACGAGATCCCAGCGGCGAGTAGCGGCCCAGCGCCACAGCGGAAGCCAGTGGAGATTCCACCGCCGTTTGTTGAGGACCAGTGTGCGCTCCCGATTGGGCATCCGGGCGAACACATGGCGCGCGTATGGGCCGCAGACAACAGTGATGCGGGATTGCGGATAGCAGACGATCAGGTGGGCGAGCAGTCCGGTGGAAAGGACAGCATCACCCACACGGTTTGAGGTGACGAAGAGAATGCGCATGGGCGGCCGTTGTTTGAGAGCAGGATTCACGCGCTCTGACCTTCGGCCTCGCGCGATCCTGCTCTATGTCTCCGCCATAGCGGATCAGGTATTCATCGCGTCGAAGAAGTCGTTGTTGGTCTTGCTGTATTTCAACTTGTCCAACAGGAACTCCATGGCGTCGACGGTGCCCATCGGGTTCAGGATGCGGCGTAGGACCCACATCTTCGACAGCGTCGATTTGTCGACTAGCAGCTCTTCCTTGCGGGTGCCCGACTTCGTGATGTCGATCGCGGGGAAGGTGCGTTTATCCGACAGCTTACGGTCGAGGATAATTTCGGAGTTACCGGTTCCCTTGAACTCTTCGAAGATCACCTCGTCCATGCGGCTGCCGGTATCGATCAGCGCGGTGGCGATGATGGTGAGGCTGCCACCTTCTTCGATATTGCGCGCGGCGCCGAAAAAGCGCTTGGGACGCTGCAACGCGTTTGCGTCAACACCGCCGGTCAGCACCTTACCGGATGAGGGCACGACTGTGTTGTAGGCGCGTGCGAGGCGCGTGATCGAATTGAGCAGGATGACGACGTCGCGCTTGTGCTCGACGAGACGCTTGGCTTTTTCGAGCACCATTTCCGTCACCTGCACGTGGCGGGTGGCGGGTTCGTCGAAGGTGGAGCTAATGACCTCGCCCTTCACGCTGCGGGCCATGTCGGTGACTTCCTCCGGGCGCTCATCAATCAGCAGTACGATCAGGAAGACTTCCGGGTGGTTGGCGGCGATGGCGGTGGCGATGTTTTGCAACATCACGGTCTTGCCGGTGCGCGGGGGCGCCACAATCAGAGCGCGCTGGCCCATGCCGATGGGAGAGATCAGGTCGATGACGCGAGGCGTGTTGTCCTTCGCAGGACCTTTCGCGACGGACTGGAAGTTCTCGACTTCCATTTTCAGCCGCCGGTCTGGATAGAGCGGCGTGAGGTTGTCGAAGTTAATGCGGTGGCGGACCGCCTCGGGCGGTTCGAAATTGATTGTGTTGATTTTAAGAAGGGAGAAGTAGCGCTCCCCGTCTTTGGGGGCGCGAATCTGGCCTTCAACCGAATCGCCGGTGCGAAGGGCGAAGCGGCGCACCTGGCTGGGACTGACGTAGATATCGTCGGGCCCCGGGAGGTAATTGGCTTCGGGGCTTCGGAGGAAACCGAAGCCATCGGAAAGAATTTCGAGGGTGCCTTCACCATGAATGGCCTGGTCGTTTTCGGCCAGGTTTTTCAGGATGGCGAACATCATGTCCTGCTTGCGCAGGGATGATGCGTTCTCGATCTGCAGGGATTCGGCGTAGCTCAGCAGATCGGCGGGCGACTTTGCCTTGAGTTCGGCGAGATGCATCTGGGACGCTCTGGTGCTTCTTCTATGGTATGGCGACGGACCGGGTTTGGTTGCTGCCCGGGATACAACTGGCCCAATTCAGGCTGTGGCTTGTTCCGTCAGGTGGGATGGGTGGGGAAGCGGCGCGAACACCGCTGATAGACGCGCGACACTAGCGATGGGCCGGTGCGTCCGTCAATGGCCAGATGGCACGCGAGACGCTTTGTTTCAAGCCGTCCTCACAAAGCTGTCCTCACACAGCCGTCTTCACAGGGAGCATCCTCAGAATGGGCGGACGATGACCATGATGACGATCAGGGCGAGGAGCAGCGTCGGGATCTCGTTGGCAATGCGGTAAAAGCGGGCTGGGCGGTGGTTGCGGTCATGCAGGAAGTCCTTGCGCCAGCGGGCGTAGAAGCCGTGCAGGGCGGACATGGCGATCACTGCCGCGAGCTTCACGTGCCACCAGCCCCAAGACCAGTCGATGACGCCCGGCGTGAGCACGAGGATGATGCCGAATGTCCAGGTTGCGATCATCGCGGGGTTGATGATCTGCTTGAGCAGCCGGCGCTCCATCACCTTAAATCGCTCGCTCTCGGCCGATCCGGGCCGCGCATCGCAATGGTACACATAGAGGCGCGGCAGGTAGAACATGCCGGACATCCAGGCGACCATTGAGATGATGTGAAACGCCTTGGCCCAGAGGTAGAACGGCGTCATCGCGGCGATGGTCATGCGGCGTAGCGGTAGAGCAGATCCGGCAGAGCGTGCATGTCGTTGAATACGGTCGCACCGGCAGCGGCGAGACCACGGCCGTCTCCGTGCCGAGCAAGGGCAAGGCACCTCATGCCCGCGGCGGTGGCACCGGTCACGCCGGGAATGGAATCTTCAACCACGAGACAAGCAGCCGGAGAAACGCCTTGTGCCTGCGCCGCGGCAAGAAAAAGGTCCGGCGCGGGTTTGCCCTGTGGAACGTCGGTGTAGCTGTGCAGGCGACCTTCGACGACTTCGAGCAAGCCATTGGCGGCGAACTTTGCTCGCATCTCGGCATGCGATGAATTCGAGGCGACGCGCCAAGGCAAGCCCATGGCGTCAACGGCATTCAACGCCTCGCGCGCGCCGGGAACCATGGGAGCGTCGGTATGCAAGCCATCGATGATGCGGGCGGTGATTTGGTCCAGCCAACCCATCGGAAGCGGATGGCCGAGAGTGGCCTCGACCAGTGGGACCATGGCATTCAGATCGAGGCCGAGAAAACGCTGATAGGCTTCATCGCGCGTCATGGGCCAGCCCAGATGGGTGAGTTCAGCAGCAACAACCCGGTTCACGACCGGCTCGCTGTCGATCAGCACTCCATCGCAGTCAAAGATGACGAGGCGGAGCGATGGGGCGCTAATCCTCGACAGTTTCTCGTTCGAGGCGGTGTTCTTCATGCGCCCGATATAGACGGTCACTCCGTATAGGGCATCCCGCGAGGTGCTGCGGGCAGAGACGCGTGCCAGCGTCACTGCAAAGGCCAGGGCCACGCCCACGGGCACGGCGTACCAGCCCGGCGAGCGCAGCGATGAAATCCGGGTCGCTGTTCTGCGTCGGAACCCGGAAATAGCCGGGCACCCCCAGGCGCTCGGCCAGCCGACCGTATTCCACATCCAACTCGACCAAGGTCTCGGAATGCTCCGAGACGAAGGCGAGCGGCACCACGACGAGAGCGACATGGTCCCTGGCCGCGCGTTCAATCTCGTGATCGGTCGAGGGATCCAGCCATTTCTGCGGAGTGGCTCGGGATTGGTAGCAGACGATCCAGTCGAGATCAGGCTCGTTCAGCGCGGTTGCCAAAGCTTTGGCACAACGCTCGATCTGCCATTGGTAGGGATCGCCCTGTTTGACGATGATCTCGGGCAGGCCGTGCGCGGAGAACAATACGCGGATCGGTGTGCCAGCGGGCAACGTGGCGCGGGCCTGCTCCAGGGCACGGCGGATCGGGGCTGCAGTCGCGGCGATAAAGGCGGGGTCGTCAAACCAGCAGCAGAGTGTGGTCACCGGGGCGATCAGACCGACGCGAGACGCAGCGTTCCGCCATTCCTGGAGAGAACTCCCTGTCGTGGTCGTCGAGAACTGGGGGTAGAGCGGGAGCAGGATGACCTCGTCCGGCTCCCAGGCCTTCACGTCACGTGCGATGGCCACGCTAAACGGGTGCCAGTAGCGCATGGCGATAAAGCAATTCGCTTCCATCTCCGAGAGCGCCGCTTCCAGTGCCGATCCCTGCGCCTGGGTGAGCTCCAGGAGTGGCGATTTACCGCCGAGGATCGCGTAATTCTCAGTGGCAGGGGCGAGGCGACGGCGGGCGATCAGGCGCGCGAGAAACGGCCGGACGAAGAAAGGAACGCGGAGGATCGCAGGATCGCGAAACAGGTTCATCAGGAACGGGCGGATGGACTCCGGGCGATCCGGACCACCGAGATTAAACAGGACGATCGCGACTCGCGGCCCGGTCACGCCGTCTCCCCACGCACCTGCCCCACGAGGTCGGCAACATGCTCGGGCGGTGTCTGGGGCAGCACACCATGGCCGAGGTTGAAGACGTGGGGTCGGTGCGCGGCATCGTCCAGAACGGCGGCCATAGCTCTGTGGAGCGGCGGGCCCCCGACCAGAAGGGCAAGCGGGTCGAGATTGCCCTGGAGCGTTACCTGCGCGTGGACCGCGGCAAGTCTGGTGGACGTATCGACGCCGACGGCATGTACGCCCGTTTTCTCGGCATATTCATCCAGCATGGTTCCGGCGAGACGTGGAAAACCGATCACGGGGACCTGGACATGACGTGCCCGGACCGCGGCAACGATACGGGCTGTTGGTTCGATCACGTATCGACGGAATAGATCGGGCGGCAGGATTCCAGCCCAGGTGTCGAAGAGCTGGACAACCTCCGCACCCGCGGTGATCTGGGCGGAGAGATACTCCACGGTTGCGTCGCACAGCAGCGTCATCAGTCGTTGGAAAAAGGCCTCGTCGGCATAGGCTCGGGTTCGGGTTTCGATGAAATCCCGCGTGCCGCGCCCATCGATCATGTAACAGGCGACGGTGAAGGGAGCCCCGGCAAAGCCGATCAACGCGGTCTGCGGATAGTCGGCGCGCAGACTGCCAGCCACGCGGGAGACGGTCTCGAGCACTGGGGCGATGGCATGGGGCAGGCGTTTGAGTTCGAGGTGAGCGAGGTCGGCGCCCGAACGGACCGGGGCAAGGACCGGCCCCTCCCCTTCGCGATAATCCAGTTCCTGACCGAGAGCCCATGGTACGATCAGGATGTCGCTGAACAGAATGGCCGCGTCCAAGCCGAATCGGCGGATGGGTTGCAGCGTGATCTCGGCGGCCCAGGGCGGGGTCAGGCATAGGTCGAGGAACCCGCCCGCCTTGGCGCGCAGAGCACGATATTCCGGCAGGTATCGTCCTGCCTGGCGCATGAGCCAGACGGGTGAAGGCTGGAGTGCTTCGCCAGCCAGAACCCTGAGAAGGGGCTTCGTCATGACTCCGCTTAACAGAGAAGGAAGGAATCTAAGAATGGATGTAGTGGTGATTGGGGGTGTGTGAATTGGGGTACCCCGCTACTGGTGTGAACAACCAAGGGTTGCTCACATCAAGGTGAGGCCAGAGCGCTCTGACGCTGATGCAGTTTTTCTGGATGTCCCCTGAATGTGGACGAGTGCCCCTCGTTATCCTCACGGGCGTGTGAGCGAGCCGGTTTTCCCCGCTCTTCCAGTGGCGTCGTGAGAGGGTGGGGACAACCCCTGGGTTATCCACTTAACTCACAGGATCGAGAGTACCTGTGAGCGACTGAGCGCGACATCTCTGGCCGCGAAGCCGCGGCGCCTGTTCCGTATCGATCCAGCTCGATCCGAGCTATAATCAGTAGATGTCGCGCGAGCGCATAAACCTGCATCTGGTCTCGGATGCGACGGGAGAGACCCTGAATGCGATCACGCGCGCGACCACGGCTCAGTTCGAGCATGTGCAGATTGCGTATCATCGCTGGAGCCTGATCCGCACCCGCTTCCAGCTGCACCGTGTGCTGGAGGGGATCGAGGCCGATCCGGGGCCGATTCTGTCCACGCTGGTCGACAAGGCCCTGCGGGGTGACCTGGAGGTTACTTGCCAGCGCCTGAACCTTCCCGTGGTCAACGTCCTCGATCCCGTCATGAACCTGCTCCAGGACTATATCGGGGAGGAGGCAGGGGCGCGCCCGGGGCGGCAGTATGTGCTGAACGCGGATTATTTTCAGCGTATCGACGCCATGCACTACGTGCTGGCGCATGACGACGGGCAGGCCCAGCTCGGCCTGCCGGAGGCTGACGTCGTGCTGGTAGGGGTGTCGCGCAGCTCCAAGACGCCGACCTGCTTTTACCTGGCCAATCGGGGGATCAAGGCGGCGAACGTGCCCCTCGTGCCGGGGCTGCCGGAGCCTGATGGGTTGCTGGAGCTGTCAGTGCCCGTGATCGGGCTGACACTGGAGCCTCGGGCGCTGATCGAGATCCGCAAGCATCGGCTGCGGTTGATCGCGAGCCAGGACAGCGCCGCCCTCATTCGCCAGGACAGCTCCGAGTACGTCGATGAGGAGGCGGTGAAGTCGGAGCTGCTTTGGGCGCGGCGGCTGTGCAACCGACACGGATGGCCGGTGATCGATGTGACCCGACGATCCATCGAGGAGACGGCGGCGACGGTGCTGCAGCTGACGGATGCGTGGCACGAGCGCCGACGCAAGCAGCGCAGTCATTGAATGACCGTGGTCCGGGTCCTGGCCGATGACCTGACCGGGGCCCTGGACTCCGCAGCTCGGTTCATCTGCACGACGGGACCGTTGCCGGTGTTTTGGCGGCCGCCAGAGTTGCTGGAGGTGCTGGTGGGATCGGGGGCTGTGGATACGGGGACACGGGAAGTCGGCGCGGTTGAGGCACGCCGAGTGACCCGTAGCCTAGCGGGGTTGCTGACCCAGTCAGACGTCGCGTTCAAGAAGATGGATAGCTTGTTGCGGGGTAGTCCGGCCGCCGAGATCAGCGCCTGTCTCCGGCTGTTCGATCACTGCGTCATCGCGCCGGCATTTCCGTTTCAGGGGCGGGTGATGCGAGGCGGGCGGCAGATGACGCGGGTCGCCGAGGGGTGGCGAGATTGCAACGTGGATCTGGTGGAGGAACTTGCGGGGTTGGGTGTGCCGGTGATCCCTTGCAGGGCGGGCGAGGACGCGGTGACGGGCGTCAGCTTGTGGGACGCCGAAACGGAAGCGGATCTGTTGGCCGTGGTGGATGCCGCGCGATGCCTGGACGGGCGAATCCTCTGGTGTGGGTCGGGCGGTCTGGCCGGGGCGTTGACGGATAAGGTGGAGCCCCCGCCTCCGCCCTTGCCCGGGCCCATTCTGGCGCTGATCGGGTCGGACCATCCTACCAGCGTGTCGCAACTGTCAGCCGCCTGGGCGCATGTGCTGCGGATCAAGCAGGGGAGCATGGAGGAGGCCGCACCGGTGGCGCGGCGGCTGGAGCAGGGTGCGGCGGCCGTGACTGTGACGCTGCCGCCAGGCATAGCGCGGCCGGAGGCCCGACTGCGGATTGCCGATGTGTTTGCTGCGTTGCTCCGTCAGCTGGACATGCCTGGGACGCTGGTGATCGCCGGCGGCGAGACCCTTCGGGATGTCTGCGACATGCTTGAGGCAGAATGGTTGGAGGTGGATGGGGAGATCGTGCCGGGCGTCCCCACATCGGTGATGAACGGCGGACGTTGGGACGGGGTGACGGTGGTGTCGAAATCCGGTGCATTCGGTGATGCCGGATTGCTGGTGAGACTGTTGGGAGGGCGATGATGGGTCCGATGCTCGCGTTGACGATGGGTGATCCCGCGGGGATTGGGCCGGAGATCGTCGTCAAGGCGGCGGCTCGATTGTGGCCGCGCATTGAAGCAGGAGAGTTCGGGCTGTTGGTGCTCGGGCATGCGACGGCGCTGCGGGAAGCGGCCGGGTTTGCTTCAGTCGATATCCCGGTGGTTGGCGAGGCGGATGACTGGCCCGGGCTGGCGTTGCTGCCCGCCGGTGAGGAGCGCGAGTCGATCCCGCGCGGCGCAGTGTCTGCAGAGGCAGGACGCTTCGCTTACCTCGCGATCGAGAAGGCGGTGCAACTGGCTCAGGCCGGGCGGGTGGACGCAATCGTGACTGCGCCGCTGAACAAGGAGGCGCTGAACCTGGCGGGCTATCACTACGCCGGGCATACCGAGCTGTTGGCGGAGCTGACGGGGCGCCGCGGCTCGGTGATGTTGCTGGCACACGGGGATTTTCGCGTCTCACACGTGACGACCCATGTCGCGCTGGAGAAGGTGCCGGGATTGCTGGTGCCGGAGCGCCTGTCGCGCGTGATCGAGCTGACGCATCAGGCGGTGCGTGATTTGGGTGTGGCGGAGCCGCGGATTGCGGTGGCGGCGTTGAACCCGCATGCCGGCGAAGGCGGCCTGTTTGGAGAGCAGGACATCAAGGTTTCCACGCCGGTGATCGAGGCGTTCCGGGCTAGGGGAATGGATGTCACAGGGCCGGTGCCGGGCGATACGGTGTTCGTAAAGCTGCGTGCGCGGCAGTACGACGCGGTTGTGGCGATGTATCACGATCAGGGGCACATCCCGGTGAAGCTGCTGGGGTTTAATGTCGATGCCGCGACCGGGAAGTGGCAGGCGCTGTCGGGCGTGAATATCACACTGGGGTTGCCGATCATCCGCACCTCGGTGGATCACGGCACGGCGTTCGATATCGCGGGCAAAGGGATCGCCAGTGAGGAGAGTTCTGGTGGAAGCGGTGGACTACGCGCTCTTGCTGGCGCGCCATCGAACGTCCGCGGCTGATTAAGGGAGGCTTCCTGCTCCCGTTCACGGGGCGGTGTCCCGCGAGGACTGAACGTCCGCCCATACCCGGCGCTGTTTCTCGCGGACTTTGGAGGGCTCGCTCATGAAACTTGGCATTATCGGCGCGGGAACGGTGGGACGCGCCTGTCTGGTCGCCTCGGTCATGCGGGGAATGGCGCGTGAGATCGTTCTGATGGACCGAACCGAGAAGAAGGCGCGCGGTATGGTCACCGATGTGACCTATGGCGCCGTGCTGTCGCCCTCGGTTTCGGTGCGCGCGGGTGATTACGCCGATCTGGCCGGATGCGCGCTGGTGATGCTGACGGTCGGAGTAAACGAAAGGGCGGGCGGAGCGACTGATCGTTCAGACCCCGAGGGGCGGCTGAAGCTGCTGGCGAAGAACAAGGCGATCTTCCAGGAGGTCGTGCCTCAGATCGCGAAGGCGGTGCCGGATTGCATCCTGCTCGTGGTGACGGACCCGCCGGATGCGCTGGCGGATATTGCGCGGGGCGCGGCATCGGGGCTGAAGGTGGTTTCGACCGGGACATATTTGGATAGTTTGCGGCTGCGCGTGCACATCGGACGCAAGCTGGAGGTGCATCCGGGGAGCGTGGATGCGCATGTCATCGGCGAGCATGGAACCTCGGAGGTGTTCCTATGGTCGAGCGCTCGCGTCGGCGGGGCACCGGTGCTGGATCTGATCGGCGGGCGCGACGGGGCGAAGAGAATCGAAAAAGAGGTGCGCGAGGCGAATATCGAAATCATCGAGGGGACGGGTGCGAGCCAATTGGGGATCGGGATGGTGTGCGCACGCATCGCCGAGATGGTGGCGCGGGATGAGCATGCTGTGATTCCGATCGGAACGTATTCAGAGAAATACGGTGTGACTCTGTCGCTGCCCTCGGTAGTGGGACGCACCGGCGTGGTGCGCGTGCTGACGCCGGAGATGACGGCCGAAGAGCGGCGGGCGCTGGATGAGAGTGCCGCGCATATTCGCCACGCGCTGGAGCATGCGTCGGGGTAAGTTGGTTGCTACCCGGCGCGGATCAGACTTAGCGCCGAGGCTTTCGTGGCCGCTTAATGACCGCCATGCAGATGCCAAGCGCCCCAAGAAGCAGAGCGCCCGTGGATGGTTCGGGCACGAACGTGGCGGTGTTCCCGGTCAAGGTATAGGCAAGCGCGAGGGGATGTGTGGTGACCATGCTGGTTTCGGGCGCTGGCAGCTGATCGGCGTCAAGAGGCCAAGTTAGGGTGGAGTCATTGACCTCCAACTTGGAAATGGCCGGCGCTTCGACGTCGCTGACCAGCGCGATATTGGCCGCGGGATGTTGCTCCACGATTAAGGCGGCGCGGGCCGGCGACCAGCCGGAAATTGCGGTGATCACGCCGGCGAGAACAACCGTCGCCGCTGTTATGCGAGCGCGTGGCTTCATCAAATTGTCAGTTCAGTAATGGCCCCGTTTTGTCTGGTTCAGCATGAACCCGGATTCGACACAAGGTCATGCCCCTCACGAAGCAGTGTGCCGGGAGAGGCAGATTTCGATGACGACAAGATATCGGGATAAGCTGATCCTCTGATCAAGGAGGGCTGCGCATGAACCCGGAGGGCACAGGGGTTGAGGCGGTGCTGCTGCCTCGCGCGCATGACATCGGCGGCTTCGAGGTGCGGCGGGCGCTGCCGGCGCAGGAGCGCCAGATGGTCGGGCCGTTCATCTTCTTCGATCAGATGGGGCCGGGTGAGTTTCTGGCTGGACGCGGGCTGGATGTTCGGCCGCACCCGCATATCGGCCTGGCGACCGTGACGTATCTGTTCGAGGGCGAGATCCTGCATCGGGATTTGCTCGGGTCTCAGCAGCCGATTGTGCCGGGAGACGTGAACTGGATGACGGCGGGGCAGGGCATCGCGCACTCAGAGCGCACCGATGCCGTGCTGCGTGTTCGGGACAATCGTTTGTTCGGGATCCAGTCCTGGGTGGCGCTACCGCGCGCGGCAGAGGAGCGTGCGCCGGACTTCACGCATTATCCGGCGGCGAGCCTGCCGGTAGTGGAGGATGACGGCGTGCGGCTGCGGTTGATCGCCGGTGAGGCGTGGGGATTGCGCGCGCCGGTCGCAGTGTCCTCGGCGCTGTTCTACGCCGATGCGGTGATGACGGCCGGTTCCGTGCTGTCTCTGCCGGATGGGCATGAGGAGCGTGCGGCGTACGTGCTGGAGGGCGAGATAGAGGTTTCAGACGATACGTTCGCGTCCGGGCGGATGTTGGTGTTCCGGGCTGGTGATCGGCTGGCTCTCCGGGCGGGACAGCAAGGCGCGCGGGTGTTGCTGCTGGGTGGGGCGGCGATGGACGGACCGCGGTATTTGTTCTGGAATTTCGTGTCCTCCAGCCGCGAGCGGATCGAGCAGGCGAAGGCGGATTGGAAGGAGGGACGGTTTGGGAAGGTAGCGGGGGATGAGACGGAGTTTATCCCGCTGCCGGAGGAACGCATGCGGGTTCGGGCGGCGGAGGGTTCGCCGACAAGCTGAGCGAGAGTACACGGAGGAAACTTACAGTGGCAACGACCACGACGACTATGACAACACATATACCAGGGCGACGCTGGATAATCGGGGTCCTGCTTGGGGTAGGGATTCTGATCAATTACTTCGATCGGATCAACATCTCAGTCGCGGCGCCGCAACTGCAGAAAGAGTTCGGCCTGACGCCAGTCGAGATGGGCTTCCTGTTCAGCGCGTTCTTCTGGTCGTACTCGTTGTTGCAGGTACCTGGCGGCATGGTGCTCGACCGATTCGGCGTGACGCGGGTGGGGCGATGGGGCGCTTTCCTTTGGTCAGTTGCATCAGCAATTACCGCAATTTCCAGCGGTTTTGGCGCCATCTTCGGGTCACGCATGCTGCTTGGGATAGCTGAGGCGCCGGCTTTTCCCGCCAGCCAGAAAGCAACAGGATATTGGTTTCCGCGGCAGGAACGATCGCGCTCCACCGCGATTTTCGATTCTGCCGCCAAGTTTTCCAATGTGATCGGCGTGCCGCTTGTGGCGATTGTCATCGTGACTTTCGGCTGGCGCTGGGGGTTCGCCATTACCGCGGCGCTCAGCCTGGCTTATTTCGTCGCGTATTGGGCGATCTACCGCGACCCGAGCCAAGACAAGAAACTAACCAAAGCGGAACACGATTACATCGTCGCTGGCGGCGCCTCACCTGAGGGCGTGGCGCAATCGGGCCAGAGTGCCATGCTCGGCTATCTGCTGACAACGCGGAAAGTCTGGGGGCTGACGGTTGGATTTTCCGCGTACGGATATTCGTTTTATCTGTTCCTGACGTGGTTGCCCGGCTACCTGGTGCAGACGCTGCACATGGATATCCTGAAGTCCGCCGGCTACGCGACGATTCCGTGGATCTTCGCGACGCTGTCCGATCTGCTGATCGGCGGGTTCCTGGTGGATTACCTGATCAAGCGGGGCAACGACGAATTTGTCGTGCGCAAGAGCATCCTAGTGGCGGGTATGTTGCTGGGGCTTGCCGTGTTCGGCGCGGTGTTCACCACCAATCCGACCTGGGCGATCATCTGGATCACGCTGGCGCTGACCGGATTGTCAGCCGCGGCGCCGATCGGCTCGTCCCTCGTGTCCCTGATCGCGCCGCGGGGCGGCACCGGAACGATCGGCGGCATCGTCAATTTCTCCAACAATCTGATGGGAATCGCGGCGCCGATCATCACCGGTTTCATCGTCGGCCTGACGCATTCGTTTGCGGGAGCGTTCCTGGTCGCCGGTGTGGTGCTGGTGGTCGGTATCTTCTTCTATGTCGTCGTGCTGGGCCGGGTTGAACCGATCCCGGATCCGGTGCGCTGATGGCGACCGATACGCTGATCCGCAACGCGGGCATCATCGACGGAACAGGCGCGCCCTGGTTTGCCGGCGATGTGCGGCTGCGGGACGGAAAGATTGCCGCGATCGGGCCGCGGCTGACGGCAGAAGGGGCCGAAACGGTGGCAGCGGATGGGTGCTTTCTGGCACCCGGTTTCATCGATGCGCATTGCCACGACGACCTGATCTCCCTGCGCGAGCCGGAGCGGTTCGAGAAGGCGCTGCAAGGCGTCACCACGGTGGTGGTAGGGAATTGCAGCTTCTCCCTCTATCCCACGGTGCCCGCTTCGGCGGGGCTGCTGCTGCTGCATTTCGGCGCGCTGTTGGGTGAGACGGCGGAGTCCGAGGTGTTCGACGGCTTCAGCGCGTATCGGGACGTGCTGCACGGCGAAGGCATGGCACTGAACGTCGTGTCCCTGGTTGGGCATGGCCCGTTGCGGCTGGCGGTGATGGGCTATGAACGCCGGGCCGCCTCGGCGGAGGAACGCGCTTCCATGCAGGCTCTGCTGGCGCAGCAACTGGCGGATGGCGCGGCGGGTCTGTCGCTCGGCTTGGTGTATCCGCCCAGCGCGTACGCCGACGAAGCGGAACTGGTGGCGTTGGCGCGCACGGTGCAGCAGCATGGCAAGCTGCTGACGGCGCACATCCGTAGCTATGAGGGCGGGCTGCTGACCTCGATCGACGAGTTCATCGCCATCCTGCAGGCTTCCGGCGTCGCCGGTCTGCTGTCCCACCTGCAATCAGCCGGCCGGCCCAACTGGGGCAACGTGCCGAAAGCGCTGGACCGTCTGGAGGCGGCGCGGCGGGACGGCGTGGATATCAGCTTCGATATGTATCCCTACCCGGCTGGCAGCAGCTACGTGCTGCAACTCCTGCCGCCGGAGGCGCTGGAGGGCGGTCTGGACGCGCTGAGGGCGCAACTGCGCGATCCGGCCCGGCGTGAGGCGTTGCGTGCGCTGGTGGAAGAGGGGAGCCGCGATCCGAACGCGCCACAGTCGAAGGTCGTGCTGATCGGCTGGGGCAATGTCCGTATCTCCGGCACCAGCAATCCGGCGCTGAAGCGGTTCGAAGGCAAGTCCATGATCGAGGCGGCTGCCGAGGCCGGCACCACCCCATTCGACCTGATGGTGCGGTTCATCGAGGAAGACGAAGGGCAGACGGCCATCGTCATGTTCCAGCTGGACGAAGACGATCTGCGCGCCGCTTGTACTCCTCGGCTGCACATGTTCGGATCGGACGGGCTGCCGCGACCCGGCACCAAGCCGCATCCACGCGCCTGGGGCACCTTCCCGCGCGTCGCCGGTCCCGTGGTGCGTGAATGCCACTGGTTCCCGCTGGAGGATGCGGTGCGCCGCATGACGGCAGCGCCGGCCCAGCGCTTCGGCCTCGACGACCGGGGCTTGCTGCGCCCGGCAATGGCTGCGGACCTGGTGCTGTTTGACGAGCACATTGCCGACCGGGCGACGTTCGATGATCCGACCCAGCCGGGCATCGGCATCCGCTATGTGTGGGTGGGCGGTTGCCCGGTCGTTGCCGGAGGACGCATCACGGGTGAACGTCCCGGCCGCGTGCTGGGCAAACACGGGAGTTGCACATGATGCGCGTCGAGGATCTAGAAACGCCCGTCCCCGTCATCGATCTCGATCGGGTCGAGCACAATCTGTCCAAACTGCAGGCCTATTGCGACGCCCACACTCTGCGCCTGCGGCCGCACATCAAGACGCACAAGATACCGGCGATGGCGCGCCGCCAGCTGGAGCTGGGGCATGCGGGATCACCTGCCAAAAGCTCGGCGAGGCCGAGGTCATGGCGGATGCCGGGATCGACGACATCCTGATTTCCTATCCGCTGATCGGCCCGGTGAAGGCGATGCGGCTCGCGGCGTTGGCCGACCGGGTGACGATGCGGGTCGCGGTGGACAATCCCCTGGCGTTGGAGACGGCGGCGCAGGCGGCGCGGGCGTCCGGCAAGCCGATCGGCGTGTTGGTGGAGTTCGACAGCGGCAACAAGCGCACCGGGGTGGTGTCGGTGGAGCAGGCGCTCGGTCTCGCGCGGCGCATTGCCGATACCGGGGGGCTGCGGTTCGACGGGTTGATGACCTATCCGAGTTCGGCGGCGACGGCGACGTTCGTGGCGGAGGCGAAGCCGATGTTTGCCAAAGCCGGGCTGGAGATTTCCATCGTGTCCGGCGGGGGCACGCCGAAGGCGTGGCATGCGCATGAGATCGCCGGGCTGACCGAGGTGCGCGTCGGCACCTACATCTATCAGGATCGCGCCACTGTGGCCGCGGGGGCCGCAACACTGGCTGAATGCGCGCTGCATGTGCATGCCACGATCATCAGCCGGCCGACCGAGGACCGGGCGATCATGGATGCCGGCACCAAGTCGCTGACCAGCGACATGGTCGCGCCCTCGGCGGGAGCGGGGTACGGTCTGCTGATTGATTATCCGGATGCGGTGGTCGAGCGGTTATACGAGGAGCATGGGGTGATCGACCTGTCCCGCTGCGCGACGAAGCCGTCGGTCGGAGACCGCGTTAGGGTGCTGCCGAACCATGTCTGCGTGGTGAGCAATCTGCACGACGAGGTGGTGATCAGCCGAGACGGCCAGGTGATCGATACGTGGCACGTGGCGGCGCGTGGGAAGACGCGCTGACCCGGGCTGCCGTTAGAACGGAATCTCGTCGTCCAGGTCGCCACCCTTCGGCGCGTCCCACCCGCCGCCGCCTCCCCCACTTCGCCCGCCTCCGGCGCCCATCGGGGCGGGGGAGCTGCGCATCGGAGCTGGCGCCGCGCCTTCCTCATTGCGGGCGGTATCCAGGATCGTGAGTTCGCCGCGGAAACGGCTGATCACCACCTCGGTCGTGTAACGCTCCTGCCCGGACTGATCGGTCCATTTGCGGGTTTGCAGCGCACCCTCGACATAGACCTTGCGGCCTTTGCGAAGGAAACGCTCGGCCACGTCGGCGATGCGGTCATTGAAGATGACGACCCGGTGCCACTCGGTCCGCTCCTTCCGTTCGCCGGAGGCGCGGTCGTTCCATGTCTCGCTGGTGGCCAGTGTCAGATTGACGATTTTCTGGCCGTCCTGGGTGGTACGGACCTCCGGATCTTTGCCGAGGTTACCCACCAGAATCACCTTGTTCACGCTGCCAGCCATCTGCGCACCCTGCTCTCTTTGGCCTGATTGTTGGTCGAAGGGGTTAAACTACTCTGATCGGGGAGACCACATCCGAAAAATCCTTCCCTTCCGACCCTCCGGGGCCATATATGTATAGAACATCCCAAGAACAATCAGGCGGGAAGATCGACACGGGCATGGCTAACACCATCCACGTTCGCGGTGCGCGCGAGCACAATCTGAAGAACGTGGACGTGGAGATCCCGCGGGATTCGCTCACGGTCATCACCGGGCTGTCGGGGTCCGGCAAGTCGTCGCTGGCGTTCGACACGATCTATGCCGAAGGGCAGCGGCGCTACGTCGAGAGCCTGTCGGCCTATGCCCGGCAGTTCCTGGAACTGGCGGGCAAGCCGGATGTGGATGCGATCGACGGGCTCTCGCCGGCGATTTCCATTGATCAGAAGACGACGAGCCGCAATCCGCGTTCGACCGTCGGGACGGTGACGGAAATCCACGACTACATGCGGCTTTTGTGGGCGCGTGTTGGCGTGCCCTATTCGCCGGCGACGGGGCTGCCGATCGAAGCACAGACGATCAGCCAGATGGTGGATCGCGTCATGGCGATGCCGGAGGGCACGCGGCTGCTGCTGCTGGCCCCGGTGGTACGTGACCGCAAGGGCGAGTACCGAAAGGAACTCGCGGAACTGCAGCGGCGCGGCTTCACCCGGGTGAAGGTGGACGGGAAGCTGTACGAGATCGGCGCGGTGCCGGCGCTGAACCGCAAGGTGAAGCACGAGATCGAAGCGGTGGTGGACCGCGTGGTGGTGCGCGATGGGCTGGCGCAGCGGCTTGCGGACAGTTTCGAAACGGCGCTGGGTTTGTCGGACGGTATCGCCTATGCCGAAAATGCGGATTCGGGCGAGCGCACGGTGTTTTCCTCGCGCTTCGCGTGTCCGGTTTCAGGCTTTACTATCGAGGAGATCGAGCCGCGGCTGTTCAGCTTTAACAGCCCGCACGGCGCATGCCCGAAATGCGACGGGTTGGGCACGCAGAGCGTGTTCGATCCGCAGCTGGTGATTCCGGATGAGCGCAAGTCGATCCTGCAAGGGGCGGTGGCGCCGTGGGTGGGGGCGCAGTCGCCCTATTACGACCAGACGCTGCAAAGCCTGACGAAGCACCTGAAAGTGTCGTTGCAGACGCCGTGGAAAGATCTGCCGAAGAGCGCTGTCAACGCCATCCTGAACGGCACGGGCGAGACTCCGGTTGCGTTCACCTACAAGGACGGCGTGCGGTCCTACACCGTGACGAAGCCGTTCGAGGGCGTGATCCGCAATCTGGAGCGGCGGTTCCGCGAGACCGACAGCGTGTGGGTGCGCGAAGATCTGGCGCGCTACCAGGCAGACCATCCGTGCGACGCGTGTCACGGCGCGCGGCTGAAGCCCGAGGCTTTGGCGGTGAAGGTGGGCGGGAAGAACATCGCTGAAGCGTCCGATCTTTCCATCGCTGACGCGCTGCCGTGGTTCGAAGGCGTGATCGACACGCTGACACCGCAGCGTGCGGAGATCGCGCGGCGCATTCTGCGCGAGATCGTGGAGCGATTGCGGTTCCTGAAGGATGTCGGGCTGGATTACCTGACGCTGTCGCGCGGTTCGGCCACATTGTCGGGCGGGGAGAGTCAGCGCATCCGGCTGGCGAGCCAGATCGGCTCGGGCCTGACGGGCGTGCTGTACGTGCTGGACGAACCGTCGATCGGACTGCACCAGCGCGACAATGAGCGCTTGCTCGGCACGCTGCGGCGACTGCGCGATCTCGGCAACACGGTGCTGGTGGTCGAACACGACGAAGACGCGATCCGCGCCGCGGATCACCTGATCGATATGGGTCCGGCCGCCGGCATCAATGGCGGACGGGTGGTGGCGGAGGGCACGCCCGACGACGTCGCGGCAAACCACAATTCGCTGACCGGGGATTATCTGTCCGGGCGGAAGCGGATCGAGGTGCCGGCGATGCGCCGTCCGGTGCAGAAGGACCGGTTCATCCACGTCGTGGGTGCGCGCGGGAACAATCTGAAGGACATTACGGCCGGGATTCCACTCGGCACATTCACCTGCGTGACGGGCGTCTCGGGCGGCGGCAAGTCCACGCTGGTGGTGGATACGCTGTATCGCGCGGCGTCCCGGCGGTTGATGGGATCGGCTGAAGTGCCGGCGCCGCATGAGCGGATCGACGGGCTGGATATGCTCGACAAGATCATCGACATCGACCAGTCACCGATCGGACGGACGCCGCGATCGAACCCGGCGACGTACACCGATCTGTTTGCGCCGATCCGCGACTGGTTCGCGGAACTGCCGGAGAGCCGCGCACGGGGCTACAAGCCGGGTCGTTTCAGCTTCAACGTCAAGGGCGGGCGGTGCGAGGCGTGCCAGGGCGACGGCCTGCTGAAGATCGAGATGCACTTTCTGCCGGACGTCTATGTGACGTGCGATGTGTGCAAAGGAAAGCGCTACAATCGCGAAACGCTGGAGATCAAGTTCCGCGACAAGTCCATTGCTGATGTGTTGGCGATGACAGTGGATGAGGCGGTGCCGTATTTCTCGGTGCAGCCGCGGATCCATGACCGGCTGAAGATCCTCCAGCAGGTCGGGCTGGGCTACATCAGTCTGGGGCAGCAGGCGACGACGCTATCTGGCGGCGAGGCACAGCGGATCAAGCTGTCGAAGGAGCTGGCGCGGCGTGCGACGGGCCGGACGCTGTATATCCTGGATGAGCCGACCACAGGGCTGCACTTCGAGGACGTGCGCAAGCTATTGGAGGTGCTGCACGCGCTGGTGGACCAGGGCAACACGGTTCTGGTGATCGAGCACAATCTGGAGGTCATCAAGACCGCCGATTGGATTCTCGATATGGGACCCGAAGGCGGCGATGGCGGCGGCCAGATCGTGGCGGAGGGTACGCCGGAGGATATCGCGGCCGCCCCGGATAGCTATACCGGGCGGTTCCTGGCGCCACTGCTGCCGAAACCGGAGCGGGCGAAGCGCCGGGCGTAGAGGCTGGAGCAACCATAGGGTTGCGTGTCCTCTTCAGCGTCTGCTATGTCGCGCAACCGGGAGGTTGCTGATGACGCCAGACCGCATCGAAAAGACGATCCTGTTGCATGCTCCGCTGGAGCGGGTGTGGCGTGCTGTCTCCGATGCCACCCAGTTTGGTACCTGGTTCGGCGTTGCTTTCGATGGTCCCT
This sequence comes from uncultured Pseudomonadota bacterium, assembly GCA_963791885.1. Lineage (GTDB taxonomy): Bacteria > Pseudomonadota > Alphaproteobacteria > Acetobacterales > Acetobacteraceae > CAVSUZ01. Next base: position 990,799 of record CAWBUL010000006.1, on the reverse strand, counting down.
TCACTGCGGGTGCGGAACTGACGGGGCGGATCACGCCCACCAAAGTCGATCCTGACGTTGCGAAGCTGCAGAAGCCGTATGAAGACAAGCCGTTCGCGTTCTCGGTGGACAGCATCGAGCCGATGCACCGGATTGCGTTTCGCTGGCATCCCTATGCCGTCGAACCGGGGATCGATTATTCGGCTGAACCGACAACGTTGATCATCTTCGAACTCAAGGAGGTCGAAGGCGGTACCAGGCTGACAATCACGGAATCTGGTTTCGATCGCATTCCACTCGAACGGCGGGCAAAGGCGTTTGAGGCGAATGACGGCGGCTGGAGCAAGCAGCTGCAACTGATCGAAAAATATCTGGCGACGCCCGCAGCAGCGTAGCACCGGATCACCATGCTTCAGGCGCGCACCGCGGCACCGGCTTTCGCTGCTCTGGGCGACCCCACCCGTCTTGCCATGGTGGCACGCCTGTGCCGCCTCGGGCCGCTCTCCACGGCAAGCCTGACCTCAGGGACGAGTGTCTCGCGCCAAGCCGTGACGAAGCACCTTAACGCTCTGCAAAGTGCAGGATTGGTCCGCAGCGAACGGGATGGGCGCGATCGCATCTGGGAGCTCAAACCGCAACGGCTGGCGGAGCTGCGTTCCTACGTCGATTCCATTTCCGCTCAGTGGGATGAGGCTCTCATGCGCCTGCGCGATCTGGTTGAAACGCCGTAGCTTAATCGCCCGGATGCACGGGCGTCGCGGAAGCTGTGCCCCATCCAATTGCATCCGCCTCCGCTGCCTTTACAGGGCTTGGCGCTGCAAGCAAGGACACGACGGTGATGAGGCTCAGCACTACCATAATGGCGGCGACCGGCCACCATGCGCCGCCGGCAGCAGCGACCGCTGCCGTGGCGACAAGGGGTAGCGGGCCACCGACGAGCGCTCCTGTTGTTTCACGCGCGAGCGCGATGCCACTGTAGCGCAGGCGTACCTCGAACAGCTCGGTGTAGAAGGCTGGCTGCACGCCGAAGATCGCGCGCAGACCACCCGCGAATCCCACGACCATAGCGATGATGATCACGATCGCATTGCGTGTCTCGAGCAGGAGAAAGAACGGAAAGGCGTAGAGCGCGCTGAAGATCGCGCCGCCCATCATGATGGGATATCGCCCGATGCGATCAGACCACCGTCCATACAGAACGCAGGACGTCGCACCGGAGAGCGCAGCGATGATCAGGGCGATCAGCGCGACGGCCTGCGGTACGCCAAGCTGGCGCGTGATGTAACCCAGTGCAAAGACCGAGTACACGTAGCCGATGCTGGGTGCGACGTTGACGCCCATGGCGACCAGCACACGGCGTGGATGGCGCGTAATCAGCTCCCACGCGGGCACACGCGTCTGGCGGGCCTGTTCCTTCACATCGGAGAACTCCGGGGTTTCGAGAATGCGCCGGCGCATGAAATAGCCGATGCCGACTGCAAGCAGGCTGAGAAGGAATGGAATGCGCCAGCCCCAGGCGAGGAACTGGTCGCTCGGCATCAGTGAGAACAGGAAGAACACGGCGGCCGAGAGCGCGATGGCGAAGTCCGTGGCGGAGGGCGGCCAGCTCGCGAAGAAGCCGCGCCGGCCGGTGCCGTATTCGGCAGCAAACAGGATCGCCCCACTGTATTCCGCTCCGGCGCCGAGGCCCTGAAGCAGGCGCAGCACGAGCAGCAGGATGGGTGCGGCGACCCCGATCGAATTGTAGGTGGGCAGGATGCCGATGGCCGCGGTGGACAGGCCCATCAAGAGCAGGGTGGCGATGAGCACGGGTTTGCGGCCGTGTTTGTCGCCGAAGTGGCCGAAAAGGACGCCGCCGAAGGGTCGCACGAAGTAGCCAACCGCAAAGGTGGCGTAGGTCGCGAGGATGCCGACGAGCGGATCGAACGTGGGAAAGAAGACCTTGTTGAGCACAAGGGCGGCGGCGGTGCCGTAGAGGTAGAAATCATACCACTCGACGACGGTGCCGATGGTGCTGGCACCGACCGCCTGCCAGAGTGCCCGGCGCTTTCCCGGCTGCTGCATTCGTTTCCTCCGTTCTGCGCGGCCGGTTGAGTCCCGGCCTGCACGCGTTTTGTTTGGACCTCAGTTAGGGATTCGCGCGCTCCGCCCTTCGACCTCGCGCGATCCTGCTCCTACTTCGCTAGTTCCATCTGAGACTTTGACGCAGCCGCGGGCTGAGCGAAGAAGCGGTTTGGCAGTCCTTTCTGGTTCTCGTAGATCGAGCCCTGTTTGTCGGCCGGCGGCAGCGGCAGGCGGACGGGAACCGGCGCAAGCCGGGGCTCCAGCGTCGTGCGGCCGGACACCATCAGTGCGTCGTATTTCTCGATGTCGGGAAAACCAAGCAGCGGCCATGCATCCGCGGCACGGAACTGGAACAGAAGCAGGCGGCGGTCCCGGTCGGATGTATTGGGAGCGGAGCCGTGGACGGCTCGAACGTGGTGGACGGTGATGGAGCCCGCCTTGCCGAGCAGCGGAACAGCCTTCGCGAAATCCACGCCACAGGTGGTGGGATCCATCGCGCCACAGAAGCGCCCGTCCGCGTGGTGATCGTAGACTGGGCCCTTGTGACTGCCAGGAATGATCATCAGCGGCCCGCTCTCCATCGCCATGTCGTCCATCATCACGCCAACGGCTGCGAGATCGTCGTTGGTATGGGGGTAGAAGGCCCAGTCCTGATGCCATTCCACGGCAGCGCCGAACCCGGCTGATTTCAGATTCAACTTGGCGGTGTCGAAGCGAATGTTTGGTCCCCATAGATCTGCCAGCACGGCGAGGATTTTCGGATGCCGAACCAGGCGGCCATATTCCGGATGGTGCGCGTGCGGGGTCTTGATGCGGCGAACGCGTGGTTCCTGCTGCGAATGGCTGTCCTCGAGATCGTAGATCTCGTTGTGCGTGGTGATGGCGCGCGCCTTCTCTACGAACTCGTCGGTGACGGCGCGCAGGCGCTGCACCTCGTCAGTGGAGAGGATGTTCGGCACGACGATCGCACCGACCCGATTGTATTCTTCGATCTGTGCTTGGGTCAGCATGGATGGCTCCTCCTTTTCTCACGGGATCGCGCTGGAGATGCGCCGCATCCCCGCGTTCAGGTGATCACGCATCGCGGCGCGGGCTTTGTCCGGATCGCGCACTTCGATCGCGGCGAGCACCGCTCGATGCTCGGCTCCCGCATCCGAGGCGTAGCTGGCCCATTCGGTCGGGTGCTGGCGGACGGCGAGGATGGCGCCGCGGCAGTGCTGCACAAGAAAGTCGATTAACAGGGGAAAGAGCGGATTGCCGCTCGCCACCGCGATGGCGCGATGGAACTGCCGGTCATGCTCGATGCCGTCCTCGCCGCTGGCGGCATGCTCCATCGCCAGAAGATGGCGGCGGATTTCGTGCAGGTCGTCGGGTGTGTGGCGTGCGGCTGCGAGCGCGGCTGCCTCAGTTTCCACCGTGGCGCGCAATTCGAGGACGTAAAGAATGGTGTCTTCGGCTTCGGGAGAGCGTGCGGGGAGCCTGAAGGGGCGGCCTGCGTGTTCGCGGGCGACGAAAGCGCCGGATCCCTGGCGTGTTTCGACCAGGCCCTCGGCCTTCAGGCGGGAGAGGGCTTCGCGGATGACGGTGCGGCTGACCCCGTATGAACTGGCGAGCGCATCGGCGCTGGGAAGCCGGTCGCCCGGCGGTAAACCCGCACTCAGGATATGCGACGCGAGGCGGTCGGCCACTTCGTCGGTAAGGTGACGGGTGCGGATGACCGCCTCGCTCGGCATTTCCCCGGTCGATTATTCCTGACGAAAGTCTTCATATCACATGACAGGTGGGCCTGCCTACCCTGACCCGACCAGCTCCTTCGCCAGTCCTGGCAGAATGGTCGCCAGAATGGAGGCATGGGAGTCTCTGACTGCCGGCGGGCGGATCGATTGTGCCGGCGTGGAAGGCGATCACCTGCGGCCATCCGTCGAGGATCAGCTCCAGTTGAAAGATCCATCGCGCCATTTCGGGTTCGAGCCTCGCCCATCCCGCCAGCGAAGCCGCGACATGCGCGATCTGTGCATCCAATCGGGCGAGAATCCGTTCGGCCAGGGTCACAGCAGCTTCCGCGGCGCGGTGCGCCAAGGCGTAGCGGTCCCGATCGTCGCGCTCGGCATGCTCCTCCCGGCATTTAAGATGCGCGGAAAGCTGCCGGAGCTGCCGCAACGTCAGGCGGAGCGGCCCCTCGAGTGTGCCGTCCAGGACGCCGCTCGCGCCCACCGGCATCAGCATCGTGGTGAACGCCTCCAACGTGCCGGCCAGATCGTGCGGGTGCAGCCCGTGCCGCGCGCAGGCCGCTTCGAGCTGCTCGCGCGTGATCCCTCCCCCCGCCAGGGCATCCACCGAGATGCCGATTTCGCGCAATGCCCTTGCCGAGAGAATTTCCAGCAACGCCGTCCGGCGATCCTCTTCTCGATCACGGCGGGCCTGCTCGTCGCGTCGCGCTGCCTCTCCCGCCCCGCCTTCGGCCACCACGTCGTATGCAGTGTCCTGGATCGCGGAGGGAGAGAGGCGCGTGAGCTGGGCGAGGCGCGAATGCAGAGCGCCGTCGAACCACGTCATGACCACGGCGCGCGGTACCATGGCCCACGGCACCACGTAGGTGGAGCCGTTGCTGGAGAAATCGTGGAGCAGGGCGACCAGCCCATCACGGAGATCCTGCCGGACCCTTGTGCCGAGCAGGTGGCCACTTTCGAACGGCACGCTGAATGTTTTCTGCCCGGTCGGCCGGGCTGGCGGGGTCACGTCCGGCATTCCATCACACGATCGCGAGCCTAATGGTCAGCGCTTGCCGGCCGGTTAATGCGAACCAGGAGGGCCGATGGGGCGTTGTTCAGGCGGAACGGAACGAGGAGCCGATATATGAGATACGCGTCCCTCATCGCGGTAGGTGTTCTGGCATTCGCTGGAACGGCGCTTGGGGCAGGGGCCCCATCCGCCGCAAATCTTTATACCCAGCAGGACACGCGCTCGATCGCGATTCAGAACTGGAGCGCGCACCAAGTGCAACAGGCGGAGGTCCGGACCTCGGATGGAAAGGTGTGGCACCCGGGGAAAGGAGCGATCCCGGTGGACCAGGCGGCGGAGGTGCTCGTGCCTGGAGGGGACTGCATCGTCGGTGTACGGGTGCGGCTCCAGAACGGCCGCACGATGCAGATGAACAACCTGCACGATTGTAATGAGACGCAGATCGTGGTGCGCGACGGCGGGCTGTCCATTCCGCAGCAGGCGGTGCCTGGGGCGAAGCAGCACGGGACGCCGGGTTAGCCCTCGGGGTCGCCCACTTGACGGGAGACCGGGCGGCACGAAGCTAGCCGGCATGAGTGTCCCGACAAGTATGAACTATGTCGCCGCGGATGGCGCCGGCGGTCCCGACGTGCTGAAGCTGGCCTCCGGCCCAGTGCCGGTCCCGCGGCCGGATGAGGTGCTGATCCGGGTGCAGGCGGCGGGGGTGAACCGGCCGGACATCCAGCAACGGAAGGGTCTCTATCCGCCACCGCCGGGAGCGAGTCCGCTGCTCGGGCTGGAGGTGGCCGGCGAAGTGGCGGCTCTGGGCGCGCAGGCCCGGCGTTGGCGGGTGGGCGACCTTGTGTGCGCATTGGCGAATGGTGGCGGCTATGCGGAATACTGCGTCGCGCCTGAAACGCAGTGTCTCCCGTGGCCGCGCGGGTACGATGCGGTACACGCCGGCGCGGTGCCGGAGACGTATTTCACCGTTTGGGCCAACCTGTTCGGTCATGGACGCCTGACTGCCGGGGAGACGGCGCTGGTGCATGGCGGCTCGTCCGGTATCGGCGTGACGGCTGTTCAGCTGGGCCGGGAGTTCGGCGCGCGGATGTTCGCGACTGCCGGCTCCGCGGAGAAGTGCGAGGCCTGCGTGCGACTGGGCGCCGAGGCGGCAATCAACTACCGCGAGCAGGACTTTGTGGCGGAGGTGAAGAGGCTGACCGAGGAACATGGCGTCGATGTCGTGCTCGATATGGTGGGCGGGTCCTACACGCAGCGGAACCTGCGCATCCTGGCGATGGACGGGCGGTTGGTGCAGATCGCGTTCCTTGAAGGCTCCAAGGTACCGGATTTCGATATGCTGCCAGTGATGGTGCGGCGGCTGACGATCACCGGCTCCACGATGCGGCCACGCACGACGATACAAAAAGGGGCTATTGCCGCGGCGCTACGGGAGAAGGTGTGGCCGGTGCTGGATCAGGGGCGGTGCGGGCCGGTGATCTACGCGACCTTCCCGATGGCGCAGGCGGCCGAAGCGCACCGACTGATGGAGAGCAGCGCGCATATCGGGAAGATCGTTCTAACGATGGCGTAGCGCGGTCATGCCCCCTGCCCTGCTTCTGCGCGGCGTGCGGCCCTATGCCGGCGCCGTGACGGATATCCTGATCGAGGATGGACGCATTGCCCGGATCGCGCCGCGCATCGCCGCGCCGCCGGGTGCCGTGGTTGAAGAAGGTGGGGGTGAGATTGCTTTGCCTGGTTTGGTCGAGGCGCACACGCATCTCGATAAGACAATGTGGGGCATGCCTTGGTATAAAAACGAGGTCGGACCGCGGTTGATTGACCGGATCGACAATGAGCGGCGCAACCGGCGCGCCATGGGGATCGATCCCGAACGCCAGTCTGCCCGGCAGAGTATGCAGACATCGCTGATGGGCACGACGCATATCCGCAGCCACGTGGATATCGATACGGACCATGGCGTCTCGGGACTGGAGGGTGTGATGCGCACGCGTGAGGGGATGCGCGGCATCGTCGATATCCAGACTGTCGCGTTTCCTCAGTCGGGGCTGCTTTGCCGGCCGGGCACGCTGGAGGTGATGGATACGGCGATGCGACTAGGCGCCGATGTGGTGGGCGGTCTGGATCCATGCGCGATCGACCGCGATCCGAAGGGGCACCTCGATGCGGTGTTCGGGCTGTGCCAGCGTTACGGCAAGGTGCTGGATATCCACTTGCATGAGCCGGGCGAGATTGGCGCGTTTTCGATGGAGCTGATCTTCGAGCGCACGCGGGCGCTGGGCATGCAGGGCAAGGTGACGGTGAGTCACGCGTTCTGTCTCGGGATGCCTGATCCGACGCTGGTGGACCCGTTGATCGAGCAACTCGCGGTGCTCGACATCGCCATCATGACCACGGCCCCGGCGAGCAGGCCGACGCCGCCGGTGAAGCGGCTGTGGGAGGCGGGGATCAGGGTTTGCGCCGGATCAGATGGGGTCCGCGATATGTGGGGGCCGTACGGGAATGGCGACATGCTGGAGCGTGCCATGCTGCTGGGCCTGCGGAACAATTTCCGCCGCGATGATGAGCTGCGGCTGGCGCTGGATGTCTGCACGATAGGCGGCGCTCGGGTGATGGAGATCGAGGGGTATGGGCTCGCGGAGGGATGCGCGGGGGACTTGGTGATCGTGCCGGGCGAGACGGTGGCCGAGGCGGTGGTTTCGCGGCCAACCAAGCGGCGGGTCGTTAAGCGAGGGCGGGTGGTAGCGCGTGATGGCGTGTCGTCGGTTGTGGTATGATGCGGGGCGATGAACGTTCCACTCCATAGAGACTGGACGCAGGCGCAGTTCTTCTCGTGGGCGGAAGCCCAGGAGGGGCGGTACGGCGGCGATGACCGATGGGACTATCGGTCATCTGTTCATAATGAGAACGGCGCCCGAAGGCGCCGTTCCGAGTCTATCAGGACAGGAAAAGTCAGTGGATCCGGCGGCGGACCAACCCGAGTCCGAGCAGGCCTACACCGAGCGTGGCGATAGTCATCGGTTCGGGGACAGTAGGGATCGCCGCAGGATAGGCGGCTGTCCCTGACCAGCTAATGTCTGCGCCGGCCCCGCCCGTCTGATCCCACGTGAAGGTTGCCGAAGCCGTTTCCCCCGAGGGAATGCTCGGGCCGGTGAGGTCACCGACGAAAGCGATCGACAGCGTGTTATGCTCTGCTGGCGTGCCAAGGTCCGTGGCGTGGTTGACCGTGACCTCCTGCTGATCAAACGTGAAGGTGTAGCCGTCGACCATTGCCGTGAAGGGCGTGATCGATTCCAAGTCGCCGAGCGGCGTGACAGCATAAGTCGTATCGCTCAACGTCACAGGCGCGGCCGGTCCGATCCCAGACAGCCCGCCTGTACCGGTCCCGGAGGTCTCAATTGGAGGTATGACCGTAACGCTTGTCGCTGTATACAGGTGCTGTGGCGTCGGCATGGCTGACGCACCACCCAGCGTTGCGAGCGAAATCGAGCCTGTTACCGGCACTGCTTGCGCTATCATAGGCGCAACAAGCAGAGCGGCCAAAACCGCTGAGGCTGCGCCAACCGTACCCACTGTTATCCGCATCTACTTTCCCTTTCTTCGAGCAAACCCGGCGAAGATTTCGTCTGGCTTACCGTTTTCTAATGAGAGGGAAGGTGCAGACAGGCAACTCGAAACTTCGTGAGTTTACCTGCGAACTTTGACGGGGAGATCACCGTTTGTTTATGCCGCGATGCGGCTGTTGTGCAGAGCGCGCCAGACCGTTTCCGGCGTTGCCGGCATGTCGAGATGTGACACGCCATCGTCTGCGAGTGCATCGAGAATGGCGTTGATCAGTGCGGGCGGGCTGCCAACAGCGCCGGCTTCGCCTGCGCCTTTCACGCCGAGCGGATTGGTGGCGCAAGGAATTTCAACTAACTCCACCTCGATTTGCGGCAAGTCATCCGCGCGCGGCAGGGCGTAATCCGTAAACGTGCCGGATAGAAGCTGACCCGAACTGGTATCATAAACAGTTCGTTCCATCACCGATTGGCCGTATCCCTGAGCGACGCCGCCATGCACCTGGCCTCGTACAATCAGCGGGTTCACGGCTTTGCCGAAATCGTCGCAGACCAGATAGCGGACGAGCTCGATCTTGCCGGTGTCGGGATCCACCTCGACCTCGGCCATGTGGCAGCCGTTGGGAAAAGTGTGGAAATCGATCTTCGCGACCTCGGCTGCGTCGAGCGTGACGGCGGATTCACCACGTGACGCTTTGACGCGCTGAGTTTCGGCGAGCTGCAGAATGTCGACGGAACGGTCGGTACCGGTGATGGCGAAGCTTCCGTCGCGGAACTCGATATCGGCGATCGCTGCTTCCAGTACTTCGGATGCGGCCTGCTTGCCCTTCTCGATCACCGAGTCAGTGGTGACCAGGATGGCTTGGCCTTCTGAATAAAGACTGCGGGCACCACCGGTGCCTCCGCCAACCGGGATCGTATCGGTGTCGCCCTGGATGACGCGGATGCGATCGGCGTCAATGCCGAGCTTGTTGGAGACGAGCTGGACGTACGCGGTCTCATGCCCCTGGCCCGTCGATTGGGTGCCGACATAAACGTTGACGTTGCCATCATCAGCGAAGCGAATTTCGGCGCGCTCGGTCGGGTCGCCGCCGGTGGCTTCCAGATAGTAAGCCATGCCGAGGCCGCGGCGTTTGCCCTTTACCTTGGAGGCGGCTTTCCGCCCGGCGAAACCGGCGTACCCCATCTTCTCCACCGCGGTTTCGAGCACTTTGCGGAAATCGCCGCTGTCGTATTTCTTGCCGACGGGCGTGTCGTGCGGCATCTCCGACGGCGAGACCATGTTACGGCTGCGCAGCTCGATCGGGTCGATGCCGAGTTCGCGCGCAGCGGCGGCCATCAGGCGCTCCACCAAGTAGTTGCTTTCGGGACGGCCGGCACCGCGATACGCGTCGACCGGCACGGTGTTGGTGAAGACGCCGAGTACATGCGCGTGGACGGCCTGGAAGCGATACACGCTCGCGAGCACGCCGGTGCCGGCATAGGTGGGGATGTAGGGCGCGAAGGTAGAAAGATAGGCGCCCATGTTCGCGACATTGCGGGTGCGCAGCGCGAGGACATGGGCGTCCTTGTCGAGCGCGATCTCACCGATGGTGATGTTATCGCGCCCCTGGGTGTCACAGAGGAAGGCTTCGGAGCGGTCGGCGGCCCATTTCACGGGTCGGCCAAGTTTGCGGGCGGCGAAGCAGGTCAGCACATGCTCGGCATAGAGGAACAGCTTCATGCCGAAGCCGCCGCCGACATCGGGGGTTAGGACGCGAAAGCGATCAGCCTCGACGCCGAAGACGGTCTTGATCAGGTCCTTCACCAGCCAGCCGCCCTGGGTGTTGGCATAGAGCGTCCAGCGCCCGGAAGCGGAATCGTAGTCAGCGATAGCGGCGCGCGCCTCCATCGAGGAGACGACGATGCGGTTGTTGACCACGCGCAGCTTCGTCACGTGCGCAGCCTTGGCGAAGAGCGCGTCGGTGGCCGCCTTCTCGCCGATGTCCCAGTCAAACACGAGGTTGTTCGGCGCGTCGGGCCAGACCAGTGGGGCGTCCGGGTCCATGGCGTGGTCGAGATCGGTGATGGAGGGTTTCACGTCGTAATCGACCACGATGGCCTCGGCGGCATCGCGCCCGGCCTGGATGCTGTCGGCGACGATGAAAGCAACGGGATCGCCGACATGGCGCACGGCGCCGTCGGCCAGAACGGGGTGGGGCGGACTGGCCTGGGCGGTGCCGTCACTGTTCTTGAGCAGCGCGGCGCAGGGGAGCGGCCCGATATTCTCGGCCTTGAGCTCGGCGGCGGTGTAGATGGCGTGCACGCCCGGGATAGTGGCGGCGGCTGTGGTGTCGATGCGCGTGATGGTGGCGGCCGCGTGTGGGCTGCGCAGTACCATGCCGTGCAACATGCCTGGCAATTGTATGTCGTCCGTGTAGCGCCCGGCACCCAGGAGCAGGCGAGGGTCTTCGACTCGGCGGACGGGCTGGGCGAGGCCAAATTTCGGCATGCGGCGGCTCCGGTTTCCTGCAATTCAAGTCGGTCGCGGGTACGGCCCGCAAGCCCCCTTGTTTAACACAGAGGGCACAGAAGGGAGTTGGAGGGCCGCAGAGGGGCCCTCGCGCTCACACGCGCGTCAGTTCTTGTAGTCGGCGCCCTTGCGTTCAACGGTACGAACGAGGCCCTGGAAGTCGGCAAGGCCGTATTCGGGGGTGTTGCGGCGCTTCTTCATGCGCTCGGCGGCGCGGGCGACGATGGAGGGGCTCGATATAGGCGGGCGGGACGTCGATCATGCGTGCGATCAGTTCGAGTTCGCAGGCGCGTTCGAGCGTGTACATCCGGAAGAAGGCGCCATGGACGGTCGGGCCATAGGTGAGCAGGCCGTGGTTGAGCAGAACGACGCAGCTTCCGTGCTGGCAGGAGCGGCCGAGCGCGTCGCATTCCTCCTGCGAGGCAGGCACGCCGTAGGGGTGGTAGGCGACCTCGTCCAGGACCGCGAGTGCGTCCTGACTGATCGGACGGATGCCATTGTCGATCAGAGAGACGCCGGCGCCTGCGCGGGTGTGGGTGTGCAGCACGCACATGGCTTGGGGAACCGCTTTGTAGACGCCGCTGTGGATGGTGAAGCCGGCATTGTTGAACTTGCCTTGCTTGCCGAGGACGTTGCCGTCCATGTCCATTTTCACGAGCGAGGAGGCGGTGATTTCGTCAAACATTTCCCCGTACGGGTTGATCAGGAAGGTGTTGTGATCGTCGGGCAGGCGGGCGGACATGTGGGTGTTGATCGTATCGGTCCAGCCGAGGTGGTCGACGATGCGGTAGAGAGCGGCGAGATCGCAGCGGGTCTGCCACTCGGTTTCGGACATTTCGGCGGGCTGGCGCTTCAAGGCCGCGGACATGCGGTTTCTCCATCCAGTTCGCCCGGAGTGTGAGGCAGCTTCAGTCCGTGAGCAAGCTCACCCGCGGCCCAGGACCTGCTCCGCCAAGGTACACCACCATGAGGCGCCAATGGGCAAGATCTCGTCGTTGAAATCGTAACGAGGGTGATGAAGCTGCGGATCGTCCGGCCCGCGGCCCGCGCCTAGCATGAGATACGCGCCCTTTTTGGCCTGCAGCATGTAGGAAAAGTCTTCGCCGCCCATGGTCGGATGTTTCAGGGGCGAGACACGGGCGGTGCCGGCGACGGTTTCGGCGGCCTTCACCGCAATTGCGGTGGCGTCGGGTTCGTTCACGGTCGCAGGGTAGTCTCGTGTGAAAGCAACCTCGGCGCGGGCGCCGAAGCTTTCGGCGATACCGGTCGCGAGGCGCTTCACGCCGGCTTCCAGTTTGTCCCCGACTTCGGGGGCGAACCAGCGGGCGGTGCCGCGCATGAAGGCTGTTTCGGGAATGACGTTGAAGGTATGCCCGGCGGTGATCTGCGCGATCGTCACGACGCCGGCGGAGTTCGGCTCGATGGTGCGAGACACGATCGTTTGCAGCGCGGAGACGATGGCGCTGGACACAACGATCGGATCGACACCGGCATCAGGGTGCGCCGCATGCGCGCCGCGGCCGGTGACCGTGATTTCGATATTGGCGACCGCGGCCATCACGGGGCCAGTGCCCCAGACGAACTGTCCGACGGGCAGGCTCGGCCAGTTGTGCAGGCCGAAGACCATCTCCATGGGAAAGCGGTCGAACAGGCCTTCCTCGACCATGATGCGGCCGCCGGCGTAATTCTCCTCGGCCGGCTGGAAGATGACGTAGACCGTGCCATCGAAGTTGCGGGTTTCGGCGAGGTATTTGGCGGCGCCGAGCAGCATGGTGGTGTGGCCGTCATGGCCGCAGGCATGCATGACGCCGGGGTTCTGCGAGGCATGGGGTTGGTTGGATTGCTCGGGAATCGGTAGCGCGTCCATATCGGCGCGCAGGCCCACGGCGCGGTCACTGCCGCCGCGCCCGCGGATCACGCCGACCACGCCCGTCTTGGCCAGGCCGGTGACGATTTCATCCACGCCGAACTCGCGCAGGCGGTCCTGCACGAAGGCGCTGGTGCGGGTCTCCTCCAGCGCGAGTTCCGGATGGGCGTGTAGATCGCGCCGCCAGGCGGTCATGTCGGGGTGGAACTCGGCAATGCGATTGATGATCGGCATGGCTTCGTACTGATCACCGACTGGCGGGTGGATGCAAGAGGTTACGCCGGCCGCCACGTGATTTCGGGCGGTTCGCGGAAGGCGAAGCGCACGAGATGGCGGGCGACGACATCCTCCAGGCGGCGCAGAGAGGGTTCGTCCTGAGCCGAGACACGCATCGTGAGCGTGTCGTGATCGGCCTCCAGATCGCAGGTGCCGGCGTCGAAGGCTATGCGGCCGTGGCGCTCCTCCAGCGTCACCGGCAGGCGATGCTGGAAGTGCTTGCAGAGCTGGGTGAGGTAGCGTGCGGCCTGCGGCATTTGCGTGGTGGCGATCGAGACCAACATCAGAGGGCCTCCACCTCGCGGGCCGCGGCATCGAGGGCGGCGGCGATGCGCTGGGCGGCTTCCTCGGTGATCGGGCCGGATCGCATACGGAGCCGCAGCGCGAGCTTCAGGTTCTCCATGCCACGGATGACCGGGGCGGGGATGCCGCGCGGGCCGCTAGGTTCGTCGGACCCGACGCGCGTGGCGAGGTCGTCGAGCGTGGCGCGATTGGCAGCCAGGAAGGCCTTACCCTCCGGGGTGATGCGGTAGCGCTTGCGGTTGCCCTCGGCGTTCTCGACCGCGACGTAGCCCATGTCTTCCAGCCAGGAGAGCGTTGGATACATCACGCCCGGGCTGGGGCTGTAGCTGCCGCCCATGCGGTCCTCGATGGACTTGATGAGTTCGTAACCGTGGCGCGGCTCCTCGGCGATCATGGAGAGGACCAGGACCCGGAGCTCCCCATAGTCGAAGGCGCGATGACCGCGGCGATGGTGATGATGGTCACGCCCGTGCCGGCGATCCGCCTGGCCTTCGGGGTGATGAAAATGGCGGTCTCGGCCGCCAAAGAATGCGTATCGCATACGTCGCGATATAGATGCCGATATGTCGGTAGTCAAGATATATCTAGATACGGTTTTGAAAGAGCATACGGAGGCCTTCCGAGAGGGGGATGGGGTCAACTCCGAGGGTGCGGCGCATGTCCCTGATGTCGAAGGCTTTGTGTTCGGTGAGGCGGCGAAGCTCGTCGGTGCGGATCCGAGGCAGGCCAGGCACCAGTCCAAGGGCGCGGGCGGCGAGCAGGAGTGGACTGAGCGGGACCGGGAGGACGGGGCGGGGGCGGAGGCCGGCAGCGCCCGTAATGGCACGGACGAAAGCGGCGTAAGGGATCGGTTCGGGGCCGGCGATGACGATGCTGGTCGGGGCGTCCCAGGTGCGGGCAAGGGCTGCGCAGATGGAGCGCGTGACGTCCTCCTGGAAGATCGGTTGGACCAGGGCTCGCCCCCCTTTGGGCAGGGGCACCATGGGCAGGAAGGGGAGCAGCGCGGCGAGGCGCTGGACGTTGTTCTCGCCTTGGGCGCCGTAGATCATGGTCGGGTGCAGGACGACGCCGGGGCGCCCGGAGGCGAGGAAGGCGGCCTCACCGGCCAGAACGCCGTTGGCGTGATCGTCCGGCCATTGGGTGAATTTGCGGGTGCTGCCGAGGAAGACAAACGAGGCCTCGGGCGGAGCTGCCGCGATGATCGCGGGTGCGTGGCGGGCGTGGGCACAGGAGACGATGCGTGTGGCGCCGGCCAACGCGGTGCGAAGCGTGGGCGCATCGGTGAGGTCCGCGATGTGCGCGACCTCCGGCCCGCGCCAGCGGGCGGGGTTGCGCACGATCGGAACGAAGGATGTGGCGTCCGCTCGGAGGCTGGCACAGAGGGCCAGGCCGGAGCGTCCAGAGGCGCCGATGATGTAAACCGGGGCCGTCACGTCGCCGGAGCGACAGCCGGTGGTCGGGTGGTGTCTTCCTCGGTCAGTTCCTCAAGGCTCATGCCCTTGGTCTCCGGCAGCATGAAGATGGTGACCACGAGTCCGAGCAGGCTGACGAGGGCGGCGACGCCTTCGGCCAAGTGCAATCCACCGTGGCTGAGAAAGATGGGGAAGAGGAACACACCAACGAAGCCGCCAACCTTACCAGCGGCCGCGGCGATGCCGTGACCGGTGGTGCGTTCGCGCACGGGGAACAGCTCTGCCGGATAGATGAAGGTGGTGGAGTTGGGGCCGAACTCGGTGAAGAAGTAGCTCACGCCATAGATGACGAGGAACAGAACGACGAGCTTTTCGACATTCGGCACGATCGCCATGATGCCGAAGGCAGTCGCCATCATCAGGAAGCCGATATTCTGGATCGTCTTGCGTCCCATGCGGTCCATGAACCAGGCGGCGAGGAAATAGCCCGGGACGGCGGCGATGGCGAAAATGGCAAGCTGCATCAACACGTGCCAGATCAGGCTGTCGTTGGGTGAGATCGCTGCCAGCACCCTGGGGCTGCTGACCGTGTTACCGTAATAGGCGAAGTCCATCAGGAACCAGGCGGCGCTCGCGCCGATCAGCCGGATGAGCAGCGTGCGGCTGGAGATCAGCGAGGTGAAGCCCTCGGCGAAGGACACGCGCGGGCGCGCGAGCGCGTCCGGTGCGGTTGATGCCTTGGGCTTGTTCCCTGTGCCCAGCACGGAATGGCTGGCGGTGTGGAAGTCATCGTGCTGGCCCTGGGCGAGCAGGTAGCGCGGGGTTTCGGCCATGTGCCGGCGCATCTGGAACACGGCAAGTGCGGGGACGGCGCCGAAGGCGAGGAGCAGCCGCCAGGTGAGGTCGTGCGACAGGCCGCTGGCGAGCAGGATGGCGGCGAGCGCGGGACCGACGATCAGGCCGGCGGCCTGCATGGCGAAGACGAGGGAGATGAGCATGCCGCGGGTACGCTTGCCGGCGTACTCGCTCATGATGGTGGAGCTGACCGGGTAATCGCCGCCGATGCCGATGCCCAGGATGAAACGGAAGACGATCAGCCACCAGATACCGGGCGAGAAGGCGGAGGCGATGGCGCCAGCGGCGAGGACGAGCACCTCGTAGCCGTAGATGCGCTTGCGGCCGAGCATGTCGGCGATGCGGCCGAACAGCACGGCTCCGATGGCGGAGGCGAGCAGCGCGGTCGAGGTGACCAAGCCGTCCTCGGTGGGGGAGACCTGCCACTGATTCTTCAGGATGGATATTACCACGCCGATGATGAAGAGGTCATAGGCATCGGTGAAAAACCCCATCCCGGAGATGAACATGATCTTCCAGTGGGTGCGGGTGATGGCGGAATTGTCGAGCTGACGCAGGAGGTCAGCGTGGTCGGATGTGTCGGCGGTGGCGCTCATTCGTCCGGCTTTCCGCGTATAGTTGCACCGGGACAAGGAAGGATGGCCGCGGGGGTTCCCACGCCGAAGTGTGAAGATGTGATTGCAACGGGCCGGCGAGGACGCTGGCAGTTGGTAACTTTCCCCCCTCGATCCGAATGCGGCATGCTAAAAGTCAAGCGCTGCCACATTAGATCGAGTGAACACATCCATGTCGGACAAAACGTCACGCCGGGATTTCCTGACCTTCGATGAGGCGGCGTTCATGCGCCGTGTGCCTCAAGCCATGGAACGGTTGAACGTGCGCGGGGCCTATATCGCGCGCGTGCCGCCCGGGGATCATCGGCTGGATGCGATCCCGCCCGGGGAGCTGGCTCGCCATGGGCTGATGCTGCGGCGGCCGGATGAGTTGATGCCGGCGCTGCGGAAGGGTTGGGACGAGGTATTCGCGCGGACGTGGCGGGCGCGGGATCGGGTCGTGCCGCGGCTGGTGCCGGCGCCTCGGCTGGCGGGGCGCCTCGGGCAGATGATCACCAACCGGAACTACACCGACAATAACTGGTCCGGCGCGGCCCATGGCGGCATCGGGAGCGGCGGATCCTGGACCACAGTTGTGGCGATCTGGAACGTACCGACGGTGAGCCAACCCACGGAGCCGCCCGGGACGGAGAATACCGGCTGGCAATCCACGAGTTGGATCGGGATCGACGGGTACAACGGATATTCGTACGACGTGGTGCAGCTGGGTATCGAACAGTATGTCGATCTGAGCGGGGCGCCTTATTACAACGCGTGGGTGGAGTGGTTCGTGCTGCCGCCGGACCCGAGCACGCTTCCCCCGGGCACAATGCTCGATCCGTACGGGTATCCGGTGGCCTGGACCGAAGCGGGGGGCCTCTATCCGTATATCTATCCGATGTATTTGAACGGGTTGGCGGTTCACGCCGGCGACCAAGTGAGCTGTATCGCGCAATATACGTCGGGTAACACAGCGGGGACGCTGAACTTCGCCAATCTCACGTCGGGACAGTACATATCGCCGATGACGCTGGCGCCCCCACCGGGAGCAGGTTTCAACGGCAATTCCGCAGAGTGGATCATGGAGGCGCCTGGCGGGGGAGAGCCGGGCAGTTCGTTGCCGGCGTTCACGCCGATTACGTTCACGTGGGCGGCGGCATGCCCCGCGAGTATTGCAGGAGCCACTCCGCCGTTCGCAACGCCGGGCAATTCCGACACGCTGAACATTGTCGGGAATGGGAAGACACTGACCTCGGTGGCGGTGGACGGCGGTAAGTGCACGATAACGTTCACCGGGTAGATTTTCGGTCGGATGTGAGTGCGGGTGCGACGCGGCCGGCGAAGAGTTGCAGGCTGTGCACGGCGTCGGCGGACGACATCGGGCCGAGGCGGGTTTGCATGATTAGTCCGCCGACGCCGAGGCGTTTTATCTGAGATAGTTTCTCTGTCACCGTCGCCGGCGAGCCGCAGATCAGCGCGTGTTCGATCTGCGCGTGGGCCGGGTTGGTGGCGTTGACGGCGGCGTGGTGCATGCGCTCGCCGGTCTGGGCGAAGACGTGTTCGCGCATCGCCTTACGCTGCTGCTGCATGGCATTGAAGGCGGGGACGGCGATGCGCTGTGCCTCGGCGTCGGTTTCGGCGACAAAGACGTTGCGCCAGACCCAGGTGTCTTCCAGGCAGGCGGCGATGTGCTGTTCGGGGTGGCCGGATTCAGCGAGGGCGTTGCGGTAGGCGTGGATGCGCTTTGTCGTGGTTTCGAGCGACTGCACGTTCATCATGAAAGGCCGGCCCTGGCCGGCGAAGGTCAGCATGGACTCGGCGCCAGAGGCGGCGCGGAGGATGGGCGGGCGCGGAGAGAACGGGCGGGGCCGCAGCGTGGGAATGCGCAGGTTCCAGAAGCGACCGTGGTGGTCCACGGGCTCGCCGGTCCAGGCGGCTTGGAGGATTGATTCTGATTCCTCCAAGCGTTCCGGGGCCTCGTCCGGGTCGATATCGTATCCCAGGTAATCATAGATGTTATAGGCGGTGCCACGGCCAAGGCCGATGATCAGGCGGCCGTGGAGCAGGTTGTCGAGGAGCGACATCTGCTCGGTGAAGCGGACCGGGTGGTGGAGCGACATCTGTGCGACGGCGAAGCCGATCCGGGCGTGCTTTATGGCCGGGGCGAGGGCAGCAGCGAAGCTGACCGGGTCGACGTAGGCGCAGATGCCGTCGAAGTGGTGCTCGGCGAGCCAGATGGTGTCGAAGCCGAGGGAGTTGGTGAGGCGGGCTTCTTCTATCGTCTCCTGAATGATGCGGCCATCATCGGCAGGGTTGCGGCTTTCGGGGAAGAGGAAGTTGCTGAATTTCATGCTGGCGATTTTAGACCGGCCGGGCGGATTAGCCGAATGTGAAGCAGTAGGCTTGGCCGCCGGGGTCGGAAAACGCGATCTCGAACGTCCGGTCCGTGATGGCGCGTGATTGCCGCACGAGTTGGTACAGGCGGGGTTCCTGAACGTTCCCCCATCCGTCGGCATCGATATCCAAGCCGTGATCAGTCCCGGGGCCTGCGCCGTCAATCATGACGCGAAAGCGAATGGGCTTGGATGGGTCGGACGCGCCCATGACAAGGTGCACGTCGCGCGCATGAAATCGGTTCGCGATCCGCCCCTCTGCTGCATTCGGCGTGGAGAGGCCTTTTTCCATCGTCCAATCGCCAGACAACGCCCATTGATTGAGAGCCAACCGCGTTGGAACGGTATAAATGTGACTCTCGTCGTGGACCGCGCCGCCGCGTGACGCGAAATTCTCCGTTCGTTCGTAACCAAGATAGTTTTCCGGGCTTTGCAGATCGGCCCAATCAGCGGCGGCTTCGAAACCCTGGCCGTCCACCGGCGTGAGTCCGTGACCGAAGCCGGTCGAACCGGCCTCGGTCAAAAGCCGTTGGATGATCATCTCCGATTGTTCGTATGAGCCTTCGCCGAATTGGTGATAGCGGATCCGGCCTTGCGCATCGACGAAGTAAAACGCCGGCCAGTAATTGTTATTGAACGCATTCCATATGCCGTAGTCGCTGTCGACCGCGACGGGGTAGGTGATTTCTATCTCTTGTACGGCACGCTGAACGTTTCCGGTGTCATGTTCGAAGGGAAATTCGGGCGTGTGAACGCCAAGGACGACCAAGCCGTGCGGGCTGTATCTCTGCGCCCAGGCGCGGACGAAGGCATGCGAGCGCCGCCAATTGATGCAGGTGTAGGTCCAGAATACGACGAGGACGACTTTTCCTCGCAGGTCTGCCGGAGTCGAGTGGTGCGGTGTTGATCCACGCGGTCGCGCCGGTGAGAGGCGGGATTTCGCCTTCGACGGGCAAGCTGCGGAATTTCATGCTCGCGGCTTGCGCCCAGGCGGAGGTGCGCATGCCGAGTTGGGTTGCCGCCACCGATCCAGCAGCGAGATGGAGAAATTGGCGCCGGCTGCGCTTTCCGACTTTCATGCCGATGATTTTAGACCAGCCGGCCGGATATGCGGAGGTGGTTCCGTAGCTTAGGTCTCGTGCGTGGGATCAGGCTGCCGCCGGGCGAGGAGTTGGGCACCGCTCTCGCCCGGGTAGCGGCGGTTAGGGTCGGGTTCGCGGGGCGCTAAGAGGAACTTGTCGATCAGGGCGAGGCGGGCGGCGCTTTCGCGGGGGCGCTCGGGTTGTCTCGCTGGCGTCTCATTTTTGTGTTTTCGGGGCCGATCGGTTGTTTTTGAGACGGGTGTTTCGGTCAGGCTGGCCTGGGCCTCCACGGCCGGCGGTGCCGGCCGCGGGGTGACGGGAGTTGGAGCGGGGGTGGGTTCGGGCATCTGGGCGAGGGCCTCGGCGAGCATGACCATGGTGATGTGCTCGGTGCGCTCGGCGGCGTCGGTGGTGTCCGGGTTGGCGTAGAGCTTTCGGCGGGCGGCCTGCATACGCTCGAGCGCGCGTTGGGCGCGGTCGGCCTCGCGCATCATGCTGGCGGCCTGGGCGCGGCATTTGGCGGCGCGGGTGTAGTCCTCGGCCGCGAGGAAGCGCTGGGCCCAGTGAAGGCAGTCGTTCCATTGCTCACCGGCGGCGACGATCTGGGCGGCGAAGATCGCCTCGGCGGAGTCATCGGGGCGGAGTGCGGAGATCTGGGCGATGATGGCGTGGTCGCGGTTTTTGCGGTCTTGAGGGGATTCGGGGGCTGGCGGAAGGGTTCGGCGGAGATTGTGGAGGAGGTGGTGGTAGGCCTCGGCGGGGAGGGAGTAGGCGAGGGCGTCGGTGTCGACGGGGGCGGGGACGAGGGCGGTGTGGGACATGGGGTGGGATGTAGGGTTAGTATTGCTGGTTGCAACAGTCATTCATACTAACGTGGAGCCGAGGATCGCGTCACGAGCCTGAGGCGAAACGTTTGGCGAGGAAGACGCGGCGATGGCCGGATGGGCGTTCACCCTCGCGGTTTTCCAGGGTTCCGAACGGTTTGTAGCCGAGGCGTGCGTAGAACCGCTCGGCGTCCCGGCTGGATGTGTCGAGCCGGGGGTCAGGTACGGGTTTATCCTTCGCCACGGCTCCCTTGCTCCCCATCCTGTTCGCGAACGAGCTCTTCACGGCAAACCCGTTCAAGACCTGGCAAGTGGTCGGTAGCGACTTGCAGAAGGATGCCGAGCGCGATTTGGTCGTAGTCATGCCGGAGCACATTCCCGATTCCCGCTACCTTGTTCCAGAGGATTTCGGGATGGCGCTTCCTCGGGGAGGCGGCGACTTGCTTCGGAGACGATTTCAAAGTTGCGCTCAATTGCCAGCCGATCATGTCTGTTGGCCTCGAGCTCAGAAGGCTCGCGTCCCTGGATGATGGATCGAATATCCTCGATCGCCTCAAGCATGTGCCGCAACGGTGGTGTAGTGGACTTGGCCATCAGAAAACGGGGATGGCTTCCGGTTCGATGTATGGCCGATAGAATTTGTTGATGCTGTCTCTCGTCGTGATGTCGGCCTTGCAGCCTAGAATTTCTGAGGTGATGTCCTTGATGTCCATGAGCTGGAAGAGGTCCAGCGTTCCTTTCTCATAATCGAAGAAGAGGTCTACATCGGAATTCGGCTGCGCTTCGTCGCGGGCTGTCGAACCAAACAGGTAAAGGTGGAGAACGCCAAGCCGTCTCAGCTCGGTCTCATGCTCTCTGAGGCGGGCTATGGCTTCGGCGCGCGTCATTGCGCCACGTTAGCAGGATTCGCGATATTTGTGCATACAGCTCTCGCTGCGGCTGCCAAGACGGCACGACCCCGCGTAATCTCTGCTTTCGAAACCATCAGACCAAGGGATTGGGCTGGTAGCCGGCCTCGGGCATGCCGGATGAACGCCGCCTTAGCGGTCACGATTTCTCTCAGGCGGCTCTGGCAGTGGCCAATAGACGTCCGACGAACGTCTTGAGGGGCATGCCCACCGAGGCGCCGGCTTGCGTGGCCGGTGATGTTACATGTGACAATATCCCGCGCTCATAGAGCGCCCGGGAATTGCCGATCGGTGCGCTGGCCGCTGAGGTCGTGCCCGCGATTACGTTCATCGCATTCAGAACGGGCAGCCGCGCGATGCCCGCACCGTCCATGCCCACGCCGGCATCGGAGAAGAAGACTGCGTAGATACCAGGCGGGATGAGCGTATCGGGCCGGCCGCCAGGCAGCGCAGCATGTGAAGCGGTGATGACGATCTGACCGGTGTCCTCGGGGCGGATCATCCCGACCGAATTGGCGCAGATCAGCTTGGGCTCGCCGGGCGCGTCGCGCAGGGTGACGCGTGTGCCCTCGGTGATCGGCGGTGGTTTGGCGGTCGGGATCCGGGCGCTGCGCATGCGCTCCGCACAGGCGCGGGCGGTCTGTCCGGGGCTGCAGCCGAGAGCGGAAGCGGCCTGATTGACGTGGCTGATGATCCCGTGCGCCAGGGTGTGGTCGCCGTCGCCGATATGGCAGCTGTCGGCCGAGGCGGTGGCCGCGGGAAGGCCGATCTGGTCGAGATAGGGGAGGCCGATGATGCCCGCATCGTCGGCGCCCACGCCGGCGTCGTTCATGATGACGCCGCGAATGCCCCATTTGGCGGCGTTGAAGGCGTTGTATTTGCCGCCGTACGAGCCGGAGACGATGACCGCGCCGGCATGAGCGGCTGTGGCGTTGGAGCAGCTGGGGAGGGTGACGATCTCGGGTTCGTTGGACATGTTTTTCGTCAGTGCAACAGCGGTGCGTGCGCGATCTGCGCACCGATTTCGTAATAGGCCTCCCGCGCCTGGCGGAGCGGCGCGGCACGCAATGGCGAGACCGGCAGGAACATGTCCTCGAGCGATACCTCGCCGGCGACGTGCCGAGCGAGTTCACGGCCCAGAACGGTGCCGGGCGCAATGCCTCGGCCGTTGAAGCCGACGAGCGCGATCATGTTTTCGGCGGGCGCGTGCAACCGGGGCAGATGGTGGGGCGTCGTGCCGATCCATCCGTACCACTCATGCTCAAACGCGACGTCGCCGAGCTGCGGGAAGTAGGATTTGACTTGCCGTCGCGCCCAGGCCGGATGGACGGCACGGCCGGTGTTCCGGAGGGCCCCGACGCTGGTGATGATGAGGCGGCCGGCCGCGTCGGTGCGGAAGCCGGTCGGGACCGTGCGGGTGTCCCAGGTCGCGTGCCCTTCAGGCAGGATGCTCCGGCGGACATTGTCGCTGAGCGGCGCGGTGGCGATCTGGAATATGGCGACGTTGACTTGTTCCGTACGCAACTCCGGCACGATGCGGGCGGTGTAGGCGTCGGAGGCGAGCACGACCCATTTCGCGTGGACGCTGCCGCCGGGGGTGGCGAGATGCCATGTGCCGTTGTCGCGTTCGAGCTTCTCGACAGGGCTGTTGGTGAAGATGCGTGCGCCAGAGGCGATGGCGGCCCCGCCGAGGCCGCGCACATAGGCAAGGGGCTGGACCGTTCCGGCGCGCAGATCGAGCAGGCCGGCGGGATAGGCGGAGGTGCCGGTTTTGGCACGAACTTCCTTGGCGTTCAGGAGTTGGACCGGCGCGCCGCGTTCCGTCCATTGCCGCGCCCGTTCCGTGATGTTGGCGACACCCGCGGTGCCGGCCGCACAGTGGATCGTGCCGTGTTTTGTTAGTTCACATTGGATGTCGTGCTTTTCGATGATCTCGAAGACCGTGGTGGGCGAATAGGTCAGCAGACTGAGCAGCCGCTCGCCGTAAACGGGGCCGAGCACCTCCTTGAGGTACGATGGCATGACCCAGAGGCCGGCATTGACGAGGCCGGAGCTGCGTCCCGCGGCGCCGTAGCCGATCTCGATCGCTTCAAGGACGGCGACGTCGATGCCGCGCTGGGCGAGGTGGAGTGCGGTCGAGCAGCCGGTGTAGCCGGCGCCGACAATCGCAACGTCCGTGACGATGTCGGCGGAGAGGGGTGTGGTTGGGGGCGGGGGTGGTGCGGTGCGTTCCCACAGGCCGTGCGACCGGGGGTCGTTCAGCATCTATATTGCTTCCATGCTGGGGTCAGGTCCCGATGTGCGCGCACATGTCGGACGGCGGACGGGTTGTGATTTTTCGCCCGGGGTAGAAGAGAAAACGGGCTGGCCGAGGTCGTTGCATGGTCTTTTTTAACACGGAGGATAACGGAGAACCACGGAGGCCACGGAGAGTGCGGTGCGACCCATTACTATGATTTCGTCGCGGTTTTAAGAGGGATGCGAGCGCGGTTTGCCCTGGATCGACATCTTCCAGGATTTGTGATGGAAAGGCGAGGGTGAGGAAGATACTTTAAACGACCAGCGAGGTCTGCCGTACGGGATCAAGACGCAACACCCCTACTAATAACCATTGCTCAGAGCGGCGCGAGTGAGTCCCCATTGCAAATACCATCCCCTTGGTTGGGTACTCTTCCCCGAAGGTTTTTTCCATGTCGGCTAGAGCCGCCTTGGAGCCGAGAGCTTTCTCTCGACGGTAGTATGTGGCCGCAGTCTCCCAATCGTCGCAGGTCGCCCTGTGCGATGTGCCATCTATATCAGTCCAATCAAAATGGAATGCGTAAGGACACCGGTTCAGTGCTCGTAAATCCTTATCAAAGAATGAACCTTGACGAGCAGCCAATTCGTACGCTCGCCCGCTCTTTCTCGGGCATTATCTTGTCAACTTTGATTGTGTCCTCTTGGACGCGCCGGCTCTCGCGCCGCCGGTCATTCGGGCCAGGCGCGATCCAGTCGTATTGGATCCATTGCCATCTCCTGAATTGGTTGTCCCTGAGACGACGGAAGTGGATGGGATATAATCGGCGCCACTCACGATCCAACGTCAAGCCGGCGCAGCAGACAGTCTCGCCGTAACGCTCGCCAACATGGGGAAGCGCTTTGACCAGAATGAGAACTTCTTCGTGGCCGCTTCCCGAGTGCCTAACCGATTTGCCTGCGGTGACCGGCGCGAAATGGCTCATGGCGAGATTGCGAATTGAGACCGGAAGGATACCAAACTTTGCCGATGGTCACGATATCCATTTTGTGCACGATGCCGTGCCGCCGTGCTGCCGGCTAGCTCCTCCGCGCCATTGCCGATTGTCTCCAGTGCTGAAGCAGCCATCGAAGACGCGGGCACGACTCAAAAAATAAGACTTGTACATTCCGTATCCAAAATGTATGCTCTAGGTCCAGGCGAACCGCCACGTTCTCTCTGCGTTCGGAGGGATGGTTCAGATTGGGAGGGGGCTCAGCGCTATGGGAGATGTGCTGTCATTCCGCCGCAATGCTTTCCGAGAACGCCAGAGATCGGCACTCCTACTGCTGACGGGGATAAAGCCTATCCCCGCCAGCGCTAGAAATGACGGCGAGCCGTGTAATCCTAACATAGCGTCTGTCACACCACCTTTCGGTGCTGGACATTCAGCGGCGGCGACCACTTCTGAATCAAATCCTTCTCTTCTGCCTTTCGTGCCGCCTCGCCAGCAGGGGTGATGTGAGCCATCACATGCGTAGCTCCGGCCTTCTTGGCTTCTTTCCACCTCTCATGGCTCGGGAGACGAGCGCGGAAGTTGTCCGTCTCGCCAACGTAAATCGGCAGGAAGTTGCCATTCGGCAGGCGCCTACCGAAGATGTAATTGCCGCCTTCGGCCTTCAGGCTTTCGGCGGCGAGTTGCCGAACGAACCAATACGCGTAAACTTTGCCGGACGCGCCCGGCCAGTTGATATCTGCCATCGATCTTTACTCCTCTGATGGCGGGTTGGACGGAACGGTGTTGGCTGGGGCCTAGGAAACTCGCAGCTGATACCGTTCCGATCCTAACCTAACCGGTCGAGTTGTGTCCTAGTGAATGCGGGATCAGAGTTTAGCCGCTGTCAGAACGGCTAGGTCGCAGCCTTGGTCGGCCTGGAGCACCTGATCGGCGATGAGGCGGTCCCAGCCGCGTGCGGGTTTTGCGGGCGGGTGCCAGCCGGAACGGCGGCGAGACAGCTCTTCTTCAGAAACGAGCAGGTCGATGCGGCGGTCGCGGACGGAGAGGCGGATGCGATCGCCGGTTTCGACGAGGGCGAGCGGGCCGCCGGCGGCGGCCTCGGGCGTGATGTGCAGGACGATGGTGCCGAAGGCGGTGCCGGACATACGGCAGTCGCTCAGGCGCAGCATGTCCTTGACGCCCTTGGTGGCGAGCTTCTTGGGGATGGGGAGATAGCCGGCCTCGGGCATGCCGGCGGGGGTGAGCGGCCCGGCGTTCTTGAGCAGGAGGGCGTCCTGAGGCGTGACGTCCAGGGCGGGATCGTCGATGCGGGCGGCAAGGTCTTCAAGGCCGTCGAAGACGATGGCGCGGGTTTCCGTCTCGAACAGGGATGGCGTAGCGGCGCTGCGCTTGAGGATGGCGCCGCGGGGGGCAAGGGAGCCGAAGAGGGCGACGAGGCCGCCATTGGGGGAGACGGGATTGTCGCGGCTGTGGATGTAGCGACGGTCGACGAAGGCGGGCTCGGTCAGGCGGTCGCCCAGCGTGGTGCCGGTGATGTCGATCGTGTCGAGATGGAGCAGGGGGCGGAGTTCCCAGAGGAGGGCGGGTAGGCCACCGGCGGCGTGGAAATCCTCCATGTAGCCTTCGCCAGTGGGTTTCAGGTCCACGAGGACGGGGGTTTCGTCGGAGAGCTGGTTGAGGCGGTGGAGTGAGACCTCGATGCCGCGGCGGCCGGCGATGGCGGTGAGGTGGATCAGGGCATTGGTCGAGCCGCCGAGAGAGAGCAGGACCCGGAGGGCGTTTTCGACGGCATGGGGGGTGATGATCTCGGCGGGGCGGACGGGTGCGGTAACGAGATGCATAGCGATGGTGCCGGCGTCCTCGGCGGCGCGGAGGCGGTCGGCGTGGACGGCGGGGATGGCGGCGGTGTCGAGCGGCATCATGCCGAGCGTGGCGGCAATGCAGGCCATGGTGCTGGCGGTGCCCATGACGCCGCAGGTGCCGGCGGTGGTGGCGAGGCGGCCCTCGATGGTGGCGATACGGTCGGCGGCGACGTTGCCGGCGCGATATTGCGCCCAGTAGCGGCGGCAGTCGGTGCAGGCGGAGAGGCGCTCACCCTGGAAGGGGGTGGCGAGCATGGGGCCGGTGACGAGTTGGATGGCGGGGACTTTGGCGGAGGCGGCGGCCATGAGCTGGGCGGGCACAGTCTTGTCGCAGCCGCCGATCAGGACGGCGGCGTCCATGGGCTGGGCTGACAGCATGGCCTCGGTGTCGAGGGCGGCGAGGTTGCGGTAGTGCATGCTCGTGGGGGTGAGGGACGGCTCGTTCAGTGAGACGGTGGGGAAGCTGAGGGGCAGGCCGCCGGCGGCGAGGACGCCGCGTTTCACGGCCTCGACGAGGTCCGGGATGGTGCGGTGGCAGTTGTTGTAGTCGGAGCGGGTGTCGACGATACCGATGACCGGGCGGTCGAGCATGGACTGGGAGTAGCCCATGGATTTGGCGAAAGAGCGCCGGAGGTAGAGAGAGAAATCGCGGTCGCCATAATTGGCGACGTTGCGGCCGAGACCATGAGGGTTTCCGGCTGGGGGTTTTCCGGTCGGGGGTTCATCGGTGGGCATGTGCCGAGTGTGGCACAGGGGGTGCGGGTGGGGGAGAGCGTGGCGGCATCAGGTTGCTTACCGAAGCAACTCACTGCTTCTCATGCGCGACGGCGCAGGAATGGTCCTGCAGTTCCTCGGCTCCGCCTGAGCCGGGGATGGCCGGATCGTAGCGGCTTTCGAGCAGGATGAATTCAGGCTCGCCGGTTGGGGAGGTTGCGCCGACGACGGCGAGCGTCTCCTGGCTCATGTCCGAGGTGGTGCGGGAGAGAAGCTGAAAGGGGCTGTTGCCGGATTGCTGGAGGGTGAAGACGCGCATGGCGCGGTAGGGAGTGAGGCCGATCACCCCGGGGAAGGGCGCCCAGGTGTCGCCGATGTACGCGGCATGGGTACGGATCTGGGCGGCGATGTCGGGCTTGAGGCAGTCGATATGGATGTGGAGTTGGTTTTGGGTGCGCGCGAAGGGCGAGTTGATGGCGAGGGAGAGGTCCTGCGGTGGCAGGGCGGTGTGGGCGAGAGCTTGGACGAGACGCGTGGCGTTCCAGGCGGATAGAAAGTATTCGGGCGCGTTGGGGGCGAGGACTTGCGGGTCCTCGATGCCGGTGACGCGGGCCGTGGGGATCAGGAGGATTTGGGTGGCGCCGACGATGTCCTTGAGCAGAGCGTAGCCGGCGGTTTGGTGGTATGCGAGGCAGGGAATGTGCTGGGCGGAGGGTCCGCATTGGTCGTGGATGATCGTCCAGAGGATGTTCGGATCGGCGGTGCGGCTGAGAGTGGGATGCGGGAAGTAGAGGCTGAAGAACAGGATAAAGGCGGCTGCGAGCGTGCGGGTCGTCATGCCTGGGGCATGGCGTTGAGAGCGGCGGCGGGTCAAGTGGTGTAACAATGACAGCGCGATATGACGTTGTGGTGGTCGGGGGCGGGCATGCGGGCTGCGAGGCGGCCGCGGCTGCGGCTCGCGTGGGGGCGCGGACGCTGCTGTTGACTTACCGAATCGAGACAATCGGGGAGATGTCGTGCAATCCGGCGATTGGCGGAATTGGCAAGGGGCACCTGGTCCGGGAGATCGATGCGCTGGATGGGTTGATGGGGCGAGCCGCGGATGCGGCGGGCATTCATTTCAAGATGCTGAATCGGAGCAAGGGACCGGCGGTCCGCGGGCCTCGCGCGCAGGCGGATCGGGGTCTGTACAAGCGGGCGGTGCAAGGGCTACTGGCCGGGATGCCGGGGCTGACTGTTCGGGCCCGCGAGGCTGAGGATCTGGAGGTCGGGCCGGGCGGGCGGGTTCAGGCGGTGGTTTGCTGCGACGGGTCTCGGATCGCGTGTGGGGCGGTCGTGCTGACGACCGGGACTTTTTTGGGGGGCGTGATCCACGTTGGGGAGCGGCAGACTCCGGCAGGTCGTGTCGGGGAAGCGCCGTCGATTGGGCTGGCGCGGCGGCTGCGGGGACTGGGTTTGCCGCTCGGCCGGTTGAAGACGGGGACACCGCCAAGGCTGGACGGGCGCACGATCGACTGGTCCGGGCTGGATCGGGACCCCGGGGATGCGGAGCCGGAGCCGTTCAGCTCTTTGACCGAGCGGATCACTACGCCGCAGGTGCCGTGTCATGTGACGGCGACGACACCGAAGACTCATGAGCTGATCCGGAAGAACCTGCACCAGTCGGCGATTTATTGTGGTGGGATCTCGGGCCCGGGGCCTCGGTATTGTCCGTCGATTGAGGACAAGGTCGTGCGGTTTGCGACCCGCGCCCGGCACACGATCTTTCTGGAGCCCGAGGGGTTAGACGACGACACGGTTTACCCGAACGGAATCTCGACCAGCCTGCCGGAAGAGGTGCAGGCGGCGATGTTGGGAACGATCCCGGGTCTCGAACGGGCGCGGATGATCCGGTGCGGGTATGCGGTTGAGTATGACTATGTGGATCCGCGTTCGCTGTCTGCGTCGTTGGAGCTGAAGGCGGTGCCTGGGCTTTTCCTGGCGGGACAGATCAACGGAACGACGGGATATGAGGAGGCCGCTGCGCAGGGCCTCATGGCGGGGCTGAACGCGGCTCGGAGCGCCGGCGGGCTGACGCCGATGAGCCTGGACCGATCGGAGGCGTATATCGGCGTGCTGATCGACGATCTGGTGACGCAAGGCGTGACCGAGCCGTATCGGATGTTCACGGCAAGGGCGGAGTTCCGCCTGAGCTTGCGGGCAGACAACGCGGATTCGCGCTTGACTCTTAGGGGGGAAGAATGGGGGTGCGTGGGTGCTGATCGACTGCGAGCCTATCGTGAGCAGGAGGCGGCTGTCGGTGAGGCGTTGCGGCGGGCGAGGGCGGAGGGTGCGGGATCAGGGGCGTTGATCGCGGCGGGGTTGCCGGTCCGGGCGGATGGAAGGTGGCGATCCGTGTTCGATATGTTGGGGCGGGAGGATTGTGCGATAGCGGCGATAGCGGCGGTTTTTCCCTGGGTGAAGGGCTTGCGACCGAAAGTGCGGGCTCGGGTTCAAGCGGATGCCCTGTACTCGGGTTATTTGAACCGGCAGGAGGCGGAGATCCGGAGTTTTCGCCGAGATGAAGGCGTGAGCCTGGTTGGCGTGGATTTTTCCGCCATCGGTGGGCTGTCGAATGAGATCCGGGAGAAGCTTCTCCGGCATTCGCCGGCGTCCGTAGGAGCGGCGAGCCGGCTGCAAGGAATGACCCCAGCCGGATTGGCCGCTGTTGTTGCCCATGCCCGCCGTGCTGCGGGCTAACGTTCCACGTGAAACACCTCCGTGGGTCCGTGATTTCACCGAGCTGCTTACGTCGTGGAATTGGCGAATCAACCTGGTGTCGCGCGGGGATAGCTCGCAGCTGTTCTTGCGGCATATCCAGGATAGCCTGGAGCTGGTACCGCTCATTCCGGAAGGAGTGGATCGAGCGGTGGATTTGGGAAGTGGGGCTGGCTTCCCCGGGCTGATCCTGGCCAAGCATACTGGGATTCGCTTTGACCTCATTGAGGCGGATCACCGCAAGGCGGCGTTCTTGCGAGAGGCGGCCCGGCTGCTTGGGGCGCCGGCGACGGTGCATGCCGCGCGGGCGGAGGCTATACGAGTTCCCGCGGTAGAGCTGGTCACCGCGCGCGCTTTGGCGCCGCTTTCGAAATTGCTGCCGCTCGTTCGAGAGTTTCTTGCCGCGTCGGGTACCGCACTGCTTCCGAAGGGGCCGAGTGTGGACGCTGAATTGACGAGCATCGAGCCGAAATGGCAGATGGAGGTCGAGCGGTTCCCCGCCCGAGCAACTCCTGGTGCCGTCATCCTGAGGATCACCGAGCTTCGGCGTGTCGGATAATTCTCCCCCTGAACCTGTGGCGCCGGCTCAGAAAACGCGGGTCCTTGCAATCGCGAATCAGAAGGGCGGCGTGGGGAAGACCACCACGGCGATTAATCTCGCAACGGCCCTGGCGGCCGGCGGTGAGCGAGTCCTGCTGATCGATCTGGATCCGCAGGGGAACGCTTCAACCGGATTGGGAATTTCCCGCGAGGAGAGGACGCTCGGCACCTACTGTATGCTGATGCTGCACACTCCGGTGGAGGATGTGATCCGCGGCACGGGGATTCCGGGATTAGACGTGATCGCGGCGGAGCCCGACCTTGCCGGAGCGGAGATCGAGTTGGTGTCTTTTCCCCGCCGCGAATACCGTTTGAGGGATGCGCTTGCGCCAGCCAGAGCCGAGTCGCGCTACAGTTTCATCATCCTTGACTGTCCCCCCAGCCTTGGATTGCTGACGGTGAATGCGCTGGTTGGAGCGGATTCAGCGCTGGTGCCGCTGCAATGCGAGTTCTATGCGCTGGAAGGCATCAGCGGCTTGGTTCGGACGATTGACGCTGTACGGCGTGGCTTGAATCCCGGTCTCAAGTTGCAGGGAATTGTTCTGACGATGTTTGACAAGCGCAACTCTCTCTCGGATCTGGTCGCATCAGATGCGCGGGGTTATTTCGGTGCCGTCGTCTATAATACGATGATCCCTCGCAACATTCGCATCACCGAGGCGCCCAGCCACGGAAAACCGGTGCTGTTGTATGACTTTCGGTCAGCGGGCGCTCAGGCCTATGTCCAATTTGCCAACGAATTTCTCAAACGCGAACGATCCGGAGTGGGAGCATGAAGACACGGGACGCGGGGCCGCGATTGGGTCGGGGCCTTGCCGCCCTGCTGGGTGATCTTCCAGAAACGGATCAGTCCGGCGGCGTCCGCCAGGTTCCGATCGATCTGCTAGGGCCAAGTCCGTACCAACCGCGCCGGGCCGTCCACGAAGATACCCTTCGCGAACTCGCTGAATCGATCCGCGCAAGGGGCATTCTGCAGCCTCTTCTGGTGCGTCCGGACGCTGCCGATAAGGCCCGATTCCAGATCATCGCCGGGGAGCGGCGCTGGCGGGCCGCGGCGTTGGCTGGATTGCACGAAGTGCCGGTCCTGGTCAGGCCCCTCACGGATTTGGAGGCTATGGCGGCCGCGCTGGTGGAAAATCTTCAACGGGAGGACCTGAACGCCATCGAAGAGGCTGAAGGCTACCGGCGCTTGGTGGAAGAATTTGGTATGACGCATGAGGCGCTGGCGGAATTGGTCGGGAAATCGCGTCCTCATCTGACCAATACGCTGCGCCTTCTGAATCTGCCGGAGTCGGTCAAACAAGCCGTCCGAAATGGCGCTATCTCCGCGGGTCACGCCCGTGCGTTGCTTGGTCTGAACGCGCCCGAAGCTGCTTTAGCGGAGGTGATTGATCAGGGTCTGTCCGTTCGCCAGACAGAAGCGCTCGCCCAGAGGAAGCCGCGGGAGAGCGAGCCGAAGGTCAAAGACCCTGACCTTATCGCGCTGGAGCGGGAAATGTCGGAGGAGCTTGGCCTGGCAGTGGAAATTGCGACCAGGGGTGATGCCGGTTCCGTGCGGATCCACTATCGGACGCTGGAGCAGCTTGATGTCGTTCTGCTTCGTCTGCGAGGCGCCGCGGCCGCCATCTGATTATGTCCGTCCGTGTGTCGCTCGGGATCGATATTGGCGGCACCTTCACTGATCTCGTGCTTCTGGATCACGTCAGGGGCACTGCCGCAATTTGGAAAGAAAGCACCACGCCGGATGATCCATCCAGGGGAGCGCTGGCCGGGGTGCGTCATCTGATCGACCGACATGGTGCAGACCCCGCGCGGATCGACCGAGTGGTCCATGCGACGACGCTGTTTACCAATGCTCTGATCGAACGAAAGGGCGCCAGGACTGGCCTTCTTACGACGGCCGGATTCGCCGACATCCTGGAAATCGGGTCTGAGCGAAAATACGAACTGTACGATTTGGCGATTGATCCCCCGGTGCCGCTGGTGCCGCGAGCATGGCGTCGGGACGTTGTCGAGCGGCTCGGTCCGGATGGGTCTGTCGTCACGCCGATCGACCTGGAGAGTGTGCTGCAGGAGACCGAAACGCTCGTTCGCGAAGGCGTGGAGAGCCTGGCTGTGGTGTTTCTCCATGCATATGCCAACGCGCGCCATGAGCAGGCGGCGGCGCGGGCGATTGCGGAGCGGTTTCCAAACCTTCCGGTGTCGGTGTCGTCGGCGATCGCGCCGGAGATCCGGGAATATGCCCGCGCGAGCACGACGGTGGCGAATGCCTACATCCGGCCGATCGCTGAAAAGTATGTTGGCAATCTGAGCCGATCTTTGAAGGAGATCGGGATAGCGGGAGCTCTCCTGTTGATGCTGTCGAGTGGCGGTCTGGCTGATATCGAGGAAGCCATGCGCGCGCCGGTGCGGCTTTTGGAGAGCGGGCCGGCTGCCGGCGCCCTGGCCGGGGCTCATTTCGGGCGTGCAGCAGGTCTGGAACGCGTGCTGGCGTTTGATATGGGCGGCACCACGGCCAAGATGGCGATTATCGACGATTTCGAGCCCACCCTGGCCTGGGGATTCGAGGCGGCTCGGGAAAAGAGATTCCTACGTGGGAGCGGGCTGCCGATCCAGATCGCCGCGGTGGATCTGGTGGAGATCGGCGCCGGCGGTGGTTCGATCGCGCGGCGGGGAGAGCTTGGGACACTTCAGGTCGGACCGGAAAGTGCCGGGGCCGTGCCCGGTCCTGCCTGCTATGGCCGCGGCAATCCGGAGCCGACAGTGACTGATGCCGACCTAGCGCTGGGACTGATCGATGCGGCGGCGTTTCTCGGCGGGGCCATGCGGATCGACCGGCCGGCGGCATTGCGAACCTTGGGCGTGCTGGGTCAGGCGCTGGGCTTGGAGGGAGATCGGGTCGCCGAGGGCGTGCATGCCGTGGTTGCCGAGACAATGGCGGGCGCGGCTCGGGTGGCGTTGGCCGAGCATGGTGCATCTCCGCAACACTATGTCCTGCTCGCGACTGGCGGCGCAGGGCCGGTGCACGCCTGGGATATTGCACGCCGGCTTGGCATCCGGCGGATCCTGTGTCCCGCTGGAGCGGGAGCCGGGAGCGCTTTGGGCATGCTGTTGGCGCCGGCCCGTGTGGACCGCGTGTCTTCGGTGATGCGGCGTATGGACGTGGTTCAGTGGGCAGAGATCGACGAGCGCTTCCGACGGATGGAGCGCTCCGCGGAGGAGATTGCCGGCGCCGCCGGTGCGGACATAGCCCGGGCAAGAGTTCGTTTCATGGCCGATATGCGGTACTCCGGCCAGGGTTTCGAGATCACCATCCCAGTCCCGACCGATCTGTCGATGCACACGGTGCAGGATGCGTTCGAGAGTCGCTATCGCGCTTTGTTCAGCCGAACGGTGCCGGGTGCATCGATTGAGCTCGTGAGTCTTCGTCTGGCGCTGACGGCGGAAATGCCAGGTGCCGTGGGGCAGGTTTCGATTCAGCGGCGAGAGATGGCGCAGGAATCCGGAGAGCGGACGGTGTGGTTTGACGGAGCCGAAGTTCCGGCCGCGGTGCATCGGCGCTCATCGCTTCGCGTGGGGGCGCGTTTCAGTGGGCCAGCGGTGCTGGAGGAAGATGAAAGTACTCTGGTGATCGGTCCCCAGGGGGAAGCTGAGGTTCTGATGGACGGATCCGTGCTGGTGACTGTGCCCGCATGAATGCACCGTTCGACGCAGTCGCGCTGGAACTGCTGTGGCGGCGGTTAATTTCCATCGTAGATGAAGCCGCAGCCGCCTTGGTGCGTACGAGTTTTTCGACATTGGTGCGGGAGAGCTACGATTTCAGCTGTATCCTGACCGATGCGGCGGGTCAGTCGCTGGTGCAAGCGACAGAGAGTATTCCGAGCTTTATCGGCACGCTGCCACATACGGTGAAGCACTTCCTTCGGATATTTCCGCCTGATGCGTTGGCGCCCGGGGATGTGCTGATCACCAATGATATCTGGCTTGGCACGGGTCACCTGAACGACATCACGGTGGCCAAGCCCCTGTTCTTCGAGGGTCGGCTGATCGGTTTCAGCGCGTCCACGGCACACGCGCCGGATATTGGCGGGAAGATCCGCAGCCCGGAACCGCGCGAAGTGTTCGAGGAAGGCTTCCAGATTCCACCCTGGAAGCTGATGCGTGCCGGACAACTCGATGAGACATTGATTGCGCTGTTGCGGCAGAACGTGCGGACGCCGGACCAGACCGTGGGGGATCTTTGGGCCCAAATCGTTGCGTTAGATACGATGGAGGATCGCCTCGGTTCTTTAATGCGGGCGGCAGGACTGCAGGACCTGAGCGAGCTTGCGGCGGAAATCCATGGCCGGTCCGAGGCAGCGATGCGTGCCGCGATTACGCGGCTGCCGGACGGGACGTACCGTAGCGAATTACAGACCGACGGGCTGATGGACCAGCCCATCACACTGCGGATGGCGCTGACGATACGGGGTGATGAGATCGAAGTGAACTACGCGGGCACCGATCCTCAGGTGGGTCGGGCCATCAACTGCGCCCTGTGCTACACCTTCGCCATGACGATGTACGGGCTGAAGGTCTGCCTCAGCCCAAGTCTGCCGAACAATGAAGGGTCGTGGCGGTCCATTCGTCTGTCGGCGCCGGCGGGGTGCATCGTCAATCCGCAGTTCCCGTCGGCCGGCGGCTCTCGGATGTTGATCGGTCATTATCTGCCGATGCTGGTGTTCGGTTGCCTCGGCCAGATCGTGCCGGAGCAGGTGATCGCGGCGTGCGGTTCGCCGTTGTGGGGGATGAACCAGGCGGGGGTGCGGCCGGACGGAAAGCCGTATGCCAATATGTTCTTCTTCAACGGCGGTATGGGCGCGGGCTGGGGGCGAAACGGACAGCATTGCCTGTCCTGGCCTTCGAATGTCGCGTCGACCAGCGTGGAAGTCAGTGAGCAGATTGCGCCGCTGCGATTCCACTGCAAGCGATTGCGCGATGCCAGCGGAGGTATAGGCCGGTGGCGTGGCGGCATGGGGCAGGAAATCGAAATCGAGAGTCTTTCGCCTTCTCCGTTGACTGTGTCGTTTCTTGCCGAGAGAACAGTAATCCCGGCTTTCGGCATTCAGGGCGGCGGTGCCGGTGCCACGGGGCTCTTGCGGATCAATGGCAGCGATATCGACCCTAAGAGCCAGCATGTTCTTCATCAGGGCGATCGCGTTTTGCTTGCTACGCCCGGCGGAGGCGGACACTCCACGGGTGAGTGACTGATTGCCGCATCCATTCGGCTGCGGCACCATGATCTCAAGTTGGGGCGGGGAGGACGTCGTGATACTCAGTCGGCGTGAGGTATTGGCTTGGGCGGCGGTGGCGCCTGTCTTCGCGGTCGGCTCCGGGGCGAGCGCCGCGGCCCCTGTTAAAATCGGCGGGCTTTATCCTCTGACAGGGAATTCGGCGGGGGCCGGGCAGGAGTGCAAGGCCGCAATCGAGGTCGGGCAGGAGATCGTCAACGGCGCGCATCCTGAGCTTGCGCCCATTCCGCTCGCGGCGACCAGCGGGCTTCCTGCATTGGGCAATGCGTCGAT
The DNA here is from genome assembly GCA_963791885.1 of uncultured Pseudomonadota bacterium. Taxonomy (GTDB): domain Bacteria; phylum Pseudomonadota; class Alphaproteobacteria; order Acetobacterales; family Acetobacteraceae; genus CAVSUZ01. The sequence continues at coordinate 954,699 of CAWBUL010000006.1, read as the reverse complement.
CGAGACGATTTTTGTGGATCATCGCGGCGATCCAGCACTGGCGCAGACCGAGGCTCTGCGGCTGATCACCCAGGATCGTGTTGCGGCGCTGATCGGATCCTATCAGTCGAACACGGCACTGACGGCAACGGCGGTCGCAGAACGCTATGGTGTTCCATTCGTGGTGAGTGATTCGGTTGCGGCCAATATCACCGGTCGTGGTTACAAGTGGACCTTCCGGGTGACGCCGATCGCGCCCAATTTCGCCGACACCTACATGCGGTTTCTCAGGGAGATGAAGGCCGCCGGACGGACTATAAATACGATCGCAATCGTGGCGGAGAATACGGATTACGGGTCGTCGGTCGGAGATGCGATCGAGGCGGCGGCGAAGACCGCCGGCTTTCCGGTGGCGATCCGGGTGCGTTACTCGGCCAACAGTCCGGATGTATCCGCGGAGGTGCTGAGCCTGAAGGCGAAGAATCCGGATGTGGTGCTGTTCGTCAGCTACACGTCGGATGCGATTTTGTACATGAAGACTTTGCACTCGCTGAACTGGCTGCCGCAGATGATCATCGGCGACAGCGCCGGGTTTTCTGATCCTTCTTTTGTCAGTTCTGTGGGGCCGCTGGCCCAGGGCGTGCTGAACCGCAGCGCGTGGTCGCTGGGCAAACCAGACAGCCTGACCGCCAAGGTGAACGCACTCTATAAGACCAAGACAGGCCGGGATATGTCGGACGCGAGCGGCCGCGTGATGCAGGCTTTCATTGTGCTCGCGGATGCGATCAACCGGGCGGGGTCAACCGATCCCGGGAAGCTTCAAGCGGCACTCCAGGCGACGGATATGCCAGAGAAGGATCTGCTCGTCGGATATCGGGGCGTGAAGTTTGATGCGACGGGCCAGAACGACGAGGGCGCGACCTACATTACGCAGCTCGATGGCCTGGATTATACGACGGTGTGGCCGCAAGACGCAGCGCAAGCTGCGCTGCGGTGGCCGTTGAAGATGGCTTAGGCCTGCCGAAGCAGGCCTTTTGCACGAATTAGTCGTCCGTGAGCTATCTGGAACCCCTTGAGCGGCAACGTCTTTCCGCCCCGCGCAAATAACCGCATTCGCCAGAAAACGCTGCTCTGCGCCGCGATTGCTTGCAAATTGCGCCGACGCGGCGGGGTGTGATTCGCTCGGCCCAATCCGGCACGGAGCAACACCGATGCGTCCGAGGGAACGGCGTGACAGCGGTCAGCGCGATCTGCTGCACTCACGGCTCGATCAGATCGTCGACCTGCACCATCCGCTCTCGAAGCTCGCCGCCACCATCGACTGGCGGTTCCTCGAAGATCAGCTCGGCGCGAGCTACAGCGAACACGCCCGGACGACCGCCGCTGCCGACGCGGCTGATGGCCGGCCTCGCCATCATCAAGCACATGCACAGCCTTTCCGATGAGGCGCTGTGCGAACGCTGGCTGGAGAACCCGTATTATCAGCTGCTCTGCGGCGAGGCGATCAGTCTGCCACCGGCTGCCATTCGATCGCTCCTCGCTGACCCGTTGGCGCCAGCGCATGGGGGAAGAGAAGCTGAAGGCGCGGTTGCAGGAGAGCCTGCACGCCGCCACCCGGATGGGCGCCGCCAAGCCCGCAGACTTCACCCGCGTCATCGTCGATACGACGGTGCAGCCAAAAGCGATCGCCTTCCCGACCGATGCGAAGCTGCTGCACCGCGCGCGCGAGTTGCTGGTACGACTGGCACACAGGCACGGCGTCAGATTGCGCCAGTCCTACACAAGGCTCGGCAAGATCGCGCTGATCCGCCATCAGCGCTATGCGCATGCCAAGCAGTTCAAGCGCGCCAATCGAATGCTGCGGACCCTGCGCACCCAATTGGGCCGGGTGATCCGCGATATCATGCGCAAGATCGCCGGCCAGTGCGATCACAGACGCAACGCCAGCGCGGTCCGAAGATCTACAGCCTGCACGCGCCGGAAGTGGCGTGTATCGGCAAGGGCAAGGCGCATCGGCCATACGAATTTGGCGTCAAGGTCTCGGTGGCGACTACGCTGAATCGGTCCAAAGGCGGGCAGTTCGTCGCTCATGTCGCGGCACTGCCGGGCAATCCGTATGACGGGCACACGCTGGCGAGCATCATTCCGGCGATCACGCAGCAGATCGGCGTCTCACTGACACAGGTGATCGCTGATGCAGGCTATCGCGGTCACAATGCACCGAGCGCGCCTGGGCTGCGGGTATTCACCGCGGGACAGAAGCGTGGCGTCACGCAGACCATCAAGCCGGCGCTGCGACGGCGGGCCACCGTGGAACCCGTGATCGGCCCCCTCAAGGCCGAGCACCGCATGGGCCGCAACTATCTCGCCACACCAGCCGGCGATGCGGTCAATGCGGTGCCCGCCGCAGTTGGGTACAACTTCCGGTTGCTGCTGGCCTGGCTGGCCATTCTTGTGCGTTGGTTCTTATATTACTCGCTCTCTCGGGCGAACCGGCTCCTGCGAGCGGTTCGATCCTGACCGTGTCCGTCAGTCACGCAACCCGATCAGGGTTCTTCACGGACGAGGGTATAGGGGTAAAGAACCGCTTCATTTCCTGAGAGCGGGCGCATTTATACGACGCTGAAACCGCGGTCGGTTTCAGTCGCATGACGGCTTCGATTGTTTGTGCGATCCGTTCAGGGCGGTCCGGTGGAGACCAGGCCGACGGTTATCGGGCGGGGTTCCCGCCGCTGCAGCAGCATCGCCGGGTTTATCGGTGTGTCCGGCGGGATGAAATTGGTGATGGCGCTGCGGTCGAGGGCGTCGTTCCAAAACTTGAGGAAGCTGCCGCGGTTTTCGGTGAGGACGTTGACGATGTCTCGCCACAACTTGTCGGACGGCACGATGCCGAGGTTGCTGCAAATCTCATGCAGGACGGCGTGGACCGGGCGGGTGCGGAGCTGCTCGGCGATTTCCTCGGCGGTTGGCAGGGAGGCGAAAAGGGAGTCGTCGCTGTTGGGTTGCGGGGTGTTAGCGCGTGGGCTGCGCGGTTTGCGGGGGGATGATGGCTCACGGGGCGCACGGGGCGTGCGCACGGGGTCCGGGCGATCGGCGCGGCGTGCGAGCTTGGCTTGCAGCGCCTCGGCGAGCAGGAGGCCGCGGGTGATGCGGGCGAGCATGAATTTGATTCGCAAGGTGCCGAAGCGGTGGATGACCCCGAAGCTGGCTTCGGCGTCGAGAGGATCGCGTTGCAGGACGTCGGCGAGTTGCTTGCCGAAGGCGATGAGGGCGTGGAGAACGCCGAGCAGGCGGGTGGCGCGGGTGGATAAGGGGGCGGCTGGCCGGTCCTGGTGAGGATCGGGGTGGTGGGCTGGGTCAGCGGTGTTTGCCGCGGCGGTCACGGGGAGGAGGAGAGCACAATGTTAGTAGGAGTGTCAAGGAATTTCTCTGTCGCTTCGCTTACAAAGCCATAGAAGTGATAAATGTGAGGTGGTCCCGGAAACTGGGACAGGGGGTTAAGCTTGGTTCGCCCTGGCTGGAGGACGGACCCGATGACGGGCAAACGGAAGCGATATTCGGCGGAATTCAAGGCGAAGGTTGCCCTTGAGGCACTGCGCGGTGAGCTGACGACGGCGCAGCTGGCGACGAAGCACGGTGTGCATCAGACGATGGTCAGCGAGTGGAAGCGCCAGGCGGTGGACGGGCTATCGTCGGTGTTCTCGGGCAAGACGGAAGCGAAGGAAGTCGCCCGGGAAGAAGAGGTGGAGAAACTGCACGCCAAGATCGGGCAGCTGGTGGTGGAACGCGATTTTTTGGCGAAAGCCTTCGGTCGATGAGCGTGGATCGAAGGCGATCGATGATTGAGCCGGGCCATCCGCACCTTTCGGTTGCACGGCAGTGCGCGCTGGTGTCGATCGGCCGCTCCACGTTTTACCGCGCGGCGGCACTGGAGACGGCGGAGAACCTGCTGCTGATGCGGCTGCTCGACGAGCAGTTCCTGGAAACGCCGTGGTATGGATCGCGGCAGATGACGCGTCATCTGCGCCGTCTGGGTCACGCTGTCGGCCGCAAGCGGGTGCGGCGGCTGATGGCGACGATGGGGCTGACGCCGATCTACCAGCGGCCGCGGACCACGGTTCCGCATCCCGAGCACCGGATCTACCCGTATCTGCTACGCGATCTCGTGGTCGATCGGCCGAACCAGGTCTGGTGTGCGGATATCACCTATATTCCGATGCGGCGCGGCTTCCTCTATCTGGTCGCGGTGATGGATTGGGCGACGCGGCGGGTGCTGAGCTGGCGTTTGTCGAACACCATGGATGTGGAGTTCTGCGTCGCTGCGTTGGAGGAAGCGCTGGTGCGGTTTGGCCGGCCGGACATCTTCAACAGCGATCAGGGGAGCCAGTTCACCTCGCCACGATTTACGGAGGTGCTGACCGGCGCTGGTGTGCGGATCTCGATGGACGGCCGCGGCCGGTGGATGGACAACGTGTTCATCGAACGGCTGTGGCGTAGTCTGAAATACGAGTGCGTCTATCTGCACGCGTTTGAAACGGGCTCGGAGCTGCGAACGGGACTGACCCGGTGGATCAGTTACTACAACGGTCACCGGCCTCACTCAGCACTGGGCGGGCTCACTCCTGACGAGGCGTATGCCGCGACTGAAGTCGGAGGAATAGAAACAACGAAATTGGCGGCCTGAAGTGACACAGAACCAAGCTTAGCAAAGCCGCCAAACTGTCCCGCAGAACGGGACCACCTCAATGAGCCTGCGTGACAGGTTGGCGAACGTCCTGGCAGCTTTGCCTGGTAAGGCCAAGCTAGGGAAGCTAAGGCAGCGCCAGAGGCTGGCTGGCATGCGTGCCACGGCAGCCGACACCGGCAATGCTGGGAAGAGTCTATGAACCGCCAGCCCTCATGGAGCCGGTCAATTTCGCCAACTCCGTGGCCAAAGGCCTGGTGGTTAAAGTCAGGCCGATGATACCGCCTGACTTGAACCACCTGCCATTGTTTCGTGGCCCGATTCACCTGACGCTTGCGCGACACAAGCGTCAGAATCAGACCACTAGATGCGGGCGACCTTACGCGACGCGAGATCGACGCGCATTCGTTCTCGACGACGCACCTCAGAAGGATCGACCTCAATGATATCCACATCCGGTCCGGTTCGATTGCCTGCCAGTCGACGCGCACGCGCTTCGGGCTTCTCCCGTGCCGGCACCCCTGTACCGAAATCCAGCGAATGATGCACATGTAGAATTTCGCCGGTCGTTATGTCGTAGACGACGAAGGCGCGAGACTTGGCAACGAGTTTCGGGTCGGTGGATTGCATCATCGGATGTCTAGCCATGTTCAACCCCATTGAAACAAAGTGACGGTGCCCGCCGCACCAGTATTGTAAGTAATAATTGCCAAGGTTACCGACAACATATTTTGAATGAAATAGCTCTGGAGCAGGTATTCCGGAATCACGTTGGATAAGTTGCTAGGGTCTGCGATTTGCGTCTGTTGTACCTGACCATTGCTATCAACGTATTCATACTCGATAATACCATAGCCCGCCAGCGCCCCGGTATCATTCACCTGGAACGAGGTCATGGTGCATAGCACCCAGACGTCGCAGGCCGGCGCATCGGGGGTGCCCCAAGGGTTGGGGACATACTGCGTTGCGGTGCCTCCAAGCTCGTAACCCGGCGTCATGATGTTGAGCACGGCCATAACGAAGGTTTCTCCCCGGCGTCCCAAATCTGAGGTTCGTCACATGCGTGACACCCTTCAGTTCGGGCCACTCTGCTTTGTTTCAGTGGCTTATCCCTTTCGTCTGCCGCTTGGCGCGGCGGACTTCAGGGACAGGACACTCGTGGTTCGAGTCCGACGGACTATAGCGTCTGCTTCGATCCACTACACCTTAAGTTTTGTGAGCCGTTTCACCTGACGCTTGCTGGACGCAAGCGTCAGGATCGGACCACTCGCATTATCTCACGTCAAACGGCATGCAGGCGGACCACCGCCAGGACCTGCCGGACCTTCTTTGCTGTCGGATTTGACCTTCGCGCAATTTGCAGCGACCCGCAATAGCGACAAGTAACTCACTCAGAGAACCCGCTTGAATAGGGCTGTCATCTTGGGGTCGTAGGTTGTCGTCATCGCGTGCCTTCTCTCGAAAGACGGGCTAGCGCCACGGCTTGTAAATAGGGTCTATTCCGCTCAGCCTCGTCTTGTAGCGGCAGGTAGTGTGCTCGGAAGGGTAGAATTCGGCAATGGTATCAACAGGTGAAAAGCTTTACCTTGAAGACATCGCGGTCGGCATGGAGTTCCGTAGTGCTGAACACCAGCTCGACGCTGCTCAGATCAAGGCCTTCGCGTCGCAATTCGATCCGCAACCCTTCCACCTCGATGAAGAAGCAGCACGGGCCAGCTTCTTTCAGGGGCTCGCCGCCAGTGGGTGGCACACCATGGCGATAACAATGAGGCTTCTTGTGGAAAGCCTTCCCTTTGCGTGCGGCGTAATCGGCGGGGGTGCGGAGGTATCGTGGCCTCGTCCGACCCGGCCGAGTGACGTGCTGCATGTCAAGAGTACGGTGGTCGAGATAAAACCGTCCCGGTCCAAGCAAGACCGTGGCATCGTACTGATGCACTCTCTTACATTGAACCGGAATGGGGATGTGTGTCAGGACGTCACAGCCAAATTACTGGTGTTTCGAAAAGAGGCTTCATAGTGGAGCGTTCTTCACACGAACATGCCTTGCGGAGTTGGGCGGCGATCGTCGAAACGGCGAACCGATAGCGGCTGGCGTTAAGGGAAGCGCTGACGACGTCACCAGCGCTCGCGCACCCCAAACCCGCGCCCGGATCGTCCTGCGATTATCGATAGCACGGACTCCCAATTCGTGCTGCACCCGCTCAGTGAGCATCGCGCCGGTGGTGGTCACGACGATGAATGGCGGCAGCGTGCGGTTGCAAGGCTGCCTCTCGGCACATTCGCTTGTCATCGCCGGACGGGGATGACAGGAGTTCACAATGCCTCAGGATGCCCCGGCACGCGCGTCCGTTGCGGTCGCGCACGTGGCTTCTCATGCTGCAATGCGGCGACCGCTTGTCCTGGCAGCGTGCCTGATCGCGACATTCATGGCGGCGGTCGAAAGCACCATCGTCGCAACAGCGATGCCCAGCATCGTCGCGGATTTGGGTGGCTTCAGCCTGTTCAGCTGGGTGTTCGCCAGCTTCCTGCTTTTCCAGTCCGTTACGATTCCGGTGTACGGCCGGTTGGCTGACATGCTAGGGCGCAAGAAGGCGTTCTACCTGGGGGCCAGCCTGTTCCTGGTTGGCTCCACGCTTTGCGGTTTCGCGCCGAGCATGGGCTGGCTGATCTTTTTTCGTGCGCTGCAGGGGATCGGTGCGGGCGGCGTGCATCCGATCTCCATGACGATCTGCGGCGACATCTACACGCCGGCGGAACGCGCCAAGGTGCAGGGGCTGATCTCATCGGTCTTCGGCGTGGCGGCAGTGATCGGTCCGTCGCTCGGCGCCTTTCTGGTGGAGCATGGTGCGTGGCAGGTCGTGTTCTGGATCAACATCCCCGTCGGCGTGGCGGCGATGGCGATGATCTCGGTGTTTTTGCGGGAGCCGAAGGCGCATCGGAGCAGGCGCATCGACTACGCCGGATCGGTGATGATGACATTGGCGGTGGGCGCGCTGCTGGTGGTGCTGGATCAGTGGCAGGCACTCTCGCAAGGCGCATTAACCGCTTTAATCCTGCTGTTTGCGGTGGGCGGTGCGGCGCTGCTTTGGCACGAGGCGCGGACGCCTGAACCTATGATGCCGCTGGAGCTGTGGCGCGACCGGGTGATCCTGATCGGCAGTCTTGGCGGCGGTCTCGCGGCGGCCGTGATGATGGGGATCGCGGCCTTTCTGCCCACGTACGTGCAGGGGCCGATGGGCCGCACGCCGACCGCCGCGGGTCTTGTGCTGGGGGTTATGTCGATCACCTGGGCGCTGGCGAGCATCGTCGGCGGCCGGCTGATGGTGTTCACGAGCTATCGCTTTATTGCGTCGGTGGGTGGTGCGTTCCTGGTAGCGGGTTCGGTGATCCTTGCAATGCTGACGCCGGAGCGTGGGCCGTTATGGGCGGGGTTTGGCTCGTTGGTGATCGGCCTCGGGATGGGGTGCTGCAACACCGCGGTCATTGTCGCCATCCAGGCCGCGGTGCCGTGGGATAAGCGCGGTGCGGCCACGTCGTCTTGCTTGTTCATGCGCTTTGTGGGCTCGGCGATCGGCGCGGCGGCGTTCGGTGCTATGTTGAATTTTACGATCGAGCGGCGCGCGCCCGGGTCGTGGGGCGCCGTGGACCAGCTGCTGGAACCGGCGCTGCGGGATGCGATGCCCGGGGCGGAACGCCAGCATCTGGCCGACGTGGTCGGCGCCGGGCTGCACAACAGCTACCTGCTCTCAGTGGGGCTGTCGCTTGCCGTACTGCTGTTGTTGCTGCGGCTGCCTGCGCGGTTGAGTCCGCGAAACTCCTGAAGATGGCTTTTTGAGAGCGCGATTCACGCCTTCGACCGGTGGCCTCCGGCGATCGCGCTCTCGCAGTCTCATCGCCGCCATTACGATGGCGGCCCTGTTCGGCCTCAGCATCGGTCAGGGCGCGCCCCTGATGTCGCTGCTGCTGAACCGGCGCGGCATCGACCCGGCGACGATCGGACTCAACACGGCGGCGGCGTTCGTGGGCGTGCTGTGCGGACCGCTGCTGACCCCGCTGTGGATCCGGCGCTTCGGGTTTCGGCGTTTCCTGCTCGGCAGTCTGGTTGGCGATATCGCCCTGTTTCTTCTCATGCGGGTGTTCGAACTCGCTGGGCGCCTGGTTCATTCTGCGTGCCGGGCTTGGCCTGGTGGGCTCCGGCCTGTTCACGGCCAGCGAGGCGTGGATCAATCTACTCGCACCCGCGGAGGCACGGGGGCGCGTGGTCGGTGCGTACGGAGCCGCGCTGTCGGCTGGATTTGCACTCGGGCCGTTCGTGCTCATAGCGACTGGGATCGAGGGGTGGGCGCCGTTTATCGCCAACGCGGCGATCGTCGCGATTGCGGGGCTGCCGCTGCTCACGGCGTCCGATGAGGCCGCACCCGTGACGCAGCTCGCCGATAATCCGCTGCGCTTCTTAATTCGGGCACAGCCGATGGTTGCCATCGTGGCGCTGTTTGGCATGTGGGAGGCGACGACGCAGGCACTGCTGCCGGTGTGGGGTGTGCGTTCAGGCCTGACCGTCGCCGAGGCGTCCGCGTTGGTTGCGGTGCTCTATCTCGGTGCGGTCGCATTGCTGGTGCCGATCGGTGCACTGGCGGACCGCGTCGGCCGCGGCGTGGCGATGGGCGTGTGCAGCGTGGGCGGGCTGGTCGGGCCGTTGGTGCTGACGGCGCTGCCGCTGCCCTTGGCTGCGGCGTATCCGGTGGTGTTCGTGTGGGGTGGGCTGGCCGCGGGCATCTATCCGATCGCGTTGGGCATGGTGGGCGCGCGATTCAGCGGGGCAGACATGGTGGCAGCCAATGCGGCGCTGATCATGGGCTATGGGCTTGGCGCATTGATCGGCCCGGGACTCGGCGGCGCCGCCATGGACGTGTGGAATCCGACGGGACTGTTGGTGCTGCTGGCGGCGCTGTTCGCCGTTCTGTTCGCGGTCACTCGCCCCGGACGCTTTCGTACAGAAGCATCGCGTAGCCGTTCTGGATGAACTGCTCGGCCTCGTGCATGCCGATCGCGCCCAGCACAGTGCGGGAGGCGAAGTTGTCCTCCCGCGCGACGGCGGCGATCCGCTTGAGGCCCGCGCGTTCGTGTCCGAATTGCAGCGCCGCACCGGCGGCTTCCCGCGCGAGGCCGCGGCCGCGCGATTCGGGCCAGAGGGCGAAACGCAGCGCCACGCCGCGGCCGTCAGCGCGGTCCATGAAGCCGGTGATGCCTTGGAAGTGGTGGGTATCGGCTTCGCGGATGGTCCATAGGCCGTAGCCGCGCGCGCCCCAGAAGGTGATGTCTTCGGCGAGTTCCTCGGCGGTCTGTGAGGGCGTTCGTACGCCGCCGAGCATAATGGCGAAGACGCGCGGATCAGCCTTGATTGCCTGGAGGTCGCGCAGGTCAGTGAAGCTCACGGGCGTAAGCACCAGGCGCGCTGTGCGAACGGACCAGATCGGACTCACGGCCGCAGGATACCCGGCTGCCTCGGAATCGGGTACCCAGGGTTGGCACGCGGATTACTGCGCCCGTTGCGGCATTATCGCGGTAACCAGGTCCGGCAGCCTGTATGGAGGCGGGTGAGACTAGCGGTATGACGCGACGGCGAGAGCGGCAGACGCAGCGATTCAAATCGACCGAACGAGCCCGGGACTTGCTCTCCGCTCAGTTGTTTATCTATGGCCACTTTCGTCCACGTCGTCACCGACTTGTCACTACTGCCCTTCGTGTGATCCGCTCCGAAGCGTTGCACGCCGGGCAACAGGATGCTTGTGCGTTGCGATCAGCATAATCTCTGCAAACGGAGTCCGCCGGGGTCCGGTATTCACGTTTCGAACGGCCTCAAAGCCACGATATCCGAACGAGGTAACGATGCAGGGTCCAAGCCGCTCTTGCACACGGCCCAAACCTCAAATAGCGTCGATTGAAGGGGGAAGGTCCACTGAAAGTCGTGGCATTGGCTGCGGCTGGACCATGAGCCACCAATTCAAAAATGATCGGGGGCCACATGGCTGAGCCATTATCGCGGCGAGGAATTCTAGCAGGAGGCGGTAGCGGCTTGGCTCTCGCAGGGCTTGGTGGGGCCGGCCTCGCGTGGCCGGCCAGAGCCGACGGATTCAACTGGAAGAAGCACGCAGGCACGACGCTTCGTGTTGTCACGCTCAAATTCCCATTGTCCGATATCGAGCGTGCCCGTCTCGCGGATTTCGAGAAGCTGACCGGCATCAAGGTGGAGTGGGAGATGCTGCCCGAGGATATGTGGCGGCAGAAGGTCAAGGTCGAGTTCCTCGGCGGATCGACAGGTCTGGACGTCTTCCTGAGCTATTACGGTCAGGAAGGTCAGCAGTTTCTTGCCTCCGGTTGGTACACGGATGCGATGCCGATGATTCGCAATCCCGAGTTGACCAATCCCGACTTTGACTGGGAGGACTTCATCCCCGCCGCCCGGGACGGGGCAACGGTCGACGGGAAAGTTCCGATCATCCCGGACCGGGCCGCCGCGCTCCCCATCCTGTATTACCGGCGAGATCTCTTTCAACGGTTCAATCTGCAGCGGCCGAAGACGTGGCAGGATGTTTGGAACGCCGCAAAGACAATCTACGAAGGCACCAACAAGGAGGTATTTGGCATCGTCCTGCGGGGCAAGGCGGCGGCGGCCACCTCGATGTTCGCTCCGGTCCTCTACGACTTCGGGGGTGAGTGGATGGATCGCGCGAGCGGGAATATCGCGTTCAACACGCCGGCGGCACTGAGCGCGTTCGAATGGTGGGGCAATATCCTGCGCGCGTATGGGCCGCCGGGCTCGGCCAACAATCACTGGGCGGAGGTAACCAGCATCTACAGCCAAGGCCGCGCGGCCATGTTGTTCGACGATATCACGTTCATTACGGTGTTTTCCGACCCGTCAAAATCGACGGTCGTCGGCAAGGTCGGTTACGCTCCGGCCCCAACCGGTCCCGGATCGGCAGCCTGGCGGAGCCTTCCGCCCTACCAGCCCGACGTCAACGGATTGGCTATCTCCGGGCTCGGTAAGCAGAAGGAAGCCTCCTGGCTGCTCGTGCAATACTTGAGCGACAAGGTGACATCGAAGCGCTACATGCTGCAGGGTGGGCTGGCACCGCGTAAGTCGGCGTGGACCGATCCCGATGTGGTGAAGGCGCTGGATCCCGAGTTTCTGGAGACCGGGCGCATTTCGACGCAGATTAATTATCCCGGTGCGTCGCCGCTTTCTATCGCCAACGTTTCGAAGGCCCGCGACTTCATCGGCGCGGTTATCGTCACGGCCATTCAGGGCGGCAATGTCAAAGCCGCGCTGGATACCGCGTTCAACCAGTGCGTCGACTTGCTGAACGAAGAGCGTACGAAGAAATCGTGACGTCGGAGGTTTTGTTTTCCGCCCTGGCGCCGGGGCTTCGCCTCGCGACGGAAGAAGTTGCCTAGGGCATGCGCTCCGGGCCGACAGCCAACAGCGAGTTGTCGCTCTCGCCGCGTGGCGTCGGCGCGGGCGCCTCGCGGCATCGGCCACTTGGCGCGCGGGCGATCGCGTTCGTCGATCGGCACCTGGCGATCATCTTTCCTCTGCCCGCCTTGTGCCTCGTGGCGGGGCTCATGCTCTATCCGCTCGTTTATACCCTCATTCTCAGCACACGCCGCTACGATCTCGACTTCAAGAGCTACAGGTTCGTCGGACTCACCCAGTATGTAACGGCGCTGACGAGCGGACGATTCTGGGACGCCTTCGCCCGCACCTTCTACTTCACGGCACTGTCGGTTGTTGCCTCGATCATTCTTGGCATGGTGATGGCGCTGATCCTCAACCGCGAATTCCGAGGCGCGCGCTGGGCCCGCACCGCATTCCTTTTGCCGATGGTGGCGACGCCTGTCGCCACTTCGCTGGTTTGGATGATGATGTTCAATCCGACCCTCGGTGTCCTGAACTATCTTCTCCACCTGTTCGGATTGCCACCTAGCCTTTGGGTGGCTGACCCGCGCTTCGCGATCCCCAGCCTGGTCCTGGTTGACGTCTGGCACTTCGCCCCATTCGCGATGCTCATCCTGCTCGCCGGGCTGCGCTCGCTCCCGTCGGAGCCTTTCGAATCGGCGATGATGGATGGAGCGTCGCGCTGGCAGGTCTTCTGGCGCATCACAGTGCCGCTGCTTATGCCCATGCTGATCATCGTGCTGATCTTCCGGACCATCGATGCGTTGAAGGTCTTCGATATCATCTGGGTTATTACCGCGGGTGGGCCGGGTTTCAGTTCGGAAACGCTGTATGTTTACGCCTATAACCAAGCCTTCAAGTATCTGGACATCGGCTACGGCTCGGCCGTGATCGTCCTGTTCACGGCGATCGTGGCAGGCGCAACCGTCGTCTGGATCCGGGCCCGCGAGCGGGCATGGGCATGACCTCGCCCGGGCGCTCATCCAAGTGGCGGCTTCGTCGGAAGGCCGATCGCGCCGCTGATCGCACGCTATTTGGCGCGACGCTGCTGGTGTTGCTGGTCTTCTTCCTGTTCCCGCTCGTCTGGATGATTCTGTCCTCATTGAAGACGAACGTCGAGGTCACCGCATACCCGCCGCTCTGGCTCTTCCGGCCCACCCTACAAAATTATACGGATGTCTTCGCCAACAACCCGTTCTTCTCCTATGTGGTCAACAGCACGATCGTTGCTGTGCTGGCTGTCGGCATCGGTCTGCTCTGCGGGTTACCGGCGGCCTACACCATGGCCCGTTGTCGCCAAGCATCACTCGGATTCCTGTTTCTGATGGTCCGCATCCTGCCTGGGATCGCGTTTCTCGTACCGCTGTTCGTGATCTACCGCCGGCTCGGCCTCATTGACACCATCGGCGGTATCGTTCTTGCGCACATCACCATCGTTCTCCCGCTGGTCATCTGGATCATGGCGGGGTTTTTCGAGGACATACCGCGGGAACTCGAAGAGGCAGCCATGATCGACGGCTGCTCACGCGTCGGAACGTTCGTGCGGATTGTCCTGCCGCTCAGCAAGCCCGGGATCGTCGCCGCAACCATCCTGAGTTTCATCGCCTCCTGGAACAACTTCATTTTCGTGCTGATCCTTGGCGGCGACAACACCGTCACATTACCGATGGCGGTGTACAGCTTTGTCTCGTTCGAGGACGTGAACTGGGGCGGACTCACCGCGGCGGCGACCGTCATAACAGTGCCCATCCTGGTGCTCTCGCTGGTTGTTCAACGATACCTGGCGGGCGGCCTGACGATGGGAGCGGTCAAGGGTTAGCCTCACGCGTGCAAACGAAGGAATCGCGAATGACTGACAAATTACGGGTCGGTGTCATCGGCTGCGGCAAGATGGCCCGCAACCATGTCGACGGATATCTCAACTCCGGACGCTATGAGGTCGTGGCGCTGGCCGATCCTGAAGAGAGCGCGATGAACGAGATGGACGCGCGGTTCGGGATTGCGACGGTGCACCACCGGGACGCCAGGGCGATGCTGGACGCGGAGCATCTGGACGTGGTGTCCGTCTGCACATGGCACACGGGCCACGCACCCTGGACCGTGGCGGCGGCAGCGCGCCGTCCAAAGGCCATCCTGTGCGAAAAGCCCATGGCGGAGACTCTCGGCCGCGCCGAAGAGATGCTGATGGCCTGTCACCGCAACGGTGTGAAGCTGGTGATCGGGCACCAGCGTCGGTTTCTGCCCGCCTACACGATGGCGCGTGATCTCATTAGTCGCGGCGCGATCGGCCGCGTGTCAATGATCCTGAGTTTCGGCGGTCAAGGGCTGCCCAACTACTCGTCGCATCAGACGGACATGTTCCGTTATCTGCTCGGCGACGCGGAGTGCCGCTGGGTGATGGGCAATGTCGAGCGAAAAACCGATCGGTTCGAGCGTACCACCAGGATCGAAGACGCCGCCGTTGCGGTGTTCGAATTCGACGGCGGGGCACGAGCGATGATCCTCGCTGATGTCGCGCCGACTCATTATCAGGGCGCCCACATCTACGGCAGCGACGGCCTTATGAACCTCACGACCGAGGAGGTTCAGGTCCTGAACGCTGAGACAAAAGGCTCATGGCACTCGCACAAACCGGACGGGCGCTTCTTCAAAGTCGCCAACGAAGGCGACGATTTCGAATGGCGCGAGGGTGGGGCTGGTCAGGCTGCGGAACTGGCGGAGTGGATCGCCGGCGCCGCCGACACGCATCGCGGCCGAGGCGAGAACGGCTACAAGGCGCTCGAGATGATCCATGCGATCTACGAGTCGGCGCGCTGCCATGAGCGCGTGATCCTTCCGCTGCAGACCCGGGTCAATCCGCTGGACCTGATGGTTGAGTCCGGCCACCTGGCCCCGCAACGCCCCGGTCCATACGACATACGTGCGTTTCTTCTTCGGGGTGAGCGCCTATGGGGTGATGGGGCCGAGCAGGCCACGCCGGTCACGCAGGACTCGGCGGCCGATCGGTGACACCGATCCGCATGGCACAGTTCGGCACGCGGCACGGCCACGCCGAAGGAAAACTCGCGGCCCTGCGGAGCTGCAAGGACGTGGAGTTTATGGGCGTTCTTGAGCCGGACGTAGCGCGGCGCGCAGCACTCGACCGGCCTGGCAGCGCCTTTGACGGCGTGCGTTGGCTCATGGACGCAAAGGAGATCCTCGACGATCCGACGATCGCTGCAGTTGCATCGGAAGGCCGTAACGACGAGAGCCTCGAGCAGACGGCGTCGATTGTCCGAGCCGGCAAGCATGTGTGGTACGACAAACCGACCGGTGATGACTGGACGGGCTGGCAAAAGGTCGTAGCTGAGGCGCGGAACCGCGACCTTCTGATTCAGGTGGGCTACATGTTCCGGTACCACGAGGGGTTCAGCCAGATCGCGAAGTGGGCACGGTCGGGCGTCTTGGGCGAGGTCTTCGCGATCCGCGCCCACATGTCCACCTCAATTCCGTTGGAAGCCAGACGGGTGATTGCCTGTCACCCGGGAGGCATCTTCTACGACCTTGCCGGTCATATGCTGGACCAGATCGTATGGATGCTCGGTCGTCCCATGCAGGTGACAGCGTTCTTCCGGCAGGACGGCGCCGAAGTTCCTGGCTTCGCCGACAATACGCTCGGGGTTCTTGCCTACCCACGGGCCCTAGCGTTTGTCGACATCGCGGCGATGGAGCCGCCACCGACGGCACGCCGGATCGAGGTCTACGGGAGCCGGGGCAGTGCCATCCTGGAGCCGTTCGAACCCGCTGGTCAGATCCGACTTTGCCTGACCGAGGGGGCCGGTGGGTGGCCACCCGGCGTGCAGACCATCCCCGTGCGGCTGCAGAGCCGCCAGGAGCTTTACGAACTCGAATTGCAGGCGTTCGTGGCCGCGCTACGCGGGCAGAAGCCTGCCGACCGATCGTTGGATCATGAGCTTCTTGTTCAAGAGACGCTCCTGCGGGCGACGGGTCGAATTCCCAGCTGACGAAAGCCGACGGTCGGAAACGACCGGAACTAAATTAGCTGGAACCTAAATTAACTGGACTGAACTGAGTGCACCCCAATCGACGCGTCGCACGGCCCTGCTTCGCGCTGCGTCGCCAGCCGCTTCAGTTCCAGTCTCGCGGCGGCAAGGATCTCGAGCGCCAGATCCGGATCGGTCTTTTCGACTGCCCGGGCCATCGCGACGCTGCCTACCATCGCCGGTATCAGTGTAAGCGCACGCCGACGCGCTTCCTTCTTGGAAACACCTTCAGGAAGCGCGCCCTCGAGAACCTCGATCATATCCCGGAAGCCCTTCGCGAGCGCCGCGCCGATCGCCTCATCCTGCCGGGGCACGTCCGACAGACAGGCCGCCATCAGGCAGCCCGAGCCGGCATCTTTCATGTGAGTCTCGTGGAGATATTCCTCGAGATAGGCAGAGACCGGATCGTCCGTCGTGTCCCGAAGTCCGCGCCACCTCGCCAGCCCTTCGGCGAAGGCCTCGCACGCGGCCTCTCGCGCCAGAGCGTGCTTCGATCCGAACTGAGCGTACAGGGCCCCCTGGGTGAGGCCCGCCGCCCGGCTGATCTCCGCCACACCGGCTCCTTCGAAGCCCTGCTCCTGCATAAGCCGTCTCGCCGTTGCGATCAGGGCTGCCCGATGCTCCGCGACTTTGCTTCCTGAAACCTTCACGGACCGTTCCCTAGCAGGGTACCCTTGTTCTATTGATAGCGGCCTCTATGTTACGGCAATGATAGAGGTGGCTACGAATACCCGCCCATATCTGGTCTCTCCCGGCACGGTCTCAATAGGCGATGCCTGCGTGGAGCGCGATCCCTCAACGACCAAACGGAGCGCGTGAGGGCGCATCATGGACAACATATCCCTTGCCGACGAGGCCACGGCTGAACGCATCCGAACGGCCGAGGATCACGCTCCTCCGCGAAGGCGGTGGAGGACTGTAGGGGCACTGGCCGTTTTGGTCGTGGTCCTGGGAATTGCCGGCGAGCACTACTGGCCCGGGGGGGCGAAGCCAGCCGCACCGCCGCCTCCTGCACCGCAGGTGACCGTGAGCCGGCCGCTGCAAAAGACGGTGCAGGCGACCCGGCAGTTCCTTGGCCAGTTCTCAGCCGTGGATAGCGTGGAACTTCGGGCACAGGTCGGGGGCACCCTGACCGCGATCCAGTTCCGGGACGGGCAGATCGTGCACAAGGGCGATCCGCTCTTTGTCATCGATCCCAGGCCCTACAAGATTGAGCTTGAGCAGGCGCTGGCACAGTTGCAGACGGCACAGGCGAAAGAGGTGCTGAGCGAGGCTGAGCTTTGGCGGGCGCAGCAGCTCAAGCGCACCGATTTCGGCACAGCGGAGAGTGTGGACCAGCGAGATGCCGATAAGCGGAGCGCGGAAGCCTCCATCCAAACCGCCGATGCCGCAATTTCGAACGCTCAGCTCGACCTGGAATATTCGCGGATAACCGCACCGTTCACCGGACGAATCGGCACGCACCTCGTTTCGGTCGGCAACCTCGTCAGCGGCAGCCGGGGCGGCACCAGCCCGACCACGCTTCTGGCGACCATCGTTTCACTGGATCCGATCTACCTCGACTTCGATATGAGCGAGTCGGACTACGCTGCCTATCAGCAGGTCCATCACGGGACCGGCGAGCCGCATGACGGTGTTGCCATCAGCATCAATGGCGACGGCGATTTCAACCGGCACGGGACGCTCGATTTCATCGACAATGCCGTGAACCGCAGTAGCGGGACGATCCACGCGCGGGCGACGGTGCCCAATCCGGATCTGAGCATCACGCCGGGTCAGTTTGCCCGGCTTCGGCTTACGCTTGGTCAGCCGGAGCAGGTCCTTTTGGTCCCGGCCTCGGCGGTGGTGCCCGATCAATCGCAGCACATCGTCATGACGGTGGCGCCGAATGGCACCATCGTGCCGAAACAAGTCGAGGTCGGCGCGCTGTACGATGGGCTGCGTGCGATCCGCAGCGGCCTCACACCGACAGACCGCGTCGTTATCGACGGTCTCGTGCGTGCGCGCCCGGGTGGCAAGGTTACGGTGGTAACCGGGAAGATCACGCCCGACCCCTCCGGCGGCACCCCGTAACAGGAGAGACGGGATGCGCTTCACACACCGCTTCATCGATCGTCCGATCTTCGCGACGGTGATCAGCGTTTTTCTGACCCTGATTGGTCTCGGCGCGCTGGTGGCGCTGCCCGTCGCGCAATACCCGGAAATCGTACCGCCGACGGTGCAGATAACGACGAGCTATCCTGGCGCCTCCGCCCAGGTCGTCAGCCAGACCGTCGCCACGCCGCTCGAGCAGGAGATCAACGGCGTCGAGAACATGATCTACATGAGCAGCCAGTCGACTGGGGACGGCAAGCTCACGATCACTGTTACCTTCCGCATCGGCACCGACCTGAACGTCGCGCAGATGCTCACGCAGAACCGCGTCCAGGACGCGCTGCCCCGCCTGCCCGAAGACGTCCAGCGCCTTGGTGTGCAAGTTCGCAAGGCAACTCCCAACATTCTGCTCGCAGTGCATCTTTATTCGCCCGATCGATCCCGGGACGACTTGTATTTGTCGAACTATGCCACGCTGCATGTTAAGGACGCGCTGGCGCGTCTTCCCGGCGTTGGCGATGTGCAGCTGTTCGGGTCGCGCGATTACGCGATGCGCATCTGGCTCGATCCCGACAAGGTCGCCGCCTACAAGCTGGACGCCGATGAAGTACTGGCTGCTCTGCGTGCCCAGAACGTCCAGGTCTCGGCGGGTATCCTCAACCAACCGCCAGTCGCCGGTACACCCGCCTATCAGCTCAATGTGCAGACGCTTGGCCGGCTGACAACGCCCGAGCAGTTCGCCGATATCATCCTGAAAACCGACGCGCAGGGTCGCCCGACGCGCATCCGTGACGTCGGGCGGGTCGAGATCGGCGCCGCCAACTACGGATCCACCGCGTATATGGACCGCAGCGATGGGTTGCCGCTGCTGATTTTCGCGCAGCCTGGCGCGAATTCGCTGGCGGTGGAACACGAAGTCCTGTCCACGATGCAAACCCTGAAGAAGAACTTTCCGCCCGGCGTCTCCGACATCGTCATCTATGACCCGACGATCTTCGTTGCAAAGTCGGTCCACGAGGTCGTCACCACCATCTTTGTCGCTATCCTGCTCGTTGTCGGCGTGGTGTTCCTGTTTCTCCAGACCTGGCGTGCGTCGCTGATCCCGGTGATCGCGATCCCGGTCTCGCTGGTCGGCACGTTCATCGCGCTATTCATCCTGGGGATATCGCTGAACAACCTGTCGCTGTTCGGCCTCGTGCTCGCGGTCGGGATTGTCGTGGATGACGCGATCGTGGTGGTCGAAAATGTGGAGCGCAATATCAGCGCCGGCATGATGCCAAAGGAGGCGGCCCACCGAACGATGGACGAGGTGGGCGGCGCGCTGGTCTCGATCGCGCTTACGCTTTGCGCGGTGTTCGTGCCCTCGGCGTTTTTGTCCGGCATTTCCGGCCAGTTCTTCCGCCAGTTCGCCATTACCATCGCGGCGTCGACGGTAATCTCGTGCTTCGTTTCGCTCACCTTGAGCCCCGCGCTATGCGCGATTCTGCTCAAGCCGCATTCGCATGAGCCCCCGCGTCGCAATCTTGCTGCGAGGGTCGTGGGCGGCTTCATCCGCGGCTTCAATAGTGCGTTCGAATGGTTGTCCGATGCCTACGGATCGCTGACCCGCCGGCTTGTGCGCGGCCTGGCTGTTGTCGTGGTGATTTATGTTGCCCTGATCGGCGCCGCCGGTTTCGAATTCTCGCGCACGCCGACCGGCTTCATACCAGAGCAGGACCAGGGGTATTTAATAACCGTGCTGCAGCTCCCCCCGGGCGCCAGCCTGCAGCGCACCGAAGCGGTGGTGAAGCGCGCGGTCGATATCATCCTGAAGACGCCTGGCGTTGAGCATGTCGCGCCTTTCGCGGGACTGGATGCCACGACCTTCACCGTTGCGTCCAATTCGGGGACGATCTTCTCCGGGCTGCCCTCGCTGTACAATCATTCGCTCCCCGGCGTCACCGCGAACTCGGTGCTGGCGGACCTGCGAAAGCGGCTTTCGGTCATCCAGGACGCCTATATCCTGACGATTCCTCCGCCGCCGGTGCAGGGCATCGGCAATTCCGGGGGCTTCAAGATGATGCTGGAGGATCAGGCGGGGCTCGGCGAGCAGGCGCTTGTGAATGCGGCAAACGCGCTCGTCGGGGCGGCCAATCGGGACCCGAGCTTTGCGGGCGTGTTCACGTTGCTCAATACAGGCTCGCCGTCGGTTTACGCCGATATTGATCGGCTCAAGGCAGAGAAGGTCGGGCTGACACCGCCCCAGGTGTTCGACACGCTCCAGCTGTATCTCGGCTCGCGGTATGTCAACGACTTCAACTATCTTGGTCGCACCTACGAAGTCATCGCGCAAGCCGACGCTCGTTTCCGGCGGGACGAGCAGGACCTGATGGGGCTGAAGGCGCGGAATGCGAGCGGGGAAATGGTGCCGATCGGAACTGTTGCCCAGCTGCGCGACACGACCATTCCCTATCGTGTTCCACGCTACAATCTGTATCCGGCTGCGGAGGTCCAGGGCGTGGCGGCGCCGGGCGTGGCGACCGGGACCGCGCTGCTGCGGATGGAGCAGTTGGCCGCGCAGGTCCTGCCGCCGGGCATCGGTTACGAATGGACGGAAATCGCCTACCAGCAGGAGCAGAAGGGCACGCCGACGATGCTGGTGTTTGGCGCCGCCGCCTTGTTCGTCTTCCTGGTTCTCGCGGCGAATTACGAGAGCTGGAAACTGCCGCTCTCGGTCGTTTTGATTGTTCCCATGTGTCTGCTCGCCTCGGTTACCGGGCTGACGTTCCGGGGCATGCCGATCGACATTCTCGCGCAGATCGGTTTTGTCGTGCTGGTGGGGCTGGCGGCAAAAAACGCCATCCTGATCGTGGAGTTTGCCCGGCAGGCGCAGGAGGCGGGGAGCACGCCTGAGCAGGCAGCGGTAAGCGCGGCGCGGCGGCGGTTGCGGCCGATCCTGATGACTTCACTCGCCTTTATTCTGGGCGTGGCGCCGCTCGTTATTGCCACTGGTGCGGGTGCGGAGATGCGGCAATCACTGGGGACCGCCGTGTTCTTCGGAATGCTGGGGGTGACCGGTTTCGGGCTGATCTTCACGCCGGCTTTCTACACGATCGTGCAGCGGATAGGCGGGGGCCGGTCGCGGGCATCACACCCCGAGGACGCCGCAATGATGATGACGCGGGCGCAGTCGGGTGATTGAGATTTACAGGATGCGCGATCCCGCGCAGTCTGCTCGGCCGGTCCCCAGCGAGGCGCAAAGCATGGTAAAACTTCACTACAGGATCGTCGCCCACGATGGCGGCTGGGCCTACAAGCTTGGTGACGTGTTCTCGGAGCCCTTCCCAAGCAAGGCCGCCGCGCTGGCCGCGGCAAAGCAGGTGGCTGCCGAGCAGCATGTTCCGGGTGATACCACTCTTATTGAGTATGAGGACGCCAATGGGAGGTGGCACACGGAACTGTCTCAAGGGGACGATCGCCCAGACGCTGACGTCATCGCTTGACTGCGACTTCACCTCCGTGCTGACCGGCTTCCGCGTCGTGATGACGAGGTGGACAGTGCCCAAGACGGCTTCTGAATACGGAAGGTGAATCAGCGGAGCGCCCGGACAACCGGGAGGAACGACCAAAGCGCCCCGCTGGTAGGCGCTCCAGCATAATTACCCGAAGCCGCGCCAGCATATCGGCCACAAATTGCCGAAACGCAAATGTTTTCTCATGGCATGCTCGCTTTGTCGTGAGCGCCGAGCCGAGGCCAATGAGCCGAGCATGATGGCGGAGGCGCGCGGTGCCGATGGCCCGGAGGGAGCTCACGACCGCTATAATACCCGGGTCTGTCCGGATTCAGTACGCGGCGCGTCGTCTTGATTCGTGTCCTTTGTCTCCCAGCTCATCGCCATCGAAGTCAGAGGGGCCCCCGCCGCCACCGGGTGCGCTGACGCTCGGTGGGCGCCCCTCCTGGCTTCGCCAACAGAGCAGGAGGTTGAAGGCGATGGCGCTTTTTCCCGACCCGTTCGAGGCGTTGGTGCGCCTCCAGCAAACCATGGACACGCTACGCTCGAGCGACTGGCTCAATACCGGTCCCAGCGCGGCCGGGGCTTTTCCGCCGGTCAATGCCTTTCGCAAGGGCGATGACTACATGCTTATCGCCGAGTTGCCCGGGGTGGACCGCGACTCGGTGGATATCCAGGTGAAGGGCAACACGATCCGGTTGTCCGGTCGTAAAGCGCCGCGCTATCCGGAGAAGGTCAGCCTGCATCGGCGCGAACGCACGTTCGGCCAATTCGATCGCTCGCTGACGCTGCCGATCGATATCGAGGCCGAAAAAGTCCAGGCGCAATATACCGATGGCGTACTTGCCGTGCTTCTGCCCCGCGCAGAACATGACAAGCCGCGGCGCATCACCCTGAGCTGAGAGGGAGGCAGATCATGTCCGATTCGCAGGACCTCGCCGTGCGCGAGAAGAAGGAGGTCAGCGCGCGGGAGGAGAATACAATCCCGGGCCGGTTCTTCGTTCCGCCGAGCGATATTTACGAAACTGACGACGCACTGACGATCATGCTCGAAATGCCCGGGGTCGAGCGGAAGGATGTGTCCATTTCCCTGGAGAACGACGTGCTGAGCGTCGATGCGCGGATCAATTTCGACAAGTACCAGGGGATGGAGCCGATCTACACCGAATACATGGTCGGGCACTATGCGCGATCATTCTCCCTGTCGCGCAAGATCGACCAGTCGCGCATCGAGGCGCAGATTCAGGATGGCGTGCTGACGCTAAGCTTACCGAAGACGAAGGAGTCGCAGCCCAGGCGGATTCAGGTCGGATGACGTGTGATCCGGGGGGCCGCAAGCCGGGTCCCCTGGTCCATCAGCTCCGGGTCAGCGACATATGGAAGGTGCGCTGGGTGTTGGTGAGGTCCGCCTCGATCCGGCCATTCGCGACACGACCCGTGAGATTATAGGAGCCACCGCGCGCGGCGGTACTGAGGAATTGCCTACCTGAGAACGACCGGTCCGGCCCTATGTCGGGCGTGAAGCGCACATTTCCGAAATGCACGTAGGTGAGCTGATTGTTGGCGATGCTCATGGTTCGCGGTGTTCCAGTACGGGCGCAGGGTGGTGTTTCGCCACGCGTCAGTTGCAGGGTGCCGCGATAGGTCCCGTCGTTAGGGCCGGCGAAAGCGGCGGGAGCAAAGGCAACAAGGTAGATGGCAAGCGCGGTGGTGCGTCGCGTTGGCGTGTCCTTTTCCAGGTCACGCCAAATAAACGCATCGCACCGCACATCGTTGCAACTGCGCTTCGGTTGTGCTCAGGCCGCTCCTGCCAACGCCAGTTGCGCCAGCTTTACGCCCACCAACGCCATGGCAATCACGAGATAAAGCCGAAGCGCACCCATCCAGAATCGGGTGACGCGGGTCATTAGAGGTGGCGGCAGGTCCTCCAACCGCGGCATGCGCCACAAGGCGCGCGCTGTCACCGGGATGTCCGATGTGCGTGCGCGCAGCGCGAACGGCGCGGCGATGATCATGCACAGCGTGCCGGCACCGAGCCCCATCAGCATGGTGCGGCCGGATAGGCTGGGGAAGATGGTGGCCGCGGTCAGGACCACCGACAGCATCAGCAGCACCCAGATCACGGCACCGGTTGCAAGGTTGCGCCACCGCTCGTTCATCCACGGTCCCAACACGGCGGGGTCGTTGCAGAGCAGGAGCAGGAAAACAGTTGCAGAGGGGAGTAGAACGCCGGCCAGGGTCTGCACGGCGTTGGTCAGCAATCCCAAAAGCGCGTCGCTGCCGAACAGCACGAGGCAAGCGGCAACCGCGATCAGTCCGGCATAGACGGCGTAGAAGGCGCGGGCATCCGTCGCCTTGCGGTGGAGCGAGTGGCGCAGCGACAACACGTCGCCCAGTGCATAGGCCGTGGAGAGCGAGACGGCCGAGGCGCCGATGATGCTGGCATCCAGCAGCGCCAGCGCGAACATCACGCCCGCACCGCGCCCAGCATAGGCTTCGAGCCCGCGCGCGACGGCGCCCGCGTCGGTGAAGTGGCCGAAGCCGGCTGTGCCAGTGAAGGCGACAGCGGTGAAGGACATCATCGCGATGGCGCCGACCAGCACGACGACGATGCCGATCCAAAGATCGGTTTTTTCGTAAGCCAGGAAACGTGGCGTGATGCGCTTGTCGATCACGTAGCTCTGCTGGAAGAACAACTGCCAGGGGGCGATCGTGGTGCCGATAATGGCGATCACGAGCAGCATCAGGTTCGACAGATTTGCTCCATGTGGAACGGAGGGCACGATCAACGCATGCCCGATATCGCGGAGCGGCGGATGGGCGAGCATGAACACCGGGATCAGCAATAGGCTGAAAAAGCAGAGCATGAGAGAGAACCGCTCGAAGCGGCGGAAGCTGCCGGTGCTTGCTGCGGCGATGATGAGGACGGCAGCAAGGCCGATGCCCAACGGTCGAGACACGCCGAGGTAGCCCAGCGCGAGATTAATGCCGATGAACTCGGTCACGATGGTCAGCGCGTTCAGCAAGAACAGGTCGATGACGCTGAACGCGCCCCAGAAGCGGCCGAAACGCTCGAGAATCAGGCGGGCATGGCCCACGCCGGTCACTGCTCCGAGCCGGGCGACCATTTCCTGGTTCAGGTAGAGAACGGGAACCAGGAGCGGCAGGGTCCACAGCAGCGCCAAGCCATAATCCTGTCCTGCCTGGGCATAAGTGCTGAAGGCGCCCGCGTCGTTGTCGCCGATCATGACAATCAAGCCGGGGCCGAGGATGGCGAGCAGGGTGGCGAACCGCGCGCGCAGACCACGCCGCGCAGCGTGATCGGCGTGGCGAATGGTCCCCAGCGCGCCCTGGATATCGCCGATATGGGCAATATCGAGCACAGCCGGGGCAGCGTCGTTCAAGGCGAGGTCGGACATGGTCAGGCTCCGAACTGAAACGCGGACGAAGGCGGACCCAATGGGGCCGATGGTTCAGGTCGCGTTCAGTCGGAGGGTGGGCGCAGGTCACCCAGGCCGCGGCTGCGGATCCGCGGCATGAGTGCGGAACAGGCCCATTGAAACGTCAGGTCGAAGAAGGCGGCCATAGCCAACTCCTGCGGCTCAAGCGGTTGCTCGAACCCGGGTGGCTTGGCCGCGGCGGCTTAGGCGTTAAGCCGAACGGTCAGGGGCACGACCCGGGCGATGATCCAGCGCGGGAAATTCACAGCGGGCACGATGCGCCTACTATGGCTCTCCGTTGGCTGGCGACGCGATCGGGGTTTCATGGTTCCCTTTGCTGGTTGCACAGACCGGCCGAAGCCGAACCCTGTTGTAATATGCTCGAGCGTAACGTGGTTCAAGAGCTTATGCGGCGAGCTTGTCCAGCTCGCGCAGGATCGCCTCACCCATCACGCCTGTGCTGACCTTGGCGGTGCCAGGGGCCATAATGTCAGGCGTGCGGAGACCGCTGGCGAGTACGCGGGTGCATGCGCGCTCGATCAGGCCTGCGTCCTCATCCATATCGAACGAGTAGCGAAGTAGCATTGCCAGACTGAGGATCTGGGCCATCGGATTGGCGATGCCTCTTCCGGCGATGTCCGGCGCACTGCCGTGGATCGGCTCATACAAAGCGTGCCGCTTGCCGCTGGGTTGGGCCGCGCCAAGCGTGGCGGAGGGCAGCATGCCGAGGCTGCCGGTCAGCATGGAGGCAAGATCGGAAAGCAGATCGCCGAAGATGTTGGAGGTGACGATGACGTCGAACTGACGCGGATTGCGCACGAGCTGCATGGCGCAGTTGTCGGCGTACATGTGGGAGAGCTGAACGTCACTGTATTCGCGCTCATGCAGCGCTGTCACCGTTTCGCGCCAGAACAGGCCGGACTGCATGACGTTGGCTTTCTCAACGCTGGTCATCCGCTTCTGCCGCTTGCGGGCGAGTTCGAACGCAACGCGCGCAACGCGCTCGATCTCATTCGTGGTGTAAGTCTCGGTGTCGAAGCCGCGCTTCTGACCGTCCGGCAGCGTCTCGATGCCACGGGGTTCGCCGAAGTAGATGCCGCCGGTGCTTTCGCGGACGATCATGATATCGAGGCCGCGGACAACATCGGCCTTGAGAGTGGAGGCGTCGACCAGCGGGTCGAGCACTGTCGCCGGGCGGAGATTGGCGAAGAGGTCGAGCTCCTTGCGGAGGCGGAGGATGGCGAGTTCCGGCCGCATGTCGAAGCCGAGCTTTTCCCATTTCGGGCCGCCGACGGAGCCGAACAGGATGGCGTCGGCCTCGCGCGCGGCTTCCATTGTGGCGTCGGTAATCGGGGCACCACGCAGATCGATGGCGGCGCCGCCGACCACGTCCTCCGACACATCGAAGGTGACGCGGCGGCGGCGGTCCATCCAATCGATGACGCGACGCGCTTCGCGCATCACTTCCGGTCCGATACCGTCACCCGGAAGAACGAGAAGACGCTTGTTTGCCGGCACGGATCAGGCCGCGTCCGTCGCGGGCAGCCAGGGCTGCTGCTTGCGACGGCTGGTTTCATAGGAATCGATCGCGGGGGTGTGCTGGAGGGTCTGGCCGATATCGTCGAGGCCATTGAGCAGCGCGTGCTTGCGGAAGGGGTCGATGTCGAAGTGGATTTCTTCGCCATTCGGGCGGATGACGACCTGACGCGCGAGATCGACGGTCAGGCGGGCGTTGCCACCCATCTTCGCGTCTTCCATCAACTGGTCACAGACGGAACGCGGCAAACGGACCAACAGAATGCCGTTCTTGAAGCTGTTGTTGTAGAAGATATCGGCGAAGTCCGGCGCGATGACGCAGCGGATGCCGAAATCGAGCAGCGCCCAGGGTGCGTGTTCGCGGGAGGAACCGCAGCCGAAATTCTCATGCGCGATGAGGATCTCGGCCTTGCGATAGGGTTCCTGATTGAGGACGAAGTCCGGCCGTTCCTTGCCCTGCGCGTCGTAGCGGAGCGTATCGAAGGCGTGCACGCCAAGGCCGGAGCGCTTGATGGTCTTGAGAAAGCGCGCGGGGATGATCTTGTCCGTATCGACATTGGCCAGCGGCAAGGGGGCTGCGACGCCGGTCAGTTCGGTGAAGGGGTGCATGGGTGTTCCTCCTTCCGTCAGGCGTTCACCAGTTCCCGCACATCGGCCAGGTGGCCGGTGACGGCGGCGGCGGCGGCCATGGCAGGTGAGAGCAGATGCGTACGCCCGCCGGGACCCTGACGGCCCTCGAAGTTGCGGTTGGACGTGCTGGCACAGCGTTGGCCAGCGGTCAGCTTGTCCGGATTCATGCCGAGACACATGGAGCAGCAGGGCTCCCGCCACTCGAATCCCGCCTCCAGCAGGATACGGTCCAGCCCTTCCTGCTCCGCTTGCTGCTTCACGAGACCGGAACCGGGGACGACCAGCGCACGCACGCCATCGGCGACCTTGCGGCCTTTGACGACGGAGGCCGCGGCGCGAATGTCCTCAATCCGGCCATTGGTGCAGGAGCCGATGAAGACGACGTCGATGGGAATGTCCTGCATTCGGGTGCCGGGCTTCAGCGCCATGTATTCGAGCATGCGCTGGGCCTGAGCGCGGGCGGCTTCGTCTTCGATCTGCGACGGGTCGGGAACGGCGCCTGTGACCGGGACGACGGCGCCTGGGTTGGTGCCCCAGGTGACCATCGGCGCGATGTCGGCGGCGTTCAGCTCGATGGTCGTGTCGTAATGCGCGCCGGGATCCGACGGCAGCGTGCGCCAATAGGCTACTGCCCGGTCGAAGGCTTCGCCCTGGGGCGCGAATTCGCGGCCCTTGACGTAGGCGAAGGTGGTTTCATCCGGAGCGATCAGCCCCGCGCGGGCGCCGGCTTCGATCGACATGTTGGAGACGGTCATGCGCCCGGCCATGTCGAGCGCGCGGATGGCGTCGCCGGCGTATTCGACAACGTGGCCGTTGCCCCCAGCGGTGCCGATCTTGCCGATGATGGCCAGCACGATGTCTTTCGCGGTGGAGCCGAAGCCCAGCGTGCCGTCCACGCGGATCAGCATGTTCTTGGCGGGCTGCTGGAGCAAGGTCTGGGTGGCGAGGACATGTTCGACTTCGGATGTGCCGATGCCGAAGGCCAGGGCGCCGAGCGCGCCGTGCGTGGAGGTGTGGGAATCACCGCAAACGATCGTCATGCCCGGCAGGGAGATGCCGAGCTCGGGCCCGATGATGTGCACGATGCCCTGACGCACATCGAGAATGGGGATGTAAGGGACGCCGAATTCCTTGACGTTCTTTTCCAGCGTTTCGACCTGGATGCGGCTGTCCTCCTCCTTGATGCCGTTGCGGCGATCCTCGGTTGGGAGATTGTGGTCGGCAACGGCGATGGTGCAGTCGGGGCGCCGCACTTTGCGTCCGGCCATGCGAAGCCCTTCGAACGCCTGCGGGCTGGTGACCTCATGCACGAGGTGACGATCGATGTAGAGAATGCAGGTGCCGTCCGGCAGCCGCTTGACGACGTGGCTGTCCCAGATCTTATCGAACAGGGTACGTGGAAAGCCGTTGGGGCGCGCTTCAGACATGGCGTTGCTTTCGTCCGTGTTGCGTGCCGGGCTGGACGCCGACCCGGCAGCGTGCGGGTTTATTCCGCGGCGGCGGAATCAGACTGCGCCGGGGAGTCGCTACCGGTCTCGGCAGTCATGGTGCGGCCGCGCTCGGCAATGCGGGCCGACTTGCCGGACCGGCCACGAAGGTAATAGAGCTTGGCGCGACGGACATCGCCGCGACGGATCACGGCGATCTCCGCAATCGTCGGAGAATAGAGCGGAAACACGCGCTCCACACCCTCACCGTAGCTAATCTTACGGACGGTGAAGTTGCTGTTAAGGCCCTTGTTGGAGCGGGCGATTACCACGCCTTCGAAGGCCTGGGTGCGGGTGCGCTCACCTTCGACGACCTTCACGGCGACGCGCACGGTGTCACCCGGGGCGAAATCAGGCACTGCGCGGCCCTCGGTCAGGCGGGCGATCTGTTCGGCCTCGTAGCGCTGGATGATGTTCATCGGCGTGGTCCTTTCCTGATATTCGCTTACGGCGCGGCGGGGTTGGACGCAATTGCCGTCCGTGCAGCCCAGAGATCCGGGCGGCGCTCCCGCGTCAGCCGTTCTGATTGTTCCCGCCGCCAGGTCGCGATGGCGGCGTGGTTGCCGGAGAGCAGAACCTCCGGAACGCGGCGGCCGGCCCAGTCGGCGGGACGGGTGTATTGGGGGTATTCCAGGAGGCCGGCGGAGAAGCTTTCCTCCACGGCGGAGGCCGCGGCACCCATGACGCCGGGGAGCAGGCGCACCGCGGTGTCCAGGATCACCATGGCGGGCAGTTCCCCGCCCGAGAGCACGTAGTCCCCGATCGAGACTTCCTCCATCTCGCGGGCCTCGATTACGCGCTGATCGATGCCCTCGTAACGGCCGCACAGCAGGATCACGCCCGCGCCTGCGGCGAGGCGGGCGGCGACGGGGTGGGTGAAGGGGCGGCCGCGCGGGGTGAGAGCCAGGATCGGGCGGTCATCGGCGATGGAGGCGACGGCGGCATCGACCACGTCAGGGCGCATCACCATGCCCGCGCCGCCGCCGAATGGCGTATCATCCACGGTGCGGTGCCGATCCGCGGCAGAGTCGCGGATATCGACCGTGTCGAGCGACCAGATCCCGGCAGAGAGTGCCCGGCCGGCCAGGGACAGCCCAAGCGGCCCTGGAAATGCCTCGGGGAAGAGCGTCAGGACGGAGGCGCGCCAGGTCACGGCGCGACGTCGATCGTGCCGGGTTGGGCAATCGTCACGCGCCCTGCGGCCAGATCGATGGCCGGCACCGCAGCGCGGGTGAACGGAACAAGCAGCCCCGTCTCCGTTTCAAGGCTCACGCCTGCTCCGTAGTCATGGACGGTGGCGATGCGACCAAGCGGCGAACCGTCAGGGCTCACCGCCGCCAGCCCGATGAGATCCGCCACGTAGAACTCGTCATCGTCGGGCGGGGGAAGCTGATCGCGCTCGACATAAAGACGCAGGTTGGTCAGGCGCTCCGCCGCGGTGCGGTCAGTAATGGGGCCAATGTCGAGATCGGTGATTTCCGCGATGGATTCGCCGCGCCAGCGCAGGCTGAAGCGGCGTCCGTCCTCCGCGTGCAGCGTCGCGTAACGAGCCAGCGCCTCCGCCGAGGAGGCATAGCTGGTCACGCGCACAAGGCCACGAACCCCGTGCGGCCGGCCGATTGTGGCGAGGAGCACGCGGGAGGGGGGCGGCAGAGCTACGGTTTGCCCTCGGTCGCCACGCCCGGCGTCCCCGGTTTCGCGATGACGAGGGGGCGGCTCGGGCGCGCTCGTCCTGGCTTCCTTCAGATTATCCTGCAGCGGCTTTGGCACGTTCCTGAGCCTTCTTCTTTGGCGCCGACTTCACCGGCTGCTCCTGGTATTCCGGCATTTCAGCCAGTCCTGCCTTGCCCAGGAAGCGCGCCACGCGGTCGGTCGCCAGCGCGCCCATGTCCATCCAATGCAGGATGCGGTCGTTGTTCAGGCGCACCCGATCCTCATGCTCGGCCGGAAGCATCGGGTTATAGCTGCCCAGCTTTTCGATGAACCGGCCATCACGCGGGCTGCGGCTGTCGGCGACCACGATATGATAGTATGGCCGCTTCTTGGCGCCGGCGCGTGCCAGGCGAATCTTAAGACCCATCGGTATTCGTTCTCCTCAGTGATAGGGGCGGTTGCCGGGCATCATGCCCTTGGGAAGGAGGGCGGACAGGCCGTGGCGCATCAGGCCCTTCTGTCCGAGCTTGTTCATGCGCTTCATCATGGTGGTCATGTCATCGAACTGCTTCAGCAGCTTGTTGACTTCCTGGACCGTGGTGCCCGACCCGGCCGCGATGCGCTTCTTGCGGCTCGCCTTGATGATGTCGGGGGTCTGGCGCTCCTTGCGCGTCATGGAGCCGATGATGGCGGACTGACGCTTCAGGATGGTCGTATCCAGATTCGCGTCTTCGATCTGGTTCTTGATCTTATTGACCCCCGGCAAGTGGCCGAGAATCCCCGACAGCGAACCCATCTTGCTGATCTGCCGTAGCTGGGAGGCGTAATCCTCGAGGTCGAATTTGCCGCGCGCCATTTTGCGGGCGAGCTTTTCGGCTTCTTCCTCGTCGGCGGTTTCGGCGACCTTCTCCACCAGTCCGACGATGTCGCCCATGCCAAGGATGCGGCCGGCGACACGTTCGGGGTGGAAGTCATCCAGGCCCTCGAGCTTTTCCGAGGTCCCGATCAGTTTGATCGGCGCGCCTGTCACCGCGCGCATCGACAGGGCGGCGCCACCGCGGGCATCGCCATCCATGCGAGTGAGGACGATGCCGGTGACGCCGAGGGCTTCGTTGAAGGCCTTGGCCGTGTTCACCGCGTCCTGGCCGGTCATGGCATCGACGACGAGCAGGGTTTCGGCAGGCGTGGTGGCTTCGCGAACGGCTTTGACCTCGTCCATCAGCTCCTGGTCGATCGAGAGGCGGCCGGCGGTATCGAGGATGACGATGTCGAAGCCCTCGCGCCTTCCGGTCTCCATGGCGCGGCGGGCGATCTGCACCGGGTTTTCGCCGGCGACGATGGGGAGCGAGGGGACCTCGGCGCGTTCGCCAAGCTGGGCGAGCTGGAGCTGGGCGGCGGGGCGCTGGGTGTCGAGCGAGGCGAGGAGGACGCGCTTGCGAGCGCGTTCGCGTAGGCGAAGGCCGATCTTGCCGGAGGTGGTGGTCTTGCCGGAGCCTTGCAGGCCGACCATGAGGATGGGGATCGGCGCCGGGGCATTCAGATTGAGCGGTACAGCGCCTTCGCCGCCCAGCTCCTCGATCATCACGTCGTTGACGATCTTGACCATCTGCTGGCCGGGGGTGACGGAATCCAGCACTTCGGTGGACAGCGCGCGTTCGCGGGTCTTGGAGATGAAGTCGCGAACCACCGGCAGCGCCACGTCGGCGTCCAGCAGCGCGACCCGGACCTCGCGCAGGGCTTCGCCGACGTCGGTTTCGTTCAGCCGGCCGCGGCCCTTCAGGCGGTCGAAGGTGCCGGTGAGCTTCTCAGACAGCGCTTCGAACAACGGTGCTCTCCAAAAGAGAACGCGCCGCTGCGCGAGCCTTCGCGGAGCGGCGGTGGCCCCGAAAGGGGCGGTCTGGGGTTTATGCGGGGGTGGGGTGGGGCGTCAAGGGTGGGGCGCGGTTCGCGGGCGGTGATTGGGTGAACGCCCTGACGGGCACTGGCTAGAACCGGCGGAAGCGTTCGTCGTCGTCGTTCCTAGACCGGGGCTACGCCTTCTCCCTCGTCATCTCCACCTGCAGCTTCGGCAATCCCACGATCTCCGACGTAGACGACGCAACGTCGATCCCCGTCTTCGTGAAGGCCGCCAGGATCTCGCGGCTCATTGCATCCTTCATCCCTCCGCTGCCGTGGGTCGGCGCCACGAACCGAAGCGAAAGCTCCACCCAGTTGTCGGTCAGCCGATAGAAAACGCGCGGGCTCAGATCGGCGTCGGGCATCCCGTACCGCCCAAGCATAATCTGCACCCCATGTTCGCCGCTCGTTTGCAGATCCGCCGTGTGGCGTTCGGCACATTCGATCAGAATGCGTTCGGCCTGGGCGTGATCGGCCGAGTAGCGCACTGGAATATGCATTTCCTCCCAGATCAGCGGGAAGTCACGGCTGTAATTATAGACCGGGTGATCGAAGATCGTGGCGTTGCTGACTGTCACGATGCGCCCGGTGAACTGCCGTCCTTCCACCCAAACATCCTCCCTGGCGCCGGCGCCCGCCAACCCCATTTCCATGATTGTGGTCTAGATGAACCCCACGCCGATCACGTCGCCCCGGACCTGCGACATGACGATGCGATCGCCGACACGAAACATATTGCCACGCAGGATGACGAAGTAGCCCGCCAGCGCCGTGACCACCTTCTGTAATGCGAACGCTAGGCCCGCGGTGAACAGACCCAGCACGGTCGCGAGTTGCTGGGAGTTGTTGAACCAGATCGACACCAAGCCAAGGAGCAGGATCGCGCCGGTAAACAGGCTGGCGAACTGCTGCACCCAGAACCGCAATCGCAACGTCTGCGGGCTGGAAACGAGCCGGATCACCCCGCCCAGACCCCAGCGGAGCAGGACGAAGAAAATCACCAGCGCGAAGGTAAAGATGACCTTCTGGCCGGTCTGTGGGTCGATCCCCACGAGGCGAACACCGTACAGTTCCATGCGGCGCAAATGCAGCCCGAAACGAATGGTTGCAGCGCGCTATTCGTGGGACGCTCAATTGACGCTCGGAGGGCGCGCGCCTACGGTCCCGACCCACAAACACCGTGGAGAGGGGCGCCGAATGGCGAACACAATCAAGCAGCGTTTGAAGGATGGCAAGGCCGTCGTGAACGGATGGCTCGCCATTCCGTCCGGCTTTTCCGCTGAGGTCATGGCCCAGTGCGGCTGGGACAGCGTGACTGTCGATATGCAGCACGGCGTCCAGGACTATCAGTCGATGGTTCAGTGTTTTCAGGCGATGCAGGCCCATCCGGTCACGCCGCTTGTGCGGGTGCCTTGGAACGAACCAGGCATCATCGGCAAAGTGCTTGATGGCGGCGCCTGGGGCGTGATCTGCCCGATGGTCAGCACGAAGCAAGAAGCGCAGCACTTGGCCGATTCCTGCCTGTATCCGCCGGCCGGAAGGCGCAGCAACGGCCCGATCCGCGCGGCGATGTACGGTGAGGCCAGCAACTACCAGAAGATCGCCAACGACCAGGTGCTGGTCATTCCGATGATCGAGACGCAGGAAGCGATCGACAATATCGAGGCGATCCTCGACGTCCCGGGCATCAGCGGCATCTATGTCGGTCCGAGCGATCTCGGGTTCTCTCTGGGCATGATCCCGACCCTTGATCGGGAAGAGCCGAAGATCCTCGGCATCTATGAAATGCTGATCAAGGAGACGCGCAAGCGCGGCCTGTTCGCCGGCCTGCACAATGGCACACCGGGCTATGCTGCGAAGATGATCGACATGGGCTTCCGCTTCGTCACCGTCGCGAACGATTCCGGCCTTATGGCGCGGGCCGCGCGTGAGGCGGTGAATGCGGTCCGCAAGGGCGCCGGACCGGTCGCTTCGTAGGATCGGAACCCGCCATGACGACGACGCCTGTGATCCGCCTGCATCCCGACGACAATGTGGTCATCGCACGCGCCACGTTGCTGCCGGGCGCGCCGGTGGGCGCAGGCGTCGTTGCCGCTGAGCGTATTCCCGCCGGACACAAGGTGGCGGTGAAGCCGATCGCGGTGGGTGAGGCGGTGCGGCGATACGGCCAGATCATCGGCTTTGCCACCGTCCCGATCGAGCCGGGCCGCCACGTCCATGTGCAGAACATCGGCATGGGCGATTTTGCCAAGGACTATGGCTACACGCAGGATGCGCGGCCGACTGACTTCGCCAACGATCCGGCGAGTTTTATGGGTATCCGGCGGTCCAACGGGCAGGTTGCGACGCGCAACTATATCGGCATCCTGACCAGCGTGAATTGCAGCGCGCATGTCGCCGGGCTGATCGCTGATGTTTTCAAGCGAAACCCGTTCACTGGTTACGATCCGCTGGCCGAGTTTCCGAACGTCGATGGCGTTGTGGCCCTTTCGCATAAGTCCGGCTGCGGCATGACCGAGGGGGATCCGCTGCGGCTGCTGCGGCGGACTCTGGCGGGGTATGCGCGGCACGCGAATTTCTCCCACGTGATCGCCATCGGGCTGGGTTGCGAGGTGAACCAGACCGGCGGGCTGCTGCAGGAGCAGCGGCTGGCCGGACGGCTGCGGTCGATGGACATCCAGAGCATGGGTGGGACGCGCAAGACGGTGGAAGCTGGGGTCGCCTTCGTGAAGGAGGTGCTGGCCGAAGCGAACGCCATGCAGCGTGAGCCGGTGCCCGCGAGCGAGCTGATGATAGCGTTGCAGTGTGGCGGTTCAGATGGGTATTCGGGCGTCTCCGCCAATCCGGCGCTGGGGGCCGCGAGCGATCTGGTGGTGCGGCATGGCGGCACGGTGATCCTGTCGGAAACGCCTGAAACATATGGCGCCGAGCATCTGCTGACGCGGCGCGCGGTCTCGCGCGAGGTGGGTGAAAAGCTGGTGGAGCTGATGCGTTGGTGGGAGGAGTACACCGCGCGTCAGAACGCCGAGATGAACGCCAACCCATCACCCGGGAACAAGGCGGGCGGGTTGACGACGATCCTGGAGAAGTCGCTCGGCGCGATGGCGAAGGCGGGCAGCACCAACTTGGTGGATGTGGTCCGCTATGCGGAGCCGGTGACGGCGAAGGGGTTCGTGTTCATGGATACGCCGGGCTACGACCCGGTGGCGGCGACCGGACAAGTGGCGGGGGGCGCCACCATGGTCTGCTTCACCACCGGACGCGGCAGTGTGTTCGGCTGCAAGCCGGCACCCTCGATCAAGCTTGCGACCAGCACATCGATGTATCGCCGCATGGAAGACGATATGGACGTGAACTGCGGCACGATCCTGGACGGTGAGGAAACCGTGCAGGAATGCGGGCAGCGAATTTTCGAACTGATGCTGCGGGTCGCGTCCGGAGAGCGCACGAAGAGCGAACTCTTCGATTTCGGAGCCGCCGAGTTCGCGCCGTGGCAGATCGGCGCGACGATGTAGCCTTGAGCGCGATTACTGCAGTCGCGCGAGAGACGTTATACGACCCTGAGCATCTGTAGCACCTAAAGCCGCGGCCTTGTTGTACCATACACGGGCCTTCTGCATATCAGGCTGCAGACCTTCGACCCCGTGCCGAACAAGGAAATCAGCGGTGTAGGTATCGCCCAGCTTCAGGGCAGCGTCGCCGCTGTTGTACTGCGCCGCCAGGGCGTAGAGGCGTCTTGCGCCCGATATATCCCCGAGCGCAATCAGCGCGTCACCGCGTTGCATCAGTTCATTGACCAGAGTTGGATTCTGGATCGCCGGCGGCGGGGCGGTTTTGGGCTCGGCACTCTCCGGCTGGGGCGTCGCTGCGAGCGGTTTGATCATTGCCACTTGCACATGGGGTGGTTCGCTGGCGGGCTGGCTGCTTTCTACCGCAGGCCCCGCGGAGCCCGTCTGCGTTGTTGGCGGCGAAACCGGCGGAGCGCTCGCCGCCGGCGGCGTCGTTGGGACAGGTGCAATAGCAGCCGGTTTGGCAGCGACGCGGAAGGCCTGGGTTGGCACAGCAGGCGTAAGCGGTGGGCCATTCGTGGTAATAGTGTGGACCGAGTCCGTTGTTCCGGCGCTACCACTCATGACGTGAGACGAGTTGTCATGCGCGGCCATAGAGCTAAGAACCTGCGCGAAGGCTTCGAAGTTCGCTCCTGCTTGCCAGTGTCCCTGGGTGTACTCCTGCTGGGCACGCTGCTGCAGGGTTGCCGGCAGGTCTCGCATCATACCGGCGCCTTGCGGTGAGGCCAGAGGCAGCAGCGACAAGGCGCCCGAGAGGTACGCCGCGGCATTGATCCCATCCGGCGACGTGAGGTGCCCCGCTTCGAGCGCATTCTCAATCTGCGTCACCAATGTCGCGATTTTTGTATCCGCTTCATGGGGGCCGACGGGTTGTTCCGGGTGAGCCGAAGATGAATCAGAACTTTGCGCCATTGGTGCGGCCGATGCCGAATTTGGGGCAATCAACACCGACGCGGAGACAAACAGGAGAATGGCAGTCAGCCCCTGAACGGCCGAAGAATCTCGATACCTTGCTGATCTCATTTTTGCCACCCCCCATTGATTGCTTCGTCGGATTGTTCTGCCCATCGATCTCCCGAATTGGCCCACTCTCTCAGCCGGCTTCGCGGGCGATTAGTTCACAATAAAACCTTGCATGGTTGGGGCGCCGTAGTAAACACTTTAGAAGCGAAAGGGGTGCGGATTTGTTCAATTCGATGCCGGCCAGCGGAGGCTATGAAAGCCGTTCCTTTTCCGTATCATATCAAATATGGACCAGTCGTCCTGGTAGCCTCAGGAGCGGCTCGCCTTTGGGGGGAATAATGTTGAAATCGGGTGCCAGTACGGTGGTTGGCAGTATCAGGAAGACAACCAGGGCGCGAGCCGTGGTGGCTGCGCTCGCCGCTGCGCTTGTGACCGTTCCAGCCATGGCGCAAGCACCGCACGACCGCCTTGCCGAGGCGAATGCGGGAACCGTCGGCGTCATTACTGGAATGGAAGGGGGAACCTACGCGAAGACCGCTGCCGATCTGACGATTCTGGATAGCGACACGCTGCGGGTGTTGCCCACGCTCGGCAGAGGATCCCTCCAGAACCTCTCAGACATTCTGTATTTAAGAGGAATCGACATCGGTTTCGTGCAGGCGGATGCGCTGACCTATGCGAAGCAGCACAATTTGTTCCCAAATCTGGCGCAGGGAATTCAGTACATCGCGAAGCTGTACGACGAGGAGGTGCATGTCCTCGGGCGCAAAGACATCTCTCAGCTCAAGGATCTGGATGGCCAGCGGGTCAACGTGGACGTTTCGGGAAGCGGTTCAGCGATGACGGCTGAGGTCGTTCTCGACGCGCTCGGTATTCACGCAAAGATCGAGAACAATCCGCAGGTGACGGGCGTGCAGGAGCTGGAGAGTGGGCAGATTGCTGCAATCATCCATGTTGGAGGAGCGCCGATCCCTCTGCTGAAAGATATCCCGGCTGATAGCGGCCTCCATTTCATCCCGGTGCCGCCGGATCAGACGCTGCTGCAAACCTATTTGCCGGGACAGTTGTCGCACGCAGATTACCCGGCACTTATTCCTGACGGAAGCACGGTTCCGACTTTGGCGGTGGCGGATGTGATGGCGGTCTATGCCTGGCCGCCGCACACGGACCGCTACAACCGGGTGACGCGGTTCATCGATGCCTTTTTCAGCCGGTTCGGCGAATTTCAAAAGCCGCCGCGGCACCCGAAATGGCGCGAGGTGAACCTGGCTGCGGAAGTTCCCGGCTGGGTCCGGTTCCAGCCGGCCCAGGAGTGGATCGACGCACATGCCCCGACCCGTTCGGTCACGGCGGAGGAGCAGGGACGGCTGAACGCGTTTCTGTCACGGGCGAATGCGCCGAGTTTCGACAAATTGAGCCCGGCAGAACGGGACCAACTCTTCCAGCAATTCTTGGACTGGGAGCATCGCTCGGAAGCTGGGCAATAAGGGAAGCAACTCCCTGCGGGAGCACGCATCAGCCACGGATAATCCGTTAACCCCACATTAGCCGGCTGAGGTGAGGATGAACGCATGCTGTTCACCTCGCCGGCCTTCGTGCTGGGGTTCCTGCCCGTCACGCTCGGCGGGTTCTGGTTCTTTGGCCGTCATGGGCGAACCACCCTCCCCCTGCTCTGGCTCTTTCTCGCCAGCCTCAGCTTCTATGCGTGGTGGCGGCCCGTCTTCGTCCCATTGCTGCTTGCCTCCATCACCGCCAATTACATACTGGGTACATCCGGCGGCAACCGACGCGGTGAGAGCCGTCGAATCACCAACCTGATGGCGACCATGCTGCTTGGCGGTTTGTGGCACGGCGCCGGTTTCACCTTCGTTCTTTGGGGCGGGCTGCACGGCCTCTTCCTCGTCACGCACGCGCTCTGGCGACGCACACACATAACGCTTCCCAAAGCGCTTGCCTGGGCAATTGCGCTTCTTGCTGTCGTTATCGCCTGGGTGCCGTTCCGTGCCGTCCACATGCACACCGCCTGTGCTGTGTGGCGCGGCATGGCGGGACTGAACGGAATCCTGCTGCCCCGAATGGTCATGGGCTGGCTGCCGTCCCTTTCCTGGATCGCGCAGCCGGCCGGTTCGCTGCCATTCCTCGGCGACGGCCGCACCCTCAGCTTCCCCGAGGTGACCCTCTGTCTGGGGTTGGGTTGGTTCATCGCGCTGGCGTTGCCCAATCTGCATCGCTGGAGCGAGACCTGGCAGCGTCGCGGCATCGTTGCGGGCTTCGCTCTCACCATGCAGGCGATGTTCTTCGCCCCCAGTGTCACTCCCTTTCTCTATTTCCAGTTCTGATGCCGCTGCTGCGCGCTTGCATCCTTTCTCTGCTGCTTTACGCGCTCGTGTTTGGGTTCATTCTGGATCGGCCGCTCGCTTATGGTTTCCTTCAGGAGCAGATCGAGGCGAAGCTCGCACGGGGCGCGTCGGTCTCGTCGCCCAAATTGGTGATCCTCGCCGGATCCAACGCGCCTTACTCGCATAGCTGCGAGACCATCGAGCCGATCATCGGTCGCCCCTGCGTCAATGCGGGAGTCGCAGTGGGAATCGGCCTCGACTACCTGTTCGCCCGCTGGAAGCCGCTGCTGCATCCGGGCGATATCGTGTACCTGCCGATGGAGGAAGCGCAGTACACGCGCTCGCGCGCCGCCAACGCCGTCGGCCCGGATGCCGCCATCATGTTCCGTTCCGACTGGCACACGCTGGGGGAGCTTCCTGTCTACCGCTGGCTCGGCGCACTGTTTTCCTTCGACCTGCGCTTCGCCGTCATGGCGCTGGTGGAACACGCCTTGCTTCTGGAAGGCTTTCACGACCCGCGCGCCGACGTGACAGGCACCACCAACGCCTGGGGCGATCACGAAGGCCACACCGCCGACCGGGATGATCCGTCCGGCGCCGCCGCACGACCCGCGCATGCGAAAGCCGCCAGCATCAAATTCGGTTACGGCACGCACATAATCGGCGCGTTCATTCGATGGGCCAACGCGCATCAGGTCGAGGTGATCGGCGGCTGGTCAACCGAGCCGGACGACGATCCGATGCCGCCATCCACCCGCACTGCCATTCGCGCCGCTTACGCGCAGAATGGTGCCGCGTTTCTGGAACTGCCGAACCGCAGTCTTTATCCACGCAGCGCCTTTTTCGACAGCCCTGACCACCTGAACGAGCAATGGCAGCAGATCCACTCCGTCATGCTCGCCGAGCTACTCCGGCAGCGCTTTCTTCAGCCGCCTGTGTTGGATAGTGCGGCCAGTTCTCGCCTCACGCCCGCTTCATCCGAAACAGGAGCCGACCAGTCGATCCGTCGTACCTGCTCTCCCTGCGCCACGTCGCAGCCATCCACATCGACCGCGACCATATGCCAGTCTCCCTGTCCACCCGCGATCCTGCGCAGCGCGTCAGGGTGGTCGCTGTTGCAGTGAGTGATGATTGAGGCTTCCGCCTGCGCGATCGCGGCGACCGCGCTGGGGTCCGGCAGCAGTTCGGTTTGCTTCAACCGCGCTGCCTGCCCAAACCCGCCGACATAACTGGCCTCCTCAATCGTCAGACGCCATAGGTGAAAATCGGCGAAGTCGGCATAAAGGCGCGCATAAGGATGAAGCGCGAGGTAGCGCACTTTCAGCGCCGTATCGTCGATCGCGTCCGCCCGGCCGGTCAGCGTGACCCGCGGGGTCATCTGCTGATTCGCATTCTCCGTCTCACCTGCGATCAGAATGGCGCAGCGGGGCTCCGCATTGAGATGCCGCGTGTGCGACGACAGGTCCGAGAACAGGAGCAGCACGGATAAATCAGGTGCCGTTGCGGGTGTGACCAGGGATACGAAGGGCTGCCCCTGATCCGATGTACCGAGCGATCCGGCGCGCGCTGCACGGATCAGCCGCCGGGACGCCCGGATCGCCTCGCGTTTTTCCACTTTATGTCAGGTCGCTCCGTCCCGTACGGAATCCCACCAGGGGCACACGCCGCTCAATGCGTGATAGTTGCCCTTCATGACCTGCACAGGCGCTCGCATCCCCTCGCCAGCAGCTTTCATCCGTAACTGTCGCGCCTGCTCTCGCTGCTCCGGCGATAGCCATAACCGGTCATGACCCCACAGGCTGGGGCCTGCCGTGACTTCCTCCGGCTCCCAGGTCGAGTCGTCCACCTCGCGACCACCCCAGCCATATTCCAGCATGAATCCGCCCGGTGAGCGAAGATAGAACGAGGTCATGAGA
Organism: uncultured Pseudomonadota bacterium; assembly: GCA_963791885.1. Lineage (GTDB taxonomy): Bacteria > Pseudomonadota > Alphaproteobacteria > Acetobacterales > Acetobacteraceae > CAVSUZ01. The sequence continues at coordinate 913,520 of CAWBUL010000006.1, read as the reverse complement.
TCATTCGGGTGCCGACCGAGCGTCGTCGCGATGCGCTCCGGCTCGCCCAGCGCAATGTCGTATCCCTGACCGACATCGTCGAACGAAAACAGCTCGACCATAAGATGATGTACGGCGTGCTTTCCCGTCTCGATGAGTGCCAGGCTGTGATGCCGGGGGTTGATGTGCATGAAATACGCACGGAACGGCCGCAGGATGTAATCGCTCAGCCGGAAACCGAGCAGATCGCGGTAGAATGCCAGCATCGGATCAATCTCGGGGACGGACAGCACGACGTGCCCCATGCCGAGCGGCCCTGTGCGGAAACCTGAAATTGCTCGCCCTGGACGGAACGGGTCATTCGCCTGTTCGGCACCCCAGAATGCCTCCAGCCGGTTTCCCGCCGGATCTGCGAAGGAGATCAGTGCGGCAACGCGACGCTGATCGGCCAGCGCAGCCGGCTCCCGACGCACCGGGACGTCCGCGGCTTCGAGGCGGGCCGCCAGTGCGTCCAGCGCCGCCGGGTCGGCAACTTCCCAGCCGAACGCACACGCGGCATCCGGCAGACTGCGATCGACCACCAAGCGCTGCGCTCGATCATCCATGCGAAAGCTGCGCTGGTTCGCCCCCCGCTCCACGTGCTGCATGCCAAGCCACCGCGTGGCGAAATCGAACCACTCATCGAGGTCGGGGCTGCCAACACACATATAGCCGAGCGCTGTGATGGACATGACGCACCTCCGCTGGAGAGGGTAGGAGGCTCGGACGCGAATGGGAATATCGGACATCGGGTTGCGGGGGCGCGGCTTTCTTGATTCGCCCTTAGCCGGCTGGCTGTCCTTGCGAAGTCTACCCGCCGAGCGTCGTTTCGGCCTGTTTCAGCAGATCAACGATCCTCCCTCCCAGGGTGACATCGCAGTCAATGGATCGCCCACCCGTTTTGACCTGCTCGATCAGCTGGCTCGCCGCCCGGCTGAACACGTCTGGCCGCTGCAATTCCGGGTTGGGCAATATCAGCTCCCGCCCCGGTGATGTAAATCGATAGTCATTCGTGACATCGCCGGGTTCAGCGTGCAGCGTCAGCGAAATGTCCGCGACGGCTCCACTTTGGTGCTCTGTCTGTATGAAGACCGTCTTGTCAGGCTCGCGGCTGGCCCTGATCGAACTCACATCGCCCAGAAGTGGAATGAGCACGGCCAACACATGCGGTCCGATATCCCACAGCGCGGCGTCCGGCTCCTGCCGCCATCGGGAGTCATGATAAGGGCTGTCAGTGACCATCACCGATGAATGCACGCGCACCTGGCCGCGCGTCCAACCCGCTCCGCGTTCGCCCTCGATGGTCGCCGCGATTTCAGGAACGAAGCGCCGCATAAAGAAGACCAGACTCGCAACGTCAGAATTTTTGACCGCCGCCTCGACAGACCGTGCGTCCTCAACTGTTAGGGCGAGCGGCTTCTCCAGAATAAGATGCTTGCCGGCTTGCGCAGCTGCTACGGCAATATCGCGCTGAGCCCGAGGCTGGACGGCAATACTGACTACGTCCACCTCTGCTAGCATGTCAGACAGGCGCGAGAATGGGCGAATCTGATGTCGTTTCGCGATTTCTTCGACACGGCTTGGAGTGCGCCCCCACAGACCAACGACTTCCGCGCCGCCGGTCCGCAGCAATCCGGCCAAGTGCACCTCACTCGCCCAATAACCGGTTCCGGCTACGCCGAATTGAAGTGTCATGCAGATCTTATCCTTGCCGGGGTGGCGCCGTGCTCTTCCGGATGATCATCTCCGCCTCCAACGGCGGCGGGCATTCCGCCTTTTTTGTGTCCAGCAGCGCGACGATGTATTTCGCCAGCTCCTGCCCCATCAGACGGCTGGGTACGCGGATCGTGGTCAGCGGCGGATCCAGGTGGGCCGACATGTCAGTGTCGTCGAAGCCGACAATGCTGAGATCATCCGGAACGGCGAACCCGAGTTCCTTCGCTTCAAGAAGCCCGCCTGTCGCGATGTAGTCGTTGGTGCAAACCACAGCGGTGGGGTGTGGACCGGCAGCCTGCAACACGCGCCGCATGCCTTCGCGCCCGTTGGCGATGAAGCGGCTATTGGCGCGCACGAAATGCTGCGGGCGAATCGCAATGCCGGCTTGGGCAAGCACGCTGTTGAACCCCTCGATGCGCTGCTGGATGCGATCATTCGCTTCGGTTTCGTGCGCTATCATCCCGAAATTACGATGACCGAGACCAAGCAGGTGGTCGGCAAGTTGGGTGGCGGCGAGGAAATTGTCGAAGCCAATGCAGGGATGCCCGCTCTCCCGCCCTGCGGTGTAGGTGATGACGTACGGAACGTCCTGCGACGCCAGCAGCTCAAACATCCCCTCCGGCTGCGCCTCACCCACCAATACCAAACACTCAACCCCCTGCTCTATCAACTTACGCGCCTGATTGAGACGCAACTGATCCGATTTTTCGACGCAGCCCAAGATGAGCGTGTAGTTGGCCTTGCCGAGATCGTGCTGCAGCTCCTCGATCAGATTCGCGAAATTCTGATGGGAGAGCGTGGGGATGATAGCACCGACTGTGCGGGTGCGCAGAGAAGCAAGCGCCTTGGCGACACCGTTCGGCACCCATTTCAACTCCTGCGCGGCGCGGGTGATTCGATCGCGCAGTTCGGGCGAAACCAGGTCTGGCGTGTTGACCGCGCGTGACACCGAAGCCGTGGAGACACCGGCCTGGCGGGCTACGTCGCGAAGCTGAACAGTCGTGCCGCCAGTCCGACGCTGCCGACGCTGCGGACCGGCCGATTCAGACCGTAAGGACGACATAGTCGTGTTCTATGGTAACCGGCACGGTCTCGGCTTCGAATGGACCCTTGGCCAGCACGGCTCCCGGCTCGATCTGCACGGCGTAGGTGCGTGCATGCACGCTGTCGGGATCGCACCAGGACTGACCGGTGCGAAGATCGAACTCCCAGCAGTGCCAGGGACAGCGCAGCATCTCCCCCTGGCGGGTGAGCTTGTATTCACCGGGTGACGGCGATTCCAGCCGGCTGACCAGCATGCCGCGGCAGAGCTGCGCGCCCTGGTGCGGACAGCGGTTGATCACGGCGAAGAATTCGTCGTTGACGTGGAAGACGCCGATCTCGCGCCCCTTCACGGTGACGATCTTGCACGAGCCCGACGCTATCTCATCAACCTTGGCGACGGCGTGGCGGCTCATGGATCAATCGAAGCCATAAAGCGTCCGCGCATTATCATGATAAATCATGCGCCACCACTCCTCCGGCAGGGGAACCTTGAAGGCATAGCGCGGATCGTCCTGATCCCAGTGCGGATAGTCGGTGGAGAACATGATGCGGTCGGGACCGATCAATTCGATGATCCTGAGCATATCGTTCGGCCGCTCCGGCTCCTCGATCGGTTGCGTGGTGACCCAGATGTGCTGCCGCACATAGTCAGACGGTTTTTGGCGCAGGAACGGCACTTCCGCATGCAGCCGCTTCCAGGCCTTGTCGAGCCGCCAGCACAAAGAAGGCAGCCAGGCGAAACCGCCTTCCACCAGCACGATCTTCAGGTTGGGGATATGTTCGAACACACCTTCGCAGACCAGGCTGACAACGAGGGTCTGCATGGACTGGGCGTAGGACGGATGTTCCTCATGATAAAAAGACGGCCAGCCGCCCCCCGTGGAGGGGTGCCCGCTCGAGCCGCCGAGATGCAGGGAAACGGGGAAGCCGTTTGCCGCACAGGCTTCCAGGATCGGCCAGTAGCGCTGGCGGCCCAGGGGTTCGAGACCGCGCGGCGGGATTTGCACCTGCGCGAAGCGGCGATCGCCCGCACGCTTCTCGATTTCCGCAATAGCGGCGGATTGATGCTCGATATTGACCTGCACCGCGGATTTGAGGCGCGGGTCGGGATCGCTCCAGCGGGCGAGCTGCCATTCATTCACAGCCGTGGCCATGGCGGAACCGAACTCGACATTGCGTTCGCCGGCAGCGCCGCCAACCAGAGGCGCCAGAAGCCCGTAAGAGATGTCGAACAGGTCGAGCAACTGCTTCTGCATGAAGGGCAGATCAGAGCCGGGATACGAGCCGTCCGGCGACCAAGCGTCCATACGTACCCCGTTACCCGGGGAGATGCGCGGATAGTTGGAGGCTTTTGCCAGTCCCTGGCGAACACGGCCCCCGATGGTCCGGCGATGGTCCCGCCACTTCTGGGGCAGAAATTCGTCGAACTCCGCGGGCGATTTGTAGAACGGATGCACGTCGCAATCGATGAAGCCCTTAAACGTCGGGCTGACCGTTTCCGGCCTACGATCGAGGACTGCTACATTCATGATCGGCCTCCGCTTCCTCGTTCAGTTCAGGCGCTGATAGGTGGCCAGCGCGTTGTCCAACATCACCTTGGGCAGGATGTTCTTCGGCAACCCGGGTGGGATGGCGTCGGTTCCCTCGAAATGCCAGTGCGGGTAGTCGGTTGAAAACAGCAGCATGTCGTCAGAACCGATTTCATCAATAACGGCCTGCACCAGATCCTCACCAGGCGGGTCATCGAAAGGCTGGATGGTGAGTCGCACGTGGTCGCGGATGATTTCGGATGGCGCACGGTTCAGCCAGGGTGTTTCGGCCCGGACGCCGCGCCAGGTCTTGTTGATCCGCCACAGATAGGCCGGCAGCCACGTCACGCCGGATTCGATCAGCACGACCTTGAGGCGAGGATATTTGATGAACACCCCTTCCGCAACCAGGCTGTTCAGCGTGCCGGCAAAGCCAGGCGCCTGTGAGACATAATCCTCGATGTAGTACCAAGGCCAGCCGAGCGCGCTCGGCGGATGGCGGAAGCTGCTGCCGGCGTGAATGCCGATGGGCAGCCCGTGGCGCTGGGCCGCCTCATAAATGGGCCAGTGCTGGCGGCGGCCGGAGGGCATCTCCGTCATCGAGAGCATCAGCACCTGGACAAAACGCTTGTCGGCGGCCCGGTGCTCGATCTCCGCTGCCGCGAGGTCGGGGCTGTGCACGGGCACGACGATGGAGGCGCGTAGCCGCGGATCACGATCCAGAAATTCGGCGGCGATCCAGTTGTTGACGGCTTTGCATAGCGCGGCAGACAGATCCTCGCTGAACATGACCTGCGCGCCGTGCAGGACGTTGCAGATCGCAAAGCGCGGATTGAACGGTTCCAGCACATGGCCGCGCAAGTGCGCGAACTGCGAGGCGGCCAGGCCGCTTGCAGGCTTCCAGTCTGGACGGCAATTGATCGGCGCGTTCGGCGGATAGGCACTGATTTCCAGATTGTTGTCATCGATGCCCCGGCGAAGGACATGCTCGCGCCAGTAGTCGTCCAGGTAAGGCACGAGCGTGCGCGTATCGGGCACAGTCAGATGAACGTCGCAGTCCACGAACTCTGCCGCGCGCATTTCCGCCGGTCCCGCCATGTACGCCTGTACCGCCACCAATCAACAGAGCTAAGTAAGCGATTACAGGAATTCTGTCCAGACTGAAGGGCCGGAGCCGACTCAGCCGGGCCAAGCGTCCAGGCCTCTGGACCCGGTCCGTGTAATCGCTTACTCATTGCGAAAATGATTGGGAGGGCGGTCGAATGCGCAGCCTGATGTGGATGGTAGCGGGCCTGTTCGCGGCAACGGGGTGCCTGCCGGCGCAGGCACAGAAAGCCGACGTGATCCATTTCTGGACCAGTGGGGGGGAACAGCGAGCCATCGCCGTCTTCGCCCACGAGTACGAGAAACGGGGTGGCACCTGGGTCGACGATCCTACGATCGGTCCCCAGGCGGAAATCGCGCTGGCGATGAATCGGATCGCCGGTGGCAATCCGCCGACCGCAATGCAGTGGCAGACGGGTGCACCGACACAGGGGTTAGCCCAGCAGGGATTGTTGGCCAATCTGGACTGGCTGGCTGAGGCTGGCGACTGGAAGAAGAACCTGCCGCCCGTCCTGCTGAGTAAGGTCACCTTCGATGGCCACGTCTACAGTGCGCCCGTGGACATCGCTGGTACGAACTGGATGTTCTACAGCACCAAGGTGTTCGAGCAGGCTGGCGTACCGCTACCTAAGACCTGGGATGAGTTTTTCGCTGAAGCGCCGAAGATCAAGGCGGCCGGTTTTATTCCGATCGCCTTCGGCGCCAACAACCAACAGGAGAGTTGGTTATTCATGATCGTCCTCGCCGGCGTGGCCGGTGGTGATGTGTACCGCGCGATTTCGGTTGATCATGATCCGAAGGCGGCCGGAAGCGAGGGTGTGCGGAAGACGTTCGAGGTCATTGGGAAACTGCGTGAGTATGTAGACGCAGGAAGCCCCAACCGAAAATGGAACGACACACTCGCTTTAGTGGAGACCAACAAGGCTGCGTTTATGGTGGTCGGAGACTGGGCGAAAGCAGATTTTGCTGCTGCGGGCCTGACGCTGGACAAGGACTATGGCTGCGCTCTGGCGCCCGGCAGCGCCGACTCCTACATCATGACCATCGATGCCCTGGCGTTCCCCAAGACGGACAAGCCTGATCAAATCGAGGCTCAGCACAAGCTAGCGACGCTGATTATGGATCCGGTGGTGCAAACCGAGTTCGCGCGTCAGAAGGGAGCGATTCCGTCGCTGCTCAACGCCAACATTTCTTCGCTGGATCGCTGCGCGCGCGAAGGACAGGAGGTGATGGCGCGGGGGCCATCGCATCAACTCCTCAACTTCTTTCTCATGTTCACACCCGACATCTACGGTCAGTACCTCGACCTGCTCTCTCAGTATTGGGCGACCCCCCAAATGACCGCCGCCGACGCCACAAAGAAATTCGCCGCGATCGTCGCCTCGGCAGGACAATAATTCTGGGAGAAAACAAAGTGACGGTGTCACTCCGAGCGGCTTGGGGTCTTGGTGCAGGTCTGGGCCTGGCGATCGCGACGTCGCCCGCTATCGCACAAAAGGCCGATGTCGTTCACTTCTATACAAGCACCAGCGAATTGCTGGCGATCAACGTATTCGCGAAGGAATACGATAAGCGTGGCGGCACCTGGGTGGACGATCCCGCCGTCGGTCCGCAGGCTGAACAGGCGCTGGCCCTGAACCGGATTGCGGGCGGGTCGCCGCCGGCCGCGATGCAGTGGCAGGTTGGCCCACCGACAAAAGAGCTCGACGATCAGGGGCTGCTCATGCACCTCGACGATCTGGCGAAGGAAGGGCACTGGGCCGACCATCTGCCGCCGCTGATCCTCCGCAACATGGTCATGAACGGGCATTTCCTGGCGGCGCCCGTGGATATCCATGGCGTCAACTGGATGTTCTACAGCGTCAAGGCGTTCAAGGACGCGAACCTGGAGCCGCCCAAAACGTGGGATGAGTTCCTGCAGGAAGCGCCGAAGCTGAAAGCGGCCGCCATCATTCCACTGGCCTACGGCGCCAATGCGCAACAGGTCATCTGGATCTTTGTTGCACTTTTGGACGGCGTGGGCGGCCGAGACATCTACATGGCGATCACCACCAAGCACGATGCCACGGCAGCAGCGAGCGACGGCGTGCTCAAGGCATTCCAGGTGATGGGTCAGTTGCGGCAATATGTCGATCCGGGGAGCCCGAACCGGAAATGGAACGACACCTTGGCTTTGGTTGAGAACAACAAGGCGGCGTTGATGATCGTCGGTGACTGGGCGAAGGGCGAGTTCGAGGCGGCGCATCTGAAGATCGATCAGGATTGGGGCTGTGCTCCGGCGCCGGGGACGCAGGACAGCTACATCATGCAGACCAATGCTTTTGCGTTCCCGAAGACGAACAATCCGGACCAGATCGCCGCGCAGAAAAAACTGGCCGAGGTGTTCATGGATCCGGCGGTGCAGACGGATACACCTTCTACAAGGGTTCGATCCCGTCACGCCTGGATGCCGATATCCGATCGCTGGATCGATGCGCGCAGCTCGGACAGAAAGTGATGGCGGAAGGACCGGCGCACCAGCTTTCACATTTCTCCTTGTCGTTCACGCCGGACGTGCAGGGGCAAATTCAGGACCTGCTGGTCAATTACTGGGCACATCCGGAGATGTCAGCGGACCAAGCGCGGAAGCAGTTCGCAAACATCATCGCTGGAGTCAGTAGGGCGCTACAGGCGCTGCTCGCTCGACGGATCGAACAAGGACACATGCTCCGCGAGCAGCGATAGCTGCACGCGGCCGTTGAGGCCGCGCGCCGATTGCGGCACGAGCCGGGCGGCGACACGATGGTCCCCGCACTGGAACCAGCCGAGCGTGTCGGCGCCCATCGGTTCCATGAACAGCGTCTCCGCATCGACGATGCTGTCCCGCGGTCCTTCGCCGGTCAGGACGACATGCTCCGGCCGAATACCAAGGATCACCTCCTGTCCCGGCGCGGGCGTTGAGCTGAAGCGATACCCGTTCAGCGGAAGATTGATGTTGCCGACCGCCACCGACGGCCGATCCCCGGGGACCATCCGGCCGCGGAGGAAGTTCATCGCCGGCGAGCCGACAAACCCGGCGACGAACAGCGTCGCCGGCGCCTCATAAAGATCGTCGGGCGCAGCATACTGCTCGATGCGGCCGGCGCGCATGACGGCAATACGCGTGGCCAAGGTCATGGCCTCGATCTGATCATGGGTGACGTAGACGATGGTGACCCCAAGCTCCTGATGCAGGCGCTTAAGCTCCACGCGCATCTCAGTGCGTAGTTTGGCGTCTAGGTTGGACAGCGGTTCATCGAACAGAAACACCTTGGCGTTCTGCACCAGTGCGCGGCCGATCGCGACGCGCTGCCGCTGGCCGCCCGACAGTTGGGACGGCTTACGGTCCAGCAGCTCGGTGATCTGCAGCAGCTTGGCGGCCCATTCGACACGCCGCGCCACCTCGGCCCGGGGTACGGAGCGGACGCGCAAGCCGAAGGAGAGATTTTTGCGCACCGACATCGTCGGGTAGAGCGCGTAAGACTGGAAAACCATGGCGATGCCGCGCTTGCTGGGCTCGCGGTGCGTGACGTCGGCACCGTCTATTTCGATGATGCCGCTCTCGATGTCCTCCAGCCCGGCGATGGCATTGAGCAAGGTGGATTTGCCGCAGCCCGAGGGGCCAAGCAGCACGGTGAAATCGCCGGACTCGATCGGCAGGTGGATATCGCGCAGGACCCGCAGAGATCCGTAGGATTTGGACAGGCCGGAGACGAAAACGGCGGACATGTTAGCCCTTCACCGCGCCGGCGGTGATACCGCGCACGAAATAGCGGCCGGAGAAGAAGTAGATCAACAAGGGCGGCAAGGCGGTCAACAGGGCCGCGGCTGTATTCACGTTGTATTCGATCTCACCGGTGGAGGTGGTGGAGAGTGCGTTGAGCTGGACGGTCATCGGCATGTTGTCGCGCCCGGCAAAGATCAGCCCCAGCAGATAGTCATTCCAGATGCCCGTGGTCTGTAGGATCGTGGCGACGATCAGGATATTCACCGACAGTGGCAGGATGACGAAGGCAAAGATGCGCCAGAAGCCGGCGCCGTCGATGCGCGCCGCTTTCACCAGCTCTTCCGGCAGGCCGACATAGAAGTTGCGAAACAGCAGCGACATCACCGGCAATCCGAACACCACGTGCACGGCGATAATGCCGGCCAGCGAGCCGTAGATGCCGAACGTGCTTTCCATCTTCACCAGAGGATAGAGGATCACCTGGTAAGGAATGAAAGCGCACAGCAGCAGCAGCAGCATAATCATGTTGGCACCCCGCACGCGCCAGTGCGATAGCGCATAGCCGGTGATGGCACCCGCGGAGACGGAAAGGATGACGCTGGGGATCAGTATGCGGACGGAGTTCCAGAACCCGACACGAATGCCGCCGCATTTCAGCCCCGTGCAGGCATGCGCCCAGGCCTTGATCCAGGACGCGATGCTGGGCGATGCGGGCAGTGTGAAGATGGAGAAGGTGCGCACCTCCGCCGACGTCTTGAACGAGGTGGCGATGACCACCAGCAATGGGATGGAGAAAAACAGGCAAATCCACGCGATCAGCGTGTAGAGTCCGAGGCGTCCGACGCGATCGCGCCACTGCGCGGTAGTCATCGGTTCTTCCGTGCCAATTCGAAGTACAGATACGGCGCGACAATCGCGAGCACCGAGCCCAGCATGACGGTCGCCGCGGCAGAGGCCTGACCGATATTCGCGCGCTCAAACTCGAAATCGACGACGAATTTGCCCGGCAGGTCGGAGGCGAATCCCGGTCCGCCATTGGTCATGGCGACCACCAGATCGTAGCTTTTCACCACTGCGATCGCGATGAGTACCAGGCAGGTGACCACCAGCGGTCGCAGCATCGGCAACACGATGCTGACATAGGTGCGCCAGGTGGGAATGCCCTCGACCCGCGCGGCCCGCCAAATCTCCCGGTCCACGCCGCGCAACCCGGCGAGCATGATCGCCATGATCAGGCCGGATTGGTGCCAGATGCCGGCAAACACCAGCGTGTAGATCGCAGTCTCCGGTTCGGTGATCCAGTCGAAGCGGAAGTCTGTCCAGCCCAGCGAGCGCACGAGCTGCTGCACGCCGATGGTTGGGCTGAGGATCCACTGCCACGTTAGGCCCGTGACGATGAAGGAGATCGACAACGGATAGAGCAGGATGGTGCGGAAGATGCCTTCGTAACGGACGGAACGATCGAGCAGGATGGCGAGAAGGATGCCGAGGCCGAGTGTTCCGATGATATCGAGAAAGCCGAAGATGAACATGTTGGAATACGCGACTTGCCAACGCGGCGTGGCAAACAGCCGTGCGTATTGGGCAGTGCCGGCGAATTTATACACCGGCAGCAAAAAGGACCGCGTCATCGAGATATATACGGTCCAGAATATGCTGCCGTAGAAGCAGAACGCCATGATGACCACGGCGGGAATCAGGGCAAGCCGGGCCATCCTGCCGCGGACGCGATAGCCCCGGCCGACCCTGCGTTGCTCGATCGGCCGGTCCGCCTGGAAGCTTGCGAGCGGTGCCTCCAACTGGACCGGGATCGGGGCCGGCATATGCGACTAACTGGCGCCGGCGAGGATCGTCGAAAGCCGCTTGGCCGCGTCAGCCGGTGTCATGGATGGCGTGGCCCAGTAGCTGCCCAGCAAATCCTCGATCTGGCCTTCCATGTCCGGACTGAAGGCGAGCGCGAAGTTGGGAAGCTGATTGGCTGGTCCGCCGGCGATGATTTTCGCGCCGATCTGCGCGCAGGGATCCAGACCCTCCGTGCTGGCGTCCTGCCGCGCTGGCAGCGAGCCTTTGATGCGATTGAACGCCGTCTGCACGGCAGGGTCCATCATCACAGTAGCAAGCTTGTCCCCCGCCTGGACCTGGTCAGGCTTATTGGTCTTCGGGAAGACAAAGACATCTTCGGTCATAACATAGGCGTTCTGATTACCGGGCGCCATCTGGCAGCTATAATCCTTGCCGAAGGTCAGGTGGGCCGTAGTGAAATCGGCCGACGCCCAGTCGCCGACAATCATCAGAGCGGCCTTGTTGGTTTCGACCAGAGCGAGCGTGTCGTTCCATTTGCGGTTGGGGCTGCCCGCATCCACGTATTGCCGCAACTGTCCCATCACCGAGAGCACGTGCTCCATCTCGGGACTGGCCGTGGCCTTCGGATCATGGTCGACGAACACTTTACGGTACAGGTCCGAGCCCCCGACACCCGCTACGACCGCCGAGAATAGCCAATCTTCCTGTTGCGCATTGGCACCGTAGGCCAGCGGGATGTAGCCGGCGGCCTTTATCTTGGGTGCCATCGCCAGAAATTCGTCCCAGGTCTTGGGCGGTTCCAGGTTCAGGTCGTGAAAGATCTTGACGCTGTAGTACATATAGTTCGCGCCGCCGATATCCACCGGAACAGCAACCGTGTGGCCATCATAGGTAATGCTCTTCGCTAGCAATGGCGGAAGGTTCGCCACCAAGTTGTCCTGTTTCGCCAAATCGTCCAACGGCCGCAAGACCCCCTGCTCCGCAAGCTGCTGCACGGCGACGCCCGCGTTCCACATCAGCCCGGTTGGCGGATCACCTCCGGCGATGCGGTTCAGCGCGGCGGCATGCTCCGCCTGCGGTCCGATCGAAGGGTCGTCCACCCAGGTGCCGCCGCTCTTGTTGTACTCGTCAGCAAAGACCTTCACGGCGCGTGATTCGCCGCCGCTGGTCCACCAGTGCATAACGTCGGCCTTCTGAGCATGGGCTTGCGGCGCAGCCAGCGAGAGACCGATAATCGCCGCCGCGAGCATGATTTTTTTGGGCATTGGCGCCCTCCCGGTTCCTCGATGTTACCGCTTACAGCGAGCGTTCGCCGGAATAGCCGACGCTGTCAAGCCGCCCCCCATACTACCCGGGCCCGTGCAGAATGTCGTCGGCGATCTTCTCCGCCGCCATCATCGTGGGGAAGTTGGTGTTGGCGCAGGGAACCGCAGGAAACAGCGAGGCATCCACCACGCGCAAGCCGTGCACGCCATAGACCCGGCCGGCGGGATCGGTGACCGCCATGGGATCGCTCTCCTCGCCCATGCGGCAGGAGCAGGAGCAGTGCCATACACCGACGGCGGCCCGCTTGATGTAGGCCTCCAGCGTCTCATCGTCGCGGAGAGCTTCGGTCAGGCCGGCGGATTCCATAATGAAATTACGGATGAACGTCTCCCGCACGGGGGCCGGTCCATCCATGAATCTGGCGCCGATGCTGGTGAGTATCCGGTTCTTCGTATTGTAGGTGCCGACACGGCGGATTTTGTCGGTAAAGCTCGCGGGAAACACATGGGAGGTAACCGCTTTCAGGGGCGGCAGGTCGTGCAGGGCAGCGATCTCCCGGAAGCCTTTGGCGAGCCGTTGCAGGTCGCGATGGTCCGACAGGAGGTTGAAATCGACCTCCGGTTCCTGGCGCCAGTCGGCGGAAGCAAGCCGCACCTGACCGGTTTCCGAGAACGTCTTGTTGACCCACAGCGTAATGACGGCGATGCGGTCACCGATCGCGTGCCAGGCCGATTTGTTGGAAACGGTCAGGGCCATGTCGCCGGCCGGAGCACCGTCGACGTTGGACGAGAAGCGCATGCCGAGATGCAGCGAACGCTTGCTATACGGATTTTTGCGCGCGCCGGGTTTCAGGTAGGAGGCAACGGAGATGGATGGGTGATCCATCAGACGCTGCCCGACGCCGGCGCGGGCCTCGCGGATGGGAATCCCAAGGTCGCGCAGATGGCCGACAGGACCGATTCCGGCACGTAGCAGCATGGCTGGCGAATGGAGCGCGCCGCAGCAGATGATGACCTCGTTGGCGCGCAGCTCGGTGGGCTTACCTTTTACGACGGCACGGATACCGTTGCACCGCGTGTCCTCGAACAGCAGCTCGGACACCTGGGTTTCAGGCATGATGGTCAGGTTTTCCCGGTGGCGGACGGTGGGACCGAGATAGCCGACAGCGGCTGAGACGCGCCGGTCGTAAATGTTTGACATTGCAAGGGGATAGTAGCCATCCTGGAACTCCCCGTTCTGGTCCGGCACGTAAGGATAACCCGCGAGTTTGAACGCCTCCGCGACCGCCTTGGCGTAATCGGACCAATTGTCTGGAAACACGCGCCGGACAGGGATGCGGCCGTCGGCACCGTGGAGCGGACCTTCGAAATCGATGTCACGCTCCAGCTTCCTGAAATACGGCAGGACCGTTTCCCACCGCCATCCACGTGCGCCGCGCTGTTCCCATTCGTCGTAGTCGCGGGGCGATCCCCGGTTCGCCAGCTGCCCGTTGATCGACGATCCTCCGCCGATCACGCGCGCCTGCTCGTACCGCACCTTGCGGGGCTTGGGCGCGGCCGGGTCATTGTGGGGAATGGCCTCCGTGGTGACACGAAGATCCGTCCAAAGGAACCGCGGGTTGCGTGACGCGTAACCTGATCGGCTGTCCAGAATCGGCTCCGGCACCCGGCCGTCCGGGGTGTCCTCTCCCGCTTCGCACAACAACACCTGATTGGCGCTTCGCGCCGATAGCCGATTGGCGAGGATCGAGCCCGCGGAGCCGCCGCCCACGATGATGTAGTCGTACGTTTTCTGCATCGCCTGCACGTTTCTGCCTGGCTTCGTTACCGGCCACCATGCGCCCGGCCTTGGCCAAGTCGAGTATGTGGTGTAATCGCTTACGTAGGCTGATGCCCGATCGAGCACCCGTCAAGACCGGAGACATGCCATGCCGATCCGGACCACCGAGAGTTGGATGCTCCGGTTCGCCTCCAACCGGCTGGCTGCCGAGCGCGATGACGAACGCTTCGAGCTCATCGGCGCGACGCTGACCAACGCGGACGGCACGCAGGGAACGGGCTGGACCTTCACCTCGGACCATGGCGGCGGCGAATCCATCAAGGCGCTCCTCGACCTGCTCCTCCTCCGCATCGCCGGACGCGACGCAGACGACGTCGAGGCAATCAATGATTGGCTGTTTCATCTGACGCACAGGCTTGGCCATGGCATCGCGTCGATGGCGATTTCCGCGATCGATATCGCCTTATGGGATCTGCGGGCGCGACAGCGCGGCGTATCGCTGGCGCGGCTGCTCGGACAGGTGCGCGATCGGGTGCCGTGTTACGGCAGCGGCAAGGCAAGTCCGACACTGCCGCTGGATGAATTGGTGGCGGCGTCCGCGAGCTATATCCAAAACGGGTTCCGCGCGGTGAAGATCAGGATCGGCCGTGAGCCCAAACATGACCTCGACCGGGTGAAAGCGGTACGCACGGCCATCGGCGGCGATGCGCGCATCCTGTGTGACGCGAACGAGCGTCTGGACCTACCGACTGCGCTCTGGCTCGGCCGCAAGCTTGCGGATCTGGATATTCATTGGCTGGAAGAACCGCTGCTGTCGCAGGATATCGAGGGTTATCAGCGGCTGCGCGCTGCCTTGCCCGTGGCGATCGCCATGGGAGAGCATGTCCACGCCCGACGCGACTTCATCCCGTACATTCGCGCGGGAGCAGCCGACGTGTTGCAACCGGATATGTGTCTGGTGGGCGGCATTACGGAGACCATGCGCATCGGACGTATCGCTGACAGTTTCGGCCTGGCGCTGGCGCCGCACTTCATGACACCGCTGCACGTCCACATAACCGCCGCCCTGCCGCGTGCCGCCTATCTCGAATACTACCCGTTCATGGATCACCTGCTCACCGGCACACTCACGGTGAAGGACGGAATGCTGCTCGTCCCGGACGCACCGGGACACGGTGTCACGTTCACCGAAGAGGCTTGGGAGCGGTATCGCGTAGCTTGATAACAGGACGAGAGCATGCAGCACAGAATCGCCGCCATCCACGTTCACCTTGTCTCCGCTCCGGTCGAGGGCGGCTTCGCCGACGCAACGCGAAAAGTCGAATCTCTGGGTTTCGTCATCGTTCGCGTGCTGACCAGGGACGGGCACGAAGGGATCGGGATCACCTACAACGAAGTCGGCGGCGAGGCGACCGCCGAACTGATCCGGCGCAACATTGTGCCCAAGCTGATCGGACGCGATCCGCTGGAGACCGAGGTCATCTGGCAGGAGATGTTTCACTACCTGCGTGGCGTTGGCCGCAAAGGACTGACCTACTGTGCGCTCAGCGCAGTCGATATCGCGCTCTGGGATCTCAAGGGAAAAATTCTTGACCTGCCTGTTTACAAGCTGCTTGGCGGCAACAGCACGCAGGTACCAGTATACGGCAGCGGCGGCTGGACGTCGTACAGTGACGACGAACTGGTCGCGGAAGTCACGGGAATGGTCTCCCGGGGCTACACCGCCGTCAAGTTCAAGGTCGGCGTGTCAGGCGGCATTGACCTGCGGCGCGACGCCGAGCGTGTCCGCAAGGTCAGGGAAGCAGTAGGGCCGGATATTCGGCTCATGGTCGATGCCAACAACTGCTTCGATGCTGCGCGCGCCGTCCAGCTCGCGAACCGCATCCGTGAGTTCGACATCTTCTTCTTCGAAGAGCCGGTGTTCGCGGATGATATTCCGGGCCTCGCGCGGTTCAAGCGCGGCACCGACATTCCGCTCGCCACCGGTGAGCATGAGTACACCAAGTTCGGGGTGCGCGACCTGTTGGTGAATGAGGCCGCCGATATCGTTCAGGTCGACGGCGCCCGGGTCGGCGGTTACACGGAATTGGTCAAATGCGCCGCGCTAACGCAAGCCTGGAACGTGAAGTTCGCGCCGCACGCCATGGAGCATATCCACCTGCACTTCGCCGCCGCGACGCCGAACGTGCTCTTCCTGGAAAGATTGCTGATTTTCGAAGGCATTTCAGATCAGGTTTTCAGGAGCCCGCTCCCTCCGGCTCAGGGCGTTATGGAAATCCCCGACCTTCCCGGGCTGGGCTTCGTTCTCGATCTTGATTTCATCCGCGAGCACGAGACATCTCCGCTTGGTTGAATTCCCGGCAGCACACCAAGGGCAAACCAGCCGCCAATGCCTTTGCGGGGTCGTTCAACGGCAAGTTCCGGACCGAATGTCTCAACGCATTCTGGTTCCTCACCGAGGGCGTCGGCGTCGTAACCCCACGTTCGCAGGGCCTGACGTCGTCAGCTATCGTTTCGCCGCCGGGGCGTGCGGGCCAGCGCCTGTGCGAGACGGGAGTTGCCGCTGGCGAGCGGTACTGTGCCGCCCTTACCCTCCTGCGACATCGAGTTGCCGCAAGCCATGAGATGGCGAAGCGCGCGCCGCTTCGCCGTTTCGACGTCGCCGGCGACGATAGCGTCGAGGATACGCTGGTGCGCGCGGGCGATCTGCAGCGCGCTCGTGTCGTGCGACTCGTGATCCATTCGAATCACGACCTGGCGAATGACCCGGGTCAGCAGGGCCAGCATGCGGTTGCGGGTGGCTTCGGCGAGCAGGATGTGAAAGCGGTTGCTCTCGATCCGCACCCGCTCGACATCCGTCGGATCCTCTTCGATCCGGGTGATAGTCCGCCTGAGATCCTCGATGTCGTGGGCTGAGATCCGATCGACCGCCAGCTCGACGATGCGGGTCTCGAACATGCTGAGCACTTCGGAGACCTCCTTGGCGCCGATGCTATCAAGGCCGAGCAAGACGTCGAGTGTCGCGGCGAAGCGGTCGGCGTTGGGGCGCTCGATGACCGCCCCACCGTTGCGTCCAGCATGCAGGGCGACCAGGCCCTCGGCCTCAAGGATTCGTAGGCCCTCGCGCACGACGGCCCGGCTGTAGCCCGTGAGCCGGATCAGCTCACGCTCGGGCGGCAGACGTTCGCCCACCTGAAGTTCGCCGCCCAGCACCGCATCGCGCACACGATCGGCGATCTGCTGCGCTCCCTTGCCCTGCTTCATGGAGGCGAAAGTCTGGTCTGATACCATCGCTACTGAATTCCGTACGTTTCGTTTATCGCCGGCATATAGCGACTCGCGCCGATCTAGACAACGAGTATACTCTTTTCTCCGTAGCGAGCACCGGCGGAGTTGATGCGTCTAAAGAACAAGATAGCCCTGGTCACGGGAGCCGCAAGCGGTATCGGCCGCGCCTGCGCGACACGATTTGCCCGCGAGGGTGCGAGGGTCGCTCTGGTGGATATCGATCGCGATCGCGGGCGGGAGGTCGCGGCGGAACTGTCCCGCGAAGGCGAGGTTGCCTTCTTCGCCTGCGACGTCGGCTACAAGGAGCAGGTAGATGCAACCGTCGCCGCCGCGCTGCACCGGTTCGGCCATATTGACATCTTGCTCAGCAATGCCGGGATCATGCGTCGGTTCGACTTCCTCGATTTGTCGGAGGAAGATTTCGACGACGTCATCAGGACCAATCTGAAATCGGTGTTCCTGTTCGGCCAGGCGGTTGGCCGTCACATGGCGACGCGCAAGAACGGCGTCATCATCAACATGTCTTCGACCAGCGTGGTCATGACCATGCCGACGCTGGCGGCCTATGCGGCATCGAAGGGCGGCATTTCGTCGCTGACGCGGGCGATGGCGATCAGCCTGGCCAAGCACGGCATCCGCGTGAACGCGATCGGGCCGGGCACTATCCTGACGGACTCAATCGGAACAATCTTCTCGCCAATGCGGAAACGCGCCGCAATATCCTGTCGCGCACGCCACTGATGCGATTGGGCGGAGGCGAGGATGTGGCCGGTGTGGCCATGTTCCTGGCTATGGATGATTCGGCCTATGTCTCCGGCCAGACCGTCTATGCCGATGGCGGCCGGGCCGGGCTCAATTACTCCCTGCCGGTGCCTGAGGCCTTGTGATGCACGCCAAGGCAGTTGAGATAGATACGGTTCAGCGTGTCCGCGACGAGCGCGGGACGCGCTTCGTCCTCGATCTCGATCGTGTGCCGGTATTTCGCCTGCCAAATCGCCGGCGCGATCTGATCGAGCGCGAGGAGCAGAACGCGAATGCGGATGCGGGCACCCGTCCTGACTGGCGTGATGAAGCGGACCCGGTCGGACCCGTAATTGATGCCCTTCTTGGCATCGAGCGCGATGCGTACGCCGCGCAGGCTTTGGCGCAAGAGCGTAATCAACGACAGAGTTAGGTAGCCGTGGGCGATCGTGCCGCGCATGCCCTCGGCCCTGCAACGGTCCGGATCGCCATGGATCCACTGGTAATCACCAGTCGCCTTGGCGAAGGTGTCGATCCTCTCCTGCGTGACCGTCAGCCAATCGCCGACGCCGAGCTCGCGGCCGACATAGGTTTGCAGCGCTGCGATCGTTGTCACGCGCTCTTCGGTCTGAGGGTCGGAAGCATCCGTCACGCGACAGCGTTCTTCGATAGTAAGTGGCGCGCTTTTGTGGCGACTGTCGAGACGGCGATGCGCATCAGCGCGGGCGGAACTTGGCGAGCGTGACCGCGTCGGTAACATCGTCGAATACGACCTCGACCGGCATCCCGATGCGGACCGCCTCCGGCGAGGGATCGACGCCGACGAGATTGGTCATCATACGCGCGCCTTCCTCGAGTTCCACCATCGCGACGAGATAGGGCGCGCTGCTCTTGAAGGCGGCGGGCGTGCCGCGATGGGCGATGGTGAAGGCGTGCACCGTGCCCTTGCCCGAGCAAGTAATCCATTCGAGCTTGCGCGAGCCGCAATACGGGCAGACGACGCGGGGATAGAAGACGGCCTGCCGGCAATCCTCGCAGCGTTGGACACGCAATTCGTGCGATTTCAGCCCGTCCCAGTACGGCTTCGTCACCGGATCGGGGACCGGCAGGGGCTTGTCATAGGCCATGGTCAGTCTCTCCCAAGGATGGCGGTGCCGGTGGCAGAGAGCCGGCCGCCCGTGCCGTGGATCAGACCGATCACGGCGTCGACGACCTGGCGCGATCCTTGATCGGCGTACTCGTGACGAAGCTGACGGACGGCTTCGATGATCGTGAAGATGCCGAACATGCCAGGATGCGTGTAGGACAAGCCGCCGCCGCTGGTGTTGAGCGGGAAGTCGCCGCCCGGTGCGGTGCGCTGTCCAGAAACGAAGAACCCGCCTTCGCCCTTCTTGCAAAAACCGAGATCCTCGAGCGTCAGCAGCACGGTGTAGGTGAAGCTGTCGTAGATCTGCGCAACATCGATGTCGGTGTGCGATACCCCAGCCATGGCGAAGGCCGGGGGGCCGGAGATGCGGCCTGGGCCATGCACGTAGCTCGGCATCTCGCTGATCATCTGATGATCAAGACCCTCGCCGAAGCCGAGGACGCGGATCGGCTTCATGCGGCAATCCCGTGCGCGCTTCAGCGAGGTGACGATGGCGGCACCCGCAGCATCGGTGACGAGACAGCAATCGAGCTTGCCGAACGGCCAGCAGATCGTCGGCGCGTTGAGGACATCGTCGATGGTAAGCGGCTCGCGCGCGAAGGCCTTCGGGTTCATGGCCGCCCATTTCCGCGTGGCGACCGCGATTTCCGCTAGCTGTTCATGCGTCGTGCCGAATTCGTGCATGTGGCGCGAGCAGGCCATCGCGTAGGCGCCCACTGCGCCGGGAAGCCCGTAAGGCGCTTCGAACTGGCCGGCGGGAAGCTGCGGCCCGCCGCCTTCGGGAAACATCCCGACACGGGAGCGACCGCTTTCGCCGTGCACGATCAACGCGACCTCGCACAACCCGTTGGCGATCGCGGTCGCGGCGTGGCCGAGATGGATGACATAGGACGAGCCGCCGACCTGCGTGCCGTCAAAATACTTCGGAGCGATACCGAGATATTCCGCAACCTCGGTCGGTCGCCACCCCGCCGTGAACACCGCATCGACATCTCGCACCGCGAGGCCAGCATCATCGAGCGCGTTGAGCGAAGCCTCGGCGACGAGCTGCAGCGTCGACTTGTTCGGCAAGACGCCGATCGCATCCGACTCGGCGATGCCGACGACGGCCGCCTTTCCACTTAAATCCGTCATGTTGGTCGCCGCCTCTACCGTTCCGGAGCGGGTGTCGGCGTCCGGCGCCGGCCGCTTGAGCGTCGCAAATAACACAACTAGTATACTGGTATCAACTCACTTGGCAGAGGGTGCCGTGGCAGCGGATCGAGTTTCCAACCGCGTGGAGCGGAGCGTCGTCCGCGGCGAGTCCTTGACCTTCACGCTGGATTCGCGGCCAATCCAGGCCTTCCCCGGGGAGACGATCGCCGCCGCGTTGCTGGCGGCCGGCATAAGGACGCTGCGGCGCACGGCAAAATCGGGCGCGCCGCGCGGGATCTTTTGTGGGATGGGGGTCTGCTTCGATTGCCTCGTCGTGGTGGACGGACGGCCGCATCTGCGCGCCTGCCTGACCGAGGCGAAGCCCGGCATTCATGTGGCGACACAGGATGAAGCCGATTGGCGAGTGGGCCGGGAATGAACATCATCGAAACGGACGTTGCGGTCGTCGGTGCCGGCCCAGCCGGTCTTTCGGCTGCGATGGAAGCAGCGAAAGCGGGCGCACGCGTCACTGTTATTGACGAATACAGCAAGCCCGGCGGCCAGTATTTCCGTCAGCCGCAGGCGCATTTCGGGCGCGTGAACGAAGCGGTGCTGGGCAAGAGTTTCGCGGCCGGCCGCACGCTGATCGCCGAGGTCGCCGCAGAACCCAAGATCACCCTTCGCACCGGCACACTGGTTTGGGGCGTCTTCGACGAAGGCGTGCTGGAGATCGAGTGCGACAATCAGTGCGAACGGCTGGTCAGTCAGCGCTTGATCGTCGCGACGGGGGCCTATGAACGCCCCATCCCTTTCCCGGGCTGGACGCTGCCGGGCGTGACCACGGCGGGGGCCGCGCAAACACTGCTGAAAGCGCAGTTCGTACTGCCGGGCCGGCGCATCCTGATGTCGGGTACCGGGCCGTTTCAGCTTCCCGTCTCAACGCAGCTTTTGAAAGCGGGCGCCGAGATCGTCGAGATCCTCGAGGCGCTGCCGGCACGGGATTTCTTCCGCCGCTTCCCCCAGCCCTGGCGCCATCCGGACACGCTGTACGAGGCGCTCAGCTATTTCGCGACGCTCCTCTCCCGCCGCATTCCGCTGCGCTACGGACAGGCGGTGGTTGAGGCGCGGGGAGATGGCAAAGTTGAGGAGGCGATTGTGGCCGGTCTGGACCAATCCGGCCGTCCGCTCGCCGACGGACGCCGGACCGTCGCCGCCGATGCCGTGCTGGTGAATTATGGTTTCATCCCGAGCCTGCAAATTCCCAGGCTGCTCGGATGCGACACGCGCTGGGATGCGGCCGGCGATTGCTGGGTGGTGGAGTGCGATTCGGATCAGCGGTCGAGCATCGCTTCGGTCTTCGTCGCGGGTGAGATCACCGGCATCGCCGGCCATCGCGTGGCCGTGGCGGAGGGGAGGATCGCTGGACTTAATGCTGTCTCGGATCTCGGCCTGATCAACGAGGCGAGGCGCGCGGAACAGCTGCGCCAACCGATGCGCGACCGGGCGCAGCATCAATCCTTCGCGGATCACCTCAAGCGGACTTTCGCGCTGCGCGCCGGGCTGTACGACATGGTGACGCCCGAGACGGTGGTCTGCCGCTGTGAGGAGGTGACCGCCGACGACATCCGCGCGCTGGCGGCTGAGTGGGACGGCAGCCTGCGCGCCATCAAGCAATGCAGCCGCGCAGGCATGGGTCAGTGCCAGGGGCGGATCTGCGAGGCGACGGTGGTGCGGATTGCGGCAGAAGCGAGCGCGCGTGCGCCGTCGTCCATCGGCCGCGATACGCCGCGCAACCAGGTGAAGCCCATGTCGCTGGAGGCTCTGGCCGAACCCGTCGCCGAGTGGTGACCTACATCTCGATCGCGGTGCCGAGACCCCGCGCGATTGCCGCTTCGTAGATCAGCCTGGCGGCAACCACGTCCTCAACAGCGATGCCGGTCGATTTGAAGATGGTGATCTCGTCGGGGCTTGTCCGTCCGGCGAGGTTCCCGGCGGCGACCTCGCCGAGCTCACCGATAATGTGCGCGGCGTCGATGCGGCCTTCCTCGATCGGGATGATGACGTCGCCGGCCTCGGCGAGGATAGCGGAGTGGGATTCAACGAACAGGCGCGCGCGCGCGACGATGTCGCTGTCGAGTCCACGGGTTTTCGGCGTGTGTGCGCCGACGGCGTTGATATGCGCGCCCGGCCGGTAGGCGTCGGCGGCCGCGACCGGGCTCGGTGATGTGGTTGCAAGGGCAACGATGTCCGCTTGGGCGACAGCGGTCTCGGCGCTGGTCTCGATTCGGATCGCGATGCCGTAGCGTTCCGTCATGCTTGCGCGGAAATGCTTGGCCTTCGCTGGATCGGTGTCGAAGGCGAAGACCTGGTCGATCTTCCTGACTGCAAGCGCGCCCGCGAGTTCCGCACGCCCCTGCACGCCGCAGCCGATGATGGCCATGCTGGAGGCATCTTTCGTCGCGAGATGGCGAATGGCCACCGCCGAGGCCGCCGCTGTTCGCAGCGCGCCGAGATGGGTGCCGCACATGATCGACAGGAATTTTCCGTTGGTGTCTGCGAGCACTGTAAGGGCCGACATCGGGCGGGGCTCGCCGGGCGCGGGCTTGCGGCTCGAGCTCGAGACGATTTTGGCCCCCAGCGCGTTGGCCTGACCCAGATAGGCCGGCATGCAGGCCATCATCGCCTGGTGTTCAGGCACGAAGACCCGTAGCCGGTTCGGGTTGATCGCAGTGCCGGCGGACACCTCGATCAGCCCTTTCTCCACAGCCTCGACCAGAGCCGGCATGCTCACCAGCTCCGCGACGTCCTGTCTGCTCAAAACGAGAACCATTGGGACCTCAGTGCAACCACTCAATGCAGACACTCAATGCAGCCCTTGGGCCGTCAATCGGCCGAGGCGGGAGATGACGGTTTCGGCTTCGCGTTGGCGGGGTTTGCCCGAAGCGATGGTGAATTGATCGAGGCCGAGCGCGTCGATCGGATGCGTGGCTTCGCCGTCGAGAATTAGATGTGCCATCAGCCGGCCGATCGCGGGCGCCAGCGCGAAACCGTGGCCGGAGAAGCCGGCGCAGATATAGAGGCCCTTCTGGTCCGGCATCTGCATAATGATCGGCAGATCGTCGGGCGTCATCTCGAACCAGCCGGTCCAGGCGCGAACCACGCGCGCAGAGGCTAGCGTCGGCACGAGGCGGATGGTTTCGCGCATGACGTTGCTCATGTGCACACGCGAAACCGACGTGTCGAAACCGACGGATTGCGCCGGGCCCATGCCGAGCAGCAGCGTGCCCTCGGCGGTTTGGCAGAAGCTGACGCGCGGGCCGGCGCAGCGCAGATAGGGCCTCGTAACCAGCGGCAGTCTTGCGGTCACCAGGATCTGGTGCTTGGCCGGCGTTATCGGGATGGCGATCCCCAGCAGGACGAAGAGTTCCGGTGCACGGACGCCGCCGGCATTGAGCACCACCGGCGTGGAGACGTGCCCCTGATCAGTCATGACGCCACGCACCGCGCCGCCTTCGATGACAAAGGCGTTGACCCTGGTGCCGGTCCTGATCTCCGCGCTGGCGCGACGGGCGGCCGTCGCGAAGGCCCAGGTGGCTTTCTGCGGATTGACGTGCCCGTCCTCGGTCGTGAGAAAGCCGGCGACGATGTCCGGCGAGATGTCCGGCACATGGTCGCGGAGTTCGTCCCGGGGCACGACGCGCGCGTCGATGCCGAGGCCGAGATGGCGTTCCGTTTCCGCCGCAAAACCGGCGGCGATCTCGTCGTGGTAGGTCACAAGGAGATTGCCCGTTGTACGGTATTCGGTCTGTAGGCCGAGCTCGTCATCGGCGCGCTTCCAGAGCTCGATCGCCTCGCGCGCGATCGGCAGCTCGATCCGGTCCCGCAATTGCAGACGAACATTGCCCCGGTTTCGGCCCGATGCTTCCTGCGCGATGTCCTCCTTCTCGAACAGAATGACGCGCACGCCCTGCCGGGCGAGGTTGTGCAGTAGTGCAGCCGACGATTCCGCCGCCAACGATCACGACATCGGCGGTGTCTGTCTGCCCCATTCCCTGAACTTCCTCTGGCGTAATCGAGATGAATGGTATACTAGTTTCCTGAGAGACCCGGGATCAAGCACCTTCGGTCGGCCCTCTTTGGACGTGATCGGAACCGCGCGATGTTGCTTCGCCTTCTGATGGTTGCCACCCTGTTCATGTCCGGGGCTGCGTGGGCGCAGCAATGCGAACCGCAGCTGGCAGCGCAAAAATATCCGCATTATGCCAGCGCCGGCGTGAAGATTGCCACGGTCACCACCTCGCCGCCCTTCGCCTATGCCGATCCAGCTGCGCTGGATCACATGACCGGGGCGGAGGTCGAGATCATTGAGGCGGTGATGAAATGTGCGGGCCTGAATTATAGATATGTGAAGGTCCGTTTTCCGCCCTGCTGCAAAGTGTGATGTCCGGCTCCACTGACGTGATGATCGGCAACGTCAACTACCGGCCTGAGCGTGCGCAGACGCTCGACTTCGTGACCTATATGCGCAGCGGCCAGAGCGTGCTGGTGCCGAAGGGAAACCCGAAGCATCTTCGGGCACTCGATGATCTGTGCGGCACGACGGAGTCGATACGGTCGGCGGCGTCAGCTCGGCGGAAGTGGCGAAGCAGAGCGCGGCTTGCGCGCAGCGGGGACGGCCGCCGATTACCTATGTGCCGTCGGTCGATCAGGAAGCGGCCATGCGGGAACTGGAAAATGGCCGCATCGATTTTGTGATGGACGGTGCGATCACGGCGAAGCAGCGCGCACTCGGTCATGATTTCGAGTTCGAGATCGGCTTCACCATCCTGACCGACCTCGTGATCGGTAGCACGATGCGCAAGGACGATGCCGAAATGCGCCGGGCCGTGCTGGAGGGGACGCAGATCCTCGAGCGGGATGGCGAACTCAACCGGATTTTCGCGAAATACGGGCTGGCGGAATTCGCGCAGCCCGTCGCGCTGCGTCAGTAGATCAGAACACGTGCAAGATCGCATAGCGTTCGCGGTGATAGGCGGCTGATCCGAGCATCGCCCAGCCGCGCACCTCGGCTCTGAGGCAGTTGAGGTCCTACACTTCGCTCATGAGGCACGCTGCATGTCCGCAGACGACTCCGCGTAGACGGGGGTGAGCCAGTGCCGGTATTTCACGACCCTGCCCGCTGTCACGTCGAAATAGTATTGCTGGATGCGCTTGCTGATCCGACCGACCCCGCCCGCGCCGAGTGGATAATGGTCGAGCGAGAGCATCGGTGTGACCTCCGCGCCGCTGCCGCAGAAGAAAGCCTCGTCGGCGATATAGACCTCGGTGCGGTCGATCTCGCGTTCGATTACCTCGAGCCCGAGATCGTCGCGGCAGAGATCGATGATCGTCCGGCGCGTGATGCTCTAAGAATGTCCGCCGTGACGGGTGGCGTGAAGACCGTGCCGTTGCGGATCATCATGAAGCAGGAGGACGGACCCTCCGAGACCTTGCCGCGTTCGTTCAGCATCAACGGCGAGGAAAAGCCGTTGAGCCGCGCCTCCACATGAGCAAGACGGCTGTTGTGGTAGTTGCCGGCCGCCTTGACGCGCGAGGGCGTCGACAGATCGCCGTTGCGACGCCAGGTGCTGGTGCAGCTCTTCACACCCTCCAGCACCGATTTGCCGTGCGGCCGGCGATGGGCGATGCAGAACATGCCAGTCCTGATCTCGCTGGGATCAAACTGGTTCGACTTGCCTTCGCCGAAATAGACGGTCGGGCGAAAATGCACGTTGTCGCGGAAGCGATTAACGCGCAGCAACTCCTTGAAGGCAGCAGTCAGTTCCGCGTCGCTGTAGGGAATGCTCATGCGCATGATCCTCGCGGACTGGCGCAGACGGTCGAGATGCTCCTGGTTCTTGAAGATATATAGATCGTCGTCGCCGCCATAGGCGCGAACGCCTTCAAAGACGCTGGCGCCACGGACGATGGCTTCGCTCGCGACGTGGATCGTGCCGTCCTTCCACCCCACGATCTTGCCGTCGAGCCACAGATAGGCGGGTGTTTCAAGTGCCATGTCGCTATCTCCAGCCCCGATCAGGCTTCGCTCGGTTGGTCGATGTCGATGACGAGGTTGAGGAATTCGTCGACCTGCACGATGGAAGCCGGGCCGATGACCGTGGTGGACTCCCGTTCCTCCACGACCGCCGGGCCGCGGAAAGTGTCACCGGGCCGCAGAGCGTAGCGGTTGTAAACCGGACACGGCCTATAGCCGGTTTCCGGGAAGTAAACCTTCCGCTCGCCCTTGATGCGCTTTCCGGTGTCGGCCTTTTGTCCGGCAAAACTCAGGGTCACTTCCGATTGCGGCGCGGAGGCGTGCAGCCGCCAGGTGAGCGCCTCGATGCCCACGCCTTCGATGCGGCGGCCAAAGAGTTCCTCGTATTTCGTAAAGAACAGGGCGTGGACGCTATCGAGCGTCTCGGCGTTCAACGTGCTGTCGGGCAGTGGGACGTTGATCTCGAAGCCCTGACCGACATGCCGCATTTCAGCGCGGCGTTCGAAGCGGATTGCCTCACGGCGGGCACCGGCTTCGACCAGGCGTTCGATCGCGGTCGTCTCCATTTCTGCGAAGAAGCTGTTCACCAGCGACCAGTCCGCCGCTTCCAGCCGCGTGACGTAGCTGCGCACGAGATCGACGGCAGGTGCGGCGACAAGGAAGCCGAGTGCGGACATCACGCCGGCGCCGAGCGGGCAGATCAACCGCCGTAGCTTGAGAAGCTTGGCGAGGCCGTAGGCGTGGACAGGACCCGCGCCGCCGAAGGCGACCATGGTGTAGCGCCGGGGATCGTGGCCCTTTTCAGCAATATACATGCGCGTGGCCGCGGCCATGTTCTCATTGACGATGGCATGGATGCCCGCGGCGGCCTGCGCGACGTCGAGGCCGAGCGGACCGGCGATCTTGGTCTTGACCGCGTCACGGACCGCCGCGATGTCGAGCGCCATGTCGCCGCCAAGGAAGAAGTCGGGCGAGAGATAGCCGAGCAGCAGATCGGCATCGGTTACGGCGGTCTGGTACCGCCGCGATGGTAGCAGACCGGGCCGGGTTCCGATCCGGCGCTTTCCGGCCCAACTTTCAGCAGGCCCATGCCGTCGATCCAGGCAGTGGAACCGCCGCCGGCACCGATCTCGATCAGGTCGATCACCGGCACTTTCAACGGCAGACCGGAGCCTTTGCGAAAACGCTTCACGCGCCCCGCCTCGAATTCGTTGGAATGTTCAGGCGCACCATGCTCTATCAGGCACATCTTCGCTGTGGTGCCGCCCATGTCGAAGGAAATGAGGTGGTCCGTGCCGGTGAGCTTGGCATAGAGGGCCGCCGCGATCGCGCCGGCCGCCGGCCCGGATTTGATAAGCTGGACAGGGAATTTCGACGCGGTGCCGATCGTGGTCAGCCCGCCGGCCGAAAGCATGATCGACAGATTGCCGCGATGGCCGAGGTCTTTGAGCTGATCGGCGAGTCGCGCGAGATAACGCTGCATCAACGGCTGCACATAGGCGTTCGCTGCCGCCGTGTTGCCGCGCTCATATTCACGGATCTCCGGCGCGATCTCGGAGCCGAGCGTCACCGGCAGATCGGGATGATCCTGTTTCACGATCGCCAGCGTCTCGCGCTCATGCGCGTCGTTGCGATAGGCGTGCAGGAAGGAAATCGCGAGTGCCTCGATCCCTTCCGCGACGAGGCGATTGACCGCCTCGCGGAGCGCATCCTTATCGAGCGGACGCAGCACCGCGCCAGTCGCGTCGATGCGCTCATCGGCCTCGGCGCGCAGATGGCGCGGCACGAGCGGCTTCGGCTTTTCGAGGAAGAGGTCATAAAGATCGTAGCGAATTTCGTGACCCATCTCCAGGACGTCACGGAATCCCTTGGTGGTGATCAGGCCGACCTTGGCGCCCTTGCGCTCGATGACGGTGTTGGTGACGAGCGTGGTGCCATGAACGATCTCGTCAACCGGCCGACGTCCTCGACGCCGGCTTCCTCGAGGAGTGGTGCTGGATGCCCTCGATGATCGCCTTGCTCGGATCGCGCGGCGTCGTGGAGTTGCTTGCCGAGGAAGATCAGCTTGCGATGGTCATCGACGAGCACGAAATCAGTAAAGTCCCGCCGACATCGACGCCGACGCGGATACAGTCCATCGCCATTACACATCCGCCTTGCGCTGGACCCCGTAAACGTCATACGCCTGCTCGACCGAGATGTAGCCGGCGCGCAGATCGGCCTCGACGGCCTTCCTGTCGCGCTGGCCTGGATCGCCGTAACCACCGCCGCCGCTAAAGCGCAAAGTGAGCCGGTCCCCTGGTCTTAGCAGGGTGGATCTCCGATGCGGGCTGGTGCCGTCCTGCAGCCCGATCTCGACCGCGGCCCCCTTGTCACCGCCGAGCAGGCCCTCCGGCGGGTATTTCTGGCGGTCGGAGAGCAGGGAGAGGCGGAGCGGGTGCGGCGATGTCACCTCGATCTCCACATCCTGGCCGAGCCCGCCACGGAACTTGCCGGCGCCACCGGATTTGCTACGCAGCGCCTTCTTCCAAACGATCAGCGGCGAGATGCTCTCGAACGCTTCGATGCTGCCGGAACCGGTGTTGGTGGGGAAGGCGGTGCAGTTATGGCCGTCCTGCAGCGCGCTGCCGCCCATGCCGCCTGGAAGCGAAGAAGACCTGCGAGAAGCTCTGATTTCCTCACGGTCGACGCCGCTATAGACCGAGCGTAACGTGGGGGCCGATCCCGATTTGGCGATGACCCTGTCAGGGATGGCCTGGACCAGCGCGCGATAGATGACGCCGGCCAGCAGGTGACCCGTGAGCTGGCGCGCGCTGCATGGCGCGGGGAACCGCGGGTTGAGCAAGCGCTCTCCGGCGCGTCCACCGTGACGGAGCGGTAGGGACCCTCGTTGCGCGGCGTTAGCGGATCGAGCGCGCATTTGATCGGATAGACCGATAACGCATAGGTGTAGTTGAGCACCGAATTCAGCCCGCGCCCGATCTGCTTCGAGGTGCCGGCGTAGTCGACATGCAGCGACGAGTTCTTAACCGTAACGGCGCATTCGATATGCGTCTCGTCATCATCGAAACCGTCGGCCTCGAGACTGGCGCGATACGTGCCGTTGGGCACCGCCGCGATGGCGCGGCGCATGGCCTTGTCGGCGCGGTCCTGGAGCGTGCCGGGGTGCCTGCTGGGTCAGATTTCGATCTCGGCATCGGCGAGGAATTCGGAGGTGCGCCGGGCACAGACCTCGGAACGCGGCGACCTGGGCGAAGAGATCGCCGAGCACCTGGTCGGGCAGCGCGGACATTCGCGGTGATGAAATCGCGCGCCAGCTCGTTGATCTTGCCCTCCTGCAGGAACTTCACCGGCAGTACACGCAGTCCTTCCTCGAACAGTTCGCGGCAGTCTGACGACCAGCCCGGCTCCGCCAATATCGGGTCAGTGTGCGATCGAGCCGGAGAAGCCGACGAATCTTGCAGGCGATGGAAGATCGGCGATGCGAGCGTGAAGTCGGCAACTGGTGAGTCGCCATCCAGGGGTCGTTGGTGATGGAAAGACAGTCGCCTTGCTTCCAGCTTTCCTTCGGGAACCGCGTGAGGAAATGCCGCAGGGCACGGGGCAGGATACCGACGAAGGACGGTATTTCCGGCGCTGTTCTCGGCGAGCGAGTTGCCATTGGCGTCCATCAGCCCGGTGGCAAAGTCGTTGGATTTGCGCACGATGGTCGAGAATGAGGTGCGCAACAGGGCGGCGGCCGACTTGTCAGCGATCGAGATCAGCCGGCTCCAGAAGATTTCGAGCGAGATCCGGGTCGAACTCTACCTAACCTGGATCGTTCTCGGCATGGGTGCCCTTCCGTTGAGTTGGATACTAGTATACCATTATATCCAATTAGGGGCGCGTCAAGCGGCCTTAAGGCGGGGCACCCCATAATCGGTCCCGCCCGGCCGAGCGTGACACTGGTGTTCCTAATAGAGGGAGAAGCCATGACCCCCAGCATCGACAAGGCCGCGTTTGCGATACTGGTGCGGCAGAGCGGTGTCGCGTTTTCCGACGCGGAAATCACGACGCTCTATGAAGGTTATGGCTATCTGGAGCGGCTCGTCGCCGATCTCGGTCAGCCGGGCGATGCCGCATCGGAGCCGGCACTTATTTTCAGGCCGGCACGCGCGCCGACGCCGCCGATCACGATCGCCGAGGCGAGCCGGCCGGTGATCGCTCGAAAGACGCTGTCTCCGGTCGAGCTGACGAAGGCATATCTCGCGCTCATCGACCAGCTGAACCCGTCGGTTGCGGCCTTCATCACCGTGACGGCGGAGCGCGCTTTGGCGGACGCGCGCGCGGCAGGGGCGCGGATCATGGCGAGCGGACCGACGTCGCCGCTCGACGGCATTCCGATCGCGCACAAGGACCTGTTCGACACTGCCGGCATTCCGACCACCTGCCATTCGCGTCTGTTGCGGGACCATGTGCCCGCGGCGGATGCGATGGTGGTCAAGAAGTTGGCGCAAGCCGGCACGGTGATGCTCGGCAAGCTCGCGTCTTTATGAATTCGCACTGCATGGCTTGCCTGGACCAGACGACTTCGTGGCCACCCGCAGCGCACCCCGTGGAATCCCGCGCGTTCGACAGCGGGATCGAGCAGCGGCACCGGCAGCCGCGCTGGCCGGCGGGCTGATCATGGGCGGGACGGGAACGGGACACCGGCGGCTCGATTTGCAGCCCGGCGGCGTTGTGCGGCACCTCCGGCATCAAGCCGACCTATGGACTCTGCAGCCGGGCGGGCGCGTTTCCGCTCGCCTATTCGCTCGACCATATCGGGCCGATGGCCTGGACGGCGGCTGCATCGTGCCATGCTGCTGCAGGAAATGGCGGGGTTCGATCCCACCGACCCCACCAGCATACAGGTTCCGCTTCCAAACTATCGCGCCGAGCTGGGGAAAGGCGTGAACGGATAGTCCCGCACCGCGTCGTGCGGCATTTCTTCGAGACGGACAGTCCCGCGAGCGAGGCAACGCAGCAGAAAATAACGGCGAGCCTCGATCTTCTTTGCCGAGAGGGGGCGGAGATCCGCGATGTCACGCTGTCATCCTTGCGGGCCTATAGCGCAGTCAACCGCGTCATCGTGCGAGGCCGCGGCGATCCACGAGGAGTGGCTGCGGTCGCGCGCTGGCGAATACAGCGAGCGGCTGCGCTACCGGCTGGCGCTGGCGACGACGCTGAAGAGCATGGATTACATCCGGGCGCTGCGGCGCCGGCGCGAATTGTGCCAGGAATTTGCCACGGCGATGGAAGATATCGATTTGCTGGTGACCACGATGTCGGGCGACGAGGCCGGCCCGCTGGATGAGATGTCGCTCTGGGACGGGCTGCTCGGGCTGAACTTCGCAGCACCCTGGAATTTGACGGGCTATCCTGCGATGTCGGTCTGCACGGGGTTCGGCCGAACGGGCTGCCTTTGGCGGTGCAGATCGGCGGTAAACCCTTCGCCGAAGCCACTGTGCTGCGCGCCGCGCATCTGCTGGAGCGAATGACGCCCTGGCACGACCTGACGCCCCGATATCAGCGTCTGAAACTACTTGCCGCGAAAGCGCGGCGTAGGCTTTGCCAGGAACGCGGCGCGGCCTTACCGGACGTCTTCGGAGTTTGCAGGACATGGCTCATCATCTGCTCGAGCCGCATCCCGCGCACCTCGATCCACACGCGGGAGAGATCGCGATAATGCGCCGTGTCGAACGCGTTCATGCGATCGGGACGGTTGATGGTGATTGTCGCGATTCCCGCATCATCCACGTGAACGTCGATCGGCATTCGTGTCTCCCCCGGCCTCAAACGGCGATAGTCAGTATACTCGTATCCTTTCTATGACCTATAAGCCGCGCAAAAACCTGACTATCCTTCCTGGACTAGTTGACGGCAATAATGAAAGAGTATACCAGATGCCGGATTGATGGCGAGGGAGGTGCCGCATGCATCGCGTTCCGGCGGGCGTCGCGCCTGCTGCCGATCCCGTCTTGGCATGCGTTCCTGGGAGACATGTCTTGCTGCGAAAACTGAAGTTTGCCTGCGCCGCCGGGCTGCTGACCGCGTGCTTCGCCAGCGCTGCCTTTGCGGACGGCCCGCAATGCGAACCCGCCAAGGTCGCGACGAAATATCCGAGCTATGCGGGCAAAGTGGTGAAGATCGCACTGTCCCCGGAGCAGCCGCCCTATGCCTATGCCGATCCCGCGAAATCCGGACCGCTTGACCGGATTGGAGGTCGAGATGATCGAAGGTGCCATGAAATGCGCGGGACTGAAAGACCAGTTCGTGCGCGGCGCCTGGTCAGGCCTGTTGCAATCGATGTTCAACGGCGCCTCCGACGTGATGATTGGCAGCGTGACCTATCGCAAGGACCGCGGTGAGAAAGTCGATTTCATCCTCTACACCGATTCGGGTCAGTCGACTGTCGTGCAGAAGGGCAATCCGAAAAAGATCACGGATTTGGACAGCCTGTGCGGCATGACCGGCTCGGCGACGGTGGGCGGCTCGTCCGCCCTGCTGATTGCCGAGCAAAGCAAGACGTGCGTCAGCGAAGGAAAGCCGCCGATCAATTTCCATCCGGCGGTCGATGCGGATTCGGCCTACCGCGAGGTTGCCAACGGCCGGAGCTACTTCGCGATGGATGACTTGGGTTCGGTCGCGGCGAGAGTGGCGAGCGGACAGGATCTGCAATACGCCTTCACGCACAATCCGACCTGGAAAGCGGCTTCGTGGTGCCCAAGGGGAATGCGGAGATGCTGCGGGCGGTGTCCGAGGGGCTGCAGATCGAGCGGAATACGGGCGAACTCGCTTCGCTGATGAAAAATACGGCCTCGATGTCGGCTCTCATACCGATCAAGACGGTTACGAATTAAGACGGTCGAGAACGCGGCATCGCGGACCTGAGGAATGGCGCGCCATGTCAGGTAGGGACAGCTAGCGTCGCCATGCCTGGAACGGTTCTTCGCTCCCAAGAGCCTCGCCATCGTCGGCGCCTCCGAGGAGGCGTACTGTCCCGCAACGCCTTTACCAATCTCCCGGTGATCGGATTTTCCGGCCGCGTCGTGCCGGTCAATCCGAAGCGCGCGCGTGTCTTTGGGCTGGACTGCATCCCGAGCCTGCGTGCGCTCGATGCGCCGGTGGACCTTGCCTATATCGCCGCTCCAACCGGCGCCATTTCCAGCGTGCTGGAGGATGCGGGTGCGGCGGAGGGTACGCAATGCCGTCGTCATCGCAGCGGGTTCGGCGAGTCAGGCGCGGCCGGCCATGAAGCCCAGCGCGACCTTATCGAGCAGGCGCAGCGGCTTGGGATCACGCTGCTGGGGCCGAACTGTCCCGGCTTTCTGAACGTGACTGATGGCGTCGCCGCCTACGGCCAGGCAATCCCCGTTGGCGTGCCGAAGGGGGGCGTCGGTATTGTGCTGCAGAGCGGCGCGCTGACGACTGTGATGCTGAAATTCTCGATCGCCCATGCAATCGGCCTGTCCAAGGTCGTCTGTCTCGGCAACGAGGCGATCGTGCGTGCCGCTGATGTGCTGGAACATCTCATCGCCGATCCCGAGACGCGGGTGATTGCGATGTTCCTCGAGCAGATCCGCGAAGGCAGCCGGTTCCGTGCGCTCGCCGAGCGCGCGCTGCTGTGTGGAAAGGCGATCGTCGCGGTGAAGGCGGGGCGCACACCAGCGGGCCAAAAGGCCGCGCTCGCCCATACCGGTGCAGTCGCTGGCGACGAAGCCGTTATTGATGCGGCGCTGCGCCAGGCCGGGATCGTGCGGGTCCGCAGCCTGGAGGAGCTGTTGATCACTGCGGGTTTCCTCGCACAGGGAACGCCGCTGGGCAGCGGACGCATGGCGGTGGTCAGCGCCTCGGGCGGCGCCTGCGACATCATCGCCGATCGCGCCTCGGACGTGGGCTCCGGTCTCCCGCCTTCTCGAAGGAGACGACGGCGGGCTGAAAGCGTATCTGCCGAATTTCGCGACGGTGCAGAACCCGCTCGATACGGCCGCGGTCGACACCTACCGCAACACCGGGACAGCGGCCGTGCCGATGGATGTCGTGGCTGAGATCGTCAGCCGCGATCCGAACATCGATTTCGTGCTCTACATGGGCTTCAACGTCGTCCCGCAAACCGAGCCGGCTTCGGAAGAGCGCGACCAGACAATCGTGCGAATGAGGCTGCTGCGCGAGATGCGGCGCAACGCGCCAGTGCCGGTCGTGCCGATCGGGCTGACCTGCCTGGAGCAGGGACCGTTCCCGAGGCAGGTCTATCGCGACACTGGATTGTGGATGCTGCCCGGCATCGAGTTCGGCCTGACCGCCTTGGGACACGCCATGCGCTTGCAAGCTGCGCGGCAGGAAGCCGAGGCGCGCGCGCGGACGACGCAGGCCGCGCCGACGACCTTCACCGGTCCCAGGCAGCAGGGGGCCTGGTCGGAACTGGAAGGGCGGCGCCTGTTGGAGGCGTCCAGTGTGCCTCTAGCGCCGGCGACGCTAGCGACGAGCGAGGCGGAGGCGGTCGCGGCGGCGGAGCGGCTCGGCTATCCCGTCGTGCTGAAAGTGTGCTCCGCGGAGATCGCGCATAAATCGGATATCGGCGGCGTGCGGCTCAATCTGAACAATGCCGGCGAGGTGCGGCACGCCTTTACCGCGATCAGCGCGGCAGGGCGCGCCGCGGCGAAGAAGGGCATTGACGGCGTGCTCGTCAGCCCGATGCGGCCCCGCGGAGTGGAGCTGCTGGCCGGCATCACCGTGGACAGCACCTTCGGACCGACGCTGGCGGTGGGCCTCGGCGGCATCTGGGTGGAGGCGCTGAAGGATGTCAGCCTCGCCGTGCTCCCGGTGAGTCCGGAGACGATCGAGCGGATGCTGCGCAGCCTGCGCGCCCGGCCGCTGCTCGAAGGCGCGCGTGGCGGACCGAAGGTCGATCTGGCCCAGGCGGCACAGGCGATCTGGCGGTGTTGCCAAGCGGCGCTGTCGCTAGGCGACGATTTGCAGGCGCTGGAGGTGAACCCTCTGTGGTGCCTGGAGGATCGGGTGGAGGCGCTCGACGCGTTGGTTGTGACCGGGCGGATCAGAACCGCCTTAGCGGATCCGTCTGATACCGGCTCTCTGCACTCCGGCGCTCGTCTGCCCTCATGCCGGTTCTTAGCGCCGCCGCCAGTACCGGAGTTCGTTATCGATCGGCTGCCATTCCTCGGGGCACAGCCGATCCACGTCGCGGGCGAAGGGCATCGCCGCCTGCGGCGGAACGTCTTTCGCCATAAAGGCGTCGAAAGCACCGGCGAGCTGTTCGGGCGACCAGGCGCTGACGGATTCGAGGCGGGCGAGCGTGCGCGGCTGGTCGATTAGCGTGTACCCAAAGCCGTGCGAATGGAACACCTGGCCGTTGATGGCTGCGGCACGCTCGGAGGCAAGAAAGGAGACGAGCGGTGCCACGTTGTCCGGATCTCTTGGCGTGCCCTTCGCGAGCTCACTCGGCCATTTGCCGGTCTCCTCGAATATCTTCCGCGAACCCGGCTTGGAATCGATCATTCGCGTCGTGCCGGTAGGCAGCACGACATTCGCAGTTACGCCGTATTTCCCCATGGCGTTTGCGGTGGAATAGATCAGCCCGATGATGCCCGCCTTTGCCGCCGCGTAGTTCGGCTGACCGGGATCACCATAGGCCGAGCCCGAGGCCAAAGCGATGATGCGGCCCGATTTCTGCTGGCGCATCAGCGCGGTGGCAGGCCGCAACACGTTGAACAGACCCTTTAGATGTACGGCGATGACCGGGTCCCATTCCTCCTCGGTCATGTTGAAAATCATGCGGTCGCGCAGCACGCCGGCCGCGTGCACAACAATGTCCAGTCTCCCGAATGTTGCGACGGCCTGCTCCACCATCGCGCGGCCGGCTGCGAATTCGGCGACCGAATCACCGTTGATTGCGCCTTTCGCCCCGAGCGCCTCGACCTCCGCCAGCACCTGCTGCGCGGGTCCGCTGTCGCGCCCGTCGCCGCCGAGGCTCGCGCCGAGATCATTGATAAGAACGTTGGCACCGCAGCCCGCGAGCGACAGCACGATCCCCCGGCCGATGCCACGGCCACCACCCGTGACCAGCGCCGTCTTTCCCTCCAGCAGAGCCATGTCGTCTCCCTTGCGGCAACCCGAGCGTTCAGACGTGGAAGAGAACGGAAAAGAGTATACTAGTCAAACAACAATTTGGGCTCATTTGGCCCTGGCACTGCGCGCGATCCAGCGTCTCAGGCGCTTGACTGCCCAATTAAATAGATAAATGGTATCCTCGTTAGGAGGAAGCTGATGGAGGCGAACGACATCCAGTCACGGTTGCACACCGTCCCGGCGGACCTGCGCTGTAGGTGGCCACGATGAGTGCCATCCTCGGCTATGCCCTGAGTTCGTTCCTGCTCCAAGGCGCCTGGGTCGCCATCCAGATCACCGTGTTCGCCATGATCGGCGGACTGCTTTTCGGCCTGGTGCTGGCGCTCATGCGGCTGTCGCACATCAAGCTCCTGAGCCTCATAGCCTGGACTTACATCTGGCTGATGCGGGGCACACCGCTGCTGCTGCAGCTCGTGTTCATCTTCGACGCCTTGCCGCGTCTCGGCATTCGTTTCGATTCAATTACCACTGCGATTATCGGCTTCGCGCTGAACGAGGCAGCCTTCTCGGCGGAGTTCATTCGCGGCGGCATTCTCGCCGTCAACCGGAACCAATCGATTGCTGCCGCCTCCCTGGGAATGGGGCCGGTACTGACGCTGCGCCGGATCATTCTGCCGCAGGCGATGCGCGCCATCCTGCCGCAGATTGCAAATGCGACTATCTCGATGTTGAAGGGTACGTCGCTCGCGTCCATCATCTTCGTCAACGAGTTGACCTTCCGCGCGCAGCAGATTGTCGCCACCAACTTTGCGTTTTTCACCGTCTTCATCGCTGCCGGCCTTTTGTATGTCATAATGACAACCATCATTGCGCTGGTGCAGCTCGTGCTCGAACGGCGCCTTGATCCGGAATTACGGGTGGTTGGCGGCCGGAAGTCCGTGCTGCAGACCTTCCTGGGCGTCGAGCGGCCCATGCCGGCATTCGCCCCCGCAGCGTCTGCATTGGTGGGGGAGAGTCAGCCAAGGCAGACGCCGCCGATACCAATGAAGCCTCTGGAACCTGCTCCGCGTTCCGCCCGCGCGACACAAGTCTTCGACGGTCGGCCCTTTGTCGTCTTCAAGGACGTGCACAAGACCTACACGCTGCGCGGCGGCCACAAGCGGGAGATCCTTCGCGGCGTCGACATGGCCGTCGAGCGCGGTGAGGTCGTCACCGTCATGGGGCCGAGCGGTTCTGGCAAATCGACCCTGCTGCGGCTGGTCAATCACCTGGAGGTGCTGGACAAGGGCGAGATTACGGTCAGCGGCGAGCTGGTCGGGTATCGGCGCGAGAACGGCGTGCTGAAGCCGGTGCGCGACCTTGCCGGGGCACGGGCGAAGGCGCGGATCGGCATGGTGTTCCAACATTTCAACCTGTTCGATCACCTGACGGCCGTGGAGAACGTGATGGAGGCGCCGGTGCGGGTCTATGGCGTCGGCCGCGGCGCGGCACGCGAGCAGGCCATGGCTCTGCTTGCGCAGGTCGGGCTGACGGGGCACGCGGACCATCTGCCGATGCGCCTGTCGGGCGGCCAGCAGCAGCGGGTCGCCATCGCCAGATCGCTCGCGATCAACCCAAGTCTGATGCTGTTCGACGAACCCACATCGGCCCTGGATCCCGAGTTGGTCGGCGAGGTGCTATCGGTGATCCGCAAACTGGCCGAGGGCGGCATGACCATGCTGGTCGTCACGCATGAGGTGCGCTTCGCCCGCGAGGTGGCCGACCGTATCGTCTTCATGGACGAAGGCGTGATCGTGGAAGAGGGGCCGCCCGGTTCCGTTCTCGACCGACCGCGAGAGAAGCGAACCCAGCAATTCCTGCGTGTCGTACAACAGCATTAGTCTCAAGAGTGTTGGTCTAGGGCCTGTCCTCAATTGAGCCAAACGAGGCTGGCGGCCAGGTGAATGCCCGCGAGGAAGTTTCTCGCGGTCTTGTCGTAGCGGGTGGCAATGGCACGGAATTGCTTGAGCCTGGCGAAGAAATTTTCAATCAGATGGCGCGCCTTGTAGAGTTCACGGTCATAGTCGCGCGGGAACTTGCGGCCCTTTTTCGGCGGGATCACCGCAATTTTTCCGGCCGCCGCCAACGGCTGGATCACACGCTTCTCAGCATCAAACGCCTTGTCGGCAATCAGCGCCTCGGCCTGCAGCTGGGGCAGCAGGTGATCGGCGCCCACCAGGTCATGCGCCTCGCCGCCGGTCAGGACAATGCCGGTCGGATTGCCGAGCGCATCGACCGTGGCGTGGATCTTGGTGCTCAGTCCGCCGCGCGAGCGCCCGATGGCTTGGTCTTCACCGTCTTTTTTTGGGCGCCCGCACTGTGCTGATGGGCGCGCACAATGGTGCTGTCGATCATGGCGTATTCATTGTCTGGGTCCGCTGCGAGATGCTGGAACGCCCGCGCCCAAACGCCGGATTTGGCCCAGCGCGAGAAACGCGTATGGACCTGAATTGGGTTGCCGAACCGCTCCGGCAGATCACGCCAGGGGATGCCGGCACGGTAGCGGTAGAGAACCGCCTCCACCACCCACCCCTCACTGCCGGGTAGCAGGTCCTTCATCCGGTCCCATTGATCGTCTCGCAGGGCGTGGCGGCGCATGGTCAACCTCCGAATTGGTTGACCGGCTATGAATCACGCGATTCCGCGCGCCGGAATCCCCTAATTGATGACAGGCCCTAGCCGCCTGCTCACGCTTGTCGACATCTACAGCATGACGGACCCGATCTATAACCATATCACCAGGGCCTCGAGCGGCATCTCGCAGACTCAGCTCTTCAATACAAACCCGCTCCACCAAATGCCGCGACTAGACATCCACGCTAGAGCAGGATCTCGCAAAGCCAATACGTCGGAGCGCGTGAAGATCGAACATGACGTTGGGCCCTAACGCCGGGCGCAGGGCATCGGCTGGTCGGGCGTGCCGCAATTATTGGGGTCCAGACCCGCAGGCGCGCCATAACCCGGCTGTGCGTTAGCCGGAGGAGGGCTGACGTGGAACTGGGGTCCGTAGCTTCCGTAACCATAGGATCCATATTGCGGCGGATAGTAACCCGGAGGCGGATAGTAGCCCGGGGGTGGATAATACGGCGGTGGATAATACGGCGGCCAATAATAATACGGCGGGGGCGCATAATAGAGCGGCGGCAGCGCGAAGCCATAACCCCAACCGCCTCCCCAGCCCCATCCACCTCCCCATCCACCTCCGTGCCAACCCCAGCCTCCACCGCCATGCCAGCCCCCACCGCCTCCGCCGTGCCAGCCGCCTCCACCCCCATGCCACTGCGCCTGCGCATGGGACAGTCCTGACGCTGCGATCATAGCGGCAGCAACGGCCGCCACGCGGATAAGATGGAGCAAACGCAATCGGGTCATGGCATTTGCCTCCTGCCGAGGTGATGGTTTGCCGCCAGCCTCGATGAAATAAGCTAGCATAAATCTATAATCTGGACCAAAAGTCGGAAAGCGCAGTGATGCAGATCAATGTAACACTCCGCACGCCATTGCAGGCCTGACATACAGGGCCGGCGGATGACCAATCGTATCTATATCAATATGGAGCTTACAGCCGGCTCACTGCAATCCCGACGTTTGCCGCGTTTGTGTTGATCGCAAAGGTCGGCCGCCGATCGACCGTAGCATTTGCTCCGCCGAGAGAGCCGGAGATCACGACGGATGGCAATCTTCCATTTCAAAGTCCGCATCACGGGAGCATAAAGTCCATGGTCGGAGCCGCCGCGTGACGCGTGCCTTCCATGTCCAGATAATCAAGCCGGCACACTACGATGACGAAGGATACGTCATCCAATGGTGGAAAGCTTCGATCCAATCCAACTCGCTGGCCAGCCTCTATGCCATCGTACAGGATGCAGCCGACCGCCAGGTACTAAGCGCTGACGTAACGCTGACATCCAACGGCTGGGATGAATGCAATACCGTCATCTCGGAAGACCGCATCGCCAAGCGCATCCCAAGCGCCGGAGCCGGCGTCGTCTTTCTCGTCGGCGTGCAGACGAACCAGTTCGCCTCGCGCCCTGGATATGGCGCGCGGTTTCGTGCCGTGGCCTTAATGTCGCCATCCGGCCTCCATGTCTTTGGATTCCTCACCTGCTGCCTGAGCTTTCACGGGACCTGCAGGAAGCAATCGATCTCTCGGCATCACCCTGTTTGCCGGCGAAGCCGAAGGTCACATCGATGGCCTGCTCCGAGATGCGTTCGCGAACAAGCTGCTCCCCATCTACAATTTCCTGGCCGATCTGCCGGGCCTGCAGGGTGCCGCCGTTCCTTACCTGCCGCCCGAACGGCTGCAGCACTACTCGCCGCCCATCGGCTCTTTCGACGCCGGTCGCGGTTGTCCGTTTCAGTGCAGCTTCTGCACCATCATCGACGTGCAAGGCCGCAAGTCACGATACCGAACCGCTGACGACATCGAGCGATTATTGCGTGCGCACCTCGAAGAGGGCGTCACCCGCTTCTTCAGCGACTATGATTTTGCCCGAAATCGCCATTAGGAAGACATCTCGACCGCATCATCTTGCCCGGCTCGGAGCCTGGTCTGGCGCGTCGACCGGATCCGGCGACCTGTTCTCCGCGAGCATGCTCAGCGCGGTTATACCGACCTGGCAATCGCCAAGCTCCCGCAGGAGCAGGAGGATCAGCTGGAACTGATGCAGGAGCGGCAGCACGCCGAATTAGCTGAGGTGTCTTAACTATCGGCATCCCTGGAAAACAACCACTCCCCGCGCGCCGCTTCGCTCCGCCCGGCACAGCGGTCTCAGCGCCGCCTGGATCCGCGGCACCGCTGCCTCACTCTCCGCATCTGGCGTCAGCAGCGCCAGCACCAGGCGATCAACCCCCGCTACCCGGCGGCCGAGCTCTTCCGCCGTCATCCCATTCGGCACGACCAGCACCCGCAGATCATCCGGTGCCTCAGCGATGAACGGTCCCACCACCCCCACGCCGTCATTGCCATAGGGCACCAGCACGACCCTGCCCTCTGCCAGTCGTGCCGCTTCGGCCGCCGTGCGGCGCGCCGGCTGCATCGTGGCCGGGTGAAAAATCAGCCCGGCGATCGACAGCACCTGAACCGCCCCGACCGCACCCAGGAACACCCGTCCATACGCCGCCGTCTGCGCCGCCCCCGCCAACAACAGCGCGCAGAACGGCGTCGCAAACGCCAGATACCGCAGCTCGATCGGCGTGTTATCGAACACCATGCCCAGCGCGATGAGCCCGGCTGCGGGCGCCAGCGTCCCCAGCGCGAACAGCACCCGAGGCCCCGGAATGTAGCGCCAGCGTGCAACAACGAACGCAGCCACCAGCACCAGCAAAGCCGCCAGCAGCGCCCCGACCGCCAGACTGAACGGAAACGGCACATAAAGCGGCAAGGCACCGAACACCGCGCCGGCAAAGCAGCGCGTCAGCCGCACCAGCGATGGGATCAGACGAAACGGCGGGAACTGCCCCACCCGGCTGCCGCGCTGCGCCAGAAAGAACCAGAGGTCGAGCGGCACAAACAGCCCTGCCCCCAGCGCAACCAGCGCCGCCTCCCGCCACCGCCGCTCTGGAGCAGATCGCGCTTGACTGGAACCGCCTGCGGTTCCAGCAGCGCGTGAATCTGCTTGCAAAACAAAGCTGCGGAGCGGTTGGCGCGTGACACAGTCCCGCGCCAACCGCTCCAGTGCCATCCACCCCAGCACCGGGCCGACCAGAAACACCGAGAGATAGTTGCAGAACGTAGCGGCTCCCAGCAGCAGCCCCGCGGCAAACGCCGAACGCGCGCGGCCACGCCCCTGCACAGCCACCACGAAGCCCCATAACGCCAGGGCCTGCGCCAGTGCGAAGCCCCGCGCCACCACGCCGGTATACGCGAACCCGTAACACCCCAGCGTCAGCAGCACGGCGGGCACCACGCCGATGCCCGACAGAACCGCCAGCCGCGCGACCCCCATCAGCGCGACCAACGCACAGCAGACCGACAACAGCCGCGCCACGATCAGCGAATCGCCGAATTCGCGCCGCCACAGATCGACGGCCCAGAAATACAGTGGCGGATGCACGTCGGTCGTGCGCAACGCCCGAGCGACCGCCACCAGCCCGGCGCGCGCATGGAACGCGCCGCGCATGGTGCCCGCCAGAAACGGCGCATCCGGCCAATGCGGCCGCGGCACGCCGGCGGTCAGAAAAAAAGTATATGCCTCGTCGTATTCGAAGCTGCGCGCCAGCGCCGCCGCAACCAGCACCAGCGCGGCCAGGGCCAGAACGGCCGCCTCTTTACCTCGCGCTGATTTACCACTGGCTAACCGATGCGGCGCAGCCTGCATGCCGGCATGATCAGGTCAAACCGTTACTATTCGGCTATCGCCACGCTGCTGCTGTTCTGGGCAGGCGCGGCCGCCGCGCGGCCGCCTCCCGCCCGGATCGCGGCCCTCCAACGTGGCATCAACATCACGCATTGGTTTCGCTTTCCGCCCAGCGTCTCCCCGGCCGCACTGACCAACTACCTGTCGGACCGCGACCTCGAGCGCCTGCGCCAGGCCGCCTTCACCTTTCTCCGCATACCGATCGAGCCTCAGATCGCGCGCGCCGCGCCCGATGCGCTGATCCGCGCCATCCGCCGCATCCAGCGTCAGGGCCTCGCCGTCGTCATCACACTCGCCCCCCAAACCTGGCACCTCGAAGACAACGAGGCAGACAGCAACGCCCTGATCGCATTCTGGCAGAACATCGCGCCGCGCCTCGCGTCCCTGCCCCCCGATCGCACCTTCCCGGAGATCCTCAACGAACCCGTCTTCCCCAACGACCCCGCACAATGGAACACGCTCCAACACCGTGCCCTTGCCGTAATCCGCGACGCCCTCCCGAACGACACAATCATCCTCACCGGCAACGACTGGAGCAGCGCCAAAGCCCTACTCAGCCTGCCGCCCCTCGCCGATCCGAACGTCGCGTACACGTTCCACTTCTACGACCCGGTTGAACTCACCTCGCTCGCCGCCTGGAACCCACGTGTGGACCACGCAGCCCTCACAGGCCTGCCCTTTCCTATCTCCAATCCCGCGTCCTGCACGGCCGCATTGTCGGGCACGAACAACGAAACCGCGGGAACCTGGCGCTTCTACTGCGCCTCGCGCTGGGACCAGGCCGCCATCGCCGCGACCTTCCAGAAACTCGCCGACCGGGCACAACAAAACGACGCCTTCATCCTGCTCGGCGAGTTCGGTGCCACCGACCGCCTCAACGCCGCGTCACGCCTGGCTTGGCTGGCAGCCGTGCATACCGCGGCAGCCGAGGCCCACTTCGGCTGGGCCCTGTGGGGCTACGACGACGTGATGGGGTTCGACTGCCGACCCTCCGCCGCCTGCCCCGACTCCGCTGTGCTGCAGGCCCTCAGTTAATGACAGCAATGATTCCGTCGCGACGAGTATCATCAAAATACTGTCAAAATAAAAAGCCCCCGGTCAAAGACCGGGGGCAAGTCAACAGGGAGGCTTCACGTCTGGGAGACGCGGGGGTCACTGACCCCCTTCCGATCCCCAAGGACCGGAACACTGGCGGACAACCCGCCGTAATCGATAACAAGATTTCTAATACCTCGATCGGAGTCGAACCACCGCAAAATCCCGAAGTGCGGCTATGACTTCACCGCATGACTCGTTCAGGATTCAGTGAATTTCCGCAAGGCGGGCGAGCAGGAAGTCTCGAAACACGGCGACGCGTTTGGAGTTCCGCAGCTCCTCCGGATAGACAAAATAAACCCCAACCTGCGGCGACTTCAGATCCGCGAGGATGCGCACCAGATCCGCGTTCTCTTGCGAAACATACTCGGGCAGAGCTCCGATCCCGATGCCGGAGCGGACCGCAAGCAGCATCGCCTGCGTGCTATTAACCTCAAGCAGTGCGCGCCGAGGATTACCCGGACGCCGCCCAGCCTCAGCCAGCCAGTTGATGTCGGGAACCGGTGGATGATGGTCCCCGAACAAGACAAGCTTGTGACTATCCAGATCCTCGGCCCGCTGCGGCACACCGAACTTCTTCAGATAATCGGGCGACGCGCACACCACCCACTGGATCTCCATCAGGTGCCGCTGCACCAAATCCGGCTGCCGCGGGGCGTGCATCCGGATCGCCACATCCGCTTCCCGCATCGCCAGATCCAACTCC
Source organism: uncultured Pseudomonadota bacterium (assembly GCA_963791885.1). GTDB lineage: Bacteria > Pseudomonadota > Alphaproteobacteria > Acetobacterales > Acetobacteraceae > CAVSUZ01. The sequence continues at coordinate 868,866 of CAWBUL010000006.1, read as the reverse complement.
ATGTCGTCCAGCAACAAAGAGATCGAAACATCGGGATACATCTCGAAGAACGAACCCAGCCGGGGCGCCAGCCACGTCGCGCCGAAACCCGCCGTCGTGGTGACCTTCAACCGGCCCGCCGGTTTCTCCTTGCTCTCGGTCAGCAGCGCCTCGGTCATCGCGAGCTTGGCGAAAACTTCACGCACCGTCCGATTGAGCTGCTCCCCCTGCTCCGTCAGGATCAGCCCGCGCGCGTGACGATGGAACAGCGGCACGCCCATCGCTTCCTCGAGCGCGGAAATCTGGCGCGAGACGGCGGACTGGCTCAGGTTCAGCGTCTCCCCGGCGTGGGTGAAGCTGCCCGCCTCCGCCACGGCGTGAAACACACGCAGTTTGTCCCAGTCGATCACCCGCTATCTCCCATTCTCCCCGCGAGTCGGACAGTTTAGCCCCGATTCTGACAGATTGTGCAGCCTGAAACCGACCCGGAGGCGCGATTCAGGGCGGTCTGAGCACGATTCCGCTCGCGCTAATCCATGACCAGAGCAGGGGAGACAGGCAGGCCGGCCAGCCATTTCTCCGCCTCAAGAGCCGCCATGCAGCCTGTTCCCGCTGCGGTGACCGCCTGGCGGAAAATGCGATCCTGTACGTCACCAGCAGCGAAAACACCGGGAACCGACGTCATCGTGTTCCCCGGCTCCGTCATAATGTATCCGTCGGCATCCAGTGCGACCTCGGTTGCGAACATCCCGGTGTTGGGCACGTGCCCGATCGCGATGAACACACCCTCGCACGGGATTTCCGAAACCGCGTCGGAACGCACATTGCGAATCCGCACCCCCCGCACCGATTCCGGCGCGTCGGTGGACAGAATCTCCTCCACCGCCGAATCCCATACCACGCTGATGCGGGGATGTTCGAACAACCGAGCCTGGAGGATCTTCTCTGCCCGCAACTGGTCGCGCCGATGGATCAGCGTCACGTGCGTCGCGTGATGCGTCAGATACAGCGCCTCCTCCACCGCCGTATTACCGCCGCCCACCACCACCACGCGCTTGCCGCGGAAGAAGAATCCGTCGCACGTGGCGCACGCCGACACGCCGCGCCCTTGCAGCCGCTGTTCGGACTCCAAACCAAGCCACCGCGCCTGCGCGCCCGTGGCAATGATCACCGAGTCCGCCTGGTACACGTCCCCCGAGTCGCCTTCACAGACGAACGGCCGCCGCCGGAAGTCGCTGCGCACCACCAGGTCGTGGACGATCCGCGTGCCCACATGCGCGGCCTGCGCTGCCATCTGATCCATCAGCCACGGCCCCTGGATCGCCTCGGCAAACCCCGGATAATTCTCCACATCCGTTGTGATCGTCAGTTGCCCGCCCGGCTGCAGCCCCGTGACCAGCACCGGCGACAAATTGGCCCGTGCCGCATAGATCGCCGCCGTATACCCGGCCGGCCCGGCGCCGATGATCAGAACCTTCGTACGAATCGTCTCTGGCATGCGGGTTCATATCGGATGCGGCGCCTCACAAGCCAATGCACCCGTTGCCGAACCGGCCCCGATGCGCTCCGATGCACGTCCAACCCGGAGACGCACCCCATGATCCACGTGCTTGCCTTTATCACCGCCAGCCCGGCATGCGGGACAAAATCCTGGAAGCGTTCCGCGCCAACATGCCGGCCGTCCACGCCGAACAGGGCTGCATGGAATACGGACCGGCGATTGACACCGAGGGCGCTGGCGCCATCCAGACCGCGCTCGGGCCGACTCCTTCGTCGTTGTCGAAAAGTGGGAGAGTATGGACGCGCTGAAGGCCCACGGGGCATCACCCCACATGGCCGCCTATGGCGCCAAAGTGCGGGAGATGATCGCCAAGCGCGTCATCCACGTCCTGTCGCCAGCCGAGTAGAGCACGCCATAAGCCGCGGGTCGTAAAGCCATCGGCGGACCTTTGTGGCCGTGATACCCGCACTGGCCGGATGCTGCGGGTTGATCAGGATATTGCACTCCTCGTGCGCCATCACCGAGGGAACGACCAATAGCGCCGACGCCCCCGACCGCACCCAGTCCGTCCCCAATCGGATGCTCACCCGTCGCGCGGGTTCGGCATCCCACCCGACATTCAAGGTGGTGGCGCTTTCGCTTCGCGCGCCGGCCCACACGTCATCTGGGATCGTGACCGCCACCAGATAGCGGTTGAGCGGAAGCCCGCCTGAATTCAGATGCATGATCGTTTCCAGACAGGCCAAGGCGCGGCTTTCCGACGTATAGACCATCGGCGCTCCCCGCTCGTTCCACCGTCCTCCTGTCCGTCTGGCGCCTTCTCCCGACAGGTCGTCGGCCTCGAAATCAGGCGTATCGGTGGCGATCCGCCAGACGGTATGGCTCAAGCATAGGCCGCGCTTTGGACCTGGGAGAGCGCGGCAGACACCAGCCCCTGGCCCTCCATCGTGTCCATCAGGTCCAGCGGACGCCGCCCACCGAGGGATGGCAGAGGTTCCTGCAGCCAGCGGGACATCCATCTAGCCGCGTCAAATCCCTCCGCATCGCCCGACTCCTGGATCCCCAACTCCTGAATCATCGTCTCCAACTGGCCGACCAGCCGCGCGATCCCGATCACACGCTCGCTTTCGGCCGGGGACAGGGTGTGATCCTGCTTTGCCTTCTTGTTGACCGTGGCTGGCGAGAGCTTCAGCGCCTGCAATGCGGTACCTTGAGAGAGACCCAGGGTCTCGATGATGCATTTCGCCTCTGCGGCGGGAATGCCGTTCCTGATCATTTCAATTCGTTCGAGCGCCGGAGCCTGGTATGCACCCGAATAGGATCGGAGGGATTCCTGCACCTCCCGAAACGACCTCCGCGCCCCGGATTTCCTCCAATTCATCGATATGCTCCTTTGAGCACCCAATATGCTCAATCGGGCAACCATACAAGTCACACGATAAATCCCCCCTAAGCGGTTTTCATCCAGCTAACGGATGCGCGCCGCAGCATTCCGATCTACCAGTCACGTCATGCCACGCCCTCGTGCCCGCTCCCCGAAATCCGCGTCGAGGACATGGGTGGCGGCACAAGTCAGGGTCGGGCGCAAGGCCGCGTCCCCCGCGATCCTGCTGGGGCTCGACGCCACCGCTGTGGAAATTGCACAGGTCTGGTGCATCGCCATCGCGCTTTCATCCATCCTCGCCGGCCACGGCGCCCCCACGCCGCCCCTCATCGCCTTCGCCCTGCTCGCCCTCGCCCGCGCCGCTCTCGTCTGGTCGATGGAGCACGCCGCGATGCGGGCAGGCGCCGCTGGGCGCCGCCGCCTGCGCACCGAGGTTCTGACCCGCATCTTCGCCGCCGGTCCCGCCCTGCTCCGCCGCCAGCATTCCGCCGAACTCGCCGCCATCGCCGTCGATCGCGTGGAAGCGCTGGAGGGTCTGTTCGCCCGCTGGATCCCCGCCGCGACCCTGGCGATCGCCGCGCCCGGACTGGTCGCTATCGCCGCGCTCTGGGCTGACCCGGTCGCCGCCGGTGTGCTCTTCCTCTGCGGACTCCTGGTCCCCATTGCCATGGCCGCCGCCGGGATCGGCGCTGCCGCCGCCTCCAAGCGCCAGTTCCTCGCCCTCAGCCGGCTGCAGGCCCGCTTCCTCGACCGCATCCGGGGCATCAGCACCATCGTTCTCGCCGGCCGCGCCGAAGACGAAGCGAGTTCCCTCGCCGTCGCCGCCGCCGAGCTCCGCCAGCGCACCATGCACGTCCTCCGCGTCGCCTTCCTCTCCTCCGTTGCCCTCGATCTCGCCGCCGCGGCCGCCCTGATCATCTTGGTTGTTCGCTACGGCTTCGCCCTGCTCCACCACGATCTCGCCGATCCGGCCCACGCCGTGTTCGTCCTGCTCCTCGTCCCCGCCTTCTTCGCCCCCCTCCGAGCCTTTTCCGTCGCCTATCAGGACCGCCTGCACGCGACCGGCGCCGCCGAGGCCATTGTCGCCCTCCCGCCCGCACCGGAACCGGCGCCCCTGCGGGAGGTGCGTACCATCGCCGCGCAGGGCGTCACTGTCGCATTCGACCATGTCAGCCTGGTCTGGGATCCGGCCCGCGGCAAAGCGCTCGACGACCTATCCTTCCGTCTCCCCGCCGGCGAAACCCTGATCCTCGCCGGCCCGTCCGGCTCCGGCAAAACCAGCATTATCGAGATCCTGCTCGGCTTCGTCCGCCCGACTGACGGACGCGTAACCCTGAACGGCATGGATGTTATCGAACTGGTGCCGGAGGCGCTGTCTCGTCTGACCGCCTGGATTGGCCAGCGGCCGATCATCTTCGCCGGCACCATCAAGGAGAACATCCGATTCGCGCGTCCTGAGGCGACCGACGAGGAGATCGCCCAGGCCGCCGAAGCCGCCCGCGTGACCCGGTTCCTCGACGCTCTGCCTGAAGGATTGGACACCCGGATCGGGGAGGGCGGCTACGGCCTCTCAGGCGGCCAGGCCCAGCGCGTCGCCATCGCGCGCGCCTACCTGAAGAACGCGCCGCTCCTGCTGCTGGACGAACCGACTGCGCACCTCGATCCCGCCACCGAACTGGAAGTGCTGGATAGCCTGCGCCGCCTCGCCATCGGACGGACCGTCGTTCTCGCCAGCCACGCCTCGGCCGCCCACGCCTTCCCCGGCCGCCGGCTCGACCTCCGCGCTGGGCGAATCGTGCCCCTGAGGGAAACGGCATGACCGACCTGCTGCGCATCCTGGCGCTGTGGAAGCGCCAGACACCCTGGCTGGTGCTCGGCGCCGTCGTCTCCCTCGCCGCCGTCGCGGCCGGCGTCGGCTTGATGGTGATCGCCGGACACGTCATCGCAGCCGCATTCCTGCTTGCGGCGCTCGCGGCCCCCATTGCGCTGGATGCGTTCGGCGTCGCCCGCGTCGTGCTGCGCTACCTGGACCGGCTGTTGACGCACGAGGCCACGTTCCGCGCGCTCGCGGATCTGCGCGTCTGGTTCTTCCGTGGTCTGGCGCGAAGCGGGGCAGGGGGGCTGGGCTTCCGTCAGGCGGGTGACGTGCTCGCACGGCTGGTCGCGGACGTGGAGGCGCTGGACGGCCTCTATCTGCGCATCCTGATCCCGGCTCTGGCCGCTCTGATGCTGCTGCCCGGTCTGATCGTGCTGCTGGGCGGCGGCGCGGTTGCCTGGGCCGTCGGAATCCTGTTCGCCGCCGCGGCCTTCGGTGTTCCCGTGATGACCTATCAGGCAGCATCCCAGAGCGGCCGATCGCTCGCCGACGCCGCGGGCGCCATGCGCGTGGCCAGCGTGGATGCACTGAGCGGCATGCGCGAAGTGCGCGCCTTCGGCGCCGAAGGCCGCATGCTGGCCGTGATCCAGGCCCGCGAATCAGCACTGCTCGGCGCTCAGCACGCGCTCGGCCGGCGCATGGCGATTGCCGGCGTGCTGGCGCTGCTCTGCGCTCAGGCTGCGGTCTTGGCAGTCCTGGCCGGCTTTGGCGCCCGCCCGGTGGAAGCCGTAATCGGCGTATTCCTTGTGGTCGCCGCGTTCGAGGCAGCAGGTGCCCTGCCGCGCGCCGGCATCCTCGCCGGACACGCCGCGGCCGCCGCGCGGCGGGTGATCGAGGCGGCGGACGAGCCGGCGCGCGTCACCGAGCCCGCTCAGCGTTCGCCGCTCCCCAGTACGACCGGATTGCGATTCGAAGGCGTGCATTTCCGCTGGCGCGACGGCCCGCCCGTGCTGGACGCCCTGACGCTGGAGGTACCGGCTGGCAGTCGCGTCGCACTGCTCGGCCCGTCCGGTTCGGGCAAATCCACCATCGCCGCGCTCGCCTTGCGCCTCGCTGATCCAGACGCCGGACGTGTGCTGCTGGGCGGCACCGATCTGCGCCAACTCCGGACCGCCGACCTTCGTGGCCGTGTCGCGCTCCTCAGCCAGTCCACCCACCTGTTCGACGACACGATCCGGCGCAACCTGCTCCTCGCGCGGCCGGACGCCGATGAACTCAGCACTGTGGACCGCGCTGGACGCCGCGCAATTGGGCGAATTCGTGCGCGCCCTGCCGGACGGCCTGGACACCTGGGTCGGTGAGGGCGGTGCGCGCGTATCGGGCGGACAAGGCCGCCGCCTCGCCCTGGCCCGCACCCTGCTCTCACCCGCACCCGTGCTGATCCTCGACGAACCGGTCGCCGGATTGGATGCCGAGACCGAGCGCGCCTTCCTCGAAACACTCAACATGATCGAGGGCCGCACCATCCTGCTCATCGCCCATCGTCTGATGGGTGTGGAGCGGCTCGATCGGATCTGGCGTTTCTCGGGCGGCAAGGCCATCGCCGCCGCGGGCTAACTGTTTGGTCCCGGGATGAGGTGACGCGGGTTGAGTTTGAAGATTTCTGGTGTTGTCGTCCAGGCGTGGCAGACGGCTTCGAACGGGGTCTTCCACCTGAGCGCCTTGAGATGCTTGGCAAAGTTATAGGCCGACACGAAGGTGAGGACGTGGGCTTTGAGGCTTTCCAGATCGGAATAATGGAACGCCTTAATGGTCGCCTCTTTGACGGTTCGGTTCATGCGTTCTGCCTGACCGTTCGTCCAAGGGTGATACGGCTTGGTGAGCTTGTGCTTGATGCCGTTCTCATTGCAGACGCGATCGAAAATGTGGGGCCGAGATATCGCCTGGTCGGCCCGTTGCGGTTCTTTGGCAGATCGGCGAACGCCATGCCGTTGTCGGTCAGCAGGGTGTGGATTGCATACGGGAATGCGTTGACCGCGCCGCGCAGGAAATCGGCGCCGTTCATCTTGCCGGCGGCGTCGCGGAACTCGACGTAGGTGAACTTCGAGACCCGGTCGATGGCGAGGAACATGTTGAGCTTGCCCTCGGCCAAGCGCAGCTCGCAGATGTCGATGTGGACGTAGCCAATGGCCGCCTCGGCGAACTTGCCCCGCTTGGATGCGTGATCTGGGTTCTCGGGCAGCCGGGAGATGCCATGGCGCTCCAGGCAGCGATGCAGGCTGGATCGGGTGAGCTTGGGGATGCTGTCACGTAGGCATCCGAGCACGTCGTCGAGCGCCAGCAGGGTGCGCCGTCGGAACTCCACGATCATGGCTTCCTCGACCGCGGTCAGGACAGTGCTGTGAGGGGCGCGCGGCCCCATCGGAGCGTCATCGGTGGTAGCCCGGGCCCGCCACTTGGCAACCGTGTTGCGGCTCAGACCATAGTGCTTGGCCAAGGCGCCGCTCGTCTCTTTCGACGCTTGGAGCTCGGCTCGAACTCGCGGCGTCGTTCGGGCTGAGCCGTGAAGACTGCCTGCCATAGCGCCTCCTCTCCCTCTCGGGTCAGGTTAGCGTCACGACTCTCCGGGACCAAACAGCTAACCTCCGTCCGCTCGGTCCCGCCTCCGTCATCAACTCGGATCACGCGCAGAGCACAGGCCACCCGGCCCCCGTCGTCGCGAGGCCCGCACAAACACATCGTCCCGCCACCCCCACTAACATTGAAAGCCACGCGATGGGCCGGGCGGCGATGCTGGCACAATGTCCGGGTGGATGGGGGGAAAGAAAGTATTCAACACGGAGGTCACAGAGAACCACGGAGTAGTGCGAATTGGACCCCCAATCAAAAACCCCGCCTCCATACCTCACTATACTCCGAAACTGCACGGAAACATCTCGCGAACGTAATCCATCACGATACTTCCTCCGTGCATCTCCGTGTTTCTCCGCGACCTTCGTGTTGAATACTTCCTTGACCACGAAACCCCCGCAGCCCCCGTCCCAACCCTCTCCTTTCTCTAACCTTGAACGTCCATAATACTAACACTACCTCCCCCACCCATGACAGCCCTCCGCATCGACCCAACCGACCTCCCCTACCGCCTCCCCGCCGACGCCTACGCCTACCTCGTCCGCACCCTCGCCGCCGCCCGACCCCTCCGCGGAAACCGCCGCCCTCCGCAAGCAATCCATCATCGCCCGGATCTCCGCCCTTCGTCCGAACGACGCGATCGAGGCCAGCCTCGCCGCCGACCACATCGTCGCAACCGAGCAATCACGCGACGCTTTCCGCTGGATCCCGATCTACCGCGCCAACGGCGAGCATAGACTCGCCATGCAATGCCGGGCCCAGGGCATTTCCCTGATGCGGGAGGCCAAGCGCACCCTGCGCGAAATCCATCGCCTCCAGACCGAGACCCGCAAACGTCACGCCGACCCCGACGCCACCGACACCGCCGAGCGCATCGAGCATGTCACCATGGTCATGACCGCCGAGGCGGTCGAGCAGATGCCGGACCCCACGCCCGAACCCTATGTCCCGCAACGGGCCGCGCGGAAGGTCTTTGTCGCAAAAATCGATCCCAAATCCCACGAAACGAAAACTGAGACTCCACCGAGACAACCCGAACGCCCCCGCGAAAGCGCCGCCCGCCGCGCTCTGCTCGACCAGGCAGCGTTCGCGCCCCGCGGTCCGGGCTGGGACCGCCCGATGTTCTTCCCCGACAAGCCCGCCAAAGCGCCCCAACCACCAGAAACCGCCGCCGCCGCCGAGGCACCACCGCGCACCGCCCCGACCGCTGGGAAATAACCCGAGCCACCCGGCCGCCGTCCTCTGGCCAAACAGCGCGGTTCCTGGCACGGGATGAACGATGCAGGAAACCGACGTTGTCGTAGTCGGCGCCGGTGCCGCCGGCCTCGGCGCGGCGACCGCGCTGAAAGAAGCGGGTCGCCGGGCGATCGTGCTGGAAGCCAGCAACCGCGCCGGAGGGCGTGCCTGGACCGTCCAGCCGCCCGAACTCGACGGCACCGTCTTCGAAATGGGCGCCATCTGGCTCCACGCGGCCGAGCATAACCCGCTCGTCCCCCTGGCCCAGGCCAAGGGACTGCGCCTGATCCGCTCGGATGCGATCCGCCACGAGCAGATTTTCATCGGCAACCGTCCGCTGAGCGCCGCCGAACGGGCCGACTATGACGGCGCCTGGGACCGGTTCGAAGCTGCCGCCGACCGGATCCTGCAGCATGGCGACGCCCCGCTCGCCGCCGTTGCCCGCAGCCTGCCGGACGATCCCTGGGCGGTGACAGTCGAAGCCTGGGAAGGTCCCGTCATCGACGTGGCCGATCCCGATCTGCTCAGCCTGCAGGACTGGCGCACCAATGCGCTCAGCGGCAGCAACCTGGTGCCCGAGGGTGGGGTCGGCGCATTCGTCGCCGGCCTGGCACAGGGACTGGACGTCCGCTTCAACACTCCCGTCCGCCGCGTCCACTGGGACGGCGCCGTGACGGTGGAAACCGACCGCGGAACCCTCAAAGCGAAATCCTGCATCGTCACCGTCTCCACTGGCGTGCTGACCGCGGGCACCATCGCCTTCGACCCCGCGCTGCCCGACGACACCCTGCAATGCCTGAACGACCTGCCCATGGGCCTGGCCGTCAAAGTCGCCCTCCACGCTACCGGGCCGGACCGGCTGGATCTGCCCCGGCACACCTCGGTGGCCTACCGGATCGAGCGCAGCGGCGATCCCCTCATGCCCTTCCAGTGCTGGCCCTTCGGTCGGCCCTACGTGCAAGGCTGGATCGGCGGATCGAAAGCCTGGGAGCTTGCCGAGGCCGGGGAAGCCGCAGTGGTGGACTTCGCGCTGGAGCGTTTGCGCAAGATCTTCGGCGCCCGGATCGACCGGCTGTTTTCCGGCGGGGCGCATCTGGTCACCCATTGGGACTCCGACCCCTGGATTCGCGGCGCCTACTCCTATGTGCCTCCCGGCCGCGCTGCCGCTCGCACCCGACTCGCCCAGCCCCTCGGGGACGGCCGCCTGCTCTTCGCTGGGGAGGCATGCAACACACCCTATGCCGGCACCGTCGCCGGCGCCTGGCTGTCGGGCCAGGCAGCCGCGAAAGCTGCGCTCTGATGGCCCGACGCTTCCGCCTTGCCTTCTGGCGCAAGCCGCGCATCAACGTTGTCGAACTGCACGGCCTCATCGCGTCCGGCCCCGGTCTGCTCAACCTCGCCGGCGCTGCGCCCCTCATCGACAAAGCCTTCGATACCGCCCGCGGCCAGCCGGTCATCCTGCACATCGACAGCCCCGGCGGTTCTCCCGTGCAGTCGGATCTGATCGCTGCGCACATTCGCCGCCGAGCCGAGAAAGCCAAGGTCGAGGTACACACCGTGATCGGTGACGCCGGCGCATCCGGGGGATACTGGATTGCCTGCGCCGCCGACCAGATCCACGCCAACCCCATGAGCATCGTGGGCTCGATCGGCGTTCGAGGCGGCGGGTTCGGTTTCGACCGCTTGATTGCGCGATTTGGGATTGATCGCCGGCTCTACACGGCAGGGGAGAACAAGGCGCGGCTCGACCCCTTTTTGCCCGAGCGTCCCGAGGACGTGGCGTTCACCCAGAAACTTCTCGATGACCTGCATGTGCGGTTCAAGGCATGGGTACGGGAGCGGCGCGGCGCACGGCTGACAGCCGACGATGCGTCGGTGTTCGACGGCAGCTTCATGCTCGGCGACCAGGCGCGCGCACTGGGCTTGATCGACGGGTTCGCTGACGTCGAATCCCTGGTCCGCACCCTCGCCGGCGACAAAGCAAAGCCGAACGTCCTTCGCCCCCGTCGCCGCGGCTTGCTCAGAATGTTGCCCCGCATGGCCGCCGGCGCGATGCTCGACGCTCTCGAGGAACGTCGCGCCCGCGTCTGGTTTCTCCAATAACGCTCGTAGCGACTTTAGGAGGAAACACCCATGCCCAAGCAGCCCTCGACCGCCGCCCGTGACCGCGTGCGCAAGACCGTCCCCAAGCTGGTCGAAGCCACCGAGCAATGGCTGTTCGGCGACATTTGGGAACGCCCGCAACTATCCAAGCGCGATCGCAGCCTGGTCACCTGCGCCGTGCTCGTTGCAACCTACCGGCCGGAGCAGTTGCGTGGGCATTTGCAACGCGCAATGGCGAACGGCTTGAGTCAGGAGGAACTCGGCGAGCTGATCACCCACGTCGCGTTCTATGCCGGCTGGCCGGCGGCCATGACCGCGGCCAACGTCGCGAAGGACGTCTTCGAGGAAGCCTGATGATCGATGTGCTGGTTCGCGGGGATGCGGTCGTCACGCCGCAAGGTGTGGCGGCCTGCGACATCGCCATTAAGGGCGAGCGCATCGTCGCCGTCGCCGCGCCCGGCACATTGCCGCTACCCGAAGGCGTGCGGCTGATCGATGCCACCGGCAAGATCGTCATGCCCGGCGGCATCGATCCGCACGTGCACTGCGCCTGGCCGTTACCCAACCCCGATGGCACCGTGGGACTGACCGATCCGCCGGACGTGGTGGGCCGCGCCGCGCTCCACGGCGGCACCACCACCATCATCGACTTCACTCGCCTCAATCAGGCACCCATCGCGCGCGAGGCGATCGAACTCCGCGAACGCGAATGGAAAGGACACTGCGCCTGCGACTACGCGCAGCACCTGATGGTGGAAGGTGCACTGCCCGAAACGCTCTTCCCGCAGCTTGCAGAAGCGATCCAATCCGGCTTTCCCACGGTGAAGATCTTCACCACCGACATCACGCCGTCCCGCAAGGGACGCATGGTGGATTTCGGCGACATCTGGGAGGTGTTCCAGGTCCTCGCGGCACACGGCGGCCTCGGCGTCATCCACTCCGAGGACAACGACATCGTGATGCACATGTACGGCAAGCTGATCCGCGAAGGCCGTACCGGTTTCGCCAATATGGCCGAAGTCCACAACACCCTGTCTGAGGATATCTCCTTCCGCCGCATCATCCGAATGGCCGAGAAAGTCGGCGCGGCCCTCTACATGATGCACACCTCGGCCGCGAGCGGAGTGTTGGCGATCCATGAAGCGCGTGCACGGGGCGTGCCGATCTACGGCGAATCCTTGCATCAATACATGCTCTACACCAGCGAAGATTATCGCCGCCCGAATGGCCAGATCTTTCACACCTACCCCTCACTGAAATCGCGCGAAGACCAAGCCGCCCTCTGGGCCGGCACGCTGGACGGTTCGATCAACTGCGTCGCCACCGATGAGATCTGCTGCACACTGAAGAAGAAGCTCCAGGGCGCGCGTATCGATGACACCACCGGCGGCAATGCCGGCGTCGAGCCACGCGTCGCGCTGATGTACGCCGAGATGGTTGGCCGCCGCGGTTACTCTCTGTCCCGCTTCGTCGATCTTGTTTCAACCAACGCGGCGAAGATCATGGGTCTCTATCCGCGCAAAGGCGCGATCGCCGCCGGATCGGACGCCGATCTCTGCATTCTCGATCCGGCGGACCGGCGCATCATCCGCGCCGCCGATATGCACGAGACCGACTACACCCCCTGGGAAGGCTGGCAGGCACTCGCGTGGCCCTGCCTCACTATGCTGCGCGGCAAGGTCGTCGTGGAGAACGGCCAATTCACCGGAGGCCCCTCCGAAGGGCGCTGGCTCCCGCGCAAAATTTCCGATGAAATCACCCAGAATCCCTGCCTTTAAATCCCCTCTGTGCCCTCTCGCGCAGCCCTCACCCGCACCCACGCACCTTCCGCGGCAGATACGGCCCTAGGATCGCCGCCACCTGACATGCCGTCAGCGTCCGGTGCACGCGCGCCGGCTGCCGCAAGTTGATCCGCAATATCCCGCCCCCCGCCAGCGCCAGCCGGATGAAATGTCCCGGCATGGCCGGCATCGGCCGCCCGGAGGCGACCGCTGCCACCTGCGCCCGATACGCAGCCGCCAGTTCCGGCGTGTGAGAATGATACAGCCCGATCGCGATGTACCAATTCCCGCCGGCGTCCCCGTCGTGCAGCTCGCGCAAGTAACGCGCGCCATAGGCCGCGTTCGCCATCGGATCGAACGCCTCATCCAGATTGCGGAACGCGTGCGGATGCATCCGCAGGTCGATCTGCATGCACCCGACATCCAGATACGTGACCGTACCGCTCGCCAGCGCCTTCTGCGTCCAGGCCACCGCCTGGGCTTTGGTGTCGAAGAAGATGCCCTCCCCGTCGGCATCCACTGTCCATGGCCAGGCTTGCAGCGTGTTGGTGGGCGGCGTGGGCCGGCCGCTCTCCACGCGGGCGATCTGCAGCAGCAAGCCAGGCGGGGTCTGTTCCGTCTTCTCCGCCGCGCTCACCGCGGCAGTGCACAGTGCCGAAGGAGAATCAGCCGCACGGCTCTGGCCCGGTCCCGCCACAGCCGCCATCATCAGCAGGGCCAGGCCGGCCAGGAACCAGGAACGGCTGGACATCTGGCCTGCTGTAAGGGGAGGCGGCGAGCGGTGCAACAGTCAGAGCTACGGATGCTGCTGGCCGACTGCACTCATCTGTGGGGCTCGGCGGTGCGCCTGGAGCCTGTCGGCGATGGCATCGCCCTCGACGGACCGACCGGCCGCTACACCCTGTTCCCCGCTCCGGCTGCTGACCGGCCCATCCGCTGGCACCTGACCCGGCCGGACGGGCGGCGACGCCCTCTGCCTTCCATCGTCGCGGCACTGACAGTATTGCGCAACGCAATGACCGGGGCATAGCCATGCTGCGCAGCGACAACCGCATCCTCACCACGCACGCCGGCAGCCTGCCCCGGCCTGCATCGCTGACCGACCTCTACGCACGGCGCTCCCGCGGCGAACCGGTCGATGCATCGGAGCTCCGATCCGAAGGCCTCGCCGCGCTCCGCCACGTCGTCGCCCGGCAGATCGAAGCCGGCATCGACCTCATCAACGACGGCGAACAGCAGCGCGAAGGCTTCTTCCTGTACGTCCAGCGGCGCATGAGCGGCTTCGGCGCCGGCTGGACCCGTCGCCCCTTCGCCGACATGACCCGCTATCCCGGTTTCGCCGTTTGGAAAACCGCCCACGACGCGGTCGGTACTTCCATCAGCAACATCGCCGGCGTGCCCGAGGCCATCGGCGAAATCCGCTATCTCGACCCGGGCGCCATCGAACGGGACTGCGCGGACTTTGCCGCGGCCCTGAGCGGGCAGCAGCACCGCTTCGCCGAAACCTTCCTGACCGCGCCATCGCCCGGCATCGTGGCGCTCGCTATGCGCAACCGGTTCTATCCGGACGATGACGCGTATCTAAACGCCCTGGGCGAAGCCCTGCGCGTCGAATACGCCGCCATCGTCAAGGCCGGCTTCGTGCTGCAGATCGACGCTCCGGACCTGGCGATGGAGCGCCACCTGACGTTTCAGGACCGGCCGGTCAAAGACTTCGTGGCCTTCGTCGAGCGTGTCATTGCGGTGATCAACCGCGCGCTGACCGGTATTGCCCCCGACCGTGTCCGCCTGCACGCATGCTGGGGCAATTACGAAGGCCCGCACGATTCCGATGTGGCCCTGCAGGAGATCCTGCCCACCATCCTGCAGGCGCGGGTCGGCGCCTTCGTCCTGCCGTTCGCCAATCCGCGCCATGCCCACGAATATCGTGTGCTTGCCTCGGCTCCCTTGCGGCCGGATCAATGTGTCGTCGCCGGCGTGATCGACGTCCTGACCAACTTCGTTGAACACCCGGAGGTCGTGGCCGATCGGATCGAGCATGTGGCGGAAGCCCTCGGCGATCCGCACCGCGTGCTGGCAGGCACTGACTGCGGATTCGACACATCCGCCGGACGCGGCCGTGTCGCCGAGGACGTCGTCTGGGCCAAGCTCGCCGCTCTGGCCGAAGGGGCACGCCTCGCATCGCGCCGGTTGTTCGCTTAGCCGGGCTCGGAAACCAATTCTCAACCGTCCTTCGTGCAAATCGTCCGGATGCTGCTTGCCGGCGTCAAAAATTGGCTGTCGCGGTCGCCCGAAAACGCATTCGCCTCACTCTTGCCGAACGAGGCGCAGGACCGGTCGATCATCTGGCCGGCCGAGCGGATTGCGCTAGCTGCCAAGCTGTGGGGGGAGGGATTTATTCTTCCCGGCGGAGAGGAAGAGACCCTGCGCATCGCGCGCCCGATGGGCCTCTCCCCCGCGTCCAGTCTCCTGCTCCTCGGCTGCGGACCAGGCGGCGCCAGCAGGATCATCGCGAGCAGGCTCGGGGTTTGGGTCAGCGGGTTCGAGGCGGATCCCGATCTGGTGGCTGCGGGCGTCACGCTCTGTGCTCACTCCGGTCTCGGCAAACGGGCACAGGTCGATTTCTGGAATCCCGAGCGGCCGGACTTCCAGCACCGCTACTTCCACCACGCGATCGGGTTGGAGCCGATGCGGGAAGCGTCACCGGAAACGGTCCTGGCCGGCATCGCGCTCGCGCTGCGGCCAGCCGGACAGGTGTCGCTGTTAGAACTGGTCGCGCGGGAACGGGTGACGGTCGCGGATCGCGAGATGACACGCCTGATCGAACTGGAAAGCCGGACGGATGCGCCCGCTGCAGAAGCCACGATCAGCCGCGCTCTCGGCCGCCTCGGCTTCGATGTCCGGGTGGCGGAGGACGTTTCCGCCCGGCATGAGGCGTACATCGTCCGCGGCTGGAAAGGGCTCGTTCGTATGCTTTCGGAACAGAGGCCCGGTACGGCGGAGGCCGCCCGCTTGGTGCGCGAAGGGGAAATGTGGATGCTGCGTGCCCGGCTGCTCCGGTCCGAACGGCTGCGCTTCGTCCGCTGGCACGCGATTGCGCGCAAAGTACAGGGTGAGAAGGCTTGATCAGGACAAACTTAGCAGGTCAGCGGACCGCCTGCTCGTGCCACCTGCAACGCTTGCACTCTCCTCCATCGCTCGCGATCAGCGAGCCGTGATATTAGCCCCCCGCAATGCCTCGCATACCGCGCGCGTCACATCCTTCGTCGTCGCCTTCCCGCCTAAATCCGGCGTCAACACTCCCGCCTCACACACCTGCTCCACCGCGCGCATCAACAGCTCGGCGGCGGGCTTCTCGCCCAGATGTTCCAGCATCATCGCCGCGGTCCAGAAACTCGCGACCGGGTTGGCGATCCCCTTGCCGGTGATGTCAAACGCAGACCCGTGAATCGGCTCGAACATCGAAGGCGACCGCCGCTCCGGATCGATATTGCCGGTCGGCGCGATGCCCAAAGAACCGGCAAGCGCCGCCGCGAGATCCGACAGGATGTCGGCATGCAAATTGGTCGCCACCACAGTATCGATCGTGCCCGGCTTGCGCACCATGCGCATCGTCATCGCATCCACCAGCTCCTTGTCCCACGTCACGTCCGGATAGTCGCGGGACACCAGGGCGGCGATCTCGTCCCAGAACACCATGCCGTGGCGCTGCGCATTGGACTTGGTGACGACCGTCAGGTGTTTGCGCGGGCGCGCGCGTGCCACGTCGAATGCGAACCGCATGATGCGTTCCACGCCGCGGCGCGTGAAGATAGCGGTTTCTGTTGCAACCTCCTCCGGCAGGCCGCGATGCGTGCGCCCACCCTGACCGGCATATTCGCCCTCGGAGTTCTCCCGGATGATCACCCAGTCGAGATCCCCGGGCCCCACATCGCGCAACGGAGAAACCACGCCGGGCAGCACACGCGTCGGCCGCACATTGGCGTATTGATCGAAGCCCTGGCAGATCTGCAGCCGCAAACCCCACAGTGTCACATGGTCCGGAATGTGCGGATCACCGACCGCCCCGAAATAGATCGCATCCGCCGTGCGCAGCCAGGCCAGCCCATCGGGGGGCATCATGGCGCCGTGCTTGCGGTACCAGTCAGAGCCCCAGTCGTAGCGATCGATCTTGAGATCGAAGCCGCCATCGCGTGCGGCCACCGCGTCCAGCACCTCCAGCCCTGCGTTGATCACCTCAGGTCCGATGCCGTCGGCGGGGATGGCGGCGACGCGATATGTGCGCAAGCAACGTTCCTTTCATACGAGCCCGATTTGGGCGCTCGTCAGCCGGGTGCAGGCTCGCGCTGTTGATCGAGGACAGCGAAGGCCTCCGCCGGCCGGCGGGGGTCACTGCGCAGCAGTGACGCGGCACCGGCAATGATGGCGAAGCCCGCCAGCATCAGCAACACGTCGCGGATCGCCCCTAACAAGACGGGTTCCGCCGCCCCGGCCGTGTGTTCGCCCACTCCCCAGGCCAGCACGGACGATGCAGCCGCCACCCCGGTGCCGGTACCAAGCGCCCGCATCAGATTGAGCAGACCGCCCGCCTCGCCCGATTTGTTTGCGGGCGCGGCGCTGATGGTCGCGCTGTTGTTGGGCGCGATGAACATGCCAAGGCCCCCGCCGAAAACCGCCAGCGCCGCCATGACACGCAGCAGGCTGGAAGGAGTACCCGTCATGACGGTCGTCAGCGCGCCGACAGCGACGATGCAGATCGCCATGCCGCCAACCATGACAAGCCGGGGACGGCGCTCATACCAAGCACCGCTGAACGGCGCCACGATGCCAAGCGCGAGCGGGATGATTGTCAGCCGCAGCCCCGCCGCCAAAGGCGGGTCGTGATAGCCACGCACGAGCGCATAGGCCATTGCGAAGAACATGCCGTACAGCATCGCGTAGGACAGTGCCACGGCCACGCACCCGCCGGAGAAGGCTGCAGCGCGGAATAAATTCAGGTCGAGCAACGGCGCTGGCGTCCGATTCTCTCTTACGATGAACGCGATAAACAACACCACGGCGGCGACAATGCAGGTGATCGTCCCGACCGAGATGAGACCCCAGGTTTGGCTCTGCATGATAGCGGTCAGCAGGGTGATCAACGCGGGGATCAGCAGCATCGCACCCGGCAGGTCGAAGCGTCGGTCGTTTTCGGTTTGCTGCGTCAACGGCACAACCAGCCAGCCGATCACCACGGCACAGAGCGCAAACGGCACGTTGACCCAAAAAAGCCAGCGCCAGCTCAGCATGCTGAGAATAAGCCCACCCAACGCCGGCCCGGCGCTGATGCCGACAGCCTGCGCAGCGGCAAACACACCCATCGCCCGGCCGCGTCTCTCCGGGCCGGCCGCCGCAACAAGAATGACGATGCTGTTGGCCCCCAACATCGCGCCGCTGATGCCTTGCAGCACGCGGAATAGGATCAGCAACGGAAGGTCTGGTGCCAGTCCGCACAGCATGGAGGCGATGCCGAACAGCGCGAAGCCCAACAGATACATCAGCTTGCGCCCGGCGATTTCGGCGATGCGCGCAAACACCGGCAGGATGGATGCGAACGCAAGGACATAGCCGACCGCAACCCAGCTGACAGTCGCCAGCCCAGAATCAAACGCGCCTTCCAGTGTCGGCAGGGCAAGCTGCACGATGCTGGCATCCACCTGCCCGATGAAGGCGGCGACGCACGTCGTGCCCACCACCAGCCACGGATACGATGGCCGGCGCACGAGGAACTGGGCCGGCGCCGGTTCGGGAACGCCCAATAACGAGCCGGTCAGCCGGCGTGTTGAAGGCGGCATTCACCAGGTTCCACTGCGAATGGTCAGACCGGAGCTCTCGTGCACAGTCCTATCAGGTACAGAAACGTCCTGCTCAACGGGCAACGCATCCAAGGGAATCCAAAAGCCGCCTGGTCAAAGCTGATGTATTGCTTTAAGATCGCGGGGCATGGGCTTCCACGCGCCATCAAGTCGTCGGCTCATGCTGGGCCGGATCGGCGCCTCCATCAGCGTCTTCGGCACCTTTCTGGCGCCCGCCTGGGGTCGTCAGAAATCGCACAATCTTCCCTATCCCACATCGAGCCGGCCGCCCAGCAACGCGCCGCTCGTGATGCTCGATCCGGGCCATGGCGGAAAGGATCCCGGCGCCATCGGTGTATCCGGCACCTACGAAAAACACATCGCCCTCGCCACCGCTCTGACCCTCAAAGGCCTGCTCGAGCATTCCGGGCAGTACCGTGTGGCGATGACCCGAGAGCAGGACCGATTCATCCCGCTGGAACAGCGGGTGGAGATCGCGCGCAAACATGGCGCCGCGCTGTTTGTCTCCATGCACGCCGACGCCATCAAGGACCATGCGGTACGCGGCGCCAGCGTCTACACCTTGTCGACGGGCGCCTCCGACGCCCAGACGGCGGAGCTCGCCTCGCGGGAAAACAGCGCCGACCGCTACCTCGGTCCCACCTACAAGAACCTCTCGCCCGAGGTCGCGCAGGTCCTCGTCAGCCTTGTGCAGCGGGAAACGAAAGTCGGTTCCCAGCGTATGGCGCGGGACGTCGTGGTCAGCCTGCAGCAAGAGGTGCCGCTGCTGCCCAATCCGGACCGTCATGCCGGCTTCGTCGTGCTGACCTCCGCCGAGATCCCCAGCGTGCTGGTGGAAATGGGGTTTATGTCCAACCGCGAGGATGAGTTGTTCCTGCGCCAGCCGGCGCATCGGATGCGTGTCGCCGGCGCCCTGCATCAGGCGGTTGACGCCTGGTTCGTGGCCGCTCACGCAACCGCCATGCAGGGCTGAAACGGCCGCGCTGGTCGTCCAACCGATTTAGGACCATATCGCGTCTCATGTCTGCTCCGTTGAAAGCGGGCGAACGGCTCGCGCCGGGAACGCCGCCGCGGGCCCACAGCCCGCAGCGTGATCCACGGCGCGTGCCCCCGCGGCCTCGCAAGCGCCGGCGTCACCTGTTCCGTGCGTTACTGGCCGGAACCGCCGGCCTGTGCGTCGTGGTGATGTGCGCGGCCGGCGGCGTCGCGTATTTCGCCTGGTCCCGCTTCAATGCCGACATCCCCAGCGTGGATGGGCTTCGCGCTTACCAGCCACCCGTCCTCAGCCGGGTCTATGCCGGAAACGGGCAGCTGATTGCGGAGCTGGCGTCGGAGCGCCGCATCTTTGTGCCCTACGGGGCGATCCCGCCCAAAGTGAGCGCGGCCTTCATCGCCGCCGAGGATCAGAACTTCTGGACCAACCCGGGCATCGATCTGGGTGCCATCGCGCGGGCCGGCGTGTTCGACCTGGCGCATATGGGCAATGGGCGGCGGCCGGTCGGTGCCTCCACGATCACGCAGCAGGTGGCGAAAAACATGCTGCTGAACGACCGGATGGACTTCACGCGAAAGATCGAGGAGGCGATCCTCGCCCTGCGCATGCAGAGCGTGCTCAGCAAGCAGAAGATTCTCGAGATCTACCTGAACGAGATCTACCTGGGGCAGGGCGCCTATGGCGTGGCCGCGGCGGCGCAGACCTATTTCAACAAACCGCTCGATCAGCTTTCATTGGCTGAGGATGCGACGCTCGCTGCGCTGCCCAAGGCGCCGAGCAACTACAATCCGTTCCGCCATCCCGAGGCAGCCCGCGAGCGGCGGGACTGGGTGCTGGAACGCATGGCCGACGACGGCGCCATCACCCAGGCCCAGGCTTCGGAGGCAAAGGCCCAACCGCTAGCCCCCGTGCAGTTTACCGGCCCCACGCCAATCCCCGGCGCGGACTGGATGGCGGAGGAAGTGCGGCGGGAACTCGTCGCACAGTTCGGCAACGGCCTGGCCTATGAGGGTGGGTTGCAGGTTCAGACCAGCCTCGATCCCACACTCCAGGCGGAAGCCGACAACGCGGTACGCGCTGGCCTGATGAATTACGACCGCAAGATGGGCGGCTGGCGAGGCCCGGTTACGCATCTCTCGCCGGCAGGATTGGCCCAGAACTGGCCCGCGGAACTCGCGAAGGTCGCGCCCGTGCCGGGCATGCTGCCGACCTGGCGGCTTGGTGTCGTGCTCCAGGTCTCGCCCGCCGAAGCGCGGGTCGGCTGGATCGAGCCGGGCGACGCGTCGTCCCACCGGACGGGCGTCATCCAGCGCGGGACCGAGTTCTGGCATCATGCCATGACGGCGGACGGCAAACCCAGCGCGATCTACCGCAGCATGACCGAGATGGTTCAGCCGGGTGACGTGGTGATGATCGAGTCCGACCAGGGCCGGCCGGATCGTGTTGCCTTGCGCCAGATCCCGAAAGTTCAGGGGGCGCTGGTGTCCATGGACCCGACAACCGGCCGGGTGCTGGCGATGGTCGGCGGTTGGAGCTTCGATGCCAGCCAGTTCAACCGGGCGACCCAGGCGCAGCGTCAGCCCGGCAGCAGCTTCAAACCGATGGTCTATTTGACGGCGCTGGAGAAAGGGTTCTCCCCCAGCGACCGGTTCCTGGACGGACCCATTGTCGTCGATCAGGGCGCCGCGGGCGTTTGGCGGCCGCACAACTATGAAGGGAATTTCGGCGGGCCGACCCCACTGCGCGTCGCGCTGGAGCAGTCGCTGAACCTGGTGACGATCCGGGTCGCTCAACGCATCGGCATGCAGGCGGTGGCCCAAACGGCCCAGGCCTTCGGCATGGTGGACCACCTACCCTTATATCTGCCGGCCGCTCTCGGGGCGGCGGACACGACGGTTCTGCGAGAAGCGGGGGCCTATGCCTCGCTGGACCAGGGCGGCCGGAAGGTGACCCCCGTCATGATCGAGAGCGTGCAGGACCGGGAAGGACACGTGGTCTGGCGACCGCCGGGGGCGGAGTGCGCAGACTGCGACAGCGCCTCCAACGCGCCGGCGCTGACTGACGATCGCCCGCAGATCGCCGATCCGCAGAGTGTGTTCCAGCTTGTGACCATGATGGAAGGCGTGGTGCAGCGGGGCACCGGCGTGCCGGCAGGTGCCGGGATTAAGCGCCCGATCGCCGGCAAGACCGGTACCACCCAGGACTTCACCGACGCCTGGTTCTCCGGCTTTACGCCGGGCCTGGTGACCGTGGTGTGGGTCGGCTTCGACAACCCCGCCACGCTTGGCGACAATGAAACGGGCGCGGCTGTTGCTGCACCGATCTGGCACGATTTCATGGCCGAGGCGTTGAAGAACCGGCCGGTGTTGAACTTCCCGCAGCCGCAGGGCGTGACCATGGCGGCGTGGGATACCGGGTCCGGTACGGTGACGGACGCCTTCAAGCCGGGGCAGACGCCGGGCGCATCGCAGCCTGTCGGCGGTGAGGTGGCTGACAGTTCCGGTGACGAGTCTCAGCCGCCCGCCGCGACAGCCGGCGGCACGCCCAGCGTGGACTCGTCTCTCGGCGGACTGTATTGAGCGCGGCCCTTTTCGCACGGACGGACGATGTCGGCTGAATCCGATGCCCTGAACCAGCAGATCAAGCAGTCGGTGGCGCTGCTGAGGAGGCATCTTTGACTGGGACGTCGCCGCCGCTCGTCTCGCGGAGCTGAACGCTCGCGCCGAAGACCCCAATCTGTGGAATGACGCGACCGCCGCGCAGAAACTCATGCGCGAGCGGAATCACTTGGCTGCACGCGTCGATGGCGTGCATCGACTGGAGCGCGAAACCGCAGACACGTCGGAATTGATTGGCCTGGCCGAAGCGGACAACGACGAGGCGCTGGCCGCCGAAGGCCTCGCCAGCCTGCGCACCCTGGCGGACGAAGCGAAGCGGCGCGAAATCGAATCGCTGCTGTCCGGCGAGGCCGATGCCAACGACGCCTACGTGGAAATCAATGCTGGGGCAGGGGGCACCGAGGCACAGGACTGGGCTGAAATGCTCATGCGCATGTACACGCGGTGGGCGGAAAAGCACGGCTACAAAGTCCAGCTGATGGAAGAAAGCGAAGGCGAGCAGGCCGGCGTAAAGTCTGTCACGCTCCAAATAACCGGGCCCGATGCCTATGGCTGGTTGAAGACCGAGGCCGGAGTGCACCGTCTGGTCCGCATCAGTCCCTTCGACGCGAACGCGCGGCGGCAGACCAGCTTTGCCAGTGTTTGGGTCTATCCGGTGGTGGACGATAACATTGAGATCGACATCAACGAAAGCGATCTGAAGGTGGATACGTTCCGTGCCTCGGGCGCCGGTGGTCAGCACGTGAACAAGACCGAAAGCGCCATCCGCATCACGCATATGCCAAGCGGGATCGTGGTGGCCTGCCAGACCGACCGCAGCCAGCACCGCAACCGCGCCATTGCCATGCAGATGCTGAAAGCGCGACTGTACGAACAGGAGCTGCAGAAGCGCGAAGCCGCCGCCGCGGCGCAGGAAGATGCGAAGACCGATATCGGCTGGGGCCACCAAATCCGCAGCTACGTGCTTGCACCTTATCAATTGGTCAAAGATCTTCGCACCAACGTTGAAACCGGCAATCCCGCCGCCGTCCTGGATGGCGAGCTGGATGATTTCATGGCCGCCGCCCTCGCCGCACGTGTCGGCGCCACGCGCAGTGAAGCGAGCGCACAGGCCCGATAAGCCAAGCACCCGCGTTGATTTGCCGCGCCGCGCGAGGGATTGTGCGGCCATGTCCGTCCTGTCAGGAGCGGCGCGCATCGCAGGTATTGCGGGATGGCCCGTTGCACACTCCCGCTCGCCGCGCATTCATGGATTCTGGCTGCAGCGCTACGGGATCGACGGCGCCTATATTCCCCTGCCGATCCAGCCTGGCCGCTTCGCCGAAGCCGTGCACGGCCTGATGGCCGCTGGCTTCGCCGGCCTCAACGTCACCCTTCCGCACAAGATCGCCGCCTTCGAAGCCTGCCATGAAGTGGACGAAGCGGCTCGCATCGCTGGCTCGGCAAACACCCTCACACTTCGCAACGGCCGGATCACCGGCACCACGACCGACAGTTTCGGTTTTCTCGAAAGCCTCAAGGACAATGGCATCGACCCCGCCGCCGGCCCTGCCCTGGTCCTCGGCGCGGGCGGCGCCGCACGTGCGGTCGTCGCGGCGCTTCGGGGGCAGGGCGTTCCGGTGACGGTCTGCAACCGCTCCGCCGAGCCTGCAGCGAAGCTGGCGCGCGACCTCGGACCGCTGCACCTGCTCCCCTGGGTGTCGCGCGCCGACGCCGTGCGCGACCATGCGCTGCTGGTCAACGCGACATCGCTTGGCATGCACCATCAGCCGCCGCTGGACCTGCCCCTGGACCACGCCGATCCCCGCCTCGTGGTGACCGATCTGGTCTATGTCCCGCTGCGCACCCCGTTGCTGGCGGCTGCCGAGGCCCGCGGCCTGCGCACCGTCGACGGAATCGGCATGCTGCTGCACCAAGCCAGGCCCGGCTTCGCCGCCTGGTTCGGCGTGGACCCGAAAGTCGATGATGACCTCCGGCGCTTTGTCCTCGCCGACCTGGAATCTTAGGGGTGATCGTCATTGGCCTGACCGGCGGGATCGGCATGGGCAAATCGACGGTCGCTGCCCTGTTCCGCCGCGCCCGCATTCCCGTCTTTGATGCAGACGCAACAGTTCACCGGCTGCAGGCGCGCGGCGGCGCGGCGATCCCTGCCATCGCCGCCGCCTTCCCAACCGCGGTCCACGACGGCACAGTCGATCGCGCCGCGCTGCGCCACATTGCCCTCAGCAATTCCTCCGCAATCAAGCGATTGGAGCGAATCATCCATCCGATGGTACGGCGTGCCGAACGCGCTTTCCTGGCGCGCGCCAGGGCGGCCGGCGCATGGGCCGCCGTGCTCGACATTCCGCTGCTGCTGGAAACCGGCGGCGACCGGCGTGTCGATCTGGTGGTCGTGGTCTCCGCGCCACGGCAGGTGCAGGAATACCGGGTCCGATCGCGACGGCGCATGACGGCCGCCGAGACCGCTGCCATGATTGCGCGTCAGATGCCCGATTCGGAGAAGCGTCGCCGTGCCGACATCGTCATTTCTACCGGCCTCTCGCGCGCTCACGCCGCGCGCGTGGTCCGGCGTCTGATTCAAACCCTCCGCGATGACCCGCGCCGTCGTCTTCGACACAGAAACAACCGGACTCGAGCCCGATCTCGGGCACCGGCTGATCGAGGTCGCCGCCCTGGAGCTGATGAATGACCTGCCCACCGGGCGGCAATTCCATCGGCTAATTGATCCGCGCCGTGACATTCCCGCTGAAGCCACGCGCATCCATGGCTTCACCAGCATCCACGTGCAGGACAAGCCGCTCTTCGCCGAAATCGCCGCCGACCTGCTCGCCTTCTTCGGCGAGGACAGCGGGCTGATCGCCCATAACGCGGCATTCGATTTCGCATTCCTGAACGCCGAACTCGCTTTGGCCGGACTGGCGGCGCTCTCGGCCGAGCGCATGATCGATACGCTGGCACTGGCGAAGACGCGGTTTCCCGGCCTGCCTAATAGTCTCGATGCGCTGTGCCGGCGCTTCGAAATCGACCTCTCCGCGCGCACCACGCATAACGCGCTGCTCGACTGCAAGCTGCTGGCGGACGTGTATGTCGAACTGACCGGAGGGCGCCAACGCGGTCTCGCGTTGGAAACGCGTGCCATGGCCGGCATCGCGATCGAGTACCGCCTGGACGGGGCGCGCGTCCCTCGGCTGATCGAACCGACCGAGTCAGAGCTCGCCGCGCACGCGGCGTTTGTTGCCCGGTTGAACGATCCGCTCTGGCTCTCCGGGTCATTTTTGCCGGGCTGAAGCACCGCCGGGCTGCGCAAATACCGCATTTCCGCCGCACGCACGCTGGCACGAGCCTTGCCATTGCCTCGGCATGGACCTCAACACCGCCATCGCCAGTTCACGCCTCGACGCCCAGCTTCGGCTTGTCGACGTGATCGCCGGGAATCTCGCGAACATGAATACGCCCGGCTTCAAAGCGCAGCGCATGCAGTTCAGCGACTGGCTGGACCACCAGCCCGACGGCGAGCAAGTCGCTTTTTCGCAGGATCGCGCGACCTGGCACGATCTGGCCCCGGGCCCGCTCAACCATACGGGCAACCCGCTTGATCTGGCGATTTCAGGAAGCGGGTATTTCACCGTCAGCACCCCGCGCGGACCACGGCTGACGCGCGACGGCCGGTTCGCGGTCATGCCGAACGGCACCATTTCGGATGAATCGGGCGATGCGCTGCTGGATAGTGCCGGCCAGCCCGTCAAGATCAGCCCCGACGATACCGAGCTCACCTTCACGGCTGACGGCACGCTGTCCAGTCAGCAGAACGGCCAGATTGCCAAGATCGGTGTCGTGCAGCCCGCCGATCCGCATCAGCTCATGGCTGAAGGCGGGACGACGTTCCAGGTCGCCGACGGAAAGACGTCGCCCGTGCCCCAGGCCAGGTTGGTGCAAGGCGCCATCGAGGAATCCAACGTCCAGCCGATCGCCGAAGTCACGCGCCTGATCGATGCACAGCGCACGTTCGAATTGATGATGCAGTACGTGCAGGCCGAAGGCGACCGATCGAAAAGCGCCACCGACAAAATGGCACCAACGAGTTAAGCAAGGGGTCCCGCGGCAATGCGAGCGCTCGATATCGCCAGCACGGGCATGCAGGCCCAGCAGACGAATGTGGAAGTCATATCCAACAACCTTGCGAACATGACGACCACGGGGTTCAAGCGGCAACGGGCCGAGTTCCAGGATCTGATCTATCAGAACCTGCGCCGGGTCGGATCCAACAGTTCGGATTCCGGCAGCGCACAGGTTGGGCTCGGCGTGAAAACCGCTGCGATCTACCGGATCAACGAACAGGGGAATCTACAGCAGACGTCGAACACGCTGGACCTCGCGATCCAGGGAAACGGTTATTTCCAGGTGACACTTCCCTCCGGCGATACGGCGTACACGCGGGATGGGACGTTTGGCCTAGCACCCGACGGCACGATCGTCACCGCTGATGGTTACGTCGTCCAACCAGGCATCCAGATTCCGAACAACGCAACCAACGTCACCATCAACACCGCAGGCCAGGTGCAGGCGACCATCGCGGGCCAGACCGCACCGCAAACAGTAGGTCAGTTGCAGCTCGCCACCTTTCCCAATCCTGCGGGTCTGGATTCCCAAGGCTCGAACCTGTTCCTGCAATCGGCGGCCTCCGGCAATCCGGTCACCGGCAATCCGGCGAGCCCTGGCTACGGATCCGTGATGGAAGGCTTCATCGAGACTTCGAACGTCAACGTGGTGACGGAAGTCACCAACCTGATCACGGCACAACGGTCCTACGAAATGAACAGCCGCGTGATCACAGCCTCCGACGAGATGCTTTCAACCCTCAGCAACCTGCGATAGCCCAAAATGCGCAAACTGATTCTCTTCGCCTTCTGCGCCGTCACGCCGCTGGCTAACGCCGCGACCGTCCGGCCACTCAGCACGCTGCATGCGCAGGTGGTTCGCCTGAAGGACCTGTTCGACAATGCCGGCCCGGACGCTGATCGCGTGCTTGGCCCAGGGCCCGCTCCCGGCGGACAGATCGTTGTCGAAGCCTCTCAGCTTGCCTATATCGCGCGCCGCTACGGGGTCAGCTATGAGCCCGACGCCGGAGCAGATCGTGCCATTCTCGATCGTCCAGGCCGGCCCGCGACCGAGGCCGAAGTGCTGACGCCTCTGCGTGAGGCGCTGATAACTGCGGGACAGCCCAAAGACGCCAAAATTTCACTGACCGGTTTCTCGCCGCCCACTGTGCCGACTGATGGCCCATTTTCGGCGGATGTCAGCAGTCTCCAGGTCGATCCCGTGCAGCACCGGTTTTCCGCGCTGCTGACCATCAGTGGACCGACGCTGAATTCCATCTCGGTGCCGCTCGCCGGACAAGTGGAAGCTGTCGAGCAGGTCGTTGTGGCGGCCGAGAGTCTGCCGGCCGGAACCATCGTGCAACCCGATGATGTGCACCTGTCATCGGTCCGCGTGTCCCATTTGCCGAAGGATCCGATTCGCCGGATCACCGACGCTGTCGGGCTTGCGGTACGCGACCCCATTGCCGCGAACCAAGCAGTCCCGCGCGAGGACCTCGACGAGCCCGTGCTCGTGCGCAAGGGTACCCACGTGGTGATGCACTTGGACGGGCCCGGTCTCTCGCTAAGCGGGGAAGCCCTGGCGCTGGAATCCGGCGGTCGCGGCGACCTGATCCATGTGCAGAATCCAACGTCCCACGCCGTGCTGCAAGCGCAGGTCATTGATCTCAACACCGTTCGCGTCGAACCCAGTGAGCCGTAACAGATGAAATGGCCGCTCCTGCTCTGTGCGCCGCTTCTGCTCTCGGCCTGCACCATGGGTCAGCGGCTGAGTGAGATCGGCGGGCCGCCGCGCATGTCTCCGTCCGAAGATCCGACGAAGCAACCGGGCTACAAACCGCTGACAATGCCGATGCCGGCACCGCCGCCACCCCCGCCGGACGCGGACTCGCTTTGGCGTCCGGGCGCGCGATCCTTCTTCAAGGATCAGCGCGCGTCCCGCGTGGGCGACATCGTCACGGTCGTCATCAACATGAACGACGCGGCGAATGTGAAGAACAGCACCAGCGCGGTG
This sequence comes from uncultured Pseudomonadota bacterium, assembly GCA_963791885.1. Lineage (GTDB taxonomy): Bacteria > Pseudomonadota > Alphaproteobacteria > Acetobacterales > Acetobacteraceae > CAVSUZ01. Next base: position 840,857 of record CAWBUL010000006.1, on the reverse strand, counting down.
CGAGCCGGTTCCGAAAACGCCGGCATTCCAAACCTGTTCGGGCTGGAAAATCTGATGGAGAAGGTCCCTATGGATCCCTCCAAGCTGATCGGGCTGACAAGCAACAACAGCAATGTCGGAACCGGGCAGATTCAGCGGAACGAAAACGTGACTTTGCGCCTCGCGGGTGTCATCACCCAGGTGCTGCCGAACGGGAATCTTGTTGTCCTCGCGAGCCAGCAGTTCCGCGTCAACAGCGAACTCCGCGTGCTGACGGTCAGTGGCGTGATCCGCCCGGAAGATATCCAAAGCGACAACACGGTGCTGCATGATCGTATGGCGGAAGCGCGCATCTCCTACGGCGGGCGCGGCGTTGTCACCGACCTGCAGAGCCCGCGCTGGGGGCAGGAGGCGCTGGATGCGATCCTGCCGTTCTGATCGTACTTTGGTACGGGTCCTTTTTATGCAGTTCGCAAAATCACGTAAGACCGTGGCCGGATCGGCTCCCTGGGAAAGACCAGTTAGTTTGGCTACGTCTCGATGTCAGCCGGCAGAAGACCTGAACCGCAAGGCAGCGCTTTCGGGCGGATCACTCCCTGACAGGGACTGTTCGTGGGTCCGCCAGGGAACGAGCCATGCCAGGCAGCGCGATCGCTCGATGGAGCGACCCTTACGACTACCAGCAATCCTTCCGCGCTGCTGACGTCGAAGTGGTCGTCTCGCAAAGGGGGGCGTTTCGCGCGGAAGCGACCCGTGTCGATCTGCAGCAAATTTGGATGCAACGCGGATGGACGTCGCTTCCGTACATCGCTTGGACCGCAATGCACAGTGGCCGCATTCCGTTCATGTTCCTCGCCCAAACAGAAGGGCCGCCATTTTCCATCGGCGGTAAGGAGTTGGCGCCCGACGATGTCGCTTTCTTCGCTCCCGAGGCTGAGTTTCACCTGCGCGTTATGGCGAACACGTCGTAGAGTTCCATATCCTTGCCTCCGGAAGGTTTGGCGGAAGCCGGATCCTGGTGGGGCGCGACATCACTCCGCCCATCCACGACCCAGTTGTTGCGGGTGCCCCGCATCTCAGACCGCGGCTTAACAATCTGCACACAAGCACAACTTATCTCGCATCGACGGCGCCGGCTATTTTGGCGCATCCAGCGGTTGCAACTGCGCTGGACCAGGCCATGACCGTCGCCTTGGTGCGTTGTCTCTCGGCGGGAGAAGCAACAGCGTCTCGGACGGAGAAAAAGCGCGGCTCCATTATGCGTCGATTCGAAGAGATCATCGAGGCCAACCCGGATAGAGGTCCCCATCGCTACCTGGTTCTCCGACGCATGCACCTGACGAGGCGAAGGCTCGCCCTCTCATCTGCCGATACCACGACCGTCACGCAGATCGCCATGGATTACGGATTTTACGAACTCGGTCGTTTCGCGGTTTATTATCGGCGCCTGTTCGGCGAATCCCCCTCGACGACACTCAGGCGGCCACCCAGAGAGGAGATCTTGGTCACGCCGCGCCGGCCAACCGATCTCGAATAGCTATTTCCCGCCATCCACCGACAGCGTCTGCCCCGTAATCCACCCCGCCCGGTCCGAAGCAAAAAACAGCACCGCATTCGCGATATCGTCCGCATGCCCCAGTCGGCGCAGCGCGATCCGCTCGATCATCCGCTTCTGCCCTTCCTCACCATAGGACTGCCACTGTGCCTCGCTGCTCGGGTTGCTGCGCGCGAACCCCGGCGCGACGCTGTTTACGGTGATTCCGAACGGCCCCAATTCGTGCGCCAGCTGGCGTGTCAGCCCGATCTCCCCGGCTTTCGCCGATGCATAGGCTTGAATGCCCGTCAGGCTCACGCCCAACCCCGCACCCGAGGAGATCGTTACGATCCGCCCCGATCGCGCGCGCTTCATCGCCGGCGCGACCGCCTGTGCGCACCAGAATGCGCCAGTCAGGTTGACCGCTAGAATCGCTTGCCACTCCGCCGGTGTGACCTCATCCAGGGGCTTGCCGACCTGACCCACCACACCACCCGCGCTATGCACCAGAATGTCGATGCGGCCGGTCTCTGAGTCGACCGACTTCGCGAGCACCTGCACCGCATCGCGGTCCGTGACATCCAAGCGGTGTGGACGGCAATTCTCACCCGCAAGCCGAGCTGTCTCCGCCAGTTCCTTCTCCAGGATGTCCGTCGCCCACACGCGCGCGCCCAACTCCGCCAGACGCTGAGCAACGGCCCGGCCAAACCCGTGCGCCGCACCCGTCACGATAGCGCTCTGCCCGTCGAACTTGATCTGCATTATGCCTCCGCTGAGAGCAGGATCGCGCGTGGCGAAACGTCGGAGCGCGCGAATCCTACTCTCACAAAAACTAACCCTGAACCAACCACCACGTCAGCAGCGTCGCGCCGGCCATGAAATCGTCTATCGCCATCGCCTCACGCGGATTGTGGCTGCCATTTTCATTCCGCACGAAAATCATGCCGGTCTTCACCCCGGCGGCGGCAAACGCCGCGGCGTCATGGGATGCAGGGCTTCCCAGATCCATCGCCGCGATCCCCAACGCCTCCGCGCCCTGCCGCAACCCGGCACGAATCCCATCATCCATCTTCCCCACAGCCGCGCGCGCCTTCGCCCCCAGGTGAAACCGCACACCCCTTCGCTGCGCGATCCCGGCCACGAGCCCATCCCCCGAGCGCTCCAGCTCCGCCAGAACCGCTTCGTCATAGGCCCGCACATCCAGGCTGAAATGAAACAACCCTGGCACGATTGTCAGCCCATGCAGCGACTGGTCCGTATGAAACCGCCCGATCGTGCATGCCATCGGCACGCCACGCGCTTCATGCTCATCCCACAGCTTATCCAGTGCCATCGCGAACTCTGCCGCCGCCACCGCTGCATCATGACGAAACCGTTTCGGCAAACCCACGTGATCGTGGCTGCCCTCGATCCATGCATCGGGATAACGGAAGTTGCCCGGAATCCCCGTGCAAATTCCCACACTCCGCCCCGCTTCCACCAAACTCGGCGCCTGCTCGATATGCAATTCCATGTACGCATGCACCCGCCCAGGCTCGAAGAACCGTTCGCCGCGCTCCAGAGCCGAGGGATCTCCGCCGCACTCACGCATATGCTCCGCCAGAGTTCGCCCGGTATCGATGCGCGTCGCCTCCAACGCACCCTCCGGCAGCGTGCCCAGCGCGGAGCGGCTGCCGATATAGGACACCTGAAACCAGATGCTCTCCTCAGCACGGATTCCCATCACCACCACGTCGCGCGGCGGCGTCACACCCAACCGCTGCAACGCGCGCACGGCCACGAGCCCCGCCACCACGCCCGCAGCGCCGTCGAAATTGCCGCCATGCGGCACTGAATCGAGATGCGAGCCCACAATAACAGGAGCAGCCGTGCGATCCCGCCCCGGTAGGATCATGTAAAGATTGCTCGCCGCATCGCGCGTGATCTCCAACCCCATGCGCTCCGCCACCGCTGACACCGTGGCATGCGCACGCTGCTCGCCTGCGCCATACGGATCGCGGGTCACACCCGGCTCATCCAACCCGTCGCGCCGGAGCTGCGTGAACAGCTCCTCCGCGGAGCCCCGCTCTGCCGCAACGGCGGCTCTGATCGCCTCGGCTGTGACCATGCCCGTCCTCCGTCTTTATGCTAACGCTGCCACGCGATGGCATCCGAGACCATGCTGATCGAGAGCGCCGAGCGCCTGTTCTCCCGCCACATCACCCCAGAGGTGCTGCGCGCCCCGGAGGCATGGCCCACGTTAGCCTGGAACGCGGTGGAAGAAGCGGGGCTGACCCGCGCACTGGTGCCGGAACATGCCGGCGGCTTCGGCGTGCCGGTGCAGGAGGCGCTCGACCTTCTCCGCGTGGCCGGCGCCCATTCCGCGCCGCTCCCCTTGGGCGAAACGATGCTCGGCCTTTGGCTGCTGGCGCGCGCCGGCATCACGCTGCCCGCTGGCCCGGTAACCCTGGCTAACGCCGACGACACCGGCCGCACCCCCTGGGCCCGCCACGCACGCTGGCTGGTGTTGCTCCGTCACGACCACTTGGAACTCTATGCCGCAAGTACGTGGCGCACGACGCATGGTGCCAACCTCGCCGGAGAGCCCCGCGACACCGTGGAAGTCCTCGGGGCGCCGGCTGCACGCGCACCGACTGATCTCATGCCGGGCGCACTGCGTGCCGCCGGCGCCGTGGTCAGAACCCAGCAGATCGCCGGCGCACTGACGCGCATCACGTCCATGACGGTCTCCTACGTGCAGCAGCGCGTCCAGTTCGGCCGCCCGATCGGCCGGTTCCAGGCCGTCCAGCAGAGCCTCGCTGTGCTAGCCTCCCAGACCGCCGCGGCGCTCGCCGCAGCCGATCTCGCAGCCGACGCCTTCGCCGATGGCCTGCGCATCCCCACCGTCGCCGCCGCGAAGGCGCGGGCCGGTGAGGCCGCCGGAATCGCCGCCGCCACTGCCCACCAAATCCACGGCGCCATCGGTTTCACCCAGGAACATGCGCTGCATCACCTCACCCGCCGGCTCTGGTCGTGGCGCGACGAATTCGGGGCCGAGCGCGAATGGACCACGACGCTCGGTCAGACCATCGCGACAACGGGCGCTGATGATCTGTGGGCCACGATCACGGCGCTATGATACCAATCGACCGAATGGTCGATTGGTATGCGCGCGGGGTTGGTGGGGCGGCCGCGCGCGAAACAAGACTCAATACTATGGGTCGCGATCAGCGAGCCATGGTATGACTCCTTTCGGAGCGAAGCTCCGTGCCCTGCGTGCCGAGCGTGGTGTCACCCAGCGCGTCCTCGCCGCCGAGCTGCGTGTCAGCCCGGCTTATCTCTCCGCGCTGGAACACGGGCGCCGAGGCGCACCCAGCGCGGGACTCGTGCATCAGGTCAACGAATTTTTCGGCCTGATCTGGGACGAAGCCGAGGAGCTGTCGCGCCTCGCCCGTCAGTCCCGTCCTAAGGTTTCAATCGACACCGGCGGCCTGGCCCCCGAGCAGACCGCGCTCGCGAACCGGCTGGCACAGACCATCCGCCTGTTGCCGCCGGACTCCGTCGCCGCAATTCACGCCATCCTCGACGCCGTCCCGCCACCCGTGCAGAGGCGCGGACTCAAGCCATAACCACCGGACGCAGCGGACTCGGCAGAAAACTCGATTCCTCCTGGAACGGCTTGCCGCGCGACACAGTGCACCCCGCATACTCGCCCGCATCGTCATGGTACAGCGCGCGATGCGCCTCCAGCGCCGTCCACTCCAGCCCAACCTGATGATAGTGGAACTGCAACGCGCGCCGGCGCAGACCCGAGCGATTCGCAGCGGTGTAGTGATGCGCCAGGCTGGAAAACACCAGCGCGTCGCCGGGATCCAGCGGCACGGCAACGCGCTGTTCGGGATGAACATAGCGCGGATCGACAGTGCACAGATTGATGTCGGGATGCGGAATATGCGGAACCGGCCCGGCGCGATGCGATCCGGGGATCAACTCCATGCAGCCGTTCTCTGTCGTCGCGGGATCCAGCGCGATCCACACGCCGAACATCAGGCTGGGATCACTGCCGCGAAAATAAGCCGCGTCCTGATGCCATGGCTTTTCCCCGCCGATTCGCGGCGGCTTCACCAGTGCCATTTCCTGCAGCATCACCCGGCCGCGCCCCATCAGCTCATCCAGCGCGCGATGCAGCCGAGGATTCATCGCCGCGTTCATTAATGCCGGGTCGGTCTCGGTGAAATTGCCGAACTTGCGCACTCGGTCCACCGCTTCGGCCTGCCTGTCCGCGTCGGCCTCCATCGCCACGAACGCTTTACCCGACGCCCCCGGCTCCTCCGCCAACCGACCCAGCGCGGCGATGCATGCCGCGACATGCGTCACATCCATGACCGCGCGCAGCACCACGAACCCATCGCGGCGATAGCGCGTCAGAACCTCATCCGACAGCATGGCGTCCATGTCGCCAAATGTGCCACATGGGCCGCGATCCGGCGAGCGTGGGGGTACATGGCACGACGATACTTGGTCACCGGTGGCGCCGGCTTTGTCGGCAGCCACAGCGTCCTTGCCCTTGCCGAGCGTGGCGACACCGTTGTGGTGCTGGACAATCTGCGCCAGGGGCATCGCGCGGCGGTTCCCGACGGCGTCGGGTTCATTCACGCCGACCTTGCCGACCCTGAAGCGGTGGACGCCGCTCTTTCCGAAGGTCCGTGGGACGGAGTGTTGCACTTCGCCGCGCTCTCCCTCGTTGGCGAAAGTATGCGGGCGCCGTTCCGCTATTTGATCGACAACGGCCTGAACGGTATCCGCCTGGTCGAGGCCTGCGTGCGCCACAACGTGCCCCGCTTCGTCCTGTCCTCCACCGCCAATCTATTCGCCGCGCCGTCCAAAATGCCGATCGATGAGAGCGAACCGGTCGTTCCCGGCTCGCCCTATGGCGAAAGCAAACAGATGATCGAACGCGCGCTCCACTGGGCAGGCGAAATCTCCGGATTGCGCAGCGCCTGCTTGCGCTACTTCAATGCCGCTGGTGCCGATCCCGCCGGACGGCTCGGCGAAGACCACGACCCCGAGACGCACCTGATCCCGCTCGCGATCGACGCGGCCCTCGACCGCATCGATCCTCTCACGGTGTTTGGCAACGATTACCCCACGCCCGACGGAACCTGTGTGCGCGACTACATCCACGTGACCGATCTCGCGGACGCACATCTGCGCGCGCTCGACGTGCTGGATCAGCGAAGCGCGACCTACAATCTCGGCAATGGCGCTGGCTACTCCGTGCGGGAGGTGATCAGCGCAGCCAGCGACGTGCTGGGCCGTCCCGTGCCGCACCAGGATGGCCTGCGCCGGAGCGGTGACCCCGCTATTCTCGTGGCATCATCCGCGCGCATCCGTGCCGAGACCGGCTGGACCCCGCAATTCGCATCTCTGCATCGCATTGTGGAAACGGCGGCGGCCTGGCGGGAAAAGCACCCGCATGGCTATGGCGACGGAGGCCACGGAAAAGCAGGCACTCCTTAGTCCGCAGCCGCTACCTCCAGCGCACGCCCGGCCCGAACTGCCTCTCCGAACGCCTCGAAAATCCGCCGGGATAAGGCGTCGGTCTCGAAATCATACTCCGGATGCCACTGGATGCCGACCGCAAACCCCGGCGCATTCAGCATCCGGACAGCCTCGATCGTCCCGTCGGGAGCAAATCCCTCCGCCACCAACCCCGGTGCCAACCGGTCAATCCCCTGGTTGTGCAGCGAATTCACCGCGATCTCGGTCTTCCCGGCCAGCCGGTGCAGCCACGACCCGGGCACGACGCGCACCGCATGTGCCTTGCCCTGCCGCACCTTGGGATTCGGCTGCATCGGCGTTGAATGGTCGAAGCGGTCCGGCAGGTCCTGCAAGCGCTGATGCAGGCTCCCGCCGAACGCCACGTTGAACTCTTGGAACCCGCGGCAGATCGCCAGCACTGGAACCCCGCGCCGCACCGCCGCCCGGATCAGCGGCAGGGTCGCGGCATCCCGCGCCGGATCCTCGGGAACGCCCTCAGGATGCGGCGGCCCACCATACAAACTGGGCTGCACGTTCGACCGGCTGCCCGTCAGGATGAACCCATCCAGCCGATCAAGTAGAGTGTCCGCGCACGCGGCGCTGCCGCTCGCTGGGATCAGCACCGGCACGCCGTGAACCACCTGGTCCGTCGCGCGCACATAGGTGTCGGACGCCGCGTGGTTCGGCATCCCGAAGGCGCCGAACTGCTTGGTGCAGCAACTGATCCCGATCAGCGGTTTCATGACTGCCGTCCCATCTCAACCGTCAGATGGCGCCGATTTGCGTCAAGTTCATGTCATAATGCCGCGCCCCAGCCCTGTGGAGAGGGAATTTCGCCTCCGAACGCTACTTTCGCTGAAACGACGGTTTTCTTTTCTCCACGAAAGCAGCCATTCCCTCCTTCTGGTCCGGCGTCCCGAACAGCGACAGGAACACAGCGCGCTCGAATTGGACACCCTCAGCCAGAGTGGTCTCAAACGCCCGGTTGACCGCCTTCTTCGCGATTGCAACCGCAACGGGAGAAAGCGACGCGATCTTCTCCCCGACCTTGAGCGCCTCCGCCACAAGCTGATCGGCCGGCACGACGCGCGATACGAGGTTCGCCCGCTCCGCCTCCGCCGCATCCATCATCCGTCCGGTCAGGATCATCTCCATCGCCTTGGACTTGCCCACTGCCCGGGTCAGCCGCTGGCTGCCACCCGCACCGGGGATCACACCCAGGTTGATCTCCGGCTGACCGAACTTCGCCGTTTCAGCGGCGATGATCATGTCGCACATCATGGCCAGCTCGCAGCCGCCACCCAGGGCGAAACCCGCGACCGCGGCGATCACCGGCTTTTTGATCTCCAGGACCGTCTCCCACCGTGCACCGATGAAGTCGTCGATCATCGCCTGAGGATGGGTGCGGTCCCGCATCTCCTTGATATCGGCCCCAGCCGCGAAGGCCTTTTCACTGCCGGTCAGCACGATGGCCCCGATCGCCGCATCGGCATCGAACGCCCGCAGAGCCGTCCCAAGTTCGGTCATGAGCTGATCGCACAGCGCGTTCAGCGCTTGCGGCCGGTTCAGCCGGATCAAGCCGACCGGGCCATGGGTTTCGACCAGGATGGTTTCATAGGACTCGGGCATCTGCGGCTCCGTCTGGGACGGAGCGTGTCCTAGCGCGGGGTGGCGCGCTAAGCCACCTCAGCCTGGTGGCGCAGAGCCTCCGTCTCTTCCGTGGTCAGGGTGTCGTCGAACCGCCACTCCTCGGCCGAGGCACCCGCCAGCGACTGAATCCGCTCCTCATCCGCCGCCAGCTCAGCCGCCTTGCCCGACCACGCCATAACCCCATGGTCCAGCACATACGCCTCGTCCGCGATCTCCAGGCTCGCCCGCACGTTCTGCTCCACTAGCAGCACGGACATGCCTTCCTCCCGCATGCCGGCCACAATCCGGAACACTTCGGCGACGATCAGCGGTGCCAAACCCTGGGACGGTTCGTCCAGAATCAGCAGTTTCGGATTCAACAGAAGCGCACGTGCGACCGACAGCATCTCCTGCTCGCCGCCGGACAATTGGCGGCCGTGGTTCTGCCGGCGTTCGGCCAGTCGCGGGAAGGTGCGGTACACCCGCTCGACAGTCCACGGCCCCGGGCGCTCGAACGGCACGCGCAAATTGTCGTCGACGGTTAGATTGGGGAAAATCCTGCGCCCCTCCGGCACGTAGCCAACCCCGAGCTGGGCGATGCGGAAGGGCGGCAGGCGGGTGGTCTCGCGGCCGAAGATCGCGATGCGCCCGCTGCGCGGTGGCGTCAGGCCAACCAGGCTGCGCAGCGTGGTGGTCTTGCCGGCGCCGTTGCGGCCTAGCAAGGTGGTGATCTTCCCCTCCGGCACCTCCAGCCCGACGTCGTGCAGGATGTGGCTCTTACCGTAGAAGGTGTTGAGGCCCTCGGCGGTCAGCGCGCTCATTGCACGGTTCCCAGATAGGCGGCCTGCACCGCGGGGTGTTCCGAGATCTCCTGCGGCGTGCCTTCCGCCAGCGGGTGCCCCTGATCGAGCACGGTGATGCGGTCGGCAAGGTTGAACACCACCCGCATGTCGTGCTCGATCAGCACGATTGTATAGCCGGTGTGCCGGTGCAATCGGCGGATCAGGCTGGCGACCTGATAGGTTTCCTGCTCGCCCATACCGGCGGTCGGCTCATCCAGCAGCAGGATGCGCGGCTTCAGCGCGAGCGCCATGGCGATCTCGGCGGAACGCTGATCGCCGTGCGCCAGCTCGCCCACCAACCGGTCGGCGTGCTCGGTCAGCCGCGTCGCGATCAGCACCTCGTCGATGCGGTCACGCACTAGCGCAGCCGACTGACGCCCGAGCCAGGGGCGCAAGCGCAGCCCGGTAGCGGACTCCGCCGCGATGCGGACGTTCTCGCGGATCGACAGCTCGGGGAAGATCTCGGTCACCTGGAAGGTGCGCGCCATGCCCATCGCGACGCGCTCGACCGCCGAGCTCCGCGTGATGTCCTTGCCGTCCAGCAGGATCTGCCCGGAGGTCGGCGGGAAGAAGCCGGTGATCAGATTGAAGAACGTCGTCTTCCCGGCTCCGTTCGGACCGATGATCGCCCGCAACTCTCCATGATCGACGCTGAGGGAGACGTTGTTCACCGCGACCAGGCTGCCGAACGACTTGCTCACGTTGCGGACTTGCAGCAGGCTCATGCGTCGGCGCGCCTGCGAACGAAGCCGAGGATGCCGCGCGGGAAGAACAGCACCACGATCACGAACACGAGGCCGATAAAGCTCATCCAGTTCACCGTCATCGACGAGATGGTGTCCTGCAGCACCACGAACACGGCGGCACCGATCAGCGGGCCCCAGAAGCTGCGCATGCCGCCCATGACCGCCATGATCACGATGTCGCCGGAGATTACGTAATAGAGCGTGCTCGGGTCGGCGAAGTTGTTGAGCAATGCATACAGCGCGCCGGCAGCGGAGGTGAAGAAGGTAGAGACGGTGAACGAAAGCCAGATGTGCAGGTCGATGGGAATACCCAGGAAGCGGGCGCGGCGCTGATTCTCGCGGATCGCGATCAGGGTGCGGCCGAACGGCGAGCGCAGCAGGAGGCCCATCAACGCGATACACAGCGCGAACACGACCAGCACGAAATAGTAGAATGTCACGCCGTTATTCTGGATGTCGATGATCCACGAGCCGATGCCAATGGGCTGACGCTGGAACCCGCGCAGGCCGTCATAGCCGCCGGTGAAGTCGTTCCAGCTATATGCGATGTAATAGCAGATCTGGCCGAACGCGATCGTCAGCATGGCGAAATACACGCCCCGGCGGCGGACGATCAGCGCTCCGAACAGCGCGCCGGCCAGCGTGCCCAGTAGCATGCCGGCCAGCACGGCGAGCAGCGTGCTGTTGGTGACATAGCGCAGCATCAGCCCGGTGCCGTAGCAGCCCAATCCGAAATAGGCCGCGTGGCCGAAGCTCATCACCCCGGTGAAGCCGAGCAGGAAATTGAGCCCCATCGCGGCAAGCCCGAATATCAGCACCCGCGACGCCAGGGCGGTGTAGCCGCCGACCGCGCCGATCCACAGCGGCAGGGAGAGCAGAACCAGCCAGATCAACGCCAGAGAGAGCCAATTGCCGCGGGCCGGGCGATCGAACACCGCCCCGATCGTGGTGGTGCTCATGTCAGCATGCCCTCTTCGCCCAGCAACCCGCGTGGCCGGATCAGCAGCACCAGGGCCATGATGAGGTAGATCACCACCTCGTTGCCGGAGGGGAAGAACACCGTGGTCACCGCGGCGGCGACGCCGATCAACACGCCGCCGATCAGCGTCCCGGTCAGACTGCCGACGCCGCCGACGATGATGGCGATGAAGCTCGGCAGCAGCAGGTCATCGCCCATGTTCGGGTTGAGCCCGATCTGTCCGCCGGCCAGCACGCCGGCAAGCCCGGCCAGGAAGATGCCAAGCGCGAAATTGAATGAGCGCAGCCAGCGCACGTTGATCCCGAGTGCGGCCACCGTCTCCATGTCGAGCGTCCCGGCACGGATTCGCGTGCCCATGCGCGAGAAGCGCAGGAACAGGAACAGCACGGCAACCGCGACGATGACGACGGTGATCAGGAACAGCCTGTAGCCGGTAAAGAAGAAGAACTCGTTGCTGAGCGGCTGTCCGAGGGCAGCCGGCACGCTGAGCGGCAGGCCGTTGGGGCCCCAGACGGTACGGCAGATATCCTGGATGATGAACGCCAACCCGAACGTCAGTAACAGGCTATAGACAGGATCGCGCGCATAGACCCGGCAGATCATCGTGCGTTCGAGGATCAGGCCGATCAAGGCCACGGCGAACGGCGCCACCAGCAAGGCCGGCCAGTAGCCGATGATCGGACCGAGCACGAAGGCGAAGTAGCCGCCAAGCGCCAGGAAATTGCCGTGCGCGAAGTTGATGACGTTCGAGAGATTGAGGATCAGCGCCACGCCGAGCGCCATCAGCACATAAAACAGGCCGAGAATGACCCCGTTGAAGATATTGAACAGGACTAGCGTCAGCATCTGAGATCCCGGTGCGTCTGTTGTGCGACCTACGTCATTGCAAGTGGGACATTCCCGTCATTGCCAACGACACTGCCGTCATTGCGAGCGACGCAAAGCAATCTCCCGCCGAGTGCGTCTCGTCCAGGAGATTGCTGCGTTCCCGCCGCGCTTCGCTCGCGGTCCTCAGGCCGCCGGCCAGGTCATCTTGCAGCCGGTATCGGCAACGCTGCCAGCCGCCTCTTCACCCGGAACTATGTTCGCGACGGTGAACACGTTGGCCGGATCGCCTTGCGGCGGATGCATCTGGCCAACGAAGATGCCGGGCATCAGTTCGTGATCACCCTCGCGGTACGTCACCTTTCCGCTCTGCAGCGCTACCTCGGGCGGCAGCGTCATGCCGGCGGTCGCCTTGGCCAGCTTGATTGCTGAGAGATCCTTGGCATCGGCAGCCGCGAGCCGCACCGTGTGGATGGCGACAAAGCCGAACCAGTGCCGCGCGGTGGCGCATGGTGCGTTGAACATCTTCTTGATGCCGGCATTGAACTCGGCGACATGCGGAACCCCGGGCTGGTTCCACCACCATTCCATGTCCCACCAGCCCGTCTGCGCCTGGGGCGGGACCGAGACAACCGATTCAACCTCGAACAGCGCACCACCGAGCGCCATCTCCTTGTCCATTCCGAACTGCACGAACTGCTTCATGCAGTCGATCTGCGCCAGGCCGCCCATGTTGTTGAGCAGCACGTTCGGCTTAAAGGCCTTCGCTTTGATTAGGCTGGCAGAGAAATCGGTGCTGGCGATTGGCAGCATGTCGCCCTGGTATTCGCCGCCGGCCTTCTTCAAGTTCTTGACGAACGCGTCCTGCAACGTGTGGCCATAGGCATAATCGGGGGTAATAAAGTACCAGCGCTTGCCGAAACGCTTGATCAACTCGCCCGATACGGCGTTCGCGTCCATCGTCGTGGTATTGCAGATGCGGAACACGTTCCACTTGCAGGCAGTGCCGGTGATCGGATCGGTGTGGCCGCCAGGCACGATGTGAAAGATCTTGTGCTCCGCGGTTACCTGGGAGAGCGCGTAGGCGATCGCCGAGTTGACGTCGCCGCACATGACATCGACATGGTCGCGGTTGATCAGCTTGAGCGCCTTCTCGACGCCGGTGCCGACGTCGTTGGCGCTGTCCTCAACCAACAGTTGCACCGGACGGCCGAGGATACCGCCGCTCTTGTTGACCTCCTCGACGCCGTATTTCGCGCCCTGCACCTCGGTCTGCGCAAGCGCGGACAGGCTGCCGGTCAGCGGGTCGATGAAGCCGATCTTCACCGGCTCCTCCCCGCGGGCGGCGATGATCGGAGGGGCGCCAAGAACGGCTGCTCCGGCCGCTGCTTGTAACAAAGTACGGCGGCGCAGGCCGGGTGTCGTGGAACTTGTCATGATGGATCGTCTCCCAGAGGCTCGGCTTTCAAGAGGCTCGGCTTTTTGTTTCATCTCCATTCTAGCGCGGGCCCAATCCATGTCGAGAGGGTTCAATCCCCAATCGTTGGCGTTGCCCCCCGGAGGGGCTACAAGCCGCGGGTTTGCGAAGAGGATAATCGCGATTGACATCTGAACGTACTGTTCTGGGAGGCCCCTTATCCGATTCCAGCCTTGCGCCGGCCCTCTGGCGGCCGGAGCGACTGGGGGTTGAGAGCGCCTGGTACGGGCATGTGCCGTTCGCTTTCTGGCTCGTCGCCCAGGCACGCCCAAGCATGATTGTCGAGCTCGGGGTTCATAACGGCGTTTCCTATTCAGCTTTCTGCCAGGCTGTCGATCGCCTCGGCCTGCCCACACGGTGTTTCGCCGTCGATACCTGGAAGGGCGACGACCATGCCGGACATTACGGCGAAGAAGTGCTCGCCGACCTTACCCGATTCCACGAACGCTACAGGGGCTTTTCCACCCTGCTCCGTATGACATTTGACGAAGCAGCCGCAACCTATCACTGGCAAGTGCATTGATCTCCTCCACATCGACGGTCTGCATACCTACGAAGCGGTCCGGCACGACTACGAGACCTGGCTGCCGCTGCTGTCCGACAATGCCATTGTACTCTTCCACGACGTCAATGTGCGCGAACGCAGGTTTGGCGTCTGGCGCCTTTGGTCCGAGCTGCGCGCCCAGCATCCGGGGTTTGAGTTCCTCCATGGTAGCGGACTCGGTGTGCTGGCTCCCGGTACACAGACACCTCCCGTCATATCGCTTCTAAGCGCCGTCACGGACGAGGCCGCTTTGGCCAACTTGCGTCATTGCTTTTCCAATTCTCCAAGGGCTTCGTCAGCGGCGACATCATCTCCGACTTCAACAATAACGACTTGGTGACGTTGTATGGCTATGGCACCGCCGCCGGCGCCAACGCCCTGGCCACAGCCACAGTCAGCGGCGGATCAACGACAATCGCCCTGTCGGACAACACGAAGATAAGATAATTCGTCGTCCGTGAAGAACCCTGATCGGGTTGCGTGACCGACGGACACGGTCAGGATCGACCTCTCGCAGAGCCGGTTCGCCCGGGAGAGCGAGCAAGAACCAACGCACAAGAATGGCCAGCCAGGCCAGCAGCAACCGGAAGTTGTACCCAACTGCGGCGAGCACCGCATTGACCGCATCGCCGGCTGGTTTGGCGAGATAGTACTACAGTTGCGAATTGGTTGAATGGTTGATTCGCTGGTCCGGCAAGTCGGGAGAACAGGCATGCCGGTTGCAGTTTGGTCGGGATCTGCCTTGGCGTGGGAAGAAGAACTGACGGGGCTGAAGGCTCGTCTGGCGCCGGTCTTCCGCCGCTCGGATGTAGCTGCGTCGGCAGGAGCGTTCATTGATGGCCTGCTGTCCGGCATTTCGCGCAAGACAGGTTGGCAAATGGCGGAGCAGGCGGGGCTGAGCCGGCCCTATCGGATGCAATCGCTGCTTGGTCGCAGCTCATGGGATGCCGAGGCTTTGCGTGATCGCGTGCGAAGGGAAGCTGTTGCGTCGCTCGGTGATCCGTCCGCCGTGTTGGTTGTGGACGAGACCGGATTTCTCAAGAAGGGCGAACACTCGGTCGGCGTGGCGCGGCAATATTCCGGAACGGCTGGCAGGATCGAGAACTGCCAGATCGGTGTCTTTCTGGCTTATGCAAGCCGGTTCGGCCAGGCGTTGATCGACCGCAGGCTCTATCTCCCCGATGCTCTATCTCCCCGATGCCTGGGCGGGCGATCAGGAGCGCCGCCGTCGCGTGCAGGTTCCTGAAGCCGTCGCGTTCGCGACAAAGCCGCGGATCGCCTGCGAGCTGATCGCTGCTGCTCTCGATGCCGGTGTCCCCTGCGCCTGGGTGCTGGCCGATGCGCTGTATGGCTCGGACTTACGGCTGCGGCGCATGCTGGAAGAGCGCGGCCAACCCTACATGCTCGCCGTGCGCTCGAACCATGCCCTGCGCATGGTGACGGTGGACGGCTTCCTGCAGACCGATCCTGCAGAGATGGCGGATGACTTATATTACCTCCCGAAGCGTGGGCGGTGCATGCTGCCGGCGAGGGTTCGAAAGGGTTACGCCTCTACGATTGGGCACGCATCGCGCTGCCCTGGGTGGTGGACGGCAACTTCGAACGCTGGGGGCTGATCCGGCGTAATCGGCGCGATCCGCAAGAGCGTGCCTATTACTTCGCCTTCGCTCCGAGCGGCACTGGATTGGCTGAGTTGGCCGGCGCCGCTGGGTTGCGCTGGACCATCGAGGAATGCTTCCAGCGTGCCAAGGAAGAATTGGGCCTCGATCACTGTGAAGCGCGCTCCTGGCACGGGTGGCACCGTCATATGACCCTCTGCATGGCCGCACTCGGATTCCTGGCCCGGCTTTCTGCCCAGTTGCGACGATCCACCTTCGGTAAACCGAACGAAAGGAGTCCATTCGCCACCGCCGCGTGATGATCCCCGCCACCGCTCCGCCAAGCGTGCCGGAGATCCGCTATCTCATCGCGCGCTTGCTCCTCGCGCCCATCTCCAGAACCCGCTACGTGCTCGCTTGGTCACGCTGGAAACGACGGCATCAAGCCACCGCCGCGCAGGCTCATCGAAAGCGCCGGTGCAATGTGCAACTGTAGTACTAATGTGCGCGTGCATTGGCGCAGCATCAGGCCATGATATCACTCACTCGCTTTGTCCTCGGTCGCGCATCCCGCCTTCATGAAGCTGTTCGTCGCCACCGAGCGCACGACGCTGGCCAGCAGCTACCGGTAGCGATATTCGAGGATCCGGCTGGGAAGACTCTCTACCACGCGAACTGCCGAATATCCGTGCATTCGGCGAGGCACTCCGAAACTCCGTTTGCTTTCGCGTTCCTTTCGATTCATAGTTCAATAGATTGTCAGTGCGGGATCAGAATGTTCGTGGCACCCCGGTATCGAAGGCCTGTTTCGATTATCGTTGCGTTGACTTTCATCACAACAACCAGCGGCTGCACCGGTATCCCAGGCATAGGCGGCAGCGCTAATCTGACGGTGGATCCGGGCGATCCGTGCGGGCCGCAGCGCGCAGCATTCGCTCAGTCCAATGAGTTTTTCACGGCGGACGTGTTGAAAACGGTCGGATTTGCTACTTTGGCGGGTGCCGGGGCGGGCGCCGGGATTGGTGCGATTGCTGGCGGCGGACGCGGCGCGCTGACCGGGGCGCTGATCGGTGGCGGCTTGGCGCTGGGCGGTTCACTCCTGTACAGCTACAGCCAGTATTTGCAGGAACACACCACCAATACCGGGGAGTTCGCTAGTAAGGTCGATCAGGACATGCGCAGGGAGTCCACGCAGATCGACAAGACGTCGTATGATTTTGCCCAGTTGCGGACCTGCCGCTTTGCCAATGCAGCGCTGATCAGGCGGCAATACAATTATCGCCAGATCAGCCGCGAACAGGCGATGGGAGAGTTGGCGCAGGAGCGGACGTGGTTCGCGCAGGAACTGGCGCAGGCCCAGCAATGGGGCGTCAACATGCAGAAGCGCGATCAGCAGTTCGAGCAAGCGACTAACTTGTTAGAGCAGAAGGCGCCCCCACGGACCTCCCGCCCCGCCGTCGTGACGGCGACGGAGACGCTGCCCGACAAACGACAGAGCTTCCAGAGCTCGGTGGGTCAGGCGCAGGCGCAGTCCCAGGTCGCGTTCAATCTCGACACAAGCAACCAGAGCCTATTGCTGCTGGAATTGATGAACCTCGCTCCTGTCTAGGGTTGCCATGCGCCACGCCTGCCTAATTCTGTTTTCGCTGCTCTGCGTTCTGATTGCTGAGTTTGCGAGGGCGCAGCAACTCAGCGATTTCGGCCCGTATCTGCAGATCGAGACGGGGCCGCACGAAGGCACGGTGAATGCGCTGGCCGAGCTGCCGAGCGGGGCGGCGTTCATCAGCGTTTCCGACGACAAGACGGCGCGAGTGTGGTCGAACGAGACGCTGGCACCGCAGGGCGTGATGCATCCGCCGCTGGGGCCGCACGACGACGGCAAGCTATATGCGGTGGCGGCCGGCGGCAATCTGGTCGCTGTGGCGGGCGCGGTGCCGGACGGGCATCGTCTTTACGCGGTGGAGGTGTACCAGCTTCCGTCGATGCGCCACTTCGCCACGATCCCGGGGCTGCTGGTGGTGCGCGCGTTAGCCTTCTCGCCAGACGGGCGATATCTGGCGATCGGATTGGAGGGGGGGGCGGGGATCATCGTATTTGACCTCCGGGCCCATACGATCGCCCTGGCGGACCGGCACAACGATCATGACATGGCCCCCCCGCCAGTGAGGTATCCGGATTCCGGCTATAGCGGCGACGTCACGGGTATGGATTTCAACCGGGCGGACGAGCTGGCGGTGGCGGCGGACGGCAAGGTACGGCTGTACCGGGCAATGAACATGAACGCCAGGCCGGTGATCTCGCCGGCGATCGGGGCGCGCAGCGCGCGGTTCTCGCCGGACGGATCGCGGACCGCGGCGGGCGATCTGACCCGGCCGGAAGTGCATGTGCTGGACGGCGCAACCTTGCGCCAGGTGGCGCTGCTGCGTGGCGCGTCAGGAGATGCCGGCGCGTTGGGGACCGTGGCGTGGTCGCCGGACGGGAGCGCGCTGTATGCGGCCGGAACTTATAAGGATCGCGCGGACAAATACCTGGTACGGCGCTTCCTATTCCGCGACAACGTCGCGGTGGATACGGTTGCTGCCGGTAACACGATCATGGATCTGCTGGCGAACGGATCCGACGTGATCTTCGCCAGTGCGGATCCGTCGATCGGGCGGATCGACCAGGCCGGGCACATGTTGGCGATACAGCGCTCGCATCATATCGATTTCCGCAACGCGGGCCTGACCAGTTTCGCGATTTCGCAAGATGGCGCGGTCGTGCGGTTCCCGGGTGGCGAGGGCCGGCCGCCCTTCGTCTTCGATATTTTCCAGCGGACGATCGCGCCGGCCGAGACGGCCCCCTTTCCGTTGATCGCGCCGCAGGACCGGGGACCCGGTCTTGTCGTCACGGATTGGCGGAACAGCCGGACGCCCAAGCTGAACAGCCGCCCGATCCGGCTTTCGGCCGGGGACAACGAAGTGGTGCGCTCGGTCGCCGTGTCGCCGACCGGGAGCGGTGTGGCTGTCGGCACGAATTACTATCTGCGATTCGGGACGCCAGCTGGGGAGGTATGGAACGTGGTGACGCCGGCGGATGCCTGGGCCGTGGCGGTCAGCGGCGACGGGCGGCTCGTGGCGGCGGCGATGGCGGACGGGTCGGTGCACTGGTACGACGCGGCGCACGGAACGGAGTTGCTGGGGCTGTTCGTCGATCCATTCGCGCGCGATGTGATGCCACGTTGGGTGCTGTGGACGCCGCAAGGATTTTTCGATCACGACCATCGCGATGACGGGCTGCCAGACGGGCGCAACCTGATCGGTTACGTGATGAATGCGACGAACTGGCAGACAACTCAGTTCGTGCAAATCGGCCAGATGTACAGCTCGTTCTTCCGACCCGACCTGGTCGGGTTGGAGTTCCGCGATCAGCCGAACGACGCGGTGATCATCGGCCAGCAGGTCGAGAACTCGGGCAGCGTCAGCAATGTGATTTCCCGGGGAATGCCGTCGCAGGTGACGCTGCTGGATGTGTGCGGGCATGATACGTCGGACATGTCGACCGGCTGTCCGGACACCCGGCCGACCGATACAAAAAACCCGCAGGATCGTCCGGGCGCATCCCTGGCCACGACGGCGGATGCGGTGATCGTGCAGTATAAGCTGGACGCGCGGCAGGGCGGGTTGGGCAGCGTAGTGATCCGACGCAACGGCGCGGTGATCCGGCCGGATATCTTCCCGGATGCGCAGACAAAGACCAGCCGCACCGAGGAAGCGACGATCCCGTTGGGTGCCGAGTTGAACACGATCGAGGTTGCGCCGGTCTCGGCAGACGGAAAGATCCAGGCGACGGGATCAGATGTGGCGCAGGTCACCGTCTTCCACACAGGCAAGGCAGCGGTGGCGGAGGCGTCGCGCGGCACCGGCCCCACGCTACCGACCGGCACAACGCCGGCAGCGCCTGCCGTCCCCGCGCTGCCGATGCTGTATATGCTGAGCGTCGGTGTCAGCAATTACGATCAGCACGATCTGGATCTGCAGAATGCCGCCAATGATGCGAATGCGATGGCTGCATTGATGAACACGCCAGACGCGCCGGTCTATACCAAGCCGGTGGTCAAGATCCTGACCAACGCACAAGCGACGAAGGACAATATCGTCGCGGCGCTGAAGGAGATCGCGAAGGACGCCCAGCCAGATGATCTGGTGGTGATTTTCTTTGCCGGTCACGGGCAGGAAGTGAACGGCAAATACTATTACGCGCCGGTTGATATGGGCACGCATGATCCGGCGCTGTTCGAGCGAGCCATGCAGACGGGCAATGCGACGACCGAGCATGCGGTCGACACGCTGTTCGTGAAGGAGGGTCTCGGCGAGGACGAGATGCTGCCGCTGGTACAGTCAATCAAAGCCGCTCACGTCGCGATCCTGTTGGACACATGTTATTCGGCCAGCCTGGCGACGCAGGATGCCGTGCTGCGGCGAGATATCAACACCACGGTGACAAACCAGATTGGCACGAGTGTCGGGCGGTTTGTGCTGTCGAGTTCGATCAATCTGGCGCTGGACTCGTCTGGGACCGGGCAGACGCAGCAGCCGACGGATGACCAGGGGCACGGGCTGTTCACGTCGTTCCTGCTGCAGGCGCTGCAGGGAAAGGCGGATTTCCGGCACAACCAGCAGATCGATATCTACGACCTGGCGACCTACACACAATCACAGGTAGAGCAGGCGACGGCGAAGATGCCGCAGCCGCAGCAACCGATGTTCTTCCTGAATGGGAATGATTTTTTTGCGGTGAGGCACACCGCATCGCCCTGAGTCTACTTCGTGGTCATGCGGATGATTGTGTTGAGCTCGCCGCGGGAGGCGCGTTCGATGTGGAAGCGGATGCAACCGTCGTCCGGTCGTTCGTCCGACAGGCCCTGGAGCAGCGTGATGGCCTGGGCGTCGCCGGCGGCGAGATGTGCATAGGCTTCGCGGTAACGGGCGACCCAGGGGCGCTCGGCCTCGCCGACTTGTAGCAGTTCATAGACGGTGACGGGCCGCAATTTGCCGACGAAAAGGAAGTCGCCGAGCGGACGCACATCCTTTTCATTGGCGCTGTCGACCGCCTCCTCCGAGATGCAGATGCGCGTGCCGAAGTATTTGTTCAGACCCTCGAGGCGAGAGGTGGCGTTCACCACGTCACCCAGTGCGGCGTACTTCATACGACGGGATGCGCCGATATTGCCGACCAGCGCGTCACCCGAATGAATGCCGAGGCGGGTGTGACCGAAGCCCATGTCTTTGGGTTGGCCGACGGTACGAAAGCGTTCGGTGAAGGCGTTGACGTCGCGCGCGGCGGCGAGGGCCCGAGCCGCGTGATCGGGCATTTCGGCCGGGGCGCCGAACATCGCCTGAACCCCGTCGCCGAGGAATTCGATCACGACCCCACCATGTTTTTCGATCGCGTCGCAGACGCCGTCGAAATAGGCGTTGAGCAACGGCGAAAGGACGTTCGGGTCGGCTGATTCCGTGAGTGTGGTGAAGCCGGAGATATCGCTGAAGAAGAACGTCATAAAGCGGCGCTCGCCGCCGCGTTCGGGCAGGCTCTCGGCGGCGACCATGCGCTCCACCACGCTGGGGGCGAGATACATGCCGAACATCTCGCGGATGCGGCGGCGGTCGCGGTCGGTGGCAAGCAGACGGTAACCAAGGAGCAGAGCGAAGCTGAGGATCGCGGCGCCAAGCGATTCGAGCATGGGGGTGACGAGGTCGATTTGGAAGAGTGCGGTGGCGGCGGCGATGGTTGCGACCAACAGCGCCAGGAGACCAGTCCAGCTCCAGGCGGCGGGGGCGAGGATTTCCATGGCGGCGGCGATGGCAGCGATGGCAGCGACGATGGCGGCGCGCTCGGGCAGATTTAATTCCGTCAGCCAGTCGTGATGGAGCAGGTTGTCGACTGCAGTGGCGTGGATAAAAATGCCGGGGATGGTGGGGAGAACGATGGGGGTTGGCTGCGGGGGTCCGGACATGCAGCGCTCGCCGGTCATGATCTCGGGCTGGTTGATGAAGCGGCGGGAGGTAAGGTGGCGATCCTCGGCGTCATTGCCGGTAGCGAAGAGCACGATCTTGCCGCGGAAGTTACGGTCGAAGAAGGCGATGTCGCCGGCTTTGGCGCAGTTGTAGATGTCAGAGAAGGAATAGGTCTCAAAAGGCTGGCCGCCGTCAAAATTCAGCGTGATGCTGCGGCGGTCCGGCGTCCAACCTGCGCGGCGCGCGAGTTCACCGGCGAAGCCGAGTTCCAGCCCGGGATGCGCGCTGCCGCCGGAGAAATACAGCGGCTGGTGACGCTCGATCCCGTCATTGTCCGGGACGGTGGTGTCGAAGCGGATGTTCGGATAGCCGATGGGCATCATCACGCTTGGCGGCGGCGTGATGATCTTGGTGCCGGAGGTTCCCTTGATCATCACCAGCTTGCCGGTGATGGCGGCGTGGAAGAGCGCGGTGAGATAGGGTGCGTCATAAGTTGGCGCGAGTCCAAGTTCCGGGTGGCTTTGCACGGCGCCGGCTATGGAGAGCGGAAGCAGGATGTCGAAGCCGATGAGCTTCGCGCGGGCATTGTCGACGGCGGAGATGGCGGCGCCGAAGAACGGCGCCCAGAAATCCTTGGGCAGGTCCTTGAACGTGTCGTAGCTGTTTTCGTCGATCAGAATGAGCGCGATGGGCGACTGCGCGGCGGTAGCGCGCGGTCCGAACACGGTCTGACGCAGCCAGAACAGTGTATCGGTGGAGAGCCCGGCGATGCCGCCGCGCGAACCAGGCGCCAGCATCGCGAAGGTGGAGGCCAGCACGACGATGGCGGCAGCCAGCACGGTGCGCAGACGGCGGGAGAGCACCGGGAACTCAGATCGGCACGATGCGCTGCAAGGCCGCCACGGTATCGCCGCCCGCGCCCTGGGCGACGCGGAAGACGATGTGACGGTCGCCCATGGTGGCGCGGTAGGTGATGCCGGGCTGAAGCGGCGCGTGTACCTTGGAAAGATCGAGCGCGAAGGGACCGCGGCGACCGTTGTCGGGGATCTGTACCTGGATCTTCGGGCTGTCGGTCTCGCCTTCCTCGGTGATCACCAAGGTTCCGGCGGTGGCGGCGACGAAGATCGGGTCGGTACTACGGATGAGGAGCGGATCGCCGAGGGCACGGTAGACGACGCCACCCTGGGACGCGACCGCGGCAGAGGCGAGATTGCCAGCATCGCACGCGAGGCGTGCATTCTTGAACGAGCCATTGTCGACCTGGCTGATCGGAACGCCCACATGGACGACGCCGCCGGTGATGGTCTCTCGCACGCAGGAGTTGAGGTAATCCAGCACCAGGACCGTGGATTGCCCGAGATCGATGGTGGCCCCGGTATTGATATAGGTCATCGGGGCGACATTGGGTACGGGAGCAGACACGCTTTCGACCAGGATCATCGGCTCCTCCGCGTAAGCGGGCAGGCCGGACAAGAGTAGCAGGCCGACAGCTGCCAAATAACGAGACATCGTAGACTACTCCTTGTTTTGGAGCGGGATCCGTGCACCCCGGCCCCGCTCCATTTTATATCAGCGTTGATCGGAATCGAACCGTATTCGCTGAAGGTTGTGCGAAGGCGAGATGGGTGCAGGTGCGATCATTCGAAGTGAAGCCTTTCACTCCGGACTGCAACGGAACCGGCAGAATAGGGCTTGCCCCGACACAACGGTTTCGTTCAGACTTGTAGGGCGGCGGTCCGCTCGAGGAGGTTCGTGGTCGAGCGGATGTTTGAAAAGCAGGATTCAAATGAGCGACAAGTTGAAATCGACCAGGGCGAAGATCGACAAGAGGGAATCGATCGGCATCAATATCCGCAAGCTGGAGTTGATGGTGATGTCGCCGCCCAGGTCTACCTTGATTGAAGGCCAGTGGCCCTAGCAGGCGTACGTGCGATGCCCCTGATGCAAGCATATCGGTCGAACCGTAGGCCTCGACACTGGTTATTAAATCACGGTCGCTTGCTGTGCACGCGGTGATCCGTTCCGGCCTGGTTGTGACTAATTACTCGCTCGGCTGCGGCATTTTCAGCTAATGAAAGCAGAACTCAAAGGTGCCCACTCCGGCGTTGGGAAACCGTTGCAGCAGCCCGAGCCGATTTCGTATCGTCGGCTCCTGCGATGGGCCTTCTTGGTCGTCAGGACTTCCTGGCCGCTGTTCCTGGTCAGCCTGGCTCTGAGCGTTCTGCCGATCGTTCTGGGCCAGTACAGCGTCAGTCTGCTCTCGAGGATCATTTCGTCGATCGGGCAGGCGAGTGTCGACCGTCACGTGGTGCAACTCGCGGTCATTTACGCATGCACCGCGCTGCTGGCGATCGCGCTGCAGTTTTCAGCGCGCATCGCGAATATCAGGTCGAACGCCGAGATGCTGGGTGCGCTGCAACAGCGGCTGCATGACAAGCTACTGGCGATGCCGACCGCTTATCATGACACGCACGATTTGGGCGAAACCACTACAATCGTGCTGCAAGACGCGGCGGGGTGTCAGCCGATGCTGCGGGAACTGGTGGCGTTTCCGCTAACTCAGGGCGTTGCGTTGATCTCGGCCATCTATTTCCTGATTCAGGGGCTGAGTCAGCTGCAGAGCGTGCCGCTTGGAGCGGAGATAACCCTGGCCATCGTGGTTATCGCGGTACCGCCGCTGACCTGGCTCCTGTCGGGGGGACAACGCCAGGCGTACGATGCGGTTCGCCATGCGCAGGCGGCATTGGCGAGCGAGTTTGCCAATTCCGCGACAACACCGACGGAAGTACAATTGCTCGGAGCGGAGACGCAGCGGTCGCGCGCCTTTGGACGGCGGCTTAATGCGCTGGTTGCAGCGAGAATTCACGCGCAGAGTGGTCTGGAGTTGTCCAACCAGTTTCAGACTGCGGTGCCAACACTGTTGCAGGTCGGGTTCCTGACCTACGCTGCAATCGCAGCGGCCCAGTCGGGGGGAGCAGCGGCTGGCGCGATCCTGTCTATCTACTACTTCGTACCGAAGGTTATCGAACCGGTAGAGCAGATCATCCAATTCTTCGGCGGGCTGGACATGTTGTGGATGCAGGCCACGCATATGGGGGCAATCCTGGATGCGCCGGAGGAGTCATCCGTGGCGAGCGCTCGGACGTCACCAGAGGGCGACGCGGCCATCGCGCTGGAAAATGTCGAGCTGCGATTTGCCGGCACGCAGGCGCCAGTACTGCGCGATCTGACGCATATGTTCCCGGCCGGAAAAATCAGTGCCGTCGTCGGGCGATCCGGGTCTGGAAAGTCGACAATCCTGTCTCTGATGGATGGGGTGCGCGGCCCCGATAGCGGCAGTATATCGATCATCGGACGGCCGATCGCGTCACTGGACCGCGCCTTGCTGCGGACGATGGTGGCTGTTGTCTCCCAATCGCCGTTGTTCATCAGCGATACGGTACGGGCCAATTTCCAGCTCGCGCGCGCCGATGCGAGTGACGCCGCGATTGAGCAGGTGGCGCGTGCGACCGGGCTGTGGTCGGCTTTGGTGAGGCTGGGGGGCGATCGAGCATTGGATGTGGAAGTGCCGCGCGCCGCCGGGCGGGGGTTGTCGGGCGGGGAGCGTCGCTTGCTCGCAGTCGCCCGCGTCCTGCTGCGTCAACCCAAGATCCTGCTTCTGGATGAGCCGACAACCGGAGTGGATCAGCTCAGCGTCGGCACTTTGCTGGACGGGCTGCGCCGAGCCTGCGCCGGACTGACCGTGGTGATGGTCGAGCACAATTTGGACTTCGTGCGCAGCTTTGCCGATCAGGTCTGCTGTCTTCAGGACGGGCGATTCTCCGATATTGGCACGCCAGCCGAACTGGCATCGCGGCCGTCGCTGTTCAGCGAGTTGCTGGCAGCCCGTGAGGCGCTGACCAGCACGGCGCATCTGGACGTGCGTAGCCTGCCGATGCCGAGCATCGCCGCAGGCCAGAGCATCGATCCATTCTCCAACGCTCTGCAGCCACAATCCGGGGGAGCGAAGGGCAAGCTGCCCCCCGACACGACAGAAATTGCCGCAACCTGAGGCGATGCCAATGAGTGGGTTCGAGTCACTGCTCAATCGATACCTGAACATCCAACCGCAATCGGAATACGAGAACACATTGCGGTTGCTGATCCGTATGGGGCTACTGGTGACCGGCGCAGACGAGGGATCTTTGCTGGTACTGGATCCCGAAGCGGGCGACCTGCGCTTCGCCATGACGATCGGCAGTGCGGATTCCGAGGCGGCGTTGCTGGGTCAACGCGTGCCGCTTGGGCAGGGTATTACTGGCTTGGCTGCGGCTACGCTGGAGGTGCAGATCGGGGCTCCCACTTATAAGGACGTGCAACAGTCGACACGGCTCGACCAGACCTCGACAGGGCCGGAAGCGGTGATGGCCGCGCCGCTGTTGTCGGGGCCGGAGCTGGTCGGCGTGATCTCCGCCGTCAGTTTCAAGAAGGACAAGCGCTTCACGACACAGGATGGCAAGTTATTCGGTGGCTTCGCGGCGATCGCCGGCGTTCTGATCGATCAGGCGCGCCATTTGGCCCGTCTGAACGAAGAGGTGGAGGCCCGCACACGAGAGGGGCAGAACGGGCCGGAAGGTCGGTTGGCACGCTCCGTCGCGGCGATCGCGCGTGCCCGGCCCGAGGCGATGGAGGAAGTGGCGATACTGCTCGGAAGTATCGAGCGACTCGTCGTCGGACCCTGATGTCGGAGCCAAAGTCAATGCTGCCGTTGCTGGCGGCGCTGCAGCGTCCGCTGAACGAACTTGCCGAAGGCCCGCTGGAGCCTGTCGATGTCGCCATAATCGACAGCGGTATTGACGCTACCCATCCGGATTTGTTGGGGCGGGTGGTGAGCGCCTGCCGGGTCGAGAACAAGGCGGTGATCGAGGTCGAAACTCCCAGCAACAACGACACGTTTGGCCACGGCACGGGCGTCGCGAGCATTATCGCCCGCACTGCGCCGAATGCGCGGCTGTTCGATATCCGCGTGCTGCAGCCGGGTAACAAGGGTTCGGGCGATGACCTTCTGGCCGGGATGCAGCTCGCGGTGCGGTCGCGCTACCGCGTGATCAACATGAGCCTGGCGGCATCGGCCAAGTTCGTGCCCGAACTAAGAGTATCGTGCGAGCATGCGTACTATCAGGACCAGGTGGTCGTTGCCGCACGCCGTAACATGCCGATCTCGGATGATGGGTTTCCGGCGGAGTTTGCCTCGGTAATCGGCGTAGATAATGGGGAATTGCCACCGATGGCGCTTCGGTACCGCCCAAAGCGAACGATCGAGGTGGAGGCGCTAGGCGACGCGGTCACCGTGGCGGCCGCGGGTGGTGGTTATACGGCCATGAGTGGAACCAGCTTCGCGACACCCCTGGTCAGTGGAATGTGTGCGCTGCTGCTCGGGGCTTTCCCTACGCTCCGGCCCTATGAAGTGCGCGCGGTGATCAATAGCTATGGGTCGCGCGGCTAGGCCTCGGCTGCCACTGCTTCCCTGATCGCCGTGCCGATGCGGGCCAAATTGCCATCGAAATACTGTGCGCCGGGGCTTAGGAAACGGGCCCCCACGACGGCGTCGATGAATGTCGCGTCTTCCTGTGCACTGATTCTGTAGCCGATCTCCTGCTCCAATCGGGAACGCTGAACTTCATGCCATCGCTCGGTCAGGCCAACGGACGAAAGCAGATCCGCATCGGAGACGATGGCTGCCAGGCGGGCGATGCCAGGCCGCTGTTCGATTGGACTGAGCAGAAGAGGAAGAGGGCGCCGGGCCCGACGGCCGGCTAGGATTTCGCGAAGGTCACTGCGGAAACCGGGGTAGGTCGCCAATACGAGGGAGTTCAAAATCTGGCGATCGCCCTTCGAGACGCCGCATCGCTCGGCGATCCTGTCGAGAGCCTGCGCGGAGACGCTCTCTCGTTCGAAAGGCAATGTGCTCTTGTGGGCTGGGTCGTAGTAGAGGTCGTGGGCGAGGCTGGCGGTCAGTGCCAAAAGGGCGGACCGAGCCCGGATCACCTCCCCCCTGCGGCGCGCAATGGAAGTGATGACCATTGTGTTCGTCGCAACTTCGGCGTGGTGGCGGTCGGAGTGATACGGGTGGCCTCCCCACTGGGTCACATGTTCGGCGACTTCAAGGCACGTGTGGCCCAGCGGATCGTGACCCGCTCCGAGACGATCAACAAACGCACGCGCGAGCTCGACAAGTCCAGCGTCTTGCTGAGCATCCCAGCGACGATAGGCTGCCGTCAGACACTCGGAGATTGTTTCCGCATTCGGCAACGGAACTGCCCGGCAGCAAGCCAGAACATCGGTTGCGTCCAACGCAAGGGCTTTCATCCGTTCTTCACCTATCATGCATCTCTGGCGACAAGCCGGCAAGTTGGTTCCGTTACCTACTGCTAAGGCTCGCCAATCGGGCCCTTTGACCTCAAAGACCTGACGTAGGGCTGTAGTGCCGTTTTCCACGCGTATCGCCAACTGGTGTGAATTTCGTTAAACTAACGCTTCAGCGTAGGTCGCGTTGCTTGTACGTTAAGGTGAGTCTCTCGTTTGTGGCGGATACTCGCTGGGGGATCGCGTATGGTGGAGAGCTTGCTTACCAGGGTGCGTGTCTTTGCAAACCTTTCCGAGGAAGCTCTGCGGTGTCTGCACCGTGGTATGACCACACTTGAACCGTCCAGTGGGACAAAGCTGTTTGCGCAGGGCGACCGCGCCGATGCGGTCTATGCTATCGTAGGTGGCGAGGGGCGGGTGGAGACCGGAGCAACCAACGATCGTCAAGACAAACGGCTGATGATCGAGGTCTTCTGGGTCGGCGATATTTTCGGTGAAATCGGGGTAATAGATCCAGGCGCTCGTTCGGCCAATGCCATCACGGATGGCAGGGTGCGACTATTACGAATTCCTGCTGGCACGTTCGTCTCCGCGCTGAATGATTTCCCGTGTCTCGGCGCTAACATCTCACGTCTTCTGGCGCATCGCCTGCGCCGCACATTTGGGCTCTTCCAGGACAGAACGTTCGAAAGCCTGAAGGTCGTGCTCGCACGCCAAATACTCTATCTCGCTGAGCAGCATGGCCGTAAGACTGAACATGGTCTGGTATTGAGCAGCCGGTTACGACAGAATGATTTGGCAAATCTGCTTGGTGCGACGACCCGCAGTATCATCACCATCCTCAATGAATGGCGAACTGACGGTATCGTACAGTATGATAGTGATCGCGCGCAGTTGACGATCCTGGATCAAGACAGGTTGCAGGGAGTGATCGAGGGCCGGAGTGACATGAAACATTTCACCTGAAGTCTTTCACTATCAACCTCCTAGGGCGTGAGCATATTCCGCTCGTGACAGCGAAAGACGGGGATGGGTCCCGTCCGCCGATCAAATCGAGGAGGGCACAATGACACAAATATCCCTTACGCGCATTGCCGCTGCTGCCATCGGCGCTCTGGTTGTAGCGGGTGTCGCGACGGGTGCCAGGGCCGACATGCGGTTCCAGAACCTTACTGACCAGAGCTTGCATTTCTCCATGACGTGCAACGGAACGGTCCTGGACGCTTGGACGATCACGCCGCATGGCTCGGGTGCGGTCGATTGCACCAATGGTTCGTCCGAAGCGGTGGTTCAGATCCTCACGAGCCATGGGCGCTACGACGAAGTGGTTCGCGCGGTGGTGCATGACGGCTACAGCTATCGTCTGGGATACGATCGGGACGGTGACGTCAGCATCGCTCCAGCATCCTGAGGACGTGTCAGGCGGGTCCCGGGCCAGGACCCGCCTTCCCTATGGGACCGCCTCGACCGCCTTGGTTGTTGGAATCTCGCTTGCGCTTTTGAGTGTGTTGAGCAGCTGATTGAGGATACTCATGATCCTCAAGGTGTTGTCGGAGGGCGAGCTGTCTCTGATGTGATACAAACGCCCGTCGTAAGTCAAATTGACCCGGGCCGATGGGTCGTAGCCTGCGCTGACATAGAAGTTCAGTCCTGCAGGTAGCGCCAGCGGGGGCTGACCTTTCGCAGCGCGCGTCTCGTTCAGCCGCTCGATGCGCAGCACCGCCCCCAGATACTCGAATATCGCCTGCGCTGATCGAAAATAGATATGGACTTTCCAACTCCCCTGGTCCTGCTCACCTTGCAAAATTCGGTCGGCGAAGCACGCCTCTTCTGTCTCGGTCGCGAGAAACTTGGTCAGACCGTTGATAATTGTCGGAATGCAAATCGCAACAGCGGGAGAAGACTTGTAAAGTTGATATTCACCGGGGCGCCCGTGTGCGGGAAGCAATGAGTATGAAGACTCCCCCGATCCACCGGATTTACCTCCTGGCCCGCTCGAGCATGACGCGCACCCCGGAGGCATCTCGGCACGTAGCAGATCATTGATACGCACCGCTCCTTCCACGCGAAACGGTGGTCCGAATGGCGTCAGTCTCGTGTAGTTATGCACGATCAAAGGAAGCTGTGGCAGCAGCTGATCGAATGTGAGGTTCGTTGGGAAGCCAGCAGGTGGACATGGTGACGCCGGGGCGCTCGCGCTTCCCGGTGACGCACTCGCAGCGGCTTGCACGACATTGGCCATGAACGCCGTGTTTTCGTAACCGCACACCACAGCGGTGGACCCTTCGGCCGAAGAAGCCGGGATCATCACGAACTCGATCCGTTCAACAAACAGCCTGAAGAGTAAAGTCTGGGGAAGACCCTCTGTCAGATAGTCCCCGAGTAGCGACGGATCGATCGGCTTTAGGAGCCCTTCAGTAAAAATTGTATCGTTCAGAGGGGCAATATCAAAAGTCGGGCTTGTTGAAATGGAAATTGCTCCTGTCGCGATGTTTCGGGTTCGCTGGTTGGCAAGATCGGGATTACCAAACGGGACCGATACGGCAGCATTAGTGCCAAACTGCAAGGAACCGCGGATCTGGGATAGATCAGTGAAATAAAGTGGGATCTGATCACGGGCGCGAAGGAAATTTGTTGCCATCATGTTATTCGTTGCATATTCGATGGCCTGATTATAATCGACGGAGTTGCGACCGATGGCACCAGAAAGCGAACACGCGGTCAGCACGTATAAGGGCAAAGTTAGGAACGCCCACCTCAGCATGTTTCCCTCAAAGCCTTTCGTAGCCGTAATAGAGCGGGGACGGCTCTATTTTGCAAGCTTGAAGCGTATCGAGGCAGGTGAAATCTTTCAGCTGGAGCCGGTATACGCTGACCTATATCCTCCCAGTCCGAGGCAGCCGGAAGAGACGAGCTTTCCACCACTAGGAGCTGTCCCCCTGAGGAGGTCAACATGGCAACGAAAGTGGAAGTTTTGCGCGGGATCAAAATTGACGGGAAGCCGGAGGACGAGTCATCCCACGGGCCAATCCTGCAGATGCTTTCGGAACCTCCTGAGGAGGAGGTGGAGGGTCAGTTCTTCTACAGTGGCTGGACCCAGTGTCCTGATTGCCAGCAAGTCGGTTGGACAACCGGACTCAACAGCGAAACGGTAAATAATATTCTATGCGCCGCATGTGGGTGCTACTTTAAGGTCTTCCCGAAGTGAGTCATCGTCGGACGACCCAACCTCGAGCCTGCCACGACAAGGATATTGCGGCTGGGGCGGGCCGAAGAAGCCACATTTCTGGGTGATCGAGTGCACCCTAGACGTCGTCCACTACCGTAGCGCGAAAAACGACTCCAGGAATGAGCGCCTGTGTATTGGATTTGAGCAGTGAGGACCCGGAAGCTAGGGCGATGAGTTGATGGCACGAAGTCGGTGGCCGGTTGGTTCCGACGTTCGGGCAGGCCCAGGTAAAGGTTCGCGAATGGCGTACAATGCAAACGCGCCGGGCTGCGGGCACTCTCGGCGGCTCGGCCTGTGCCGCCTCGGCGTCGATCTCGAGCAAGCCCTGTAGGGCCTTCCGGAGTGGGCCAAATTCACCGGCGCCCGGCGATGCAGCGCATCTCGACGAAAAGTGCGTAGTCCGCCGCGCCGCTTTTTGTCGGCCATTCCGCGATCGCCATATTGCGTCCCTTGGCCGGACGAACACCGGAGCTATAACGCAGCGTTGGTGCATCCACTTCCCGGCTGCGCGCGCGAAGGTGCGCGTGGATCAGCGCGCGTCGATGCCTCATCGATATCGATTGCCGCCGCCGCATCTTCAGCCTAAGCAATGATGGCGGCCGTTGCCTGCGGTGGTGCGGCCGCGGCTGCGGCGTGCAGCGTTTGGAGTTGCACCGCGAGTGACAGCTTGGCTTGCTCGGCCTCGTCCGCGAGTTGCTCCCATAAAGCACGCTCTTCGCGCCCACGCCTTGCTCGCTCTTCGGCGCTCAGTCGTGCCTCTGCTTCCGCCTCCGCCGCGATCCTGGCTTTCTCGCCAGCGGAGCGAAACTCGTCGGCGGCCTGCAAGCCGGGTGATCCTCCTCCGCCGGCTCACCCCTCCGCCGCCAATGCCCCGCGCGCCGGACGGGCCGCATCGAGGCCCGAGGTGGCGACCTCCCCAGCCGACAGGGGAAATCCCATGACGACGAAACAGCACGCCGGCCGCGCGGCCGGACCCGATTCACCATCCCGCGCCGACCTTCACGGCCGCACCACCGACAAGATCATCGCCGGTCTCGAACAGGGCGTGCGGCGTTGGCACCGGCCGTGGAACGCAGCGTATCTCGAGAAGCGAATCATCCGCCCCTTGCGCCACAACGGCGTTCCCGCCGCGGACCGAAACGGCGAGCGGGAGCTGAGATCCAGGGATTACGAGGGCGGACGGAGGCATTGGTGCACGGTGCAGCGGGTGCGAGATCGAAGTCACGCACGTCAATGCCCGGACGATTCCCCGTTGCCGGCAACCGGCGATCGTCCCCCATGAACGTATGGAACGCGTCACTGAGAGACGCCCTCTGAAAAAGTGAGAGACAGATGCTGAAAGTGGCGTCCCCCGGCGTCCGCCATAACGTCAGTCGAACTTACTGATATCATTGCGGATTGTTGAGTGCTGGTTGCCTGACCCCCGGATTGACTCCCGACCCGGCTGCGTGTGCTTGTCTTATATCTCCGACGGACCAGACGGCACTTCGAGTTACAGCATCGATATCCCAGACGGCGGAAACGCCACGATCGAGAACAATATTATCGAGCAGGGACCTAAATCGGAAAATCCGGTAATCATCGCTTATGGGGAGGAGAGCGGTCAGCCCTATAATCCAGGCACCGACTTCGTGCTGTCTGGAAACACGATCATCAACGATCAGAATGAGTCGAGTGACGTGGGGTTGTGGCTTGCCATTCCGGTCGTGGCGACTGGTACCGACAACCAGATTAGCGGATTGACGCCGGAGCAGTTGGTGCGAGGGCCAGGCACCGCGGACCCTTCGGGCACGACGTTTGATGGCGGAGAAGGTGATCCGCCGGAAGCTGTGGCAGGGCCCGCCGGAGCAGCGGTTTTGGCTCCTGGTCTCATGTGCTTAGGCGGCATCGGCTGGCGGCGGCGGCGAGGCAAGAGCCCGGGGTAGCCCGATCACGCCTACATCCGTCCCGAGGGTATTGCCAACTTAACCGCCTCTGGCGGCTGGACAGGTGTCGAGCGAGGCTGAGAGCATGACGCCTCCGCCCACCTCATATCCCCGTCACCGGTTTCCAGCCGAGATCATCAGCCATGCCGTGTGGCTCTACCACGTGTTCAGCCTCAGCCTGCGAGATGTCGAGCTGATCCTGGCCGAGCGGGGCGCGATCGTGACCCACGAGAGCATTCGGCATTGGTGCCGAAAATTCGGAGCCGAGTTTGCTCGCAAGCTGCGCCGGCGACGGCCGAGGCCGGGTGACACCTGGCATCTCGACGAGGTATTCATCCGTATCAATGGCGAGCTGCACTATCTATGGCGCGCCGTGGATCAGCACGGAGTCGTGCTGGACATTCTTGTGCAGCGTCGACGGAATGGGGCGGCAGCCAAGCGCTTCTTCAGGCGTCTGCTTTGCGGGCTGAAGTACAAACCCAGGCGGCTCATCACTGATGGATTGCGCAGTTACGGCGTTGCTCAGCGCGCCATCCTGCCGGATGTCCGGCATCGCACGAGCAGGTGTTTGAATAACCGGGCTGAAAACTCGCATCGGCCTACCCGACGACGAGAACGGCAAATGCAGAGATTCAAGTCGGCTGGACAGGCAGAGCATTTTCTCTCGGCGCATGGGATCATCTATGGCCATTTTCGGCTACCTCGTCATCTCATGCGGGCGAGCAGCTATCGGCATGCCCGCGCCAAGGCATTCCAGATCTGGTGGCAGGAAACGTGTGTCCAGATGGCAGGGTGAAATGGTTAGCCCCGCAACGTTCATTCTTGCTGCGTCCCATCTCGGTTAACTTGGCAATTCCGGTAGGGCTCATCCGGGCCGGCGTGTACGTCGCCGGCGTCGTGGAACACGCCGCTGATCTCCACGCCGCGACCGACCAGTTCTTTGCGGGCCGCCTCGACGTCGGAGACAATCAGGTACAGTCCCTGGGCGGAGCCGGGAGTGGCCGCGGTGACGTTTTTGCCGAAGATAATCGAGCACCCGGAGCCGGGCGGCGTGAACTGGATGATGCGGAAGTAGCCATTTTCGGAGGCGTAATCGGCGTCAAGCCGCCACCCCAGACCGCCGTAAAAGCGCTTGGCGCGATCGACGTCTGACACAGGAATGACGACGACCTCGAGTTTCATGTCCACGCCCCGCGGATACGGGGTCTCGACTGTAACGCTGCTCATGTGAACCTCCGATTGTTGGGCCGCGACGCGGTCTTGAGATTGACGACGACAAGCTTGCTGAACGGAACCGGGCAGTGACCGGCAACGAAACCACGGCGGCCGGCCACAGGGAGTGAAGTTGGTGTCGACCCCGTAAGCGACAGCCGCGGTCGGTAAAGCTAGTGCTCTGACTCATACGGACGATGCAGGCAATCTTTCGAGCTTGGCAAGGATTGAGGCGGTGGCTGCGGTCCAGACGAATGGGCGTGGTTCTGCATTTCGCTCAGCGAGGTAAGTCTTAATGGCAGCCTGCAGGCTGACGAGGGAGTGGAAGCTGCCGCGCCGGATGCGTTGTCGGGTAAGAGCGGAGAAGAAGGTCTCCACCGCGTTCAGCCATGACCCGGAGGTTGGCGTGAAGTGGAAGGTCCATCGGTCATGGCGTGCCAGCCAGGCCTGTACCTTTCGGTGCCGGTGGGTGGCGTAGTTGTCGACGACCGCATGGACCAACTTGCCGGACGGCACCTCGCGTTCGACGGCATTGAGGAAGCGGATGAACTCCTCGTGCCGGTGTCGCTGCATGCAGCGACCGATCACCGTACCCTTCAGCACGTTCAATGCGGCGAACAACGTCGTCGTTCCATGGCGTTTGTAGTCGTGGGTCATGGTGCCGCAGCGGCCGGGTTTCAGCGGCAGTCCAGGCTGGGTACGGTCGAGCGCCTGGATTTGGCTCTTTTCGTCGATCGACAGCACCACCGCATGGGCGGGCGGATCGAGATAAAGGCCGATGATATCCGCCATTTTCTCAGCGAACTGCGGATCACGCGAGCGCTTGAAGCTGCGCACGCGGTGCGGCTGGAGTTGGTGCGCCGCCCAGATGCGCTGCACCGAGCGCAGAGACATGGCGGTGGCGTTTGCCATGGCTCGCCCGGTCCAATACGTGGTCCCAGGGGGCGGCTCGCCACACGTGAGCGCCACGACGTGCGCCACTTTATCGGCCGGGATCGGTCGTTTGCCGGGCTTGCGCGTCTTGTCACGCAGCAACCCGTCGGGACCTTCCTCGGCAAAACGCTGCTGCCAGCGCCAGACCATGGGGCGGCTGACGCTGATCTCTTTCGCCACATGTTGCACCGGCCGACCACTGGCCGAGGCCAGAACAACTCGGGCTCGCTCGATGTATTTGCCCGCTCGGTTGCGATCCGATGCTATTGCCTTAAGCCGCTTCCTGTCTGCCGCGCTCAACAACACGCATACTGTCTGTGCCATGCTCACAGAATCGCATGGCAACCGCATGTTGTGAATCGATAGAATGCGTCAGAGCACTAGGATGCGCTGACGCAGGCCAGCTGACTGTATCGCGACAGAACAGCGGGGGACATTAGTCCTGCTGGCCCACCAGCTGCAGCTCAGAAGCAGATCGTCTCCTTCCGGCCAGATCCTACGGTGACACATGCAGCGGTTCTCCGGCCGGCCAATCAAGGTCAACTGGAGAAACAACGATGGGACATTCAGAATACGACCCGGCCTCACGCGAGCGGAGGGCTTGGAACGCAGGACGGACGCTCGGTCCCAAGAGGGCACTGAAGCCGCAACAGGTGTGGCCCATACGGTTTTGGCTTAATCGAGAGCGACGGCTACGTGATCGGGCTCTGTTCGACCTGGCCATCGATAGCAAGCTGCGCGGGTGCGATGTGGTGAAGGTTCGTGTCGGTGACCTCGTCAGTGGTAGCCGTATCCGGACGCGTGCGATGGTCGTACAGCAGAAGACGGGCCGGCCGGTGCAGTTCGAGCTGCTTGAACCGGCGCGGACGAGCATGTTGGCTTGGCTGGAGCGCCGCTCGGGCGCGCTTGATGACTACGCCTTCCCGAGCCGAAACGATCATTCCGACCACCTCAGCACAAGGCAGTACGCAAGGTTGGTCGGCGAATGGGTCACTGGGATCGGGCTTCACTGCGCGGATTACGGTACGCACTCGCTGCGGCGGACCAAGGCATCGATCATCTACAGGGCGACGAGAAACCTGCGCGCTGTTCAGATTCTGCTTGGCCACACGACGATCGAGAGCACAGTCTGCTACCTCGGCGTTGATATAGAAGACGCGCTCAACCTTGCCGAAGGTACGGAGGTATAGCGCTCGGGCCGGCCTTCCCTTTGCCCGGGCGGGAAGCCGGCCAAACTTGCAGTTCTGCGCCCATCCCGGACCTCCGAGAGTAACCCCTCGTCCCCCCGAAGCGGACATGAAACAGCTCGGACCGATGCCCGAGATGGGCGGCTTTCGCTGCTACTCCGAGCGCTGAGGCTTTGAATTCGGACATTTGCCCAGGGCTCAATCTGGCGCGAAGAGCGACCAGCTATCGAGAAAGGTTCGAACGAAAGCCACCCGGAACATGGAGACGGGGCCATCACTCGGTGCGGTGCTAAAGCTGCCGCGAACCCTACAAGCGATAGCCGACGGGAGGCTTCGTCACGATATGCAGGGATGGGTGGGATCGGACTCGACTTGCGACTCACCAGCGACCGGGCCGACGTGTACGACGAAATAGGAGCGCGTCATCCTAATACCGCGATCATCGTGCCGCCGCGCTCGAACGCGATGCGGAGCAACGCGGCTGCGGCGGCCCCGACGCAGCGAAACAAACACCTACAAATCATCGCCAAATGTGGTCGGATGAATTGGCAGAAGTTGTCCGGCTACTGCGACCGAGCGCTGGTAAAGGCCTACCTCAGCCGCTACAAGCGGACGATCCGTGACGCGCTCCAATCGCAGAAGGACGCCCGGCAAAACACCGAAGTCGCGGTTGCTGTCGGAGCTCTCAACCGGACTCCGGACTCCGGAGGTCGGCCGCCCCGAATATGTGCGCATTGCGCAACCACATCACAGCGGGGGGGCTTTCACGCGTTCGCACTCCGATCCACGCAACACGATCGCCAGGGTCAACAACCACCGCATGCTCGCCAAGGTCAACGCACTGCCGCGGCATCACGCATCCGCCACCGCCCTCAGCCGCGCCGCCCGTTCGATCCGCCCGCGATGCGCCGCCGCGTGCTCCTCATGATCTGCAAGCCGCAGCCCATA
The DNA here is from genome assembly GCA_963791885.1 of uncultured Pseudomonadota bacterium. Taxonomy (GTDB): domain Bacteria; phylum Pseudomonadota; class Alphaproteobacteria; order Acetobacterales; family Acetobacteraceae; genus CAVSUZ01. Next base: position 803,409 of record CAWBUL010000006.1, on the reverse strand, counting down.
GCCCGCAATGCTCTCTCGCATCCGCGCCGGTCCGCCAAACATGTCCCGTACCGCCACGAAATGCTCCGGCGTGCAGACCGTGCGGAGATCTGATTCGCTCATCGCGGGTGTCCGTCCGGTGGCCTCGGCGAATGCCTCCCTGAACGTTTCCACTGGCAACGCCCCGAGCGGCGTGGCCGCCGCGATGGAAGCGCGCGCAAGCCGCGATGCGATCTCGTGCGCCGTCCGGAATGCGATCCCCTCGTGCCGCACCAGACTATCCGCCAACTCCGTGATCGTTGCACAGGACTCGTCGATATGCGCACGCGTCCGCTGCTGATCGATCGTCACCATCGCCATCAGAGCGTCCAGCAGGTCCAATACCCGAGCAGCCGTATCGAACGCTTCGTATCCCGCCTCGTGCACCGGCGCTTCGCTGTCGTTCATGTCGGTGAACGGCGTGTTGTGCAGCGCCAGAAGCACCGTTTCGGCCTGCCCCCCGGCGAGCGAACACAGGAGCCGAAGGTGCTCGATCGGCACAGGGTTGCGCTTTTGCGGCATGATCGAGCTGATCTGCACGAAAGCATCCGGCACGCGCAGGTGCCCCGTCTCAAAGCTGGTCCAGCTATTCAGGTCCTGCACGAAGCGCCCAAGTCCCAGCACCAGGATTTTCAGTGCCGCATACGTCTCTGCCAGATGGTCGATCGCGGCGATGCAGCCGTAAGAATTTTCCAGCACCGCGCCAAAACCTAGCAGCTCCGCCGTCCGCGCGCGATCCAGCTTGAACCCCGATGTGGTAATTGCCGCCGCGCCCAGCGGACAGCAATCGACCGTCCCGTACGCGTGCAGCAGTCGCGCCGAATCCCGCAGCAGTGCCTCGATCAACGCGCCGAGATAGTGCGCGAACGTAGTCGGCTGGGCGGGCTGGTTGTGCGTATAGGCCAGCACCACCGTGTCGATGTTGTCCTCGGCCCGGCGGATCAGAGTCCGAATCAGCCCGTGTAGCGTATCCAGCATCCCCAGCAGTCGCTCGCGCAGCACCATGCGCAAGATCGCATGATCAACGTCGTTGCGGCTTCGACCGGTATGCAACTGTCCCGCCACGTCAGCGCCCACGCGGGCCGCAAGCTGGTGCTCAAGCCAGAAGAAGTAATCCTCATGCTCACCGGTATATTTCAGGGTCTGATGCGCAGTCTGAGCGGCGGCATCGTCCAGTGCCGCAAAGATCGCCGCGGTCTGTTCTCGGGTTAACCAGCCACGTTCCCGCAACATGATGCCATGTGCCCGGTGCACCCCCATCAGGTACCCGCGGAAGTGTTTCTGGTATCCGGCGAACAGCGGCGCCAGCACAGCGCGCGCATAGGCTGGGGCGGGAAACCGGGTTGAGTCGTTCATGCCTTCAGCCCCGTCAGCGCGATGCCATTCACGATATGCCGTTGCAGGAGCAAGAACACGAGCAGCGTGGGCAGCGTTGCCAGGCTCGATCCCGTCATGATCATCGCCCAGTTGGTCTGGAATTCGCCCTGCAGGGACGCAAGCCCGACCGGGAGCGTGTAAAGACCCGGATCGGTGGTGGCGATCAGCGGCCACAGAAACGCCGTCCAGTTCCCAAGGAACACCAGTATTCCCAGCGCCGCTAGAGCGGGGCGGACCAGTGGCAGTGCCACGCGGCGGAAGATTGCGAACTCCCTCAACCCGTCGATCCGTGCTGCGTCGAGCAGATCGTCAGGCACATCAAGAAAGAACTGCCGCATCAGGAAAGTGCCAAATCCCGTCATCAGCCCCGGGAACGCGATCCCCCATAGCGTATTCAGCCATCCCATCGCGCGGGCCATCACGTACCACGGAATCACCAGCATCTCGGTCGGGATCATCAGCGTCGACAGGATGGCGAGGAACAGGACCTCGCGTCCGGCGAAGCGGAACTTTGCCAGCGTGTAGCCAACCAGGCTGTCGAAAAACAGCACCGAGACTGTGGTCACGCCGGCCACGACGAAGGAATTGAGGAACCAGCGCAGGAAGTCCGGATGCCCCAGCACCGCGATGTAGTTCTCGAAGGTCGGTGCCGACGGAAGCAGCCGCATATCATAAATCTCGGACTGGTCCTTCAGCGATGTCGCCAGCATGAAGCCCAGTGGCAGCACCATCGCCACGCCGCCCACCAGCACTAGGGCAAACGCAAAGGGATGGCGCCTGCCCGTCATGTTTGCGGCCTCAGCAACCGAAGCTGAAGCAAGGACAGCACGAGCAGAATCAAGAACAGAATGAATGTCTGAGCCGCGGCCGGCCCCATCTCCATTCGCGCGAACGCAGTCTGGTAGATGCTCAACACGATCGGCTTAGTGCTGTTCAGCGGTCCGCCTTCGGCCCCGTCCGTCATGTTGTACACGTAGTCGAAGATGCGCAGGAAACCGATCGAGCTCGTCACGATGATGAACACCAGCGTCGGCCGCAGCAACGGCAGCGTGACATGCCGCAACAGCTGGGATGCTGATGCGCCATCGATGGCAGCGGCCTCCAGATACACCCGCGGGATGGCGCGCAGACCGGCGAGCAGGACGACAATTTGAAAGCCAAGCGCTGCCCAGATTGCAGGGATCAGCACCGCGGGGAGCGCCTGCGAGGTGGAGCGTAGAAAGGGCTGCGCCGGGATCCCGACTATCGCGAGCAGATTGTTGAAGAGCCCAATTGGCGGCGGCTGGTACAGCCAGCGCCAGACGAAGGCCATGGCGGTCGCGGTGGTCAGGTGCGGCAGGAAATACAGCGCTCGCAGGATCGTCTGGCCGGTCCTTAGCCGGTCCAGGTGATACGCGACAACGAACGCCACCGACAGGCTGATGGGCAGGCCCAAAACCAGATACGCGAACGTGTTGCCCAGCACCTGAAGAAAAACCGGATCGCGGAACAGCCGCGCATAATTGTCCAATCCCACGAACACCCGGGGTCCGACCAGATTCCACCGGCTCAACGAAAGGCGGAACGCGTCGATCGCCGGCCAGAACCGCACGGCGGCGTAGAACAGCAGTGGCACCGCGAGAAACGTCCAGGCTGTCAACGCCGTCCGTTGCTGCAGTTTCAGCCGCGCAGTAATGCCCCTGTCGGGCGGTGAAACGCGGCGCCGCCGCAACGGGATGGAAAGGTTCGCCAAGCGTCCCTAGTCCTTCCCATTGAGCACCTTTTGATCCTGCGCCGCCGCCTCGCCGACCGACTGCGCCACAGGCTCATGCTGCAGCACGATCCGGTCGACCATGTTGATGAAGATCGTGCGCTGCTGCGTCTCATCGACAAAATGCGTCGTCGTCGCGTCAGCAAGGCCGCGCACAAACGGACCATATTTCGGGTTGTCCTCGATAGCCGGTGTCTGTGCGACCGCCTTCCGCGCCGGCAATTCGCCCACCTTCTCCAGCCAAAGTTTCATCGCGTCCGGTGTCGTGAGAAACGCCAGGAACTTCACCGCCGCTTCGAGTGTCGGCCCCTTCGCTTTGGACGTAATGCCGTTGACCCAGTAAGACGCGAAATTCCCGCCGCGCCCGTCATAGGTCGGCAGTTGCGTCACACCGTAGTCCAGCCCGTGCACCGCATCCAAATCCGATAACCGGAACGAGCCATCGATCGTCATTGCGGCCCGCTGTGCCTTGAACGCCGTCGCCTGGTCGGACAGGAAGCCGATCTCGCCTACATGATCCTTGGTGATCAGATCGGTGTACCATGTCACCGCCGCGGTGCCGGCTGGACTATCATAGGCTACCTGTTTGCCATCCGGCGAATATGGCGCACCACCGAACTGCCGGATCAGTACCTCCCGGATCCATTGATGATCTTGCGCCGAAGGATCGAGCGCAAATCCCTCGACCAAAAGATTGCCTGCAGAATCCCGCTTCGTCGTACGCTCGGCATCCGTCACCAGCTCCTGTAGCGTTTGCGGCGGCTTGTTCGGATCGAGCCCAGCTTGCTGGAAGATCGTCTTGTTCCAGAACAATGCCAGCGCGCGCACCGCTGTCGGCATCGCATAATACGCGCCATCCCGCTTCATCAGTTGCGCGAACGGGAAGAAGTCCTGATCGATCTGCGCGGGATTGAAGGTGTCGGTCGGCAATTTCTGGAGCAAATGCGCGTTCAGATCGTCATCGAGCCAGCCATAGTACCAGCTGCACCACATCTGGTCCCTCGCCCGCCGTGACTGCCGCGGCCACCCGTGTTCTGAAGTTTGCGTACGGTACCGTGACCTGCTTTATCTCGATATCGGGATTCGCCGCCTCGAACTGCTCGATCAAGGCGTTCATCGCATCGACGCGCGACTTGAACGTGTACTGCCAATATTCGATCTGGGTCTTGGCCGCCCGTGCGCTCATGCTCGGCAGCAACAGTCCGATCGCCAGCACGGCCAGAACGGCGTACGTGCGCCTCGTCTCTCTCATCGGCCCAGCCTCCCCTTTGCTTGCCAGCGTCTTTAGCACTTTTTGGCCCGTCCATGGTTGCAGCGGCCCGTGCATTTTGGCACCCCGGCATAATGGATCAGCGTGTGGCACGCCAGGCAGCCGAAGCGGGCGGTGACGCACTGTGGCGTGCCCTGCAGCCGCTCCGCTCCACCGCGACCTGGCTTATGTTCGGCGCCCATCCGGATGATGAATGGAACGCCTTCCTCGCCTGGCTCGTGCTGGGCCGGGGCATGCGCGCGGTGTTCGCCTGCGCTACGCGCGGCGACGGTGGTCAGAACGCGATTGGACCGCAGCGCGGCGCTGACCTCGCTGTGTTGCGCTCACGGGAGATGGAGTGCGCGGCCCGCGAAATCGGTTTCGGCGTTCACTGGCTGACCCCGGGCGGCGACGATCCTGTCCGCGATTTCGGTTTCTCCCGTTCGGGCGCCGACACGCTCGCCCGCTGGGGAGAGCGTCGCCTCATCGAGCGCATGGCACGCACCATCCGGCAGATCAGACCAGACGCCGTCAGCCCGACATTCCTCGATGTGCCCGGCCAGCACGGGCATCATCGCGCTGTCACGCAATCGCTGGCGCCCGCCATGGCGCTGGCCGCCGACCCGGGTTGGCCCTGCGGTCTGCCACCCTGGCGAGTCGAACACGCCTATCTCCCGGCGTTCTCCGGAGGAGGCGGGACTTACGATGATGAGCTGCCGCCTCCGCCCGCGACGGTGTCCGTTGATCTCGGCGAACGGTGCGAGGTCCTCGGCGCAACCTGGGCGCAGATCGGCGAGTGGTCACGCCGCTTCCACGCCAGCCAGGGCATGGGCAGATGGATCCCCGATGGGGACCGGCCGCTTCTCCTTCACAAGTGGTACGGGCCGGCCGATCACGCGCTGCCGCTCGACGGCGCGTCGCATGACCTGGCATCGCTCGCGCCTGCCGCCGCCATGCAAGCTGCCATCGGTGCCGCCATCGCTGCGTGGCCTGCTCGGGCCGAGACCGCGGCCACACTTCGGACCCTTATCCGCACCCTCGACAGCGCGCTGGCCCTGTCACCTGAGGGCGAATCCGCTCACCTGCTTCGGCGCAAGCGGCGGGAAGCCGCGCGAGCCTACGCCATTGGGCGGGACACATCCCCCGTCCTTTGCGTATCTCCCGATCCGTTGCGGCCCGGTATGGAGGGGCGGCTCGATCTTTCTGGCGCCGCTGGGGCCGCCGTAACGGTTCGCGTGCCGGAAGGGTGGTGCACGCAGGGCGAAACCCGCGTTCAGGTTCCCGCAGATGCTATTCCTCTTGGCTCGCTTCGCGATGCCTGGGACCCAACCGGGGGCAACGACATCCTCTCCGTAACCCTCAGCCTGGGAGGAAGCCGAGATTGAACTCGATCCGGCTACGCCTGTCGTCATCGCCCCGTCCCAGAGTGTCACGATCGAGCCCGACCGGTTGATCCATCGTCTGAGCGATCCCCGGCCGGCCATCATCCAAATCGATGGTGCAGTTCCCCCGACCTCTTGGAGGGCCGAGCCGCATGGTCCTAGCGCCTGGCGGGTCGACATCCCGCCAGGGCGCACGGAGAGGCCGCCGCTCGGCGTCCGTCTTGCGTCCACCGATTGGGCGCATGTCGGCCGGATCGCACGCGTTATCCCTGCCACCGCGACGCTTCTCGGCGCCGATATTGCGATCGACCCGCGGGCGCGAGTGGGTATGGTATCAGGAGAAACCGACCGCACACTGGACTGGTTGCGTCAGCTCGGCATCGACGCCGCCGCGCTCGGCGACGACACGCTGGCCACTGGATCGTTCGAGGGCCTGACCACCATCCTTGTGGGCATGTTCGCCTTCGCGCAGCGGCCTGCACTGGCCGCCGCCCGGCTTGCGCTGCACGCCTGGGTCCATGCCGGTGGCAAGCTGGTGACGCTTTATCATCGCCCGACCGACGCATGGGATCCGAACCAAACCCCGCCCCGACGCATTGCCATCGGCGCGCCCTCTTATCGATGGCGCGTCACCGATCCTGCCGCGCCGGTCCGCATTCTGGTGTCCGACTCGCGCCTGATGGACACCCCGAACCGTATCGGCCCGGGCGACTGGGACGGATGGGTCAGAGAACGCGGCCTGTATTTCGCCTCAGAGTGGGACAGCGCCTATCGCCCTTTGCTTGAGATCGCTGATCCGGACATGCCAGCGCTTCGCGGCGCTCTGCTGGAAGCGAAGATCGGTCGCGGCACGCATATTCACGTGTCCCTCGCCCTGCATCACCAATTCGAGTCCCTGGTCCCCGGCGCATTCCGGTTGTTCTCGAACATGGTGTCCCGCCCCTGAGGGTCGCTGCGTGTGGCGCGAATGCGAGGGACAAGCTGGCTGGGCCACGGGGCCGCGGACCGCAAGTAGAGTCCGGCTATACCCGTGTTGTCGAACGCAGGGGCATGCTTGGTCCATTCCCGCGATCGAAGCTAAGTCGGTAATTACGACTCAGTTCTCGACAGCAGGCCGAAGCGCGGCCCATCTGCAGTAGAAAACATGATGGCCGCAGGAGAGCAACCAGTCGATCGCGATACGCATGCCAGGAAGCTCATGTCAGCGAGTAAAAGGGAGCGCTACCTCAGCCGCACGGAATAAATCGTCCTGCCAAATGTATCTCGACCAGCAGACACGAAGAGGAGGTCTATCGTGTGCTATTCTACCGCTGCGGCCTCTCGGGCGCATCCACAGATGCCCCTCGTTCATACAAAGCCACATGGATTATTATGGGTATGGTGGAGGTCACATGAATTCCGTAGCGTCCGCTTCGGGGTTCCGGGTGTTTAAAGCGGACCGACCGCTCCCGGCCAAAATCGGACAATCGAACTTCGCTACGTTCCTGAATTGGACAACTGTTTAAGCGCCTTGCGCATGACCTCGCGATTCAGCTGCTGCAAGGCCGCCGTGATGGTCGCCTCATCGTCCTCGATCATCGCCTCGATCGACGTGCGCCCGTTCATCGGCGCCGATCGTGCACGGCGACGCAGCCAGGCAGCGGCGTTGCCGTGAGTGGCCCGAGCGCGCGATCGATCTCCAACAGCCATTCAGTGTCGTTACCTGAGATGTGCTCAGACGGAACCGTGGACGCTTGCCCGATTTGCCGATCTCTCCGGAGAATCCGATCAACTCCAGCGCCTGCTCGTCGGGAACGCTCCTCCGATGCATCAGACCCCAGAACGCGTTAGTGTTGGCCGAAGCCCGGCTGGGTGCTCGACCGAAGCACAAATGGCGGCTTCGTTGTAGGCGTCGGCGATCGCCTTCGGCACGTGTTCCGGAGCTTTGCGAGTGGATACGTCCTTTATCCCAGCATAGCCAAGGACCTCAGATTCTCCAGCAGATTGCAAGCGTTATTGAGAACGAAGACGTTGCTTGGATTAGACTGGGACTGTCTATCTCTGGTGATAAATATCACGCCACGCTCGCAGTGGCGGCAGACGGAGCAAATCTCAAGGCTGCGGAGAGCGTATTCTTGCGTGTCGAAGCGGTTCGGCGCTTTTTTGGTCACACCGCTGAACTGGTAGACCAGCGCATCGAATGCCACCGAGTGGGAGCCGCATCTCGGGCAGTCGGTGACGAGGAAAGCTTGGTTCGGCGACATCAACGGCAGCCTTCGTTAATTTCTACGCTGCGATCACGACGTCAGATACCGCCATGACGCGCGAACACGCGTCGCGCTCCATCATGGGCGTGCTGACCGCAGCCGGTGCCAGTGGGTTGTCACTCGGGGACGTCTGAACACCCACGCCAACGCGACGGCAGACAACATCGGCAAGGCTGCCGCCCCATGGGTGGCTTGGCGAACGATGTATAATGCTCGGTTTCACGAGAGGGTACTTCGCGACTCATGTCAGCGGGGCCGCGTCGGCGTCGATAATCGCAACCATTCCGCTGCTCAGGTCGGTCGCCCTCAATTCGGACTCCCCTCACCCGTCTCCGCCTCAGTTAACTTGGCAATGCCGGTCCGGGAATTTCGCCGACCACGAGAGCGATGGTCTCCGCCTTGTGGAAGGTCGGGATCACGAGGCTCATAGGCTCCATCGCATCCCGCAATTCTGGCAGGGCGCCGGCGGCGCATCGGACAGAAGGGCGGCACGGAACTCCCGATAGGCCGGACTGTTCCAGATCTCCCTGAGCTCCTGCTGGGTGGCATCGCCGAGCGTGTAGTTGTCGTAGCCGCGCTGAGAAAACGGCGCGATGCAGCACGGCAGGGCGCCCCCGTGCGCAGTGAAATACATCAGCGACCACGGGCGCCGACAGGCGGCCCAGGCACGGTCGTCTTGCCGCTTGAGGCTGAGCCCAGGCTCGGTGGCGCCCGAGGCGTCGAGCGTCACCCCGAGCGGGTGGGCGATTTCCTGCGCCGCCTCGATCGCTCGCCGCTCCGTCTCCTGCGTGCCTTCGAAGAGCGAGTTGCCCGCCATGGCTCTGCCGTAGCCCATTTCGTCGAACACGAGACGCTGCAGATGAACTTCGGTGACGCCCATCTGTGCCGCAAGCCGCACGAATTCGGGCAGTTGGTCGACAGTCTCCTTGAGGCCAGTGAGCCAGAGCGAGACGCGCGGTGTGGTTGCACCGACCTGCTTCTGATAGGCGATGAACTTGCCGACATCGCGCACGATGCGGTTGAAAAAATCCTTGCCGCGGATCTTCGCGTAGGATTCACGGTTCGCCGCATCGAGCGAGACACGGAGTTCGTCGAGCCCGGTGTCGATCAGCTCCTGGAACCGCTTCGGCTGCATCAGCGTGCCGTTGGTGTTGAACAGAACGTAGGTGCCGCGCGCCTTGAGGTAGCGGATCATGTCCGGGAGGTTCTTCACCAGCATGGGCTCGCCTACGCCGTGCATCACCACGCGCGCGATATTTGGCACCTGGTCGACAATCTTCGTGAACAGCTCCCAGCTCATATCCGCCGGCGGCTCGAGTTCCTCGAACGTGCGCGGACAGGTCTCGCAGAGCAGGTTGCAGCGGTTCGTAACCTCGAGATAGAGGCAGACCGGTGGCTGCGCGGCAACCTCAGAGCGGTCGGCGCCGATCTCTTCGAAGTATCGGCGCGGATTCTTTAGAGCAGTTGCTGCAAGCATGTGGTGGTTTCCATTGCTCAGCAGGTTGCCACGGCGTCGCGGCGGTCGACACAGCGCCTCGCATGCCACGCAGGCGAATTTGTAAGCGTATCCAGCTCGAGAGCCATGATGGTACGCCGCGTCCACGGCGCGGCATAGCCGCCGCTTTCTCGCACCAGTCGCCCCAGCGCTTGCGCATCGTCGATATCGTACCAAAGCGGCAATTCAACGAGATCGAGGCCAAGTGCTCTCGCTCGGGTGCGTGTGGTCTCCGCGACGGAGCTACTGCTCCATTCAATGTTGGCGAACAGGCCTGCATAGGGGAGCCTCATCCCCAGGAGGTAGTAACCTCCGTCGTCGCACGCTCCTAGCACCACGCGTCGCTCGTCGGCGGTTAGAAGAACCGTGGCCGCAGTAGCGAGGATCTCAGTTGGGAGTGTCGGGGTATCGGAACTCAACACGCAGGCGGCGGTGTGGCCTGCCGCAAACAACTGCTGGATTGCATGAAGAAGACAGCGACCAAACCCTTCGACGCCCGAAGGGGCTGCCGTGGAGCCGTCCGCCAGAACGCAGGAGGTTCCCAACGCCAGATGTGGGACCAGGGATTCCTCGGTGCCGGACGGCGCATAGGCGGCATAGCCGGCAATTCGGGCGGACAGCGCTGCCGCGGCAATATTCTCGGTTGTATCCCGGAGGAATGCAGCGCTCAGGCGGGCAGCCTGCTCCGGGCGGAGAGGCGGGCAAAGACGCGTTTTGGATTGCCCAGGGCGGGGGGATTTCGCCATGACGCCGATCGCGCAACTTGCTGTCGAGCGTGGTGCCTTGCGTTCAGGCCTGCGCGCTCGGCCGTTCGTCGAAGATCTCACGACGCATCCTTCCATTCACCAATCAAACGCGTGCAACCTTGGCTCGACATCAGCCAGCGCGGAATCGTGAAGCCAAGTCGCGAATTCTTCTTTCTTCCGGCGATCAATAAAGTTACAGGCGGGGAGGAGCAGAATGTCAGTGCGAGGGTTCGGCGAGGCCGGTCCTGGTGATCGTATCGTCGGGGGTGCTTACGGGGGAGAAAATCGGAAATCCCCATAACTGCTTCGGCGTAAGGGATCTACCGTCACCATCGCGACACCCGAATCAGAATGGCCCGTCCGAGTATCGTCACGATGGAGCATCCCACCGTGTACCAGACAGCAATGTAGAGCGGATCATCCGAGGGACAGGCGAAGACGAAGACGAATGCTCCCCAGGCTGCGGACGAAAGCGCCGCGGCAAGCGCCGTGCCAGCGCGGTCGGTGGGCGCAGCACGTCGTATCAGTATGCCAAGTGCGACAGCTGGTGGAATTGACAATACCACCATTTTCCACACGCATTGCACGCCTTGCGTCCAATCGAGACGGCGAAGCAGATCTGCCCACCCGTTGCCGGCCGCATCAATCAGCCAGCCGCTGGCGAATATCGCGACGATGCACAGGAGGATCCAACACAAACCACGACGGGGCGATCGAACGGGATCGCCCGATAGGATCGCGACGCCCGCACCGAGGACAGCAATGAGCCCCATACTCGTGAGTTTCCACCAGAAGGAAGGGGCTTCCATCGCCACCGGCATGTCGGGACGCATGAAACCCATGCCCAGGAAGGCTGCGACCTCAACGGCAGCAAGGAGCAATAGCAAGAGTGCCTCCCGCGCCATGTTCCGTCGCCGCACAGGGCGAAGATCCTTGCTGAGGCGGTCAACCAGCGACTCAGTCCGCATCGCCAGCGGCCTTGATAATGGTGGCGAGACGTTTGATGCCGCGGTGGATGTTCACCTTGATAAGTGAGACCGACTGACCCGTCGCGCGTGAAGCCTCTTCGACGCTGTAGCCCTCCAGCTTCACCAGCCGGATCGCTTCAGCCTGCGGGGGTTTCAGTTCGGCCAGCAGTTGTTGGAACGTCGATCCAGCGACGACGCGATCTTCATGATCCGGCACACCCATGTTCTCATCCAGGGGTTCGGCCGCTTCTGCCTTGAGTGAGCGTAGCCGGTCGATCCACTTGTACCGGGCGATCGCGGCGAGCCACGGTCCGAAGGGACGCGCGGGGTCGTAGGTGTGACGCTTTTCGTGGATCGCCAACAGAACGTCCTGAACCGTATCCTCAATCACGGCAGGCGGCAGACGCCTTGCATAGTACCGGCGCAGCCACGAAGCCAGCTCGGCAACCAGCGTTCTATACGCGTTGGCATCTCCCATCTGCGCGGCCGCCATCATCCGGTCCCAGTTCTGACCGGATGCATCGCCGGTCTTGGCGCTCAGGATCGGGGCCATATCGGATGAACCCGGTTCGGAACCGGCCATTCTGTTCGACGTACGCTGGTCCCGCTGGCTTCAAACATCATGTTCGGCGCCGACCTGAGTCCGGTTACAGATTTGGACCATACCTCGCCGAAAGACGGATCTCTGGGAAATTGTCGGATCATGGTGGAGCGTGCGGTGCAAGTCATCCTGGGGCACTGTTCATCAGACTGCCAAGAAGCGACCGTTCGAGCGTTTGGGTATTCCAGCACATTCCCACGTTCGGTCCCTGTGCTACGGCGATGCCGATCAATCCCCCGCCCGATGCTCAGGGGGATGCAAGCCATCGACCGCAGACCGTGCCATGCGCCATTTTAGAACACACGAACTAAAATGGCCAGGCTTGCACCTGGAGGCGACCCGGAACCGTCTCGGGTCAATGGCTCAGGCGTCCATCGTATTCCGGGTGATAAGGCGGGTGCCCCGTCGGTAGGTCAGGTAGGCCCAGAGCCAGTTCAGCACCACGGTTGTGCGGTTGCGTCCGCCGCCGAGTAACGACACATGGGCAAGACCCCACAGCCACCACGCGGGCGCCCCCCACAACCGAAGCCGGTGCACCTCCACAACCGCGGCGAGGCGTCCAATCGTCGCAAGATTGCCGTAATGCCGGTACCTGGAAGGCACTTGGCGGCGGACGCCCCTTGATTGCTGCCCCGATCACTCTCGCGACGTGCCGCCCTTGCTGCTTAGCGGCAGGGGCCAGCCCCGGCACCCCGGCACCTGCCCAGCCGTTCGAGGCGGACGTGTCGCCGATCGCAAAAATCCCTGGGCAGCCGCGCACCGACAGGTTGTCATCGACCACGACGCGGCCGGATTTATCACCGGCCTGCCCGAGCCACTTGGCGGCTGGTGACGCTGCCACCCCCGCTGCCCAGAACGTGGTCCGGGCAGCGATGCTCCCGCCATCGATCTCCACCCCCTCGTGGTCGATACGGGTCACCTTGGCGTCCGTTCGAACATCCACGCCGAGATCCCGCAGCGATTGTTCGGCATGAGCCGAGAGAAACGGAGAGAAGGCGGGCAACACCCGTGGAGCAGACTGTACCAGAATGACCCGGGCCGTGGCCGGGTCGATCGCGCGATACTCCTGCGCAAGGCCGGTGCGCGCGAGTTCCGCCAGCGCGCCGGCCAGTTCGACCCCAGTCGGTCCACCTCCGACGACCACGAAGGTCAGCCACGCCTCACGTTTCGCCGGGTCTCCCTCGCTCTCGGCCTGCTCGAACGCCAGCAGCATACGGCTGCGCATCGTTGTCGCATCCTCGATGCTCTTAAGTCCGGGCGCGTGGGCCGCCCATTCGTCTCGCCCGAAATAGCTGTGCTGAGCCCCCGTTGCGAGGACGAGGTAGTCGAACGGAATGCGCTCCTCGGGCAGGATGACCTCGCGCGCGGCCCGGTCCACGCCGACCACCTCACCCAGACGAACGGCGACATTGCGCTGGTCCCGCAGGACGCTTCGAATGGGCAGCGCGATATCGGCCGGCGACAAGGCCGCGGTCGCCACCTGGTATAGGAGCGGCTGGAACAAGTAGTGGTTGCGCCGGTCGATGAGCGTGATCCGGCAGGCAGTCCATCGCAGCGCGTGCACGGCGGCGATCCCGCCGAAGCCGCCCCCCACCACGAGGACATGCGGCACGGGCTCACCTTCCCGGTCACTGCATCCGCGCATGGATGGCAGCCCATTGGGCAGCCAGGCCGTCGAGCGACAGCCATCCCGCTCCCTTCGCTGCCAGCAGCAACAGCAGCAGCGTGACTCCGAACCGGTCAGGCATCTCACCGGGGAGGAGAATCGGCGGCGCCAACACGCACAGGAGCACTGCCACCGGGCGGGTCGCCAGGCCGAGCAGCAGCGCCCAGCACAGCAGGAGCAGCCACCAAGGGGCGGTGACCAACTCGCTGGTGAGGGGTAGAGACCATGCGGCAAAGCCGGTCCCGCCGGCGATCGCCAGTGCGAGATAGAGGCGCGTCCCAAGCGGGAGTGCGAAATCGCCGAAAGCGTCGCTCAAAGCATAAAGCCGGCTGGCCGCCCTCAATGCCCAAACCGGCACCCGTGCGAGCCCGCCCCGCAACGGGAAATCGAGAGACAGCGGGCCCGCGCCACCAATCAGCAACCAGAGCAGGAGAATCGCTTGAGGGGCGGCCAGGTGTGCCCCGGCGAGGTCCTGGCCGACGCCAAGGACCAGAAGCAACGCCACCGGGCGGGTCGCCAGACCCGCCGCAAGCAGCAGCGGCGCCACGCCGCGTATCAGCGTGGCTCCTGCCGAAGGTGCCACCGCGAACCCGTGGGCGCGCATCATCATCATGATCTGGTGGACGAATATCGCCTGGCTGAGCCAGATCCGCGCCATCAGCAGGAGGATGGCTTGAAGGATGCCGCCTGTGATCGCAATCCTGCGCGCGACAGCCACCCAACACTCGAGCGCCGCCGAAACCTGTTCCGTATTTGGCGCCCGGGTTGCGACGGCCCCTGAGACCCGGGGTCGGTCGAGGTGGGATCGATCGCCGCTCATTTACGACGCGAGAGCCCACGCGCGGCCCATCAGCCCATCGTAGCGGAAGCCGGGGATCAGGCGTTTGGCGAGCAGGTTGTCGATGCCAAGGCTGCGGCCCGCCTGGGCAACAGAAAACATGCCGTGGGCGCAGATGATGCCGACATAAGTCCAAGGCCATTCAGTCGGGTCGTTGTACAAGCCAATCAGCAGGTTGAGAACGAACAGTACACCCACGATGCCGGCCAGCCGCACGGCAATGCCCAGCATCAGCGACACGCAGATGGCGGTTTCCAGCAGGAAGACCAGCGGCTGAACCAAAGCAATATGATCCAGGAACACCTGCATGATTGAAGCATGGATCTGGAATGAGCTGTATTTGACCGTGTTCCCCAGCCAGTACTTGAACCCGGCTGATACCGGCAGCGGCAGCTTCCATAGTGTGCCGAGATACCACATGCCGGCACTGACCAGCCGCATGGCATAGATGCTGAGATGCACGCCTGTGCGCTGTGTCGCATCCATCCGCCAGTTCGTATAGGCGATAGCGAGGCTCCCGATCAGAAGTACCCAATAGAAGACGACCTCGAACCAGCGGTATCCACCCAGGTTGAGCTGATCCGGGATGTTGCCGCTTAGAACCTGGAAGAATGTGTGGATTGGATTGTCGCGCATGAGGGTGCCTCATCAGGCTTGTGGGTGAGATGTCCGTTCTTCGGGCTTTTCCGAGAGCCGGTTACAGGCGCGACGTATTCGCTCCAGCCGTGGTGCCATTGTGCGCGGACGACATTTGGTGCCCGGCTGGGTGTAACCACGGCCTTGTTCTTCCCGAACGAAGACACCACGAAAGGCGGAAGGCGGTCTGTCAGTACGTCCGCCGAGTGGCCGCATATTCGGGAGCGTGACATGCGTTGTTGGTTGGCTGTTGCGATCGGAATCCTGGCGCCGACCCTCGCGGCCGCCCAACCGGCCGCGCGGCCGGTCGTAGGCGAACTGTTCACATCGGAAGGCTGTTCATCTTGTCCGCCCGCCGACGCCAAGGTCGCCGAGCTCGCCCGGACACGCCCGGTGACCCTGCCCCCTGAAATGTCCCCGCTCTGAGCTAGAGTCCGTTCCCGCCAGGAGACGGAAGATGAGGAAGAGCCGGTTCACTGAGGAGCAGATCATCGGTGTGCTGAAAGACCATCAGGCAGGACTGCCGGTAACGGAGCTGTGCCGCAAGCACGGGATCAGCGACGCGACGTTCTACAATTGGCGATCGCGCTACGGCGGGATGGAGATCTCGGACGCCAAGAGACTGAAGGCTCTGGAAGAGGAGAACCGCAAGCTGAAGAAGCTGCTGGCGGAATTGGTGCTGGATGTGGCGACGCTGAAGGAAGCCTTGGGAAAAAACTTCTGACGCCCGGCTCGCGGCGGAAAGCTGTGATCTGGGCGATTGAAGAGAAGAGCTATTCGCAGCGGCGTGCCTGTTCGCTGCTGAGCATTGCACCGAAGGTGTTCCGTTACCTATCGCGCCGTGGCGGCGACGCTGCGGTTCGCACGCGGCTCCGCGCGTTGGCGGCCGAGCGGCGCCGGTTCGGATATCGGCGTTTGCATATTCTGCTGCGGCGAGAAGGGATCATGCTAAATCACAAGAAGCTGTTCCGGCTCTACCGCGAGGAACGACTGGTTGTGCGGCGGCGTGGCGGTCGCAAGCGGGCTTTGGGAACGCGCGCGCCAATGACGTTGCCACAGGGTCCGAACCAGCGCTGGAGCCTGGACTTCGTCTCCGACGTACTGGCCGACGGCCGCCGCTTTCGGGTGCTTGTGGTGGTGGACGACTTCACCCGCGAATGCCTGGCGCTGGTGGTGGATACATCGCTGTCCGGTCGCAGGGTGGTGCGCGAACTCAATCACATCGTAGAACGGCGCGGCGCCCCCTTGCTGGTGGTCAGCGACAACGGGACCGAGCTGACGTCGCATGTGGTGCTGAGTTGGCGGCAAGATCGCGGTGTCGGCTGGCACTACATCGCCCCCGGCAAGCCAGTGCAGAACGCATTCGTCGAGAGCCTGAACGGTCGCTTGCGCGACGAATGCCTCAATGAGCACGTCTTCCAGGGCTTGCCCGCAGCCCGGAGGATCATCGAAGCTTGGCGGGCCGACTATAATGCCCATCGGCCCCACACCAGCCTGCGTGGACTTACTCCGAACGAGTTCGCAACCCGGTCCAGGACGGACCACAACCAGAACGGATTCTGGTTATGAGTGAGGACAGTTTGGGGGCAGGGTCACCGGACCTGCTGCTCCTGACATTCCACGTGACCTACTGGAACTATCTGGGCTGGCGCGACCCCTACTCGCTGGACGCCGCGACGCAGCGGCAGCGCCGCTATGTCGCGCTTGGCGTGAGTCCCGAAGTTTACACGCCGGCCCTGATCGTGGACGGCAGGCTCGACGCAGTAGGGTCGGATGCAGCGGCGGTTGACCGTATCCTACGACAGGCAGCGCAGAGCGAAGAGACCACCGCATCGATCGACGTGCAGCGAGAAGCAACCGGCGTGACCGTCTCGGTCGGTGCTGGCACCGGCAACGGGACATTGCTTCTTATCGGCTATGATCCGCTCCATCAGACCTCTGTCAATCGTGGGGAGAACAGCGGAAGGACACTCGAGGAAGCCAATATCGTTCGTTCGATCTCGGTTCTCGGCACGTGGTCGGGTGAGCCGCTGCGCATGCAGGTATCTTACCCGCCCGGGCAGGACGTCGCCGTCCTTTTGCAACGCGATAATGGGCATATCGTGGGTGCCGGGATTGCCCGCGCGAACTCTGGCGGATCGTGATCTCGGTGATCTGAGGAATATGCGCGCCTGTTGTGGCTCTATGGCACGCTCAGTGGCCGCAGATGAGAGTCGCGATGTCACTATCCATTTTGAGGAGAATCCAAACTATGAAGACATTGACCACTCTCGTTGGCCTGGGCGTCGCAATGGCCGTCGGCGCACTTGGCCCAGCGCAGGCCGCCGCCGTTCAGCCGTACCAGCAGGCCGCCTTCGACGCGGCGCAGAAGAGCGGTGAGCCGGTCCTGATTTTTGTCGAAGCGCCCTGGTGTCCCACTTGCGCGAAGGAGCGGCCAATTCTCCAGCACCTCTACGCCATGCCGGAATTCGCGCATCTTCAGGTCTTCGACGTCGATTTCGATACCAGCAAGCCACTTCTGCGGCAGTTGGGGGTGCAGATGCAAAGCACCTTGATCGTCTATCACGGCGCCAAGGAAACCGGCCGCATGACAGGGGCCACCGATCCGGCGGTCATCAAGAGATTGCTCGAAACCTCCGTAAGCTGAACGGTGCCCGTCGCGAGTGTCGGCGCGGGACTGTTGGCCGGCATTCTCTCGACGCTCTCGCCCTGCGTCTTTCCTCTCCTCCCGCTCGTCATCGGCGCCGCAACCTCGTCAGTGCAATCGGGCGCCTACTGGCTGGCGGGAGGCGTCGCGGCGTCGTTTACAATCGCCGGCCTTTTCATCGCGACGATCGGCTTTGCTATCGGTTTGGACGGCGATCTGTTTCGCACCTTCTCTGCGGTTCCTCTGGTGTTGCTAGGCTTGGCGCTTCTCAGCTCGACGATCCAGGCCCGCCTGGGCGTTGCCGCCGGTCGTCTCAGCGATGCCGGAGATCGCATGATCCGGCACTTGTCACTGACGGGCAGGACGGGACAGTTCGCCGTTGGTGCTTTGCTCGGCCTGGTTTGGAGTCCCTGCGTCGGTCCCACGCTCGGGGCCGCCTCCGTACTAGCCGCACAAAGGAAGGATTTGGCGAGCGTCGCAGCCGTGATGTTCGCGTTCGGGGTGGGTACGACACTGCCGATGCTGGCCGTTGCCATGCTCTCTCGGACCGCTCTGACACACTGGCGCCACCGCCTGCTCTTCGCGGGACATTTCGGCAAGGTCGCGATGGGTCTGTGCACGATCGCCGTTGGCACGATGATTCTGACCGGTGTCGATCGCCGCGTGGAAACCACCCTGGTCGGCGCATCACCGGCATGGTTGACTGATCTGACGACGCAGTTCTAGGTCGGTAGCAGGCTCGGCTCGCTTTGCATTGTGGTGCGGCCGTTCTAGAATGCCAGGCCATGACGCCATTCGCTGAAATCTTTGCGCTCGCTGCAGCGCGGAAAGGAGGCGTGCTGGCGCTCGAGCAAATCCTCTCGACGACCACACCACGACCGCCGGCTGAGATCGCCTTGCTACCTGACGATCGAATCCTCGCCGAGATGACGCGGCGCATCTTTTATGCGGGGTTCTCGTCAAAGGTTATCGACGACAAGTGGCCCGCCTTCGAGAAGGGTTTCGACGGATTCGACCCGAACGCCTGCGCCTTCATGTCGGAGGAGCATTTTGACAGGCTGATGCAGGACCGTGGGATCGTAGCAACGGCGCGAAGATCAAGTCAGTTCAGGTGAACGCACAATTCTTGCTCGCGCTGAGGACAGATCACGGGAGTGCCGCCCGGTTCTTCGCGAACTGGCCGGATGCGGATTATGTGGGTCTCCTGGATGTCTTGAAGAAGCGCGCCAGTCATCTCGGCGGGGACGCTGCCGGCCGGTTTCTGCGCGCGATCGGCAAGCCGGCTTTCATTGCTACGCCGGACATGGTCGCGGCGTTGATCCGTGATGGTGTCGTTGACCGGCCGCCAAGCGGCAAGCGGGACCTTGCGACCATCCAGGCCGCATTCAACAACTGGTCCGCGGAATCAGGCCGCGATTTAACGGCGATCAGTCGTGTCCTCGCCATGAGCGTGGATTCGTCACACGGCGCATCTTCGGATCAGCGGTCGAGGCGGCCACTCACATGAGCGACCCGGTCCCCGCCATCACCGAAGCGGCTGCGACAGGCGAGACCGCCGCCATCTTCGCCGATATCCGCAATGTCCTGGGCGTCGACGTCGTCAATCTGATCTGGCGTCATCTGGCAACGATCGACGGCGCCTTGCCCTGGGCCTGGGGGACACTGCGTCCGCTCTATGCCGACGGCTCGGTGGGCAACGAGGCGCAGGCGTTGCGCGCGGCGCTGATGTTGCCGCCGGCTTCTCCGATCCCGGCCGAGGTGTTCGCAGGGCTCGGCCTGCGTCCGCACGATCTGACTGACATACGGGGCGTTCTGAGTTCCTATGACCACACCAACGCGATGGCGGTGGTGGCTCTGTCGGCACTGCAGGCGCAGCTGGACGGGCATTTACCTCGGGGCGTCGTGCCGGCCCAACCGTCGTCCGTGACTGCGTCGCCGCTGATCGCGCTGCCACGGCTGCTTACCCTGGCCGAGATGTCGACCGACACCGCCGCACTGGTGACGGCGTTGAACCGGTTCGGCACGCGCCGTCCGGGGGCGGTGCTGGCCAGTATGTATCGCCATCTTGCGCACTGGCCGTCCTATCTGTCGCTTACTTGGCTTCTGCTCGCACCGATGGACGGGGATGGGCGGCTGGCGACTGCCATCGACGCCGCGCAGCGCGCCACACGCGTCCCAGCAGATCGGCTGCTGATGCGATTGGACCGTTCGACGAATCCACCGCCGCCCGTGACGGCCGCGACGATGAGCGCAGCGATCGAGCCATTCGTCGGCGACGTGATCGTCAAAATGGTGGTGATCTGCGCGTTCCTGCGCCGGGTGACAGGGTAAGCAAGACGTGGCCCTGCACTGCCCGATTCGCGCGGGTTAACGCTGCCGGATGCGTGAAAGCCGACGGGCCACGCTGCCGGTTTTTGTGACCGACCTTCTGAAGATGGGGGCCGCAGCTTGTAACTCAGGAGAGGGAGCGGCGGAATAGAGGGATGGAGCGCCGAGGGCGCATCCGATCCTCGGTCATTGAAGTACTAAGGAATAAAGCAATGCTCGAACCATTTCACGTTGCGGAACGTGGTCACGGATCATATCGCCTGCTCGCCATCCTTCGATGGGCAATGGTTCTTATTTTTCTTACGTTTGGAATACAGAAGTTCACGACGCAATCAGCTCATGGCATCGCGCTTTATATCTCCAACAGGCCGCTCGTATCCTGGTTATCGATCTTTGGGATCAGGGGCGAAGCCGATCTCCTGGGAGGCATTGAACTGACGACGGCAGCGTTGCTGGCGGCGGGCGCATTCACGCCGGTGTTGTCCGCACTCGGGGCCCTGCTGGGGATAGGAACGTTCGCGATTACCTGGTCGTTCTTTTTCTCGACACCCAACGTGGTAAAATGGAGTTTCTCCACAGATCCGATCGCATGGAACTTGACGGGCGAGTTCCTGTTCAAGGACATCGCTCTTCTTTGCATCTGTGTCGTATTGTTCCTGGCCTCGATGCCAAGTAAAGTCTTTCCACTACGGTCGGCATGCCGAGCCACGGAACACCGCAGTCCTCAGAGGACCGAGCATTCCGCCCCAATCTCGTCGCCGACGAAGACGGCGATATGATCACCGGACCGAACCGGATAAAGCCCGAGCGGTGTTCCAGCCAGGAAGATCTGTCCCGGAAGAAGCGCCCGGTCCGCTTCGGCCAGGTGATTGCGAAGCCATCCAAGCGATGCGTGTACGCCGCCCGGCATCGGCCATAGCTGGCCGGAGGCGATCAGGCGCTCGTTGATCCTGACGTTCAGTATGCCGCGTCTCTCGATAAAGTCCTGCGACGAGAGCCAACTTGGATGCGGCATGACGAAGCCGCCGTTCAATCCATTGTTGGCGACGAGTTCCATCAGGGTCTTCCGGACTCCTCTGAAGACGAAGTGGTGCAATTCGATGACAGGGAACACGGCCTCGATTGTGTCATCGGTCCCGATCCGTACTGCCATCTCGCCTTCAATCGCCAGGCTTGCAAAGTTCGGGAGGTCAAGCGCGTCGCGACTGTTCCTCACCTCGCTTTCGAAAAGGCAGCCGCGGATCGGTCCTTCCATGCCGAATTGCTGCACGGTCCCCGGTCCCGTACAGCCAACTTTGTAACCAATAAGGCGATCGCCGGCGGCGACACGGAGCGCGGTAACGGCGTCCTGCAGCTCATACGCACGAGCGATTTCCAGGACAAAACCGGGGTCTGAAAAGCATGTCCCCGGTTCGCGGGCGCGGTAGTCGCGCCATTGGCGATCTGCCAGCGCCTGGAGCTCACGCGTCACGGCACAATCGGCCGCCCGGACACAACTCAAAGCGCGGAATGATTCTTCACGGCTTCTTCGAGCGCCGGTTTCATGGCGAGCATCCTCTCGTCGATCGCAGCGGGATTGTCGCGATTGAGCGCGATCATCTGCGCACGAGTCTCGCCGCCTCGGACGACTTCGAACGCGTCGGCTTCGATACCCGCGATCGTAGCGGCCGCGACCGCGGAGGCCGGCTCGCGGTTGAAACCGAGTTCCGGGCCTGCTCGGTTCGTCTTCATCATCGGGGTTTCGGTGGCGCCCGGATAGAGGGTCAGGACATGGATGCCTTCGCCCTTCAGCTCGCGGCGCAAGGCCTCACCGAACCGGGCAAGACCCGCCTTTGCCGCTGCGTAGGTGGCGTAGAACGGCGCACCGATCAGTGCGATCCCGGAGGTCACGTTGATCACCATGGCCTCGCCGCTTGCACGCAACGAAGGCATAGCCGCCCGAGTCAGCAGGATCGGCGCCAGGAGGTCCACGGTCAGCATCGCCTCGATCTCGGCCTCCGTCGTGACCTCCAGCCGTCCGGCGCGGACACCACCGGCGTTGTTGACCAGGATATCGAGCCCACCGAGGGCATCGAGCGCACCCCGCAAGGTCTCGGTGCGCCCTTCCGCTGTGCCGACATCCGCGGCAATCCCAGTGACCGCTCCGCCGCTCTTGCGCAGTTCCTCAACCGCGAAGGAGACGACGCTCGCACGGCGACCGGTGATTGCCACCTTGGCGCCCTTCGCCAGAAGGGACTTGGCGATCTCGAAACCAATGCCGCTCGAACCGCCTGTCACCAGGGCGCGTTTTCCATCAAGCTTCATGGTCGTCGTCCTTACGCGGCCGGCGAATAGTTGGACGGGAAGAGCGCGCGCTTGGTCTCCTCGTCGTTGACCTTCTTGAATTCGTGATCCTTCCCAACCGCTCGCGCACGCTGCACCGCCGGACGGGCATCGACCGTCTGGAAGAGGCGCTTCAAGTGTGGATACGGAGCCAGCGGATCGTCCGCGCCCTTCATGACCCGCGCCGCACGGTCGAGCCAACCCCAGGCTGACATGTCGGCAATGGTGTAGCCCTTGCCGACAATGAATTCGCGCCCGGCTAAATGGTCGTTCAGCACCTGGTAGTGGCGCTCAGCCTCGCGGCGATAACGGTTAGCAGCGTAACCAAGTCCTTCGGGCGCGGCGAACTGGAAATGTACGGCCTGGCCCGAGAACGGGCCGAGTCCCGACGCGATGAACAACAACCAGGAAAGCAGCTCAGGCCGGTCTTCCGGCGTGCCCAGGAATGTGCCGGTCTTTTCGGCGAGGTAGAGCAGGATTGCCGTGGAATCGAAGATGCGGGCTTCCTTGCCACCCGGCCCTTCGGTATCGACGATCGCCGGTACCTTGCCGTTCGGATTGATCTTGCGAAAGGCCGGCGAGTGCTGTTCGCCCTTGCTGGTATCGACCGGGATCGTCTCGTAAGGCAGGCCGGCTTCTTCAAGGAAGAGCGTGACTTTCGCGGGATTGGGCGTCGGATGAAAATAGAATCGGATCATGGGTCATCCTCTCGAGGTGGGACGTTTCGGTAAGACGGGGCGCCCGGTGGGCTCAGATGCGCTGAAGCGACCGCAGCGCGTCGAGGATCGCCCCCGGCTCGAGGCGCTTCCTGTAATCGACTTCGATGTAGGCGAGAGCGATACGGCCGTCCTGGGAGATCACGTATGTCGCCGGCAGCGGCAATTCCCAGCTGTCATCGCCGTTGATCCCCGGCAATGCCTTGTTATTCGACCGCAAGGCAGCACGCAGCTCTTCCGGCAGCGCATAGACCAGACCGAAGCGGCGGGCCGCGTGATTGCCGACGTCACTCAAGACCTCGAAGGTCAATTCGTTTGCCTGCACGGTCGAGAGGGATTGGTCCGGCAGCTGTGGCGAGATCGCCACGAGCCGGGCGCTCAAGGCTGCTATCTGCGGCAGGACCGCCTGGTAGGCCCGCAACTGAATATTGCAGTAAGGGCACCAGCCACCCCGATAGAACGTCACCACAACCGGTCCGCGCCGGAGCAAATCGGCGAGGGAGACGGGATCGCCTTTCACATCAGGCAGCCGGAAACCGGGGGCAATGGCGCCCACGCCGATGGCCGCCTCAAGGGCAAAGCTGGCCCGAAGCTCCTCGATCTTGGCTTCATAAAGGGTGGCTCGCCCCGCCGGAGCGGTGCGCAGGAACTCTGCCTTGAAGTCAGCAAGCTGTTGGTCCAGCCCCATGACGCTATACCTTCCGTTGCTTGGCGTGCCGAGCCGTCGACCCCCGGAGGCTTG
This sequence comes from uncultured Pseudomonadota bacterium, assembly GCA_963791885.1. Lineage (GTDB taxonomy): Bacteria > Pseudomonadota > Alphaproteobacteria > Acetobacterales > Acetobacteraceae > CAVSUZ01. The sequence continues at coordinate 779,682 of CAWBUL010000006.1, read as the reverse complement.
AAACCGTGCTTCGGGGCTGTGTTATGGTATGTCCGTTCTAGAATGACCGATGTCGAAGCCGATGGCAAGATGCCCGCGGCGCGTGAAGTGGATGGCAGGATGGCGAGACCGAGGGAGTTCGACGAAGGTGCGGTGCTGGACGCAGCGGTCCAATGTTTTTGGGCACGCGGCTACGAATCAACGTCAGTCAAGGATCTGATGGGGAGAACGGGCCTGGCCGCCGCAAGCCTGTACAACGCGTATGGCGACAAGCGCGCGATGTTCCGGACGGCCCTTGATCACTATATCGAAAGCAGCATTGGGGCGCGCATCCGGCGTTGCGAAACGCTGCCGCCCCGCGAGGCCATACGGGCCTTTTTCGATGACATCCTGCATCGTTCGCTCAATGACCGCGACCGCAAGGGCTGTATGGTCGTGAACTCCGCCCTGGAGATGGCGCCTCACGACTCGGAGTTTCGGGAGGTGATTGCTGGATCACTCAAACGGATCGAGTCGTTCTTCCTGGCTTGTGTGGAAAAGGGCCAGGCCGATGGGACGATTGCGTCTTCGCTGCCAGCGGTCGGTTTGGCACAGCATCTGCTTGGCGTTCTGATGGGCGTGCGCGTTTTGGCTCGTGTCCGCCCCGAGCGCGCCCTCCTCGAGGGTGCAATCAGCACGGCACTCATGTCCCTCGATGGCCCGTGAGATATACAACACGCCACGTGTGGACCGAGGCGTGGCCAATGTAGACGCGGATGCTGATCCGCTATTGCACGGGCCATTGCTTCGCCGGCGTCGGTGTAACGAGAGGCGTCAGCGGTGCACCGCGGCGGGAATTGGCAAGTTAATCCGCCTGAGAACGTGGCTAACGGGATGGATGCACGGAGACTGCTATCAGCGCATCGTTTGGACGCACGTCTCCTCGCGCCAGATCCGGAACGCATTGGCGCGGGCGCCCCGGTAATGGCTCGTCGGCATAAGATGATCGCGTAGTCGCAAATGACCGTAGATGAACCTGCACCGCGCGGGCGCTTGAATTCGCCACTTGGCAGTGGGAAGAACCCGGATTCAGCGCCTGGTGGAAGAGCATGAGTAAGGCTTTCCAAAAGGTGAATCCTGACGTGCAAATCTCTGTCACGCAGATCCCGTATAATTCCGTTATTGATCAGCTCACCGTCAGGTTCGCCTCGGGCCGTCCGCCGGGTGTATTTGAGCTGCCCTCCGAGAATTTCGGCCTGTTCGCCAGCCAAGGTTGGCTCCTAGGCCGTGTGGACGGATTGGCGTGAGTATAGCGTGAGGGGATTCCCGAATCGGACTTTCTTCGATTGATCGACGACCGGCATGTGGGAGCCGGGCCATGTTGACGGGAATGACCGAGCCGGACCGGAAACTGGTTGTAAAACTGTTCCGAGCCGGGCGATCGCGGGCGGAACGACCGGCGCGTCCTCGAGGCGCTGCATCACCTGGCGGGCGCTGCCGGAGCGATTTGGCAACTGGAACAGCGTCTGGAAGCGGTTTTGGCGGCTGAGCCGGTCGGGCGTGTTCGAAGCCTTCTTCCAGCTGCTTGCTGAGCAGAGCGACACGGCACATTTGGTGCAGTTCTTCGACAGCACCACGGTGCGCGCTCATGTTTCCGCGGCCGGGGCCAAAGGGGGCAACAGGATCAGGCGCTCGGTCGTTCACGCGGCGGTTTCTCGACCAAGATCCATCTCAAGACCGACTTCGAGGGCCTACCTCTCGACTTCCACCTAACCGGGGGCGAGGCGAGCGATTGCGTCGAGTTCGAAACCTCGCTGGATATCGGGCCCGACATCCGTCCGCGCCTGGTGGTGACCGATAAAGCGACAGCCGTGCCAATCGCGATGCCGCGCGTGTCCGCGGCATCACGCCGGTGATTCCCCGCCGTAGCACCGCTAAGGAGCGTGGGCGCTTCTTTCCAACCAAACTCTACAAGACCAGGGCACGGGTCGAGCAGGCGGTCGGCAAGCTCAAGCGCTTCAAGCGCGTCGTGTCGCCTTACGATGCGAGAAAACCGCAGTGAGCTTCTCGGCAATTGTCAGCTTCGCATGCGGCCTGGTCTTGGTGAAATCCGTCCACACGAAAATCGCACGCAGCCACAGCCGAACGCATCGCGCGAGCGCGCGAACTGCAGACAGCGTCTGATCACGCGCCATTCCATCCAATTCCACGGCGTCGTCAAAAGCAACCTGCGCACCGCGACGCAGGGCCTAAACGATGCGATACTGGACCATCGGGGGTCTTCGGCGGCGTGAGCCGCAACGTTCAAAACGCGCGTCAATCCTTGGCAGAGTGCCGCGCACGCTGCCGTCGCCGGCCTCGCCCGCGCCACCGGCGAGATCTGGATCGAGGGCGAATGGTATAACGGCGGCGAAGAAGAAGGCGAACCGATCTACGGCTGCGCCTACATGCCGCCCAAAATCAAGATCGGTATCTAGTGTTTGCATACGCTAGAATCCCAACCCTATGCTGCGGCACCGGCTCTGCGGATAGGAACACGCTGATGCCCCGCGATCCCGCTCCGTTCAGGGAGCGATCCTCGCAGCTGATCCTGGGAGGAGCATTGTTCGGCTTGCTCGGCGTCTGCCTCGCCGCTGCGGCCGCAGCCGGTTCTGCGTTCCGGGTGGGTTCTCCCGTGCCGGTCGCCACAGCTTTCGTCGCATCTTCCTTCCTCATCGCCGCGGACGGGCTCTTCTGCGCTGGATTGGTCATAGCCCGGGGTGGCGCAACACGGTGGTGGCAGGTGACGCTGAACGCGACCCTCGCAATATTGGCTGGCGCCGCCTGCATCCTGGCGTGGAGAACCGCGCCCGTTGCGGTCGCCACTAATGCTCGACTTATCGTCGGTTTTACCTTCGTGGCCGGCGCCTTCCCGGTCCTCGTCTTGGAACAGACGTTGGTTCGCACGGGCTCGACGGACCTCGCGTTCCTGCTGCGTCTCCCGCTGCTCGCGCTGCTTGGCGTTGGCGTCTCTCAGCTGCTCCAGGCAGCCGGGTTCGCATTCGTAGTCTGGATGGAGCAAGCGGTCGGTGTCTTGGTCCTGCTGGTCGCCATCGAGTTGCTGCTCCGCAGCCTCGCTACCGTCTTCATGCCGCCGCCGGCCCCGAAGGACTTGCACTCTATCGCCCGGAGCATGCTGGCTCGCGTGATCCGCCCCGCTTGGCCCTCTCTGCGTGGGCTCAACCCTGCGCTGCAGCAACAGCTCGGCATCGACCTGCAGCGAAGCTGGGCGCTCCGCTTCGCCGCTCGGGCGGCCATCCCGATCGGCCTTGGGATTATTGTTCTCGCTTGGGGCATCACCGGCGTGACGGCGCTCCGGATCGATCAGCGCGGAGTCGAGGAGCGGTTCGGCAAGCCGGTCGCCGTCTTCGGCCCCGGCCTGCATCTGCATCTCCCCTGGCCCTTCGGAAGGCTACATCTCGTTGAATTCGGCGTGCTGCACGACATCGCGGTCTCGCTTGAAGCGACGCCGACGCAGGCTGCCCCGGTCGTCGGCGCCGAGGATGAAGCGCCGCCTACCGAGGATCGGTTGTGGAACGGCACCCATCCCGGCGAAGCGACTTACCTGATTGCCAGCGAGGAAACCGGGCGGCAGGAGTTTCAGATCGTCAATATCGATTTGCGCCTCATCTGGCGCCTTGGCCTCTCCAACCAGGCAGCGTTCCTCGCGGTGGCAAATAATGCCGACCCTGACGCGCTGGTCCGCTCAGTTGCCTCCCGGGTGCTCGTCCACACCTTCGCCCACCTCACCCTGCCGCCCCTCCTCTCGGCGGACCGCGAGATGCTTGCCATGAGGTTGCGCCAGGAGATGCGGCAAGAGCTGCAGGGGCTCCACACCGGTGTCGACCTGGTCGCGGTGGTCATTGAGGCCATTCACCCACCGCCCGCCGCTGCGAGTGCCTATCACGCGGTGCAGGCTGCAGGGATCCGGGCGCAGATCGCAGTTGCCGACCAGACTGGGCAAGCGGCTGACAGCCGTAGTCTGGCCCAGCAGACCGTGACGTATGACCTGGACAGTGCCGCTGGACAGGCCGCGGCGACGCTAGCCCAGGCCCGCGGGGACGCCGCCCTATTTGCTGGTGATCGGCAAGCTTATCACGCAGGCGGGCCGTCCTTTCTACTGGAACGCTGGTTTGATGACCTAACGCGCGCCCTGCGGACCACCGAAGTGCTGATTGTTGATCACCGGTTGGCTGGGGGGCCGGCGCCAACTATCGACCTGCGCCCGCCAATGGCTCCCGGCCAGACACTGCCGGCGGAGCCTCACCACGCACAATCGGAGCCCGACTGATGTCCTTGCATTTCCATAGTCATGACAGCTCCGGCCATCCAGCGTCGTCGCATCAGCACGGCGGGGACGGATCGTTCGCATCGGCACCTCGCCCGTTCTCCGGCCTTCGTTACCTGGTCGCGGTGGTAATCGTGGCAGGGTTGGTGATGTCCGCCTGCCTTGTGCTGATCGGGCCGGGCAATGCACTGGTGATTACGCGTTTCGGCAATCCGATAGCAGTGGTCACTCAGCCTGGTTTGGCCTGGCGGCTGCCGGCGCCGATCGAGAATACAACATCAGTCGATTTGCGGCTGCGCACCACCTCCAGCGGGTTACAGGATGTCGGGACGCGAGACGGATTGCGCGTCCTGATGCAGGCGTACGTCGCCTGGCAGGTACCACGCGATCCGGCCAGTGTGCGGCAGTTCCTGCGCGCGGTGCAGAACCAACCGGACAACGCCGCGGAGCAGTTGCGGAGCTTCGTGGCCTCAGCATTGGAGGTGACTGCCAGCGGGTTCGCGTTGTCCGATCTGGTCAACACGGATCCGGCCAAGGTGCAGATCGACCGATTCGAACAGGTGCTGCGCCAACATTTGCATGACCAGGTACTGAGTATGTATGGCATCGCCATCCGGCAGGTCGGGCTGGAACGGTTGACGCTGCCGTCTGAGCCTCTGGATGCGACCGTGGCGCGGATGCGGGCCGACCGGCTTGCCATCGCAACGGCGCGCATGGCCGAAGGCGAGCGGCAGGCAGCCCAGATCCGCTCCGATGCCGACCGCGACGCCAGGATCGTGGTTGCCGATGCCGCGGCGAAGGCGGCCGCGATCAAAGCCGAAGCGGAGGTGGAAGCCGCTAGCATCTACGGGAAGGCATATCAGAGCGACCCGCCACTTTACACGACATTGCGATCGCTCGATACGCTCGACCAAGTGATCAGCGGGAATACCCGCCTGATTCTGCGAACGGATGCCGCGCCGTTCCGCGTCCTGGTCGATGGCCCCGATGATCCGGGGCCGGCCGCCACTAAGCTTACACCATGAATGCCTCGCATCCGGTCCAATCGGATTTGCTGGAAGGCGCTTGGGCGCAGTCGGTCCGGCTGGGTTTCCGTTTCCTGTTCGCCGCAGTGCTGGTGATGGCGTTGGGTTGGATGGTTTCTGGCGTCCGGCAGGTGCCTCCGGACAAGCGGGCCGTGGTGCTACGCCTCGGTCAGGTCGTGCGGGAAGAGGGCCCAGGACTGCTGTTCGCTTGGCCGCGTCCGATCGAGCAGGTGGTGCTGCTGCCTGCCCCGGAAAGCCAGGTCTCGATGCGTATCGCCCCGTTCGACGCTGGGGCGGCGATAATGGGCCGGCGCCTCGAATACCCACTCAGCCCGGACCCCCGCTGGAATACCGGGTTCCTGCTCACGGGCGACGGCGGTGTGGCGCACCTTCAGGCGACGGTGCTCTACCGAATATCCGACCCGGCGGCCTATATGATCGAGCAGGACCATGTGGCCGCTGCGCTGCAGCGGCTGGTCATAGCGAGCGCGATCGAAGTCGCCGCCTCCCGCAGCATCAATGCGGTCCTAGTGACCTCGGTCGCGGAGGGGGCGGACACCGTGCCGAGTCCAGAGCGATTCCGGCTCGATCTGGTCGCAGCCGTCAATCGACGCCTGACGGCGCTGGCCAGCGAGGGTGGGGCACTTGGGATCACGGTGACCCGCGTCGATATCTCTGCAAGCCTACCGGAGGCGGCGCGTTATGCCTTCGACCACATCTTAGCCGTTACGCAGCTTGCCCAACAGACTATAGCGCAGGCTCGCGAGGCGGCGGAGATAACAAGGCAGTCGGCGATACAGGCGCGGCAACGCATCCTAGCAACGGCAACGGCCTTGGCGGATGAACAGCGGGGTGAGGCTATCACGGCCACGGCTCCGATACTGGCACTGGCGCCTCAAGCTGAAACACCGGCAGGAAAGTCCGTTGTTTTCCAGACCTATTATGCGCGGGTGGGCATGCTGCTCGGCCGAGCAAAGCGGGTCGTGGCATTCGATCCGGCCAGCGGCAGCCAACTCATTGTCTCGGGATCCGCCCAGTGACGGCAGCCACCGCCACTGTCGAAGCTGGCGGACTGCTGACCAAGATCGAGCGTCAGCAAATCGGGACGCGTTTGACACTGGGCCTAATTGCGGGAGGGCTGTTGCTTTCATCTTTGGCAATACGCCTCTGCGCTCGCGATCAAGAGGCGGTCGCCGAACTGGTGGCCGGCGCGGGCGCGTTGATTATCGCCGTCCCGGCGCTTGGGGCCGCTTGGCGCAGCCTTCGCCAACCCGATCTGCACGGACTTACGGATCAGCTGATCGCAGTCGCGATGCTGGCCGCCTGGGCGGCCGGTGATCTGATTACCGCAGTGCTGCTGCCGCTGGTGATGACGATGGGACATGTCATCGAGGAACGCTCGTTGCTCGGGTCGCACGAGGCGATCGAGTTCTGTTGCCCGACTGACCCGCGCTGAGGTGCGCAAGCGGCTACCCGACGGGACCACGGTCACAGTTCCCGCCCACCGACTCGCGGTGGGTGACCTGATCGAACTTCGGGCGGGCGAGCGGATCCCGGTCGACGGGCTGGTGCGGGACGGACGGTCCAGCCTCGATACTGCACCCATCACCGGTGAGTCGGTACCAGTGGAAGTCGAGCCTGGAGCGCTGGCATTCGGTGGCTCGATCAATCTGGACGGGCATCTCCTAGTGGAGATCACGCGAGTTGGAGAGGAGACCACATTAGGACGCGTGCTGGCGCTTATGCAGGAGGCAGAGCGAGCGAAGCCAGCAGCCACGCGCGTAATGGAACTTTACGCGGGGCACTACATGATCCTTGTTATCCTCATCGCGGCAGGCGTGTGGTTCGCGACCGGCAGCGTAGCACCGATGCTGGCGGTACTCGTTGCATCGTGTCCCTGCGCTATCGTTCTAGCAGCACCGGCGACGTCTATTGCGGCGATCGTAGTCGCAGGCCGGCATGGGATTCTGGTAAAGGGACCAGCCTTTTTGGAGGACCTGGCCACCGCGAACTCGTTGGTACTGGACAAGACCGGTACAGTGACCCTCGGCAAGCTACAACTTGCGGAAGCTCGAGCCGAGGCCGGGGTGAACGGGGCAGAGCTGCTGCGCGTCGCCGGCACACTCGGCGCAGCAAGCAATCATCCTGTGGCGCATGCGTTGGCCGGAGCGGTGACGGCAGAAGAGCGCTTGCCCATTGCCGAGGTATTGGAACTGCCGGGTCTCGGCATGACGGCACGCAGCGGAGCTGGCTTGCTCGCCCTTGGAGCGCCTCGGCTTTTCGAACAACTCGGCATCTCCATTCCGGGTATCCCAGCGCACGATGGACCCATCGCCGGCGTGGCACGGGATGGGGTGTTCCTCGGATGGGCGTTGCTGGCCGATGAGCCGCGGCCAGAGGCGCGCGCGGCGCTTGCGGATCTTCGGGAATTGGGACTGCGGCGGCAAGTGCTGCTGACCGGCGACCGAGAGGAAGTGGCGCAGCGAATTGCAGCTTATCTCGACATCCCCGAGGTGCGTTCTCAAGCACTCCCCGAGCAGAAACTGGACTGCGTGCAGGACGAGATGCGCCAGGGCTACCGCCCCCTGGTCGTCGGAGACGGGATCAACGATGCGCTGGCGCTCAAAGCTGGCGCCGTGGGGGTCGCCATGGGCGCGAGCGGCGCCGATGTTGCTGCGGCATCCGCCGATCTCGTGCTGATGACGAGTGATCTGCGGCGCCTGCCAAGTAGCATTCGACTGAGCCGCCGGTGCCGCCGGACTATTCACGTGAACGTGGCGCTTGGCCTGGGCTGGACCGCGATGCTGATTGGCGGCGCGGCAATGGGGGTATTCGGAGCAGAAGGCGCGGTGGTGGTGGCCGTGCTTCACAATTTGGGCACTGTGGCGGTCATGGCCAATTCCGGGCGATTGTTGCGATTCCAGGAACCTGGGACGGCAGGCGAGAGTGCGGTCGATTGAGCCGAAATACCAATCGAGCAGCTCAAATGAGTGTGGCGCGGACAACTCTCGTCACCGGCGTGGCAGCTGGTTTCCTTACAGCGCACGCAGAATGGATCAGCGACGGTCAACACCCCGCCGCCTTCCACATCGAGTGTAGCTCCGGCGCGACGCCTTTGGGCAAATCGAATATACCTGCGGGCAATGTATCGAAAAAGGCCAGCACTTCGGAGGTTTTCACCACGTCGGCGTATTTGGCGTTCATGTCGCACAGATTGATGGCATGGCTCGCCTCGGAGCGGTCGAAGCATCCCTCCTCTGCGGGCGAGACGCGGTAGTTTAGGCTTAAGGCGCAGCCCAGCAGGGTCAGGTAGCTCGTAAGGTTTGTGCCGAAGAAGACCGACGGCTTCTGCTTGCGGATCACGATGTCACGCGGGCCAGGCGCGATCTCGGCAATGATCTCGTCGCCGGTGGGATTGGGGATTGGCGTCGTGCCAACAACGTCCTCGCCTCAGGAATTGCGCCACCGCTTGATCGAATCCAGGATTGGCTCGCGCTTGTCGCCATAGAAGGCGCAATTCACGTCGATGACGAGCAGCGCCGGCCGGTTGCCAAACCCTTGGCGGCCACCGTAGCCGGCACTATCGAAAACGGCCGTATCGCGTGCGGTGAGGAACTTGCTCCAAACGGGCTGATCCATCGTAAGCGGTGGCACGGGGCACGTCGTTTGTGAATGTCAGCTGAGGCAAGTTTGTCGTCCTGTTGGCAGGAGCTGATGTTATGGACGTGGTTAACGACGGTTCGTCTGTGGAGCGACCGCGACGGATTGAAATTCTGAGTGGTGCGGAGCGCCGGCGCCGTTGGTCGGATGAGGCGAAGGCACGGATTGTCGCTGAGAGTGTGGTGCATGGCGCGATTGTGTCGCAGGTTGCTCGCCGTCACGATGTCCTGCCGTCACAGATCTACGCTTGGCGGAAAGCCGCCCGCGAGGGGTCTCTTGTTCTCAGTGGCGGCCCAGCCTTTGCCACGGTCGAGGCTGCCGGACCCTTGCCGCCCGAGACCAAGCCGAAGCATGCCGGTGCGGTGCCGATCATCGAGATCGAGGCGGGCCCGATTGCCGTTCGGGTCAACGATGGTGCTGATGCTGCACTGGTTGAGAGGATCATCCGGCACTCAAGGCCGCTAGGTGATCTTTCCGACCGGTCCTGTTCGGGTGATGGTTGCGGTCCAACCCGCCGACTTCCGTAAAGGCATTGATGGCCTGGCTGCCATCGTCAAAGAGGAACTGGGCACCGATCCTTATTCGGGCGTTGTTTACGTCTTCAGGGCGCGCCGCGCGGACAGGATCAAGATGATCTTCTGGGACGGCACGGGCGTGGTGTTGATCTCCAAGCGTCTGGAGGACGGCAAGTTCCGCTGGCCTCGGATTGAGGCAGGCGTGATGCGTCTGTCACCGGCACAATTGACCACGTTATTCGAAGGTCTCGATTGGACCCGCGTGCATGTCCGGCGTGTGCGTGCGCCGCAGGAAGTGCTGTGATCGCTCGATGCTCACACACGATATTGGTGATCACAAATCGGTCGGAATGTGATTTACTCGAGTCGCCATGGATGCCGCTCTGCCGCAAAATCTTGCTGAGGCTCATGCGCTGATCGAGCGCCTGACGGCAAGTCTGGCCGAGAAGGAAGTAGCGCTATCGCATCGTGACGAAGAGATCGAGCGGCTTGAGCGCATCCTCGATAAATATATTCGCCGTCAGTATGGCAAGAGTTCGGAACAGCTTCCGCCAGAGCAGATGGCGCTTGGCCTTGAGGATCTCGAGACGGGAATTGCCGCGGCAAAGGCCAAGGCGGAGAGCCAGGACGCGACGCGTGTCAGACGCCACGGCGTCAAGCGCGGTGATCTGCCTGATCATTTGCCGCGCGTCGAAATCGTCATCGAGCCCGAGAACCAGATCTGCCCCTGCTGCGGTGGAGCATTGCATGTCATCGGTGAGGACAAATCCGAGCGCCTTGACGTTATCCCTGCCCAGCATCGTGTCCTCGTGACCCGTCGGCCGAAATATGGCTGCCGTTCGTGTCGCGAGGGCGTTAGCCAGGCACCGGCGCCGCCGCATATCATCGAAGCTGGCCTACCCACCGAGGCGATGCTGGCCCATGTCCTGGTCAGCAAATATGCCGACCATCTGCCGTTGTATCGCCAGCACCAGATCCTGCAGCGCCAAGGCATCAGGATCGATCGCTCCTGTCTGGCCGATTGGGTGGGGCGCAGCGCCTTTGCCTTGAGGCCGATCGTCGCGCGCATGCTGGAGTTGCTGAAACGATCGACCAAGTTGTTCTGCGATGAAACGACGGTGCCCGTGCTCGATCCTGGGCGTGGCAAGACAAAGACCGGCTATCTGTGGGCAATCGCTCGCGACGATCGGCCATGGAACGGCCCTGATCCTCCCGGCGTCGTCTACGTTTATGCACCAGGCCGTGCTGGGGAATATGCGCGTCAGGCACTCCGCGGCTTCAAGGGCGTTCTCCAGGTGGACGGATACATCGGCTATAACGCCCTGACCGATGGCCGTCGGAAGGAAGATCCCTTGGACCTGGCTCTTTGCTGGGCACATTGGCGAAGAGACTTCTTTGACATCAACAAGGGCGGGTCTGCGCCGATCGCTGCCGAGGTCCTGAATCGAATTGCCGCGCTTTACCAGATCGAGACCGAGCTCCGTGGTCGGAGTGCCGAGGAACGCCGTGCCGCGCGTCAGGTCAGGACCGTGCCACTCATCGACGATCTGTTCCGTTGGTTGGAGCAGAAGCTGCCGCTCCTGCCCCAGAGCGGCAAAATGGCAGAAATCATCCGCTACGGTCTCAAGCGTCGTGACGGGCTGACGCGGTTCCTCGATGACGGCACCATCGAAATCGATAACAATACGGTCGAGCGAGCCATTCGCCCAATCACGCTGAACCGCAAGAATGCCCTGTTCGCCGGCCATGATGAGGGAGCAGCTGCCTGGGGACTGATCGCTTCGCTCGTCGAAACCTGCAAGTCGAACGGTGTCGAGCCACAGCGTTATCTGACCGATGTCCTCACCAAAATCGCCCAGCACTGGCCCATGTCAAAGCTCGACCAGCTGCTCCCCTGGGCTCACGTGGGCTGAAGCCACCGCTTACGATCCATCGTGGTTGTCCTTCGGTTTGCAGGTTCCACGCATGCGCCACGCGTTGGCGACGAAACTCATGTTGGTGATGGTGGAATAGGGCACGTCGTGCACGCTCACTCGACGCACTGAGCCTATACTGTCGATCGGCGTTGAATATTGACCCACGATTGGAGTGGGCCCCGAGGCCGGGCAGGTTGGCGGTAGTGAATTGACCGGGGAGCCGGGCTTTCGAAGGATGGAAGCCCATGACGAAGCAGCGATCCCATAGTGTCGAGTTCAAGCGCCAGATCGCCCAGGAATTCTCTGAGTGGAGAGACGCTGCATGGTCTGGCAAAACGGCACGACATCTCGCGCAACCTGATCAGGGTCTGGGTTGAGAAGTACGAAGCCGGCGTGTTCGATGACGACGCGCGGGCCGCAGATTTGTTACAGGCCTACGAAGCGCGCGCATCGCTGCCCTTGAGCGCCTTGTGGGCAAGCAGGCGTTGGAACTGGAGTTGCTAAAAGGAGCATTGCGCTCCGCACAGGGGCCGAAAAACGTGACTACATCCGCGATCGTCGGCCCTGCGGCATGCCTATCGCGCGGGGATGCGAACTGATGGGCATCGCACGCTCCACCTATTATGAGGCGCCAAGCGTAACGCTGGACGATACTGCTCTGATCGCAGCGATCACCGCCATCTCCGACGAGTTCGAAGCGTATGGCTGGCGCCGCGTCCGTGCCGCCCTGCGCCAGCAGGGCGTGGTCGCCAACCACAAACGGATCCGCCGGCTAATGCATGAGCACGGGCTGCAGCCGAAAATCCGGCGCCGCTTCGTCGCTACCACCAACAGCGACCACGACGGCCCGATCTTCCCTGACCTGGCCAAGAATATGGTGCCGAATGGCCGCGACCAGCTCTGGGTGGCGGACCTGACCTATGTGGCGATCCCCAGTGGCTTTGCATACGTTGCCGTAATCCTGGACGCCTGGTCGCGCCGCGTCGTTGGTTATGCCGTCGGGCGCTCCATCGACGCGCGACTGGCGCTGGCTGCGCTGCGGGCAGCAATCGCCTCGCGTCAGCCACCGCCCGGCTGTGTGCATCATTCCGATCGTGGTTCTCAATATGCTGCAGAAGCATATCGTCATCTGCTCACGGCCCACGGGCTCGTTGGCTCGATGGGCAGGCGTGGCAACCCGTATGACAACGCCGAGGCAGAAAGCTTCATGAAGTCGTTGAAGGTCGAAGCCGTCTATCCTATGGCGTTCGAAAGCTTCGAAGATGCCGCCGCGTATCTCCCCCGCTTCATCGAGGCAGTCTACAATCATCGTCGCCTGCATTCCTCGCTTGGCTATCTGAGTCCCGATGCAGTTCGAGGAGAAACACATCCGGCCCACGGTCAAAGCAGCCGCCTGATCCTGTCCGGCCTCAGGGGCCCACTCCAGGAGATGGTCAAAGAGGTAGGCCGTCTTTTAGGAGCGGCCGACGCGTTCGTCGATCTTCCTGGCTTCAGTCTTTTCAGTCTCGCTGCCGATCCGATGTGATCCGATGATACAAGTCGAGTGATGCGTGGTTTTGCGCTTCCCGCAGTGCTTCGGTGAAGACCTTGTCAACGCACTGCGCTCAGTGCTTTCAAACGCCTGCATACCAGTCGTATCCTTGGTCTTCCCAGTATCCACCGGGGTATTTGTTGGTTACCTCGACGACTTCCAAGTTTTTGGCGCTCTTGAACCCGAGTGTTGAGTTTCATCGAGAACTGACCCACCAGGTGGCAAATTTCCACTGAGAATTGACCCATGTTTTGACCTCGCCCCGGCTGTTTTCAGCGGGGTCCACGGGAGTGATAAGCATGGAGTTACTGAGCGTGATCCGTCGCTGGGCGCTTCGAGACCAGCTTTCGATACGGGAGATCGCCCGCAGGACTGGGCTATCGCGGAACACCATCCGCAAATACTTGCGGGGCGACGTGGTGGAACCGGCCTTCAAGGTGCCGGAGCGGCCCAGCAAGCTGGACGCGTTCGCCGAGAAACTGTCGGCCTGGCTAAAGCTAGAGAGCGGCAGGCCGCGCAAGCAGAGGCGGACGATCAAGCGGTTGCATGCGGATCTGGCCGCCCTCGGGTTTGAAGGTTCATACGGCCGTGTTGCGGCGTTCGCCCGCACCTGGAAGGAGCATCGGCAGCGGGAGCAGCAGACGACCGGCCGCGGGTGCGGGAAAAACGTCATGGAGATCGTAAAGGATCCGTATCTGGGCCAGCTGCGCGATGCAGTGGGCGAGCTGAAACGGCTTGTCGACGGCGAGCCTAACGCTCAATCCGTAACTCAGGCCTGGGCCGCATTTGCCAAGGTGAAGGAGGCCCTTGCCCATTTAGCCCCAAACCATCCTGAGATTGCGCACCACCTTCGTTGACCGGCCGCGATCCGGATGACAGACGACGAACTCCATCAGCGACTATATCCGCTGTCCGATGATCTCAACTATTTCGAGCATATCGAGAAAAATAAGCCGAAGCTAGTGCTCTGACTCATACGGACGATGCAGGCAATCTTTCGAGCTTGGCAAGGATTGAGGCGGTGGCTGCGGTCCAGACGAATGGGCGTGGTTCGGCATTTCGCTCAGCGAGGTAAGTCTTAATGGCAGCCTGCAGGCTGACGAGGGAGTGGAAGCTGCCGCGCCGGATGCGTTGTCGGGTAAGAGCGGAGAAGAAGGTCTCCACCGCGTTCAGCCATGACCCGGAGGTTGGCGTGAAGTGGAAGGTCCATGGTCATGCCGTGCCAGCCAGGCCTGTACCTTTCGGTGCCGGTGGGTGGCGTAGTTGTCGACGACCGCATGGACCAACTTGCCAGACGGCACCTCGCGTTCGACGGCATTGAGGAAGCGGATGAACTCCTCGTGCCGGTGTCGCTGCATGCAGCGACCGATCACCGTACCCTTCAGCACGTTCAATGCGGCGAACAACGTCGTCGTTCCATGGCGTTTGTAGTCGTGGGTCATGGTGCCGCAGCGGCCGGGTTTCAGCGGCAGTCCAGGCTGGGTACGGTCGAGCGCCTGGATTTGGCTCTTTTCGTCGATCGACAGCACCACCGCATGGGCGGGCGGATCGAGATAAAGGCCGATGATATCCGCCATTTTCTCAGCGAACTGCGGATCACGCGAGCGCTTGAAGCTGCGCACGCGGTGCGGCTGGAGTTGGTGCGCCGCCCAGATGCGCTGCACCGAGCGCAGAGACATGGCGGTGGCGTTTGCCATGGCTCGCCCGGTCCAATACGTGGTCCCAGGGGGCGGCTCGCCACACGTGAGCGCCACGACGTGCGCCACTTTATCGGCCGGGATCGGTCGTTTGCCGGGCTTGCGCGTCTTGTCACGCAGCAACCCGTCGGGACCTTCCTCGGCAAAACGCTGCTGCCAGCGCCAGACCATGGGGCGGCTGACGCTGATCTCTTTCGCCACATGTTGCACCGGCCGACCACTGGCCGAGGCCAGAACGACTCGGGCTCGCTCGATGTATTTGCCCGCTCGGTTGCGATCCGATGCTATTGCCTTAAGCCGCTTTCTGTCTGCCGCGCTCAACAACACGCATACTGTCTGTGCCATGCTCACAGAATTGCATGGCAACCGCATGTTGTGAATCGATAGAATGCGTCAGAGCACTAGCACACTACACGTCCGTCCAGGTGCTGGAAAAAATCTTGAAGACCGAGCAGGTCTGGTTCTCGATCCCCCTATTGATGAACGATAGACAAGAGATGCTGTATGGATTGGGGGAAGGCACAAAGTTCTTCAATGCCAGCAAAGAAATATCTAATACCAGCCCGCTTAAACATTGACCGATGCCCATTGCCTTGCTCCGAGCGATCGGATGCGCTGGGGATGATCGGTCAGAAAGAGCCACGCCCGTCGGCACGCCTCGACGATGGCCTCGTAGCTTTCCCAGACCAAAGCGGTGAGTTTGTTTTGCCGCAGATACTCCCAAACCGTCTCCATTGGATTGAGTTCCGGCGAGTATGGCGGCAGCGGCAACAGAGTGATGTTGTCAGGCACGCGCAACCGCCCGCCGGGCTGATGCCAGCCGGCGCTGTCACAGACCAAAATAGCGTGCGCACCAGGCGCCACCTGAGTGCTGATTTCGCTCAGGTGTTCATTCATCGCTTCGGTGTTGACGCCCGGCATGATGATGGCGGCACCGATGCCTCGAGCCGGGCAGATCGCGCCGAACAGATAGGCCGAGTCATGACGGTTGTCGCGCACCATCAGAGGGCGCGAGCCGACCGGCGCCCAAATGTAAGTATGTCCGCCTTTCTGCCCGACCCTGGCTTCGTCCTGAAACCAGATTTCGAGGTCCGCTGCGGATGCGCTTTCGGGTAGCGCTGCTGCTACCAGGCTGGCGAAGTTTTTTTAAACGCCGCCTCGGCTTTGACATCCTTCCTGGGATGATAGGGGCGCGGTTGCAGTCGGGTCAGCCCGAGCGTGTGCAGCCACTTGCCCATCGTGCTGACGTGAACCCGGGCGTTGTAACGCCGCGCCGCTTCCTCCTGCAGGTCCACGCAGCGCCAGCGCACCACACCGTGCAGTGCCGGATCGGGCCCCGCGATCACCAGCGCCCTGAATTCCGCTTTCTGCTCGGTCGTCAGCTTCGGCGGGCGGCCGGGGCTGATGCGTGATTGAAGGCCGCCAATCCCCTCGGCATTGTAGCGGTGAACCCAGTCACGCAACGTCTGGCGGTCCATGCCGCTCTGCCGGGCGGCCTCGCAACGGCTGGCGCCGTCCAGCACCAGAGCAATCGCCAGTAACCGGCGGACCTGGTCAGCGTCGGAGCATTTGCTCGCCGTTGCCCGAAGCTCCCGTGCACTGTGAGCGGTCCGGCTGACCGCTACCGCTCTGCCCATGCGCGCCTCCCGCGAATCGCCGCGGGAATCGAATCACATCTCGCGGGCAGTGGGAACCCGAAGTGAGTCAGAGTTTTCGCGGGTTGGTATAAGGCCTGTGGAACCGAATCTCGGGCAAATGCCTTGCGGGAATGCCATCACCAATATCTGCGTGAGTTCTACGCTGCCCATGCTCTGCAAGTCTACGTCCTGTGCTTTTCGGAATACACCGATAAGCGCCGGACGGCCTTCTCTCGATGTGGCGCGGGTATGGGGCGAACGGCAACGGAGCCGCGCTTGTGTTCGATACCGGCTTATACCAAATCCCCCTCACGAAGACTCACGGGGGGATTCCCCGACGCGGGTGTGATCTGATTCAACCTCGGCGGACCGAAGGAGGTTTGCCATGGGAAGCCCGATCCCACTGAGATCAGACTACAATGCGGGACAACTGCGGCGTATTGCCCGCGACAGCAAGGATGCCGACCAGGTTCGGCGGCTGCTGTCACTGGCGCTGATCTACGGCGGAGGCAGCCGGACCGAGGCAGCGCAGGCAGGCGGCGTGGGGCTGCAAGTGGTGCGCGACTGGGTACTGCGGTTCAATGCGAACGGCCCTGGAGGGCTGATCGACCGCAAGGCTCCAGGACAGCCATCCAGACTTGATGCGAGGCATCGTGCCGCGCTGGCAGCGATGGTCGAGAACGGCCCGATCCCGGCGGTACACGGCGTCGTCCGCTGGCGCATCATCGATCTCTGCCAATGCTTATGGGACGAATACCGGATCAGCGTCTCGAAACAGACGCTCAGCCGCGAGTTGCGAGCGATGGGATACCGTAAGCTGTCGGCGCGTCCCCGCCACCACGCGCAAGCCGCAGGCGCCATCGAGGCGTTTAAAAAAACTGGCCTGCGACGATGGAGGCGATCGCGCGGGAGCGGGATCTCGATCGCCGCGATATAGAAATCTGGTTCGGCGACGAAGCCAGGATCGGCCAGAAGAACAAGATCACCCGCCGCTGGGCTCGGCGCGGCACCCGTCCCTCGGCGCCATCGGACCAGCGCACCGCCTCGACCTATATCTTCGGTGCCATCTGCCCGGCCGAGGGCAAAGCCGTCGGCTTGATCCTGCCCTGGTGCAACACGGCGATGATGAACCTGCATCTGACGGCGATCTCGGCTGATATCGCTCCTGGTCGCCACGCGGTGTTGTTGCTCGACCAAGCGGGCTGGCATCTGTCGAGCAAGCTCGTCGTGCCGGACAATATCACCATTATTCCGCTGCCGCCGAAGTGCCCCGAACTCAATGCGCAGGAGAACGTCTGGCAGTTCATGCGCGACAACTGGCTGTCGAACCGGGTGTTCGACGACACCGACGCGCTGCTCGAACACTGCTGCGAGGCGTGGAACAAGCTGGAGGCGCGACCGTGGGCTATCATGTCGCTCGGATTGCGCGATTGGGCGCATCGGTCGTGATCAGAGGGATTTGGTATTAGTCCATCGACGCGATGAGGTTCCCATCATTATATCGGAAGTAACCTATGGCAACGATTCCGAACGAATAAACAAACTGCGGGACAGGTTCGTCCAGTTTGCCGTCGCTATCGAATCACTTGCCGTGCCCGATGGCCAACTTTGGATCTTCGCTTCTCATATATTCAATTACGCCAAGGTTTCCGCTCTAACATTCAAGCACCTTGGATTTGAAGAGGAACATGAATGGCGCCTCATCTATATGCCTGAACGCGATACGGGCGGGGTTCTCACAAACTACATAAGCTACTTCATTGGTCCCAGAGGCCTGGAGCCAAAGCTGAAATTGCCGATCGCTCCGATTCCTGCAGACCCTATTCTCACATGGAACTTCGCGGACATCCTCGATCGGGTTGTCCTCGGTCCCACCCTTTCGAACCCGCTTACAAAAATGGCAGTCGAGAAAATGCTCACAGAGTGCGGGAAAGCGCACTTCATCCCGAAACTTCACTCATCGACAATACCGTTCAGAGTAATCTAGGGCGCGTCCAGTTAGCCGAACTTCGCGAGCAGGAGTAGCGCGCATAATGCGGCGATGATGCCTATCGCCCATCTGGCGATGCCACGCATCTCGGCATCCGTGTCGATAATGCCGCCCTCATGGCTTCCCAGCGCTCGCGCTTGGATGGCACCTTCCTGGTCGCGCGCAGAGCCGCCCGGCCACGTTCGGCACGCTTCAGCCAGTCGGGAGAGATGGCCAGCAGGGCGCCCGCTTCGACCGCTGTGACGATGCCTCGGTTTATCCGGCCTACGACCTCGAGCTTCCGCCGTGATGTCCACCGAACAGCCATCAGAGCACGCCCTTCAATTCCGCAGCGAACCTCAGTCCCCGCTCGGTCAGCGTTATGCACACCCTGCGTTCGTCACCGTCAGACCTGATTCGCGTAACCAGCGTACAGGAAACCGGCTTGGAGACGATGCGGCAGACCGAACCACGCGAGGCGCCGGCGGCATCGGCTGCATCTCCCTATTTGACGATCGCGCCGCTCCTTTCTACAAAGAAGCACGCGGCCCCACCGGCGGATTGTATGTCACCGTTAGAAGGTGCCACCGGCACCAGCATCTCCTCCGATAGCTTCTGCTTCAGCTCTTCTTTGGAATACTTGCGGCCCCTCCATCTATCCAGTGGATCGTCATCGTCTTTCGACCGCAGGACATCCCGTCCTCCCACAAAGACCGCCGTGATGCGATTATCAGCAGTAAGGTCGGCCCTGATGTCTGCGCTGACGCCGTGCGGCTTGCCGGGGATGGTGTAGTAGCGGCCTGCGTACGGTAGAAGGCATTCGGCAATGAACTCGAAACTCGACTTCAAATGGTCGAATTGCCGTAGATCGAACAGTTCCTTGAATTTTCCGGTTTTTAGGGTTATCGCGAAGCGAACGGACGAGTCTCCCGACCGAGCTCAGTTCAGCCGTATTAATCGAGCCTTAGAGCGGTTTCACGCGGGGTGTCCGTATCCGCAGTTTTGTAGATAGTTGAGGCATTCGGCGGGGCTGAACGATGAGAGCTTGTCGCCGATGGTGCGCCACAGCGCTTCTCGGGTGCGCGGCGCGGCCTTGCGGAGCAGGCCTTTCAGTTTGGCGAAGACCTGCTCGATCGGGTTAAGATCGTGCGAATAGGGCGGCAGCAGCATCAGTTCCGCCCCTCGTGCTTCGATCATCTCGCGTGCGGCCGCACCTTTATGGCTGCCCAGCCGATCGGCGATCACGATGTCGCCCGGCCGCAGTTGCGAGCCAGGAACTGCTCGGTCCAGGCGAGGAATGCCTCGCCGTTGATCGGCCCATCCAACACCAGCGGCGCGACGATCCCATCGTACCGCAGGCCGGCGAGGAACGTCGTCGTCTTCCAGTGCCCATACGGCGCCGAGCCGATCAGGCACGTGCCGCGCGGGCTGCGGCCATACAGTCGCACCATATTCGTCTTGGCCCAGGTCTCATCGAGGAAGATCAGCCGCCTGACATCGAGTTCGCGCTGCTGGGCGATCCAGTGTCGCCGGGCATCGGCGACGTCGGGACGGCTCTGTTCGCTCGCCCGGAGTGACTTTTTTTGAGTGTCTGCCTGAGCTGCTTGAGCGCCTTCCAGACGGTCGTCATGCCCACCGTGTTGATTTTCGCTGAGAACTGACCCGGGTTTTCCACCGAGAACTGACCCGGGTGAATTTATGGTTTGCGGGTCATACCGGGGTCAAGTTCTTGGCCTTTTCCTTTCGGCCCTTGTTGGCGGCCGAGCTGGCTTTGAAGCGGAAGCTGTCATTGCCGGTTTCCACGATGTGGCAGTGGTGGGTGAGGCGGTCGAGCATGGCGGTCGTCATCTTAGCGTCGCCGAACACGTCAGCCCATTCGCTGAAGCTCAGGTTCGTGGTGATGACCACAGAGGCCCGTTCGTAAAGCTTGCTCAGCAGGTGGAAAAGCAGCGCGCCGCCGGAGGGGCTGAACGGCAGATAGCCCAATTCATCGAGCATTACGAGGTCGCACCGCATCAGCCGATCCGCGATCTGACCCGATCGGCCCTGAGTTTTCTCCTGCTCCAGCGCATTGACCAGGTCGACGGTCCCGAAGAACCGAACCTTTTTGCGATGGTGTTCAACCGCCTGCACGCCAAGCGCCGTGGCGATGTGGGTCTTGCCGGTGCCCGGACCGCCGACGAGGACCACGTTGTCGGCGTTTTCGATGAACTCACACCGGTAAAGCTGGCGCACCAGGGCTTCATTGGTTTCGCTGGACGCAAAATCAAAACCGCTCAGATCCTTGTAGACGGGGAAGCGCGCCGCCTTCAGCTGGTAGGCAACCGATCGAACCTCGCGCTCGGCGGTTTCCGCCTTGAGCAGCTGTGAGAGAATGGGGACGGCCGAATTGAACGCTGGCGCGCCCTGCTCCATCAGCTCGCCCGCGGCTTGCGCCATGCCAAACATCTTCAGGCCGCGCAGCATCACGACAATCGCCGCCCCGGCCGGATCATGACGCATGGCGGGCCTCCTGTAGCTTCTCGCGCAGGGCATCGTAGCGTTCGACGTCGGCACGTGGCTCCCGGTCCAGGGCCAAGGCCTGCGGAGCCGCGATCATTGCTGTGGCCGTGGATTTGCCGTCGATCAGCCGGTGCAACATGTTCAGCACGTGCGTCTTTGTCGGCGCTCCATCACTCAGCGCCAGTTCGACGGCACACAACACCGCATCTTCACCATGGTGCAGGACGAGGGCAAGAATCTCCACCATCTCCCGGTCGCCTCCGGGCTGCTTGAGAAGGTGCTGTTGCAGCCGCTTGAACGCTTCCGGCAATTCGGCGAACGGCGCGCCATTACGCAGAGCTCCCGGCTTGCGCTGGATCACCGCGAGATAGTGGTGCCAATCATAGATGGTGCGGCCGGGCAGATGATGCGACCGCTCGATGAGCCGCGCGTGTTCGCAGATGACTTGCCCTTCGGCAACGACAACGACGCGGCCTGGATAAACCCTTAAGCTGACGCGATGATTGGCGAAGGACGCGGGCACGCTGTAGCGGTTGCGATCAAAGTGAACGAGGCAGGTGGGCGAAACGCGTTTGCCGTATTCAACAAAACCATCGAACGGTCTGCCAACGGCCATCAGGCATCCGACTTCACTTTGCCACGCATCGAATATCGAGCCTTGCTGGCTGCCGTGTGGAATCTCGCGCCATAGCGCTTGGCAGCGTTGTTCCAGCCAGTCGTTCAAGTCAGCCAGCGTCACAAAACGCGGCATGGTCTGCCACAGCCGATGACGCGCGTCCTGGACATTCTTCTCGATCTGACCCTTCTCCCAGCCTGAGGCCGGATTGCAAAAGTCAGCATCGAAAAGGTAGTGGCTGGCCATCGCGGCAAAGCGTGCATTGACCTGGCGCTTCTTGCCGACGCCAACTTGGTCAACAGCCGTTCTCATATTGTCGTAGATGCCGCGGCGCGGCACGCCGCCAAGCACCCGGAACGCATGATGATGCGCGTCGAACAGCATCTCGTGCGTCTGCAGCGGATAGGCCCGGACAATGAAGGTGCGGCTGTAGCAAAGCTTGAAGTGCGCAGCTTGCAGCTTGGTCCGTTCGCCGCCGATAACGGCCCACTCCTCGCTCCAGTCGAACTGGAAAGCTTCGCCCGGCTGGAAAATCAGCGGAACAAAGGCCCCGCGGCCGGTCGTCTGCTGCTCCCGCTGCCGATGCTCCTTCCAGGTGCGGGCGAACGCCGCAACACGGCCGTATGAACCTTCAAACCCGAGGGCGGCCAGATCCGCATGCAACCGCTTGATCGTCCGCCTCTGCTTGCGCGGCCTGCCGCTCTCTAGCTTTAGCCAGGCCGACAGTTTCTCGGCGAACGCGTCCAGCTTGCTGGGCCGCTCCGGCACCTTGAAGGCCGGTTCCACCACGTCGCCCCGCAAGTATTTGCGGATGGTGTTCCGCGATAGCCCAGTCCTGCGGGCGATCTCCCGTATCGAAAGCTGGTCTCGAAGCGCCCAGCGACGGATCACGCTCAGTAACTCCATGCTTATCACTCCCGTGGACCCCGCTGAAAACAGCCGGGGCGAGGTCAAAACATGGGTCAATTCTCAGTGGAAATTTGCCACCTGGTGGGTCAGTTCTCGATGAAACTCAACACAGTCGCCGTCGAAATTCTTCTGATGGCACCTATCCGATTATCGAATCTGACCTCGCTGGAGATCGGTCGAACGCTGATTCGGAGCAAGCGGCCAGGCTCGCGTAAAATCACCATTTTGCTCGAGTCCGATGAAGTCAAAAACTCGATGCCGCTCAAGTTTGAGCTGCCGGAACCCAGTGTCCAGCTGATCGATGCCTATCTTTACCGGTTCCACCGCCGCATCGCCGGCTCCAGTCCCTTCCTATTTGCCGGAAGGAACAGCCACAAGGCGCCGAACCACCTGACGATGCAAATATCGAGCCGTCTCTTCAAGGTGCTCGGCCTGCGCATCCATGTGCACTTGTTCCGGCACATCGCGGCGAAGCTTTATCTTGACACTCATCCGCATGCCTTTGAGCTGGTCCGTCAGCTGCTTGGGCACAGGAACATGCAGACAACGATGAACTTCTACGCGCAATTCAGCCGCACCGCGGCGGCACGGCACTACGATGAGATCGTGCTTGCGCTGAGAGCCAACGACGGGCAACGAGATCGGCCATGAAGCGTCGCCACAGGCGGCAGCTTACCGCTCTGCCATTTGCAGATTGGCCAACCGCGGACCGGCTGGCCTGGTCAAAGCTGTTCGTTCCATCCTCGCCATTGGATCCCGACGGTCCGCTGTCGCACTGGTCAGCGTGCAGTCAGGACATCGCTCTGCACGCCTACGCCCATTGGCTGGGGTTCTGTGTCAGACGATGCAGGCTGCTGCTCAAGATTTTGCCGGAAGCCCGGGTGCAACCCGAGATCGTTGCGCAATATCTTAAAGAGCTGCAGACCAAAGTGTCACCGGTCACCACCATGATGCGTGTGAACCGGCTCTGTTCCGTGATCCGTGCCATGGCTCCCGGATCCGACTGGGAGTGGCTCCAGGCACTGTCGCGCCGCCTCGGCAACCGAGCCACACCAATACGCCGCAAGGACCTTCGACTGCGACATCCGAGAGAACTGTTTGATCTCGGTATGCAGCTGATGCAGCAAGCCGAAAGTTGTGGCAACGCGGTGATGTTCAGGGACGGGCTGATTATTGCGCTGCTGGCCGCGCGCCCGCTCCGACCGCGAAGCCTGTTGAGCCTTGAGTTGGGTCACAATCTGGTGCGTACAGGGGACGGATATCGAATCGCACTTTATCCCGCCGATACCAAGACACGACGCGCGTTTGATATCTCCTGGCCCACAACTCTGTCGTCGGCGCTCGAACGCTACCTCACGGTATACCGCCCGAAGCTGGCGAACCACAGGACATCCGAAAGCCTCTGGATATCTGCCGCAGGGCAGCCGCTCGGTCGTAGCGGTCTCCTAACGTGCGTGTCGGCGCGAACGCGATCGGCCTTCGGCAAATCGATTCCGCCCTATCTGTTCAGAGACTGCGTCGCGACAGCGATTGCCAGCGATGATCCAGAACACGTGAAGATTGTCGCCGCGCTGCTCGGCCACACAAGCCCTCGCACCGGCGAACGTCACTACATCCATGCGCAATCATTGAGCGCCGGACGCAAGCATCAGAAAATCATCGGCGCGATTCGGCGGAATAAAGGCGTGATACGACGGTCAGGGTTCGTCGCGCCGGCAGATGGCATCAGGGCGGTCAAGTGTCTGGTGCGCGCAGCATCGCAAACGGGATACGGACGTTGACTGTCCAAAGCATACCACGCGCGGTTGTCTATGCCCGCTATTCCTCGGACAGTCAGCGCGACGCATCCGTCGACGACCAGATCCGCATTTGCAAGGAGCTGATCACCCGCGAGGGCTGGTCGCTGAGCGAAGTGTTCATCGACCGGGCGCTGAGCGGAGCGAGTACCCTTCGGCCCGCTTATCAGACCTTGCTGCAGGCGGCGCGCACCGGCGCGTGCGATGTCATTGTCGCCGAGGCGCTCGATCGTCTCTCGCGCGATCAGGCCGATATTGCTTGGCTGTTCCGGTTGCTGCGGTTTGCCGAGGTGCGGATCGTGACTGTGGCCGAGGGGGATATTTCCGAACTTCATATCGGTCTCAAGGGAACGATGAACGCGCTGTTCCTGAAGGATCTGGCGCAGAAGACCCATCGCGGTCTCCGCGGCCGCGTCGAGCTTGGCCGCTCCGGTGGAGGCAATGCCTATGGCTACCGGATCGTTCGTCACGTAGAGGTCGATGGAACCCCTAGTGCTCTGACGCATTCTATCGATTCACAACATGCGGTTGCCATGCGATTCTGTGAGCATGGCACAGACAGTATGCGTGTTGTTGAGCGCGGCAGACAGGAAGCGGCTTAAGGCAATAGCATCGGATCGCAACCGAGCGGGCAAATACATCGAGCGAGCCAAGTCGTTCTGGCCTCGGCCAGTGGTCGGCCGGTGCAACATGTGGCGAAAGAGATCAGCGTCAGCCGCCCCATGGTCTGGCGCTGGCAGCAGCGTTTTGCCGAGGAAGGTCCCGACGGGTTGCTGCGTGACAAGACGCGCAAGCCCGGCAAACGACCGATCCCGGCCGATAAAGTGGCGCACGTCGTGGCGCTCACGTGTGGCGAGCCGCCCCCTGGGACCACGTATTGGACCGGGCGAGCCATGGCAAACGCCACCGCCATGTCGCTGCGCTCGGTGCAGCGCATCTGGGCGGCGCACCAACTCCAGCCGCACCGCGTGCGCAGCTTCAAGCGCTCGCGTGATCCGCAGTTCGCTGAGAAAATGGCGGATATCATCGGCCTTTATCTCGATCCGCCCGCCCATGCGGTGGTGCTGTCGATCGACGAAAAGAGCCAAATCCAGGCGCTCGACCGTACCCAGCCTGGACTGCCGCTGAAACCCGGCCGCTGCGGCACCATGACCCACGACTACAAACGCCATGGAACGACGACGTTGTTCGCCGCATTGAACGTGCTGAAGGGTACGGTGATCGGTCGCTGCATGCAGCGACACCGGCACGAGGAGTTCATCCGCTTCCTCAATGCCGTCGAACGCGAGGTGCCGTCCGGCAAGTTGGTCCATGCGGTCGTCGACAACTACGCCACCCACCGGCACCGAAAGGTACAGGCCTGGCTGGCACGCCATGACCGATGGACCTTCCACTTCACGCCAACCTCCGGGTCATGGCTGAACGCGGTGGAGACCTTCTTCTCCGCTCTTACCCGACAACGCATCCGGCGCGGCAGCTTCCACTCCCTCGTCAGCCTGCAGGCTGCCATTAAGACTTACCTCGCTGAGCGAAATGCAGAACCACGCCCATTCGTCTGGACCGCAGCCACCGCCTCAATCCTTGCCAAGCTCGAAAGATTGCCTGCATCGTCCGTATGAGTCAGAGCACTAGCACCGGTGAGCGGGAGGTCGAACCGCACGAGGCCGAGGTCATACTGCGCATCTTCCGAGCTTACGCGGCCGGCGTATCACCAAAGCGGATCGCTCTGGCGCTGAATGCTGACGGGATCACCGGCCCTCGTGGCGGCGCGTGGAATGCCACCACCATCAATGGAAACCGGGCGCGTGGCACCGGCATCCTGAACAACGAGCTCTATGTCGGGCGGCTGGTCTGGAACCGGCTCAGTTACGTGAAGGATCCCGAGACTGGCCGGCGCCGGTCTCGCCCGCGAGACGCGGCGGAGCGCGTTATCGTCGATGTGCCGGCACTGCGGATCGTGCCCGGCGAACTGTGGGACGCGGCGCGCGCGCGCCAGGCACAACTCGAGCGTCGTTCCGACAATCAGGAGACACCCCGTCCATTCTGGTCGAAGCAGCGGCCGCGCTACGTCTTCTCGGGGCTGATGCGGTGTGGGATGTGCGGGGCCGGCTTCTCGAAGATCAGCGCCAACCTGTTCGGATGCTCCGCTGCGCGGAACAAGGGTCCGACGGTCTGCGCCAACCGTCTGACGCTGCGACGCGATACGTTGGAAGAGACTGTGTTCAGCAGGCTGCGAGACCGGCTGATGGATCCTGTGCTCTTCGAGACGTTCGTGGAAGCCTTCACCGCTGAATGGAATCGCCTGCAAGGTGACACCTCGGCGGATCGGGATAGGCAGCAGAACGAGCTCACGCACGTCCGCCAACAGATCGAGCGGCTGGTTGATGCCCTGGTTGCCGGCACGCCGGCCGCGGCGATCCGCGATCGCCTGGGTGCACTGGAGCGGCGACGGCTGGACCTGGAGGCTGCTCTGGCTGCAGCCACGGCGCCGGCACCGCGGCTGCATCCCAATCTCGCATCCGTTTATCGCCAGAAGGTGGCTGAACTGACCCGTGTGCTGGAGACCGAAGACGCCTCCGAAGCCCGCGACCTTGTGCGCAGCCTGGTGGAGACCATCGCGCTGGTTCCGGCCGATGGTTGTCTTCGGATCGAGGTGCGAGGCGAGCTGGCCACGATCCTGCAGCTGGCCGATCAAGCCAGGGGCAATCACCATCCGGTCAGGGGCGGGTCTGCAACTGGGCAGGCGTTATCAGAGCAAATCAAGATGGTTGCGGGGACACGCAGCCACTTATACCGAACTTCTTTCAGGCTGATGAGGACAGACGTTCGTTTTGGCCAAACGGCGGGCGCTTAGGGGAGGAAGTCTCGCCTCACTGACCGGGGCTCTCGAAGGGCACACAACCTTGCCAAGGTTGGGGGTCGATGGTTTCGAATCCCTTCGCCCGCTTCAGGTTTTGCCAAGAAAGTCAGTGGCTTAATATATGAGAGATCCGTGGGCAGTTTTGCACCGCGGATCCTGCAGGTTAGCGGCGGCAGCGGTTCTCGAAGATGGCGGAGCGCCGCGCAATTATCAGGGAATATGGTCAGGGCCGTTCGCGACGCGTGAGAGTGCGCTCGCCCACATCAGCAACTTGGGCCGCACAGATCTACGGGAATGCAGGTTCTGCAAGCCGGGGTCGCAGCGCGATGGTAACGCAAGCGCGCCATAGCCGGCTCTGACGCGAGCTGGTGCGAAAGGTGGATAGCCGGAGGTGCTTTCGTGTCCTGTTCTTTTCTCCGTTCATCGTGCATCCCGGCGTTGCCTTGACCTGGATCAGCTCGGCGATGAGGATTCCGGCATATTGACGCACGATGGCACACGAAGAATTCCGCGCAGGCGACGTGGCACCTGCTTCCCGGACATACGTCCAACTGAACGTGGTCGGCGCGCCAACCGGGACAGCAATTGTCCTGGATGTGGGAGAGACATTTCCGGCCGCACCGCGGGGCTACACGTGGAGGCTCTTCTCGGTGCGCTCGTCTTCCGAACCGCGCGACAGGGCGTCGTATTATCGACAGATGGCAGGGACGGCTTCGACTGCGCAGATCAGAGATGAGCTGCTGAAGCTAGCACAGCGGTTCGACGAGTTGGCAGACCAGCGTGAGGAAAGGGACTGAATTCGCGCGGCTGGCTTTCATAACCGGAGCGGCGGGGGACGCCTTTCTTTTTCGCGCGTACTGCGTCAGTTTTGACGGGCGGCGATTTACCTTGCTCCGCATCGGCACCCGATGATGGAGAGCGGAGCGACCGAAAGACGTAATCTGGACAGTCCCGACACCCGGCCGGGTATTCTCGAAAGCCACAAGGTCATTCTGAACCAGCGCGCAAATGTCGGGATCGCGTTCCAGGGCGGCGTATGAAGCGCCCTCGGGAAGCGTAGCGATATCAGTCAATAACCGCCACTGACGCCGGGTGAGTGGCTCCGTCGCACTGTCCATTCATAAATCTGTAACGCCCTCTGAACCGCATACAACTGACAACGCGCTAAGCTATTTCGGCGCTGGGATCGTTCCGATGATTCGACGCGACCCAGGCCGAAGCCTGATGACAGGCGCTAATGGTGGCTCCGTCATCGATCAACACTGGAAACTCCGACCGAATCAGGCGATTTATCCCGCAATGCAGCATGTCTCTCAGAAAGCCCGCCACGGGCATCTCATTCACTTCTACCAAGAGCTTCCGCCCGAGCGTCGGCCGCAGGATTCCACTGGAGACGGCGCGGGCTGGACCTTCGAGCTTCTGGAACACGGCGGCGATTACCCCGAGGCTATGCCACAAGCGAACCGCGCGACGGACGCACAGGGCCGCTCGTGCGTCTATGTGCCGATCAAGGAGGATGGGCGAGTCGTTGATAGCTGCGGGTTCAAGCGAGTAAAATCTGAGAACGGTTGATCGTTTCCGGTTCTTCTTTCTTCGGGCGCCGTGCCGATATGGCGGTGGTGCTCACTCGCCACCCGCACGTCGTCGAGGCCCCGCCACCGAGCCGACTTGCGGCCGCGCGCGACGGATCAGGAAGGCCAAGGTCAGCCACCCAGAAAGCGCGTGATGCCGCGCGGGAGGCTTCGGACGATCCGGAGGCGCGCCTACGGCTACCAGGAGCCGCCCTTGGGTGAACGGCTCCGGTTTGCTAAACTGCCGCCATGAAAAATCCCGAGAGAACCACGCTCGGGGATCTAGCCGAACGGCTTGCGAAGCTATGGAAAAGCCCGGCACTGGAGCAAGCGAAGAAGACGGCAGCCCCGTATGTGGCTAAAGCACTAGCAAGACTCAGCGAGGCGCTGGCGCGGCTGAACGCCAAGAAATAGTGTGGCCTCAGCGGGCAGGACGCCTATCGGCCACACACGAGCGCCCTTGTAGCCCCGGCCCCAGCCAGATCGCCAGCGTGCGCGTGTTGGCCTTACCGGCCTTCGTCCGCCAATTCGAACGCCACGCCGTCCACCACGCGCCCGTTTTCCCGCACCGGCACGTAGACGCAGGATCGCCCCTGCGGATCGATAGCAATTATCGCCTGCGGCATGTTGTCGGGGTATTCGCCCCCGTGCTCGGCTATGGCGGCTCGCGGCGGCCGTAGAGGATGACGTTTTCGGGGGAAAGGAACCGACTTCGCCGCTCCCAGTTGGGAGTTCCACGTTGGCCATTCTGCCCTCTGAGCAGACATGCCGGACGCGAACAGTGGAGAAACCTATGGCAGACCTCAACAATCCGTCTGATACGCGAGGCCACCTCATTGCAGCCAGCAAGGTGAATGGGACCGCAGTGTACAATACAGCCGGGGAAAAGCTTGGTAGCATCTATGATGTAATGCTCGACAAGGTATCCGGAAAAGCCGACTACGCGATCATGAGTTTCGGTGGCTTTCTCGGTATCGGGGATAGATACCACCCGCTCCCTTGGCAGGCATTGACGTATGATCCGCGTCAAGGAGGATACGTGGTCGATATAGACCGTTCGCGTCTGGAGGGCGCTCCTTCGTATGCCACGGATGAGGCCGCCACGTGGGATGATCCCGCCTATGGTCGGCGGGTTGACGATTACTATGGGGTACCCATTACTAAGGGGTACCCGATGAGGTACCTGACGCTCCGACTGGTGAGGGAGCTTTCTTAAGCTCCCTCGCGACTCGGCCAGGCGCCAGCATTTCGGTGATCGACCGCAACTGCAGGCCGCTCTCCTACAGCCATTTCGGCGTGTGGATCTGTGATCAGCTCAGACGAAACCGGAGGCAGGTCGCTGCCCGAACCCCCCGGCCTCGTGCGCGCGTAACCTCGGTGCGCCGGCTCCGCCATGGCCAAGGTGATGACGCGCGGTTCGTCCCGCCCGCGGGAAACCTAGGGGGGAGGCGAGCGCGGAGGTTGTATGTGTCGCCTCGTGCTACAACCGCGTGTGATCCGAATCGCCGTCCGATCCAGCCGGCCATTGCCTCGATCAGCTGAACAGCTTCGACCGCTTGCGGGGGTCCTTGATGCGGTAGTACGCGCGGACGAGTTCCAGCGTCTCCCAATGGTTCAAGCCGTGAGTCGCAACCGGCTCCAGCATCTCGTCCGAGCGATCCGCGGATCTGCGTTCTGACCCTCGCAAATCGTCAAAAAAGAAGCTGATGGGCACCTGGAGGACGCAGGACAACTCGAATAGACGGGATGCGGCAACGCGGTTCAGACCTCGCTCATATTTCTGGACCTGCTGAGAGGTCAGCCGCAATACGGCACCCAGATTGGCTTGGGATAGGCCGAGCAGCATTCGACGTGACCGAATCCGGTCGCCGACATGGACATCAATGAGGTTTGGTGCGCGGTCCTCCGCGAAATCACGCGCCGCAGCCGACGGTTGTAACGACAAGGAACCTCCTCAGGTGTCCGGATACTTGCCAGCATGGTCGGCTGTGCGGAAACACCAGCCTGCGCCGTCCCCGGTCGGCTCCTGGAGTCGCCGCCTCGGGGGACGCTCGCGGCGGAGGTGGATCAGGCGCCCGTGGTGGGCTTTCTGCGGGGACATGCTGCATTGCGGTGAAACTCGGTTAGCCCTACCGGAGGTTCGTCGGGGGGCACGCCGGAATTGCGCAACCGCAAAAGATCTTGCTCCAAAACCCAACTGGAACGCCGCGAGTGTAAATCGGGATCGGCCGGCTCCCAAAATAGGAAATTCTCCTCTTCAAACGAAACGCTCTATTAAGGTTTCGCCATCCCCTGTGACCGCCAGTCGCACACTCAGAGGAACCTGTGTATCGGGCGGGGCCGATCTCAAGTCGGCAAAAAGAAATCAACCGGGAACAAGGAGCTGTCAGGATGGCGATTTTAAACGTAGGCGCAAAGGAGCCCTACACGACCATTGCCAGTGCGGTTTCCGCAGCGAG
Source organism: uncultured Pseudomonadota bacterium (assembly GCA_963791885.1). Lineage (GTDB taxonomy): Bacteria > Pseudomonadota > Alphaproteobacteria > Acetobacterales > Acetobacteraceae > CAVSUZ01. Next base: position 748,734 of record CAWBUL010000006.1, on the reverse strand, counting down.
CTCAGGCGACACAATCTTGATCGATGCAGGTATTTATAAAACGAAGGACATTCTTCTGACGAAGAGCCTGACCATCGAGGCGGCGGGGAACGGCCCAGTCGTACTGCATGCATCCGGTCCAGTGGCGAAGGGCATGCTGATTGCAGGTTCGACAAGCACCGCTCCCAATATCACGATCGAGGGGTTGACGTTTACGGGCGCCAAATCACCCAGCCAGAACGGGGCGGGAATACGCTATCAGAACGGGAATCTGACTCTGAACAACGACACGTTCAGCAACAACCAGGATGGAATTCTGGGCACGCCGTTTGTTGCCAACACCGGCACGATTATCGTTCAGGGCAGCACATTCGACCACAACGGAATTGCGACCGGGCTGGGGCACAATCTCTACATTGGTTACGTGGCTCAATTCACGATGACCAACAGCGTCAGCGAAGACGCCATGGTTGGGCACGAAGTGAAATCCCGCGCCTTCAACAACGATATTGAGAACAACCTGATCAAGGACGGGCCGACAGGAACGTCCAGCTACGACATCGACATCCCCAATGGGGGAAATGCACTGATTCAGGGCAACACGATCGAACAGGGCCCGAAAAGCCAAAACCCCTGGATGATCGCCTACGGCGAGGATGGGAAACTTCACCCGGGTAGCCTGACGGTGACGGACAACCTGATCCTGAACGATCGGCACGGCGGAAAGGGCATCTGGAACGATACCTCCACAGCGGCGTCCATAACCGGCAATGGCATCTATGGTCTGTCCAGCAGCGCATTGCTGAAGGGGCCGGGGGCCGTTTCCGGCGACGTCACGTTGTCATCGGAACCCGCTCTGGGTTCACGCCCGGGGAGTTCGTCAGGGATGAGTTTCATCACGGGCTCGAGTTCGTCGTCTTCGTCCCAGGCGCCGAGCGAGAGTGATGTGACATCAACCGTGGCGAACAGCAGAGATGACCCGACGGGCTCGGTTCTGGCTGCCGCGGTTGGTCCGTCGGACCTCGTGACTGACGACGGATCCGTCATCATTCTGCAGGGTGCGTCGATCAATCCGTCAGCCGGGTCCGGGCCGTATTTTGACCCGACGCATCAATCACAGGTGATCCTCGCCCACGGGAGCTAACAGGAGAGCGGCAGGAAAGATCCGCTCGCGATGGTCTGACCACCTGGAACCCTGGTACGGGATGTGGCGCTGGGCGGCGGCATGAAGGGTGCGATCAGCGACCACTCCTGATCCATCAGGTCGCTTGCGTAGCGCAGTCCGTCTCGCTGCTAGTGCGCAGGTGATCTCACTCCAGGGATGGCGTATCCGACCCAGTGGAAAGCCAAGGGGATCGCGCCAGCTGGGGTCACTCAATCCGATTTTTCGGTCAGGCTCGAAGAGCCACCACAGGGCTGCGTAATACGCCGCAGAGCCGATGAGACACGCCACGACGACGATGACGAGCAAGCAACAGGCCACCGCCCGAGTGGGGAGTTGTCCGTCGGTGAGAAGCCCCCGGCAGTGTTTGGTTCCGATGGCGCCTCAATGCGGCAGAATTCAGTTTATTCTGACGTTTCGTAACCTCAAACGCGAGAGCGACTCAGAATTTATGAAGCCGTTGGGTGACCGGCGATCGCCAACCACCCACCAACTCATAAACCTGATGAACGCGAGTTCTATCCAGTCCGTTTAGACTTCCTGAGCATCCCCAGACCAATCAGACCGGAGCCGAGCAGTAGTAACGACGCTGGTTCAGACACCGGATGCGAGGGAACGCCCGGTAGGAACGTATCTGGGCCTGTGCCGAAGTTGAACGTCACGGCCGAGATCAGTGTATCGGTGGTGATAGCGGAGTTGGCAATCACGAACGTGCCGGTGCCGTTGATATAGGGCGAGAAGTGCCCGTCGGTGATCGACGAACTGGCGTTGGAATAGTTCCCGCTGGCGTCGGTCGGGCTGAGCCGTGAAGACTGCCTGCCATAGCGCCTCCTCTCCCTCTCGGGTCAGGTTAGCGTCACGACTCTCCGGGACCAAACATCTGATCCCGCCTCAGTTGGTCAAGCCGTACGTCAAGCGCGGCAAGAACGATGCTGCAGACGCCGAGGCACTTTGCGAGGCGATGAGCCGGCCGACGATGCGCTTCGTGCCTGTGAAGACGGCTGAGCAGCAAGCAGCCTTGATGTTGGTGGGTTACGCGATCGGCTGATCCGCAACCGCACGCAGCTGGCCAACGCCATCCGCGGCTATGCTGCCGAGTTTGGCCTTACGGCGGCCAAGGGAATGGCGCACTTGGCGCAGCTGCTCGAGCGCATCCAAGCCGACGAGGGTGTGCCCACCTTGGCGCGAGAGCTGTTTGCTATCCAGGCGAAAGAATATGAACAGATGGAGCAGCAGATCGACGAGGTCGATGCCAAGTTGATGGCCTGGCATCGGGCCAATGAGGGGAGCAGACGTCTTGCAAAGATCCCCGGCGCTGGCCCAATTGCCGCGGCGATGCTGCTTATGAAGACCCCGGCGCCTGAGTTATTCCGATCAGGCCGCCAATTCGCTGCCTGGATCGGCTTGACACCAAAGGACCACTCTACCGCCGGCAAGGTGAGGCTTGGCGTTATCACGCGGGCGGCGACGAGGGGCTGCATAGCGTGTTGACAGTCGGAGCCACTGCCGTGATCAAACAGGCTCTACGTGGCGGAAGCGCCTCACCAGGGCTCATCAAACTTCGCCCGCAAGCCGCCAAAGTTGGCCGCTGTAGCGCTCGCCAACAAGACAGCCCGCATCGCGTGGAAGCTGATGGGCACGGGCCAGAGCTACGCCATCAATATCAAGCCGGCTGCGACAGTTGGCGCCGTATAGAAGATCAGCCAGACACGGCGAGCAACTCATCTGCAACCGTGCTGAGCCGATGCCAGAACTTGCAGGATAATGAGCAGATGGTGTGATCGATCGATCCAAGATGCGAGATACTCCGAATGACGCATAGGCCACTCGCAGGTCGCAGTCGTGTTAGGAACTCGCGTCGCGGAAACCATCTTGGCCAGCGTTCATGTGCGAGCGCGACAACAGGCCGGATATATGAACGCAAGCGATCTGATCAAACATCGGCTGAAAATGCTTGCGGGGAGGCGGCCGTCCACATATGCGTCATGGTGCCACAGCAGCCCCGTTTGAGCGGCAGGCCGGGCTGTGTGCGATCGAGCGCCTGGATCTTGCTCTTGTCATCGACCGACATCACCACCGCATGGGCCGGCGGATCAACATAGAGGCCGACGACATCGCGCAGCTTCTCGGCAAACTGCGGATCGGTGGACAGCTTGAAATGGCGCGTCCGGTGTGTCTGCAGGCCATGGGCGCGCCAGATGCGTTGCACCGAGCTGCCGCCGATACCGCTCACCTTGCCATGGCCGCGTGGCAACGTGCCCGCCCCTGCTCCGGGCGATCAGCCGTAATCGGTCATCACCGCCGAGGTCGGGCGGCACAGTCAGAAGCCGGATCGCTTGCGGTATCGCTCACCAACTGCTCGATCACCGCTCGGCTGGTCTCATCGTCCAGGCCATCGGAGCCGCGCAGCGCTGTGCTGCACTGCTCCAGGTGGCGTTCCGCACGATCGTTCGCGCTCTGTGCCCGCGCCGGCCGATCGTGCGCCTCTGCTCGGCATCGAGCGCGGCGGCGAGCCTCCGGCGCAAGTCCGGTTCGCTCGGTTGCGGCGGCGATGGCGGGCTGAAGCCGTGCTGCTCGGGCGCGGCGGGATTGGTCAGCGGCGAGGACACCGGGTCGTCACGCACCGTCACGACCGCTGCGTTCAGACCAGGCGGCGTGATGCTGCGCACCCTGCGTCATCCATCGTGAGCACCGAGCGGGGCGGCTCGGGGTGGTCGGTGCGGCGCATGAGGTGCGCGTAGTAGGTCGCCGCTGCGGTCGAATAGTTGACGTAGCCAGCGACGGTGTTTTCGCGCGGCCCCTTCAGCACCCGCACGGCTTCATTGAATGTCATCATGGACATTCCTCCTTCCGGCCTGCATGCGCGCGACGGCGCGACGTCAGTTTAGCGGATCAGGGCGCAGCGGCGAGAGCGTTGCTGCCGCGTAATGGAGTGCGCCATTTCGCGTGCATCCACGAGCGCATAGAGAGTCGATAAGTGGCTTCCCGATCGCTCTCGCGCCTGCCCACGGCTCCGCCGCTGGGGCGCCCACGGGCGTTAGGCGGCAGCGCGCCGCTCGGCTCCGCCGACAGGCGCAACGTCGACGGCGTAGATCATCGAGCCGGCCAGCTGGATCTCCAGCACAGCGGGGCCACGCATCGGCGGCAGCGCGGCAGCACCGCCTCGCCATCGGTCCATCGGCTCATGATCTGCCCGTCCCGCTCCACCGCCCACCAGCCTCAGGTGAGATCGGAGTGATCCATCGGGATTTGGCGCGTTTCGTCAGCGCCGCGCAGCACGATGCGCTTCACGCGCACGCCAAGCCGGCGACGGTCCTCCAGCCAGGGACGCGCCTCGGTTGGCGACTGCGCACGCGAGACTAACCGCGTCTCGCGGGCGCCACTCGGCAGGACGAAAATGACGCGATCGCTGTCGCTGAAGACCGGTTTGACAGGGCGCTGATCGGCAAGAAGTCGCAGGTCTGCCTCCGCCGTGGTCCCGTGCTGCGGCACCGGTCGGCCGATCGCGGCGGCACGGTCAGCCAGGCGCTGCCATACCGGCTGCACGCTCGCGTCGTCCCATACGAACGGGGCGCATGAGCCGGCTTCGCGCGTCGGATAGTCACTCTCGTCGGTCAGGTCCGGGTGCAGCACCAGCGGCGCACCGGAGTTGGCAAAGAACCCGCTGTTGCCGGTGTCGATGTAGCTTTCCGCCGGCAGCCCCTCGGCCAACAGGATGGCGTGCTGGTCTAGTTCCACGTGGTAATAATCGACCGCTGTCCAGTCGAACTCCTGGCGGATGGTGCTGCCGTTCACCAGTTGCCGACCGCAGATCAGCTTGCCGTCCACGAAGATCGCGTGATCCGGCGACAGCAGCAGATCTGTGTGCGGCATGTTGTCGGCGAAGCCGCTCCGCTGGACGCACCGGCGCCACGGTTTCCGGTCGCGGATGTGCGATCAGATCGATGCGTCGGGGGCCACCCACTTGACAGGTCGTGCACCCAGTTGTCGTGCGTGGAGATATCGTTCTGACCCTCTCGGCTCAACAGGCTATCGATGAGCCGTTCGCCTGCGGCGGTCAGGATGCGCGTTCTCGCCGTGAAGCAGACTACCGTCGCGGGTATCGAGGTGTCATTCCAGATGGAAGTGCGATTGCGCTAGCCCGCGGACAGCCAAAAGGGCGGCGCCCTGTGGCGCCGCCCTGACAAGCGGGTCGGCGGTCGGTTCAGTACCTCTTGTACCGACGGGCGATGCCGAGACCGAGCAGACCGGTGCCGAGGAGCGCCATGGAGACGGGCTCGGGGACGGCTTCTTTCGGGATGCTCGCCACCAGAATGGACGGTGCCCCATTGTCCTCGGTATAGTACATTGTGAGTTGGTGAGGGCCCGCCGACAGTGGAATGCTGCAGCTTTCGGTGTTTTCACTCGCCTCGGCGGGGTTACCGCAGGCGAAGGCGCCATCAATGTAGATCGTGCCGCCGTCATCATGCTCGATAGAGAGAGGGACGTCACCCGCACTTGCAAGATTGAAGGTCTCGGTAATCCTCATGAACGTAGAGATGTCTCCGGGGAATGGCGCAGGCCTGAGGGCATTTTGCCTCTCATCGGCGGCAAGTTCCCAGACGCATGATTCCGGGTATCAGTCCAATTGGGGCGGCAATCAGGTGAAGGCTGGGCATTCCTCGGCCTCAGTCCGCCATGCGGGGCACCCCTATCGCCGCCGATTTCCTAAAAAGGAATGCGTGGGTAATCGGTCGTCAATCAATCAGCATCATCATCCAAAGCTATGATGGCGAGCGTTCTTGTTGTGGTGGGGATCGTTCTGGCCCTCTCGGCCGCGATGATCCCGCCGTCCCGCCATAAGCGATCCGGCTTGCTGGTTGCCGGGTTCTGAATGCGAGTTGCAGTTCCGCCGTCGCGAGGACACACGCGCCTACTCTCGCCTCATCCAAACCGGCGCCACAGATGGGTCTGCTGCGGTGAAGCGAGCCATACGAGCTTAAGCGAACCCGTGCTCGGCTGATCGGCGCCGATTTACCTTGCTTCGCCCCGTATTCGGTGATGGAGGGCGGAGCGACCGAAGGACGTTAGCTGGACCGCTAAAACACCCGGCCGGGTATTCTCAAACACCACAAGGTCACTCTGAACCAGCGAGAGGATGTCCAGATTCCGCTCCAGGGCGGCTGACCCTGCCCCCTGAAATGTCCCCGCTCTGAGCTAGAGTCCGTTCCCGCCAGGAGACGGAAGATGAGGAAGAGCCGGTTCACTGAGGAGCAGATCATCGGTGTGCTGAAAGACCATCAGGCAGGACTGCCGGTAACGGAGCTGTGCCGCAAGCACGGGATCAGCGACGCGACGTTCTACAATTGGCGATCGCGCTACGGCGGGATGGAGATCTCGGACGCCAAGAGACTGAAGGCTCTGGAAGAGGAGAACCGCAAGCTGAAGAAGCTGCTGGCGGAATCGGTGCTGGATGTGGCGACGCTGAAGGAAGCCTTGGGAAAAAACTTCTGACGCCCGGCTCGCGGCGGAAAGCTGTGATCTGGGCGATCAAAGAGAAGAGCTATTCGCAGCGGCGTGCCTGTTCGCTGCTGAGCATTGCACCGAAGGTGTTCCGTTACCTATCGCGCCGTGGCGGCGACGCTGCGGTTCGCACGCGGCTCCGCGCGTTGGCGGCCGAGCGGCGCCGGTTCGGATATCGGCGTTTGCATATTCTGCTGCGGCGAGAAGGGATCATGCTAAATCACAAGAAGCTGTTCCGGCTCTACCGCGAGGAACGACTGGTTGTGCGGCGGCGTGGCGGTCGCAAGCGGGCTTTGGGAACGCGCGCGCCAATGACGTTGCCACAGGGTCCGAACCAGCGCTGGAGCCTGGACTTCGTCTCCGACGTACTGGCCGACGGCCGCCGCTTTCGGGTGCTTGTGGTGGTGGACGACTTCACCCGCGAATGCCTGGCGCTGGTGGTGGATACATCGCTGTCCGGTCGCAGGGTGGTGCGCGAACTCAATCACATCGTAGAACGGCGCGGCGCCCCCTTGCTGGTGGTCAGCGACAACGGGACCGAGCTGACGTCGCATGTGGTGCTGAGTTGGCGGCAAGATCGCGGTGTCGGCTGGCACTACATCGCCCCCGGCAAGCCAGTGCAGAACGCATTCGTCGAGAGCCTGAACGGTCGCTTGCGCGACGAATGCCTCAATGAGCACGTCTTCCAGGGCTTGCCCGCAGCCCGGAGGATCATCGAAGCTTGGCGGGCCGACTATAATGCCCATCGGCCCCACACCAGCCTGCGTGGACTTACTCCGAACGAGTTCGCAACCCGGTCCAGGACGGACCACAACCAGAACGGATTCTGGTTATGAGTAAGGACAGTTTGGGGGCAGGGTCACGGCGTATGAAACGCCCTCAGGCAGGGCGGCGATCGGCGCACCGTCAAGCTGACCAAGAACCGGCTGCACAACGCCCTCCTGGCGCTGGACAAGCGCGGGGTGACGGTGAAAGGTGGGACGGTCCTACAGACCCCGATGCAGGGTGCAAGCGTGGACAGATCCCAGAACGGCGCCGACGGCTTTTACTGGTTCGTAAGGCGGAGAGATACGTGGGCGATTTTACACCGCGGCTCCTGCAGGCTCGCGGCATCGATTGTTAAAGACGCTGGGGCGCCTGAACGTGATTATGGAACATGGTCAGGGCCGTTCGCGACACGTGAGAGTGCGTTCGTCTACATCAGAACGATGGGCCACACCGATATACGGGAATGCAGGTTGTGCAATCCCGGGTAGTAGCGCGAGACACGGAGCACGATTACTTCATGCCCCAAAGATCCCCCTGCCCCAGCGCAGCCCGCTTCACCCCGACCTCCCGTGCCAGCACGTCTATCGTCGCGATCCTCGGCCATGAACCGTTGGCCTGGACGACCGGCGCTGGCGGACCTCGCGGAAGTCGTAGATGCGGCCCTGGTTCTCACCGGTCCCGAAAGCCCATTGCTGAAGCCGTAACAGTGGGAGGAAGTAGGCCGAGTCCACATCGAGGCTGTGCTGCGGCCCTCGAAGCGCCGCACGATCCCGTCAAGGCTGCGCTCGCTGCGGACCAGTTACGGCAGGAGATGGTCAGCCGGGTATCAAAGGGACAAAGGGACACGCTGGCGCCATTTAGAGAGGCCCTATAACGTCACGCCCATTCTCGCCACGCTACCGACCGCAGATACGTCGCTGCCGGCTCTAACGGGTCAGAATCGACGTCTCACGCCGGCCGCTCGAGGCTGGTAGAGAGGGCGGAGTTGAGGGGTAAACCCGCGGGGCGGGCAACGGGGTAGGACTTGGGGGCGGCGGCTGTAACTCAGGCCCCGCGCCCTTCGGGACGAAGGTGGTTGTCATCGACTCGGCCAGCCAGTTAGTCCAGCCGCCATGGAGCTTAAGCGAATTATCAACAAGCACGACGTCATCAGCGTCCTGACACTCACCGCGGCGCCCTCGGAGGGCGATCAATGCCTCGTCCACCTCCGCGATGAGAATGGCGACTTAATGCCTGGTTGGTAAGCGGTGGCACGGGGCACGTCGTTTATGAATGTCAGCTGAGGCAAGTTTGTCGTCCTGTTGGCAAGAGCTGATGTTATGGACGTGGTTAACGACGGTTCGTCTGTGGAGCGACCGCGCCGGATTGAAATTCTGAGCGGTGCGGAGCGCCGACGCCGTTGGTCGGATGAGGCGAAGGCACGGATTGTCGCTGAGAGTGTGGTGCCTGGCGCGATGGTGTCGCAGGTTGCTCGCCGTCACGATGTCCTGCCGTCACAGATCTACGCTTGGCGGAAAGCCGCCCGCGAGGGCTCTCTTGTTCTCACGGGCGGCCCAGCCTTTGCCACGGTCGAGGCTGCCGGACCCTTGCCGCCCGAGACCAAGCCGAAGCATGCCGGTGCGGTGCCGATCATCGAGATCGAGGCGGGCCCGATTGCCGTTCGGGTCAACGATGGTGCTGATGCTGCACTGGTTGAGAGGATCATCCGGGCACTCAAGGCCGCCAGGTGATCTTTCCGACCGGTCCTGTTCGGGTGATGGTTGCGGTCCAACCCGTCGACTTCCGCAAAGGCATCGATGGCCTGGCTGCCATCGTCAAAGAGGAACTGGGCACCGATCCTTATTCGGGCGTTGTTTACGTCTTCAGGGCGCGCCGCGCGGACAGGATCAAGATGATCTTCTGGGACGGCACGGGCATAGTGTTGATCTCCAAGCGTCTGGAGGATGGCAAGTTCCGCTGGCCTCGGATTGAGGCAGGCGTGATGCGTCTGTCACCGGCACAATTGACCACGTTATTCGAAGGTCTCGATTGGACGCGCGTGCATGTGCGGCGTGTGCGTGCGCCGCAGGAAGTGCTGTGATCGCTCGATGCTCACACACGATATTGGTGATCACAAATCGGTCGGAATGTGATTCACTCGAGTCGCCATGGATGCCGCTCTGCCGCAAAATCTTGCTGAGGCTCATGCGCTGATCGAGCGCCTGACGGCAAGTCTGGCCGAGAAGGATGCAGCGCTATCGCATCGTGACGAAGAGATCGAGCGGCTCGAGCGCATCCTCGATAAATATATCCGCCGTCAGTATGGCAAGAGTTCAGAACAGCTGCCGCCAGAACAGATGGCGCTTGGGCTTGAGGATCTCGAGACGGGAATTGCCGCGGCAAAAGCCAAAGCGGAGAGCCAGGACGCGACGCGTGTCAGACGCCATGGCGTCAAGCGCGGTGATCTGCCGGATCATTTGCCGCGCGTCGAAATCGTCATCGAGCCCGAGAACCAGATCTGCCCCTGCTGCGGTGGAGCATTGCATGTCATCGGTGAGGACAAATCCGAGCGCCTTGACGTTATCCCTGCCCAGCATCGTGTCCTCGTGACCCGTCGGCCGAAATATGGCTGCCGTTCGTGTCGCGAGGGCGTTAGCCAGGCACCGGCGCCGCCGCATATCATCGAAGCTGGCCTACCCACCGAGGCGATGCTGGCCCATGTCCTGGTCAGCAAATATGCCGACCATCTGCCGTTGTATCGCCAGCACCAGATCCTGCAGCGCCAAGGCATCAGGATCGATCGCTCCTGTCTGGCCGATTGGGTGGGGCGCAGCGCCTTTGCCTTGAGGCCGATCGTCGCGCGCATGCTGGAGTTGCTGAAACGATCGACCAAGTTGTTCTGCGATGAAACGACGGTGCCCGTGCTCGATCCTGGGCGTGGCAAGACAAAGACCGGCTATCTGTGGGCAATCGCTCGCGACGATCGGCCATGGAACGGCCCTGATCCTCCCGGCGTCGTCTACGTTTATGCACCAGGCCGTGCTGGGGAATATGCGCGTCAGGCACTCCGCGGCTTCAAGGGCGTTCTCCAGGTGGACGGATACACCGGCTATAACGCCCTGACCGATGGCCGTCGGAAGGAAGATCCCTTGGACCTGGCTCTTTGCTGGGCACATTGGCGAAGAGACTTCTTTGACATCAACAAGGGCGGGTCTGCGCCGATCGCTGCCGAGGTCCTGAATCGGATTGCCGCGCTTTACCAGATCGAGACCGAGCTCCGTGGTCGGAGTGCCGAGGAACGTCGTGCCGCGCGTCAGGTCAGGACCGTGCCACTCATCGACGATCTGTTCCGTTGGCTGGAGCAGAAGCTGCCGCTCCTGCCCCAGAGCGGCAAAATGGCCGAAATCATCCGCTACGGCCTCAAGCGCCGTGACGGGCTGACGCGGTTCCTCGATGACGGCACTATCGAAATCGATAACAATACGGTCGAGCGAGCCATTCGCCCAATCACGCTGAACCGCAAGAATGCCCTGTTCGCGGGCCATGATGAGGGAGCAGCTGCCTGGGGTCTCATCGCTTCGCTCGTCGAAACCTGCAAGTTGAACGGTGTCGAGCCACAGCGTTATTTGACCGATACCCTCACCAAAATCGCCCAGCACTGGCCCATGTCAAAGCTCGACCAGCTGCTCCCCTGGGCAAACGTGGTCTGAAGCCACCGCTTACGCGCTTTACGACCGGACAACCGGATCGTGTTGCCCTTCACCTGGATATCCACCGAGTCGCGGTCCACCCCGGGCAACTCGGCGATAAGCATGTAGTCATCGCCCTTGCGAAAGGCATTGACCGGCGGAAAAGCCCCGGCCGCGCTGGGACCGGTATTGAGCCAGTCGCTCGAGCGTAGCGTGTCCATGGTTTGCTGGAGGCGCACCAACGCCTCGAACGGGTCGGGAAAAAGCGCCATCGCCTTCAACCTCCTGCTCTGTTGGCGAAGCCAGGAGGGGCGCCCACCGAGCGTCAGCGCACCCGGTGGCGGCGGGGGCCCCTCTGACTTCGATGGCGATGAGCTGGGAGACAAAGGACACGAATCAAGACGACGCGCCGCGTACCTGAATCCGGACAGACCCGGGTATTATAGCGGTCGTGAGCTCCCTCCGGGCCATCGGCACCGCGCGCCTCCGCCATCATGCTCGGCTCATTGGCCTCGGCTCGGCGCTCACGACAAAGCGAGCATGCCATGAGAAAACATTTGCGTTTCGGCAATTTGTGGCCGATATGCTGGCGCGGCTTCGGGTAATTATGCTGGAGCGCCTACCAGCGGGGCGCTTTGGTCGTTCCTCCCGGTTGTCCGGGCGCTCCGCTGATTCACCTTCCGTATTCAGAAGCCGTCTTGGGCACTGTCCACCTCGTCATCACGACGCGGAAGCCGGTCAGCACGGAGGTGAAGTCGCAGTCAAGCGATGACGTCAGCGTCTGGGCGATCGTCCCCTTGAGACAGTTCCGTGTGCCACCTCCCATTGGCGTCCTCATACTCAATAAGAGTGGTATCACCCGGAACATGCTGCTCGGCAGCCACCTGCTTTGCCGCGGCCAGCGCGGCGGCCTTGCTTGGGAAGGGCTCCGAGAACACGTCACCAAGCTTGTAGGCCCAGCCGCCATCGTGGGCGACGATCCTGTAGTGAAGTTTTACCATGCTTTGCGCCTCGCTGGGGACCGGCCGAGCAGACTGCGCGGGATCGCGCATCCTGTAAATCTCAATCACCCGACTGCGCCCGCGTCATCATCATTGCGGCGTCCTCGGGGTGTGATGCCCGCGACCGGCCCCCGCCTATCCGCTGCACGATCGTGTAGAAAGCCGGCGTGAAGATCAGCCCGAAACCGGTCACCCCCAGCATTCCGAAGAACACGGCGGTCCCCAGTGATTGCCGCATCTCCGCACCCGCACCAGTGGCAATAACGAGCGGCGCCACGCCCAGAATAAAGGCGAGTGAAGTCATCAGGATCGGCCGCAACCGCCGCCGCGCCGCGCTTACCGCTGCCTGCTCAGGCGTGCTCCCCGCCTCCTGCGCCTGCCGGGCAAACTCCACGATCAGGATGGCGTTTTTTGCCGCTGGCCCCGTCTGGCAAATTCAAGGAGCACCGAGATTGCTGGCCGTCGGACCGTGGGGTCATCGCTATGCCGCGCCCGAACCGCTGCCATATAGACGGCGAAATCGTCCTGCTGAGTGGACATCGGACTTTTATCGAACAAAAAAGATGCTGACATTCATGGTGCGTCCGGTTGTTCGACGGTATTCACATCGGCGGGAACAAGACGTTGATGGCGTAGGTGTAAGACGGCGTGCGTTGCTTTGCGGTCTGAAGCGGGTTGCCGCTCGGTTTCGTCTTCCCAGCGATCAGCCTCGCACCCCGCCCGTTCCGCTATCAAATTATTCAGAAGAGATTCGATAGTCGTGAAGAGGTTCGATAATCGTTCTGAATAGTTCTATTTGACGCACGCGGCGTCACGCGGGTAACCGAAACACGCGAATCTGAAGGCGGTTTCCTGGCCGCCGATCAACGACACTCATTGCTGGGGTGACGGAAGCGAGAACGCTCTCGTTTCCGCGAAAAGAAGGGGTAAACCTATGGAGGTGGATCGCAGCACCGAAGCGATTGGTGCTACCCTCGATGATTTCGTAACAGAAACGGCGGTGGGAGCCGGATCTCTCGATGAGGTATTCCGCCTCCGATATCAGATTTATTGCGTTGAACGCGGTTTCGAACCAGGACTCAATGGGCGCGAGAAGGATCGGTTCGATGCGCTCTCGAAGCACGTCCTGCTACGTCACCGTCCGACCGGGCTGGCGATCGGCACAGTTCGGCTTGTTATCCCGCGTCTTGGCGGCCCCGGGGCGGCTCTGCCGATGGAAGAGATCGCTAATCCGCCCCTCCTGCGCACGCTGCCGCGTTTGCGCATTGCCGAGGTGTCGCAATTCGCGCTGTCCAAGCAACTGCGTGCGGTCAGTGCGTGCACGGGCAGCCTCGCGCGCCTGGCCCTGGTGCGTGGGATCGTTCAGCTCAGCGCCAGCATGAGACTGACCCACTGGTGCGGGCTGATGGAACCAAAGCTGTTGCGGCTGCTGGGCACATCCGGTATCCACTTCATGCCCATGGCGGGACTGGTTGAGCATCACGGGCTTCGCCAGCCCTCTGTCGTCGGACTCCCCGAGATGCTGGAACGGGTGTACCGCGAAAAACCCGCCGTTTGGGAGTTTATTACTTATGGCGGTATGTTCTGGCGAGCTGGGCGGGCGCCTTACGCGGCATAGGCGCGCTCAGCCAATTCGGATTGATGATGAACGGTTGCCGTGCGGCCTTGGCGCCCGTCCACTCGTAGAAGCTGCTAGCGGGATAATGCAGCACAAAGCGATGGTTGGTCGATGGCTCGCTTCATTTTTGGGCTTTCCCTGTTCAAACTGACGCACTGCGGGGGGCTGCATCCGCTGGCGCTTCCGTGCGATGTGTGTGCAAATTGTGCGATGCGTTCAACGTTCTTCCTCGTGCTCCTTTTCTTGGTGTCCGTAACGGCGCACGCAGCTTCGCCGCAGGGCGACTCGCCGGCGGCACTTTGCGAGCGGACGATTGAGAGAGCCGAAATCAACGGGAGTACCCCGCGCGGGATGCTTGCAGCGATCGGTCAGGTCGAGAGCGGGCGGCCAGACCCGCAGACGGGCGCCATGCGGCCCTGGCCTTGGACCATCGACGCCGGTGGGGTGGGTCAATTCTTCGCGACCAAAGCGCAGGCTATCGCTGCTGTGGTCGCGTTGCAGGCGGACGGCGTGCGCTCGATCGATGTAGGCTGCATGCAGGTGAATCTGATGGATCACCCGGATGCGTTCGCGTCGCTCGATCAAGCATTCGATCCGGGTTCGAACACGATTTATGCAGTGCGCTTTCTCAATGCGCTTTATCGCAGCACTGGAAGTTGGCTCAACGCGATCGCGGCTTACCACTCCGAGTCGCCGGAGATCGCGGCGGATTATCGGCGGCGTGTGCTGGTATCCTGGCAACAGCATCTGGCGGCACCTGTCGCCGGCGGCCACCTGATCTACGCCGACAGCGGTTTGATCTACGGTGCGTTCGGTACAACCGGTCGCATCTACGGTGTCATTCTGCCGGGACCGTGAAGGGGTTTCCGCGCCAGCCCCCGCGCCGTAGGGCCAAAGTTCGACGCCGATTCACAGCTTCACCACCAGTTTCCAGTCCTGCTCGGTCATTCGCGTCAACATGGCCCGGCTCCCACATGCCGGGCAGGCTTGGGGACCGGCATCTGCCAGCACTTTGTCCAGCGCGCCGGCTCCCGCAACTCCTGCAGCCTCCACGACGCCGCCAACTCATCAGGCTACTCGCCAACCACCAAGCGCGGGGCAAGTTTGGGTGAACACAGCGTCCAAGGTCTATCACTGCCTCGGAGACCGATATTATGGCAAGACGAAACAGGGCGAGTACATGACTAAGTCAGCGGCGCAAGCGGCGGGAGATCGCCCAAGCGCTGGGAAGGCCTGCTCCTGATCTAAGGAGACTCTGAAGAATCCCATCTCGACACGGTCACGGAGCAGCCTGTAGTTGAGTGGCATTGATTACATTCGGATCGACCGAACGAGATGCGTCAAGCGACCCTGGCGAGCGTAAGCTTCGAACGCTACGGCAAGACCACACGGCGGGGAGCCTTTCTTGCCGAGATGGAGCGGGTAGTGCCGTGGCAGCAACTCTGTGCGCTGATCGAGCCGGTCTATCCGAAGCCTGGCAGGGGCCGACCACCGGTGGGACTGGAACGCATGTTGCGCATCTACTTCCTGCAGCTGTGGTTCAATCTCTCGGATCCCGGAGTGGAGGAGGCGCTGTATGACTCGGCTGCGATGCGGCAGTTTGCCGGCATCGATCTCGGCCGTGAGCCGGTGCCGGACGAGACCACGGTTTGCAAGTTCCGCCACCTGTTGGAGCAGCACGAGCTTGGAACTGAGATATTTGCCACCGTCAACGAGCATCTTGAGAGTCTGGGTCTGAAGGTGGGCACCGGCACGATCGTGGACGCGACCATCATCAGCGCTCCGAGTTCGACCAAGAATGCCACAAAGCAGCGCGACCCCGAGATGCACCAGACCCGCAAGGGCCAGCAGTGGTATTTCGGGATGAAGGCGCATGTCGGGGTAGATAGCAGGACCAGGCTGATCCATTCCGCGGTGGCCACTGCGGCGAATGTGCATGATGCCAGCGTGCTTGGTGACCTGCTACATGGCGAGGAACGGCGTGTCTGGGGCGACCAGGCCTATCGTGGCCAGCGTCATGTCATCCGCGAGCATGCTCCATCTGCACAGGACTTCACCAACCGGCGATATCGTCATCGCGGTGTTGTCGATGAGGCAGAGAAAGCTCGCAATCGGACCAAGTCGAAGGTACGGGCGAAGGTCGAGCATAGTATCGGGGTCATCAAGCGCGTGTTTGGATTTGTGAAGGTGCGCTATCGCGGGTTGGACAAGAATGCCCACCGGCTGTTCGTCACCTGCGGCCTCGCCAATCTTTACCTCGCTCGAAGGTCGCTACTGGCTGCGTGAGAGGAGAGCTGCGTCCGCAGCGCTGCGACGATCCGGCAGACCGGCCGAACCGGCCCGCGAACGCCGAATTCCGGCCTCAGGTCGCATCCAGATTTCTCCGTCTTCGCCACCACCACGACCGGGCGGCGCAGATGGCGGGGTTGATCAGAGTTTCCCTAATATAGCAGGCGGACTATCGCCGGCCGCGAACGGGGAAGGGTGTTGGGCGTCACGGCGCTCGTTACGGTGTAAATGCGCGATCACCGCTCGGAACAAGCGGCGTCATGGCGGCGTGGAGCTCGCAGGTCTCACCCACATTGGGGCGCTTCATCGTGGGTTCAGACTTTCTCAACGCCTGAAGGCATATCGGACGAATATGAAGCGCGGCCCCGGATTGATCGAGTCGAGCAAGCGCCCCGAGCTACAAGACTACGTTTGGCAGCTGGCTTTCCGTGCGGCATTTCCCGTCGCGCGCATCTGGCGACGACTCTGGGGCGCCACTCACCAAGGTGCTCTTGTGGCGGTCTATGTAGGATTGGAACTGCTTTTGTTGCGATCGTCGTACCGCCGGACGTGGAATTTCCCGGGCGGGAGCGTTCGCAAAGGAGAGACGCCTGAGGAGGCCGCGCGCCGCGAGCTTCAAGAGGAGATCGGACTCGTTCCGGTTGGTCCCTTACAGGCAGTTGGGCAGGAGGCCGGTCAGTGGGAAGGGTTTCGGGATCAGGTTTACTTTTTCGAATTGCACATGGATCGTTTGCCGGCCCTCCACCTGGACAATCGCGAGATAACCAGTGCGAAGTTGGTTTCACCCAACCTGATAAAGCAGTCCGAAGTGACTGGTCCCGTCGCCGTCTATCTCCGACATCAGTATCAGCTCGGGCGTTGCACTTAACCCGATCACCGACAGACGGCCTACACGGCTATCCCGTCCTCAATCGAGCTATTATCTTGCGCGACGTGCGTCATTGGACGAGCAGTTACCTGAACAATTGCCCCGGGGAATTCGCATCGACGAAAACGACAGATGCAGAGGTTCAAATCACCCGATCAAACTCAGCGATTTTTGTCGGCGTACGCCGTGATCTACCGTCTCCTTTGGCCACCAAACTACCTTTATGGCTGCAGCTTGATTACCGACCCTCTTGGTCAAAGGCATTCCGGATCTGGCCTTGCGCTCGCCTCAGACTGGCCCTCACCCGTCTCGGCATCTGATAACTGGGTAATGGCGTGGCGCGGATTTGGCGAATCGTGTTGTCCATCACCCGATAACGCAGCCTCAGACCTCAGATAAGACGTGGAGTTTCACCGCCATTTTTACTAAGTCGGCGAGCGATCCTGCTTTCATTTTTCGCATCACCTGACCACGGTGCGCCTTCACTGTGATCTCACTGATGCCAAGTTCGAAGCCGACTTGCTTGTTCAACAGGCCGGAAACGACGAGCGCCATCACCTCCCGCTCGCGACGGCTGAGCAAGGTGTAACGGTCTCGCAACCCGCGTATTTGCACCTCATGATCAAGCGCAGTCCTACTGCGCTCGATCGCCTGCTGGACAGCGCTCAGCAGCGCGTCTTCGCAAAGTGGCTTGGCAAGGAAGTCGAGGGCGCCCGCCTTCATGGCCTGAACCGTTATCGAAACGTCGCCATGATCCGTAACGAAGATAATCGGCATGTCTTTCCGATCGACTGCGAGACGCTTCTGCAAATCAAGGCCATTGAGATCCGGAAGCGCAATGTCGAGAACGAGACAACTCGGCACACGAACTCGTTCGCGACACAAAAATTCCTGTGCGGACCCGAAGGTCTCTGGTTGCCACCCCGCGTTGCAGATCAGCAATTCGAGCGATTCGCGTACTAAGAAGTCGTCGTCAACAACGAACACGATTGGTGTGTCTTGCGACACAGCGGCTGACCTGACGCCATTGCGAACCGCAACTCCGGCGCCCATCTTCGCCATGATCCGCGGCACACCACGATTGGGCAGGGCCGGATGGATCGTTGGCAGTTCCATGACACGAGATTGATCACTGACAATCTCCCGATACAGCCATTGTGTCATCGCGATCTCCCTGCAAGAGATGTGGAACTCCGGTGTTACACTCCGATGGCAAATGAATAGGGCCGCGCATCGCCAGCGTCGTCTCACTGAACGCCGCACGATGTCTCACTCAGCGCCGATCCGATCTTCAGGTGCTGAAGCCGCTGATAAGCTGTTTAGCAGACCGTCGGGGTCCTCCTAGACGCAGAGATTGCGGTGGCCAGCTCGACCGCAGCCGGCATGGGGAGAGGCCGGAGGGGCTAAGAGGCGGCGGGACAACTCCCTTCAAAAACGGCACGGACCCAGGTCTCGCGGCTAGCCTTACCCGTGCGGTTAGTTTTAGCTTCCGGGTGGCGACCATAGGGATGGCCATGCAAGTCCGGTTTTCAACGGACGACCTGCCGCCGCGCGACCGTGTAAGGTTCTGGTGCGACTACTTCGCGAAGCAGGCCCATAGCATCACGCCGAGCGAGATCCCGGACCCCGGCGCCTTTCGCGCCGAAGCGAGCGGGTCGGTTGCGGGCGAATTTGCGTTGCTGGATATCAATTCAGGGCTCGAGAGGGTCCAGCGCACCGCGGCCGATGTTGCCAAGGACAAGACCGAGGCGTTCTTCATCCGCCGATTTGCCCGGCCGGTAATCTGGAGGGCCGCCCCAGGCAGCACGCCGGTCGACCTCCTTCACGAGCCCGGCGATTTCTGCATTAGCTCGACCGAATGGCGATTCGACGCGGAATCGAAAGGCACGGCGTTGTTCGACATGCTGGTCATCCCGCAGACGGCACTCTCGCCGCTCCTGAAGGGGGGCCGATTGGCTTGCCCGTTTCGATTGCCCGGCGTCTCGCCGCTCGGCTCGCTCCTCGGCGTAGCCATGGATGCGGCGAAGGCCCAGGCGCCACTCCTTACCGACGAACTCGGCGAAGCCGTGCTGCGCACGCTCTGCGGCCTCGTGACGCTGGCGTGTGGCGCCTCCGACGATGGCACCCAAGGCGGGCGGGATTCGCTGCGGTCGGCGCAGCTCGCGGCGGTCAAGCGCCACGTTGATCTGCATCTCGCCGATCCAAACCTGAGCCCGGCCAGCGCCGCCGCCGCGCTGCGCATCTCAGCGCGCCAGCTTCACCGGCTGTTCGAGCCGAGCGGTAGCACTTTCGCCCGATACGTTTTGCGCCAGCGGCTGCTCCGATGCCGCAACTCAATTGCCGGGGCGACAGGAACCGGGCGGTCGGTGGTCGACATCGCTTTCGGCTGGGGCTTCAACAGTATGGCGACATTCTATCGCGCTTTCGTAAGCGAGTTCGGCAGCCCACCCGGCGTGCTACGGGCCGCGTCGCGCAAAGACGCGTGAGCGGCCCCAAGGGTAAGGTGGAAACATCGTGAATGCCGCGCAACAGGAACTTGTCCGGACGACCTTCGCCACGCTAGCGGTGATGCCGGAGGTGGCCGGGGCGCTTTTTTATGAGCGGCTATTCGCAGCCAACCCGAGTTTCCGGCCGCTATTCAAGAACGACATGCGCATTCAGGGCGTCAAGCTGATGACCATGCTCGCTATGGTTGTATACAATTTGCCTGAGCCGGGTCAGGTTCTGCCTGCGATCCGTGATCTTGCCGTCCGGCATGTCGAGTACGGTGTCAAGCTTGCCGACTACGACGCGCTACGGGAAGCGCTGCTCTGGACCCTCGAACAGGTGTTGGGGAAGAACTTCACGCCCGCCGTCCGCGAGGCGTGGACGGTCTGCTACGACGAACTGGCCGGTGAGATGAAATCGGCGGTCGGCGTCTGACAACGATCTTCCCTTGGCGCTGAATGAGACGTCGCCTGGCGCTTAATGAGACGACTGCGCAGCCGCCTCTATCCTAGTGTTTACCACGCCTATCGAAAACGGCGCGCCAAGGAGAGAAGTGGTTTCCCGTCGTTGCGTTACGCCGTGCGCGCGCTCAGCAGCACGCCCGCTGTGACGCGGGCGGCGTCGCGCAAAGACGACTGAGCGGCCTCGCAGGCGGAGGTGGAAACATCGTGAATGCCGCGCAGCAGGAACTTGTCCGGACGACCTTCGCCACGCTGGCCGTGATGCCAGAGGTGGCCGGGGCGCTGTTCTACGAGCGGCTATTCGCAGCCAACCCGAATTTCCGGCCGCTATTCAAGAACGACATGCGCATTCAGGGCGCCAAGCTGATGACCATGCTCACCATGGTCGTATACAATTTGCCTGAGTCGGGTCAGGTTTTGCCTGCGGTCCGTGATCTCGCCGTCCGTCATGTCGAGTACGGAGTCAAGCTCGCCGACTACGACGCGATGCGAGAAGCGCTGCTCTGGACCCTCGAACAGGCGCTGGGGGAAGACTTCACGCCCATCGTCGAAGACGCGTGGAGGGTCTGCTACGACGAACTCGCTGGGGAGATGAGGGCGGCGGCCGGCGTCTGACAACGATCTCCCCCCTCGGCGCTGGATGAGATGTCGTCCGGCAGAAAACTCCGGGGCGGGCAACGGAAGGTAACAGGGTGCAGCGCCATTTTGGCGCCTCCATACTCTCAATCCGCCAGATCCGCGCGCACCTTGCCGCGAAAAACCCAGTAGGACCAAGCAGTATAGACGAGAATGATCGGTATTAGCAGCAATGTGCCAATCAACAAAAACGCCTGTGTGCTCTCATCTGCGGCCGCCTGCCACAGCGTGTATTGATAGGGAACGATAAACGGCCACAAACTGATGGCAATGCCGAGGAACGACAGCAGGAACAGCAAGACAGCACCGAGGAAAGGCCAGAATTCGTTGTCGCGGTCGAGCGCCAGCCAAATTGAAATGGCCACCAGGGCCGTCAACACCGGGATCGGCAACAGCCAGAACAGGTTCGGCAGGCTGAACCAGCGGTCCGCGACCCGTTCGTTGAGCAGCGGCGTCCAAATGCTGACAGCTACGATTGCCAGCACGACGCCGACGAGACACACGCGCGCCGCCCGGCGGGACCAGGCCTGCAATTCGCCGTCGGTTTTCATGATCAGCCAGCCGGCACCGAGAAGGCCGTATCCGAACACCAGAGATACCGCAGTCAACGCTGCGAATAGCGAAATCCAGTCCAGCGAAGAGCCGGCGAATTGCCGCCCGCTGACATTAAAACCCTGGATAAAAGTGCCGAGGACGACCCCCTGCGCCAAGGTTGCGATCGCCGAGCCGATGCTGAACCCGGCATTCCAAAAGCGCTGCGCCAACGGGCTTTTGAAGCGAAATTCGAAGGCGACGCCGCGGAACACCAGCGCCAACAGCATGATGATGATCGGAAAATAGACAGCCGGGATAATGATCGTAAAAGCCAGCGGAAACGCCCCCAACAGCCCCAACCCGCCGAGCACGAGCCAGGTCTCGTTGCCGTCCCACACCGGCAGGATTGAGCGCATGATGATGGGCCGCCAGGCGGCACGCGGGGCCAACCTGTAGAGCATGCCGACCCCGAGATCGAAGCCGTCGAACAGCACATAATAGGCGACGGTGAACGCGAGCAGCAGCGTCCATATCGGCACCAAGTCGAGCGTCGGCACGGTGGTCATGCGGCGGGTCCTCCGATTTGCTGCGACACTCCGCCACCCGGGCGGCTGGCGATCTCGGCGATCGGCGTCCGCGGGTGCCCGGCCCCGACCTCGCCGATATCCTCCTCCCCAGGCTGCAATCCGCGTCGGACAAGCGCCGCCATGTAAGCAACCCCAGCCGGGTACAAGATCAAATAAACCGCAACATACATCAGCAGCGAAGCGAGCACGTCACGGCCGGTCAGCGAAGGTGTGACCGAATCCGCGGTGCGGAGCACCCTATAAACCGTCCAGGGCTGGCGCCCGACCTCGGTGGTCGTCCAACCCATCAGAACCGCCACAAAACCGGCCGGTGCAAACCATTGGCAGAGACGCAAAAACCAGACGCTATCGTACAAATTCCCGCGCAATCGCAATACCCAGCCGACCACCACGACCGCCAGCATCAGCATGGCTATGCCGACCATAATACGAAACGAAAAAAACACTAGCCATACCGGCGGCCATTGATCGGGCGGCCACTCCTCGAGCCCGCGAACCCGGCCGTTCCAGCTATGGGTCAGGATCAGGCTGCCGAGATGCGGAATTTCGATCTCGTCGTGGTTTTTATGCGCGCCCTGGTCCGGGATCGCAAACAAGACCTCGGGCATCGGCCCGGCGCTTTGCCACAGCCCTTCGATCGCGGCGAGCTTGGCGGGCTGGTGGGCGAGTGTGTTGTGGCCGTGCAGGTCGCCGAGGACGATTTGCAGCGGCACGATGATGATCAACAGGTTGAGTGCCATGCGCATCATCAGCCGCGCCTCTTCCTGGCACCTGTCGCCGCGGCGAACCAGGAATGCGGCGACGCCGAGCACGACAAATGCGGTCGTGACAAAAAATGCGGTGTCGTTGTGCAAGAGCCGGTAGGGAAAGGACGAGCTAAAGACGATCGCGAGCCAATCGGTTGGGAAAAAACGCCCATTGATGATCGTGTAACCGCCCGGCGTCTGCATCCAGCTGTTGGTTGCAAGGATCCAGAACGACGAAAACAGTGTGCCCAAAGAGACCATCACTGCGGCAAAAAAATGCGCCCAGCGCGGCACCAGGGGCCGGCCAAACAATAGGATGCCTAAAAACGAGGCTTCGAGTGCGAAGGCGAGAAAACCTTCATACGCCATCATCGGCGAGATCATGTTGGCGGTAGCGTCGGTGAACCGGCTCCAGTTCGTGCCGAACTGGAATGGCATCATGATGCCGGTGACAACTCCCATCGCAAACGAAACCGCAAAAATCTTGGTCCAGAACGCGGAAAGCCGAGCGTAAGCCTCCCGGCCGGTGATCAGGTGCAGGCCTTCGAGGACTGCAACGTAGGCCGCAAGACCCACGGTAAAGGCCGGCAGCAGGATGTGCCAGGCGATGACCCACGCCCATTGCAGGCGTGAAAGCAGAAGGGGATCGAGGTCCATCGCCACTCCCTTGGTATGATCCGGTCGCAACCTATAAAATATAACCGAGCATTAGCCCTCAACGCAGGCGCTCCGCGAACGCTTGTTATGAAATTGCGCGCACCGCCTCCACAATATGGCTTGCCGAAATGCCGAAGGCGTCAATGAGCTCATCCGGCTTGCCGGAGTGCGGCATCTCCCGCACCGCGATGAGCTGCGACTTGGCAGGGGCGACGCCCGCCTGCGCGAGGGCGGACAGGACCGCCTCGCCTATTCCCCCTTCCGCCCAGTGATCTTCCACGGTGATGAGCCGACCGCCTGTGGCGGCAATCTCCTTGGCGAGCTCTTTTCCGTCGATGGGTTTGACGCAATAAAGGTCGATCACCCGCACGGCTGTGCCTTCTGCTTTCAACTGATCAGCGGCCTTTAGCGCCTCGTGTAAGGTGACTCCCGCGCCGATCACCGTCACTTTATCTTGCGGGCTCTGTCGGAGCACCTTGAATCCAGGGATCGGGAACTTCTCGTCCTTCGAGTAGAGGATGGGAAATTTCGGCCGGGATGTTCGCAGATAGTTGATGCCTGCACGCCCCGCCATGGTTTCCGTAAGCCTCTCCGCGGAGATGGCATCGCTTGGGTAAAGAACGGTCGAGGAATGAACGGCGCGAAATATCGCGATATCCTCCAGCGCCATCTGCGATGGACCGTCCTCGCCGATCGAAACGCCGCAATGCGATCCGCACAGGTTGATGTTGCTCCGGCTGATGGCTGCCATGCGGACCTGGTCATAGGCGCGGGCCAGGAAGCACGCAAAGGTATCAAGGAAAGGCACCTTGCCGCGCGCGGCAAGTCCTACGCCCACGCTCACAAGATTCTGCTCGGCGATGTAGCCCTGATAGAAATGATCCGGGAAGGCGTCGCCAAATATTTCCGAGAAAGTCGAGTTCTTCACGTCGCCCGAAATAGCCACGATGTGCGGATTGACCGCACCCAGTCGCTTGAGGGCAAATCCGTAGGCCTCGCGCGTCGCGACCGGCTTTGAAGGATCGTAGTCCGGCGGCGCAGGAGCAGGGAAATTCGGAGGTTTAGGCAATGACGTCCCGGCATAGGACTTGCCGGGGTCAGGGGGCAGGTCGATTGCCGGTCCGATTTCCTTGATCGCGGCAGCGAGCTGATCCTTCGGAATCGCCCTGCCATGCCAATGCTCCTTGCCGGCGATGAAGCTTACTCCATGACCTTTAATCGTGCGCGCGAGGATTGCCTGCGGTTGGCCATTCGTCGCCTTGGCGTGATCGAGCGCGGCGAGCACGGCGGCGACATCGTGGCCATCGATGATTTCTGTCGCCCAGCCCTCCGAGTCGAATTTCTTGCGGTAAACTTCCATGTCGTGCTGATACATTGTCGGTTCGCTTTGGCCCAACGCATTGATGTCCGCCAGAACCGTGAGATTATCGAGTTTGTAGTGTGCGGCGAACGCTGCCGCCTCCCACACCTGGCCCTCAGCCATTTCGCCGTCGCCCATCAGCACGTAAACACGCGTTGGACTCTTATCCATACGCGCGCCGATCGCGAGACCCGAACCGACAGATAATCCCTGGCCAAGCGACCCAGTCGCGGCGTCGACACCGGGAATACGCGGTGTCGGATGACCTTCCAGCTCGCTTGAAAATTCGCGCAACGTCATCAGGCGCGACTCCGGGAAAACGCCTGCCTCGGCGAACGCGGCGTAGAGGATCGGCGCGGCGTGGCCTTTGGAGAGAACGAAACGATCGCTATCGGGCGAGTTAGGGTCTTTCGGATCAAACTTCATCGCGTAGAAAAACGCTCCGGCCACCAGCTCTGCTGCGGACATGCAGGATGTCGGATGTCCCGAACCAGCCGCGGTCGTCGACATCATCGAAAGAATGCTCAATCGCCGTGCTTTTTGTTTTACGGCCTCGATAGCTGCTGCGGATGGCGCGGTAGCGGTTGTCGCAGTCATAAAAACCCTCCCTCAGGTTCAACACATATCGCGTGCCTCGCCGAGCTGGGACTCGGCATCCACCGCGCAGATTTTTAGGGTCCTCCTCCCCTCTGGGTCCCGCGGCACCTCGCCCGAAGCCAATGCGCCGCTTGATAAGAGGACGTCTATAATACTTTGGTGTCGGTCGTTGGGCGAGGCCTGTGGCATCGATCTCGGAGGCCGTGGGCCAACACCTTCGTCCAATAGACGTGCGCTTGGCCTAATTGCAAGTTTTGCACTGTCGGGGTGCACGCCGCATCGTTGCGTAAGTGCTGCGCCGGTACACAGAGAAAAGGGGGATCTCAGGCATGGAATTCAGCGGTTCCTTGATCCCTACGGGACACCTGTCGTGGTATTGCCGTGGCGTGCGTTCCTACCCGAGGTTGAGCACCGAGGCAGAGCGGGCTCTGTGTTATCGCTGGTGCGACCACCACGACATTAGCGCTGCACACCAGCTCGTTGGGAGCCACCTTCGCCTTGTTGTCGGGGTCGCTGAGGTCTATCGCCGCTATGGCTTGCCATTAGAGGACCTGATCGGCGAAGGCTACGTTGGCATGATGCGGGCCCTCTGCCGCTTCGAACCCGACCGAGGTGTGCGCTTCGCCAGTTACGCGCTCTGGTGGGTACGTGCTTCGATCCAGGATTACATCCTGGGTCAACTCGGTCTTTCACCGCTCAATCGCATCGGAGTTGGCGATAGCGAGGATGACCTTGTGTTCTTGGGCGTCTGCGGGGCGCCTGTAGCCGTCGCCATGCAGCCCGTTTCACACTGGCCGCCTTCTCGATGACGTCCGGCACCACGATCCATGAAAGCCCTACGGGGCGGCTTGGCGAGATCGACGCTCGGGTGAGCCGAACAGTGGACCGTTCCACCGACCGTCGCGTGATCCCGCCAAAGCGGGCACTGCGGGAGCGGCTACGTCGCCCATTACTGATCCTCTTCCCCGTAATAACGGCTGCCTTCGGCACAGCATACTATCTGACGGAGGAGCCTTACGTTTCCACAGACGACGCCTTTGTCCGCGCGGCAAAGGAATCGGTCAACGCTCGGGTTGCCGGCCAAGTGGTCGAGATCGCGGTAAAGGACAATCAGCGCGTCAAGCAGGGTCAGCTGCTATTCCAAATCGACCCGCAACCATACCGGATTGCGGTCGAGCAGGCCGAAGCGCGGCTCGACAGCTCGCGTCTTCAGGTTAACGAGCTGAAGGCCACCTATCGCCAGCAATTGGCCCAACTCCAATCGGCGAGCGATACTGTGGACTTTGACGAGCGTGAATATGCGAGACAGAAAGCACTGGTTACCGATGATTGGACGCCGCGCGAGGTCTTTGACAGAACCGCGACGAACCTTAGGGTCGCACGTCAGCAGGTTGCGTCGGACGCACAACAGGTCGCCAACACGGTGGCCGCGTTGGACGGCGATCCAAATATCGGGACCGATCGCCATCCGTCGGTTCGCGCAGCGCGGGCCCAACTTGACCAGGCCCAACTCGATCTGTCCTACGCGACAGTGGTGGCGCCCGACGATGGCATCGTGGCAAGGGTCGATGATCTGCAAGTCGGCGACTTCGTCAACCCAGGAGCAGCTGTGTTCTCGCTGTTGTCGAGCCGAGACATTTGGATCGAGGCGAATTTCCGCGAAACCGGCCTGACCCATATGCGCCCGGGTCAAGAGGCGGCGATCGGCGTCGACGCTTATCCGGATCGAACCTTCAATGCACACATCGTCAGCATGAAGTCCGGGCACTGGATCGGACTTCGCGGTTCTTCCGCCGGAGAACGCTACCGGCAATTGGGTCAAGGTCATCCAACGTCTGCCGGTACGTTTCGAACTTGACAAAATCGACCCGAACCGGCCGCTCTTCTCAGGCATCAGTGTCACCGTTCGGGTCGATACCGGCTGTCGCCGCACCTGGCGCCATCCGCTCGAGCCCGTGTGCGCGATGCCGGCCACCAAATGAGTGCCACAGTCGCGCCGAGTACCGCAGCCGACGGCCATCACGCAATCATTATTGCCGCGCTGATGGCGACTTACATGCAGGCGGCCACCATCTCGCTGCCTAATGCGGCCTTGCTCTACATCCAGGGTACGCTGTCGATGGCCGACGACGAGGTCGGTTGGATATTCACTTCGTATCTCACAGCGAGCGTCGTCACCATGACGATGGCGCGCTGGCTTGCGGGTCGCTACGGTCGAAAGGCCGTTTATCAGATCTCCATCGCTATCTTTGCACTCGGCCTGCTACTCGCAACGCGTACGACAACCCCGCTGCAATTCATCGCCGCCCGTGTCATCCAAGGTGGCGCGAGTGGCACCCTCGCTCCGCTGTCCATAGCGATCCTGCTCGATATACTGCCGCCCTCACAGCACGCCCGCATAAGCCAGGTGACCGGCGTCACCCTGTTACTTGGCCTGCTCAGCGGTCCTACCATCGGGGGCTGGCTCAGCGAATATCATGGCTGGCGCTCGATGTTCTATATCGGCCTGCCTGTGGCAGGATTCATTTTCCTGGCCATGACGCTCTCGCTCCCCGAGAAGCGGACCGAGCAGACTCCACCTTTCGATTTCTTCGGCCTGACGACATTCTCGCTTGGCATGGTGGGACTGCAGATGATGCTCGACCGCGGCGAGCGTATGGAGTGGTTCAACTCGGCAGAGATTTGGGCAGAGGCGGCTATCTCGGTGCTGGGCTTCTACCTTTATCTCGTGCACATTCTGACCGCCAAGGTACATTTCCTTGATAAGGCGTTGTTCAAGGACCGCAATTTCGTCTTTTCGGCCATCATGTACTTCGCGTTCGGCTTCGTCCTGCTGCCGACGATTGCGCTGACATCGCCGATGCTGGACGAGCTGCTCAACTACCCGGCTGACACCACCGGCTATATGGCGATCCCGCGCAGCATCGCATTGGTGGGAGCGGTGATCCTGACGGGACGAGTTGAGGCGCGCATCGACGGCCGGCTGCTCCTCGCCGGCGGAATAGCTCTCGTCATTTATGGCAACTGGCGAATGCTCGGCTATTCACCCGAAATGGACTGGCAGTTCGTTGCCGTGGCCGGCGTGTTCCAAGGCGCCGGCCTGGGAATTTTGCTTCCGACGCTTACCAAGGCAGCGTTCAGCACACTCGATCCGATATTCCGTCCGGAAGGCACTGTGCTCTTCAATCTGTCGCGCCTCTATGGCAGCACGATTGGCATCGCAGTGGTCCTGACATTCTTCTACGACAATACCCAG
Source organism: uncultured Pseudomonadota bacterium (assembly GCA_963791885.1). Lineage (GTDB taxonomy): Bacteria > Pseudomonadota > Alphaproteobacteria > Acetobacterales > Acetobacteraceae > CAVSUZ01. Next base: position 720,558 of record CAWBUL010000006.1, on the reverse strand, counting down.
GCCATGCATCTTGCGCTCGCAAAGGACCTCTCACCCTTCCGCGCCGCTGCGCATGTCGCGGGTTCGATTGCTAAACCAGGGCTCGCGACGCTCAACGATATGATCACCGGTCAGGCTGCTTTGATAGGGGTGATCGACCAATTCAAGGTCATGATGATCGCGATGTTGATTGTGAGTCCGCTTGCGCTGTTTCTCCGCATGCCACGCCCAGCGAACCAGCAAGGAGCATGAGCATGGCAACCGACACGCTTCGCTACATGAGGATTCCCCTTGCCAACGGCGATGTGGGGGTGCCGCGAACGGCTCGATGGAAAGTCAAGGCGGCTTCGAACCCGCATCCGATCCGACGCGCTTGCAGATCCTTAACTTCGGCGGCGAGCGCGACGCTGACCTGACGATACACAGCAGGGCGAAGGCGGCTGACACTTATTCGACGGAACACTAAGCCTGATGATGTGGCGTGCGGAACTCATTGCCGTGTTCGACGGCAGCAGCCCTACGTTCCATCCAAGTGTGATGCTCTTTGCTGCTGACGAGAAGGACGAAATGCATCAGCGGAGGTTCTATGATGGGTGTCGTCGTTTCGGTCAATGTCGGACTTCCGCAGGACGTCGCGTGGCAGGGCAGGACTGTCCGGACGGCGGTCTGGAAGAGCCCGGTTATGGGGCGGATTGTCGCCCGCCGGCTGAATCTCGATGGCGACGGCCAAGGGGACCTCCAAGGCCATGGCGGCGAGCAACGTGCGATCATGGTGTACCAGCTCGATTCCTACCGCTACTGGGCGAAGTATCTTGGGCGGTCGGATCTCGTGGCGGGAAATTTCGGCGAGAACCTCACGGTGGAGGGCCTCGCCGATAACGAGGTCTGCATCGGCGATCGCTTCAGGATCGGCGGTGCCGTCGTCGAGGTCAGCCAGCCACGCGACACCTGCTACCGGGTCGGCATCAGATTGAACCACCCGGAGATTGCCGCGCTGCTGGTGTCGCACCACCGTCCCGGTTTCTATTTCCGCGTCGTCGAAGAAGGCGAGATCGGCGCAGGCGATCGGATCGAGAAGCTCGCAGACGGTCCGGAGCGCATGACCATCGCCGAGATCGATGCTCTCCTTTACTCCGCGGAGCACCCGCCCGAAGCATTGCGCCGCGCAATCCGCATTCCGGCGCTCAGCAAGGATTGGCAAGGCTCGATGCAGGCGCTGCTCACCGCTGCCGAAGCGGGAGGCACAACGGGCAATGCGGGCCTCGGCCTCGGCGCGTCGGCGCCCCCTGCGTGGCGTGGCTTTCGGTCAATCGCGGTCGTGGCTTCGCGCGAGGAAAGCTTGGATGTGCGATCGTTCGAGTTCGCGGCCGAAGACGGTTCGCCGCTGCCACCGGCGCTCGCGGGCCAATTCATCGTGGTCCGCATGAGACCGGACCCGAACGCTCCTGCTGTCACGCGAAACTATTCACTGTGCGGTGCGCCCGGAACCCCAACCTATCGTATTGGGGTTAAGAACGAGCACGGAATCGCAAGCGGCTTTCTTCACCAAAGCATCCGGGCGGGCAGTCGGCTGGAGATTAGTGCGCCTCGTGGGTCGTTTACGCTCGCGGCCGGTGCGACGCCCGTCGTTTTTATCAGCGCCGGTGTCGGCGTCACGCCGATGCTGGCGATGTTGCATGGTGCGGGCGCTCCAAACACCGTGGCGTCTCGGCCGGTTTGGTGGCTGCATTCAGCCCGCGATCGGGCCCACCATTCGTTTGCCAAGGAGGCGGGGGATTTGCTCGTCGCGCTCCAGGCGTCTCATCGCTGTGTGATGTACAGCCGGCCTGGACCGGGAGATGCGCTCGGCCAGGATTTCGATCGACCGGGCCATCTCTCGATCGAGCTGCTTCACGAGCTGGGGGTTCCCCAGGACGCTGATTTCTATCTGTGCGGTCCACCCCGCTTTCTTGAAGATTTCCAGCAAGGCCTGGCGGCATGGGGCATTCCCTGGCCCAAGGTCCACGCCGAAGTGTTCGGGCCCGCGTCCACCCTCACGCCGGGCATCTCCAGCGTCGCCGCGGCTTTGCCTCACCGGCCTGACGGTCCTGCGGGCGGCGGACCCATGGTGACGTTCTTGCGAAGCGGTCTGAGTGTGCCATGGGACGCCCGCTTTGGCAGTCTGCTCGAGCTGGCGGAAGCCTGCGCTGTTCCCGTGCGTTGGGCCTGCCGATCAGGTGTATGCCACAACTGCGAGAGCGGGTTGGTTGAAGGCGAACTGACGTACGCGCCGGAGCCGCTGGACCCGCCCGCCGAAAGCAATGCGCTGATTTGTTGCTCAACGCCGAGAACCGCGGTCGAGCTGGACCTTTAGAGTGAGCTTTGATGCTGCTGCGGCGATCTGAACTGTTCCATTAACGCGCGGGCCTGAATTAGGTCGGCGGTGTGGAACCCCTCGGTGAATTGCCGATAAGTGGTCGACAGTGTTGAGTTTCATCGAGAACTGACCCACCAGGTGGCAAATTTCCACTGAGAATTGACCCATGTTTTGACCTCGCCCCGGCTGTTTTCAGCGGGGTCCACGGGAGTGATAAGCATGGAGTTACTGAGCGTGATCCGTCGCTGGGCGCTTCGAGACCAGCTTTCGATACGGGAGATCGCCCGCAGGACTGGGCTATCGCGGAACACCATCCGCAAATACTTGCGGGGCGACGTGGTGGAACCGGCCTTCAAGGTGCCGGAGCGGCCCAGCAAGCTGGACGCGTTCGCCGAGAAACTGTCGGCCTGGCTAAAGCTAGAGAGCGGCAGGCCGCGCAAGCAGAGGCGGACGATCAAGCGGTTGCATGCGGATCTGGCCGCCCTCGGGTTTGAAGGTTCATACGGCCGTGTTGCGGCGTTCGCCCGCACCTGGAAGGAGCATCGGCAGCGGGAGCAGCAGACGACCGGCCGCGGGGCCTTTGTTCCGCTGATTTTCCAGCCGGGCGAAGCTTTCCAGTTCGACTGGAGCGAGGAGTGGGCCGTTATCGGCGGCGAACGGACCAAGCTGCAAGCTGCGCACTTCAAGCTTTGCTACAGCCGCACCTTCATTGTCCGGGCCTATCCGCTGCAGACGCACGAGATGCTGTTCGACGCGCATCATCATGCGTTCCGGGTGCTTGGCGGCGTGCCGCGCCGCGGCATCTACGACAATATGAGAACGGCTGTTGACCAAGTTGGCGTCGGCAAGAAGCGCCAGGTCAATGCACGCTTTGCCGCGATGGCCAGCCACTACCTTTTCGATGCTGACTTTTGCAATCCGGCCTCAGGCTGGGAGAAGGGTCAGATCGAGAAGAATGTCCAGGACGCGCGTCATCGGCTGTGGCAGACCATGCCGCGTTTTGTGACGCTGGCTGACTTGAACGACTGGCTGGAACAACGCTGCCAAGCGCTATGGCGCGAGATTCCACACGGCAGCCAGCAAGGCTCGATATTCGATGCGTGGCAAAGTGAAGTCGGATGCCTGATGGCCGTTGGCAGACCGTTCGATGGTTTTGTTGAATACGGCAAACGCGTTTCGCCCACCTGCCTCGTTCACTTTGATCGCAACCGCTACAGCGTGCCCGCGTCCTTCGCCAATCATCGCGTCAGCTTAAGGGTTTATCCAGGCCGCGTCGTTGTCGTTGCCGAAGGGCAAGTCATCTGCGAACACGCGCGGCTCATCGAGCGGTCGCATCATCTGCCCGGCCGCACCATCTATGATTGGCACCACTATCTCGCGGTGATCCAGCGCAAGCCGGGAGCTCTGCGTAATGGCGCGCCGTTCGCCGAATTGCCGGAAGCGTTCAAGCGGCTGCAACAGCACCTTCTCAAGCAGCCCGGAGGCGACCGGGAGATGGTGGAGATTCTTGCCCTCGTCCTGCACCATGGTGAAGATGCGGTGTTGTGTGCCGTCGAACTGGCGCTGAGTGATGGAGCGCCGACAAAGACGCACGTGCTGAACATGTTGCACCGGCTGATCGACGGCAAATCCACGGCCACAGCAATGATCGCGGCTCCGCAGGCCTTGGCCCTGGACCGGGAGCCACGTGCCGACGTCGAACGCTACGATGCCCTGCGCGAGAAGCTACAGGAGGCCCGCCATGCGTCATGATCCGGCCGGGGCGGCGATTGTCGTGATGCTGCGCGGCCTGAAGATGTTTGGCATGGCGCAAGCCGCGGGCGAGCTGATGGAGCAGGGCGCGCCAGCGTTCAATTCGGCCGTCCCCATTCTCTCACAGCTGCTCAAGGCGGAAACCGCCGAGCGCGAGGTTCGATCGGTTGCCTACCAGTCTGAAGGCGGCGCGCTTCCCCGTCTACAAGGATCTGAGCGGTTTTGATTTTGCGTCCAGCGAAACCAATGAAGCCCTGGTGCGCCAGCTTTACCGGTGTGAGTTCATCGAAAACGCCGACAACGTGGTCCTCGTCGGCGGTCCGGGCACCGGCAAGACCCACATCGCCACGGCGCTTGGCGTGCAGGCGGTTGAACACCATCGCAAAAAGGTTCGGTTCTTCGGGACCGTCGACCTGGTCAATGCGCTGGAGCAGGAGAAAACTCAGGGCCGATCGGGTCAGATCGCGGATCGGCTGATGCGGTGCGACCTCGTAATGCTCGATGAATTGGGCTATCTGCCGTTCAGCCCCTCCGGCGGCGCGCTGCTTTTCCACCTGCTGAGCAAGCTTTACGAACGGGCCTCTGTGGTCATCACCACGAACCTGAGCTTCAGCGAATGGGCTGACGTGTTCGGCGACGCTAAGATGACGACCGCCATGCTCGACCGCCTCACCCACCACTGCCACATCGTGGAAACCGGCAATGACAGCTTCCGCTTCAAAGCCAGCTCGGCCGCCAACAAGGGCCGAAAGGAAAAGGCCAAGAACTTGACCCCGGTATGACCCGCAAACCATAAATTCACCCGGGTCAGTTCTCGGTGGAAAACCCGGGTCAGTTCTCAGCGAAAATCAACAGTCGACAGCAGCTCGCGCGCCTCGTCCGTGCGCCCCTGGCGCCACCACAACCGCGCGAGACTAGATGTTTGGTCCCGGAGAGTCGTGACGCTAAGCTGACCCGAGAGGCAGAGGAGGCGCTATTGGGTCACCGACTACACAATCGCCAAATTCGCGTTACGCCCTGGCGATTGTAATGTTAGCCTGCTTTGTCGTTGCGGGGCGCGCGCGAGGGAGGGAGGCGAGCTACGGGGCTCTGCGCTTCGCCGCCGCCCCAATCAGGGCCGGAGCCGTCTGTGGCGAGTCGGATGCGGTGGTTGTCGAAAGGTTGGGTCGCCGGACCACGGCGCCCGTCCATAACAATTTTCCTGCCGAAGCGGCGATAGCCGCTATTGAGCCAGTCGCAGACCTCATTGCCCGCTCGGTCGGCCCGGGCCCCAGGGGGGGCGGTATGCCAAAATTGCGGATTGTGAGAACCTGCAGAGGGGGATCGGCAGCTTCATCAGTATCCTCCGGCACCAAAAGTATCCGCGATACTTTCGTCTGATGGATGTACTTCCGACGACTGACTATCTCGCCATAGCCGGATATTGGCCGGCTCACTAGGTCGCCGGGAGAACACAGATGTGCAACAGTGAACCCAATAAGCAGATCCGGCTTGAACGCCGCTCCCCGGCCCACTGGTGCGTTACTTTTGACATCGCGCCACTGAACATCTTCGGTCCGCAGAACATGGCCCCACTGACCGCGATCGTTGCGGCGCTTGAAACCGACAAGGACGTGAAGGTCGTTGTCTTTGAGAGTGCGATCGACGGGTTTTTCCTGAACTCATTACGACTTCCTCGCCAAACCCGAGGAGACGTTGAGCTTGCCGCTCGGGCCCACTGGCTTGCAGCAGTTGCCCGATGCGTTGGTAAGATTAAGTCGCGCACCTGTGGTCTCGATTGCAAAGATACGTGGGCGCGCCACCGGGGTCGGCAGCGAGCTGGCGCTCGCAAGCGACATGCGGTTCGGCAGCCGAGAGAAGGCCATTCTCTCGCAATGGGAGGTCGGTTGCGGTCTGGTGCCGGGTGGCGGACCCATGGCGCGACTGCCCCGCCTCCTGGGGCGCGGCCGTGCACTTGAAGTGCTGCTTGGGGCGGACGACATCCGCGGCGACGTCGCCGAGCTCTACGGCTATATCAATCGCGCCCTGCCGGATGACGAACTCGATGGCTTCGTCGACGAGCTAGCGAACCGCATTGCGTCTTTCGAAAAGCATGCGATTGCAGAGACAAAGCGCCTGGCCAACCAGGCTGATCTCCCGTCCGATGCCGAGATCCAACCGGAATGGGACGCCTTCATGGCCTCACTGGCACGGCCGGCTACTCAAGCACGGATCAAGAAGCTCATGGAGAGGGGCTTCCACAAGCCGGGCGATGTCGAGACGCGCCTCGGCTACCATGTCGGACAGCTCGGTCGCTGATCCGGGCCAACATCGCATCGCTATTCTTACATCTCAGTCGGGGCACCAACGATTCTTGCCGGTGCCCGGGCTTTGCTTTTCGGGCAACTCCGTTCGCGTCTGAGACGAAGGTATCGGCAATACCTTCGTCCAATGGATTCCAACCATCGCCAGGGCCGATTGAGGTGCGTTGAAGCACTCAACCCAGGAAAGGGGATTCTGCCTTGAGCGCCGAAAAAGGGCTCGCACGCCTTCATCGACAATGCGCTCTGGCGTGACTGCTGAAGTTTACGGAAGGAGGAGCGATCATGAGACATAATATCTCCGCAATCGGACGCCGCGACGTGCTGGGTGTGGCAATCACCGCTTTCATTGTTCCCGTTTCCTGGCGGCCGGCTGGTGCCCAAATCACGGACGCGGCTTCAGCGCGGATGCCGATCGAGCGCCTTGACGACGCCTTGCTCGTGGCGATGAAGGCGGGCGACCGCACGCCGTTCACGGAGCGTTATCGCGCGCTTGCCCCGGTCGTCGAGCAGGTCTTCAACCTCGATGCCGTGCTCGCCTCGTCAGTTGGTCTGTCATGGGCAACGCTCCCCGAGGCGCAGAAGGCAGACCTCGCGACGGCATTCCGCCGCTACACGATTTCCAGCTACGTCTCGAACTTCAACAGTTACAACGGCCAGAGCTTCCAGATCCTGCCGTCGGTGCGCACTGTCGCCACCGGCGAAGTCGTGGTGCAGACCCGGTTGGTGCGAGTCAATGACCCGCCGGTGGAGCTCAGCTACGTCGTGCGGATCGGCCCCGCGGGATGGCAGGTGGTGGACGTGCTGACGAACGGCTCGATCAGTCGTGTCGCCGTGCAGCGCTCAGATTTTCATGAACTGCTGATTGCTGGTGGTGTCCCAGCGCTGACGGCTGGTCTGGGTCGCAAGGTCGCCAGCCTCTCCGGCGGCATGCTGGGATAAGGGTACAGGTCGCTCCGCTCCGCCTCTCGACGATCGACGGCGCATCACCGAGGACCGAGACGCTGAAGACGACGCGGCGCTGCACCCCCACCATCCGGATGAAGCTCGGCAGCCGCGTGTGGCGACGGGAGCGCGGCGGCGGCCTCCATCACTATCGTGAACGACGGCGCCGAAGGGCGGCGATTGAAGCGGCGAGTGTTGGTCCGATCGCCATGCGTTGGATTAATTCCATGCGTGGATGCGAATCCAGCATGTTAAGGGCTATCCTGATGCTTCAGCGGATCCAATGCCTGCTCCGGCATGGGCAGGTCAGGCGAGGTCTTCGATCTCATTGCAGAAGCCCTGGCGACGCTTGACGCCACCAGCGGAATCAGCTTCGCCGGCGACCTTCAGTGACCAGGCCACGCAAGACGCCAATCTCGACGCCTGTCACACAGCGTGGTGCAATGGTTGCTGTACCGCCGGATGAACGCTCAGCAACAGATGCACTGGACGCTACGCGGAGCGCATTTGATACTCAAGGTTCGAGACGCGGTCACGAATGGCACCTTCGAACACGATCACGCCTTGGAAGGCGCCAGCATGCGGTTGTCGAGCATGCTGGCCACATAGAACTGCCCGAAGTTTCCGGACACCGCCCCGAGGTACCGGCCCAGCGTCGCTGGATCGTCGTGCTGGGTGAGGTCCAGTTCTTCTGTGTCGTCCAGTGTTGACCGCCTCTCGGCGGCCCAGTCGCCACCCGCCAAACCGTCGCTATGACCTGGATCGGCAACGTAGCTCGCAATGGCGTAAAGGGCTTCAGCGCGGCGGATGAATACGCGCCATCGCTTTACGCTGTCCGCGTGCTCTCGACGCGCCCAAAGATCCACCGCCCAGCAATAGAAGCTGTAATAGCGGAGCCGGTTCGTCACGTTTGTCAGGCCGGGAACCAGCGATCGATATATCCGCACCGAGGTCGCCTGCATGCCGAGCGGATCACGACCAAGGCTGTAGGCCGACCTTTCGGTCCACTGTGGTTCGGCTGCGGCCACGTGCTTCCCTATCTGGTAAACGCCGGACATCCCAGCGGAGATCGCCAAGTATATGCCCGGCTCAGCCGTAAGACATCAAAAAGTTACTTGAAACACTTTTAGACACCTAACGTCATGATCTCGATCAAATTGCTTGCCACGAATGTTAGCCTTTCCTCCGCGTTGCAATACTCGATGAGACAAACAAACACGCGGTGCGCGAGTTCAGGTGATCGCTTGCTCTGTTATGAGTTGAATCCGGCTGTATATGCCAGGGAGCGGAGCGACCGAGCCACGGCCGCGTCGATTGTGCTTGAAGCGCGCCAGGGCGCAGCCCGTAGCGCCCGGCCGCGATAGCCGCCTATGCGGCGATCAAGCCGCGGCAGCGGCCGGAAAGAAGCAGGCCGAGGGATCGAAACCGGATTGGCCGAGACGTCCCCTTCTCTTTTGGGGGCGGCTCGGGGCGAAGCCTGAGAGTCCGGTCACGCAGCACGCGTGACGGCCCAGGGAAGTGTCTGAGACGAACCTCGAATCCCGATGACTCTGATAGAACCCGGATGCCGGCGAGGAAGCTCAGGCCGCGCGGCACGCGCCACGGCGGACCCCTGTCGCGACGCTTGCGACGAAAAGGCCCCGGCTCGCGCCGGGGGCGACTGGATCACCGCGCCCAAAGAACGGCGGGACCATTCGCCTTCCGGTAAAGATTGCACCAGACCGTGTCCGGCCGGCTCGGATCGTAGAGCTCGAGGAAGAGATAGTCGCCGCCTGTCTTCGACGTGCGCGACCAGGCCGCCGGGACCAGGATTGCGCCGGTCAAGCCGTGCCACAGTCGGATCGCGGCGCTTGCACGCATCTCGAAGAACCGGTCGAGCGGCAGGAGGACCGCGGACACTTGTATGCCAGCGTCGTCGATGTCGACATGAAACACTGCCCCCCTTGCGCTGACGCGAGGCACTTCGTAATATCGTTCCTATCTGGGGTCGGCGCGTTGCCGCTGGCCGTTTGTGCCCTCGAATTGGGACAGCGGTTGTGCGACCCGAACTCAGAGATTCCCACTATCAGACTTATCGGACGGACGACCCCGTTGGCCGCAATGCCGACGATGCAGGCCTGCGCCGTCTCATCCACGCGCTAGCACGCCGGTGCGCGCGTGAAGAATTCGCCCAGTGCGCCTCCACACCTGCCCAGGGTGAGGAGGTGCGCCCATGAGCCGCGGGCCTTCTGCACGTCCTACCCGGTCGTCTCCAGCGGCAACCCCGGTCGAGGATCTTGAGCGTCTGATGACGGTTCAGGAGGTAGCTGAGTGCGCTCGCGTCTCCATCCGCACCGTCCAACGAGAGGTCACCCGCGGGCGGCTGCTCGACGTTCACGTCGGCCGTTCAAAGCGCTTCCATCCTGAAGACGTGCGAGCTTGGATGTCCGACGGTGGAAAGTAAATCACCTGATTCACCATTCTTGTCGCATTATGTCATGTAATGACGTGTCACGTATTGCTATCGTGAATAGATAGGCCCTTATAACACAGGCTTTTATGGCGATATGTATTCACTTTTTTCGTGTATTGACTTACCCTGTCATCACGAGGCACCCGCTGTCACTCCGGAGGCATCACGAATGACCGCTCCAACGCCCCCCAAGCCGCCCCAGCATCTGGCCGAATTGCTCGAACTGATCGAGAGCGGAGTGCTCAGTGAAGCCAGGCAAACCCGGGAGATGGCTTGCGCCATCCGGACGTTCGGCCGCTGGACCCGGGCTCCTCTGGACCGCTTACCCACCGCGCCGGCTTCGCTGCGCCGGCATCTGGCGCGCCTGGACTACCACGCGATTGGGGTCAGCAAGGGTTACTTTGGCAACGTCAAATCGCTGCTTAACCGTGCCCTTCAGCTGGCCGGGGTGAAGCCAGCCAATCGACCCATTGCAGAGGTTTTGACGCCTGCTTGGCGGCGCCTATTCGAGCGGCTGCACGACCACCCGTACCTCAGGACCGGCCTGGCGCCGTTCGCCCGCTTCTGCGCCGCTTCGGACATTGAGCCGAACTGCGTGTCCGACGAGGTGGCACAGCGCTATCTCGACCACCTCGAGAAAGTCTCACTGACGAAGAACCCGCGCACGAGCCACCAGACCGTATCCCGCTTATGGGACCGGGCTGCGGCAACGGTTGAGGGATGGCCGCAGACCCCATTAGCGGTACCGGTGTACGCGCAGCGGTGGACTCTGAAGCTGTCGGACTTCCCGACGACCCTCCAGCAGGAGATGGACGCATACCTGCGTCGCCTGGGCTGTGACGAACCGGGCGATCTCCTGGATGACACGGCTCCCATTCGACCGCTTAAGCCGTCCAGCATCAAAACGAAGCGGTACGAGATTCGTCAGTTCGCAAGCGCGCTGGTGATAAGCGGTGTGCCGATTCAGGAGATCAGCTCGCTCGCTGTGTTAACCAGCCCGGAGAACTTTCGGAACGCGCTTCGTGTTCTTATCACTCGTCCAAGAAAGGACATGGACAAGACAAAGACCGCGGGACAGATCGCCCACACCATTCGTTCGATTGCAAAATATCATCTGCCGCTGTCGGGGCAGGACCTCGTCGTCATCAACAACATCACTCGGAAGCTCAACGTCAGCACGCCGGGTATGACCGACAAGAACCGGGAACGCCTGGCCCAATTTCGCGACGAGAGCGTCTTGCAACAGTTTCTGACTTATCCCTCCACCGAGCTTGAGCGCTTGTTTCGCGTTGGCGTGCAGACGCGATCCAAAGCGCTAGAGGTTTCATTGTTAATTGCCTGGGAAGTCAATATTTTTGCGCCAATGCGGATCGGCAATCTAGCCGCTCTCCAACTCGACCTTCACATTCGTCTTCCCCGGCAGAGCGGCGGTGAGGCCGTCATCCTGATACCAGGCGCCCAGGTCAAAAACAGGCAGCCCCTCTATTACCACCTACCACCGAGGTCGACAGAGTTGCTCGTCCTCTACATCGAGCGGATCAGGCCGATGTTGGAACCCGAGGCGTCAGATTACTTGTTTCCTGTCCGGGGTAAACCCAAGCGAGCCGATACTCTGTCGAAGCAGCTCAAACATTTAGCTTTTGAGCGGGCTGGCGTTTAATATTCGCCGCATCTGATGCGGCACTTGACTGCTATGATGCACACTGATGCCCGACCGGGCGATCTGGAGACAGCACGGCAGCTGCTTGGACATCGCTCCTTGGAGACCACGGCCAATAGTTACAACGGCTTCGGGCAGATTGCCGCCGCCAAGCGCCATAGCGAGCTGATCGCTGAACGGCGGAGCTATGTGTCCAGGTTACGCCCCAGAGAAATCCCAACACGCGATGATTCCGCCGACTCTCGGCACACGCGGCCAGCGGCCAAGCCTCCTCTCCGATCACCACGTCGCAAGCCGCGGGGGGGCTGAGCCATGGGTCACCCTTGTGTCACGTTGCCGATCGATCAATGGCCGCGTAAGGACCACCAGCTTTGGGTCGCCGCGATGGCTCCGGGTGACGCACTGGAGCCGGGCGGCGCCGGTTCCCCTTGGACGGAGAAGACCAGGAGGCAGGTGGCGAAGGATTACGGCCGCTTCCTCTACTGGTTGCAGAAGGAGGGACAGCTCGATCCAGAGGAGGATGCCGTTTCGCGGCTGAGCAAGGTGCGGTTGGAAACATACTTTCTTCACCTCCAGCAGACCGGTATGGCGACCACCAGCCTGTACTCTCGCATACGTACGCTGCAGCAGGCGTTTCGGGTACTATCTCCGCAGACGGATCACACGGCGCTTCGAACGCTCTGCGCAAAACTCAAGCACCGCGCGGTCCCGACCCGGCAGAAGCATACTCGGATGGTCGATCCGGCGCTGATCATCGATCGGTCCTTGGCGCATTACGACGAACTCGTGGCATTGGGCGGCCCCTTCAGCCCGCGCACGTGCACGCGCGCTCGGGACGCCTTGATGTTCGCCTTTCTTGCCTATCACCCGATCAGACTGGCCAATTTCGCCAGTCTCAGAGTAGGCCAACACCTTCTCCCTCTGGGACAGGGCATGCGCCTAAAGCTCGCGGCAGCAGAAACGAAAGAACACCGGCCTTACGAATGCCTGATTGACCAGGATCTTCAACTTTATCTGAACCACTACCTCTCGGTGATACGGCCTGCGCTGCTGGCCGGCTTCTCTTCTGATTTCCTCTGGGCTTATAGGTTTGGCGGTCTCTGTGAATCATCCATCTATTATCAGATCACGTCGATCAGCAGGCGTCTGATTGGATGGCCAATCAATCCGCACCTGATCAGGGACTGCGTGATGACGGGGCTCGCTGAACATGCTCCCGAGGATATTCATGTGGGATCCCAGGTTCTTGGGCACCGCGATCTGCGCACCGGCGAGCTCCATTACAATCATGCGAACGCCGTCTCGGCGAAACGCGTTCACTTCGAGATTGTTCGCGCTCACCGCGAAGGAATTGCCTCCGATGTTGGATGATCACTGATGCGCGCCGTCATCTACACGCGCTACTCTTCCGATCAGCAGCGCGCGGCCTCAATCGAGGACCAGATCCGCCTGGCACGGGAATTGGTCGAGCACCGTGGTTGGGCGCTGGCGCGGGTTTTTGAGGACAGAGCCCAGAGTGGTGCCACAAGCAGGCGTCCTGCCTATCAGGCCCTGCTGGAAGGAATTCGCACTCGCTCGTTCGATATTGTCGTCGCCGAAGCGCTCGATCGTTTGTCGCGCGATCAGGAGGACGTTTCAGCGCTGTATAAACGGATGCGCTTCGCTGGCATTCAGCTGGTGACCGTGGCCGAGGGCCATATCGACGAGCTGCACGTCGGCTTGAAGGGCACCATGAACGCGCTGTTCCTGCGTGATCTGGCACAAAAAACCCATCGCGGATTGCGCGGGCGGGTCGAGACTGGCCACTTCGGCGGCGGCCGCTGCTACGGTTATGCCGCCGTCAAGGCCACGGATGCCACAGGCAATCCGCTCCGCGGCGAGCGGCGGATCGTCACCGAGGAGGCCGCAGTCGCCGTACGGATATTCAAAATGTTTGTCGCCGGTTCAAGCCCGATCGCCATTGCACGTGTTCTGAATGCCGAGGGTATCCCCGGCCCAGAGGGCAAAGCATGGCGGGACACAACGATCCGCGGACATGCCGAGCGCGGCACCGGCATTTTGCGCAACGAGCTCTATATCGGGCGGTTGGTCTGGAACCGGATGACCTTCATCAAGGATCCCGTCACCGGCAAACGTGTCTCCCGGATGAACCCGAAGGATCGGCATATCCGTCAGGATGTGCCGGAACTCCGGATTGTTGAACAGGATTTATGGGACCAGGCACAGCACAGGCTTGGCCTCATTCGTCAGGTTTCGCGGGCCGATCAAAGGGTGGCGGTGCCGTACTGGTCAAAACGCCGGCCGCATCACCTGCTGACGGGCAAATTGTTTTGTGGCGCCTGCGGCGGCGCAATGAGCAATGTCGGGCGCAACTATCTGGCCTGCGCCGCCGCTCGTCGTTTGGAAGTCTGCCAGAACCGGCTGAGCATCAGGCGCGAACGCCTGGATCAGCTCATTCTCGATGCCCTCCGCGACCGGCTGATGCAGCCGGAGCATGTCGCTGCGTTTACCGCCGAGTTTATCAGGGAGTGGAACAAGCTGCAGGCCGGCACCGCGAGTGATCGAGCGGTCAGGGAGCGGGAACTGCAGGCCGTGGACCGGCGGCTGAACGGTCTCATCGAGGCCATCGCAGACGGACTCCGCTCCACCGGCCTTCAGGCGCAGCTCGATACACTGGAGGCGCGCAAGGCGTACCTGCAACGTGAGCTTGCTGCCGCTCCGGACGCCGCACCGGCGCTTCACCCCAACCTGGCCGGACGCTACCGGGCCAAGGTCGAGACGCTACGCGAGGCTCTGACCGGTCCGGAGGCGACGGAGGCACTCGAGGCCGCACGTGCGCTGATCGAACGGGTCGTCCTTCATCCTGGCGCGGAAGGCACATTGGAGATCGAGCTGATCGGCGAGATTGCTGCCATGGTCGAGCTAGCGGCAGCCCGCAACAGCGATCAAAGCCCTCGAGGCGGTGGTGCTGATCGGGATCTGTTCTGTCGTTCGGTAAAGGTGGTTGCGGGGACACGCAACTTCCTTGATTTGCTGTTGGCTGGTTAGCCAGCCGAGTGACGAGGTGTCGATAGATGCCCGTAGGCCCAAGCCTGCGGGTGGCCTGCGACCGATCCCATGCGGGCGGCAGGGCGGCTGGAAGAGAGCACTGGATGGCCGTTTTTTGGCCGCGAGCAGAACGTCTTCTCTCGGCTGGCAAAACGAGCAAAGCGGACACGGGCGTCCGCAAGCGGTTCGGCAGCTCCCGACCCTAGCCGCCGTTCGCCCTCTGACGGGCCTATGCCGGTCCTGACGCCACTTTACGCCTTGGGGACTATTCGGCTTTGGTTCCCGGGTCGATCCGGAATTGGAGGCAGTGATGCGACCTTCTCAGGGCCGCTTCGACGGCCTCGGGACTGTCGCCTCGGGCGAAAATGAAGCCCAAGTATTTGTTGCCCTCGGGAAGTGGCACGACTTCCTGGCCCACAGGAATGGTGATCGTCACGTCATCGACGCCGGAGATCCTCCGTGCGGCCTCGAGTCCGCCCACGGACTCGAGCACGCCGGCTTGAGGGATGGGAATCATCATTACCCCGGTGGCCTTATCTTCACGCGCCATGGTCTCGACGGGCAATCCTAAGACGTGGCCCAAAATCAGCTCCTCGAGACTGATCCCAGCTCCGAACCTGAGTGCCCGGGCGCACAACCCGCCAATGGAGCGCGCGCCCACTTCGATGACCCAAGGACCCTGGTCGTTGAGTCGCAGTTCGGCATGAATGGGACCGTCCTTCAGCCCCAGGGCCGCGACGGCTTGGACCGCGGCATCCATGACCCGGCTGTGCCAAGATTCGGACAGCCGCGACGGGGTCACGTAAATGGTCTCCTCGAAGAACGGCCCTTCCAGAGGATCGGGTTTGTCGAAGAGGGCGAGGACCTTGAGTTGGCCCCCGTCGAGAAGCCCCTCCAGCGCCACCTCCCGGCCCGCAACATACCCTTCGATGAGGATATGCTTGGCGGTGTCGCCCAAGGTTACGACGTCGGGTTGCTCCAGAATTCGCGTGATGCGGTGGAAGGCGGAGATGAATTGGTCCGGATCGTTAGCTCGGATGACACCGCGACTCGCCGACAGCATCAGCGGCTTCAGGACACAGGGATAGGTAGCCTCGCGTGCTGCCCTTTCAGGGTCGGCGTCGACGGTCAGCAGGGAGAACGGGGGCGTCAGTAGGCCGCTATTGGCGAGTACGGTCCGGAAGCGGAACTTGTTGACCGTCGCCTCCACCGATTCGGGCGCGTTGTGTGCCAGACCTAAGGCCTTGGACGCCTTAGACGCCAGCACCGTAGTTTCCTCATCAACGCCCAGAACGGCGCTCAACGGGTGATCTCGGGCGTAGGCGCAAATCTCTCGGACACCCTTCTCAGGGTCTTGAAAATCGATGGTGACAGTACCTCCGTCCGCGAACGCTTCCAACACGTGCCGTTGGTTGGAGCCCACAGCCACAGCCACGTCTAGGCGATGGGCCGCGTCAAGAAAATCGGCGACCCGGTAGGAGGTGGTGGGAATGAGTAGAAGTAGGCGGTCTTGGGAGTCGCGGTCGGTCAACGAAGCCACCTTTTCCAGGCTTAGAATTCGGCGAGTTGGTTCTCCTTCGGCTCGGCGCAACAGTACCGAATGTTCGCTTACAAGTTTCCAGCGTCGGCGCTGCCAATCAGCCTGGAGGAGGACGGTTATGCCAGAGCAATGCGACGCACCCTAAACGGGGCTGATGCCGCCCTTGCCCGGCTGATAGTAAGGATTGGTCCCGCCGGCATGATCGGTCACATCCAGCACCTTTGTGATGCCCGGGGCCACACGCCGGATTTCCGTTGCCACCCCTTGTTTGAGGGTCACGTCCGCCATGCCACATCCCTGGCATCCCCCTTCGAGCCGGATATAGACCGTATCGTCCTGGACATCGACCAGGGAAATATGCCCCCCGTGGGCGGCCACGGCCGGGTTGACCTGCTCTTCCAAGAGATCCTGGATGGCCTTGCCCTCTGGCGTTTCCAAGCCCGGCTTGGGCAATGCGTCGCGGTGATCCTTGACCGCCTCGACTTCCGGCACGTAGTGCCGAAGCATGTTCTCGATACCGTGCATGAGGCCCGACGCGGACCCGTGGAATTCCAAGTAGACCACTCCATCCTTGAAGCCGCGGAAAGTGACGTCGCCACCGTCCTGGGTCGCGGCTGGCCGGATGCGGGTATCGATCAGGTCTTTGATTTGCGCTCCGATGGGGTCTTCACCACCCAATTCCGCGGAGTCCGGCGCCGCGGCGGATCCCGTGATCACAGGTTGTCCCGATAGGAAGTACTCCATGATGGTACCCAAGATCCGCGTTTTCATGATGTCCCAGTCCTTGTCGTCCGATTTGGTGACGGTGATGAAATCGGAGCCCAAAAAAACACGAGTAATCCCCTGGACGTCGAATAGGGCGGTGGCCAATGGCGAACGCCGGGCGTCGTTGGCGTCCGCGAAATCGGCGGTTCCCTTTTCCATGACCGGGCAACCGGGCAGGAATTTCAGTCTCGCCGGATAGGGCGTGGTTTCCGTTTCAATGAACATAGCGAACCTCTTCTTTCTCTTTGCCGTGTCACCGGATGCCGCCGGCGCTGCGGCGCGAGACGATTCTCAATTGGGTCGAGACCGGAGCTTGCGTCGAATAGAAGGTCCGCGCGTGTTTACCCGCTTTCCCCTCGCGGTGCGAGTGGGTGACGGCGTGACACAGCCGCCGCCGGCCCGCGTATTGCCGTTAAAGCCGATGCCGGGAATGATGTGCGCGTTATCGGAGACAGGTTGATCATAGCGGCCTGACCGCCGAGCATAACTCTCGGCGAGGCCATGCTCTTCACGCATGATAAGGACGTTATCATGCGTGATATGGGAGTGGGGATGGTCTCGCCACGTGGGGAGTTGTCCCTACCCGGGATTAGTTAGCATCGACGGCGTGCAGCTCCGCGGCGCGAAACGTCCTCGCCTTCTCGCCATCCGGATCGCCCGAGAACTGATCGAGACGTCGGGCGCAGTCAAAGAATCCGGGCGCCGGCTCACGCGCTTTGCTAAATGGCGAGCGCCGCGACGACCGGGCGTTCCGCCGCGGCGTCATCCTCCATCAAGCGCTCCAGGGCTTCCGTTACCTGATGGATTGAACGGGCGGCAAGATCTGGAGAGCCGTCGCTAGCTCTTGGTAGGTAATGGCGGATGCCGGTCAAGTTGCGTGGCAACAGTTCGCGCACGTGCCTGACCGCTTGGTCGGCGATCCAGGCGAGGACGCTTCGGGAACCGCCGGAATCCACCCATCTCAGTCATCAGGCCCAAGCGGTGTAATGTCCGCTTTCGAGAACGGTCGTATTGACGCTGAACGTCCAGTATGGGCGCAAGGCGGACCCAAGCCGAGTTTCATTATTGGTCGGTTCGAAGCTGGCGCTGGCGCCCCTACGCGTGCATTCGGTTTATCCGGCAGAGTCTCCGCAATGTCCGAAGATGATCTGCATGCCGCTTTGACGCGCGGATGGCAGTCGCGCGATTGTAGTGCAGGATCGAGACCTCCGGACTGTGCCCAAGGATAGCGGCTGCATCCAGGGGCCGATCCGGACTTTCGAGAGCCTGCGTTGTGGTCAGATTTGCGCGAAACCGCTGGGCGCCGATGCAACGCCAAACTGCTCAAGGGACAGCTTCCGTAGCCGGTAATTCATACCCGGTAAGGACAGCGAGCCACCTCGGGTGCTGATCCAGAGCGCATCTGTGATCGCGCCGTTGAGCAGTTCACGTCGTTCAACCGCGACATAGCGATCCACCATGCGCGCGACATCCGACGATACCGGCGTCCCGATCCGGTTTTTGGTGTTGGTGATCAGGGCCGCTGCTCCAGAAACCATTGACCATCTTGCTTCCATAGGTGCTGTCCAAGCTTCAAAGCACAGAGAGCTCGCAGCCGCGGTGCACGCGTCGCCAGCATGGCGATGGCGACGGCGTCCCGCACCAGCATCTGCCTGGCCTGCGGGTCCGATGAGCGCAGTGCTTCGTCGAACAGCCGCTCGGCCCAGTCCAGGAGGATAGGAGTACCTGGGACGAAGCGATCGCGACGACGCATCTCAAGGAACTGCTGGAGCGAGACACCTTGCGGCCGTGTGATCCAGGTGAAGTTCTGGCCTGGGCACATCTGTTCCAGCGCCCGCCGGAGTTCCGTGAACCGATTGCGGACGGTGTAATCGGCGTTTCCCCTGAGGCGCAGGTGTTCGAAGTAAGCATCCAGCCGCTCGATGCTCACCCGCAGGCCGGGAGCCTCCCCCTCCGCCAGTGCGCCGATGCTTTCCAGAAATACGAGATAACGCCCATATCCCGCCTGCATCCGCAGCTTGACATGGCGACTTGGGGGCGCTCTCCGGCCCGCCCGGGAAGGCCCCCGGACCTGTTCCATCGCCTTTTCCCAGGCCAGCCGGTCCTGAGCGGGCCATAGTGCGGCTGGGGGACAGAGCCGGCCTTGGAACCGGGAGGCACTCACGAACGCGCTCCACGGCCCTTCAGGGGTTTTACAAGGCCTCCGCCGCGCCGAACGTCCCGCAGAAGGTCATCGTACCCGGGCCGCCGCCCGCGCCGGCTCGAGTGCGGCGTAATAGGCCAACACGGTCACCAGGGATTTGTCGCCCAGCAGCAGGCGCACGTCCTCCAGAGCGCCCGGCGAACGCTCCAGAATCAATCGCGCGGTGAAAGCCCGGAACAGATGGGGGTTCATGATGGCGCCCACCTCTTCGGCGATGATGTCTTTGATGGCGCCAGCCAACCGCGGCGTGCTCAACGGTCCCGGCCCGATATGGCCTGCTGAGAACAGCCATTCACTCGCTTCGCTGACGAGCTGTGGCCGAAAATCGCGGATGTAGCGACCGAGGAATCTCGCACGGTCCGGCTCAATGGGCCATTCCAGGTCGGCCTTGTTCTTCGTTTCGTGGCGTCCAAGCACGAGATGCGTGATGCGTTTGCCGTCTGAGCGCAGGTTGGGGCCGATCCGCAGCTTCGTCAGGTTGTCGATGCGCAACGGGATGTGGAGCAGTACCTCGATCGCCGTCGCCACCCGAACGAGGAGCGCAGCCTGCCGGGGCTTCTCGGTCTCCTCCCTCGCCCGGTTCATGAGTTTGAACGCCAGCTCAAGCAGGCGCCGGCGGGTCGCCGGATTATCGAATTGCCGGAGCCGGTCGAGATTCTTCAGACTGATGGCTGCCTGACGAGAGGGGAAGTAGCCGCCGCAGATCTCCTTCAGTCTGCGAGAGAGAGCCGGCGTCAAACTTGCAATGAACCCGGGCGATGGCTGTCAGCGTCGCAGCAATGGCTGCGGTCTGTGTGGTAACACCAGCGTCTGGTGCTGGTTCATCATCGGCAGACAGTTCGCCGCGGGTGATCCGGCCGCTGACCGCCCGCTCCCAATAGAAGAGCAGGATCGCCTCAGCGGCATCCGGGGTGACCAGGTCACCGAGGCTGGTAATGGTCGCAATATCCCTGCCCTGCAGTACCAGCGCAGAGGCTGCCTGGCGCACGGAATAAAGGCGTAATTCGACGGTTCGTGGTCGCAAGGCCTGTTTCAGGCCATCGCCCTTGAATGGCCCGCGCCGATCGGCGCCGCGCAGCCGTCGTTCGAACAACGCCGTATCCTCCTGGAAGGAGGACGGATAGGCGGACAAGGGGAAGGTATAGGGCTGGCGCGGGTTGGCCTTGCGAAAGGCCCTCCCAGGCAATGAGGGATTCAGCTCAACTGCCTTTTTCCAGCTTTTGCGGATGGTCCGCAGCAGATCAGGCAGATTGCTATGGAGCAGCCGGGTTCTGGCGTAGCGCTCGAAGTCCGCGAGGGTGGAGGCGTCTACATCCGCGGGCCGGACGTCCATCTGATGACACCACCCGGCGAAGCGTCGCAGCCCCAGTTGGCAGTGCTCAAACTCAGCCAGCGAAGCGAGCAGGTCCGACCAGGGGCTGCCCGGAGGTATTTCCGAAATGGCGAAGGCGTCGATCAGATCGAAGCGGCGGAGGACCTGACGGAGGCCCGATACGGCATTGAGATAGGCTCCCCGGGTCAGGCCGTAGACTCGTGCGGGGTGCCCGAACAGGCGGTCATTTAGCCAGGCGACATCACAGGGGATCGCTTGGAGCATGATGTCGCTACGACGGACGCTGCCCGTACGGCCGGCGGCGCGGATGTCGGAGATCGTGACGACCAACCCGCAGGTTCGGATCCGGCTGGCCAGGCCATTCCGGGCCACGGGGCTCAGATCGCTCCAGATTTCGATCTGGGCCACGAGATCGGCCAGGGTCCGGGGTGGGTCAGCCAGGGTCTGCCTCGCTTCCGGCGCCCCTTGGCGGGCCAAGGCGGTAGCTGGGGGATTTCCAAAGTCTCGAAAATGCTCATAATGGCTTTACTTCCTCCAACTGGACAGGAGCGGACATATGTGAACCCATACCATAGTCTAGTCCCGCGATTGACTACGGTATGCTTACACTACACTGATCAGAATCCTTGGTATTATTGGAGTTGCCTTGATCGCAGCCGGGAGTGATTTCGATCCCGGATAGTCGGGCGATTTCGAACGGAGGGATGCGGACGGCGCGGCCCTCGAGTTCGGGCCTTCCGGATCACGCCGGCTTTCACCCGGCGCCGGACCGTTTTCTCGGACACGTCGAGGAGCGCAGCGACCTCGCTGATTGTGAGGAAGACCTCCGGACAATCAGCTTGAGACTGATTTTCGGGGCTGGCTGCGGCGGCCGCAGGGGCGTTCATGGCTGATTGCTCCGCGTTGTTGCGGCAATGGGTCCGCAACGGTGCGTGTCGCCTCGGCTAGAAGATTCTACACATGCTGCCGAAAGTGTTCTTGGGAGCCCTGCGCCCCCCTACTGGGGGTGGTGCTTTCCGCACTCCTGCGTCGCCAACCACGCGAGGCTTTCTGGATTGCACCCGCTCAGTTACAGGGGCATCAAGGCGATGCTCAAGCGGCGGAGCAAGGCCCGGTTCAGCTTCGCCCTGTCCCGATCGGGTCCCATGCCCTCATCACCAAAGGGGTTCTCCCCGATCCCACACATCCGGGGATGTTGGCCGCGCTGCTGGGGCACCGCCGCGCGGGTCATCGAACAACACGACGATATGGCCAGCCAGATCCGCGCGTCGCGGAAGTTCTGCGAGCTGGCGGAGAACGGCGGGTGACCGTGGCACCCTCAGTTTCCCACCGATATCTTGCATAAAAATGTTAGTTACATTCGGTCCTAAGTAGTTGTAATATCGTAACATCGTGCCCATATATCCGTGGCAGACATTTCCCCGCCAATCGAGCTCACAGCGTCCTTGTCTGTCACCCGGCATCCGAATCGCCGGTCCGTGGGCAGAAGCGGGATTTCTTTACAGAGATGAACATGCCCGAACAATCCAACCTTGATACCGACGAATTTCGTGCTCGCCTCAAGGAGGCTCAGTTTCCGGAGCAGGCGCAGCGCGAACTGGTGGCCTGCAATGCCTTGGATCACCTTGATGTCGCCGTGGAGGCGGTGCAGCTGATGGTCGGTCTCGTTGTTTCTGTTCCCCGCAGCATCGACGAGGGAACCACCCGGGATCAGATCCTCCTGCGATGGTCGGCTTCGAACGAACTCCTGATGGACTCCTTTGAAGTCCTGCGAACCCGCGCCAGAACCGGAAGCGATGCGTTCCGCACCGCCCTCGGTCTTTGGCCGAGCCCCATCGAATGACGAGAGCCCCCGCCACCTTGCTGGCGGGGGTTTTTGCTTTTTGAGTGCCGAGCAGACCAATGCGGAACCTCTTCGATGCCAGCAAGAGGAGATCCAAATTCTGGGCCTCGTCCGCAGTAGGGGTTAGATCCGCTCTGGCGCTCTCCCGACTTTCCGGTGAGAAGGATGGCAGCCTCACTAAGAGACCCGCGTCCGCCCGGTCGCAGGAGAATAGAAATGGGCTACAATCAACGCAGTCAACTTACAGCAGCCTGGTTCAGCGATGAGCAACCAGCTTGACCTGGGGAAGCAGATTGTCCGCATCGACCGGGCGATCGCCGAAATTGAGAAATCCCAGGCTGAGCAACGCAAGCTCATGGCAGAGGCACAGAAGCTTACCTGGGATCGTTAGGCCGCGCCGGCATTGTCGGTTGCCGCTGTCACTGGCGGGCTGCTCGGCCTCGCGACGTTCATCGCTCAGATGATCCACCGAGGGTCGCACAACCCCAAGTGAGACCCAAACCGCCCCTAAAGCGCGGGTGCAGTCGGGTAGCGCTTGGTCTGGAGATGACCGAAAGTAGACGGTCCGGTTCCGGGAATTGGCACCGAAGAGCAGACGCTCGCGGCCACATCGCTCATTTGTCGATCTGCCGCGCCAGCGATCTCATTGCGCCGCTACTCCTCAGGAGCTGTGCATCCTGTTTCCGGCACGGCACCATGATCGCGCCTAATTGGTCCCCGGGTCAGCCGATCGCCGCTCCACCGCAAGGCCTTTTGGCATCGTCGTTGCCGTGATCCGTGATCGGTAGACAATCGGCAAGAGTATTATCATCAAGACTTCCGTAGAATTTCTCCTTTGCCGTCTGTAACATCCCGCGCAGGCCGCACTCCGCAACAAGCGTGCAAGAGCAGGCATCGGAACGAAAACACTCAACAAGCGCTTGTTCTCCCTCCAATTGTCGCACCAGCGTTCCGAGGCGTAGCTCCGCCGGATTCGCTGCAAGCGCGACACCTCCTGTTGCGCCCCGCACGGTGCGTGTGGCGCCCAAAGCCGTTAGGTCCTGGACGATTTTATGCAGATGATGTCGCGAGAGCCCGCCAAGCTCCCGCGCCAGCGTTTCGACGCTGACCGGCTGCTCCGCGGGGCGCCGGGCCAGGAGCATCAGCACGCGCAGAGCGAAATCAGTGGAGGCAAGGAGGCGCATCAGTTGTCCTAATTTGGTATTGACAATACCACATTAGTCGGTCTAAGAAAGTGGTATTGCCGATACCAGTTTGGCAATCGCGCTGACCCTGCCGCGTATCGCAGGCACCACCCGCCACGGCGGGCAGGAGGTTCTCAATGAGTGCAACCACTGCACCCTCGCAGGCTGCGTTCGCATCCCGCACTTTGGCCGATATCGCTTCAACGTTGCCGGGAGCGGCAGGCGTCTTCCGTCGTCACAAGCTTGATTTCTGCTGTGGCGGCCGGGTGCCGCTGGCCGATGCCGCGGCGGCGAAGGGGCTGCGGCTCGACGAGGTGGAAGCGGAACTCGGCGCCATCGCCGCATCACGGCTCCCCGTTTCGCCACCGCAGAGCACGGACGATCTCATCAGCCTCATCGAAACGCGATATCACGCCGCCCATCGCCGCGAACTGCCGGAGCTGACGCGGCTGGCCCGCCGGGTGGAGGCGGTCCACAAGGCCCACACCGACGCGCCGCTCGGCCTCGCGACGTTGCTGGAGACGATGGAGGGCGAGCTGGAGGTCCATATGCGCAAGGAAGAACAGGTGCTGTTCCCGTTGATGCGCCGCGGCCGAGATCCAATGATCGTGCAGCCGATCACCGTCTTGCTAGCGGAGCATGATGACCACGGCGCGCATCTGCGGGCGCTGGAACGCCTCACCGGCGAGTTCACACGGCCAGAGGATGCCTGCCCGACCTGGCGCGCACTTTGCGTCGGGGTGAAGAAATTTGCTGACGATCTGGTGGAGCACATCCACACCGAGAACAACATCCTGTTCCCGCGATTCACCGGCTGATCGTCATCGCATCACTGCGCGTCCCGTCGTGACCGATTTCGCAGTTGCCCGCGCGCTGCACGTCCTGGCCGTGGTGCTGTGGATCGGCGGCGTGAGTATGGTCACGACGGTGCTGCTGCCGGCCATCCGGCAGATGCATCAGCCGGCGCAGCGTTTCCCGGTGTTCCACGCGCTGGAGCAGCGCTTCGCCCGGCAGGCGCGCTGGACGACGATGCTGGCTGGTGCGAGCGGCTTTTACATGATTTGGCGCCTGGATGCCTGGAGCCGCTTCCGCTCCGCCGGATTCTGGTGGATGCACGCCATGGTCCTAACCTGGCTTGTTTTCACCCTGATGTTGTTCGTCATTGAGCCGCTGTTTCTCGAGCGCCTGCTTGCGAAGTGGGCTGCCTCCAGCCCGGAGGCTATGTTCCGGTTCCTGGAGTGGCTTCATCGGGGCCTTCTTGTCCTCAGCCTCCTGACAATCGCCGGGGCTGTCGCAGGCAGCAATGGCATCAACCTGTTCGCGTGGTGAACGCCAATCGAATCACTCAGCCGCGATGACCCGTGAGGGGCGCCTGCTTGGACCCATGAGCCAAGTCGTCGATCCAGGTCATCGCTTTGACCGCCGCGGGCAATCCAACCAGCGGGATCGCAAGCAGCACGATGTGATGCAGTTCCTCAAGCGTCACGCCTTCCGCTATTGCCCGTCGCACATGGGAATGTACGGCCCCTTCGGAACTAGCACCGATCGCAAGTGCAAGCTTGGTTAGCCGCCGCGTCTTCGCGTCCAGAGGTCCCTCTTCCGCGCAGCGCTCACCGAGTTCAGCGTAGGCTTGCCAGATCTTCGGATAGCGGGCGGCGAGACGTGAGGCGCCGGAAGGTAGATGGAGCGCTTCGTTTCCGGCCTTCGCGGTCATGGCGTTTCTCCTGCTCCGAGACAGCGCTTCGAACTAACTTGCCAGTATAACGCTGTCCCGAGGCATTATGCTTCCTGTGCGTGCCGCGGGCAGCTCGTTCATGCTGGTTTCTTTGTGATCCGGACGCGCACGGGGTCCGGGAAGGCCTGAGCGAGCATCCGCTCCACCGCTGCCGCGCCCGGCTGTGGCGAGCTGAACATCACTCCGAGAAGGTCGAGCCAGAGCGCCTCACCGCCATGCTCGACGACGTGGCGGACCTTGGAGGCGATGAAGGCGCCGACCGGCACGCCCTCAGCCGCCGCGGCGCCGGTGATCCGGACGAGGAGCGCGGGCCGGACAACGGATGCTGCCACCACCTGGGCGTGCGCCTCATCGGTCAGGCCGGCCAGAATGTCTCCCAGCATCACGCCCCCTATTGCACGAGCGGCGAGACAGCTGCCGGCATGTCGCAGCCGGCGATGGTCGCCTCTCCGGCCAGTAGCGTCACGTATTGCGCAACCGCGCGGCGCCAGGCGCTCTCTTCCAGATAGGCGGCAATGCGCGCATGGACCTGCTCGAACGGCAGTGTCTGGCCCTCGACTTTGCGATCCAACCGCAGGAGATGCACACCATACCGGGTCTGCACCGGTTCGGCGCAGATCTCGCCTGGCCGCAGTCGCAGCATCGCCGCCTCGAATTCCGGCGTGGTGTCGCCGCGCGCCACCTGCCCGAGCCGCCCGCCCTCGCGCGCCGGCGGACAATCCGAGAGCGTGCGTGCCAGGGCCTCGAACCGGTCGGGCGCGGCCTTGATCTCCACCAGTGCCGGCGGCGGCGCGCGCAATGGCCGTGGCATAGGCGGCGGAGTCCGCGCGCTCGGCCTGGAACAGGATGTGCAGCGGCTCGAACAGATCGGGGCTACGGAAGCGCCGTAGGTTCGCCGCGTAGTAGCGCCGGCAGGTGGCCTCATCGGCCGTGGGGGTGTGGACCTCGATCGTAAGCGGTGGCTTCAGCCCACGTGAGCCCAGGGGAGCAGCTGGTCGAGCTTTGACATGGGCCAGTGCTGGGCGATTTTGGTGAGGACATCGGTCAGATAACGCTGTGGCTCGACACCGTTCGACTTGCAGGTTTCGACGAGCGAAGCGATCAGTCCCCAGGCAGCTGCTCCCTCATCATGGCCGGCGAACAGGGCATTCTTGCGGTTCAGCGTGATTGGGCGAATGGCTCGCTCGACCGTATTGTTATCGATTTCGATGGTGCCGTCATCGAGGAACCGCGTCAGCCCGTCACGACGCTTGAGACCGTAGCGGATGATTTCTGCCATTTTGCCGCTCTGGGGCAGGAGCGGCAGCTTCTGCTCCAACCAACGGAACAGATCGTCGATGAGTGGCACGGTCCTGACCTGACGCGCGGCACGACGTTCCTCGGCACTCCGACCACGGAGCTCGGTCTCGATCTGGTAAAGCGCGGCGATTCGATTCAGGACCTCGGCAGCGATCGGCGCAGACCCGCCCTTGTTGATGTCAAAGAAGTCTCTTCGCCAATGTGCCCAGCAAAGAGCCAGGTCCAAGGGATCTTCCTTCCGACGGCCATCGGTCAGGGCGTTATAGCCGGTGTATCCGTCCACCTGGAGAACGCCCTTGAAGCCGCGGAGTGCCTGACGCGCATATTCCCCAGCACGGCCTGGTGCATAAACGTAGACGACGCCGGGAGGATCAGGGCCGTTCCATGGCCGATCGTCGCGAGCGATTGCCCACAGATAGCCGGTCTTTGTCTTGCCACGCCCAGGATCGAGCACGGGCACCGTCGTTTCATCGCAGAACAACTTGGTCGATCGTTTCAGCAACTCCAGCATGCGCGCGACGATCGGCCTCAAGGCAAAGGCGCTGCGCCCCACCCAATCGGCCAGACAGGAGCGATCGATCCTGATGCCTTGGCGCTGCAGGATCTGGTGCTGGCGATACAACGGCAGATGGTCGGCATATTTGCTGACCAGGACATGGGCCAGCACCGCCTCGGTGGGTAGGCCAGCTTCGATGATATGCGGCGGCGTCGGTGCCTGGCTAACGCCCTCGCGACACGAGCGGCAGCCATATTTCGGCCGACGGGTCACGAGGACACGATGCTGGGCAGGGATAACGTCAAGGCGCTCCGATTTGTCCTCACCGATGACATGCAATGCTCCACCGCAGCAGGGGCAGATCTGGATCTCGGGCTCGATGACGATTTCGACGCGCGGCAAATGATCAGGCAGATCACCGCGCTTGACGCCGTGGCGTCTGACACGCGTCGCGTCCTGGCTCTCCGCCTTGGCCTTTGCCGCGGCAATTCCCGTCTCGAGATCCTCAAGGCCAAGCGCCATCTGCTCTGGCGGAAGCTGTTCCGAACTCTTGCCATACTGACGGCGAATATATTTATCGAGGATGCGCTCAAGCCGCTCGATCTCTTCGTCACGATGCGATAGCGCTACTTCCTTCTCGGCCAGACTTGCCGTCAGGCGCTCGATCAGCGCATGAGCCTCAGCAAGATTTTGCGGCAGAGCGGCATCCATGGCGACTCGAGTGAATCACATTCCGACCGATTTGTGATCACCAATATCGTGTGTGAGCATCGAGCGATCACAGCACTTCCTGCGGCGCACGCACACGCCGGACATGCACGCGGGTCCAATCGAGACCTTCGAATAACGTGGTCAATTGTGCCGGTGACAGACGCATCACGCCTGCCTCAATCCGAGGCCAGCGGAACTTGCCGTCCTCCAGACGCTTGGAGATCAACACCACGCCCGTGCCGTCCCAGAAGATCATCTTGATCCTGTCCGCGCGGCGCGCCCTGAAGACGTAAACAACGCCCGAATAAGGATCGGTGCCCAGTTCCTCTTTGACGATGGCAGCCAGGCCATCAATGCCTTTACGGAAGTCGACGGGTTGGACCGCAACCATCACCCGAACAGGACCGGTCGGAAAGATCACCTAGTGCTCTGACGCATTCTATCGATTCACAACATGCGGTTGCCATGCGATTCTGTGAGCATGGCACAGACAGTATGCGTGTTGTTGAGCGCGGCAGACAGGAAGCGGCTTAAGGCAATAGCATCGGATCGCAACCGAGCGGGCAAATACATCGAGCAAGCCCGAGTCGTTCTGGCCTCGGCCAGTGGTCGGCCGGTGCAACATGTGGCGAAAGAGATCAGCGTCAGCCGCCCCATGGTCTGGCGCTGGCAGCAGCGTTTTGCCGAGGAAGGTCCCGACGGGTTGCTGCGTGACAAGACGCGCAAGCCCGGCAAACGACCGATCCCGGCCGATAAAGTGGCGCACGTCGTGGCGCTCACGTGTGGCGAGCCGCCCCCTGGGACCACGTATTGGACCGGGCGAGCCATGGCAAACGCCACCGCCATGTCTCTGCGCTCGGTGCAGCGCATCTGGGCGGCGCACCAACTCCAGCCGCACCGCGTGCGCAGCTTCAAGCGCTCGCGTGATCCGCAGTTCGCTGAGAAAATGGCGGATATCATCGGCCTTTATCTCGATCCGCCCGCCCATGCGGTGGTGCTGTCGATCGACGAAAAGAGCCAAATCCAGGCGCTCGACCGTACCCAGCCTGGACTGCCGCTGAAACCCGGCCGCTGCGGCACCATGACCCACGACTACAAACGCCATGGAACGACGACGTTGTTCGCCGCATTGAACGTGCTGAAGGGTACGGTGATCGGTCGCTGCATGCAGCGACACCGGCACGAGGAGTTCATCCGCTTCCTCAATGCCGTCGAACGCGAGGTGCCGTCCGGCAAGTTGGTCCATGCGGTCGTCGACAACTACGCCACCCACCGGCACCGAAAGGTACAGGCCTGGCTGGCACGCCATGACCGATGGACCTTCCACTTCACGCCAACCTCCGGGTCATGGCTGAACGCGGTGGAGACCTTCTTCTCCGCTCTTACCCGACAACGCATCCGGCGCGGCAGCTTCCACTCCCTCGTCAGCCTGCAGGCTGCCATTAAGACTTACCTCGCTGAGCGAAATGCAGAACCACGCCCATTCGTCTGGACCGCAGCCACCGCCTCAATCCTTGCCAAGCTCGAAAGATTGCCTGCATCGTCCGTATGAGTCAGAGCACTAGCGGCCTTGAGTGCCGGATGATCCTCTCAACCAGTGCAGCATCAGCACCATCGTTGACCCGAACGGCAATCGGGCCCGCCTCGATCTCGATGATCGGCACCGCACCGGCATGCTTCGGCTTGGTCTCGGGCGGCAAGGGTCCGGCAGCCTCGACCGTGGCAAAGGCTGGGCCGCCACTGAGAACAAGAGACCCCTCGCGGGCGGCTTTCCGCCAAGCGTAGATCTGTGACGGCAGGACATCGTGACGGCGAGCAACCTGCGACACAATCGCGCCATGCACCACACTCTCAGCGACAATCCGTGCCTTCGCCTCATCCGACCAACGGCGCCGGCGCTCCGCACCGCTCAGAATTTCAATCCGTCGCGGTCGCTCCACAGACGAACCGTCGTTAACCACGTCCATAACATCAGCTCCTGCCAACAGGACGACAAACTTGCCTCAGCTGACATTCACAAACGACGTGCCCCGTGCCACCGCTTACCCTCGATCTCCAGCAGTGCGCGGATGAGCGCCGCTTCCTCCGTTTCGCGCAGGCCGCCCTTCGAACGCGGTGCGTCGGTGAGGCCGAGGGCGCGGGCGCGTTGCAGCAGCAACTCACGGATGACGAGGGCCCGCGCTGCTTCTTCCCAGGCGGCCTTCGGTGAGGCGCCGGGGTGGTTCTGCACCTCACCGGCGATGGCGGCAGTCGGGATGATGACCGCATTGACCGAGACGGCCGGATTCGGGGCGTGCGCGTGACTGATGACGGTGCGCATGGCTCAGTCATCCCCCTGCGCCGGTTGCGGCCGGGCGGCGGCGAGCGGGGCGAGGCCCCGGGCGACGACGGCCGTGGCCGGACGGGAAATGCGTCGCCTGGTGCGGACGACCTGGTAACCCGGGCGGCCGACATACCAGACTGGGGCGCTCCAGACGTGCACGAGTCGGGTGAAGGGGAAAACGAGGAAGACCGTCATGCCGAGGAACAGGTGCAACTTGAAGATCGGGTTCACGTCGGCGAACAGCTCCGCGGCGCCGGGATGCAGTGTCAGGATGCCCTGAGCCCAGGCCATGAATTTAACCATTTCGCTGCCGTCGAGGTGCTGCGCCGAGACCGGAATGGTGAGCAGGCCGAGCGTTAGCTGCAGCCAGAGCAGCAGCAGGATAGCGATATCGCCGAAGCTGGACGTCGCACGAATGCGCGCATCAAACAGCCGTCGGTGCGCGAGCAGCGCGATGCCAACCCAGCAGGCTATGCCGGCGACGCCGCCGAAGCTCATCGCGAGCAACTGCTTGAACGTGTGGCTGATGCCGAGCGCACCGAACACCGCGACCGGCGTTAGCAGACCGACGCAATGACCGGCAAAGATGGCGAGGATGCCGACGTGAAACAGGTTGGAACCCCACAGCATTTGCCGCCGCCGCAGCAACTGGCTGGAGCCGGAGCGCCACGTGTATTGCGAATGATCGAAACGCAGCAGGCTGTCGAGCAGGAACACGGTGAGCGCGACGTAGGGATACCAACCGTAAAGCGCGTTGTTCAGCCAGGTGCTCATGATCGTCTCTCCTCAGGCTGCGGCGGCATCACGCTGCGACGCGCGCAGGCGCGTGCGCAGGCGATCGGTGCCGCAGGAGTCGATGGCTTCGCCTGGGCCGAAGCGGACGGCCGCTTCCTCCCAGGCCGCGTCCAGCGCCGCGAGGTCGTTCGGGTCATCCTCCGGGATGGCGGAAGCGCCGACCTCCGGTGCGTGCGCGAGCGCAGCGATCGCCTGCATGACGGCGGCGTAGCCGGCATCTCGCCGTTCGAGCCGTTCGGCGAGTGCGCGCAGGATGGCGGCAGGTTCGGCAAGTAGCGCCTGGGCCTCGCGGGCGGGGAGCAGCGAGAGGAATTCCAGGAACAGCGGCAGGAAATCCGGCAGTTCACCAGCCGTGACCTCCAGTCCATGCTCGCCGTAGAGCGCGAGCAGATCGACCATCGCCTGGCCGCGATCGCGGCTCTCGCCATGCACATGCTCGAACAGGTGCAGCGAAACCGCGCGGCCGCGATCGAACAGGCCGACATAGCGTTCCTGCAAGTCGTAGACGTCCGCTTCGGCGAGTTCACGCAGGAAGCAGCACAACGATGCGCGCTGCGCCGCGGTCAGCAGCGCCTCGCTTTCCAGCATGCCGGCGATTTCGCCAGTGGCGGCCTGCAACGGCTCCGTTGGATACGACAGCATGGCCGCGAGTGCCCGATAAGTGCGGGCCATCACGCGACCTGCATCGGCGTCTTGTCGTGTGGCTGCTTCTGGCCGAACAGGTGGAACCCGGTCCGTCCGGAGCAGCCCTCTCCGAAGGAAAAGCCACAGGAGCCGCGAAGCTGGTAGGCATCCTCGCCAGTTTCGCGATGCGCAGTGGGAATGACGAAGCGATCTTCGTAGTTGCCGATCGCCATCAACCGGTACATCTCCTCGATGTCGTTGCCGGATAGCCCGACCCGCTCGGCCAGGGCATCGTCGATAACGCCGTCAACGGTTTTGCTGCGCATGTAACCGCGCATCGCCAACATACGCCGCAGCGCCTGCTCGATTGGCGGGATGCGCCCGGCGGTGAGCAGATTGGCGAGGTACTGGATCGGGATACGCAGCGAGGTAACCTCGGGCAGGCCGCCCACTTGGCCGAGATCGCCTTTCGCCGCCGCCGACTGGATCGAGCGACAGCGGCGGCACGTACCAGACCATCGGCAGCGTGCGGTATTCCGGGTGCAGCGGAAACGCGATCTTCCAGTCCATCGCCATGCGCCAAACGGGCGAACGGCGCGCCGCTTCCAGCCATGCATCGGAGATCCCATCGACTCGCGCCTGTGCCTGCACCCGCGGATCGAACGGATCGAGGAAGACTTTCAGCTGCGCTTCGTACAGGTCGCCTTCATCGGGCACGCTGGCTGCTTCCGGGATGCGGTCCGCGTCGTAGAGGACGACGCCGAGATAGCGGATGCGGCCGACACAGGTTTCCGAGCACACGGTCGGCATGCCCGCCTCGATGCGGGGGTAGCAGAAGGTGCATTTCTCCGATTTCCCGTAGGACCAGTTGTAATAGACCTTCTTGTACGGACAGCCGGAGACGCACATGCGCCAGCCGCGGCACTTGTCCTGATCGATGAGGACAATGCCGTCCTCCTCGCGCTTGTAGATGGCGCCGGAGGGACAGGCCGCGGCGCAGGCTGGATTGAGGCAGTGCTCACACAGCCACGGCAGGTACATCATGAAGGTGTTCTCGAACGCGCCGTAGATCTCCTTCTGCACGCCCTCGAAGTTGCTGTCCTGCGATCGCTTGGAGAAGTCACCGCCCAGGATCTCCTCCCAGTTCAGCCCCCACTTGATCTTTTCCATCCGCTCGCCCGAGATCAGCGAGCGCGGCCGCGCCGTGGGCATCGCTTTGGCTTCCGGCGCGCTCTGCAGGTGCTCGTAATCGAAGGTGAATGGCTCGTAGTAGTCGTCGATCTCCGGCAGGTCAGGGTTCGCAAAGATCTTTGCCAGCACGCGCCACTTGGCGCCGATGCGCGGCTCGATCTGGCCGTCCCGGCGGCGCACCCAGCCGCCCTTCCAACGCTTCTGGTTCTCCCAATCCTTCGGGTAGCCGATGCCGGGCTTGGTTTCGACGTTGTTGAACCAAGCGTATTCGACGCCCTCGCGGCTGGTCCACACGTTCTTACAGGTGACGGAGCAGGTGTGGCAGCCGATGCACTTGTCGAGGTTCAGCACCATCGCGATCTGCGCGCGAACTTTCATCACACGGTCTCCCTGACGGCGGCCGGTTCGTCGTCAAGCCAATCGATCTTGTTCATGCGACGGATGACAATGAACTCGTCGCGGTTGGAACCGACCGTGCCGTAGTAGTTGAAACCGTGGGATTGCTGGGCATAACCGCCGATCATGTGCGTGGGCTTGAGCACCGTCCGCGTGACCGAGTTATGGATGCCGCCGCGCTTACCGGTGATCTCGCTGCCCGGCATGTTCACGATCTTCTCTTGCGCATGATACATCATCGCCATGCCGGGATTGACCCGCTGGGAGACGACCGCGCGGGCGACCAGCGCACCGTTGGCGCTGTACGCTTCCACCCAGTCGTTATCGGTAATGCCGGCCGCACGAGCGTCGCCCTCGCTCATCCAGATCACCGGGCCACCGCGGTTCAGCGTCAGCATCAGCAGATTGTCGGAGTAGGTGCTGTGGATGCCCCATTTCTGGTGCGGCGTGATGAAGTTCAGCACGATCTCCGGATTGCCATTGCCATGGCGACCTCGCACCGGTGCGATCGCTTTGGTGTCCACCGGCGGGCGCCACGTCACCAGCGCCTCGCCGAAGCCGCGCATCCACAGATGGTCCTGATAGAGCTGCTGCCGGCCCGTGAGCGTGCGCCACGGGATCAGCTCATGCACATTGGTATAGCCTGCATTGTAGCAGACCTTCTCACTCTCGATCCCCGACCAGGTCGGTGAGGAGATGATCTTGCGCGGCTGTGCCTGGAGGTCGCGGTAGCGGATCTTCTCGTCTTCTTTCTGAACCGCAAGGTGCGCCTGTTCGCGGCCGGTGATTTTGCCGAGCGCTTCCCACGCCTTCACCGCGACCTCGCCGTTGGTTTCCGGCGCAAGGCTCAGCACGGCTTCGATCGCGTCGATATCCGTTTCCATTCGCGGCTGGCCGTTCGGCGCCGTGCCGTTCAGGGCGCGGAGGAAATCCATCTCATGCTGCGTGTTCCAGCCGATGCCCTTACCGCCGTTACCGAGCTTCTCCATCAGCGGCCCGACCGACGTGAAGCGGTCGTAGAGGCCCGGATAGTCGCGCTCGACCACGGCGATGGACGGCATCGTGCGACCGGGGATCGGTTCGATCGCGCCGGTCTTCCAGTCTTTCACGTCATAGGGTTGTGCGAGCTCGCCGGCCGTGTCGTGCAGGATCGGGCGTCAGAACGATGTCTGTCTCTTTGCCCAGCACTTCGGGTGCGATTTCGGAGAACGCCTTGGCAATCCCCTTGTAGATGTCCCAGTCCGAACGGGCTTCCCAGGCCGGGTCCACCGCGGCGGAGAGCGGGTGGATGAACGGGTGCATGTCGGAGGTATTGAGATCATTTTTTTTCGTACCAGGTCGCTGTCGGCAGAACGACGTCGGAGTAGACGCAGGTCGTGCTCATGCGGAAATCCAACGTGACCAGCAGGTCGAGCTTTCCTTCCGGGGCCTGATCGTGCCAGGCGACCTCCTGCGGCTTCACCCGGCCTTCCGCGCCAAGGTCCATGCCCAGCACCCCGTTGGGTGTGCCGAGCAAGTGCTTGAGGAAATACTCATGCCCCTTGCCGGAGGAGCCCAGCAGGTTGGAGCGCCAGACGAACATGTTGCGCGGCCAGTTCGCGGGATCGTCGGGGTCGTGGCAGGACAGTTCCAACTCGCCTGACTTGATAGCCTGCGCAACGTATTCCTTCGGCTCCATCCCGGACGCCTTGGCGCGCGCGGCGATGCTTAGCGGGTTCTGCTTCAGTTGCGGCGTCGAGGGGAGCCAGCCCATCCGCTCGGCGCGCACGTTGTAATCGATCAGGCTGCCCGACCAGTCACCCTCGGGCGCGGTTGGCGACAGGATCTCCAACACGCTGAGCGCCTCGTAACGCCACTGGTCAGTGTGCGCGTAGAAGAACGACGTGCTGTTCTGCTGACGCGGCGGGCGATTCCAGTCCAACGCGAAGGCAACCGGCAGCCAGCCGGTCTGGGGGCGCAGCTTCTCCTGCCCGACATAGTGTGACCAGCCGCCGCCGGACTGGCCGATGCAGCCGCAGAGCACCAGGAGATTGATGATCCCCCGGTAACTCATGTCCATATGATACCAGTGGTTCAGTCCGGCGCCGAGAATCACCATCGAGCGGCCGTTGGTCTTCTCCGCGTTCGACGCGAATTCGCGCGCGACGTGGATGATCTGGTGCCGCGGCACCCCGGTGATGTGCTCGGCCCAGGCCGGGGTGAATGGCTTGTCCTCGTCGTAACCGGTGGCGACATTGTTGCCGCCGAGATCGCGATCCAGCCCGTAATTGGCGCAGAGGAGGTCGAAGACGGTCGCGACCAACGCCTCGCGGTCCTTCAGGAAGAGGTGCCGCACCGGCACGTTGCGGGAGAGGACATCGGGGTGGTTGGTCGCGGTAAAGCCGTTCGCCGCTGTGCCGCCGAAATATGGAAAGGCGACGCGTGCGACTGGATTGTCGCCCGCTAGCGTAAGAGTAAGTTTCACTTCACGACCGGCGCTGTCGCGGTCTTCGAGGTTCCATTTACCCTGTTCGCCCCAGCGGAAGCCGATGGAGCCGCGCGGCACGACCGGATTGCCGGCCTCGAAGGCGACGGTTTTCCATGCGGGGTTGTTGGTTTCGCCAAGATCGTCGGTGAAATCCTCCGCGCGCAGCAGGCGGTCGGCAACGTAGTGCTCGCCCTGGCGCACCAGGCGCACCAGCATCGGCAAATCGGTGTAGCGGCGCACGTAGTCGTGGAAATAGGAAACCTGCCGTTCCAGATGGAACTCGCGCAGGATCACGTGGCCCATCGCCAATGCCAGCGCCGCGTCGGTGCCTTGCTTCGGGTGCAGCCACAGATCGGCGAACTTGGTCGCCTCCGCATAGTCCGGTGAGACCACGACGCTCTTGGTGCCCTTGTAGCGGACTTCCGTGTAGAAATGAGCATCCGGCGTGCGCGTCTGCGGCACGTTGGAGCCCCACAGGATCAGATAACCAGCATTGTACCAGTCGGCACTTTCCGGCACGTCCGTCTGCTCGCCCCAGGTCATTGGGCTCGCGGGCGGCAGATCGCAATACCAATCGTAGAAGCTCATGCAGACGCCGCCGAGCAGCGACAGATAGCGCGATCCGGCCGCGTAGGAGAGCATCGACATGGCCGGGATCGGCGAGAAACCGATGATGCGGTCCGGGCCGTAGGTTTTCGCGGTGTATGCGTTAGCGGCGGCGATGATCTCGTTTACTTCGTCCCAGGTTGCGCGGACGAATCCGCCAAGTCCGCGCCGGCTGGTGTAGCTCGCCCGCTTCTCCGCGTCCTCCACGATTGAGGCCCAGGCGCCGACGGGTGTGCGAACTGCGCGCGCTTCGCGCCAGAACTTGAGCAGGCGGCTGCGCACCAGCGGGTGCTTCACCCGGTTCGCGGAGTAGAGGTACCAGGAATAGCTGGCGCCGCGCGCGCAGCCGCGCGGCTCGTGGTTCGGCATGTCGGGCCGCGTGCGCGGATAGTCGGTCTGCTGCGTCTCCCACGTCACGATCCCGCCCTTGACGTAGATCTTCCAGGAACAGGAGCCGGTGCAGTTCACGCCGTGGGTGGAGCGCACGATCTTGTCGTGTTGCCAGCGCTTGCGGTACGCCTCCTCCCAGCCCCGGTCCTCATCGGTCAATATGCCGTGTCCACCGGCGAAGCGTTCGACGTTTCTGCGGAAGAAGGTGAGGCGATCGAGGAAGTGGCTCATGATCCGGCCCTCACGCGACAGCGATATGGTTGCGGGTGCGGATGAAGCCGACCGAGACGAGTATCGCCGCGATCGCCAGCACGACATAGACGAAGAACCCACCGGAATAGCCGGCATCACCGAGCGCGCCGGCAAACAGGCCCAGCAATGGGGGGATCACGAAGCCGCCGAGCGCGCCGAACCCGCCGACCAGGCCGGAGGCGCCCCCGACCGCGTGCGGGACGTATTTCGGCACCATCTTGAACACCGCGGCATTGCCGAGGCCCATGCCGAGACCGATCAGCAGCTCGCCCGCGACGTTGATCGGGAAGTCCGTCACGAAGGTGAGCAGCGCCGCGCCGACAAGTACAATTGCGAAGGAAAGTAGCGCCATGACCTCGCCGCCGAACTTCTCGGCAAAAGAACCGCCACCGACCCTGGCTACCGCCGCCAGCAGTGAGAAGCCGACGCCACCCAGGATGCCGGCGTTGGTCAGGCTGAGATGGTGCAGATTGATCCAGTAGGTCGGAAACCAGGCCGTGAGCGCCAGGAAGCCACCGAAGGAGACGAAGTAGAGGAAGGTGAGGCCCCAAGTGCGCGTCTCGTCAGCCGCCAGCAGCAGCGCGCCCCAGACGGAGTCGCGCGGGAACAGTTCCTGGCCGTGGCTCTGCGCGATGGTGCGCGCTTCGTCGGGCGCCGAGTTGCGGGCGCGGAGCTGGAAATAGTAGGCGTCGCGCGCGAGCCAGCCATAAATGCCGGTGCCGATCAGCAGGAAGGCGAGCCACGCAAGGTAGGATCCAGCAAGCCCGAGAGCAGCGATGGCGAAGGGCAGGATCAGCGTGAACAGCCCGGGCGCGAGATTGCCGACGCCGCCATAGATGCCGAGCGCCGTGCCCTGCCGGTTGCGCGGGAACCAGTAAGAGACCTGCGGGATGCCGACCGAAAATGAGGCGACGCCGCACCCGCTCATGAAGCCAAACAGCAGGATGACCGGATACAGGGCGGCGGTGACGTGCGGGACCGTAACCAGGATGAACACCAGCCCCCACATGCCGACGATCGAGATGCCGAACAGCACCAGCATCGGCAGGCGGCCGCCGACCTTGTCTACCCATGCGCCGAACGGAATGCGGAGCAGCGAGCCCGTGAGCTGCGGGGCAGCTACCAGCAGGCCGACGAGCAACGGCGAGAGTTGCATGGATTGCTGGAATGCGTGTGCGGCGGGCCCGTAAAGCGCGACCGCTGCGAAACCGATGAAGTGTGAATCGGCGCCCAAATGAGACCCCGCCTGATTCAGGTCTACATGACTGAAACAATGGGCATTTCACGACCTCATTCCGGAACATCATCGGCTTTGAATAGTAACCCCTCCCAACAGCGCATATCCCCTTGATAAGGATAGCGAAATCATCGATCCGATGGGGTCACTTTTGGAAGCCGATGAGGGGTCACGGTGCCCCGCCGAAACACACTCAGGCAGGCAGCTATACTGGCCGCAGGTTCATAACACCCTCTAGAGCGAGTGGTGGCTTTGCGGTGGCGTGATAACTGACTCGGGACCAAATAAGTGCGCTCATGGCGCCGTCCTGGAAACTGGACGCGCAGTGCACCAGCTGAGCGTGCGTCAAACCCGGCTTCCCGACGGCAATCGCCCCTCAACCCGCAAACTCCAAACCGAGAGGCTGAAACACACGACAAAAAACACCATGCCCGCGAAGAAATACGCCGTCTGCCGAACCTGATCCCCGACCAGCCATTGCGGATCGATCAGCGCTCCCTGCAGTACACCAAGAAAATCGAACATGCCTGCGATCAGGATGATCGTCGTCTCCTTGATGATCGCGATGCTCACATTGATGATGCCTGGAAGAGCCGCGCGCATCGCCTGCGGAAGGGTGCAGAGCCCCAGGATTTGCCAGCTTTTCAGCCCCAGCGCCCGCGCAGCTTCCTCCTGTCCAAAGGGGACCGATTGCAGCGCGCCACGAATCACCTCTGCCATCAGCGCGGCATTGAACATCGAGAACGCAATCAGCACCCGCACCAGCGGGTCGACGCCGACATGTGGCGGCACGAACAGCGGGAACAGGATGATGGAAACGAACAGAATGCCCACCAGCGGCAGCCCGCGCATCAGGTCTATATAGATCGCCGCGAGACCCGCCACGACCGGCAGCCGGGACCGGCGAGCCAGAGCCAGCACCAGCCCCATTGGCAGCGACGTCGCGATCGTCCATCCGGCAACAAGAACGGTCAGGAACAGCCCGCCCCAATTCTGCGTTGCCACGACGGGCAGTCCGAAAACTCCGCCATAGAGCATGAGGCCGGCAAACACCGTATATGCCACTGCGAGGGTCATCCCGATCGGAATCTTGCCCCACCGCCATGGCATCGCCACCAACCCGAACAGGCCCACGCCCACGACGAAACACACCAGAACCCGCCATCGGTCGCCGGCCGGGTACGCGCCGACCAGGATCTGAGACGCGTGCGCGCGGATGAAGAGCCAGCAGCCGGCATCCACGCCGGCGCACGCTTGGGGTGAGGCGCCCGACCACACCGCATCCGTCAGGGTCCACGCAAACAATGGCGGCAACGTCCGCACCGCCCAGTACAGAATGCCGGCGGTGATCAGCACGTTCAGCGGGGAGGACACGCACGCGCGCGCGCCGGACACAAGGTGGCGGTGCACCTATCGCTCCGCCACTTGCAAGCGTCGGTTCAACCACTGGCCAGTCAGCGAAATCGCCACAGCGAGCGCAAGGTAGCTCGCCATGGTCATCGCCATCGTCACCAGTGGTTGACCGGTCTGGTTCAGCACCGTGCCGGCGAAGATCATCATCAGATCCGGATAGCCAATCGCCGCTGCCAGTGACGAGTTCTTCATGAGCGTGATGTATTGCCCGGTCAGCGGCAGCATCACCGCTCGAAGAGCCTGTGGAATGACGATGCTGGCGTAGATGCGCGCACGCGATAATCCCAGCGCCAGCCCGGCCTCCGTCTGTCCCGACCCGACCGTCAGGATGCCGCCCCGTATCAGCTCCGCGACGAACGCCGAGCCATAGATCGTCATGCCCGTAGCCATAGCGACGAACTCGGGAATGATGGAAATCCCACCCAGCACGTTGAATGCACCGACTTGCGGCACATCCCACCGAATTGGCCGCAGAAACCAACCGGCCAGAACGACTGCTCCCACGCTCACGGCCGCGGCCATCCAAAAGCCGAGACTGGACCGGCCGGTCGACAACCGTCGCCGGTGCGCCCAATGGGTTAGCGCTAACGCTGCACCGACCCCGATCACGGCAACAACCCCGAACGTCGGCCAATCCGCCTGCGCTACAGGCGCCGGCAGGAACAGCCCGCGCTTGTTCAGGAACACCACGCCGAAGAGCTGGAGACTCGCGCGAGGAAGCGGCAACGGGCCGAGCACCGCGAAATACCAGAAGAAAAGCTGCAGCAGTAAAGGGATGTTCCGTCCCGCCTCGACATAGGCGCGCGCCAACAGCGCCAGCAGCGGATTGCTGGAAAATCGCGCCAGTGCAACGATCAGCCCAACCAGTGTCGCACCCATAATCGCAACGGCCGAGATCAGAACTGTATTCAGCAGCGCCACCCAGAACGCGCGCAAATAAGTCGCGCTCGCCGGGAATGCGATCAGCGACTGCGCGATATCGAACCCGGCCGGCTGCCCCAGGAAGCCGAAGCCGACATGCAGTTTCAGCCGGGCCATGTTCGTGGCGATATTGCTTGCCAGGTCCGCGGCCATAAGCAGCACGACAACAACCAAGCCGCCCTGGAGAATGACCGCTCCGGGTTCGATCCGTCTCAGCCGGGCTCGCGCAGTATGTCCGTTCCTCAACGGAACGGCGGCGATATCATCAGACCGCCATTTTTCCACAGCGCATTCAATCCCCTGCTCAGGCCGATCGGCGTCTTCTCTCCTACATTTCGCTCGAAGATCTCGCCGTAATTTCCCACCGTCCTGACGATCTTGTATGCCCAGTCCGCCGGAAGACCGAGCTTCTTGCCGAAGTCATCGCTCAGTCCGAGAAACCGCTTCACCTCCGGGTTGGTGGTCGCCGTCTTCTGTTCATCCACATTCGCCGAGGTCAGCCCGAGTTCCTCCGCCTCGATGGTCGCGAACACCACCCACTTCACGACATGCGCCCACTGCGTATCATTGTCGCGGACGACGGGACCGATCGGCTCCTTGGAGATGGTTTCCGGCAGGATCATATTGGCTCCGGGATCTTTTAGTCCCAGCCGCCGCGCCGCCATGGAAGCGCGGTCGTCGGTCCAGGCATCGCACCGCCCGTCATCGTACGCCAGGCGCGTCGCATCGGTGCCGTTGAACGTCACGATCTTGTAGGTCATCCGGTGCTGGCGGAACCAGTCCGCAACGTTCAATTCTGTTGTCGTGCCCTGCGCTGCACAGATCGTCGCGCCATTCAGCTCGCTCAGGCTTTTTACACCCAGCGACTTTCTCACCATAAACCCTTGGCCGTCATAGAAATCCGCCTGGGTGAATTCCATCCCCGTCCCGTTGTCACGGCTGTAAGTCCAGGTGAAGCGATGCGTCAGTACATCCACCCCACCCGTGGTCAGCAAGGTGAATGCGTCCCGGGGCTGCACCGGCTTGATCTCCACCTTGGTGGGGTCGCCAAAGATCGCCGCCGCTATCGCCCGGCACAGATCAACATCAAACCCGCGCGCAACGCCCTGCGCATCCACGTAGGAAAATCCAGGATTGTTCACCGCCACACCGCATGGCACCGCGCCCCGCCTTTGCACGTCTGACAGCGTAGACGCGCGCCCCCTGGCTGCCGTCACGACGCATAAAAGGACCGCGAGCAGGGCTTGCCTGGCGACTGACATGGACCCCTCCCGGGTGCGGTATCGCGCGTAGAAGGCCCGCCCGGAAAATCGATGGCAAGGGGGATAAACCCTCTCAGTCTGATAGGCCCGACCCTATCTCCGCCAATCGCCGGCGCTGAAATGCAGCAAAATCCCGCACCGCGCGGGAGAGCCTCCGACCCCGCGCGACGATCTGCGTCACCGGTAGCGTCAGAGGTGGTGCGTCCAGCCGCAAAGCCACCAGCCGCCCCGCTGCGATGTCGCTCCGCACGTGGCTGGCGAGGCAGCAGTAGAGACCAATATCCTCCAGCACCAGAGCGCGCAGAAACTCGAACTCGGTCGCACGGGACACCACCCGCAG
Source organism: uncultured Pseudomonadota bacterium (assembly GCA_963791885.1). GTDB lineage: Bacteria > Pseudomonadota > Alphaproteobacteria > Acetobacterales > Acetobacteraceae > CAVSUZ01. The sequence continues at coordinate 678,740 of CAWBUL010000006.1, read as the reverse complement.
CGGTGCCGCGCCAATTCCTGCCAGCAAGCGGCTGATTCCATTCCCGAGCAGCGAATGCTCCGGCGCCGCGACGAAATCGTAATGCACCAGCTCCGTCGGCAGTACCACGCTGCGTCGCGCGAGCGGATGGTTCGGCGAAGCGATCACAACAAAGGTCTGCTGCCCGATCGTGGTGCAGTCCAGTCCGTCCGTTCCGTCAACGCCCAGGCATAACCCAATATCGGCCACGGACGCCCCGACCCATTCGATAACTTCCTCCTGACGGCCCACCCGCGTCACCAGCTCGATCTCGCGGTGTAGCCGTGCGAACGCCGCCAGCATCGGAGGAGTCAAATCGCCCAATGACCGCTGGCACGCGAACACCACCCGTCGCTGTTGCTCGTCTCGCCAATGTGCGACATCCGCGGCCATGCTGTCGGCGTCCGCCAGCATCTGCCGTGCATGCTTCAGGAACGTCGTTCCCAGATGCGTGAGTTCGTTGTTCCGCCCGCGCCGCCGGTAGAACAGCTCGCCCTTCAATTGCCGTTCCAGCGCCTCGACATGCGTGCTGACCGAGGGTTGCGTCATTCCCAGCTTGTCGGCCGCCGCACGAAATCCACCGCAATCCGCGATTGCGGCGAAGACCTCCAGGCGTCTGAGGGTGAATTGCGGCCGATGCTGCATGCCTCGGGTATAGGCAAACAGCTATCGCCTTCATAGCCGTCCCGCCGGTTGCTTCCGTCCCGGCCCGCGGAAACTATCCCACCCCCGCTTGCCTGGAAACCGAGACGCGATGCGTTCGAACCCGAGCTTCGATGTCGCCGTCGATATCGGTGGAACCTTCACCGATCTCGTCGCGATTGATCGTGACACCGGGGAGGTCACCCAGGCGAAATCCCTGACCACACCGCGCGACCTCTCCCAGGGGGTATGGGACTGCTTCACCAAAGCAGGCACGCGCGTCCCCGCCGTGCAGAACCTGATCCACGGCTCCACCGTCGCCATCAACACTGCGATCGAGGAAAAGGGGGCGGCCACCGCCCTCGTTGTCACCAGGGGCACGCGCGATGTTTACAAGATCGGACGGCAGAACCGGCCCGACGCCTACAACTTCGAGTTCCGGCGCCCGCAGCCATTGGTGCCGCGCTCCCGAACGTACGAAGTCACCGAACGCCTTTCCGCTCGCGGCGCAGTTCTCACCGCACTTAATCTTCAGGAATTGGAAGACATCGCTCGCCGCATCCGCGACAGCGAGGCGGAAGCCGTCGCCGTCTGCTTCCTCCACGCATACGCCAACCCCGCCCATGAGATCGAAGCCGGCCGCGTTCTCCGTCGCACCCTCGGCCGTCGCGTGTTCATCTCCCTCTCGCACGAAATCGTCCGCGAATACCGGGAGTATGAGCGCATCTCCACCACCGTGATGAACGCCTATATCGGCCCCGTTACCAGCGCCTATATCGGCCGGCTGGAACAGAGCCTGGCCGAGGACAGATTTTCCGGCCGGTTCTTCATCATGCAATCGAGTGGCGGCGCGATGTCACCGGAATCCGCCCGCACTCTGCCCGTCGCAATGATGGAATCCGGCCCCGTGGGCGGCGTCATCGCCGCGAGCGAGATCGGCCGCCGTCTCGGCCTCTCGGATCTCATCACCTTCGACATGGGTGGCACCACCGCGAAGACCAGCCTCATTCAGAACGGCATCGTCCCGATCGCCCAGGGCTATCACATCGGTGGCTACGCGGTCGGCCATCCGGTGATGTACCCGGTGGTGGACATCGTGGAGGTCGGAGCAGGGGGCGGCACGATCGCATGGATCGACCAGGTCGGCGCGCTCAAGCTTGGCCCACGCAGCGCCGGCTCGGCGCCCGGGCCAATCTGCTACGGCCTCGGCGGCACAGATCCGACGGTGACCGATGCCAACCTCATCCTCGGTCGCATCGGCGCGCGCAGCCTACTCGGCGGTGAGATGCAGCTTGATCTCGCCGCCGCCCGTCGCGGCGTCGAAGAGAGGCTTTGTCCGAAACTTCGCCTCGACGTGGCGCAATCAGCGCAGGGCATCATCCAGATCGCCATCGCCAAGATGGCGCTCGCCGTACGCGCTATCTCGGTGCAGCGCGGCCACGACCCGCGCGACTTTGCCCTGATGGCGATGGGCGGCGGGGGCCCGCTGCACGCCTTAGAGGTGGCGCGCGACCTCGGCATTCGCCGCGTCGTCATTCCCAATCTGCCCGCACATTTCTCCGCTCTGGGAATGCTCATGAGCGACGTGCGGCACGACTTCGTCCGCACCTGTTACCAGATGCTCGAACAGGCCGACTTCCCCGCGCTGCGTGCCATGGCCTCCGAGCTGACCGAGAATGGCCATCACGCGCTGGATAGTGCCGGCGCCGATCCGAACGCCCGCGCCCTCTCCATTTTCATGGATCTGCGCTACGCCGGGCAGGAATTCACCGTTCCCGTCCCGGTCGAGCATGACGAACTCGTCCGCGCCGACGCCGCCACCATCCGCCACCGCTTCGACGCCACGCACAATAAGCGCTTCGGCCATTCCGCACCGCAGGAATCCGTCGAACTCGTCAACCTCCGCCTGACCATGCGCGCCGCGCGCCAGATCGTGCAGCTTCCCATGCTCCCCTTCGGCCCTGCGCCTGCTCCCATCGGCCGTCGCCCTATCATGCTTCGCGCAGAACCGGTCGAATACTCGGTCTATCGCCGCGAGGCGCTTCCGGCCGGCGCCTGCCTCACCGGCCCTTGCGCCATCGAGGAACACGGCTCCACCACCATCCTGTTCGATCGCGACACAGCCGAAGTGAGCGAAACAGGCGAAATTATCGTCCAGGTCGCCGATCCATGAACCCGAACCCCAGCCCGTCCCTCGATCCGGTCACGCTGGAGGTTCTTCGCAACGCCCTGCCGGCCATTTCCGATGAAATGAGCTACGACCTCCAGCGTACTTCCTACAACATGATGATCTATGAGGTCCGCGACTATTGCACCGCGCTGCTGGACCCCGCCGGCGCGCTGATCTCCCAGAATGTCGGCGGCGTATCGCACTTCGTTGCGGATCTCGGCGTCGTGGTGCGTGACGCCGTCGACCGCTTTGGCATCGACGGCATCTTCCCGGGCGATGTGATCATGCACAACCACCAGGCCACGGCCGGTCAGCATCTCAATAACATGGTGGTCAGCACACCCGTGTTTCACGCGGACTCGCTTATCGCTTTCGCCGTGGTGCGCGCTCATTGGGCCGATGTGGGCGGACAATCCACCGGCTTTGGTGGCACCGGCGCTTATGACCCTTGGAGTGAGGGGCTGCAGGTCAACCAGATCAAGATCCACGAAAAGGGCGTGCCGGATGATAAAATCCTGAACCTCATCCGCGATAACATCCGCTACCCGGATGCCGCGATGGGTGACCTGCGCTCGCAGCTCGCGTCCTGCCATCTCGGCGCACGCCGCTTCTGCGAGCTGCTCGATCGCTACGGCCGGGACACCGTCTTGACCGCCATTGCCACGATCTACGATGAAACCGAAGCGAAGTGCCGCGCTGTCGTGGCCGCCATGCCCGACGGCGTCTACACCGCGGAAGCCTTCATGGACGGACCCGGCGGCACCGCACCGTACGACATCAAGGTGAAGGTCACCGTTGCCGGCAGCGACATGGAGATCGACCTCTCCGGCTGCTCGCCACAGCGAGCAAACTCCGGTCTGAACAGCCGCACCTATGCCGGTGCCTATATCGCCTATAAGGCGCTCACCGCGCCCCATGAGCCGCTGAACGAAGGCGCTTTCCGTGCGCTTCGCGTCATCATCCCGGAAGGCAACATGATGATGGCGCGCTTCCCCGCTTTCATGGCGAGCTGGGGCTCGCCACTGCCCACCGTGGTGGACACTATCTGGCGCGCCTTCGCCGAAGTCATGCCCGATTCCATTCCCGCCGCCCACAGCGGCTCGCTTGGCGCGCCCTTTGCCCTCTCCGGCAACGATCCCGAGACAGGACGAGGCTTCGTCGCGCAAAGCATCGAAGCGGGCGGCTGGGGCGGCCGCCCCGACCGGGATGGTCAGGATGCGTCGATGTCCGTCTGTCAGGGTGATGTGCGCAACACGCCCATCGAAACACTGGAACTGAAAGCTCCCTTGTTGGTGCTGGAGCGATCGCTTTGGCCCGATTCCGGCGGCGCGGGCCGGTTCCGCGGCGGATTGGGCGTTCAGACCACGATCCGGTCCCTCGTCGATGGGCGCTGGAACGCCGGCCCGCCCGGGCATCGTACCGGCTGCCCGCCGTGGGGTCTGAATGGCGGCCAATCCGGCGCCGTGGGCCACACGCTCATCCGCTATCCCGGGCGCTCTGACCTGGAGCCGTCGCTGACCCCGCGTCAATTCGCTCCCCCCGGCACCGAGATGATCTATCGCACCTCCGGCGGCGGCGGCTGGGGCGATCCCCTGACCCGTCCCGCCGCCCAGGTCCTGCAGGACGTCACCGAAGGCTATGTCAGCACCGACGCTGCACGTACGCGCTATGGCGTGGTGGTCGATCCGCAGACCGGGACGGTGGATGAAACCGCCACAGCGGCGCTTCGGGACAGGACGGTGCAGTGATGACAGCCTGGGCGCTCTCTCCCGACCTTCGCGCCACCTCTATCGCGCAGCGCCAGGCGAAGCTGCGCGCGGCTCTCAAGGAACACGGATCGGACGCACTCATCGCCTACGGCAACGGTCGCCACTCCTTTCTTGCGTCCAATCCTGCCTGGTTCCTCACCGGCTTCCGCCAGCTCGGCCCGCACATGGCGATGGTCCTGCCGGTCTCCGGCGATCCTGTCGTCATCATGACGCCGGTCTGGGATCGCCCGCGTCTCGTCGAGCAGTTGCCGGCAACCGACATCGTTGCCGTCGAACCCGACGACTTCCTGGTTGCCGTACAAACCGAACTGCGACGGCGCGATCTCACCGGCAAGCGCGTTGCCATCGCCGAGGGGAGCGCCGTTCACGCAATCAGCGCCGCCTGGCCCGCCATGCTGTCGCATCCGGTTTCGGGCGAAACGCTTGTCAGCGACATCGCGAAGATCCGTGATGAATGGTCTCTGTCCTGTGTCCGGCTGGGTGCCGCCATCGCGGAAAAAGGCTGGGCGTACGGGCTGCAAAAAGCGCGCCCAGGTATGCCCGAATTCGTGCTGGCGGCCGAGATGGAAGCGGACATGCGCCGCCTCGGTGCCGAGGATAACTTCCAGCTTCTCTCAGCCTCGGGGCACAACAAGGCGGCGCACAGGCCCAGCAATCGCATCCTGGAATGCCGCGACGTGCTCTTGGGCGAGGTGACGCCCGCCGTCGTCGGCGAATACGTGCAGATCTGCCGTACTGCCGTGCTGGGTGAACCCACCGCGCGCCAGCGCGAACTCTTCACTTTGCTCGACGCCGCGCTCCGCGATGCCATGCGCGCCGCCAAGCCGGGGGTCCCGGCACGCGATCTGGTGCGCATTATGAACGCGCCCATCATCGCCGCCGGATACGAGGCCTATACGAAGCCGCCCTACATGCGCACCCGCGGCCACAGCATGGCGCTTGGTTCGATGGATCCGGAAATCGCCCCCGACAGCGAGCAGATTCTGCACGAAGGCATGGTGTTCGTGATGCATCCCAACCAGTACCTGCCGGATACCGGCTATCTCATGTGCGGCGAGCCCGTGATCATCACACCCGACGGCGCCCAGGCACTCACCGGCCGCATGGGCGAACTCGGCTGCATCCCGGTCTAAGGAAGCGACCTATGCTGTCCATGGAACCGTCCATCAAGCGTGGTCTGACCTTCTGGGATCACGCGCTGATGCCGTTCGATGAATATGAAGAGCGCGTTCGCCTTGTCCGCACCGGCATGCATGAATGCGGCCTCCGCGCCATGGTCGTCGCCGGCAACATGTATCAGGACGCCGATCTCCTCTGGCTGACCGCCGGCAACGTTGACGGCGTCTTCGTCCTGCCGGCGGAAGGCGAACCTGCGATCTTCACCAACAGTGGCAGTCGAGAGAGCTTCTTCCTGCGCGAACTGACGTGGATTCAGGATCTCAGTTATCGCGGCATGCTCCTGGGCAACGCCGTCCGCTCGGTGCTGGAAGCGCACGGCATCCCGTTGGGCCGCATCGGCACGGCAGGCCTGTCCGTTCTCCCGCTCCGCCAATTCCAGGACCTGCACAAGGCGCTGTCGCCCTACCAGATCGAGGACGCATCCGCCCTGTTGCAAAACCTTCGTGCCACGCCGCGCCCGCGCGAACGCACCGCTGTTGCCATCGCGCTCGCCATGGCAGCAGACGCGGCCTGCGCCGCCGAATTGGCCTTCGCCAATGGCGCGTCGAACGCCGGCGCGGTCGTCGAGGCCGAACGAACGGCGCGTCTTGCCGGCGCCTGGGATGTGCGGATCCTGGCCAATCTTACCGGCATCGGATTAAGGCCCTACGAAGCGCCCTCGGATGCGCGGCATGTCCCGTTCTCGCTGTGGATCGCTGCCCGATACCAGGGATGCTGGGCCGACCAGGTCGTCGGTTCATCGCCGCAGGCTGCCTCTGCGCTGACCGCCATGCTGGGTGCCGCGCGGCCCGGCGCTCCCGCTCGAGAGGTCGCCAGCGCCGGTCTCGCAGCGCTCCCGGACGAAGTCCGCGATCAGGCGCTCAGCTGCGGGCTCGGCGGCGGCATTGGGATGGAACTGACGCAAGCTCCGATCATCCATCCCGACAGCACAGATGTGCTGTCATCCGGTGCTCTGCTGTCGCTGCGCGTCCTAACGCATGCGGGGTGCTCGCCTCCTGCTTGGTGGAGATCGGTCCGGAGGGTGCCTCGCCTCTCCCGCCTCGCGCCTGTTCGCCCGTCAGCGGTTGGTGATCGAAAGCCCCAGAATTCGCTGCGCATTGCTGTAGAACAGCTTCTCCCGCTCGCTCTCGGAGAGCCCGATCTCATCGATCAGCCGCAACGCCGTCGCTGGATCCCAGCAGGGATAATCCGTGCCGTACATCACGTGGTCGATGCCATAATAATCGATGGCGTATTTCATCCCCATCGCGTGCGGGCTGACCGTATCGGTGAACATCCGCCGCAAATACGTGCTGGGGGGCTTCGGCAAGCGTGCCCGCCCGCCATTCTTGTCCATCCGTCCGGACTGATACGGCAGGGCCCCACCCGTATGCGAAAGGACGACCTTGAGCCCCGGATAACGATCCATCAGGCCGGAGAACACCAGGCGCATCGCGGCGACGCTGACTTCCACCACACGGCCGAGGCTCAGATGCAGCGCCCCTTCATAGCCGTCCATGATGTCATGAAACACCGCATCGGTCGGGTGCAGGAAGATCGGCACGTTAAGCTCGGCCACACGCGCATAGAACGGCTCCAGCCTCGGTGCGTCGATCCGTGGATCGTCTCCGATGCTGCCGGGCAGATTGACGCCCATCAGTCCGAGCTTCCGTACCGCGTGGTCCAGCACGTCCAGCGCCACCCCCGTGTCTGTCAACGGCACTGCCGCGCTTGCCCACACGCGGCCCGGATAGCGCGCTTGCGCACGTGCCACTTCCTCGTTCCAGCACAGTGCGGCGTCGCGACCTTCTTCCGCCGGAATGTCAGAGAAATGCAGCGACAGTGGCCCGATCGAGCACACCACGCCGACTTCGTGCCCAAGCCCGTCCATGTGCGACAGCTCGTGGTCCAGATCGAACCACTCGGCTCCAGATTCAGCAGCCCGGTGCTGCCCTCGCGTCGCCAATAGTTGAAACCGCCATCCGGAGTGGGCGCTGCCCGCGGGTAATCGGTACGGTGGCACAGCGCGTCGAAGAACGACCGAGGCCACCAGTGGAAATGCGAGTTGATGATCTTCATTGCCACCTGCTGAAGCAATCAGGCCATTAGCCAATCCGATCGCGGAGCGCCGTAGGTGCGCAGCGTGGATCGGATTGGCAGATTACGTGGAAACCCGATGTTCCACCAGAACGCGGGGGGATCCCTGCGCCGCCTCTGTCGTCCCGCGCAGCGGGCAGATCACCGCATCGGAACGACGCATAAAAAATCAACGGCAAACGCGGCGCCGAGAACAGCGCCTTCGATATTGGCGTCTCCGCCGATCTCGCGGTGCGGTAAGCCCGGTCGGCTGATGAAACTCCAGAACACGCGAACGGCGCGCACCACGCTTCGAGCATCCGCAGGCCTGCGCCACATTCGTGATGCTGCCTTTGATCCGAACCGCGCGGTCGATTTTCGCGAACTCGGCGGCACAATCGACAGCGTTTCCTGCCGCAGCAGCTTGTGTTCGAGGTCGGGAGCTGGGCGCTCGGGCCTGACGAAGGCTACGTCGACTTTTCGATTTGAGACCGCGTCAGCTATATCGGGCGAGTGCCCGCTGATAATCTTGACCTCGATATGCGGCAGCGCGTTGCGGAGCACGCACATTGCTTCGGGAAGCCATTCCACATCCTCGCCGGACAGAAAGCCAGAGAGAGCGTTCGCTCGGGGCGAGCGACCCGTCGGGCCGCCTCTCCGGCCGCTTCCGCCTGCGCCAAAGCAAGCCGCGCATGATCGAGAAAGGCGTGGCCGGCTGCGGTCAGCTCAATGCCATGCGGGCTGCGTTTCAACAGCGTAGCGCCGACCTCGGCTTCCAGATCCTGGATCTGACGGCTCAGCGAAGGCTGAGCCGTGTGGAAGCGACGCTCCGCCGCAACCGTCATGCTCCCTGCGTCGGCGACGGCGACGAAATACCTGAGGTGCGGTAGCTCCATGGCGCGGTTCTGTCAGCCCTTGCGCCATTCAGTGGACCGGGCAGGCTGAGTTCTTGTGGGGGATTGAAGCGGGATGCGGTGCCCAGCATGCGGATTTACGGCTATCAGAGAACGGGCTGAGCGGACAACGCAAGGCTATCGCCGGTTCCGGTGCGGCAATTGCAGCAAGCAATTCAATGAACGCAGCGTCGGTGTACTCAACCGTGCGCAGTATCCAAGCGATGTCATCGCACTCGTGGTGCTCTGGCGGCCTGCGCTACAAGCTGAGCCTGCGGGATCTGGCCAAGATGTTCCTGACCCGCGGGTTCGTCTTCAGCTACGAAGCTGTACGCGATTGGGAGAGCAAGTTAACACCGGCACTGGCGGAGAACCTGCGTCGGCGACGCAGAGGCAGGTGGGCCGCTGGTACATTGACGAGACGTACATCCGAGTGCGTGGCCAGTGGCGATATCTCTATCGCGCGATTGATCGCGATGGCGCTTTGGTGGACGTCCTGCTGAGCGGGCATCGTGACCTTGCTGCCGCGGATGCATTCTTCCGATCTGCGAAGACTGTCACCAATGTCACGCTGGATCGGATCACCACCGACGGCCATGATGCCTACCCCGGAGCCATCCGTACCGAGCTTGGTAAACATTTGCGGCACCGGATAAGTCGCTACCTCAACAACAGACTTGAGCAGGACCATCGCGGCATCAACGGCCGATGTCGACCGATGCTTGGACTAAAGAGCACGGAACCGGCGACGCGTTACTGCCGCGGCTATGACGAACTGCGAAACTTTCTCCGGTGCCGGTCTCGAATGCGGCAACATGTTCCCGCTGCGGCCCGGCGTTCGCCGCATATGCGGAAAACCGCGATTGTTCTCGCTGTCCTGGCGCCAGCTTGAGCGCCGGCGTCGATGGCCGAAAATTCGCCGAACCGGATGGCACCAAATCTAACAGAATCCCAGAATATGCTCTGACCAGCCGGTAGGCTGTCGGGGACGTGCTTAGTGATACGGCGCGCATCTGCTTCAGGCGAACGGCTCTCAGGTGCGCACAATCTTGCCAAGGTTGGGGTCGAGGGTTCGAATCCCTTCGCCCGCTCCAGCTTCCTTAAAGATAGTCATTGACTTAAGGGGCGCAGCCAGGCGCCTCGTCTGCTTCCAAGTCGTACCGAACAACCTAATGGAAGCGCAATGGAAGCAGTTGAAGACAAGTTGGCGGATACCCCTGGCGTAGATCCGGCCATCGCGGTTCGCGTGGAATTGGCAAAAATGCTTGCTCGTCGCGGAGCATTTTCGGCTGATCCGGTACGAAGCGCTTGGCCCACCGGGACGCATAATAATCGTTGCTGACTCGGAAGCGGCAGACCAGAGGTGAATCTGACGTTTGGCCGAGAGGGCTCCTTGGCTCACCCAGGCGATGAATTGATCGTGTTTCGAAGCGCTCAGGGACTCTGAGCGCTCGACTTGGATCGCAGATCGAGAGCCATCCCCGTCTGGAATTGACGGTAAGAGCTGAGGAACTGGGTGCAGCGGATGAGGCCTCGGCGTTGTTTACCGGCCGATCGGTGAGGAGAACCGCCAAAATTACCAGCAGAGCCGATCAGGTGCATTAGTGTAGCAATCTTCATGCGCTTGCCACACGCAAAGGGGTGAGTGGGACCCTATTCACCCCTCCAACGCGGTCTGCGCTTTTCGAGGAAAGCAGCTGGTGCCTTCTTGATAGTCGCTCGAAAGATAGCAGCAGTTGAGAATATCCGTATCGACTACCGACGCCAGCAAGGCGTCTCGCATGCGACGCAATGCCTCCTTCGTTCCCCACAATGTCAGAGGGGCAAGCTCGACAAAATCTTCACCGATCTGCTGAGCTCGCGCCAGCAGCGCAGTGGCATCGGTGACGATTTCGCGGAGGGCGCCAGTGGCCTTAAATTTCTCTGCGCCGAGAAGCCGCGCGGTGAACATCAGCTCTTTGGTTGCGGCTGCCCCCATAATCATCGAAAGCCGCGCCAGGTTCTTGACGGTCAGACAGTTTCCAACCGTGCGGGCGATGGGAAAGCCAAAGCGCAGAGATGGATCGGCAATCCGCACGTCGCATGAAGCCGCCAGCAAAGCACCGGCGCCGACGCAGGCGCCAGAAATGGCGGCGATCGTCGGTACCCTGACATTTTCGACGGCGATGCAGACTTCCTCGCCACGCTGCTCCATCGCAACTGCGGCATCCGCCGACGCGACCTCCTTGAGGTCGGACATGTCCTGTCCCGCCATAAAGGCCGGCTTGCTTCCTGGGGCTCCCGTGAAGACGAGGGCGCGAATGTTCTTGTCCTCATTCATGTCATGGCAGATTTGGATCAGCGCGTCTTCCATGGCGTGCGTCATCGCGTTCAGTCGCCGCGGCCGATTGAAGATAACCCATTCAACCGGTCCGCGGCGTTCCCGCAAAATCTCATCCGACCCTGTCGCGTTCATCGCTCGGCGCTTTCGAGTGCCTTGCCGGCTTCTCGCGGCACCTCTGCAATCCTTACCACGCCGAGTCCGGCAAGTTGCGCGAGCTCCGCCTCGGACCGGCCCAACCCCAGGACGATCTCCTCGGTATGCTCGCCCAAAAGCGGACCGGCGCGGCCACGAAGCGCTGGGGTGCGAGACATCCGAATGGGTGAAGCGAGTTGCCGAATAGTTCCCGCGGTCGCGTGCGGCGCGTCCCAGAAGAACTGGCGGTCCTTCAAAGCCGGGTCATCGAAAACCTGACTGTAATCGTGAATGGGTGAGCATGGCACGCCCGCGTTCTGCAATTCGCTGATCCACTCCGCCGTGACCCGGGTGCGTGTCGTCCGCTCAATCTCGCCTGCGAGGGCGGCTCGGTTAGTGAACCGGGCGTTTTCATCTCTGAACCGCTGATCGCTCAACAGATCATCCCGCCCAAGCACACGGCATAGCGATTGCCAGGTGCGCACGTTGGGAGCACCGAGGGTGAACCAGCCATCGGCGCTGCCGAACGCTTGATACGGCGCGCTGGAGTTGTGCGCGGAGCCGCTTCGTTTGGGCAGCTCGCCGCTGGCGAAATAGCGACCGGCCTCCCATTGCGCGAAGGAAACGCCGGTTTCAAACAGCGACACGTCGACCATCTGACCTTCGCCGGTGAGGTCGCGTGCACGCAGCGCGGCGACGGCTCCGAGGGCCGCATAGATGGCGCAGGTTATGTCGCAAAGCGGAACGCCAGCCTTCGCCGGTTCGCCGTCCGGCTCGCCGGTTACGCTCATGATGCCCGACCGAGCCTGCGCCATAATGTCGAGGCCCGCGAGTTCGGCGAGCGCGCCGTCCTGTCCCCAGCCGGATGCCGCGACATAGATAAGCCGTGAGTTGATTTTGCGAAGGCATTCGTAGTCGAGTCCAAGGCGCTTCATCGCACCCGGCCTCATATTCTCGACCAGGATGTCGGCGCCGGGAACCAGGTCCAGCAGCAGTTTCTTACCGGCATCAGTTTTTAGATCGACAGCCAGTGACTTCTTGTTTCTGTTTGTTCGCATAAAAGACGAACTTTCCCCATTGATAAAAGGGCCGTAATCGCGCATGTGGTCCCCTGTTCTAGGATCCTCGATCTTAATGACCTCGGCACCCAGGTCGGCCAGTTGCGTCCCGCAGAAAGGGCCCGCCAGATAACTGCCGATCTCCAGCACACGGACTCCACTCAAAGGAGCAGGGGCGCATGGATTCTCTGAACTTTGCTGCATCATGGTTCCCTCATCATGTATCCAAAGAATTCACGATCAAGCAGCTCTCGGCCCGCAGGTACACCGTGACCTGCTGGCCGACGGAAAACGGTCGCGAAGCTGCTACCGAAGCGCGGAGCGGAGCAAAATCGTCGGCGTTGATAAGCAGGTCGCGGCTCTCGCCCAAATACGACGAGCGGACAATCGTGCCCCGCAGTGCGTTGAATGCGCCCGTGGGCTCCTGGTCGACCCACACCTGAGACGGCCTGATGCAGAACGCGACGGCGTCGCCCGGTCCAGCGCCGCTGCTGTCGATACCAGCTACCGAATGGAGCCCGATCCGCACTCGGCCTCGTTCTTCCAACCGGGCGGCTAAGACATTATTACTGCCGATGAAACCGGCGACGAAGCTATTGGCCGGCCGCTCAAATAAATCCTCCGGCGCTCCGACCTGCACAACCGACCCGGCATGCATGACGGCGATGCGGTCCGCCGTCACCAGCGCTTCCGACTGGTCATGTGTCACATAGACGGTCGTGATGCCGAGAAGATCGTGAACACGGCGAATTTCGAAGCGCATTTCCTCGCGCAAATGGGCATCGAGGTTCGACAGCGGTTCATCGAGGGCGAGAATTTTCGGCTCAACCGCGAGCGCCCGCGCCAGGGCCACCCGTTGCTGCTGCCCCCCGGATAGCTCCGCGGGATAGCGGTCACGCAAGGTCTCCAGGCGCACCATTTTCAGCGCGCCGGTGAGCTTCCGGCTTCGCTCGGATGGGGTCAGACGCTGGATCTTGAGACCGAATGCAACATTTTCCGCCACTGTCATGTGGGGCCACACGGCGTAGTTCTGGAAGACCATTGATATGCCGCGCTGCTCCGTCGGCACCATAATGCTTCGGCTCGACAGACACTGGTTGCCGGCCCAGATCTCACCGCCGGTTGGGCGCTGAAATCCCGCGAGGAGTTGAAGCATGGTGGATTTGCCGCAGCCCGACGGCCCCAAAAGCGCCAGCAGTGCCCCATCCGGCACGACTAGATTGACGCCGTCAAAGATCTGCACAGCGCCGTAACTCATTCGAAGATCGACGATGCGCAGATCGGTCAAGTTGCCGGCCCCTGCACAGATGACCGCGCCACACCGAGCCGTGCCGAGATGTAGCGCATGACCCCGACAACAGCGAAGGTAACGAGCAGCAGAAGCACGCTCAACGCGCAAACCGCTTCATAATTGCCGCCATCCTGAAAATTGTAAATGAGCGTACTCATTACATTGGTGCTGGGGGTGACGAGGAATATCGCCACCGAGAGCTCGCGCGTTACGGGAATGAACACGAGCAGCCACCCGGACAACAGCCCAGCGCGCATCAAAGGCAACGTGATAGATGCGAAGGTCCGCGCCTCGCCAGCCCCGACGGCGCGAGCGGCCCTCTCCAGGTCGTGGCTGATGCCCTTCAGAAGCGCGCTCGCCTGCGCATAGGCGATCGGCAGAAACGTCGCGCTGAACGCCGCGATGAGGATAGCTGCCGTCCCATATAGCCGGAGCGGGGGTCGGGTATAGGCCGCGAAAAAGCCGACGGAGAGGACGATGCCTGGGATCACGATCGGGATCGACGCCAATACGCCGAGCAAAGCGGCGCCTCGCACAAGTTGCCGGTTGACGATGTAGCCTATAAGGGCACCGACAATAATGCAGATGGTTGCCGTACCACTTGCATACAGGAGTGAATTGGCGATTGCTGTGCGCGACCCGGAATTCTGGAACAGAGCGTAGGCATACCAATGAAGCGTGAGGTTGTCGGGCCGGAGCCCAATGCCCCACGCCTTACATATCGAAATAAGAAACAGCGTCGCGTATGGAAGAATGACGGCAACGAGCGGTATGAACAAAGAGAAACCGAAAGCCGGCCACCGCCATCGACCGATATCGATGCGGCGGCTGCCGCGCGCCTTACCCGAGATCGTGGTGAACCGTCTGCGGCCCAGCAGCCTTCGCTGAAAGTAGAACAGAAGCGCGGTCAGCCCCAACAGCGGCATGCAGTAAGCGGCGGCCAGAAAGATCTGTGGGGGAAATGCCTCATAGAACTCGGCCAGCTTGGTCGTTACCACGGAGATGCGTGCGGGGATCAGGAGAAAGGCCGGAACACCAAAGAGCGTCACGCCCTGTATGAAGGACAGAATAAAGCTTGCGCAGATCGCCGGCGCAGCCATCGGAAGGGTGATCAGGAGCATGGTCCGCAGCACACCCGAGGACAAGGTGGTCGCCGCGTCCTCCAGCTCGACGGCCATTTCGTCCAATGTACTGCCGACGATGGTGAAGGCGAACGGCACTGCATAGATACCGCCCACAAAAATCGCGCCACCCATCGAATAGATGTCGAGAACAGGCCATTCCATGCCGCTCATTCGGCGCCAGAGTACGTTCAGCCAGCCTGAATTCGGTGCAGCTATCAGAATCCAGCCCAGCGCGCCGATAAAGCTGGGCGTCACAAAGGCCGACATCGTGAGCGCGCTAACCAGCCCGCGGCCCGGCATGTTGGTGCGGGCGACGAGCCAGGCCGACGGCACGCCGAAACCCACAGAGATGACGCCGACCGCGGTGGCGAGGACCAGCGAATTCAATATCGGCCTTAGCAGTGTTGCCGAAAACGCGATTCGTCCATAATTCCCCAGCGTCCATGACCCCGACACGTCGTCATGCAGGCTGTTGTAAACGATGTAACCAAGGGGGCGCAGAACAAGCATGACGAGCAGCACTGATACGGCGGCAACAGCGACTGCGCGTACCGGATTGAGCCGAAGCGAGCCGACCGCGGCGAAGCCGGACGGGAGCCGATGCCGGCGGAACCGACGGCTGTTCGATAAGGCGACCAAGTCAGCCTCCGAAGCGACCTACCCCAGAATTTCCTTCCACTTCGAGATACCCTCGGCGACTTGGGCCGGCAGATTGTTCACGGGATTGCGGTACCATTTGACTGTCTCCAGGGTCCGTCCTTCGGCCCAGGGCACATCGGTCCGCAGGGTCGGCCAGAAGCGCTTCGAGAGTATCTGCGAGCATTCGACCGATTGGAAAAAGTTCGCGAACAGGCGCGCGGCATTCGGATGCGGCGCGGTCCTGAGCACCGCGGTGACGCCGAGATTCAGGATCGCGTCATCGCTTGGCATGCTGACATCAATCGGCTGTCCCGCGGCCTTTTGTGCGAGCGAGTAGGAGAACGGCGCTGCGGCGCCCACGCTGCGCTCGCCGGCGAGAATGTCGGTCACCGTGTCGACATTCGATCCGCCCACCTTGGGTTTTTGTGCCGCCAGATCCTTAAGGAATTGGTCACCGTACTTGTGCCGCATTGCGACCACCCAGCTTGCAACATCACCTGACACCGACGGGCTGCCGACGCTGATCTTGCCACTCCAGCCGCCCCCGACCAGATCAGTCCAGCTCGTCGGCGGTTTCGGGGCCCTTTGCGGGCTGTAGTTTATGCAGACAATGCTCAATCCGCCGGTGCAGAAAGTGTGGTCCGGATCGATGTCGCGGAAGGCGGCGGGTGTTTTGTCCAGATCCTTCGGCGTGTAGGCGGCGAGCGCGTTGATTTTCTTAAGCTCGACGAAGTGCAGGATGTTCGTCGTGCCGAGCGAGTCACACTCCGTCACTCCGTTTTGAAGCTCGAGTTGAAGCCGGGTGTAAAGCGTCTGCGACGGCTGACGCAGGAGCTGCACGTCTACGCCGGGGTACTTCGCCTTGAAGCCATTGATAATGGCCTCGATTGTTGCCTGCTCAAAAATGCCGTCGTATCGTGTGAGACTTCCCTCCTTCTTCGCCGACTGATACAGGTCATCTTCTTGAGCGGCCGCGTTGCGGGAAAGCAGGCTGGCGCCGAGCGCCGTCATTGCCGCCCCTGTGCCTCCCAGGATCGAGCGTCGCGTGAATTTTTCCATTTGCATAGTCCCCTCCCGTTATTCGGGGCCACTGGTGCGCCTAGAATCCACTTCCCGGTTGCGCCCGATAGTGACCTTCCTGGGCGGAGGCTTGCGCGCAGCGCCCGGGCGCACAAGCAGTTAATAGCCTGCATATTGGTGCATAGAATGCACCAGTAGCTTGCCAAACAGGGCGTAGGGCGCGAGAATCCGGCATGGCGCGATCCTTGCCCAACCTGCTAGCAGCGCGCGCGTTTGCAACGTTTGCACGCACCGGAAGTGTCCGGGCGGCGGCCGACGATCTCGCAATATCGCATACCGTCGTGTCCCGTCACATTCAGAAACTCGAATGGTCGCTCGGCAGGAAGCTTGTACGGAAATTGGGCCGGGGATTGGTGCTGACGCCTGAGGGACAGCGGTTTTCCGGTGAGCTGCAACGCGCTTTCGAGCTGATCTGCAAGGCTACGACGGACCTCACATCCGGAAGCGACCCCTTGCACGTCTGCTGCATGGCCGGATTCGCATCGCGATGCCTGCTGCCACGTTTGCCGGAGCTTGAGGCAGAGCTCTGGGGGCGGCAATTGGTGCTTCAGCCCACCAGCAGTCCCTCTGATTTCAACGGCAGCGGGATCGATGCGGAGATCTTCTATCTCGACAACGCCGCGCTTCCGCCGGGCCTCGGCTCGGAGATGATCGCGCGCCCTCGGATTCTTGCTCTTGCCAGTCCCATCTTCAAAGCGCGGCATCCAAGGGTCAAGTCAGCAGCCGATCTGACATCGCTGCCCCTCATCCATGAGCGGTCCACGCGACAATGGGAGGACTGGTTTGAACGCGCGGGGGTCAGCAAACCAGTGAAGGCGCCCGGCACTCGTCTCTGGCACGCCGACCTGAGCATCGAGGCGGTAAAGCTTGGCCAGGGCGTGGCCCTGGTCAGCGAATTGCTCGTGCAAAAGGAACTGGCCGCCGGCAGCCTTTTAGAGGTGGTCGAGGTGGATGTGCGCCTCGGAGCATATTACTTCATTGCCCCTCTGGTCCGCTGGGACGATCCAGCGATCGCGTCCCTGAGGCAGTGGCTGGTAAGGAATTTCGCAGATCGCCAAATTCTGAGGTAGCGGGGCTCCTTTGGCGCCCTGCATCTCGGCACGGCCAACGCTCCCTGCTTGGCTGCAAACGCCCGTTGCTATCGGGACAGGTTCCTCAAACCCACCATTCCCAAACACAAAAGCTGATTGTCTTTCCCGCCCGATCGCCCATGCTGTCCCGGTCATGATTAGCCCCCATCAGGTTCGAAAGGATGTGCTGATGCCGCAGTTCATGAAGCTCACTCGCAACGGCGCCATTCTCGAGATCGTCCTCGATCGACCACCAGCAAACGCGATCACTCCCGAGGTGGGTGCCGAGCTGCACCGGGCTTTCTGTGAGCTCCGCGACGACCCGGCGCTGCGCGTAGCCATCCTCACCGGCGCCGGCGACCGGATTTTTTGTGCTGGATGGGACCTTAAGCACGTCGCATCACACGAGGACGCCGCCAGCGCGAACGACGCCACTATGAATGCACCCGGAGGGTTCGGCGGTTTTACAGAGATGTGGGACATTTATAAGCCCGTCATTGCTGCGATCAATGGCATTGCGGCCGGCGGCGGCTTCGAGATGGCAATGGCTGCGGATATCATTCTTGCGGTCGAGGAAGCTGAATTCATGCTGCCAGAGATGCAGCGGGGCTTCGTTCCGGATGCCGGCGCAGTCCAGCGCTTGCCTCGCAAGCTACCTTACAATGTCGCGGTCGAGTTGATGCTGACCGGCCGGCGAATGAGCGCGCGAGAGGCCAATCGGTGGGGGTTCGTGAATTTCATTGTTCCGCGGCAGGAGTTGATTACCCGGGCAAGGGCGATCGCCACGGCAATCGCGGAGAGTGCACCGTTGGCGGTACGAGCCCTTCTAGAGGTGCTGGCGGCGACTGAGGTTTTGCCGCTGCCGGAGGCTTTCTCAAAGCTAAAACGTGGCAAAAGCGGCCTGCCGCATTATGAACGGACGATGATGTCGGAAGATTTTTTGGAAGGTCCTCGTGCGTTCGCCGAAAAACGTAAACCCGTATGGAAAGGTTGTTGAGCCGGCGTGCGCTGCCGCATCATATTGGACATCTCCGATGGCGCAGGATCGTGCCCACCCAATTTGAAATATCTGGCAAGGGCATCAGGGCCGACATTGCAGGTGAGAGCCGTACTATGTGAGCCATGGTCGAAGGGTTAGACTGACGGACAGATCACAAAACTTAAGCGGGTGAGGCGACGAATGTATGCCCTGGCCAAACTCGGTCCGCTTCTAGCGCGGCTTGCCTTTCCAATGTAGTCCTCAGCATAAAATCTGCATCGAGAGTGGGGGCCGCGGTTCCGGGGTAAGACGGTCTGGTGTGGTGAAGGCACGGCAGCGAGGTGACCACACGGGCAAGACGGGCGTGCAAGGCGCGACGACGCAACAGCACCGCTGGCCACGAGCAAAACTTGCGAGAGCAAGTCGTACGGAAAATACGAGACTTCGCTGAATTGTGCACATGGGCTACAGAACGAACGCCGGTGTGGAGGTTGGTATCACGGCGCTTTGGCGGCGCGCCGCAGTTTTGCGAACGCACGATCCGTCGCCATGAAACGCGCCAGCATGGGTCCGATCAGCTTTGCGGGATCGACGTTGCCCTGGCCGGTTTCGCGGCCAAGCGCGTCGCCGTAGGCGACCAGATCGCGATGGATGGCGGCCGGGAGTTCAACGGTCAGCTTGATGGGCTTTTCGTCCGGGATCGTTCCCAGCTTCAGCTTTGCCATGATTGTCGCCTCATGGGTGGTAGGGTTCGAGAATGAGGTCGTGCGTTACCATCACGCGCACCGGAAAACCTGGCCGGATGGTGATGGTCGGCTGGACGTTGAGCGATCGCCCAACGAGGGGTCGGACATTGTAGCAAGCGCCTAACAGGCAAAGGCCGGCCCAATTCTCTGCCCCGCTTTATTATTGAAAACAGATTTTTTCAATACTACAATCAGCCATGGCCCAACCGGACCCCGCGCCGTTCTACCTGATCGTGACCGACCATCGCCGCAGCGTCTTCGCGGTCGAAGGCCCGATGACCGACACGCGGCCGTGGGACGCCGCCGCGACCCACGCCCGGAGCCATGACCGTCATGTCGTCTGCGGCCCAAGCGGTCCGCAGCGGGACGCGCTCGCCGCGGAATATCGCGACGCCAACAGGCTGCTTGCCGGCGTACCGCCCGGCAGCATCATCCGGCCGCGTTCGCCATGACCGCCGACCGGCTCCCGACTGAAATTGCCGCCGCCCGTGCTTCCCGGCTGCTGACCGCCGCCGAGTTCCACCGGCTGGCCGACGTTCCCCCCGAAATCGAGTGGTTCGCCAATCTCAGCAACGCCGGCACGCGCCGGATCTACGAGAACGCGGTTCGGGACTTCATGCGCTTTGCCGACGTCGCACGGCCGGAGGAGTTTCGGATCGTGACGCGCGCCCACGTCATCGCCTGGCGCGACGACCTGATGCGGCGCGGCCTTGGCAGCAGCACCATACGGAACCGGCTCGCCTCGATCGCCTCGCTCTTCGAATATCTGTGCGAGAAGAACGCCGTCACCCATAACCCGGTCAAAGGCGTCGAGCGCCCGAGATCGGAAAGCGGCGAAGGCAAGACGCCGGCACTCGGTGATCACCAGGCCCGCAAGCTCCTCGATGCGCCGTCCGACGACAGCACGCGCAGCAAGCGCGACCGTGCCATCCTCTCGACACTGCTTTTCCATGCCCTGCGCCGAGAGGAATTGTGCAAGCTCAAGGTCAGGGATTTCCGGCAGGCGCGCAAAGGCGTGCCGCACCTCAAAGTGTCGGGCAAAGGCGGCAAGACGCGCTATGTGCCGCTGCATCCCGCCACCCACGCGCTCATTCACGAATATCTCGACGATGCCGGCCACGGCGAGGACGATGCCGGCGCGCTGTTCCGGCCGGTGCGCAACAACCGCACCGGAAAGCTGGACAGGGCGATCACGCCGGACGGCATTTACAAGCTGGTGCGCGCCTACTCGGCCGCGCTCGGGTTTGAGATCGGCGCGCATGCCCTGCGAGCGACCGCCGCCACCAACGCGCTCGACAACCAGGCCGATATCGCCAAGGTGCAGGAGTGGCTCGGGCACGCCAACATTGCCACGACACGGATCTACGATCATCGCCGCACGCGGGCGGAGGACAGCCCGACGTTCAAGGTGACATATTAGAGGCCCCACCGTGGTGCAAACCCAATCAGAAATCGGCCAGATCACTTCGAAGTCATAGCTTGTTTACGCCCGACCAAGCAGGTGGGTAAACCGTCTGGAGGGCCACGAATGAAGCTTCAGAATATCAGTATTGAGAACTTTCGTGGCCTCAAAGAAATTCGATTTGCACTTGATCCCCATGCCAACGTGATCGTAGGACCAAATGCAGTCGGGAAATCCACTGTGTTGGAGGCGATAAGGCTTGCGAAGGCCATCTTAGCTCCGCGCACGCCTAATGAGAACTCTCAGGTTCTCCTGAACCTCGGTGCTGCATCTCCTCATATGCCACAGCAACTCTCTCTGAAGCCGCTTACACTGGACGAGAGCCGACCGCTACGAATTGACTGCCGTTATATACTAAACGACACCGAGATCGCAGACGCACGATCACTCGTCCCGCAATGCTGACCGGGCGATAAGCGGATCCACGTTCGTTCGCGCGGGCTACCAGGGCCTGCTGGAAGCTGCTCGCCGCGGCGAGTTCGACGTCATTGTCGCCGAGGCATTGGACCTTCTCAGGCGCGGCCCCTCTCCACCCCCTGTCTACCAGGCCAGTACGACCCGAAAGCCCTCCTCGCCGCCCTGAGAGTATTCCTCGGCTTGTGAGATCGTTGCTCGACCGCGACGCCCCGAGAAGAACCTAGACACCGCTGCCGGGGTCTGCTTAGCGCCCGTTCCGGTCATTCAAGGTGCCCACGCCAGCTACTCGGAAGCGGCCACTACAATCCATGTCGTCGTCGACCGAGATGGGTGGTTCACTGCCCGTCCGCCTTCGGGTCGAGAGGCGCTGAAATCAGACTTTCGACCCAAGGCAGATGTTGACCGATCGCGGCGAACGCCTTTCCAGGGCCAACCGCTGCGGCTGAAGGCCGCCACCACTGGTCACCGGGGCTGCGGGTATATTTCTTCGACTGATGCGTTGCCGTTCACGAGCAGTATCCTTTCGAAGGGGTGCACCACAGAGAGGGATGACATTGCGAGCCTGTATGTGTCGGCGTCGGCGAGCCAATAGTCATTAAGCAGCGCGAGCCAAAGGGGGCCACTTGCGCGGAGACGGTCGCATTGTTTGGTCTTTGCCCTTAATCGATCTTCCAGAACGGACCTTGCGTTGGCCAGCACATCAGGGCTGGAGCCTCGAATTCGAGATGAAGCCGGTCACTTTCGCGGGATGCGTTCCGCCGTGCTGGATAAAGTAGATCGTAATCTCGTTGCCATTGATCTCGACCTTGCAGTCGGAGGTCCAAGACGCGAGATTGGCCAGGAGAGCCGTGATAATTTTCACGACCCCAGCTTTGGTCTTACGAGATTTGAGGATCGGTGAACTTAGGCCGAGGCCCACCGCGTAGCCGTCCGGAACGACATTTTGCAACTCCTCCTTTATGGTGTTGAGGAAATTGTGCACGGTGCGATCATCTGACAGGCGAGGGCGTGCACCGCGGCTGTCAGTTATCCTTTGTGTAAGTCTCGAAACTTCGACCGCAACGGTCCTCTCGTCAACAGTCAGATAAGCTTCGGGCGGATCCTCCCCACAACGCCATTTTTCTGTTGATTTTCGCTGAGAACTGACCCGGGTTTTCCACCGAGAACTGACCCGGGTGAATTTATGGTTTGCGGGTCATACCGGGGTCAAGTTCTTGGCCTTTTCCTTTCGGCCCTTGTTGGCGGCCGAGCTGGCTTTGAAGCGGAAGCTGTCATTGCCGGTTTCCACGATGTGGCAGTGGTGGGTGAGGCGGTCGAGCATGGCGGTCGTCATCTTAGCGTCGCCGAACACGTCAGCCCATTCGCTGAAGCTCAGGTTCGTGGTGATGACCACAGAGGCCCGTTCGTAAAGCTTGCTCAGCAGGTGGAAAAGCAGCGCGCCGCCGGAGGGGCTGAACGGCAGATAGCCCAATTCATCGAGCATTACGAGGTCGCACCGCATCAGCCGATCCGCGATCTGACCCGATCGGCCCTGAGTTTTCTCCTGCTCCAGCGCATTGACCAGGTCGACGGTCCCGAAGAACCGAACCTTTTTGCGATGGTGTTCAACCGCCTGCACGCCAAGCGCCGTGGCGATGTGGGTCTTGCCGGTGCCCGGACCGCCGACGAGGACCACGTTGTCGGCGTTTTCGATGAACTCACACCGGTAAAGCTGGCGCACCAGGGCTTCATTGGTTTCGCTGGACGCAAAATCAAAACCGCTCAGATCCTTGTAGACGGGGAAGCGCGCCGCCTTCAGCTGGTAGGCAACCGATCGAACCTCGCGCTCGGCGGTTTCCGCCTTGAGCAGCTGTGAGAGAATGGGGACGGCCGAATTGAACGCTGGCGCGCCCTGCTCCATCAGCTCGCCCGCGGCTTGCGCCATGCCAAACATCTTCAGGCCGCGCAGCATCACGACAATCGCCGCCCCGGCCGGATCATGACGCATGGCGGGCCTCCTGTAGCTTCTCGCGCAGGGCATCGTAGCGTTCGACGTCGGCACGTGGCTCCCGGTCCAGGGCCAAGGCCTGCGGAGCCGCGATCATTGCTGTGGCCGTGGATTTGCCGTCGATCAGCCGGTGCAACATGTTCAGCACGTGCGTCTTTGTCGGCGCTCCATCACTCAGCGCCAGTTCGACGGCACACAACACCGCATCTTCACCATGGTGCAGGACGAGGGCAAGAATCTCCACCATCTCCCGGTCGCCTCCGGGCTGCTTGAGAAGGTGCTGTTGCAGCCGCTTGAACGCTTCCGGCAATTCGGCGAACGGCGCGCCATTACGCAGAGCTCCCGGCTTGCGCTGGATCACCGCGAGATAGTGGTGCCAATCATAGATGGTGCGGCCGGGCAGATGATGCGACCGCTCGATGAGCCGCGCGTGTTCGCAGATGACTTGCCCTTCGGCAACGACAACGACGCGGCCTGGATAAACCCTTAAGCTGACGCGATGATTGGCGAAGGACGCGGGCACGCTGTAGCGGTTGCGATCAAAGTGAACGAGGCAGGTGGGCGAAACGCGTTTGCCGTATTCAACAAAACCATCGAACGGTCTGCCAACGGCCATCAGGCATCCGACTTCACTTTGCCACGCGTCGAATATCGAGCCTTGCTGGTTGCCGTGCGGAATCTCGCGCCATAACGCCTGGCAGCGTTGTTCCAGCCAGTCGTTCAAGTCAGCCAGCGTCACAAAACGCGGCATGGTCTGCCACAGCCGATGACGCGCATCCTGGACATTCTTCTCGATCTGACCCTTCTCCCAGCCTGAGGCCGGATTGCAAAAGTCAGCATCGAAAAGGTAGTGGCTGGCCATCGCGGCAAAGCGTGCATTGACCTGGCGCTTCTTGCCGACGCCAACTTGGTCAACAGCCGTTCTCATATTGTCGTAGATGCCGCGGCGCGGCACGCCGCCAAGCACCCGGAACGCATGATGATGCGCGTCGAACAGCATCTCGTGCGTCTGCAGCGGATAGGCCCGGACAATGAAGGTGCGGCTGTAGCAAAGCTTGAAGTGCGCAGCTTGCAGCTTGGTCCGTTCGCCGCCGATAACGGCCCACTCCTCGCTCCAGTCGAACTGGAAAGCTTCGCCCGGCTGGAAAATCAGCGGAACAAAGGCCCCGCGGCCGGTCGTCTGCTGCTCCCGCTGCCGATGCTCCTTCCAGGTGCGGGCGAACGCCGCAACACGGCCGTATGAACCTTCAAACCCGAGGGCGGCCAGATCCGCATGCAACCGCTTGATCGTCCGCCTCTGCTTGCGCGGCCTGCCGCTCTCTAGTGCTCTGACGCATTCTATCGATTTACAACATGCGGTTGCCATGCGATTCTGTGAGCATGGCACAGACAGTATGCGTGTTGTTGAGCGCGGCAGACAGGAAGCGGCTTAAGGCAATAGCATCGGATCGCAACCGAGCGGGCAAATACATCGAGCGAGCCCGAGTTGTTCTGGCCTCGGCCAGTGGTCGGCCGGTGCAACATGTGGCGAAAGAGATCAGCGTCAGCCGCCCCATGGTCTGGCGCTGGCAGCAGCGTTTTGCCGAGGAAGGTCCCGACGGGTTGCTGCGTGACAAGACGCGCAAGCCCGGCAAACGACCGATCCCGGCCGATAAAGTGGCGCACGTCGTGGCGCTCACGTGTGGCGAGCCGCCCCCTGGGACCACGTATTGGACCGGGCGAGCCATGGCAAACGCCACCGCCATGTCTCTGCGCTCGGTGCAGCGCATCTGGGCGGCGCACCAACTCCAGCCGCACCGCGTGCGCAGCTTCAAGCGCTCGCGTGATCCGCAGTTCGCTGAGAAAATGGCGGATATCATCGGCCTTTATCTCGATCCGCCCGCCCATGCGGTGGTGCTGTCGATCGACGAAAAGAGCCAAATCCAGGCGCTCGACCGTACCCAGCCTGGACTGCCGCTGAAACCCGGCCGCTGCGGCACCATGACCCACGACTACAAACGCCATGGAACGACGACGTTGTTCGCCGCATTGAACGTGCTGAAGGGTACGGTGATCGGTCGCTGCATGCAGCGACACCGGCACGAGGAGTTCATCCGCTTCCTCAATGCCGTCGAACGCGAGGTGCCGTCCGGCAAGTTGGTCCATGCGGTCGTCGACAACTACGCCACCCACCGGCACCGAAAGGTACAGGCCTGGCTGGCACGCCATGACCGATGGACCTTCCACTTCACGCCAACCTCCGGGTCATGGCTGAACGCGGTGGAGACCTTCTTCTCCGCTCTTACCCGACAACGCATCCGGCGCGGCAGCTTCCACTCCCTCGTCAGCCTGCAGGCTGCCATTAAGACTTACCTCGCTGAGCGAAATGCAGAACCACGCCCATTCGTCTGGACCGCAGCCACCGCCTCAATCCTTGCCAAGCTCGAAAGATTGCCTGCATCGTCCGTATGAGTCAGAGCACTAGCTTTAGCCAGGCCGACAGTTTCTCGGCGAACGCGTCCAGCTTGCTGGGCCGCTCCGGCACCTTGAAGGCCGGTTCCACCACGTCGCCCCGCAAGTATTTGCGGATGGTGTTCCGCGATAGCCCAGTCCTGCGGGCGATCTCCCGTATCGAAAGCTGGTCTCGAAGCGCCCAGCGACGGATCACGCTCAGTAACTCCATGCTTATCACTCCCGTGGACCCCGCTGAAAACAGCCGGGGCGAGGTCAAAACATGGGTCAATTCTCAGTGGAAATTTGCCACCTGGTGGGTCAGTTCTCGATGAAACTCAACAGTCAGCCAGCCGGAGCACCGGATAGATCGCAAAGAAACATTGTCCAGCGTCCCGTTGGCACGACGCCGCAGGGCATGAAAGATGTGTCCGCCGGTGTCCGCAAAGTTCAATACTGTCACTGACTTACACATCGCTCGGGAAATACTAGGCAGATCAATTATCTTGAGAGTTCACTTATGTGTTTCCCGAATACGTTACTTGTGTCATGTTGTGTCACCGCGAGGGCAATACTGACCATGACCAATGCGTCCCGAAGCATCAATCGCGCGCTGCTCTACCCCGGCAATGTGCCGACGTTTGGTGAACTCATCACGCGCATACAGGCGGATGCGTCGCTCTCGACAGCGCGCCGCTCCAACCTTTGCTCGTCCACTCGACGGCTGGCACTCGCGTTGGGGAAAGATGTGGAGAATGTCCATGCATACCCACCGACACTCCGGCCACTGATGAAGGACCTACACCCCGCGCAATTGGGCTTGAGCCAGAAGCGATGGCAGAACATCCGTGCCGATGTAGTCTTTGCGATAAAATATCACGGCGATTCCACTCCGGCTGCACAACGCTCGCAACAGATCAAACCGTCGTGGCACCGGCTGCTGGATGCACTTCCGGCGTGGCGCGACAGTGCATCAATGTCGCGTTTTGCCCGCTGGTGCTCATCGCTGGACATCGAGCCTGATGACGTCGATGACGGTGCCTTGGTTGCCTACGAAGACGCTTTGGTTCGCGGCACTCTTGTGCAGCAGCCACGCGGCAATGTGCAGATGGTGGCACGTGCGTGGAACCGTGCCGCAGACGCTGTCCCAATCTGGCCCCGAAGTAAGATCACCGCGCCAGCGTCCGATGGTGCGCTGGTGCTACCGCAAGCGGAGCTCCCGTCGCGCTTCCGGGCTGACCTTGACCGCTGGTGCCAACATCTCGCCGGGGCAGACATTTTGGCGGATGACGCGCTCGATCGGCCGTTGCGGCCGGCGTCGATTACATCCTGCCGATATTCCGTGCGTTATCTGCACGCTGCGCTGATCAAGTCTGGCCGCGACCCCGCGACGATCACCGGTCTTGCCGATCTTGTCCAGCCGGCAGCACTCCGGCTCGCCTTGCAATTCTGTCTTGATCGGGCTGGTGGGAATATCACCACCCACGTCGGCAAGCTGGCGGCCACTGCCAGGCAAATCGCCAAATACTGGGCGAAGCTGAGCACCCCGGAGATGGCGCAAGTGACATCGATGACCCGCAAGCTCATCCGACCACGCGCGGGAATGACCGAAGTCAACCGGCAACGCCTTCTGCAGATCGATGATCCAGTGAACCGCCAGGCTCTGGTGAACTTCCCGCTCATGGAGATGCAGAGGGCAATGAGGGAAGACGATGGAACAAAGAGGCCAGCATTGCGCGCTCAGATGGCAGTCGCAGTCGAAATTCTTCTGATGGCACCTATCCGATTATCGAATCTGACCTCGCTGGAGATTGGTCGAACGCTGATTCGGAGCAAGCGGCCAGGCTCGCGTAAAATCACCATTTTGCTCGAGTCCGATGAAGTCAAAAACTCGATGCCGCTCAAGTTTGAGCTGCCGGAACCCAGTGTCCAGCTGATCGATGCCTATCTTTACCGGTTCCACCGCCGCATCGCCGGCTCCAGTCCCTTCCTATTTGCCAGAAGGAACAGCCACAAGGCGCCGAACCACCTGACGATGCAAATATCGAGCCGTCTCTTCAAGGTGCTCGGCCTGCGCATCCATGTGCACTTGTTCCGGCATATCGCGGCGAAGCTTTATCTTGACACTCATCCGCATGCCTTTGAGCTGGTCCGTCAGCTGCTTGGGCACAAGAACATGCAGACAACGATGAACTTCTACGCGCAATTCAGCCGCACCGCGGCGGCACGCCACTACGATGAGATCGTGCTTGCGCTGAGAGCCAACGACGGGCAACGAGATCGGCCATGAAGCGTCGCCACAGGCGGCAGCTTATCGCTCTGCCATTTGCAGATTGGCCAACCGCGGACCGGCTGGCTTGGTCAAAGCTGTTCGTTCCATCCTCGCCATTAGATCCCGACGGTCCGCTGTCGCACTGGTCAGCGTGCAGCCAGGACATCGCTCTGCACGCTTACGCCCATTGGCTGGGGTTCTGTGCCAGACGATGCAGGCTGCTGCTCAAGGTTCTGCCGGAAGCCCGGGTGCAACCCGAGATCGTTGCGCAATATCTTAAAGAGCTGCAGACCAAAGTGTCACCGGTCACCACCATGATGCGTGTGAACCGGCTCTGTTCCGTGATCCGTGCCATGGCTCCCGGATCCGCCTCGGCAACCGAGCCACACCAATACGCCGCAAGGACCTTCGACTGCGACATCCGAGAGAACTGTTTGATCTCGGTATGCAGCTGATGCAGCAAGCCGAAAGTTGTGGCAACGCGGTGATGTTCAGGGACGGGCTGATTATTGCGCTGCTGGCCGCGCGCCCGCTCCGACCGCGAAGCCTGTTGAGCCTTGAGTTGGGTCACAATCTGGTGCGTACAGGGGACGGATATCGAATCGCACTTTATCCCGTCGATACCAAGACACGACGCGCATTCGATATCTCCTGGCCCACAACTCTGTCGTCGGCGCTCGAACGCTACCTCACGGTATACCGCCCGAAGCTGGCGAACGACAGGACATCCGAAAGCCTCTGGATATCTGGCGCAGGGCAGCCGCTCGGTCGTAGTGGTCTCCTAACGTGCGTGTCCGCGCGAACGCGATCGGCCTTCGGCAAATCGATTCCGCCCTATCTGTTCAGAGACTGTGTCGCCACAGCCATTGCCAGCGATGATCCAGAACACGTCAAGATTGTCGCCGCGCTGCTCGGCCACGCAAGCTTTCGCACGGGCGAACGTCACTACATCCATGCGCAATCATTGAGCGCTGGGCGCAAGCATCAGAAAATCATCGGCGCAATTCGGCGGAATAAAGGCGTGATGCGACGGTCAGGGTTCGTAGCGCCGGCAGATGGCATCAGGGCGGTCAAGTGCCTGGTGCGCGCAGCATCGCAAAGGGGATACGGACGTTGACTGTCCAAAGCATACCACGCGCGGTTGTCTATGCCCGCTATTCCTCGGACAGTCAGCGCGACGCATCCGTCGACGACCAGATCCGCATTTGCAAGGAGCTGATCACCCGCGAGGGCTGGTCGCTGAGCGAAGTGTTCATCGACCGGGCGCTGAGCGGAGCGAGTACCCTTCGGCCCGCTTATCATATAAGGGCGCAGCATCGACAGCAACGACGACATGAAGCACCACCATCTGGTTCATCAGCAATTTACGGCGGCGGCTATCGAGGACATCCTTGATCGAGGCCGCATGCCCGATTGGGAACCGCTGATTGCCGCAATCGAGGCCGACCCGCACGGCAGGGTCGCAGAAACAACGCTCCAGTTGTGCGAACGCCCCTTGTATGCCGCTCCGGTTTTCCTCCGCGTGATCGCCGCCGCTCGGAAGCCGAGGCCCTAGTCAAAAATCAAGCAGACCGTGTGGAAACGCGCTGCGTGGCGAAGACGATCCCGATTTGGCCGATCGAGATGGATGAGCGGCACCGTGTGATCTTTCAGATTGCTCTGGAATACGCGGGCGATCTCCGGGGGCTCCATTCGTTGCATCTGTCCCGCAAGGGACCTGCCGGGCGTCTCAATCCGGCACGACCTTCACCACCAACATCAACGCATCGAACGGGATAAGATTGAGCACCCGCCTGAGGTTGTAGGCAAGCGCGGTCAAGCTGAACTCAGCTCGAACCTTCTCCAGACGTCGCATCAGAAATGCACCCTGATACATCCACTGTTTGATTGTGCCGAACGGGTGCTCGACCGACTCGCGGCGCCGGTCAAGAACGTCTGGACGCTGCGCCAGCCGAGCCGCCATCCGGTCCAACACCGCCTCATTCTCCAGCCGTGATACCGAGCGAAACCGATTGCCGTGCATCGCGGCCGCAAGACACAATCGGGGCAGGCAGCACGGTTGGTATAATTGATCTTCTTCAGCCCGCGAAGCATCGATGATGAAGAGGGGTGAAGGCGTTGCCGGGCGGGACAGATCCTGCTGTCCGTCTCCGCCTCATACGTGAACTCGTCCTTGCGGAACAGACCTTCCCTGACCGAAGGACCGCGCTGCGGTCGCGGCACATAAGGCACCATGCCCGCCTTTTCGCAGGCCTCGATATCCTCGATCTTGAAATAACCTTTGTCGGCGACGACGTCGATCGTCTCGACGCCAAGGATCTCCTTCGCCGGTTCGGCGGTCCCCGTCAGCAGGCCCATATCGACCACCTGGTTGGTGACCTGCTGTTCGACGACCAGCTTATGCATGATATCGACTGCGATCTGCACGTTGTAGCCAACGGCAACGTGCGTGTGCGCTGCCATTGCACGGCTGTCGGGATCGGTCAGCGAGATTTGGTTCTCCCCGGTCCGCTCCAGCTCTACCAGCATCGCCTTGCAGCGCTCGCGCCGCTGACGAACCGCAGCGATCTTCTCCGCCAGGTTCTCAACCCGTGCACCTCTTGTCCCCCTCTCGGCAGCATCGCTCCGGTCGAGGCGCTGAAGGTAATCATCGAGCTTCTTATCCGCCAGCTTGATGAACTCGGTCAGCGAGGCACGGGTGAAATTGCGATCCTTGTTGTTGACTGCCTTGATCCGTGTGCCGTCCACCGCCAGCAGCTCCCGGCCGAACAGGTCCAGTTGCTTGCACAGCAACACGAACTGGCGGAACACTGGGCGGAACGCCGTGCGGTTGTCGCGGCGGAAGTCGGCGACGGTCTTAAAGTCCGGCTTGAGATGGCGCAGCAGCCAGATCACCTCGACATTGCGGTGGGTCTCGGCTTCCAGACGACGGCTTGAGCGGATGCGGTTCAGATAACCATAGATATAGATCTTGAGCGGCTCGCCGGGGGGATAGCTTGGACGGCCGGTCTCCTTCGGTTCGACGCGCGCGAGGCCCGAGGCCGCAAGATCGAGCCCGTCCACAAAAGCCTCGATGAAGCGCACCGGGTTGTCGGGGCCGACATAGTCGTCCAGGGATTCGGGCAACAGTAGAAGCTGGGATCGGTCATGGCCGGTGATGTGCGGCATGTCAGGATTCTAACGTGACGTGCGTCGCTCGGGAATCCGTCATGGGGGGTTTTCACACGGTCTGCAAGACTTTTGCGCCGCTTGCCGAGGCGAACAAATTCAAGGGGTTGGCTGGTGCAGAAATCCGGTGCGGATATCCGCCAGGATCGGCGGTGGCTGGCAAACTCCTCCAACCGCATACTTGCGGACTACCGAACCCTATCCGGCTGGGTTCGCCCGGAAGCGACCGTCGCGAAACCACCCATCTCGGCCGAAGACGACCTGGGTTGCAATGTCGGCTTCGGAGCGGCTGGCGCGACCCCCTTGAATGACTGCAATGAGCGCAATGCGGACCCGATCCCCGGATCTGAGTGCTGCCCCCTCAGGCGACAAGCCGAAGTTCACGGATGGTGGCCAGCGTGTTCTGGAAATCGGCTTCCGGCGCAAGGCACATGGTTCGATACGTGCCCAGGAAGTCCAGCCGAGCTGGACGGCGTAATTCCGCTTTGGAGACCGAGGGCGTACCGGCTTAATGATCGAGATGGGTGCAACCTGACAGCCGCTCGCGCAGCACCGGACCGCGGTGAGCTGAACATGGGTCCCGTGAGCATAGACTCGGATATGGTCGAAGTTGTCGCCGATTCGGGTGCGAATATCCGTCTGCCATGGGACTTCCACCCTGCCCTGACGGAAGAGCGCCTGCGCTTCTGCGCGCGCCTTCTCGCCAATGCGCGGCGCGATGCCGTAGCGGTGGCAGCCTACGAAATGGGCGACGACACGGGTCGGTGGGATGCCGCGCCTACGCGTTCGGGAAACAGCGGCTAAAGCGGGTTGCCGAGTCCGGGACGCATTCCTGGCTGCGTGTGATGGACGATAGTCATCATTTCGTCTTCCTGATCGACCAAGTGCCGGTGCGCTTTTATCGCGGCATGGCTGACGACCCGACCGCCCGCACACTGCGTCGTCAGGAGGCGGAAGCGCAGCAGCTTGGATTGGCACTCGGCGACGAAATGGCTGAGGGATTGATCTTCCGCCTGGCACTTGAGGCTGATGCAAAGGGAGGGGTCGATCGTGTGGTCTTCCTGGCGCTACGTGGCGAAGAAGGCCATGCCGAATGTGCCTGGTCGGTCTCTCTGGAAGCTCCCGTGGTGCACGGCCCTGGGAGCACGCAGCTGCGGCTGATCGCCGATGACGGATATGAGGGGCCCCAAGGCTTCCCGCCCGCGCAAAGGGAAAGCCGGCCCGAGCGCTGTACCTTCGGCAAGGTTGAGCGCGTCTTCTATATCAACGCCGAGGTAGCGGACTGTGCTCTCGATCTTCGTGTGGCCAAGCAGAATCTGAACAGCGCGCAGGTTTCCCCTCGCCTTATAGATGATCGACGCCTTGGTCCGCCGCAGCGAGTGCGTACATAATCCGCGCAGTGAAGCCCGATCCCAGTGACCCATTCAGGAAGGCCGCCGCATCACGGCTGCCGACACTGGTGAGAACCGCTGAGAGATCGCTGAACCGATTGGCACGACCTCACCCTCGCGCTGAACGCGCCCACGCACCGCGATCGTGCTGGCGCCCATCACAGTGCGGCGGAACTGTTCGAATACAGCCGGCCAGACCACGAGATTGCGATCCCGGTCTCGTCCTCCAGCGTAATGAACAGAACACCCTTCGCACTACCCGGCCGCTGGCGAACGAGAATCAATCCGGCAACCTCCAACCTTGCTCCATCACGCGCCTGCATCGCCTCCGCGCAGCTGACAATCCGACATGTGGTGAGATCCGCACGGAGGAAGGTCACCGGATGCTGGCGCAAGGTCAGCCCGACATGACGATAGTCTTCGACCAATTCCTTGCCGGCCGTCATGGGTTGTCACAGACTTGGCCGGTTCGGCCCCATTCTGTCGGTGATCGATTGCGCAACCCCCATCAGCCGGTGATCGCTGCCCAAACGGCCCACCAACTGGAGTCCGATTGGAAGTCCTGTGTCGCTTCGCCAGAAGGGGATGGTGATCGCGGGGACGCCGAGCGCCGTCCAGAAGCGGTTCATCAGGGCATCGCCCGTGTCGTGATGCAGCGGCGCCGGGCCGGGTGCGGCGGGTAGAAGGATTGCGTCGTATTTGCCGGCGAGAGCATCGAAGTTTGCTTGATAGTACGCGCGACGTTGTAGCGCGGTGCTATAGAAGCCGATGTCGCGTCGCGCATACGGCCCCAGCAATTCCTGGAGTGGCGGCGCAACGGGGATTGTCTGCTGCGAAAGCAGCAGGCGCGCGGCTTCCCAGTAGCAGATGTCCTTCTGCAGATCGTTGAAGTCGCGCCAGGGAACGGGGAGTGGTGCGCCATCGACCTCGATATCGGCAGCCGACAGCATGTCGGCGAGGCCTGGGCAGGCGTGCCCTGGGATGTCCAGGATGCAGAGACGAGACGGACGGCACGGCGTGATGACCACCGGTTCGCGCAGCAGCATCGCGGTGGTGAGGAACCAAGCGTCGCGCGGTGATTGTGCGAAAATCCCGATGTGATCGAGCGTGGTTGAAAGCGGCTGCACGCCCTCGGTGCTGAGCAGACCGAAGCTGGGCTTGTATCCCACAACGCCGCAATAGGAGGCGGGGCGAATGGTTGACCCGGCGGTCTGAGTGCCGATTGCGGAGGAAACGAAGCCGGCGGCAACGGCGGCGGCTGAGCCGCTGGACGACCCGCCCGGCGTGTGCCGCAGATCGTGTGGATTGCGCGTCGAGCCTGGGATGGGGATGCCGAAGCGCGTGCAGACAGTCTTGCCTAGGATAATAGCGCCGAGGGATTTCAGTCGGGCCACCACCCAGGCGTCACGGCGCGGTATGGCTCCGTCAGGCAGGTCCGGATCGCCGCAGCGCGTGGGAAAGTCCTCCGTCGCGATGATATCCTTGATGCCGATCAGTGCGCCGGATAGCGGGCCGGGCGCTGGTGCGGCGAGTTGGCGGCGGGCGGCGTCCACGTCGGCACAGACGAAGGCCTGAATCTCCGGTTCGCGCGCGGCGAATGGGGCGAGTTGTGCATTCGCCAGCGCGCGAAAATCCGGTGTCACGGAGCGGGGATAGGGAGGTCGAGCAGAGGGGCGTATTGTTGACAGCCGAAAATGTCGGGATCGCCGGGGCTGCCGCTGGGGACGGTGCGATACAGCGTGAACTTGATGGCGCAGCCGGGATCGAACTCTACGAAATCGGAAATGCGGGACGCGGGGATGTTGAACAGCGACATGATGCGTTCGCGTGTCAGAACGCGGCTCTTGCGGACATGATCATAGGTGGTGCGGTCGCGGAAAATCACGTCGAAGGTGATCTTATCGACGCCGGCATTCTTGCTGCGCACGGTTTTCGCCAGGGCGCCGAGTGTGGTCATGGGCATCTTGTTGTTCCTTCAGGCGCCGACGGTTGCGATATGGGTCGGGAACAGGTCGAGGCCGTTCGGCACGGCCATGGTGTGGTTCACCGTCCAGCGATAGGCGGGGCTTGCTTGCATGACCTCATCGAGCGGGAAGGCAACCGAACCAGCCGTGCCTTTCACCTCCGGCAGACGCGCATAGAACATCTGGCGGGTGCCGATCAGGCAGACCTCCTCGGCCATGTGCTTGGTGGGGGCGATGCCCTGGACCAAAACGGCAACCTCGTGCGCGGGTCTGTTGCGGTTCGGCTCCATCGCGCCCATGACGCCGTCCCGGCCGTAGACCGTGTAGTGGAGTTCGTAACCGGCCTCGCCGAAGCGTTCTTTAACCTGCGCCTTGGCCCAGTCGATCATCTGGTCGATGTGCGCCACCGAATACGGATCGCGCACGCCGACCAGGCCAACGTAGCGCTCGCCCACCTTGCCCGAGCCTTCCAGCTTCACGCGGAACTGCTCGGCCTGGTGGAAACGCGGGCCGGTGACGCGTACGGTCTTTTCCGCCACCTGTTCATAGTTGCACTCCGACATATCGAGCAAACCGCCGGCGACGTATTCGTAGAACGGATTAGAGCGTTCATACATCGCATGACCGGCGACCGAGGCGATGGTGCAGCGTTGCGACGGGCTCATGGCGGTGACGCGCACATCCTCGGCGGTGATTTCGCCAAGAACGGTTTCCTTCGCGCCATAGGGTTCGGCGCAGAAGGATGCGCATTCCAGCACCTTGCCGAGATAATAGGCCAGCGCCTCGGGAAAGCCGTGATGAATGGCCGGGGCCGCGAACACGGCACAGTCGCTGCTGCGGCCGCCGATGATCACGTCCGCGCCTTGCTGCAGCAGCGACAGGTAGGGATGCACCCCGGCCATGGCGACGATGCGGTCCGTGGCGGCGAGTTCGGATTCGGATAGCGGAGGACGACCATCCAGGCCGGTGATCTCCTCGCCGTGCGCGATGGCAGCGGCGACGCGATCCTTCGGTACTTCGGAATAGTACCACCCTAGCTTGAAGGATGGCAGATTATGTTTCTTCGCCAGATCGCGGATGATCGAGACGTAGAGGTCGACGCGGCTGTTGGTTCCGGTATCGCCGGCGGAGCCGATGATCATCGGCACGCCGATGCGGCGGGAGCCGATCAGCATCACCTCCAGATCGTGCGTCTGCCAGGCGAGCGGGCTGGTCGAGGTGTCGGACCCGAGCGGCACCGGCCCGACATCGTCGCTGCCGGAATCCGCGGCGATGTAATTCGGTCGCGCCTCCACGCCGAGCCAGTAACTCTCGGTCTTGATGGGGGCGAAGCCCAGATGCCCATTGGGCGAAATGATCGTCATCGACTGCATCGGTTTGGCTTTCACGCTGGAGATTGTTCGTGCAGATGGCATGCCACATCATGGCCGGTTGCATCGGCAACCAGACGCGGGCGGACGGAGCGGCAGACCGGCATCGCGACGGGGCAGCGCGTGTGAAAGGCGCAGCCGGAGGGCGGATCGAGCGGAGATGGCGGGTCGCCGGCGAGACGCGTGGCGGCCGGCGCGTGTAGTCGCGGCACAGCGGACAGGAGCGCCTGCGTGTAGGGATGGCGTGGCGCGGCAATCAGCGCGCGTGCCGGTCCGCTTTCCACGATGCGGCCGAGATACATCACCGCGATGCGCTCCGAGAGACGCGCCACGACCGCAATGTCGTGGGAAATGAACAGATAGGCGAGGCCGAGTTCTCGCCGCAGATGCTGCAGCAGCGCCAGGATCTGCGCCTGCACCGAAACATCGAGTGCGGAGACCGGTTCGTCGCAGACCACGAGCTCGGGTTGAGTGATCAGCGCGCGAGCGATGCCGATGCGCTGGCGCTGCCCGCCGGAGAATTGATGCGGGTAGCGATTTAGGTGCTCCTGCGTCAGCCCGACCCAATCCAGGGCCTGGATCACGCGCTCGCGGCGTTGCGGCCCGGCGAGGCGCGTGTGCACTGCGAGCGGCAGTCCGACGATCTGCTCAATCGTCTTGCGCGGATTGAGCGACGAATACGGATCCTGGAAAACGATCTGCATGCGCAGGCGCAGGGCGGCGAGCGCCTCGGGCGTTAGCGAGGAGAGATCGGTGCCGGCGAAACGGATCGTCCCAGCGGTCGGCTCGAGCAGGCGCAGGGCCAGTCGGCCGAGCGTGGTCTTGCCGCAGCCACTTTCGCCGATCAGGCCGAGGCATTCTCCGGGCGCGATGGACAGTGACACGTCATCGACCGCTCGAACCGTGGCGCGGCGATGGCCGAAGTGACGGCGCACCGGGAATGTTTTGCTGACGTTGGCCAGCTCGAGCAGTGGCGTAACGGGTGCGACGCGGTGCGGTGCGCCTTGCACGGCCGGGCTGATCAGCGACATCGCCGTCATGTTAGTTCGGCCCGGCAGCAGCGCACGGCACCATCGGGCGCCGGACGCAGGGTCTGCGGTACATCGCAGGCCACGACGCGATGGGAACAGCGTGCCGCAAAACGGCAGCCGGAGGGCCAATCGCCAGGATCGGGAATGCGGCCCGGAATGGGCAGGATGGGCGCATCCGGATCTTCGAGCGATGGATGCGATTGCAGCAGCCCGATGGTGTAGGGATGACGCGGCGCGGTCAGCACGCGCGCGGCGGGCCCCGTTTCCACGATCTCACCCGCATACATCACCGCTATACGATCACAGTTGCCCGCTGCGACGGCCAGGTTGTGCGTGATCAAAACCAGGCTCATGCCCTGTTCGGCGCGCAGCGCGCGCAACAGGTCCAGCACTTGTGCCTGGACCGTCACATCGAGCGCGGTCGTCGGCTCATCGGCGATCAGCAGTTCCGGCGAACATGCGAGCGCCACCGCGATCATGGCGCGCTGGCGCATGCCGCCCGAGAGTTCGTGCGGATAGGCGTGCAGGCGACGGGCCGGATCGGGGATTCCGACCCGGCGCAGTAGCGTGATCGCTTGGTCCCGACGGTGCTTGCCCTGGTGATGGGCGGCCAGGGTTTCCTCGATCTGTGTGCCGATGCGCAGCGCCGGGTTCAGCGCGGTCAGCGCGTTCTGCAGGGTTAGCGCGATCTCCCGCCCACGCAGTGTCGCGGGGTCGAGGTCCCTCCCCTTCCAGGCGATGCCGTCCTTGCTGATGGTTGCCGATGGAAGCAATCCGAGCGTGGCCAGAAATGTCGCGCTTTTTCCTGAGCCGGATTCGCCGACGACGCCCAGGCACTCGCCCGGAAGGACGTCCAGATCGATCGCGTTCACCGCATCCACCGGACCGGCCGGCGTCGGGAAGCGCACGCGCAGCCCGCGAATGCTTAGTAGTGGGGTGGTCACCGACGAAACCGGGGATCGAAGGCCTCGCGCAGACCCTGACTGGCGAGATTGGTAGCGATGACGACCAGCATGATGGCGAGGCCGGGGAAGGTGGAAACCCACCATCCGTCCGCGAGCACGTCCTGCCCGTCCGCCACCATGCCGCCCCAGGACACAGCGGGCGGCTGCACGCCGAGGCCGAGGAAGGACAGGCTCGCCTCCATGATGATCACGTTCGCCATGCGGATGGTGGCGACGACCAGGACGGGCGAAAGGATGTTGGGCATGATCTCGTCGCGCATGATGCGCGTGCGTCGGCAGCCGATCGCGCGTGCAGCTTCCACGTAGTCCTGTTCACGCGCGGCAAGCGTTTCGCCGCGCGCGACCCGGAACGCGACCACCCATTCCTTCAGCACCAGGGTGATGATGATGTTGGAGAGGCCGGGTCCCATCATGCCCATCAGGCCGATGGCGAAGACCAGGTACGGAAAGCCGAGCAGAATGTCGGCAATGCGAGAGAGCAGCGCGTCCGGCAGGCCTCGGACGAATCCGGCCAGCACGCCAAGCGTGGCGC
The DNA here is from genome assembly GCA_963791885.1 of uncultured Pseudomonadota bacterium. Classification (GTDB taxonomy): domain Bacteria; phylum Pseudomonadota; class Alphaproteobacteria; order Acetobacterales; family Acetobacteraceae; genus CAVSUZ01. The sequence goes on along the minus strand of CAWBUL010000006.1, from coordinate 640,583 downwards.
CGATGATGGTCGCCAGCGTCACGACGAACACACCGACCCCGAGCGAGATGCGTGCCCCATAGATCAGGCGGGAGAGGATGTCGCGCCCCAGACCATCGCAGCCGAGCGGATAGGACCAGTCGCCGCCGCTTATCCAAACCGGCGGCTGCAGACGGCGGAGCAGGTCGGCATCGGCGGGATCGTGTGGGGTGATGACAGGTGCAGTGATGGCGATGATGGCGACTGCTATAAGAAAGAGCGCACAGCCGAAGGCCAGCGGATCGCGGCGGAAATGCCGGACGGCGAGCGTTCCGGGCGAGAGCGCAAGGCTGGCGCTCATGCAGCCACGCGCGGGTTGAGAACGCGATAGAGCAGGTCGGCGGCGAAGTTCAGGAGGGCGTAGAAGACGGCGTAAAGCAGGACGGCGGCCTGAACGAGCGGATAGTTGCGGTCGAAAATGGCCTCGACGACGAGACGTCCGACACCGGGCCAGGAGAAGATGGTCTCCACGATCATGTTGCCACCAAGCATGGCGCCGATCTCGATCGCAGCGACGCTGACGGCGGGTGCCAGCGCGTTTTTCAGCACATGGAGAAACAGGATGCGACGGCGCGGCAGACCCTTGGCGGCGGCGAAGGTGATGTAGTCGGCGCGCATGACCTCCATGGCGGCGGTGCGCGTGACCTGCATCAGCACCGCCGCCATCGGCAGGGCGAGGGTGATGGCGGGTAGCGCAAGGTGGCGCAGCGCGGTCAGCGCCATGTCGGGCCGGCCGGCGATCAGGCTGTCGATGACCATCAGATGTGTGACGGCAGGTGGCGCGTCGCCGCTGCCCATCTGGCCGGAGACGGGAAACAGATGCAGCGTGACGGAAAACACCAGCATCAACAGCAGTCCCAGCCAGAAGCCGGGCATGGAGACGCCGATAAGAGAAGCCAGGCTGACGATGCGGTCCGGCGGGCGGACACGGCGCGTGCCGGCGTAAAGTCCGAGCGGAATGCCGATCAATAAGGCGAGTATGGCAGCGGCAAGCGTGAGCTCGATCGTTGCGGGAAGACGCTCCCCGATGACGTCGATCACCGGGCGATGGTGGAAGAAGCTGCGGCCAAAATCCCCATGCAATGCGTTCCAGACGAACAGCGCGAAGCGGTGCGGCATGGAGAGGTCAAGCCCCATCTCATGCCGCAGCGCGGCCACCTGAGCGGGCGTGGCGCGCTGATCCGCCAGCATGATCTGCACTGGATCGCCTGGCGTCGCCCACATCATGGCGAAGACGGCCAAGCTGGTGCCGAGCAGCACGGTGATCAGATGCGAGACGCGGCCGGCGAACCACATGGGGTTTAGCTGATGGTGGCGCGCGACAGATCGATCATGCCGCTAGGGGACGGTGTGAAACCCTTGAGCCGGCGGGAGACGCCATAGATGTCCTGCGGCAGCCAGAGGAACACCCAGGGCGCGTCGTTATGGATGATCTGCTGTGCCTGGACGTAAAGCGCCGCCCGTTTGGCGCGGTCCGTTTCGGTCTCCGCGGCGTCCAGCAACTTGTCGACCTGCGGGTTGGAATAGCCTGCGCTGTTGCCGCGTCCGCCGGAGTGGACCGCCGGCATCATGATGTCGGAGGGATCGAGCGAGGCATTCCCCCAGGAGGTGAAGAACAGATCGTGGTCCTTGCGCTGCTGGGCATTGCGCCAGATCGGCACGATGACGCCCGTGTCCCACACCTGCACCTTGGCGTTGATACCGGCGCGGGAGAACATCGAGGCAATGGCCTCGGAGATCTCCTTGCCTGAGCCGTCGGTGTCGATTGTCACCGCCAGGTTGGGCACGCCGGAAGCGGCGAGCATCGATTTCGCCTGCGCTGGGTCATAGGCGTATTCGGGCAGGTTGGGATCGAAGCCGAAGGCGTCGGGGCTAAGCACGCCATTCAGCGGCACGGCCAAGCCGTTCAGCAGCTTGGCGATGATCAGCTTGCGATCGACGGCATGATTGAGCGCCTGACGAACGCGCACATCGGTGAAGGGCGGCTTGGCGTTGTTGATGGAGAGGAAGAACGTGCGCGTGCCGTTCACCGCGGCGACGCGGGTGCCCTCATTGGCGTCTACCTGCCGCATGGATGTGACGGGGAGATTGTTGATTACGTCCACGTCTCCGGCGAGCAGCGCGGCGACGCGCGCTGAATTGTCCGGCATGATGCGATAGACCAGCCGCGCAACGCGCGCGGGACCGACGGGTGGAATATCCGGGGAGCCGCCGTAGTAACCGTCGAACCGCTTCATCACGATGGAATTGCCGTGGCGCCAGGAGGCCAGCTTGAAGGGGCCGGTGCCATTCTCCTGCGTGACCACGCCCTGGTCGCCGACTTTCTCCACGAAGGCTTTGGAGACGATCTCCTGGAACGGCAGCATCGCGGGCAGCAGCGGCCAGGGTTTGCTCAGCACGAAGCGCACGGCAAGGGGGCCGGTGATGTCCACACGCTCCATCGGGCCGAGGAGGTCGCGCCGGGGGTTAGTTTGGCCGCCGATCTTGCCGGTCAGAACGCGATCGATGGTGAACTTCACGTCTTGTGCGGTCAGCAGCGTTCCGTCGTGGAAATGCACGCCGTCGCGTAGGCTGAAGTCGTAGGTCAGCGGGTCGGACTGGGTCCAGGAAACCGCGATCTGCGAAACGACTTTCATGGCCGGATCGCGCACGAGCAGGCCATCATACATGTTGCGGACGATGGTTTCGGTATCGCGGTTGCCGGGATTGGCGGGATCGAGCGTGAGCGCGTCTTGCGTGAAGCCGACACGGATTTCTGAGTCGGCAGCGCGTGCACGAGTGAGCGCGGGAAGGGTGAGAAGGCCGGCGAGGAACGGGCGGCGGGGAAGAGAGATGGCCATGGCGAAGCCTGCGGAGTTTCCACCGCGGAGTGTGCCAACGAACAGATTCGCTTTTCAAGATCTGTCGCGGGCGCATTCGATCGATCAAAATTATCTATCGTGACCGATAATCAGCCGGCTAGCCGATCCGCCTGCGGCTGATAGTAAGATTGGAAATCAGGCCGCTGCATGATCAGCGACTTCGCCATTTCAGCGATCAGCCGGCCTGCCGGCGAAAGGCCGATATCCGCGTAGGCGATCACATATTCCAGTTCGGGCGGCGGGCGCTTGGTCGTCACCTGGCGCAGGCGCCCGTCCGCCAGTTCGCGGCTGGCTGCGAGCGGCGACGCCAGCGCCACCCCCATGCCGATCAGCGCCAGATGAATGCGCGTGGGCAGGTTGGAGCAGCCGTGGTGACGCGCCGGCTCGACGCCCTCGGCGCGGAACCACTCCATTGCCGCCTCGTGCAAATGGCTGCCGGCGCGGTCGGTGATGATAGGCCACGGCGCAAGCTCGGCCGCCGTCATCGACTGCGACGGCAGGACCAGGGACGGGCTGCACAGCCAGACCATCTGCACCTTGCCAAGCGGTTCGGTGGTAACAGCGTGCGCCACGTGGGGGCGCGCCATCACGGCAACCTCCAGTCTGCCCTGACCGAGCATGTCATGGAGGATTTCGCTGGAGTCGACGGTGAACTCGACGGTCAGACCGGGATAGGTGCGCGCTGCGCGATCGAGCAGCGCCGGCAACCAGGTCATTGCCGCGATCCCCGGCGCGCCCAGGCGCACGTGGCCGGTCAGCGCTTCTTGCGTGCCGATGCGCTGACGGATTTCCGAGGAGAGCGCCATCACCTGGGCGGCGTAATGCGTCAGTTCGTGACCCTTGGAGGTCAGTCTGACCTTTCGCGTGGAACGATCGAACAGCGCGACGCCGAGTTCCTGCTCCAGTTCGCGAATGCGCGCAGAGACGGCGGGCTGGGATGTCTCAAGATGGCGCGCGGCGGCGTGGAAGCTGCCGAGCCGCGCGATCCAGTACAGCGCTTCGAACTGCCGGAAGTTCATGGCCGGAACTATAGCCGCGCTGCGGGATCAGCACATGTGCCACGGCGGCGCAGACGATCGACCTGCAGCTCAGCGTGATGCGTACCCTGCGCGCAGGCACGATCAGGGGACCGGTCCGGCATGTCCCCGAACAAAGACAAGGACGCTCAGGCGAGTCGAGGAGGAAGGCCGGCCCGTCCTGGATCTGCAAACGTCGGCACGAAGAGCCGAATTTACCGGGCATGCAGCCCGTCGCATGCGCTTTCAGCACCACGATCCTGCCTTTCGTGACCGGTGAGAGGATCGCGGCGGCCTCTCTTGAAAACTCGGGCAAATGGTGCGGCATCACGATCAGGATCGCACCGGGCCATGCCGAGAAATCGAACACCTGCGGCGCCGTGGGCGCGCCCTGAAAGGCCCGCGCCACCATGCCGCGCTCTTTCTCGTGCTTGGAAAGGCCAGCCGACAGCGCCTTGGCGATGTCGTTGACGTGGCGGAGGTAAGTCGAATTGAAGCCCACCGCCTGCCACTCGCCGCCGCTGGCGATATTGCCCTCGCCGTCGAGCGTGCCGCCGAACGACTCTTCCCGGAGCACGTTTTCGTACTCGGGAAACTTGTTGTGGGTGTCGATCCCGATGCGGAACATGCTGCGTTCGTTGGCGTCCGCAAGTATCGCCGTCGGTTGATCCACCGTGTAGCGGAGCATTGCGACCGATGCTCCCCCAAGCTGGCGCAGCAGGTTCAATCGCCGGGCGGAACGCGTCCGTGGAGATCATCACGCCTTTCTCAAGCCAGCTCGGCAGGATCGCCTCCTTACCGGGCTTAAATGAACTGATGAACATGCGCGTGCCATCGGTGGTGACCAGCCGCACCGCGTTGCCCTTACGATGGGCAAACACGGTTTGCAGTCCTGGCCGCGGATCGGCATGGCTCCCGCAGTGGACGCGACCAGCTTCGTGCGGCCGGTCGATGACGGCGGCGCTTGCTTGATGGTCTGATGTCGATGGTGATGACGAGCTTATTGCCATTCACCACGGTCGAGACGTTGTGCATTTTTGCACTCCAAACCACCGGGGCCGAATTGCCCCCGGCTCTGCGTCAAGCGCATAGAGAAAGGGCGCCGCGTAAGCTCCCCGTCTCAATGCGCTAGATGAATCCCCGACCTCCGGCTTGCATCTGAAATTGCAGCTCCTCGGCTCCGTAGATAGCGGCAGCGCCGCACGCCTTGCACACCTGTTCGCGGGCATCTGGCTTCACGCCGGAAACCTCAACGCCACATGCGATGCAGAAACCGGGATCATCGAACCTTGGGATCCTACGCTCGACCGCGCGCCGGACACGCTCTCGTGTGATCGATGGATGCATTTGCATTCCAATGTTCTCCGAAACCCTCGCGGAGCCACATGCCCACGCGTGCTGAGGAGTAGATTTTGTTAATATAATCGGAGCGAAAACGCAAAGAAAAAGGTTAATAATGCAACCGTACTTGAGGGGCGGTTACAAAAAAGGGAGCCTCGCAGGCTCCCCTTTTCTCATTGATCAAAGCCCCCCTTGCTTTTCACGCTGCCTTGGCCGGTTTGGTGTGCTTTGCCACGAAAGCCTCACCGAGCTTGAGAGTGGCCAGCACAACCCGCCGAATGTAAGAGGCCTCATAGCCTGATAAGCAGAACGGAATCCGTCATGAGCAGGGCGGCGAATCCGCGCCGTATAGCAGAGGCTTCTCCGCATTCGAAATCGTTCACTTCCAGAAAGGGCACGGCACTCTTCCCAGGAGTGGTCCCCGGAGGCGCCGTTGCGGCGCAAGTTGCCAAACCGATTGGCAGACGATTTGATCGAATTTCAACCTTCCGGCATCAATAGAGATCGACGTGGGTTCGGCAGGGGGTGGAATGGTGGGATTCCGCGGCAGCTTCACGGTGATGGTCACGCCGTTCGATGCAGCGGGCCGAGTGGACGAGCCCACCCTGCGCCGGTTCGTCGACTGGCAGATCGAAAACAGCGCGCAGGGCCTCGTCCCGCTCGGCAGCACGGGCGAGTTCCTCTCCCTCACCCGGGAAGAGCGCCGGCAGGTGGCTACCGCCGTGATCTCGCAGGCGGCTAGGCGTGTGCCCGTCCTGGTCGGCACCGCGGCGGAATGGACCGACGAAGCGATCGCACTCAGCCGCGAGGCGGAAGAGCTCGGGGCCGACGGTGTGATGATCGTCCCGCCCTTCTACTCCTCGCCCACCGAGGATGAGCTGTTCGTCCACTACAAGCGCATCGCGGAAGCGATCTCGCTGCCGATCATGATCTACAACAACCCGTTCACCTCCAACGTGGACATGAAGGCGCCGCTGGTCGCGCGGCTCTCGCGCATTCCCAACATCTCCTACATCAAGGAATTGAGCGGCAGCGTCCCGCGCGTGAGCGAGATCATCCGTCTCTGCGGCGAGGCCATGACGGTGTTCGCCGGCTATTTCCCTTGGGAGAGCTATCTCGCCGGCGCCGCCGGCTATGTCTCGGTCTTCTCGAACATCGCGCCCGACCTCTCGACTGCGCTCTTCGTCAAGACGGTGGAGGAGCGCGACGTCGAAGCGGGGCGACGCATCAATGACCGCATCGCCGCGTTGTTGGATGCCATCAGCGGCGATTTGTACGTCTCCGCCACCAAGGCGGCGTTGGCGATGCGCGGCATGTCGGTGGGCGATCCGCGCCCGCCCCGCCTGCCTCTGCCGATGCACAAGATCGTGCCGCTGCGTCGTGTGCTGGACGAGCTCGGACTGCTTGCCGCCTGATTGACCCGGGTTCTGCTGGGGGATCGCGGATCACGTGCGTTTCGTGCGGAGCTTCGCCGCGTTCCTCAAGCGCCCACCCGATACGGCGACACCTGAGGATATCCGCCGCTTCCAGGTCCACCAAGCCGCGAGTGGCGTGCAGCCGCAAAGCATCAATTGCTCTGTATCGCCGCTGCGCTTCTTCTTCACGGTGACGCTCGATCGGCCTGACCTGTCGCGCCGCTTCGTCATCGTCCGCTACCCTCGCAGGCTGCCAACGGTGCTCAACGTCGAAGAGGTGGGGCGACTGCACGAGGTAGCGCCCGGGCCGAAGTACAGGGCGGCTCTCGGTACTGCGTATGGTGCCGGGTTACGAGTATCAGAGGTGGCGACCCTCAAGGTCGGCGATGTGCGCACCGGAAAGAATGCCGCGAGAATGACCGGTGTCGTGTCGCGTCGCGTCAATAAGGCTGGCGAAAGCGATGACGATCCGTCGATTATGTTGGCTGAAACAGCCTGTGCTTCCGGAACGATCCGTGCATGATGGAAGCGCGCCAGCGAACTTCGACAAGGGAACGTGATGCCGCTACGGGGTCTCAAAGTGTATCATAAACGATGGAAGAGTTGCCGGCTGAAAAACGTGACCGGGCCAAACGATACCGGAATATAGCCCAGATGGTATCTGATCGGGGCGTGGTAGAACACTTGATCGCCGCCGCCGAGGAACTTGAACGCGATGCGGACAAGAACGCCGCTGAGAATGGCGACTCCGAAGAGGGGCAGAATATCGACTAGGGCGAAGACCCAATTGGGTTATTGCCAAATCAATAGGTTGTTGATTCCCTGTGGTCGGAGTTTGCATCGATTCGGGGCAGCATGGTCACAGGGTATTTCTGGTTGAGCGACGGGCAGTGGGAGAAGATTGACCCATTGCTGCCCGTCTACATACGCGGCAAGCGACGGGTGGATGATCGGCGCGTGATCAGCGGCATCATCCAAGTCATCATCTCCGGTTGCCGATGGTCCGACGCACCGTTGGAATATGGGCCACGCAAGACACTGTATAATCGGTTCGTGCGCTGGGCAGTGCGCGGGATCTGGGAGCGTGTGTTCATGGAACTTGCGCGCGCCGGCGGCCCGCCGGCCGAAGCCTTGCTGGACAGCACGCATATCAAGGTCCACCGGTCGGCCAGCGCCGGGCGGCGAAAAAGGGGGGTTCGCGTGGGATCGGGACGAGCCGCGGCGGGCGCAATACCAAAATCCATCTGATCGCTGATGCTCACGGCCGACCCAAGGTCATCGCGCTGACCGGCGGTGAGCGCCACGATAGCGTGCCGGCGCAGGCAATGTTGGCTCGACTGCCGCCCGACCTGCGCGTGATCGCCGATGCCGCTTACGACAGTGCCGAATTGCGCCGTTGGCTGGCGGACCGCGGCAGCCGCGTCATCATCCCCAACCGCAAGAACCGAAAGCAGCCCTATCCGTTCGACGCCGTCACCTATAGGCGGCGCAATATCGTCGAACGCACCTTCTGCCGCCTCAAGGACTTTCGACGCCTGGCAACGCGCTACGATCGGCTCGACGAAACTTTCGTCTCCACCCTCTGCATCGCCGCCGCCCTTGCCTACTTCCTCAAGTAGTCAGATGAGTCTTCGCCCTAACTGACCCTGACCAACTCTGCTCCCCGATTGGACGATTAGTGACGCTCTTTCAGATCGTTCAGAACGTCCACCAGCCACCTGCTCTCTCTCACACACGCGAACGACCGTTGCAACCGGTCTGCCCGTTCGATCACGGTCGTCTGGAGGCCTTCAGCGGAGAGAGGTGGCTCTGGCGTGGGGGGTTGGGAAGCTAGAGGAAGCTTGGTCATCATCGTGCTCCCTCGCCAGACCTCACACGCGGGAAAGACGTCAGAACACGCGTCATAGACAACAGATGTATCCCAAGGGCCTTGTGATCGAACTCCGTGGAGAAGCTTCCCCAGCACGGATGTGGCCATCTGCATCAAGGAGGTAGACCCTATAGTTCATAACGGCTGCTGGAACCGTCCGCTTGCTGCACACTCGTGAATACAGAGAAAAGCCGGTGCCGCTTGGATCACGCACACTCGACATCCTCGCGGTTTTGCTGGAACGTTCGGGTGCGCTCGTTTCCAAGGATGCTACCATTGACGCCGTATGGCCCGGCGTTGCCGTCGAGCCGAACAACCTGACAGTGCAGATCGCAGCATTGCGCCGCATTCTCGATGGCGGGCGCACCGGAGAAAGCTGTATTCAGACAGCTTCCGGCCGGGATTATTCTGCAACTGATCGTCGAAGGAGGCCTTACTGCGATCTCGACACAAGGAGCATGACCTTGAGCAAGGGCAGGATCGTCGCGCTCTGCGCGGACACGGCCATGGCGTTTCTCGGCGTGGCGATGGGTTTTACAAATCCCGCGCGCGCTGAGTCCGTCTCCGTGGCACCTGCCACACTGCCGGTGATCGCCACAGTTGATGAACGCTATCTGTCATATAACGTGGAGATGGCTGAGATAATCGGTGGTAAGTTCTGGAAACCATACGACGGGTCGAGCCAAGCTGCGCATGATCCCTCGCCCGCTCCTGCGGTGCCCATGTCGAGCGGCGCCGGCCCTCAAGCCGGCCCGGATGCACCCATGTTCCAGGCGCGGCCGCCGATCGACCTGGCCAACGCGCGCTTGCGCAAGTTGGCCGCAGCGCTCGGGCCTGCCTACGTGCGCGTAAGCGGCACGTGGGCAAACTCCGTTTACTTCCACGACTCCGACACTCCTGCCCCAACGACCGCGCCTTCGGGATTTCAGGGCGTGCTGACCCGCGCCGAATGGCGGGGCGGCATCGACTTCGCACACGCGGTGAACGCGCAGCTCGTAGCCTCGTTCGCGATCAGCGCGGGCGTGCGCGACGCAGCCGGCGTGTGGACGCCGGAGCAGGCCCACAAGCTCCTCGCGTATACGCAGTCCGTTGGTGGCGACATCGCCGCGGCGGAGTTCTTCAATGAGCCGACGATGCCGGAGTACGGAGGCGCGCCCGCCGGATATAACGCGGCGGCGTATGCGCGGGACTTCGCGGTCTTCCGGTCGTTCGCTCAGGCGACCGCCCCCGACATGCGGATCGCCGGCCCCAGCGCGGTCGGCGAGGCAGTATTGCTGCCGGCCATGAGGCCTGGAGCGCTCTCCGTCCTCAAGACAGCGGATCTCCTCTCCGCTGTTCCGCGCCCCGTTTTTGATATCTTTGCGTATCATTTCTATGGCGCGGCATCGATACGCTGCGCCTCGATGGGAGCGGGAGCGCAGACAACTGCCGGAGCGGCCTTATCAGAGGAGTGGCTCGCTCGCGCGGATCGGAGCTACGCTTTCTACAGCAGGGTGCGAGACCGCTTTGAGGCGGACAGGCCCGTGTGGATCACTGAGATCGCCGATGCGGCGTGCGGCGGCAATCCATGGGCGGCCACGTTCCTCGATAGTTTCCGTTTTCTCGACCAGGCGGGTCGCCTAGCCAAGCAAGGAGTCAAGGTCATCTTCCACAATACGCTCGCGGCGAGTGAATATGGCCTGCTTGACCAGCGCACCTTCACACCGCGCCCCAATTACTGGGCGGCCTTGCTGTGGCGTAGACTTATGGGTCCGACCGTCCTTGAGGCCGGACCCTCCCGGCCGGGCCTGCACCTTTACGCTCACTGCCTGCGCGGCCACCCTAGCGGCGTGACGCTCATGGCGATCAACACGAACCGCACTACGCCGGAATTCATTGCCCTCCCATTGCCCGCGGATCGTTACACGCTGACCGCGCAGACGCTCGAGGACTCTCAGGTTCAATTGAACGGGCACGAACTTGCGCTGGGGGCCAGTGACGAACTCCCGAGACTGCAAGGCAACCGCACTCCGTCTGGAGCTTTGGAACTCGCGCCGGCGAGCATCACCTTCCTGGCCGTCGCGGACGCGGGGAACCGTGGCTGCTATGACCGGCATAGACCGGGTTGAATCGGTAGGAGTTTCCATAAATCGCAAGCGGGCAAGCGCCGTAGAAAGGCTCGAACTGCCTGATTTCTCGTTCAAACGTCTCCAAATCGGCGATCGTCCGCTCTATAACGATGATGCAGACCAATCAGCGACCGTTAAGAAGCTAAAAGCTGAAATCAAGGCTGCCGGAGGGCTGCGGCGGTGATTCGCACGGTTTACCGCTGTCTTCTGTCCGCGGGCGTCCGGCCTGTTTGCCGCCACGAGCGGCTCGCGGACTGTCATGCATTTAGTCGGGACTAAGAAATTTGTTCGCCAGAACGTCCTGAATATCAAGCAGCAGATGCTCCAGAAGTCGTCTGCCCATCAGGACCGAGACATGCTCGTTAGCCGCGGATTCGAATCGAATGATGGCTGCACCGTGCTGATCGAGCAGGACATCACCCGCATACTCAACTGTGTAGCTCTTTACCCTGGTCGGGTCCGCCATGGTCAACTCCCGTTTTTGTCGCGCGCAACATTTCGCCGTTTGAACAACTGCGGCCTTCATCGCCGTAAGCCCTGCGACATCGCCGCCCAGTATAGCGCACAGTTGACAAACACCCTATGGGGGCCCGCAGTCTCCGGGCGTATTTGACTCCGCCCGGAGAGGCTGACGTTAGCGGGATTTCTGGGCCTTCCAGGCAACTCTCGCCAGGAGTGATGCGACGATGTGCCTCCTGTGCATGGACGGTATGGATCGTTTCACCAGTGCAGGCCGCCGGCTGCGAATCCTGCAGCTATTGGCACTCATCGAGCACCCCGATGCCCTGTCACACAAAGCGGCTCTTCGGATCAGCCGAGAGATCATGGCCGTCATTGGTCCCCCCGACGGCCGGCTTCGATGCGATCCCGTGGTGGCCGACCAAGCAACAGGAGAAGGCCCGTGACAGAGCATGCCGAACCGGTTGATGCGTTGTCTCGCCCCTCGGGAGATCTGCTCGCCAGGCTGGAAGGGATTTACAAAGATATCCACGCCCACCCAGAATTATCGATGCAAGAGCATCGAACCGCAAACATTGCTGCGGCATGGTTGCGGGAGAACGGTTACGAGGTGACCGAAAAAGTGGGCGGCACCGGCGTCGTGGGCTTGCTGCGCAATGGGAACGGCGCAACGGTGCTGCTACGCGCTGATATGGATGCATTGCCGATCCAGGAAAGCACGGGTCTACCCTATGCCAGCCAGGAAAGCGGCACTGACCGCTTCGGCCAGGCCACCTCGATCGCGCATTCCTGTGGACATGACATGCACGTCGCGTGGCTGATGGGGGCGACACGGCTCCTGGCCGAGAATCGCCAAAAATGGAATGGCACGGTAATCGCCGTGTTCCAGCCTGGAGAGGAGACCGGCCAGGGCGCCCGCGCCATGATCACGGACGGAATGGTTAAGCGCTTTCCCAAGCCGGACGTGACGCTCGGCCAGCACGTTATGCCGCTCAGCGCCGGGCAGATCGGCTGGCGTACCGGTACCATTCTCTCGGCCGGGGACAGCTGGGAGGTGACTCTGTTCGGACGCGGCGCGCATGGCTCGATGCCGCAAAAGAGCATCGACCCGGTGGTTATGGCGGCTGCCGCCGTGATGCGCATGCAGACGGTGGTGTCGCGCGAGATCGCCATGACAGACAGTGCCGTGGTTACCGTCGGCACACTGCGCGCGGGAATGAACGAGAACGTCATCCCGGACCACGCCCTGCTCCGGCTTAACGTTCGCACCTTCAAGGATGAAGTGCGCACGCGCGTGCTGGCCGCAGTCAAGCGTATTCTCGAGGCGGAGGCGGGCGCCTCGGGCGCGCCGAAGCCGCCGGAGTACTCGGTGCTGAGCCAATATCCGCTGACGCGGAACGACGAGACCGCGACCCGGAAGGTGGTGGCGGCGCTGGAGCGCCATTTCGGCGCTGACCAGGTACACGAGATTGAACCAGCCACGGCCAGTGAAGACTTCGGTCTCTTCGGCACCGCGTGGAACGTACCTGCAGTGTTTTGGGTGATCGGCGGCATCGACCCGGACAAATACAGAGCCGCCGAGCAGGCCGGCAAACTTGATGAAATCCCCGTCAACCATGCTCCTGACTTTGCTCCGGTCATCAATCCCACCCTGCGCACCGGGATTGAGGCGATGCTTGCCGCGGCGAGTGCATGGCTGGTCGATGGACACGTCGCCGCTGCCTGACCTTCCGTCACATGCACGCCGCTTTCGCTCCGGTTCTGATGGCCTCCCTCGATGGCGCCGGGACGTTCATATTTGCGCTCAGCGGCGCGGTGCTCGCGATCCAGAAGCGCTTCGATATATTCGGGGTCTTGTTCCTGTCCTGGGTCGTGGGAGTGGCAGGTGGCGTAACGCGCGATGTGCTGATCGGCGCAGTGCCGCCTGCCACCATCGCCAATTGGCACGACTTTGCCATCGCGATCGGTGGCGGGTTGCTGACCTTCTTCGCGTATCCGATTGTTCGCTCGCTTAGCCGTCCCGTGCTGGTGCTGGATGCCTTCGGGCTGGGCCTCTTCGCCGCCACTGGTGCGCAGAAGGCAATCAGCTACGGAATCAATCCGGTGATGGCGGCGGTGCTTGGCATGATCTCCGGAGTTGGCGGAGGGATGACACGGGACGTCCTCGCAAGGGAAGTCCCGTTTGTGCTGCGCGAGGATCTCTATGCCATAGCGGCACTCGTCGCTGGAGCGATCGTTTCGGTGGGAAGCGTACTGGGATTGCCGCCGCTCGGACCGATGCTGCTTGGCGCCGCGCTGTGCATCTTTCTGCGAATGATGGCGATTTTCTTCGGCTGGCGGGCGCCACTCGGCCGCTGGGGCGGAAGTTCGGACGGGAGATGATCGATAACCAAAGCGGACTATTCCAGTCATTCTAACAGACCGCGAACCGCTGCTCGCGACAGAGCGGCAATGTCGGCGATAAAGCGCCCTGGGCTGCCTTACGATCCATAATAGACCCCATGATCGGACGAGAGCGGAGCACGAAGATGGCTATCAAAAAAATTCTCGTGCCAGTCACAGGTAAGCTCGATCAGACGAATACCCTCGACCTGGCAGTAGCTGTCGGTCGGACCCTGCATTCGCGTATCGATGTCGTCTATATGGAAATCGACCCCGACAGAGTTGGAGAGACGGGATACGAGGACAAGACTGCCGGACTGATCTACGCGCACCGAGCCATCCTCCCAGAATTGGTGAAGGCCACGCGAGATGCCGCACGTGCAGAGTTTCACGCCTGGGCCGAGCGCAGCGGGATCGAACTGATGCTCTCCAAGGCGTCGCCTGCACAGAATAGTTTTGTCCACTGGAAGGAATGCGTCGGCCCGCCGGAGTTGATCATCGCCGACCTCGGACGGTTCTGCGATTTGATTGTTATTTCCCGAGCAGACGGCACCGATAACGAGCGACACATGCCTCAGCTAGAGGCCGCCCTGTTCGAAGCTGTGCGTCCGGTGCTGCTGACACCGGCTGAGGGGTCGAAGCAGCTTCGGCAAAACGTGTTGGTTGGATGGAATGCCTCACCCGGAGCCTTTCGTGCCTTGACTGCGGCAATTCCCCTGCTTTCATGCATGCATCTCGTCGTCCTGCTCATGATTGGCGAAAAACGGCCGGCCGAACCTGCACGCGATAACGAGCTACTCGACTATCTGGCAGGTCATGGCGTGCGATCGGAAAGGATGACCGTCACACCGGATCAGCGCACTGTCGGCGTCCGTCTATTGCAGGAGGCGACTATCCTGGAGCCGTCGTGTGGATCCTTCTGCAAGCGATTAGCTTCGGCTGGCCGGCGCTGCTCATGCGCTGGGGCGGAACCCCGAACGGAAGGAGCCATCGATGACCAAGATCGTGCTGATCTGCGGCAAACTATTCGACGGCGTCGGCGACGCGCTGCGCGGGTACAGCGAAATCCGCGTCGAGGACGGAATCATCGCCGAAGTGTCCAGCTCGGTCGGCCGGCCTGATGGCGCGGCGGTGATCGATCTCCGTGACCGCACCGTCGCTCCGGGATTCATCGATGCCCATGTCCATCTCTGTGTCGATGGCCTCAATCTGCGTCAGCAGACGCTGCAATGCGCGCCCGCTAAAGCGCTGGCCGGGCTGCATTTGGCGCAGCAGTACATGCGCTATGGCTTCACAACCTTGCGCGACATGGGCGCGCTCGATCCAGACTGGCCCACCATCAATTTGCGCGATGCCATCGATGCCGGGCTGGTCCATGGGCCGCGCCTCATCGTCGCGGCGCATATGATCAGCGCGACCGGCGGCCATGGCGATATGCAGGGGATGTTTCCATGCCGCTGTCACCTGGGGCTGTCGAAGGTCGCAGACTCGCCAGGGAAGATACGCGAACTGGTGCGCATGGAGCATGCGTTCGGCGGCGACTGGATCAAGACCATGAACACCGGCGGCTATATGAGCTTCGGTGACGATCCGGCACGGGTGACCTGGTTCGATGAGGAGATGCAATGCCTTGCCAAAACGGCGCACCAACTCGGTATGCCGATGGCGGTGCACACGGGAGCCGCAGAAGGTTGCAAGCAGGGCCTACGGGCCGGCGCGCGCAGCCTGGAGCATTGCTATTTGATTGATGACGAAGGAGTGGCAATGGCCGAGAAGGCTGGCGCTTTCCTGGTACCGACCATGCAGATGACCCGCGAGGACAAGGCATTGATGAAGGCCGGCAATCTGCCGCAGCAGACGGGCTGGAAATTCCGTCGGGATCTGGACGCCATCGAGGCGGCACAGAAGCGGATGGCGCGAAGCACCGCCAAAATCGTCTACGGCACCGATTGCGGAATGTTCCCTTTCAGCCACGGCGTTCTAGAATTCCAGGCTATGGTGGCAGCAGGGCTGGCCCCGGTACGCGCACTAAAGGCAGGGACAAGCGTGGCAGCGGAACTCCTGCGACGCGACGACCTGGGTGTCCTGGCTGCCGGAAAGGCGGCGGACATCGTCGCCATGACGGGCGATCCGGTTGCTGATATCGCCGCTACGGCGACGGTTGATTTTGTGATGAAAGGCGGACGGATTTATCGGCATGCCGCATTCGACATCCTGCAATGAGACGAGCTTCGAGAGCGAGGCTCTCGTAGAATTCGGTCAACTCGCTAATGTTCCAGAACAGCGAGAGCAAGGTCGAGGGCGCGGCAGTGCAAAGACAATGCGTACACGTGACGGCTCACGGGACGGAAAAAACTCGCGCATCACAGAACATGGCGCATTCTCTCACTAGGCGGGAATCTTGCGAAGGATTTGTCCGCTTTCGAGAGACCAGCGGGGGAAATCCAAACAGCTAAAGATTGGGCGCAAAGTTGAAGGGCCGTTTGCGGTCCGGCAGCGTTCGAGCTCAATCGGACAGGAATCTGACACTTAGGTCTTTCCGCTCCGGCAGTTCGCGCCGGAGAGGGGCCTGCATACGCCGGGCGACAGGTGCTTCGTCGCGTCCAGAAGATCTCGGATCAACCTACGGCCTGCCTCCGCGAACGGCGATCCCATCCGAAGGCCTGACTGAAAGCCCCACCGCTCGTCGATGAGGAGAAGCGGGAGGAAGCGCGCGCCGGACACTGACCAACGACCCGCGAGAGGAGCCGCATCACGGCGAACCATCGCTTTAGAATGGCCAGCCCTGCGCGTAGAGTGCGGACAGGATGGAGACGCAGACGACTCGCATGCCGGCGCTGTTCATCGGGCATGGCAGTCCAATGAACACGCTCGAGCTCAACGGCTTCACGCGGGCTTGGCGCGCGCTCGGGCCGATGCTGCCGCGACCACGCGCCATCCTGGTCATATCAGCGCACTGGTTCATCGGATCGACCGCGGTGACGGCCATGCCGAGGCCGCGCACCATCCACGATTTTTACGGCTTCCCCCAGGAATTGTTCGATTTCGAATATCCCGCCGCCGGCTCGCCCGAGCTAGCGCAGGAGATAGTGGAGGCAGTGAAGCCGGACTGGGTCGGGCTGGACCATGACCAATGGGGGCTCGATCACGGGACGTGGAGCGTCCTCGCTCATCTCTTTCCGGATGCCGACATTCCCGTCGTTCAGCTCTCCATCAACGAGTTGCAGCCGTTCGCATACCATGTCGCGCTGGGCGCCCGGCTGGCGTCGCTGCGCGATCGGGGCGTGCTCGTGCAACGTCGTTCACAATCTCCGCCTGATCGACTGGAACAAGCCTACGGCCGGCGCGGATTGGGCGCGCAGGCTTGACGAGGCTGCGATGGCGCAGATGATCGGCGATCCTGAGGCTCGCCGGGCATCCCGACTTCGCGCGAGCCGTTCCCACACCAGATCATTTCATTCCCCTGCTCTACACCGCCGGCGTCGCGGCGGCGGAGGGACGGTGCCAGCCGCTGACACACGGCTACTCCCTGGGTTCGTTGTCGATGACCAGCTACAACGTCGGCCCCGAACTCAGCCTGAAGCGCAACGCGGAGGGCGTCGCTGACCTACCCTTCGACGTGCCTCCGGACCAAACTAACATCTGACTCAGGCCACAGGAGTCTCATGTGCCCCAGGCGAGAGGTTCCAATGACAGGATTAGCTCCAAGATAGAGATCGAGTATCCCGATTTCGCACAATTGCCTCAGCCTGTGAGGGAGAAGTTCGAAAGCTTACCTACGAAAGTTAATTTCTTCCGGATGCTGGGTCACAGCCCGGGCACATTCGTGCCAATCATTGATCTAACGAATGCGATATTTAAGAATCTGACACTCTCCGACTATCACAAGGAGACGTTCGTTCTAATGGTGGCCGCACATGAACGCGCTGCCTACGAATGGGAGCAGCATGTTTCCATTTCTCAAGCAGCAGGCATCCGCGAAGATCAATTTGTTGCCATCGCTGAAAATCGCTTGGATGATGCCGAGGCATTCACGGAAAAGGAGCGCGTTTTCCTGAGATTCGGGAAAGCTATTCTGAACGAAGGAAAGGCGCCCGCCGTCCTGTTCAAGCATGCTCTTGAAAGTTTCTCCGTTCAAGAGTTGGCGGATGCTATGATCGTTCTCGGTTATTACAGGATGTTGTCGGGATTCATTCGGACCTTCAAACTTTCCATCGATCCCCAGGAAGACGGAAACTGGGTCAAGGGGTAAGGGATGCCAACCGTTAGCCCCACTGAAGGACACGATCATGAGTAAGAAAATCGGGTTCGTCGGACTGGGAACAATGGGCTTTCCCATGGCCGTCAACTTGAAGAAGGCTGGGTTCGAGGTGATTGGCTACGACGCCTTCAAGGGTGTCTACGGGAAAGCAAGCTCCGCCGGCATCACAATGGTGGAAACCTTGAAGGAGGTAGCCGAGCAGTCTACCGAAGCAATCATCTCTATGGTTCGTGACTATGCGCAGAACGTGGACGTCATCTTGAGTAAAAACGGCTTGCTGTCGGCTCAATCCAAGGGGAAGACGATTATCGTCATGAGCGCCCTTGACCCTGAAACAATGAATGGATTGGGTGAAAAGGTTGAGAGTGAGAGTGATTTCACGTTGATCAGCGCCGCTGTAAGCGGTGGCCATTCGGTGCCGAAGCTGGCACATTGTCGATTATGACGTCGGGTTCGGAAGAAATTGTGAAAGCTTTCCAGCCGTGTTTCGGCGCCATGGGATCGAATATATTCTTCTACGGCGAGAAGCCAGGCAACAGCCAAGTGGCGAAGCTGGTCAACAATATGATCCTCGGCATTAATATGAATGCTGTTGCCGAGGGGCTTAAACTCTCAGAGTTTGTCCGGAAACATCGTTAACTGCGGCATAGTCTTCTGACCATAAGGCGTATGGATGCCATGAGCAGGAACGCGCGAGCCTTTTGATTGAGGCATTCCCAATCCTTCGCCAACCGCCGGCACCGCCCAAGCCAGGCGAGCGTTCGCTCAACCACCCATCGCTTGGGCAACACCACAAAGCCTGTGGCCATGTCGGGACGTTTGACGATCTCCACCTCGATCCGCGTAAGGATGCCAGCGAGCGCATTGCGGAACTCGGGACCTTGATAGCCGCCATCGGCATAAAGCTTTACCAAGAAGGGAAATAGGCCAAACAGAGTGGCCATCAGCAGCGCGCCGCCATCACGGTCCTGGACATCGGCGGCATGCACGATGGCCTGCAGCATCAACCCTTGCGTATCGACGAGAATGTGCCGCTTCTTGCCCTTGATCTTTTTGCCGGCGTCAAAGCCGTGCGGATCGACCGAAAGCCCCCTTTTTCCGCGCTCTTCACGCTTTGGCTGTCGATCACCGCGGCGGTCGGACTGGCCTCCCGGCCCATCTGCTCACGACATTTCACGTAAAGTGCGTGATGAATGCGATCCAGCGTATGGTCGTAGCGCCAGCGATCGAAGTAGTCGTGCACCGTGCTCTTCGGCGGCAGATCCTTCGGGATTGCGTGCCATTGGCAACCCGTGCTCAGGATATACATGATGCCGTTCACGCCGCCGCGGATATCCACAGTCCGCTTGTTACCCCCGCGTTTCGCCGGCGGAATTTGCGGCGCGATCTCCGCCCATTCCTCGTCAGTCAAATCGCTCTCATAGCGCAAATGGCGGCGGTCGTAACGCGCCCGGTTCTCGGTCGTCCACATGCGGCACCTCTCGAAGCAGTGCTTCGCATAGAGTCACACCCGATCCGAGCCGCGCAAGCCTGCTTCAGATAACCGACTCAGCTGATTCGCTTTGTTCCCGTACGGACACTCAAATAGTTATGACTTGCCTCAAGAAGCGCTGTTCAGCTTATTGAAGGTCAGCACGGGCGACAGTTGGGTCGTAAGAAATTGGACCGACGTCTCAGCGTGGGCGGCGGATACCGCCTTGGCTGTCTTGCTCAAAGACTTGAAAGCGGCTTTTAACGAGGGGCTTAGTCGCAATGTAACGATGCCGTTCAACGCCCTGTCTGCGACGCAATTGTTCAATTCAATGGGTAAAGAGAAACCGGGAGTTTAATCAAATTCGATCGGCGAGGTCGCGAATTGACGACGACTTGGTCCAGGCGCACAGCGTGGACGGAGCGGCACAGCGGAGGTGGTCATGAAAGACTACAAGGTCGGATATCTCGTCGGCAGTCTCGCCAAGGCATCGATCAACCGGAAGCTGGCCACCGCCTTGATCAAGCTGGCGCCCGAAGGGCTCACCTTCGAGGAGGTTCCCTTCAAGGACCTGCCGCTCTACAGCTACGACTACGACGCCGACTATCCGCCCGTCGCACGCGCGCTCAAGGACGCGCTGAGCGGCGTAGAGGCGCTGCTCTTTGTAACGCCCGAATACAACCGCTCGATTCCCGGTGGCCTGAAGAACGCGATAGACTGGGCGAGCCGGCCCTACGGCACAAATTCCTTCACCCACAAGCCGTCGGCGGTCATCGGAACCTCGCCTGGCGCCATCGGCACCGCCGTGGCGCAACAGAGCCTGCGCAGCGTGCTGAGCTACTGCAACTCGCCCCAGATGAACGCCCCCGAAGCCTACATCCAGTTCACGCCCGGGCTGATCACGGACGACGGAGAGGTCACGTTCGATTCCACGAAGCAGTTCCTGCGCACCTTCATGACGGAATTCCACATCTTCATTGAGCGGGTGCTTTCGACCTTGCCCAAGGACGCCTAAAGGCCGGTAAGACATCCAATCAGCTGGTACCGGATGTCTCCTTTCGGAAATTGCACGGCTTGGTTTCTCCGCCGATATTGAGTGCGAAGCGGACCTGCGAACGCAGTCGGTGGCGGCGAACCGCTCTCCTCACTCATTCCGAATGTCCGCTATAGGAGCTGCGCGAAGCTTGGTGCGGCCACCGCCGGATGATTACTCTGATCGCCCCCTCTTTAGACACTGAGACAACATTCTGTGGGATCTTGAGGATGCGATTGGGAGCGGCTGCTTAGTGCACCATATCAGAACGCTCGAACGGTCGCTGCGAAGAAGTTGAGCAGAGCGGGCCTGAATTCTGTAAGCAAGGGACTGAGCGTGAGCTGCGAGTCCGATCGGTGCATGATAGAAATGTCGATGTCTCCTTCCGGGGCGTAACGGACGGTTGATTGAGGTAGCCATGCGGCTGTGTCGGTGTGTCATGAGCGCGATAGATCGGCCGCTTTGGGGTGCAGCCGACACCACCCATAAACGTCTAGAATGGTGAAGGTTTCCGTACGCCGGCCCCATGCCCGCTCGCGCGACCTGCGCTGGCCGGCATCCGAAAACCTTCACCATTCCGGTCCTCGAGCTAGCCACGACAGCTTCCTGAAAGCGGACATTACAATTCATGCCGTCGTGGGCAAGATGAATGAGCGGGGCTTGTCAGCTTTTGTGCGATCGCCGCCAAAGACAGACAGGCGCTACCAGCGATCCGTAAGAACCTCCGGCGGGCTCACCGTTCTCAGATGGCATGACAACAAAGGCTGCCGTTTTAATTGACGAACAGGAAGCCGAAGCGGCCTCCTAGATCTTGCGCCCGTAGTCAGGGGCTTCGCTCCTGGGCTGTCGTTCAGAGAAGCGCAGCCGTGCAGCTGGCACTGACGTTGCGCACGGTAAAGCTCGGCGGCGCGGCCCCCGCGGTGCGTGCCTATGGCGTTGTCGAAGCTCAATTTGTCGCTACCACGGCTGAACGTCTACGCTGGTCTCTGGCAGGCCATTTACCTCCCATGCCTCCCGTCCGCCGCGGTACCAATAAACATGGGTATAGCCCATGGCGACCAAAGGCAGTGCCAGGTTGCGACTGTCAAATCGCTCCGAATTCAAGCCAACCGCCACGATGGGGCGATTGAGATCGCCATCGGTCAGCACGCGTACTTTGTTCCGTAAGCGGTCCTGTCCAGGATCGGTAAAGCTGCCACCCAGCCCGGCGAATCGCAGCCCGACAGCGCCGGGGATCGACTGTTCCCATGAAATTTGTCATCGTATCGATAACAACGGGGTGTCCCGTTTTGAGCAGGCCAGGCAGATCAGCAGTGCGAATTGTCGTTGCGCCTGGAACGTCGTTAGGGGTTGGACCAACGAGGTCGTTGTGCAGGACGCGATCCGCCGGAACACCAAAATCCGCAGCCTCGTCAGCGTGGTCTCGCTCTCCCGCTAGGTGCAGCCCTGCCTGAAGCCGTCTGATCTGATCGGCGAAGACATTGCTCAACCCGTAATCGGGAAAGTGGCTGCGAACCGTGTCGTACGGCCACAGAAGATCAGCTTCCGCGATGGCGTGTCTGGCGTCCTCGATCACGAAGCGCCATACGTGCTGGATGGGCTGCTGCACCATGGCACGCAGCTGAACATTGGCACGCATTACACCGACACCGGTGGCGCTTCGGATCACGTGTTCATCCTCTGCGCCATGCTCGGCATTCTCTTTTGCCCGCGCCTGCGCGACCTGCCCGACCGCAAGCTGGCTTGCACCGAACCTGCCGGTCGCTATCCCGATCTGCAGCCGCTGATGGGGCGGCGGATCAAGGTCGACGTGGTACGCGAGCACTGGGACGAAGTAGTACGTCTGGTCGCCTCGCTCTATGCCGGGGCCGTTGCGCCCTCCGTCATGCTGAAGAAGCTCGCGGCGTATCGGCGGCAGAATCAGCTCGACCTGGCTCTGCAGGAGCTCGGACGAATCCAACGGACCCTGTTCATGCTCGATTGGCTGGAAAGTTCGGAGCTACGCCGGCGCTGTCACGCCGGGCTGAACAAGAGTGAGCAGCGGCACTTCCTGGCTCAGGAAATTTGCACCTTCAACCAGGGCCGAATTGCCGAGCGCGATGCCGAGGCGCAGCAGTTCCGCGCTTCGGGGCTGAACCTCGTGATCGCCGCCATCGTCTCCTGGAATTCGACCTACATCTCCGACGCCGTGGCGCATCTGCGTGCCCGGGAGAGTGTGGATGACGCGCTGTTGGTCCACACCACGCCGCTCACCTGGGAACACATCGGCTTCTCGGGCGACTTCCTGTGGGAGCGTGCCGCTGCCGCTGCAAGCAAGCGCCGGCCTCTGAATCTACGCGGCGTGCGCGAGGCGGCATGATATGGCAGTTCGCGAAAAGTTCGCCCTTAGCGTTGTTTATCTAACAACCGACGCTATGACCTCCATCGGCACCAGCTCGCGCTGTCGCTGCTTATCGAGCCGGATCACGTCGATGCTGTCGGTCGGCGCGATGTTATAGTGCGGCTGCAGATTGCGCGCCGGCCCGAACACGCTCAGAATCGCGTGCACCTCTTGCCAGGTGTAATGCTGAGTGAAGCGGCCGCACATGGTCAGCACCTTCCCGGATGGCGCGGCGTATCGCCGACGGCGAGCAATTCATCCCAATTGGTCGTGTAGCGCGGCGAGAGACTCCCGCGCTGCATGCTCCAGCCCCGGCGCACGCCGGCGGCGGCATAGGAGACGGTATCGCGGCCGAAGCGGCGATTGAGTTTGTCGAGCGCGCGCAGGCGAGCCTGGGATCTCGCATCGTCGGGACGATCGAACAAGCCGCTCTGCACATGATCGGCTTTCACCAGGTCGAGCAGCATCACGCCGGCTTTCTTGTAATGAAAGCCGGGGCGCCATATGGCGCCGAGCGCACGCTGTGCGGCGCCGATGATGGCGCCGGTATCGGCGATTTCGTCGAGCGGCAACAATCTGGCCCTGAGCAACTCGGTGTTTGTTCGGCCGAACATGGCGCGTTTCAAGGTTTTGAGCCGGTTGATCTGGCCTTCAGTTTGCCCATTGCTCCAGCGCTCGATCACCGCGTTGCGCACTGCCTGGATGTCGATCATTAAGGTCTTGGCGAAGTTGACGACAGCTGGAATGCCGCATTCCTTGGCATCGTCGAGCCATCGATCAAGCTTCGTTCCGTTATGATGCCGCAGCAAGCTTTGAAAGCGGATGGCCAGATGGCGTATCGCTGCAAAGCCCGGCACTTCCTCCTTTGTGTTTCGGCCTGCAAATTTGACCCGGTGAGTGGAGTGCGCCCCTGGGGGTGGACGGATTGAGCGAAAGGATTTGACCCTCCCTGCTGGGCTTCCAGAGAATGGAAGCCATGACGAAGCACCGGTCTCACAGCGCTGCATTCAAGCGGCAAGTGGCGGAGGAGTTCCTCGCGGGCGAGACACTGCACTCACTTTCCAAGCGCCACGATATATCGCGGCAGCTGATCCCGATTTGGGTCGGCAAATTCGAAGCGGGCGCGCTCGATGATGACATGCAGGCGGCGGACCTGATCCAGGAGCACGAGGCCAAGATTACGGCCTTGGAACCGATGGTGGGACGCCAGGCGCTGGAGATTGAGCTGCTAAAGGGGCTTTGAAGCATGCACCCCGGCCCAGAAGCGCGACCACCTCCGTCGTCACCGGCCCGATACCATCTCCGTCAGCCGAGGGTGCGAGCTGATGGGTCTCGCCCGGTCTACCTTTTATGACGTGGCGCCGGTTGTGCTGGCCGCGTGCTGTCGTCCACGGGCGCTGCGAGCAGCTTGCGGGCCTGATGATCGTCGAACCCGCCGCGGGCGACTGGCTGGAGCAGTCCTGGCTGCGGTAGTCACTCTCGACCCTCGTAGGCCAAGCTTGATGAAGAAGGTGCTCATGCACCAGACACCCGGGCCACCTGCGGTGGTAGGGGACAAACCACAATCGTCCCGAAACCGTTTCCCTGATCAGGCCCGACAACCGACCCACGGCACAGTTCCAACGCAGCGATAAAGGTCGACGCAACGGCAGAACGAACAACAGCCACCTCGCCCCGCCGCTCCACCGGGTACTACCGGACAGAAATCCATCAACGATCGTGGTTCGATTAGCTCCACGACCAATGCGCGCATGCGCATTATGGCCTCCGGCACGCGGTAGACGTCCGGAATCGCCGGGCGATAGACGGCTTCTTCGCCCGGCCGCTCTTCCCTGCCGCGCAGCACGGTCAGGCAGGCCTCCATGAGCGCCATGTAGGAGGCGATCTGCGGATCGGGTCCGGGCGGCGCGCGGGCGAACATGTCGTACCCAAGTTGCGGACGCGCTTGCGGCCAGGACGCGGCTGACCGGATGAACTGCAGTTCGTCGAGGCGGGCGATTTCCTGCGCGGCTTCGCGCTCTGCCTCCTCTGCCGCTTCCGGCGTCGCGGGGAACAGCAGGCGCGAGCGCAGCAGCACCAGCCGCGTCGCCATCACGAGCCAGTCAGCGCGACGCTCGATCGGCACATTGGATGCCAATTGAGCGGAGGCAGCGACAAACTGCTCCACCAGATCAATCAGCGAGAGGCGGCCGAGATCGAGGCGTTGTCGCTCCGCCAAATCCAGCAGCAGATCGATTGGGCGGTCGAACCCATCGAGATGCAGCATCGGCACCGTGGGCATGCGCGGCGGTGTGTCCCAGTCGTCCCATAGCGCGTCGGGTGTGGAGTGGCCGACCGAAAGAGCGGTCCCCTCTCCTGCCCCGTCCTCAGGCATCGGTGGTCTCGCTGGCCTCGCCGTACCTTGGGTCGACCGCGAAAACCATTGCCGGCCAGTCCTGCCGCAACCGGACGATGGCCTGCCACGGCGTCCAGTCGGCCGACAGGAATTCGTAGACCAGGCGGGCCGAGCGCCGCAGCCAGCGATCGGCGTTTTCCTGCAGAAGCCGCACCTGGCGCAGGGGATAGGTCGTGCCCCAATTCGCCCAAAGCCAATGCCGCGCCGCCGGCGCATCCTCGCCCCGCGCCAGAATGGCATCGGGGATTGGGATCAGCCGGTGCAGGTCGAGCGGGCAACCGCCGGGCTCGTGCCAGCGCGCGAGCACCTGGTCATGACGGGCGGCGATAACCTCGCGCAGCTCGCGGGCCAACGCCCGCGCCACCCTCCCCTGCCCCGCCATCGGCGCCAGCAGACGCGCCTCCTCGTAATCGAGATCGAGATGCCACGGAATGCCGCCGGTGCCCCGGGCCGCTGCACGGAACCGCGCCACCTCCGCGGCTGGACCGCTCACCGTCAGCCGATGGCGCAGCCAGTCCGTGTACACGGGCGCAAGCGGATCCGCATGCCGGGCATCCGCCAGCGCGACGCCATTCCCCGGGTTCCGCTCAGCGCGCTGCTCCACGGCGTCGTGCGTCACAGGTCAAGCAGCCGCGCCGGGTTGTCGACCACGATGCGCGCCCGCCGCCGATAGCGGCGCATCGAACCGGTGTCCTTGTGCCGCGAATGCGGCATGATCTGCTCGTCCAGCGCGCCGTTCAGCGTCGCCTCGGTGATCATTCCGGCGCGCAGCCCGTGCGGCGACAACCGCTCGGTCTCCGAGACGGTGAGCTGGGCCGCGGCGGCCCGCACATGGAGGATCTTGTAGACCCCGTCCCCGGTCAGCCGGCCTTCGATCGTGCCTGCGGCGGTGATGCGTCGGAACACCGGTCCCCGGCGAATCCGCGCCCGGCGCAGCCACGCCTCGAGTGCTGCAACCGGACAGGTGTCTTCCCCCCGTGTGCGCGGCAGGGCGACATCGGCCCCCTCCCCCGCTTGATCGGTCTTCGAGCGCGGGATGCGCACGATGACGCTGTCGTTCTCGAACCGCAGGTGCTCGACATCGATGCCGACCAGCTCGGAGCGCCGGAAGGCGCCCGCCAGCCCGACCAGAAACAACGCCCGATCGCGCAGTCCTGCCAGATCAGCGGGGCAAACCGCGATCAGTCGCTTGACATCGGCTGAGATCAGCGCCGCGGCCGGCCGCACCGGCCGGCGATGGCTGCGGCCGATGCCGGTCAAGGTCTGCCGGATCGCCGCGTGCCCAGCCTGCCAGGTGTGCCCGAGGCTGCGGTGATGCCAGGCGATCGCCGCCACCCGCCGGCGCAGCGCGCTGGCGCCAAGCGTGGGCGCCAGGGTGGCCAGCCACGCCGCGACCACCACCGGGTGGACCGGCAAGATCGCCGGATCGACGCCGTTATGCCGTGCCCAGCGGCCGAAGTCGGCCCAGTCGGCCTTGTAGGTTTCGACAGTCCCCGGGGCGATCGCCTTACCGGCATAGTCGGCCGCCTTGGACACCGCGTCCGCCAGCGGTCCATCGACCAGCTGCAGCAGGTCGGGCGAGACATCGCCACCGCGCACCAGCCGCCCAACCAAAGCTTTGGCTGTCGTCACATTCGGCTGGGACGATGCGGGCGATAGTACTCGCCTTGCACCGGATCGGAAAGCGCAGCGTCGCGATCAATCACTGACTGGCCCCGCGCCCTTGACAGTCGAAGGGACCCACAGCGGCCTGTCTGAGGGGCCCGAGGGCCGGCTGGAATCCTTCCGCAGTCGCTTCGGCGTGGTCGTTGGGGCGCGTGACCGAGGAATCCCACTTCGCGGCCGGTGGCTGCGGCGCGGCCAGCATTGCGTTGATCTCGGCGAAGACCTCATCCGCGGAGAAACCGGGATGCGGATCGTTGGCAGCGTCTTCGACAGTCCGCCTCAGCAGCTCACGCCGCAAATCGGGATAGGCAACCAGTTCCTTTTGTTCACCAAGCATGACGAACGCCGCCTCACCCGGATCTTTGAACGTGCCCTGTTCAATCAACCCCAGCAGCCAAAGGGCCATCTCCGGCGGGAGATAGACTTCGAACCGAAGTCCGCCTGCGGCCGCCTGGTCCCTCAGGCCGGCCGCGTGCGCCGCGCCGGCACGCCGCTCCGCGGCATCCCACAATTCCTCGCCGTTCCCGTCAGTGAAAGGATCCATAGCGGGGCGGATGGGTTCCCTCATGCGATTCTCCAACCATGCAAGGAGCTGACAACAGAGAAGCGGATCGCCAGTACCTAGAGCGACGGAGAACTCAGGGGTAGTTCTGTCGTGCGTGGATCACGCTGACGATTTCGATGGCTTCGCCGGTCACGCGATAGACGATGACGTAATTTGGATGCGCTACCAGTTCGCGCGTGCCGGGCACACGGCCGGCGCGGAACAGGTAAGGGTGGTTGACCAGCGGGAGAACCGCTTCCTCGAACAGATGCCTCATGCGCCGTGCAGCGAGAGGGTTCCGCTCCGCGATATAACTGATAATCGTTGCCACATCGGCGCGTGCCTCGGCGCGCCAGACGAGGTCGCGCACGGGCAGCGGGACTAGCTGCCGTCAGTGCGGCGCTCAGCCTCGTCAATAATGCTATCGAGCTCGGCCATAACCGCGGCGTGCGGCACAACGGGTCGCATATCGGCGAGACTGGCTGCGACCTTAGCGCGGAACCAAGCCTCATAGGCCTCAGCTTCGTCGGTGGTCGCGAACTCCGATTCGATCGGTGAGAGTTGACCCATACCGGAGATATAGCGTGAAATCGACGCTGGGTCATCAGGGACCTCCCGGAGCCGCCGCGAATGGCGGCAAACCTGCCGTGGTTCGACAATTTGCGACGTCGTACCCTGCCATTCCCATTATCAGACCTACCGTCCCACGTTTTGCGGAAATCTCGGTGGCCCCTGTAGAAGCAATATTCAAATGGCACCCCTCCGCAAGTTTGAGATGACACTCCCCCGGTTTCAGGGGTCCGGGAGATGGGTCATGCCGGTGGTGTCGATGAGCAAGAAGGAATTCGACCGGCTTGAGGTTCTGACCGGCGTGCAATCCGGTCGCTTGCGGATCGCCGACGCCAGTCGCTTAGAGTCCGTCCGGAGACTTCACGAAGGATTACAGAGTCTTCTAAGCATGAGGCGGATTGATGCGAGGCGGAGGAAGGCGAGGGCGTTATGGTTACGATTTTCCCAGTCCTTGGCGAGCCGGCGGCATCGGTTGAGCCATGCGATGGAGCGCTCGACGATCCAGCGTTTAGGTTCGACGACGAAGCCCTTGGGGTGGTCGGAGCGCTTGACGATTTCGACGATCAGGCTGCGCATCGCGCGGGCCGCGCCGTCCTGGAAGACCGGCCCTGTGTAAGCACTGTCGGCGAACAGCTTGCGCAGGAACGGGAACTGTCCGAACAGAGTGGACATCAGCAGGATGCCGCCGTCGCGGTCTTGCACGTTGGCGGCGGTGACCAGCGCGTGCAGCACCAGACCCAGCGTATCGACCAGGACATGGCGCTTCTTCCCTTTGATCAGCTTGCCCGCATCAAAGCCGTGTGGGTCGATCGCTGCCCCCCTTTTTCTGCGCTTTTCACGCTTTGGCTGTCGATGACGCAGGCGGTCGGACTGGCTTCTCGTCCCGCCTGTTCGCGGCATTTAACGCAGAGCGCGTGATGGATCTTCTCCAACGTGCCGTCCCAGCCCCACAAGCAGAAGTAGCCGTTCACCGTGCTGCGCGGTGGCAGGTCCTTTGGAATGTAGCGCCACTGGCAGCCGGTGCTCAGCACACACATCACGCCGTTGACCACTTCGCGCATGTTGACGGTACGCTTGCCACCGCCACGCTTGGCGGGTGGTATAAGCGGCCTGATCAGCCGCCATTCCGCATCGGTGAGATCGCTCGGATAACGCAGCTTGTCGCGGTCATAGCGATGGCGGTTTTCCATCGTCCACATCAGGCACCTCGTGGCTTGGTGCCAGGCAAAGAATCACACCCGATCGAGCCGCTTCAAGCACTCAGTCCATCCGGACCGGCAACCGATTCAAATGACTCACAAAGTCGCCGGACGGACACTTAGGGAAACTCTGATCAACCCCGCCATCTGCGCCGCCCGGTCGTGGTGGTGGCGAAGACGGAGAATCTGGATGCGACATGAGGCCGGAATTCGGCGTTCGCGGGCCTGTTCGGCGGGTCTGCCGGATCGTCGCAGCGCTGCGCACGCAGCTCTCCTCTCACGCAGCCAGTAGCGACCTTCGAGCGAGGTAAAGATTGGCGAGGCCGCAGGTAACGAACAGCCGGTGGGCATTCTTGTCCAGCCCACGATAGCGCACCTTCACAAATCCAAACACGCGCTTGATGACCCCGATACTATGCTCGACCTTCGCCCGTATCTTCGACTTGGTCCGATTGCGAGCTTTCTCCGCCTCATCGACAACACCGCGATGACGATATCGCCGGTTGGTGAAGTCCTGTGCAGATGGAGCATGCTCGCGGATGACATGACGCTGGCCACGATAGGCTTGGTCGCCCCAGACACGCCGTTCCTCGCCATGTAGCAGGTCACCAAGCACGCTGGCATCATGCACATTCGCCGCAGTGGCCACCGCGGAATGGATCAGCCTGGTCCTGCTATCTACCCCGACATGCGCCGTCATCCCGAAATACCACTGCTGGCCCTTGCGGGTCTGGTGCATCTCGGGGTCGCGCTGCTTTGTGGCATTCTTGGTCGAACTCGGGGCGCTGATGATGGTCGCGTCCACGATCGTGCCGGTGCCCACCTTCAGACCCAGACTCTCAAGATGCTCGTTGACGGTGGCAAATATCTCGGTTCCAAGCTCGTGCTGCTCCAACAGGTGGCGGAACTTGCAAACCGTGGTCTCGTCCGGCACCGGCTCACGGCCGAGATCGATGCCGGCAAACTGCCGCATCGCGGCCGAGTCATACAGCGCCTCCTCCACCCCGGGATCCGAGAGATTGAACCACAGCTGCAGGAAGTAGATGCGCAACATGCGTTCCAGTCCCACCGGTGGTCGGCCCCTGCCGGGCTTCGGATAGACCGGCTCGATCAGCGCACAGAGTTGCTGCCACGGCACTACCCGCTCCATCTCGGCAAGAAAGGCTCCCCGCCGTGTGGTCTTGCCGTAGCGTTCGAAGCTCACGCTCGCCAGGCTCGCTTGACGCATCCCGTTCGGTCGATCCGAATATAATCAACGCCACTCAACTACAGGCTGCTCCGTGACCGTGTCGAGATGGGATTCTTCAGAGTCTCCCTAATCCGAATGCTGCCACGCAGTATCTTCGTGCTGCCGGTGCTGTTCGAAGGACAGGTGAAGGCGGTGATCGAGCTTGCTACCGTGGGTTCCTTCACCGACCTCCAGAAGGCCTTCCTGGAGCAGCTGACCGGCGGCATTGGCATCGTCCTGAACAGTATCGAGGGAATTGCCAAGTTAACCGAGATGGGACGCAGCAAGAATGAACGTTGCGGGGCTAACCATTTCACCCTGCCATCTGGACGCACGTTTCCTGCCACCAGATCTGGAATGCCTTGGCGCGGGCATGCCGATAGCTGCTCGCCCGCATGAGATGACGAGGTAGCCGAAAATGGCCATAGATGATCCCATGCGCCGAGAGAAAATGCTCTGCCTGTCCAGCCGACTTGAATCTCTGCATTTGCCGTTCTCGTCGTCGGGTAGGCCGATGCGAGTTTTCAGCCCGGTTATTCAAATACCTGCTCGTGCGATGCCGGACATCCGGCAGGATGGCGCGCTGAGCAACGCCGTAACTGCGCAATCCATCAGTGATGAGCCGCCTGGGTTTGTACTTCAGCCCGCAAAGCAGACGCCTGAAGAAGCGCTTGGCTGCCGCCCCATTCCGTCGACGCTGCACAAGAATGTCCAGCACGACTCCGTGCTGATCCACGGCGCGCCATAGATAGTGCAGCTCGCCATTGATACGGATGAATACCTCGTCGAGATGCCAGGTGTCACCCGGCCTCGGCCGTCGCCGGCGCAGCTTGCGAGCAAACTCGGCTCCGAATTTTCGGCACCAATGCCGAATGCTCTCGTGGGTCACGATCGCGCCCCGCTCGGCCAGGATCAGCTCGACATCTCGCAGGCTGAGGCTGAACACGTGGTAGAGCCACACGGCATGGCTGATGATCTCGGCTGGAAACCGGTGACGGGGATATGAGGTGGGCGGAGGCGTCATGCTCTCAGCCTCGCTCGACACCTGTCCAGCCGCCAGAGGCGGTTAAGTTGGCAATACCCTTCGCCGCGTTTACCGGCTCGCGCCGAATGACATCGTGCGGGCGATCCGATCCTTGTGCTCCAGCGCGGCGGTGGTTTGCGATCGGCCAAGCGTCGAGGCGGGACTCGCATGGCTGGAGGCAGGCGGCGATTTCGCTGACGGGGTGATTGCGGCGATCGGGCATGAGGCGGGCGGAGATACGTTCGTCAGTTTCGATAAAAGCGCGCTGCGCTTGGGGCGGAGTGTGGGTCTGTCGGCGCGGAGGCAATCAATCCGCCGCCAGCCGCTCCTGCTCCACCATTCCCTCCGCCGTGCGCAGATCGACCGAGAGCAGGCGCGAGACGCCGCGTTCTTGCATGGTGACACCGTAGAGACGGTCCATGCGCGCCATGGTCAGCGGATGGTGCGTCACGACCATGAACCGCGTTCCCGTTTCCTGCACCATGTCCGATAGCAGCGCGCAGAAGCGATCCACGTTGATGTCGTCGAGCGGGGCGTCGACCTCGTCCAGCATGCAGACGGGTGCCGGATTGCAGCGGAACACCGCAAAGATCAGCGACAGCGCGGTCAGTGCCTGCTCGCCACCGGACAGCAGCGACAAGGTCGCGAGCTTCTTGCCCGGTGGCTGCGCGTAAATCTCCAGCCCGGCTTGCAGCGGATCGTCCGATCCGACCAGCGCCAGATGCGCGCGGCCGCCACCGAACATACGAGTGAACAGCGCCTGGAAATGCTGATCCACCTGGGTGAAGACGGCGGACAGACGCTCCCGCCCCTCGCGGTTCAGATGCCCGATCGAGCCGCGCAGCTTGGCGATCGCGGTTTCGATCTCGGCGCGCTCCTGGTCGATGGTGGCGATCTGCTTTTCGGTCTCCTCCGCTTCGATGTCGGCGCGCAGGTTCACCGGACCCATTTCGTCACGCTCCTTGAGCAGACGCTCGTGGCGCTTGCGGGCTTTTTCCTCGGCTTCGGGGCTAAGGTCTTCGGGCGGATCGGGCAGGGTCGGATTGGCGCCCAAACGTTCGAGGATGCGTTCGGCGACGGTGCCCCAGGCGTGATCGGCCTGTGCGCAGGCTGATTCCGCCCGCACCCGCGCCTCACGCGCGGCGGACAGGGCGGTTTCGGCGGCGCGCGCGGCTGCTTCGGATTCGGCCGCGGCTTTTTCCGCGTCGGACAGCGCCGTGGCGGCACGGCGATACGCAGCCTCGGCTTCGGACAGCGCGCTTTGCGCCTCGACCCGCTGCGCTGCGACGGCATCGGGCGCCGGAAGCAGGTCGGTGTGCTGCGCGCGCGCTTCCTCGCTTCGTGCGCTGAGATCGACCATGCGGGACTGCGCGTCCCCGGCACGTTCGCTCCAGCCAGCACGCTCGGCGGCGATGGCGCGCAGCCGGGCGGTGCGGGTGTCGTGGTCGCGGACCAGCGCATCCCGGGCGGCGCGGGCGGTGGATTCCTGCTGGCGGAGATCGGCGAGGGTGGTGCGGGCGGACTCCACTTCGGTGCGCAACGCGGCCACGTCCGGCACGCCGGCGCGGGCTTCACGTGCACGGGTCAACGCGGCTTCGGCCTCGGCGCGATCCGGTTCCAGCCGCGCCAGCTGCTGCTCCACAGCGGCGAGCCTGGCTGCCGCGGCGTCGGCCTGGGCGCGCAGTTGGTGTGCCGCGGTGCGCGTCCGCTCCATCTGGCGTTCCGCGTCGGAGCGTGCCGCGCGGGCCTGCTGTTCGGCGGCGATCGCGGCATGCTCTGCCGCTTCGGCTTGCTGGCGGGCGGAGACGGATTCGGCGAGGGCGGATTCCGCGACGGCCAGATCGGCTTGCAGCGCGGTCAGGCGGTTGCGCTGCTGGAGCCGCACGGCTGCGGCGGTCGGGGTGCCGGCGCGGATGGTGTAGCCGTCCCAGCGCCAGACGGCGCCCTGGCGGGAGACGAGGACCTGGCCGGGGGACAGCAGCGGCTGCAGCGTTTCGCCGGCATCCTCTTCGACGAGGCCGGTTTGCGAGAGCACACGATCCAACGCCGACGGGCCGCGGACAAGCCGGTCGAGGCTTTCCGCGCCGTTCGGCAGGGACGGAGGTGGGTTGAAGGGCGGCAGGTCACGCCAGTGCCGTGCGGCCGCAGGATCGGCGGCGGAGGTGAGTTCTTCCCCCAATGCCGCGCCGAGCGCTGCTTCCAGGCCGGAGGGGACTTGCAGAGAGTTCGACCATGGGCGGCCAGCGTTCGCCGTCCTTGACGGCGAGCACCTCGGAGAGTGCCCGCACTTCGGCGGCGAGTTTGGCGCGCGCGGCCTCGGCGGCGTGATGGCGGGCGCGCGCGTTCGTCACGTTCGTTTGGGCCGGGCCGCGGGCATGCTCGGCTTCTGCCAATGCGCTGCGCGCCTCGGTCAGCTTCGTTTCTGCGTCCCGGAGCTCCTGTTCTGCCGCCTCGAGCCGGGCCGGATCGATGGCCTGGGCGCGGACCCGTTCGATATCCCGCACCACGCCGGCATGCTGTTCGGTGATGCGGGCGGCGCGGGCCGAGGCGGCCGATAAGGCTTGATCCGCGGCGGTGAGGCGGGCGTTGGCTTCGGCCGCTGCCTCCGTCGCGCGATTGGCGGCGGCCTCGGCTTCAGCGGTTGCGTCGGTGGCTGCGATCAAGGCCGATTCGGCGGCGGCGAGACGATCCGGGTGGCCGCTATCGGCCTCGGTTAGCGTCTGCTGTTCCGCCGAGAGGCGTTCCTCCGCCGCAGCGGCGTCGCGGCAGAGCTGCCCGGCATGCGCCAGATCGCGTTCCAACTGGGCCAGACGACGTTCGGATTCGGCGAGATCGGCGCGGGCGCGGCGCTCGGCCTCGGCGAGCTGTTCCTGGGCGAGGCGGTGGCGTTCGAGCGCGGTGCGGGATTGGGCGTCCGTTTCGCGAAGATCGGGCAGGATTGCGGCACGATCGCGTGCCGCCTCGGCTGCCAGGGCCGTGGCTTGTTCCGCAGCCTCGACCTCTGTCCCCGCCCGTTCCAGGCCGGCGCGTGCCGCCTCGCGGTCCCGTTCCGCCCGGGCGCGTTGGAGAGCGAGCAGGGCGGATTCGGCTTCGCGGATGGCGCCGGAGATGTTGCGGTAGCGGCTGGCCTGCCGTGCCTGACGCTTCAGGCCGGCAAGCTGGGCTTCGAGCTGGCCTTTCGCATCTTCGGCGCGGGCAAGGTTCGCCTCGGCGGCGCGCAGCTTGAGTTCGGCTTCGTGCCGGCGGGCGTGCAGGCCGGTAATGCCGGCGGCTTCTTCCAGCACGGCGCGACGGTCTTCCGGCTTCGCGCCGACCAGCGCGCCGACGCGGCCCTGGCTGACCATGGCGGAAGCGCGGGCGCCTGACGCGAGGTCCGCGAACAGAGTCTGTACGTCGCGGGCGCGCACTTCCTTGCCGTTCACCCGGAAGGCGCTGCCGCCGCCGCCGCGTTCGAGGCGGCGCATGATCTCGAGTTCCGGCTGCGCGTCGAAAGGCGGCGGGGCGGCGCCCTGTGTTTCGTCCAGGGTGAGCGCGACTTCGGCGATGTTGCGAGAGGGACGGCCGGCGGTGCCGGCGAAGATCACGTCCTCCATCTCGCCGCCGCGCAGGGTGCGGGCGTTCTGCTCGCCCATTGCCCAGCGCAGCGCGTCCACGACGTTGGATTTGCCGCAGCCGTTGGGGCCGACGATGCCGGTCAGCCCAGGACGGATCTCAACGGTGACCGGTTCGGCGAAGCTCTTGAATCCGGCGATCCGCAGGCGAGAGAACTGGACCGGCAAGCGCGATTCCCTGGGTGGTTATGAGATTCCGGGAAGCAGCTTCACGAAGTCATCGTAGGCCATCTCTCCGGAGTACTTTTTGCCGTTCACCACAAAGCTTGGAGTCGCGTCTATTCCCCATTTGTTTTGGGCGTCTTTCTGTTTCTGCAGAATCCAGTTCTGCAGGTCAGTGTCGCCCACAGCGGCGTCGAATGTGGTGCGGCTCATGCCGGCCAGGGCGGCCATGTCCCACAGTTCCTTCATCGGATCGGCGCCTTGGTCGAAGGCCCAGCGATCCTGGCTGTTGAAGAGCGCGACAACGAATGGCTCGTAGCGCTCTGGCGGGAGGGCGCGGGCGATCATGGCGGCCGTCAAAGCCAGGCGGTCGAGCGGAAAGTCCTGGAAAACCCAGCGGACCTTGCCGGTGTCGATGAGGTTCTTCTTGATGTCGGGGAAGGTGTCCTGGGTGAAATGTGCGCAGTGCGTGCATGTGAGGGAGAACCATTCCTCGACGGTGTTCTTGGCGTCCGCGCTGCCGATGGCGCGCGGCGTCTCCCACTGCTTGGTCTGATCGGACGTAGCCGATTGGGCGCGAGCGATGCCGGGCAGCGCGGCGCCGGCGAGAACGAGAGACAGGACGTGACGGCGGTGCATAGGGTGCTCCGTTGGTTACCGTGGAAGGGCGAGGATGCGGCTGCCGAGCGCGATCAGGGAGTCGCGCAGGGGGCCTTCGGGCAGGTCTGCCACAGCATGCTCCGCGGCCTCCCGCGCCTGGGGCGGGATCGGGGCGGATGGCGTGGCGGGGGTAGAGGTGGGTGTCTGGAGGAAGCGGAGTCGCTGGACCGGCGCACCGCCAAGATGCGTGTTGATTCGCGCGATCAGTTCGTTGGACAGGTGCTGAAGCTCCAGCGCCAGGGGGCCGGAGCAGGCGATGGTCAAGACGCCGGCGGAGAGGCGGCGGGGTGTGGTGACGGCGGCGAGGGCCGGTCCGACGATCTCCGCCCAGTCCGCCATGACCTTCGCGGATGCGGCGGCGTGGCGGCGGAACGCGGCGCGGCTGATCACGGGCACCAAGGCGCCCACCGGGCGCGGTCCGTAGACGTGCCGCTCCTCGGCTGCGAGAACGCGTTTTGTGTCGCTTGAGGCCATCGCTCCTTCCGCAGCCGCGCTGCTCGCCTGGTATGACCGGCACCGCCGCACTCTGCCGTGGCGGGCCGAGCCTGGCGAGACACCGGACCCGTACCGGGTCTGGCTGTCCGAGATCATGTTGCAGCAGACCACGGTCGCTGCCGTCATACCGCATTATCAGCGCTTCGTCAGTCGGTTCCCGACGGTGCAGGATCTGGCGGCGGCGCCCGTCGAGGATGTGATGGCCGCGTGGGCTGGGCTTGGGTACTACGCGCGGGCGCGCAACCTGCATGCTTGTGCGCGGATCGTGGCGGAGGCGGGAATGCCGGCTGATCCGGACGCGCTGATGGGCTTGCCGGGCATCGGGCGGTACACGGCGACGGCGATCGCGGCCATTGCGTTCGGTGTGCCGGGCGTGCCGGTAGACGGCAATGTGGAGCGGGTCGTCGCGCGGGTGTTCGCGGTGACCGAGCCGTTGCCGGCGGCCAAGCCGGCGCTGCGGGACGCGGCGGAGCGGTTGGGGAACGCGCCGGAGGCTCGGGACCGTCCGTCCGATTTCGCTCAGGCGCTGTTCGATCTGGGGGCGACGGTGTGCACGCCGGCCTCGCCGGGTTGTGTCGTATGCCCCTGGGTTAGGGCGTGCGAGGGCGTGCGGCGTGGGATTGCGGCTGAGTTGCCCCGGCGCGCCCCGGCACGGGAGCGTCCGATGCGCTACGGGGTGCATTTCTGGCTGCAGGATGAGGCAGGGCGGGTGTTGCTGCGGCGGCGCGCGGCATCCGGGCTGTTGGGTGGCATGCTGGAGTTGCCGGGCACCGACTGGCGCGGCGAACCATGGGGCGAAGATGCGATGGAGGCCGCGCCGGCGATTGCTTCCTGGCGGCGTATGGGCGAGGTCCGGCACGGGTTTACGCATTTCGAGCTGCGGATTCAGCTTTACGCGGCGTGCGTGCCCAGCATCGATACGGATCGTGATTTATACTCGCCGGCTGAGATTGCGGAGGAAGCGATCCCGTCGGTGATGCGGAAGTGTATCAGGCTGGTCGAAGCGCGAGGATAGAGCGATGTTCCTTCTGAAATGCGCGTCCTTGGCGGCCTTGTCGCTTGGCTTGTTGGCGCCGGCGGCAGCGACGGCACAGACATGGCATGGGCAGATTCGCTGTGCGGTCATCACCGGCTTGAACACCAAACCGCTCGTGGGCGAATTCGTGATGAACGAGACCGGGACGCGGCTCAGTTACTCACGGCCCGTGCACGACGCCGACACTTCTACTCGATCCGGGGTGGATGAGACGGGCACAGGGACGCTGACCGGCAACGAGATCACGTTGCAGGGGGGCGCGTCCGGTGCGGGATACCGCTACATGTCGAGCTACCAAGGATCGATGGCGGGCAACCGCGTGACGCTGACGGGCGAGCAGGTCTGGACGGCAAATCGGTTGCCGCAGCCGTTTCATCGGGCGTGCCACATTGCACTGACACGTTAAGCGGCTTCAGCCAGCACCAGGTGCCGGCGCGGGACGGCGCGCACCGGCATGGCTGCGTAAAGGTCCTTCACCGCCTCCACGATCGTCACGCCGGCCAGACCAGGTGCGACACGCCCTCCGACCCGCTCCAGCAGCGGGGTGGTACGCAGGATCAGGCGGCGCTGGCTGGGTGGCCAATGGAGTGCGGCTTCCCGCCGCTCCACCCGGAACAGCGACGCGGTGAGCAGGCGGCCGAGCTGGCCGGAGGAATAGGGTTGGCCGTGGCCGAACGGCGTCGATTTCCAGATAGGCCCAGAGCCCGGTTCGGTTGGGCGCGACGATCAGCAGCCGGCCGTCGTCCTTCAGCACGCGCCAGGTTTCCCGCAGCATGCGGCGGGCGTTCTCCGCCGCTTCCAGCCCATGGATCATCAGCACCCGGTCGAAGACCAGATCGGGGAAGGGCAGCGCGTCTTCCTCGGCGGTGCAGGAAAGGTTGGGGGCGCCGGGCGGCCAGCGGGCCGCGCCCATCTGGGCGGGAACGACAGCGATGCACTGGCTGGCCTGCTCTCGCCACAGCCGCAGGTACGGTGCGGCGTAGCCGACGCCGAGGACCGACTGATTTGCGAGGTCGGGCCAGAGCCCGGACAGCCGATCGCGGAGCAGGCGGGCGGTCACGGCGCCTCGGGCCGTGCTGTAGAAGTCCGCTGCCGCATGGGCGTCCGCTGCCATGGTATTCCTATAGCACGGTAGTTACGGCCGGGGCCCGGGATGGTAGGGTTGCCGCATGACCGTATCTGTCTCTGCCATTCCCATCCTGACGGACAATTATGCCTGGCTGCTGACCGATAGCGGGTCGGGCGCCGTGGCGGTGGTGGATCCTGCCGAGCCGGAGCCGGTGATAGCGGCCATCGAGAAAGCCGGCGGCCGGCTCGACTGGATCCTGCTGACGCACCACCACTCGGATCACGTGGCCGGGACGGATGCCGTGCGGGAGCGCTTCGGCGCCAAGGTGGCCGGTGCCGCCGCTGATGCGCATCGGCTGCCCAAGCTGGATCTCGCGCTGAAGGAGGGCGACGACGTGTCCATCGGCCAGGCGCGCGGGCGGGTGATCGACACGCCGGGCCATACGCGCGGGCAGATCAATTTCTTTTTTCCGGCCGGCGCGGTGCTGATCTCGGGCGACACGCTGTTCAGCCTGGGTTGCGGGCGGCTGATCGAAGGCACGCCGGAGGAGATGTTCGCGAGCTTGCGGAAGTTGGCCGCTTTGCCGGGCGAGACGCTGGTGTGTTGCGGACACGAATATACGGAGGCGAATGCGAGGTTCGCGCTGTCAGTGGATCCGGACAATGCGGCTTTAAAGGCTCGGAAGGCGGAGGTGCAACGGCTGCGGAGTGCGGGACGGCCCACGGTTCCTTCGGTCATGGCGGATGAGCATGCGGCCAACCCGTTCCTGCGGGCGCCCGATGCAGCGACATTCGCGGATCTGCGGGCGCGGAAGGATCGGTTTTAGCGGTTCGGTTTGCGGGGGTTGGTGTCCGGGATTATATGCCCCGGTCCAGTCCCCTGGGCGCAGGAGAGGTGCCGGAGCGGTCGATCGGGGCGGTCTCGAAAACCGTTGTACTCTTTTGGGGTACCGAGGGTTCGAATCCCTCCCTCTCCGCCAGAGCATCATCCATCCCTGTCCATAGCTATCCAGAATAGCCGCAGAAAACCGGTATAGTTGCACAGCTGATTGTCCTTGACGGTGCGCTGCTGTCCGCCCTAAACCGGCCTACGTTTGTGGGTAACTTCGGGGGAAGCGGAGAGCTAGGCGGACGATGACGAGGACCAGCAACAAGCTTACCGACACGGCGGCCAGGAGGGCGAACAAGCCGGGTCTGCTCGGGGACGGCGACGGCCTCTATCTCAGCGTGTCCAAAGTCGGCACGAAAAGCTGGCTGTTCAAATTTATGTTGCATGGCCGATCCCGCGAAATGGGCCTCGGGCCATACCCCACGATCACCCTCGCCCGCGCCAGGGAGAAGGCGATGGAGGCGCGTCGCCTGAAGGTGGAGGGCATCGACCCAATCGAGGCCCGCGACGCCCAGAAGCAAGCCACAAGGGCGGCATCAGCCAAGCAGGTGACCTTCCGGGAATGCGCCGGCCGTTACATCCAGGCCCACCGGGCGGCATGGAAGAACGAAAAGCACGCAGCCCAATGGGGTTCGACGCTCGAGACATATGCCTATCCCACGATTGGCAGCCTATCGGTTGCGGGGATTGAGACCGGCCACATCACCCAGATCCTGGAGCCGATCTGGACCGTCAAGAATGAGACAGCGTCCCGGGTCCGAGGGCGGATCGAATCCATCCTCGATTACGCCGCCACCCATGGCTGGCGCAGCAGCGAGAACCCGGCGCGCTGGAAGGGGCATCTGGAAAACGTGCTGGCGGCTCGCTCGAAGGTCGGAAAGACGGAGCACCATCCGGCGCTTCCCTGGAAGGAGATCGCGGCCTTTGTGACGGCGTTGGAATTGCAGGAGGGGGTGGGGGCGCTGGCGCTGCGCTTCGCCATCCTGACGGCCGCTCGCACGAGCGAGGTTCTCGGCGCGACGTGGGGCGAGATCGACAATACCGAGCCCAGGCGGATCATGGTCGGACACGACGAAGCCGGTGAGCCCTTATACGAGACAGAGGGCGCCCGTTGGACGATTCACGGGAACCGGATGAAGGCTGGAAAGGAGCATCGCGTTCCCCTACCGGCCGAGGCCCGGCACATCCTGGCAATGGTGGCCGAGCTGCGGACCGATCCGTCTCCCGGGGCGTTCCTGTTTCCTGGGGCGAAACCCGGCCAGCCTCTGTCCAACATGGCGCTAATGGCCGTGCTTCGCCGGATGGGCCGGCATGATCTGACCGTGCACGGCTTCCGCAGCACCTTTCGGGACTGGTGCGCCGAGACTGGCAAACCGACTGACCTAGCGGAGGGTGCGCTGGCCCATGCCATCCCGAGCAAGACGATCGCTGCTTATCGCCGAGAGGACCTGCTGGAGCGCCGGCGCCGGCTGATGGAGCAGTGGGCTACATTCTGCGGTCTGCACCCTTTGGAAAG
This sequence comes from uncultured Pseudomonadota bacterium, assembly GCA_963791885.1. GTDB lineage: Bacteria > Pseudomonadota > Alphaproteobacteria > Acetobacterales > Acetobacteraceae > CAVSUZ01. Next base: position 599,906 of record CAWBUL010000006.1, on the reverse strand, counting down.
CGTTTCGCGGTTCCTACACCGCGTTCACGCAGTGGCTTAGCCCTTTCCCCGCAGATGCTGCGAAGTTCTCCTGTGTAAAGGACCGGAACACGTGCGTATGGACTCGCTTTGAAGACGGCTGGCGCGTTTCATGCGGCGGATGGGGGCACGACGCGCCATGCGCGGCTGCCTAGGGCGTTGGGCGGGTGGACCCCTACCCTGGGCCTCACGGCCTTCGGCGGCCCGTCTGCGATGGTTGTTGGATGAAATTGTTTCGGGCCGAAGCAAGACCACGAGACAACTAGGTCTCCTGATGCTAGTCGAAGTCCGCCGCCTCCGTAGCAATCGCACTTACATCAGCGAACAAGGAGTCCTCGTTATCGAGAAGCGGGTCTCTCGCGCGCGTATGTGGCCGCCGAAAGCGTCGGGGTGTCGACACGCCAATATGCGTTCATTTCGGCAGGGGTTAGCTTCGCTTTTGTGTAATCCCAAGAATCCTGCATCGAAAGCCAAAACCGCGGGCTGGTTCGGGCATATTCCGCCAAACGGTCCGCCAAGCGGCTATCGATGGACAACTTATCGTCGATGAACGCCACCAGGTCATCGACCGGCAGACGCATTTTTTCGGCCGCCCGCTCGGGGGTGTCCTTCTGCCCGGCAAGAACATACCGACCAAAATAAGGCCCCGGTGCCATAGGCAGGACGCCGGCCTGGAGAAGGGCTTCCGCGGGATGAAGTGTGTCGGACACGGTTTCGATGCCCTCTCTAAAGGATCCGAACGATAGTATGTCCAGGGTTGGGCATACTTGTTAACGAAAACTTGAGTACTGTGCGATTTTGGTGATCATCGATCTGGTTCCCTCCCGCAGCAGTCCGGATATGGAAGCCAGGAGGGGGAGGGCAGAACTGCTGCTTGCCACCCAAGGTGCTGATCACGTCTCCCATCCCTTGGGCGAATTGCAAGCCGTTTGCTATCAACGCTGCGTCGCGGGGGTCGTTCCCAAGTCCAATCCACGCTTGGAGACGGTTCTGCAGGATATTTGAGTCAAACGGTGAGACTGGCATGGCATTTTAAGCTCTTTGCGGCTCTGCACACAGAATTCGCTGCTCCAGCTGCTGCCGTAGGCTCAACGATTTCTGCCTATGAGATGGTGCTTTCCGAAGATTGAGCCACGCTAAAAACGCTGTGGGGAGGAGACCTACAATGATGGCCCCCCAAGCGTAGATTAGACTGGGTGAAGACGCCGCCCACTGCCCGCTGGCGCGAAACAGCATCAGGGTCATCAAAGCCCCGACCACAAGGCATCCTGCGCTCGCCCATTGGTAGCAACGCACAAGCGGATGCCACTGAGCCGAGAAACGTCCACCAAAATCGATGGCCTCGGAAAAAAGGCCCCGGCCATTCGCTAGGCGCACCAGATTTTCCTCCTGCCGGCGTTCCTCAGCTATTCCGGGCGCCCGTAACTCAGGCACCCCGTAAAGCGCGATGTTCAATCCCGCCACGAACTGGAGGGCGCTCTGGAAGTCCGACCACTGTGTCATGCGTGGGGCTGAAACCGATCTGACGCATTAGAATCGCGTAACTTCCTGCCGTCAAGCGTTCTGAAGAGCCGCCTTCCCGCATTGGACCCTGTGCTGACGACCATCCCCACGTCGTCTCGCCCGCCCGCCACACCGAATCAGGCGCAAGCCGAAGCCGCAGCCGGCTGCCGGGGCAACTGCCATTTTAGGCCCCGCAAGACCCCTCCCCAGGCTCTGGACGCTCCCGACGCCCGCGCAGAGACAGCCGATCGGCTCTGGCGCGAGTTGGTCAGAGGGCAAGCCGCAAGGGCTGATCGCTGGCCTTGTTCTCTCTCCGTCCCCCATGACACTCTTCAGCCAAGCTGGACCAGCCCGACGCCCTGCGCCCCGCCACTACCGACCCTCGCACACGCCATCGTTTGGGGCGCAAACAACTGGATGGAGCGGTACCACGACCGCATGCCGGTGATCTTGCCGCCGGAACGTTTCGCCAGCTGCCTGGGCAGCTCGCTGGGCGCCGACTCACTGGCATGCGCGCTGGAGGAGACGCTGCGGAGTGGCCAGTACCTCGGCGTGCGAACCGGACGGGCGAGGGCGACGATGATCCGACGATCATTCTGGGTGGGGTGGCCCGAGGCGCTGCCCGGGGGTCAAAAGGAGGCGCCAATAACTATGAGCGCCTCCACACCTTCTCCCTGGCCGACCGCAGCTTTGGGTGACGGCCTGCCAAAGCAGGCGATACCCGTCAGGCGTGAACTTCTACCTGATAGGCCCTGCGGCGCTCGCAACGACGTCGATCCCAAGAGGTTGGCGCTCACGGGGAACAGCATGGGCGGATACTTCGCCCCACGGGCAGCGGCATACGAGAAGCGCATTACCGCCGTGATCGCCAATTCGCTGGCGCCAGACCTCAAATCCGTCTTCATGACCGGATTTGGGTTCGACCCGAACGCGCCCTATCCTGACGACATTGAGGATAAGATAGACCTCTCCGAGCCGATGAAGAAATTGATGGTGACAACCCTCTGCCAGCGTTTGGGTGTCACTGCGGGATCGCTCCCGGCCTTGTTCGACGAGGTTGGGCGCTACAACCTGGCCGGGCTGGAGGGAAAGATCACTTGCCCCCTATTAAGCGTGGCCGGCGAGGGTGAGGGACCATTGATGGTCGGCTTGGGGCACGACTTCTATGAGAAGCTGACGTGCCTGAAGACGGAACGCCTGGTTCGCTTGATCGACGGCGGCGAGGCCCACTGCCAGATGAACAACCCAAGCCTCAAGCACCAGATCGAGTTCGACTGGCTGGATGACGTCTTCAAGTAAACGCTGGGAACATTCACGCCGAGAAACTTGCCCACGATTGGCTATACCTCGAAGCAGCCACGCTGCCGGTGCGAAGCTCCGGAATCTTTTTCTCGCAAACTTCTCAGATGCGACGCCCCGATGGGTGGGATCGTGCTAAAGTTCACTCTGGAGCTTCCTTCCGGGGCGGACGGTCTTTATCAAGCTGCTCTCGAACAGCAATCCAGTTGACGGCCCTCTGCCGGGTCTTGAAGCTAATCGCAGTATAGCTAACGGGTTCGCCGACTCTGCTGACAAGAACCGAAAACCCGTTTTGACCGTCCTCCTTTATCGAATACGTAATCACAACCCAGCGTGGCACGGTTCTGTTGGTGTGTCACCCCGGTGCGAATGTCGGTTTAGAAATCGGAACGGCCCGCTCGGCCTTGGTGCGGAATTTCTTGCAGACCGTGTGGAAACGCGCTGCGTGGCGAAGACGATCCCGATTTGGCCGATCGAGATGGATGAGCGGTATCGTGTGATCTTTCAGATTGCTCCGGAATCATGCTGTGACTCTCGGGGAGCGGCTCCGTTCGTTGCTTTTGTCCCGCAAGGGACCTCCCGAGCGTCTCAATCCGGCACGACCTTCACCACCAACATCAACGCATCGAACGGGACAAGATTGAGCACCCGCCTGATGTTGTAGGCAAGCGCGGTCAAGCTGAACTCAGCTCGAACCTTCTCCAGACGTCGCATCAGAAATGCACCCTGATACATCCACTGTTTGATCGTGCCGAACGGGTGCTCGACCGACTCGCGGCGCCGGTCAAGAACGTCTGGACGTTGCGCCAGCCGAGCCGCCATTCGGTCCAACACCGCCTCATTCTCCAGTCGTGATACCGAGCGAAACCGATTGCCCGTGCATCGCGGCCGTAAGACACAATCGGGGCAGGCAGCACGGTTGGCATAATTGATCTTCTTCAGCCCGCGAAGCATCGATGATGAATAGGGGTGAAGGCGTTGCCCGGCGGGACAGATCATGCTGTCCGTCTCCGCCTCATACGTGAACTCGTCCTTGCGGAACAGACCTTCCCTGACCGAAGGACCGCGCTGCGGTCGCGGCACATAGGGCACCATGCCCGCCTTTTCGCAGGCCTCGATATCCTCGATCTTGAAATAACCTTTGTCGGCGACGACGTCGATCGTCTCGACGCCGAGGATCTCCTTCGCCGGTTCGGCGGTCCCCGTCAGCAGGCCCATATCGACCACCTGGTTGGTGACCTGCTGCTCGACGATCAGCTTATGCTTGATATCGACCGCGATCTGCACGTTGTAGCCAACGGCAACGTGCGTGTGCGCTGCCATTGCACGGCTGTCGGGATCGGTCAGCGAGATCTGGTTCTCCCCAGTCCGGTCCAGCTCTGCCAGCATCGCCTTGCAGCGCTCGCGCCGCTGACGAACCGCAGCGATCTTCTCCGCCAGGTTCTCGACCCGTGCGCCTCTTGTCCCCCGCTCGGCAGCATCGCTCCGGTCGAGGCGCTGAAGGTAATCGTCGAGCTTCTCATCCGCCAGCTTGATGAACTCGGTCAGCGAGGCACGGGTGAAATTGCGGTCCTTGTTGTTGACTGCCTTGATCCGTGTGCCATCCACCGCCAGCAGCTCGCGGCCGAACAGGTCCAGTTGCTTGCACAGCAACACGAACTGGCGGAACACTGGGCGGAACGCCGTGCGATTGTCGCGGCGGAAGTCGGCGACGGTCTTAAAGTCCGGCTTGAGATGGCGCAGCAGCCAGATCACCTCGACATTGCGGTGGGTCTCGGCTTCCAGCCGACGGCTTGAGCGGATGCGGTTCAGATAACCGTAGATATAGAGCTTGAGCAGATTGCCGGGGAGATAGCTTGGACGGCCAGTCTCCTTCGGTTCGACGCGCGCGAAGCCCGCGCCCGCAAGATCGAGCCCGTCCACAAAAGCCTCGATGAAGCGCACCGGGTTGTCGGGGCCGACATAGTCGTCCAGGGATTCGGGCAACAGCAGAAGCTGGGATCGGTCATGGCCGGTGATGTGCGGCATGTCGGGATTCTAGCGTAGCGCGCGTCGCGCCGGAATCAGCATGGGGTTTTCACACGGTCTGCTTGATTTATGAAGCGCGTGGTCTAGCAATCACCGCTGTGTCCGCGCTGTGTCCGAGACTCTCCGACAACCGCTCCCCGATCCGGCCGCGAACTTCGGAAAGTCCGCCTCAACCCCCGGGTTCATGGCCGTCAAGAGACAACCTCCCAGCCACTAACACCGATAATATCTTGTCCGCGGGCGGAGCATCCCCAAGCGACGCGATTGCAGGCTCGACGCCGAACAGGGCGATGCCGGCTGGCTCGCGGATCATCAAGGGCGTGCGGCGCAGGTCGAGGCAACCGAGGTGTCGCGAAACAAACGCCGGGATGCCGCCGCCGTCGCAGCCGCCTGCGGTCGCTGATCGGCGCAACGGTCGATACCGGACGCATGCCTGCCAGCGGTGGACGTTTGTCGGCATATCCGCGGGGCTTGCGACCAGACCGTAGACCGAAACCAGTGCGCCCACGGCGGGGAACAGCGCCAGCAGCAGGCAAAAGGACACCCCGCCCGCGAGCAGCGACAGATCCCCGCGGCCGGTATCCTGCCACGCCCGGTGGAGGATTTCCGCCCACCGGCGCGCCGGTATCCGCCACGGCGCCTCGCTTCGCGGCCCCGATCGGCGATCAGGATCGTCCCCATTCCGCATCATCGGCCGCCACCCCGGCGTTCCGTATCGCGCGGCGCCGGCGCAGCTCGTGAAACGATATGAGCCGCTGATGCCGTTCGTCCCACAGGGCGAGGGTCGAACAGCGAATGCTTTGTGCGAAGTTCAGCCGGCTTATGCTTGCCAGTTGCGGGTGGTCGTCCATCACCTGCGCCAGACGGTAGAACGGGATGCGGCTGCACAGATGATGAACGTGATGCACCCCGATGCTTCCTGTGAACCAGGACAAGACCAGCGGTAGCTCGTAGTTCGAGCTCCCGTGAAGCGCGACTTCATGGAAATCCCAATCGCCGTCGTGTGCCCATCGTGTGTGCTCGAACTGATGCTGCACGTAAAAGAGCCACATGCCGAACGAGGCGGCCATCAGTACCACCGGGCCCTCCACCAGCAGAAACGGCCCGATCCCGACAAGCCATCCCATCAACGCGACGATAACCGAAATCGCGGCGTTCGTTCCCATTGTGCTGCACCAGGGTTTCCTACCCCCGCGCATGAGACCGATCGGGAGGCGGTTGTGCAGCAGGAACAGATATGCCGGAACCAGGCCGAACATGACGACCGGATGGCGAAAGAGGCGATACGCCAGCCGGCCGATGGCGCTTGTGGCGAGATATTCGTTCACGGTCCGAGTGTTGATGCCTCCTGCGCCACGATGATCTAGGTTGCCCACGGCGGCGTGATGTGCCGCATGCCTGCAGCGCCAAAAGTCGTAGGGTGTCAGCGTAACCGTGCCGATGATCCTGCCTACCCAGTCGTTGGCAGAGCGTCGTCGAAAAAAGGCGCCGTGCCCGCAATCGTGTTGAATGATGAAAAGGCGCACCAGGAAGCCAGCGGCCGGCACCGCCAGCAGCAGACACAGCCAATAGCCGACGCCGAGAGCCGCCCACACCAGTACCCAAAGCACCAGGAATGGCACTACCGTAACGAGCAGTTCGAAGATGCTGCGCATGGCGCTCGTCGCCCGATACCGGCCGAGAGCCTGCATCCAGGCCTTGGCGTCTCTGACAGGGAAGGCCGTGTCTTCCGTGTGTTCCACCGGTCGGTGTGCTGGGCCCTTGCGCAAACTTTGATACCACCTGGAAAAGATAGTCGCCGAGCAGGCACTTCGGCGGTAGCCGAATCGCGAGGCCGCCAACGATAGAGGTGCGCAGCATCCGCCGATAGGATCGGAATTTACCCAGAGTCGGGCTTGTGGATGTGGACCAACCAGGAGGAAATGGAAAATTCACAAACGCACCAAGCTTGAATTTTTGAATCCGATGCGCATTCAATTCGCGCTCTTCGTTGCTGACCACGGCGATCTTTAGCCGATGCCGCGTTTCGAGCCGGGCATCGCGGGCTCAACGAGCGTCACGCTCCCGATGCCACTTTGGGTCGTCCGGGATTATGCCAACCGCCGCCTGCGGCGATGATAGCGGCAGCCTCTTTCGGACCCCAACTGCCACGCCGGTAAGGGCGAACCTTGTGGTGGGTCTCAAGGACGGGATCGACCGCTACCCAGGCGGCCTCCACTGCATCCTCGCGGGTGAAGAGCGCTCCGTCGCCGGCCATGGCATCGCCCAAGAGCAGCTCGTAGGGCGTCTCCTCGCCCGGCTGTTCCTCGACCAGGTACAGTTCCCGCTGGTCGCCGACGAACTCCTTGCCACCGCGCTTGACGCGAGCGGCGAGGGCGATGGCGGACTCGGGCGATATCCGGAAGCGCGATAATTGGCCCGACCCGTCGTCGCCGCCGAGTTCGGCAAAGAGCCTCTGCGGCGGCGGCTTCAATTGCACCAAGATCTCGGTCGCCGTTTCGGCCAGGTATTTGCCGGAGCGCAGGTACCACGGCACTCCCTCCCAACGCCACGAATTGATGGAAAGCCGCAGGGCACTAAAGGTCTCGACGTCCGAGTTCTCCGCTACATCCGGCTCCTTCCGGTAGCCAGCATACTGGCCGCGGACCAGGTCGTCGGCCGTCAACTGGCGCATGGCTCGGAACACTTTGGCCTTTTCGTTGTGAACGGCGCCAAAGTCCCTGTCGGCAGGCGCCTCCATGGCAAGCAGCGCGACAATCTGGAAAAGGTGGTTCTGCACCACATCGCGAAGACAGCCGGCGGTTTCGTAAAACGCGCCGCGGTCTTCGACGCCGAAGTCTTCGGACAGGGTTATCTGGATGCTGGCCACGTAGTTACGGTTCCAGATCGGCTCCAGGAACGCATTGGCGAAACGGAAATAGCGGATATTCATGATCGCCTCCTTCCCGAGGAAGTGATCGATCCGGAAGATGGCATCCTCCGGGAATACCGCCCGCGCCGCGCGATTGCGGTTGCGGGCGGAAGCCAGGTCGCGACCGAACGGCTTTTCGACAATGACGCGCGCCTGCTCGGCTAGCCTGCAGGCCCCGAGCCCCTTGATCACCGTCTCGAAGAGCGAGGGCGAGATGGCGAGGTAATGCGCCGGACGTTTGGCCTCGCCCAGTGCCTTCTTTATTGTCGCGAATGTCGCCTCGTCGTTGTAGTTGCCGCTTACGTAACTGAGCCGGGACAGAAGATGGTCGAAGGCACGCCGGTTATCGATCCCGCCCGACTGCTTAATGCTGTCTCGCACCCGCTCATGCAGGCGCTCCACACTCCATTTGGGGAGGGCAACGCCGATGATCGGAACGGTCAGGGCACCTCGCTTCGCCATCGCGTAGAGTGCCGGGAAGGTCATCTTGTGAGCAAGATCGCCAGTCACCCCGAAGAGCACTAGCGCGTCCGACTGGGCTGCGGTCATGCGGCATCTCCGTTCTTGGCGTCGCCTTTTTCCTCATGGCCGCCAAACTCAAAACGAAGTGTGGACAGCACCTTGTCGGCGAAGTCGTAGTCGCCGCGGCGACTGAAGCGTTGGTACAGCGCGGCACTGAGAACGGGAGCAGGAATCAACTCGTCGATCGCCGCAGTGATCGTCCAGCGTTCCTCGCGCGAATCCGAGACACAGTCGCAAAATTCTCCAGCTCGGGACTTTTGAGGAGGGCGGCGGCAGCCAAGTCCAGCAGCCACGACGCGATGACGCTGCCGCGACGCCACACCTCGGCGATATCGGCCAGGTTCAGGTCGCATGGGCAATTCTCGGTGCGGCGCAGCGGAGCGGTTTCGGCGTCGGCGGTGCTGCCGCCTACGTCCTTACGACCGGGTGTGCGCGGCGCCTCCTCGGTACTGGGAGCCAAGGCGACAAACGCAGGGTCGAGCCTACGAACGATGGCGTCCTCACCACCAATCATCAGGCAGTAGCCGCGCTCCGTCCCCAGACTCCGCCGCTGGTCCGGACGTCTACATAGTGGATGCCGCTCGGCTTCAGCTCGGCGCGACGGAGGTCATCGTGATAGTAGGAGTTGCCGCCGTCCACGATCACGTCGTCACGGTCAAGAAGGGGGATAAGGGTTTTCAGCGTCGAATCGACTACTGCCGCCGGTACCATTATCCAGACGGCGCGCGGTTTTTCAGCTTCTCGGCAAAGTCTTCCGCGCTGCAATCCTCCCCACCGATGGCAATCCGGCCCGCGGCGGTCTGCGCTGCCCGCGCGATCAGCGTCGCGGGCAGGCAGATCAGAACGTCGGCGAATGGCGGCGCAGCCTTCACCGAGGCTGCGATCGCCTCGATTTCGGCAAGCTGGGGCGCCATCCCGTGCATCTTCCAGTTTCCGGCGATCAAAGGCCGCATAACCGGGCGCCCGGGCGGATCAGGCGGCGGCAAACTTGATGCCATAATAATGTCAGGAATTTTTCCTCATAGGCCCGATCAATCGTGACCGAGGGATCGTATGCCGGGCTGTCCTTGATCCGCTGACGGTCGACATCGAGGTTCACCAGCCGATCCGTCCAATCGATCTCTCCTGCCGACCGTGACGAGATCAAGATCCTTTTCCCGGGCCACCAATTCTTTGTGTCGACGACAAGGTAGCGGATGCAGAACGGGATCGCGATCAACCGTTGGTTTTGCTGGTGCTATTGCTCGACAGATGCGTTTCCAGTACGCGTCCACCTTCTGGCTCTGCTGATCGAACTGGCCCGGAGTGGCGAATTGGTTATGGCTCACCTGCGGGCTGGCCTCCATGGCGCTTTTGGTGGAGTCGAGCACCAAGAGGCTTGCGTTCGGGGTTGCCTTGAAATCCTCCCAGGGAACCGGCACGTAATTTTTATCCATCCCCAAAAACCCACCGCGGGCGATGATCAGATAGGCGATCTTCCCGGTCTGCGGGCTCATCACGAGGTCGTCGACGCTGCCGAGAGCCTCGTTTTGGGGATTGCGTACCTCGGTGCCGATCAATTGGTCGGACCGGAACGAGGTATCCCTAGCGGTGACCGGTGTTGCGGCCGCAACTTCGCGCTGCTGCCAGTCCGGCTCGTTGGCTATTGACGTTTTCCCGCTTTTCAGATCGGCAACGTAAAGTTTGTAGGTGTTCCGGGTCGTCGCAAGCACGTCCTCGCACGCCTGTTGCTGGCCGCTTCGAGCGAGAATGTTGGCGGCGGCGATGAGGGTTCGGACATCGTACCCCGGCCGTGCGTCGCGGTAGCCGGTCTCGGTCGCAACGACCGCGAGCCATGGCGTCATGCTCTGACCGGTTGATGGCGGCTCTGCCACCGGTCTGATTGGAGTCTTGAGCACGGGCATGGATCGCGCTCCAACCCTGGCGGGGGTCGTCAAGGATGAATGCACGTGAATTCTCCGGGCGTTAAGCTGACCTTGCTGAGAAGCTTTATCGGCACTTGCCCTAGCAGCAGGTTGCCGGCCACAGTCTTTGCGGTAAGGACGATATGGTCCTTGTTCACAGCCGGCCTCCGAGCGCGGCTAGATGGGACCGGTCCCCAATTCGGTGTGATAATGGTGTCATTAACAATGGGGACGCTGGGCTGCGCGTTGATCTGGCGCAAGAACGTCACAGCAGGATCGATACGATCATAGACATACGACACTCCAAATTCTCCAGTCCGAATTGCCGCTGTTCTGCGTGGCTGTTCTGCGTCGCCGGCTCCGCGAGTACCATTACCAGCCACTGATCACAGTCACGCGCCGACGGTCATCAAGGATGGTTTCACAGGAATTCTCGAGGCATCAGGCTGCTCGATCTGATAGGCTCCATCGATGCTTGTCGTAGCAGTTGATCCGGGACGGCGGGAGGCTCGGAAACTACTCATATTTTAGCGCAAGGCACGGCTGTTCGATCTGCCTTCCGTTGCCAATCGGCTGAGGCTTTCCGGCGCCTTGGACGGTCGCGGCATGAGTAGTTTCCGAGGCTGCTCCTCGCTGCCTTCCCGCGGCTATGGTCTGGAGCGGCAAGGCTCTGGCAACGCTCTACGATCGCATCGTGCAGTGATCGCGTAGCCCAGCGCGGACCCGGGATACAAAAAGGGGCTGAAGAAATGGACGCACCAACGTTGACGCGAGAGCGCCAGGACCGGAGAGATGCCACGCGGGCTCACGGCGGAGAACAGACGCTGGGCGTCGACGAATTGCGTCGGATGAACGCCTACTGGCGGGCGGCCAATTACCTGTCTGTGGGGCAGATCTATCTCTACGACAACCCGCTCCTGCGCACGCCGTTGACAACGGCTCACGTCAAACCTCTGGTCGTAGGACATTGGGGAACGACGCCAGGCCAGAACTTCATCTATGTCCACCTCAACCGGGTGATCAAGGAGCATGATCTGGACATGATCTACATCGCCGGTCCTGGTCATGGGGGCCCGGCCCTGGTGGGCAATGTCTATCTCGAAGGGACGTGGAGCGAGGTTTATCCGAACGTCACCCAGGATGAAGCCGGACTGAAAAAGCTGTTCAAGCAGTTCTCGTTTCCCGGCGGCATTTCGAGTCACGTGGCGCCGACGACCCCCGGGTCCATCCATGAAGGCGGCGAACTCGGCTATTCGCTCAGCCATGCCTTCGGCGCGGCGTTCGATAACCCGGAGCTGATCGTCGCGTGCATCGTCGGCGATGGCGAGGCAGAGACGGGCCCCCTGGCGACAGCATGGCAGTCTAATAAGTTCCTCGATCCAATCACCGACGGCGCCGTGCTGCCGATCCTGCATCTGAACGGCTATAAGATCAGCAATCCGACCGTGCTGTCCCGCGTCGAGCATGAGGAGCTGGAGCAGTTTTTCCGCGGGTGCGGTTGGACGCCTTACTTCGTCGAGGGCGACGATCCGACAACAATGCATGAACTCATGGCTACCACCCTTGAGCGCGCCATCGAGGATATCCGGCAGTTACAGACCACTGCGCGGGCCACCAAGGATGCCTCCCGGCCGCGCTGGCCAATGATCGTCCTGAGATCGCCCAAGGGCTGGACCGGGCCTAAAATCGTCGACGGGCTGCAGGTCGAGGGAACCTTCCGGGCGCACCAAGTGCCGCTCCTTGTCGATCAAGCTCATCCGGAGCATGTCGCGCAGCTCGAAAGCTGGATGAAAAGCTACAAGCCTGAGGAGTTGTTTGACGCGTCCGGGCGGCTGATAGCTGAATTGGCGGAGCTTGCGCCCAAGGGTGACCGGCGAATGGGCTCCAACCCACACGCCAATGGCGGGGTTCTGCTGCACGACTTGCGAATGCCTGATTTCCGCGTTCACGCGGTTAACGTGCCGTCGCCCGGAGCCGTGGAGGGACAAGATACTCTTGTGCTCGGCGAGTTCTTTAAGGACATCGTCGAGCTGAATGAGGGCAATTTCCGAATTTTTGGTCCCGATGAGACACTGTCGAATCTGCTGGGCGCTGTCTTCCAGGTCACTAACCGCCAATGGGATGCGCAGAAGGTTGAGAACGACGAGTTCCTGGCACCCGCCGGCCGCGTTCTCAACTCGATGCTCAGCGAGCACCAGTGCCAGGGGTGGCTGGAAGGCTATCTGCTGACTGGGCGGCATGGCCTATTCAACAGTTACGAGGCGTTTATTCGCATCGTCGACTCCATGTTCAGCCAGCATGCCAAATGGCTGAAAGTGACGCGCGAACTTCCCTGGCGCCGGAACATCGCTTCACTGAACTATTTGCTCGCGTCCCATGTCTGGCAGCAGGATCACAACGGCTTTACGCATCAGGACCCGGGCTTCCTCGACCACGTGATCAACAAAAAGGCGGACGTCGTCCGCGTCTATCTGCCACCCGATGCCAACTGCCTGTTGTCGACCTTCGATCACTGCCTGCGCAGCCGGCACTATGTAAACGTGGTCGTCGCCGGCAAACACGCCCTGCCGCAGTGGCTGACCATTGACGAGGCTGTGGTGCATTGCACCCAAGGCCTCGGCATCTGGCAATGGGCCAGCAACGATCAGGATAGCGAACCGGACGTCGTGATGGCCTGTTGCGGCGACACGCCGACGCTGGAGGTGCTGGCGGCCGTGTCGATCCTCCGGGAGCATCTGCCCGATCTGAAGATCCGGGTGATCAACGTTGTCGATCTGATGAAGCTACAGTCGGCGAGCGAGCATCCGCATGGTCTGAGTGAGACCGATTACGATGCGCTTTTCACAACAGACAAGCATATCGTCTTCGGCTTTCATGGTTATTCCTCGCTGGTGCACAGGCTGACGTATCGCCGGACCAACCGGAACCTCCATGTGCGCGGCTACAAGGAAGAGGGCACGATCACCACGGCCTTCGATATGCGCGTGCAGAACGACCTGGACCGCTTTCATCTCGTGCAGGACGTCGTCGACCGCCTGCCGCATCTCGGCAGCAGAGGGGCCTACCTGAAGCAGATGGTCCAGAACAAGCTCGTCCAGCACAAGCTGTACATCGACCAACATGGCGAAGATCTGCCCGAGATCCGCAACTGGAAGTGGGACGCCGCCACGTGACCGCGCAAAAGCTCATAGAGACCGCCCACAAGCTCGTGCGCGCCGGCAAGGGCCTTCTCGCGATGGACGAGAGCAATTCCACCTGCAGCAAGCGATTTGCCAGTCCTGGCATCCCGCAGACCCAAGAGGCAAGGCGCACCTATCGCGAATTGATTCTGACCACCGCGAGCACACAATGAAGCGATGCCGGGAGGTCACCGGGGAAACGCTTCGGAGCGTCTTCAACCACCTGTACACACAACGTGTCATGTCGAGGGTATGATCTTGAAGCCCAACATGGTGCTTCCGGGATTGAGCTGTCCGAAGCAGGAGACGGTGGACGAGGTGGCCCGCGGCGACGGTCCAAAATGTCTCCTCAGGGTCGCTCCTGCTGCTGTGCCGGGGATTGCGTTCCTGTCGGGTGGTCAATCCAGTGAGCTTCCCTCCGACCGCCTCAATAGGATGAACGTCATCGCGCGATCGCCGGCCGTGCGGCTGCCTAAGCGGTGGCGCAAGCCTCAAGACTGTCGATTTCGAAGCAATTATAAGGACTGCGACCGGGAAAGCTCAACCGGCTTTCCAATTCGCAACATGGAGTATTTTGCCGATCTGCAGCTTGTAAGGCTGGCCACTGATCAGCAGCGTCATTGGCTCACCTGCTTTCAGGGTCGCTTCGATGGCCTTCGCCGCTTGGTCTATCCTGATCTTGAGAGACCGGCCGCGCCACTGAAAGCTGAATCCTAGGCTATCCCAATTTTTCGGTAATCGCGGATCAAGGGCGGGGGCATCGCTCGCCAGCGACAGGCCCGCGAATCCCAATACAGCTGTCAACCAGAGGCCACCGAGCGCCGCGATGTGGATTCCGCCGGCGATCGCCGCGTGCGTATCGCGGAGGTCGATGGCGGCGGTCTGGCGGAAATACCGCAGCGCCATGTCAGACAATCCCAGCCTCGCCGCGACATATCCATGCATCGCTCGGCTGAGCGAGCTACCGTGGCTGCAGCGAGGCTCGTAATATTCAAAATTCTTCACCCCCGTCTCGCGAGGGAATTCATCGGGCAGAAGGGCCAGTAGGGCGACGACATCCGCCTGCTTGATCACCTGAGATCGTTGGGTTCTATCCCGCCCTAGGACCACATCCATAGGCACCGAGCGGCCGGCATACAGCCGCAGGTCGACTTCTTCGAGTTGATGGAAGCCCGCAAACTGCTCGAACAGGCCGGTCCCGGAATCGAGACCAGTCGCCATCGTCTCGACCGTACGAGACCATTGCACGCGTTCGTTGTCCTCGAGTTTCAGATGGGCCGATAGGCTCTTCCACCGAGCGGGCCAGCGTTCGCTGAGGAGTGCCGCTACTTCAAGCGCCCGTCGGATGTTCCAGCGTGCCATGACGTTCGTGAAGGCGTTGTCGTCGATATGTTCGTGATACTCATCTGGTCCAATGACGCCGCGGATATGGCAGAGGCCGTCGGACTCCAGCTGCGCGCGGCTCGACCAGAACCGGCCTGTTTCCAAAAGGATTTCAGCTCCCGCGTCGAGCAAGAAGCCCTCATCGCCGGTTGCCAGCCAGTACTGCCAGACCGCGTAGGCCACATCCGCGCTGATGTGCTGCTCCTGCTTTCCGCATAGAACATCGACAACTTGCCGGTCGGGACCAATCACATGGTCCGGTGTCGTCTCCTCGCCCGTGTCGGCCGATTCCCAGGCGTAAAGCGCGCCGCGCCAGCCCATCCCGGCAGCTTTCGCCCGTGCGCCATCGAGTGTCCGGAAGCGATACATCAGCAGCGACCGTGCCGCTTCGGGCCAGGTCATGGTGTAGAATGGCAGTAGGTAGATTTCGGTGTCCCAGAAAACATGCCCGCGATAGTCATCACCGGTTAGCGCCCGGGCACCAATCGAGACGCGCTCGTCTGCCGGGTTGGCTGCGCTGTTGAGGTGGTAGACTGCGAACCGCAAGGCCTGCTGCGCGCAGGCGTCGCCTTCCACCTCGACGTCGCTGCGCTGCCAGCGGCCTGACCAGGCTGCTTCGTGCTGCGCGACCACGCCGCGCCAGCCGATCTGTCGTGCGCTGCCGAGTTTGTTCCTGGCCTCCTGGCCAGGATCATGGTCCTGCGTGTCCGCACGTATCACGGCCACGGAGCGCTCGAAACATACCACCTGCGCGGGACGGCATGTCCACGTCCAGCAACTCTTCAATGCGCCGCCCGAAGTCGGCGGAAGATCATGACCGTCGATCCGCAGGGACGATGCCGTGGCGATGGCGAGACGTTTGCCAGAACGGTGGGTGCGCCACAGGCCGAGATCCTGATCAAGCCGCTCGGCGATGAGCCCGAGATTGACGCCTTCGAACGAGGCTTCGAGGGTAATCTCGACCTCTCCCTCCTCGATGTCGAATTGGATGAGCTGCAGCCCAATGGCGCGCTCGCCCAGCGACACAAGGCGCAACGTCCGGATGTGGATACCCAAGTCGGGAGACCTCGTGCCATGTGAGTTCAGCCGGCCGGCCTCGGTCAGCAAGACGCCCCGCTTCACGTCGAGTGTCATGCGATGCGAGGACACATCGCCGGGGTGATGCACCAGAGCCCCGCCAGGTAGCAGGATGCGGACCTGCAGCCAGTCGGCGGCAGGCACAAGCCCGGGCGAGGCTGGCCCCGCGCCGGGCGTGTCGAACAACCCGGCGACATAGGTGCGGGCGGGAACGACCCAGCGGGCGCCACGTGTGACCGCGCGCGTGCCCCTGATGCCCATTAAGCCGTTGCTGATCGCGAAGCGTGACTCGAGGCTGGTTTCGCGCAGGGCATCGTAGCCGTCGGCGTGCAGAACCCAGGCGGGATCTCCGGTTGGCTCTATTGCATGGTCCATCGCACCCGAATCTTTCATGCCGAACGCCGGCAGAGCCGCCCCCCCGCCAGCGCATCCATCGCGACATCGTCCAGACTTGCCACCACGACGTCCGCTCCTGCGGCAAGCAGCCCGGCCGCGTCCCCCAGTCGGGGGCGACGCCAAGCGCGGTCATGCCACCTCCGCGGGCCGCCTCGATACCAGCGGGGGCGTCCTCGACGACGAAGCACCGTGCCGGTTCAACCCCCAGTTCCGTCGCCAACAGGAAAATCTCAGGGTCAGGTTTACCGTGCGCCAGGACGCGACCGCAGACATTGGCGGTGAACATGTCGAACAGGCTCCGGCCGGTCCCTACCTGTATCGACTGCATCATCTGATTGGCGTTTTTCGATGAAGAGGCGACGGCCATCGGCCAGCCCAGGGAGCGGACCGCCTCAACGAAGCGGAGCGCATCGGGGAAAGCCTTGGTATGCCCGGCATGGATTAGCTCTTCGAGCCGCTTTTGCTTTCTCACGGCATAGGCCGCAGCAAGTTTCGTGGCGTTCGGCACGCCCAATGCTTCCAGGGCGGCCACCGCCCCACTGAGGCGTGGCTTGCCTGCCACTTCAGCCTGATACATCGCCGTGGTGAAGCGGGCGGGGTCAGTCAGTCCTTGCAGGGCCTCCCGCCAGGCACGTTCATGAGGCGATGCCGAGAGCACGCCATCGACGTCAAAGATCACGGCCGACAGCCGGGGGCGTTCGCTCATCCCGCCGCTCTCGGCCGGGGGACGGTTCATGCGCGGGTGGTCCGCCAACCGGCGTCCGTCGCTGTCACGTCGTGAGCTCCTGGCGGATCGCCTCTAATTCCTTATGGCGTTCTGGGCTTGTTTCCGGATAGCTCATGTTGAGCCCCTCCAGTGTATCGACAACGATCTGCGATACAATCAGCCTAGCGTTATCCTTGTCATCAGCGGGAACGACGTACCAGGGAACATCATCTGTGCTCGTTGCGCTGAGGCATTCCTCGAACGCCCTCATATAGTCACCCCAGAATTTGCGCTCCGCAACATCAGCACGGCTGAATTTCCAGTTCTTTTCCGGCTCGTCGATGCGTTCCAGGAAGCGCTTCCTCTGTTCCTCATTGGAGAGGTGCAGGTAGAACTTGATGATCCTCGTGCGGTTGCTGTGAAGGTGCCGCTCCAAATCCACGATGGAACGATCTCGGTTGCGCCATACCACTGTCTCGGCGGCCAAGGCGTCCGGGGGCCCCTCGCTGCGAAGAATTTCGGGATGCACCCGTGCGATCAGAACCTCTTCGTAATAGGAGCGGTTGATAATACCGATCCGCCCGCGTTCCGGCAGATCGCGGGTTGTACGCCAGAGGAAATCGTGCAGCAGTCCTTCAGCGCTTGGATGCGTGAAGCTGAACACCTGACGTGCGCCTCCAGACGTTGTTTACAGTGCTTTTGTCGACTTGTAGAGGGGTTCGACATCCGTCGGCCATTTTTTTGGCTAACCGCTTCTCCTTCCGGCACCCGAAAGTCCGTAGAATGTATCCTCACCTTGCATCCCTCCCGAAGGTTGGCCCGAGTGCCTCAAGTCGGTTCGCCTGAGCGGCAGCCGTTGCGCTCACGTGGTCAGCAGGCTCACGTTGGCACCCTCGATGTCGAAGTCGATGACGCCGTGATTTTGGCCTCGGGCTTAAGCTCGGCCTTGGTGACCCTCTCGGCGTCGATACTGGCTTCAGCCTCGACAATGGCATCGGCGATGATATGCCCCGCCTCCTCCGGATGTTTGAGGACGCCAGCCAACAGAAGCTCCCCCAGCGTCGTGTTCACCAAAGTCTCGACGCCGCCTTTGGCTGTAGGCGTCGATGCCGACTTAGCCTCTGCCTCGGGAGAGACGGTGGCTTCAGGCGAAGGTTCGACGTCGGGCTTGGGCTTTGTATCGGCCTTTGCGGTCGGCTCGGACTCGGCTTTCAATGAAACCTGAGGCTCTGGTTTGATCTCGGCTCTGGTTTCAGGCGCTGGCGCTGACTTCCCGTCAGTCTCGGGCGCGACCTCGGCATTGCGTGGAGGTTCCGCGTCGGCTCCGGGTTTTAGCCCGGCATTGGCCTGAGGCTCAGTGTCTGCTTTGACGGCATCGAGAACCTTATAGGCAAGCAGCTTGACCGGGTCAGTCACCAGGAACCAAGCGAAAGCATAGGCCCAAACGATACCCGCATACCTCCAGCCAAGCGGCGTCACGAGCCCCGCGCCATAGACCGCAACCAGCGTTGCCACAGCCTGGGTCCCGCACACTGCCGCCAGCAGGATCCAAGCCGGGCGTGTGGACCACCATGGTCCGCGCGTACGTGTCTGGAAGATCGTCAAATGCCCGGCGACCGACAGCATCAGGTACATCATTGTTTGAAGTTGCGGATGTTTCAGCTCAAACACCTGGTCACCGAGGTAGAAAAGTCCGAATGCGGCGATCGGGCCGACAAGACCGAGCACCGTGGCGATGCCCAGGACGAGCCGCATGTTCCAGGCCTCAGGCGCGTTCCTGTAACGAACATTGTCATAGGCGATGGACAAGATTGCGCCATCGTTGAGTAGCGCCAGCATCACGATCATAATCGCCGTCAGGGGGAAAAAATTAAAGATGACGATCGCTAGTGTCATGAACAGGAGTACGCGCAGCGTCTCGGCGATGCGGTAAATCGCGTAGCTGTTCATGCGCTGGAAGATCTTCCGGCTCTCCTTGATCGCGTCGATAATCACCGATAGCCCCGGCGCCACCAGCACGATGGAGGCCGCGGCACGCGCCGCGTCCGTCGCGCCGGAAACAGCGAAGCCGCAATCGGCCTTCTTCAGCGCGGGGGCGTCGTTCACCCCGTCGCCCGTCATGCCCACGATGTGGCCGTGCTTCTGCAGCACGTCGACGATGTGGAATTTGTGCTCGGGAAATACCTGGGCGAAACCGTCAGCATTCTCGATCGATTTGGTTACCGCCGTTGTTTCCTTGGTCTTGAAGTCACCGAGGGTGCCTCCGTCGAGAATGTTCGTTCCCATCCCCAACGTCTTGGCGGTCTCCCGGGCGATCGCCAGCGCATCGCCTGTTACCATCTTGATCTTCACGCCCATCTGGGCCGCGGTGGCGACGGTGGATTTGGCATCTTCACGCGGTGGATCGAACAGCGGCAACACACCAAGCAGCCGCCATTTCCCGTCGCCATCCGCCCGAGCCACACCGAGGGCACGATAGCCGCGCGCGGCGAAGTCGTTGACGGCCTTATCGACGGCGTCCTTCACGGCCACAGCATTGGCCGAAAGCGCCAAAATCACCTGCGGCGCCCCCTTCGTCACCTTGAATGTACTTCCATCCGCCGCCTTGACGGTGGCCTCGGTGCGCTTGTGTACCGGATCGAACGGCTGGAAATGCGTGACCTGATAGGGCTTCAGTGCCGCTTTGTCCTTCAGGCCGCCCAGGACGGCGAGATCGATGGTGTCGTCGTTCTCCGCCCGCGAGGCCAGTGCGCCGGCGAGGATGACCTGGTCGGCGGGGATCTTATCCAGACAGAACGGATCACCCAAGGTCAGCTTGTTCTGCGTCAGGGTACCGGTCTTGTCGGCACACAGCACGTCCACGCCGGCCAGCTCCTCGATGGCGACCAGCTTGCTCACGATCGCCTGTCGCTTGGCGAGCAGTCGGGCACCGACCGCCATCGTCACTGACAGCACCGTGGGCATTGCGACGGGAATCGCTGCCACCGTCAGCACAAGGGCAAACTGTAACGTCGTGAGGATCGGGTTGCCGCGATAGATTCCAATAGCGATGATCATCGCGACCATCGCCACCGCCAGCATGATCAGGTAGTTGCCGATCCGCAGCACGGCCTTCTGGAAATGACTGACGGTAACCGCGGTCTGCACCAGCTCCGCTGTCTTGCCGAAATAGGTTTTTCCACCCGTCGCATAGACCAGCGCGTCGATCTCGCCGCGACGGATGATTGACCCGGAAAAGACCGCATCGCCAGTCTTGCACGTTTTGGGCAACGATTCGCCCGTTAGCGCGGACTGATCGACGGACACCTCATCGCCGTCCAGTAAACGCGCGTCCGCCGGCACGATGTCGCCCAGTCGCAGGCGGATGGCGTCGCCTGGCACCAGTTCTCGCGCGGGCGGGATGATCCATTTGCCATCCCGCTTGACGCGGGCCTTGATCGCCAGCCTGGCCTTAAGTGCCTCGATGGCGTTGCCCGCCTGGTGCTCTTCCCAGAAGCCGACGGTGGCGTTGGCCAGCAGCAGCAGCAGGATGATGAAGAAGTCCGGCCAGTGACGGACGACACCAGACAGGACGACGGCGACTTCGATCATCCACGGGATCGGGCCCCAGAAATAAGACAGGAATTTCAGAAGCGCATTTGTGTTCTTCTCCTCGATCTCGTTGGGGCCGTATTGAGCCAGTCGCTTGCTTGCCTCTGCCTGGCTGAGGCCGTCCGGTGACGAACCGAGTTTCTTCTCGACCTCCGGCAGCGGAAGGCTTTTCAGATCGTCCTTTGC
Organism: uncultured Pseudomonadota bacterium; assembly: GCA_963791885.1. GTDB lineage: Bacteria > Pseudomonadota > Alphaproteobacteria > Acetobacterales > Acetobacteraceae > CAVSUZ01. The sequence goes on along the minus strand of CAWBUL010000006.1, from coordinate 579,203 downwards.
CTCGGACTTCGAGGCCGGCTTCAGCTGAAGAACCTCGGCATGACCGGCAGCGGACGTTGCCATGGATGCTATTCCTGTTCTCTGTGTGTCTGCAGTCGCATGGGAGCGGCGGGCGGCATCACGGCGCAGCCTGTGCTGAGGACCGTCGCGACGGATCTTGCGATCATGAACGCCTCGTTGGTGTGGATGACCCGCACTGGACGCCACCGGTGTCGGGCGAACTTAGCGGAGCGCTCCGGGCGGAGACTGGACGATTTGTTCAGGGCGACACAGCCTTCCGCATCTCTTCTACGCTTCTGTGGGCTACGGGCGGGAGGATCGGAATCTACGCATTCCTCCCGGGTGTCGTGGGCGCCTTGCCGGTAGCCGGCGCCTTGCATTGCGCTGCGCCCAGGCTCGCCGCTGAGTAAATTCCGAGTTTGTGACCACCTGACCGAAAGCCCATGTTAAGGACGGTGCTTCTCGCAGACGGCGACCTGATGAAGCAACACGGCGGTGTCCTGGCACTTCATCCTGGCACTCCGCTCCCGAATGCTTTTCGTCGAAGAACCATCAGAAGTTGAGCGCGGCAGTGGCTTACCATCGTGCTGTGCCCTGTCGGCAATCTTCTGCGACGACACTCACATCACGATTAGCCCGGCTGTGATTCGTAATTCTCCGGGCTCTGCTCCAGATTGGAGATTGAGATGGCACATCCTGACGCGTTCGCTTTGAAGAACGCGGCTGTCAGCCCGTTTCTCTACTCAGAGGTTGGGCTCGAGTTGAACGGTTCGACGCTTACGGTATTGTCCACCCTTGCCCGGCTTGGCGAGGATCCATGGGTCCAGGCACTAAACTGGACTAAATTACCCATGCCAGCAATCATCGATCAGCTTGCGGAGCGAATCAGGCGGATGCCGTTGCCTCCGCAAGCGTTGCTCGATGCGCGTGCAACTGCATCACGGCTCAGTTCGCTATTGCCCGAGGAGACCCATAGCCTGGCGTTCGGGAACGGGATGGGAACAAGGATGCCGGCCGTCCCCAAATCGGCGCGGCTGCCGATCTTCTACGTCATCCTGGTGTTTGTTATTGCAATGAACATGGCGGTGGTATCGGCGCGCCATGGTTCTTTACCCGTCCAGACGGAGCAAAGCGCTGCGCTCCAGGTCCCGTCAGCCGTGGGCACGCCCCAAAACCGAATGCCCGCGGGATCGCAACGCTCGGCATTGCCGAATTAACGACGAGCGGGCGTCCGGATGGAGACCACATCTGGTGGTTTGGACGATGTGTTCATCCGGATCAAGGTGCGGTGCACTACGTTTGGCGTGCCGTCGACCAGCGTGGCGTTTCATGCCTGGGGGCGAAGGCGGGAACGGCGGATGCAGCCGTTCAATGGAGGCTCGCTCGGAAAGCTGTGAGTAGCACCAGCTGCGGCGGGCGCGAGTAAGTAATTTCCGATCCTGTTACTCAGGAGCCGCCGGCGCATATCATGGTGATGTAACCGCCCATAGGATTGCGAGGATCATTGAACCCCTCGCGCACCTTTCCGAAGGAGAAGCGATATGGACAAGGACTTGACTGCTCCGCAGGTCGACAAGACCGCCATAGACCAGCTCATCGCACCCGAAAGGGTTAGCGGAGCAACGGTGGTGACCGCGAGAACGCTCGAAGGAATCACCGTATATAGCGCCACGGGGGAGAAGGCCGGTACCTTGGAAGATGTCATGATCGACAAGGTGTCTGGGAAGATCGCCTATGCCGTACTAGCTTTCGGAGGCTTCCTTGGATTGGGTGAGCGGCACCATCCGCTTCCCTGGACGATTTTGCAGTACGACAGCTCCAAGGGTGGGTACGTGGTTGAGCTCGACAAAGAGACAGTGAAGGACGCGCCGTCCTTCGGCTCAAGCGATGACGTGTGCTGGGAAGACGAAGGCTGGGGACGCCGTGTGCACGATTACTACAAGGCAAAGCCGTATTGGGCTCCTCTGTAACCTTCCGAGAACGCATCGGACTGACCGGTGGTTCGTATATGCCCGGTTGAGTGGGTGGCCATAATTCTTTTCCGAAAAGGATTTCCAAATGGGCTTTATCTTATTGATCCTCGTGCTTCTTTTCCTATTCAGCGGCGGCGGGTACTATGGCTACCGCTCGGGTTATTATGGCGGACGCGGCTTTGGTGGGGGTATTGGCCTGATCATCGTTGTTGTGGCCCTGTTTTGGCTGTTTAACAGCGGGTTCTCTCATCAACTCCACTACTGAGCGCCCGATCATGGCTCACGCCTGGACGGACGAAGCGGCGGCCTCCGCCATACGACTGCGATCTGTCAGGCTAACACTACTTTGGCACTTGTACGGTCACGCGGCAGTTCTGTATCAGACTGGGATTCAGCGGAGCGCTTGCTGTGTCCCGTTCTGTGGCGTTCGGAGACGATCTTGACCGCTGGTTGATTCCGTTTCTTGCAGTGATGGGCCGCAGCACACGGCGGCACTGGGGACCACTCTACTGTACGGGGGTCCTTGGGCCGGATGGTCCGAAGAGCGTACAGCCGATTGCCGAGCGTCTCGGCCTCCGCAGCCACGATCAACTGCACCACTTCATCAGCAGTTCGAGCTGGGACGACGCACCGTTATGGCGTGTGCTCGCGGAACGAGCTGATGCCATCGTGGGCGGCGACGACGCGGTGCTGGTCGTCGATGACACGGCGATCCCCAAGAAGGGCACGCTCTCGGTCGGGGTTGCTCCACAATACTGTGGCGAGCTTGGAAAGCAGGCGAACTGTCAGGCGCTGGTCTCGCTGACGCTGGCGTGCGGCGAAGTGCCGGTGCCGATCGGCCTGCGCCTGTTCCTGCCGAAGTCGTGGACTGACGACGAAGCGCGCTGCGCCGCTGCCGGCGTGCCGGAGACGGAACGCACGGCGCTGACCAAGCCGGAGATCGCACTGAAAGAGATCGACCGCGTGCGCGCCGCCGGCGTCCGCTTCGGTTGCGTCCTGGCCGATGCGGGATACGGCCTCAGCGCGCCGTTCCGCCAAGGCTTGAGCGCGCGTGATCTGGTCTGGTCGGTTGGCGTCCCGCGCACGCAGAAGGTGTTCACCACCGGCGCTGGGCTGCTGTTTCCGCGTGCCAACAAGGGAAAGCCACGACAGCATGCCGTCCCAAGTGAGGACGCGCGGGCGGGTGCGGACGTGCTGGACAACTGCCGTTGGCGGCGCATCATCTGGCGTCAGGGCAGCAAAGGTGCGCTCACCGCTCGGTTTGCGGCTTTGCGCGTGCGGGTTGCCGACGGGCCGCGCAGCCCGCGTCACGGCCGTTTGCCCGGCGAGGCGGTCTGGCTGATCGGCGAATGGCGCAGCAGCGGCGAGCGGAAATACTATCTGAGCAATCTGCCGCCAGGCACGTCGCTGCGCCGCCTCGCCGCCAGCATCAAGGCGCGGTGGGTCTGCGAGCAGGCCCATCAGCAGCTCAAGCAAGAACTCGGCCTCGGGGCTTTCGAGGGACGATCGTGGACCGGGCTGCATCGGCACGCGCTCATGAGCTGCATCGCCTTTGCCTACCTTCAGCACCTGCGGCTCCGTGCCGCAGCGCGGGGAAAAAAAGAACCAGCCCCCGACAGCTCCTCCGAAGCCGACGCTTCCTGAAATCCGCCGCGCTGTCATCGCTCGACTGTTCGCTCCGCCACAACCGCCAAGCCGATGTCCGCATTGCCGGAAGAGATTGCAGAGCCAATCAGATGAAGTGCCAAAGTAGTGCTAATCCCGTAAAAGGAAGCCCGCCTGTCTGAGGGAAGGCCGCGGAGAGAAGCAGTGCCAGCTTCTGGGGTTCCTGAGTGACGCCTGCACCGATCGCGGCCGGCGGATCAGCTCAAGACAGCCGGACTGGGGTGCAACTCTTCAACGACAGGCAGCCGACACCTATAAGTTTTGGGATGAGGACCTTCGGCCGCAGGGCTTTGCTTGGTGGCCGAGGTCATTAACTTCCCTGGCGGTATGCCGGGAAACATCGGATTGACAGTGCCATTGACAGTGCGGTGGGGCTAGATCTCGGGTTCACCATCCGGTCATTGCCGGTTGATCATGCTAGTCCGCTGTCTCCTGGTGGTCGGCGGCGGCAAGCGCCAGCCGGGCCAAGGCCGGCAGCGACCGCGTCCCGGTTCGCTTCATGATCTCGGCACGATGGTTTTCGACCGTGCGTTGGCTGATGCCAAGATCGGCAGCGATGTTCTTGCTGGGGTGCCCCGCGAGTACCAGCTCCATGATCTGGCGTTGGCGGGCGGTGAGGTCCGCGACGTGGGCGGCCGCCGCCTCGCGCCACGCCGCCAGCTTGCCTGAATCCCTGGACTGCTCCAGCGCGCGATGAATGCTGGTGAGCAGATCGCCGTGGCTAATCGGCTTTTCGATAAAGTCCAGGGCGCCCGCCTTCATGGCTTTGACGGCCGTCGGCACGTCGCTGCTTCCAGTAATCATGATGGCCGGCAGCTGATGGCCATGTTCGTGCACCCGTTGCAGCAACTGCAGACCGCTCATCCCCGGCAGGTAGGCATCGACCAACAGGCATCCGTCGCCGCCCGGCTTGTAGGCGGCGAGAAATGCCTCGGCCGACGCATAATCCTCAACCACCTTGCCGTCCGCCGTGAGCATGCTGCGTATGCCTGCACGCACGTTGTTGTCGTCGTCCACGACAAAGATGACAGGGGAACCGGATCTGCTGGCCTCCAGCGGGCCCCCGATTGCGGTCATCGCGGGCGTAGCGGCGTGATCTACGGAAGGCGAGATCGAAAGAAGCCGCCCGATGGTCTGCGTCAGCTCCGGCGCCTTCACCGGCTTATAGAGGTGCACACAGTCGCCTTGCGCGATGTCGCGGAGCGTGCCGCTTGATATGTCGCCCGTCAGCATGATGACCGGGATCTGCCGATGCAGTTGTTCCCGCAGCTTCGTAGTGGCCTGCAGCCCGTCCATCCCGTTCGGCAGGTTGTAATCCGCCAGAATCAGATCAGGCTGAACCGCTCCGTGCCCAACCAGTTCGAGTGCCGTCGCAGCGTCCGGCGCGCTGGTTACGTGGTGGCCCTCGTCCCTGAGGAGCAATTCGAGCAACTCCCGTACCTCAGGATCGTCCTCGACGATGAGGATGGTGCCCGTGTGTTCGGTGACGCCTGCCTGGCGTTGGCTTTCTTTTTGAAGCGGCTGTTCGGGCGCGCTTGCGGCAGCATCCGGCGCGAGCATGACCTCAACTGCGAAGACCGAGCCCTTGCCCGGGCGCGAGCGAACGCGCACCCGATGACCCAGCAGCCTCCCCAGGCGCCGTACGATCGACAGACCAAGTCCCAGACCACGGCTTCGTTCGCGCGCGACATTGTCGATCTGATGGTATTCCTCGAAGATTGCCTGGAGTTCCGCCTCCGGAATGCCGATGCCGGTATCCCAGATCTCGATGCTCAGCATGTCCCCATGACGGCGGCACCCGAGCAGGATTTTTCCGCGCGGGGTATATTTCAACGCGTTGGAAATGAGGTTGCGGATTATCTGACCGAGTAGACGCGGATCGCTGCGGACCCGCAGCCCGCACGGAACCACATGAAACGCGAGCCCGCGCGCCTGGGCGTGATAGATGAACTCGTTCTGCAGCCGCTCCAGCAGATCATTGACGGGAAAGCTCGCCGGCTCGACATGCACAACCCCGCTCTCGAGCTGGTTGATGTCCAGCAGCGTGTTCAGCATGCCGGACATGGCGTCCAACGTTTCCTCGAAGCGCGCGAGCAGTTGCAGCGGCTGTTTCCCCTGGAGGGTCTGCGCAAGCAGCCCCTGGATTAGCGCAAGTGTCTGCAGTGGCTGGCGAAGGTCGTGGCTTGCGGCGGCGAGAAACCGCGACTTCGCGGCATTTGCCAAGTCCGCCTGCTGCCTGGCCGCCTGAACGGCGTCTGCGGCACGCCTGTGCTCGGTGATATCGGTAAAGGTGATCACAACACCCGCGACCCCGTTGTCCTGGGTGCGATAGGGCATGATGCGGCGAACGTAGCAGGTGCCGGCCGGCGTCTCGACCTGTCGCTCGATCGGAGCCGGTCCTTGCAGCACCATCCGCGCGTCGGGGAGCAGGCTGCCATCGACTGCAAGCGACGTGAGATCGCCGATCGGCCGCCCGACATCGGTCGGGATCACATTAAACAATAGTTTGGTTGCCGGAGTGAAGAAGCGGATGTGGAGGTCCTGGTCGAGAAACAGGGTCGCGACATCGGTGCTGTAGAGGATGTTCTCCAGGTCGTTGGATGTCGTCCGCTGGCGCTCCAAGGTTTCCTGGAGCTGGGTGTTGAGCGCGGTCAGCTCCTCGTTCAGCGACTGCAATTCCTCTTTTGAGGTCAGCAGTTCCTCATTCGTAGATTGGAACTCCTCGTTAACGGACAGCGCCTCCTCGTTGGCGGTCCGTTGTTCTTCGTTGGAAATCTCCAGGTTGCGGATCGCACCATCCAGCTCCGCCCTGGTGGCCGCGAGTTCCTGCTCCAGTTCGGCGATCTTGCTGCGGTCTCCGGGTGCGACCGGAAGGTTCGGTCGTTGCGCGGGCTTCGGCTCGTCCACGAAGCAGATCAGCAGAAGGGCCTCACCGTCGCTCACGACGGGCTGGACGGCGATGGAAAACCGGCCGCCATCGCTCTTGGCACCCCCGGCGCCGGCCACGACCACACGTGCGTTATTTTGGGTCGCTTCATGGATCGCCGCGCGCAGTTTCGTCCGCTGGCCCTGCGGCGTCATCGCCAGCAGATCGCGGGTCGGTGGGCCGGGCGCCACCCGCAGACACTGGTCGATCGGGCCCAGGGAATAAAGGCACTCATTGTTGCGATTGATCAGCACCGCCGCCGGGGCATAGGCTTCGAGTACCAACCGGCGGCATAGCTCCGCGAGAGCAACCTCACGTGAGGCGGGGCGGCCTTGTCCCGCTCGGGGCGGGGATTTTGCGCCCTCGCCCGCTGCCATCAGGAAACCGAGTTCGCCAGCACGAGCTCGACCAACGTGACGATAGAGTCGCGCCGGCTTGGAGATCACGTCGAACCGGCCCTTCACATCGCCGGCTGTCTCTGAACTGCCCAGCAGCAGGATACCGTCTTCCCGCAGTGCGAAGTGAAATAGCGAGAGAACCCTGGCCTGCGCCTCGGGCCGCAGATAGATCAGCACGTTGCGACACGACACCAGATCGAGACGCGAGAATGGCGGATCGGCCAGGAGGTCCTGCACCGTGAACACCACAACCGAGCGGAGCTCGGGCGAAACTCGATATCCGCGGTCTTCCTTCGAAAAAAAGCGAGACAGCCGTGCCGCCGAGACCTCTGCCGCGATCGTTTCGGGATATAATCCTTCCCGTGCGGCCGCAACTGCGTCGGGATCGACATCGGAGGCAAACACCTGCAGCTTGACGTCGAGGTTGGAAGCGGTGATCTCCTCGCGGAACAGCATGACCAGGGAATAGGCCTCCTCCCCCGTGCTGCAGCCGGCAACCCAGATGCGAACGGGATGGTTGCCCGACCGGGCGCGGACCACCAGCTCAGGCACGATCTGCTTCGCCAGCAGCTCAAACACCTCCGGGTCGCGGAAGAAGCTGGTTACGTTGATCAGCAGATCCTTGGCGAGCAGGTCGAGCTCCCGTAGGATCGCGGCGCAAGAGCGCGGCGTACTGCGCCATGTCATTGGTCCTGATCGATGCCATCCCCATACGCCGCTCGATCCGGCGGCTCAGCGTACCAGGCTTGTACAGGGTGAAATCATGATCGGTCCTGGTGCGCAGCAGCTCGATCACCGCCGCCAGGCCGTCCGGTGCCTGATCCTCCAAAGCCGGGGCAGCAGGTTCCTGGCCTGGCGTCATATGCGCTGCGAATTCAGCGAGCGCCTGCGGGATCTGCGCTACCGGAACCACCCGATCGACCAGCCCCGTCATGATCGCACTGCGGGGCATTCCGTCATAGGCGGCCTCCTCCGGGCCCTGAACGATGACCAGCCCGTGTTTCTCCTTCACCGCCCGTAACCCGAGGCTGCCGTCAGTTCCGGTTCCCGACAGGACGACGCACGCGGCACGCGCGCCGTAATCCGCCGCAAGCGAGTGCAGCAGGTGGTCGAACGGCAGGCGGGCGCCATGACGGACCGGCGGCGGCGAGAGGTGCAGGACACCACCGCCCACCGAAAGATAGGTCCCGGGCGGGATGACATAGAGGTGCTCCCGCTCGATTGGCATTCCGGTCGCGGCCTGCCGCACCGTCATCGAGGTGTACCCGGCCAACAGATCGACCATCAGGCTTTCATGGTTCGGGTCGAGATGCTGAACCAGCACGAAGGCCATCCCGGCGCTATCGGGCAGCGCGCGCAGAAGCTTGCGGCAGGCATCAAGGCCGCCGGCCGAAGTGCCGACGCCGACAATGAGGAAGTCCACGTTCTCCGGCGGCGGACGTTGCACTGGCGGGGAGCGTTGCTTTGATGGGCGACGTTTTCGAAGCATACCGTGCCCTTTCTCGGACGGGGGGGAACCGCCGGACAGGACGTGACTACGACGCTTCTCGACGCTGATGCGCTGGCGGAGAGTCAGTAGAAGCCTCCCGGATATCGGAGTCAAATTTACAAGTCATCAGGATCGCAGACCAGAGAGCCTGAGTATTTTCCGAGCCTGTCACCGCCAATCTTGCGTCGGTTACAGTTGTGCTGTCGTGCTCCGGCGCTATCGCCTGCCGGGCATGATCACGTGCCGCACCCTGCTCACCCGTCCGATCGGCGACGTGGGGCGCGGAGTCTGCTCTGGAAGGAGGCAAGCCATGCATTTCCTGTATCTGTATCTGATCCCGCTTCTGGTCGTCGCCGCATTGATTCTGATCAGAGCGACCATCAGGATTCTTCGCCAATATGAGCGGGCGGTGGTGTTCACTTTGGGCCGTTTCCAGAGCGTCAAGGGTCCGGGGATGGTTTTCCTGATCCCCTTCGTCCAGGAGCTCGGTACGCGTTGATCTGCGCATTCAGGTCATTGAGATTCCCACGCAAGACGTGATTTCTCGGGATAACGTGTCGATGAAGGTCGATGCGGTGCTGTATTTCAACGTCGTCAATCCTGAGCGGGCGATCATCCGGGTTCAGGCATTCCTGCCGGCCACCGTCATGCTCGCGCAAACCACCCTGCGCGCCGTGCTGGGCCAGCACGCGCTCGACGAGATGCTGTCCGAGCGGAAGAAGCTGAGTAGCGATGTGCAAAGCATCCTGGATGTGCAGACTGAAACCTGGGGCATCAAGGTCAGCAACGTCGAGATCCGCACCGTGGAGCTCACGGAGAACATGATCCGGGCGATTGCCAAGCAGGCCGAGGCGGAGCGCGACCGGCGCGCCAAGATCATCCACGCCGAAGCCGAATTCCAGGCGGCGCAAACCCTGGTTGATGCCGCGACGATCCTGTCAACCATCCCGGCGGCCATGCAGCTGCGCTACCTTCAGACGCTGACCGAGATCGGCGCCGAACAGAACTCCACCGTGATCTTCCCGATGCCCCTCGATATCGTCAAACCTTTCCTTCAGCTTCTGGAGAAGACCGCGAAACGACCTGGGATCGGTGCGGTTCGTCCCCCAGTGCCGTTGAACTTGGCCTCCCTGGTCGGTGAATCCTAAAAAGCCGGTGAGCGGGTGCGGAGCGGTCCGCCGGTCCGCACCGAGGCAGGCTGTCTGAGGTAATGCCTTCGATATCTACCAGCAGTGCGCCGCTGGCGCCTCGCCCGGAAAAATAAAGTGCCCGCGGCGTTGATCAGCCGCTCTGGATCGTAGGGGATTCGTCCTTGCCATGGAACAAGAAGATCGCTGCCACGCCCGGATGGCGCCAAGAGGTCTCCCGGACGGCGCTGTTGTAACGCACCCCGGAAGCCGCGGGTCCGACCGGGTTACCTCTGTCGTCGAGCCATCCCTCACCATCGCGGAGGTCCAACCCATGGAAGAGATCCGCATCCTGATCGCCGAGGATGACCTATTGATTGGGACCATGCTTGGAGAGTTGATCGCAGGGATGGGCCACACTGTATGCGCGATCGAGACCACTGAGACCGGAACCGTCAACGCTGCTGCACGTTTCCGTCCGGACCTGGTGATTGCCGATGTCAGCCTGAGGGAGGGAAGCGGCGTCAACGCCGTCGATGCGATCCTTCGCACTGGCCCGGTTCCATATCTCTTTATCAGCGGCAATATCTCAGGAATTACGAGGCTGCGGCCGGACGCGATAGCCATCCAGAAGCCGTTCCATGCAGCGGAACTTGCGCGGGCGATTCAACAGGCGCTTGCGCGGCGGCTCTGAGTAGTTTCCGAGCCTGTAAAGCGAGGACCAGGTACACATATGATGTGACGAGCTTCCGGTTGAACCCGGCTGGAAAGTAACACAAAACCCCGGAGGACATCATGCGCAAGATGTTTGTAGCCATCGCTGCATTTGCCACGCTCAGCACAATGACTTCGTTACTGTCCGCATGCAACACCACTGCCGGGGCAGGGAAGGATATCTCCGCAACGGGCCATGCGATCACCACCAGCGCCGATAAACTTAAGCCGTAGGGCGAGGTAGCAACCGACCGAGGGCCGACGACGGCTGATAAGTTGGGCAGTCAAGCATTCACGCAGTAGTCAGAAGCGAAGCGAGCATGAAACTCCAGTAGTGGGCTCTGGCATCTTCAAGGCGGTGGCCTCGTAAGCTACACAGCTAGTGTCGTGGACTTGGCCGACTGATGCAGCAACGGTCTACCATGCGCACGGACGCCTCGGCAACGAACCCAAACCAACCGCCGTGCTCGTCGCACGCATCTATTTGAAAGAGACCGCGCCATGTCACCAGAAAATATCCTGGAAAGCAGTGATGCTCTCAGTTTCGAGGCCATCGAAGTAATGGCGAAGCACGGCATCACACGCGCCACGGTTGACCATTTCCTTTATGGAAATTTTCGGTACACGAACCTGGACGATGCGATCGCCGAAGCGAAGCGTCATCCATGCTCGGGTTGAGGGTTCGTGCTCCGCCGGCTGCTTGCGACGCTGGCATGCGCCGCGGCGTGCTCTCGTTGGTTCGGTCGGTTCGAACCCGCCCCGCGCATGACATCGCCCCAAAAAACCGACACGTTTCTAAAAGCCTCAACGCTCGGTGGACCGGCACTGAAGCATCCAGGAGCAACAGTTATGGCTAATATGGAAGAGAACATCCGCACACGTGCATACTTGTTGTGGGAGGCAGAGGGTAGGCAGGACGGAAACTTAGACGAATACTGGCATCGGGCCCGCGAGCTCATTCAAGCCGAAGCCCAGTCGGCGTATCCCCCGATGCAGTCCAGGGGGCACCGTAGCTAAACTTAACAGAGGCGGTGCGGAGCGCCGCAGGCGGTCCCGCACAGTGCTAGAGCCGACGGTGATGGGGACAGAGGGCGGGGGCCACAGTGCTCCATTGCTAGCAAACCTAGCGACGATGATCAGTGGATATGCTCAACGCAATGCGCACCGTCGATATCAAGGGAGGAGGCCAGTACTTGATGACCTGGATGCCCCGCGCGGCCTGTAGGTATCTTAGCCGGATAACTGACTCCGCGAGGCCAAACCTGGATTCAACCTTCCAGGGGCGACCCCATTCGGGCCGATTCGTTGCGATACCGCGTCGTCGCTTATGCGAGGTTCAGGATGGACCAACAAATACGCCAGTTGGCGCAGCAACTTCTCGACAGCGGAATCAGTATGCTGTCCGTCCGCGAGAGGCAAGTGATAGCACGAGTGGTGAGTTGTCACACCGTTGCGCGCAACGTTAATCTGGCCTTCGAAGCACGGCAAGGCGTTGGCGAACGCCTAGCCGATCACGTGGCAGCCTTCGGTGGATCGTGGACGTTTATCATCCTGGCATTGATTGCGCTGTTGGCTTGGGTGCTGCTGAACAGCACACTGCTTGCCCTCGGCGCTTCGAGCTTTGACCCTTACCCTTTCATCTTCCTGAACCTGATTTTGTCAATGCTGGCTGCATTACAGGCGCCCATCATCATGATGTCACAGAACCGGCAGGCGGCCAGGGATCGACTGGCGGCGGGTCTTGACTACGAAATCAACCTGAAGGCCGAGCTTGAGATCATGGAGTTGCACAAAAAGATCGAAGATATGCAGGTCGAGCATATTGGTGAGCTGATGCGGCTCGGCCAGGAGCAATGTCGCCTGCTGCGGCTGCTAATCGATGGCCGATCGAGCTCCTGTACGCTGGAGGCGCGGGAACGATAGCCTTAAGGCATGCCGGCGCGATGACCAACCGGTCAAAGCTTTGTGCGGAGGTTCTAGGTATTTTCCGAGCCTATCGAGAGGCCGTACGCAGATGCATTATACATGGTGCGGCTAGGCAAGTATTTCTTGCTCGCCGGATCCGCCGATAGGGAGCTGAAAATGACAGACAACGCTAGCTTGAGACGACGCTGGGAGAGTTATAGTCCGTCCAAGGGGATCTGGTTCTGGTCTTGCATGGCCTGCATCTGTGCCACCTTGGTGATCGGCTTCACTTGGGGCGGTTGGGTCACCGGCGGAACCGCGACGAAAATGGTATCAGACGCTGCCGAAGGGGCGCGCGCGCAACTGGCAGCGGCCGACTGCATCAGCCGTTTCGAACGTGGCCCTGACGCCATCGCGCAGCTTACGGCGCTGAAAAAAGCCGGGAGCTACGAGCGAGGCGGTCTGATCGAAAAGGCCGGTTGGGCGACGATGCCCGGAAGCAAAGATCCCGTGGAAGGCGCTGCGGAGATCTGCGCTCAGCAACTGGTGAACCCAACCTCGCCGGTAGCAGCTGCCGCGGATCATACAAACTGACTTGTCGAAGTTGAGTCTGCCTTGTGGCTCCGGCGTAGCAGTTCCACCCTGCTCTAGCTTTGGCAGGTTATGACGGCCGGGAATCTTTAGCAGTCTGCTGAAAAACCCTCGACGGGAGGCAAGGAGAGCGGCGATGCGGGGGACGTTTCGGGACCAGGCACAGCTGTTCTCGTACGTATCGCCTGGATCACGTGTTCCCGCCGGGCATCCGCTGCGCAAAATACGCGGTCTGGTGCGCTACGTGCTGAGCCCCGGAATATCCCCGAAAGGCCCGGGCAAGCACCCGAGACTGTCTGAGGTAATCTCGCTTCTCTACTCGCTTCATTGGTACGAGCTGCCGAAAAAGCCAGCGAACCAAGGCCGAATCCCTGTCGGTGAAGAAGGTTTGCTGCTGGTTTGTGCTGTCGCAGCCGGGTTGTCGCCGAGAGAGCGGGTGAGCGCCGTTCAATGGGACACCGCCTACCGAATGGCCTCCGTAGACGTTGTAACGATATGGAACTTGCCTCACCTTTTCCAGGCCAAGATCTGCGACAGAATCGCAATCTCATCGAAAAGTCGCCATTCGCGGAGTATTCGCCCGTCCTTGAGCTCAAAATGCGAGGCGCCGAGGATGTGGACGGGCGCGTCGTTCACAGCGCCGTAGGTCGGGACACCGCGATAATGGCCGCGCAGTACCCAAATCGCGGCGACGCGAATGCCAAGCTCCGCCGATTTGTTCACCGCGAGATCGCGTATCTCAATCTGTCCATCCGGGAAGCTCGCGAGCAGATTGATGATTTCCATTTGATAGGGCTGGATATTCTGAACGCGGCGCATACGGACCGTATGGCAGGCAATGCGTTCACTGATATAGCGCGTGACGAGATCGAAGCGCCTTGCGTTCCACACTGTGTTGAGTTTCATCGAGAACTGACCCACCAGGTGGCAAATTTCCACTGAGAATTGACCCATGTTTTGACCTCGCCCCGGCTGTTTTCAGCGGGGTCCACGGGAGTGATAAGCATGGAGTTACTGAGCGTGATCCGTCGCTGGGCGCTTCGAGACCAGCTTTCGATACGGGAGATCGCCCGCAGGACTGGGCTATCGCGGAACACCATCCGCAAATACTTGCGGGGCGACGTGGTGGAACCGGCCTTCAAGGTGCCGGAGCGGCCCAGCAAGCTGGACGCGTTCGCCGAGAAACTGTCGGCCTGGCTAAAGCTAGAGAGCGGCAGGCCGCGCAAGCAGAGGCGGACGATCAAGCGGTTGCATGCGGATCTGGCCGCCCTCGGGTTTGAAGGTTCATACGGCCGTGTTGCGGCGTTCGCCCGCACCTGGAAGGAGCATCGGCAGCGGGAGCAGCAGACGACCGGCCGCGGGGCCTTTGTTCCGCTGATTTTCCAGCCGGGCGAAGCTTTCCAGTTCGACTGGAGCGAGGAGTGGGCCGTTATCGGCGGCGAACGGACCAAGCTGCAAGCTGCGCACTTCAAGCTTTGCTACAGCCGCACCTTCATTGTCCGGGCCTATCCGCTGCAGACGCACGAGATGCTGTTCGACGCGCATCATCATGCGTTCCGGGTGCTTGGCGGCGTGCCGCGCCGCGGCATCTACGACAATATGAGAACGGCTGTTGACCAAGTTGGCGTCGGCAAGAAGCGCCAGGTCAATGCACGCTTTGCCGCGATGGCCAGCCACTACCTTTTCGATGCTGACTTTTGCAATCCGGCCTCAGGCTGGGAGAAGGGTCAGATCGAGAAGAATGTCCAGGACGCGCGTCATCGGCTGTGGCAGACCATGCCGCGTTTTGTGACGCTGGCTGACTTGAACGACTGGCTGGAACAACGCTGCCAAGCGCTATGGCGCGAGATTCCACACGGCAGCCAGCAAGGCTCGATATTCGATGCGTGGCAAAGTGAAGTCGGATGCCTGATGGCCGTTGGCAGACCGTTCGATGGTTTTGTTGAATACGGCAAACGCGTTTCGCCCACCTGCCTCGTTCACTTTGATCGCAACCGCTACAGCGTGCCCGCGTCCTTCGCCAATCATCGCGTCAGCTTAAGGGTTTATCCAGGCCGCGTCGTTGTCGTTGCCGAAGGGCAAGTCATCTGCGAACACGCGCGGCTCATCGAGCGGTCGCATCATCTGCCCGGCCGCACCATCTATGATTGGCACCACTATCTCGCGGTGATCCAGCGCAAGCCGGGAGCTCTGCGTAATGGCGCGCCGTTCGCCGAATTGCCGGAAGCGTTCAAGCGGCTGCAACAGCACCTTCTCAAGCAGCCCGGAGGCGACCGGGAGATGGTGGAGATTCTTGCCCTCGTCCTGCACCATGGTGAAGATGCGGTGTTGTGTGCCGTCGAACTGGCGCTGAGTGATGGAGCGCCGACAAAGACGCACGTGCTGAACATGTTGCACCGGCTGATCGACGGCAAATCCACGGCCACAGCAATGATCGCGGCTCCGCAGGCCTTGGCCCTGGACCGGGAGCCACGTGCCGACGTCGAACGCTACGATGCCCTGCGCGAGAAGCTACAGGAGGCCCGCCATGCGTCATGATCCGGCCGGGGCGGCGATTGTCGTGATGCTGCGCGGCCTGAAGATGTTTGGCATGGCGCAAGCCGCGGGCGAGCTGATGGAGCAGGGCGCGCCAGCGTTCAATTCGGCCGTCCCCATTCTCTCACAGCTGCTCAAGGCGGAAACCGCCGAGCGCGAGGTTCGATCGGTTGCCTACCAGCTGAAGGCGGCGCGCTTCCCCGTCTACAAGGATCTGAGCGGTTTTGATTTTGCGTCCAGCGAAACCAATGAAGCCCTGGTGCGCCAGCTTTACCGGTGTGAGTTCATCGAAAACGCCGACAACGTGGTCCTCGTCGGCGGTCCGGGCACCGGCAAGACCCACATCGCCACGGCGCTTGGCGTGCAGGCGGTTGAACACCATCGCAAAAAGGTTCGGTTCTTCGGGACCGTCGACCTGGTCAATGCGCTGGAGCAGGAGAAAACTCAGGGCCGATCGGGTCAGATCGCGGATCGGCTGATGCGGTGCGACCTCGTAATGCTCGATGAATTGGGCTATCTGCCGTTCAGCCCCTCCGGCGGCGCGCTGCTTTTCCACCTGCTGAGCAAGCTTTACGAACGGGCCTCTGTGGTCATCACCACGAACCTGAGCTTCAGCGAATGGGCTGACGTGTTCGGCGACGCTAAGATGACGACCGCCATGCTCGACCGCCTCACCCACCACTGCCACATCGTGGAAACCGGCAATGACAGCTTCCGCTTCAAAGCCAGCTCGGCCGCCAACAAGGGCCGAAAGGAAAAGGCCAAGAACTTGACCCCGGTATGACCCGCAAACCATAAATTCACCCGGGTCAGTTCTCGGTGGAAAACCCGGGTCAGTTCTCAGCGAAAATCAACACACGGGGGTCCTCGCTCCAGACCGTGACGGTCGCCGTGACGTAGGCCGTGCCGACCAGATCGGAGCCGAGCTCCTGCATAGCGGCGTCGGCGTCGAGCGCCTTGTTGGCCGCGTCGCTGTCCATCAGCACCGACGCCTCGTTGGTCATGACCTCCTTGAGGATCGCCATGATCGACTTGCGCTTGGCGAACCATTGGCGGCGGATGCGGCCGAGCACCTTGGTCGCGTCGGTCTTGTCGAGGCAGATTGCGCGCGTCGCCCAGCGGTAGGGAAAGGCGAGCCGGTTGAGATCGTCGAGCAGGCCCGGCCAGGTCTGCGACGGGAAGCCCATGATCGTGAGGGTGCGCAGATGCGCGCGGCCGAGCCTTGGCTCGAGGCCGCCGGTCAAATCCTCGTCGATCAGGATGGCGTCGAGATGCATCGGCGTTTCCGGCACGCGCACGCGCTGGTGCCGGGTCGAGATGCACGAGTGCAGGTAGGTGAGTGTCTCCGGATCATCGAGCCACTCGGCCTCGGGCATGAAGCCTTCGATGAGGGCGAGTACCCGATCGGTGCGATCGACGAAGCCAGCCAGCGCAGCGCGCCAATCCGCGCCGTCCTGCGCGCGGTTCTCATAGAGCCAGGCCTCGGCGCGAGCGGCGTCGTCGGCTGGCGGCAGCCAGAGCAGCGTCAGAAAATACCGACTCTCGAAATGCGTGTCCTCTTCCTCGAACTGCGCGCGACGCTCGGCGTCCACGAGACCGGAGGCGGCATCAGGAAACTCGTTTCGCGGATAGTGGCTGGCAGGCTGGCGTTGCGCCTCGATGAAGATCGCCCAGCCCGATCCCAGCCGGCGCAGCGCGATATTGAGCCGGGCTGTGATCGCAACAAGCTCGGCTGGCGTTGCCGAGTCCAGATCAGGCCCGCGGAACCGCGCGGTGCGCTGGAACGAGCCGTCCTTGTTGAGGATGACGCCCTTCCCGACCAGCGCTGCCCAGGGCAGGAAGTCGGCGAGGCTTTGACTGTGACGGCGGTACTCGGCGAGATTCATCATTTGTCGAACCTCACGCGACCAAGTGCTGCGGGTAGCGCAGATGCCGGCGCACGACGTCGACGAAGGCGGGGTCGCGCTTGGCGGCCCAGACGGCAGCCAGATGGCCGATCAACCAGATCGCTCCGCCAACAAGCCAAAGGCGCAGGCCAAGCCCGACGGCCGCGGCAAGCGTGCCGTTAACGATCGCGACGGCGCGCGGCGCGCCGCCGAGCAGGATCGGCTCGGTGAGCGCGCGATGGACTGGCCCATAGAAGCCGGTAATCGCCTCGGCCTGTTCCATCAGACCAGCGCCCCGCCGCCGAACTGGAAGAACGACAGGAAGAAGCTGGACGCGGCGAACGCGATCGAGAGGCCGAATACGATCTGGATCAGCCGCCGGAACCCGCCCGAGGTCTCGCCGAAAGCGAGCGTAAGGCCGGTGATGACGATGATGATCACCGAAACAACCTTGGCGACGGGGCCTTGAACCGATTCCAGGATCTGGTTGAGAGGCTGTTCCCAGGGCATGTTCGACCCGGCCGCGTAAGCCGGCGACGTCGCGAGCGCCACGAAGGCAAAAGCGTAGGCCAGAGCGAGATGGTGGCGGATACGGTTGAGCGGCATCACGGTTCTCCTGCCGGGGTGAGGACGTAGTCGCCGGTCGGGCTGAGGCCCTTGACCGCCGCAAGCTCTGCGAGCCTGCGGGTGGCGCCGCGGCCGGCCAGGACCGCGATGAGGTCGATGGTTTCTGCGATGAGCGCGCGTGGGACGGTGACCACGGCTTCCTGGATGAGCTGCTCCAGCCGGCGCAGTGCGCCCATCGCCGAGCCGGCGTGCAGCGTGCCGACGCCGCCGGGATGACCAGTGCCCCACGCCTTCAGGAGATCGAGCGCCTCGGCGCCGCGCACCTCGCCGATCGGGATGCGGTCAGGGCGCAGCCGCAATGAAGAACGGACGAGATCGGACAACGACGCCGCGCCGTCCTTGGTGCGCAGCGCCACGAGGTTGGGCGCGGCGCATTGCAGTTCGCGCGTATCCTCGATCAGCACGACACGATCGCCGGTCTTGGCCACCTCGGCGAGGAGCGCGTTGACTAGCGTGGTCTTGCCTGTCGACGTGCCGCCGGCGACGAGGATGTTCTTCCGTTCCAGGACGGCCACTCGCAGAAGCTCTGCGTGGCCGCCGGACATGATGCCGGCCTCGACATAATCGCCGAGCGTGAAGACCGCGACGGCGGGGCGGCGAATGGCGAAGCACGGCGCGGCCACGACGGGCGGGACCAGACCCTCAAACCGCTCCCCGCTTTCCGGAAGCTCTGCGGAGACACGCGGTGAGCCGGCATGCACTTCCACGCCGACATGGTGCGCGACGAGCCGCACAATCCGCTCAGCGTCGGCTGGCGTCACCCGGCAACCAGTATCTTCAAGCCCGCCCGACAGACGGTCGATCCAGAGCCTGCCGTCGGGATTGAGCATCACTTCGACGATGCTCGGGTCTTCAAGGTAGCCGGCGATCGCCGGCCCCAAGGCGGTGCGCAGCATGCGGGCGCCGCGGGCAAAGGCTTCGGACCGGAGCGAGATTGGCGTCACGTCGAACCCCACGAAATCGCCTCATCGAGGCGGATGGACCAGCGGGGTTGATTAGAAAGAGCCGGAAATGGCGAAGCGCAACAACGCTGACAGGGTCGTAGGGTTGCCGGATAGAAATACAGGCTTCCGGAACGGCCGTCCTTTAGATGGAGGGGTTTAATTTGAAAGTTTCAAAGTTTTTGAATTTTCCGTATCTACGGATTTACGCTGGCCCGCTTTCCGCAAGAGGTGCGGCGGATTTGCTTGCGCAGTTTATTGAACGGTTAGCTCCACGCCACGTGCTTTGAGTACGAGAAGCTCAGGGTCCGAAGCGCTCACCCTCGTATTGACTATCGACAGCTGCTGAAGGTTCACCAACCCATCGAGGATCTTTGCGTCTGAGAAGTCTGTGAAGCTCACATTCAAGATTCTCAGGGATTTTAGGGTCTGCAGCGGCTTCCAATCAGTGACCTTCGTAAGACTGAGGTTAAGTATCTCTAGTTCTGAAAGCGCAATCAACGGCCTAATATCAACTATGGGACTGCCACTCAAGTCAACTGACGTAAGATCTCGGAGGCGGTCAATCCCGATCACTGTGTCATTACGAGTGTACTTATCTGTCCCACCAGTGCCAACCTAGACAAGGTCTTACTCGTGTCTCCATCAAACTGGTTCTTGAATTCGACGACCTTTTTATTTCCTCCCTTTATTGAAACATCAGTTGCGAGCAGTTCCTGGAATGCATTTTGCCGAACGTAGATGGGAAC
The DNA here is from genome assembly GCA_963791885.1 of uncultured Pseudomonadota bacterium. Lineage (GTDB taxonomy): Bacteria > Pseudomonadota > Alphaproteobacteria > Acetobacterales > Acetobacteraceae > CAVSUZ01. Next base: position 559,677 of record CAWBUL010000006.1, on the reverse strand, counting down.
TGTCACCACAACGCCTGCAAGCAATACGATAAGTAGAATTGGCGCTGACCATGTCGCGACCATCGGCCAATAGCTTGGCCGAAGTCGTCCCATTAGAATACCTAGTTGTCTGGCAACAAAATCGTGGCTGATTTCCCAAACATCCTCCGGGGAGTCGATTCGTCGGACAAGTCGTTTGACTTGCAACCTGTTGAGGCAAAGGATTACCGCCTCAGGTGTAAGACCCGTGCGTTCTTGAAGCTCGGCGAGGCTGCCGGGAACCTTGACACCTCGCCTGCTTATCATGTGCCGCAGCACCGCAGGAACGACATCTGAGATATCTTTTTGACGAATTGCAGCCTCCAGGTAATCTTGTATCAATCGCTCTGGTCGACGGGTTACCTTTCCTTCGAACTGATCCAGTGCCAACCCGAGCATATTCAGTGCGATAGGCCGGAACCGACCTGGCGCGTCATCAATCGCGTCAAGGCCTTCAAGGAGCAATTCAACCAGTTCCGAGCTGGGTCGGCGTGGTGAGTTCTCAAGAAATCTGCGAGCGGCACCGTGATCAAACGGGTCTACCTCCAGCCATGTCTTTTCGGAGAACTCCTCCAACTGCATGCGGATGAGAGCTTTGAGATAATCACTCCTGACCACAATTAGAATTGTGAGGTTCGGCGAAGGGTTCTTACGAAATTCCCGGATCAGCCCGAGGAAGCTCTCTCGTTCTGCGGCTGCCGAGCGCTCCCGCAATATGATAAATTCCTCGAATTGCTCAAGTATTATTAAGAGGCGATTACTGCGGGCGCTCCTCGAGCTTAGCATCTCTGCGAGACCCACGATCGGCTCTCCGAAAGTGCGCAGAGATTGAACGCGCCAACCTTCGCTACGCAACTTGGGTACCACAAATGACGCCAGAATTGAGGTCTTCCCCGAACCCGAGGATCCCGACATGAAAAGTATCGGTCGCCGGCTGGCCTTGATCCAGTCGTAAGCGGCCTCATGCGCAAGATCTTCTCGCTTGAAGTCCGCGGGGCTGTCCGTCGTATATGGGTCCAACCGAAAATAATCGTTCCTCGGGTCTGTAGTCGTCGAGGTTAGAGCCAGTCGACGCCTTCGCCTCTCCTGGAGTTTGAACCATATCTCCGGGAAAGAAATGAAAAGTACAACGACAACAAGGGGAAGAGTTAGAATTGTCCAGAACAAGGATGGACTTTCCTCTCTTACCGTCCCAAATTCGCTTAAAAAGAAGCGAACGACGACTCCCACTGCAGTCAGGTAACCTGCGATTAGTACCGCGAACGCGGTCGAGCGCGTGAGTAAGCGTCCAGGTAGCGTTTCGCGCGCCGCTTCCCGATCCTCCGGGGTCAGCGCCGCTTTCGATGAGCGGGATCGGGGGTTAGTGGCCATGCGGCAGCGCACTCCGCTACTGATCTGCCAACCACGCTGGCCTAACGTCAACATCATTGCAACAGAGGCGAACACGGCGATCCTGGAAAACCGCGTGCCGACAGGCTAGCATCGGCCTTCAGCGCAAGGAAAGCGGGCGATGCAGTGGACCTTCAGAGTGATAGCGGTGGCTATATGTTGCTTGCTGGCGGCAACTGCTTCTGTCGGCGCACAGACCATCGACACACAGAAGCAAGCTGTCGATCTGATCACGCAGACCGCAGATAAGATCTGCAGTTCGATAGGCACCTCGGGGCAGACAACTTCCAGCCAGTTCCAAGGAGACGTCAAGGCGCAGCTCACTGGGTTGGCTGCGAAGCTCGCAGACTTGGGCCTTTCAGGGTCGGGAGCAATCAAGACGGAGCAGTATCAAGGCGTGTTGCAGAGCGACCTAGCCAACTCTCTCAGGGACAATGCACAATGCAAGCTCGCCGTATTTAACAGTATGTACAGCGCACTTATCCGCCCGCCCGCGATTTGCCGCGACCCAACTAACGGGGTTGAGCGTTATACCCGAGAGTTCGATGTGACAAAAGATTCGGGATGGAGGGGAGGAGGCTACGATCCTTCGCGATGGTGCCAGGATTTGCTGGCGATGGTTCGCTCAGACAACCCGAAAGGTGACTTCAGCATTGTAAACAAGCAGGAGCAGCGTAAAAATACGTGTAGCCCGTTTAATTGTCCACAGTACCTATATATATGCACCGTGCATGTAAAAACCGACCCTATCTACAAAGAAGCAGCATCCCCCGCTTGTGCGCCATCCCACTGAACTGGTTTGGCTGCGGAGCTGTTTACTCCCCGTCGTTGCAATTTAGAAATCTGGTGAAAAGCGACGTCCGCTTTGGAGGCGCGCGCCTTCGCGCATTGACTGAGCGGCGGCCATACCTGTATGCGGCGAAACTGAATAACTGGTTCAAGGATCGGCTGATCCAGCGGTTGTATGGCGGCGTTGAATTGCGAGGACAAGCTCAAAGTGGCCGCTACTGAGGCTCTCCTTCGTTTTCCGGTGCAACCGCGGCGACGTCGCGGCTGACCTCGTCAGCGAGCTTGCGGCCGCGTGCGAGCCGCCGGCCGAGGGCCTCCACGAAACCGTCATAGCGCTCCCGGCCCTTCGCCTGGGCGGCCGCGAGCGCGTTGTCCGGCAGTGGTGGGGTGCTGGTCAGCCAAAAGCGCACGAACACCGCCAGTGCCTCGTTGGAAATGCCGACGTGCCGTTCGATCCGCTCCAGGTGCCGCGTGATACGATCAAGTCGGCGTGCAAGAGCGGCCTCCAGGCGATCGGCGCCGTCGGGCGACAGATGCGAGGCGAGCGCGGCTTCGACGACGAGCGCTTGCGCCACACCCTTACGATTGGCGTAATCGGCCAGCTTACTGGCGAGGTCCGGCGGCAGGCGGAAGGTGTGCTTGGTCCGCATGCGTGCTCACATTCCGAGATCGTCGGCGCGATCGAGCGGCGCCTGGCGCGTGGCGGCGCTGAAGTTGCGCTGCATGACCCGCTGGCGCTGCACCTCGTCATCGGGCTCGTCCTCCAGCGACTCGAATTCCTGGACGGGCTTTCGCGCCTCCGCGACGATTTCTTCGTGCTCCGGCAGTTCAGGCTCGCGCCGGATGCCTGCGTTCGCGGGGTCCTCAACAGCCGCTGCGGACGGCGTGATCACGGCGTCACCCCAATCTGCGTGACGCGGTGGTGGAGGCGTGCTTCCTCCGGCTGGCGGCGAGCTGGATGGAGTCAAAGCGGGCGGGGGCAAGATGCGACCCTTCATCTCCGGGTCCTCGAAATAGCGCACCTTCTTCGCGCGGATCGGGTGGCACCCCGAGACGAGGATCAGTTCATCCGGCGACGGGAGCTGCATGACCTCGCCAGGAGTGAGCAGTGGACGAGCGGTTTCCTGGCGCGAGACCATTAGGTGGCCGAGCCACGGACTGAGCCGGTGCCCGGCGTAATTCTTCATCGCACGCATCTCGGTCGCGGTGCCGAGCGCATCGCTCACTCGCTTCGCGGTCCGCTCGTCGTTGGTCGCGAAGCTCACGCGGACATGGCAGTTGTCGAGGATCGAGTTGTTCTGGCCGTATGCTTTCTCGATCTGATTCAGACTCTGTGCGATCAGGAAGCTCTTCAACCCATATCCCGCCATGAACGCGAGTGCCGACTCGAAGAAATCCAAGCGTCCAAGCGCGGGAAACTCATCGAGCATCAGCAGCAACCGGTGACGACGGCGCCGGGCGTCCAACTCCTCGGTGAGTCTGCGCCCGATCTGATTTAGGATCAGGCGCACGAGCGGCTTGGTGCGGCTGATGTCGGAGGGAGGCACGACCAGATAGAGGGTCGTGGCCGTCTTACCTTCGAGCAGGTCGTGAATGCGCCAATCACAACGGCGCGTCACCGTCGCGATAACGGGATCTCGATACAGCCCGAGGAACGACATCGCGGTCGACAGCACGCCCGAGCGCTCGTTGTCGCTCTTGTTGAGCAGTTCGCGGGCGGAGCTGGCGACGACGGGATGTACGCCGGCCTCGCCGAGGTGCGGCGTCGTCATCATGGCGCGCAGCGTCGTCTCGATCGGGCGGCGCGGGTCGGAGAGAAAATTGGCGACGCCGGCAAGCGTCTTGTCCGGCTCGGCGTAAAGCACATGCAGGATCGCGCCGACGAGGAGCGAGTGACTCGTCTTCTCCCAGTGGTTCCGCCTTTCCAGCGCGCCCTGGGGATCGACCAGGACGTCAGCGATGTTCTGAACATCTCGGACTTCCCATTCGCCCTTGCGAACTTCCAGGAGCGGATTGTAGGCGGCGCTCGCCGCGTTGGTCGGATCGAACAACAGCACGCGACCAAACCTCGACCGCCAGCCGGCGGTCAGGGCCCAGTTCTCTCCCTTGATGTCGTGAACGATGGCGCTTTCTGGCCAGGTGAGCAGCGTCGGAACAACGAGGCCGACGCCTTTGCCCGATCTGGTGGGGGCGAAGCAAAGCACATGCTCCGGTCCATCGTGGCGCAGATATTCGTGGCGCCAACGGCCGAGCATCACGCCATCGTGGCCAAGGAGGCCGGCAAGCCGCACTTCCCGGGTCTCCGCCCACCGAGCCGAGCCGTAAGTGGTGACCTTCTTCACCTCCCGGGCGCGCCACACGGACATCGCGATCGCGACGGCGGCCGCCGCGATCCCACCGGATGCGGCAATGTAGGCGCCTTCGACGAAGATCGGTCGCGCGTAGGCGTCGTAGGCGAACCACCACCAAAAGAAAGCTGGCGGGTCATAGACCGGCCAGCCAAGGATGTTGAACCAGTGGTGCCCCAGTTGGGGCTGAAACGCCAGGCGCCAAGCGACCCATTGCGTCGCCCCCCAGAGGAAGGCGAGTACAACGGCGCCGACGGCGAGCACTTGTCCCCAGAGGATCTTGGTCGCGTTCATGGCGGCCGCAAATCAGCAACGCCCTGCAGCCGTCGAGCAAGCGCAAATTGGTTGCTAGTGTAGGCTCGGACACCGTAGCGCAGAAATTAGACGATAGGTCGATTCAATCGGCTTATAGCGTTGCAGGTGGACTCAACGGCGAGAAGGTTGGTGAGCGACGGAAGTTAGGTTCATGTGCAAGAAACAAAAAACGTTGTCCTTCTTAGGATTTGCCTTCGCGTACCTCAACCGCGATCCGTCGAGGTGCAACGGCAGTGAACCAGACACTTTCGAGCGTTTCCAGTTCGGTGAGCGTGTCTGACTGCGGAGGACAGCGCCCTGTGGGTCTGTCAGCATCCCGTTGCGGTGAAGGCGGCCCAATGTGTTGGATGGGCGAAGGGGCGCTCGTCGTCGGGGCCGAGCGGCAGATGTGGAGCCTCGGGCGGCGCCGGCCTGTCCGGCTCCAGCGTGCCCGGCATCATGCGGGCCGAACGCAGCACCAGCGCGGGACCCGAGGCGAGATGCATGAGCGGGAACTCCTGCTTCAGCTCACCGAAGGTCACGCCGCGCAGCCACGCACAGGCCTCGCGCAGGGCCGTGGCCGGCGCCACGCGTTCCTGCCCGGCGGCGTCGAACATCAGGTCGTAGAAGCGGCGCGCGAGCAGGAAGGCGGAGGTGTCGCCGATCGGCCAGAGACTGCCGACCACGGCGGCGGCGCCGGCTTCGACCAGGCCAGTCGGCAGACCGATGAACTCCTCGGGCAGCTTGCGCACGCCGGCAAGCCCGCTCTCGCAGGCGGAGAGAAACACCAGCCGCATGGCGTCGAGCCGCGCGTAGCGCAGCATGTCCAGTTGCAGCACGCCGTCCGCCAGCAACAGACCGGACCGGGCCGGCTCCATCCAGTCGTGCGTGCCGTGCGTCGAGGCATGGAACACGGTGGCATCGGCAAGCGCGCCGAGGACGCGTGCGATCGTCGCTTCCTCACCGGTGAGAATGACCGGCTCGCGCCCGGGCGCGGCGAAGCGCTGCTGTAGCATCGGGCCCTCGGCGCGGGCGCCGCTCAGGGTGCCGTCGGGATCGATGGCGGCGAGCAGGCGGGCGGGCTGGAACGCACGTGCGTCGCGGCGGGCCTGGCAGGTCAGCAGGCTGCGCACGCTGGGGGCGTAGCTGACCGTCCAGTGGTCGCCGAAATACCGCCCATCCGGGCCTGGACCGGCCGCATGCAGCGGCAGCAGGCCCAGCAGGCCAGGCGGCAGCAGGACGACCGGCGCGTTCGGCGCCAGCCGCACCACATCGCGCAGGTGGACGTGGATCGGCGTAAGCAGCCGCTCCCACAGCCATGCCAGTGTGCCGGTGAGCTGCTGTTTCCATGCCGCGGCCGCTGCCGGATCCTTGCCCTGATGCTCGCGAAAGTACCGATTGTAGACACCGAGCCAGTTGGTCTCCCCGGACAAATGTGCGTCCACAGCCCCACGATCCAGGCCGGGAAGCTCGATCACTGCCAGTTGGCCGTTCTCGGTGACCACGAAGGTGAAGGCGCCATGCTCGGTCAGCACCGGCAGCACCAGCGCGCCGCCGTCCGGAACAGCGGCTTGGATGTCCGTCGGGTCCAACGTCGGCAGCGTGCGGATGAGACCATGACGGCGCAGTAGTGTGGCCCAGGCCTCGCTTGCTTCGTGCAGTTCGGCTTGCAGTCGCGCGCGGTGAGCAGGGGCGAGTTCTCGGGGTGTGGATGTGCTGTCAGCTCGATCATAGCCCAGCTGGAACTTCAGTTCCCGCCGTCTAGCGGTGACATGCTCGATCTCTTCACGGACTTCTGGGTCGTTGATCAACTCCACGCCTGCGCCGTCGAATGCGAGCGCGTCGGCCAACAGGCGGGCGCGGCCCGACGCTGCGGCTTTAAAGGCGGCAGAAATGTTCGGTTCAGAGCAGTGCAGGTGGCACAAGCTGAGCAATCCATGCAGATTACTGACTACCTCGATAACCCTGGCCCGCCCGTCGTGGCTGCGGGTCGCGTCTATAAGCGCTATGTCGCTGCGGGCAATCGCCGGTCCAATTAGCTGCGCAGCTTCGTCGAAACGGCCGAGCCGGACAAGCAAGGCAGCAAGCCGACCGCGTGTCCTCTGGGCAGCATCCTCGGCGACGCTATCCTGGAGCACCAGGTCAGCGTCGCGAAAGGCCTGCTCGGCCTGGTGCAGGTCGGTGGTGTCCCCAGACAACTCACCCATACGTTGCAGAACGGTGCCGAGGTTGGTTTGGGTCATCGCCCAGCCCATGGGACTGCGCGCGCGGGTGCATTCCAACAGCGCGTCGCGATAGGCCTGCTCAGCCTGATGCAAGACGGCCGCGTCGCCAGTGAGATCGCCCAGTCTCCGCAGCACAGCGCCGCGGTTGTTCTGGGACGTGGCCCATTCCATTGGTGCCCGTGCCCGGGTGAATTCGAGTAGCGCGTCGCGAAAGGTCCGCTCGGCCTGACGCAAGACGTCCGCGTCGCCGGTCAGTGCGCCCAGACCTTCCAGGACGTTGCCAAGGTTGTTCTTGGTGCGGGCCCAGTTTATCGGGTTGCGCTCGCGCGTGTATTCCAACAGCGCGCGACGAAATGCCTGCTCGGCACGTCGCAGGACGGAAATATCGCCGGTCAATTCTCCCAGGATTTCCAGCACGTTGCCGAGATTGTTCTGGATCATCGCCCAGGCCATCGGCGCCCTCTCGCGGATGAGCTCGCGCAGGGCGCCACGAAAGGCACGCTCGGCCTGATGCAGCGTCGCAGCGTCGCCCGCGAGCTCGCCCAGGCTTTGTAATACAGCGCCCAGACTGATCTGGGTCGTGGCCCAGTCCATCGGGCTGTGCTTGCGGTCTCTCTCCATCAGTGCGTCACGGAGGGCCTGCTCACCCTGTCGCAAGACGGCCGCGTCACCGGTGATCGCGCCCAGGCGATGCAGTACGTTGCCGAGGTTGGTCTGGGTCTCTGCCCAATCGGCTGGCGCCCGCTCGCGGGTGCGTGCGAGCAGCGCGTCACGAAAGGCTTGCTCAGCCTGACGCAGGATGGACGCGTCACCGGTGACCGCACTCAGAGCTTCCAGTACGTTGCCAAGACCATTCTGGGTATTCGCCCAGTCCATCGGACTGCGCGCGCGCGTGTATTCCAGCATTGCGTCACGAAAGGCCTGCTCCGCCTGGCGCAAGACGGCCGCGTCGCCGGTCAGAGCGCCCAGGTTTAGCAACACGTTGCCGAGATTCAGGTGGACGGCCGCCCATTCCATGGGGCGGCGTGCACGGGTGAACTCGGCCAACGCGTCGCGATAGGCCTGCTCGGACTTACGTAGGATGGCTGCGTCGCCGGCGAGATCCCCCAGGCTTCGCAGCACGGCACCGAGGTTGATATGGGTCGCCGCCCAATCCATGGGCAGACGTGCGCGGGTGCGTTCCAGCAGCGCGTCACAAAAGGCCTGCTCGGCCTGACGCAGGACGGCCACATCGCCGGAAAGCGTGCCTAGGCGGTGTAGCACGTTGCCGAGATTGTTTTGGGTCGTTGCCCAGTCCAATGGTACCTTCACGCGAGTGAATTCGAGGAGAGCTTCACGAAGGGCGCGCTCGGCCTGGCGCAGGACTGCCACGTCACCGGCAATTTCGCCCAAGCGCAAAAGCACGTTGCCGAGGTTGTTTTGGGCCCCGGCCCAGCCCATTGGGCTGCGCTCGCGGGTACGCTCCAGCAGCGCGTTGCGGAATGCCTGCTCGGCCTGACGAAACGTCGCAGCGTCGCCCGCGTGCTCGCCCAGGCTTTGCAATGCGTTGCCCAGGCTGTTCTGGATTGCCGCCCATTCCAACGGACTACGCTCGGGCGTGCGCTCCAGCAACGCATGTCGAAAGGCCTGCTCAGCCTGACGCAACGCAGCCTCGTCGCCCGTGAGATCGCCTAGGCGATGAAGCACCTTGCCGAGGCTGTTCTGGGTTTCTGCCCATTCCCACGAGCTGCGCTCACGGGTGTACTCCGTCAGCCCGCCGCGATACGCCTGCTCCGCCTGTCGCAGGACGGAGATGTCATCGGTGAGGTCGCCCAGATCTTGCAGGGTGTCACCATGGATAAACGATACCGCCGTCCAAAGGGCACCGTGTGTGCTACGTGACAAAGCTCCCAGAATATAACGACAGATAGTATCCTTGCGGCGCAGGGTTTCAGGATTGGACGAAGCATCGTCCGCCTTGACCGCGTCGCGCAAAGCGTCGAGCGCCGCTGACACCTCGTTGCTCAATCCGCTGGGCGACACCCACCTTTCATCGGCGAACGTGGCATCGACGCCGTGCGTCCGGCATGCCGCGAGCAGATCAGCGTGCCACTTGTGGGCCTTGCTGTCGTTGTGGTCGCCACGCTCCGCAGCTCGCTCCGACGCGTTGCGCAGCACCTCCTCGGCTGCCGGGTGGAGCAGAATGTCGCTCTCTGTCTCGATCAGCCGACGCTTCTCTGGTCCGTCCGCCGCCAGGACAGCGTTCACTACCCCTATGACACGCTCCGGCTCCGGCACCTGATCCGATGCGGCCTCAGCCATGATGGTCTCGCAGTGCCGTCGCGCGATCGACGACCTCGCAATGTTGGATGAACAGGGAGTGCCGGATGTCCTGCGCTTCGAGCTGCGCCGTCGCCGTCTCGAGGGCGTCGCGGACCGCGACCTGGTAACCCGGCGTCGCGACCTCCGCGGGTGGAACCAACCAGCAGCGCTCCAGCGCGTCGAACAGGCCGCGTATTTCATCTGGCTGCTCCGACATCGCCAGCGTCAGCAGCAGGACGTCGAAGCGCGTGCCGAGCGGCATGTCCTCGGGTAGCCAGACATGCCCTGGCGTCCCGCGTGGCAGCACGACATGGCCACCGCGCGAGCCCGGTTTCCAGGTCGCCTCGCCCAGCCGGCTGGACGGCGCCGCGCCGGTCTTCGGCTGCGCCGGGTCGAGCATGAACATGCGCTTGCCCTCGTAGTCCGCGATCAGCCAGGCACGCCGATCCTCATCGCGTGCCGGCGGACGGTCCAGCGGCAGGTAGATACGGGCGATGCAGCCCGGCCAGACCAGTTGCACCTCCGGTGCATCCCTACCGAAGTCGACGTCCGCCGGGACAAACCGATGCGCGTTGGTAGTGGCCGGAGGATCCTCCGGTCGGATGCGCAGCCGGCCGTGTGTCGCGCGCTGCTGCACCAGCCCGGCCCAGCCGAGGATCTCGCCCGTCCGCTGGCGCAGGCTGCGCTCGAACCCGGCAACGTCTGCCTTCCAGACGGCGATGGGTACGCCGGTCAGCTCTTCCCACTGCTTGGCCCGATCGTCCGGCAAATCGCTCTTGGTCAGCCAGTTGCCGACCGCGGCGCCCGTGACCGTGTCGGTGTCGGTCGCGGGAATGATCTTGCCGGTATCGCGCGGAATGCGCGCCGCGACGGCGTCCTGCGTCAGCCGCTCACCCTCACGAAAATGCAGCGACAGCTGATGGGCGCGGGGTTTGTAGAAGTCCCACTTCCTGGGAAAGTCTGCGATCTGGACCATGAACGACCTCGGCAATCGGACGGTGCTGAGGCAACGATAGGCGCGGGCGATACGCGTGTCAGTCGCCATGAAGTTTGGCAGCTTGTGCCGCTTGGCCGCCGCCCGAGCCTCGCCGCTTGACAAGGCACGGACGGCGACCGCTCCGCACAGCGAAACGGTGTTGAAGGTCAGGCGACGAACATATTGGAGGTGGTCACCCACTGCATCCTTCACGGCCTCCGCGAGACAGCCTGCGCGAGCCAAGCGGCGCATTCAGGACCAAGTTCGCGGAGCGCACGGCTCTCGTAACGGTCGCAATCCTTGGCTGTCAGGACGTCATGCCACCGCTGATTGACCCCACCGTTGGCCAAAAACGTGGACGCGCCGCCGACAAAGGCCTTACCGCCGCGTGGCACAACCCGAGTCGCGTTGGCTCGCATGAACTCGATGGAACAGTGCGCGAAGATGTTGTCCCACCGCCTGGGATCGACGTGAACGTCGAGGTGCGCTGCGACGCGTTCAACCTCGTGCCTGAGATCGCGCGTGAGACTGGCATGATGAACCAGGAGGACATTCGGCAGATGTCGCCGCATCCACCAGCTTCGGATATGGTCCCAAAATGACCAGAACGGATATCCGTCTAGCTCAAGCCAATCGAGGAAGTACTCCCGCACGGGTTTTTCGATACGGGGAAACGGCGGTCCGACCCGACCCGGCGTCTCGTTCAGGGCATAAAAGGTAGCGTCAGTGATCGACGTATAGTGGTGGAAGATACTCCAAAGAACATCACGCCCATCCCGAGCGACGTAGATATACTTGACAGATGGAGAGTAGACTAGCGCATCGGCCGGCAAATGCGTCTTGATGTACCGTCGTCCGGATTGCGCCTCCATGGCGGCCAAGATCGCTGCTCGATCGTGAATGCGATAGTCGAGCCATGGCGACAAGGCTGCTGGCGAGGCGCACGCCGCGCCGTCTGTCAGGAGTTGTGACACGATCTGCTGCATCCACGTCGTACCTGTTTTCATGTAGGTCGCGATGACGATGTCATCCGGACGAAGTGCAAAATCATTCCAGATCGTAAAGTCGATATGGTGATTCAGCACCTCGCGTGATTTGGCCAGAGGCTTCGCGAAGTCCTCGGTCTGATCGCGTTGATCCAATTTGCAGAAAGAGCGAGCGAGGCTCATGGTCTGGGCTCCACGACGTTGTTTCGGGTGGCAGAGTAATTTTTCCGGAACGGGCGTCGCCAAGCTGCGCGAGTAAGGACAACTTATACCGCCGAGTCTATCCGATGACCTCTCTGATCCATGGATATCCGCAGAGCGACCGGAGCCGCTGGGGCGTCAGCCGGCATATCGCGTCGCACACGGCATCGATGATGGCGGCATATCCCTCGTGCACGCGGTGCGAGAGGTGGCGCTCGCGCAGGTAAAGCCAGACCCTTTCGACTGGATTTAACTCCGGCGAGTAAGGCGGCAGGCGCAGCAGCGTCACATTCGGCGGGACGGCCAAGGCGTTGCTGATGTGCCAGCCGGCGCCGTCGAGCAGCATGACTGCGTGTTCGTCATCAGACAGCGTCGCTGCGAAGCGGCGCAGGAACTCGCTCATCGCCGCGGTCGAGACCGCTGGCAGCACCAGGCAGAAATCCCGCCCGGTGATCGGTTCGATCGCCGCGAAGGCATATGCGAAGGTGTAGCGCTGATCGACCGGCCCGGTCGGACGCTGCCCGCGCAGCCACCAGCGCCGGCAGGACCGGCCTTTCTGGCCAAATCTAGCCTCATCCTGGAAATAGAGCGCGATCCGCTTGTCCGGATGCGCCTGCGCAATCCGGGCGAGGGCTGCGGGCAGCTCCTTTTTTTGTAAGCGGTGCGCGGCGACGTATTGCGGCATTGGTCTTCGTTGTGATCGAAGTCGGTCATGGAGGAGGCCCTGTCGCGTGAGATTGCCGAAGCGGAAGTTGAGGACGTCCGTACGATAGGTCGTAGGGGTACCGGGCGCGGACGTGTTGAGGTTCTGGCGCGCGAACGCCGCCGTAGTTGGACGCCGGAGCAGAAGCGCGCGATCGTGGCGGAGAGCCTGGGTCCGGAGCTGACGCCGAGCGAGGTGGCGCGTAAATACGCGATCAGCAGTGGCCTGCTTTATTCGTGGCGCCAGCAAGTGCTGGGAGGACAGGCCCGCGTGGTGGCTGCATCAGCGCCGAGCTTTGCGCGGGTCGAACTGGCTCCCGTGCTGCAGTCACTGGCCGGCGGTGAATCTGCGGCTCCAGTGGATCCTGGCCCGTTGCCAGCGACGAGGTCAGGTTCGGACGGACTGATCGAGATCGTGCTGCCAAATGGTGTGTTGGTGCGCGTCGATGCAGCGGTCGATGGTCGGGCCTTGCGTCGCGTTCTCGGCGCGCTGGATGGTCGATGATCGCACTGTCACCAAGCGCGCGTGTCTATCTGGCCTGTGGCGTCACCGACATGCGGAAAGGTGCCGTGGGCCTGGCCATGCTGGTGCAACAGAGCCTGTCGGAGGACCCGTTCGATGGCTCAGTGTATGCCTTCCGCGGCCGTCGTTCTGGCTTGATCAAGCTGATCTGGCATGACGGGCTCGGCCTTTGCATGCTGACGAAACGGCTTGAACAAGGCCAATTCCACTGGCCGTCTGCCACCACGACCGGTCGGATCTCGCTGTCGCCGGCGCAATTGGTGGCGTTGCTCGACGGCTGCGAGTGGCGCGCGCCGGTGCCCCGCCGCCGCCCCTTGCTGGCGGGATAGAAAATGGGCTGAACCCCGCCGGAAACACTGGCGTCGACGCGGCGGCGTCGATCATCATTCTGCTGTGCAGATCGATCTCGAACGATTGCCGGACGATGCGAAACTCCTGCAGCAGATGCTGCGGGATGTCGTGACCGCGGCGGCGCAGCAACATGGCGAACTGCACGCTGAGAACGATAAGCTCCGGATGCTGATCCAGCGCCTGCTCCGCCATCGCTTCGGTCGCCGTTCCGAGCAGTTGACCGACGATCAGCTGCAGTTCGGGCTGGAAGATCTGGAACAGACGATTGCTGAGAACCAAGCCGGGCAAGAGGCGGCTGAAGATGCTGCGAATCAGCGGCGTGGGCGGCGCGGCGCTCGAGCCCATCGCAATCATGGTGCGTTGCCTGCTGATTTGCCGCGCGACGAGGTGGTGATCGACATCGAAGACCATGATTGCCCGTGTTGTGGCGGGTCGCTGCAGGTGATCGGTGAACTCCGCACTGAGCAGCTCGACATCGCTCCGGCGCAGTTGCGGGTGCGGGTCACACGCCGTCCCCGCTATGTGTGCCGCACCTGTGACGGCGTCATGGTGGTTGCGCCGGCACCCGAGCGGCCGGTCGATGGCGGTATGGCGACTGAAGCGCTGATCACGCATGTCGTGGTGAGCAAGTTCTGTGACGGGCTGCCCCTGTACCGCCAGACGCAGATGCTGGCTCGCCAAGGTGTGGTGCTGGATCGTTCGACGTTGAGCAACTGGGTCGGTCGTGCTTGCTGGTGGTTGACGCCGCTGTATGACCTGATCGTCGCCACCGTCCTGGCCTCGAACAAGCTATTCGCCGACGATACGTCCTTGCCCGTGCTCGACCCTGGCCGTGGCCGAACCAAGAAAGGGTGTCTGTGGTGTTATGCGGTCGACGATCGGCCGTGGGGAGGCGAGAGCCACCCGGCGGCTGCATATGTCTATTCGGAGGACCACAAGGGCGCGCACCCAGCCAAGCACCTGGCGTGCTTCAAGGGGGTACTGCAGGTTGATGGCTACAACGGCTTCAAGCGATTGGCCGGTGATCGTGCCGACGCTTCGGTGCGCTTGGCATTCTGCTGGGCGCATATGCGGCGCGGCTTTTATGACTTCTATGTCTCCACCAAGTCCCCGCTTGCTGCCGAGGTGTTGGCACGCATCCGAACGCTATACCGCATCGAGGCCGAGATCCGGGGCCAATCGGCAGAACATCGACGACAGGTGCGGCAGGAGCGAAGTCGACCGATCGTGGAGGCTCTGCACGCCTGGCTGGAAGATTATCTACCGCGCGTGTCAGGTGCGTCCGATCTCGCCATTGCCATGCGCTACGCATTGCGGCACTGGTCCGGTCTTGTCGTGTTCCTCGACGATGGCCGCGTAGAGATGGACTCGAACATCGTTGAGCGCGCCATCAGGCCGATACCGATGACAAGAAAGGCGGCACTCTTCGCTGGTTCCGACGGCGGCGCCCGTCATTGGGCAATCGCGATGACGCTCATCCAGACCGCCAAGCTCAACGGCGTCGAACCAATGGCCTGGCTCACCGATGTGCTCGAACGCATCGTCTCGTGGCGCACCAAGGCAAACGAATTACAAGACCTGCTGCCGTGGAATTGGTGCGACCCGAACAGCTCCGCCATGGACTTGGCGGCATGACGACAATCGACCACCCCGAGAAAGTTGAACGTTTGATGGAGCGGCTCGGCGCAGCTTTGCCAATACCGGCGCGCCTGACCCCCGAAGTGCAAATGACGCTTCGCCAACAACGCGGCGTCACCATGCCGACAGACTGCAAAGTGACTTGGATCAGCTATGCGGGCGATGAAGGCGGCATCGTCTGCCGCCTCGAGGCACCAGCCGAAACGGCTGAGGCGGTGTTTGCCTCCATCACGCCCCTCCGATTCGACCCACGTCTACCGTTTACCCGAGAAATCCTCGCCTACCAGAAACACCGAGTGAAGCGCCTGCGCATCCAACGGCAATAAATCGGCGTCAACCACAACCGCCACTGGTCATTGACGCGGATGCTGTGCTGGCCAAGCCGGTCGTCTTTCAACGGCTCCAGGCGGTTGCCCGGTGGCTGCCGTAGATCGCCAAGCCAGCAATCAATAGAGTCTCTCTCGCAGCGCTTACCTTTTTTTAGCCAGGCCGCGCGGACCTTCGGGTCGGCATTCGGATGGCTGGGCCGCGTCTTTTGTCGCGAGAAGCCGAGCGCGCGCAGGATCTTGCTCAGGCTCGAGACGTGATAGCGGTGGCCAAATCGCGCCTCGATCAGATCGGCGATGTCGGCACGGGTCCAACTCGAAACACCATCGCACTCGGGGTCAGGTCCGCGCAGGATCAGCGCCCGCAACGCAGCCTGCTGGCCCTCGGTCAGGCGCGAGGGGCGGATGCGCGGCCGGTCGCTCAGGCCGTCCACACCCTCGGCGTTGTAGCGAACGACCGCATCGCGCAGAGCCTGGCGCTCCATGCCCGCAAGACGCGCCGCCTCGGCGCGCGACATGCCTTCCAGCGCATTGGCGATTGCAAAGGCGCGTGAGGCCGCGCGCGGGTCCTTCACCAGCCGCGCCCACAGACGCAATGATGCCGATGTTCTGTCACGCCTGATCGCAAGTCCCGCCACGATGCATGCCTCCGCCTGCGCTCGGTGACGGGAATCGAATCACGGCGGCACCGCGTCGGGGAAGCAGTTTTGCGAGTCAGCCAACTGGCTCGCCGGTATTATCTGTGCCGCTGGGTTGGCCGCTACTTTCGCCTCGGACAATGGCGATAGCAAAAAAGAATGGGTCCGCGTGTTCACGCGGACCCAATCCTGAAATTCCCTCGATCCTCGATCCTCGATCAGTTCGGCATCTGCGTTTCAGGCTCACGCCTTGACGGCAACAGTTCCATCATCTCCAAGCTTTCGCGGGTGGCGGCGTGATCCAGAAGGCCGTGCTGCTGCATGCACCGCACAGTCGGGCTCGCCGCCTTCCACAGTTGGCGGCGGGTCTCTTCCGTCGAGGCTTCGCGTGTCTCCTCAACGATCCGCTGCGCTTCCACGACCATGTACCCTGCGCTCTCCAGGGCATCCAATTCGGCGAGCGTGTCCGGCTGAAGAAAGGCGGAGATGAAGATCGCGTAGAGCGGACCCACCACATCCCGCTGAGCTGGGGTCAGCTGATCCCATTTCACGCCGATGACCTGCGCGAAGATGCTGTGGTGGTAGCCTTCCTCGCGCGCATGTTCGCGAAGGACCTCTCGGACCAGCGGAAGAACGGCGGTGTCGTGAGGCACCTTGTTCAGGCTGCCCGTGATCAGCGTTTCGGACACGCAGCTGAAGGTGAGGTCGGCCAACACGTCGTATCCGTCCGGCAGGGCCGCCTTCACCACGCGCAGGACGTTCTGGAACATCGGTGTGCGGGTGCGGCACGGCTCGACGCCAACGGCCGACCGGATGTTGGCCCGTAAATCGTCTGCGCACTCCGCATGCCACGTCTCGTCAACCGCCACGCGACCGGCGTCGCGGGACAGCAGGCGAGGCACCGAAAACGGCGTATTGGCAAACCGCAGCCTGACGCAGGCCGGCACCACGGCTTCGAGTTCCAGGTGTTCGGTGAAGTGGCAGAACCGATAGAGGTGCTGCGCGAGAAGGTGATGGCGCGTCGCCTCGCCGCGGTCGCAAACCAGGGGATGTTTGGCGATCTGCAACAGGTCGAGAGAGAACGGCAGTGTGCCATCACCCTCAAGATGACCCGGGCTCCAGCGCCGGACGCCGGCGTGCTGGTGCCAGTTGTCCAGACGCGCACGATACTCCGGGCACGGGCCCGGCAGCGACATCTGGGCTCCGGCCTGGAGGGTCACGATGTCGAAGATGTTGCGAATGTTCGCCACGATGGCTCTCCTTTTGCTGCGACCTTCGGGGATGAAGGACGCGGCAAGGGTGCCAGGAGGCGGCGGAACGAGCGCCAAGCGGGCCAAGGTCTCCAAGGCAAGCTTCGCGAGCGAGGACAAGATGTTTGGGATGCGGGGCGGCAGCGCCCTGTGCGCCTGTCAGCACCCGGTGGTGGTGAAGGCGGCCCAGTGTGTTGGGTGGGCGAAGGGGTGTTCGCCGTCGGGGCCGAGCGGCAGATGCGGAGCCTCGGGCGGCGCCGGTCTGTCCGGCTCCAGCGCGCCCGGCATCATGCGCGCCGAACGCAGCACGAGCACGGGACCCGACGGCAAGTGCGCGATCGGAAATTCCTGCTTCAGCTCGCCGAAGGTCACGCCGCGCAGCCAGGCGCACGCCTCGCGCAGGGCCGTGGCCGGCGCCATGCGTTCCTCTCCGGTGGCGTCAAACATGAGGTCGTAGAAGCGGCGGGCAAGCAGGAAGGCGGAGGTGTCGCCGATCGGCCAGAGGCTGCCGACCACGGCGGCGGCGCCAGCTTCAACAAGGCCCGTCGGCAGGCCGATGAACTCCTCGGGCAGCTTGCGCACGCCAGCGAGCCCGCTCTCGCAGGCAGAGAGAAACACCAGCCGCATGGCGTCAAGCCGCGCGTGGCGCAGCATGTCCAGTTGCAGCACGCCGTCCGCCAGCGACAGACCGGACCGGGCATCCACGCCGAGACGATCCGTCGCTGCGTCTTTCCGGCATGCGCCAAGGCATTGCGCATGAAGTGCACGCGACAGCGCTGCCAGGTCGCGCCAAGCACTTTGGCAATCGCTGCTTTCAGGCCTTCATGCGCGTCGGAGATGACCAGCTTGACGCCGCGTAGGCCGCGGCGCGTGAGCGAGCGCAGGAACTCGGTCCAGAACGGCTCGGCTTCGCTGTTGCCGATGGTCATGCCCAGCACCTCGCGACGGCCGTCCGTGTTGACCGCCATGGCGACAATCACGGCCACCGAGACGATATGATGATCACGCCGGGCTTTGACATAGGTGGCATCCAGCCACAGATACGGCCACTCGCCTTCGATCGGACGGTGCAGGAACGTCTGCACCCGCTCGTCGATCTCGGCACAGAGCCGCGACACTTGGCTTTTGCTGATGCCCTCCAGCCCCATCGCCTTGACCAGCTCGTCCACCGAGCGGGTTGAGATGCCCTGGACGTAGGACTCTTGGATCACCGCGGTTAGCGCCTTCTCCGCCATCCGGCGCGGCTCCAGAAAGCCGGGAAAGTAGCTGCCGCGGCGTAGCTTCGGTATGCGCAGCTCCACGGTCCCAGCACGTGTCTGCCAGTCGCGATCCCGGTAGCCGTTGCGCAGGTTGGTCCGATTCTCGCTGCGCTCGCCGTGGCCAGCACCGCACAGAGTCTCGGTCTCCAGTTCCATCAGACGCTGCGCGGCGAAGCCGATCATCTCGCGCAGCAGTGTCGCGTCCGAACCCTTCTCCATCAGCTCGCGAAGGGTGATCATGTCGTCGGTCATCGGGGTGGCCTCCAGGTCAGAGTTGCGTGTTGCAACCCAACCCTACCCAGGAGCACCACGGTGACCACCGCTGTGGATAAGTGGCCTGCCTACTCCAGACTCTTGGCGGTACTCTTGGCGGTCGCTCCGGCAGGCCACTTACCCACAGCTCCTACACCACGAACTGGGACACGACCGGGGGCCCGTCTAAGCCAACTTCCCGGAAGAACCCCATTCGTTCCCAGTATCCGACAGTCTGGCAATCTAGATGGTCCAGCGAGACTTCGACACCCTTTATTCGCGCACCTTCGATTAAGCAGCCAAGGCCGACCAAGCCGGCGGGTTCGACCCATTGATGCGGATGCAGCCTTATCCTCAAATGCCTGGCGTCGTGCGGCCACAAAGAGCAGAGGTCCCGTAGGCGACACAGGTCCAATCTGTCCGGTAGCCATATCTCGCAGTGTGCGTGCTGTTCCAAGCTGTTCAATTCGGCAATGGATTCGCGACCGTTTTTGAGCCGACGGCCCGTGACGTATCAAGATGTATGGCCAACAAAAAGAGGTGCGGCCGCCAAAGGTGGACGCCTCAGCAAGGACCTGCAACTATAGCGGGTAATATGCCCGTAGTTGGCGCATCTGGGCAAGCGAAAACGCCCGTCATGGTGAAGCACAGCGGATTGCCCGCGCCACGGCAGCGAGCGCGACAAGTTCCCGGGCGAGATCGGCAGGAGTTGGGATGGGTGCAGCCGCTTCGCTCATGGCGCTGGCGCGGCTTCCGCTACGCTCGGACGCACCGAGGCGGATACGTCATCCGCCGCGGATGAGCACAAACAGCCGTTTGTGGCCCTGTTTGCGGCCCTTCCCATGAGCCATCCCCAAGGTCATCTCACCCTGGCAGTGGCAAAATGGATTCGCCACGACGTAGCGGCTTGAGCGCCCCCGAGTAGGAGAGGGCCTGACTCTCTCTTTGCAGAACTTGGGTTCGCCGAACGAAAAGCTTGCCGAAATCGGAATTGATCGTGTATGGCCGCAGTTGTCGACCAGCGAGCCGCACGGAATTCCGTTTGCGAGGCACTGAGTTGTCGGGCCAGCGCGTTGTCCGCAGGCCATTATGGGTTGGCGCAAGGCCGCCGGCCGGATCTCCCGTTCCACAGGTTGAGGAGACTTCGGCATGCACGGCCGTGCACAGAATCCAGTAGAGACTAAAACCCCTGAGCCTCTGGCCTATCGAATCAACGATGCGTCCCGGGCCTTGGGCGTGGGTAGGACAAAACTTTATGAACTGGCCGCCCAGGGTAGGTTAAAGCTGGTACGGATTGGCGGCCGCACTCTGGTGCCAGCGGACTCGCTCCGCAGGCTCCTTCAGGATCCCGATTAAGATGGTACGCCCCGGGAGACCGGGGCCGGTCTCTCCGGGACGCTTCGACGAATCGCTGCCCAGCGAAGTAAGTGTTCCTACAGCATCGGCCTCGCGCCTGCAACCATGGCTTGCTGCAACAGCCGCATCGGCACCGGGAAACTCGTCAATCCGTTCGGCACGTGATCCCGGAAGGTCCGGGACCGAGGTGTTGAGCACCGCCCAAAATGCTGCGCGGAACCGCCATCGGGCTATCTTCCCGATTGTTGCGAATAAGCGCCCCACACCCCCGCATGGATTCGCCGAAACCTCCAGTGATCCAGAAAAGATCACGAAGCTTTGGCCTGGTATCCGGGCCCGCTCGCCAGGGTCGCTACTGGCGTTCCCCGTCGCATCGACGTGCTCGACCTCGGTGCCAAGCCCGAGGAAGCCTACGGCCGCCGACAGGTGGCCACGTGAGTAGGGCAATTCCGTTCGAGGCGATCCGCGTTGCTGCGTTCGCTCAAGCCGATCGGCTGTTGCGGGATTGGTTTCCGCACGGGCGTATCGTCGGACGCGAGTTCAAGATCGGCGACCTACAAGGGCGTCCCGGCGAGTCGCTCAGTATAAATCTGACGACGGGAAAATGGGCGGACTTCGCTGAAGGGGTCGCAGGACACGATATAATCGACCTGCTCGCCGCTACCACTTATCGCGGCGATCGCATCCGGGCCGCTCGAGAACTAGGAAGAATGCTCGGCATTGACGCAACGAGCAGAGCAGGGAAATCGAATGGTAAAACTAGGTACAATCGTCATGCCGTGCCGGATCACGAGGATTGGCAGCCGACCATTCCGCCGCCGGCGAACGTACCGAAGCCCGCCCCGAGCCACTTCGATGGCTACGACATCACCTACGAATACTGCGACCTTGATGATCGATTGCTTTTCTATGTTCGCCGTCGCGAAGCAACCGGCGGCAAACGAAAGCAGTTCCATCCTCTCGTCTACGGCGTGTTGAACGGCGAGAAGGGTTGGCACAGCAAGCACCCCCCGATTCCCAAACCGCTATATGGTCTCAACCGTCTGACGATGTTGCCCGACGCCACGGTGCTGCTCTGCGAGGGTGAGAAGGCAGCCAATGCCGCGCAGATGATATTCCCAGAGTTTGCCTGCGTTTCTTGGTGTGGTGGGGCAAAAGCAGCTCAATATGCTGACGTGTCGCCGCTTGCCGAACGTGACGTCCTTGTCTGGCCAGACAACGATGTCGAGGGTCACAGTGCAGCAGCCGACTTGCGCAAGATGCTTCCGCAGGTCCGCGTCTTGCGGGTCAAGGATCTGCCACCTGGAGGTGATGCGGCCGATATCTATCCTGAGGACCCTGAGGCATGGTTGCGCGCTCATCTGCCCGCCGAGGACCGCCGCGAAACTAACCTTCCTGCCTTTCTTACTGCCGAGGAATGGCTCAAGCGGGATTTCTCTGAGGCTGAGCCTCTCCTGGGCGAACTCGTCGTGGCCGGTGTGCGAATGTTCATCGTGGGGAGAACGGGACTCGGCAAAACGCTGCTGGGGTTTGCTCTTGCTGTAGCCATGGCCAGCGGCTCCCCCTTCCTTCACTGGAAGGCAGGTCGGCCATGCCGCGTTCTCTACATAGACGGTGAGATGCCGGGCCCCCTAATCCGACAGCGACTGCGGGATGCTTTGCGTCGGGCCGGACTCCCCGACCTGGGTGGCCGGCTCACGATCTTTGCCCGAGATCTCGAGGAGGAAATTGCGACCCGCTTTCCTGGCCTCGGTGCCTTCCAGCCGCTGAATATGGAAGCGGGGCATAAATGGGTGCTTACGTTAATCGACCTGATCGGCGGCGTGGATGTCTTGGTCCTAGACAACGTCATGTCGCTGCTGGAGGGCGTCCAGAAGGAGGAGGAAGCGTGGACGGGTGCGAACCCGCTCGTTGCCAGCCTTTCACGCCGACAGATCGCGCAAATATGGCTCGATCACACGGGCCATGCCGGTGATAAACAATACGGTACCTCCACCAAGTCCTGGCGCTTTGACGCGGTCGGCATCATGACGCCAGTAAAGCAGGATTGCCCCCAACGCGGAGCGTCAGCTTTTTGCCTCTCATTCGAGCCGCCGCACGGCAAATGCCGGCGCCGAACGCAAGAGAACTGGCAGAATTTCGAAAGCCGCATCATCCGATTGCACGAAGATCGTTGGACCTCAGAGACGGCCGAGAGCAGCGGGAGGGGCTTCGGGAAGGTCTCACCGTCCCGGCTCCCATTCTACCATGCCTTGATGGCTGCCATCAGGATGAGTGCGGCTACTCCTGGCCGCTGCGCGATTAAGGGCTGGCAGTCTGAATGCCTGCACCGTGGGTTGATCGAGAAAGCTCCGGAGCACGAAACAGCCGAGCAGCGCGATACCCGATTCAAGGGTTTCCGCCGCGCCAAAGCCGACCTGATTGCCGCGAAGTTCATCGCCATCGAGGGCGAGCAGGTCGTGGATCTCAAAGGCTGTGGCGGTGAACCGCCGAACGCCGATCGGCGCTAGCGAGGACCGATCCCCTGAGGCACCCGCTCACGCGCGACTTCGCTCTGAACGGAGCCACGCCGAGATCTGTGTGCTTCAGAAGCTCGCCCAGTGCCCAGCGCATCTATATGCGCTTGGGCGATTGGGCGATTGCTCGCCCAGCAGAAGCTGGGCGAAGCTGGGCGCGGCTGGGCGAGCCTTGGACGATAGCATGGACAAACCACAAAACCGAAGCTGGGCGATAGCCGTAGGCGAACCTACAACGAACGTCTGCTTGGTTGTCGTAGCGTACTCCGAGGCGGCTGTTCCGCTTCCGGGCACATCCGGACGTACCGTGCCGGGACCTGCACCGTCAGTATCAGCACTGCGGTGGCGTCGAGGATCTGTTGGCTTGAACATCATTTTCGCCGCGTCAGAGGGTCCGTGTCTTAGCCGACCTCGTAACGCCCGGCCGTCGAGCGTGGTAACGCCTTGGCTGCCTCGAACCAGGTGACGGGTGGGGCAGACTATTCAGGCTAAACGCGTCGGGCCGGAAGCCATTCTCGACCTGCTTCCACGTCACGGGAGCGGCGATTGGAAATCCTGATCTTGCCCGCGGGGAGTAGGACGCAGATGCTCAGGCGACGCATCTCCCGCGGTCTTGCTGCGCCCTACGCCCACATTCCCGGCAGGCTGATGCTGGCCAATAGCCGCTGGCGCGAGAGCAAGCGCTGGCAGGTCTTCCACTAACCATTTAGTATATCCTATATACTGTTCATGACCCATCATAATCCGCTTTCCCCGAGGGGCGGGCGCCCGCGCGACGACCTCCCTTCGCCGGGGGTGTTGAGTTTCATCGAGAACTGACCCACCAGGTGGCAAATTTCCACTGAGAATTGACCCATGTTTTGACCTCGCCCCGGCTGTTTTCAGCGGGGTCCACGGGAGTGATAAGCATGGAGTTACTGAGCGTGATCCGTCGCTGGGCGCTTCGAGACCAGCTTTCGATACGGGAGATCGCCCGCAGGACTGGGCTATCGCGGAACACCATCCGCAAATACTTGCGGGGCGACGTGGTGGAACCGGCCTTCAAGGTGCCGGAGCGGCCCAGCAAGCTGGACGCGTTCGCCGAGAAACTGTCGGCCTGGCTAAAGCTAGAGAGCGGCAGGCCGCGCAAGCAGAGGCGGACGATCAAGCGGTTGCATGCGGATCTGGCCGCCCTCGGGTTTGAAGGTTCATACGGCCGTGTTGCGGCGTTCGCCCGCACCTGGAAGGAGCATCGGTCGTGTCCCAGTTCGTGGTGTAGGAGCTGTGGGTAAGTGGCCTGCCGGAGCGACCGCCAAGAGTACCGCCAAGAGTTTGGAGTAGGCAGGCCACTTATCCACAGCGGTGGTCACCGTGGTGCTCCTGGGTAGGGTTGGGTTGCAACACGCAACTCGGACCTTGGAGGCCAACCCCGATGACCGACGACATGATCACCCTTCGCGAGCTGATGGAGAAGGGTTCGGACGCGACACTGCTGCGCGAGATGATCGGCTTCGCCGCGCAGCGTCTGATGGAACTGGAGACCGAGACTCTGTGCGGTGCTGGCCACGGCGAGCGCAGCGAGAATCGGACCAACCTGCGCAACGGCTACCGGGATCGCGACTGGCAGACACGTGCTGGGACCGTGGAGCTGCGCATACCGAAGCTACGCCGCGGCAGCTACTTTCCCGGCTTTCTGGAGCCGCGCCGGATGGCGGAGAAGGCGCTAACCGCGGTGATCCAAGAAGTCCTACGTCCAGGGCATCTCAACCCGCTCGGTGGACGAGCTGGTCAAGGCGATGGGGCTGGAGGGCATCAGCAAAAGCCAAGTGTCGCGGCTCTGTGCCGAGATCGACGAGCGGGTGCAGACGTTCCTGCACCGTCCGATCGAAGGCGAGTGGCCGTATCTGTGGCTGGATGCCACCTATGTCAAAGCCCGGCGTGATCATCATATCGTCTCGGTGGCCGTGATTGTCGCCATGGCGGTCAACACGGACGGCCGTCGCGAGGTGCTGGGCATGACCATCGGCAACAGCGAAGCCGAGCCGTTCTGGACCGAGTTCCTGCGCTCGCTCACGCGCCGCGGCCTACGCGGCGTCAAGCTGGTCATCTCCGACGCGCATGAAGGCCTGAAAGCAGCGATTGCCAAAGTGCTTGGCGCGACCTGGCAGCGCTGTCGCGTGCACTTCATGCGCAATGCCTTGGCGCATGCCGGAAAGACGCAGCGACGGATCGTCTCGGCGTGGATCGGCACGGCGTTTGCCCAGGATGATGCTGAGGCCGCTCGCAAGCAGTGGCGACAGGTCGCCGATCAAGCCAGGCCACGCATCAGCAAGCTCGCCGCCCTGATGGACCATGCCGAAGCTGATGTCCTGGCCTACATGGGCTTTCCGGCACAGCACCGCACCAAGATACACAGCACCAATCCGCTCGAACGCCTCAATGGGGAGATCAAGCGGCGCAGCGAGGTGGTGGGTATCTTCCCGAACGAAGCCGCTGTTACCCGGCTGGTTGGTGCACTGCTACTCGAACAGAATGATGAATGGGCCGTTCAGCGTGCCCGCTATATGACCCTGGAAACCATCGCTCCACTGGGCCATGATCTCAGCGTCAGTCTGCCTCTCATCGCAGCCTGACACGGCGGTCCAACCCGCCAAGGAGTTCTGCTCCTACACCACGTGTTGGGACACCATCGGAGCATCGGCAGCGGGAGCAGCAGACGACCGGCCGCGGGGCCTTTGTTCCGCTGATTTTCCAGCCGGGCGAAGCTTTCCAGTTCGACTGGAGCGAGGAGTGGGCCGTTATCGGCGGCGAACGGACCAAGCTGCAAGCTGCGCACTTCAAGCTTTGCTACAGCCGCACCTTCATTGTCCGGGCCTATCCGCTGCAGACGCACGAGATGCTGTTCGACGCGCATCATCATGCGTTCCGGGTGCTTGGCGGCGTGCCGCGCCGCGGCATCTACGACAATATGAGAACGGCTGTTGACCAAGTTGGCGTCGGCAAGAAGCGCCAGGTCAATGCACGCTTTGCCGCGATGGCCAGCCACTACCTTTTCGATGCTGACTTTTGCAATCCGGCCTCAGGCTGGGAGAAGGGTCAGATCGAGAAGAATGTCCAGGACGCGCGTCATCGGCTGTGGCAGACCATGCCGCGTTTTGTGACGCTGGCTGACTTGAACGACTGGCTGGAACAACGCTGCCAAGCGCTATGGCGCGAGATTCCACACGGCAGCCAGCAAGGCTCGATATTCGATGCGTGGCAAAGTGAAGTCGGATGCCTGATGGCCGTTGGCAGACCGTTCGATGGTTTTGTTGAATACGGCAAACGCGTTTCGCCCACCTGCCTCGTTCACTTTGATCGCAACCGCTACAGCGTGCCCGCGTCCTTCGCCAATCATCGCGTCAGCTTAAGGGTTTATCCAGGCCGCGTCGTTGTCGTTGCCGAAGGGCAAGTCATCTGCGAACACGCGCGGCTCATCGAGCGGTCGCATCATCTGCCCGGCCGCACCATCTATGATTGGCACCACTATCTCGCGGTGATCCAGCGCAAGCCGGGAGCTCTGCGTAATGGCGCGCCGTTCGCCGAATTGCCGGAAGCGTTCAAGCGGCTGCAACAGCACCTTCTCAAGCAGCCCGGAGGCGACCGGGAGATGGTGGAGATTCTTGCCCTCGTCCTGCACCATGGTGAAGATGCGGTGTTGTGTGCCGTCGAACTGGCGCTGAGTGATGGAGCGCCGACAAAGACGCACGTGCTGAACATGTTGCACCGGCTGATCGACGGCAAATCCACGGCCACAGCAATGATCGCGGCTCCGCAGGCCTTGGCCCTGGACCGGGAGCCACGTGCCGACGTCGAACGCTACGATGCCCTGCGCGAGAAGCTACAGGAGGCCCGCCATGCGTCATGATCCGGCCGGGGCGGCGATTGTCGTGATGCTGCGCGGCCTGAAGATGTTTGGCATGGCGCAAGCCGCGGGCGAGCTGATGGAGCAGGGCGCGCCAGCGTTCAATTCGGCCGTCCCCATTCTCTCACAGCTGCTCAAGGCGGAAACCGCCGAGCGCGAGGTTCGATCGGTTGCCTACCAGCTGAAGGCGGCGCGCTTCCCCGTCTACAAGGATCTGAGCGGTTTTGATTTTGCGTCCAGCGAAACCAATGAAGCCCTGGTGCGCCAGCTTTACCGGTGTGAGTTCATCGAAAACGCCGACAACGTGGTCCTCGTCGGCGGTCCGGGCACCGGCAAGACCCACATCGCCACGGCGCTTGGCGTGCAGGCGGTTGAACACCATCGCAAAAAGGTTCGGTTCTTCGGGACCGTCGACCTGGTCAATGCGCTGGAGCAGGAGAAAACTCAGGGCCGATCGGGTCAGATCGCGGATCGGCTGATGCGGTGCGACCTCGTAATGCTCGATGAATTGGGCTATCTGCCGTTCAGCCCCTCCGGCGGCGCGCTGCTTTTCCACCTGCTGAGCAAGCTTTACGAACGGGCCTCTGTGGTCATCACCACGAACCTGAGCTTCAGCGAATGGGCTGACGTGTTCGGCGACGCTAAGATGACGACCGCCATGCTCGACCGCCTCACCCACCACTGCCACATCGTGGAAACCGGCAATGACAGCTTCCGCTTCAAAGCCAGCTCGGCCGCCAACAAGGGCCGAAAGGAAAAGGCCAAGAACTTGACCCCGGTATGACCCGCAAACCATAAATTCACCCGGGTCAGTTCTCGGTGGAAAACCCGGGTCAGTTCTCAGCGAAAATCAACAGACCAGAGTTGGCCGAAGGACTAAACCGCTACCGCGGTAACTTGCAGGCGCGCCGGTAAAGGAAGAGTGGCGGGCTGGGGAAGACACCGGTCTACCCTGAGCACCAAAACACGGTTCCATCGATACAAAATCCGGATCGCGCTCGCTCGCCCATCGATCAGAACCAGCTTCCCATCAACCACCGAACGCTCAGACCGATCCGCCACATCGAAAATCCGTCAGGCGCAACCCTCAAATGTCCCCATAGGCTTGCACCAGCGCCATCGCGAACCTCCCCGCGGTTTCCTCCCTCGAGGCTTTTCGGACGCCTGCCATCGGCGCACCACCGACAGACTTCGGCAGGCGTCCGCAATCCCTTAACGGAAGCAGAATGGCGGCTTTCTGGCAATAGAATGCGTAAAGCAAACGTTCGTTATGGTTAGGCCACTCAGCTCTCATGGACGACACTCGGAAGCCGGGCCATCGCGCGAGTAAGCTTACTATCCCACCACCCGCTGCTCCGGCCCGAGCTGGTTGGCCCCCGTCATCGCCAGATCGATAATGCGTTCGGTGAGTTTGTACGGATCACAAAGGTCTCCTGAAATTAGTCAATCCCATTCGACCGGAACTGGTCCAGGAGCAATCTCATCACGGCGGCCGCAGTAGCACGTCGTTTGCCCGGGGGAAGCACGAGCACCGCGGACGCGATGCCTTCCTCTAGGACGTCGAGGAGGCCGTAAGGGTTTGCGTCCGTGTGAGCCGCTACATCGATCAGTGCATGCGCCAGATTGAGCCAATTTCGGGCATTGCTTGCCGACGCATTCACATCGGTGATCAGCTCCTCTGCGGCAGGAAAGCGGCGATTTTGCACATGACGGATATAACGAAGGAGAGTGGCCAAAGCGTAAAAAGCCATCATCGCACGATATGAACCCGAGGTACTGTCCGCCGTTTCCGCCACAGTCCGATGCAAACAGTGGCCCCGCACAGCGGCACGATTAACTGCCCTTAACGCCGATCCATCCTAGAAACCAACTCCGCCGCTGCATCTCAACCTCAATCTCGGCCTCATAAATGCATCCTCGCAGCTCTCCAAGCTGGTCGACAGTAAAGCTCCCCTCTCGGCCGGCATGCACGAGAAGCTTCGCAATGGTAAGAAGAAGCTGCCTTTCAGCGGTCGTCATCGATCCTGCGTCTGCCCTCTGCGAGCGCTTCGATATCGAAACTCAGATGACCGTTCCTATGAATCATTTCAGTCCCACGCCTGGCGATGCCATTCCCAGTTGCGAGGAAACCGTTTCCAAACAGTTAGCGGCGGCTCCGATCAGCTGTTAAGGGGGATTGCCATGCTCGCACATTGGCCGTGTGGAACGCATCGCTGCGGCCTGGGGTGCAGCGTTGGAGAGCAACCAAGTTGGGATGCCACAACTTCTACGTGAGTATAGGCCACAAAAATAAAGCCCGGCAGGGTCGATCGTCACTTCACAAAGTCGATCATTCCGACGCCCTGTGGAGAGACCGGCCGATAATCCGGATGTCATCGAACAGATAACTGACCTTCACTGCTGCTCTCATCATCTTTTGATCGAACTCCCGTCGTTCTCTGGAACAGCGGCCTGCTCACAAACCTTTCCGGACGAACGGGACCGTGCTGAACTGACAGAGGAGGAGCGATGAGTGAACATTACTTCGGCCTTCACCGCGGGCATCTGACCGCGAGGGCAGATCAGATCGCTAGGCGGTATGGCGCGTGGCACGTCAACTGGACCGAACCGACCGGCGAAAAACGCGGGTGGTTTGGCTTTCAGAGTCACTCACGTTTTGACCAACGCACAGCCGAGAAAGTTTTGGCGGCCATAGACGCCGCAGGCGGTTTCGAGGCCCTGCAACTTAAACTTAACGCAAGAGGAGCGCGAGACCAATTATGGCGACTGCTGGGGTTTTGAAGACTTAACCGCGCGGCGAATTGTGGCGACTGCCTGTTGGTCGGCATGGGGTAAAATGCCTTGAAGGGTAAACCCCGCCTGTCTCCGTAGAATTCCTTCGCCCAAAACGCCTTTTGCCCGGGGCACACGCCTTCGGATGCCGCTAGATGCTGTGCTATGCACGATGCGTCCACAGAAGCTCAGGGGTGAATTAATGGCCACCAGACCGATGGGGCGGATTTCGGTAATTGCGCTGATCGGTCTCGGACTCTGGCCTGCTTGACCGCTCCCGATGCCATCTACGCAGCTACCCCGAACCGCTTGGGTGCGTGACACCGCGCGCGTCCATCGACCCACGCACCCATAACTTGCATCGCATCTGGATTGACGCTTTCTCATGCTCTCGGTGACCACTTCTCTTGAGCCATACAGGGTGGCATCCTCGCTGCACCTCTGGGTGTTGCCGAAGTCGGGGTCCTTCCTGCAGATCGTAACGGGCGATACTGTCTGTGATTGGCCTTTCAAACCGCATGCCACTCTCGGCTGGGTCCGGGCCACGGATGTCGAGGGCCAAGCGATCCGTAACTGCACCTGACTGCGGCGAGCGGGTGACCCGCGCGGCGCGCGCCCTATCTGGTTCAGTCGTGAGGCGCCGCGATCACCCCTCGATGGTAATCTGTTGGACGCTCTGATGGTCCCGTCGAGATTTCTGCCAGGGCTGTCCAGCGCAAGGCCGCGACACGGTCCGTAGAACGCAGTGTGCGAATGCGCGCTTGCCGCTGCTCGTTGTCGCGCGGAAGTCCGTAGTGCACCGCAGCATTTGACTTTGGTGTTGAATACAGCCTCTCCATGGGAGTAACCCTGTGCACCATTGATGCAGGGCATCAACTGGCGCGCTGCTAGCTTTCGCATCAGCCCTGCCGATTGCGAACGGCGAACTCCAAGGAAAGGCTTTCTGGGACAAAAGCACCAGAACCAGGATCGCCCCTGTTCAACGCAGAGGGGGGCACGCGATGCAAGTAATCGCTGAGAAGGAGCACTATCTGCTGGTGTCCGACGGCACGCGATTCACAGTCGTGGAGAGGCGCGCCGGCAAGTTCTATCCACTCTGCAAAGGGGTCCGAGATGGAGTTGATCTTGACGATGAAGGTGTTGCTGAACTGATCCGTTGGTCAGGCTCCTATTCCGAGCGAGAAGCTCGCAGACGCTTGACAACTGTGGCGGAGCAGTGGCGCGAGCTATTTGAGCATATCAGATAAGGCAGATCCCTTAATTACCTTGCGAAATCGGACACGCAAAGCGGTAGCCGCGGCCGTTGCGTCTCGGGCATACGTCTATGCCGGCTCGATATCGATTGGCATGGCGCCGCTTTGACGCAGATGCCCGCGTTTGCGCTCTGCTTGCCCTGTGGCCGAAGCCCGAATGTCTGCTGTGAGGTCGCGATTGGGAAGCAGACGGGGCGCAGCATGTCTGAAAGCTTGTCTGGGGGACAGGGGCTTGGTGGCTCAGGGTCCAATCCGGAACTTGCGCGCAACCACAAACTGGCCCGCACAGTAGCTACCGATCCGGCGCAGAGGAAGTTAGTACCCGAGACAACTGTCGCCTCGAAGTCCTCGGCAAGACCGTGATTCGATCGAACCACGCGAGGCATCGCAGGACGATGAGCGCGCGGGCAATGACCGATTACGGCCCACCGGGCGAACGCATCAACTTCGGTTCTTGCACGCGCAGGCTGGACGCGCCCATTCTCGGCAACGATCTCTGGGTCCCGGATAGCGTGACGGTGGTCGTGGGAATGTCGGACCGCCACATTTGCGTGCGCCCGACGCATCTGGCGGGAGGGCGGCTGACGGTGCGGGCAGACTGACTGCCGCGCATGGAAAGTGCGCGCGCGAGGGGGGCTTCCAGGCGCTGCCGCCGCGCGCCGAAACTACGGGCATGATGGGGGAACATCTTCCATGCGCTGGCGCAGAATCCTGGTGATCGTTATCGGCCTGGTGGTGGTCCTGCCGATTACCGGGATCGGCATTTTCATTGCTACCTTCGATCCGAACAGCTGGAAGCCGCGTATCCAAAATGCGGTGATGCGCGCGACTGGGCGCGAGCTGTCGCTAAACGGCCCAATCTCGGTGAAATGGTCACTGGTGCCGACAATCGAGGCACGCGACGTGGCGCTCGCCAACTTCGACGGCGGCTCCCGACCACAAATGGTGACCGCGCAAAGCATCGAGGCGGAGGTAGCCCTGCTGCCGCTGCTGTCGAATTGCCTCGACATACCTTCGCTGGCGATAATCAAGCCGGACGTTCTGATTGAGACGACTCAGGCCGGTCGCGGCAACTGGCTGTTCACTAAGCCGGCCACGCCGACAGCCGCCGCGGCGCCGGGGAAGCCAATGGACATCGCCGTTCAATCGATGACGGTCGAGGATGGCACGCTGACTTGGCGCAACGGCATCACGGGGCAGGCCGTTACTGGCACACTGGATTTGTTTGAATTGCGGGAGCCGAGCGAGTCGTCTCCCGTGACATTCCAGCTCGTCGCAACCTTTGCCGGGACTCAGTTTGACGCGAAGGGCGAGACGGGTTCGGTGGCGCGGCTGAGCGATACGGCCGCGAAGACACCGTGGCCGGTGAGGCTGACGGTTAACTCGAAAGGCGCGGCGTTGTCTGTGGATGCACAATCGACGACGCCGCTGCAGCCGACAAGCTATTCGGGCAAAGCAAGCGGGCAGCTGGCGGATCTGGCGCAGCTTCAACCTTTCGTTCCGGGCACGCCGCTGCCGTCGGTGCGGGAGCTGAGCTTTAGCGCGAATGTCGCGGATAGCGGGCCGCTGCTCACGCGGGTCAGCAATTTCACGCTTCATGCCGGCGCATCCGACCTGTCCGCCTATGCGCCGGGGCTGACGCTGACACAGGTGACTATTCGGGCGCCGCAGCCGGATCAGCCGGTCACCGTGCAAGCTGCCGGCAACTATGCTGACGCACCGCTGACCATCTCGTCGACGCTCGGCGCGCCGAGCGCACTGATCGATGGGCAGGCATTCCCGGTTGATGTCTCGCTTGCGGTCGCGGGGGCCACAGCGATGGCGAAGGGCACGCTGGCCGATCCGGCGCGCGTCGCCGGGGCGGAGCTCCTGGTGAGCGCGCGCATTCCGGCGCTGGCGCCGTTCGCGGCGCTGGTCCGGCGGCCGGTGCCGGATGTGAAGGATATCGCGCTTGATGCGCGTCTCGCCGAGGCGTCGGGCGGGTCCGCCAAGGGCATGGTGCTGACGCAAGCGACGCTGAACCTGCCCCAGGGCGACATCGCCGGCGATGCGTCGGTGACGTTCACGCGGCCCCCATCGATCACCGGGAATGTGACGTCCAAGCGGATCGATCTCGATGCGCTGCTCGAGTTGAAGTCGGTCAGTCCGCCGGCGCCCCCGGCAGCGGCGGGGCAGCAAGCCGCGACGGCTCTGGCCACACCCACGCCACGGCCGGAGCGGCGCGGCAATCCGGATCTGCTGTTTTCCGACGCGCCGCTTGACCTCGGCGTGCTGCGCACTGCCGATGCGGATGTCCAGTTGCGCATTGGCGAACTGCGCACCAGCGGCCAGACACAGCGCGATATCGCCGGGCATTTCGTGCTCAAGGACGGCAAGCTCATGCTCGATCCGATCAGCGGGATACTTCCCGCCGGAAGAATGAGCGGGCGGCTGACGATTGATGCCAATCCAGCGAAGCCGCCAGTGGCGCTGGTGCTGCGTGCGCCAGGTCTGTCGGTGCGCGCGCTGGCGCTGATGCTCGGGCTACCATCCGACGCGTCGGGCTCGCTCGAAGTGGACGCCACTCTCAATGGCGCGGGGGATAGCCTGCACATGATGGCCGCCGGGTTGAACGGAACGCTCGGGCTGGCAATGGTGAACGGGGAAATCGACAACGCCTCGCTCAACCGTCTGCTCGGACCGATCCTGACCTCGGCGAGCCTGCCGCTGTCGCTGATCTTTCCTGGCCAGAGCATCCGCGGCCGTAACGCACTGCGCTGCTTCGCGGCGCGGTTGGACGCGCGTAACGGGCTGGCGACGTTCCGTGCGCTGTATCTCGATTCCGCACGCGTGAAGGTGAGCGGCAGTGGCACGATCAACCTCGCCGACGAAACGCTCTCGCTGCGCTTGCGGCCGCTGGCGCGGCTCGCCGATACCGGCATCACCGTGCCACTGATCGTCGGCGGGACGATCGAGAATCCGAGGGCGCGCGTCGACGCGGCGCATTCGGCGCAGGACGACATCATGGGCCTCGCGCAGTCTGCGGAGAACTTGGCCGAAGTGCCGCTTGGGGCGATCTCCGGCGCGCTCGGCGGTCCGGATCGGCTCAGCAGTGGCGGCGATGATTGCGCCAATCAGCTCGCCATCGCGCGCGGCGGCCCGGGCGGTCCGCAGCCAAACTCGCCGCCGTCGTTGCTTGCGGTGCCCACAAATGCCGCGAAACAAATCCTCAACGCACCCAAGAATTTGCTGCAGAAACTCTTCGGCAAATGAACGGCGACATGGCATCGTGACTGAAAAGGTTACACGTTAGATGCGCTGCCAAGCGCAGTGGACTCAACTGAGGCGGTCGTCGAGACACTGTGGTCTGGGCCGCAGGGTGCGATTGGCATCACGGGGCGACGAACGCATCTCCCGCCGCGTGTCCATGGGGGCGCTCAAGGTCAAATACTCGTTTTCGAATGGCAGCTTCTGGAAATGCCCATTCTGTCCGACAATGGGCGCCAACCGGCCATTGCTGACCCGACGCAGATTTGGCTGAGGCGGTGAGTTATTAGGCAACTCCCCTAAAATGCCGATACCGACTTTCGAAGAACCGCTCGACCCCCGAAAGTCCTGACTCGCCTGCGCTCTTGGCCACGAGGCCTGCCGAGACAATCATTCCGTCCTCAATCAGCGCATCCCCCGTCTGTTCGCCGATCTAGGTCTGGCCTGTCGCGAGGGACGCTTCGCACGCCTGATGAGGTCCCTCGGCGGGGTGAAGCTGCTTATTTGGATGAGTGGGGCCTTGAACCGCTCGGTCCGGACCGGCGACGCGATCTGTTGGAGATCGTCGAAGAGCGTTACGGTCGTGGTGCCACATTGATCACCAGCCAGGTCACGGTCGAACGATGGCATGACCTGCTCGGTGACCCCACCCTTGCGGACGCCATTCGTGGGCCGCATCGTTCACAATGCGCACCGGCTCCAGTTGCGAAGCGAATCCCTCCGAAAAAGAAGGCTCAGGAACAGGGTAGTGGGTAAGTTGATGGTCGGCCGCTTATGAAACGGAATCATACAGCAAAAAAGACCGATCTTATCAATGGCCTGATCTTGTTCCATGATTTTTGATTTACGCTTCGACGAATTCGCCGCGCCGGTCCGGCCCGCGTCGCATATAGACCTTGTGCTGATCCTCATGAGTGAGTCCGAATCCCATCCGTTCGTATAGCCGTCGCGCCGGATCGATTCTTACCACACCAAGTGTGATCGCCTTGGCCGAGAGTTCGGATTCTTCGATGAGCATGCGTAGGACTTGGGTGCCGATGCCCTTCCTTTTAAAGAGACCGGTCAGATAAAGTTGGCCAAGGAAGATCGCATCGTCCGTTCGTGCGATCTGCAGCCAGCCAACGTCTTTTCCCGAGAGCGGGATGACGCGGACCTGTTCTAACCGCCACTGAAGCGGAAAGCTCTCCCGCCGCTTCGCCACGTCGAGCTTCAGCGCCTCAATGATCCAGCCCATCCCCTCAAAGTAAAGCCTCTCACAAAAGGCAAGATCGGGCGGTCGGGCTGGACGTAGCGTAAACCGTTCAATCGTGAGTTGCTTCCTCTGAGGTCGGCGCGCGCACCAGAGGATTTAGAGTGCCCGATGGTTTGCGTCGCGAACCCGCGTCCCGCTGCCAGGACGTCTGCCCGCGTCCGTGGATCTGTCTCGAGATACAGGCCAACGCTCGGGAGAAACATTTTTTCCCACTCACGCATCCAGGTGCCTACGCCTCGGCCCACGGAAGCAGCAAACGTGCTTGCAGCGTCGCTTTCAACCCAGATACGCAAGCCGTAGAGCGGAGCAAGGTCCGGATGCAGCGCGGACACCCCCTCCACGATCACCGGACCATCGGCTTTCACCACGCGGTCCACATCTTCGGTCTTTCCGGTTTCCCAGTTGTAGGGACGGTACTGGCACCAGCCATTCTCGGCCACGCGCCTGACGGCGGCCGTGAACTCGTCGTAACGAATGTAATCGAATGGGAACGATGGCCGGTCGTGCCAGCGCCACTCGGTCTCCGGCTTTACGAAATCATCGAGCTGAATGCATGCGCCACCTGCCGCCTCGGCGAGTTGGCCGGCCAGCGTCGACTTCCCCGCCAGGGACAGGCCGTCGATGCCGATAAGCCTCAGGTCAGGCCGCGCACGGACCAAGTCAATCACCAAGTCGTAGGTGAGCACGTTCCTCACTTCGCCTCCACTCGGTCTGATCGGCTTTTATACGAGCATAATGCTCGCTGGAGTCCGGAATCCACCCAAAGCGGCTGTAGCTGGGGCACCCCACCCGCACCACCGCAGTCACCGGAACAGGTCACGGCTTGACCCGAACGTCCGGACCATGAAGAGAGGCTTCGTTCGACGTCTGACGTGCAATCAATTGCACGGCCGATCATGCCTCTACGAGGAGCAAAAGATTGACGGAGAGGTTTCATGCTCATCATCAAAGGTCGCGGCCGCTCTCCTGGATAGCGGCTATAAACCGCTGCATCGGCCCCAGCCAATCAGAGAGGCGGTTCAAGACATCACGCAAACGAAGCGGCCTTCCATCCTTATAGAGGGTCCAATTTCCACTTGTTGGGAGGACGTGGCACTCGCAATCCCATGTCTTGGCTAAGTCCTCGACATAGGCGTGGGCCAGCGAGTTCGGTAGATGAAAAATTGCGAGCTCCACCAGAGCCAGCGTAAAGCTCGACCATGCGTGCCCCCGGATGTTGCCCAGTAGGGTGTGAAGGTTGTTCTGAATTCCATCTCCCACAATCAGGATGAGGACTCTGCCTCGTCTGAGATTCTCTGACGCGACGTCGTGAAAAACATGCTCGGAAGGTTTGTCCGCTTCAGGCAGGAGATCATAAAGACTCTGGGTGACACGGCTTGACATCGCCCTTGCTGAGAGGACGGCGTGCTCGAACTGCTCGTAGGTCATCTGAAAGAGACACCCCGCGTAGTCGATAACCTGGGCCAGGACCTTTCGGGTTGCTTCCGGGTTTCTGAAAAGCTTCGTCTCAATCAGGGCGATGTCGCCGGTCGACGTCATCAGGAGATTGTCGATGAACCCGCGGGGTGTCGGCAACTCCATGCAGATTGAACTGAAGGGACCCAGTCCAGGCTCCAGTTCCTTGATTGGCAGAACAATCCGGATATCGTGCGACGAGCTTCTGAAGCCAGGCTTCGTCATAAAGGTGCTGACCCCGGAGATAGAGGTCAGCCCGCTCCAGCTGCGTTCCTTGGCCGCCAGCATCGACCAGCATCAGTGACCCTCTCTGGCCGGCAGCGGGCATCGAACCTCCCGATGCGCTTTCGAAACCGTCGCGCTACCGGCATTTTACGCACTATAGTGGATAAACCGCAACGAGGCTGTCAGCCGAGTTTGGCGCATGGACATGCGCCGACTCGTCGGCCGAAATTTCGCCCGTATTCGACGTGCCAGGGGGCTGACACAGGAACAGGTGGCGGAGAGGTCGGGCTTTACGCAGCAATATATCAGCGGACTTGAGCAGGGGCGCCGAAACCCTACGATCGTCAGCATATGCGAGTTGGCCTGCGCGCTCGGCGTCAACTACCTCGACCTGCTACGCGAGGACGGGGACTGCTAGGATAAGAGGCTTGCCTTGGGCTCCCGATTGCAATCGCGGAGCGGCGCGCATCCCGAGCCAGAGAGAATGCGAGACGCACGCGACCGTTCTTTCCTCGCGCGCGCGGCCTGCCTCGCGTCGACGACCGCCGGATCATCAGTGGCATGATCTACGTGATCCGCCATGGCTTGCAGTGGAAGGACGCGCCGCGCGGCTACGGTCCGCCGAAGACGCTCTACAACCGCTTCGATCGTTGGAGCCGCATTGGCGCGTTCGCGCGCATTTTCGCAGCACTTGCGATGGTGTCCCAACAGGTGGTGTAGGAGCAGAACTCCTTGGCGGGTTGGACCGCCGTGTCAGGCTGCGATGAGAGGCAGACTGACGCTGAGATCATGGCCCAGTGGAGCGATGGTTTCCAGGGTCATATAGCGGGCACGCTGAACGGCCCATTCATCATTCTGTTCGAGTAGCAGTGCACCAACCAGCCGGGTAACAGCGGCTTCGTTCGGGAAGATACCCACCACCTCGCTGCGCCGCTTGATCTCCCCATTGAGGCGTTCGAGCGGATTGGTGCTGTGTATCTTGGTGCGGTGCTGTGCCGGAAAGCCCATGTAGGCCAGGACATCAGCTTCGGCATGGTCCATCAGGGCGGCGAGCTTGCTGATGCGTGGCCTGGCTTGATCGGCGACCTGTCGCCACTGCTTGCGAGCGGCCTCAGCATCATCCTGGGCAAACGCCGTGCCGATCCACGCCGAGACGATCCGTCGCTGCGTCTTTCCGGCATGCGCCAAGGCATTGCGCATGAAGTGCACGCGACAGCGCTGCCAGGTCGCGCCAAGCACTTTGGCAATCGCTGCTTTCAGGCCTTCATGCGCGTCGGAGATGACCAGCTTGACGCCGCGTAGGCCGCGGCGCGTGAGCGAGCGCAGGAACTCGGTCCAGAACGGCTCGGCTTCGCTGTTGCCGATGGTCATGCCCAGCACCTCGCGACGGCCGTCCGTGTTGACCGCCATGGCGACAATCACGGCCACCGAGACGATATGATGATCACGCCGGGCTTTGACATAGGTGGCATCCAGCCACAGATACGGCCACTCGCCTTCGATCGGACGGTGCAGGAACGTCTGCACCCGCTCGTCGATCTCGGCACAGAG
The DNA here is from genome assembly GCA_963791885.1 of uncultured Pseudomonadota bacterium. Taxonomy (GTDB): domain Bacteria; phylum Pseudomonadota; class Alphaproteobacteria; order Acetobacterales; family Acetobacteraceae; genus CAVSUZ01. The sequence goes on along the minus strand of CAWBUL010000006.1, from coordinate 521,702 downwards.
CCGCGACACTTGGCTTTTGCTGATGCCCTCCAGCCCCATCGCCTTGACCAGCTCGTCCACCGAGCGGGTTGAGATGCCCTGGACGTAGGACTCTTGGATCACCGCGGTTAGCGCCTTCTCCGCCATCCGGCGCGGCTCCAGAAAGCCGGGAAAGTAGCTGCCGCGGCGTAGCTTCGGTATGCGCAGCTCCACGGTCCCAGCACGTGTCTGCCAGTCGCGATCCCGGTAGCCGTTGCGCAGGTTGGTCCGATTCTCGCTGCGCTCGCCGTGGCCAGCACCGCACAGAGTCTCGGTCTCCAGTTCCATCAGACGCTGCGCGGCGAAGCCGATCATCTCGCGCAGCAGTGTCGCGTCCGAACCCTTCTCCATCAGCTCGCGAAGGGTGATCATGTCGTCGGTCATCGGGGTGGCCTCCAGGTCAGAGTTGCGTGTTGCAACCCAACCCTACCCAGGAGCACCACGGTGACCACCGCTGTGGATAAGTGGCCTGCCTACTCCAGACTCTTGGCGGTACTCTTGGCGGTCGCTCCGGCAGGCCACTTACCCACAGCTCCTACACCACGAACTGGGACACGACCGACAACGTCCCGTCGGTACGCCTGTTTCTCTGTCGACTCTCGCCAATCCTCGCGTCTCGAAAGGCCGGGCAGGCAAACGGAAAATGGTGGGCGAAATAGAGTGTCTCAGGCCGGCGGATATCTTTCGTGAATGGGCCTCTTGCAACGTGGAACGATCGACCCAAGCCGATTGCGCCGGCAACGGCGCGCCCCATAGACTCGGATATGGTCGAAAATGTCGTCGATTTGGGTGCGAATATCCGTCTGCCATGGACTTCCACCCCGCCTTGACGGAAGAGCGCCTGCGCTTCTGCGCGCGCCTTCTCGCCAATGCGCGGCGCGATGCCGTAGCGCTGGCGGCCTACGAAATGGGCGATGACAACTGGTCTGTCGGATGCCGCGCCTACGCGTTCGGAAAGCAGCGCTTAAAGCGGGTTGCTGGATCCGGAGCGCATTTCTGGCTGCGTGTGATGGATGACAGTCATCACTTCGTCTTTCTGATCGACCAGGTGCCGGTACGCTTCTATCGCGGCATGGCAGACGACCCGACCGCCCGCACGCTGCGTCGTCAGGAGGCGGAAGCCCAGCAGCTTGGACTGGCACTCGGCGATGAAATGGCTGAGGGATTGATCTTCCGCCTGGCGCTCGAGGCTGACGCAAAGGGCGGCGTTGATCGCGTGGTCTTCCTGGCGCTGCGCGGCGAAGAGGGCCATGCAGAATGTGCGTGGTCGGTTCCTCTGGAACTTCCAGCGGTGCACGGCCTTGGGAGCACGCAGCTGCGGCTGATCGCCGATGACGGATATGAGGGCCCGCAAGCATATGATCCCACCGGCTATGGGGCCAAGCTGCTCCCTGATAGGACAGGTCGGCGTCGGACGGCCGCATAGGCCTGCCGCAGACGAAAGCTATTGCCGGTGTCACAGCGGGTTAGCGGATGAAGCGGGCGGCATTGGTGCAGCAGGTATTGGCCTCGTGCTATTGTCGTCTACAGCCCTCGCCGATCGCCGGAATCGGTGTGTTTGCAATCCGACCCATCCGCCGGGGCCTCAACCCCTTCAGGGTCATCGGGAGATATGCCAATCCCGGACACATGCACGTCACGGAGGACGAGATAGCCAAGCTGCCGGCCGGATTGGCAGCGCTAATCCGATCCCTGTTCCTGCCGAGCGAGGGCAAACTCATCATCCCGACCTGCGGCACCAACCTCGTCAATCTTGCATGCTACCTCAATCACTCGCCACAGCCGAACATACGCACACGGGATGGCTGCGCGTTCATTGCGCTCAGAAAGATCCGTTCTGGCGAAGAGCTGACGGTGGATTACCGGACCTATAGCGCGGAGGGCGTGTTGCCGGCGAATGTGATGAGACCAGTCTGAAGACCGCACTCATAACAGTCTCCCAAAACACGGTCGAACGCGTCGTGGTCGGCATCTCAGTTGAGATCAGGACGCGACTGTGGCAGCGGACCGGGGCAGCTGGCTCCCGCCCAGTACAGACAAACGCCCGTTCCGGCGACACCGGCACCATGATCGCGGCCGCGCAGCATGGCGGCTTCACGGATGTCAGAATATTAAGATGTATCCTTCGGTGGGTCGACCGCTGGCTGCGCGCACCGCTCGGGCATAGAGTTTTACCTGCCGGATGTAGCGGGCGGTCTCCGTAGTGAACTCTTGGTGGGTCTTAAAATCCACAACGGTCCAGCTTGAGAACTGGTCTCCTGGGATGCGCGATCGACCACGCCTTCGGCAAGAGCTCCGTCCTCAAGCCTCAGCACTACCGGCACTCGCATTGTCACATTAAGTTCGAACGGGTCGTATTGACTCCGTTGGGGTGCGTTTGCGCTGATTATGCTGGCCGCTGGGCACAAATATCCTGTTGCCAAGTGTCGGATGCTTCCGAGCGGATCACACGATAGACAGCGGGGGCAAGTCGGTGACGACGTGGACGAAAATGGCTATAGATAAACGACTGAGCGGAGAGGAAGTCCTGGGCTTGTTCGGACGATTTGAACCGCTGCATCTGTCGCTCTCGCCGCCCGTCGGTCGATGCGAGTTCTCGGCCCGATTGTTTAGATATCGGCTTTGTCGATGCTCCACGTCGGGAAACAGTTGGCGCTGAGCGGCGCCGTAACTCCGCAGCTTGTCTGTCACGATCACACGCGGCACATACTGCGAACTCTTCAGAAGGCGCTTAAAGAAGCACTTACAATTGTCAAATGGCACCGAAGTTTCCTTGAAAGTGGGCGCATAAAATTCCCTCGTGTGGCGAAGGGCGTGAGGTTGATAGTTAAGCATGGCGGTGATCGGTTGGTTACTTTGTGGGAGGGCGGCCGCGAGGTTTTGGCGGGGCTGAATTTACGGCGGTATTGGTGCGGATGTTTTCCGGGAGGAGAGCGGCATGCTCCCGCATACGGTAGCTCGATCCCTCGATCTGGATGACGATGGCATGATGGAGCAGGCGGTCGAGCAGCGCGGTGGCGACGACTGGGCTGCCGAAGATGTCGCCCCATTCGGCGAAGCCACGGTTTGAGGTGAGGATCATCGCGCCCTTCTCGTAGCGGGCGTTGACCAGTTGGAAGAACAGATTGCCCCCGCCGGGGTGACCGGCAGGTAGCCGATCTCGTCGACGACCAGCAGGGAGGCACGGCAGAGGAAGCGAATGCGTTCACGCAGCGTGCCCTCACGTTCGGCCTTGGCGAGCCGAGGTCCGGGTGCCGGTCGGCGGGATCTCGTCGCTGGCCGAGGTCATGATCATGCTGCGCTATGTCGAGCTGCGCTCGTGTCTGTTCCGCCTGCTCTCCTTGTTCAAGGTGCGCGAGGGCGCGTTCGATCCCACCATCCGCGAGTTCACGATCACCGACCTTGGCATCGTCCTGAGCGGGATGGCGCGTGAGGCGGCGCGGATCGCGGCCATTGTCGCCGCGGCTGAGGACGGCAACCGGGAGCCATCCAGCGGTGACCCCGCCCGGCCCGGGTGAGCGATGTGATGACGGTGCCGATCGTCGAGGACGAGTTCGCGATCGCCGACCTCCTGGAGATGGTGCTCGCGGACGGGTTCCGTCAGATCTTGCGCCGACTGCAAGGCCAGGCCTTTTTCCATTGTGCTGCTCATGACGAGGCCATCACGCGGAGGGCGATACGGCTTGCTTGAAGGAAGCGACGGCGACGAACGGTGGCTGGTGAGGTGTGGCGGAAGCGATAATTAGCTGCAGGAGGTTCCGAAGTTCGTCATGACATCGGCAAAAGCGAGCCGCCGAGTTGACGGCACCGAAGCCACGCATTGGCCCATATCGGCTCTTGATCCCTCGATGATCCTGCTCAATGCGGTTGTTGAGATACTGGCTGTTCCGGTGGCGGACATCGGCACCAAGCTGGCTTCGAATCGCACGAGGGTAACTGTCATGCCCATCGGTGGTTACCCGGGCCGGAGTGACGCCAGTCACCGCTTGGGCAGATCGGAAGAACTTTTCTGCCGCGGCCATATCGCGGGTCTCGCTCAGCATCACGTCTACCAGCGCGCCAGTGCCGTCAATCGCCCGGTATAGATAGCACCATCGGCCATTGACTTTGATGTAGGTCTCATCGACGTACCACGAGCGGCGGACCCGGCTGCCACCACCCCGGCGGCGGCGAAGATTGTCGATCAGCGACGGCGTAAGTTTCGCCTCCCAATCCCGAACCGCCTCATAGGTGAATTCGATACCGCGGAGAAGGAACATCTCCGGCAGATCGCGTAGGCTCAGCTGGTACCGCAGTCGCCAGAAGACAACGAGCGCGATGACATCGGACGGATACTGGGCGCGATTCCGCGATTCAGGGACCCACCAGTTCGTTCGTTGAACTGCTTGCCACAATCGCGGCAACGGAACCGCCGGTAGCCCTGTGCGGTGCGCTCAGGCCGCTCCGAAATCGCTGCCCCACCGCATGCGACGCATTCCATCCGACGTGCTCCCCCTCCGGGAGCTACCATGCCCCAACAGAACCGTCCCCGAAATTGCCGTCTGGCGTGAACGCTGACGGAACCCGCCGTCGCGCTCGCCATCGTTTCGGCGAAACCGGCGGAGTATTTCCGGTCATCGCCCGGCGGGTATTTCCACGGCATGGCGACGAAGGCGAAGGCCGGCGATCTGCATCTCAGCCGCACCGTTTGGGCGCTGCGTTCGGCCGGCAATGCCGAACGGAGTCGCACCGAGCGGCGATCATCCTGTGATGCGCGCCTGTTCCGGTGTAGATACGTCATGCGCGCATGACAGAACAGCCTTCCGATACCGGCCATGCCGAGGCACGCGCGATGCTCGATCTCTTCGCGAGCGTCGGAGCGAGACGCTTCGATATGACCTGGACGACGCGCAACGGCGATAAGGATACGTTCCGCCGCGGCGTGAAACTCGCCGACCTCAAAGCCAATCTGCACGAGATGCTCGATGCCGCCGTCATCTGCCAGCGCAATGTCATCGTACGTCCGCTCGGTCCCGATCGTACCTTCATCCAGCTCGACGACCTCACCGCCGACAAACTGACACGCGTGCCCCGCCGGTGTTTCTCCAGCTCGAAACCTCGCCCGGAAACTTTCAGGCGTGGCTCGCGATCGCCGGCCGCGTCGAGAGAGATTTTGGCACGCGGCTGAAGCGCGGCACCGGCGCCGATGTGAATGCGAGCGGCGCGACGCGCATCGCGGGCAGCATAAACTTCAAGGAGAAATACGCGCCGAGCTTTCCGCGTGTCGCCATTCACCATGCGCAGGCCGGGCGGCTGACAACGGTTGCGGAGCTGGAGAAGCTCGGACTGGTCGCGCCGGCCGAAATGGCGCCGCCGTTAGCCCCCTCCCCTGCCCGCTTGTCATCCGGCGTCAACCGCAAATGGCCGAGCTATGCGATCGCGATGGACGGCGCGCCGATGAACAACAGTGGAGACGGACCGGACCGCAGCAAGGCCGATATAGTATGGTGCATGACGGCCATCGATTGGGGTTTCGGCGTGGAGGAAACGGTGCGCCGCCTGATGGAGGAGCCGGACTCGAAGGCGTTTAAACGCGGTGAGCAATATGCCTTGGACACCGCGCGTCGCGCCGCTTCATATGTCCGGCAGCGGCAGCCACAATACTCCAAGAAAATCGGACACGGCCGGCGGTGATCCGATTACTCGGATACCAGCCGTCCAGTTCGATGACTGTTTTCGACCAAAGTCGACGTTCCGCCAACAAACGTCTGAGGCCTGAACGTGCCGCGAAGCTGCCTTTGCGTCCTGATGAATGAACGTGGCGGAAGGGTCGAGCTGAGCCGTCTGCCCGCACCCGATGAACGTCGGGGGAGTCGTCCACGAAAGGGAGTGGAATCCAGCCAGATGGCGCGGTTTGGGCGGGGCCGCCCGCCTGCTGGGCGTGCTCGAAGAAAGTCATCTGAACCTCAAGTTCTCACGGCTTAGCTCGCTGATCGACCGACAGCCCATCAGCTTCATGTCGCGTTCGATCTCATTGTGGAGGTTTTGAAGGGCTCTTTCGACGCCGACCTGCCCCGCGGCTGCGAGGGCGAACAGATAAAATCTGCCTCCCGAACACGCTTTCGCACCCAGGGAGAGGGCTTTCAAAACGTGAGTGCCACGGCTAATTCCCCCGTCGCAAATCACATCTATCCTGTCGCCGACAGCATCGATGATCTCGGCGAGCTGGTCGAATGGGGTCCTCGACCCGTCGAGCTGACGTCCACCGTGATTGGACAGCATGATAGCGGTCGCACCGATGTCGAGAGCACGCTTTGCGTCCGCAACACTCATGACGCCTTTGAGGCAGAACTGTTTGCCCCATTTCTTTCGCACACTCTCGGCATCTTTCCAGTTCATCGATTGGTCTAGCATCGTACTAAAATAATCGCCGACGGATACCGAGACATTCGAACCCTCTTTCACGTAGTCTTTCAGCTGGGGCAGCTCAAACTTCTCGTGCGTGAAGTAGTTGACCGCCCACCTCGGGTGCGAGGCGAAGCTGAGGAGACTCTTAAGTGTCAAGCGCGGTGGCGAAGTGAAGCCCGTCCGCAAATCACGCTCTCGATTTCCGCCCGTGATCGTGTCGACGGTCAGCGCCAGCACGTCAAAATCCGCGGCGATGCAGCGGTCGATCATACTGCCAGTTAGCCCCCTGTCCTTATGGAAGTACAATTGAAAGAGCTTCGGCGTGCTGATTGCGGAGCCGATCTCCTCGATGCTCACCGTCCCTAGCGAGGAGACGCCGAACATGGTGCCGAACTTCTCCGCAGCTTTGGCGACCGCCCTTTCACCGTCATAATGGAACAGCCGCTGCAGCGCTGTCGGAGAGCAGAACAAGGGCATCTTCAGTTTTTGCCCCATGACAGTTGTCGACATGTCGATGCTTTCAACGCCGGCGAGAACGTTTGGCACCAGATCGCATCGCTCATAGGCCTCGGCATTTCTTCGATAGGTGACCTCATCGTCTGCCGCCCCGTCGATGTAGTGGAAGATCGGCCCGGGTAATCGCCGCCTTGCCATCATGCGAAAGTCCCTGATGCTGTAGCATTGATCGATACGCACGGGCTCCTCCATTCTTGTGGGCGAACCTGGGGTCACCGTGTGTACGGAAAGTGTTCCGGCAGCGCCGCGTGAATTTGGTCAGTGCCTGGAAGCCGCCAACACAGGCGGTCCCCCCTTACCCCAGATGCTCCGGATAGCAGGAGCAGGTCACTGCACTTCGGTAATAACCGTGAGGTACATTTCCTGCAATGGGGCGATCTTCTCTATCTCACCAGCGACCCTCCGCCAGTCTGCATCCTGCGACATGCTTTGCATGGCTCGCTCGTGGGTTGCCTTGTCGGGGTAGCCGACCACAACAAGGATCTGCCCCGCATGAACGCCAGAGTGGTAATAGCCAAACCTATGCGACACCGCGCCGTGTTTTTTTAGCAGCGCGATGCCCTCCTTGCGCAGCGGTACCAGCCGTGGGTCCTGGTAATTGGCTTTCCGGCGAACGATCATATTGACCGCCATTGGCCAGCCCTCCCTAGTTGGTTGATTGCGGTTCCGACCGGCAGGCAATCTCTTCCCTGGGCGGCATTTGGTGGCCCAGTGGCCTGCCAATTTACCTGCCTTACTGATGGACAGTCCACCCTTGGCGCAGTTGCGTCCCGGCAGGCCCCGTCTGGAACTTGACGGAATATGATCCGTGCCCGCTCGTGCGGAGCAATGACAGATCGAGCGGAAGTGCCCATTCTGTCCATTACCTTGCTTGCTGCTTGCGGCCCGCGCCGCGCGGTGCGAAAGTCCGAACAGAGGCGCAGTCCGGCTATTGCTCGACACCAATCCGGATGGTGCAAGGGGGTCGCATTCAGCCATTGACCGCAGGGCGGTGGAACGGCTGCTAACCACCCGATCCGCTGGTCTGGTCTCGAGCCAACACGGGCGTAAGCCGGTCCATCGCACCATTCCAGAAGCGGACGTTCAGCGCCACCCGGCTCGGGCAGTTTCGCGCCCTTTCCCGGTCAAGAATACGTCGTTATCGACGTGAAGCCTCATGCTCCGGCTGTGGTGAACTCAAGTGCAGAAAGTCCGCAACGTGAATCTGCCGCAGTATCAGCCGGACGAGAGCCGGGACGGGGAGCAGTTGCTCGTCATGCTGGATATGCGAAACGACGACCCGCATGCGGCGACCGCGGGTAATCAAGTCGCAGACACCAGCGGTAAGCACGTTTCTCACCCATTCAGCACCGGCACCGTAGGTCAACGCGACCACGTAGCCGTCACTGCGGCGGAATACATTGACGGGCGTTTCGTAGGTGCGACCGCTCCGCCGACCACGATGAATGATGACGCCGAATCCCGGAAGGCGACGGGCAAGCGGTCGCGTCAGGTGATTTAGTACCTGACGATTGAAGCGTGCCATTCGCCTACCCAGCAACGACCCGATCTCCGAACGTCGCGCGTGAAGATTAGAATGGCATCATAGCCGCAGCGCGCAGCCGCGACCAAATCCTGCCTGGATACGCCCATCGCAGCGAAACCCACAGCCGGCCACCCCTCCAGTGGTCCTTGGCCAGCTCCGCCCAGGCCTCGATCAGCGTTCCATCGACCGAGAAATGGTCCTTCGACAGCAGCGGCTTGATCTGCGGGTCCGCCAAAACCGCGCGGAAGAACCCGCGCGCGACGTCGCCCTCCAGCGGCCGGTCACGGTTCTTCGTGAACACCGTCACGTCCCACACCGGGCCGTCCATCGCCAAGCCGACGAACCAGCGATACAGCAGGTTGTAGGTCAGTTGCTCCATCAACTGACGTTCCGAGCGGACCGAGAACAGCGCCTGCAACAGCAATGCCCGCAGCAGTCGTTCCGGCGGGATCGATGGCCGGCCATCCTTCGTGTAGATCGATGCGAAGCTTGGCTCCATGCATTCGAGCGCCTGATTAACCAGGATGCGAATGCCGCGCAGCGGGTGATCCGCCGGGATCAGCCTCTCCGGTGTGACGTAGCAGAAGAGATGCCCGTTCTGCCGATCCTTGCCCCGCATTGCCGGCTCCACCCAGTGGAGCGAAAGCGAATCAGATCGGCCTCGTGTCGATCAAGCGGTTTTTCCGCAGCCTGCTAAAGCCAGAGAATGCCATATTTTTGGCTTCGAGAAGGGGCCTTGGCGTAGCGACAGCTAGAACGTCGCATTGCCGGTAGCGAGCGAAGCGTGATGGTATTTTTGGTGGTATCCGAGCCCCCTGATGGTATCGTCGGCTCAAGGGAGGTCGGACGCGATGCCACTGACGGACGCCAAGTGTCGACACGAGCCGCCCCAGGCTAAGCGGTGCAAGCTGGTGGACGGCGGTGGTTTGCAGCTCTAATCCGCGACGGGCGCCACATTCCTCGATCGTGTTCATGAGAACATCCGTAGCCGCCGCATAGTCTGCTGCCGTCGCCAACCGCGAAATGTCAGCATCAGGAGGCAAGCGCTCGGCGCGGAGTTTGGCCCGAGGAAGTCCAATCCGGGCGATTTCGCCGTGCATGATGCGCTGGAGGCCGTTGCTCACCTCAAAAAGCCCGAACTTGATACTCGACGAGCCGCCGTTGATCGTCAGGATGCAGGGGTGTTCGCGCTAGATGGGTGCCTCCTGGGCCACTTGATGACACGACCGGAGAGATCTTGTTGGTCGAGACGTTTGGTCGCAGCCAAATGACCTCACCTCAGCCGCCGGCTTTGACCGACATGTGGGCGCTCCAGTACGCTCCCACCTTTTTGCTTTGTTGATCGAACTGGCCGCTGCTCCCGACCCGGACCGTCGGCCGGCCTTATCCCACGAACATGAAGATTGGCCGCATATCCTTTGTAGGTTTCCCGAACTGTGGCGAGCACGTCCTCGCACAGCTGTTGCTGGCCGCTTCGCGCAAGAATGTTTGCCGAAGCCAGGAGAATACGGGTTTTATATCCAGGCCGGGCATTCAAATAGCCTACCGTGCGATCCGCCGGTCGGCTACTCATCGGGTCACCGTCACCGTGTGCACCCATCGGATCGTCGTAGGCGTGGGCTGATCCGCCCAACCAGTAACCCTCCTCCTGCATCTGCTCACCAAAGACCCGCAGATCGTTCAGGCATACCTCCGCGGGTCTTTTGCCGACGGCAGCGTTCTGCACAACCGGCGATGACGCGCCTGTCATGACCCTGCAGCCACCAAGCCACCGGGCTCGTTCACGTGGGCACCCATGTGAACATCGAGAGACGAGGGGTTGGTCGTACCGAGCACAGACTTCGCACGAGCCATTTCGCTCGCCGTACCATGTGCCATCACCAGAAAGCGGTCCGCTTTGACGGCCGCCTCATAGCGAATGACGCTGTCCTTCGGGATGCCTATGCCGAAGAGTGCAGCGCCGATCGCACTCAGCCCCCCGACGACGACGGCGCTTTCAGCGGCGGAGATCACTGTCGCGGCGATGTAGCCGAGCACGACAACATGGCCTATGACGGGAACGAAGAGAAACAGTCCGCCGAAGAATAAGCCCCAAAGCCCGCCCCAGAACGCACCGCGCAGGCCCCAGAACTTCACTCTGTCGGCTGCCGTGTAAAATCCCACGACCTTACTCTTCGCTATGCTAACCCTTGCCGATGACGCTAAGATTCTTCATCTCAAAGCCGGACGCCGCGAGCTTCTTCACAGCAGATTCCTCTGCAATCTTTTCCGGCAATGCGGACATCGGCTTGGCGGTTGTGGCGGAGCGAACAGTCGAGCGATGACAGCGCGGCGGATTTCAGGAAGCGTCGGCTTCGGAGGGGCTGTCGGGGTCTGGTTCTTTTTTTCCCCGCGCTGCGGCCCGGAGCCGCAGGTGCTGAAGGTAGGCGAAGGCGATGCAGCTCATGAGCGCATGCCGATGCAGCCCGGTCCACGATCGTCCCTCGAAAGCCCCGAGGCCAAGCTCTTGCTTGAGCTGCTGATGGGCCTGCTCGCAGACCCACCGCGCCTTGATGCTGACGGCGAGGCGGCGCAGCGACGTGCCTGGCGGCAGATTGCTCAGATAGTATTTCCGCTCGCCGCTGCTGCGCCATTCGCCGATCAGCCAGACCGCCTCGCCGGGCCAACGGCCGTGACGCGGGCTGCGCAGCCCGTCGGCAACCCGCACGCGCAAAGCCGCAAACCGAGCGGTGAGCGCACCTTTGCTGCCCTGACGCCAGATGATGCGCCGCCAACGGCAGTTGTCCAGCACGTCCGCACCCGCCCGCGCGTCCTCACTTGGGACGGCATGCTGTCGTGGCTTTCCCTTGTTGGCACGCGGAAACAGCAGCCCAACGCCGGTGGTGAACACCTTCTGCGTGCGCGGGACGCCAACCGACCAGACCAGATCACGCGCGCTCAAGCCTTGGCGGAACGGTGCGCTGAGGCCGTATCCCGCATCGGCCAGGACGCAGCCGAAGCGGACGCCGGCGGCGCGCACGCGGTCGATCTCTTTCAGCGCGATCTCCGGCTTGGTTAGCGCCGTGCGCTCCGTCTCCGCCACGCCGGCAGCGGCGCAGCGCGCTTCGTCGTCAGTCCACGACTTCGGCAGGAACAGGCGCAGGCCGATCGGCACCGGCACTTCGCCGCACGCCAACGTCAGCGAGACCAGCGCCTGACAGTTCGCCTGCTTTCCAAGCTCGCCACAGTATTGTGGAGCAACCCCGACCGAGAGCGTGCCCTTCTTGGGGATCGCCGTGTCATCGACGACCAGCACCGCGTCGTCGCCGCCCACGATGGCATCAGCGCGTTCCGCGAGCACACGCCATAACGGCGTGACCCTGCCCCCTGAAATGTCCCCGCTCTGAGCTAGCGTCCGTTCCCGCCAGGAGACGGAAGATGAGGAAGAGCCGGTTCACTGAGGAGCAGATCATCGGTGTGCTGAAAGACCATCAGGCAGGACTGCCGGTAACGGAGCTGTGCCGCAAGCACGGGATCAGCGACGCGACGTTCTACAATTGGCGATCGCGCTACGGCGGGATGGAGATCTCGGACGCCAAGAGACTGAAGGCTCTGGAAGAGGAGAACCGCAAGCTGAAGAAGCTGCTGGCGGAATCGGTGCTGGATGTGGCGACGCTGAAGGAAGCCTTGGGAAAAAACTTCTGACGCCCGGCTCGCGGCGGAAAGCTGTGATCTGGGCGATTGAAGAGAAGAGCTATTCGCAGCGGCGTGCCTGTTCGCTGCTGAGCATTGCACCGAAGGTGTTCCGTTACCTATCGCGCCGTGGCGGCGACGCTGCGGTTCGCACGCGGCTCCGCGCGTTGGCGGCCGAGCGGCGCCGGTTCGGATATCGGCGTTTGCATATTCTGCTGCGGCGAGAAGGGATCATGCTAAATCACAAGAAGCTGTTCCGGCTCTACCGCGAGGAACGACTGGTTGTGCGGCGGCGTGGCGGTCGCAAGCGGGCTTTGGGAACGCGCGCGCCAATGACGTTGCCACAGGGTCCGAACCAGCGCTGGAGCCTGGACTTCGTCTCCGACGTACTGGCCGACGGCCGCCGCTTTCGGGTGCTTGTGGTGGTGGACGACTTCACCCGCGAATGCCTGGCGCTGGTGGTGGATACATCGCTGTCCGGTCGCAGGGTGGTGCGCGAACTCAATCACATCGTAGAACGGCGCGGCGCCCCCTTGCTGGTGGTCAGCGACAACGGGACCGAGCTGACGTCGCATGTGGTGCTGAGTTGGCAGCAGGATCGCGGTGTCGGCTGGCACTACATCGCCCCCGGCAAGCCAGTGCAGAACGCATTCGTCGAGAGCCTGAACGGTCGCTTGCGCGACGAATGCCTCAATGAGCACGTCTTCCAGGGCTTGCCCGCAGCCCGGAGGATCATCGAAGCTTGGCGGGCCGACTATAATGCCCATCGGCCCCACACCAGCCTGCGTGGACTTACTCCGAACGAGTTCGCAACCCGGTCCAGGACGGACCACAACCAGAACGGATTCTGGTTATGAGTGAGGACAGTTTGGGGGCAGGGTCAGGCGCGTCGTCCCAGCTCGAACTGCTGATGAAGTGGTGCAGTTGATCGTGGCTGCGGAGCCCGAGACGCTCGGCAATCGGCTGTACGCTCTTCGGACCATCCGGCCCAAGTAGCCCCCGTACGTAGAGTGGTCCCCAGCGCCGCCGTGTGCTGCGGCCCATCACTGCAAGAAACGGAATCAACCAGCGGTCAAGATCGTCTCCGAACGCGACAGAACGGGACACAGCAAGCGCTCCGCTGAATCCCAGTCTGATACAGAACCGCCGCGTGACCGTACAAGTGCCAAAGTAGTGCTAGTGCGCTGTCTCCTGGTGGTCGGCGGCGGCAAGCGCCAGCCGGGCCAAGGCCGGCAGCGACCGCGTCCCGGTTCGCTTCATGATCTCGGCACGATGGTTCTCGACCGTGCGTTGGCTGATGCCAAGATCGGCAGCGATGTTCTTGCTGGGGTGCCCCGCGAGTACCAGCTCCATGATCTGGCGTTGGCGGGCGGTGAGGTCCGCGACGTGGGCGGCCGCCGCCTCGCGCCACGCCGCCAGCTTGCCTGAATCCCTGGACTGCTCCAGCGCGCGATGAATGCTGTCGAGCAGGTCGCCGTGGCTGATCGGCTTCTCGCTAAAGTCCAGAGCGCCCGCCTTCATGGCCTCAACGGCGGTCGGCACGTCGCTGTTTCCAGTAATCATGATGGCAGGCAGCTGATGGCCATGTTCATGCATCCGCTGTAACAACTGCAGTCCGCTCATCCCCGGCAGATAGGCATCGACCAACAGGCATCCGTCGCGGCCCGGCTTGTAGGCGGCGAGAAATGCCTCGGCCGACGCATAATCCTCAACCACCTTGCCGTCCGCCGTGAGCATGCTGCGTATGCCTGCACGCACGTTGTTGTCGTCGTCCACGACAAAGATGACAGGGGAACCGGGTCTGCTGGCCTCCGGCGGGCCCCCGATTGCAGGCTCCACGGCTGCAGCGGCGTGACCCGCCGAAGGCGAGATCGAGAGAAGCCGCCCAATGGTCTGCGTCAGCTCAGAGACCTTCACCGGCTTGTGGAGCTGCACGCAGTCGCCTCGCGCGATGTCGCGGAGCGTGCCGCTTGATATGTCGCCCGTCAGCATGATGACCGGGATCTGCCGATGCAGTTGTTCCCGCAGCTTCGCAGTGGCCTGCAGCCCGTCCATCCCGTTCGGCAGGTTGTAATCCGCCAGAATCAGATCAGGCTGAACCGCAGCGTGCCCCACCAGTTCGAGTGCCGTCGCAGCGTCCGGCGCGCTGGTTACGTGGTGGCCCTCGTCGCTGAGGAGCAATTCGAGCAACTCTCGTACCTCAGGATCGTCCTCGACGATGAGGATAGTGCCCGTATGTTCAGTGACGCCTCCCTTTCGTTGACTTTCCTTTTGAAGCGGCTGTTCGGGTGCGCTTGCGGCAGCATCCGGCGCGAGCATGACCTCAACTGCGAAGACCGAGCCTTTGCCATGGCGCGAGCGAACGCGCACCCGATGACCCAGCAGCCTCCCCAGGCGCTGCACGATCGACAGACCAAGGCCCAGACCCCGGCTTCGTTCGCGCGCGACATTGTCGATCTGATGGTATTCCTCGAAGATTGCTTGGAGTTCCGCCTCCGGAATGCCGATGCCGGTATCCCAGATCTCGATGCTCAGCATGTCCCCATGGCGGCGGCACCCGAGCAGGATTTTTCCGCGCGGGGTATATTTCAACGCGTTGGAAATGAGGTTGCGGATTATCTGACCGAGTAGACGCGGATCGCTGCGGATCCGCAGGCCGCACGGAACCACATGAAACGCGAGCCCGCGCCCCTGGGCGTGATAGATGAACTCGTTCTGCAGCCGCTCCAGCAGATCATTGACGGGAAAGCTCGCCGGCTCGACATGCACAACCCCGCTCTCGAGCTGGTTGATGTCCAGCAGCGTGTTCAGCATGCCGGACATGGCGTCCAACGTTTCCTCGAAGCGCGCGAGCAGTTGCAGCGGCTGTTTCCCCTGGAGGGTCTGCGCAAGCAGCCCCTGGATTAGCGCAAGTGTCTGCAGTGGCTGGCGAAGGTCGTGGCTTGCGGCGGCGAGAAACCGCGACTTCGCGGCATTTGCCAAGTCCGCCTGCTGCCTGGCCGCCTGAACGGCGTCCGCGGCACGCCTGTGCTCGGTGATATCGGTAAAGGTGATCACAACACCCGCGACCCCGTTGTCCTGGGTGCGATAGGGCATGATGCGGCGAACGTAGCAGGTACCGGCCGGTGTCTGGATCTCTCGCTCGATCGGGGCCAATCCTTGCAGCACCATCCGCGCGTCGGGGAGCAGGCTGCCATCGACTGCAAGCGACGTGAGATCGCCGATCGGCCGCCCGACATCGGTCGGGATCACATTAAACAATAGTTTGGTTGCCGGAGTGAAGAAGCGGATGTGGAGGTCCTGGTCGAGAAACAGTGTTGCGACATCGGTGCTGTAGAGGATGTTCTGCAGGTCGTTCGAGGTCGTCCGCTGACGCTCCAAGGTTTCCTGAAGCTGGGTGTTGAGCGCGGTCAGCTCCTCGTTCAGCGACTGCAATTCCTCCTTTGAGGTTAGCAGCTCCTCATTGGTCGATTGGAACTCCTCATTAACGGACAGCGCTTCCTCGTTGGCGGTCCGTTGTTCTTCGTTGGAAATCTCCAGGTTGTGGATCGCACCATCCAGCTCCGCCCTGGTGGCCGCGAGTTCCTGCTCCAGTTCGGCGATCTTGCTGCGGTCTCCGAGTGCGACCGGGAGGTTGGGTCGTTGCGCGGGCTTCGGCTCGTCCACGAAGCAGATCAGCAGAAGGGCCTCACCGTCGCTCACGACGGGCTGGACGGCGATGGAAAACCGGCGGCCATCGCCCTTGGCACCGCCGGCGCCGGCCACGACCACACGTGCGTTATTTTGGGTCGCTTCATAAATCGCCGCGCGCAGTTTCGTCCGCTGGCCCTGCGGCGTCATCGCCAGCAGATCGCGGGTCGGCAGGCCGGGGGCCACCCGCAGATACTGGTCGATTGGGCCCAGGGAATAAAGGCACTCATTGTTGCGATTGATCAGCACCGCCGCCGGGGCATAGGCTTCAAATACCAGCCGGCGGCATAGCTCCGCGAGAGCGACCTCACGTGAGGGAGGGCGCCCTTGTCCCGCTCGGGGTGGGGATTTTGCGCCCTCGCCCGCTGCCATCAGGAAACCGAGTTCGCCTGCACGGGCCCGGCCAACGTGCCGATAAAGTCGCCCCGGCTTGGAGATCACGTCGAACCGGCCCTTCACATCGCCGACTGTCTCCGAACTGCCCAGCAGCAGGATACCGTCCTCCCGCAGTGCGAAATGGAATAGCGAGAGAACCCTGGCCTGCGCCTCGGGGCGCAGGTAAATTAGAACGTTGCGGCAGGACACCAGATCGAGGCGCGAGAACGGCGGATCAGCCAGGAGGTCCTGCACCGTGAACACCACAACCGAGCGAAGGTCGGGCGAAACTCGATATCCGCGGTCTTCCTTCGAAAAAAAGCGAGACAGCCGTGCCGGCGAGACCTCTGCCGCGATCGTTTCGGGATATAATCCTTCCCGCGCGGCCGCAACCGCGTCGGGATCGACGTCGGAGGCAAACACCTGCAGCTTGACGTCGAGGTTGGAAGCGGTGATCTCCTCACGGAAGAGCATGACCAGGGAATAGGTCTCCTCCCCGGTGCTGCAGCCGGCAACCCAGATGCGAACGGGATGATTGCCCGACCGGGCGCGGACCACGAGCTCAGGCACGATCTGCTTCGCCAGCAGCTCAAACACCTCGGGGTCGCGGAAGAAGCTGGTTACGTTGATCAGCAGATCCTTGGCGAGCAGGTCGAGCTCCGTAGGATCGCGGCGGAAGAGCGCGGCGTACTGCGCCATGTTATTGGTCCTGATCGATGCCATCCCCATACGCCGCTCGATCCGGCGGCTCAGCGTACCAGGCTTGTACAGGGTGAAATCATGATCGGTCCTGGTGCGCAGCAGCTCGATCACCGCCGCCAGGCCGTCCGGTGCCTGATCCTCCGAAGCCGGTGTGGCGGGTTCTTGGCCTGGCGTCATATGCGCTGCGAATTCAGCGAGCGCCTGCGGGATCTGCGCTACCGGAACCACCCGATCGACCAGCCCCGTCATGATCGCGCTGCGGGGCATTCCGTCATAGGCGGCCTCCTCCGGGTCCTGAACGATGACCAGCCCGTGTTTCTCCTTCACCGCCCGTAACCCGAGGCTGCCGTCAGTGCCGGTTCCCGATAGGACAACGCACGCGGCACGCGCGCCGTAATCCGCCGCAAGCGAGTGCAGCAGGTGGTCGAACGGCAGGCGGGCGCCATGACGGACCGGCGGCGGTGAGAGGTGCAGGACACCACCACCCACCGAAAGATAGGTGCCGGGCGGGATGACATAGAGGTGCTCCCGCTCGATCGGCATTCCGTTCGCGGCCTGCCGCACCGTCATCGAGGTGTACCCGGCCAACAGATCGACCATCAGGCTTTCATGGTTCGGGTCGAGATGCTGAACCAGCACGAAGGCCATCCCGGCGCTATCGGGCAGCGCGCGCAGAAGCTTGCGGCAGGCATCAAGGCCGCCGGCCGAAGTGCCGACGCCGACAATGAGGAAGTCCGCGTCCTCGCGCGGTGGACGTTTCACCGGAGGGGAGCGTTGCTTCGATGGGCGACGTTTTTGCAGCATACCGTGCCCTTTCTGGGAGGGGGAACCACCGAATGAGGATGTGACTACGAGGCATTGTCACGTTAACTTTGAAAGGATGACACGGAGCCCAATTGGTCGATGCTGTAAATGTCATGCGGCCCACCGGACACACGTCTCCTGCATCCAGGCACTGAATGCCTCCGAGCGGATGGCACGGTAGGCTGTGGCTGCCATGAGGTGTCGGCGCGGATGGAAGTGACCATGGATGAATGCGTGAGCGGATAGGAAAGACTGCGCCTGACGGGAGGACTTGAAGCGTTGCATCTGCCGCTCTCGTCGGCGTGTCGGTCGATGCGAATTCTCAGCGCGATTGTTGAGGTAGCGGCTTTGTCGATGCTCGACATTGGGCAGCAGACGTCGCTGCGCCACGCCATAGCTTCTCAGCTTGTCGGTGATGATCACTCGCGGCACGTACTGCAGGCCCTTCAGCAAACGCTTGAAGAACCGCTCGGCGGCTTTCCCATTACGCCGCTCCTGGACCAGAATATCGAGAACGACACCATCCTGATCCACGGCACGCCACAGAATGCTGAACGGCCTGGATCCGGATGAATACCTCGTCGAGGTGCCACTTGTCGCCTGGCCGGGGACGCCGGCGCCGCAGGCGATCAGCAAAGCTCTCGCCAAATTTCTGGCACCAGCGTCGCACCGTCTCGTAGGAAACGACGACGCCGCGCTCAGCCAAAAGCAACTCAACGTCCCGTAGGCTGAGGCTGAACACATGATACAGCCATACCGCATGGCTGATGATTTCCGCAGGGAAGCGATGGCGGTAGTGGGGGTCAGGTGGCGACTTCATGCCACCAGTCTCGCCCGCTCTCGCTCCGGGCGCCAACCCAGGTTACCGTGACAATGCCGGTCAGCGGAGTTCCATAAGCGTTTCTCTGCCCCGCGCGATCCCGGCTATGAAACACTTACCGCGCTCGCTGATCGGTTGCGCGCCCTCATGGTGCAGAACGATCCCGACGCTATGCGCGATGGGCTGCGGGAGATCGCGGACGCGCTCGATCAGTTGGGCGGACGGGAGGCGCGCCGATCCACGACGTAGCTGCCTGACCTGCCACGCGCCTTCGATGCAATCGAGTGGATGCGGAGCAGCAACGCGCGTTCGCGTTAGGGACTGGTATTCCCTTGTTGCTCCTTCTTCTCTGCGGCAATCGTCCGCAGCTTCTCCAGGCCTTGTTTGCGCTGCTCCCGCGCTACGTACCATTCGGCGAACAGCAACTCCACCAGCCCGATCAACACCTGCGCCTCATCGGGATCAACATCGATGATGACGTTGATATCGGCCTCCATGTGAGCCCCGATATTCCCGATGCCGCGTACATGATCGATTGCCTCGACGGAATCGGCTTGCACGCCCGCCGGCGCCTGGCCTGCGGAGACTCGCCGGCGCAACTCGTTGATCTCCTCGACCAGCCTTTTTTTTGTAATGTCGCAGAAGTCCCGGATCATCCCTTGCAAGCAGCGCCGAGTGAGCGTCGCCGAGGCTTTCGGGCTCAGATCACGAATAGCGCATGCTTCCTCATAGTCGTTACGTAACCCTTTCGGGATGTAGTCAGGCTGCGGTTTGGCGGACGAGGGCGGGAGAAGCCGCCATTCGGCAAAGAGCGTGGGGACGTCAACGCCCCCGCGTGGAAGATTCTCAACGAGCTCGACAATCCCGAAGTTGACGCTGAGCTTTTTGCATTGCGAATTCGCACACACAATGGCCTGCACGAAGTAACCAGCTTTCCCTTCTGACCAGCCCGCGACATTTAGGGGGTGCAGAAGGTGAGTGCACCGCTCTTTACTGATTACTTGCGCATGACCGCAGTAGGGACACGTCCAATTGTCACCAATCCGACTGGCAATGGGGTTGTCGTTCATGCGGTTTCGGGTCCTTCCGCCAGCAGGCTCGTCGAGCGTGTTCATAGCCAGCCGAACCACCACGCGAGAGCCAGCACGACCGCCAGGCCGATGGCCCGCTGCGTCCACGTTACGTGCGGCGGGGAGCGTCGTCGCCGGCGCGTCGCCATCGCTGTGTAGGAAAGGCCGGTGCCCGGCAGGCCGACCGTGGTCCGGGTATGGCCGTGGCCAAATGTGAGGTGCGCGCCACGCTCACCGACCGAGGTGGATACGCCGTGCTTACCCAGGTTCAACCGAATGCCTGGGGCGATGCGAATGGTGCGGCGAAAGCGGAAGGGCATCAGCCGCCGTCCGTGTTAAGCCCGGCGGTGCGGTAGAAGCCGGCGAGCGACGTCGTCAGGCCGATTGACGCGAGTGTCACGGAATCGCCGCCCAGCCGCAGCACCAGAGGATCGGCCGGCCATGTGTCATCCGGCTGGCGCACGAGCAGATCGCCCCGCATCACCGCCGTGTGCAGCACCAGGATATCCCGCACGCTCGGGACGGTCGTGTAGCTCCACACGTTCGCCCAGGTCTTATCGACGTTCGACGGCGAAAGGATTTCGATCAGCAGGACCGGCGCGCGGAGCAGACGGTCTTCGGGAGCAATCGGGGAGCAGGTCACGCCGAGATCGGGAATGCGTACGTTGATGCCCCCGCGCACCCGTGGCTGTACGCCCGGCTCGATGACGACGCGGCACGCGGGATGCTGGTCGAGATGGTTGCCGATCAGGCGGGCGGCCTGCGCCGCGATCGAGCCGTGACGCGGCGAGGAGGGTGCCATTGCCACCGTTATGCCGTCGATCAGTTCCCAGCGGTCGGAGCCCGGCGGCTTCCAGGCGAGGAACTCCGCCACCGTCATGCCGGGCGTCTGCGTCGCCGCGCTCACCTGCGCTCCCCGTCATCCAGGTCCATGCCGGCCTTGCGCACCAGCGGGTCCAGATCGCGCGGGCAGCGCACCGTCACCATCGCGCCCAGGGTGCCGAACTCGGCCGCACCGATGCGGGCGGGGAGGTCCGCGAACGGGGCCGTCATGGGTGCGGCGGCCAGTGACGCAGCGCCGCGAACAAGGCCCCCGCCACCACGACGATCACCCCGCCCAGGCGGAGCAGCAGGCGATCCGCGATCCGGTCGATCTTGGCGTTCAGGCTGCCTTCCACGTGGTCGATCTTGGCGCTCAGGCTGCCTTCAACGTTGGCGATCCTGCCGTAAAAGACCGCAATATCGGTCCGCACCAGACCGATGTCGGCCTTGGTCGCCACGTTGTCGCGGATCGCGTTGAGCACGGCTGTCGCAACCTGCTCCGCCTTATCGCGTGGGATACCAGCATCCTCGAAGGCATGGGCCAGCGACAGCCGGTCGCTCATGTGGCCGCATCCAGATATCGCGACACCGCATCCACGAGGATCTTCTGGATCGGCTCGGAGGTGTCGGCGGCGAGCTTTTGTAACTGCTCGTGCATGTCAAACGTCGCACGAAAGGTCAGCGGCACCGTCCGGGGCTTCTCCGGCTCGGTGACCAGCAGCGCCACGGCGATCTTTTCCGCCGCGAGCGTCGCCGCATCCAGCGCCGTGTCGGCGGCTTCCTGGGCTTCGGCCAATTTGTCGAGGTCCGGCGTCTGCTCGGGCATCGCTCCCTTTGCTTCGGCGATCTTCTGCGCTGCCAGGGTGGCCGCCTCCAGCGCCGCATCGGCCGCCGCCTCGGCCTCCAGCAGCTTGTCGAGGTTCACCGTCTGCAGGGACATTACGCGGCGTCCTCGCTCGACTGTCTGGAATTACGCGCCAGAAATTCTGTGATCGCCTGTTCAACCAGTGAGCCGACCGCCACGCCCTGCAACGCCGCCTTCGCCTTGAGCTGGCGATACACGGCAGCCGTCACGCGGGCGCCGACTTGCTGGCGCGGCTGGGTTGCGGGGGCTGGTGTGGGTGCCGGCGGGGCGCGCCCCACGTCGAACGTCAAAGGTTTCCGCGCTGCGGACATGGGATGTCACCTTTCTACAGGGTTAGATTGCTCGCTTGGTAACAAGTGAACTTGCTCACAAGGCCACTGGAATAGGGCCGTGATCTCGGCCGCCGCCTTCCCGTCCGGCTCGTGTTCGCTCGCTGTCCGCCCTTCCTGCATGCGGCTGCTGAACGCCTTGCGCTGATGCAGCACGACGGGCGCGACCGCTACGGCAGCGCCATCGAGCGCCGCGCGTGTTTCCGCAACCTCGACCCCGATAACGGGCGCGGCGTTGATCGCGACCGCGAAGGGGCGTCCGGTCGCCGCTGCGATCCTGACGCTCGCCGCGACCGCATCCAGGTCGAGCGCGGACGGACGGCAGGGGATCAAGGTCAGATCGGCTGCGGCTGCGGCGGCGCTCGCGATGCCATCGGCTTCCGGCGGCGTGTCGATCAGCACGAGGTCAGCCCCCCCGGCCTGCGCCTGAGCCAACAGCCCGGTCAGTCGTGGGGCCTGCGCGGGGAGCACGGCGGGGAAGGCGCTGCCGCGATGATCGGCCCAGAGGGCCGCGCTCGCCTGCGGGTCAAGATCGAACAAGGCCACGCGCAGGCCAGCGGCTTCGGCCGCGACGGCCAGATGCGTTGCCAGGGTGGTTTTCCCCGCGCCGCCCTTGCGGCTCACAATCGCGATTGTTCGCACGGCAACTTGGTAGCACGCTAGCGTGGTAACTCGCAAAGCAAGTTAGCGGGCGCTACCCCGCCGCCGCCCACGCCTCCAGCCGCGCCGTCGCCTGAGGCGGCACAGGCCGGCCGCGCAACGCGTCGTCCAGTTCGTTCGGCGCGACGCCGATCTGACCGGCCAAGCTGGTGGAGGTCAGGGGCAGGGGCCTCGCAGCCGCCGAGGGAGGCCGCTGGCGGTGTTTCCGGGTCGGTCCCGTCCTCAGGACCGGGCAGCGCCTGGGCGGCCTCCTGGGGCCTCCCTGGGGCCGTATCGGGGAGGTCCGCCAGGAAGGCCCGGAGCTTGGTCGCGATCGGGACGCTGGGCGGGGTTCGGTGGCTCAGCGCCTTGTGCACGGTCGTCGCCGACAGCCCCAGCACGGTTGCCAGCCCCGCACGGTCGAGTCCGCGCCGGGCCTGCTCGGCCTTCACCCGCTCGCGCAGGTCCAGCCATGCGAGGACCTCGCTCGAGTTCGATCCCTTTGACGGTGCTCGCTTCCGCGGCGCAGGTTCGGTTGCAGAAGCCGGACGCGCTGTGCGCCCGGCAAGCGAAGGTGGTGCAGCCTCCGGCAAACGAACATCGGTTGAATCCAGAGCAGCAGCAGCGCCGTCGATAGCAATCCGCGTCGGCGGCGTTGTCATGTCCGGGGGTGTGAGGATCTCTGTCAGGGCTCGCCGCAGCGCGGGCGCTGCTCGGTCGGCATGGAACGGGACCAACACGGTCAGCGCTCGAAGCAATGCACCGCCTTCGTCCTCGACCATTCGGCAATCCTCCGCTTTGCCTGTGCGGGTGCTTTTGTCGCTTCCAGCGCGCAACCGCGCAACGCTCACAGGGCCGCCGCGCCCGTCGTTTCGCCATGCGTGCGATTTAAGACTTAAGCATTTTTCGCGGCCTGACGCTGGAGAGAAAGCGGGCCTTTTCTCCCCGCGTCCTGGCATCCGGCGGGACAGGACCCGTCGCGATACCGGCAGAGCCGCATGACGGTTGCGTTGCGTGCAACCACAGCCGAATCTGTCGAACTCGTGACGACACCTTCCGCGCCGATCCGAACGTCCGTCCCGCTCGGCCACGTCGCCGCGCATCTGCCGATGATCGAGGTTCGATGCCACCGCTGCGCCCGCTACGGCCGCGTCAGCACCGCCCGGCTCTTAGCGGAGCACGGTCCGGACGCGGGGATGCCTACGGTTCTGTCCAGTCTGGCTGGCGAGTGCCCGCAGCGGGAAGCGTACGCGATTCAGCATCGCTGCAACATCTATTCGCCTGACTTGGTCCGGCTGCCCCAGGCGGACGGCCAGCGAAAAGATTAGCGTCAACAACCTGCACCGCGTCGATGATGAGTATGAATGAATGCACCAACCGCGAGGCCCATGCCCAAGGTAAGAGATCGATTCTTGGACGGGAATTGTTCCTCCCGTTTCCGCCCCGTCCATTAAAACTTTCCCCTCGCCCCTCAAAAGGGCGAGGGTTTTTTTCGGCTCAGGCTGGCGACCATCTCCCGCCACAGCCGGTCTGCCGCGTCACCGCGTGCTTGATGGGCCTCCGGCGTTTCGGGCTCGGGCGCCCGCTTGCCGACGATCATGCGCGGTCTTCGTCGGCTTCCTGGTCCGCTTCGGTGGGCGGGCGGTGACGATTCGTGTCGGCATCAGGGATGCCTTGTTGCGGCGGCTAGGCGTCGACGGCAAGCGATTGAAGCGAGTGACGGAAGCGGCGAATCGATGCGGAGCTCCGGCGCATCGCCGCGGCTGCACGCGGTCATCGTTGACCCATCTCGGACATTCGCAGCGGACTGCTGCACCGGCCAACAGATTGATTTCACACCCGTCCGACCGCTGGCGCAGAATTCTTGCAGACCGTGTGGAAACGCGCTGCATGGCGAAGACGATCCCGATTTGGCCGATCGAGATGGATGAGCGGCACCGTGTGATCTTTCAGATTGCTCCGGAATCATGCTGTGACTCTCGGGGAGCGGCTCCATTCGTTGCATTTGTCCCGCAAGGGACCTCCCGAGCGTCTCAATCCGGCACGACCTTCACCACCGACATCAACGCATCGAACGGGACAAGATTGAGCACCCGCCTGATGTTGTAGGCAAGCGCGGTCAAGCTGAACTCAGCTCGAACCTTCTCCAGACGCCGCATCAGAAATGCACCCTGATACATCCACTGTTTGATCGTGCCGAACGGGTGCTCGACCAACTCGCGGCGTCGGTCAAGAACGCCTGGACGCCGCGCCAGCCGAGCCGCCATTCGGTCCAACACCGCCTCATTCTCCAGTCGTGATACCGAGCGAAACCGATTGCCCGTGCATCGCGGCCGCAAGACACAATCGGGGCAGGCAGCACGGTTGGCATAATTGATCTTCTTCAGCCCGCGAAGCATCGATGATGAATAGGGGTGAAGGCGTTGCCCGGCGGGACAGATCATGCTGTCCGTCTCCGCCTCATACGTGAACTCGTCCTTGCGGAACAGACCTTCCCTGACCGAAGGACCGCGCTGCGGTCGCGGCACATAGGGCACCATGCCCGCCTTTTCGCAGGCCTCGATATCCTCGATCTTGAAATAACCTTTGTCGGCGACGACGTCGATCGTCTCGACGCCGAGGATCTCCTTCGCCGGTTCGGCGGTCCCCGTCAGCAGGCCCATATCGACCACCTGGTTGGTGACCTGCTGCTCGACGATCAGCTTATGCTTGATATCGACCGCGATCTGCACGTTGTAGCCAACGGCAACGTGCGTGTGCGCTGCCATTGCACGGCTGTCGGGATCGGTCAGCGAGATCTGGTTCTCCCCAGTCCGGTCCAGCTCTGCCAGCATCGCCTTGCAGCGCTCGCGCCGCTGACGAACCGCAGCGATCTTCTCCGCCAGGTTCTCGACCCGTGCGCCTCTTGTCCCCCGCTCGGCAGCATCGCTCCGGTCGAGGCGCTGAAGGTAATCGTCGAGCTTCTCATCCGCCAGCTTGATGAACTCGGTCAGCGAGGCACGGGTGAAATTGCGGTCCTTGTTGTTGACTGCCTTGATCCGTGTGCCATCCACCGCCAGCAGCTCGCGGCCGAACAGGTCCAGTTGCTTGCACAGCAACACGAACTGGCGGAACACTGGGCGGAACGCCGTGCGGTTGTCGCGGCGGAAGTCGGCGACGGTCTTAAAGTCCGGCTTGAGATGGCGCAGCAGCCAGATCACCTCGACATTGCGGTGGGTCTCGGCTTCCAGCCGACGGCTTGAGCGGATGCGGTTCAGATAACCGTAGATATAGAGCTTGAGCAGATCGCCGGGGAGATAGCTTGGACGGCCAGTCTCCTTCGGTTCGACGCGCGCGAAGCCCGCGCCCGCAAGATCGAGCCCGTCCACAAAAGCCTCGATGAAGCGCACCGGGTTGTCGGGGCCGACATAGTCGTCCAGGGATTCGGGCAACAGCAGAAGCTGGGATCGGTCATGGCCGGTGATGTGCGGCATGTCGGGATTCTAGCGTAGCGCGCGCCGCGCCGGAATCCAGCATGGGGTTTTCACACGGTCTGCTTGATTTTCGCACCGATCCAGGGTGTCCGCTTACCACCAAAGCGGTGGGTGACCGGTTTCGTTCAGACAGGCTCTCAGTGAGCTAGAACACCTCGGCTGCGGCTGGCTAGGGCAAGGCGAAAACCTGACCAAAACTGTGGATCGACTTTAGGTCCTTTTGCGCCCCGTCTCTTCCGACTTCAGTAGGGAGGACCCGTTCGATGCTTGGAGACTAAGAACGTATCAGTGCGTTCGGTCCGCACCCACGTGTTGGCGCAAGGCTTCTGCCTGTTCAGCACAGCCACACTTGATTGCCGTGACGGTACACTGCACCCTGGCGTCAATCGCAGCAATCTCACGCATCCGGTTCGCGCCTTTGATGATGAGCATTCCGACACCATCGGGTGCGGTGCTGTCCTGCCAGACACCGAATACCACGTCATTCATGGCGATCAGTTCCAGCACTGGCGTTATGGTGCCATCCATCATCGCGTCATTTGCATTTGCCATGTCGACAAGCCGGCGTCTGACATCAGCGAAGCGTTCGCTCATGCGTTATCCCCATCATTATCAACTCACGTCGGCGCTTTGACATACACTGCCCACCAACGCCAGCCGCCTGGTTTCGGCCCCTGCTGTCGAGTGCGCCGCTGCCATGGTTCACGACGTTCGACGCACCACGCCTGGCCGCTGCAATCACATAACCACCACAGTGCAGTGACCAAACTTTCCGAATGCCACCCCGGCATCTTCACAATGACGTCTTCCATTGTCATGCCTTGCCCATTCTCTGCCGGCGGCAGCACGGCCAACACGCTAGCCAGAAAACCTGGCCATGCTTTGGCTGCCTCACGCGAACACCAGATCGCCCCACCTTCTAATGTCACGCTGTTCGGACAGGCGCGCATCAGCGTGCTGGCCTGAGCCGGCGACAGATGGAATTGACGACGGCAGTGCATCTCGACCGCATGCCGTTGCCAATATTCAGCGCGCAACGTGTCCAGCAATTCGGTCAGGGCGGCGTGGGCTTCGTCCAGCAACGGCACGGGCGGGGGTCGCTCGCGCGCATCCGCATATCCGTCGAGGGGCAGCAGTGAGCTAGTGCCGGACATGACCGTCCCCTTGGAGCAGCTTCCGCGCGCGAACGCATTGCGTGACAAGCCCAATCGCGATTAGGCGTTGCTGCCAACTAGAAAGTTTACGTCCTCGCGCCCTCGCGTTTTTCCATGCCAGATGGGCAAATTCCAACGCCAAGCTTGCAGCCCTGACCGACGCGTCTTCGTCATCGGATGCAAGAAAGCTCGCACCCCATGACACTAAATTGTCGAGTTCGTCACTGGGAAATTCCGCGCCGAGATCGACGGTAAAGCTATCAGAATTTGTGGGCGCGTTAGTCATCTTAGTGCGTTCGCTTTTCGGCCAGCGCGGCTTCGATCTTTACAAGATCAAAGCCAGAATTCTGCAAGGCCGATAGCTCATCCGCGCGCCGAAGCGCGGCGCGCAGTTGGTCGAGCAACTGGATGTTGATGTCCATCACGCGGTGTCCTCAATCCGTGGGCACGCTAGCGCGCTCCGTGCCCGCCCGTCTTGTTTTGTTCTTGGGTTGCTATGACAGCAAAATTTCAGAACGTCCGTTCCCGGAGCCGGCCGCGCGGGAAAGTATTCGGCCGGCGACCGGCCGGCGCGATGACTGGCCTCGGAGAAGTTAAACGGGCTGATGGAGCGCTATGGAGCGTCAGCGACTGAGCGAGGACTTCACGAGGTCTTGGCGCGAGTTTCCATAATTTATTATTCGAAGATTTCCCCCGAACTTCCCGACGCCGGGAAGTTCGGGGTCGAGCGTCAGACGGCGTCCAGGGCGCTCCCGGTAGCGCGATACCCCCTCGAGCCGGGAAGCCGCTGGCGACCTCCACGGCGGGGTGGAAACGGGCAGGTCCTGACCTCCCCCGGGGGGCCTGTCGCTCGAGTCGCTTCGAGTCGCGCTCGCCCAGGGAGGCCCTCAGCGCCTCCCAGGGAGGTCAGGGATAGGACGATAGCGGGACCGCCTCGGGGCCGCTGAGGGGCATTGTCACGGTAACCTGGGTTGGCGCCCGGAGCGAGAGCGGGCGAGACTGGTGGCATGAAGTCGCCACCTGACCCCCACTACCGCCATCGCTTCCCTGCGGAAATCATCAGCCATGCGGTATGGCTGTATCATGTGTTCAGCCTCAGCCTACGGGACGTTGAGTTGCTTTTGGCTGAGCGCGGCGTCGTCGTTTCCTACGAGACGGTGCGACGCTGGTGCCAGAAATTTGGCGAGAGCTTTGCTGATCGCCTGCGGCGCCGGCGTCCCCGGCCACGCGACAAGTGGCACCTCGACGAGGTATTCATCCGGATCCAGGCCGTTCAGCACCCCCCAGCGCACGACGGCCGAAAGCTTCATTAAGTTCTTGGTGTCGCCGAAGGCAAAGGAAACGTTCGCAGCGAACGGTGTCACGTCAAAATAACGCTCGAAGCTGAACCCGCGTTTGGCTTCCCTCCTTTACTGCTATTTGCTCCACAGACTGGGAGAGCAGTGATGCTCGGACGTATCCCATTTTGTGCGGCGATCGTTGCCCACTCGCGCACAGGTCTCTTTAGAATGCGGCCACCTACTAGGCGACGGGGCGAAGTCCCTGGTCGCTCTTAGCGCAGGCTTGTGGTCGGAAATTCGTGGGCGCGCGACCGGGGCAGGTATAGAGCCATGCCCCCCTCGGTTTCGCGCTGCCTTCGCAAGGCGGAAGCTCCAGAGAGTTACTGCACTGATAAACCCGAACTCCGGGCGGCGACGGGCCCTGGCCGACAGTCCATCCAGCAGAGATCCCCCCCGAGCGGGCCATCGAGGCCCGGCGCGGATGGAAGAGGCATCATCGTCTTCCGTGCCGCGCCGGACTACCACAGAACCGTTCGATGTCCAGTAGACATGGTCAATTTCATCCGCCAATTTAGGATCGAAACGCGCCCCCCGGCGGCCGGATGTCATTCTCTAGGTGACTAAGATGCAAACTAGCGATCACGACAAATTATCCGCTCAAATAAGAGATTACGACACCTGCTTTGCGGAGTTCTTGAAACCGTCGGGCAACGGCCAAAAAGCCTTGCAGGCGGTTCTGCTGCGCGAGGCGTTCAGCCTTTTTGGGCGGCAAGGCGTAGCAATAAAGCAAGATGCTCCAACGGTGGTACTGGACGTAAGTTGTGGGCCTGGCGATTACAGCGTGGCATGGACATCGCAAATCGCAAGGTTCTTGCCAATGGGTATGGCATTCTGTTGCACGGATTATCGCGGTAGCATTTTCCAAGAGACGGGCGAGACCTATTCAATGACGACCGCAAAGAGGATCCAAGCGGCGGCAAAAAATGGAAAACTCAGATTGGCGGGGTCTCCCGTAGCTATAGATGCCGATTTGTTTCTCGGTCAGGATGCACTTATGCCGCCCGGGAGAACAGCCGATATCGTTCATTGGTCACACAGCGGCTACCATGTGATCGATGCGCTCGGCGCCTCTAGGAATGATCCTCACGCGATCGAAGCGGGTTTGCATAGAGCCGTTGATAAGATGTGGGCGGTGCTTGACAAAGCGGGCTTGCTGATTTCGATCCATGAAACGCGAGATAGCTCTGACGGCATTCGGTCGCAGATAGGTCCTATCTCTCGGAAATATTGCGGAAGGTTGGATGACGTACCGGAGCAGATCGCTGCTCGCACCCACCAATTGGACGGATATGTCGCTGTAGTGAATTTTGTCAGCCCGCTCAAATTCGAGGGATTAGACGATGCGGGGTGGGAGCGACTCAAACGGCGGACTGAATGGGATCACCTCAATGAGTTGGGAGCCCGCGCTCTGCGGTTGCTGAATTTCATTGCCTTCGATTTCTCCGATCCTACCAAAGCGGCACTCGAAACCCTTGCTGAGGATGGTCGACTAGCAGCATATGTCGATGAGTATAGATCGTTGATAGCAACGAAGGGCGATTACATCGTGGTAAAGTGTGCTTTTCAGATGATCAGTAAATCGCAGGAGGTGGCAAGAAAGCTAGATGACATCGCATTTCACCTGACGGCGCGGATGCGCGATTTTTCCGAGGAGATGGGTGCCGAGATGCGAAGAGTATGACGTGAGGTGTATGAAGGTGGACCTCCGAGAGCTCTCCGATCCTGGTAAAGAAGCGCTCTTCTAGCAGTTCGCTGAAAAACCCCTTGATGCGCCGCGGCGCGCAATGATTCCATCCGTTGCGGCAAACATAGCGGGGAGGCGATGCGCGGCAGGTTCCGGGACCAGGGCGGACTGTTCTCCTACGTCTCGCCGGAGGAGCGAGTTCCGCAAAACCATCCGCTGCGGCGGATCCAGCAACTTGTTCGCGACGTTCTGAAGGAGCTGAGTCCCAGCTTCGGCCGGCTCTATGCCCGCGAGGGGCGTCCTTCCGTGCCACCCGAGCAGTTGCTGAGTGCGCTGCTGCTCCAGGTGTTCTACGGCATCCGCTCGGAACGCCAGCTGATCGAACGACTATAATCTGCTGTATCGCTGGTTCGTCGGGCTCTCGCCGGACGACCCGGTGTGGGATTCCACGACGTTCACCAAAAACCGCGAGCGGCTGCAGCGAGGCGACGTCTTTCAGAAATTCATGACCCGGTTGCTGAACCATCCCAAGGTCAAACCGCTGCTGTCTGACGAGCATTTCTCAGTGGACGGCACGTTGATCGAGGCGTGGGCCTCACAGAAGAGCTTCCGTCCGAAGGATGGCAGCGGCAACGACGGCACGGACTTTCACGGCCAGAAGCGTAAGAATGAGACGCATGCCGGCGTGACCGATCCCGAGAGCCGCCTCCACCGGAAGGCCGCTGGCCGAGAAGCGAAGCTCTGCTACATGGGGCATGTGACCATGGAAAACCGCCACGGTTTGGCGGTGGCCGGCGCGGTCACGCAGGCAACTGGCACGGCCGAGCGACGGGCATCGGAAGCCATGTTGAAGGCCAGACGCAAAGCGAGCGGAGACCGCATTACGGTAGGCGAGGATAAGGCCTACGACACCGCGGATCATGTGGCTGCGGTGCGCGAACTGGATGTGACACCGCATGTGGCATGCAATGATGCCCCAACGAAGACCGGCAAGCGGCGGCGCAGTGCGATCGATGGCCGCACCACTCGGCATCCTGGTTACGGCATGTCGCAAACCCGCCGCGCCATGATCGAATGCATCTTCGGCTGGGGCAAGCAGCACGGCACGATGCGCCGGACCAAACACCGCGGCATTGCCCGGGTGGCGACCGACTTCATGCTCAATCTGATCGCCTTTAATCTGATCCGCATTCCCAAGCTGGTCAGTGCATGACAGCCGGAGCGGTCTTGATGCAAGCCATCACCAGGGATTTGGCATGGCAAATGCGCGAACCCCCGCCGCGAAAGGCCCGTCCCCCGCCAATGTTCTCATGCCGCGGGAAACCGATGCTAATTTCCAGGCTTTTTCAGCAGACTGCTAGGCCTGGGTACGACGTCATCGGCGGAAAGTACCTGCTGCGAGCGGAGGATATCGCACTGATCCCGGTCGCATTGCTGCACCAAGACCAGCATATTTGGGGCGAGAGCCCCGAGCAGTTCGACCCGGACCGCTTCAGCCCGGAAAACCGGACGAGGATTCCACCTAAGGAGACTCTGAAGAATCCCATCTCGACACGGTCACGGAGCAGCCTGTAGTTGAGTGGCATTGATTACATTCGGATCGACCGAACGAGATGCGTCAAGCGACCCTGGCGAGCGTAAGCTTCGAACGCTACGGCAAGACCACACGGCGGGGAGCCTTTCTTGCCGAGATGGAGCGGGTAGTGCCGTGGCAGCAACTCTGTGCGCTGATCGAGCCGGTCTATCCGAAGGCTGGCAGGGGCCGACCACCGGTGGGACTGGAACGCATGTTGCGCATCTACTTCCTGCAGCTGTGGTTCAATCTCTCGGATCCCGGAGTGGAGGAGGCGCTGTATGACTCGGCTGCGATGCGGCAGTTTGCCGGCATCGATCTCGGCCGTGAGCCGGTGCCGGACGAGACCACGGTTTGCAAGTTCCGCCACCTGTTGGAGCAGCACGAGCTTGGAACTGAGATATTTGCCACCGTCAACGAGCATCTTGAGAGTCTGGGTCTGAAGGTGGGCACCGGCACGATCGCGGACGCGACCATCATCAGCGCTCCGAGTTCGACCAAGAATGCCACAAAGCAGCGCGACCCCGAGATGCACCAGACCCGCAAGGGCCAGCAGTGGTATTTCGGGATGAAGGCGCATGTCGGGGTAGATAGCAGGACCAGGCTGATCCATTCCGCGGTGGCCACTGCGGCGAATGTGCATGATGCCAGCGTGCTTGGTGACCTGCTACATGGCGAGGAACGGCGTGTCTGGGGCGACCAGGCCTATCGTGGCCAGCGTCATGTCATCCGCGAGCATGCTCCATCTGCACAGGACTTCACCAACCGGCGATATCGTCATCGCGGTGTTGTCGATGAGGCAGAGAAAGCTCGCAATCGGACCAAGTCGAAGGTACGGGCGAAGGTCGAGCATAGTATCGGGGTCATCAAGCGCGTGTTTGGATTTGTGAAGGTGCGCTATCGCGGGTTGGACAAGAATGCCCACCGGCTGTTCGTCACCTGCGGCCTCGCCAATCTTTACCTCGCTCGAAGGTCGCTACTGGCTGCGTGAGAGGAGAGCTGCGTCCGCAGCGCTGCGACGATCCGGCAGACCGGCCGAACCGGCCCGCGAACGCCGAATTCCGGCCTCAGGTCGCATCCAGATTTCTCCGTCTTCGCCACCACCACGACCGGGCGGCGCAGATGGCGGGGTTGATCAGAGTTTCCCTAACGCGTACAAGCCGTTTGGCACTGGTCAGCGCGCCTGCATTGGCTGGCAGTTCGCCTTGCAGGAAGCGATGCTCGTGCTGTCCATGATCCTGCAGCGATTTGAGCTGGTTGACTTCGGCAATTACCAGCTGAAGACCAAACTGAACCGGCCCCGGAATTGACGGGGCAGGGCGTACCCCTCGGATAAGAACCAGGAGTATGCCTGTGTCCATGACTGAGAAGATTGAGCGGGTGGAAGTGATCACCTCGGTGCAGCGGCGCAGGCCGGCGGAAGAGAAAGCGCAGATCGTGCAGGAGACCGACGCACCGGGGACGTCGGTCTCTCTGGTCGCTCGCCAGCACGGTATCCAACCGAACCAACTGTTCACCTGGCGACGCCTCTATGCCGCGGGTGCATTGTCAGCGGTCGGCGCCGGCGAGGAAGTGGTGCCGGCGTCCGATTACCGCGCCTTGCAGCACCAGGTGCGGGAGCTTCAGCGCCTGCTGGGCAAGAAGACGCTGCAGACCGAGATCCTGCGCGAGGCGTTGGACCTCGCACAGCCAAAAAACGGCTGTTGCGGTCTCCCTCGTCCGGTCAGGAACGGCACGCCATGAAGACGGTGGCGGATACACTCGGAGTGGCACGCTCGAACCTGGCCGAGCAGGCAGCACCGACAACGCTCCGACAGCGCCGCGGTCGCCGTGCGTGTGTTTCCGCGCGGCACCGTGACCCACCATCGGCTTCCAAAAGTGACCCTATCGGATAGGTAATTTCGCCATGCTTCTCAATGATATATGCGCTGTGGGGTAGGGTCACTATTCAAAGCCGATGATGTTCCGTAATGAAGTCGCAAAATGCCCACTCTTTCAAGCAGGTAAACCCGAATCAGGCCGGGTCCCATTTGGGCGCCGATTCACACCAGCGGCGTAGGTGCAGTAGCGAATCTCGTAAATGCTTCCAAATTTACCTGGCAGCATTGACGGAACAAGACGTCGGTTCGATCCCCACCGATCGCCCGATGCCGCAAATGTTGCCTAGTTGCCTTGTCCTCGAAACTGGTCTAGACCAATAACCACCGAACCAACCAGGAGACGGCGGGGACATGGCGACCGATGTCGATAAGGCGGCAATTCTAAAGAGCTATGACACGGCACTTGGCCTGCTGGACCGCACCGCAGCCATGGGTCGCGAACTCGCAAGAAAAATCGACCGCCTCTATCTTGTCGGCTGCGGCGGACCGAACCGCGCCATGCTTACCGTGGAATACTGGGTTGAGCACTACAGCCCAGGGATCGAGGTCCGGCGCTTCTTTCCGGCCGAGTTCATGATGCTCAATCCTCGGCGCCTGGATGGACGGACGCTCGTCGTGCTCGGCTCAAAATCCGGCACGACCCCGGAGACCGTGCAGGCCGCCGAGTTCGTCCGCGCACAGCCTTGTCACGTCATCGCCATCACCGAAAAGTCCGATTCAGCGCTTGCGCATGCGGTGGAGATGCCCTTGTTGATGGGCGAATCAGCCGGCGGCGCGTCGATGTTCATGCTGCTCCAGGCACTCGCGGGGGGTCTCCTCGCGGAGAAGGACGGCTGGAACCTGTTTGAGCCGCTGATGTCGTCCCTCCACGCCTTGCCGACGGTGCTCGCCGACGTCTCGGCCGCGAGTGATAAGCGGTCCGCCGAAGATGCCCGTTTGCTGAAGGACGATCGCATCCTCTATCATGTTGCCGCTGGACCCATGTTCGCGACCGCCTATGTCTGGGGCGTGTGCGTGCTGATGGAAATGCAGTGGATGCACAGCGTCCCCCTGGAGGCGGCGGAGTTCTTTCACGGTCCCTTCGAGATCGTCGATCAGAACACGCCCTTGGTGCTGATGAAGGGCGAGGACCCGAGCCGTCCGCTAATGGATCGTGTCGAGCGGTTCTGCAAGAAATATACGGAGCGGCTCTTTATCTACGACACCAAAGACTACGAGATGCCGGGGATCGATCCTCGCATTCGTCCGATCGTCGGGCCGAATGTGCTGCAATCCGCGCTTCGGCGCATCTCGGACCGCCTTGCCGTCTGGCACAATCATCCGCTCACGACGCGCCGCTATATGTGGAAGACGGAATACTGATGGTTCGTCTCCTCGGCATCGGCGACAACACCGTCGACATCTATCTGACTGAGGAAATGCAGTATCCCGGCGGCAACGCGGTGAACGTTGCCGTGCACGCGCGGCGGAACGGAGCGGAGGCGAGCTATCTGGGCTGTCTCGGCCAGGACATACTGGGTGATCTGGTGTTCGAGAGCCTTGCGTCAGAGGGCGTCGACGTAAGCCGCGTTCGACGCATCAAGGGCCCGAATCCCTGGTCCCGCATCCGCCACCAAAACGGCGATCGAATTTTCATCGGCAGCAATCCGGGCGTGCGTGACCGATACGACCTCACCGCCGATGATCTTGCTTTTATCATCACGCATGACCTCGTGCATACGACGGTGCATAGCGGGCTCGATGCGCAGATCCCGGCGATCAGGCCGTTCGCGCGTGTACTGTCCTACGACTATTCCGAGCATTGGAAACGGCCCGGCGTCGCCGCGACGATGCCACAGGTCGATATTGCGTTCCTTTCTGGCGCGTCTCGCAGTGAGGGGGAATGCATATCGCTGGCCCGATGGTGTGCCGCGCAGGGGCCGCATATGGTCGTCGTCACACGCGGGCGAAACGGAGCACTCGTTCTGGAGGATGGCATGCTAACGACAGCTCCTGCGCACGCTGCCATCGTGATCGACACACTCGGCGCCGGAGACGGATTTATCGCCGGCTTTCTGGTGGCACTTGGGTCTGGGCTGCCGGTGACAGAACGCCTGGACCAGGGCCTGCGAGCGGCTGCCGCGGTGTGCGGCAGCAAGGGCGGGTTCGGGCACGGTATTCCGATCCGTCCCGGACAGCCCGGCCTGGATCCGAGTGCTGTCGTTCCTTCCAAACCTACGCCGATCAGCCAAGGATAATGAAAGGGAGCTTTCCATGAAGCGTCGCGACTTCACCAAGGGAGTGCTTGCGGCAGTCGGAACCGGATTGGCCGCGGCGGACGGACGCGCGCCGGCCCTCGCCCAGGAGAAAGTCACGCTGAGCTTTCTTCATAAATGGCCGGAACCACAAAACATCGTCTTCTTCCAGAATGCCGTGAGCGCATTTCAGACGGCACATCCGAACGTCACAATCAATATGGATGCCGTCGCGGATGATCCCTACAAGGAGAAGATTCGTGTCGCCATGGCGAGTGGCGAGATACCTGATGTCTATTTTACATGGGTGGGCGAATATACGCGCCAGTTCATCCGGGCAGGTCGCGTTCTTGACATCACGCAGTATCTGTCCGCGCCAGCCTGGCAGGGACGCTTCGCGCCCGCGACGCTGGATGCCTACAAGACAGATGGAAAAATCTATGGCGTGCCCATCGAAGTCGATGCCAAGTTCATGATCTACAACAAGGCATTGTTCGCGAAGGCGGGGATCGACGCGCCCCCCGCCGAATGGCCCACGTTCGCCGGCGCGCTGAATAAGCTAAAGGCCGCGCAAATCACCCCCATCTCGTTCGGTGCGCAGCTTGCCTGGGCGACGGTGCACTACATCGGCGATCTGAATGCCAAGCTGGTGCCATCTGACGTACGGCTCGCCGATTACACCCTGCGCGCAGCGCCTGAAAAGCTGTTTACTGATCCCGGTTACGTGCAGTCACTCACATTGTACCGCGATTTCCTGACCAACGGATGGTTCAACAAGTCGCCGGATGCCTACACGCACGCCGCCGCGCGGGCGAGTTTCGTCGCCGGTCGCGCAGGCATGATGTATCAGGAACTCGTGGAATTCGGCCGTATCGACGGGACCAAGCTGGCACAGGACGGCTGGGATTTCTTTCCGATGCCGGCGATCCCTGACGGGCATGGGCCCCAGGACCTGCTCACCGGCGCACCGGACGGTTTCGTGGTTTCACCCACCTGCAAGCATCCGGATGTCGCGATCGCGTTCCTCGACTTTCTCACCTCGCCCAAGCAGGGCTTCGAGTTCACGCGCATCACGGGCCGGCCGTCTGCGGTACTGGGTGCGGTCAATGCAAACAACGCGTCGCCGCAAACATTGCGCGGCATCGACGCCATCAACAAAGCCAAGGGCCTGGTACTTTGGCTCGACACCGATGTCGAGAGCCGGATCGCCTCTGCCTTCCTGGCCGGAGGCCAGGGGCTGATGGACGGCAGCGATACGCCAGAGGGGGTCATGGCGAAGGTGCGCAGCACGGCATTGCAGGTTCAGAAGGGCGGGAGCTAAGCCGGAAGGAGGGGCAGGCGGGCAGATGAGCTTCCGAATAACGACACGGCTCGCGCCGTACGTCGCGCTCGCGCCCGTCCTCTGCCTGCTCTTCGTCTTCCTCTACTCGCCGCTGATCGCCGATTTCGACTACAGCCTGCACGATTGGAGCTCACTCAGCCCGACCTGGCGCGCGGTCGGGCTTGCGAATTTTCGTGGGCTGCTGAGGGATGCGCTGTTCTGGCAGAGCCTTCGCGGCAACATCCTCTATGCTGTCGTCTCCCTCATATTTCAGGTCTGCTTCGCGCTGGTACTCGCCGCCATCCTCGAATCTTCGATAATCGGACGGCGCACCTCGACATGCCTGCGCGTCGCTTACTTCGTCCCCTCCATCCTGCCGATCACGGTCATCGGTCTGCTCTGGCAGGTGATGTACCAGCCGGATGTCGGGCTCGTGGACCAGGCGCTGAACGCCGTGGGGCTTGGGAATTTTGCTCACGCCTGGCTTGGTGAACGGCAAACCGCTCTGCCGGCCATCATCGCGGTGTCGCAGTGGCAGTGGACGGGCTATCTCACCGTTCTGTTCATCGTCGCGATCCGCGCCATCCCGCGCGAGCTTTACGAGGCTGCCGATATCGACGGCGCGGGTGCCTGGCATCGATTTCGCCACGTCACTGTTCCTGGCGTGCAGGAAACCACCGTGTTGATGGCACTGATTACAATCTTCGGTGCGATCAAGGTATTCGACATCGTGTGGGTGATGACGGGTGGCGGACCCAACAATGCCAGTCAGGTGCTTGGAAGCTACATGTACCGGACGGCCTTCCGCGATGATCGCGTCGGCTACGCGTCTGCGATCGCAGTGGTGATGTTCGTCCTCAGTGCGATCATCGGTGGATTGCAGCTTCGCTGGTCTCGGCGGCGCGAGGCAGCGTGATCAGTATGATTCGGAGCAGGTGCGGGCCGGTTTTGCCCGCGAGATATGGCGCCCATCTGCTGCTCGCACTGCTGGCGGTTGTGACCGTCTATCCGCTGATCTGGGTGTGGCTGAATTCGCTGAAGCAATCCGACGAATTGTTCGAGGCGAGCTGGTCGCTGCCGCGGATCTGGCAATGGGCGAACTACCGCGCGGCCTGGCGCTATGGGCTCGGTCATTACATGCTGAACAGCGTCTTGGTGACCGGTGCCTCCGTGACGGCAATCGTGCTGCTGGGTGCGTTGGCGGCTTTCGTGCTCACCACGCACCGCTTTCCCGGCCGTACCGCGATGCATGCGGTGATCCTGGGCGGATTGATCGTGCCGCCCGAGGTCAGCCTGTTCCCTCTGTTCAAGATCATGCTCGTCCTGGGAATATACAACACCTACCTGGCGATGATTCTTCCTGACATTGCGTATGGCCTTCCCTTCACCGTGCTGCTGCTGCGCGCTTATATGATGCTAATCCCGCAGGAGATGGCCGAGGCCTCGAGGATCGACGGGGCCGGGCTGCTGCGCTGTTTCTGGAGCATCTATCTGCCGATGACGCGTCCTGCCCTTGCTGCCGTGGCGCTGGTACAGGGTATGCGGGTGTGGAACGAGTTCGTTTTTGCCCTCACATTTGTCAGTCGCGATGCGCTGCGTCCGCTTACGGTGGGCTTGACGACGTTTGGGGATTCTCTCCAAACGAACTGGCCAGTGCTGCTGGCCGGCTTGGTGATTTCCTTCCTGCCGGTGCTTGTCGTGTTCCTGGCGATGCAGCGGCAATTCATGGGTGGCCTTACGGCCGGTGCCCTGAAATGACGGGGCGCGAGAAGCCGCAAACCCCAGCCTATATGCGGGCGCAGGATGCCGTCCTCGAACTCGTCCGGTCTGAAGGGTTCGCGCCGGGTCCAAGGTTCCTTCTGAACGTGCCCTGGCCAGCCGGCTTGGCCTGAGCCGCATGACCGTACGGCAGGGTATCGAGAATCTCGTCCGTGCCGGCGTGCTCATACGGGCCGGTACCAGCGGAACACACGTTGCCGACATCAACGTCGTGCGGGTGATCGATTCCCGTCGGGCGTTCAGCATGTCGCAGATGGTGCGGAGCTCCGGGACGCGGCCCGGAAGCCAGTTGCTGATGTTCGCGCTGGCCCGGGCGGATCGCGATCTCGCCGCCAGGCTGAACATCGAGATCGGCCTGCCGGTACTGCGCATGCGGCGGCTGCGCACTGCTGATGACGTGCCTTTCTGCATTGAGCTGAGCAGCCTGCCTGGCGGTCTCGTGCCCGGCCTTGTGGCGCAGGACCTTGCAAACAGCGTGTCTCTCTATCAGCTCCTTCGGGATCGTTATGGAATTGTCCCGACGGATCGCGACAGCGAAATCAGCGTGGGGCCCGTAACGGCGGAAGACGCAGGCCTGCTTGGCGTCGCGCCAGGAATCAACGTCCTGCTCTACACGAGTATCGTCAGAGATGCGGATGGACGCGTGATCGAAAGCGTATCCTCTGTCAACCACCCCGAGCGTGTGGTTTTCAGCACGCACTCAGCTCACATCAAAATCTAGGGTCTCACTCATCCGATCGGATGCCCGGCGTCGACGACCCGCCACGCCCAGCAGACCGGAAGCCGCGCGCCACCTACCTTGCACGGCTTGCTCACATCGGCGCAGAACTTCGGCGCATTCTTCTGCCTAACTAATGGGTCCTTCTTTCTTAACGTCGGCAGCACCAATTCCGACCCTTGGATTGGCGTGAACGCGCTCCCGTAGCTAACCTCAGCCTTCACCAACCCGAATGGACCCTTCCCCACATCTCCGTTCCTACCGAATTAACCGTTACGCTGTTGATTGTAGAGTCGGGCAGCTTCTGCCAACGCATGCTCTGGTTCAGCACCATGCAACAGAACTTCCTGCACGGCCTGCACTAGGTCTTGGGACAGCTGGGTGAAGTCCTTGGGAAGCGGTTCGAATCGACCGTCCTGTTTGATGTACGTCTTCCACTCGATCATCTCTTTCCCCTGATCTGTGCCGGAGAAGAATGCGTCGGCATAGGATGCATCCCGGCTCGGCATCACACCCGCCTTTGCGAAGGCGAGCTGGGATTCAGGGCTGGTATAGTATTGGATGAAGGCCCAGGCGCCGTCCGCGTGCGCACAGTTCGCGCCGATGCCCAGACATTGCGCAGCCAGCCGCGCGGGAGTTGGCGTCGACGGCTGCCAGCCTGGCACGGGGGCGGTGCGAATCGATGCGCCAATCGCAGAGTTGGAGCGTGCCGCGGTCACCAGGTAGCTGCCGAGAATGGCCATACCTGTCGTTCCGGCCTTGAAACCGGCCATGACATCGTAGTCGGCCAGACTGACGACCGAGGGCTGCATCGCATGGTATTTCGTGATCA
This sequence comes from uncultured Pseudomonadota bacterium, assembly GCA_963791885.1. Taxonomy (GTDB): domain Bacteria; phylum Pseudomonadota; class Alphaproteobacteria; order Acetobacterales; family Acetobacteraceae; genus CAVSUZ01. The sequence goes on along the minus strand of CAWBUL010000006.1, from coordinate 481,480 downwards.
GGTCACGCAGATGGTTCCGTCAGCGTTCACGCCAGACGGCAATTTCGCGGACGGTTCTGTTGGGGCATGGTAGCTCCCGGACGGGGGAGCACGTCGGATGGAATGCGTCGCCTGCGGTGGGGCAGCGATTTCGGAGCGGCCTGAACGCACCGCGCAGGGCTACCGGCGGTTCCGTTGCCGCGATTGTGGCAAGCAGTTCAACGAACGAACTGGTGGGTCCCTGAATCGCGCCCAGTATCCGTCCGATGTCATCGCGCTCGTTGTCTTCTGGCGACTGCGGTACCAGCTGAGCCTACGCGATCTGCCGGAGATGTTCCTTCTCCGCGGTATCGAATTCACCTATGAGGCGGTTCGGGATTGGGAGGCGAAACTTACGCCGTCGCTGATCGACAATCTTCGCCGCCGCCGGGGTGGTGGCAGTCGGGTCCGCCGCTCGTGGTACGTCGATGAGACCTACATCAAAGTCAATGGGCGATGGTGCTATCTGTACCGGGCGATTGACCGCACTGGCGCGCTGGTAGACGTGATGCTGAGCGAGACCCGCGATATGGCCGCGGCAGAAAAGTTCTTCCGATCTGCCAAAGCGGTGACTGGCGTCACTCCGGCCCGGGTGACCACCGATGGGCATGACAGTTACCCTCGTGCGATTCGAAGCCAGCTTGGTGCCGATGTCCGTCACCGGAACAGCCAGTATCTCAACAACCGCATTGAACAGGATCATCGAGGGATCAAGAGCCGATATGGGCCAATGCGCGGCTTCGGTGCCGTCAACTCGGCGGCTCGCTTTTGCCGATGTCATGACGAACTCCGGAACCTCCTGCACGCCAATTGCCGCTTCCGCCACACCTCACCAGCCACCGTTCGTCGCCGTCGCTTCCTTCAAGCAAGCCGTATCGCCCTCGGCGTGATGGCCTCGTCATGAGCAGCACAACGGAAAAGGCCTGCCTTGCAGTCGGCGCAAGATCTGACGGAACCGATCCTTGAGCCTTGTGTCGATCTGGTGGGCGAGCAGGGGTCACCAGACGATTTGTTCAAAATCGTACGCTAAGCGGCCAGGGGCTGGAACATAGAGCGAATCTCGCGTAGCGGCCGAAACGGCGCTGCGGAGTTCGCTTCGGTCCAAACATAGTCGCCGGTCAGGCCGATGTGCTCCCAACCGAGCGGAGCGACATGGGCCAGCAGATCGTCGGGAACCGTGGCTCCTTGCGCCCGCAACTGGCGGACGGCACGGTCGAGATAGACCGTATTCCAGTGAACGATGGCGGCGGTGATGAGGCTCAGACCCGATGCGCGGAAACTTTGATTTTCGAAGGTGCGGTCTCGAATTTCGCCCTGACGATGAAAGAACACCGCACGCCGCAGCGCATTGCTGGCCTCGCCCTTGTTGAGACCGGCATGACTGCGTTGGCGCAGCGCCGGATCGGATACCCGCGTATTTCGCATGGCTCATGCCGGGTTTCGGTGCCGCACTTTCGCATAGGACTTTGGATGGCCTTATGCCGGTTTTCTGTTCCGCTCAGCCGCACAGGCCTAATTCGCGGACTCACAATGCACGCGGCTCAAATTTAGCTTAGCGAACGATCCGGCGGACGAAGTGCAGTTCCACAGCGGATAGGGAGCCGCCGAGCTGTTGCATCGCACCGCCGTCCGCGAGAGAGCCGAGGTCGAGCGCGACCAAGCCAGTCGAATTGATAAGTTCGACCATGAGCGCCTTGGCATCGCGATCGTCTCCTGACACGAACAGTACGGTCTTCGGCTTCTGTGGCGAGAAATCCTGTATCCAAGCCATCGGCATATTGCTGATCGACTTCACTAGGGCGAAGACCCAATTGGGTTATTGCCAAATCAATAGGTTGTTGATTCCCTGTGGTCGGAGTTTGCATCGATTCGGGGCAGCATGGTCACAGGGTATTTCTGGTTGAGCGACGGGCAGTGGGAGAAGATTGACCCATTGCTGCCCGTCTACATACGCGGCAAGCGACGGGTGGATGATCGGCGCGTGATCAGCGGCATCATCCAAGTCATCATCTCCGGTTGCCGATGGTCCGACGCACCGTTGGAATATGGGCCACGCAAGACACTGTATAATCGGTTCGTGCGCTGGGCAGTGCGCGGGATCTGGGAGCGTGTGTTCATGGAACTTGCGCGCGCCGGCGGCCCGCCGGCCGAAGCCTTGCTGGACAGCACGCATATCAAGGTCCACCGGTCGGCCAGCGCCGGGCGGCGAAAAAGGGGGGTTCGCGTGGGATCGGGACGAGCCGCGGCGGGCGCAATACCAAAATCCATCTGATCGCTGATGCTCACGGCCGACCCAAGGTCATCGCGCTGACCGGCGGTGAGCGCCACGATAGCGTGCCGGCGCAGGCAATGTTGGCTCGACTGCCGCCCGACCTGCGCGTGATCGCCGATGCCGCTTACGACAGTGCCGAATTGCGCCGTTGGCTGGCGGACCGCGGCAGCCGCGTCATCATCCCCAACCGCAAGAACCGAAAGCAGCCCTATCCGTTCGACGCCGTCACCTATAGGCGGCGCAATATCGTCGAACGCACCTTCTGCCGCCTCAAGGACTTTCGACGCCTGGCAACGCGCTACGATCGGCTCGACGAAACTTTCGTCTCCACCCTCTGCATCGCCGCCGCCCTTGCCTACTTCCTCAAGTAGTCAGATGAGTCTTCGCCCTAGCCTGGCCCCGGGCGCCATTGCGGCGACGATCTCGCTCGACGTGCGGCCCTCCAACGCGGCAACCGATCTCGTCACGGCGGCGGCGCTGGTGTCCGGTTTCTCGTCCATGTGGGCGTTCGTCCCGTCGACGAGTATGCGGCCGCCCCAGTCGATTCCCTTGAGCGCCTCCGGCGCATCCGCCCAATTCGTGGCGAGGATCACCACATCGCATTCCGCAGCTTCCTGCTTGGATCCTGCGCTGGCGGCCGGACCCAGATCGGCGACGACCCCCGCCAACGCCTCCGGCCCCCGCGAACTGGACAGGATGACCTCGTGGCCCGCACCGATCAAATGACGACCGATGGTCGTAGCCATGCGACCAGCGCCGATGAACCCAACTTTCATGACCGTTTCTCCCCGATCAAACGATGACTCAAGCAGCCGCAGCCAACGCAAGCACTTCGCCGAACTCCTGCACCGCCGTCTCGCCTGCCATTCCAGCGCGCGCCGATCCGGCGAGTACGATGTCCAGATCTGTAATTCCGATGAACCCCAGCACCTGACGGAGGTAGCTGCTGGACCGCAGCCTGGATGAGAGTCGTCGTCGATACCAACGTCTTCATCAGCGCCGCCCTCAAGGACAAATCCTTTCCGGCGCTCGCGCTGCATGTGAAGTCGGCGCCGGGACCTGTCAGGGCTTTACGAACCGATAGGCGAAGCGATCGGTCTCGCCCTTGATCGAGGGATCGAACACCTTGATCGAGTGCGGATCGTCCTTGTTCGCGAGCATGGTGCTTTGCGCATCGAGCACGAAGCCGGCCGCCTCCACCTCCTCGCGCACGGACGCAGGGTCGATCCGATGCAGCGCCTGGGTGTTGCTCGTACCCGCCCCTGCGGCCGCGGCGTGATCGACGATGACATAGGACCCACCTGGCTTGAGCCGCTCGTAGACGGCTCGATTGAAGTCGGATGCGGTCGCGCCTCTGGCCTGGATGAGAGCGGTGTGGAGATCGTGGTAGAACAGGTGCAACCACAGGACATCCGCTGGCTGCGTGACCTCCGGCATCGCCACGAGGTCCGCCGAGACGGCTTCGACATTCTTTCGGCTCGGCTCTTTCGCAAGCGTTTGCATGCGGCCAACCGGATCGTTCTTGAAGTGAGCGACTTCGGCCGGCACGAAGCTGTAGACCCGTCCTTCGGGTCCTACGGCGTCGGAGAAGAGGCGGGTCCAGTCGCCGTCGCCTGGGTAAACGTCGATGACGGTGGAGCCCGCCTCGACTCGTGCGAAGCGGATTAACTCGGATAGCTTGGATTGGTCGTACATCGGGATCTCCTTTGCGGTTGGGCATTCGACGAACGCGCGGCGTGCGAGGGCGCGGTCCACGGCTCATCCACCGTTGCCGCGAACCGATGGCCGCGGACGGCCAGCGCTACGCGGGCCCGGAGGCGTCCATATGCGCGGCCCGCGCCAGTGCCTGCGTGTCGATGTACTCCCGGATATTCGTCAGCTTGCCGTCCCGGACGGTAATGGCGAAGACGAAATGGTCCTCGAAAGTCTTGTTCGTGGCTTTGATTTTCCCCCTAGCGAAGCCGAGGACCAGGACCCGGTCTCCCTGCGCTACGAACTCCCTGGGTTCCGTGGACGTTTCTATTGATTTGGATGCGGTCTGAAGCAAATCCGCCAGCCCCGCGTGTCCGCGGTGCGTTCCGGCCAGCGGCCAGTCCTCGCCCGGAATGATCCACTCGATGTCTTCGGCGATCAGCGCCAGTAGACCCTCCTTGTCGCCGCGGCCGATCGCGGCAAAGTAGTCTTTCACGGTCTGGACGTTCTTCTCGGTGCTCATAGCATCTTCTCCATTTTCCTCGGATCGGATCGCGTTCGATCTACTCCACAGCTAGGCCCAGCGACCGGCCTCCTCAAAACTCAGGCGAGGATTGCGCGGAAACACGGACGCTGGATCGCCGTAGCCAATACTGCAGATAAAGTTCGACTTGATTCGCGTGCCAGAGAAAAAGGCCTCATCCACGCCGGCGTTGTCGAAGCCAGACATAGGGCCGCAGTCCAGTCCCAACGCCCGCGCAGCGACGATGAGGTAAGCGCCCTGCAGCGTTCCGTTCCGCATCGCCGTCACCTCGGCCACGCCTGGCGCCGCAAAGTACTGCTGCATGACCTCAGCAGCGTGAGGCAAAAGCTTTGGTAGCTCGCCGGCAAAATCCAAATCGTGGCCAATGATGACTGTGGCAGGAGCCTTCAGAATTTTCTGCTTATTCGGTTCCGCGGCAAGCCCGGCGAGCGTTGCCTTTCCGTCGGCGCTACGCACCCAGACAAACCGAGCCGGGCTGCCGTTCGCAGAAGTTGGCCCCCATTTCATGAGGTCATAGATTTCGCGCACCGTAGCGTCCTCAACGGGACGATCTGTCCAGCTGTTGAAGGTGCGAGCGGAACGAAGAATCTGATCAAGCGACACGTCGTTTAAAGCGGAAGTCATAGACATCTCCTCTTGAGATCAAGGAATATCAAGCACGATATCATTTGATATCCGTTACGATTTACCCGTCGAACTTGCCCAGGTCCTTGAAGATCAGCCGCCCCCAGCTATTTCCGCGCGCCTGGACAAGCAGTCCGCCTTCCGAAAGCCCGCCAAGTTTGATCGGCGAGAAACCGAGGTTTTCTGCAAGCGCACCAATCTCCTCTGCGGCAGCATCATCGTCACTCGCTAGAAACACGACTCTCCTGCCACCATGTACGGCTGGATCTTGGGCAAGGACGGCAGCGACCAAATGGTTGAAGCCCTTAACTAGTCTACCGCCAGTAAAGGCCTGCGCGACGACCTTGGAAGAAGGTTGCCCTCCCAGTTTGTCAGGGGGCACGCCGTAGGCATTGGTCACATCGATAATGATCTTTCCCTTCCAGGTCGGCAGCGCCCTCGCGACATCCGGGTGCGACTCGAAACGGACAGCCAAAAAGACAATGTCCGCCTTAACCGCTTCCGACAGTTTTTTGGGAATGACCGTGGGGCCGATCGCGGCCGCAGCGGATGCAAAGCTTTCTGGGTCGCGCGTGGTGGCAACGGATACTTCGATGCCCTTGCGGGCAAACGCCTTGGCCAGTGCCTGGCCGATATTACCGAAGCCGATAATTGCGTAGCCCATAATGCTCCTCCGATCTCATGTTAAAACTAAAGGCGGTCCAGGACTGGTGAAGCTGGAAGGCCAGCCGCAGGACGGCCCCGTGATTAGACCTGCTCCATGCCTCCATCGACGGCGAGCTCTACGCCGGTAATGTAAGAACTTTCATCGGAGGCGAGAAACACGACGGGGGCCGCAATTTCCTCGGGTTTGCCTCTGCGGCCGAGCGGAACCTGCGTGGTGAACCCTGCTATCGCTTGTTCGATCATTTCAGGCGGGATGCCCGCTTTCTCGAGTGCCGCAGTTTCGATTGGTCCGGGGCTTACCGCATTCACGCGGATTTTGCGGTCTTTTAGTTCCATGGCCCAGCTACGCACGAAACTGCGCACAGCCGCCTTAGTCGCGGCATAGACAGCAAACGTTGGCAATCCCATTACGTTCGCGACCGAAGTGGTCAGGATGATCGAACCTCCATCGTTGAAGAGGGGAATGGCTTTCTGCACTGTGAAGAATGTTCCCTTCGCATTTAAATCGAAAGTTTTGTCGAAATGAGCTTCGGTAGCCGCTCCAAGCGGTGCGACTTCACCCCAGCCGGCATTTGCGAAGAGTACGTCGATGCGACCGTGCCTCTCTTTCACGACGGCATAGAGCCGGTCCAAATCCTCAAGGCGCGTTATGTCGCCAGCGACCGTCGTGACGTTTTTACCGATAAGGGTTGCGGCGCCTTTCAGCTCTTTCTCGCGTCGGCCAGTGATTACGACGTGCGCACCTTCTTCGACGAAGCGCTTGGCCGTGGCCAATCCAATCCCGCTGCTGCCGCCCGTGATGACTGCGACCTTACCTTCAAGCTTTTTCATGGCCTTTTATCCTTCGTTGTGTCTGGCCGATTAGGTTGGGGATGCTGGGTCCAAAAAAACCAATTAAGATTATACCTTCTTGGTATACGAATCAGATGATGTACGCGGTCGACATCGGTCAGCCCGCGATCTCAGGATGTTACGTGCCACCAGAGGTTGGCTTAGCTAGGGAAACTCTGATCAACCCCGCCATCTGCGCCGCCCGGTCGTGGTGGTGGCGAAGACGGAGAAATCTGGATGCGACCTGAGGCCGGAATTCGGCGTTCGCGGGCCGGTTCGGCCGGTCTGCCGGATCGTCGCAGCGCTGCGGACGCAGCTCTCCTCTCACGCAGCCAGTAGCGACCTTCGAGCGAGGTAAAGATTGGCGAGGCCGCAGGTGACGAACAGCCGGTGGGCATTCTTGTCCAACCCGCGATAGCGCACCTTCACAAATCCAAACACGCGCTTGATGACCCCGATACTATGCTCGACCTTCGCCCGTACCTTCGACTTGGTCCGATTGCGAGCTTTCTCTGCCTCATCGACAACACCGCGATGACGATATCGCCGGTTGGTGAAGTCCTGTGCAGATGGAGCATGCTCGCGGATGACATGACGCTGGCCACGATAGGCCTGGTCGCCCCAGACACGCCGTTCCTCGCCATGTAGCAGGTCACCAAGCACGCTGGCATCATGCACATTCGCCGCAGTGGCCACCGCGGAATGGATCAGCCTGGTCCTGCTATCTACCCCGACATGCGCCTTCATCCCGAAATACCACTGCTGGCCCTTGCGGGTCTGGTGCATCTCGGGGTCGCGCTGCTTTGTGGCATTCTTGGTCGAACTCGGAGCGCTGATGATGGTCGCGTCCACGATCGTGCCGGTGCCCACCTTCAGACCCAGACTCTCAAGATGCTCGTTGACGGTGGCAAATATCTCAGTTCCAAGCTCGTGCTGCTCCAACAGGTGGCGGAACTTGCAAACCGTGGTCTCGTCCGGCACCGGCTCACGGCCGAGATCGATGCCGGCAAACTGCCGCATCGCAGCCGAGTCATACAGCGCCTCCTCCACTCCGGGATCCGAGAGATTGAACCACAGCTGCAGGAAGTAGATGCGCAACATGCGTTCCAGTCCCACCGGTGGTCGGCCCCTGCCAGGCTTCGGATAGACCGGCTCGATCAGCGCACAGAGTTGCTGCCACGGCACTACCCGCTCCATCTCGGCAAGAAAGGCTCCCCGCCGTGTGGTCTTGCCGTAGCGTTCGAAGCTTACGCTCGCCAGGGTCGCTTGACGCATCTCGTTCGGTCGATCCGAATGTAATCAATGCCACTCAACTACAGGCTGCTCCGTGACCGTGTCGAGATGGGATTCTTCAGAGTCTCCCTAGTTCCGCTGAGGCCGTTTCTTTTCAGGACCTGCCACTGATCTGTTCGGCTGCCGTGTGACGCCGAGCTGAACCTTGCCCTGTTCGACGTCGATACGCTGGTGCAGTGGTAAGCGCGATACGCGACGGTGACGCTGCGGCGCTGGACCGCACCTGGGGCGCAATCAAGAATCAGCGCCTGAATGACCGACAACACGCATGACGCGGGCGATTGAACGAGCCGTTCCGCCAAATTCACGGCACGCGCCAAGTTAAACGAACTATTTGACTCGCCCGTGGTAGGGCGCCCGCACAGCGGCCTTACGAGAGGCGCCGCGTGGCAGGCGGGGCAGCCTATGCCGGCCTCTAATCAAGAAACGGCGTTGCACCGGGCGGCGAAACAACGGGCCGAGGCTTGTACGCGACGGGCTTGATAGGTCGATTTTTGAGGTTCTCGGGTGTGCGGGCGCCGACGGCGAGCGTAAGGCGAGATCGAACCGACCCGCAATGCGTCATTCCTGGCCTTCACCTGGCAACGCTCGCTACGGAGGTGAGGTAATTCAGCATCCACCGTCCAGCCGGCCCAAGGCTGTGCTCCGAAATGTAGGCAGCGCCAAGCACCAGTGGTGTGAGGCGGTCGGCGCCGGCTGGTTGAATGACCGTCAACCTCCCGTCTTTGATTTCGTCCTCTACCAGGTGCGCCGGCATATTCCCCCAGCCGAGCCCTGCGAGCAGCATCGATTTTTTGGCGCCAAGATCGGCTAAGCGCCAGGTTCGACTGGAAAGCACGCCCCAATCTTTCGCAACCGTCAAAGTTGATGCGTCCGTCAAGACAAGTTGGACATGCTGGCGAAGCACGTGCGGTTCGATAACGCCCTGCATGGACGCGAGGGGATGGGATGGAGAGACCACTGGCCAGAGAGCCATGGTGGTGATCGGATTAAGTTTGAGCGCGGCAAGTTCAGCTACGTTGCTCGGCAACAATCCGATGGCGCATGTCCCGTCAGCCACCAGGTCAGCGGCGGCACCCAGTGACGCGACGTAGAGGCGCGGCGGGACTGTCGGGAACTGCTCGGTGAAAGCACGAAGCGCATCAAATATCGGAGCCATCGGATAAAACGCGTCCAGCACGATGCTTAACTCGGCTTCCAGGCCGCGGGCGAGGCCGCGCGCCTGCTCGCGGAACGCTCCCGCTTCTTCAGCAATACGACGCGCCCGGGTCAGTAGTGCGCGGCCGGCCGGCGTTAGTACCCGAGCGGTAGGCCGAACGATCGAACAGGGGGACGCCGATTTCAGCCTCCAGCTTTCGGATCGCGTACGTAACTGCCGACTGAGCCCGGTTCAGCGATTTTGCCGCTTTCGGGAAGCTGCCCTCGTCAACGACCGACAGAAAAACCCTGATCTGATCGAAGGTAAGGGCATCCATGATCTAATCCATATATCAAGATGGTATAAAGTTAGCCTCTTTTTCGAGCGATGGCGAGTGCTTACCTCTTCGCCATGTTTGCAATAACACCATCGGAATCCCGCGAAGTCGCGCTGATTGCGAACCCAGAGTTCGAGGCCGGCCCTGCTGCGGGGCATCGAGCCCGCCGCCTCATCGACGGCGGAAATCCGGGTTTCAGCGATCCATTTCTGCTTATGGCCGAGGATTGGGTGCCCAGGGACGCTTTCTCGCGGCATCCTCATCGCGGGATCGAAACCGTCACACTTGTGCTGGACGGCGCGCTTGAGCACTTCGATAGCGCCGGGAATACCGGTGTGATCTACACCGGAGACGCCCAGTGGATGACGGCCGGCCGTGGCGTCATCCACAACGAAAACCCTCTGCCGGGCACGACGACGCACGCGCTCCAGCTTTGGGTGAACCTGCCCGCCAGCGAGAAGATGGCAGCGCCGCGCTACCAGGATCTCAGAGGGGCAGACCTTCCCAGGCGACGGGAGCCGGGTGTCGAGATTCGCCTTCTATCCGGTTCCGTCAGATCTTGCGCCGACTGCAAGGCAGGCCTTTTCCGTTGTGCTGCTCATGACGAGGCCATCACGCCGAGGGCGATACGGCTTGCTTGAAGGAAGCGACGGCGACGAACGGTGGCTGGTGAGGTGTGGCGGAAGCGGCAATTGGCGTGCAGGAGGTTCCGGAGTTCGTCATGACATCGGCAAAAGCGAGCCGCCGAGTTGACGGCACCGAAGCCGCGCATTGGCCCATATCGGCTCTTGATCCCTCGATGATCCTGTTCAATGCGGTTGTTGAGATACTGGCTGTTCCGGTGACGGACATCGGCACCAAGCTGGCTTCGAATTGCACGAGGGTAACTGTCATGCCCATCGGTGGTCACCCGGGCCGGAGTGACGCCAGTCACCGCTTTGGCAGATCGGAAGAACTTTTCTGCCGCGGCCATATCGCGGGTCTCGCTCAGCATCACGTCTACCAGCGCGCCAGTGCGGTCAATCGCCCGGTACAGATAGCACCATCGGCCATTGACTTTGATGTAGGTCTCATCGACGTACCACGAGCGGCGGACCCGGCTGCCACCACCCCGGCGGCGGCGAAGATTGTCGATCAGCGACGGCGTAAGTTTCGCCTCCCAATCCCGAACCGCCTCATAGGTGAATTCGATACCGCGGAGAAGGAACATCTCCGGCAGATCGCGTAGGCTCAGCTTGTACCGCAGTCGCCAGAAGACAACGAGCGCGATGACATCGGACGGATACTGGGCGCGATTCAGGGACCCACCAGTTCGTTCGTTGAACTGCTTGCCACAATCGCGGCAACGGAACCGCCGGTAGCCCTGCGCGGTGCGCTCAGGCCGCTCCGAAATCGCTGCCCCACCGCAGGCGACGCATTCCATCCGACGTGCTCCCACGTCCGGGAGCTACCATGCCCCAACAGAACCGTCCGCGAAATTGCCGTCTGGCGTGAACGCTGACGGAACCAGATCGAAGAGCTTCACCGAGAATCCGAGAACGCAAGTCGGCAGCGGGCCGAGTGGCTGATCGGTAAGCAGCAGCGAATCCATGCCGGACGCATGCTATCCGAACATACTGGCGGCGTGCCCGATCTTCGTCCTGAAGAAGCTCGTGAAGCCTGGACGGTCTCAGAACTGGTAGTGCGCCGCGTCCTTGCCTGGTTGGATCGATATCTGTCCTCTTAACGGCCACCAGCCCCAACACGAGTGATAGACCGTCGTCATCCCGGGCAACACTACCAGCGTTAGTTGGCCTGAGCCGTCCCGGGCTTCGTGAGAAACGCAAGGAATGACCCTGCAAGTAATGCAATGGCCGAGCATCTGCAGCGCATTCTTCGATTTGGCAGGATGGCCATGTAAATTAGTGCGAAAACGATCTCCATAAAGCCGGTTATAGTACTCCTTGCTGCGAGCTACGCAACCGCCGCCAAGCATTCAGCCAGCCAAGCCTCTATCATAAGCGGGCCGTTACGGCCCTTCTTCCGCATCAATTTGCTTACAGACGAGCCCGGTACTCATGTCGCAATTCAGACCGTAGACAGACGGAGATCTCGACGAACACCCCATTGCTGCCGATCGCATAATGCTCGCGCGCTTCGCCGGAGGGCTCCGGCGTGACGCCCAAAGCAATCCGTGCAGCACTGGAACCACCCCCCTGGACAACAGTCCGGTCGAAGGAAAACTGGTGGATAGAATCTGACACTTAGAACCCACGACACGCGGCCTATCCGTTGACAGGCTTCAAGATCGGGCCAACTCGGATGTTGGATTTGCACCACTAGCCGCCTTAAGATGCTTAAGCGAACCATGTATCGCCGCGTGGGCATGCTACTGCGCAGCATAGACACACGGTCCGCACGTAGTTTGCGGAAGAACCCAATTCTCAGCGGAAATCAACTGAAGTGATGACAGAAAGGGACAACTGGGGCTGGCGGGCCCGCATCGGCATGTTCATCGTCGGCAACGAAGCCGTGCCCGAGGCCGAGTGGTGGGCGATGGTGCCGCCGGGTGTGTCGGTGCACACTGCGCGCGTGACCGCTCGGGCGCCTTGGGCGTGCTGGCGGGACGACCGCGGCGGGGTGGAGTTGCAAGATGACCTGCTGCGCGGTTGTCGGCAGTTCGCCGCGATGCGCCTGTCAGCAGTGGTGGTTGGCCACAGTTCCAGCAGCATCCTGGGCGGCCCACTGTGGGACGAAGCGACGGTGGAAGCGCTGTCGCGGGAGCTCGGCGGAGGGGCGGCGGTGACCACCAACGGGCTGGACTGCGTGGCGGCGCTGAAGGCAAGCGGTGTCAACCGTCCATTCCTGGTGCTACCGCCCTGGTTCAATGACGACACGGTGGCGGCTGGCGTGCAGTACTGGCGAGCACGCGGGACTGAGCCGGCGGGGCATCTTCGCTATGATCCCGGACGAAAATGGCGCGACGTGCTACCTAGCGAACTGTACCGGCAGGGAATGGGATTCGAGCAGGAGATAGAGCCGCTTTACCAGCAGGTGCGCGCGGCCTGCCCGCAGGAAGCGGATGGCGTACTGATCGCCGGCACTGGGTTCCGCTGCGTGGGGATCCTCGATGCGCTGGAACAGGACCTCCGACGTCCCGTCGTCTCGGCAAACCAGGCCAGCTTGTGGCATTGCCTCCGCCTATCCAGCGTACGTGCGCCGGTCAGCGGTTACGGAAGTCTCCTCCGTCTTTGATCGGAAAAACGCGGGAAGGTAGCCTACCTCTGACCCCTATCCCCATTCAGCCGGCAGGGCGACATCGTCGATTATCGACTGTTCAGCGTCGTAGAACGGCAGCGAGGTGTTCGATAACGGGTTTCAGAGAATATACGCTGCCGATGGTGTGCTGCGTTTCCATGCCGATGGGCGCAGCTCCCCATTATGGCTCAAATACCGGCATTCGAAGCCGGGACGGTGGCGACCGTGCTGCACGTGCACGAATCCAATGGCTGCTGCTGAACTCGACTATCTTGGGAAGATCGTAAACTCGATCGTGAACGACGGCAAAGTCGATGCTGGGGCTACCATTCCGACTTCAAACGGACGATCGGTACTCTCGAAGTCACTACAGAGCGAGACAGTACGTTCGACGGCAGGTTGGTATTTCCACCCGGGCTTGGGTAGCCAGTCTTTGCGACACAGCTCCGATAGCTGGTGCTGACCATTTCCGGTTTCCGCCGGCGACTGTGCTTTCCAGTGCATCGGAGCCTTTGAGAGCTTTCGGATTTCCGTGGGCGTAATCAGTGACTCCTCGTAGGCTCGTGGATATCTCGCCTGCGGAAAATTCACCACGTGCGGTTGTGCAAATACGCCGCGACGCACTAGAAGGTGCGCCCCGAATTTGAGGATCGCAAACTGCATGGCGCGTGCTGTCAAAAAATCCACCACACGCAAGACCGCAGCCGCAAGTGGCTCGTCCGGTAAGATGTCAGCTCCTGCGCGGAAGAAACGGAGAGGCCCCTCTCGGAAACCTGCTTTTGCGGCTGAGCCGCAGACGCGTGTTGCGCGCAAACGCGGCCGGCCGCCCGGGTCCGGGCGCAAAGCAGCGATCGCGTCCCAAGCCGATCCCGTCGTCACCGCGCAACTCGAAGCCATCAACAACAAGCTGCAATCCATCGTGGGCCTGCGGAATGACATTCAGGACCTGCACGACAGCATCGAGGTGCTGAGCGGTGCCGTCGATGCCCTTCTCAAGGCGAACCGGGGGTCCATTGACACCGCGGTTGAGGAGGAAGAACCACAGGCCGTGCACCCGTCTCTTGAACCCGAGATTTCGGAAACCGCAGACGCCGAATAACCGGTGCGCCTCTTGGATCGAGCAAACCCTTTCAGCCAGGGAAGGATATATTGATGAACACCAATGAACTGATCGAACGGATCGCCGGCGAACAGGGCGTGGCCAAGGAACATGTGCGCAAGATCCTCGACAGCACGTTCCAGACGATTACCGCCGCCGCCACACGCGGCGAAGAAATCGCCATCAGCGGCTTCGGCAAGTTCAAGGTGACCGAACGCGCCGAACGCCCGGGACGCAATCCCGTCACCGGCGAGGCGCTGACGATTCCTGCCGGCAGGAAGCTCAGCTTTTCGCCGGCCAAAAGCATCCGCGATGCGCTGAACAGCGCCGGCGAACCGGATGTCCCGGAGGCCGCGTAAGGCGCTGATCGGATGCTTGGCTGTGAACCGGCGCCGATGGGATCCCACCCCAAACGAAATTCCTGGCGCGACATCACGTGTTGAGCCTGATCGGCGGCGGGGTACCACTTCGGTTCTGATTTGCAGGCATTCCTGGCCCGAAGCAACACAACCCCGGAATTTCACAGTGATCCAAAGTCGGGTCAGATTCACGAGCGGCAGATGCTGCCGCTTAGAAGAGTTCATAGAAAGCGGCCCACAACAAGGCATTGATACCAGGGATTTAGCCTACCGTTGGGTGGCTTTCTCCAGGCCAGCCACCTTCATGAACGGACATACGGTCCCAGAAAGAGATCCCCTATAGCCCACCTCATTCGGTAGGTGATCCTCCGCTGCGCGAGATGATACGGTCGATCGTGCCGCAAATGGCACCGCTGACAGAGCGACTTCAGGTTGGAGAAAGCGTTGTTGGCCGGATCGTGGTCCAGATGGGCGGCCGCCAGGACGACGCGGGTGGTACGAAGCTGGTCGAGATCAGCGCCCCACGGCGCCTCACATAGCCTGCCGCGGCCGTCGCGCCACCGGTTGGTATCCTGATCGAACCAGCGGCCGCCCGGAACGCAGAGAACTTTTGCGCCGTGCGGACGCGCGCAGAGCTCACACCGACCCCGCGAACGGCCGAAGCGGATGACCCGGCTGAGCTGGGGCCAGTCAATCGGATAGAGCCATCGAAGACTCGGGCGGATCGGCATGGGGGGCCTTGTGCTTGACTTTAGTGACCTGCGTACAAGTGCCTGACGTCCCTCGTCATCTCTGATCCCGATGCCGTAGATACGGCGAGTACGCTTGCACCTGAGTGCTCGACACCCAGATGCCTTCTCATCGAAGTTCCTCCACGGTTCGAGGAGTAGACCGGAAACGGAATGGAACGACGTTGTTGCCGCTCAGATCATATCGCGGCGCTGGTTTCGGCATGTCCTCGATCGCCCTATTCAAACGCTTCCTCGAATTCCATTCTGCCAAGGAGTCGATGCTCAACCAGCCCTGCTGATCGCGCCACCGACGGATAAGAGTCGCCATCTCGCTCAGCCTCGCGAGACGCGGACCTGGATCGAAGACCTCGCTTGCATCTGGCGCAGGCGGGTCAAAGACAAACTCACCTTGTGTCTCGAGTGCAAGTCGACGACGGAGATACCCAGCACGGAGGGGGCCGCCGATCCCAGCCATCGCAAGGCTCGTGATCGCCCGCAATGTTGCCGATGGCCCTGCGGGCAATTCCCGATGTAGCAGGCGATCCCGCACCAACTGGAGAACCGAGTCCTCAATACCGACGACATGAAGCCGCGGCTTCTCGCAACTGGCCCTACCATCATCGACCGTATCGAGAATGATTGTGAGAAGATTGGTCCGTTCAGGGTGGCGCAATGAGTCTTCCGCAGCGAAGACGTTGACCTCTGTGCACAGCTCCGGATGCCAAAGCCCCCTCCCCTCCCCGTCGGATCCCTCGGACCACCGGAACCCGGCCGCGAACAGCTCGGCGATCAGCAGTCGCGGACTTGGCGAGGTCACCTCCAGTTCGGGGGTCGGCCAAAGGCCTCCGCTGTACAACTCGACCGCCGCCGCTCCAGATAAGACGGGGTCGGAGGCACCGACGGGCAGGCGTTCACCAGCCTCCGTAACCGCGCGTAACGCCTCCACGACGGCGAAAGCGACAAATGCAGAGGTTCAAATCGTCCGCTCAGGCCCAGCGATTTCGAGCGCCGAACGCCCTGATTTACGGTCACTTCAGGCCACCATGCCATCTTATGGCTGCAGCCTGCTACCGACGCGCGCGGTCAAAGGCATTCCGGATCTGGCGACAGGAGACCTGCGTCCACAATCAGCATGACACCTTTGCGGTCGCCTCCAGATGCCCTCAAAAACGTCTCGGCGCAGTTAACTTGGCAATGCCCCCTCAGGCTGTATTCCCCCTCATTTTGCAACTTTGCTTGCACACTCTCCGTGATTACCGCACGATTTGTGATCGGTAGGCAGGGATGGCGGTTACCGAACGACGTCAACTGCTGCCGATTTCGAATCAGAAGCGGCAGGCTGTCGGGCACCTCCCTAGGCAGCGGTCTGCCTTCTGTAGCGCCGCGGAGTCCCCCATCCCGCTGGCGCTGACCTGACCCTCGGCCCCTGTCTCCCAGTGGGGGTCGGGGGTCTTTTGCCGTCGAGGCGCATGAATGTTTGCCTTTGCTGGTTCGCGACCCGTTCCCAGGCGCCGCCGCAACTCGCGAGAACAGCGCGCTCACTTCGGTGAGGGCCCACGCGGCGCAGACGATCCAGAGGTCGGATTCCAAACCGGTAGAGGCCGGCGAAGCTCTTGTTGGGTCATATCACCGGTGTCGAGCTGGTGCGCATATCCGCCTGCCGCACGTTTGCACCACAACCATTACTCCTGATCGCAGTCATTTGGTGAGACTTGGTCGGATGCCCGACCGGCTTCAGGATTGTCTATACTGGCGTTGAGCGCGCCCGCGCGTTCTAGGTATTCCTTCATTCGACCGGGAGGAGATCCGTTGGCGCGCCACATCTGGTTGGCGCGTTTGAAAGTATCCTGATACTGACCGGCCTTTGGGCGTCCCATGTCTCGCTCCATGATTTATTATTGCACTCCCATACTGAGTAAGTTGTATTTCTTTGTCAACGAATTAGATGACCGGAACGTTCCCTATTGCAAACGTCCTAAACGGTGATGGGTCATCTCTGATTGTGATATGGCGCAGTTGTCAGTTGCATGTGATTGTGACGTCATTGCAGATTCATGAATGGACAACGCGACGGAGCCACTCACCCGGCGTCGGTGGCGATTACTAACTGATATCGCAGCCCTACCCGAAGGCGCTTCATACGCCGCCCTGGAACGCGATCCCGACATTCGCGCGCTGGTTCAGAGTGACCTTGTGGTGTTCGAGAATACCCGGCCGGGCGTCGGAGCGGTCCGACTTACATCTCTCGGTCGCTCCGCTCTCCATCATGGGATGCGGATGCGAAAGGTAAATCCCCGCCGACTACTGACCTTGGCTTAGTGCCCCGAATCGCAGGAATTTTGCGACGACTGGTTCGGCGCCAGCCACACCGAAAGCGCCGTCCTGGCGCGCGGCGGCAAGCTAGTGCAGCAACGCGAGCTGCGCGCGCTGGACCCGGCCGACGGCACCTACAAGCCGATCCGTGACGACCAAGGGCACCAGCAGCGGACCGGTCACGCTGGATGTCGACATCACCTCGTCCGGCTTCACCTTCCCGGGCGGTCCAGTGGAGGGGCTGTTCACGATCAACAACCTGATCGGCGGCGGGACCGGGCCGTTCGTGCTGACGGCCAGTTCGCCGCTCGGCAGCGTCAGCCACACCTTCAGCGGCTCCGGCAGCGTGACCGACGGGCCGATTGTGCTGGGGGCGTTCGACACTGACTCCACTATCTTCTCGCTGACGTTCCTGGGCGATAAGATACAGAGCGTCGATGCGACGATCGAGATCATCGGCACGGCGGTGCCCGCGCCCGCATCGCTGGGGCTGCTTGGCGTCGGCCTACTCGGGCTGGCGGGGGTTCGGGGGCGCCAGCGCATCGGCTGAGGTAGGCCCGCACCAGACGGGCAAAACCGGTCTGCCCGGTCCAGGCGGGTGGAAAGGCCCGCGCTAAGTTGTCAGGACGAACTTCTACCCCCGGCTCCCTTTGCTGCGTAAGCGGTGGCTTCAGACCACGTTTGCCCAGGGGAGCAGCTGGTCGAGCTTTGACATGGGCCAGTGCTGGGCGATTTTGGTGAGGGTATCGGTCAAATAACGCTGTGGCTCGACACCGTTCAACTTGCAGGTTTCGACGAGCGAAGCGATGAGACCCCAGGCAGCTGCTCCCTCATCATGGCCCGCGAACAGGGCATTCTTGCGGTTCAGCGTGATTGGGCGAATGGCTCGCTCGACCGTATTGTTATCGATTTCGATAGTGCCGTCATCGAGGAACCGCGTCAGCCCGTCACGGCGCTTGAGGCCGTAGCGGATGATTTCGGCCATTTTGCCGCTCTGGGGCAGGAGCGGCAGCTTCTGCTCCAGCCAACGGAACAGATCGTCGATGAGTGGCACGGTCCTGACCTGACGCGCGGCACGACGTTCCTCGGCACTCCGACCACGGAGCTCGGTCTCGATCTGGTAAAGCGCGGCAATCCGATTCAGGACCTCGGCAGCGATCGGCGCAGACCCGCCCTTGTTGATGTCAAAGAAGTCTCTTCGCCAATGTGCCCAGCAAAGAGCCAGGTCCAAGGGATCTTCCTTCCGACGGCCATCGGTCAGGGCGTTATAGCCGGTGTATCCGTCCACCTGGAGAACGCCCTTGAAGCCGCGGAGTGCCTGACGCGCATATTCCCCAGCACGGCCTGGTGCATAAACGTAGACGACGCCGGGAGGATCAGGGCCGTTCCATGGCCGATCGTCGCGAGCGATTGCCCACAGATAGCCGGTCTTTGTCTTGCCACGCCCAGGATCGAGCACGGGCACCGTCGTTTCATCGCAGAACAACTTGGTCGATCGTTTCAGCAACTCCAGCATGCGCGCGACGATCGGCCTCAAGGCAAAGGCGCTGCGCCCCACCCAATCGGCCAGACAGGAGCGATCGATCCTGATGCCTTGGCGCTGCAGGATCTGGTGCTGGCGATACAACGGCAGATGGTCGGCATATTTGCTGACCAGGACATGGGCCAGCATCGCCTCGGTGGGTAGGCCAGCTTCGATGATATGCGGCGGCGCCGGTGCCTGGCTAACGCCCTCGCGACACGAACGGCAGCCATATTTCGGCCGACGGGTCACGAGGACACGATGCTGGGCAGGGATAACGTCAAGGCGCTCGGATTTGTCCTCACCGATGACATGCAATGCTCCACCGCAGCAGGGGCAGATCTGGTTCTCGGGCTCGATGACGATTTCGACGCGCGGCAAATGATCCGGCAGATCACCGCGCTTGACGCCATGGCGTCTGACACGCGTCGCGTCCTGGCTCTCCGCTTTGGCTTTTGCCGCGGCAATTCCCGTCTCGAGATCCTCAAGCCCAAGCGCCATCTGTTCTGGCGGCAGCTGTTCTGAACTCTTGCCATACTGACGGCGGATATATTTATCGAGGATGCGCTCGAGCCGCTCGATCTCTTCGTCACGATGCGATAGCGCTGCATCCTTCTCGGCCAGACTTGCCGTCAGGCGCTCGATCAGCGCATGAGCCTCAGCAAGATTTTGCGGCAGAGCGGCATCCATGGCGACTCGAGTGAATCACATTCCGACCGATTTGTGATCACCAATATCGTGTGTGAGCATCGAGCGATCACAGCACTTCCTGCGGCGCACGCACACGCCGCACATGCACGCGCGTCCAATCGAGACCTTCGAATAACGTGGTCAATTGTGCCGGTGACAGACGCATCACGCCTGCCTCAATCCGAGGCCAGCGGAACTTGCCATCCTCCAGACGCTTGGAGATCAACACTATGCCCGTGCCGTCCCAGAAGATCATCTTGATCCTGTCCGCGCGGCGCGCCCTGAAGACGTAAACAACGCCCGAATAAGGATCGGTGCCCAGTTCCTCTTTGACGATGGCAGCCAGGCCATCGATGCCTTTGCGGAAGTCGACGGGTTGGACCGCAACCATCACCCGAACAGGACCGGTCGGAAAGATCACCTGGCGGCCTTGAGTGCCCGGATGATCCTCTCAACCAGTGCAGCATCAGCACCATCGTTGACCCGAACGGCAATCGGGCCCGCCTCGATCTCGATGATCGGCACCGCGCCGGCATGCTTCGGCTTGGTCTCGGGCGGCAAGGGTCCGGCAGCCTCGACCGTGGCAAAGGCTGGGCCGCCCGTGAGAACAAGAGAGCCCTCGCGGGCGGCTTTCCGCCAAGCGTAGATCTGTGACGGCAGGACATCGTGACGGCGAGCAACCTGCGACACCATCGCGCCAGGCACCACACTCTCAGCGACAATCCGTGCCTTCGCCTCATCCGACCAACGGCGTCGGCGCTCCGCACCGCTCAGAATTTCAATCCGGCGCGGTCTCTCCACAGACGAACCGTCGTTAACCACGTCCATAACATCAGCTCTTGCCAACAGGACGACAAACTTGCCTCAGCTGACATTCATAAACGACGTGCCCCGTGCCACCGCTTACTTTGCTGCCGGGGTTTGTTTTTGTTTACCGCCACTGCATCACTGTGCCGCGGCGGCGCTCGCAGCCGTTCCACTTGCTTACACAGGAAGCGTTCGGTCTCCACCATGCGGGTTTCGCTCGGCTGCCTACTCACGGTAGATCGGCCCCCATGGCGGCGGGGGTAGTCCGTAAGGGCCCGGGAAGCGACGGGCGAGAGTGTCACCCTTGCCTACGTCGATCAGGGCTACACCGGAGAGACGGCGGCCGAAGCTGCCAAGCAGCGAGGCATTGCGTTGGAAGTCGTCAAATCTCGGCACGATCATCGACGTTGGCGGGTGTGACGTGCATGGCCAGCAGATGGCCAAGCGTATCGACGGCCATATGTAATTTAGAACCACGCTTACGCTTGGCTCCATCGTAACCAGCACGTTGGCCGCTTTCGGGTGTCGAACGCAAGGTCCGGCTGTCGATGATCGCCGCGGTCGGCTCCGACGCACGGCCGGCAGCAAGGCGCAGCACGGCACGCAGATCCTGCGCCAAGGTCTCGAAGCAGCCCGCCGCCAGCCAGCGCTGTGTCTGTTGATACACTGTGAACCAGGGCGGGAGGTCATTCGGCATCGCTCGCCAGGCAATGCCATAGCGCACCACGTAACGCAGGCCATTGAACAGTTCGCGCAGCGAGTGCTCTCGTTGCATGGCGTCCTCACGCATCAGCGTCAGATACGGCACCACCAACGACCACTCTTCGTCAGACACGTCAGAGGGGTAGGGTTTACGGCGAGTCGGCATCCCCCTCTATTGCGGGACAGCCGCCGAAAAGTACATAACACCCTCTAGACGAACCCGCAATGAGCATGCCCTTTGCAAGCGGGCGGGATTCCTGCAGCACCACCGGGCCGTTCCCCGCTGCCTCGATCGCCAGGTTCTTCGTCAGAAGAATATCCTGCGCCTTGTAGGTTCCCGCATCGATCAAGATTGTGTCGCCCGATCTCGCTGCGGAAACCGCACTGGCGATGGACGTATAGTGCTCGGTTGCGCCGACGTTTAAAATCGACATCGCGAAAGCTCCTCCCGGTTAATTCTTTTGCCGACTCAAGATCGGCCCCGCCCCACTCGCGTTGTTGTCGCCTATTCCGTTGGCGGCAAGGATGACCCGAACCAATATCAGCCAGCCCATTCGGCTGGGGGACGGCGAGCGAGCAGAGCCTTTACCCAGCCGCCCTCTCCAGGTGCCTTCCTCCTCACGTAACGGATCAAACAGGCGGCTCCTGTCACCAGCACGCGACGCAAATCGGGGCCAAGCTGATCGCCGAGCGTCTGATTGAGCATCTTCGTCAGTCAGGTTTTGGCGTAATACAAAGGCCGCCTGCGGACGGCACCGAGCGGCTCGCTTCCTGAGGCGGCAGCTCTAGCAGGCTGCTGAAAATCGCTCAAAACGGGGGCTGTTTTCTGCCCTCTGAGTGGGATTTCCGGCGTCTGAAGCCGAGAATTGACGAATTCCCCTGTTCTGGTCAGCGCGTTTCTAGCCGCCGGAACAGACTCCGGGCGCATCTACGTCTGGTCAGACAGCAGACGTGGAATGCGCACCAGATTGTAGTGCCCCGGCAACGAAGGTAAACATCCACCCGACGCGCCGTGTGCCGCGATGGCGTGTCTTGCGCAATCCGCCGGTCGTCTTAAGCCAACCGAACATCTCCTCAATCCGCTTGCGGCAGATCTGGCTGACCGCATACCCCGGATGACGCGTCGTCCGGCGGTCAATGGCGGAACGGCGCCCGGTTTCATGCTGCGCCACATGCGGCGTGACACCGAGCCGGCGCATCTCCGCGACGAAGCTTGCCGCGTCATAGGCCTTGTCCGCCCCGAGGGTGATGCGGCCGGCGGCCGGCAGCTCGCCGATCATCTCAATCGCCGCCTCGCGTTCCGCGGTGCCGGAGGCAGTGGTCAGCCGGGTGTCCACGATTACCCCATTGCGGTTTTCCATGAGCGCATGGCCCATGTGACAAAGCACCGAGACTTGGCGCGAGGCCTTGCGATACAGCCGGGCGTCCGGATCGGTTGTGGACGCGTGCGTCTCGTTCTTTCGCCTCTCGCCGCGGAAATTGCGCTCGCTGTTGCGCCCGGGGCCGGGCGGCTCACCGCTGCCGTCCTTGGGGCGGAAGCTTTTCATCGAACCCTCCGCTGGCATTCCATCGGCATGGCCGATGGAACCTTGGCCCGCTCCGCCCAGGCCTCGATCAGCGTTCCATCGACCGAGAAATGGTCCTTCGACAGCAGCGGCTTGATCTGCGGGTCCGCCAAAACCGCGCGGAAGAACCCGCGCGCGACGTCGCCCTCCAGCAGCCGGTCACGGTTCTTCGTGAACACGTCACGTCCCACACCGGGCCGTCCATCGCCAAGCCGACGAACCAGCGATACAGCAGGTTGTAGGTCAGTTGCTCCATCAACTGACGTTCCGAGCGGACCGAGAACAGCGCCTGCAACAGCAATGCCCGCAGCAGTCGTTCCGGCGGGATCGATGGCCGGCCATCCTTCGCGTAGATCGATGCGAAGCTTGGCTCCATGCGTTCGAGCGCCTGATTAACCAGTATGCGAATGCCGCGCAGCGGGTGATCCGCCGGGATCAGGCTCTCCGGTGTGCCCGTTCTGCCGATCCTTCCCCCGCATTGCCGGCTCCACTCAGTGGAGTGAAAGCGAATCAGATCGGCCTCGTGTCGATCAAGCGGTTTTCCGCAGCCTGCTAAGACACCGTGCGCATTTGGCAGTCACAGGAACGCCGCCCCGCATGTTCCCGGAACAGATCGGCGCGCCTGATGTAGCCACGCAGCGTTCCACCGACGCGAGGCGCGACACCTCCTGCACTGGGCAGCGCGGGCTGCGGAATTATGGACGGCGTAACGAACCGGCCGACCGGGGCCGCACGTGTGGGTTGCTAGAAATGACCGCAAGCCCGGACCAGCCCCGCGTGTTAACCTCGACCAAGGCGCGCTTCGGTAGCAAGGGCCAGGGCCGCGTGCTACGATTGGTTGTATCGGGTTACGAAGGTGGCAGCGGTCGTGTTCAACCTGCGCAGCATTGATCTCAACCTGCTGACGGTCTTCGAGGCTATTTACGAACATGGCAGCGTCAGTGCTGCCGCCGATCGTCTCGCGCTCAGTCAATCTGCTGCCAGCCACGCCCTGTCGCGTCTCAGAGATGTATGCAGGGACGATCTCTTCGCCCGAGCGCCCCAGGGTCTGGCTCCGACGCCCGTGGCCAGGGAGATGTTTCCGACTATCAAACAGGCGCTCGACGCTTTGCGCGCGAGTTTGGCGGAAGCCAGCGGTTTCGATCCCGCCCACTCGCAACGCCACTTTCGTATCAGCATCCCGCACCCGATGGGTCCATTTTACGCACTAGCCCTCAGAGGGGCTGCGGCAGTCTGTCGCTCCCAGCATTGTACTGACCTTCGATACGGTCTCCCTCCCAATTGACCTTGATGACAACCTCCGTGATGGCATCGTAGACATAGCGATCGACTGGCTACCGGTCGAGCTGGACCCATTCGTTAACAAGAAGCTTTTCGATGATCAGTTGGTGCTGGTGGTGCGGGGTGATCATCCTTCGCTCAAAACGGGTATCACTATGGAGGATTTCCAGCAGCGGGAGATCGTGACCCTGCATCGTCGCGGTCAGACCGAGCATACGCCGCAAGCTATTAGAGAACTCTATAAGCTGGGATTGCGCGTAGCAGTGCACGTGAGCGAGCTTCTCGAAATACCCACCGTCGTAGCGAGCACTGATCTGTTGGGCATATTCCCGTCAAGCATGGGGCCGCTCATGGAAAAGCGGCTGGGTTTACGGGTTCTGCCTATTCCACTCCAACTACCCGTGGTGCCGATTTACATCATCTGGCATGAGATGCGCCGCAACGATGCCGCACATCGCTGGCTCCGCGAGCTTGTAGCGACGAAGTTGAGCCGTTAGCTGGCGCCGTCCTCGGGCAGCGGGACCACCAGGACGAAAGTGGTTTTGTTGGCGCGCAGTCCGGAAGCCATGTGCCACGCCGATGGCGAAATGGCAGCCTGGAAATCGCGGGGTCGAATCGTCGATCTGCGGCTCGCCAGTTGTAGCCCCAATGCCAGGACATGCGAGGCCACGTTGGGCGCTTCAGCGAATGGCCAGGCCGCCACTGATCGTCTAAGCAGAAATGGTTTCTTTTTTAAGACCACGGGCCTGTGGCCTCGCGGGATGAGAGCGGGTTCGCATAATTCCCAATTCCATATGCGCCCTGGTGATACTCTGAATGCACCCTCAGGATTAACGCTCCTGACCAGGGACGGCGAAGGTTGCATTAGGCAAACGATAGTTTGCATACAGGCGGATGAGGAGGGGGAGCGCACCCATGCGCGTCAGCAAACCATGGAAATCCGAGGTCAAACCCGCGCCGGTTGAGCCACGCGGCAATGTCAGCGATGAATTCTTGAACGCCGTTTGCGGCAAATTGACCGCCATCTGCTTCATGTGGCGGCTCGGCCTGAGCGCCGAGGAACAGCAGAAGCCCGAGGCCGCTGCTGTCTTGATGGGCATGTTCGATGCCATCACCCAGGAGGCTGGCGTTGAACAATTCACCAGCTGCTTCCGTTCGATCTTGCAGGCTGCCGCCGAGGCAGAACTTTCCCCACTTGCTGTGCCCCTTGACGACCTGCTGCGCCGCATGAGCGCCACATCATCAGACGCGAAATTGCTTCCCTGGTCGTTCTATGCCACGCACAAGGTCGCCGAAATGCAGACCAAGCGCCTCGATGTGTGTGCCACGATTGGCGACGTGATGGACGCGGTGAAGTCCGGAAACTTCGATGACCCCGCTGCGCATATCGCGGCCACGGCGGCAATAGGTGCCCTCACCACCGGCCCACGGGACTAGGGGCTCGACCCGTGTAGAGACACCCGACCGAAATTTGCCCTGGCGGCATCGTTGGCGCGAACGGCAGCCTTCGACGCCGGTAGCGCGTTAAGCAGCACCCAAGTCTTCCCCATATCTGTAGGCTGCTTGCCAATCCTCAGGCGGTGGCAGATCTGCGAGTGTGCGGGAGACGTCTCGCAGCCACACGGCGACGCGCGCTGGGACCGGGTTCCGCCCCGACGCCCAGCGTCGGACTGCCCGGTCACGACAGGTGCGGCGGGTCCGAGACGGTCAAGCAGGCTACGGCCTGCGGCGAAAGCCGACGAAGGCCGGGCCGAAGATCACCTCCGCCACCACTGTGGACGACCGTCCCTTGCGTCACGCTGGCGGCAGACCTCGACGGCCTTCCATCCATCGCATTCGTCTAAGGCCTCGAAACAAAGAAGCGCGCGGCGGCTTGTCAGCACGCGATCCCAGCGCCCCATAATGTCACGGTAAACGATGATCATCCGATCGACGTCGATGCCACGGTCCACAGTAAGCGGTGGCTTCAGCCCACGTGAGCCCAGGGGAGCAGCTGGTCGAGCTTTGACATGGGCCAGTGCTGGGCGATTTTGGTGAGGACATCGGTCAGATAACGCTGTGGCTCGACACCGTTCGACTTGCAGGTTTCGACGAGCGAAGCGATCAGTCCCCAGGCAGCTGCTCCCTCATCATGGCCGGCGAACAGGGCATTCTTGCGGTTCAGCGTGATTGGGCGAATGGCTCGCTCGACCGTATTGTTATCGATTTCGATGGTGCCGTCATCGAGGAACCGCGTCAGCCCGTCACGATGCTTGAGACCGTAGCGGATGATTTCTGCCATTTTGCCGCTCTGGGGCAGGAGCGGCAGCTTCTGCTCCAACCAACGGAACAGATCGTCGATGAGTGGCACGGTCCTGACCTGACGCGCGGCACGACGTTCCTCGGCACTCCGACCACGGAGCTCGGTCTCGATCTGGTAAAGCGCGGCGATTCGATTCAGGACCTCGGCAGCGATCGGCGCAGACCCGCCCTTGTTGATGTCAAAGAAGTCTCTTCGCCAATGTGCCCAGCAAAGAGCCAGGTCCAAGGGATCTTCCTTCCGACGGCCATCGGTCAGGGCGTTATAGCCGGTGTATCCGTCCACCTGGAGAACGCCCTTGAAGCCGCGGAGTGCCTGACGCGCATATTCCCCAGCACGGCCTGGTGCATAAACGTAGACGACGCCGGGAGGATCAGGGCCGTTCCATGGCCGATCGTCGCGAGCGATTGCCCACAGATAGCCGGTCTTTGTCTTGCCACGCCCAGGATCGAGCACGGGCACCGTCGTTTCATCGCAGAACAACTTGGTCGATCGTTTCAGCAACTCCAGCATGCGCGCGACGATCGGCCTCAAGGCAAAGGCGCTGCGCCCCACCCAATCGGCCAGACAGGAGCGATCGATCCTGATGCCTTGGCGCTGCAGGATCTGGTGCTGGCGATACAACGGCAGATGGTCGGCATATTTGCTGACCAGGACATGGGCCAGCATCGCCTCGGTGGGTAGGCCAGCTTCGATGATATGCGGCGGCGCCGGTGCCTGGCTAACGCCCTCGCGACACGAACGGCAGCCATATTTCGGCCGACGGGTCACGAGGACACGATGCTGGGCAGGGATAACGTCAAGGCGCTCGGATTTGTCCTCACCGATGACATGCAATGCTCCACCGCAGCAGGGGCAGATCTGGTTCTCGGGCTCGATGACGATTTCGACGCGCGGCAAATGATCAGGCAGATCACCGCGCTTGACGCCATGGCGTCTGACACGCGTCGCGTCCTGGCTCTCCGCTTTGGCTTTTGCCGCGGCAATTCCCGTCTCGAGATCCTCAAGCCCAAGCGCCATCTGTTCTGGCGGCAGCTGTTCTGAACTCTTGCCATACTGACGGCGGATATATTTATCGAGGATGCGCTCGAGCCGCTCGATCTCTTCGTCACGATGCGATAGCGCTGCATCCTTCTCGGCCAGACTTGCCGTCAGGCGCTCGATCAGCGCATGAGCCTCAGCAAGATTTTGCGGCAGAGCGGCATCCATGGCGACTCGAGTGAATCACATTCCGACCGATTTGTGATCACCAATATCGTGTGTGAGCATCGAGCGATCACAGCACTTCCTGCGGCGCACGCACACGCCGCACATGCACGCGCGTCCAATCGAGACCTTCGAATAACGTGGTCAATTGTGCCGGTGACAGACGCATCACGCCTGCCTCAATCCGAGGCCAGCGGAACTTGCCATCCTCCAGACGCTTGGAGATCAACACTATGCCCGTGCCGTCCCAGAAGATCATCTTGATCCTGTCCGCGCGGCGCGCCCTGAAGACGTAAACAACGCCCGAATAAGGATCGGTGCCCAGTTCCTCTTTGACGATGGCAGCCAGGCCATCGATGCCTTTGCGGAAGTCGACGGGTTGGACCGCAACCATCACCCGAACAGGACCGGTCGGAAAGATCACCTGGCGGCCTTGAGTGCCCGGATGATCCTCTCAACCAGTGCAGCATCAGCACCACCGTTGACCCAAACCGCAATCGGGCCTGCCTCGATCTCGATGATCGGCACCGCACCGGCATGCTTCGGCTTGGTCTCGGGCGGCAAGGGTCCGGCAGCCTCGACCGTGGCAAAGGCTGGGCCGCCACTGAGAACAAGAGACCCCTCGCGGGCGGCTTTCCGCCAAGCGTAGATCTGTGACGGCAGGACATCGTGACGGCGAGCAACCTGCGACACAATCGCGCCATGCACCACACTCTCAGCGACAATCCGTGCCTTCGCCTCATCCGACCAACGGCGCCGGCGCTCCGCACCACTCAGAATTTCAATCCGTCGCGGTCGCTCCACAGACGAACCGTCGTTAACCACGTCCATAACATCAGCTCCTGCCAACAGGACGACAAACTTGCCTCAGCTGACATTCACAAACGACGTGCCCCGTGCCACCGCTTACGGTCCACAAGATCGGTGACAACGTTCTCAATATCGCCCGCGACGCTCACCTGCCCGATCAGATCCTCGATCAGGACGGCGCCGTCCCTGTGCACATACGAGTAGCGTGACCGGACCAATGGCCCTGTTCCTTCCGTGGTGTGGTGATGCCGCCGGTCCGGGACCGAAGGCCCCGGCGTAAAAAACCCCCGCCCCCGGAGGGGCGAGGGAAAGTTTGCGAGTGGGCGGAAAAAGATCGGGGAACGGTCCCGCCCCCCGCCGATATCTAACTTCGGCATGGCCCCCGCGGCTGGTGCATTCCTTCATACTCAAGATCGACGCGGTGCAGGTTCCCCTCAGCCTGCCCGTGGTGAGACAGCCGGAGGTCAGCGATCAGACAGTTATCGACCCCTGAATGGTGGTGGTTTCCTGAGCGTTGGGCATGGCCTCGAGATAGTCGAGCGCCCGCTGTAACGCCTTTTGCCAGGGCAACTCGATGTTTCCGACCTTGTGCTTGTGGCGCCCGAGGCTGAGAAGCCAGGAGCCGCTTGTGGTCTCGTTCGTAAGTTCCGCAACGCCCTTGCTTCCAAGGGATATGTAAAATCGGGTCAGACCCTCGGATGTGATCTCTAACCTCGTCATGTTGTTAGATCGGCTGCGCCGTCACATGACTCGGCATGATCTCCAATATCCTCTCCAATAGGCTTGCCAGCAATTGCCTCGCGAGGTCCATCTGTTCCGGAGCCCATTGCGGCGTTCTGCGGGCGAGCGCTTGAGCGAGTTCGATCATCAAATAGAGAATGTTCTCTTCATGGGTTGGGTGGTCGGCCAATCATACCTCTCCATCAACTCGCGCCACCTGCTCTGGATTTGAAACGCAGGCTGACGCCGACTTTGCCCGCTAAACCGCCGTAGCGGTTAATCACCGCTGTGCATTATCCATATGCACCACGTGCGCATTCGGCTGCTCCGTTTGTGGAGAGACCCCTGTCCTTCGCGCCAAGGCGGACCGATGCACGCCATAGGCCCGACTTTCCATAGGTCCGTTATGCGTGCGTTCCGGAGGCCTTTTCGACGCGGAGGTCACGCAGCACGCGCATGAGGGCATAAGTGGACCCCGCGCCTGCCGCCAAAACCTGAGCGTGAAGAGATGGCGGTTCCTGTGCCAGTGGCACACACAAACGGGAGGGCGGAAACCATATAACGACCCCGGATGGCCGCCTTAAGCCACTGACTTACTTGACAAAATCTAGAGCGGGCGAAGGGATTCGAACCATCGACCCCAACCTTGGCAAGGTTGTGCTTGGGCCTGCTACCTAGGTCAGAGGGATGTCCGAAACCATTGATTGCCAATGCTTTTTCCACTGATGGCGCGGCTTCATGATCTGACGAGGAGGGGCAAAAGTGGACCAGAAGTGCTGATTTCCGTGCAAAATGCGTGCAGGTGATTCCTGATTTGTTCTGGGCCACTGACCCCTCTCGGCCGATCGAAAGTTCCATTTGATGGCAGGGAGTGGATCGAGAGTTGACATAACGGTTGAGGCTCTTCCTTCACTAGGGCTGCTAAGGGATGACAAGGAGACCCGCAAAGGACAGGAAGCCGAACTGGCCGCAACCAAGGCGGCCGCCGATCACGGAATACGATTCTCGCTTTCCTGATTCTGCGGCCCGCAGCTTCGCTCAGGCGATCTCCCGGCGAGGACATTGTCCGGGGAGGCTGCCAGACATCGGCGCGGAGCTAGACCCCCGCGTCTAGCCCGCGGTGGTCTCGAGAAAGAAACGGACCATCTCCCGACTCGCATCGGGTCCGCGGGGATCAGTATACGACCCCTCAAGGCTGCCGCCCGCCCAAGCATGCGAGGCCCCATGAAGAGCCCAGTGCTCAATCACGGCGCTCCCGGCGGCATTGGTGCGAATGGTGCGGCTGTGGGAGTGACTGCGTTTTTCAGAACTCGCTGGTAAGCACCGACCCAGGCCAGACGGTGCAGGGACAATTGGGGCCTTTTGCCTTCTGCCCGTTCGGGGAGCCGACGAGATATCCGAAGACTAACCCCTCTTTTTCGTTGTGCGATCAGAAGAGCTTGGAAATACACTGCGTACACGTCTTCAGCACGATCGGTTTGCTATAAGTCAACGGCATGCCTGGCTCCTTACAGCCACCTGACGCTCTGTCTCCAGGGTCACTCCTCGCTGATCGGAATCAAACGGTGAGCCTTCGAAAGACTGTCGTCGGTTCTGGCCCCCTGGCTCTCGCGATGCGAAGATTTCATGCGGCGCAGAATTCCGAGATTGGAATTGAGGTGGTCACACTCCCCCAACTTGCAGCGCATTTAGCAGGCGGGTTTGTCGAGCCAGTTGGAAGGGGGCCACTGCACGGAGCAATCCGTTCTGCACTGGATGAGGGCGGATTCAGCGAGCTTGGTCATGTGAGCTCTCTGCCCGGCATGCCTCGCGCGGCGGCCGCCACTCTGGTCTCGGCTTGGAATGCTGATCTCGACTTAGCCTCTCTTGCCGCGTCGTCGGGACGTATCGCCGATTTGGCGCGGCTTGATCGACGGGTCCGTGACTGTATCGCCAGTCCCTCTCTGGCATCTCCTGACCTCCGAGATGCTGCACTTGCAGCAGTTCACCTTGCTCCTGCTGTCCTCGGGCCCGTAACCCTCGAGGTGTTCGATGTCGAGCCTATCTGGAGGGTCCTTATAGAGAGGCTATGCAAGCACATCCCTGTCGTTTGGCACGCGCCGGAGGGTGTCACCTGCGACTGGTTCCCAGGAGAAGTCGGGAGCGCCCCCGCCCCCACGTCACCAAGGCGAACCGCAGAGATCTGTGCGGATCCGAGAACAGAGGTTGTAGAGACACTTCGGTGGACACGCGCGCTAATGAGTCGGGGGGTGGCTGCAAACTGCATTGGCATTGCATCCACTGCGACAGAGCCATACGATGAGCATTTCCTGGTCTTGGCGGATGGGGCAGGAATACCCATTCATTTCACCCACGGCCGACCTGCCCTCGACACGGAGGATGGTCAACGGTGTGCCGCGCTAGCCGACGTTCTCCTACATGGTATCAGTCAGGACCGCGTTAGGCGGCTACTCTCGTCGCTTCGTCATACGACTGCTGGAAGGGAACTTTCCCCGAACCTCCTGCTCGGCATCAGAAGGGAAGCTGGGTTGCCGACTGTCTCGCATTGGAGCCGGGCACTCGAAGCTGCAAATGAGAACGCTCCTGTCAATGGCCCGAGCGCGCGGGTTGGTGTTGCGGCGTTGCTGGAGATTCTAACGCTTCTCACCAAAGGCCCTGAGGCCGCGGAAGAGGCGGGAAGAAGATTACTGCAAGGATCTGCCGCCGCGCTCTGGACAGAGGCGCTCTGGACCGCTCCTACCTATGCGCTCTTGCAGACATTCCCCACTATGAGCGTCACTGATGAGCGGGATCCATCTTGCAGCATTTCCTGGGGACCGGCGGCTCATCTTGCCGGTGCGCCCAGAGCATTTGTTCGCCTGCTCGGAGTGAATAGCGGCCAGTGGCCGCGGCCGGAAGCTGAGGATTCGTTGCTTCCGGACCACATTCTTCCCCGAAGACTACTTCGGCCATCATCAGTTAAAGACCTCGATCGGCTTGCTTGGCAAATCATCGAGCGATCAGTTTCCGATGAGTTCATCATCTCACGCAGCAGGCGTTCGGCAACCGGCACCGCTCTATCGGCCAGCGTCCTTTGGCCCCCTGATTCCCCAGTGCGCCGCCTTGGTCGTTCCCGAGTGCCGGAACACGCATTCAGCGAATCTGACCGGCTTCTCTCTCGGCCGAAGGAAGCCGCGGCCGACCCGATATTAGCATCGGGTCGGCTGGCCTGGATCAATCGTCATCGCAACGAGGTGACCCCTCACGACGGCCGCGCTGAGCCAGGCCACATCCTCGTGCTGGATACTCTGGCGCGCGAGCAATCGAGCAAGTCGCTGAGTCTGATGCTGCGGGATCCGCTTGGTTACATTTGGGAGTATGGTTTAGGCTGGCGGTCCCCCCCTGCTCCGCGCTCAATGCTGACGCTGGATTCTCCATCTTTCGGCGAGCTCGTGCATGAGTTGCTAAAGGGAGCCGTCCAAGAACTAGAGAGTGGATACGGATTGAGCCAAGCACGGCCATCCGACATTGCCAGCGCGGTCCAAAACGCGGCCGCGACGGCGCTGGCCGATTGGCCTCTTTCGAGGGGCTCTGCCACCTCCAGTACTCTGGCGGCACACGGTGGCCGCGGCAGCGCGTCTTGCTGAGGTAGCGCTCGTGATAGACGAGGGCGTGAGCGGAACCACGCGGTCGTGGGTTGAGGTGAAATTCGGTAAAGGCGTGCTTCCCCCGCACGGCCTGGAATGGACGGGTGTTCTCCCAAAGCTCGATCCGAGCGGGCTGATGTTCGGGGGACGCATAGACCGAGTGGACGTCCGAGCAGATGGGGTTGCGCGGATTACTGATTACAAGACCGGAAAAAGACCGAGTTCAAGATCCAAGCCCGCGGCAGACCATGTTCGTGAGCTACAACCCGTTCTGTACGGTGCTGCACTCAGGCAATTGCTCCCAGAACTCTCCGCAGGTTGTATCGAGACTAGTCTATTTGGGAACTGGCAAACCGGAGCACTCAAGCGTGCGTGGGGAGGATCTTGATTCTGCAATCTTTCAAGTTTCCTTGCGCCTTGATCAGGCGAGGCGCCTCTTGGCCGATGCGGGACTATGCCTTCCTGGGATGCACGAGAGGGAACACTGGGACGAATACCGAATCGCCCTTCCTGCTGATCTTACTGGCTACATACAGACAAAGGGACCCGCAGTCGCTGCACTAATGGCTAAATCGAAGCACGTTCGGAGCGCGGGGTGATCCTACCTGATGCAGAGGATAGGCGTCGGGCTCTCGCCGCCCTCAACGAAAACCTGGTAGTTGAGGCCGCCGCGGGGACTGGGAAGACGTCTCTGCTTGCGGGCAGAGTAGCCATGCTGCTGGCAAATGGGCGGGAGCCGCGCAGCATAGCGGCCATCACCTTCACTGAGCTTGCAGCAGCAGAGCTCGGTAATCGCGTGCGAGAGATGGTCGTGTCCCTCGCCCGGGGCACAGATGACATACCGAAAGTACTTCGGGCAGTTTTGCCAGACGGGCTGACCTCCACACAGGCTGATGCTTTACGCGTATCGATTGAACATTTGGACGACCTCACCGTGACGACAATCCACGGTTTTTGCCAAGGGCTAATTAAAGCTTACTCGGTTGAGGTGGGAATCGATCCAGGTGCAAGGGTCTTAGACGAATTTCAGGCAAACTCAATGTTCGACGACGCCTTCAACCACTGGTTCGGAAGCCGTTTGGGTGATGGTGCCGTAGAAAATTCGCCGATCGCAATACTTGCTCGGGAGCAGCCTCGAGAAGTTGTTAAGACAATTAAGGATCTGGGGCGCTTGCGGCTTGCGCATCGATCTGCGCGGCCGCATGAACCGGAACCCTTCGAGGATTTGCGGCACGAATTTATAGATGCAGTCAGGGCTTTTGAGCAGTGGTATTCCCGAGTTCCTCAGCAACCGCAAACTGAGGACATTGTGCAGGAGATTTCAGAGTTGGCGGCCCACTTCGAGGCGAAGTCCTCTCTGGACCTGGACTTCGCTAGTCTTTGGGCCTTGGCCGCAGTTCCCCGAAAACGCCTGATGTTACCGAAGCCACTCTGCTGGCGGCAGTATCACGTTGACGCTCAAGCCTTCGAGGTGGTTGCGGAACCCAAGGCAGGCATTGCTCTGCGCGATGCTGCCGAGTGTCATTTTGAGGCTGCTCGGTCCGCGTTTACATCCCTGATCGGGGGTATAGCAGCGCATCTGGTGCGGCAACTTTCAGATGATCTCGATGGGCTTTTGGACGAATATGCCCGTCGAAAGCGCGCATCCGCTGCTCTGGATTTCGACGATCTACTTCTTCTTGCACGGGACTTGGTCAAATCCCATGATGAGATAGCGGGCGAGCTTGGAGAACGCTTTCGACATATCTGCGTGGACGAGTTCCAGGATACGGATCCAGTCCAGGCGGAGATCATATTTCGAATTGCCGCAGAGGCCCCTCCGACCCGATGGCAAAACGCGCTTTTGCGTTGCGGGTCACTGTTCTTTGTCGGCGATCCAAAGCAATCCATTTACCGGTTTCGCGGCGCTGATGTGGAAGCCTATGAGGCTGCGAAGGCGACGGTGTGCGGTGGTGATTCGTCGAGATTACTCACGATCACAGCGAATTTCCGTTCTCGATACGGAATCCTAGATCACGTGAACGGCTGCTTCGAACCAGTTCTGAAGAAGGAGCACGGCCAACCGGAATACGTCTGGCTCGCCTCGGTTATCGGCTCGGGTGACGGCGACGCACCGTGTGTGGTCCGTCTTACAGTCCCACTCCCGCCTCGAGCACGGGCGGATGAGCGGCGGGATGCCGAGGCGGAGTGTGTAGCAAAGCTTTGCTCACGCCTGATCGGGGCGGTTGAGGTCCGGCGCGACGATGGGACACTAAGTCCTCTTCAGCCCGGCGATATCGCTTTGCTTGCACCCGCTCATAACGATTTGTGGCGCTACGAACGGGCACTCGAGAGGGCAGGACTGTCCGTCGCTTCGCAGGCAGGCAAAGCCCTGATGATTCGACAGGAGACACAGGATCTGCTCGTGCTGGCTCGCACGCTAGCGGATCCACTCGATACTGTTGCGTTCGGCGCTTTACTCCGCGGACCGCTCATCGGTTTCACGGAAGGTGAGTTACTCGACATTGAAGCTGGGTTGCGGTCCGTTTCGGGCTGGACTGGCGGGACGAGTGCTTTCAACGTGCGCACTGACCCTGCTCTGGTATCGAATCAGCTTGCAGCTTCCGTGCTTCGGGATCTCCAGTCACTGCGCCAACGGATCTTCTGTCTAACGCCCAGAGCGCTGCTATCCGAGGCGGTCGAACGGCTGAAGATCCGCGTCGCTATGGCTTTACGCTCTCAGAATTGGGAGGCTCGGGCGATAGCGAACTTAGATGCGGTGCTGGAAATGGCGCGGGGGTGCAGCGTCCGCGGTCTCGGTGAATTCGTCCGAGATCTCGGAGAGCGTTGGTCTTCAAGAGAGCGCATGATGGAGGGGCGCAGCGATTCGGACGAGCATGCGATCGAGTTAGTGACCTTCCATAACTCAAAGGGATTGGAATGGCCGGTTGTGATACCGGTAAATACAGGCACTGAGTTCCGGCGGCCCAAACAGTTCCTTCATCGGAGATCGGACGATAGCTTGCATTGGGCACTCGGAGGCATCCAGCCGCCTGGCCTGGAACTAGCTAGAAGAGAGCAGAAAGAAAGCGAGGAGCGAGAGCGATCACGCACGTGGTATGTCGCTTGCACTCGTGCGCGCGATCTCCTCGTGCTGCCCTGGATGCAAGCGGGCCCACGGAATAGCTGGTATAGCGTGCTGGACCTGGGCCAGGAACGGCTGCGCGAATTCGACACGTCCGTCCTGCCGTGCCCGTCGTGCGCGCGCAGATCCTCGGGTGACCAGAATAGTCAGAGTGCATCCCAGTTCGCGGCAGAAGCCGCCATAGTGGCTCAAGTTTCGCGACCTCTGGATTGGCGTCGACCAAGTGACCGCGATCCAGATCGAGTTCGCCTCGCCGTGTCGGGTGATCAGCCTGGGCTGAGTGCTTCTCCGCTCGACGGCATACAAGGGAGCCGGGGCCGCGGCATTATCCTGCACAAGCTCATGGAGGACTTGCTGACGGGCCGTGTGCTGGAAAACGTGATCGCGGTCCGGGAGCGAGCCATCCTGCTCTCCTCCGCGTTGGGTTCGGCGGGAGAGAGTGTCGACCCTTCCGAAGCAGCGGACACCGCGCTCGCCACGCTGTCGCTTCCCGATATTGCTGCTTTGCGTCCGAATTTAGTTCCCGAGATGCCGATCTACGGCCAGGAAGCTGGCGGCACTCTGATCGCAGCCCGAGCGGATGCCGTTGCGCTCACTGACGGCAAGATCGAAATAGTGCTGGATTGGAAGAGCGACGTCGATCCATCTGCTTCAGATCGTGCTGCTCACGCGGCTCAAGTGGCCGAGTATGTTCACGCGACTAGCGCTCGAAAGGGAGCCGTTGTCTACATGACGGGGCGGCACATAGAGTGGGTGCGACTACGTTCCGCTTGAATTCCCGGCAACCAGCTTAGTGTGGCGCTGCGCTACACTCTAACTGGATAGTAAGACAGTGGAATTGCTGTCTGCCTGCAACTTTGCGGCCAGCTTTTCCACCGAGGCTACAGCCCAATCCGGTGGAACCGATATCGATCCGTGAGCGATGCCGTCCCGCACCGCCTTTATCCTGGTGAACTCGTCAACGTCCGCGTCCGACATGTGCCGCCAGACACAGGCAACACACCACATAAAGCGCTCCTTTATTGCCCTCCAGTTTCCTGGCTGCTTATCGAACAGTAGCTTGATGGACGCAGTCGCTCTTGAAGGCGGCGCCAAGAGCTGAGCAAGCGCTTGAGCGTGGTCAATGGCACCAAAAGCGGCATGAGTATCGATTTCGATGGCCAAAAAGAAATACAAGAATTTCTTAAGCGGATCGTCCTCAGAGACAGCGAGATGATAAAAGCGTGCCACTTTGGGGCTTATCGTAGCAGCAAGGCTTAATGCTTTTCTAAGGCGTGCGTTCATTTCCGCCTCTTCTATTTTAGTCGAAGTAGAAAGATTTGCTGATCCCGTCATCCGAACATCATGGATGAACCGTCCGTCTGTGGCGATTCCGAATACTATCCGATCGACCAGCAGGAATTTCACTGGTTGATTGGGCAAATCGAAGCTGCAAGCCAAGGCCGACAATAACCGGGGCATTACAGTCCCCTCCTGCCTCGTTAGCTCTGCCCTTGCATCCCGAAAACTGTCATATGTGTTTATTCTACCACCCGCGTACTGCGCATATCTCTTGCCACTTGCCGGGAATTCGTCGGTAGGACCGAAAGCCACTGCCAGGTACGGTGGCGAGGAATTTCTTTCTTTTGTCCATGCCGCTTCATCTTCGGCGAAATCCGTGCCAAGGAGGTTTTGACATATTCCGTTGACACTCACACCCAAACCGACATGTAAGCCAATCCCGTCTACCTGCTCCCGATACTCAAGCACTCCCGCATCTATGCCGAGGCCATCAATCCGGTACACGGTGATGGAGCGGAATACACCTCTAATGTTCTCACCCTCTGGAATTGGGTTGTAGCCCATCAATTGGAGAGCATGATTGCTAAGTTGCACTATCTGGTCCCCTGAACATGTCCAGATCTGCGCTCAAAAATTATCATGGGCTCACCCTAATCCCAAGGCGCCCATGATCCCCTCCCTGATTTCCGACGCGGTCATGCCGTCGTGGCGGCCGTCGTAGGTTGCCGCGATCGAATTCCAGAGGCTCCGTTTGGATACAATCAGCACCTTCCCACCCAGAAAGCGGGTCACTTGGCGCGCGCCCAAGGGAATGGGAACTTCACGACCATCCCCATCGATTTCGATATACCCGCGCTCCCACACATCGCGGTCTACGAGTTCGCCAGGTGCGAGCTCCAGCAGAAAGTCGCGCCCCTTGCTCTTTGACTCCATCGCCGGAGAGCTTGGGTGTCTGGCCAATTGTAATAACAAGAATGAATTAGTGGGGGAAGAGTGCAGGTGCTCTATCGTCAGCGTTGCGGGTTTAGCGGTATAGACAATACGGTCGCCGATATCAAAATCCAGGCAGCCCTTTTCCGCAGATAGAGCAATACCGTTGAAATCCATGCCGCCGCCCGTCGGCAGGTGTGCGTGGTTTCGTTGTAGCGCCATAAACGGCCTGAGCGCCTCAAGGATGCTCGTCAGCCCGGTCCATGTGGCGCTTGTCGGGGGATTCGGCCCGAGAACCGTCGCCAGCGCGTCAGCCCAGAACACGCGACATTCCGCGTCGAATGAGTTATCAAACGTCAAGCAGCGATCCTTTGTGAATTTTTGGGTCTGGGAGGTTCGCATGCGGAGAGAGCACGGGAAAGCCCAGAGAACGACGCAAATGAGCGGGAGGCGATCCTAGACGATGACGAGTTTATGGAGGTGATCGGCCGCGTGACGCTTGAGGGCGTGGGGGCAGCCCTCTTGAGGAGGGCGTTTATCACCCGAGCCGCGCCATTCTTTCCTGGGGAGACGGTGTTAGGATTTGGCGCCCGGAACGGCTTCTCTAAGGTGAATGACACGTTGGCCGCGGGCCTCGAATCAATCGAAGGCATCCAGCGCGAGCTTGAGTTGGCCTACTAGCGAGAATCATTTGCGGCCGCTGACCATGGAATACGAATTCTCGTTGTCCTGATTCAGTGGCCGCAGGGTCGCCTCCAAGCGTCGCGTTTCGGTATCCTCGCAGATGCAGCAGCTTCAGGTTCGCTCAGGTGATCCCCCTGCGCGAACCTTGTACCGGGTACCGCTAGACAGCGGCGCGAAGTCGGATTCCCGCGCCTAACCCGCAGTTGTTGAGTTTCATCGAGAACTGACCCACCTGGTGCCGGATTTTCCAATGAGAATTGACCCATGTTTTGACCTCGCCCCGGCTGTTTTCAGCGGGGGTCACGGGAGTGATAAGCATGGAGTTACTGAGCGTGATCCGCCGCTGGGCGCTTCGAGACCAGCTTTCGATAAGGGAGATCGCCCGTAGGACTGGGCTGTCGCGGAACACCATCCGCAGATACTTGCGGAGCGACGTGGTGGAACCGGCCTTCAACGTGTCGGAGAGGCCGAGCAAGCTGGACACATTCGCTGAGAAACTGTCGGCTTGGCTAAAGCTGGAGAGCGGCAGGCCACGCAAGCAGAGGCGGACGATCAAGCGGTTACATGCGGATCTGGCCGCGCTCGGCTTTGACGGCTCATACGGCCGTGTTGCGGCGTTCGCCCGCACATGGAAGGCGTGACCCTGCCCCCTGAAATGTCCCCGCTCTGAGCTAGCGTCCGTTCCCGCCAGGAGACGGAAGATGAGGAAGAGCCGGTTCACTGAGGAGCAGATCATCGGTGTGCTGAAAGACCATCAGGCAGGACTGCCGGTAACGGAGCTGTGCCGCAAGCACGGGATCAGCGACGCGACGTTCTACAATTGGCGATCGCGCTACGGCGGGATGGAGATCTCGGACGCCAAGAGACTGAAGGCTCTGGAAGAGGAGAACCGCAAGCTGAAGAAGCTGCTGGCGGAATTGGTGCTGGATGTGGCGACGCTGAAGGAAGCCTTGGGAAAAAACTTCTGACGCCCGGCTCGCGGCGGAAAGCTGTGATCTGGGCGATTGAAGAGAAGAGCTATTCGCAGCGGCGTGCCTGTTCGCTGCTGAGCATTGCACCGAAGGTGTTCCGTTACCTATCGCGCCGTGGCGGCGACGCTGCGGTTCGCACGCGGCTCCGCGCGTTGGCGGCCGAGCGGCGCCGGTTCGGATATCGGCGTTTGCATATTCTGCTGCGGCGAGAAGGGATCATGCTAAATCACAAGAAGCTGTTCCGGCTCTACCGCGAGGAACGACTGGTTGTGCGGCGGCGTGGCGGTCGCAAGCGGGCTTTGGGAACGCGCGCGCCAATGACGTTGCCACAGGGTCCGAACCAGCGCTGGAGCCTGGACTTCGTCTCCGACGTACTGGCCGACGGCCGCCGCTTTCGGGTGCTTGTGGTGGTGGACGACTTCACCCGCGAATGCCTGGCGCTGGTGGTGGATACATCGCTGTCCGGTCGCAGGGTGGTGCGCGAACTCAATTACATCGTAGAACGGCGCGGCGCCCCCTTGCTGGTGGTCAGCGACAACGGGACCGAGCTGACGTCGCATGTGGTGCTGAGTTGGCGGCAAGATCGCGGTGTCGGCTGGCACTACATCGCCCCCGGCAAGCCAGTGCAGAACGCATTCG
Source organism: uncultured Pseudomonadota bacterium (assembly GCA_963791885.1). Lineage (GTDB taxonomy): Bacteria > Pseudomonadota > Alphaproteobacteria > Acetobacterales > Acetobacteraceae > CAVSUZ01. The sequence goes on along the minus strand of CAWBUL010000006.1, from coordinate 441,469 downwards.
TCGAGAGCCTGAACGGTCGCTTGCGCGACGAATGCCTCAATGAGCACGTCTTCCAGGGCTTGCCCGCAGCCCGGAGGATCATCGAAGCTTGGCGGGCCGACTATAATGCCCATCGGCCCCACACCAGCCTGCGTGGACTTACTCCGAACGAGTTCGCAACCCGGTCCAGGACGGACCACAACCAGAACGGATTCTGGTTATGAGTGAGGACAGTTTGGGGGCAGGGTCAGGCGGATCGGCAGCGGGAGCAGCAGACGACCGGCCGCGGGGCCTTTGTTCCGCTGATTTTCCAGCCGGGCGAAGCTTTCCAGTTCGACTGGAGCGAGGAGTGGGCCGTTATCGGCGGCGAACGGACCAAGCTGCAAGCTGCGCACTTCAAGCTTTGCTACAGCCGCACCTTCATTGTCCGGGCCTATCCGCTGCAGACGCACGAGATGCTGTTCGACGCGCATCATCATGCGTTCCGGGTGCTTGGCGGCGTGCCGCGCCGCGGCATCTACGACAATATGAGAACGGCTGTTGACCAAGTTGGCGTCGGCAAGAAGCGCCAGGTCAATGCACGCTTTGCCGCGATGGCCAGCCACTACCTTTTCGATGCTGACTTTTGCAATCCGGCCTCAGGCTGGGAGAAGGGTCAGATCGAGAAGAATGTCCAGGACGCGCGTCATCGGCTGTGGCAGACCATGCCGCGTTTTGTGACGCTGGCTGACTTGAACGACTGGCTGGAACAACGCTGCCAAGCGCTATGGCGCGAGATTCCACACGGCAGCCAGCAAGGCTCGATATTCGATGCGTGGCAAAGTGAAGTCGGATGCCTGATGGCCGTTGGCAGACCGTTCGATGGTTTTGTTGAATACGGCAAACGCGTTTCGCCCACCTGCCTCGTTCACTTTGATCGCAACCGCTACAGCGTGCCCGCGTCCTTCGCCAATCATCGCGTCAGCTTAAGGGTTTATCCAGGCCGCGTCGTTGTCGTTGCCGAAGGGCAAGTCATCTGCGAACACGCGCGGCTCATCGAGCGGTCGCATCATCTGCCCGGCCGCACCATCTATGATTGGCACCACTATCTCGCGGTGATCCAGCGCAAGCCGGGAGCTCTGCGTAATGGCGCGCCGTTCGCCGAATTGCCGGAAGCGTTCAAGCGGCTGCAACAGCACCTTCTCAAGCAGCCCGGAGGCGACCGGGAGATGGTGGAGATTCTTGCCCTCGTCCTGCACCATGGTGAAGATGCGGTGTTGTGTGCCGTCGAACTGGCGCTGAGTGATGGAGCGCCGACAAAGACGCACGTGCTGAACATGTTGCACCGGCTGATCGACGGCAAATCCACGGCCACAGCAATGATCGCGGCTCCGCAGGCCTTGGCCCTGGACCGGGAGCCACGTGCCGACGTCGAACGCTACGATGCCCTGCGCGAGAAGCTACAGGAGGCCCGCCATGCGTCATGATCCGGCCGGGGCGGCGATTGTCGTGATGCTGCGCGGCCTGAAGATGTTTGGCATGGCGCAAGCCGCGGGCGAGCTGATGGAGCAGGGCGCGCCAGCGTTCAATTCGGCCGTCCCCATTCTCTCACAGCTGCTCAAGGCGGAAACCGCCGAGCGCGAGGTTCGATCGGTTGCCTACCAGCTGAAGGCGGCGCGCTTCCCCGTCTACAAGGATCTGAGCGGTTTTGATTTTGCGTCCAGCGAAACCAATGAAGCCCTGGTGCGCCAGCTTTACCGGTGTGAGTTCATCGAAAACGCCGACAACGTGGTCCTCGTCGGCGGTCCGGGCACCGGCAAGACCCACATCGCCACGGCGCTTGGCGTGCAGGCGGTTGAACACCATCGCAAAAAGGTTCGGTTCTTCGGGACCGTCGACCTGGTCAATGCGCTGGAGCAGGAGAAAACTCAGGGCCGATCGGGTCAGATCGCGGATCGGCTGATGCGGTGCGACCTCGTAATGCTCGATGAATTGGGCTATCTGCCGTTCAGCCCCTCCGGCGGCGCGCTGCTTTTCCACCTGCTGAGCAAGCTTTACGAACGGGCCTCTGTGGTCATCACCACGAACCTGAGCTTCAGCGAATGGGCTGACGTGTTCGGCGACGCTAAGATGACGACCGCCATGCTCGACCGCCTCACCCACCACTGCCACATCGTGGAAACCGGCAATGACAGCTTCCGCTTCAAAGCCAGCTCGGCCGCCAACAAGGGCCGAAAGGAAAAGGCCAAGAACTTGACCCCGGTATGACCCGCAAACCATAAATTCACCCGGGTCAGTTCTCGGTGGAAAACCCGGGTCAGTTCTCAGCGAAAATCAACAACGAGACGGTGCTGGTCAGCCAGAGCCGTCGTGGTTTTCTGTTCAGCTTCACCGATCGCACTCTGGATCCCGGCGAAGACAGTATTGGCGTTGGCCAGCAATTCAGTCGAAGCCTTCCGGACGGCATCAAGACGATCAGTGACCTCCTGACGGAACTCATGCAGCTGGGTGTGGGAAGTTTGATTTTCATCCTTCACCACGTTTGCCATTGCGGTCAGAGCTTCCCTTTGACGATCACCGAAGTCCTTTAGCACCTTGCCAAGGTCCTCTCCCGTCATGCGAGTGGCTTCTCTCATTTCCCGAAGAAGAGCTGCCCGACCATCAGCCGCGGCCGTCTCAGATGCAGCCAAGCGTTGATTGAGTGCCCCGCCCATGTTGGTCAGGGAGTTGTTCTGAGTAGCCATGCCCTTCTGAATCTCGCCGAAGACTTTGACCAGACCCTCTTGAATACCGTTTGCCAGTGTGGCGCGTAGGCCCTGATCGAGCTCGATCAGCCTGCGATGCAATCCGTCGTTTGACTCCCGGAAATCCTTCTCGACTCGGGCGACGAGGTCCTGCTGATCACCTCCAACCATCCCCCGCATCAGGCTAGTGGTGCGCCGGAGCAAGACAAAAAGGAGCGCTATCGTGATGGCCAGGAACAGGAGAATCGCGGCACCCAGACAGGCCGCTACTGCTTCAGAGATCATTGTGTTTCCGGCGGTGACTGTCATCTGATGCGAAAGAGCAGGCCGCAAGACACATCAGCCTGCTTTTCCGTCCCATAGACCGTCGCCCTTTGTTCCGCAATAGAATCCGACTTCGTCCATGAAGGACGTGCCCGAACTGGAAGAAATTGTCAGCCTCGGCAGGAGCAAGGCCCCCTCGGTAATTGACGACCGATCCCAGAAGCTCTGGTGCGGACGATTGTCTGCCAGTCCGCGCCGATTTGTAAGGTCATGATGCCGTACCGGAACTTGCGCATTAGCAAATGCGAACTTGGAGTTATGCCGGAATGTAGTCACAGTGGTCCGATCCCGACGCTTGCGTCCCTCAAGCGTCGGGTGAATTGGCCCACCAAATAAAGCCTAGTGGATGGAATTTGACGGCCCTTTCCGTCAGATTCCATCCACTAGCGGCCGCATTTCTCGCGCCACGACGCATTTGGCACCTGCTCTTCGACAGAGTCGGTCGGCCTCCGCAATTAGCAAAATATCTGCGAAAAGGGGCAGGTGCATCTGATCAGTGCATTGAGCGACCGCCGCCCCCAATCTGGTTCTTGGCCCACACAGGCAGCCCAGGCAATTCCGCACGATCCATCGTGATTACACCGTGTTCCCGCGCTAGATTATGAGCCGCCAGTGTGAAACTGCCGTTGGTCACAGCGATCAGGATCGGATCAGAGATCCATGAATAGGAGCGGTCGTAGGCTTTGCGAGCCCCTGAGGACGTCTTGAATGGCTTTTTCGTCAACCATTCCTTCTCCCAGGGATCGGTGCTTGCACTGGCAGATAATGGGTCTTGCTATCTTCCCCGAGGGCGGCCGGACAATCAGATCTGCGCCGCCATCGTGGCTCCGCGGCGTTCGATGTGGCTGGAAGCCAGCCCGGCTAAATTGACTCGCTGCCCAATCTTCAAATTCACGCCATCCCATTCGGTCGATTCCATCGATCCCGATCGAGCCATCACCCGAAACAACGGCGTCGAACAGCTCCCGGAAATCGGTGTCCGTCATAGTAGTCGGGACGACGATTTCTCGGCTCAGCGAGCGTTTGGAACCAAGCATCGAGTTTAGCAACACATCGAACGATTGCTCGCCGAGGCTCGGATGAACGGCGATCGGGATGTGAATGGTCACCTCCTTATCCTGGCCCACTCGATAAACCCGATCACTACACTGGTCCTCGACCGCCGGGTTCCACCATCTGTTGAGATGAATGACATGATTGGCCGCGGTTAGAGTTAGACCGAAACCTGCGGCCCGCGGCCCCAGAAGCAGAACCTCGAAGCCACGGCCGCTCTGGAATTCAGCTTTGATTTCTCTCAGGGATTTGGTGGAGGTATCACCGTTGATAATCTGCGGGTGCTTCCGCAGACGATAACGCGAACGGATGAGCTCCGCCAAAACCCGCTGACCCATCCGAAGATCAACGAACACCAGGGCGCGTTCTGCGGTACTTGATACCTTATCAAGAATCCGAAATAGTGCCCGGAATCGCGCTGAAGAATTTATGAGACCGGCGTGGTCACCGGGCCCGGTTGGCATTTTGAGATTGGGATGGAATGCGACTGCTCGTAGCGTCTGTAGCGCCTGCAACGGGTGGACCTGCTTGGCCTTCTGCTCGGCCACAACTGCATCATATGCCCTGGCCTGTTCCGGCGGCATATCCTCCCGCCACTCATGCTCCTCCTTCTTAGGTAGGCCCACAAGTATCTCGGATTTGAAGCGTCGAAGCATCACAGGAGGGCACTGTCGATCGCCGATCCTTACAGGTTCTATGAGCCTCCGCTTGAGCTCGTTAAGCTGCTCCGGGGTCGCTCCGTCGCCATACGTCTTTGCAAACTCCTTTCCGCTCAACTCCAAGAAGCCAGGCCAAGATACATCCAGCAAAGTCCAGAGGTCCATCACGCTGTTTTCAATCGGGGTCCCCGTCATTAGAACCGTGAACTCGGGCTGCTGGCACTTCGCCGCATTGTTAATGAGCGAAGCCATACTCTTCATCTTCTGGGCTTCGTCATATACAGCTACGCAGAATCGGACCTTCGCAAATGAGAAGTGGTAGTCACGCAGCGTTTCGTAGGTCGTCAGCACCCAATCCGCGCTGCGCAGCCTTTCCACATCGAGGGTATGACATCCAAGCTGCCCGTCCTTGCCGCTCGAAATCTTCAGGTATCTGAGGTTCTCATCATATGCGAGTACGGGAATCCCAAGTCCATCGCTCCCAAGGTGCCCCGATATTTCCTCCAACCATACTTCGAGTAACTTCTTCGGAGCCACCACGAGAATTGGCTTTTTAGTTGCTGCCGTTCGGCTCCTGAGCCAATAGAGGAAGGCAAGGACTTGGAATGTTTTTCCTAACCCCATGTCGTCCGCCAGCAGCACCCCGGGCATACCAGAGATGAAGGTGTGTCGGAGCCAACTGATGCCGTCCTTCTGATGCGGCATCGGCGAAGTCTTCAGCGGCGCGTCCACGAGCGACTGCGCCAGGGTGCCCGATGGATCCCGTAGACTTGCATTGAAGATAAGGTCCTCCTCGTTCGCCGCAGCCCGTAGGACTAGAAGTTTGCCGGAAGTGTTTTCAGCCTTTTTGGGCTTTGCCGCCGTGATCTGTGGTGAGACGTGTCCTACAAGCTTGTTGACGGTATCCACAAGCTCCGAGCTTAGGGGGAATGTCTTACCATCGAAGCTGATATCCTTACGACCCCCGGCAAGGGCATTGTCGATGGTGTCTCGTAACTTAGAAACTTGGTCTGGTCGAACAAACAAGGGCTGCTGGCTGCCCGGAATGTCCAGGGTGTAGGTTTCGACATTTCCCTCGTCATCGGGGAACCACTTGTAATAAACGGGTATCTTGAACGACAGATGGACGCCATTCCACTCCTGGACGCCGAGCACCCGCTCGCCATAGTCCATGGCCTCGCGCAGGATGGTGCTTTCGCACAGAATGTCGCCTGCCCCGCCAGCTTTTTCGATCTCCTCGTTCAGGAAAGATCTCGGGTTCGCCCGAAACGCCGCTCTCGTCTCTTCATCTGACGCATTGACGCGCTCGATAACCCGGATCGCTGCTTCGACCGGCTCATCGACCACTGCATATACACCATCGGTAAGGCGGTAATGGCTTCTGGCTCCCTGGCGGGGGAAGAGAACCGATTTAAACTTCAGCGCGTGCTCGGTAGGCAGGCGGGGTTGGCGAACAACCTGAACCTCCTCGTTTTCTTCAGATGGCGGAGAACCCCGCATATTCCCATACAGCACGGGATGGAAGCGGTCAGCTGCTCCCTCGCTAGGCTCTACGGCAATCCCGGTTGCGTGGTGGATGGTGATACTTGCGAGGTACGAATCCGATTTTATGTCCCCAGTTGCATTCGCCAAGGCAAGTTTGACGCGATCGAACTGGATCATTCGTTCATCGATCGAGCGGTTGTCCCCCGACAGGGGGCCTAGCCCATTTAGGCGATCTATTTCGTTCAATAATGAGAAGAGCGGCTCAGGAAGGGTGAACTGCTCGACTACACTTTTGATCTGGCATCCCGCTCGAGTTAATCCAGCGACCGTATCGCCACCTTCAGAAATCCAGGAAGAACGAATTCCAAACTGTGGGTCTGCTACTGCACCGCTAGACTGAAGGTGAAGGGAGTATGGACACATCGGGGGCAGGCCAATTACTGCCATCTCGCTCGGCGCCATACATGCTACTGTCGAATGATCTACGATAACTGATCCGTCGCGTACTTCTGCCGAGTCGTTCTCAACAAGAAGCTTTAGGAGACTAACTCCAGGGTGCATATCGAGTGCCCACTCCGGGTAAGGGAGCACGGCCCGGCTCAAGCCAAAGGCGGATGATCGAGCCAGTTCAAATTTCATTCCACCATTTATTGTGAGAGCTTTTATATCGTACTTCGTCATTGCTTTTGCCTCATCGCGAGGGCTGGATACCGGTCATCTGCAAAATCCGGTTCTGAAACCTGCTCTGCCAATTCCCACTATGAATCAACACAAATACGTTCTTATCATCCCGCCTCTTCAGATACATGTTCCTGTTATAGGACTTTTCATAAAGGCCCTTCAGTCCCTTTGTGCCGGACGTCCAGAATATCGCGCTTCCGTTCTTGTTCATCTCAAGCACATTCATATTTTGAATCTGTAGCATCAGACCACAATGATCTGCCTGTACCGTTCCTTCGAGCATGCCGAACCGAAAGCCTTCCTTTTCGGCAAGTGGCACTGCGTTTGAACCTGCAATGAGCCATGCGCGTGAGATATGCGGAAGGTAAGACATCCAGAACGCCCGACGTGCTTTCGACATGTCAGGACGGTCCGTCTTCAAAGTGTTCATCACTCGGAAGAATGACTCGATGGTTTCCCGCGTGAGCCAGCGCTCGACACATGCGATTGATTGATCCGCCACATGTCCTTCCCAGCGGTGCCTGGCGAATTTAGGGTCCCCGTTCAGGGATAGCACGAATTCGAGGATGCGTTCTGGCGCAGCGTCGTGACCCTGTTGCTGCTCCTGCCAAGAGACCAACCCATCGACCAGCGAGCGGAGTGCCCGACCTTTTGCTGCATCCGTGCCAACCGCTTCGGCGATCGCATTTCGGGGCCGATCCGCCATGAGTGCCGTAAGCTTATCCGCCGGGTGATAGATACGTGCGGACGCGGCCAACTCCCGGCCCGCGGCCTCCGCAATAGAGAGCAACAGAGCCGAAGATCTCACGAGATTTATCCCAAGGCCAAGCTGCTCAATGTCCTGGATCAATCGTTCGTCGGCAAGAGCGGCCGCACCCAAGGTCTGTCCGGCCCGTTCGACGTCAAGCACGGCGTAGGTCTCCGAGAATGCTCTCATGGGCCCTGGCAGCTGGTGGACCCGTTCTTGGAGCCAGAGCGCTACCTCCTGCGTTGCCGCAATCTTCGGATCGAAGTTCAGGACGTAATGCCGCCACAGGCGTCGGGTGGCGGAGGGCCAAATGGCGGCTACGAGAATGAGGAAGCGCCTGATAAAGTTCTGATTGATGCGCCATTTCGGATCTGGGCCCCAGATTACGTAGGGCATCACTTTCAGTTCCCTGCGACCAAGCCGCTCTAAGCCAGCCCCGTCCTCTCCGATCGCCGCTTCTACTTCGGCAATCCAGTTGCGCGGCGGCTTGACCTCTCGAGCAACTCCCTCAAAGCGGGCTGACAGCCGGTTGGCTTCAGCCTCCAGGAGACCTCTCTTTGGCAAAAAAGGATGGGGCACCTTCGGGAGCGGGCGTGCGAGCTCATCTGATAAGCTCATCGACGCCCTCAAGCCGCTTGTTGAGTTCTCTGAGTACCCGAGCCAACCAGCTGTTCGTTGGTCGACATGATGAGACGGACCTCGATGCGCCTGTCTTTCTCGGCGATGACTGGAAGCGTCCGGTCAGGCGCATCCTTCACCGCTGGACGCGTGTCCGCGTAGCCGCTAACACCCAGTACGGCCTCGCCATCCTGGTTCTTCAGCGTCCGAAGAACATCGTACTGGTCCCGGATCAGCGTGAACGCTTCGATTGCTCGCCCAGCCGACAGATCCCAGTTATTCCGGAACCGCCCATTGGGTGATCCATACGGAAAGACATCGGTGTGCCCTTCGATATACACTGCACTGAGGCTGCTGAAATCGCCCTTCGCGGGGCACTGATCGGGCGGATACGGGACGCTCGATCCTGGCGTGTAGCAGGGCAAAACTTCTGCCAGGACCTGCCCCAAGCGAAGGATGGTATCGCGTCCTTGCGGGATCGTGGGATCTGCTTGTCCCCTGTCGAAAAGGCTGGTGCTGGGCAGCGAGAGAGTGCCCGCGTCAGGACTAACCTTCACATCTACGCCCAATGCCGACAACTTGGTCTGCATGTCAGTGAGAATGGCAGTTCGAGTTCTGATCAGCTTTGGACAAACGCTCCATCAGGGGCGCAATTTGGCTATCACGTATAAAGCGGACGAAGTCAGCAAGCCTTTGATTATCAGAGCTCAGTGCCGCAACCTTGTTTTCGGCGAAAATCCTTCCAGCCCGTTCTCTCTCGTAGGCCGCTTTGGTGACCTCCAATTGCTGCATCAAGGCACGGTTCTCAGCCACCTTCGCGTCGTAGGTGCTTTGGGGAACCGTCTTTTCGGTGGCCAGATCCAAGGACAGCGCGAGGATCAGGATGATGAAGATGAAAACCACGCCCACCATCAGGTCGGCTACGGGGGCGAATATATCCTTCTGATCTTCGTCAGCCTTGGCGATCGATCTCGTGAACATGTCAGGCTGCCCTACGAGGCCTGTCGTTCAGATTCTCTATCGCTTCTACGATCTCCTCAACACCGTGCCCCAGCGATCCGACTGCTTTCGACAGGTGTTCGTCGTATTGAGTTACGACTTCAGTTACGTGGTTTCCTAACTCGATGATGCCGTCGCGAAGCTTTGTAAGGGTTTGAGCAAGACTGGTATCCACTGAGGCAAACCGCTGCTGGTAGTTGTCAAATGCTCTGGCCGCCGCCTGCGAAGCTGCTGAGATTGCCGTCGCGGCTTCATTCATTGTGGCACCTGTGGCCTGGATCGTCTGAAGTGCTTGCCTCGTCTGGCCAGCGGCGCTCTCCACCGATTGCAGAGTAGTCAAAATTGGTGCCGCAGCCTGGCGAAGCTGGTCAGTCGCAGCGCCGAAAGTACGCCCCGCCGTCGAGATCGTCCCGCCAGCTTCTTCGAGGTGGCCTACATGCCTTTGTACAGCCTGCTCGAGACTGCTGAAGCGCTGATCCACTATGGACAGCCGATTGGCGAGAACCTCCGTTGCCGTTCGGTAGCCTTCGACCGAGCTCCCGACAACCGCCAAGATCCTCTCAGACGCGCCCTGGAATGATTCCACCAGGGTTGCCGATGCCCGGGTCGAGGCGTCAGTCAGGTCGGCTCCTGCTCTGGTGAGGGCCGTTTCCAGATCGTTCGCAGCAGCTTGGCTTCCCGCTACGAGAGCCCCTCGACCATCCTCAGCTCGACTGGCGGATCTCTGCCATTAGGGTCCTTAGTGCGCTGAGGACAGGGGCTAGCTCGGCTTCGGCCTGTCCGCGGGCGGTCAGGGCGCCAGCGGTCGCTGCGGCTGCAATACTGTCCATGGCATGCCGCAGACCCTCTGTCATTCGCTCGGACATGCTGGCCCCCATGTTGTCCAAGCGCTCGGCTCCGTTGGACAGTACAGAGTCGATACGGCTCATCCTGGCCTCAATCTCGCGAACCCGCTGATCCATCGAGTCCGCAATCCGAGACGCGGCCAAATTCATACCCTCAGCCGCTTGTGCCAACCGGGCACTGAACTCCGCGCCGCCATCTCCAATGCCCGATTTCGCGGCGACGAGCTCGCGGGCGGCATCCCGCATAGCTTCTGTAAGCATGCCCAATTCTTGTCCAGCAGCATTCCTAACCTGGGAGGTCAGGCCGGTAATCATGTTCGTCAGTGCTTCTTGATTCCCGGCTCCGATGTTCGTTCCAATGTTCTGTATGGCATCGACTACCGGACGGACGGAGTGTTCAAGGGCAGGCTGAAGCTGGTCCAGTCGCTGCCCGACCACCTTGTTCAGGCTGGCATCGAATGCGATGGCCATCTCGTCGGAGAGGGTCTTGAGTTGGTTGGTGTGTTCCCGTGATTCCTCCAGGGAATCGAGGAGAAGAGCTTCCGGGCTGATCGGAGAACTCAGGCCCTGAATTGCCGTCGCCAGGGCCGAAGCCGCTTTAGCCTGGCTGGAGGCAGAATGCCTGGCGACTAAGGTCCAGCCGATATAGGCGATAATACCCGCCATGGAGGTGATGAATTTTGCCGAACTGATTTTCAGAATGTCTGCGATGGCCACCCGCAGTTGAGCAGTGTCCGCTCCTGCTTCTCCCACCTTAAAGAGTGCGGCAGAAAGGCCAACGAAGGTGAAAAACAAGCCTATGGTGAGGAACACCCCTGCGAGTGTCGAAGCCCACTTCTCGTAACCGCGACCTGGAAGGCGGTCCACCGAAAACCAGGCGTGCGGATCAATGGGATTTATGTACTGATCTGGCCGCCTAGGATCCGCGCGAAGCGAACTTCCATATGGGCGCCACAAGTCTGATAGGACCGGATTTCGTGAGAGAGACTTGTTGATCGCAGCGAGGCGATCCTCCGGCTTCCACTTTGCATCACCGACAGCTGACCTGACTGTCGAGGTTGCAGAGTGCACTGCCTTGATAAAGGCTCGGTGCGGGCGGTAGATCCATAATGCCCAAACTCCGATGCTCGAGCCAAGAATAGCGAAGGCAAATGCAAAGGCGATTTCTTTGCTTGCAAAGCTGCTAATGAGCGTGACAATCAGGCCGACAATCGTCTCAAAGATCTTCATTCACCACCTCGACCAGCAGCCAGGAATTTCTCATCTATCAATTCGCGCACGCAATAGGTATCCTATTCCTGATCTGCGCTCATTTTGATTGAAATACGTTTGGCGATGCAAGCTTCGTCTGGCCGGACGGCAGGCATTTGGCCCCTGGCTTCGGGAGGGAAAAAGAGCGGGGAAGGTCCGGTCCCTGGACCGATCTCTAGCTTTGGCATAGCCCCGGCGGTTAGTTCATTTCTTCATACCGAACATCGAGCCGGTGCAGCTTCCCCCCTCAGCCCGGATTCCTGACCAGAAGTGCCTCTACCAGCCCTCTCCAGTCTGTTGCAGGGATCACAGGCGGCCCAACCTCTCCCACCGCCCACAGACTATTGTCGGGAAGTCACCGAAATCTCGCCCTCCAACCGCACAATGACCGAGGCCCGGGTACAAATGGCCGGATGGCTGACCGAATTCGTCGGCAGTTCGCGCGCTCGCTGACCACCATGGCACGAACGGGATCCCACAAACGCACAGGAAGCCTCAAAGTCGCGACTTTCAATATCAACAACGTCAATCGAAGGCTTTCAAACCTGCTCGCCTGGTTGGCTGAGGCTTCACCAGACGTCGTGTGTCTGCAAGAGCTTAAATCCACTGACGCAGATTTCCCGATCTCCGCCATCCGGGATGCAGGATACGGTGCCGTGTGGCGAGGGCAAAAAACGTGGAACGGGGTCGCCATTCTGGCTCGAGGAGCTGATCCCGTTCTGACGAGGACGGAACTGCCCGGGGACCGGAGCGATCAGCAGAGCCGCTACATCGAAGCAGCCGTTCAGGGCATCCTCATCGGTTGCATATATCTGCCGAACGGGAACCCGCAGCCTGGGCCGAAGTTCGACTACAAATTGGCTTGGTTCGAACGACTGATTGCTCATGCAGCCGAGCTAATCGCCTTGCAGATTCCGGCCGTGCTGGCTGGCGACTACAACGTCGTCCCGACTGACAAGGATATCTATCCGACCAGGTCCTGGGATCGGGATGCGCTGGTTCAACCCGCACCGCGAGCGGCATTTCGGCGATTGCTCGCCCAAGGCTGGACAGATGCCATTCCAGCCATGCATCCGAACGACCAGATCTACACATTCTGGGACTACAAGCGAGATCGTTGGCCGCGGAACGCTGGACTCCGGATAGACCACCTGCTGCTCAGCCCGAACCTGGCTGGTCGGCTGCAAGGTGCTGGAGTGTACCGAGAGGTTCGGGGGCGCCGAATGCGAGCGATCATGCTCCGGCTTGGATCTTAATACACGGTTGACGCATGGCTTACTCCTGGTTGCGACGCCTCGACGAATTGCGAGAAAAGACCCTTTCAGACTGAGTTCCTGTAAGCTTGCTCGCGATCGATTTGCTGCCTGATCAGGGTCCCGGGGAGCCTTTGCTTTCGTGAAGTTGGATCGGGCATCCCGCGGAACGTTGCCGCGTTCCGAGAAGGGAAGTCTTGGGAGACAATTTGATGAGCGATAGCCAAAACCAGGGAAGTGCCGGACCTGCTCTCGCGGCCCACAGCAAGGATGCGTCGGCTGCGGGGACCACAATAGCTTCCAATGCAATGAGCCACGAGAGCGATCGAGAACGTCAACGCGCGGGGGCGCGGAGTAATGGCCCCAAAGTTGAGCCGGGCCAGGCTGCGCGTTCAGGGAGGGTCTCAGGCTTGCCGTCCCGTGTTTCCGACCAGGTAGCCGGGTTTGTCCGCGACCGGCCTATTTCCGCGATCGTGGGAGCGGCAGTGCTCGGAATAGTCGCGGGACTGATCCTTGCTGCGCGATAATCAACCCGTCCGCCAAATTCTTGCGCGGGCAATCTCGTGTACCCGTCCGTAGACCAGGTTTAGGATCGGATACCACGTTCCCAGACATGTGCTCCGCACGGCTCAGGTTCTGGCTCTGCCCGATGTCGGATCGAGAGGCTAAACACTACGGCGTTGAGCTCGACCATTATGCGCTTTGCGGCATTTCGGGGCAACGGAACGCCTATTATACTGCTGTACTCCACAAGCAGGGGTGCTACGTGAGTTGCGCTCACTGCCTTTATGCCGCCACCGATAAGCGGATTGAGGATCCTAATCTCCTGCCGCTCCGGTGAGAACGTAATCAGACAATACGGCGAGTAACTTACTCCAATTCGCGCGGCGATACGCGGGCAGAGCTGCAATGCATGAGCAAGCCCACCGGCATCGAAGCGCAACGTGCGCTCTTCAAGAACCGCCACTCTTCCCCCCTGGTGCCGAATGGCCCAGACGCTCACCATAGGGTGCTACAATCTGGCCAGCACGCAGAGGTTAGGGGAAGAGGACACATGAGGGACGCTCCACGCAACCGGTCAGAGCGGGACCCGGCAAGCCCCGTCGCAGCGCCCGAGCATGAGATCGACCCGGCAAGCCCCCTCGCGGCGCCCGAGCGTGAGATCGACCGGACGGTGTTGCCCGTTGCGGAGCAGTCGTATCCGCCGATTACCGAGCTTGATGCGCGACGCGCCAAAGCCCCGCCGCGGTTCGAGGTAAAGGCGCCAAAAGATGCGCCTAACGTGGTGGTCATCCTCCTCGACAACATGGGCTTCGGTGACGTATCGACGTTCGGAGGGCCGATCCAGATGCCGACGCTGGATCGTCTGGCCCGGAGCGGGCTGCGCTACAACAATCTCAAAGTTCCCCCATTGTGTTCGCCCAGCCGCATGGCCCTGCTGACCGGTCGCAATAGCCACAGCACAAACTTCGGCGTGATCTCGGAGATTGCCACCGGCTTTCCCGGGTACACCGCGGTCCGTCCCAAAAGCGTCACGATGCTGCCTGAGACCTTGCGGCTCAACGGCTATAGCACGGCCATGTTCGGAAAACGTCACGAGCTAGGGCCCTGGGAAGCCAGCGTGGTCGGGCCGTTCGACCGCTGGCCAGTGTTTAGCGGGTTTGAGAGGTTCTACGGCTTCATGTCCGGCGAGGCGGACCTGTTTCATCCAGTCATTTACGATAACATGAATAGGTTAGACATGCAGCCGGATGCTGACTATTACGCCAGCACCGACATCACGGATAAGGCCATCCTCTGGCTGCGTTCGCAGCGTTCGCTCGCCCCCACCAAGCCATTTTTCGTCTACTACTCGGCGATTGGCACCCACGGCCCGTTTCAGGTCCCCGAGACGTGGCGCGACCGGTATAAGGGTAAGTTCGATCAGGGCTGGGACCAGGTGCGCAGGGAAACCTTGGCCAGGCAGCTCGAGATGGGAGTCGTGCCCCCGGGCACGGATCTGGCGCCCAAGCCACCCGGAATCCAGGAATGGGACGATCTGACGGCAGAAGAGAAGAAGGTCTTTGCGAGGTACATGGAGATCTACGCGGCCTTTGCCGAGGTGACCGACTACGAAATCGGGCGCTTTCTCGACGAGATCGAAGCCCTGGGCGAAATGGACAATACACTGATCATTTACATCACCGGCGACAATGGCTCGGTCTTTCAAGGCGGCCCCAGCGGCGCGTTCAACGAACTATCCGTGTTCAACACGGTACCAGAACCGCTGGACGTTGCGCTAAAGAACTTCGACCAGATCGGCGGCCCCAAATCGCATATTTTGTATCCCAATGGCTGGGCTTTCGCCGGAGCCACGCCCTTTGGTTGGGGCCACCAAGTGGCCTCCTACGGCGGGGTCTGCCAGTCCATGGTGGCACACTGGCCGAAGGGAATCGCGGAGAGGGGTGGCCTGCGCACGCAATGGATGCACATGATCGACATCGCTCCGACAGTGCTGGAGGCAGTTGGTGTGCCCGAGCCCACGGTCGTCAATGGCGTCCGGCAGAAGCCCCTCGAAGGCGTCAGTATGCTGGACACCTTGAACAACCCCGAGGCGAAGTCACGGCACACCACGCAATACTTCGAGATGGCAGGCAACCGCGGCATCTACCAGGACGGCTGGTTCGCCACCACAGTCCACCGCCCGCCGTGGGAGCCCAAGCCGCGAGCTACATTCGAGGACGACAAGTGGGAGCTTTACAACGTAGAGGAAGATTTCAGTTGCGCGCACGACCTTGCCGCGAAGCATCCCGAAAAACTTGAGAAGCTAAAGGCGGTCTTCCTGGAGGAGGCCGTCAAGTACAATGTGCTTCCTCTCGACGACCGCGCTTGGGAGCGCTTCAACGCCGCTCTGGCAGGCCGTCCAGATCTGATGGAAGGCCGCACCGAGATAACGGTCTATGAGGGCATGAAGGGAATTCCCGAAAATGGCTTCATCAACGTCAAAAACCGCTCATTCGTGGTTATCGCCGATATAGACGTACCGCAGGCTGGCGCGGAAGGGGTGGTCATCGCCCAGGGCGGGGAAATGGGCGGCTGGAGCCTCTACGCCAAGGACGGCGCACCAAGGTTCGCCTACAACTTTCTTGGTCGTGAGATTACCAAGATCGCCAGCCGCGCTCGCCTGCCGACCGGGCGCGTGACGTTTCGCTTCGAGTTTGCTTACGACGGAGGTAAGCCGGGCGCGGGGGGTAACGGTGTGATCTTCGTCAACGGTGAAGGGGTCGCTCAGGGGCGGGTCGAGCGCACTCATCCGTTCGCATTTGGCGCGGAAACGACGGACGTGGGCGAGAACCTCTACACCTGTGTCAGCGACGATTACAAAGTCGGCCGTAACAGGTTCACCGGCAAGATTCACAAAGTGACCGTCCAAGTCGGAAAGTCCAACCTCAGCGAGGAGGCTCAGAGATCTATCGAAGAAATGCATATGAAGAGAGCGCTGTACGTTTAATGGTGTGCCGCGTTCATCGGCGGCCGCGCCGACCGGTTCAACTCCACCGCCTCTCATAACAGTTGCCGGATTGGCAACCTTGCTCTTATCGGATGCTAGTCAGCTTTCGCAAGTGATATCACAGGCGACGGCACCTGCCTTCGTGCTCGGCGCCGTGGCTGGCTTCGTCGCAGTCCTGCTCAATCGGATCACGATGCTCATCGAGCGCATCCGTAGCCTAAATGAGATCGACGACGATGACGTCCGGAGTCATCTCAAGTCCGACATTCCGCGCTTGGGGCAGCGGATCGATCTCTTGAACAAGGCAGCTTATTTAGCACTGCTCAGCGCGCTGTGCACAGCGTCACTGGTGGTTGTCGCATTTGCGAGTGCGCTCCTTCAGCTACAGTATGCATACGGAGCCGCTCTGCTGTTCGCCTTGGCGCTCATCCTGCTGAGCGTGTCGATTGTCCGATTTGGCCAGGAAGTGAAAATGGGGCTTAGTGAGGCTGATCATTACAGATAACCCCCGCGCTCGGGGGGCTGATCGAATGCAGACAAGCAAGCCATGACGGAGTTCATCGACTTTATCTGCGAACTGGACAGGGATCGGCGCACGCTGGAAATGGAGGATGAAGCTGCATGCGAATTACACTCGCACAGTGTGCGAGCGCTGTCCCTAGGAAAGGAGTGCTGCCATGAGGGACGCGAGATGGCCCAAAGCGGTAGCTAAAGAACTGGCGATTGCCGGAGCAGCGGAGATTCCCGCTTCGCCAATCCTCGTGCCAATTCCATGGAGGATTCCCTCAGAAATGCTTTTGAGCGATTTACTATCGCTCAGTGACCGGAATACGGCAGCCAATCGGGCGATTAGATGCTTACGCGGGAAAGGTGAGTGAAGTTCCTCCCTCGGTTCCTTCAGGGCCGCCTCTGCATGCTGTCCATCGCAGCGCGCGCCGCCTCGCAGAGCCAAAGCTCATCACTATGGGGGCGTAGCCCAGTTGGTCAGAGCACCGGCCTGTCACGCCGGAGGTCGCGAAAGCCACGAGATATGGGCAACTTGAAGTGCCGCTATTGCTCGTCATCGGCGATCGTACCGAGAAACTGGCCTTCATGCCTGACGATTTAGCAGAGCACGTTGCGGGGGGCCTATTCGGTCCCGAGACTACCGAGGAGGTACTTTATCACGACGGCGGATGCGAACTGAGGGTGACGAGAGGCAACGGGTTCTGGATTTGGAACGGCCGACCAGATCATACTGGCGTGTCGGGGGTCCTCGTGTTCCCGAGAACCGACCTTTGGAAGCTATGCGACCCGCAGTGGCAGCCACTACTCATTCGAAATCCGTGGGCTGTATACCCGTTCCCATCAGATGTTGCGCTTCCCTGGAACGAGTTGGTCATCGATCAGCGGAACGGAACAGTTCGCCAAGGGGAACTTGCAGGCAACGTCCTGGGGCTGCCGAAACCCTGGCCACCCGAACATTGAAGAGGTCAGGACGCTCATAGTGACGAGAATTCGAACTCATCAGCATGGTTCGGAATTCAATTGCGATGATCTCAATCCTTCCCGCGGCTCGCGGCCGATTGGCGCAACGGAACCATCGACCCGATCGTTCTTACGAATTGCACTCCGAAGGTGTTATGCGGCCTCCCATCTTCCCAGGAGACAAAGATCCAGATGGTGGAGGAGGGATAGTTTATAGAGATGCTACCCGGCCTATATCTCATTTCACCACCAAGCCGGTGTCGTAGCGCAGCGTCTGGTGATTCCAGCATCAAGACGAAAGCAAGACCGAGCAGGCTGACCGCGAGGCCGCAGACTTCGTCACGATAGTTCGTCAAGGGCTGAATCTGAAATCGCCTATGGTTTTCGGTCAGGTCGCCACTGTTCATGACAGAATACAGCCCCGCGCCTTCCGGCCAATGTGCTGGGTCCTCGAGCATATCCAGAACTGAATGTCACTCGAGAATGCGCCCGAAAGCCGCTCTCTGCCACGTGCGAGATTTCTCGAAACTGCTAAAGCCTTGACGGTCTTGAGCAACCACCGCTCGATCTCGTGGCCGGAGACAATGTACCGAGCGTCCCTCGGCCTCCGAATTGATTATGCGGCTCCTAAAGAAAGACGGCGATTTCTCTATATCCGGCCTCCCCTGGTTCGCCGACGGGGAGACGAAGATTCCACCAATGCGCGCTTTGACCACGAATTGCCTTTGCCGTACTCACAATGCCGCGCTGTCCCCGCTGGACTGCTGTTGTGGGGGATGATTACCATTTCTATCCTGTCCTGAGTGACTTAGAGCACCTCGCCAGGAGCATCGGGCACTGCCTGCGGACCGGCGGATGAGCTGGTAGTGGGCGTCGGCGGGGAGGGTCTAGGTGAGGTTTTGGGCGGGGGCGTGGGGATGGGTTATAGCGTTAGTATAGCCGACGAATCAAGTATTAGTTTCTAGGGCTGGATTCCTGGGGCGGTGGGTCAGGCCTTGGCGCGCAACTCTCTGCAATCGGGTCTTAGGTCGCGCGGAGAACCGCCTGTTCCTCGATCTGGACGGGCAGAACTCGTCATAAGCTGTACAGGTTTTGCGAGAGAGCCGGTTGGCGATCTCGGCCCCCGGGGTGAGCGTACTTGCATTCTGAACAAAACCCTTTTGCCAATTTTACATAGTGCTACCCGCTTGGCTGCCTCATAGAGACGCTGCCAGTTCGGCGTGTGGAGGGAGAGGCAATGCGTGGTAAACTCATGACGAGCGCTGCTTTAGCAATCTTGGCGGTAGCGGGCTGGAGCCGCGCGGCACCGGCGGCTGCGCCGGTAGCCGGTATGGTCGGAAGCGGGGTCTCACGTGTCGCTGGATGCCCTTACATCGAGTGGCGTCTGGCGCGGCATCCGGATGGGCAAATTACCGGCATCGTCTACTACAGCGACCTAAGCGGTACGAGCCAAGCTTCGGGCACGATTGCCCAGAATGGCAAGATCGACCTGACGCTTACTTCCCAGATGGGGAACGGCCCGGTGGGAACGGTTACCGGTCAGCGTCGTAGCGATGGAGCGGCCAACGTGACACTGACCGGCCCGGGATGCGCCAACATGCACATGGTGGTTAAACCCGTTCAGGACATGGCAAATTACCATACCTCGGCGGGGTAGCTTGTTACCAGAAACGGGGCCTATGTGCGAGTCATCGCGGACGTGCCTCGGGAGCGTCGCTCCCGGGCACGGCCAGCTAATATTGTTTGCCGACAAACGCCCCGGGTCCGAAACACGGTTGCGAAGGGTAGCTACCGGTGGTTGGCCTATCGAAGTTTCGTTCATAGAATCCCGATCAGCAGGCCGCGGCAATTCGAAAGTTCCGGTCCCTCTCGGCCCTTCCCACAGCGCCGAATTGAGGAAAGCGGCCAAAGGTGACGTTTTAAAGAAACTCGCATCGTCTTCAGAGTCTTTGATCTAGATCAGTTCCCGATGAGGCGATATCGTGACCATGTGGCTGACGAGGCATCTGCCCGCGGAGGCGTCGCATGCCGACCAGTTCACTTTGGAAGTTCACCGATCCCGACGAATACACTGAACGTACCCGTGCGGCAAAATTTGACCTGGCGGTAACGCAAGCCGGGTATTTCGAAGCAAAGCTGACCCGAATTGACCTTCATCGTCTATGGATGCAGCGATTTTCCGAAAACCTTTCGCGGGTGCTCCACTTTGAGTGCGATCCGGCGCGCGCCATCATCTCGTTCGCCACACAAGGCGGTTCTGGTTTCGTACACGATGGCAGTGAGCTCCAGCCGAACTCTATAATGCGGCACAGCCGGGGTCATGGTGGGTTTCAGCGTGTCACCGGTCCGGCGCATTTCGCTGCCATGTCGCTTCCGATTGCGGATATGCAATCCCTCGGAGCGAACCTCGCCGGATGCGACTTCGCGCCGCCGAAGGAGTTGCTGATTATTACCGCGCAGCCCACCGCGATGGCGAGGCTTCAGAGACTTCACGCAGCGGCCGGATACCTGGCGGAGCATTCCCCCGAGATCATCGCCAGCACCGATGCTGCGCGTGGCCTGGAGCAGGCGTTGATCGCCGCTATGACGGATTGTCTCTCTGCCCCCGGCAGGCATTCGTCGGGAAATCGCGGGCGTGCCCGCATTATGGAGAAATTCTTCGGCATACTGAGAGCACATCCAAACGATGTCATCCATCTCCCGGAACTCTCCGCGGAGATAGGCGCTTCCACCCGCACACTTACTACGTGCTGTAACAAGACGTTGGGCATGAGCGCGCATCGCTATCTTCGGGTGCGGCAACTGAACCTGGTGCACCGCGAGCTTGCGTCAGCGAATCCGATGGCTACGAACGTGACGCAGATAGCCACCACCTATGGCTTCTGGGAGCTTGGGCGGTTTGCCGTGGCTTACCGGGCACTGTTCGGCGAGCCCCTCGGTGACTTTGCGGCGCCCTCCTGTTTCGCTGCGCCCCTAAAACTAAGTCGCACCCCAGCTCAGTATCTGCGAAATTTGCATAGCCAGTCTGTCGTCCTGTCGCACCACATTCGCACGATTCGCCAAGATGACGAGATCGCAGCGCAAGCCTCTGGCCACCATTGCTCGTTCGGGCCAGGCAGAAAAGCAAGGACAAAATGCCGGGCAGCGGCACATGGAGTTTCAGCGATGTCAGTGGCTTTCAGGCAAGCCTGGGTGATATCTGCACCGAGTTCGTGGTCACGCACCCGGGTACGTTCAGTGCCCGCCTGACGCGGACCACGCTCCAGCATCTCCACCTGATGCGGGCGCAGGAAGTCCTCTCTCGCGTCGCCTACGTCGCGCTGCCGCCGGATCGGATCTACGTATCTTTCTCATCGCAGCCCGCTCTGTCCCTCATCTGGCGCGGAGTAACCCTCGATCCTGGCGAAATCATTCTGCATAGTCGTGGCGAGCGCCTGCATCAGCGCACAGTCGGAGCCGGATGCTGGGGCCTTATTTCGATGCCGCCATCTTCGCTTGCCCTGTTTGGCAAGGCAGTAACCGGCAGTGTCTTGGAGTTACCCGCGTCGGGCCAGCTCCTGCGGCCAAACACCCGGGAACTGACGCAGCTCGTGCGGGTCCATGGAGAAGCAGCTCACCTCGCCGAAACCAGACCGCAGACCGTCGGTCACCCTGAGATCGTACGGGCCATGGAGCAGGAGTTGGCCGAACTGCTGATATTTTGCTTGGCAGATTGCAAGGTACGCGTTGAGACGGATGCCATGAAGCGCGTCCAGCGGGTTATGAACAGTTTTGAGGACTTCCTTGCGACCAATTTGCGTGCAAACACAGATTTTCTGGAATTACGCAGCGGGATCGGCGTTTCGGCTGGTGCTTTTCGCGATATATGCGCGGCGGCCCTTGGGGTTGGTCCTGGGCGGTACGTGCAACTGCGGCGACTGATGCGGGTGCGCGCCGCCATTATTCGCGCAGATCCCGGGCGAGCGCGGCTCTCTGAGCTAGCCACCAGCGGCGGCTTCAACCAGCCAGGCCGTTTCGCCGCACTTTATCGGGCCGCCTTTGGCGAGACGCCCTCCGCCACCTTACGGCGTTCCGGCAAAATGTGATAGAGGGACGCGTAGCTTCAAAATTTGCATAGCGGGCCACGTCGCTGGTCTTCAAGTTTGGGGTCAGGCACCGGGAGTAACGTGAAAGACCTCGTGGACAATTCTTCGTCCTGTCGAATTAGCGCTGGCATCCCAATAGGCTACGCCAGCGCTACGCCATAATGTCATTCGCCCTCAACGACCGCCGGTACCGGCCACGACGTAGGGGTGGACAAAACATCAATCGTCGCCTGAGCGGGTGCGTACGCGCGGGGAATTAGGTAGAACGGCCCAGGAGGGGCCGGGAGCCAGTTAGATTCCCTGTCGCCCCCCGGGTCATCCGACTGAATATAGAGGGTGAATGAACCGTCCGGGTTTTTCTTTAGCTCCGGCGTATCGCTGCCTAGCATGTAGCGGTCGAGTTTGTTGGGGACCGTATAGTTGTTGCTTCCATCGTACATCGTTAGTGACCAGAAGCCTGGCGGAATGTAGGGAAGCCCTTCCTTGAAGGTCATTGTATAGCGTTTGGAACCATCCAACGGCTGTCCTGCACTATCGACAGTGTACATCCAGTATACGGCCTCGAACGGCGTGTTGGCGGTCAAGCCGATTTGGGCGATCACCGCGCGGGTGCGGTAGTCGGTCTGGGAGTTGCCGATGGTCGGCGCAGGGATGAATGCACCCTGATAGTGGCTGCCGAACGGCAGGTCTGCCAACATCGGGGCGATCGCGGAGGCCGCCTTCGCCATCGCCGCAAGCACGGGCGTTGGCACAGTGGAGCGGTCCCAGGTCTTACCGATTTCGATGCCAAGCGGCTTGAAGCTTGGCAGAAGCGCGGTGATCTCGTCCTTCGGTGGCGGGTTCTCGTTCATCGCCACCGAGAGCAGTTCCCAGAACTGTAGCGGGTCCTTGAAGTCTAACGCGCTGACCGGCTGGTTGGGGTCCGTCGTGATCGGCGCCGGGTAGTCATAGGTTAGGGCCTTGATCGGGGTCTTGCCCTGGAAATCGGCGAGCCCGGTGGTGGTGATCTCGTCTAGAACTTGTTTCGCTCTGGCGAGATCCTGCTGGCCATCGTGATAGAGGTGGACACGGGGTTGCAAGAGAACCCACCTGGTCGGGCAGTCAATCCGCGTGACTCCCGCAGGTAATTGGCCCGTCCAGCCCGGCCCGACCAGCGCAAACTTCCCGCCCGCATAACCAGTTGCCTTGCCTCCCGCATAAGCAAAGGCGTTGCTGTACATGTCGACGATCTCGACGACATAATAGAGGCCCTTGGAGTCGGGCACGCTCAGGATTATTGGCTCCTGGCCTAGATCCATGAAGCCGAATCCGTATACCACGTTGGCGTTTGGCGTGACGTAACCTGATTCCTTCGACAAGGCAGGCGTCGAGGTGTTCTCCATGCGCCAGATCGAGTTGGGCCTGGCTTTCGGCGCCGGGCCGACTGCGTCGAGGTAGCGCATGTCATACATCGTAACCAGCGGCGCTCCCCAGTTGGCGACCTGGAGAGCAAGGCTATAGGTCCATGCGTCCAGTGCCGTGGACTGTGCGGGGGTCAATGCTGAGCTTTTTGGGTGTGCCCCCGAGAGGTTCTCCTGAGCCATAACCGGCGGTGCGACGAGCGCAAGCAGACCAATCGATGCAAGGAGTGTGGAACGGAACGTCGCCGCAGAGTTTCCACGCCGTTTCCGACAGCCGCCCATTATGTTCATGACTCTGGTTCTCCGATGACTTGCTCACTGCGTCGGGAACCTTCGTCGACTTTCCCGCGTCACGAATTAGATGCGGCAGTCGAGCCGGATGCTCATTGATCTAGGTCAAACACCTTCCCAGCCTCGACCTGCGGCACCATACCGGAAAGAGCGACCAGGATGTCCCCAAACCACATGGGCCCATCCTGGATCACCCAAGTCGCCAATAATGGAGGCGGGGTTAGTGACCGCACGAGCCACTATTTCATGCACGGCTTTGTGGCTGTCGGCCTGGCCTATGGCGGTGAGGCAATCGACGATGAAGGTCTCTCGGTTGAACATGGCGTCCCTCCGACCAGATCGGCCGCAACTACAATCCAAAGAGGCTTGTTAGTCCAGAGCCGGTATCGGCTAGCCTAGACTTAAACTCGCTCCAATCGTCCGCCATTTGCCATCAAGGTCACGCTGAACCAGAAGGGCCAGTGCCCACTTATATCAAACTGACATTCGTCAGCATGTCCTGCATACCCATCGCGCGAGCGAGCCGACCCGCCCGCCGCATAAGAGCTTGCGTAGCTTTCTCTCCTCGGGTACTCGCCCGAACTCGGGCACTGCCTAATAGCGATCGTAGAATACAGGGGCGCATCCCCATCCGTTCGCTCTCGGAAAGCGCCCGAGCCCAGCTCCGCACTGCCCTGGTCCGATCGGTTCCTCGATAAATCTCGGCCAACATGAGCTCGCTCCAAACTAGCTGAATCGAGTATCCCCCCTTGCGGGCCTCCCGTCGTGCAAGGGCTGCCAGGTCCAACGCCTCTTCCCGCGAGCTTCGGGCATTCAGAATGAGAGCCCCCAAATAATCGTGGCCAGTTCGCGAAATAAAGCGACTCCTCCCGGGTGTGCAGTGCGCGCTGGCTAAGCATCAACGCGTCCTCGCCCCGCCCCGCGCGGAAATAGGCGAGGGAGAGTAAGCTCGCGATCGGTACGTAAACCGACTGCGCACCCTCTGTCGTGCTTGCCGCTAAGCCGCGCTCAAGTGGCTCAATCGCCTGATCGACCTCGCCCGCATACCAAGCTACGACACCTGTACCATACGCGGCTAGTGCGACGTCGAAGGAACGCTGTGATCGGCCTGCCGCAGCGAGCGCCTCGGCGGCACTCTGCCTGGCCGCAGCGAACCGCCCGAGTGCCGCTGCTGTTTGCGCCCGCTGAGTGAGCAGCATGACGAGTGAGCTTCCGAACCCGCCACCATGCCGAGCGGCGCCAGAACCCGCTTGTAGGAGGGCAAGCGTCTCATCGACTATGCTGAACGAAGTTGCGAGCCGTCCCGCATAGAAACAGGTCCGCGCAAGCATATACCCAGCGATCACGCCGGTGTTGCTGTCGCCGTGCCGAAGTGCTGCATGTCGGGCACGCTTGCAGAGAGTGACGGCCGCTTCAACTTGGCCCCTCTGTAGGAGCACGCTCGAGCGCGAGACCCAGAGGTTGGGAAGAACCTGCCATTGGCCGTTACTTCGTGCGATCTCCTCCGCACGATCCAAATTGCCAAGCCGGTCCCGATAGTTGCCAATGGCGTTGTACGCAGTCCGCAACAGAAGTCTCAGCCGGAGCTCACGCTCTGCCCGTGCTCCGGTGTCGAAGTCGGCACGAGCCACCGCCCGCAGCGCCTCCTTCGCGTAGCGAATGGCCGAGGCGTGATACGACCGATCTATGGCCTTCTGAGCGGCCCGGCCGAGGTAGTGCTCGGCTTTGTCCCAAGCTCCGGCCTCGGCTGCGTGCAAACCAAGTTGCTCTATTAGGACGTCCAATCTGGCCGAATAGAGATCCTCGTAGGCGGCCAGGACCGCACCGTGGATCGCGACCCGGTCCGTTGTTAACAGCCCGGCATAGGCGACCTCCCGCGTGAGGGCGTGAGCAAACGAGAGCGTCGGCTCGGGCACGGCAGTTACCAGACGAATAAACCCGGCCAGTTCGAGATTATGCAGGTGCGGCATCATCTCCCGTCCGTCGCTATCGAGGACGCGGCTGAGCACTTGCAACGGTGCCTCTTGACCGATCACCGACGCGGTCCGGAGCAATCTGCGCGCGAAATTCGGAAGGCGATCGATACGCTCGCCGATAACTGCATGAATGCTGTCTGGAATGAGATCGTCCGCCTCCATGGTCTCGCCGGAAAGCTTGGCGATTTGCTCCAGAAAAAGCGGGATGCCACCGGCGCGCTCGACAATCCTGTCCTTTAGGGAATCTAGCTCGGGTGCGGCGCCTAGAGTTGCATTCAGAAGACTCATGGAATCCGACGCTGAAAGCGGAGGCAGGGAGATCTGGTGAGGGACAACTGGAAGTTGCGGAGCAGGAGGGCGAGACGTTTCGATAACAGCGAGGCGTCCAGGGCTTGCTGCTTCCCGGAAGAGCCGGAGAACCTCAAGCCCGTCCGCATCTAGCCAATGAATATCCTCGACCAATAACAGGATTGGAGCCCGCTCAGCGTATCTGGTGATCAGATCAACTAATCCTCCACTGATCTGATTCTTCTGGGCGCCGCTCGCTAACGAACCCCCGCCTACATCGAGGAGCGCTTGCAGCGCGGCGCCAACATGATCGCTCGCGCCGACCGTGGCCATGTGAGATCGGAGTTGCGCGCGGACCTCCGAAGGGGGATCCTGGGCCCCCGCTCTGAGCCAGGTGCGTAACATCCGGGCGAAGGGACGGAGCCCGGCATGGGCGTCATCCGCCTCGATTTCGACCTTGAGGATGGTCCAGCCAGCAATCTCTCTCCTCTTCGTAAGCTCCGAAAGCAGACGGGATTTTCCTGAACCCGCGTCCGCGGTTACAAGGGCGACGGGAGCCGGATCGAGAACAGTGGCGACCAAGGCTTTGAGCTCTTCGACGCGGTTAACGAATGCCCCGTGATGATCGGATCCATGAGCAGACCAGCGAGATTTGTCGCTCGCACCCGTAACCTCGAATGCCTGAATGCCATCCGGAACTCCCTTTATGGCTCTCCTGCCAAGGGATCGGAGCTTGAACCGTCCGGCAAGTAGTCGTGCGGTAGAGTCCGAGATCCAGATCCCATCCGGCGTTGCGGCTTGCTCGAGACGCGCCGCAAGATGCACTACATTTCCTACGGCGTCGTATTCGTCGTGGACCTCACTGTGAAGATGGCGCACCAGCACCTCGCCGGAATGGGCACCAACCCGGACCTTAGCCCGCTCAAGGCGCACCTTGTCCCTGATCTCCAAGGCCGCGGCACAGGCACGCTGGGCGTGATCCTCGCGGGTCATTGGTACGCCGAACACTGCTTTGAGCCCGTCGCCGCGCAGGCTCGAGACAAAGCCGCCATGGCGCGCGATGATGGTCGCCATCTCCCGAAGCAATGGATCCAGGACTGAGGCCGCCTGCTCAGGATCGAGGCCGCTGATCATCGACGTTGAGCCGACGATATCGGCGAACAGAACCGTGACCCGTTTGCGCTCGTCGATTAGCGGGGCCTCATCCTGAGCGGTGCCGAAAGCTGGCAGCTTTTGTCCGCAGTCGCCGCAATACGCCTGCCGGGCGCCGACTTCAGCACCGCAGGATGGGCAGCGTCGCAACGACGGTACTGGGGAACCTAGAGAAGCGACATGATGCTGATGTGGCCTATGCTGCCGCGCTTTGGTTACTCCCCTCGGAAAGTGAAGGGACGGCGAATTCTAGGAACATGTCGAGACTGGCAATTCTGAGAGACCCCGGCTCAGGCGAGAAACGGAAAACGTGCAGAAAACTTCCGTCGTACGCTTTCGAAAAGTCGGAATAATCCCTGATAGTACCACTGAAGATGACCCAAGGCCCGAATTGAGCCGGTTTGAACACATAACCACAAAAGGGCCTGATAGTGATACGGGCATTGCCCTGTCCGGCCTGAGAGTTCTGCTGGCTCTGCCCGGCCTGGGATGCCTGTTGGAAGCGAGCGCGGTAATACCAGCGAACGTTTTCCTCACCCTCATAAGTGCCAGCATAGGGCACAAGGCAGCGAGAGCCCCCGGCACCGACCGTTACGGTCGGATCTTCCGAGAAAATCTTCATTAACTCGTCAAGGTCGCGATCGTCAAAAGCTTTGTACCATGCTTTGCATACTTCGAGCTTATCGTCTGCCGGACTGGCTAGCGGGTGCAAGTTTTTTATGTCGTTCAAGCCCCCTCGCTCTAAAACGTTCTTACCCATGATTACACCCTTTCTCATTGCGGGTTTTACATGCGCATGGTGCTCAAGCGGCATGGCCGATCGAGGACAAATCTGAGCCCGTTATCCTGCCCAATTTAGCGTTACGGAATGTAGCCTTTAAGTCTCGGATGTTGTCAAGCGCCATCAGCAAGTCCGCAGGGCTATTGAGGCGGATTTCGCTTTCAGCGAACTCGTATCGGTCCGCGCCAGCGTGCCGCCTTCGTCTCACCGCCGGAAGTAGTTATTGACCGACCTGCGCGGCGGCAGGTTCTTCGGTAGAGCCGCCCGCGATGGGTCTGTTGTCGCCCCACCTCGCCGATGGGATAGACGGCTCGGCCAGCGCCCATTCGGCATCAGTCAAGTCGTTGGGAAGTGCTCCATCTGAATGGTCGCTTGCTCCCTGAGAGGTTGCGTCGATCCAGCAGCCTTCTTGGTCTGCGCTGTCTCTTTAAGATCATCGACGGCAGCACGCGCTATGCCGAGCAGCACACCGAAGATCGAAGTATTGAACACCGTCACAAGCGGGAGCCTATAGAAAAGCCCGTTCTGCACGGGCAAGGGGTCACCGCGTCGATGGAGCGTTCAGCGGGCAAGGCACGTGAAGATCGGTCACGCGAAAGCCGTGACTTCCGCTACCACGCATCCCGGTGAGGCCCGATGCGTCCAAGACCTCAGCCTGGTCTTTGGGAAACAACGTGAGCCGGGTCTCGCCACCCGTCTGGTCGCATCCGCTGCTCACCGTCCTGCAACACGCGGCACGCACCTAACAACCAGTTGCTATGGTCGATCCCACCGGTATACGACAACTGGCCGTTGACCAAATAATCGCCCGAGGTGGCAACCGCGGTGCCGACGGGATTTAGTGTCCCCGCAAGCGCGATCGTTTCGCCGCCCAAATTTCACGTGCAATCGGCTCTGAGAGAAATCCCGCAAGACGGCTGTTAGACAAGCAGATGGCGACCAGCCATCCGACCGCACCATCCGCACGCGAGAAGATTTCGACGATACGCGCAAGCTCGACCAGGGTGAGTTCACGCCCACCCATCCGCTTCGGGAGCCAGAGTGAGAAAAATCCTGCCTCGCGCATAAGCCGGGCAAGGTGAGATGGAAGTCTGCGATCCTGCTCGATTGCAACCCGCTCCGTGAGGCGCTTTGGCTCGGAAGTACCCGCGCCTCCTCCTGGAGGCTATCCGACCATAAGATCTACAGCGCGCAGTTACCTAAGCCGCGGGCCTCATCATCGCTTCCATGCGCGTTCCGTACCCGCTTCGTAGTCCCGGAACGCCTTTTCGAGACCACTCAGCACCTCGGCGGCGGTCTCGAAAAGCGCCTGGGCTTTCGGATCCTGAACCTTGGTGACGTCCTCGCGCAGGTGCCGAACGGTTTCGTGCAGCCGTTCAGCCTGTTGGCGGATGTGATGGCGGGGATCGCGATCGGTGTCGCTCATGGGAACCCTCCTTGTCTCGGCCTGCTCTCAGTTCGCATCAGAGAGAGACCACCACTGGGAGAACCCAAAACGGTATCATCGGTTCTCGTAATCGAAACTCAAGAGTGCTACCGCCACGTGCTAGACCTTGATCGCATCGGTCTTGGGCGCGAGAATCTGGCCGTTTTGTCTTTACCCGCCGGGATCTCTTTCTCTTTGGGTCGTCACCCAGGCTGCAAGAAGGCAAGCACGGCAAACGTCGCAGCGGCAGCGAACACTCCCCCCACACCAAAGGTTACTGCCGGGCCCGAGATCTGCCATAACGCACCTGCGAGGAGACTTGCCAGCAACAGCACGATGCCAGTCACGAGGTTGAACAGTCCAAAGGCAGTTGCGCGCAAATTTGCTGGGGAGGCGTCGGCAACAAGAGCCGAGAGCAGCCCTTGAGAAAGGGCCATGTGTAGCCCCCAGAGTGCAGCCCCGAAAAACAATCCGCCTAAGCCGGTTGTCATTGCGAGAACGAGGTCGGCGATGGCGAGGACCAGCATTCCAATCGCAAGCAGACTGCGACGGCCGAGGCGGTCGGAGAGCGCGCCAATCGGGGTGGAAGCTGCTGCATAGACGACGTTCATGCAAACCATGACGAGCGGCACCAACGTGAGTGGTAGGCCCGACGCTTGTCCCTTGAGCACCAGAAACGCTTCGCTGAACCGGGACATGGTGAATAGAACGCCAGTGCCCACCACCGCCCAGTAACTGTGGCCAAGGTCCGCAAGGTCCTCTCGCTGAATTGGCCACCCACGCCGACTGCTTGGAGTGACGTTTTCCGGTTCACGTATGGCGAACAGGATCAGGACAACGGCCACTGCCGCGGGCACGACCGCCCACCAGAGCACGGTCCGGATCCGGTCGGCGTAGGCTGCCATGAGCAGGACGGCGAACAACGGCCCGGCGAAGGCGCCCACACTGTCGAGCGCCTGCCGCAATCCGTACGCTGTTCCCCGAATGTCCGGTGGGGTCACGTCAGCGATCAGGGCATCGCGTGGAGCGCCTCGGATCCCCTTGCCGACGCGATCGACGAAGCGGGCGGCAAGGACGGTGCCCACGGAGGCCGCAAGCGGAAATACCGGTTTGGAGGCAGCGCTCAGACTGTAACCGAACGCTGCCAGCAGCTTGCGCTTGCCGATCCGATCCGAGAGCACGCCCGAGAAGATTTTGGTCACCGACGCTGTCGCCTCGGCGACGCCCTCAATCAGGCCAACAGCAGCGACACCCACACCCAGGCTGTCCACCAGGAAGAGCGGCAATAGCGCATGGATGAGCTCGGACGAGGTGTCCATGAAAAGGGAGACGAAACCGAGCGCCCAGACCGTCGCAGGAACGTCGCGCCAGCCGGGTTTTGAGCCGGGCTCGTGGGTGATGAGCTCAGACATCGGACGCCGTGGAATGCCGGTGCCCTAACTCGGCTGATGCACGGCTTCCATTCGGCGTGGGTAACTCTGAGGCTCTGCCTGCCGCTTCCGCAGTTTCACTCTTCGGAACAGTGCCCCGTCCTTGCCGAAGGCGGTCCACCACGTGCGACGTGGTGTCGTATGTGTAACGAAGGCCGGTTACGGAGCGGGAGGCATACGGCTCCCGCAGCCAGCGGTGAAGTAGTGCCGAAATCCATTCGACCCAGAGCGGATCTTTCAACTCCGCCGTGGGTTCGGGACCGAAGAAAATCTCCACGCACAGGCCCGGGCAGTTGTCGGACAGTGTCACCCGTGCGGTATGCATCTCGGCAATGGCCGCGACGAGACTGAGTCCGAGACCAGTGCCTGGTGTCGTGCGGCTCGCTTCCAGCCGGTAGAACGGACGGAAGACGGCCGCACGGAATTCCGCCGGAATCCCCGGGCCGTCGTCGCAGACGCGGAGGACAGGTGCCCCATCCGACAATTTCACCGAGACCTGGACACAGGCTCCGACCGGCGCATGCCGAAGTGCATTCTCGATGAGATTCGCGACCAATTGGGTCAGGAGTTCCCGGCTCCCCTGTACCGGGACCGGATATGCGGAGCAGGAAAGGTTCTGCTGCCGCTCCTCGGCCACGGCCCGGTAAGCCTCGACCAAATCCTCGGCCAAAGCGCCAAGCTCCAGGGCCGTGAAAGGCGGCGGGTCAGCACGGGCTTCGAGGCGGGCGATGCGTAGCAGGGCGCTGAACGTTTCCAGAATGGCGTCGACATCGGCCAATGATGCTTCCAACGCCACGCGCAAGTCCTGCTCGGTTCGGCCCGCCAGCAGCGCAAGCTCAAGCCGCTGGCGGTGACGCGACAGCGGTGTGCGCAGGTCGTGGGCGATGTCGCTGGATACTTGTCGCAGGCTGCTCATCAGCGCTTGGATGCGGTCGAGCATCGTATTGAGGCTGGCGGCCAAGTGGTCCAACTCGTCATTCGTGCCGCGCAGGGCGATGCGCTGGTCGAGGTCTCCTGCAACAATGCGGCGGCTGGCACGCGAAATTGCTTCCACGCGACCGAGCACGCCGAAGCTCATCACGGTTCCGCCGATCACCGCCAGGAGGAGGGTCCCAAAAATGACCCACAGGAAGGCGTAGCCAATCGCATGGCGTAACTCTCGCAAGTTGGACGCATCCATGCCGACGAACGAGTAGCCGCCATCCGGGGCAGCGACACCGCGACCGCGAACCTCCACCCCGGACGGAAGCTCCCACTCACGGATTCCCAGCACCGCTTTCGTGGGCGGCAGGTTTCCTGCGAGCACCCTTCCAGAGGCATCCTGCAACAAATAGTAGGCGTCCTGGCTCGCGTGCTGCGCCTGGGCTTGGACGACCTCCTTCAATCCGGCGAGCGTGCCGTTCGCATCCGCTCGCTCCTCGGCAATTTCGGTGGAAACGGCAGCATCAATCTGCCCCGCGACGTAGCCGGTTGCGATCCACCAGACGAGGCCAGACAGGACCAAGGCCGAGACGCCGAACAGTGCCGTGTAGAGCAGGGTCAGGCGGAAGCTGGATGTGAGCACAAATCTGGGCAGGCGAAGCAACCCAGCCGCGCGAAGTTCGTCGATCAGGCGCCGAGGCGCCGCCCGGATCTCACGTTTTGTCAGACGCACGGAGCCGGTATCCGATTCCACGTACCGTTTGGATCGGCCCTTCATCTGAGGACTGGCCGATCTTGGCCCGCAATCGGCTGATATTACTTTCAACCAGGTTGGTTCGTGGCTCGAAGTGGAAGCCCCAGACGTTCTCAAGCAGCATCGTGCGCGTCACCACCCGTCCAGCGCTCCGCATCAGGTATTCCAGGATGCGAAGTTCTCGCTCCTGGAGGTCGAGCTTTCTGTCCTGGCGCCGGGCAGTCCGCGTCAGCAGATCGATTTCAAGGTCGCCCGCTCGTAGTTTCGTTTCAGCCATTTCCATGGGCTGCCGTCTACGGCCAAGCGTTTCGACGCGGGCCAGGAGTTCGGTCAGAGCGAACGGCTTGACAAGGTAATCGTCTCCACCCGCTTGCAGCCCATCCACCCGGTCCGTGACGTCACCAAGCGCGGTCAGGAACAGGATAGGAGTGTTCGTCCCTCCGGCGCGCAGCATCCTCACAAGCGCCAGGCCGTCCAGATGCGGCAGCATCCGGTCGACGACCAACACGTCCCATTTCTCGCAAGAGGCTCGCAGCAGTCCCTCGCGACCATCCATGGTCACGACCGGGTTGTGACCCTCCCGCGCAAGCCCCTGGGCCGCGTATTCGGCAACCTCCTTGTCGTCTTCGATCACGAGTATCTTCATGCCGTCCCAGGCATGGAGTGCGTTCGCAAGCGGTTCAAGCGTCCATCAGTTTCCCGTGCCGAGTGTTGGGTGTTGTTCATCTGCCTGCCAGGGCCACCCAACCTGGGTGCCGTATGTGCACGACAATGAGCACGTACATGAGGCGCCGGATCAGCCACGGGCCGCAGTCGATCGCGGAGGCTTGCTTCCGCCTGCCCCAGACTTGCACGGGATCAGGTCTGGAGAGCACATGCTGGCCCACCTGAACAACCAGGCGTTCCTGCTGGTGAACGCCCCGCTTCATCCAGATTTCCTTATCGCGGTCCCTGCGGAGATGGCGGCGATTGGATCGCTCTACGCTGCCATGGCCTTGGTTGCGGCGCTCTGGATCTGGGGCAGGCTAGACCGGCGCGGACTGATGCTGGCGACTATCGTCGGCGTTAGCGTCGCCGTAGGCATCAACCAGATCCTCGGGATTTTTCGGTACGAGCCGCGTCCCTTCGTGATCGGGCTCGGGCACACGCTGATCCGTCACGCCGCCAACAATTCTTTTCCGAGCGATCACGCCACCTTCATGTGGAGCCTTGGCCTCAGCCTGATCGTGACAGCCGCCGCTAAACGATGGGGCGTAGCCATCTGCCTCGCCGGACTGTTGGTGGGCTGGGCCCGCGTATACGTCGGCCTGCATTATCCGATCGACATGGTCGCTTCCTTGCTGGTTGCGCCAGCCGGGGCGGTCATTTCCCTATGCCTCATACCGGCCACGGAGCGCTGGGCTCTTCCAGTGACCGAGTTTCTGTATCTCCGCACTTTGCAATTCCTGCACCTTCCGTCAGGCCTGTTCCCACGGGAGACCCTAGCACTTTCCGATGCTGCGCCGGGTGAGGGCGCGTGACCCCGCTTTCACCCAGCGAAGTGCACGCCGTCGGATCCTACGGCTACGGCGCGGTAGCGATCGCGGTGGGCATCGAAAGCATCGGCGTGCCTTTCCCGGGAGAGACAACGCTGATTGCGGCCGCGATCTATGCGGGCACCACCCATCATCTCAGCATCATCCTCGTGGTCGCGGCGGCTGCCTTCGGTGCCATCCTTGGCGACAATGTAGGATTTTGGTTGGGGCGGCAGTTCGGCTTCCCCCTGCTGCTGCGCTTCGGCCCTGCCATCCGTATTACGCCTCGGCGGATAAAGCTCGGGCAGTACCTGTTCCTGCGATACGGCGGAGCGGTCGTTTTCTTCGGCCGGTTCGTTGCCGTGCTGCGGCTCTCGCCGCGTTCCTGGCGGGTACCAACCAGATGACCTGGCCGCGGTTCCTGTTCTTCAACGCCGCCGGAGGGATCGTCTGGGCCTCGGTCTACGGGTTCGCCGCTTACTATCTCGGCAAGGAGATCCATCACCTCATTGGCCCGGTCGGTATTGCCCTAGCGGCGATCGCGTTGGGGCTGATCGTCACTGGGGTCGTTTTTCTCCACCGGAACGAGCAGCGGCTGGAAGCAGAAGCCGAGCGGGCGATCCCCGGCGAAATCGGGGCCAAAAGATGCGGACAGCGCGCCGATGAAACGTCACGCCAGAGATGAGGAGAGGGGGCAAATCAGTGTCGCAATACCGGGCATATCTCGTCGGAAAAGACCGCCACATCAAAGTCGCATGGGACATAGAATGTGGGACGGACCAAGAGGCGATGGCCGAGGCGGGCAGCCTGATCCTCGCCCACGCCGCCGACATTCCAGATACGTTCTGTACGGTAGAACTTTGGGAGGGAGCCAGATACATCAGCCTGTTCCAAGTAGCGGACCATTTGCCGCACTGAAGCCGGACAGGCCGTCTCGGGCAGAGTTGAGGACGCAGGCTGGATGCGCGGTTCTCTCGCGCTTCGGCGCGGAACGTAGAATAATGCGACGGTTGGTTGGGGACAGGGACGTTGAAGCGGACCCAATTCGGCCAGGACCTGTAGGCTGCCAGAATACCTGGCACCAAGCCTACCGGCTAATCCATTGATATCTTGTCAGCGCTTGACACAATACCTGTCCCAGGCGGCCCGAATAAATGGCCCACGCCTACATTTCTGACGGAATACCTGTCCCAAGCCTATCCTGGTTCAGAACAGTTTCTGGCGGGAGGCCTGCCCAGCCTCCGCGAGAGCGTCCTCGAGGGAGGCCACCGCTGTTCCCGGCTGTCGTAAGGTTCACGTAAGCTAGATTCACCAGATTCAGACGCGGACAGGCCGAGTCCTCCGGTGAATATGAGAAAGGCCCAGGATGAGATCATTCGCCCGCGCCGCCGCCCTCGGCGCCTCCGTCACTGCCGTGTGGACCGCAGCCGCGGCTCCAGGACTCGCCCCACGGCACTCAGCCTCAAGGGAGCCAGACGCAGCATCATCGCTACAAACAACAGCGTATCTCCAGCAATACCGTGATGGACGGTTCACTGGCCCAGTCTCCGATGCCTATTACGGGGTGGTGCAAGTTCAGGCAGTGATCGGTGGCGGTCGAGTGGTAGCCGTCAACGTCCTCCAGCATCCCTCCCACAGCGGGACGAGTTGCTCGATCAACCGCCGCGCCTTGCCGCGGCTTGAGCAGGAGGCAATCAGCGCACAGAGCGCTGACGTTCACGCCGTCTCTGGGGCAACGCTCACCAGTCACGCATTTATCCGCTCGTTGAGCGAAGCGCTCCGTCACGCAGAGGCAAATAGCTGACCTGACGCATGCGTGACACCAGGCTCATGATGGGAATGCCGATCACAGTAGAGATCGTCGACTGCCAGGTCCGAAACCTGCTCGACGACGCCTTCGGCTATTTCGATGTCATCGATCGCCGGTTCAGTCCATTCAAGCATAACAGCGAAATAACCGCACTGAACCAGGGGCGCTGCGCACAGGCCGACATGAGTGCCAACATGTGCGAAATTCTGACGATCGCCGAACAGATGAGGCGCGGAACGCACGGCTATTTCGATATCCGGCGTCCCGACGGCTTTATCGACCCGTCCGCGGTCGTGAAGGGCTGGGCGATCCGCAACGCATCACGGCTGGTCGAGGCCGCCGGAGCGAGGAACTATCTGATTGAAGCGGGTGGAGACATCCAAAGCTGGGGCAAAGCTGCTGACGGAACGGACTGGAAAATCGGCATCCGCAATCCGTTCAACAACTCGGAGATCGTCAAGGCCGTGTGCCCGCTTGGTCATGGCATCGCGACCTCTGGCACCTATGCGCGAGGCACCCACATCTACAATCCTCACCGGCCAGCCGAACCGACGGCTGACATAGTAAGCTTGACCATCATCGGCATCGACGTGCTGCAAGCAGACCTTTATGCCACCGCCGCGTTCGCCATGGGCAAGGACGGTATTTACTTCATCGAGGGCCTGTCGGGGCTGGAGGGGTACATGATCGATAAGCATGGCATTGCCACGCATACGACCGGCTTCAGCGCCTTCGTGTCATGATTTGCGTCATCGATCATATTCTCAACCGGATTACGATGTACAGGCTGGTGCTGTACTATACCGCCGGTCTGCTCGTGGCCGCTTTTCTGCTGGGGCTCGTCGGCTCGGTGCCTCAGGATCCCACGGCGCTTACCTTTTCTTGCGCACTCATCATCGGCACCTGCTGGTTGACGAACCGCTTATTCGCGGAATTCTTGCAGGTACCGGCAAACACCGAATTGTTCGCCATCACCGCACTCATCCTGGCGCTGCTGATGCCGCCAGTATCAGCCCGTGACTTCATGGGCGTTGCCGGGCTCATCTTGGCCTCCGTTGTCGCCATCGCCTCCAAGTTCGTCTTCGCCATCGACCGCAAACACATCTTCAACCCGGTTGCGATCGGGGTCGTCGTTTCGGGTTTGGTCTTGGACCAGCCAGCGACGTGGTGGGTCGGCGGCAATCTGGCTCTCTTTCCATTTGTGCTTGCCGGTGGGTTGCTCGTTACGCGTAAGGTGCAGCGCTTCGATACAGTCGGCATTTATATCGTCGCAAATCTCGCAGCTACGCTGGCGGCCAGTCCACCCAGTCTGTACGGCGTGGTGATGAAGCAGACCTTCCTTTACTCTCCCCTGCTGTTTGCCGGTTTTGCCATGCTGACCGAGCCACTCACAGCACCGCACGGTAAGCGATCACGCCTGGCATATGGCGCAATAGTCGGCGCCCTGTCGTCGCCTAACATGCACATAGGCCCTCTTTACCTGACGCCGGAGATGGCGTTTCTGGTTGGCAATCTGTTTGCCTTCGTGGTCAGTCCAAAGGGCCGATGCAAACTGACATTGCAGCGGATCGAAAGGGCCGCGGCGGGTTGCTATGACTTTGTTTTCCAACCCGACCGCCGGTTTGCCTTCCAGCCGGGGCAATATCTCGACTGGACACTTCATGTTGCCAATCCGGACGATCGAGGCAATCGTCGTCCATTCACCATCGCTTCGGCGCCGACGGAACAGGAG
Organism: uncultured Pseudomonadota bacterium; assembly: GCA_963791885.1. GTDB lineage: Bacteria > Pseudomonadota > Alphaproteobacteria > Acetobacterales > Acetobacteraceae > CAVSUZ01. The sequence goes on along the minus strand of CAWBUL010000006.1, from coordinate 404,334 downwards.
GTACGGCTCGGGATAAAGTTTTACGATGGGCCAAGTGCTTTCAAGCGTTCTCTTGCTGCCATGCGGCCTGGGGATACCATTTACGGCTCGCAGCTTGCCGGAACGTTCACCCTTCCTGCCGATTCTGGGAGGAAGCTGGCCTTCATTGCTGGCGGCATCGGCGTGACACCCTTTCGCAGCATGATACAAGATTTGCTCGATCGTGGTGAGAAGCGCTCGATTGTCATGCTGTACGGCAACAATAAGCTGACTGAGATCGCGTACGGCGACATCTTCCACGAGCAGAGGCCGAGCTCGGCCTACGAATTGTTTACGCAGTTGCCGAACCTGAAGTGGACGGTTATGCCGTTCACGATGGCGTTGTGGATGAAGCTCTGATCCAGAAGCACGTACCGGACTATAGAGAGCGCACCTTCTACCTGTCGGGTCCGCGGGCCATGGTTATCCGTTTTCAAAGCAGCCTGAAAGAGCTTGGGGTTCGTCGCTCACGCATCAAGGTCGATTACTTTCCGGGGTTCGCATGAACCGCGGAGGACCATATGTTCGCGGTTGATGCCCAAGTCCTCGCCTCCTGCGGATATGGTGCCGTGGCAATTGGCGTTGCCCTCGAAAGCGTCGGTGTTCCTTTCCCCGGCGAGACCACCCTCATCGCCGCCGCGCTGTATGCCAGTGCAAGCCATCACTTCGATATCGCTCCCGTGGTTCTGGCGGCGGCAGTCGGCGCAGCGTGCGGCGGGAGCGTCGGCTTCTGGGTCGGGCGACAGTTCGGGCCGCATCTGCTTCTGAAATTCGGATCTCGTCTCGGTATAACACCGAGACGAATCAAGCTCAGCCAATATCTGTTTTTGCTGCACGGCGGCAAATTTGTTCTTATTGGCCGGTTCCTGCCATATGCGCGAGCCATCGTCAGTTTCGCCGCAGGTACAAGCCGGATGACATGGTCCCGGTTTCTTGTTTTCAATTCCATCGGCGCGACCGTCTGGTCGATCGTCGTTGGCGGTGGCGCCTATCATCTGGGGAAGCATGTGGCTCTCATTTTCGGGCCAGCCACCATCGCCGGTTTGCTTACGGTCGTGGTTCTCATCGCGGTGGCGCTGATCGCCTTACGGCAACAGGAGACCCGATTGATGGAGAAAGCCGAAATCGCGCTCGGCAACGCCGATAGCCGGGGAATCAGATCATAGCTCGGGCGGGGAACGCCTATGGATCAACAATTCCAACGCAGTGCAGCCAGGCCCTTGGTGCGTAGTGCCGTGGTTTGGGATCTCCCGACCCGCATCTTCAAGTGGTCGCTGGTGCTCGCAGTTGGGCTCGCTTTCCTGTTCAGTTCCAGTCACCCACGCGGCGCGCTCTTCATCATACATGTCGCCTGCGGTTACGCCGTAACGCTGCTGTTGCTGTTCCGCTTCGGCTGGGGCTTCATTGGCGGGCCGTATGCCCGCTTCCGCTCCTTCATATACGGCTGGCGAGGCGTCCGGGCGTACGCCGCAGACTTATTGCGCCTCGATCCACCGCGCACGGTTGGCCATAATCCTGTCGGCGGCTGGATGATCGTCACCATGCTTGCCGTGTTATCGGTTATTGTGATCACAGGATTGCTGGCAGAAGGCAGGACGGGCGGGACCGGGCAGTTCAGTGCGTTACTGCCCATTGATGCGGTTGCGATCATCGGAGATCTTCATGCCTGGCTCGGATTTCTAATCATATGGCTCGCCGGGGTGCACGTGGCGGGCGTTCTATTCGAGAGTTTACTGCATCGTGAGAATCTCATTCGTGCGATGGTGACCGGGCGCAAGTACGTGAACGCATCGTACCGCGGCGATCACCAGGTCTCGCCATGGCGCGCGATTCCCCTCTTGGTCGTTCTCGCGGTTCTGGGTGCATGGCTGGTTTTGGGCACGCATGCGCCGCCCCGCTGACTTGCACTGCCGCTGACCGATGCGTCTGCTTGTCATCGAAGACGAATCCGAGCTTGCGGGACTTCTTCGCGCTGCTCTGATTCGCGCTGGTTTCGCTGTGGATCTCGCCGGTAACATTGCCTCCGCTGAGGATTACGTGGCAGTCGCTACCTACGATGCGATGATTCTCGATCTCGGTCTGCCCGATGGCGACGGCCTGTCGCTATTGTGCACTATGCGCGAGAACGGTAATGGCACGCCAGTCCTGATTCTTACCGCGCGCGATGCTCCCGAAGATCGCGTAGCCGGTCTCGATACCGGTGCCGACGATTACCTCATCAAGCCGTTCCATATGACCGAGTTGATCTCGCGCATGCGCGCGCTGTTGCGTCGGCCGAACGCGGCACTGGGAGTACGACTGGAGCTTGGTAACGTTGTGCTCGACACCGCCACTCGACAGGGAAGCGTGGGCGGGCGGCCACTGTCTTTGTCGGTCAAGGAAACCGCGCTGCTGGAATTTTTCCTTCGCTCTCAGGGACGAGTGGCTGTGCGCGAGACAATCGAGCAAAGCGTGTACGATTTCACGACCACGCTGGGTTCGAATGCGGTCGAGGTCCTGGTGCACAGGTTGCGACGCAAACTGGCCGAGGCCGAGGCAACAGTCGTGATCCATACGCTTCGCGGTGTGGGCTATCTGTTCGCCCTAAGTCAATGATCCGGCAGCCCAGCTCACTTGCGCGCAGGCTCGCTTGGCGGCTGGCGTTGGTCGTCATCGCTGCAACGGCCCTCGCCGCTACCGCGGTCGGTTGGCGCTCCATTGTCGCCGTTCGCCACCTCGACGATACGGCACTGCAAGTTCAGGCGAGTGCGGTCGCGGCTCACATCGCGAGAACCCCGGGTGGACGCCCCGAACTTAACCTGCCCCCCGCCCTTGACGATGCATTCCTATCGTCCCGCGGCGACAACATTTTTTTGGTTACCGCCGCAAAGGGTACCGAGCTGTTCGCCTCGGATCCCGAGGCGCAATCCCTCCTCTCTTCTTTCACTCAGGCACCCCCGGGCCTGTTCCGCCTGCCGCCGTCGCCGCGCCACCCAGAGGGCATGCTCGGTTACGCACTCACGACCGGCCCGTACACGGTTCTGGTAGCGCAGAGCCGTGAGCAGAGTGAAGTGTTTGTGCGCAGCGTACTCGCTGAGCTGCTATCCACCGGGCTCGCCCTGCTGGCTGTCATCGGTGCAATAGCCGTCCTTGTTGGTGTCTGGACAGTGAGGCAGGGACTACATCCCGTGCGCCGGGCATCGGCCGCGGCGGCCGCGATCGGTCCGAACATGCCGGGTGCGCGCTTGCCCGAAGTGGATTTGCCCGCCGAAATCGTGCCGCTGGTTGCCGCTGTGAACCAGGCACTTGCGCGATTGGAATCGGCACTCGCTGCGCAACGTCGTTTTGTCGGTAATGCGGCCCACACGCTGCGGACACCCCTCTCCGTCCTGATGGCACGCATCGACGCGATGCACGACAGCGCAGAGGTGCGCTCGCTGCGGCAGGATGCCGATCGCATGGCCCGGTTGGTCGGACAGATGTTGCAGATGGCGCGGATCGACAACGTGCCGCTTGACATCGGCGAACGCGTGGACCTGCACGCTGTGGCCATGGAGGCCATCAGTGGCCTGGCGCCGCTCGCAGTGGCACGCCAAATCGGCCTCGAACTTACCGGCGAGCCGAACAAGCCAATCTCCGGAAATCGCGCGGCCCTTGTTACCGCTTTGCAGAATTTGATCGAGAATGCACTGGGTTATGCTCCGCCCGGCACCTCTGTAGAGGTGGAGCTCTCACCATCCAACAGACTGCGCGTGCTGGATCGCGGCCCAGGCGTCCCGGAAGCAGAGCAGGCGACAATTTTCGAACGGTTTCGACGTGGGCATAGGGCGGCCGGGGCGACCGGCGCTGGCCTTGGCTTGGCGATCGTCGCCGAAATTGCCACCGCACATGGGGGCTCGGTGCGTGTTGCGACGCGCGAAGGCGGCGGGGCGATGTTCGAGCTGGACCTGCCTACTGCGATGCCTCCGGATGACACCTGACCAGTACAACGCGATCGTCGTCCCCCAGGATCAACTCATTGCCGGTCGGCCGTGGGGTTGGGAATCCCACCGCCCGGAAGCCAGTCGCCGCAACGTAACGCTCGCACACAAAGGGCGCTACAAGATGGTGTAAGGGGCGCCGCTAAAGCTGAAACAGTGATCGGTCCACCGGAACATTGAGGGTCACGTCCAGCAATGCAAGGTCCGTCACGCGGCCCTCGGCATCAACCATACGGATGTAACGAAGGCCGAAGGGGACGCGAGAGAAGATCAGCGTCAGCGAATCCCTGCTGTGGCGCCGCCGTTTGTACCACGGTTATGGCTAGCCTCGCAGGATCGTTTTGGATCCGCGTCGCCGTCACGGCCCCGGAGAGATTAATAACTGGCGCCAGGATGATCGCGAGCGGGGTGTTTGCCAATGGCATCGTGGTGGACGCTTGGTTGCTCGCATCATAAAGCAGCACTGTTCCGCCAGCAGCCACTAACGTGAGTGAGCTCGGTGGCGAATATTGCAGCCGCAACCGGCCCGGCCGATCCATCCACAACGTGCCTTGGGAGGTCGTGCCGCTTGGCCACACCTGGTCGAAGCGCGCCTGAAGCGTGTGGATCGAGTTCAGGTATCGCTGCACCCGATCCAGCTCCGCGGCATCCGCCGCCCCTAAGGTCGGCCGCTCCACCATTCGTGTGCATGCGGCGATGGGTAACAGAGACAAAGCCACCAACGCCGATCGTCGTCGCATCTTTACTCCATTGGTGGCACCATGCGAGTCGGCGACGGACGAACCGCGCCGCTTCGCTTGGCCAGGTTCTAGACGATGACGGCTGATTCAGCGAACCTGCGGTCCATAGCTGAACTGCTGTTCGGCCCAGTTCTGTGGTTGCGTGTTGGCGGTCGAGATGCTCGTTCCGGCAGGCACTGCGAGATGTGCTTCCGAAGGATAAGAGGCGCTTTGGCCCGGATAGGGCGTTGCAAACCCGCGGGGTACGGCATTCACACTTCCAACCGCTGCTGGAACCTGGGCGTTCCCCACCAGCGAGCCACCATTCCCGCCTCCGCCTCCGCTTCCCGCGAAGGCTACACCCGTCGCCAGCAGCAAACTCGCACCTGCCATCAAGATTGTACGTGTCGCACGCATTTTAATCTCCATCCGTTGCTCTTCAGCGGTACAGACTTTGGATGCGCGAGTGCAAACATGAATGCCAATGATCGTCTATCAGATATGAGCCACACCGCTGACTCGCGTAAGAAAGAAGTAAGAAACACCTCGGAGCGTCGAGAGTAGTATCGGCATTATTATCACCGGTTATTCGGCATAGACACGTTCGGAATCAATACGCAATTTTGCGCGATCCGATACGTAGTAAGCCGCTCGTAATTCTCGTCTGCAACTACGGTCGCGGCTGCCACCCAATTTATCCGGGATCTGCGACAGCCGTATGTCCACTTCTGCATGAGGATCACCATGCTGCAACACCTACTTAGAATTGCTGCAATCACCTGTGTGGGGCTGACAGGGTGCAGTGCGATGCCGGGTCCACTCGCAAGCACAACGCCATCACCTCAATATGACGGATTGTACTCAGGCGCAGCGCAACTGACTCACTTTGAAAGTCCCGGCTGCGGCAATGTCGGTGACTTCACTTCCCGCGTTGACGTCAGGAACGGCTACGTCATGTGGCATACCGGCTCCACCCAACCCTACGATATGGTACTCGTCAGGGTTCCCGTGGCGTCGAACGGGAGCTTTCAAGACTACTACGGTTCCCGCATTCTCACGGGTCAGATCAACGGCAAACAAATGTCTGTCGTATCGGATTCAGGAGCCTGCCGGGTTCAGATGTCTCTCACCAAAGTAAAAACAGCCTGAGAGCGGCATTCTGGCCGGGGGCGAAAACCCTCGGCCAGAACTGGTAATCTCAGCGTAAGCACCACGGTTTATTCTTCCGCCCATGCGCTTGCTCATTATCGAAGACGAGACCGATTTAGCCGCCCTTATTCGCGTCGCTCTGGTCAAGACAGGCTTCGTCGTGGATCTCGCCCCAGGCCTTGCCGGTGCCGAGGATCACCTCGCCGTCGCCCCATATGATGCGGTCGTGCTCGATCTTAGCCTGATCGACGGGGATGGACTCACATTACTTCGCCAGCTTCGCCGGGCCGGAAACAATGTCCCGGTGCTGATCCTGACGGCACGCGATGCTCCGCAGGAACGCGTCACAGGCCTTGATGAAGGTGCCGACGATTACCTCGTCAAACCGTTCCACATGGCGGAGCTGATCTCCCGCATCCGTGCCCTTCTCCGCCGACCGAATGCCGCGCTGGGCCTCCAGCTCGAAATGGGCAACATTGCACTTGACACCATCACGCACCAATCCAGGGTGAATGGCAGGCGGGTGCTTCTTTCCCCTCGCGAAATCGCCCTTCTGGAATTTGTCCTCCGTCGCCAGGGCAACGTCGTCACCCGCGAGATGTTGGAGCAGAACCTCTACGACTTCGGCACGACACTTGGCTCAAACGCATTGGAGGTGCTGGTCCATCGGCTGCGCCGCAAGCTCGCCGACGCCCAGGCAAACGTCACACTCCATACTGTACGTGGCATCGGTTACCTTCTCGCCGCGTGCGAATGACCTCGCAAGCCCGGATCTCGGGCCACAGCATCCCGACACTCTGGCGAGCCGAAATCTGCTCGCAGTTTTGCTCGACAGCCTCGGCCGCGCGACCGTCCCTCTGTCCATCATCGAAGACGTCGCGGCAAAGCAAGCCGCCAACGCCGAACTCGGGCCGCAGCATCCTGACACTCTGGCGAGTCGACGGGTGCTCGCAGTTATGCTCGACAGGCTCAGCCGCACGGCGGACGCTCTGCCCGTCATCGAAGACGTCGCCGCAAACGAAGCCGCCAGCCCGAAATTCAGGCCGCAGCATCCCTGCACCTTGGCGAGTCGACATCTGCTCGCGCGGGTGCTCAACGCTCTCGGCCGCGCGGCGGACGCTCTGCCCATCATCGAAGACGTCGCCGCAAAGCAAGCCACCAGCGCCGACCTCGGCCCGCAGCACCCCAGCACCCTGGTGAGCCGACATCTGCTTGCAAACGTGCTCAACGCTCTCGGCCGCCCGGCCGATGCCTTACCCATCATCGAAGACGTCGCCGCAAAGCAAGCCACCAGCGCCGACCTCGGCTCGCAGCACCCCAGCACCCTGGTGAGCCGACATCTGCTCGCAAACGTGCTCAACACTGTGGGCCGTTCGGCCGATGCATTACCTATCATCGAAGACGTCGCCGCAAAGCAAGCTGCCAGCGCCGACCTCGGCCCGCAGCATCCCAGCACCCTGGTGAGCCGACATCTGCTCGCAAACGTGCTCAACACTGTGGGCCGTTCGGCCGATGCATTACTCATCATCGAAGACGTCGCCGCAAAGCAAGCTGCCAGCGTCGAACTCGGCCCGCAGCATCCCAGCACCCTGGTGAGCCGACATCTGCTCGCGCGGGTGCTCAACAATCTCGGCCGCGCGGCCCACGCCCTGCCCATCATCGAAGACGTCGCCGCAAAGCAAGCTGCCAGCCCCGAACTCGGGCCGCAGCATCCCGACACGCTGGCGAGCCGACATCTGCTCGCGGAGGTGCTCAACAATCTCGGCCGCGCGGCCCACGCTCTGCCCATCATCGAAGACGTCGCCGCAAAGCAAGCTGCCAGCCCCGAACTCGGGCCGCAGCATCCCGACACGCTGGCGAGCCGACATCTGCTCGCGGAGGTGCTTCAAAGTCTCGGGTAAGAAACAGCCGCAGTGCTGCGAATTTCTTGATCTATGCGCATGCGTAAAGAGCCTTCCCCCAATTTGGTTCGTGAATGTTGCTATCCAATTTCTCCGAGGACCGGCCGTAGCGCTGCCGTCGCAGCGTCGCCAGCTGCATCTTGATCTGCTCGATCTCCAGCAGCGCCGCTGTCAGTCTTGCCTTGACGACGGCCGCTTCCGCGAGTTCTGCCTCGCGCGCCGGGATGATCGCCTCCCGCTGCGCCAACTCGCGACGCAGAGCCGTGATCTGCTCCTCAGGCGACAGCGCTTCCGACATCGCATGAGCCTATCCGATTCGGAGGATACGTACCAGAAAGAGTTGCCACCGCCGCACAGAATTCTGCGTTCAGACAACAACTTCCGGCTTCGCCGTCCAGGCCATCGCGCGCCGGTGGATCGATTCCAACAGCATCGACAACTGCGCCATCGTCAGCGATACCACACCGTCCTTGGCTTGCGGCCAGATGAATCGGCCACGATCCAGCTTCTTCGGTACAGACACATTCCCTGACGATCCCAGAACAGGCGTTATCGTGCGGGACGCCGGTTGGTCCCGTGTTGAACTCGGGACAGCCATTGCTCCCGCTTGCTCGGTGAATTGGTTGTTCACCAGATCCGGCACGCAAGCTCATCGGTTGATTGCCGAGCCCGGCAGATTTCGCGCGGGCTACCAAAACTCTGATTGGGCTATGCACTCGCAGATTTCCGATTGCCACTCGAATTGTCTTTGTCAGGTGAGTCGTGCTGACCCATTCGGGCAAGAACGCTCGGACCTTACCCTTCGGGTCGACCATGTAAACGAACCTGGTTTTACTCAGTTCGTCTACGCCGGAGTGCAGTGGGTCGCCCGGAGTGTAAGTGACCTGATACCTGTTCGCTACCGCCTGAATCTGCTTCGTATCTCCAGTCAGTCCGATAACCCGAGGGCTGAAGCCAGACAGGTAGCGGTGCAGCTTCTCCGGAGTGTCTTGAGCAGGGTCGACGGTGATCAGGATTGCACCAATGACCGATGGCTGGGCTCCCAGTTGTCGGACTGCCGCAGCCATCTTTTGGAGAGCCTCGGAGCACTCAGGATCGCCAGTGTAGCCGAACACTATTAGATGCCATCTGCCAAGGAAGGTTTTAAGAGTTACACTGCGAGCGCTATCATCAGTTAGTGTGAAAGGACCTCCGGGGGAAATGTCGTCTACGGATGTGGAGGCTCTAACGTCGGCTGGAGCAAGAGGACGGCTCCGGGCGGCAGGAGCCAAGCCCAGGTTTGTGGCGATCATAAGAGCAAGCAAAAAACGAGACGTCTTGGCGGCAGCGATCTTGTTCACAGCAATTCCCATCGACGTACCGTGTGATAATACGGGCGAGCACATGACGCCAGCCCGCCGTGCTCGTGCCTCCCAAGAACGAACCAGGGATGATCGCCTCATCGCACAATGATAACGCGCGCCGACGGCCTCTCAGGCCATTATGCTCGCCTTCGAGCCAAAATATCACAGCGTGGCAGCAATTAGACCCACATTAAGCGGCGAACGCCCGTTTGGCCGGGCTGAGAATGACTGGTCTGCCTTTGACCTTCCCACGCCGGAAGGTCCGATCTCGTCTCGTAGAACATCCTGAGGCAGGAACCAGGAATGCTGACGGTCGATGTGAAGGGGATGACGTGCGCGCGGTGCGTGAACGCCATTACACGCGCGATCAAGAGTCTCCCCAATGTGGAGACCGTCTCCGGGAAAGCTGCGCTGTACCGGCGTGTCCTGTTTCTCAACCATGGCGAAGCGCAAAGCAAATGCTCCCCAGCTGGTTTCATAACCTGTCGGTCGCCTATGTTGCCTCCGGGGGCCTGTGTGCGATGCTGATTGCAATCGACGAGTTTCAGCACCCGCAACATATGTGGATTATGAACATTGTCTGGCCGGTTGTCGCCCTGTTCGGCTCAGCGTGGATCTTCCGGCAGTACTTTACGGATGGCCGACTGGCCACGAAAAATGCACGTGGCGATGGAACGTGAGGAAGAGCCACCCAACAAGCGGCCGACGCCGTTTCCCATCATGGTAGCGAACGGCACCTTGCACCGCGGAAGCGGCTGCACGCTCGGAGACATCTGCGCCGAATGGCTCGTGTTCTCATTTCCTGCAATTGCGTTGGCCCTCGGCTGGCAAAGCCTCTTCAGTCATCGCATCTTCGCCGCGTGGATCGCGGACTACATCCCAGCCTATGCGTTCGGCATCATCTTCCAGTACTTCACGATCGCTCCGATGCGTGGGCTTTCGGTGGGCCAGGGCATTCTGGACGCCGTCAAGGCCGATACGTTGTCCCTGGCTGCATGGTAGATCGGGATGTATGGCTTCATGGCATCGCGTACTTCCTGATTTTTCGGGAAGGGCTCGGCGCGAAGTTGGAAGTGCATAGCTTCGAGTTCTGGTTCATGGTGCAGATTGCAATGTTCTGCGGGTTCGCAACTTCATACCCGATCAACTGGTGGCTTATTCGAAGCAGGATCAAGGAGGAGATGTCGGGTCTGCGTTTGATTTTAGAATGGCTTCGCTCGACCTTCATACATGAAGGTCAGGATTTTTGGGCCGCGAAGGTATCCTGTTCTGAGATCATCCAGCACAAAACCCGCGTTGCGAACCAAGTCGTCCGCTTTCCGGTTGAGATGGCAACCCCCCGCGATCCGCCTCCAGACGGGTGTCACTCGGTCCTGCCATTTCCTCACTACCGGATCAGGCGCAAGCCCGTGCTCGACGAAGAGCAGTTGACCGCCAGGCCGTAGCACGCGCCGTGCTTCGTGCAGTGTCGCGAGCGGGTCGCCGACGCTGCACAGGGTCCAGGTCATCACGACTGCATCGAAGCTCGCCTGCTCAAACGGCAAGTTTTCGCCAGAGCCCTGAATGAGCCTAACCTCGCCTTTCATTACGGAACACCGCCGCCGCGCCATCTCAAGCAACGCGTTCGAAGGATCCACGCCTGTCACTTCACGAACTTGGTCAGTGTAGAATGGCAGGTTCAAACCGGTTCCGATGCCGATCTCCAGCACGCGCCCTTCCGCCGACTGGGCAATCCGGTGCCGGAAAGGCCGGAGAACATGGTTCCGCATCGCCAATGCGACAAGATGAGGCAGCAGAAACCGATCATACAGGTTCGCGGTCACTCAACGGCTCATGACGTATTTGATCAGGGCCACGATCGCCAAGATGAGCAGTCCGATTCCGACGATCCAGAATAGCCCCATTCCCCAGAGCATCGCGCCGTATCCTGAGGCGTAGCCGGACATCATGTGCCCGCCTCAGAGACCTGCGCGCGAGGCGCCGCTCCGGTCGCGACCATCGCGAACATGGCGCCGGGCACGACGAAGGCTTTATAGGAGAGATAGTTCCGGCTCGGCTTATATGTGCTCATATTGGAATTATACTCGCCCACGTGCGCCGGTCGTTGATTTGGATCAGAGAGTGCGATCACAACACCCCTCACTCAGCTACTTGAGAACATCTGCTGTCTCGGGCAGGCCCCACGCCATGGCAACGGGCGGGTCTACGACCGTTCGGAACAAGGGCGCCAATCCCGCTCCAGCCAAGGCAGTGTGGGGTCAGCTTGAAAAAGCCCAGGTATGCCCGACGGCGGTATCGGCGAATCGCCACGGGGCCATTCAGGGCATCCAACGGTCACCAGGACGGTAATGAGAGAGCTCGATGCGATCAGCATGTCGACCGCAGTGCAATGGATAGCCAAGACGAATATGGTGAACTCGTGCTCCAGAGGCGATATAGCGGCATTTCCGCCTTTTCCCAGACGAGATTGGCACCAGCCAGGGCGGCAAGATATCGCCCCGGTGTAGAGAGCCAGAACGGGACGGCCGGGCCTCCGAGCGTCAGCTTTCGGCCCTGCCACGCCCTGCACTGGCCGTTCACGCGGGCTAGAAGACGTTCCCTTCCATCGTCGAGCCGGACACGTCCTGGGTCGTCATCGGATTATCTGAACTCTGAGCAGCTGCGGACAGGCTGGTCAGGAGAGTCGCCGAACTGAGCAAGAGGACGCCCATACCGGCCGCGCAATTCGTTCTAGCCATAATGCGCTCCTTTCGCGTGAGACAACTCCTCTCAACCGGTTGCAACGGCATTGATTTACATCAGGGCTCCTTCTGATCAGATGTGCTTGACCGCACTCGCAGACAAATCGCGTCGAGACTACGATGCAGACGGAAGTGCGCGAACCGGGGAAGGACACCAGAATGCCACCGCCCGATCTCCTCGAGCGGCCGCACGCGCATCCCAACAAACATTTCCACCTATGGGCGGCGAATGACGCCAAGATGTCAGCGACGAGATCACCCGGCGGGCCCCCTCCGTCCTTTGGGCAGCAGATCGTCTATACCTGCCCGATGCATCCGCAGGTGCGGCAGGCAAGCCCAGGCAATTGCCCGATCTGCGGAATGACGCTGGAGCCTCTGGACGCGACTGCCGTGACGGCGCCCAGTCCCGAACTCGCTGACCTGACGCGGCGATTCTGGATCGGCCTCGTCCTGACGCTCCCCGTGCTCATCATCGAAATGGCCGGACACCTGCCGCTGCTCGGACGCCTGCACTTTTTGTCGCCTGCGATTTCGAACTGGGTTCAGTTCGCCCTAGTGAGTCCTGTCGTCCTCTGGGCCGGGTGGCCGTTCTTTCAGCGTGGCTGGCGGTCCGTTGTGAACCGTAGCCTCAACATGTTCAGCTTGATCGCACTTGGAACGGGTGCTGCCTACTCCTACAGCGTTGTCGCCACCCTGGGTCCCGGCATATTCCCGGCAGGGTTTCGCGGCGCCAGCGGAACAGTCGCGGTCTATTTCGAGGCGGCGGCGGTCATCACAGTGCTTGTGCTGCTGGGGCAGGTCATGGAGTTGCGCGCCCGCGAGCGGACCGGTGGTGCCATCCGCGAGCTCCTGACCCTCGCGCCCAAGACCGCCCGGCGGATCTCAGCTATCGGCGAGGACGAGGAGATCCCCTTGTCCGAGGTGCAGGTGAACGATCACCTGCGTGTCCGGCCCGGTGACGCCGTGCCTGTCGATGGAGAGGTCATCGAGGGGGGAAGCGCCATTGACGAGTCCATGGTGACCGGTGAGCCGATGCCTGCCGAGAAGCAGGCGGGCGACAAGGTGATCGGCGGTACCGTCAACGGCACCGGCGCACTCGTGATCCGCGCTGAGAACGTTGGCGCGGACACCGTGCTGTCGCGCATCGTGAAGATGGTCGCGGAGGCGCAGCGCAGCCGGGCGCCGATCCAGCGCCTGGCCGACTTGGTGGCAGGCTGGTTTGTCCCAGTAGTGATCGCGGTGGCAATCCTGTCGTTCGCCGCCTGGGCCGTCTGGGGCCCCAGCCCCGCGCTCGCCTACGGGCTGATCGCCGCCGTCTCCGTCCTCATCATTGCCTGTCCGTGTGCGCTCGGTTTGGCCACGCCCATGAGCATCATGGTGGGCGTCGGAAAGGGCGCGACGGCCGGGGTCCTCATTAAGTCGGCCGAGGCCCTGGAGCGCATGGAGAAGGTCAACACCCTGGTTGTCGACAAGACCGGCACGCTGACCGAGGGTAAGCCGCGCGTCGTCGAGGTCGTCCCTGGGCCCGGATTTTCCGAGGCGGAGGCGCTAAGGCTGGCCGCCAGCCTTGAACGTTCAAGCGAGCACCCTCTCGCCGCGGCCATCGCCATTGCCGCCCGCGAGCGCGGCTTTACTCCTGAGGACGCCAAGGATTTCGCCTCCGTTACCGGCAAGGGTGTGACCGGCCTGATCGGTGGTCGGAGGGCCGCGCTTGGGAACGCGAGGCTGATGGCCGATCTCGGCGTCGCGCTTGGCGAGCTTGCGGACCGGGCCGACGAGCTTCGCCAGGATGGCGCCACGGCTCTTTTCCTTGCAACCGATGGGAAACCGGGCGGCATCATCGCGGTGGCCGATCCAATCAAGCAGTCCACTCCGGCGCGCTGGATGCGCTCAAGGGCAACGGGGTCAGTATTGTCATGCTCACCGGGGATAACCGCACAACCGCTGAGGCAGTCGCACGCAAACTCGGCATCGAGGAAGTCGAGGCCGACGTGCTCCCTGAGGACAAGCACCGGGTGGTTCGGGAACTCCGCGCCCAGGGCAAGGTGGTCGCCATGGCCGGTGATGGCATGAATGATGCCCCAGCGTTGGCTGAGGCTGACGTCGGCATCGCCATGGGCACCGGAACCGAAGTCGCGATCCAGAGTGCCGGGGTGACGCTGGTGAAGGGTGACCTCGCCGGGATCGCGGGCGCGGACGCTCAGCCGAGCCACCATGCGCAACATCCGTCAAAACCTGTTCTTCGCCTTCATCTACAACGCCGTCGGCGTCCCGATCGCGGCAGGCGTGCTGTATCCGGCACTGGGCATCCTGCTCAGCCCGATCATTGCTGCCCTGGCCATGTCGCTGAGTTCCGTCTCGGTCGTCGGAAACGCTCTCCGCCTGCGCACATTGAAACTTTAAATGAAAGGCGGTGCTGGAATGATCAAACGGATCGCGGTAGGCACGGACGGCTCTCCCCCTGCCGCGCGCGCGGTTTCATGGGCTGCTCAGCGTCTACCGCTTCTGGGGTGACATTGGCTACGCAGTTGGCGCCCTGGTGGCCGGTATTGTGGGTGACCTCTTCGGCCTCGCCTGGGCGATAGTTGCTATAGGCGCACTTACGTTCGTATCCGGTGCGGCGGTCGCGCTCGTGATGCCGGGAAGAGCCGGACCTTATCGGAAAGTCGGATGACGAGCGGGCACCAAAAGATGGTGGGAAGCCCGTCTTCGGACGAACAGGGAATTGTCTTTGCTGATCGACCAAGCGGGCTAAACCAGAGGTTCAGTTCACGGCGCGATCTTCTATCCTCCTTGGATATCCGTCGCCCGCCGAATGGTTCGCTCGATCCGTATCTCGGCGCTGCGACGAGGTACGGCAGTGCTGTATCGCTGCCAGGGCAACAAAGCTCGCCGATGCAGTCCTAACGGTGCGCGGGAAATTCCTGACGAGCCTTGATCATCGTTCAGCCCGAGCAACCGCAGTGAGTTCAAGGTAACGAGCACCGTCGCGCCCGTGTCCGCCAGGACTGCGGGCCAGAGCCCGTTATTCCGGCGACTGTGGTAACCAGGAACAGCGCCTTCAGCCCAAGCGCGACCCCCACGTTCTGCCTGACGTTGGCAAGGGTCGCCCGGGAGAGCCGGACGAGAGCCGCGATATCAGTAACTCGGCTGTTGAGGATTGCCGCGTCAGCCGTTTCCAGTGCGACATCGGTACCGGCGCCCATCGCAATGCCGACCGAGGCAGCCGCGAGCGCAGGCGTGTCGTTGATACCGTCGCCGACCATCGCCACGGCAGCCCGCAACTTTAGGGCAGCGATCTCATGTAGCTTGTCCTCTGGCAGTAGATCGGCCTTCACTTCCACCCCGAGCGCGGCGGCAATGGCGGCCGCAGTTCGGCTACTGTCGCCCGACAGAATGACCGGGCGCACGTTCAGGGTTCGCAGGGCCCGTATGCCATGGGCGGCGTCCGCGCGCGGCTCATCGCGGACAGCAATGAGCCCAACGGGTGCGCCGTCCACCGACACAACGACGGCTGTTTTTCCTTGAGCGCTCCACTGCGTCGTAACTTGCTCCACCGGGGCTGGGAGTGGCGCCCATTCGGCAGCGTATGCCGGGGAGCCTACAATCACCCGCTTGCCTGCGATCATCGCCTCGACGGCCTTCCCGGGAACGGCGCGTGAGAGCTTTGCGGGACGCAAAGGAATGTTATCTATCGCCGCGGGCTCCAGAATGGCCCGACCGAGTGGATGGCTGGAGCCGTTTTCCACCGCAGCAGCCAAGCCAAGAACCGAGCGCTCGGTGCCGGACAGGGCAAATACGTCTGTAACGCACGGCCTGCCTTCAGTAAGTGTGCCGGTCTTGTCGAAAGCAACAATCCGAACGCGACCGATGGTTTCCAGTGCGCCGCCACTTTTGACCAGCAGGCCACGCCGTGCACCTGCGGCCAGGCCGGAGGCAATGGCGGCAGGTGTCGAGATCACCAGTGCACAGGGACAGGCGATCAGTAGAAGCGCGAGCCCGCGGTAGACCCAGGGCACCCAGGGCTGATCAAACACCAACGGCGGCAGTATGCTTATAACCACGGTGACGCCGATTGCTGCGGGCGTGTAGACCCGGCTGAAGCGCTCGATGAACCGGACCGTCGGCGCCTTCGCTTCCTGGGCTTCTTCGACCATACGCAGAATGCGGCTGATCGTGTTGTCGTCAGCAGTGCGGGTCACACGGATCTGGAGGGCACCTGAAAAATTGATACTGCCCGCAACCACTAAGTCCCCTTGGCGGCGAGCAACCGGGATCGACTCGCCGGTAATCGGGCTTTCGTCCAGTTCGGACTCGCCTTCAGCTATCTCCCCGTCGGCGGGTACACGATCACCCGGCCGGATCAGGACCGTGTCGCCGATCTCCAGGCTGGCGGCTGGGACAGGGCGGGCTGAGCCATCCTGGACCAGCAAAGCCGTCCGGGGCATCAAGGATTCCAGTGCGCGGATGCCCGCACGCGCCCGCCCAGCGGCGATGCTCTCAAGCAATTCGCCGATGGTAAACAGGAACACGACGGCGGCGGCCTCCGCAGTCGCGCCAATCAGGATGGCGCCGAAGGCAGCGATCGACATCAGCATCTCAATAGAGAACGGCGAGCCTGCAAGCGTCAGGATGATGGCCTGACGGCCGAAGAAGGCGAGGCCCGTTAGGGCCGCAGGCAGGTAAGCCCAGTGCCTGAGGATAGGCGCCAATACCGAGCCCGCGAAGCCCACCGCTAGCAGAACCCCGAGGACGAGTGCCAACCGGACCTTGCGGTCCCGCACCCACTTTTTCCAGGCCGGAGGCACCTCGTTGGGCTCGAGGCTCGCATCCTGCGCGGGATCGATCCGCGGTCCGACTACGGCTTCGACGTGATAACCAAGTTGGCGGATCCTCTCTTCGACCACCTCCCGAGGCGTAGCCGCCTCGTCGAGCCGAAACACGAGGACCTGTGTCTGGAAGTTCACGCGAATGTCGCAGGCGCCGCCCAGCCTCCCGATGGCTGCTTCGATTTTTCCGGCGCAACTCGGGCAGTCCATGCCGCCGACGCGGTAGCGCAGGGCCGCTTCCCGTCTAGTACCTGGCTCCGCAAGTCCGCTGTCCGCCATCTCCGCCCACCTCCTGCAAAGAGTCCGCCGGAGTTGCGGCGGAGGTATGCGGCCTCCCAGATAGGGCCTGTAGCGACTACAGGGTCAAGGGATGGCAGACGCATTCACCATCGGCGCTATCGCGAAGGCAGCCCGCACCAAGGTCGAGACCGTACGCTGGTATGAGCGCGTCGGCCTACTTCCGCCGCCCGCGCGGACGGCGGGCAACTATCGTAGCTACGGACGAGAGCATCTCGACCGACTCAGTTTCATTCGGCGCGCCCGCGACCTCGGATTTTCGTTGGATCAGGTGCGCGACCTTTTGCGCCTTGCGGATCAACGGAACCACTCCTGTCAGGAGGTAGACGCAATTGCCCGGGTCCATCTTGGGGAGGTCGAGCGCAAAATCGCCGACCTGGACTGTCTGCGGCGCGAACTTGCCGACCTCATCGAACAATGCAGCCATGGCACGGTCGCCGAGTGCCGCATCGTTGATGCCCTGTCGTCAATCGCGGCCGTCTGATGGCGTTGCTCATCTATGCGCTCGCGGCGGTGGGCGAGATTGTGGGCTGCTTCGCATTCTGGGCTTGGCTGCGGCTTGGGAAATCAGCTTTCAGGGCCTTGCCCGGCACGATGTCGCTTGTGGTGTTTGCCGTCCTGCTGACGCGCGTTGATCTCAGCCTGGCTGGTCGGGTCAACGGTCATCGGAGCACTCGACACGCACGGCGTGCCGTCGTCCGTCCTGTTAGTGCCGCTGGCGGTAAAGAAGCCCACGCAGCCCGTTAGCTGAAGGCCAAGGACACGTGTGCCGTATCGTCGGAGCCTTGTTCTCTGGGCGGTCGCCATAGGGTTACCCCCTATGCTAAGCTCACTCCATGACACACACGATCCGGGAGAAGCAGAAGCTTCTCGCCCGAGTGCGGCGCATTCGAGGACAGGTAGAAGCTATTGAACGGGCGCTGGAGACCCAAGCGGGCTGCGAGCGGGTAATGCACCTGTTGGCGAGCACACGGGCCGCTATGGCTGGACTGATGGCCGAAGTGGTCGAAGACCATGTGCACACGCACCTTGTGGATCAGGACACCCATCCCGGTGCTCTCAATCAGGACGCGGCCGAGCAGCTTCTCGACGTCATTCGGACCTACCTGAAGTGAGCCGGAGAGATGACCGAAATCGCTGTTCCTGACTTCCCGGCCGTTCACAGCCATATATTTCTGGGCGAAGGCCACGAGCACGCCGAGCGACGCACCTGGGCAGTCATTGCGCTATGCGGTTCCATGATGATTTTGGAGATTGTCGGGGGCTGGCTGTTCGGCTCCATCGCGCTGGTCGCAGACGGTCTGCACATGAGCACCCATGCCGGGGCGATGTTGCTGGCCGCCATCGCCTACAGCTATGCCCGGAGGCATGCGGAGGACCCCCGGTTCACCTTCGGCACCGGCAAGCTCGGCGACCTCGCAGGTTTCACCTCGGCCATCGTCCTGGCGATGATCGCCATCCTCATCGGCTACGAGGCGGTCACCCGATTTCTCAGCCCCATTCCTATCAGGTTCGAGGAGGTCATCCCGATCGCGTGCCTGGGCTTGCTCGTAAACATCGCATCCGCCTGGATTCTCGCGGGCGGCAATCACCACCATCACACCCACGGACACCATCACCATGGCCACGCGCACGGGCATGAGCTCGAGGAAGAACATCACATCCGGACATCTGACGGGGTGCTGGCGCTTTCGGTTTTTGAGGACAACCATCCTCCTATTTTCCGCCTGCAAGTGGAGCGCGGTCCGGCTCCGAAGACTCAGGACGTCTCCATCGAGACCGTCCGGCCGGATGGCGTCCGCCAGATCTTTGTTATGGCCGACCGGGGTGGGTTTCTCGAAAGCGCAAACGAAATCCCTGAGCCGCACGAATTCACGGCCCATGTGAGGGTGTCCGGCCAGGAATATGTGGTCTGCTTCGAGGAAGGTGATCACGTTCATGCAGAGAGTGCCGCGCACCGCGACAACAACATGCGAGCAGCCGTCATCCACGTGTTGGCGGATGCGGCTGTTTCCGTCCTCGTGATCCTTGGACTCACGTTGGCACGTGTTTTCGGCTGGCTCTGGATGGATCCGCTGGCAGGAATCATTGGAGCCTGTGTTATCGCGAGTTGGAGTTATGGCCTCATCCGGGACACCGGAGCCATCCTGCTCGATATGAACCCCGATCTGCGGATCACCCGCGCGCTGCGGGCCGCCATCGAATCCGAAGGAGACAGCGTTGCCGACCTGCATGTCTGGCGACTCGGGCCGGGACATCTTGGCGCTGTCGTTTCAGTGGCTACCTCTACCTCGCGCGACATCCAGTTCTATCGAAACCTGCTCGGCCGCTTCCGCTCAGTATCCCACCTGACGATCGAGGTCGATCGGGCCGCCTGACGAGCACTCGCTCCGATGAGTTTTGCGTCATTAAGATTTGCCCCGCCTCCTGTATGGAAAGCCACCGCCAGGAATTGAAGTTCACATCGCCTCTCAGCAGCTTGATATGCATCTTCAGTCGTAATCGTCCTAGCGGCGCAAACGTTGCCATTATCCGCCGGACCGGCCGGAGCAGAGAGCGAGACCGCCTGCAAGACGAGGTTTGATTGGGGCACGTTCTATGCGCATTGTATGCCCAGCCACGGATGAAAGCGGCCAAAGTCTAGATCAGCGACCCCTGGCTTCGAACAGGCTGTCGGCGGCCAACCAATGTTACCCTTTCGGAGGCTTTGTTGCGGGAGCGTCGGGAACTGGAGATCAACGTCGCTTCGGGGCGCGAGCGTGGTCTGGCGGCAGAGATGGCGGAGGCCAAGGCACAGCGGTGGCTGCGGGAGAATTGCGCCGACGTGGACGCTTGAAACGAATACGTGGAGGAACATGGCTTGCCCCTCGCCGAGTTTCGCCAGTTCTGATGACAAGATTCGATAGCTATCCCACGACCTGCCGGGGCGGATGTGGGTGCGTGTATGGATCACCACTGAGACGCAGTAGTATGCCGTCATGAAGCCGGGCTCGGATCGCGAATATCTTCGACCCCTGATTGAGGGCGGCGAGGCCGATATCGCTGCGGCGCCTACGCTACGTCTGGTGAAGCCTCAGCCAACCAGGCGGGCAGCTTTGGAAGACGTCGATTGAAGTTGTTGATGTTGAAAGCCGCGATTTTGATGGTCCACGTTCGTTTGCGGGACTCCTGTCGTGCCATGGTGATCAGCGCGAGATCGAATTGCCGACCAATTCGGTCAGCCATCTGACAATTACGTCGAGCGCCTCGGTCACGACCTCCTCGTGTGTGCGACCAGAGCGGCTGCTTAAAGGGCAGGAGCTAGGGGGAGCCGAAGAGGTTCTGAATTCTACGACTTGCATCCGTCGCACCTAAGAGGCGAGATATCAATGATGCACGATAGACGATCGCTTGCGCTGGCCGGAACGGGACCTTTCCAGGACGGCATGGAACAAAAATCGAATTGCGTACGTGCGGCTACGGCGAGCCAATCTTGGTTTTGGGCATGGCCGCGGCTTCGTGCGTGACGGGGGGACACCTTCATTCATTTAATGGACGTCCCATAAGGGAGGGGCCCGCCTATCCCGACTGGCTAGTTTGCGGTATGCTGCGATCGTGGATGTCCAACCCTCAGGCAGGTGCGACGCGGGACGCTGATGAGGAGATGCGAATGTCCGATCAGAAAAACAAGGTGGAAAAGCAGGAATCTCTCCCGTTCCCACCGACCCCTTCGGCCAGTATTGCCGGACGCACTATGCAAGAGTCGGTGTACAGGAAACGAGTGCAGCCGCGCAGGCTGCCCACCGACGCGCCGAACATCCTGATTGTGCTGATCGACGATGCGGGCCCCGCCCTTCCGGCCACGTTCGGCGGCGAGGTGCAGACGCCGACCATGGACCTCATCGCCAAGGAAGGTGTTGCGTACAGTCGCTTCCACACGACAGCGATGTGTTCACCGACCCGGGCATCATTGCTGACCGGCCGTAATCATCATCGGGTCGGAAACGGGCAGATTGCCGAACTCGCGAATGATTGGGATGGTTATTCCGGCCTCATTCCCCGGAGCAGTGCATTGGTTGCCGAGGTGCTGAAGGATTACGGCTACGCCACGGGCGCATGGGGCAAGTGGCACAACACGCCCGCTGAGGAGACCGCTCCGACCGGCCCGTTCGAGAACTGGCCGACAAATCTTGGCTTCGAGTATTTTTATGGCTTCCTCGGCGGTGAGGCCTCGCAATACGAGCCGAACCTGGTGCGCAATACGACATACGTCTCGCTGCCGAAAACCGTGGAGGAAGGCTACCACCTCAGCGAAGACCTGGCCGACGACGCGATCAGCTGGCTGCACAGGCACAAGGCCATGCAGCCGGACAAGCCATTTTTCATGTATTGGGCGAGCGGCGCGATTCATGGCCCGCACCAAGTCGCGAGGGAATGGGCGGACAAATATAAGGGTAAATTCGATGATGGCTGGGACGCATACCGTGAGCGCGTCTTCCAGCGCGCCAAGGAGAAAGGCTGGATCCCAGTCGACGCACAACTGACGACGCGGCACGAGACGATGCCGTCCTGGAACAGCATTCCCGAGGACGAGAAGCCGTTCCAGCGTCGCCTGATGGAAGTGGCAGTCTGGTTTCACCCATGATCTCAGCGTCAGTCTGCCTCTCATCGCAGCCTGACACGGCGGTCCAACCCGCCAAGGAGTTCTGCTCCTACACCACGTGTTGGGACACCATCTCGCGGGGAAATCTTTGCAGGCTCAAGCGGGCGATTCTGACGGGCAGCGCTGCCGGTTCCCATTGCCACTTCGCTCTGAGGCACGCGAGCCAGATCGCTATCCTGTTACTTGGAATGACGCTGTCTGGGGCCTTCTGTTCGTGCACTGACACTCAGTGGGCGCATCGAGCGGTCGTGGCATCCGAGGGGATGATCTACCGGTCGGAGGTGCCGATCGCGAAGCGACGCGGACCACCTCGCGGTTCCACCCCATCTCGCTGATAAGAGATGCAACAAAATCTTCATTTCACGGGAGCGAATTTCGGCTATATTGGAAACATGGAAGCTTCCGACGCCGCAGCAATATTCGGTGCCTTGGCCCAGGAGACCCGGCTTGGTGTCTTACGGCTGCTTATTGCCGCCGGTCCGACCGGTCTCCCAGCCGGTGAGATCGCGGAGCAACTCCGGGTCCCTGCCTCGACGACCTCCTTTCATTTGGCCGCCCTCGAACGTACGGGACTCACTCAGGCCACTCGCCAGAGCCGCCAAATCATCCACGCCGTTCGGATCGCCGCATTGCGCGAGCTGATCGCCTTCCTGACGGACACCTGCTGTTCCGGTCACCCGGAACTCTGCGGCGACATCGCTCGCATGATGCCCCCCGTTCCAGAGGAGAGCCTGCCAATGGTTCCGGCGTTCAATGTGCTGTTCCTGTGCACAAGGAACTCGGCGCGATCCATGTTGGCCGAGGCCATTCTGGAGAAATTTGGAGAGGGGCGTTTCCGCGCTTACTCGGCGGGATCGAAGCCCGCCCGAGAACCGATGCCCGAAGTCTTGGACCTGCTACGGCGTCTGGGGCACGACGTGTCCCACCTTCATTGTAAGTCCTGGGACGAATTCTGTGGCCCGACCGCACCCCGTATGGATTTTGTCATCGCGCTCTGCGACATGCCACACGGCCAATCGTGCCCCGATATAGAAGGCACCGCAGTTACCGCCGAGTGGCCGCTGCCCGACCCCGCAGCGTTCAAAGGCGGCGACTCCGAGCGTTCCCTTCTGCTTCAGGAGCTCTACGGCAGCCTGCGCCGTCGTATCGAGATTTTCGTCAGCCTTCCTTTCGAGTCTCTCGACCGAATGGCACTGAAGGCGCGCCTGGATGAGATCGGCGGCGGCACCAGAGCCGCTGTGGAGGCCCGCTAGTTGCGGGTCGGCATCAACGGCTTGGGACGCATTGGCAGGCTTGTCGTCCGGGCTGGCTTGGGGGGCGTTCATCGTGACCCACAGGACCCGCGGGCCGACGGTCGCCTCGACATTGTCCACGTGAATGAGGTCAAGGGCGGGGCGACGACGGCGGCCCATCTACTGGAATTCGACAGCATTCATGGCCGTTGGCGGGAGCAAATCGCGGCGGAAGGTGAGAATTTGCTGAACGTTGGCGGCCGTCGGATTGGGTTCAGCGCCGCAGCGACCCCGGAAGGCGTCGACTGGGCCGATCTTGGCTGTGAACTCGTGTTGGAGTGCACCGGTAAGTTCCTGAGGCAGGAACAACTCAGGGGCTATTTTGATCGTGGGGTGCGGCGGGTCATCGTGGCGGCGCCGGTCAGGGATGGTTCCGCCCTGAACGTGGTCGTCGGGGTCAACGATCATGTCTATGAGCCTGACCGGCACCGCCTCCTGACAGCAGCGTCCTGCACTACGAACTGTCTCGCTCCCGTCGTAAAAGTGGTTCACGAGGCCCTTGGCATCCGTCATGGCCAGATCACCACGATACATGACCCGACCAACACCAACGTTGTTGTGGACGCGCCCCACAGGGATCTACGGCGAGCTCGTTCTGCAATGCTCTCGCTGCAACCGACCACGACAGGTAGCGCGACCGCGATTGCGTTGATCTATCCCGAACTCAAGGGGCGCCTGAACGGCCACGCGGTTCGTGCACCCGTGCTGAACGCATCATTGACTGATTGCGTATTTGAATTGGAGCGCCCGACCTCAGAGGCAGAGGTGAACGAGCTTTTCTTTGCAGCGTCCAAAGCCAAGCTCGCTGGGATACTTGGATACGAGGAACGCCCGCTTGTATCGGCCGACTATGCCAACGACAGCCGCAGTTCCATTGTCGATGGCCCCAGCACGATGGTGACCGACGGAACGATGCTAAAAGTTTATGCCTGGTACGATAACGAGATGGGCTATGCCTGCCGGATGGTGGACTTGGCCCGGATCGTCATGGAGAGAGGCACCTGATGTCCGATGTCCGCAATTATGGCGTGGTGACCGGAAGCTATCTGGGGTTCACGCTGACTGACGGCGCGATCCGAATGCTGGTGCTGCTGCATTTCTACGGGCTCGGCTACACTCCGTTCACCCTCGCCTTCCTGTTCCTGCTCTATGAGGCGGCAGGGATTTTCGCGAACCTCGGCGGCGGGTGGCTGGCCTTGCGCTTCGGCATTCCGCGCATGCTCGCGGTCGGGCTGACGCTCCAGATCTTCGGGCTGCTGATGCTGTCCGAGCTCCAGCCTGGCTGGAGCAAGGTCGCCTCGGTAGCCTGGGTGGTCGTCGCCCAAGGCATCGCCGGGGTGGCTAAGGACTTGACCAAGACGGCATCGAAGTCGGCGATTAAAGCAACCTCGCAACAGGGTGCGGGGGAGTTGTTCAAGTGGGTCGCATGGTTCACCGGTTCGAAGAATGCGATGAAGGGACTTGGTTTTTTTGTGGGGGGAGCGCTGCTCCAATTCGTCGGATTTCGTCCCGCGCTCTGGCTGATGGCGGCAATGCTCGCTGTCGTGTTGGCGGGCAACATCACGCTGCTGCCGCGAACACTTGGGAAGGCGAAATCCTCGAAGAGTTTCCGTGAGCTCTTCGCTAAGACACGGGCGATCAACCTTCTCGCCGCGGCCCGCATCTTCATGTTCGGCTCGCGCGACGTCTGGTTTGTGGTCGGCCTGCCCGTGTTCCTCTATGCGAACGGATGGCCATACATGTACGTCGCTGGCTTCCTGGCGGCGTGGACGGTCGGCTATGGCGGCGTGCAGGCGCTGGCCCCATCACTGGTCGGCCGTAGCGAAGATGGCTTGTCCCGCGAAGTGCCGGAAGCGAAGCTTTGGGGCGCCGTGCTGACGGCCATCCCCGTCGCGCTGGCGCTGCTCGTTGCCTCTCATACGATCGCGCGTCCCGACTTGGTGGTGGTCGTCGGCCTCGCGGTCTTCGGCTTTGCATTCGCCGTCATTTCCTCGCTGCACTCGTACCTTATCCTTGCCTACGCGGGTTCGGAGAAAGCGGCCGAGGACGTCGGGTTCTACTATGCCGCCAACGCAGCGGGGCGCCTCCTGGGCATCCTTCTCTCCGGCGTCCTGGCCCAAGCGGGTGGCATCCTCGCGTGCCTGTGGGGCTCCGCGATCATGCTGGCCCTCTGTCTAGCGGTTACCTTCCTGCTCCCCACAAACGCGCAGGCGCGCGCGGTAACGGCCTGATCCGGCCGCTGTCGGCGGGTTTCGCTGTGAGTAGCCGGTAGACCGACAAAACCGAGAAAGCCACGTCGCAAGCATCAAGGTGCCGAGACATCAACGAGCGTTAGCGTGCGGTCATCAGTGCCTTGAATTCGACTGTATCCATGTAGTCCGTCCGACGTGACTTCAGGCTTAGCCAAGCGCAGAGCGGCCGCAGCAGTTTTCCCTAATGAATAACAGCAGAGCATTCATCACGGGATACTCGGCCGCATAGATCAGTGACCGTCCATTGCGCGTGCAGGCCGCGAGATTTGCGTTTTTCAGTTCCTTCAGATGGAAGGCGAGTGTTGCGGATGGCAGGCCAAGCCGCTCCCCAATCTGACCGGCGGGCAATCCTTCCGGACCCGCCTGCACGAGCAGCCGGTAGATATCGAGCCGGGTTTCCTGCGCGAGCGCAGCCAAAGCAGCTAAGGCGGCCGATTTCTCCATAGGGATTATGCACTTCGCAACATCTACGTAATTTAGGCCCTATTTGTGGGTCCAAACCTTGTAAGCGGATATCAGCAAAACGATCGCCAAGACCGGGAGTAGGACGGCGCTCGGGACGATCCCGAGCAGCAAGCCGCCGATGGAGCTGCCGACGATCGATCCGACGCACATGATAAGCAAAAAGGGGCGGTTGCGCCCGAGCACGGAGAAAGCCTGATCGCGGCTGTAGCGGGTGAAGCCAACAAGCATCGTTGGTAGGCTCACCGCCAGCGATAGGCTGCCCGCAAGTTTGATGTCTGCGCCAAACAAGAGAACCAAGGTCGGAATCAGCAACTCGCCTCCGGCGACGCCAAGCATGGCGGCCACCACGCCAATAACCAGACCAGCAACCACGCCAGCAATCGCCTGCGCAACTCCCGTGAAAAGTGGCTGCCCGGCCGAAATATGGTGCCCCAGGATCGAGTACAACCGTGATGGCGACCAACAGAACGGCGATCACTCGATAAACGACTCAGACCGAAGTCGCGTTGCCCACCCAGCGCCGAACCACGCCCCCAAGAGGCTACCAGCAAGCAGGTTCACGATCACCGACCAATGCGCGGCAACAGCATCAAACGGAACCGTCCGCATCCGGAAGGGTAGCGCTGAGGCGACAACAACCAGGCTCATGGCCTTGTTGAGAATGACCGCCTCCAAGGCGACGAAGCCGAACAGCCCGATCAGCAAAGGAAGCCGAAACTCTGCGCCGCCGACCCGATCAGGCCGCCAAGCCCGATGGCAGCGCCACATATGAAAGCAGCGGCTCGGCTTGGAGTAGCCGTTGTGGCGCTCACTTCTTGCCTTCCTTCGTCGGTTGCTTCTCGGGCGCGTTTTTCAGCTTCTGCCGTGCGATCATGCGCAGCTTCGCCCTGAATGTCTCCTCGCCTTCGTCAGCCCCCAACTCTCGCCACCCTGTTGGAACTCTTCCAATCTACCAGCGCGCACGTCCGACCCGCCTGCACGAGCAGGCGGTAGATATCGAGCCGGGTTTCCTGCGCGAGCGCAGCCAAAGCAGCTAAGGCGGCCGATTTCTCCATATCCGAAACCTAATGGAGATACGGCGCGAGTCGATAACCGCAAAGGATGAGGACAATTGCCGAGCAGAAGCAGAACCGCCGACGAAGGCAACGTCACATGGAACTGGAAATCTTGGTTCGCTGTTGGATGCTCGACTGTGCATCGTCACGGTCGCACTCTGGCTGCTCCCCGCCGCCGAGGCCCAAGCAGGTTGGGCGCCTGCTCAGGCGATCATCCGATTTTTCCCGCCCACGCCTGCGCTGCCGCCTGGACCGGATCCCAAGGACCCGAAAAAGGCGGGGCATAGCTCAAGTCCAGGTCGCTGATCTCCTCGACGCGCATGCCGTGGAACAGCGCCACCGCGAAGACGTCTATGCGCTTCGCCACCTCCGCGCCTAATGGCCCGAGGATTTGAGCGCCGAGCAGGCGCCCGGTCGGCCTGTCGCCGGTGACCCGGAGCCGAAGCTTGCTGGCCCCAGGGTAGTAAGCCTTGTGGTCCCAGCTCTCTGTCTCCACGGTTATCGGGTCGAACCCCGCTTCGCGCGCCTCCCGCGCGAGCAGTCCAGTCCGCGCGACGGCAAGATCGAACAGCTTGACCACCTGCGTGCCCACGGACCCGGCGAACAGCCGGGTGCCGCCGACCACCGTTTCGCCCGCCACGCGTCCCTGTTTATGCGCCGTGGTCCCCAGCGGGAGATAGGCAGGGCGCCGGAGCACACGGTGCCAGGTCTCGACGCAGTCGCCCGCCGCGAGGAGGTCCGGCACGTTGGTGCGCATCGCGCGGTCCACTGCGATTGCGCCCTTTGCCCCGAGTCTGACCCCTGCCCCCGCGGCCAGTTCGGTGTCGGGCTGCAGCCCGGCGGCAATCAGTATCAGATCGGCGGATATCTCGGGGCCAACGGTCGCGCGCGCCGTCAGACGCTGCGGCGTGGACCCCGCAGCGACAGCCTGCAAAGCCGCCCCTGCGAGCACGCGGACACCGTGCCGCCGCAGCTCCTGCTCGATGGCTCGGCCGAACTCGGCGTCCACCGTAGGGAACACTGGGTCGCTCCGGCTCAGGACCGTGACCTCGAGCCCACGATGAGCGAACGCCTCGGCCATCTCCAGTCCGATGTATCCCGCACCCACGACGAGGGCCGAGCGCGGCAGCGGATCCCCCTTGAGGAGATGGTTCACCGCTACTGCGTCTCCCATCGTGTGCAGCAGGTGCACGCCGGGGAGATCGATGCCAGGCAGGTCGGGCCGGACCGGCCTGGCGCCCGTCGCGACGACGAGGTGGTCGTAGGCCAACCGCACGCATCCTTCCCGCGGTCCAACTGCCGTGATCGTCCGGCTCCCGATGTCGATGCTCTTCGCGCGGTGACAGCGGCGAACGTCGATCCCCTCGAACACCGTGGGGTGCGCCAGACTGCGCCAGTCGGGCGTCTCCCCTCCCAGGTAGTAGGGCAGCCCGCAGATGCTCCAGTTCGGGAAGTCGTCCGCAAGCAGGACGGTGATTTCGGCGGAGCGGTCGAGCTCGCGGGCGCGCAGCGCGGCGCTAATGCCCGCGTCACTGCCGCCGATGACCAGGATTCGCATGCCGTCTCCTTCCCTTGCGGCACCCCGAGTTGCGGTGTCAGTCACCACGGCGGCGCCAGATGGGACGGCCCGCACTGTGCCCGTTCCTTCTGTCTTTCGTAGCGGTGCGAAAGGAGCCGAACCTCTAGCACAGCGAGAGAGTAAATCTACTGATCCGGCCCGCCGCATCGAACTGCTGGTAAGGCTTGGACAGGATTGATCGGGATGGTGACGATGCACATAGTGCGGCTAAGAGGCGCAGCATTTTCACTGCGTTTTATATGAACCACCCGCAGCATCACCGCCGCCTCTCCACCAGCGCCCGCGCGCCGACACTCAAAATCAGCACGAACAGCGTCATGAGCAGCGCACCCGCCCAGGCCAGTGCATGCCATGCTCATAGGGAGATAGCGCAAACTGGAATATCACCACGGGGATATTCGCCATCGGCTGCGAAAGGTTGGCATTGAAGTACTGGTTATTCAGAGCAGTGAAGAGAAGAGGAGCCGTTTCGCCGCTGATTCGCGCAATACCGAGCAGGAGCCCTGTCAGAATCCCTTTCGAGCGGCTGGATACAGAACCCGCACGCTCAGTCTCCATTGAGGGGCGCCGAGAGCCGGGGCTGCCTCGCGAAGCGAAATCGGCACAAGCCGAAGCGTTTCATCGGTCGTGCGAACAACTACGGGAAGAAGAATGAACGCTAGCGCGATTGCACCAGCCCAACCGGAGAAGTGGCCGCTCGGGCGTACCACGAGCGCGTAGACGAAAAGTCCGATAACGATAGACGGGGCCGACAGCAGAATGTCGTTTACGAAGCGGACCGCTTCGGGAAATATCCCTTTCGTTCCACGATCGGCCAGGAAGGTGCCAGCCAAAATACCGACCGGCGCCCCAATCAGAAATGCCACTCCGATCATTACCGTGCTGCCATAAATGGCATTCAGCAGCCCTCCCTCGGAGCCGGGGGGCGGCGTCATTTGAGTGAGGAGCCGCAGGTTCAGTGCGGCGAACCCGTTGACCAGGGTGGTGACGAGGATCCAAACCAGCCACACCAAACCGAACGCAGTTGCCAGGGTCGCTAGCGCGAGCGCTGCGGCGTTTTTGAGCTTGCGACGGCGGAGGAGGTTAGATCGCGCCACGGTTAGTCCCCCTCTCGTCTGCTCATTCGGAGCAACATAAGTTTAGCAACTATGAGGACCGCGAACGTGATGACGAACAGAAGAAAGCCAAGGGCAATCAACGAAGACCTGTAGATGTCGGAATCCGCCTCGGTGAACTCGTTGGCGATCACGGCGGCGATCGAGTTGCCGGGAGCAAGAAGAGATGCGCTCACCTCGTGTGCATTGCCCAGAACGAACGTTACCGCCATAGTCTCTCCCAAAGCCCGTCCCAGGCCAAGAAAGATGCCGCCCACGATAGCCGTCCTCGTGTAGGGAACAACGACCCCCCACACCACCTCCCAGCGTGTGGCACCGAACGCGAACGCGGCTTCTCGCAGCTAGGTGGGAACCAGCGAAAAAACGTCCCGCATGACGGAAGAGATAAACGGTACCACCATGACCGCGAGAATGATGCCCGCCGTCAGCATACCAATGCCAAGTGGAGGTCCCTCAAACAGAAATCCGATTACCGGAAGGGGCCCAAGAAAGTCAGTGAGCCACGGCTCAACAGTGTCGGACATGATCGGCGCAAATACGAACAGTCCCCACATGCCGTAAATGATGCTCGGTATTCCCGCCAGGAGGCTCGATGGCCGCTGCGATCGGCTTGCGCAGCCGCATGGGACATGCTTCATTGAGGAATACCGCTATTCCGAAGCTGATCGGAACCGCAATTATCATGGCGATAACGGACGTAACGAGCGTGCCGTAGATCGGGACCGCCGCACCGAAGTCCTTCCGAACTGGGTCCCAGGCAGTGCTGTAGATGAACCGCCACCCGAACCTGGCAAATGCGGGCATGCCTCCATACAGCATCGACAGGGCCGCAGCCCCGAGAACGAGGAGGACCAAGGCGACAGCCCCGGCTGTCAGGGCTCGGAAGATCGAGTCGCCAGTGCCCGTGCGCCGCTTTCGCGGCCTGGGTGCGAGATCAGCAACTGGCGGCGTAACCGTGGTCTGTACGGACATTGATGTCAGTTCGGGCGGGGCCATGCGGGGCACCGCCGAACACCCTCACTGATGGATCTGCGACTGCCAGTAGGCCTCGATCTGCTGCACCAACGGCGGGGGCAGCGGGACGTAGTCAAGAGAGGTCGCGATTTCCGGTCCTTTTTCGAAGGCCCATTTGAAGAACGCCAGCACCCTTTGGCTGCTGGCCGGATCCTTGGGGTGCTTGTACATCAGAATGAAAGTTGTCGCTGTAATCGGGTATGCATCTGCGCCGGGCGCGTTAGTCATCACAAGGTCGAAGTCGAGTGCTTTCGACCACTCTGCGCTTGCGGCGGCCGCTTGAAAGGACTGGATAGAGGGACTGATGAACTTTCCGGCGCTGTTCTTTACAGAGTCCATACGCCATCTTGTTCTGAAGGACGTAGGCGTACTCGACGTACCCGATTGCTCCCTTGATCCGCCCCACATACTCAGCAACACCCTCGTTGCCCTTTCCGCCAACACCTGTATGCCAGGAAACCGACGTCCCGACACCCACTTTGGATTTCCACTCCGGGCTAACCTTGGAAAGATAATCAACCCAGTTGTACGTCAGTCCCAGATCCGTCGGAGCGGTGTACCACCACGATTGCCCGGTTAGGGAGGGTGACACCCGGATTGACCGCTGCTATCGCCGGGTCGTTCCATTTTTTGACCTTCCCGAGATACATGTCCGCCAAGAGCTCGCCTGTAAACTTCAACTGACCGGACCCTGATCCCCTCCCGATGCACGACGGGCAGACTGCCCCTCGTGACCACCGGGAAATGGCCAACCCCGCCGGTCCAAGCTGCTCGGCGAGAGCGGGGCATCAGATGCGCCGAAATCGACGGTCCCAGCTTTAATCTGTGCAATCCCGCCGCCCGATCCTATCGACTGGTAGTTGATCTGCGTGCCGGTGAGCTTGCTGTACGCTTCGGACCATTTCGATAGAACCGGATAGACGAAAGTCGATCCCGCCCCTGTAATCTGCTGAGCGGCAGTCGGGAGAGCCGCGACCCAGCCGAGGGACAACGCAAAAAAAAGCGCTGTTCGAAGGCGCATTCAGTTCCTCCTGCATTGCTTCCGTCTTGTCCGGTTGACCTACCGGCGCCATCTCCCACTCTTCTAGATGCGTAGAAGCGATGGAGGGTGTGAAGTCTTAATGACATCATCTGTTCGCGCAGCTCCGCCGCCTCGGGTCGGGCAGCACGGCCCTGCCGCCTGCTTCAGCCTCCAGTCACGCTCATGTGGCGGCCGACGGCGGGCCGATCGTGCCGCCGATCGATGATGAAGTCGTGCCCTCTGGGTTTGCGGGCGATGGCTTCGCGAATGGCCTCCTCGAGTTCCACGTCCGAGGCGCCTGCCCGCAGCACGCGGCGGAGGTCGGCTGCGTCCTCCTGCCCCAGGCACATGTAGAGCGTCCCTGTGCAGGTCAGCCGGACCCGGTTGCAAGAACTCACAGAAGTTGTGGGTCATCGGCGTGATGAAGCCGATACGTCGACCGGTCTCGGCGACCGTGTAGTAGCGGGCCGGGCCGCCCGTGCGATAGTCCGTCGCCTCGAGCGTCCAGCGCCGCCTGAGCCGAGCCTGGACAAGGGAGAGAGGGAGGTATTGCTCGGTCCGGTCTCCTTCCACTTCGCCCATGGGCATGGTCTCGATCAGGCAGAGGTCGAAACCGTGAAGACCGCACCAGCTGATGAGATCGTCGAACTCATCCTCGTTGATGCCGCGCAAAGCCACGGCGTTGACCTTCACGGCCAGTCCGGCGGCTTTCGCGGCGAAGATGCCGTCCAGCGTCCGCTCGATTCTCCCCCGACGGGTGATGGCCGTGAACTTCGCGCCGTCCAGCGTGTCCAGGCTGACATTGACCCGGCGCACCCCAGCCGAGCGCAATGCCTCCGCATGCGCCGCGAGCTGAGTGCCATTTGTGGTTAGCGTCAGTTCGTCCAGCCCCATGCCGATCCGGGCGCCAAGAGATTGAAAAAGGGAGATGACGTCTCGTCTCACCAACGGCTCGCCTCCCGTGAGGCGGAGCTTTCGGACGCCCTGGCGGATGAAGACACCGCACAGTCGATCAAGCTCCTCAAGCGAGAGAACCTCCGCCCGGGGCAGAAACGTCATGTCTTCCGACATGCAGTAGACACACCGGAGGTCGCAGCGGTCAGTAACCGACACCCGCAGGTAAGTAATCCGTCGGCCGTATGGGTCGAGCATGACGTCCCCTCGTCGCCTGCTTTTCCGCTGCCCGGCCTTGCAGCCGGGCAGGGCGGAACCGCTTAGGTCGGCGCTCGATATTCCTGATTTTTGAAGGTCAGTTTGCTAACCGCTTCCGGCGCGGCCGACAGCCGGTTGATCTGCGCCCAAGTCTGCTTGTAGTTCGGAATGACAAGCTCGTTCACGCCCTTGCTGACGGCATTCCCAACCGCGCCGGTGGGATATGCGAACAGCATGAAAGTCTCTTTTCGGCGAGCGTCGGGCGTGGGCCATACGAAAGCCTGCGTACTTCCATTCCAATTGGAGACCTCGACCAGGTCACCTGGATCGAGCTTCAGATCAGTCATATCCTCCGGATTCATCTGGAGATAGGCCATCGGGAAGCGGTCCATCACAAAGGGGTCGTGCTGGTCGAGATACACCGATTGCCATACATGGTTGGCGCGGCCGTTGTTGACGAGGAACGGGTACTTTTCGGACTCCTCCTGCTTGCCAGGCGTCGCCAGTCCACGCCACTGGGCCTGGGCAAATTTCGCCCGGCCGTCCGGATTGTTAAATTTGCCATCGGCGAACAGGCGCTTCGTGCCGATGATCTTGCCATCCTGGAAGCCGACCGCGGGCTCCTGGAAGCCGTTGGTGCCCATCGTTCGCAAGCGGTCGTAGGTCACGAACTGGCCACCCGTCGCATTTTGGTGATAGCCGTCCATGAAGGCGTCTTCCTCGGTCTTCCAATCGTATCCTTTGAACTTATCGGCGGTATCGTTCTTGCCAGCCTCGCGCCAGCTCCGCTCCAGCGCCTGCGCGATCTTCGCCACAATGAGGCTGTCCGGCAGAGCGCTGCCGGGTGGATCCATGTAGCGCTCTGTCAAGCGCATACGGCGCTCGCCGTTCATGCTGGTGAGATTCGCCTCCCCGGAAGTCGCGGCGGGGAGCATGACGTGAGCGCAGGTGCCTATCTGAGTGGGGACGATGTCCACGTCCACGACGAAGAGGCCACCTTTGCCGATGGCTGCCATGACCGCGTTGACCTGCGCTGCACGGTCACCGGCGGGAACAGAATCCATGGCCGCTTTCACCATGTCGGTGCGCGCCTTGTAGACACGCTTGAACTCCGTGGCATTCAGCGTCGTCTTGTAATGATCGCAGCCCCAGATGTGGTGGATGCCTCCTTTGCCGCCAATCAGCAACTGGTCGATATAAGGAGCTGGCCGCCCGCCAGGATAATCGGGGCGGACATATCCCTCCTGATGCCCACCCAATCGTACACACCCACTGCCAGGGCGCCCTAAATTTCCGGTCGCCAGCGCCACGTTTACGAGCGCTTGGTTGGTCCGATAATTGTCATTACCCCAGATTAGACCTTTCTCGTAAGCGAACATCGTACGACGGCGGGCACCACCCTGTTTAGGCTCTGCGATCCAGGACGCCGCCTTGCGAATATCGTCGGGAGATAGGCCGGTGATTTGGGCTGCCTGCTCGACGGGCGTCTGATTCGCCCGGACCGCATCGTCGAACCCGCTCGTATGATCGGCGATGAACGCATGGTCCACCCATCCCCTGGCCGCGATTTCAGTGAAGAGGGCGTTGAGCAATGCGAGGTCTGTACCCGACCGGATAGCCAGATGGAGGACGTTGTCCTTACCTGCCTCGGCTTCACAGGCAGCGATGGTTGGGGTCCGTCGAGGGTCGACGACGACAATGCGCCCTTTCGCAACGGGCTCGTCACCGAATTCAGCCTTCTTCTTACTCAGGCTCATCCCGCGCAGGTTTGGGATCCAGTGGTTCAGGAAGTAATTTGTTTGGGTTTCAAGGGAGTTTGCTCCGACCACCATGATGGTGTCGGCAAGCTCGGCGTCCTCGTAGCAGTTGTTGAGTTCCGGTACCCCCATATCGCGCGTGCCATGCACTTCGCTGTTGTACGCCGGGCGGTTGTGGATGCGAATATTTTTGATCTTCATGCTGCCGAAGTAGAGCTTTCCGGTCGCCCAGGTATTCTCGTATCCGCCGCCCGCGCCGCCGTGATCGTAAGCAGAGACGATGAGGCCGTCCTCGCCCTGCTGATCGACGACCCGTCGTGTTACTTCGGCGACCAAAGCAACGGCGTCATCCCAGGTCGCTGGGGACAGCGTGCCATACCGCCAAACCATCGGCTCGAGCAGCCGGTCTCGCAGGGTTCCGTTAATCTCAGAGTGGGACAACTCGGCAATCCTGCTGCCGCGGATGGAGTTGAGACCAGAGTTCACGACGCAGTTTTCGTCCGGCATGACGACAAGATGGACGTCGCGTCCATTTTGCTTGGCGACATTGTACATTGAGGGGCTGAACCAGGCAGGCGTGTTTACGGGTTGCTGTTGGCTCAGGTCCGCTCCGAAGAGATTTTGGTCCGGACGAGGTCCCCCTTGCTGGTCTACCGGCCACGAAATAGCATGATAGCCGCAGCCGACGATGCAGTAGTGACATACGACGGTCTGGACCTTTGCATCCTTGGGAGGAATTGGAAGCCGATCGATGTTCCGTTTGTAAGCCATGACACCCTCCCTTCAGGACTGAAGGACGTTGCTAAGACGGCCGTGGATCAGTTCGTCGACGGCTACCGCGTAGATGTCGCCAGCTTGGTCAATGACCAGCGTGAACTGAGGCAGGTTTTGCGTGGCGTGACCCCAAATCTCCAGGCCGCCTTTCTCCACATCGAAGCGGCTGTAGTGCCCGGGGCAACTTAGGGTGCGGTCCTCCGGCACATAGAACAGTGGGAATCCCTTATGGGGGCAAACGGTGCTGAACGCGACGATGTCCCGGTCCGGACCGACTCCGCCCTCGACTGGAGTTCCCAGCTTGATCAACACGCCCGGGCTGCCGTCGTCGGGATAGGAAATGTTGACTGGATCGTTGACCTTAAGGTCTTTGACATTGGCCAACTTCGCAGTGGGATACGTCACCAGAGCAAGAGATGGGGCGGCCTTGCTGGCCGCAGCTGGCAACGCGGCAGTTGCGGCCACCCCTGTGGCGACTGCGGCGGTTCGCGCAAAAAAGCCCCGCCGTCCGACGTCAACGAGCCTGTCGCACCCTTTCATTCCTGCCTCCTCCCGATCCCGTTATTTCTGGGATTCTGGAAGGACCGTAGCGCGACCTCGATGGGTCGCCAAGCGAAATGTCACCGGACGGACGCGAAAACATCAGGAAACTGGGAGGGATGTGCCATATATCAATCGACTAGCGGGGGAAGCCACGATATCGGGACCTCTCAGGACCGTTCTATCTGCATGGAAATAACGGGTTGATCAGTACTGGGCTTAGCCCACATTTCGGCAGGGTTGGAAAACTTGGTGATGGGGACTTTCCGCATTCATGGTCTCTCAATCAGGGCACCTGAGGGTTGGCTGCGCCCTCGTCGTTGCAGCGGACTCGCTAGCGCCTCGCTTCGCGCATAAAGGTTTTCCCTCCCTCTTCGGTAATCCGGATCTGCGCTGTTTGAGGATGGAGTCGAGATAATGCCGATTGCAATTACATCGCCCAGTTGGCTGATGGCATGGGCCACAGCGCTCAATGTGCTGCCGCACACGTATCGGCCTGCCTTCGGCCACGCTTTTGATCCCGCTATCCGCGTGCTGGGCCAGACAGCCTGGCGTGGGGCGAACGGGTGAGCGCCTCAACCGAAGTCCGGGGCGCCGTGTCGGCCCGCCGTCCAAGGCTGGGCACTTTCGAGCGCTACCTGACGTTGTGGGTCGCCGCTTGCATCGTAGCAGGCATCCTGTTGGGGAGCGCGCTGCCGGGCGTTTTTCACGCTATCGGCAGGCTCGAGGTCGCCGAGGTCAACCTGCCAGTCGCGGTCCTCATCTGGGCGATGATTGTTCCGATGCTCCTCCGGGTAAACTTCTCGTCGCTGCGCGAGGTCACCCAGCACTGGAAAGGATTCGCCATCACAGCTGGTATCAATTGGCTGATTAAGCCGTTTTCCATGGCCGCGCTTGGCTGGCTATTCATCGGCTTCATCTTCCGGCCGTGGCTGCCTGCGTCCCAAATCGACAGTTACATCGCAGGCCTGATCCTGCTCGCAGCGGCGCCGTGCACCGCAATGGTCTTCACGTGGAGTTTGCTCGTTGATGGGGATGCCAACTTCACCATCAGCCAGGTCGCGCTCAACGACACGCTGATGTTGGTCTTGTTCGCGCCCATCGTCGGTTTGCTCCTCGGTATATCCTCCATATCCGTGCCTTGGAGCACGTTGCTGGCATCGGTGGGCATCTACATCGTGGTTCCGCTCGCGGCTGCGCAGATTTGGCGCAGCCTGCTTATACGCGCTGGCGGTACCGCCGCACTCAACCGCACGCTCTCTGTCCTTCGCTCACCCTCTCTCGCCGCGCTGCTGCTGACGCTGGTCATCCTGTTCGCCCTGCAAGGCGAGCAGATTGTCCGCCAGCCCCTGGTCATCCTGCTGTTGGCAGTCCCCATCATCATCCAGGTGTTCTTCACCTCGACGCTGGCCTACGTCCTCAATTGGATTGTCGGGTCGGAGCAGCAAGTCGCCGGACCAAGCTGCCTGATTGGGGCCAGCAACTTCTTCGAACTGGCGGTCGCTGTGGCCATTATGGTCTACGGCTTTCAGAGCGGCGCGGCGCTGGCAACTGTCGTCGGCGTGCTGGTCGAGGTTCCTGCTATGCTGACCGTCGTGGCGGTCGTGAACGGGACGCGGGATTGGTACGGCAGGCAGGCCGCCTAGCGCACGCCGAGAGCTGACGCGACTACCAGTCTCGGCGGCTGGTCGCTGCCACGCGGTGAACTGCGAGCTTCGTCCGTCACACGATAGGAGCAGCGCTTTCAGCCGCGCCGGAGGGCCATTGGCAGCAGCGGAACCATGATCGCGACGTTGAGGAGCGCGGCGGCCAACAGCGCTATCAGCGTCCCCCTGGGCCCGATGCAGCCAAGCAGCCACGCTCCAAGCATCGGCGCCGCGGCTGTGGCAAGCAGGCTGGGCAAGGCGAGGCGGCCCATCAGGATCGCATAACCTTCACGGCCGAACATAGCCAACGGCACGGTGCCCCTGGCGATGGATCGGATCCCGCTGCCCATGCCGTAGAGGACGATGCTCGCCCCCGCGATGCCCGGCACGAATGCTAGCAACCCCAGACCGCAGGCGACCAGCAATGAGGAGGCGAGCAGGCTCCAGACCGGATGCAGTTTGCGTCCGAAGCTCATCTCGAGGACGCGGCCGCCGACCTGCGCGGGGCCGACCAGCACGCCCAGGCCAACCGCTGCCGCCAGCGCGAGCCCGCGGGATTGTAGCAGAATCAGCAGATAGACGCCGATGACCGTCATGGTACCGTAGGCCAGGGTGAAACCCGCCGCGAGCAGGATGAAGGCAGCGCGCTGCTCGGGAGCGACACGCCCCGGCGGTCGAGCGGATGCCGAGGCTCGCTGAATGATCCGCACCTCCTCACGAGGCAGCGCGAGCAAATAGAGGGGCGCCACCCCTGCGGCGAGAATTCCCGCGTAGGTCAGGCAGGTTCCGCGCCAACCCAGATGGGCGTTCAGGAACGCGGTCAGAGGCCAGCAGACGGTGCTGGCGAACCCGCCGAACAGGGTAAGTTGAGTGATGGCACTGCGGGCGTCCTCGCCGTAGAGGCGCCCAAGTGTTGAGAAGGCCGGATCATAGAGGCCCATGCCCATCCCGAATCCGATGACCACCCAGGATGCCAGGAAGGCGGGCAGCCGAGGCGCCAACCCCGCTCCCAGGAGACCAACCGCCAACAGGACGGCGCTCGTTGCCAACACCGGGCGCCCGCCCCTTCGCTCGATGACCCGTCCCACCCGCGGGGAGACGAGACCCGAGACGAGCAGGCCAAGGGACAGGGCGCCCATGACCCAGTCGAGCGGCCATCCCGTGTTCGCCGCGATGGGACGGGCCAGTACGGCGGGAAGATAGTAGCTGCTGCCCCAGGCCAGGATCTGCGCCACCCCGATGGCAGATATCACCAACACCTTCGGACGGCTGCTCGCCGCGCCCTTAGGAGCAACGTCCCCCGGGGCGGCAATCTCGCTCATTCGGCCAACTCGGCTTCGGGCTGGTCCTGGCTTCGCGAGCCGGAGCACCCGCAGGTTTCCTTGCCTGCCACCTTCGCCTCCGTATCGTCGGCGCAGCAGGCGTTGGTCCCGACCGGCGCGGGGCCGCCGCAGCAATCGGGGGAATCCTCCAGGGCCAGCGCGCTGCTGCAAACGCCGGTTTGCGGCAGGTCAAGCTCGACCCGGCGGGAAGCCTCGATGTCTCCGGCAAGGAAAGCGGCGATGGAGCGCACCTGCTCGTAGCCGGTCACGAGCAGGAAGGTGGGCGCCCGGCCGTAGCTTTTCATGCCTGCGATGAACAGGCCCGGTTCGGGCTGCTCCAACTCGGCAGCCCCGTGTGGCCGGACCGTGCCGCAGCTGTGCAGGTTGGGGTCTATGAGCGGCGCCAGCGCGCGGGGGCACTCGAGGGCCGGATCAAGGTCCAGGCGGACTTCATTCAGGATCCCAAGGTCGGGGCGCAGGCCGGTTGCGACGACCAGTTCGTCCACCTCGATGGAGCGCCCGCCGCTGTCATCAACCCCGCTCACAAAGAGTGCGCCATCGGAGGTCCTGTCTAATTCCTCCACGGCGAAGGATTTCAGCAACTCCAGCGCGCCTTGCTCGACCAGGGAGCGGACCCGCATGCCCAGAGCACCGCGCTCTGGAAGCTGGTCGGCAGCGCCGCCTCCCAGGGCTCGGCTCAGATCCCGGTTGCGGGTGACCCAGGTGATTATTGTGCCGGGTGCTTCGTCGGCGAGGCGGGCGAGGTCGATAAGGCTGCCTAGCGCCGAATCACCCGAACCCAGCACCATGATCCGCCGACCTGCATAGCGTCCGCGGTCGGCCCCAAGGATATCGGGCATGCCGTAGCGGATCCGATCGGCCACGCCCCGTTCCCCGATGGCGGGCAGTCCGTTGGCGCCTGCCCAACCATGCGTACCGCAGGTTCCCGAGACGTCTATGACAGCCTGCGCGAGGAGACAGGCTTCGGAACCCTCCGGCGTCGTGAAGTGCACCTCGAACGGCGCGGCTTTCCTCCCGGCGTTTCGTACCTTGCCAATCCCGGCCCGGGCGACGCCGGTTACTCGTGCTCCAGTACACAGTCGCGATGATAGCTCGGGCAGGCTGGCCAGCGGCTCGAGATACCGAGCCACCAGTTCTCGGCCGACCGGAAACGTCTCTAGGTCCGGTGCCGTCCAGCCGTGGCGCTGGAGAAGCGCTCGGCACGTGCGGTCGATATTGTAGCGCCAGGGGTTGAACATCCGGACATGGCCCCAGGTCTGCACGGCGGTCCCCACCGAGGGGCCTGCCTCCAGGTACTATCGGCTCCAGCCCCTGCGCCAATAGATGAGCGGCTGCCGCCAAACCGATTGGCCCGCCACCGATCACCGCGACCGGCAACAAAGCTATCGAGACCCCGACACTCTCAGTGCGGGCGGCCAACAGTTCATGTGCCGGGTCTCCTAGGCTGTGCATCGATGGCCTATGTATTGAGACAAACAACTGCTCAGCACTTGCACCCGCGACCCCTCGCCTTGCGTGGCTGAGCGATCCTCTCGGTTTCGAGCAGGACGGCGGTGGCATCCATCCAGGCTTCGAGGCCGACCCTGAAAGCCTCATGGCCTTTCTTCGTGGTGCCCTGGGCCTACGCGAGCAGCCCGTAGTAAGCCGGGGATGAACTGGCCCGAAATGCTGCCGAAGGCGCGGTCATACCCGGCGGCGGCTTCCGCTCGATACGACAGTTCTTTGGTCATCGGGACGCCTCCATACGGCGCCGACAGAAATAGCTCGATCGCATCGATCCGGCGATTGAGGGGGCTGGGCACGCGGCTGATCCCTTCACCCGCTGGAACCGTTAGCCGTGATCGAGCAGTTCGGCGGATTTCAGCGGCGTGATCGTATAGCCCCGCTCTTCCAGACGCCTGATCAACTCGTATGCCTCAGCCAAATATCCCCGGTAGGGGCCATGTCTATCAGCTTCGCGTCTATACTCGCCCAGGGCCGCCGCAAGAGCTTCTTCGCGCGATAGTAGAGTCATTTGGTGACGATCTCCACGCAGTGTGGCCGAAGAAGAAGCTTACTGCCGAACGGGCATGAATAGGTGGCTCGTCACGTCTTAGGGCGTTCCATCTCCGCCGAGGTGGCGGTTGAAGTGATCCGCTTGCCGCGGGACCGGCTGAGCCAACACGGACTGATTTAGCAGTCCTCGGGCGGCAAGCGTTTGTGCTCGGTCTCGGCGATGCATATCTCAAGCAGACCGTGTGAAAACGCAGGAGCACGGGAACGGCGCGCAAGACAGGTTCACCGGGAATACTTTCGCCGCAGTCATATATCGCGAGTGAGGCCCGCCGGATTCGAATAATGCTCATTGCCGTTACGGC
The DNA here is from genome assembly GCA_963791885.1 of uncultured Pseudomonadota bacterium. Lineage (GTDB taxonomy): Bacteria > Pseudomonadota > Alphaproteobacteria > Acetobacterales > Acetobacteraceae > CAVSUZ01. The sequence goes on along the minus strand of CAWBUL010000006.1, from coordinate 363,374 downwards.
ATGGAGTTTTTACACGCTCTGCAAGAATTCTGCGCCGCGTAAGAGGGGGCAGCGTCAGGGCAGGAATTGGCGAATGCTCGCGGCTCCGGTAATGTTCTGCGGCCACGGCCGAGGCACTGCTATGTTGAGAAGTGAAGCGGCCGAAACGGGAGACAGCAATGGGCGCCGAACCGTTCCTTCTGACTGGTGGCTGTCACTGTCGTGCCCTGCGTTACACACTCACCGCGCCCCCACTCGGGGCGTATGTATGCCACTGCACTGACTGCCAAACGTTATCAGGTGCGGCATTTGCAATTGGTGTTGTTGTCCCGGCTACCGCTTTTACCATTACGGGGTCTTCTCGGTTAGTTCGGCGCGTGCTCGGTAGCGGCACGATCAGCCATCGAGCAATTTGCCCTGACTGCGGTGTCTGGGTGTGCGGCGGTTCAAAGCTCGACGCGTTGGCTCCAAACGAAAAGCGGGTCGTGCGTGGAGGAACATTTGACGACACGTCGTGGATCAGGCCGAGGGAGCATTTTTGGACGCGGAGTGCGCAGCCGTGGGTCGTCCTGCCACAGGGAGTGACCGTTCACGCTACACAGCCGTAACACTCAGCATGGCCCCGACCCCAATGCGCCCTTGTGCGACCAGTCACCATGGCGAACAGCAGAAATCAAGCAGACCGTGTGAAAACGCAGGAGCACGGGAACGGCGCGCAAGATAGATTCACCGGGAATACTTTGGCGGCAGTCATATGTCGCGAGTGAAGCCCGCCGGATTCGAATGATGCTCATTACCGTTACGGCATGGAGTTTCCACACGGTCTGCTAGAATTATGGCACAGCCTCTTTCGGCTTCGTATTCGCATAAGCCTGTTGCAGGAGCAGAGCAACCGCCCAAGGCTTTCGGATTGGCTTTCTGAATAGCTGGGCCTGCACATGCCTCGTATGCCGCGACGACGGCGCTTGAAAGCTTGAAAGGTCGGCGATATTTTGCTTCGCTTGCAGTTGCGGGACGAGAGGGCCGGTTTCAGCGGCTCGACCGGCGGCCTGCAAGTCAGAGATTTGCTTCTCTAGGGAAGCACGCTCCACAAGGAACACCTCGCGTTGGGATTTGATTAGCGCAAGTGCGCGATCATATTGGGTTTCATTCAGGAAGATTTAGGCTAACTACGCCATTTTCGAAAAACTGCACTCCATCGGCACGAGCCGATGTGCCGACTGCGAAAGCCAGGGCCCAGAATAGGAAGGAGCGGGTGCGCTGAGTGTACCGATGGGCCCGCCGATAACCGCTCCTGTTGATCCAAACGGGCACCCGAAGCAACCGACTTCCGGGGAACATCTCGGACAGATTCCGGAAAAGCTCCTTCTGTCGATGATCGATGGTTGGTGTCGAACGGTGGCTAACCAGAACCAGCTTCTCGCCCCGAGCGGCTCGTTCTACAGCCCCAGCCAAGCTGTCCAGCCCGCCCGAGTAGCACGCGGCCCGGACGATCGAAGGGCCAGCTTTCCGGCGAGCCTGAATCAAGGTGCAGATAATCTTGCTTGGCTCGATCGGACTGAAGTTTTTCAAACCGGAACCCAAAACGGTCATCGGCTAGGAAGTTGAGAGCCCTGCGGAGTGTCTGGTCTACATCGGGACGGTTCCAGGCATTGTGGATGTTGTAGTCAATGCATTGATCGGCGGCTTGCGATGGTCGCGGTCGATGCCACCGAATGCGATCCAGAGATGGATTACAGCACTGATGTGCTGACAGGAGCGCGTTTGAAAAAGGACGACCGGAATGTGGCGTTCAGCTACGTGCGACATGCGACCGAGCTCTCCCGCATGTCGCCCGAAGAAATTGCGGTCGTGTCCCAGTTCGTGGTGTAGGAGCTGTGGGTAAGTGGCCTGCCGGAGCGACCGTCAAGAGTTTGGAGTAGGCAGGCCACCTATCCACAGCGGTGGTCACCGTGGTGCTCCTGGGTAGGGTTGGGTTGCAACACGCAACTCTGACCTTGGAGGCCACCCCGATGACCGACGACATGATCACCCTTCGCGAGCTGATGGAGAAGGGTTCGGACGCGACACTGCTGCGCGAGATGATCGGCTTCGCCGCGCAGCGTCTGATGGAACTGGAGACCGAGACTCGGTGCGGTGCTGGCCACGGCGAGCGCAGCGAGAATCGGACCAACCTGCGCAACGGCTACCGGGATCGCGACTGGCAGACACGTGCTGGGACCGTGGAGCTGCGCATACCGAAGCTACGCCGCGGCAGCTACTTTCCCGGTGTGTTTCGGCGCGGCACCGTGACCCACCATCGGCTTCCAAGAGCGACCCTATCAGATCGGCGATTTCGCCGTGCTTCTCAATGGGATATGCGCTGTGGGGTAGGGTCACTATTCAAAGCCGATGATGTTCGGAATGAAGTCGCGAAATGCCCACTCTTTCAAGCAGGTAAACCCGAATCAGGCCGGGTCCCATTTGAGCGCCGATTCACAACGACGGCTAGAAAACCTCGCTAATGCCGTCTAGCGCCCCATATGCTAGGCTCGCAGGCCTAAGAGGGACACATGGCGAGGCCGCAACTAACTGAGCGCCGAATGACGATGGAAGAATACTTGGCCTGGGAAGCCACCCAGGACCAAAAGCACGAGTTCGTCGACGGCTACGCCTACGGCATGGCCGGGGCAAACGAGGCACACAACATCATTCAAGGGAACCTGTTCGCCGCCGCTCACGGCAAACTTCGAGGAACTCCCTGCCGACCATTCCCATCCGATATGAAAGTGCAGACCGGAAACGGGCGGGCACGCTATCCCGACGTGACGATCGATTGCGGACCACGGAACCCAGGGAACTTGATTGCGCCGGAACCGCGTGTGGTTTTCGAAGTCCTGTCGCCGGAAACTCAAAAGGACGACCGCACGATCAAACTCGCTGACTACAACGCTACGGAGACGATCCTCCACTACGTGCTGGTAGAACCCTCCGAACCCCTAGTGCATGTCTATACCCGCAGACTTAACGCCGAATTCGACCTCCGCCCGGAGGAAATTAGAGGTCTCGAGGCAACCGTCGAATTGCCGAGGGTGCCGCTTACATTAACGATGGCCGAGATTTACGAAGGACTCGAGTTTCCGGAAGCACAAGCTTAGAAGCCCAGGAGGGGAGGGCAGGGCATCTCAAGCGGACTTGGCCCTTTTGGGCTGCTTCGGCTGCTCGCCCAGGATGTAAGCCGCCCCCATTAGGCCCTTGGGGTGCGTCCCGGCCCAGATCAGGTAGTAGAGGTGCGCGCCCGTGGTGTTCCGCACCAACTTCCCTGGCGAGACCAGGCCAAACGCGCTTTTGAGGCGGGCTCGGTAGAACTCGAGCAGACGATCCCCGGCATCTGCCCGCTTCACGATTCGGCTGCCCAGAAGATCATGGGTCTCCGTGTAGACCTCCGCCCACCAATCGGTTGTGCCAAAGAACACATCCAGGGCATCGCGGCATCCCGGCGTGATTTCCGCGTCCTTGCGCAGCAGCCGTTGCACAGCCATTCCCAAAGTGAAGTTGATGAAAACCTCAATATTCTGGGTGGCGCCAAGGCGTTGAATTGTCGACCACGGGACGTGCATCCCGAAAGGATCCAAGAACACCACAGCTTTCCAGCCAGGCTTGCCGAGATGACCTTTGAGCAGGTCCTCTAAATGTTCGTTAGCATCCCCTCGGCGGATGTCGATTTTGCGCCGATCGACGAATTCGGAGCGCAAAGCCTCGAGCTCGGCGATCCGGTCATTAGCCATTTCAATGAACACATATTCATCGAACGGATGCATGACCTCGAGAGCACGCCGCGGCGAGCCCGAGATATATTCGCCTTCCTCTTCGTTTTCCGGCTCGAGCAGGCTAACGAGAGGGCCGAGCGGCGACTGCTTAGAGCGCACCGGAGAGCGGCCGGGACCCGCGAAAGCATCAACAAAAATGGTGCCCTTAAGCCAGCGGCGCTGGTTCAAGAGAACCTTTGTGTAGAACTCCAAATACGCTTCGAGTGCGTCGAGCTTCTCCCTTGGGTCGTGTCCCAGTTCGTGGTGTAGGAGCTGTGGGTAAGTGGCCTGCCGGAGCGACCGCCAAGAGTACCGCCAAGAGTCTGGAGTAGGCAGGCCACTTATCCACAGCGGTGGTCACCGTGGTGCTCCTGGGTAGGGTTGGGTTGCAACACGCAACTCTGACCTTGGAGGCCACCCCGATGACCGACGACATGATCACCCTTCGCGAGCTGATGGAGAAGGGTTCGGACGCGACACTGCTGCGCGAGATGATCGGCTTCGCCGCGCAGCGTCTGATGGAACTGGAGACCGAGACTCTGTGCGGTGCTGGCCACGGCGAGCGCAGCGAGAATCGGACCAACCTGCGCAACGGCTACCGGGATCGCGACTGGCAGACACGTGCTGGGACCGTGGAGCTGCGCATACCGAAGCTACGCCGCGGCAGCTACTTTCCCGGCTTTCTGGAGCCGCGCCGGATGGCGGAGAAGGCGCTAACCGCGGTGATCCAAGAGTCCTACGTCCAGGGCATCTCAACCCGCTCGGTGGACGAGCTGGTCAAGGCGATGGGGCTGGAGGGCATCAGCAAAAGCCAAGTGTCGCGGCTCTGTGCCGAGATCGACGAGCGGGTGCAGACGTTCCTGCACCGTCCGATCGAAGGCGAGTGGCCGTATCTGTGGCTGGATGCCACCTATGTCAAAGCCCGGCGTGATCATCATATCGTCTCGGTGGCCGTGATTGTCGCCATGGCGGTCAACACGGACGGCCGTCGCGAGGTGCTGGGCATGACCATCGGCAACAGCGAAGCCGAGCCGTTCTGGACCGAGTTCCTGCGCTCGCTCACGCGCCGCGGCCTACGCGGCGTCAAGCTGGTCATCTCCGACGCGCATGAAGGCCTGAAAGCAGCGATTGCCAAAGTGCTTGGCGCGACCTGGCAGCGCTGTCGCGTGCACTTCATGCGCAATGCCTTGGCGCATGCCGGAAAGACGCAGCGACGGATCGTCTCGGCGTGGATCGGCACGGCGTTTGCCCAGGATGATGCTGAGGCCGCTCGCAAGCAGTGGCGACAGGTCGCCGATCAAGCCAGGCCACGCATCAGCAAGCTCGCCGCCCTGATGGACCATGCCGAAGCTGATGTCCTGGCCTACATGGGCTTTCCGGCACAGCACCGCACCAAGATACACAGCACCAATCCGCTCGAACGCCTCAATGGGGAGATCAAGCGGCGCAGCGAGGTGGTGGGTATCTTCCCGAACGAAGCCGCTGTTACCCGGCTGGTTGGTGCACTGCTTGTGAATCGGCGCCCAAATGGGACCCCGCCTGATTCGGGCGTATCTCATTGAAAAATTGGGCACATCACGGGCCCATTCCGGAACGTCATCGGCTTTGAATAGTGACCCCTCCCAACGGCGCATATCTCCTTGATAGAGATGACGAAATCATCGATCCGACAGGGTCACTTTTGGAAGCCGATGGGGGGTCACGGTGCCGCGCCGAAACACACCCTGGGCAAACGTGGTCTGAAGCCACCGCTTACTTATCTGCTCAGCTTGGAACAGAACATCAACACAGCCTCAGCCGCCGGCGAGCTGGTGTTCCACGTGTTCGGGGCGATTGCGCACTTCGAACGGCGTCTGATTGCCGAGCGTATCAAGAAGGGGATTGCTGCGGCGCGTGCGCGCGGGAAGCGGCCAGGCCGTCAGCCGCTCGATACCGACAAGATCGCCGCAGCGATCAAGCTGGTGCAGGCCGGGTTATCCCCAACCGCGGCGGCCAGACAGGTCGGTTTGGGACGTTCGACTTGTGTGGTCCCGGAGTGTGATGGTGCAACTTCATCCCTGACGCCTGTTTGGCCCCGGGATGAGGTGACGCGGGTTGAGCTTGGGAGACTCTGAAGAATCCCATCTCGACACGGTCACGGAGCAGCCTGTAGTTGAGTGGCATTGATTACATTCGGATCGACCGAACGAGATGCGTCAAGCGACCCTGGCGAGCGTAAGCTTCGAACGCTACGGCAAGACCACACGGCGGGGAGCCTTTCTTGCCGAGATGGAGCGGGTAGTGCCGTGGCAGCAACTCTGTGCGCTGATCGAGCCGGTCTATCCGAAGCCTGGCAGGGGCCGACCACCGGTGGGACTGGAACGCATGTTGCGCATCTACTTCCTGCAGCTGTGGTTCAATCTCTCGGATCCCGGAGTGGAGGAGGCGCTGTATGACTCGGCTGCGATGCGGCAGTTTGCCGGCATCGATCTCGGCCGTGAGCCGGTGCCGGACGAGACCACGGTTTGCAAGTTCCGCCACCTGTTGGAGCAGCACGAGCTTGGAACTGAGATATTTGCCACCGTCAACGAGCATCTTGAGAGTCTGGGTCTGAAGGTGGGCACCGGCACGATCGTGGACGCGACCATCATCAGCGCTCCGAGTTCGACCAAGAATGCCACAAAGCAGCGCGACCCCGAGATGCACCAGACCCGCAAGGGCCAGCAGTGGTATTTCGGGATGAAGGCGCATGTCGGGGTAGATAGCAGGACCAGGCTGATCCATTCCGCGGTGGCCACTGCGGCGAATGTGCATGATGCCAGCGTGCTTGGTGACCTGCTACATGGCGAGGAACGGCGTGTCTGGGGCGACCAGGCCTATCGTGGCCAGCGTCATGTCATCCGCGAGCATGCTCCATCTGCACAGGACTTCACCAACCGGCGATATCGTCATCGCGGTGTTGTCGATGAGGCAGAGAAAGCTCGCAATCGGACCAAGTCGAAGGTACGGGCGAAGGTCGAGCATAGTATCGGGGTCATCAAGCGCGTGTTTGGATTTGTGAAGGTGCGCTATCGCGGGTTGGACAAGAATGCCCACCGGCTGTTCGTCACCTGCGGCCTCGCCAATCTTTACCTCGCTCGAAGGTCGCTACTGGCTGCGTGAGAGGAGAGCTGCGTCCGCAGCGCTGCGACGATCCGGCAGACCGGCCGAACCGGCCCGCGAACGCCGAATTCCGGCCTCAGGTCGCATCCAGATTTCTCCGTCTTCGCCACCACCACGACCGGGCGGCGCAGATGGCGGGGTTGATCAGAGTTTCCCTTGAAGATTTCTGGTGTTGTCGTCCAGGCGTGGCAGACGGCTTCGAACGGGGTCTTCCACCTGAGCGCCTTGAGATGCTTGGCAAAGTTGTAGGCCGACACGAAGGTGAGGACGTGGGCTTTAATAGCGGCCGGCCAAGAGAGTGGGTCAGCACGCTAAGCGGAAGCTCCCCCGGCCGGCGCCACCGTGTCGGCCTTTTTGGCGCCACGCGAGCCGAGCGGCTTCTCCGCGCCCGCGGTCGTGTCGCGCTTCGTCTGGTGTTCCATTTCGGCGTTCAGTTCCGCGCCAATGAGCACGATGGTGGCCGAGATCCATATCCACGTCATGAAGCCGATCGCAGCACCAAGCGAGCCGTACGTCTTGTTGTAGCTGCCGAAATGCGCGACGTACCAGGAGAAAGCGAGCGAGATCAGCACCCAGGCGAGGGCCGCAAACGCGCCGCCCCAGCTCACCCAGCGCCAGCGCGCCTTGGTCCGGCTTGGCCCGTAGCGGTAGATGACGGCGAGCATCACGGTGACGATGACCAGCAGCATTGGCCAACGCGCCACTCGGAGCAAGAGGTCAGTAACTTTGCCAAGACCCACGAAATTCAGCGCGATCGGGAGCACAATCACCGCCGCCACTGCCACCGTGACGAACACCAGCGTGCCGAGCGTGACCGCGAGCGAGACGAGGGTACGCCGGATATAACCTCGCTTCTCATGCTCGTCGTAGACGACGTTGAGCGAGTCGAATATCGCTTTGGTGCCTCCATTGGCACTCCACAACGCGACGAGAATGCCAATGATCGCGCCGAGCCCGAGCTTGCCTCCGCCGGTGGAGGTAAGCTGTTTGAGCTCGTCGGCGAGGATGTCCATCCCACCGCCCGGCACGACGCCCGAGAGCGCGTTGAGCTGCCCTGAGACGGCGGCCGGGTTGGCGACCAGGCCGTAGATCGAGACGAGAGCGGCCAGCGCCGGGAAGATCGCCAGGATTGCGTAGAAGGTGATTCCTGCCCCCTCCGTCATCAACCGGTGCTCGGAGGTCTGGTTGGCCGTCCGCTTGGCAATGTCCCACCACCCGCGAGCCGGGATCTCGCTCGGCGTATCAGCCTCGCGCCCCTGGCCGCCGTCGTCCGCCGAAGGGGGTGCGCGGGGGCATGGCGAGACGCCGTGCAGTTCGTCCCGGAGTGCCGCCAAAGTGCCGCTATCCGTGGCCGGCAGCCGGCGGACCGGCTGCGACGGTTGGCGCTTGGGCTGGCGCGTGACCACACTCATCAGCCCGAGGCCGGCGAGTGCCGCGCCGACCGCGAGCTTCGTCTTGACGGAATTCATCACGTTGCGGCGGAGGCTGCAGGCGCCGGTCAACCCGCTTTGTGACGCGACTTCTCATTCTTCGCTTTGGGAGAACGCTCGTCGTCCGGATTCACCGGCGCTGGTGGCATGCCACCTTTCGGCTCCGGCTTCGCCACATAATCGAAGTCCGGCTCTTCATTCCATGGCCCGCGGACATCGTCACCCTGGGAGAGATTGAACACCAGCTTAACGGTGTCGTCGGGCGGAATGTTACCGAACATCGGATCATCGAGTTTGCCCATCGCGTCGAGGGCCTTCATGAACATGTTGGCGTGCGTGATCTCACGGGTCAGCAGATGTGTAAGGGTCTTCTTCGTGCCTTCGTCGTCACATGCCTTGATCAGCGCCTCATAGGTCTGCCGCGCGCCCGCCTCGGCGGAGATGTTGGCGCGAAGGTCGCGAACCACGTTGCCGCCCTCGTTGATGTAGGCGGCCGTCCAGCAGCTGCCTTGGCTATCGAGGAAGTGAGGGCCGCCGCCCTTCACCTTGAACAGCGGCGCATCATAGACCGCAGTCTGGTCGATCTTGCTGGTGTGCTGTGCGATCAATTTGCCGACCATCTCGAGATGACTGAACTCCTCGATCGCGATGTCCTGCAGCATGTCGCGGATGCCAGCGTTCTCGACGTGGAAGGATTGCACCCAGTACCTGTAGGGCGGCGGTGAGCTCGCCGGTGGCGCCGCCGAACTGCTCAAGTAAAAAGGTCCCAAAGCGGGCATCAGGCTTGCCGACGTTCACCGGCTGAATCAGTTCTTTGCGGTGGAGGAACATATCTGTATCCTAAACAGAGCAGTGAGATCGTGACGAAGCGGCTCAGGCGGCTTTCGCCACGGTGGCCGCACTCTTGTTGATTTGCTTGACCCCGAGATCGTTGAGCAGTTTGTCGGCCTTTTTCTCCTCGTCGAGGGTCTCCTGCAGAAGACCTACAATGTTCTTGTGGCCGCCGGCTTGGGCCCAGGCGATCAGCGCGCCGTAGCGAGCCATCTCGTAATGCTCGACTGCCTGGCCGCAAGCGATCAGCCCGGCATCACGGACCGCGCCGGCGTCGCTGTCCTCGAGTACTTCTTCGGTTTCTTCGATCAAGCCCTTGATCGCCTCGCATGGCACACCCCGGGGACGTTTGCCGAGATGCTCAAACACCTGCTCAAGGCGCTCGATCTGATGAGCAGTCTCCTCGCGATGCGCCGTAAAGGCGTCCTTGAGCGCTGGCTCTTGTGCGTTCTTGGCCATCTTCGGGAGCGCCTTGAGCAACTGCCGCTCGGCATAATAAACGTCCTGCAGAAAATGCAGAAACAGGTCCTCGAGTGATTTCACGGTGCCTAGTCCTCTTAGTAGATGGATTGGAGAAGCGCTCTCATTAGCAGGGGTATTGGGATTGGGTCGGTGTTTGCCGACCGACAGATCGCGCTTCGATCTCCGAAGTGGCTTGCCCGGCGACGTTGTCCGCGCCTCCGGGCATACCCTTGTCAGATCCCTGGGCGAGCGGAATAAAGGGCGCGCTCGCGGGCGATATCCGTCGCGTTATATGGTGGCGAATTTTCGTCGAACGCCGTCCAGCCGCTATCGCGATAAGCCTTCTCCCGCATCGCCGGGTCGATCCGGCCATGGCGCTCCATAATGGCCTCAGTGGTTGGAACCAGGCCTTCATCGACACGAGCAGTGACCAGCGCGCTTCCCCGGCGGACGGCTTCTGCATAGAAACTGGCACGTTCCTTGGTGACGCCCGAGGAGGTAAGAGCACCGATCAAACCACCCGTGGCACCACCCGCCGCTGCTCCCGCCACGGCACCGACCGCGGTCGCAACCAGCCAACCCGCGGCTACCACTGGACCGACACCAGGAATGGCAAGCATCCCAAGCCCAGCGAGCAGACCGGCTCCTCCGCCCAAGGCGGCGCCAGCCGAAGCGCCGGTTCCAGCGCCCGTCGCGGCGCCATGTGCGGATTCCCCAGCGACCTCCGGAGTGTCGGATCGGTGCGCCACAATGCTAATTTCATCATGCGGTATGTGAGCAGCCTCAAGATCCTGCACGGTCTGCGCAGCTGCGTTGTACGTGTCGTATAAGCCGGTGATGGTACTGATTGTCATGAAATTATCCTCGATTGAAAGGCGCGAACGGAAGATCGCCCTTAAGGTGAGCAGAATTCTTAGTTCGCGGTGATATTCCCTTGATAGTCGAGGGAAACGTCCACCACCTTGCCGTCTTTCATGGCGTGGCCGCGCCAGATCGAGTTGTTATCTTTGGCCAATCCCGAGACCTGAGTGTAGCCCTGGTCTTCAAGGCGCTTCTGGGCTTGCGCCATCGTGAAGCTGTTCGCACCAGGAACCGGGGCTGCCGTCGTGTTGTTCGTGTTGCTTGTCGCTACTGCCGCAGGTGGTGTAGATGAGGCGGGAGAGGAGGTCTGCGCCATCGCCGACGCCGCTCCCACAAGGCCAAGAACAAAGGCTATTGAAAGGATCTTGTTCATCAATATTTCCTAATTATCGTTGGCTTATTACTTGGTAGCTGTCAGCAGCCGAGCAATCCCTTGAGGCAGACACGTTTCAGGGAGGATCAGAGGAACCCGAAGTTGTACCCCTCACCTCGTTCACGACCCGATGGTGCTAAAAATCTTTTTGCACGTCGCGGAAGCTTCGCATGCGCAAGATGCGCTGCCGATTCTGAACTCACTCGCGGTAGCATAGATACCCTTCTCGTTGAGCCAACTGGACCATTCCGGCTCGTTCCACCCACGAGCACGAACGGGAAGTTTCGCGCGCTCGGCTGCGCTGGCGACAATCCTGGCTCCCGCCAGCAGGACGCTTCGCTGCGGTTGTGCTTTGCACAGGGTAATGCTTTCGGAATTGACGGACTCGCTGGTCTGGAGCCGCTCGTGTCTGGCGAGTAGCAGACGGCACGACAGCGTCCACGACTTCATCCATGCGTCGAGGCCTTGTGCCCGCTCGTAACCACCCCCCAACCCGTGTGCGACGTCAGAATTCGAGGCCGCTCTTTCACAAGCTCGTAGGCCTTCAAGACTGCGGCCCGGAGCGGGGTCTCCCATCGCAGGTGATTATGCACGGGCGCCACCGCCGAAAGTCAGACGAGGGGCGGCGGTCGGCTAAGTAGCATCCTGTCGCACGTGGGAGCCGCCATTCTCCTCGGCGTTCTCGTCCGCCTCGCGTTCCAGTTTCTCCGCAGTGTCGATCAGGTGCTCGGCCACGCGCTAATCAGTGACACCATTGGAGTAATGTTTCGGCATCGCTGCGCCCGGGGCAATTTTTCAGCCGCCGCCTCTACCGTCAAATCTCTGAACAGACTCTAGGGCCGACCGTTAGCGGCGTGACGCTGAGTTGTCCGGGTCACTAGCACTACTTTGGCAGATTCTGCACACGAGGGGATTCCCGAATTGGTGGTTCGGTGATTCATGGCTGATCGGCTTTTGGAGAGCCGATCAATGGACGTGGACTGGCAAGCGGATCTCGATCGCTGGCTTGCGCCGTTTGTCGCTGCGCTACGGCACAAGACGAGGGCACAGATGTGTCCAGCCTACATCGCCGGGCTGATTGGTCCAGGAGACCGCAAAAGCGTTCAGCCGATGGCGATGCGCGCTGGCGAGATCGGCTACGATCAGCTTCATCATTTCATTGCCGGTGGAGTTTGGGATAGTGGTCCACTCGAAGCTGTCCTGCTGAAGAAGGCGGATGGCTTGGTTGGCAATGACGCGGGGTTTCTCGTCATCGACGACACGACGTTGCCCAAGAAAGGATATCACTCGGTAGGCGTCGCGCCACAATATGCCTCGTCGCTCGGAAAGACTGCGAACTGCCAATCGCTGGTCTCGGTAACTTTGGCGTCGCGCGAGGTGCCAGTGATGGTGGGCCTTCGGCTATTCCTGCCCGAGAGCTGGACAGACGATCCTGAGCGCATGGCGCGGGCCCATGTGCCGAAGGATAGACAGATTGCTCTGACGAAGCCGGAAATCGCGATCGAGGAGATTGACCGCGTCATCGCCTCCGGTGCGCGTTTCGGCTGCGTGCTTGCCGATTTCAGGATACGGTTCCAGCGGACCTTTCCGTCAGGCTTTGAGCGAGCGCGGTCTGCTATGGGCGGTGGGCCTGTCGCGACGCCAGAATGTTTATCCCGCCGACGTCGCCCTGATCTTCCCCATCGCGAAGGCCGGAAAGCCCCGCAAATACCACGTCCCGGATCAGCCTCCGGTCGCCGCTGAAGCATTATTGGCCGGGAGCAAATGGCAAAGGGTCAGCTGGCGGCGGGGCACCAAAGGTCGGCTGACATGTCTCTTCGCAGCCTACCGTATCCGCGTTGCGGATGGCCATAAGCACCGAATGCTCGATAATCGTGTGCAGTGCATGCCAGGCGACGAGGTCTGGCTCGTCGGCGAACGCCGGTCGACTGGCGAACAAAAATACTATGTGTCGAACTTGCCGGCTGATACCAGCCTTAAGATGCTCGCAGCCACGATCAAAGCCAGATGGGTCTGTGAGCAGGCGCACCAGCAGCTCAAGGAAGAGCTCGGCCTCGACCACTTCGAAGGTAGATCCTGGACTGGGTTACACCGACACGCCTTGATGACCATGATCGCTTACGCTTTCCTACAATCCCGCCGCCTCAAAGCAGCGGGACGGAAAAAAAAGAGTTGGAGGACCACCGCCACAACCGAGCATGCCGGCCATCAGGCAAGCCATCCTCGATCTCTTCGCACGCCCTCCACCCAGGCAGTGCCCTCACTGTAAGAAGCTCCTCGCCGAAAAACTGCCAAAGTAGTGCTAGTGCTCTGACTCATACGGACGATGCAGGCAATCTTTCGAGCTTGGCAAGGATTGAGGCGGTGGCTGCGGTCCAGACGAATGGGCGTGGTTCTGCATTTCGCTCAGCGAGGTAAGTCTTAATGGCAGCCTGCAGGCTGACGAGGGAGTGGAAGCTGCCGCGCCGGATGCGTTGTCGGGTAAGAGCGGAGAAGAAGGTCTCCACCGCGTTCAGCCATGACCCGGAGGTTGGCGTGAAGTGGAAGGTCCATCGGTCATGGCGTGCCAGCCAGGCCTGTACCTTTCGGTGCCGGTGGGTGGCGTAGTTGTCGACGACCGCATGGACCAACTTGCCGGACGGCACCTCGCGTTCGACGGCATTGAGGAAGCGGATGAACTCCTCGTGCCGGTGTCGCTGCATGCAGCGACCGATCACCGTACCCTTCAGCACGTTCAATGCGGCGAACAACGTCGTCGTTCCATGGCGTTTGTAGTCGTGGGTCATGGTGCCGCAGCGGCCGGGTTTCAGCGGCAGTCCAGGCTGGGTACGGTCGAGCGCCTGGATTTGGCTCTTTTCGTCGATCGACAGCACCACCGCATGGGCGGGCGGATCGAGATAAAGGCCGATGATATCCGCCATTTTCTCAGCGAACTGCGGATCACGCGAGCGCTTGAAGCTGCGCACGCGGTGCGGCTGGAGTTGGTGCGCCGCCCAGATGCGCTGCACCGAGCGCAGAGACATGGCGGTGGCGTTTGCCATGGCTCGCCCGGTCCAATACGTGGTCCCAGGGGGCGGCTCGCCACACGTGAGCGCCACGACGTGCGCCACTTTATCGGCCGGGATCGGTCGTTTGCCGGGCTTGCGCGTCTTGTCACGCAGCAACCCGTCGGGACCTTCCTCGGCAAAACGCTGCTGCCAGCGCCAGACCATGGGGCGGCTGACGCTGATCTCTTTCGCCACATGTTGCACCGGCCGACCACTGGCCGAGGCCAGAACGACTTGGCTCGCTCGATGTATTTGCCCGCTCGGTTGCGATCCGATGCTATTGCCTTAAGCCGCTTCCTGTCTGCCGCGCTCAACAACACGCATACTGTCTGTGCCATGCTCACAGAATTGCATGGCAACTGCATGTTGTGAATCGATAGAATGCGTCAGAGCACTAGCAGTCCGCCCCGCGTAAAAAGAAAGCGCCCGACGTGGTTTTCCGCGCCAGGCGCTCTGACAGATTGGATTGCTGTTATTGAGCGCTGGTCTGCTGACCGTTCGTGGTCGGCACCGAACCAGTTACGGTTTGGCCGTTCAGGGTCTTCATCTGCGGACCCTGGCCGACCCAGTGGTTGCTGTTGTTCGCAGAGCCAGTCGGCGTTGTCGGCGAGACACCGTAGCTCGGCGGAACAGCGTTCTGGCTGCCTTCCGCCGCTGAGGGGGACGCGCTCGGCGGAGTAGCGCCGCCATTTCCGCCGCCGCCATTTCCACCAGCAGCGAAAGCCGGCGACGCCAAGGCAAAGACCGAAAGGGCGGCGATAAGTGCGGACGATTTCTTCATTGATGCGTCTCCGTAATTGACATTCGGTAGAACGCGGCCCCAACGGTTGGGTTTGCCGGTCAGCCTATCCGCACAAGCAATTACCGCTCTCAACCCGAACATGTGAACGTATGTTCCTCCTGCGCGCCTGCCTTCACGAGCGAGGATTACGTGCAGCCGTTCGCAAGCCTGGAGTTGAGCGGACGGCCCCTTTGCGGTGTCAGGAGCGGGGGCGAGCTATCATCGGCGCGGTGCCGGCAGAAAGAGAAGCGAGAGAGGCGGCCGAACTTCCTCCCCGTCACTTACGTCCGCAGATCCTACATTCCCGCACATCGGTGCGGTCCAAACCTCTGATGTGGGCATAAGCATTCGCGCGTGTCGCGAACGGCCCTGACATGTTCCTGATGGTTGCCCTGCTTACCCTCAAGGAATGTGACAGCACGCCGGCAGGAACTGCGGTACAGGATCGCCCACGAATCTATATCCCTGAAATACCAGTAAAATGGGGCGGCACTTCCCTCAGACTTCTCCACGGAACACTTTCACGGTGCATCGGCTCTGTAGGAGTTCCTGAACGTCTTAGCCATGAGGATCCCGGGGTGCACAGCTTGGTTTGTTAGCCCTCAATCAGCGGCTCCCGCTTGGCGGCTGGGCATGAATACGACAGCCTCGGCGACGGAGCTTGGCAACTTCCAGTCGCTGCCTGCGTTCCATAGCTGGCGAGTTAAACCCTAAGGCGACTCGCCCCTGGAACAGTCCAACGCGACTAAAGCGCCCCGAGTGATGCGCCGGGGCGCTCTTTTTATCAGATCAGCGGTCCGGACTCTCGTTACACGTTGCTGCCCGCGGAGATTGACTAGTTTCGATTCTGGCATATTCTGGTCCCCAGCCGAGCTGGACTCTCCAGTTAGCTCGGTGAGGCAATTAAAAGCTGCGCTCCGTTGGATTGACCTTCTTCCGGGGCGTTTTCCTTGCCGGGCCTGCAAGCCTCAGATCCCAAGCAAACTGGCTGCTGCCACCAAATGAACCCGAGCGCGCCGTGGTGGGCGGGAGGGCGCGCCGGCGGTTAGCCGCAGCGGGTAGGTTCCCGTCGCGGGACTGCTCCGCGTGGCTCTCCGTCCAGCGATGCTGCGCCGTATCCCCGCCCGGCCCTCCAGTTCACTGCCGGGCGTGCCTTTTTTAGTAGGCGTCGCGCTGTCGACCCCCGATCGCGCCGGCGACGCAAGCGATGAAGGCGCCGACAAGCATCGAAAAGAAGGTGTAGATCGCGAAATACGATCCCGCCTTGCGTGCCGCATTCGCCGCTTGTTCGGCCTTCTGGACGGCCTCCTTCTCGGCCGCGATCACCTGATCCACTCGCTTGCTTGCATCGGCGGCCGACAGGCCGGTATGCGCGGCAACGAGTTGTGCGAGATAGCTCTGGTCGGCCTTGCTGACTTCCCCCGTCGCGGCGGTGGCCAAAATACGCCCTGCCTCAGCTTTCGTGTCCGCCGCACTCTCCTGCGCGTTCGGCTGCGAGGGCCGAAACAGGGTATCCAGCAAATATCCGCTCGGAGCCCCTATGGTGCTTGCCGACTGCGCTGCGCCTCCCGCGGCAGATGACGCCACCGACGCAACCGCCCGACCGGCGTTGCCGAGTAACGATGAAGTGCCGGAGGCGACTAAGCCGACGACGAAAATGGATGCGACGGCCCAGGCGACGAAACCGGATGCAGTATCGCGGAACATGACCTCGTCGCCGTGCACGCCCGGCCAGCCGGGACGCAAACGACCCGAAAGATAGCCTCCGAAGAACGAGGAGACCCACTGGACGATGATAAGCCATACCGCAGCGAGCGCGGTGAAGGTGACGGCCGAAGGATTGCCCCCACTGACGGGCGAGACGGACGTGAGGCCCAGCCCAGACCCAAGAGCCACCAGCATGATAGTGACGCCCGTCGCGACGGCCGCGCCGCCGAAGACCGCGCCCCAGGAGATGCCGGAGCGCGGCGCGGCAATGACGGTGTCAGTCGTTGTGATGGACATGACCTGCCCGCTCAATGCCAAAACAGCAGCAGAAGAATGATGATCGGAATCGGGACGCCAAGAAGCCAGAGCAGAATGGGCATGGTTGTTTCTCCCAGATGAACCGCGTCGCAACTTCTCACGTCAGCTTCGGCTGTTGTGGCCCGGTTCCGGCCCCACCGTGTTTCGAGGCGTATTCCGCGGCGCTGATCCTGTCCAGCCGTCTCGGGCCACTCATGTGGAAGCCGGTTCCGTCAGCGTTCACGCCAGACCGCAATTTCGGGGACGGTTCTGTTGGGGGCATGGTAGCTCCCGGAGGGGGAGCACGTCGGATGGAATGCGTCGCATGCAGTGGGGCAGCGATTTCGGACAGGCCCCACTGCACCGCGCAGGGCTACCGGCGGTTCCGTTGCCGCGACTGTGGCAAGCAGCTCAACGAACGAACTGGTGGGTCCCTGAATCGCGCCCAGTATCCGTCCGATGTCATCGCGCTCGTTGTCTTCTGGCGACTGCGGTACAAGCTGAGCCTACGCGATCTGCTGGAGATGTTCCTTCACCGCGGTATCGAATTCACCTATGAGGCGGTTCGGGATTGGGAGGCGAAACTTACGCGTCGCTGATCGACAATCTTCGCCGCCGCCGGGGGGGTGGCAGCCGGGTCCGCCGCTCGTGGTACGTCGATGAGACCTACATCAAAGTCAATGGCCGATGGTGCTATCTGTACCGGGCGATTGACCGCACTGGCGCGCTGGTAGACGTGATGCTGAGCGAGACCCGCATTGAACAGGATCATCGAGGGATTAAGAGCCGATATGGGCCAATGCGTGGCTTCGGCGCCGTCAACTCGGCGGCTCGCTTTTGCCGATGTCATGACGAACTTCGGAACCTCCTGCACGCCAATTATCGCTTCCGCCACACCTCACCAGCCACCGTTCGTCGCCGTCGCTTCCTTCAAGCAAGCCGTATTGCCCTCCGCGTGATGGCCTCGTCATGACCAGCACAACGGAAAAAGGCCTGGCCTTGCAGTCGGCGCAAGATCTGACGGAACCGGCCTCGCTCGGTGTTCCACCCCAATCGACAACACCCCACTTCAAGGCAAATACATTGCCATTGACGTGACGCCGGGCGGGTCCGTTTTGTCCCACTTAAGAAACGCATGGTTGCCCAAGCTATTGGCTCACTATCGGGCCACACGCACGCGAAGGGATGCCCCCATCCACCCACCGATGTTTCGCGACAAAGGACCTGGACCTCGTTAGTCCCTCGACTATTTGCACAAGATGGAGGACCGCGCCGGCGCGGGCGGCATGTGAGAGAGACGCTCAAGCCCGACGGCAACCTGGATGATCGTCGAGCCCGCTGCGGGCGACCGGCCGGAACAGTTCTGGCTGCGGTAGTCGCAGGCCAAGCCTGTTGAGGCAGCCGCTCAGACACCGGACACGCAGGCTACCCGCGGTAATAGGGGACAAACCGTAATCGTCCTAAAATTCTGCTCCTGATCAAGCCCGACAACCGACTCGCGGCACAGTTCCAACGCAGCGATAAAGATCGACGCAACGGCAGATCGGACAACGTCCACATCGCCCCGCCGCTCCATGGGCAATTCCGGACAGAAATCCTCCAAGGGCTTGGGCTCGGTGAACTCCGCCACCAGCGCGCGCATGCGCACCATGGCCTCCGGAACGCGGTAGATGTCCGGGATCGCCGGGCGATAGATGGCTTCTTCGCCCGGCCGCCCCTCCCTGCCACGCAGCACGGTCAGGCAGGCCTCCATGAGCGCCATGTAGGACGCGATCTGCGGATCGGGTCCGGGCGGGGCGCGAGCAAAGACGTCGTGCCGGAGTTGGGGACGCGCCTGCAGCCAGGACGCCGCTGACCGGATGAACTGCAGTTCGTCGAGGCGGGCGATTTCCTGCGCGGCTTCGCGCTCTGCCTCTTCCGCAGCTTCCGGCGTCGCTGGGAACAGCAGGCGTGAGCGCAGCAGCACCAGCCGCGTTGCCATCACCAGCCAGTCAGCGCGACGCTCGATCGGCACACGGGATGCCAATTGAGCGGAGGCAGCGACAAACTGCTCCACCAAATCGATCAGTGAGAGACGGCCGAGATCGAGGCGCTGCCGCTCGGCCAAATCCAGCAGCAGATCGATTGGGCCATCGAACCCATCGAGATGCAGCATGGGCGCCACGGGCACGCGTGGCGGCGTGTCCCAGTCGTCCCACAGCGTGTCGCGCGTGGAGTGGCCGAGCGAAAGTGTCGCCCCCTGCCCTGCCCCGTCGTCAGGCATTGCCGGCACCGTCGGCCTCGCCATAGCGAGGATCCACCGCCAGGACGAGTTTCGGCCAGTCGCGCCGCAACCGCATGATGGCCTGCCACGGCGTCCAGTCGGCCGACAGGAATTCGTAGACCAGGCGCGCCGAGCGGCGCAGCCGGCGATCGGCGTTTTCCTGCAGAAGGCGCACCCGGCGCAGAGGATAGGTCGTACCCCAATGGCTCCAGAGCCAGTGCTGCGCGGCCGGCGCGTCCTCGCCCAGCGCCAGGATGGCATCGGGGATCGGGATCAGCCGGTGCAGGTCGAGCGGGCAGCCGCCCGGCTCGTGCCAGCGCGTGAGCACCTGGTCATGACGGGCGGCGATGACCTCGCGCAGCTCATGGGCCAACGATCGCGCCACCCTCCCCTGCCCCGCCATCGGCGCCAGCAGACGCGCCTCCTCGTAATCGAGATCGAGATGCCACGGAACGCCGCCGGTGCCCCGGGCCGCTGCACGGAACCGCGCCACCTCGCCGGTCGGGCCGCTGACCGTCAGCCGGTTACGCAGCCAGTCGGTCTGTGTGGGGTTCCAAGGGCCAAGCCCTTGGCGGGTCCGGGCAGAGCCCGGCTCTACCTCGGTTTCCGTCACAGATCGAGCAGCCGCGCCGGGTTGTCGACCACGATGCGCGCCCGCCGCCGATAGCGGCGCATCGAACCGGCGTCCTTGTGCCGTGAATGCGGCATGATCTGCTCGTCCAGCGCGCCGTTCAGCGTCGCCTCGGTGATCATTCCGGCGCGCAGCCCGTGCGGCGACAACCGCTCGGTCTCCGAGACGGTGAGCTGGGCCGCGGCGGCCCGCACATGGAGGATCTTGTAGACCCCGTCCCCGGTCAGCCGGCTCTCGATCGTGCCTGCGGCGGTGATGCGTCGGAACACCGGTCCCCGGCGAATCCGCGCCCGGCGCAGCCAAGCCTCGAGTGCTGCAACCGGACAGGTGTCTTCCCCCCGCGTACGCGGCAGGGCGACCTCGGCCCCCTCCCCCGCTTGATCGGTCTTCGAGCGCGGGATGCGCACGATGACGCTGTCGTTCTCGAACCGCAGGTGCTCGACATCGATGCCGACCAGCTCGGAGCGCCGGAAGGCGCCCGCCAGCCCGACCAGAAACAACGCCCGATCGCGCAGTCCTGCCAGATCAGCGGGGCAAACCGCGATCAGTCGCTTGACATCGGCTGAGATCAGCGCCGCGGCCGGCCGCACCGGCCGGCGATGGCTGCGGCCGATGCCGGTCAAGGTCTGCCGGATCGCCGCGTGCCCAGCCTGCCAGGTGTGCCCGAGGCTGCGGTGATGCCAGGCGATCGCCGCCACCCGCCGGCGCAGCGCGCTGGCGCCAAGCGTGGGCGCCAGGGTGGCCAGCCACGCCGCGACCACCACCGGGTGGACCGGCAAGATCGCCGGATCGACGCCGTTATGCCGTGCCCA
Source organism: uncultured Pseudomonadota bacterium (assembly GCA_963791885.1). Lineage (GTDB taxonomy): Bacteria > Pseudomonadota > Alphaproteobacteria > Acetobacterales > Acetobacteraceae > CAVSUZ01. The sequence goes on along the minus strand of CAWBUL010000006.1, from coordinate 342,971 downwards.
GCGGCCGAAGTCGGCCCAGTCGGCCTTGTAGGTTTCGACAGTCCCCGGGGCGATCGCCTTACCGGCATAGTCGGCCGCCTTCGACACCGCGTCCGCCAGCGGTCCATCGACCAGCTGCAGCAGATCGGCCGAAATATCGCCGCCGCGCACGAGCCGCCCCACCAAAGCCTTGGCGGCGCCGTCGGGCCGGGACTGGGCGGTCGGAGGCAGGATCTCGCTTTGCACCGGATCGGAAGATGCGGAGGTGGGTTCCAGGCGGTCAGCCATAGCGAGATTCCTTTCCGGCGATCTCGCCGGAGCCTATATTGACGCCATGGATGACGTGACCCTGCCCCCCGAACTGGAGCAGTTCGCCGAACAGGCCGTTGCGGCTGGCCGGTTTCGGGACATCTCCGACGTGGTCGCGGCCGGCGTGAGCCTGCTGCAACGCCAGGAACAGGCGCGCTCCGCGTTCAACGCGTCCCTCGAGGCAGCGGAAGCCGAAGGAGAACGGGACGGCTTCTTCACGATCGAAGAGGTTCACCGGGAGATCAATGGCCTCATCGATGAGCTGGACCGCGCCAACGCGTGACGCCGCCGGCCATTCTGACGCCGCTGGCGCGGGCTGAGCTTCGCGCGGCCATCCGCAATCTCGATAACACCACGGCTCGGCGTGCCTTGAACGACGCCGTCGAGGCGGCGGCCCGTCATATCGGCGCGAACCCGGCCCTGGGTACCCACCGCCTGCAATTGGCCAGTGCGCGCTACCGGTTCTGGTCGATCCCGCGCTATCGCACACTGCTGGCCTATACTGACGCGACCGACCCGCCCCGCATCGTGCGGATCGTTCACACCTCCCAGGACCTGCCGCGGGTGCTCGCCGATTTGCTGGACTGAACCGGGTGCCCAGGTCCGCTCGGGCCGTCGACGGCGGGATACCGTGCCGGCTTAGGTATTTGAGGGACTGCGGCATTTTCCCGCCGCCCCTGCCCTTCCCCGTCGCCCTGACCATCGCCTGATCCGCTCCGGCTTATCGACGCGGCGTATCAGGCCGGCTCGAATTGTGGCAACTGGCGATTTGCCCTGCGTCAGGCGTCAAAAGGGGGATTTTGAAGCCTCACGGAGGCGTGAGGCGGCTCGCAGAGCCCGAAGCCGCCGGGGCGATCTAGAGCCGTCGGGCGGCTGTCTCCCACCCTCCCGCTCTGGCGCCTCCCTCCAGTTGTGTGGCCGCACATTCTCGCATTCCGCGCCGGGGCCGGACGGGGGAGGGGAGTGCGGCGTCGGCGCAAATTGACGTGAGAAGCGGAGAGGCTGCGCTTACCTACACGCAGGATAACGTACGGCCGATCGAGGTGCTGAACCTGACCTCATCGTTGCTGGCCATCGGCGAGTTATACCGTCGCTGAGAAGGACTGGGCGGCTGCTACCGTCGGCTACCGTCTATCGGTATCGACCTGTTACGCGACCCCGCCACCGTTTCCGCGCCGTTCCCTCCCGTTTGATGGGTTTGCCAATGAGCTATTACTTCGAATTCTTCAAAGGCATCAAAAGATTCCAACGACATTAAGGAAATGCTGTTCGGGAGGTGCAGGAAGTACGTGCAGAAGCCTTCCGATGTCATAGAGCCGATCACCTAGGATCCCTGGTAGCACCATCAACATCTCGGCAGGGCAGGGCAGGGGGCTAAGGTCCTGGTACACAGCTCCATCAGCCCCACAAAGGCCAATGCCGGCCAGAACATCCTCCGACGCCTGACCCTGCCCCCTGAAATGTCCCCGCTCTGAGCTAGAGTCCGTTCCCGCCAGGAGACGGAAGATGAGGAAGAGCCGGTTCACTGAGGAGCAGATCATCGGTGTGCTGAAAGACCATCAGGCAGGACTGCCGGTAACGGAGCTGTGCCGCAAGCACGGGATCAGCGACGCGACGTTCTACAATTGGCGATCGCGCTACGGCGGGATGGAGATCTCGGACGCCAAGAGACTGAAGGCTCTGGAAGAGGAGAACCGCAAGCTGAAGAAGCTGCTGGCGGAATTGGTGCTGGATGTGGCGACGCTGAAGGAAGCCTTGGGAAAAAACTTCTGACGCCCGGCTTGCGGCGGAAAGCTGTGATCTGGGCGATTGAAGAGAAGAGCTATTCGCAGCGGCGTGCCTGTTCGCTGCTGAGCATTGCACCGAAGGTGTTCCGTTACCTATCGCGCCGTGGCGGCGACGCTGCGGTTCGCACGCGGCTCCGCGCGTTGGCGGCCGAGCGGCGCCGGTTCGGATATCGGCGTTTGCATATTCTGCTGCGGCGAGAAGGGATCATGCTAAATCACAAGAAGCTGTTCCGGCTCTACCGCGAGGAACGACTGGTTGTGCGGCGGCGTGGCGGTCGCAAGCGGGCTTTGGGAACGCGCGCGCCAATGACGTTGCCACAGGGTCCGAACCAGCGCTGGAGCCTGGACTTCGTCTCCGACGTACTGGCCGACGGCCGCCGCTTTCGGGTGCTTGTGGTGGTGGACGACTTCACCCGCGAATGCCTGGCGCTGGTGGTGGATACATCGCTGTCCGGTCGCAGGGTGGTGCGCGAACTCAATTACATCGTAGAACGGCGCGGCGCCCCCTTGCTGGTGGTCAGCGACAACGGGACCGAGCTGACGTCGCATGTGGTGCTGAGTTGGCGGCAAGATCGCGGTGTCGGCTGGCACTACATCGCCCCCGGCAAGCCAGTGCAGAACGCATTCGTCGAGAGCCTGAACGGTCGCTTGCGCGACGAATGCCTCAATGAGCACGTCTTCCAGGGCTTGCCCGCAGCCCGGAGGATCATCGAAGCTTGGCGGCCCGACTATAATGCCCATCGGCCCCACACCAGCCTGCGTGGACTTACTCCGAACGAGTTCGCAACCCGGTCCAGGACGGACCACAACCAGAACGGATTCTGGTTATGAGTGAGGACAGTTTGGGGGCAGGGTCACGCCATATCGACCATATCGACCATATCCAGTGCCGACGACTGGCGTCCACCACGACCGAGTGCTTTGCTGGATATTAGACGGGCCACGAGACACAGCCACGTTGCGCGACAAGGCTGAGTCCCAAGGCAGGCCGGTTCTATACAGAATCTTCCGCGTGAAAACTCATTCGACCAAGAAGAACCATGAGCGGGGAAGGGGAGGGGAGGGGAGGGGAGGGGAGGGGACACCCAGCCAAGCGCCAAAGGCCCCGGTCAGCTTCAAATTAATGAAAGTTCCGGCTTTTCACGGGGATCCGCTCGCGCAGGAGCCGTACCGCTGTGGCGCCGATATCCACCGTGGCGACCATCCGTATCGCGTGGTCGAGCGGTTGCAGGAAGCTCTGGATCACCCCCTGACGTGCGGATGCGACATCCCAGGCTGCGTTCTCCATGAACCAAGCCGCGCGGATGAACGCGATCGGCAGATCGAGTGCGCACAGCTCACGCTCCATCATTTTATGTTGGGTCGCCTACGCACCCACGGTGGAGAGGCAGACGGTGCGCGCAGGCCGCGCCTCGGCCAGCGCGTCGCGCACGGCGGAAATCACCGCGCCAGCCTCGGTAAAGCCGGGCGACGGATCGAAGATCGGCGGGATCAGCACGAACACGCCCTCCGCTCCGGCGAAGGCGCGAGCCCGACCAGGAGCATCGCTCATCTCGGCAATCTCCAATTCGCAGCCGCGCTCCACCCACGGTGCGGCCTTGCCCGCATCGCGCGCAACCGCCCGCACATTCGCCCTCTCATCCAGCAGCGTGCGGGCGACGGCGCCGCCCACCTGACCGGCAATACCCGTAATTGCATACATGGTTATTCTCCTTTCGGAGTTATTTGTTCCACACGGCCGTTTCCGCATTAAGTGCGCTTTGGTCAGATCACTCTTGATCGAAAAATCAGGAATTACAGAATGGTCGATACCCGCCTGCTTTCGGGAGTCGAGGTACTGGTCGCGGTGATCGAGACCGGCAGCTTCGTGCGTGCGGCCGAGGCGCTGGATCTATCGGATTCGGGCATGAGCCGCGCTGTCGTGCGGCTGGAGACGCGGCTTGGCGTGCGACTGCTTGAGCGGACGACACGGTCGCTGCTACTTACCGACGAAGGCGGCCGCTTCTACGCGGCAGCCGCGCCCCTGCTCGCCCACCTGTCGGCCGCGGCGCTCGCGCTCACCAGTTCCCGCCAGGCGGTGCGTTGTAGACTTAGGGCTGAGATGGATTCCGATCGCGGTGATGGCGCGTGTGCTCGGCGTGTCGGAGTCCCGCTTTCATACGTGGCGCCAGCGTCCGGCGTCGGCGCATGCGGTGGCTGACGCGGCGTTGCTGAAGCGGGTTCGCGCGGTCCAGGCCAGTTCGCGCGGCACATACGGCGTGCCGCGTGTGCATGCCGAGTCTGGTGGGCGCCAGCCGCCGTCGCACCGGAATGACGACAACCCGCCGCGACAGCATCAGCGGGACGATTGCCAAATTGCCGGTGCAGCTTCGACGGTCGCTGACCTGGGATCAGGGGGCAGAGATGTCGCAGCATGCACGACTGAAGATCAACACCGGCCTGGACGTCTATTTCTGCGACCCGCACAGCCCGTGGCAGCGCGGCACGAATGACAATACGAATGGGCTGCTGCGGCAGTATTTCCCGAAAGGCACTGACCGGAGCGCCCACAACAGAGATGCTCTTGAGGCAGTGGCGCTGGCCCTCAACACGAGGCCTCGCAAAACCCTTGGCTGGAGAACACCCGCTGAGGCATTTGACGAGCACTTACGGTCAGCTCACACGACCGTTGCGGCGACTGGTTGAACGCGGGCAATAGACATCCTTGGCGCTCGGCAGGTGCTGCCACGAGGCCGACGTGCGTCCGTCTATGGGATCGGCCGGTGACGCCTACGACAACGCGATGTGCGATAGCTTCTTCGCGACACTCGAATGCGAGTTGCTCGATCGGCGGCGGTTTGCATCCCAGGCCGAGGCGCGCATGGCGTGCTTCAGCTTCATCGAGGGCTGGTACACCCGGTGAGGCTGCATTCTGCCCTCGGCTACCAATCGCCCATGGCCTACGAAGCTGCTATGGAAAACGCCACGACAGAACCGTAACAACCAAGTCCCTCGCCACTCCACGAAAGCGGGGCAACTTCAATGGGCCACTCAACCCGTAGCACACCCCGAGCCCACGCACGCTAGCGTTCACAGTTAAGGAAGCCGCGCTGCCGTAACGTCCGCAACGCCCTTGAGCCGGCAGCCGCGGCTTGCCTCCGGTCAGGTGTTTGGCGGCTTGTATCCGGTCTTGGTCTGGTTGGCCTGCCTCATCGCCGCCTCGGCTTCCTGAGCCGTCAGCAGTGTCGTAGTCTCGAAGCGGGAAAACCCGCCTGTGGCGGTAGCCGACATCGAGCAGGCGACAGCTGCTTTGTTGTCCGGAAATTCACAGATCGCAACACCGTCGTACTCACCTAAGGCGAGGTAGTAGCTATTGAGCTTGCCGCCGAAGCCTTCGACGAGTGCTTTCGCCGCGCCGGTGCGATCGTGTGGCTTGCCAACAAGGACCTTGGCCGATGTGCTGGTAAATTGCCACCGAATCATAAAGTGAGGCATCGCATCCTCCTTGTTTCCGAGTTCGGGCCAGATTGCGAACGAGCAACGTGCCTCTTGCGCCCAGGCTAGGGAGCCGGCCCGCTTCGCGCCCCAGTCGTGCCAGTAGCGCAAAGAGGCGCTTTCAGCCAATTCCGCTACCAGTTTCCTGTCAACCGGTATCCAACCGAGAATGCCTCCGCGGCGGGTGAGCACGTCAGCCACCATGTGCGGTCCTGGCATCAGATGGCTCAATTCGACCCTTTGCAGTCATTTGGTTGAGCGAGGTGATTGGCGCGTTCGCAGCTGGTTCGTCGCCTGTGCACTGAGATGCGGCCAAATTCTCCGTCCGTTATGTTTAGGAAAAAATCGCTGCCGATGTGGTTGCTTGCTCATCTCCTCAACCGCTTCATCCGAAACGGTGTGCTGCGTCTGATCGCTGCTGACGGTTCGCTGCACGTCTTCGGCGGTCACGGTCCGGGACCGACCGTGACCGTTCGCCTGCATGATTCCCGGCTCTACACCAAGCTGTTCCTTAACCCCGAGCTGCATGCCGGCGAAGCCTATATGAACGGCACGCTCACGTTTGAGGAGGGATCAGATGTGGGCGCGTTCATGGAACTGTTCGCTGTCAATCGCGGCGGCCTCACGGCGCACCCTGGTCAGGCCTGGCTGCGGCGCTTTCGGCGCTCGGCCAGGCGTTGGTACCAGGCGAATACTGTAACAGTTGCCGCCGCCAATGCCCGCCACCACTATGACCTCTCAACCGAGCTCTATCGGTTGTTCCTTGACGACGGCTTGAATTATTCCTGCGCGATATTCGAACATCCGGCGACTGATACACTTGAGCAGGCGCAGCACCGCAAGCTGCAGCGTGCGACGGCCAAGCTACGCCTGCGCCCCGGGATGACAGTGGCCGAGATCGGCTCCGGCTGGGGAGCCTTCGCCATCCACATCGCAGCCGCAACTGGAGCGCGGGTGACCGCCATCAATGTCTCACCCGAGCAGCTCCGTATTGCGCGAGAGAATGCCATTGCTGCCGGCGTTGACAATCTGGTCGAGTTCCGCGAGATCGACTATCGTGCCCTTGAGGGCCGCTTTGACCGCGTGGTGCTCGCCGACGACGGCTTTGCCCTCGTGCGCTGCATCGGTCGTATGCGCCCGCCGGGAAGCACTGGTCCGTTCATCCGCAAATATATCTTTCCCGGCGCCTATGTGCCGTCGCTGTCCGAAGTGTTCGCGGCCACCGAACGGGGCGGTTTGCGGGTCGCCGACATGGAGGTGCTGCGGCTCCACTATCACTATACGCTTCAGCACTGGCGCCGGCGCTTCGCCGCCAACTGTGCGCGGGCGGCCGATCTCTATGACAAGCGCTTCTGCCGCATGTGGGAATACTACCTCGCCGCCGTCGACGTCGGCTTTTCGAACGGCAGTAACATGGTATTCCAGCTTTTGCTGTCGGCGAGAATCGATGCGGTGCCGATCATGCGAGATTATATGATCGAAGATCTGCATCCTGACGTTCGGCAGGTTGCATATTGAGTTGACGCCCGCTGACCGCGCGACCTGGAGACAGTTGCTCTGAACCCTTTCCGGTCATTGCTCGCCGCCAACGCCAACGCCGCAGGGGGGCGAAAACCTGCCATAGATGATGTGGCCGGCAGGCAGCCAAGATGGGCAGGGGCCGTCAATCGGGTGCCACGGACGGAGGCGCATCATGATTCTCCAACCAGGCGTGCTGTGCGCGACGGAGCCAGACGCATAAGCATCATCGGCAGCAGGCGAACCTTGCCCGGCATTATCTCGCCTTTGCCATGCGAGATGTCGCGCATGGCCTGGCCGACCAGCGCCACCGGCGACATCTTGGCTTTGCTGACCGTGCGCGTTGCGGGAGTATCGACCAGTGGTGGCAGGTACTTCTACAACGCGGATACCAACGCCGCGCAACTGCCGCCGCAGCGCCAGCGTAAAGGAGCGGAGACCCGCCTTGGTCGCGGAGTAGGTCGGAGCGCGCGTGGCGGGAAGTAACGCGTACCCCGACGTGACCATGATGATCAGGGCAACCTTCGCCTTGAACTTTGCCGAATACCTCTTCTGCTTGCCCGGCATCGGGTTCGTCCTCCGGTCAGGGCGATCCAAGCTTAGCCACCTGTCCGAGCTTCCGGCACCACCTCACTTCTGTGTCTGGGGGTAGTATCGCCAGGGTTGCCGACTGATGCGGTTGCTCAGCCGAACCCGTTTTGCCTGCAGCTCCTCGGCAAGCCGCGATTGGCAGTATGCCAGAGTTTGCGCGGCGGTAAGTCCTGTCCTCGGTGCGTCTGCAGACATCATCGGACGGGAACGTTGGCAGATATTGTCAATGCTGATCAGCCCGCTCTCTCTAGCCACGTGCACTGGCCGCTGCCCCGAGATTACGCTAATGGACCTGCGCGCAGCAATTGGAGGGTCGGGCATGTTGTTCCAAGGTGGATTCAGCTTCTCCAATTTTGTGTCGGACGTCTTTGCCGTGTTCCTGTTCGTCGTCTGGTTCTGGTTGCTCATGACCGTCGCGGGCGACCTATTCCGTCGCAGCGACGCATCCGGCCTTGCCAAAACACTCTGGATAATTCTGCTCATCGTGCTGCCCTATGTGGGCATCTTTGCCTACTTGCTCACGCAGGGGCGCGGCATGGCTGAACGGAACAATGCACGAGCGCGACGGGTCCGCGAGGAATTGAGCCAAGTCGTCGGTTTTAGCATTGCCGACGAGATCGAAAAGCTCGAACGGTTGAAGAAGGCTGGAGCGATCTCTGATCAGGAACACGCTCGTTTGCGCGCCAAGGTCATGCAGTAGACCTTGGATCGCGCACAGCCGGCGGCGATAGCCGGTGGGACGGGAGGGCCGAAAAGAAGGCTTGAGGCTCTACAGCGGGACAGGAGGACAACATGGACCAAGTCAAATGGTGCATCAGCCCTCCATCACAGATTGGCGGCTGGAGTTGGAGATTTGATGCAAATCTCGTTGGCGCACAGCCAGTCACTGAGCGAACCGACTGTCGGAGGTAAACTAGTGCTCTGACGCATTCTATCGATTCAGAACATGCGGTGGCCATGCGATTCTGTGAGCATGGCACAGACAGTATGCGTGTTGTTGAGCGCGGCAGACAGGAAGCGGCTTAAGGCAATAGCATCGGATCGCAACCGAGCGGGCAAATACATCGAGCGAGCCCGAGTCAAGGGCCGCTGCAACCAGATCCGGGCGCAGATCGAGGAGACCACCTCCGACTACGACCGTGAGAAGCTGCAGGAGCGGCTGGCGAAGCTCGCCAGCGGCGTTGTGGTGATCCGCGTCGGCGGCGGCAGCGAGGTCGAGGTTAAGGAGCGCTAGGATCGCGTCGATGACGCGCTGCATGCGACTCGCGCCGCGGTCGAGGAAGGTATCGTCCCCGGAGGCGGTGTGCCTCTACCGGATCAGCGGCCCTACCCGCTTTGGCGCGCGCCAAATACCATCATGTTTGGGCTACCAGCGGCGAAATATTGACCGGTGAAGCCCAACGCGCCCGTGGAAGGATTCGCCCGGAACACGGTCACCTGATCGCTGCGCCGGTTACAGACCGTTAGGAAGACCTCCGTCGGATCCAGTGCGATATGATTCGGGTAGTCGCCGCGCGCCCACTCGTTGTCCAGCAACTGCACCTGCCCATCAGCCTGCACCGCGAAAACAGCGATGCTGTTGTGCAATCGGTTGGCGGAATAAAGAAAACGTCCGTCCTTTGAGATAATCAGCGCAGAGGCGAAACTCGAACCGGCGAATCCCTCCGGCAGTGTGGACACGCACTGCAGAGGCTGCGCCGTCCCTGCACGTGAATCCCACGCATAGACGGAGAGTTCCGACGTCTCTTCGTAAAGGTTGTAGAGGATCCGTCCGTTCGGATGGAAGGCGAAATGCCGCGGCCCTCCCCCGGCCGATACCGCCATGATCGCCGGAGCATCATGTGGCTGGAGGACGCCTCCCTCATCCAACGTCCACACATGGGTGCGGTCCGTTCCGAGGTCGTTGCTCAGCACGAAACGCCCAGAAGGATCAGCTGCGATCATATGCGCATGGGAGCCATCATGTCCGCTGCGTGCGAAACTTCCGTGCGGCGCGTGTGGTGCGATAATTGGTCCAGGTTCACCCGGAGGCGACTTGATATCTGTCGCCTCGCCCAAAGTGCCGTCGGGCTGGATCGGCAGGACACAGAGCTGTCCGCTGCCGTAATTGGCGACGAGCAGGAACCGGTGCATTGGATGCAGGCTGCAATGTGCGGGTCCGGTGCCACCCGAGGCGACCGTGTTCAGTGCCCGGAGGTTACCGTCGTCTGCGACACGGTACGCCGTCACGCCGCCTTGGCCTGATCCATTCCAATCGGCCACCTCGTTCGCCGCATAAGCGTGCCAGCCGTCCGGTGCCATCGCCAGCCAGGATGGAGAATCGCCCGGATAGGTATTGCCCGCTTTGATCCAGCCTTGGACCGGATCGAAGTCGATCGCCAGAATCCCTTCGCCGTTGCCGCCTTGCGCAGCCTGCGATGTGTAGGAACAGATGTAGCCGCGCATCAGAACGTGCCAAACGCCAGACCGACATGCGCTCCGCCATCGATCAAGATATCGGTACCATTGATGAAGCCGGCATGGGGCCCGGCAAGAAACGCCACCAGCTCCGCCACATCCCCTATCCGGCCAATGCGTCCGGACGGCAGGGCGGCGCCAAGCCGCGCGATGGTTTCCTCCACAGGACACTCGGGGAACGCCTTCTGCCAGCTTTCGCGAAGTTCCGGTGTCTCGATTGGGCCCGGACTGATCGAATTGACGCGGATGCCCTCGGGGCCATGGTTCAGTGCCATCGCTCGGGTCATCGCCACTACGCCGCCTTTGGCTGCGACATAGGCGATACGTTCGCCTCGTGTCAGATAGGAATGGATTGAGCCGATATTGACGATGGACCCACGACGGCGGCGCAGATGCGGGATCGCGTGTTTGGCGGCAAGAAACAGGCCCTTCAAGTCGATGTCGATGGTTCGCGACCACTCGGCCTCGGTCAGCGTCTCCGCCGTCCCGTGGCAGCCGATGCCCGCATTGTTCACCAGGATGTCGATCCCGCCCAATGCCCCGGCGGCGTCCATCACACGCCTCATGTCAGCGTCCGTGGATACATCGGCGACAATACCGGTTGCGCGCAATGCCTTGGCGTGTCGCACGATCTCCTGATTCACATCGCAAGCAAACACTGTCGCGTTCGCTGCCGCGAGCCGCGCAACAATGCCATGCCCGATGCCCGACGCTGCCCCGGTTACGACAGCGACTTTTCCGCTCAGATCGTCCATGCTCTATCCTCGCTGGATAGCCCCTATGGCATCCAGCTTGGCGTCTGCCAGATAGCCGTATCGGTTTAGCCATATACGTCCCTCACTGGCTTCCCAGGCCACGCGCAAACGCAGGGCGAAGTCTCCAGCCGGACCGTAACCATGAACGAGTGCATGCACCCTCGCATGCGCGCTCTCTTGCCGTGCCGTCTCGATCTTTCGGCGTTGGGCATCGGGCGCGATCGGATGGGGCTCGCCCGGTTCGGGGTAGCGGTAATCGTGCAACGTCGCGTACGGACTTCCGTCCGCAAAGCCTAGTAATCCGGCCAACACACGCACGACCACGGCTTCCGTTAGACGCGCATTGGCCGCCAACAGATCCCTGCCATAGCTCGACAGCACCATCGGCCAGTGCATTGTGTAGATCTTCACCCCGATCTCATCGCAGTGCCGGCCAGATAGCCCATAATCGAAGCCTGAGAACAACGAAAACGGCGGGGCAAACACCAGCGACCACAACTCCTTGCCCTGTCCGCCGGCCGCATCCAGCGCCGTGCGGTAGACAGCCACGAGCTCGGCGCTCAACAACGCCTTCAGACGGAGCAGGTCGAGGAAACCGGGAAAGCGTGTGACCAGGCGGAGGGCCGCGTAGGCCCCCTGCGCCGGCGCGGCGAGCATGGACAGAGTTGCATCGTCCAGCCCACCTTTGATCAGCCCATACAGTGCCAAGGCGTCGTGCCGCATCCGTTTCACATCGAAGCCGAGGCGCGAGGCTGCAGCCATTGCGTGCGGCGAGAAATCCAGGAACAGGGAATCGAGCGAGTACGCTGGATATTCCGGCCAGTCTATGCGGAAACCGTCGATATCAGGGTAGGCAGCTAGCAGATCAGCGATCATCGCCGCGGCATAAGCGCGGATATGCGGACTCGCGAGACATCCGTTGCGATCGACACGGCCCGTGGCTTTGCGATCATCGGGCAGGCGCGGTTCGTCCTCTGCGACAGGTCCGCCGAACTGCACCCGGTAGCCTGGCGGGATCGCTGCCTGCACCTGTAGGTAGACTTTCAATCCGCGCCGCTTCGCCTCGCCGATGAAGCGGCCCACGCCCGGGCCCTCGTGTTCGGTCAACGCGGTGGGTTCCGGTGGCTGATAACGGAGCCCGTCATAGAGACATTTGTTGGGCACAAAGCTTGGTGCGGTACGCACGATCAACTCGCGCCGCCCATCCCATAACGGACGGTCCAGCAAACGCACCAATCCCTGACCGGCGTCGTCCGGCGGCTCCCGCGCTCCTTGCCCACCGGCACTCGGTTCCATGACGTAGGGTGAGGTCGACACCGCGGTAATTCCGGCGCGCCGTTGAAGCCTGTCCAGGACGGCTTCCGGGCCTTCAACCTGAGCGTATTCCGGCAGCACGGTCACGCCGGCCAGCCGTCCCATCCCGTTGTTCACCAAGGGCCGTCTCCTCTCCCGCCACGATTCCGGGGCTGCTTAGCGCCTTCTTGACTAATCGACTAGTCCATCTCATAGTCTCCGCGCCTTCGACGGTGTCCCGCATGTCCCCCGGCGTTGTTCCGCTCAGATCGTCTCGTTCCGGCCTTTCCCGGCTGGACATTTATGAGCGCATCCGCACCGACATCATCGACAACGTTCTGGAACCCGGGAGCGCCATTCCCGAGGCAAGCCTGGTTCAGCGTTACGGCGCTGGGCGCTCGCCGCTGCGCGAGGCGCTCATGCGCCTCGGCGCCGAGGGGTTGGTGCAAATCGTTCCTCAAGTCGGCACGTTTGTGACGCCGCTTGATCTTGCCGATATGGATCAGGCCATCACCGTGCGTGGATTATTGGAGTTTGCGGCCGCTTCTGCTTGCGCCCGGGTGCCTGACCAGGTGTTGACAACGAGCCTCTCACGTACCGTCGCCATGCAGCGCGTTGCCCTGGAGCACGCGGATTTCGCGGCTCTGCTGCGGCTCGATACGGAGTTCCACCAGAGCATCGTCACTGCCGGCATCGGCGCGATCGCGTGGCGTGTGGTCAGCCAAATGCGTGGCCTGTTTCTCCGCGTGCGTAATTTGTCGGTACCCGACCCAGCAACCCGCGCTGCTTCTGTCGAGCAGCATGCGACCATTGCGGCAGCCATCGCCCGGCATGACGCGGCCGAAGCCGAGCGACAGATTCGCAGGCACACGCAGGCCAATCACGAGCAACTGCAACGCCTGCAGGCACAGCATCCGGATTTCTTTCAAGTCAGTAGAACACCACCCTCAATCAGCGAGAGGTCGCCATGAACACGCCTTCGATCACACGCCGTGCGATGCTCACCGGTGTGACCGCCCTTGCGGCGCCGCACATCGCCCGCGCTGTTGATGTGGGCACTCTGTCCTATTGGTCGATGTGGAGCCAGGGCGAGCCGCAGCAGAAGGTCATCGCCGCCGCGCTGGAACAGTTCTCGGCAGACACCGGCATCAAGGTTACGGCCCAATGGGTTGGCAGGAATAACCTCCAGCGTCTCGCACCTACGCTGAACACGGCCAATGTTCCGGCCGATCTGGTCGACGGTGCGCAGCGCAATATCAAGTCAATCCTTGTCGCCACGGATAGCCATCTCGATCTCGGCCCGGTACTAAGGACGGAAATTCCGGGTGAGGCCGGCAAAACCATCGCCGACGTGGTGCCGGCTTCCTATTTCGCCAGCCTGACTACCAAGGGGCAGCACTGGCTGGTACCATACGAGCTGATCACCTCGATGTTCTGGTACGACGGGACGAACTTGCCGCAACTGGCGTCCGCGCCGCCGCAGACATGGGATGCGTTCACGGGCATCTGCGCGCAGCAGAAGGCGGCGGGGAAAGCGCCGATCGCGCTGGATGGCGACATCTCGAATTTCAACCTCTACTATTTTGCCGAGATCGCGGTGCGGCTCCTGGGGCCGGGAAAGGTGCGGGAAGCGATCGCAGACCGGAGCGGCGCGAAGCTCAAGGATCCGAAGATCCTACAAACCGCGCAGCTGATCGAAGGGCTGGTGAAGAACAAATACTTTGCGCCAGGCTACGATAGCGGCAAATGGCCCGCACAGCAGCACCAATGGGCAACCAATCGTAGCGACTTCATATACATGGGCACATGGATTGCCAGCGAGACCGCGTCCTACGCTCATCCAGGGTTTGAGTATCACGCTTTTCCGATGCCGGCGCCTGCACCTGGATCGATTGACAGCGTTGAAGTCTCGTTTATCGGTTTCGGCATTCCGCGCAAAGCAAAACACACAGCAGAAGCGGCCAAGTTCATCACCTATTTCATGAACAAATCACGCCTCGCCGGTATCGCTGGCACCGCGCTCAATTTGACCGCTCGGCCTGACATTCCTGTCCCTGCCCCGCTCGTGGACGCCAAACAGGCGATCGACACCGCGCCCGCTTTGCACAACCAGTTCGACGGCATGATCGACGATTACGCGGATTACGTGAACAAGGTGCTGAATCCGCTGAACAACGAATTGGTCTTCGGCAGGCTCAACGCCTCCGACTTCCAAGCTCAGCTCGTGGCTCAGACCACGCAGTATTGGAGCCTGAATTAGGATGAACCGCGCGCGATGAGCATGCTCGACGTGGTCCGAGTGGGGGTGATCGGCTGCGGGCTGCGCGGACGGCTTTTCGCGCGTGCGATCTCAGAGCTTCCCGCCGCGACGGTTCCTTGCGTCTGCGACCTCGACGCTACGAAGGCGGAGACTGTTGCCGCCGAGATCGGCGCAGTTGCCATGAGTTCTCGATCGGCTTGTCGGTTCGGCGCTTGATGCGGTCGTTGTCGCTACCCCGGATGGCGCACATCTTGAGCCGGTGTTGGCGGCCACTTCGCGGAGCCTGCACGTCTTTTTGGAAAAGCCCGTTGCAACGACATCCGCTGACGCATTGTGCATCCGTAGCGCGATACAGTCCGCCGGCGTGTTGTGCACTGTCGCCTGCCTCAATCGATGGCATCCGGCGTTCGCAGCCATGCTTGCTTCTGTTGCAGAAGGCCGTCTTGGGGACATCGTCAGCCAGAACGCCCGCCTGAGCAACAGCGTAGCCATTCCAACACGCATGCTCGCCTGGGCGGCACAATCCTCGCCCGGCTGGTTTCTGATGCCACATTCCCTCGATCTCGTCGTGGCCGTCGCCGGCGAAGGGGGCGCGCGTGTCCAGGCCGTGGGACGGCGCGGCATGCTCGCGTCGCGGGGGATCGACACCTGGGATGGCCTCCAGGCCATCATCGACTTTGACGCCGGCTCCATCGCCTGCGTCGAATTGCTTTGGGTTCTCCCCGAGGGATCGGCCTCGGCGGTGCATTTCCAGTATGACGCCGTCGGCACGGAGGGAGTGGCCCGCGTCGAGGACTCACGCCAAGGATTGGAGCTGATCGGCGGGCGGATACAACATCCGCGGGCACTCGTGCAGGACATGCGCGGCCGTATTGCGGGCCCGAACCTCGCTATGATCGCAGACTTCATCGACGGTGTGCGCACCGGCACTCCCTGCGATCCTGGGATCGATGCCGGTGTCCGCGTCGTCCAGCTGATTGAAGCGATACATGCGGCGGCCCTTGATCGCCGCCCCATCGACCTGCCGACGCTCGTCTATGCATCGGGCTGATGATGCGCTGTCGCGCTCAAGGCGCCGCGCTTTCCCACTATTCGTAGCCCCGGCGCTGGCGCTTTACGGCCTGCTATTCCTCATCCCCTCGATCGCCACTGTCTGGATCAGCTTCCAGAAATGGAATGGCGTCGGCGCCATGCAGTTCGTGGGGATGCGCAATTACCGAATTCTGCTGATCGATCCTGTTTTCCGGCAGTCCTTCATCAATACGCTGAAGATCATGTTTGGCGTCGGTATCGTGACCTTCCTGCTGGCCTTTGCCGTGACGATCGCGCTTCGCCAAATGGCAGGCCGAAGGTTCGCCCGGGCCGTGCTTTTCTTCCCCAACATCCTCTCCGGCGTCGCGGTGGCAATCCTTTGGGGCTTCCTGTTCCAGCCGAACGGACTTGTGGATCAGGCGCTTCTCTCTGCAGGCATTCCGCCACCGGCATGGCTCAATGAATCGACTCTCTTCCTAGTGATTTCCGCGGCCTTGGTCTGGATCGCCACCGGTTTTTATTCCACCATCCTGATGGCGGCCATGGATGGTATTCCACCCCATCTGTACGAAGAAGCGGAGCTTGTCGGAGCGAATCCGCTCCAGGTATTCTGGCATATCACACTGCCGCTGATAGGCGACACAGTTGCTGTCGCTGCTATAATTTGGACGGTAACATCAGTCAAGATTTTCGAACTTATTCTAGCTTTTGCCGGTGGCGCTGGTTACCTGCCTTCCACCAAGGTCTGGAACACGGCGCTCTATTCCTATGCCGAGGCCTTTGCCGCAACAGGTGAGCCTCGCTACGGCACGGCGGCAGCTTCAGCGTTCATCACACTTCTGCTTGCCGGCCTGTTGGTGGCCGTTATCGGCCGCCTGCGGCGTCGCGAGGCTTTGGAACTCTGATGATTGTCCGCCGAAGCGGCGTGTCGTTCTCATCCGTGCCGGTCTGGCTCGTCGTCGGCTTCAATTTGTTCTGTGTAGCCTGGATCGTAATCACCTCCTTGAAGACGACCCGCGAGGTCTTCGATCATCCCTGGGCGTTGCCCGCCATCCCGCAGTGGCAGAACTTTGTCCGTGCCTGGCAGGTCGGCAATTTCGGCGTCGCCACGATGAACAGTCTTCTCGTCGCCGGCAGCACGGCACTGACCACCGTCCTGCTTGCCGCTCCGGCTGCCTACGCCCTGAGTTGTTTTGGCGTCCGCGTCGCTTCACCTCTGACAGCGCTGTTCGTCGTCGGCATCGGCATCCCGAGCCAGGTCGTGGTGCTGCCGGTCTATTCCCTGATGAACATGCTCGGTCTGGTCGACACGCTGTTTGGCCTTTGGATTCTCTATGTCGCAACATCGTTGCCGTTCGCGGTCTTTTTTCTGACGTCGTTCTTTGCTTCGCTATCGTCGGAACTCGAACAAGCTGCCGCGCTGGATGGAGCAGGGCCGGTCCGGACATTCTGGGCAATTATGCTGCCTCTGGCGCGCTCCGGTATCGTGACGCTGGTTATTCTCAACGTCATCGCTCATTGGAACGAGACCATCTTTGCGCTGATCCTGCTCCAAACCGACGCTAGGGAGACCGTACCGCTCGCTTTGCTGAAGTTTCTACAGACCATGCAATACAATGCAGCCGATTGGGGCGGCTTGTTCGCCGGGATCTGCATCGTCGTCCTACCTGTGTTGGCGCTTTATGTCTGGCTTGGCCGCCGCATCATCGAGGGACTCGCCTTGGGATCGGGCCGCTGACACTTGCGCCGACGATGAGAGTCTGCTTCCGAGGTGATCGCGAGGCTCAATACCGGAATGGGCGCAAACACAACGGTCCTCTAACGGTTGCGACAAGCGAGCGACCCGAGCAGCGTTCAGCCGCGGCGAATGCGGGAATTATCGCAAGAGGCATGGCTTCCGTTCCGAGGCGGCGGATACAGGAAGACAATGGCGCAGCGCACCGGATATCCTCGGATCCATGCAACAGCGCGTGATAATGACAACGGCCGTTTGGACCCTGTGCGCCTGGTCCTTCGTGGGCATCGCGCCGTCCTATTTGCGCTCGCCTTATCCACCACGATTCGCTCCGCAATATCCCGAACCGCCATTTGGACCGCCCGCATTCACCGGCTACGACCTGCGCTATCCGGCCGCTCCCTACGTGTATCAATACACATATCAGTATCCGTATTACGTCTACTATGTCGTGCCCTGGCCGCGCTGGCCGGCCGGATACTGAGAATGTCGGCTCCCTTACTCGCCTGCATGGCGGCTGTGTCGGCGTTCTATCATCTGCCTCCCAAGGCGCTTCCTGCGATCCACCTCATCGAGAGCGGTCATGCCGGCAGCATCGGATACAATCGCAACGGCACCGAGGACCTGGGCGTCATGCAGGTCAACACCGCCTGGATACCGGAACTCGCGCGCAGAACGAGACTGCCGCAAAGTCGGCTACGGATCGCGCTTATCCGGCAAGACTGCTTCAACATTGCGGTCGCGGGTGCGATCCTGCGCATCTATCTCAACGAGGCGCACGGGGACGCAGTGACCGCAATCGGCTACTATCATTCGCACACGCCTGGACGGCGAGAGGCCTACGCCATGCGGGTGCTGGCACTCTCACCGGGTGCAACGGCCGCGGGCCGAACTGCCCCGCGCAGGTGGATGCCCTAAACGGACCCCGCGACAGGTGCTCAATCCTTTACAGCGACCAGCCCGGTATGACGCAGACTGACCAGCTTACCATTGACATCCCCGGCACCTCGCCGGTTTCGGCGCTCCTGACCGCACCAAGGAAGCCTCGCGCACTGTTCGTAATGGCTCATGGTGACGGAGCCGGAATGGACCATCCCTTCTTGGCGGCCGTTGCGACAACGCTCGGAGAACGCGACATCGCGCCCCTGCGGTATCAGTTCCGCTATATGGAAGCCGGGTCGAAAAGGCCGGACCGGCCGCTGATTGCGCAAGCCACAGTTCGATCGGCCGTGGAGAAAGCCGGTCTTCTGCGACCTGGCCTGCCGCTTTTCGCGGGCGGCAAATCGTTTGGCGCCCGTATGACCACCCAGGCTCAGGCGGAATGCCCCTTCGCTGGCGTGATCGGTCTCGTAGCCTTTGGGTTTCCTCTACATGCCGCCGGCAAGCCGTCCGATGAGCGAGCGCGCAACCTGGCGAGCGTCAGGATACCCTCGTTGTTTCTCCAAGGTGACCGCGACGCGCTGGCTGACTGAGGTGGTCCCGTTCTGCGGGACAGTTTGGCGGCTTTGCTAAGCTTGGTTCTGTGTCACTTCAGGCCGCCAATTTCGTTGTTTCTATTCCTCCGACTTCAGTCGCGGCATACGCCTCGTCAGGAGTGAGCCCGCCCAGTGCTGAGTGAGGCCGGTGACCGTTGTAGTAACTGATCCACCGGGCCAGTCCCGTTCGCAGCTCCGAGCCCGTTTCAAACGCGTGCAGATAGACGCACTCGTATTTCAGACTACGCCACAGCCGTTCGATGAACACGTTGTCCATCCACCGGCCGCGGCCGTCCATCGAGATCCGCACACCAGCGCCGGTCAGCACCTCCGTGAATCGTGGCGAGGTGAACTGGCTCCCCTGATCGCTGTTGAAGATGTCCGGCCGGCCAAACCGCACCAGCGCTTCCTCCAACGCAGCGACGCAGAACTCCACATCCATGGTGTTCGACAAACGCCAGCTCAGCACCCGCCGCGTCGCCCAATCCATCACCGCGACCAGATAGAGGAAGCCGCGCCGCATCGGAATATAGGTGATATCCGCACACCAGACCTGGTTCGGCCGATCGACCACGAGATCGCGTAGCAGATACGGGTAGATCCGGTGCTCGGGATGCGGAACCGTGGTCCGCGGCCGCTGGTAGATCGGCGTCAGCCCCATCGTCGCCATCAGCCGCCGCACCCGCTTGCGGCCGACAGCGTGACCCAGACGGCGCAGATGACGCGTCATCTGCCGCGATCCATACCACGGCGTTTCCAGGAACTGCTCGTCGAGCAGCCGCATCAGCAGCAGGTTCTCCGCCGTCTCCAGTGCCGCCGCGCGGTAAAACGTGGAGCGGCCGATCGACACCAGCGCGCACTGCCGTGCAACCGAAAGGTGCGGATGGCCCGGCTCAATCATCGATCGCCTTCGATCCACGCTCATCGACCGAAGGCTTTCGCCAAAAAATCGCGTTCCACCACCAGCTGCCCGATCTTGGCGTGCAGTTTCTCCACCTCTTCTTCCCGGGCGACTTCCTTCGCTTCCGTCTTGCCCGAGAACACCGACGATAGCCCGTCCACCGCCTGGCGCTTCCACTCGCTGACCATCGTCTGATGCACACCGTGCTTCGTCGCCAGCTGCGCCGTCGTCAGCTCACCGCGCAGTGCCTCAAGGGCAACCTTCGCCTTGAATTCCGCCGAATATCGCTTCCGTTTGCCCGTCATCGGGTCCGTCCTCCAGCCAGGGCGAACCAAGCTTAACCCCCTGTCCCAGTTTCCGGGACCACCTCAGTTGCACCGGCCGCTCGCCGGCAGAGGCCAACACGATCTGAACTCGCTCGATGTATTTCTCCGGTCGGTTGCGATCCGATGCAGGCCCTGGGCTTACTGCCCACTCCTCAGGCAGCAAGCCGAAGTTCACGGACAGCGGCCAGTGCGTCCTGGAAATCGCCTTCAGGTGCAAGGCACATAGTTCGATACGTGTCCAGGAAGGCCACCCATCCCAGACTTCGCCGCCAGATGCCAGTCTGGACCCGGGGGAGGGCAGGGGAGACGACCCAAAATGGAAGCCAATCGCTCGGTCAATACGGCATTCGCCATGCCCGACACAATCCACGTGCTGGCGCGCGGCCTCGCCGAGTCGAGCACGGATCTGGCCTGCGGCGACTTGCAAGCAATCCTGGCCCGGATCGGGATTCACAGAGCGCTGTAATTGAGTAGACTGCGCGCATGCCTGTCATTCGGTTCGCTTGGAGCCCGGTGCTAGTCGAGTTGCGTCGTGAAGAATGTCCACGTGCCAGGTGGGTTGGTGCCCGCCGAGCCTGGAGTATGACCCAAACCGACGCCGAGCGGTTTCTACACGCTACTAATGAACGCCTCACATCCATGAGGACCAGCACGGAAATACTGATCGACGATACGTGCTGGGTCGTCGGGTTCGTCCGCGGGGCACCCTATTTGCGATCGGCCCACCCTGCTTCGCCCCGCCCAACGTAATCTAAGGGGATCCCCATCAGTTTATCGAACGCGACCGCGGCCCCAACGGGCTTACTCTCGACCACTGCCGCGTCCTACGCCGGCGCAACCGGAGATCCCGGGGATCACAAGGTTCCCCACAGCGGCGCTCATGTGACGATGAGCGCTAGCCCCGTTTCCGGATCCTTTCGCTTGTGGAGATGCTTCGGCGATTCCGTCAGCACGACCTCGAGTGTGGGCCGCACGTGCGCCTCGAGCAGATGCCCACCCATGGCAACGCCGTCCGCCCGACTGACGACCACGTGCGGATGGAGCGCCGGCGCGCCATCCGGCCCCAGCGCGACGTCGCCGAGCAAGGACACGACCTCGACCTGCTCTCTCACCGGGATTTTTCGATAGTCCTTAGTTTCCCAGTTGAAGAAGCCAAGCACCGCGTCGCTGAAAGCCCCGATGGCAGTCAACTGCGCCGCGCCGATAGCGTTATCTCGCACGAAGCACTCGATGGTGCTCACGGCCTCGTCGCCCTTGTCGAGAACCAGGACGTATGTCTTCGGATCGTCGTTGATAGTTTTCGACTTCATGGCGGAGCACCGTAAGCGGTGGCGCGGTGGCACGTCGTTTATGAATGTCAGCTGAGGCAAATTTGTCGTCCTGTTGGCAAGAGCTGATGTTATGGACGTGGTTAACGACGGTTCGTCTGTGGAGAGACCGCGACGGATTGAAATTCTGAGCGGTGCGGAGCGCCGACGCCGCTGGTCGGATGAGGCGAAGGCACGGATTGTCGCTGAGAGTGTGGTGCATGGCGCGATGGTGTCGCAGGTTGCTCGCCGTCACGATGTCCTGCCGTCACAGATCTACGCTTGGCGGAAAGCCGCCCGCGAGGGGTCTCTTGTTCTCAGTGGCGGCCCAGCCTTTGCCACGGTCGAGGCTGCCGGACCCTTGCCGCCGAAGAGCAAACCGGAGCCTGCTGGGGTGATTCCGATCATCGAGATCGAGGCAGGCCCGATTGCGGTTTGGGTCAACGGTGGTGCTGATGCTGCACTGGTTGAGAGGATCATCCGGCACTCAAGGCCGCTAGGTGATCTTTCCGACCGGTCCTGTTCGGGTGATGGTTGCGGTCCAACCCGTCGACTTCCGTAAAGGCATTGATGGCCTGGCTGCCATCGTCAAAGAGGAACTGGGCACCGATCCTTATTCGGGCGTTGTTTACGTCTTCAGGGCGCGCCGCGCGGACAGGATCAAGATGATCTTCTGGGACGGCACGGGCGTGGTGTTGATCTCCAAGCGTCTGGAGGACGGCAAGTTCCGCTGGCCTCGGATTGAGGCAGGCGTGATGCGTCTGTCACCGGCACAATTGACCACGTTATTCGAAGGTCTCGATTGGACCCGCGTGCATGTCCGGCGTGTGCGTGCGCCGCAGGAAGTGCTGTGATCGCTCGATGCTCACACACGATATTGGTGATCACAAATCGGTCGGAATGTGATTCACTCGAGTCGCCATGGATGCCGCTCTGCCGCAAAATCTTGCTGAGGCTCATGCGCTGATCGAGCGCCTGACGGCAAGTCTGGCCGAGAAGGAAGTAGCGCTATCGCATCGTGACGAAGAGATCGAGCGGCTTGAGCGCATCCTCGATAAATATATTCGCCGTCAGTATGGCAAGAGTTCGGAACAGCTTCCGCCAGAGCAGATGGCGCTTGGCCTTGAGGATCTCGAGACGGGAATTGCCGCGGCAAAGGCCAAGGCGGAGAGCCAGGACGCGACGCGTGTCAGACGCCACGGCGTCAAGCGCGGTGATCTGCCTGATCATTTGCCGCGCGTCGAAATCGTCATCGAGCCCGAGATCCAGATCTGCCCCTGCTGCGGTGGAGCATTGCATGTCATCGGTGAGGACAAATCGGAGCGCCTTGACGTTATCCCTGCCCAGCATCGTGTCCTCGTGACCCGTCGGCCGAAATATGGCTGCCGCTCGTGTCGCGAGGGCGTTAGCCAGGCACCGACGCCGCCGCATATCATCGAAGCTGGCCTACCCACCGAGGCGGTGCTGGCCCATGTCCTGGTCAGCAAATATGCGACCATCTGCCGTTGTATCGCCAGCACCAGATCCTGCAGCGCCAAGGCATCAGGATCGATCGCTCCTGTCTGGCCGATTGGGTGGGGCGCAGCGCCTTTGCCTTGAGGCCGATCGTCGCGCGCATGCTGGAGTTGCTGAAACGATCGACCAAGTTGTTCTGCGATGAAACGACGGTGCCCGTGCTCGATCCTGGGCGTGGCAAGACAAAGACCGGCTATCTGTGGGCAATCGCTCGCGACGATCGGCCATGGAACGGCCCTGATCCTCCCGGCGTCGTCTACGTTTATGCACCAGGCCGTGCTGGGGAATATGCGCGTCAGGCACTCCGCGGCTTCAAGGGCGTTCTCCAGGTGGACGGATACACCGGCTATAACGCCCTGACCGATGGCCGTCGGAAGGAAGATCCCTTGGACCTGGCTCTTTGCTGGGCACATTGGCGAAGAGACTTCTTTGACATCAACAAGGGCGGGTCTGCGCCGATCGCTGCCGAGGGCCTGAATCGGATTGCCGCGCTTTACCAGATTGAGACCGAGCTCCGTGGTCGGAGTGCCGAGGAACGTCGTGCCGCGCGTCAGGTCAGGACCGTGCCACTCATCGACGATCTGTTCCGTTGGCTGGAGCAGAAGCTGCCGCTCCTGCCCCAGAGCGGCAAAATGGCCGAAATCATCCGCTACGGCCTCAAGCGCCGTGACGGGCTGACGCGGTTCCTCGATGACGGCACTATCGAAATCGATAACAATACGGTCGAGCGAGCCATTCGCCCCATCACGCTGAACCGCAAGAATGCCCTGTTCGCGGGCCATGATGAGGGAGCAGCTGCCTGGGGTCTCATCGCTTCGCTCGTCGAAACCTGCAAGTTGAACGGTGTCGAGCCACAGCGTTATTTGACCGATACCCTCACCAAAATCGCCCAGCACTGGCCCATGTCAAAGCTCGACCAGCTGCTTCCCTGGGCAAACGTGGTCTGAAGCCACCGCTTACGGAGCACCTCGCTTTTGGTTCGTTGTGAACGCTCAGTGAACGCTGCCGTTCCGATGTTTTCCCGCCTGGAGATTGCGGCTTGACACAGTTGGATGGTGGACGCTCCGCAGCGCGGCACCTCTCGCACACTGCGCGGTGGGAACGCGCTCGCTTTCAAGAAAGGACTCAGTGCACGCAAGGGCTGGGACGGGTGCCACGCGGTCAGCGGTGCGTTCAGCGATCCCCACGCCGTCAGGTCAGTTATTTCGACGGTCCCACCCATATGGCTGGCCCGCAAACTTGCCTCGCTCCCTGTTGCCAGCAGACAGCCACGGGCCCGGTCTGTGCGGCGCCGACTTCGTAGCCTGTGTAACCGGCGATGACCGCGATCAGGACGGCAGCGCCGCCGATCGCCATCGCCGTGCGATGCTCGACCCGAACCGCAAGCTGGCGGGCGACCGTCAGGCCGGCCCGGAACACCGCCCGTTCGGCGTCTTCCTGGCGCTCTGCGGCTATGGCACTGACTGTCTCTGCAAGCCCGGTAATCCTGGCGAGCAGTACGGCCAGCTCGTCATCTGGCTGCAGGCCGGCGCGACGCGCGGCTTCGATGACTTCCGCAGTCTGCTGCCGGATGATTTCACTCACGGCAGCCACTCCGTCGCGCCTGCCCTTGCCACCTCGTTCTCCAGACGTGCCACCCAGCGCCGGACCATAAAAGCGCGCACGGGGTCGAGATCCTTGTTGCTGCCGTAGAACCCGAGTCCGCCTTGCCGAATACGGTCCATGCAAGGGAGCGCGGGCAGATAGACCGGCTGTGCTCCGGCAGACAGCAGCTCCACGAATTCACCACGCTCCACGATCGGCTCGAAAGCCGCCGCGGGACTCTTGTGCGAGGGCACAAGGTTTTCATTCAGCACGAGGATCATGCGATCCGGCCGAAAGTAACCGGCCCGCACGATCGTCAGGACATGCTCGAGGTCCGCCGTATCCGGACCCATGAAGCAAAGCGCGAGCGGCTGCGCACCGGTCTCCTGGCAGAATTCAACCAGCGCCAGGTCGCGCCCGTATTCGGCCAGGACGCGATCACCACCACCTAAATCGAGCGCGACCGATTGTCCCATCTCCGCCATGCGGATCAGAACCGAGGTGATCCATTCCTTGACGTCGCCAGTGTCGTCGCTGGGCGGCTGCATGGCTTGGCCTGGATACAGCCCGGCCAAATCTGCATTCCGTCGGTCGCCATCGGCGATGATGACCTCACGCCCTTGATTGTGGGCCCGCTGGATCAGCCAATCGAGGAAGGTCGTGCCGCCGGTGCGGCCTCGTCCCAACCGCACCGCCAATACTGGCGCGCGTTTTGTCAGCACGGTGGGGCCGGCTGCCTCTGTGTTTTCGATGCGCGCCATCAGCGTCGTCCACTCCGTTCGTTCAATGTGCGCCTGAGCCGGGACAACGGGTCGTCATCGCCACCCGTGGCCGGCTGAATGAGCGGGGAAGTATCGGGCGGCCGATCGATCGGTCGCGACGCTTCACAACGCGCCGGGGAGGGGAGGGAGGGCGCTGGAGCGAGGGGCATTGAAATCAGTGGCTTGCGCTTGGGTTCGGCGTTTTCTCGGGCGGCTGCCACGTCCTTTTTGACCTGATGCCAACACTTGCGCGCACGCTCCGGGGTCGGCGGCTTGCCTGTGCCATCGGTCAGGCCAACCTTGGCCAGGCTCGCGGCGATGGTCGGCCAGGATGCGCCATCCGCTTCGATCGCCGCTGCCAGTGTGTCGTGGCGCGCACGCAACCACGCGTACAGCGGCGAGTGCCGGCCTCCCTTCTCTCGGTTCGTAGCGACGAGCTGCGCCAGATCATCCGCAGCCATCAGTCATCGCCCGTCCGGGTTGCGTCCGGATACCGTCCGACTTCCGTCCGGCAAGTGTCCGGCTTGTGTCCAGGCAGGATTCCCACAGACCAAGGCATCCACGGATGCGTAACGACCCTACAGGTCACACTCGCAGCCCCCGGCGGGGTGTCCGTCTCGCCTCTGCTTCAATCTCAGCAGGCGGCAGATGCCGGGTCGTGGCGCCGATGGCATCGTCGGGGTGGAACAGCTCCTTAGCCCGGCGCGCGGAGCGCTGCGTGAGGTCGTGCGCCTCCGACATCTGTTGCGCACGCTGGAGGAGCCGATCGAGGTACGCGTTGTCGCTGTCAGTGCTGCCGCTCATCGGCTTACATCCTTATGCTGGGTCTGTGGCCTTCACGGCGAGTGGCTGCCGCCGCGACCGCCGGCTTGATCCGGTCAACGAGCTCATGGAGCTGCGCGGCAGCGGCCCGCAGCCGGCTTCTCGCGAATGTCCGATGCAGCGTGTTACGAGCGAGGCCTGCACGCTCGCGTTCTTCAGCGGGACGGAGACCACACTGAAAACCACGGGCGCCCGCGCGGATGCCCTCGCCGGCTGCTTCCATGAATGCAAGCGCACTCGCCTTTTCGGGTTGGCGAGAGAGGTTGCGCGCCATATTGGCAAGCACGTCCTGCGGGGTGATGGGGCGGGGATCACCGAGTGGGCGGCGCGCCACGATGTCTTGCCGCTCCGCGCCGTCGGACGTGACCAGATAGCTTGCCCGTCGATGGCGGCTCTCTGCGACGTAAGCGGCAAAGGCATTGACTGCCTTCGTGCCCGACGGCATCGCGTCAATGTGCTCCGATGCCGTTACGCCCTGACTGCTGCTGATGGTCAGCGCGTCGCCATAGGTTAGTTTGATCCGGCCCGTCGCGCGATCAGCAAGTGTCGTCCAGGCGACCTTGCCTTCCGTGCCATGCGCGTTGCGCAGCGTGATCCCATCCGTGTCGATGCGCAGCAGGCTCACGACTGAGCCGTTCCGTCCAAGCGTTACACGCCGACCACGATGCGAGCCCGAGGTATTCGCGAACAGCCGCACCCGATCGCCGACTGCGAGCGGCAACTCATACGTAACGCCAAGCTGATCAATCGCGGGCAGAGTGATCTTGTCCCGACCGATCTGGCCCATGTCCCGCCGACGTTCGCGGATCGCCACTCCTATCGCCCGCGTATCCGCATTCGTCGGGGCCGATATCGTCAAACGGTAATCGGGATCCTGAGCGCTCGCCCGGTGGCGCTCGGCCCACAGGTCGGCGACGCGGCTGATTGCATCCTGGTAGCCACCGGGAACGATCACCAAGGTGCCGTCGGCCTGCTTGCGCTCGAGTGCCTCAGCAGCCCGGCCGTCACGGAACATTGTGCTGGTCTCGCGTTCCCGCGCTGCCTGCTGCCGCACCGTCGAAAGCAGCTCTGGCACTTGCTCGGTGCCGAGCGCTCGCCGCATCAGGTCAATGACGGGACCGGCCTCGATCGATTGGCATTGCAGCGGATCGCCGACCGCGATCACCTGGATACCGGTCGCGGACTGCAGCTTCAGGAGGCGAGCCATGTCCGGCGTGCCGACCGTGCCGAGCTCGTCCAGCACTACGACACTCTTGCAATCGAGATGGAGCTGTCCGCTTTCCGCCCGTTCGAGCAGCACGGAAAGCGCGAATCGATCATCAGCCTTGATGCCGATATCCGCGAGGTCATCCGTCTGGCGCCACGCAACGGCGACGCCGATTACACGCCGGCCGTCCTGCTGCCACGCATCGACCAGGGGCGCCAGCAGAGATGTTTTACCAGCACCGGCGATGCCGATCGCGACGCCGAGCCGTCCGCCCATGCCAAGCCTGTCGATAATCGCACGCTGCTGGCACCCATGTTCGGAGGTGAAATCCAAACCGCTGCGGCGCACCGCCCGCTCGATCGCATCGGAAGCGAGGGCAGCGCTGCGGTCGCCGCCGGCAGCGCGTGCCAGAGCGACAAGCTCTTCTTCGCGGCCGACATGCCGCTCCGTCGTGACGCGCACTCTGCGGCCGTCCCTCCCGGCGATCAGATGCGTCTTCTCGCCGTCCTGCCGGACTCCGTGCCGGCCCATGACGCTGACGACGTCGGTGATGTCCTCCGGGCCATCCACGCCGGCAGCGATAAGACCACGCGCGGCGGCGACCCTGATCTCCGCCATCTCCACCACGGCAGAACGGCCGAAGCCGCGCTCCACGAACGGGAGCGCTGCTGCATAAGCCTGTTCGAGCCGGTCCTCCCTGCTTGTGCGTGGATAGAGTGGGCGCGGAGCGAGAGCACCTTCATGTCGCCACCCGATCGCGTCTGCCTGCTTTCGCCAGGCTCCGAAATCCGACAGGTCGTCCGTGCGAGCGTCCTTGGACTTGCGGCCCATCGAGGCGCCCCGCTTTGCGAGCTCGATCCGGTCCGCGGGCGCCATATGGTCCCAGTCCTGGCCGTTCTCGGCGGCCCATTTGCGAGCGATCTGTTCCGCGCTCAGCGTGCGTTTCGAGAATGCGTCCCGCACCTCTTTGGGGATCGCCGTCAGGTGCGCCGCGCCAGTTTCCAGGTCGAGCGCCGCATCGGCCCCTACCGCGCGGAGGTTCTGCGCAAGGTGCGCCTGATAATAGGCACCGAACTCATGGACGCGGCCTTCGAGCTGTCGGAGATCGAGCGATCCGACGCGCCCATTCTCCGTCAAAACGACGTTCATCATGGCCACGTGGGTGTGGAGGTTCGGATCGCCTGCGACCTTCATGGTCACCAGTTCGGTGTGATCGCCATCGGCAACTTCGAGCGTGGGGCGGCTGGTATAGTGGTCGAACTTGATCCAGGCGACGTGCCCGGCCTCAGCGCCGTTGCGCCCTCCGCTACCCTTGCGGGCCCGGCCAAGCTCGGCGGACACATACTTCATCGCGGACTCGACTGCATCGCGGTGCGCCTGCATGATCTGGTTCCGCTCGGCTTCAGTCGGCGCGAAGGCCCACGCGAGTGAGACGGATTTATCGGCGCTGAAACAGCAATCGACGAAGCTGATCGATTTGTTCTTCGCGGCACCCTTGATCGGCTTGCCGTCGGCAGAGAGGCCGCTCAGCAGGTTTGCAAGCTCATCTCCACTGACTGCCCGGCGCGGGTCGATCGCCAGCAGTTCCGAAATTCGCGGGTGCAAATCGCGGCGGGGCTCGGCCGTGGTCGGCTCATCTGCGGCGCCGCGCTTGTAAGCATCGACTGCGGCCTGCAGTCGAGCGCTGGCCGTCTGATGCTGGCGTTCTGTGGCAGCGTCGTAGTCTTCGATCGCGCTGATCAGGCGATCCTCTGCCTGCTCACGGGCGGTATTTTCCTGTTCGGTGTATGCGTCCGCAGCGGCGAGGAGGCGGTCAATGAACGCATCCCGCTTCGCATACAGTGGATCCGGAGAGTCTTCGGTATTCGCGACTTGCCGTCCTTCGATCTCGAACCAGAGCGGCTCGAGATCGGCGGCGCGAATTTCGCCGGTCGCAAACAGCCGGCCCAGTTGGGCGTGTGCGGAAGCAGGCTCTGCATTTAAGTCGTCAAGCTGACGCTCAGCAATGACCTCCACCGCCGTCGCGAAATCCAGCAAGTTCTCAGCTACCGCTCGCCCCAAGCTGCGAAGCAGAGCCTCTGTGTCGGCTCTTGCCGATGCTGGCTGCGAAACTGCCAAGCCTCCTGCGGACGATTCGAGCAGAGATCCAACCGCATCCTCGAAATCCAGAGAATCCTTTCGCAACCGCACGGGCGAGCGCCCGGAGCATCTGCTCCTCAGGCGAAGCGGCCCGGAGCCCGTTCTGATAATAGCGCGCGAGTTCGGCCGCCTCCGCTGGCAAGGTCTGTTCCAGCAGGTGATTGGCCATCGCCTTGCCGCGAGACAGACTTCCTGCGGCCGCGGTGCGATACGTCAGCAACGGCTGCGTCCGTCAGTCTGCCTGCACCGCACTCAGGTGCTTGAGGATTTCATGCTGGCCGTCCGACAGGTCCGAGAGAAGTCCGATGATGCGACGCAGTGCCTCGGTGAGCGGATCAGCATCATCTGCCGGCTCCATCGTGGCAGCCTCCAGCAACCGATCGAGCTTCTCGTCCATCAGCCCAAGCGACTGCTGCTGGAGTGTGAGTCCCTGCGTCAAAAGCTCAATTTCGGTGCGAAGGCGTACGATCTCGCCAGCGATGTCGCCCATGTCTCGTTATCCCTGTGCGGCAAACCGATTAACCGCCACGCGAGCATTGAGCTCGGGACGGCGAAAATAGATCGCCCGGCCGCAGCGGATCGGCTTGCCGCCGGCGTAGATGAAGAGTTCGTCGCTCCGTGTGTCCTGCAATAGCTCTTCGGGGTTGATCAGCCGGCGCTTGATCTCGTGCGTGCTCGCGCCCCACTTGTTCGACCGCTCGCTCTTCGCGACGACGGCGTGATGGCCGAACAGCTCCGAGATTTCGCGCGCGGTATCGAGATCCCGAATGGCCGCATAGGCACGCCAGGACACGCTATCGCTCCAGGCGCGCCTTCCCTCGCGTCCCCAGATCGCCTCCAACTGTCCGGCAGATTGCATGCACAGTTGCAGCGTGATCCCATACTTCCGACCCGCATCGCGCGCCTGTTCGAGGATCGCCATGCGACCGAGTCTCGCGGCTTCATCAAGCAGGAACAGGACGCGGCCTGTGATGTCGCCATCGCGGCGGTAGATCGCGTTCAACATCGCCCCCACCAGCACGCGTCCGACTTCTGGTGCGGTGATCAGTGACTCCAAAGGAAGTTGCAGGAACACGGTCATGTTGCCGCCGCCGAGATCAGTCGAACGAAACGCGGAGCCGGATACCAGATCGGCATACGCTCGCACGGACAGCCAGGCTGTCATTTCGTTCGCATTGGCGTAGATGCCGGAGAAAGTCTCATCGGCCGCCATGTCCATCAGCGAGCCGGCGATCGCGCGGGCCATCGCACTTCCGGAGTCGGTATGGATTGTGCGAAGCAAAGCCTTTATCCGCCGTTCCGGCGTCGCCACGGCGGTCCGCAATGCGCGGAGCGTCTTCTCCTCAGGAGTTCAGGCCGGCGTCGCTTAGCATGTCGGCGAGAAGGCACGCGACCAATTTCCGCCCCCAGCTTGCGAAGAACTGCGCCTCGTCGGTTGTTCCGCGTTTTGGCTCGCCGCAGGCCCATGCCACTACACTTTGCACATGGCCATCGGACAGCGGATCGGCGGGGTCGATCCAGTCCAATACATTGACACCGACCGTGGCGGCCGTTGCTGGGGCAAGCTCGATCACTCTTTGGCCCATCGACTTGCGCGCATCGCGCAGCATCGGACCCATCTCGCAGGACGGGTCCAGCACAACGGCTGAGCCTGTCCAGTGCAGCATGGTCGAGACGGCGCTGACGGTCTTGAAACCGCCGCTCCCAGCAAAGATCAGTGAATGGGTTGGCCCGTCGTCGCACGGGTCGATGAGTAGCGGCGCCTTGCCACCCTGCCCCCATGTGTGTTGATCCCGTGGATCGAAGGCCACTCTGGAGACGGTGTCCTGATCCACACGATAGGCTTCACCCACCACGATACCCCCGTGCATTGTGTCGGGCCCTGGGAACAGCCTCCGGAGCTCACGCATCGATATCCAGTCTGCGTGACCGTGATTATCCGAGCGCCCGCGACGAACAGGTTTGGGCCGCTGCGCTGATCCTGTGCCGTCCTTGGTGTAACGCAGTAATGCGAAGAACGGCACGGACATGAGAACGCCCGCAGCACCAACGCCGCTGCGACTCAGCCACGCGTGCACAGCGTGATTGGATCCCGCGTAGGGCAGCCACAGCCACCACGCCCAGGCCTTCGACGGCCATCCGTAGTTGCGCCATAGCCCCGTCCCATGCAACGCAATGAAGCTCGCAAGCGGCGTCCAAGCGGCAACCGCGCACCCGAATGCCACGGCAATTTTCGGCTGTGCGCGCATTCAGACGTCCTGGCTCGGCTTTGCCAAGCGCAAGTCGCTTAGACGTTCCATTGCGGCCTCGTGCTGACGGCGCTCGCGTTGTTCGGCAATCCGCAGCGGGATGTTGGCGATCTTCTGGCGAAGGAGCTGCAGCGCGACCGCGGCAACAAATAGGGCTGCCGCGTACAGCCATGCCAGTAGATTGATCGGCGGCGAGAGACCCAGTGCCACCCCGATGGTCGCCGCGACGCAGGCCAGCGTCGCGAGACCTGCAGCGCCACCGGCAAGCATCGTGAGCAGCCACAGCACAGGTCCGAAGACCATCATCATCATCGCGAGGGTGCCGGTTAGGATGATGAAGAGCAGCCGAGTTAGGCTGTTGGCCCGGCTACTAATCGGCGATACGAACATTGAGCGTGACTCTGCTGTAGATCGACGTGGCCGCCTTGAAGGAATTGGGAATAGCTGTTGCAGCCGGACGCTGGGCGCGCGCGCCCACTGCTCTGGAGACGAACGCCCATTCCCCATAGTAACGGGCGACGTACCCGTTCTCGAAACCCCGATAGAAATCGCCAGTGTTGTACGCGCTGAGCGCCGCTCGAAGAGCAGCCTGCCCCGGCCCTCTCAAGCGCGAGGCATTGGCGTAGTCAGCGGATAGAATTGTCGCGCCGGCACTGATATTTGTGCAGGGGTTGAACGCTTGGAATACGCCGACGCCCAGCGCTCGGAGGTTCCGGCTGTTCACCTGCATCAGCCCGAGATCGACGCTGTAGCCGTGCGCAATGTAGCTCTCTGCCAGCTGCACGGCCTGCGCCACGTCCGAGGCGACCGGTTGCGCCTCGATCCCATTGACATGCAGGGCGAGTGGATTACCGCCGCTTTCGACTTCGATCACGGCTTGCAGAGTGATCGGCGCAACGTTGGCGGCGCAGGCGAGGAGAGCAGCGGCGATCACCGGAAGGTCACCAGGGGCTTCACTCCAGCGCGGATCGCCGCGATGGGGACCGGGCCAAAATACCGGCTATCAAAGCTGCGTGGATCGTGGCCCGAGAGGAGCCAAACAGTACCGGGCGCAACTCGATACGTACCCGCCGGAACGGCTTGCAGTAATCGGCCCGAGCCGTCTTTTGCGAGCGGCGCAGTACGAGAGAGCGCCAAGCCGTTCACACTGATGCCCTTCGGCGTCACGGTGACGACGTCGCCGGCGACGGCGGCGACCGGCTTGACCACCGGTTCGACACGGCCGGGACAACTGCCGAGGCCGAGATAGCCTCGGTCTTCAGCTTCGGTCGCCTCGGGCCCGCTCAGGCACGCGATTACGAACGCGTCACGGGACATGGACCCCCCCGTGACCATCCATAACCCGACTGGCATGGACGGCGTCGTATTCAGACGAACACCGGACCATGCCGCGGCGGCCATCCCAACGATCGTGGTTGCGCATGCGATGACGACGATCTGTCTCGTTTTCATTGCACGACAGGCCCGAGGCTGATGGAAGCTCCCGGCGTGCGCTCGTCCACATAAGGCCGCAGCACGATGTCCTTCGTGATCTGGATCGTGAATCGATAACCCGGGCGGACGATGAGCGTATTCGGGATCGTCAGGCCCGATCGCGCCGTCTCCGCTCCAAGTTCTGCGAACTGCTGGCCGAGCGACGCGGCGGCGATCTGACGCGCGTCGTAGCCGTTGGTGTCATTGTAGCCGGTCCCTTGGCTGAGCTGCACTCCAGCGCCGGCAATGCCAAGGATCAGCCCGTTCCCGAACTTGGCCCACCAATGGGTGTTGACCTCGTCATGCAGCCCGGCAAACCCACTTTGATCCGCGGCCGACATCGAACCCAGGTCGATCGAACTCGCTGTCGGGAAAAATGATGCGGGTGATCGCGGTCGGTATCCGGGTCTGCCCCTGCGAGACCACGTTGTCGTAAACGCCGACCACCTTCGATCCCTGTGGGATCAAGAGATAATGGCCGGTTGCGCTGTCATAAACGTTGTTCGTCACACGGCCGACAAACATACCCGGCGCGTCGCTGTTCTCCCCGCCCATGGAGACGCAGTTGATGAAATCGCCGGCCGTGATCAGGTAGGGAGAAATCGGATCGCGCACCCGAGCCATCAGCGTATCACTGGCGCCGCTCGTATCGCCGGCCTGCGTCATAAACGCCTGCTTCTCCCGCGCACCGGAGACATCAGGGACCGCAGGGGAATAGCCGAGGCCAGCTGGCACACTCGCAACGCCGGACGGAAACACCGCTCCATACCCTGAGGGCGGTATGAGCGCGGGCGCCGACGCGATCCCGACTGCCGCGCCAGAAGCTCCGCCCGAAACAGCGGGGTCAGTTCCTGCCTGGCCATTTCCGATCGCGGTGTCTGCGGCGAGTGCCGTTTTCTCGGCAGAAAAGCGGGCCTGCTCGACTTGCGCTTGGTTGGAGTAATAGGCCAACCACGCCCGCCACCGTGCCTGTTCGGCGGCATCGGTCCCCGGCTGGCTGTTTGGCGCCGCCTGCAGCTCTGGTTTCTGCAAAACAGGTGCCGGGGTCGGAGTGAGTTGCGGGGCCCTATAGATCACCGGCTGCACGTTGTGATCCCGGATCAGGCTATCGAGGCTGGTGCCGTCGGAGGGAAGCGGGTCCTTGTTCGCCTGCTCCATGACTTTCTGGGTCTGAGCGGCACGGTGCTCGTAATTCCAGCCGGTCGCAGCAACCGCTACGCCAATCATGCCGCCGGCGATCCATGTCGGCCAGTTGTTTAACCGCCGGACGCCACGTGCCCTTTTCGGTGGCGGCTGCAACAGATCGGTATTGTTGCTCACTCAGAAGCCACCATGCCGAGAGTGAACGGCCCTGACGGCTCAAGCGAACCGGCCGAGTCACGTGTCAGAAGTTGCGCAGCAGTGCTTCGATCGAGCTCAATCCGCACCAGTTCGCCTTGCTCGAGCGGATCGACCTGATAACGGAGCTGGTACACATCGGGGGCCGAGGCATTCTTCCCGGCCTCAACGACGAGGCCTTGTGCTTGTAGCGCGGGCAGCAGCTTCGGCACCAAGGTGTCGTTGCCGGGTGCCGGATACACGACAATCTTGGCAGTCCCGGCCGGCATCTGGTCAGCGACGAATGCCGCAATGTCGCCGGCTACGACATCCGCATCGCTGTCGGAGGATAGAGGGGTCACGTAGGACGCCTGCAGGCCCCCCGTGGCGCAAGCACCGAGTGCCGCAAGGAGCCCCAGGGTACAAAGCACGCGCATCAATTACATCCCCTGCGGAGGGTGACGCTCTGCTGGTCTCCGCCGACTCCGGAGACAAGCTCCGCGCGATCGAGCACACTATCGACCACATAGCTGTCGCCGGATTGCCGGTAGCTCACGACCTGCTTCGTTGGCCCGTTGAACAGGCCGCCGCCGGCCAGAGCGACGAGTGCTGGCTCAGCCGAGTAGCCAAAGGCCGGGGGGAACTCGATGACGGTCTTCCGGCCGTCGGTATAGGCACGTGTCGGAATCCAGCTCGGCGGCGCGCCATCAGGCCGCACGCAGTAAAACTGCACGTTCGCATCTACCGTTGGGCTGGTGACGGTCCCGACGAAGGCTGACACGGTCTGCCGATAGGATGCCCACTGCCTTGTGGCATCATTAGGGTAGTTGAAGCCGACCAGTGGCATCCACGCGCTCTGCTCCGACACAAGCTTGATCGAATAGGTCCGTCGGTTTGTCAGGATGATCAGATTGGTGGAAAGTCCGGCATCGTATGGCTTGATCATGACGTGAGTCACAAGGTCCGAGCCGCCGCCCGACAAACCAGGAGTGATGCTCCATCGCGCCTTGTCGCCGATATCGATGTTGTTCACGACCTCACCGGGCTGCAGTGCCAAATCGCAGACATGCAGCGGCGCGCACACCACAGAAGGCATCGTTGCGCCGTAGAGAAAGCGCACGACGCCATCTTCATCTGGGCGAGGCATGATCGCCCGGGCGGCCCAGTGCCTCGCCTGGGCTACGCCCGAGCGTTCTTTCGGGGTCAAAGGCGCCGAGGGGGCCAGGATATGCACCGGTGGCGGCAGACCCGCCGGCACGGTGACACTTGCCGAGCCGCCGGCGGCATCGCTGCTCGGCAGCGGAATATCAGCCCTGGTCTGCTGAATTGCCGGCACCTGCTGTGCGTAGCCGAGGGTTGGTGCCGCGCAGAGCACAACCGCCATTATGGTTCGGTTCGTCACGGATGCTTCCCCCACGAGAACGACTCGACATAGACCCCGGCGGGATTTGCCAGGACCTGCTCATCGGTCACCGGTGGCTTGATGTTGATAGTGATGATCGCGTTCCAGTGCTCAACGGTGTTCGGAGCACCGTCATCTCGGCGTGTGTCTTCGTCCCATTCGACACGCCACGTCCGCTCGGAGACCGGGAGAACCGATTGCACAGTAACGCCGGTTTCCTCGGTCGCGCTGCGCGTACTGGGATTGTTCGCTTCCAGGTAATCCCGAAGTTTCGTCAGCGCGATGCCGTTCTGATCGGTCATCGCAGCGGCTTCACGGAGCATGCGTCGCTCGGCTATATTGTCCGCGATGACGGATCGGACGTCCGTGATCCACCGCGCGATGTCGGCTCGAATGATCGCCTGCGGGATCGGAGGCGCAACATCGGCCCGGCTGACGGCCAGGGCGTCACCGAGCTTGTTGACCTCCACAATGAACGGTTCGACCCGGCTATGCACACCCATCCAGGCGATTGCGGCGACGGAGACACACATGCCGCCGATCGCCGCGAGGGCGACAGTGCGCCAGTTACGCGCCTGCGCGATGTAGTCGCCGTAGCGTTCATTCCATTCGCGGCGAGCGGCGATGTAGATCGCCGACGGCGACGCCGGTTCTTCAGGTTTACTGACGAAATTCACCTCAGGACCCTTTGCTACCGCCACGTTGGGCGTTCTGCTGCGCAAGGTTCGACGCGACACGCCACGACGCTCGGCCACCGTGCATCCGGCCGCTCAATCGATCGCCTACGTCACTGCTAACGGCATTGGCGAGATTGGCTCCAGCATACCCGGTCATCGCTGCAGCTCGCACGATTCGCGACCGCTCGGGTGCCGAGCTACCGGAGCCGAGTGCCACTTTCTCGGCGTCTTCCTTTGCCGCCATCTGCGAACCTGCGAGGCGAGCCGCATTGATAGCAGCAGCGCCATAACCGGCACCCCCGAGCGCGACTGATGCCGCACTGCCTCCCACCATCCCGGCTGCTGCAATCAGGGCGGACCCGCTTGCGAGGCTGGCACCCCCGACGAGGCGCATGAACGTCTCGGGTACGACTTTCGCAACCGCGAACAGGATAATAGCGCAGCCGATAACGACCAGCACTGGCGTGCTGTTGTCGGCGTTAAATCCGGTCGCCCATTGGGTTGCAAACTGCGTTCCGAGAGAGGCAATGAATTGGAGAATCATCAGCTTTGCCCCGACGGCGACAGCGTACTTAATCGTCGCTAGAGCAGAACCCGACCGAACCGATTCGCGAGAGTTCTTCCCAGACGCGGTGGCGATCTGATTCACCATGTCTGCTGGGAGGAGGCCAGCATGCATGGCACGGACGCTGTCGGACGATCTTCGCTCGCGGGTGATTGCGGCGGTTGAGGCGGGGCTGTCGCGGCGTGCGGCGGCTGAACGGTTCGGGATCGGCGTTGCGACCGCGATCCGCTGGGTGCGGGCATTCCGTGCCAGCGGCAGCATCCAGGCGCGGCCCAAGGGGGGTGACCTGCGCTCGCACCGCATCGAGGCTTACCGTGACGTGATCCTTGGTGCCGTGGCCGCCCAGGTCGACATGACACTGGTGGAGTTGGCGGAGATGCTTCGTCGGGACCATGGATTGCACGTCGCCCCCAGCACGGTGTGGCGCTTCCTGGATCGCCACGCCATGACCATCAAAAAAAACCGCGCACGCCTGCGAGCAGGACAGGCCCGACGTGCGCGTGCGGCGACAAGCCTGGTTCGACGCGCAGCCTGATCTTGATCCGCAGCGCCTGGTCTTCATCGACGAGACCGGTGCCACCACCAAGATGGCGCGGCTCCGCGGGCGGGCGAAGCGCGGTCAGCGCTGCCGTGCACCCGTGCCGCACGGACACTGGAAGACAACCACGTTCACCGGTGCGCTGCGCCTTGCCGGCATGACCGCACCGATGGTGCTCGATGGCCCGATGAATGCCGATGCCTTCCGCGCCTACGTCCGCCACGTGCTCGCGCCCACACTGCAATCGGGCGACATCGTGGTGATGGACAATCTGCCCGCCCACAAACACGCGGACATACGCATGCTGATCGAGGCCGCCAGCGCCAGGCTGCTCTACCTGCCGCCCTACTCGCCCGACTTCAACCCGATCGAGAAGGCGTTCGCAAAGCTCAAGGCCTTCCTGAGAAAAGCCGCAGCGCGGACGATCCCCGATCTATGGCAGGTCATCGGCAGCACCATCGAAAAGTTCACGCCAGCCGAATGCGCCAATTACTTCACAGCCACAGGATACGAACCGGAATGAAAGGATTCTGCTCTAGTGCTCTGACGCATTCTATCGATTCACAACATGCGGTTGCCATGCGATTCTGTGAGCATGGCACAGACAGTATGCGTGTTGTTGAGCGCGGCAGACAGGAAGCGGCTTAAGGCAATAGCATCGGATCGCAACCGAGCGGGCAAATACATCGAGCGAGCCCGAGTTGTTCTGGCCTCGGCCAGTGGTCGGCCGGTGCAACATGTGGCGAAAGAGATCAGCGTCAGCCGCCCCATGGTCTGGCGCTGGCAGCAGCGTTTTGTCGAGGAAGGTCCCGACGGGTTGCTGCGTGACAAGACGCGCAAGCCCGGCAAACGACCGATCCCGGCCGATAAAGTGGCGCACGTCGTGGCGCTCACGTGTGGCGAGCCGCCCCCTGGGACCACGTATTGGACCGGGCGAGCCATGGCAAACGCCACCGCCATGTCTCTGCGCTCGGTGCAGCGCATCTGGGCGGCGCACCAACTCCAGCCGCACCGCGTGCGCAGCTTCAAGCGCTCGCGTGATCCGCAGTTCGCTGAGAAAATGGCGGATATCATCGGCCTTTATCTCGATCCGCCCGCCCATGCGGTGGTGCTGTCGATCGACGAAAAGAGCCAAATCCAGGCGCTCGACCGTACCCAGCCTGGACTGCCGCTGAAACCCGGCCGCTGCGGCACCATGACCCACGACTACAAACGCCATGGAACGACGACGTTGTTCGCCGCATTGAACGTGCTGAAGGGTACGGTGATCGGTCGCTGCATGCAGCGACACCGGCACGAGGAGTTCATCCGCTTCCTCAATGCCGTCGAACGCGAGGTGCCGTCCGGCAAGTTGGTCCATGCGGTCGTCGACAACTACGCCACCCACCGGCACCGAAAGGTACAGGCCTGGCTGGCACGCCATGACCGATGGACCTTCCACTTCACGCCAACCTCCGGGTCATGGCTGAACGCGGTGGAGACCTTCTTCTCCGCTCTTACCCGACAACGCATCCGGCGCGGCAGCTTCCACTCCCTCGTCAGCCTGCAGGCTGCCATTAAGACTTACCTCGCTGAGCGAAATGCAGAACCACGCCCATTCGTCTGGACCGCAGCCACCGCCTCAATCCTTGCCAAGCTCGAAAGATTGCCTGCATCGTCCGTATGAGTCAGAGCACTAGCGCCACATCCTTGGTCCAGCGTGCCCCCCCGAACGCCATCAGAAGCACGCCGGCCTGAATGACAAGGTAGCTCTCGACCAGTGTGACGATCATCGTCGCGGCGACCCCTGCGAAGCAGATCACAATGACAATTGCGGCAATCATAAAGGCGACGAAGTCGATCGGGTGAAATAGGATCGACACGTCCATCACTTCCTTTGCGACACTCACCCCTGCCGCGAAGACGGCGCTTGGCGTAACGGCAGAAGCCCCTGTGGATGCCGCGCCTTGGCGGAAACTGGTGATAATGTCCTGTGACCAGGATACGGAGTTTTCCAGCAATGCCAGGAAAATGCCGAGAAACATAATCTCGCCCACAAGCGATCCTAGAAAATCTCCGAGATCGCCGCCACGGAAGGCCCAACCAACCGCTGCTACCGCAATGTCAATCACCGCCAAGATGTAGAAGCTGTTGAGAGCAAGGCTGCGCAGCGACGCGCCCCAGCCATTTGATTGTGTCTGGAACTGCTGCAACATCTGATCGAGTGTTCCGAGACTGGCAGCTGCATGGGCCGTTTCCGGGGCGATCAAGGCGATGACAACGGCGCCGAGACACGCAGCTGCCAATCCCATGCTGCGGGCGATTACCATTGCTTGTATCCCCTTAGCGGGGGCAGCGGACCTGAGAGAAAATCTCGCATTGCCTTGTTTTCGGCTGCGCGTCGATCAAGGTTTGGCGCCCGCAGGTCAGCGTTTGGCTGGCGCGCCAACTGCGGCACCCAAGGTGCCTCGACAATCGCGACGAAGATGGCGAGCCCGACAACGCATGCCGCCCCGATCACGACGACGAGTTGCGCTACCACGACTGATACCCGGTGACCGACGGCAGTGGCCCAGACACAAACTGCTGCACAGCATGGTCCTCGGATGCGTTCCGATCGGCATCGACGGCGACCTGATTCGCTTCCATCTGCGCCGTCGCCATAAGTGTCTGGTTGATCTGGTAGAGCTGTGCGGCATTCGCGCCGGCGAGCTGGTTGCCCGCTTCGATCGCCTGCATCTGGCCTGTTGCAGAAGCGGCGGCAGTTTGCAGCTTTGTCAATAAAGCCGCGTCGCTGCCGGTTTGGCTCTGCTGTAACCCGAGAACCCGGCCCATCGTGTTCAGGTTGTTCCCGATCGTCTGTTGCCACATCGTGAACTGACCGGCGATGCTGGATAGGCTGTCGACCTCGCCAACATAGCCTGTTGCGGATTGCAGCCGGCTGATCATCGATCCTGCGTTGCCGGACAGCAGCGAGGCTGCGTTCGAGAGGTTGCGCACCTGCATGATATCGCCTTGCACTGTGCCCCATACCTGCGTGGGGAGTGCCACGGTGTTCTGGACCATGTTGGCGTATTGCATCAGCTGCGTCTGATAGGACTGCAACTGCGTCATGAGCTGCTGGGCTTGCTTGGCAAGGGACGCCACTTGGCTGAACTCGGTACTGCAGTTGGCGCAGTACACCGTTCCCAAGGCAGCACAGGGTCGGGGCGCGGCGACGACAGTGACCGCAGCAATCAGCGTTGAAACGAGCTTGACGCTACACCGCATATTCGATCCCCTTTTCCTTGAGCCACGCGAAGGGCCACGTCGGCCCTTTCGCTTCTGCAATGTGCCGCACGCGTTCAATCTCTGCGGGGCTGCTGACGCCGGCGAAGGCAAGCTCGACGTGGCCGAGGCCGAGATCGATCAGCCTGCGGCCTTCCGGCGAAACGATGTAGTAATGCCGCTTCTTAGTCGCCGAACGGATGATTTCGATCTGCGCCTCGTTCAGACCCAGCTCGTGGTATTTCTCTCGCACGCCGGGAAGGGCGGCTTCCTCGTTCGGGAGGAAGATCTTCGTGGGGCAAGACTCGACCAAAACGTCCAGTATCCCGGAGCGGGATGCATCCGATAGGCTCTGGGTCGCGAGGACCACCGCGCAGTTCGCCTTGCGCATAACCTTGAGCCACTCTTGCAGCTTGGCACGGAACGCCGGATGTCCGAGCATGACCCAGGCCTCATCGAGCAGCAGATAGGCCGGCTGGCCCCTGAGCGATCGCTCGAAGCGGCGAAACAAGTAAAGCAAGACGGGGATCAGACTGCGCTCGCCCATCCCCATGAGGTCGCCGATCTCGAAAGCCGAAAACCGGGATTTTGTGATGCCGTCCTGCTCCGCATCGAGCAGCCGACCGAGGGGGCCTTCCAGCGTGTAGAACCGGAGAGCCTCGCGGACCGTCTCGTCCTGTATCTGTGACACGAAATGCGTTAGCGTACGTTCGCTGCCAGGCGCCCGCAGCAGCTCGAGTGCCCGATGAATTGCATCGCGCTGGGCAGGCGTCCTGGCCGTGCCGGTCTGCAGCTCGAAACAGATCGAGGCCCAATCTTCGGCCCAGGCTAGGTCGGCGTCGGTATCGAGCACTGAGAGCGGGCAAAACGCTGGGGCGCCCTCATTGCCGCCGATGTCATAATGCCGGCCGCCGCATGCAAGCACGGTGGCCAGCATGGAGCGCCCCTTGTCGAAGGCGGTAATCGTCACGTCGCGATAGCGGAGTGCCTGCAACGCGATCGTGCATAACAGCGTCGATTTGCCAGCACCGGTCGGACCGAAGATCAGTGTATGGCCGACATCGCTCACATGCAGGTTCAGCCGGTATGGCGTGGCGCCCGATGTGGCCGCGTGCAGCAGTGGAGGCGAGCCTTCCGGATAGAACGGGCAGGGGTTTGATTCGCGTCCTGTCCAGACGCTCGACAGCGGTAGGAGGTCGGCAAGCGTTCGCGTGTGGACGAGCGGGCGCCGCACATTTGGCACGACATGCCCGGGCAACGTGCTGAGCCATGCCTCGACTGCGTTTTCGGTTTCGATCCGGGCGACAAAACCTTCCCCGTTGAACCTCCCGCACGACTAACCGCGCGCCGTCGATCGCCTCGTCGCGTCCGGGCGCCATCAGCACGACAACCGGCGTGTAGTAGCCGAACGCGACGTCACCGCTGTTTGCATCGCTTAGGGCAGCATCGATCTGCCCCACCGCGAGAACCGCATCCTCGTCAATCGCGCTGGTCTGGACCTTGAACAATTGCGAGAAGAAGCCACGGATCTTCTGTTTCCAGACGCGACGGTACTTCTGCAAGTCGGCGAGGGTCTCATGCTGATCGAGATAGATCATGCGAGAGGACCACCGGTACGGCTGCGCCAGGTCGTCCAGCACGCTAAGGAGGTTCGGCACAGTCGCGGCCGGGAAGCCCTCGATCGCGACGCATGCGAGATACTGGCCGCCGATCTGGGGGCCAATGACTGGCGTGTGGCCTGGCCAGAACTCCCGGCCACCGACGATCGCATCGAGGTATGCGCCGCCAGGCGGAACATTCAGCGAGACGATCTCGCCGGTCAGGCAGAAGTGCAGAAAATCCACCAGTTCATCGCGAAGATGCTGTGAGCCGCACCGATCGGTGGCCGTGAACGCACCCATCCGGCGCAGGCGCACCGCATCGCCGACGGCATCTTCAACGTCGGATAGGGTCTTCTTGAACTGCTCGAGGATGCGGCCGGCCGGTCCTCCGTCAGGGGCGTCGTCGTCGTAGATCAAGTCTGCAATTTTCGCGCGGCGGCGCAGAGGTGGCGTGTATTGGACGATCAGCGCCCACTCGGTTTCGTAGTGCATTCCGACTGCGAGGAAGCGCCGCCGCCGCTCGCCTTCGAGGAGCCGGGAGAGGGCATCCGGAAAGTGCGACAGCTCCGGCGGCGGATAGCTGGATGTCGGAATGCGGGAAGCGATAACCCAGGTCGCCCAGCCACCACCAAGGCGGGCAAGCGCCGCATTGAGCCGCTGACTGATCCAGTTGCGCTCTTCGTCGGTACTGCTCGCGAGGTCGGAGCCGCGGTAATACCAACCGGCGAGCAGTGAGCCGTCCTTGCAGAGCACGATGCCAGAATTGACAAGATTGGACCAATTCAGCAGATCAGCCACTCCGGGCGAGCGGCTTTTGAAATGCTTGAGTGGCAGCATTACATTCGCCCCTTCATCATCATTGTTCCAGGATCGAGGCGGTAAGGACGGGAACGTGGCGGATAGAAACCGCGATACCGGCGGGAGCGCATATAGACCTGCCGCATTTGCGGATCGGCCTTCGCCATCGAGCGCAGGAACGCGATCGAGACGAGCCACAACGCCACGCCGACGATCAGACTGAGCGCGTTCATACCGGTCGCGATCACCAGCATCGCTGTGCCGGCGGCCACAATGACCAGCGCCCGGTCGGCACCCAGCAGCAAGTGCGGCCGATAGAGAGCCCGGTGATACGGTGTGCGTTCGAGCATCAGACGATTGCGCCGCTGATGCCAAGTGCTGAGGCAAAGTTAACGACGCCAACGAGGAAGGCCGCCACCATCGTGACCAGCAACAGCCGCCGCACAAAATCGTCGAGCTCGCCCCGGTGAATGAGAATCGCCCCCGCGGCGACCATCGCGAGAAATGCAATGGTGAAGGCCACCGGCCCGGTGATGTCGTTCTTGAGGGTTTGCAGGGGTGTGTCCCAGGGGAGGGTTCCGCCCGTGCTTGAAGCGAGCGCGAGCCTCGGGATGAAGACGGCTCCGATAGAGGCGATGGGGGCGAGGCTCTTACGCATCCGGTTCTCCGAGCTGGTA
Source organism: uncultured Pseudomonadota bacterium (assembly GCA_963791885.1). Lineage (GTDB taxonomy): Bacteria > Pseudomonadota > Alphaproteobacteria > Acetobacterales > Acetobacteraceae > CAVSUZ01. The sequence goes on along the minus strand of CAWBUL010000006.1, from coordinate 299,201 downwards.
ATTGCCGTCTAATCCCCCTGAGACGGCGACGATTTCAGTGACCCGGCGCCCGGGAGCGGCGTCGGTCTTCTCGATGAACACGAGCAGATCCACGGCGTCTGCGATCAGGTCGCGTATCGGAGTCTGACTCGCTTCCGCGATGAGCTGCTCGAGACGAATCAGCCCAGCCCGGGCACTGTTGGCGTGGACCGTGGACACTCCGCCGGGATGGCCCGTGTTCCACGCTTTCAGGAGCGTCAGCGCCTCGCCTCCCCGCACCTCGCCCACGATGATCCGGTCCGGCCGCAGGCGCATGGTCGCTTTTAAGAGCCTATTCATCGTCACCGCGTCGGTGGCTCGCAGCAGAACCGCGTTTTCTGCGGCGCATTGCAACTCGGCGGTGTCCTCAATGATGACGAGGCGGTGCATCGGCGTGGCATCGGCGATTTCCGCCAGGATGGCGTTCACGAGCGTTGTCTTGCCCGAACCGGTCCCACCGACCACCAGAATGTTTCGGCGCGTCCGGACGGCGGCCTCGATCACTGTGCGCTGACACGCGCTCAGAATGCCGGCTTCTTCGTAATCGCGCAGCGTGAACACGGCGGACGCCTTGCGCCTGATGGTGAAGATTGGCGCTGAGACCACGGGGGGAATCATGGCTTCAAATCGCGACCCGTCGAACGGTGCTTCGAGCGGCAGCTCGCATTCCAGGAGTGGATTATCCCGCGTGATGGTACCGCGCAGCGTGCTGGCGACGGTCGCGATAAATGATTCTGCAGTCGTGGCACCCATTGTACCGACCATGGACATTCCACGTCCGAGGTGATCAGCCCACACGTTGCCATCGGGGTTCAGCATCAGCTCGATCAGATCGTGCTCGCCCAGCGTTTGACAGAACCGACCCAACTGTCGTCGCATCGTCTCCGCCACTCGGCGATTCGTCTCTTCTCGGGCTGACAAACTCTTCGTCAGATCATTCATCGAGATGGCATCAACCTCCAATCAGCAGAGACTCGCCTGCGAGCATTGATTGGAGCAAGCCGTCTTGTGTTCACTTGAGAGTGAACGCGGAGTCCATCGTGAAAGTACCTTCGATGAACTTTCGCTATCGTTTCTTTTTACGAGCTGGCGAGAGTAGGATATTGAGCTCGAGCCCGATTGCCGCTGCAAGCTTGCTCATCGTCTCGATGGTAGCATTGCGATGGCCGTGCTCGATCTCACTGATGTAGGAGCGCTGCGTCCCCGTTCGCTTGGCCAGCTCCGCAAGCGTCAGGTCAGCGGCGACCCTGGCTTCCTTGAGCCGTTGACCAAACTCCCGCTGCACCTCCGGTGCCTCAGATTTGGCGGCTCGACGTGGGCCAGTTGTCCGTTTGACGGACATCGTTAATCGACGCTCCTCGAAATGGCGCGGACAAAACCTTCAGGCGATAACGGTAGATTAACGCTAGGGCGGTTGGTACCGATTCGCAACACCATCTCACAAGAGGGGCGCTTAGGCCGGAGGCGGCAATGACAGAAACCAACGCTACCCTGAGATGACAGCAGCTTGGCAGCGCGCCACTCCACCCGGCGCGAGGCGATCTGCAGCGACGTAATCCCACTTCATCGAGCGGCTCACGCTGGCCCTCATCACCGTCTTCGAACGCCTTCGCTGAGGAAGGGGCAATGCAACGCATCTCTTCGTCCGACGCCGACGGCGTGGAACAAGTGAAAAAGTCTTAGGATTGGCGGCTCGGTACCATCATCGTGTCGAACGGTAATGGCGGATAGAGCGTGTCATGAAGGCAGGTGCGTAGCAGTTTTGACGTATGTTTAACGGAAAGCAGCGATTTTAGATCGGCCTTGACGGACGTTTCAACAAAGTGCGTGGGTCAGTTCCGACGGCACGGGCCACCCTGACCATCGTGCTGAGAGTGGGATTCTGCAGACCGTTCTCAATGGTGGAGACGTAGTGCGCCTGCATCCCGGTGAGCTTTGCTACTTGGGCTTGGGTCAACCCAGCCCTCAGACAGGCTTGCCGAAGATTGGCGCCGAACAGTACGCACAAGTCCTCTGGTGTTTCCCCGGTCCTCTCGCCGAGCCTCCTGCCTTTGCCCGCACCGGAATCCATTCTTCCACCAGTCGGTACGAGAGGCGCCATATCGGTTTCCTTCGGCCTCAGATAGTGCTGGCTTCGTGCTCATGCAGGCCAGCAGGATGTGACAAGAGGTCGGTGATACGCCCGCGTTGTACGCAAGGATCCTCAACTCCGCCGAGGCCCGACAGTCTGATTTTCTCCCCTTCATTCAGAGTTGATCGCTCCAGGAATCGATCCACTCGAGGGAAGTCGGCCGTGCCGGGATCGCAAACATCGTGCCTTCACTCAACACGCATTTCGGACGGTGACGCTGGTGGGGGATTGGCAGGGCCTGCCGGCGGCCAGTTTTGATGGACGGTCGTGTTTACCATAGGCCGCTGGACGCCATTCGGCCTCTGCTCAGACGTTGAGCTAACCAAACTTTCTGCTTGACATTGCAGAAAAGGGATTCACTTCCGATTCGCCCTGTGTGTAAACTCACTCAGCAGAACGACGTGACGGCGAGTGGATGGTGTGGCGGGCGAATTTCGTGGAGGCGTTACGCGCGGTTGCGGAGGCTGGTGAACGCCTGCCCGTCGGTGCCTCCGACCCCGTCTTATCTGGAGCGGCGGCGGTCGAGTTGTACAGCGGAGGCCTTTGGCCGACCCCCGAACTGGAGGTGACCTCGCCAAGTCCGCGACTGCTGATCGCCGAGCTGTTCGCGGCCGGGTTCCGGTGGTCCGAGGGATCCGACGGGGAGGGGAGGGGGCTTTGGCATCCGGAGCTGTGCACAGAGGTCAACGTCTTCGCTGCGGAAGACTCATTGCGCCACCCTGAACGGACCAATCTTCTCACAATCATTCTCGATACGGTCGATGATGGTAGGGCCAGTTGCGAGAAGCCGCGGCTTCATGTCGTCGGTATTGAGGACTCGGTTCTCCAGTTGGTGCGGGATCGCCTGCTACATCGGGAATCGCCCGCAGGGCCATCGGCAACATTGCGGGCGATCACGAGCCTTGCGATGGCTGGGATCGGCGGCCCCCTCCGTGCTGGGTATCTCCGTCGTCGACTTGCACTCGAGACACAAGGTGAGTTTGTCTTTGACCCGCCTGCGCCAGATGCAAGCGAGGTCTTCGATCCAGGTCCGCGTCTCGCGAGGCTGAGCGAGATGGCAACTCTTATCCGTCGGTGGCGCGATCAGCAGGGCTGGTTGAGCATCGACTCCTTGGCAGAATGGAATTCGAGGAAGCGTTTGAATAGGGCGATCGAGGACATGCCGAAACCAGCGCCGCGATATGATCTGAGCGGCAACAACGTCGTTCCATTCCGTTTCCGGTCTACTCCTCGAACCGTGGAGGAACTTCGATGAGAAGGCATCTGGGTGTCGAGCACTCAGGTGCAAGCGTACTCGCCGTATCTACGGCATCGGGATCAGAGATGACGAGGGACGTCAGGCACTTGTACGCAGGTCACTAAAGTCAAGCACAAGGCCCCCCATGCCGATCCGCCCAAGTCTTCGATGGCTCTATCCGATTGACTGGCCCCAGCTCAGCCGGGTCATCCGCTTCGGCCGTGCGCGGGGTCGGTGTGAGCTCTGCGCGCGTCCGCACGGCGCAAAAGTTCTCTGCGTTCCGGGCGGCCGCTGGTTCGATCAGGATACCAACCGGTGGCGCGACGGCCGCGGCAGGCTATGTGAGGCGCCGTGGGGCGCAGATCTCGACCAGCTTCGTACCACCCGCGTCGTCCTGGCGGCCGCCCATCTGGACCACGATCCGGCCAACAACGCTTTCTCCAACCTGAAGTCGCTCTGTCAGCGGTGCCATTTGCGGCACGATCGACCGTATCATCTCGCGCAGCGGAGGATCACCTACCGAATGAGGTGGGCTATAGGGGATCTCTTTCTGGGACCGTATGTCCGTTCATGAAGGTGGCTGGCCTGGAGAAAGCCACCCAACGGTAGGCTAAATCCCTGGTATCAATGCCTTGTTGTGGGCCGCTTTCTATGAACTCTTCTAAGCGGCAGCATCTGCCGCTCGTGAATCTGACCCGACTTTGGATCACTGTGAAATTCCGGGGTTGTGTTGCTTCGGGCCAGGAATGCCTGCAAATCAGAACCGAAGTGGTACCCCGCCGCCGATCAGGCTCAACACGTGATGTCGCGCCAGGAATTTCGTTTGGGGTGGGATCCCATCGGCGCCGGTTCACAGCCAAGCATCCGATCAGCGCCTTACGCGGCCTCCGGGACATCCGGTTCGCCGGCGCTGTTCAGCGCATCGCGGATGCTTTTGGCCGGCGAAAAGCTGAGCTTCCTGCCGGCAGGAATCGTCAGCGCCTCGCCGGTGACGGGATTGCGTCCCGGGCGTTCGGCGCGTTCGGTCACCTTGAACTTGCCGAAGCCGCTGATGGCGATTTCTTCGCCGCGTGTGGCGGCGGCGGTAATCGTCTGGAACGTGCTGTCGAGGATCTTGCGCACATGTTCCTTGGCCACGCCCTGTTCGCCGGCGATCCGTTCGATCAGTTCATTGGTGTTCATCAATATATCCTTCCCTGGCTGAAAGGGTTTGCTCGATCCAAGAGGCGCACCGGTTATTCGGCGTCTGCGGTTTCCGAAATCTCGGGTTCAAGAGACGGGTGCACGGCCTGTGGTTCTTCCTCCTCAACCGCGGTGTCAATGGACCCCCGGTTCGCCTTGAGAAGGGCATCGACGGCACCGCTCAGCACCTCGATGCTGTCGTGCAGGTCCTGAATGTCATTCCGCAGGCCCACGATGGATTGCAGCTTGTTGTTGATGGCTTCGAGTTGCGCGGTGACGACGGGATCGGCTTGGGACGCGATCGCTGCTTTGCGCCCGGACCCGGGCGGCCGGCCGCGTTTGCGCGCAACACGCGTCTGCGGCTCAGCCGCAAAAGCAGGTTTCCGAGAGGGGCCTCTCCGTTTCTTCCGCGCAGGAGCTGACATCTTACCGGACGAGCCACTTGCGGCTGCGGTCTTGCGTGTGGTGGATTTTTTGACAGCACGCGCCATGCAGTTTGCGATCCTCAAATTCGGGGCGCACCTTCTAGTGCGTCGCGGCGTATTTGCACAACCGCACGTGGTGAATTTTCCGCAGGCGAGATATCCACGAGCCTACGAGGAGTCACTGATTACGCCCACGGAAATCCGAAAGCTCTCAAAGGCTCCGATGCACTGGAAAGCACAGTCGCCGGCGGAAACCGGAAATGGTCAGCACCAGCTATCGGAGCTGTGTCGCAAAGACTGGCTACCCAAGCCCGGGTGGAAATACCAACCTGCCGTCGAACGTACTGTCTCGCTCTGTAGTGACTTCGAGAGTACCGATCGTCCGTTTGAAGTCGGAATGGTAGCCCCAGCATCGACTTTGCCGTCGTTCACGATCGAGTTTACGATCTTCCCAAGATAGTCGAGTTCAGCAGCAGCCATTGGATTCGTGCACGTGCAGCACGGTCGCCACCGTCCCGGCTTCGAATGCCGGTATTTGAGCCATAATGGGGAGCTGCGCCCATCGGCATGGAAACGCAGCACACCATCGGCAGCGTATATTCTCTGAAACCCGTTATCGAACACCTCGCTGCCGTTCTACGACGCTGAACAGTCGATAATCGACGATGTCGCCCTGCCGGCTGAATGGGGATAGGGGTCAGAGGTAGGCTACCTTCCCGCGTTTTTCCGATCAAAGACGGAGGAGACTTCCGTAACCGCTGACCGGCGCACGTACGCTGGATAGGCGGAGGCAATGCCACAAGCTGGCCTGGTTTGCCGAGACGACGGGACGTCGGAGGTCCTGTTCCAGCGCATCGAGGATCCCCACGCAGCGGAACCCAGTGCCGGCGATCAGTACGCCATCCGCTTCCTGCGGGCAGGCCGCGCGCACCTGCTGGTAAAGCGGCTCTATCTCCTGCTCGAATCCCATTCCCTGCCGGTACAGTTCGCTAGGTAGCACGTCGCGCCATTTTCGTCCGGGATCATAGCGAAGATGCCCCGCCGGCTCAGTCCCGCGTGCTCGCCGGTCCTGCACGCCAGCCGCCACCGTGTCGTCATTGAACCAGGGCGGTAGCACCAGGAATGGACGGTTGACACCGCTTGCCTTCAGCGCCGCCACGCAGTCCAGCCCGTTGGTGGTCACCGCCGCCCCTCCGCCGAGCTCCCGCGACAGCGCTTCCACCGTCGCTTCGTCCCACAGTGGGCCGCCCAGGATGCTGCTGGAACTGTGGCCAACCACCACTGCTGACAGGCGCATCGCGGCGAACTGCCGACAACCGCGCAGCAGGTCATCTTGCAACTCCACCCCGCCGCGGTCGTCCCGCCAGCACGCCCAAGGCGCCCGAGCGGTCACGCGCGCAGTGTGCACCGACACACCCGGCGGCACCATCGCCCACCACTCGGCCTCGGGCACGGCTTCGTTGCCGACGATGAACATGCCGATGCGGGCCCGCCAGCCCCAGTTGTCCCTTTCTGTCATCACTTCAGTTGATTTCCGCTGAGAATTGGGTTCTTCCGCAAACTACGTGCGGACCGTGTGTCTATGCTGCGCAGTAGCATGCCCACGCGGCGATACATGGTTCGCTTAAGCATCTTAAGGCGGCTAGTGGTGCAAATCCAACATCCGAGTTGGCCCGATCTTGAAGCCTGTCAACGGATAGGCCGCGTGTCGTGGGTTCTAAGTGTCAGATTCTATCCACCAGTTTTCCTTCGACCGGACTGTTGTCCAGGGGGGTGGTTCCAGTGCTGCACGGATTGCTTTGGGCGTCACGCCGGAGCCCTCCGGCGAAGCGCGCGAGCATTATGCGATCGGCAGCAATGGGGTGTTCGTCGAGATCTCCGTCTGTCTACGGTCTGAATTGCGACATGAGTACCGGGCTCGTCTGTAAGCAAATTGATGCGGAAGAAGGGCCGTAACGGCCCGCTTATGATAGAGGCTTGGCTGGCCGGATGCTTGGCGGCGGTTGCGTAGCTCGCAGCAGGACAAGTCAATTCAGCCGGCACTATAACCGGCTTTATGGAGATCGTTTTCGCACTAATTTATATGGCAATCCGGACTTGGATTTCTGCTCGCCCGTGAAGCTTTCCTTGTCCTTGCCGGGATTGCGGGTCGCGCGGAGCGGCTCGCCGCTATAGTCGATATCCGGCATGATCTCGACCCATTTCCAGCCCTCGGCGGTCACTTCGCCCTGCAGCTTGACGAGTTTGTTATCGGCGTCCACGTGCTGCTCGGTAAGCAGGTCGCGGATATGTTCCGGCTCGCGCTCATACTCAGGGTATTGCTTCCATTCCTTCCATACCCGCTCTTGCGCCCTGTGGTCGTCGGTCACGGTGAAGGCCATGACGCATTCGAGGCTAAGATCGTCCTTGCGATATGCTGTGAGGATTTTGGGACTGACATTCGCTAGCTTGAGCCGTTGCCGCACGACAAGAGGCGTCATGCCAAATTTCGCCGCTACGGTGTCCTCTCCTTGCCCCTCGTCGGCCAGCTTCTTGAAGGCGTCGAACCGGTCGGCGGGATGCATCGCCTGCCGCATTTCATTTTTGGCAAGGCTGATTTCGGTGTCGGCGGAATCCTCGCGCACATCGCACGGCACCGGAAAATCACCGGCGATCTTCTTCTGCTTCGCCAGCGATTGCAGGGCGGCAAGGCGTCTTCCTCCCGCCAGCACCTCGAAGCTGTTGCCGTTTACCGGGCGCACGGGGAGGTTTTGCAAAAGGCCATGCGCGGCGATGCTGGCCGCGAGGCCGTCAATGCCGGTTTTCACCTTCCGCACATTGGCGGGTGAAGGAACAAGCTGCGAAAGGGGGATGGATTGAATGGTCATGGCTCAAACTCCTTGTGGTTGAAGATGGCGCGGCATTGTTCCTGCCGCAACTTGACGATCTCGCGCCACGCATGGCGCTTGCCGTCGATCTCGATAAAGCGCGGGGCGGTCATGGCGAAGCCTCTGTGAATTAATTGTCGGGTGCAGCAGCTGCTGCACCCTTGGCCTTCGCCGAGAACGGGGGTGTGCAAGCGGCAAGCGGGTTCGCAGGGACCCGGAACGCAACGCGGTCTGCGCGCCCCTTCGCGCGCAACCGCGTCTGCCGTTATGGGTGGAAGCCGCTTGCCGCGCGCCGAGGGGAGGTCACCCCTAAGGGCGCGAGCGGTTGCGAGGGAGAGTGCGTGAGGGGGCGTTACCCGCATGGGCGGAGACGAGCGCGCCGCCGCAGCGGTGCGATCGGCTCCGGGCGCTTGCGCCTAGCACCCGGTCCGAACGGATACGCCCGGGGAGTGCAACGAATTCAGAAACACGTTCGGGGAATCAAGCGGCCGCACATCGTCACACCGGGGCCCCTGCAATCATGTCGCCGTCTCCGGTAAGGCCGGCGTCGGCTGCGGTTTCGATCGAAGCTCGGCGCCGAGGCTTTTCTTGACCTGCCGGGCCGCCCGAAATACCGGGTAGAAGATCGCGAGATAAACGATCAGACGGGTCGGTTCTGCCAGAATATCCGGGAGGGGAAAAGCGTCGATCGCGAAGCTGGCCACCGCAAGAAACACGGACGCGATGAAGGCGTCGACCAGAACCAACAAGGGTGCCGCCCATCGCGGATCGGTAAGAATGCTCACTGTGTTATGAGCGCCGTCGATGAAGATCCGATGGCCTTCCTCACCGACCGCGTCGCCGCTGGGGGCCGGGACGGTGCCCAGCTCCTTTCTCAGCTTCGCCGCCTCGAGATCCATTTTCGTGATCTCTGCCCGCGTCTTGCGGTATGTCTGACGGACGAGCGGAAAGCCGAGTACGGCGCCGAGCGCGGTGATCGCACCGCCGACTACCTTCACATACTCATCCGCCACCGAGAGAAGCGTCGGCTCGGATTGAGGGGCTGGCGCTGTCGCGGGCGGGGAGGCGCCGCCGGTTTGCGCGCGCGCAGTCGAAATCGTCAGCAGGGCGACAAGCAGGAGGGTGACCATCGCCGTCGCCGGATTCCGCATCATGTCGGGATCTCTCCTTCTATCTCGGGCGCCGATCGGGATTGGGATAGGCCGTCTACGGGCGTCGGGTCGCGGACAAGCAGCAGCTCATCCCAGCTCGTTGTATAGCACGGTGAAACACTGCCGCGCTGCATGCTCCAGCCGCGGCTCACGCCGGCTTTCTTGTAGTGAAAGCCCGGCCATCAGATGGCGCCGAGCGCGCGCTGCGCGGCGCCGATGATGGTGCCGGTATCGGCCGTGGCGACCGACAGCGCCAGCATGCGCTCGCGCGCATAGTGCGCATCCTGAGCCGAAGTGGTGGCGACGCCCTTATGGAGCCGCCGTCAGGGCATCGATCGCCGGAACGGATGCGGCGCTCTGCAGGCTGTGCAGATAATCGACGGCGCGCTGCGCGTGGCTGGCGGCGGAGAAGATAAAGCGCTTGTCGTTCTTCAGCACCTTTAGCCATGACGCGATGTAGGACGCATGATCGTCGCGCACCTCGGGCGTGATGCCGAGATCGGCACAGAGGAACGCTGATCCGAGTTCGGCAACCAACTCTTCACGCGCATAGCCTTCGTCGCCGAAATGCTTGCGCCCGAAGTCCCGTGCGAGGCGCTTCTCGTGCTTGGTCCAGTGCGTGAGCTCGTGCGCGCGCGTCGCGGCGTAGCTCTCGACATCGCGGAACGTCTCGCAGGGCGGCATCTGAATGAGGTCGGCACCTTCGGCGTAATAGGCGCGATTGCCGCCGTGGCGGACCACGGCGCCGGTCGCATCGAAGAAGCGGTCAGCGGCCTCGATGCGCTGTACGATCGGCAGGGCAGGGGCGTCGGGCTTCGCCGTAAAATGCGCCGGCAGGTTTTCGCACTGCTCGGCGTTGAACACCGTGTAGCCCTTGAGGAACGGGATCGTGCGTTCGGTGTCCTCGCCTTCGGCGTTCGTGTCGTGACGCGTGATGCGGTCGGCATAGACGACCAGCTCGCCATGCTCGCCCTTGCGCACATTGCCGCCGAGCTCCTTCGCCTGGCGGAACGTCATCCAGTACCGGCGGGCCGTAGCCGTTGGTCACCGCGGCCATCCAGAGCATGACGGTGTTGATGCCCTGATAGGGAATGGCGTTGTGGCGTAAGGGGCGGATGATGCGCTGTTCGAGATGCGCGGCGTTCCACGGCCGGTGCCAGGGCCGCACGCCCTGTTCGAGATCGGCGATGATCTTGCCGGTGATGCGGGTGTGAAGGTCGGCGCGGGATGGTGCATCGGTGCCGGTCGTGCTGCCGGCGTGCGGTTTCGTCGTCATGGGATTCTCCCCTTTCGGCTGGGGAGGCCGCCACTTCGGGGCCTCGATGCGGCCCGTCCGGCGCGCGGGGCCGGCGGCGGAGAGGTGAGCCGGCGGAGGGGGATCGCCCGGCTTGCAGGTTCTTCACCGAAAGCCGGGGACACCGACGGCGAAGGCGGAGCCCTTGCCTCGGAGACGACGGGGTGCGCGCCAGGGTCCGCGCGTTTCGAGGCCGTGGCGGCCGGCGGCCGAAGGGAATGAATGCAGGAGAGGGAGCTAAGCCGGGGGCACCGGTTGGCGTCCGCGTGTCACGCGCGGCGTACCGTCATGCCTGCGGGCTCGGGTGAAATACCGGGGGCTATGAATGGCCGTGCAGAGAAAATCCCACCCTGCGGTCAGGCGGCTTTGATGGGCTCGATAATGGTCGGATCATCACCAGCGACGCCGGTGCGATTGAGCCGCGGCGATACCGGCCAGGAACGCAAGGCGGATTCTGCGGCGCATCGGAGCGCGGCCGGGCCGAGCGAACCCCGAAGCCAGCCGTCAAAATCCTTCGGCTCGAGGATCACCGGCATGCGGTCGTGAAACCGCTGCATCCATTCGCTCGCGCTGCACACGATGATCGTGCATGACAGGATCTCGTCGCCGCTCGCGGGATCGCGCCAGCGGTCCCACACGCCGGCGAGGCCGAGAACGGGTGAGTCGTCGGCAGCGGTGAAGAGATGCGGCTGCTTGGCGCCTTTCGCGCCGGTCCATTCGTAGAAGCCGCTTGCCGGGATGATGCAGCGGCGGCTCTTGAACGCATCGCGGAACATCGGCTTGTCGGCGACGGATTCCGCCCGCGCGTTGAACGTCGCTGGCATCTCCCTGGCGGTTTTCTTCCACCAGCCGGGAACAAGGCCCCAGCGAATTGACACCAGCTCGCGGTCACCCTCCTTGTTGAGCTGGATCACGTCCACGATGTCGGTCGGCGCAATGTTGTAGTGCGGCTGCAGATTCCGCGCCGGACCGAACACGCTGAGGAAGGCGTGCACCTCTTCCCAGGTATAATGCTGCGTGAAGCGGCCGCACATGGCTCCTCGTTTGCGGATCAAGGGCTGCGCGCCCCTGATAGCAAATTAGCGGGCGACAAGCCCGGGCGAGCCGCACGTCAATCCGAACGCAAAGGCGCCGCTGAATCAAAGACACGGCAGGGATGGTACGGCGCTTAGGGGCCGCTAAGCCGAGCCTTGACGGAGCGTATCTTTTATGATACATCTGCTATCCGGGAATATGGATGAATCCACCACGCTTGGCCGAGATACCGGTTGTTTTCTATCGCACGTCAGGCGGAGCAGAGCCGGTGCTCGAATGGCTGAGAAGCCTGCCGGCCGAAGATCGGCGGGCCATCGGGACGGATCTCGCGACGGTCCAATTCGGCTGGCCGATCGGGATGCCGCTCTGCCGGCCTTTGGGCGAGGGCTTATGGGAAGTGCGCAGCCGGCTGCCCAGCCGCCGGATCGCGCGTCTCCTGTTTTTCGTCCATGAGGACCGGATCGGCGTGGTGCATGGGTTCATCAAGAAGACGCAGAAAACGCCGCCTGACGATCTTGATCTTGCGCGGCGCCGGATGAAGGAGATGCGGGCATGACGAAGAAGGATCCCCACTGGGGCACAACCCTCGACGCCTTCCTCGATGAGGACGGCATCCGCGAAAGCGCCAAGGCCGAGGCGGTGACGCGCGTGGTCGCCTGGCAGCTCAGCGAAGAGATGAAGCGGCAGGGAATGACGAAGGCCGATCTTGCCGAGCGCATGCACACGAGCCGCGCCCAGGTCGATCGCATCCTGAAGGCCCGGGGCAACGTGACCGTCGAAAGCCTGCAGCGCGCGGCCGCCCTGGTCGGCAAGCAGCTGCGCCTTGAGATCGTGTGAGAGCCCGTTGCCGAGACCATAGCCTTGCAGGCCCTTGTTAGTTCTGCATTTCCGGCTGGTCTGGCTTCCGTAACGAAATTTGATCCAGAACAACGATAATGGCCGTCGGCGACCCTTTCACACTTCGCATTTTTGTCCCGGACGGGGATCCGGAAGGCGTTCGCATCATCGATCGCATGAACTGGACCGGGCTCGGCATCGTCTTCCCGCGCGAGAAGTGGCCGGCGACCAAACAGCGCCCGGAGTTCTCGCGCCCGGGAGTCTACATCCTGACCGGCTACAGGAGCGCCGAGGACGAGCTCCCGACCGTCTATATCGGCGAGAGCGATGTTCTCCGCAGCCGCATCGACACGCATTTCCAGAACAAGGATTTTTGGGACCGCGGCATCGTCTTCACCGCCTCCAACAATGGTCTCAACAAGGCGCATGTGCGCTGGCTGGAATCCGCGCTTGTGAGCCGCGCCAGCCAGGCGAGGCGCTGCATCCTCGATAACGGTACCGAGCCGCAGCAGGTGGGCCTCAGCGAAGCCGAACGCGCCGACACGCAAGGCTTCCTGCGGGAGGTGCTGCAGATCCTGCCGCTCGTCGGACTGCATGCCTTCGAAATTCCGAAGCCGGTCGCAACGCCTCAGGCGAACGATCCCGTCATCGGCACCATGAGCCCGGCGGAAGGGAAGGGGACGCTGGATACGGTCATCGTGCCGGCCCAGCAGGACGGCTTCGAGAAGGTCTTCCTCGGTGAGAACTGCTGGTATGCGATCCGCATCGCCGGCGGCATGCTGCCCCGGATCAAATACATCGCCGCCTATCAATCCCAGCCGACATCGGCGATCACCCCCTACGCGCCAGTGAGCAGCATCGAGCCTTACGGCGAGCAGGGAAAATACAAGCTCAATTTCGCTGAACCCGCCAAGCCGATTGGCCCCATTCCGTTCGCCGATGCGCCCTCTGGATCAATGCAGGGGCCGCGTTACACCACGCTCGCGAAGCTACGGACCGCGAAAAGGCTAATTGATCTGTTCGGGGCCGCCGCGTGAACGAAACACTGATCGACAAGCGGCAGCTCAGCGAACGCGACATCTGCTCGAAATTCATCACGCCGTTCGGGTGCCGAAGCTGGCACGTTGTCGATTATGACGTCGGGTTCGGAAGAAATCGTGAAAGCTTTCCAGCCGTATTTCGACGCCATGGGATCGAACATATTCTTCTACGGTGAGAAACCAGGCAACAGCCAAGTGGCGAAGCTGGTCAACAATGTGATCCTCGGCATTAATATGAATGCTGTTGCCGAGGGGCTTAAACTCTCAAATAGTTATGACTTGCCTCAAGAAGCGCTGTTCAGCCTGTTGGAGGTCAGCACCGGCGACAGCTGGGTCGTAAGAAATTGGGCGGACGTTTCGGCGTGGACGGCGGACACTGCCTTGGCTGCTTTGCTCAAAGACTTGAAGGCGGCATTTAATGAGGGGCTTAGTCGCAACGTAACGTTGCCGTTCAACGCCCTGGCAACGTCGCAATTATTCAATTCAATGGGTAAAGAGAAACCCGGAGTTTAATCCAATTTGTAATGCCAGTTGAATTCGCTTCGCGGATCGCAGTCTCGCCTTCTTCTGGTTCGTGCCGGGCGCAGGAGGGGCGCACCCGTGTATGAAATTCGATCGGCGCGGTCGCGAATTGACGACGACTTCGCCCAGGCGCACAGCGTGGGCGGAACGGCACAGCGGGGGCGGTCATGAAAGACTACAACGTCGGATATCTCGTCGGCAGTCTCGCCAAGGCATCGATCAACCGGAAGCTGGCCACCGCCTTGATCAAGCTGGCGCCCGAAGGGCTCACCTTCGAGGAGATTTCCTTCAAGGACCTGCCGCTGTACAGCTACGACTACGACGCCGACTATCCGCCCGTCGCACGCGCGCTCAAGGACGCGCTGAGCGGCGTAGATGCGCTGCTCTTTGTGACGCCCGAATACAACCGCTCCATCCCCGGTGGCCTGAAGAACGCGATAGACTGGGCGAGCCGGCCCTACGGCACAAATTCCTTCACGCACAAGCCGTCGGCGGTCATCGGAACCTCGCCGGGAGCCATCGGCACCGCCGTGGCGCAACAGAGCCTGCGCAGCGTGCTGAGCTACTGCAACTCGCCCCAGATGAACGCCCCCGAAGCCTACATCCACTTCACGCCCGGGCTGATCACGGACGACGGCGAGGTCACGGTCGATTCCACGAAGCAGTTCCTGCGCACCTTCATGACCGAATTCCACATCTTCATCGAGCGGGTGCTTTCGACGTTGCCCAAGGACGCCTAAATGCCGGTAATACCAAATCCCTCTGATCACGACCGATGCGCCCAATCGCGCAATCCGAGCGACATGATGGCCCACGGCCGCGCCTCCAGCTTATTCCACGCCTCGCAGCAGTGATCGAGCAGCGCGTCGGTGTCGTCGAACACCCGATTGGAGAGCCAGTTATCGCGCATGAACTGCCAGACGTTCTCCTGCGCGTTGAGTTCGGGGCATTTCGGCGGCAGTGGAACAATTGTGATGTTGTCCGGCACCGACAGCTGGCGCGAGAGATGCCAGCCCGCCTGGTCGAGCAACAGCGCCGCGTGGCGGCCTGGAGCGATATCAGCCGAGATCGCCGCCAGATGCAGGTTCATCATCGCCGTGTTGCACCAGGGCAGGATCAAGCCGACAGCCTTGCCCTCGGCCGGGCAGATGGCACCGAAAATATAGGTCGAGGCGGTTCGCTGGTCTGATGGCGCCGAGGGGCGGGTGCCGCGCCGAGCCCAGCGACGGGTGATCTTGTTCTTCTGGCCGATCCTGGCTTCGTCGCCGAACCACACCTCTATATCGCTGCGATCGAGGCTCCGCTCGCGCGCGATCGCCTCCACTGTCGCAGGCCAGTTTTTTTGAACGTCTCGATGGCGCCCGCGGCTTGCGCGTGATGGCGCGGACGTGCCGACAGCTTGCGATATCCCATGGCTCGCAGCTCCCGGCTCAGCGTCTGTTTCGAGACGTTGGTCCCGTATTCGTCCCATAAGCATTGGCAGAGATCGATGATGCGCCAGCGGACGACGCCGTGTACCGCCGGGATCGGGCCGTTCTCGACCATCGCTGCCAGCGCGGCACGATGCCTCGCATCAAGTCTGGATGGCTGTCCTGGAGCCTTGCGGTCGATCAGCCCTCCAGGGCCGTTCGCATTGAACCGCAGTACCCAGTCGCGCACCACTTGCAGCCCCACGCCGCCTGCCTGCGCTGCCTCGGTCCGGCTGCCTCCGCCGTAGATCAGCGCCAGTGACAGCAGCCGCCGAACCTGGTCGGCATCCTTGCTGTCGCGGGCAATACGCCGCAGTTGTCCCGCATTGTAGTCTGATCTCAGTGGGATCGGGCTTCCCATGGCAAACCTCCTTCGGTCCGCCGAGGTTGAATCAGATCACACCCGCGTCGGGGAATCCCCCACGTGAGTCTTCGTGAGGGGGATTTGGTATACGACATCCAATCAGCTGGTACCCGGTGCCTCTTTTCGGAAATTGCGCGGCTCAGCTGGTCGCTCGATATTGAGCGCGGAGCGGACCTGCGAACTGAGCCGCTGGCGGCAAACCACCCTCGTCGCTTCTTCCGAATGTCTGCTATTGGGAGGTGGGCGACGCTTGGTGCGGTGCAGCCGCCGCGCCCGCGTCAGGCGGTCAAAGCTCGAGATCGCGACGCACGAGTCCGCCAGGTATCCTCGGCATCGGTTTCCAGTTGAGATCATCAGCCATGCGGTGTGGCTGTATCATGTGTTCGGTTTTAGATTGCGCGACGTCGAGCTGATGCTAGCCGAACGCGATCCCGGGCAGCGGCGCGAACGGGCCAAGAAACGCTGTGGCAGCCGTGGGGCCACTCCCCGCCGCCCTGGCGTTCTAGGGCGGCTACGCCGCCGTTGAGATCGCTCGTTAATGCGCGAGTTCGTCACAGCGCGAGCCGTCATGAAACGCATTATCTTTGCACTGTCACGCTCTCGACCTAACCCTCGCTTTTCTGGAACGATGCGTGTCGATGAAATTCTTCGAGAGCCTGAGCTCTCGAAGCTTGTCTCATTGCAGCATGTCGAATGCGACGTGCCGGTAAATTCGTCCGCCTTTCATCACAAAATCAACCGTCGCCGTGGCGGCGATATCGGCAATCGGATCGCCCGTCATCGCGACGACATCCGCCGCCTTTCCGGCAGCCAGGATACCCAGGTCATTGCGTTGCAGGAGTTCCGCTGCCACGCTTGTCCCCGCCTTTAGTGCGCGTACCGGAGCCAGCCCTGCTGCCGCCATAGCCTGGAATTCCAGAACACCGTGGCTGAAAGGGAACATCCCGCAGTCGGTGCCATAGGCAATTTTGGCGGTGCTTCGCGCCATCCGCTTCTGTGCAGCCTCGATGGCGTCCAGATCCCGACGGAATTTCCAACCCGTCTGCTGCGGCAGATTGCCGGCCTTCATCAATGCCTTGTCCTCGCGGGTCATCTGCATGGTCGGTACCAGGAAAGCGCCGGCCTTCTCGGCCATTGCCACTCCTTCGTCGTCAATCAAATAGCAATGCTCCAGGCTGCGCGCGCCGGCCCGTAGGCCCTGCTTGCAACCTTCTGCGGCTCCCGTGTGCACCGCCATCGGCATACCGAGTTGGTGCGCCGTTTCGGCAAGGCATTGCATCTCCTCATCGAACCAGGTCACCCGTGCCGGATCGTCACCGAAGCTCATATAGCCGCCGGTGTTCATGGTCTTGATCCAGTCGCCGCCGAACGCATGCTCCATGCGCACCAGTTCGCGTATCTTCCCTGGCGAGTCGGCGACCTTCGACAGCCCGAGGTGACAGCGGCATGGAAACATCCCCTGCATATCGCCATGCCCGCCGGTCGCGCTGATCATATGCGCCGCGACGATGAGGCGCGGCCCATGGACCAGTCCGGCATCGATGGCATCGCGCAGATTGATGGTGGGCCAGTCTGGATCGAGCGTGCCCATGTCGCGCAAGGTGGTGAAGCCATAGCGCATGTACTGCTGCGCCAAATGCAGCCCGGCCAGCGCTTTAGCGGGCGCGCATTGCAGCGTCTGCTGACGCAGATTGAGGCCATCGACACAGAGATGGACATGGGCATCGATGAATCCCGGAGCGACGGTACGGTCACCGAGATCGATCACCGCCGCGCCATCAGGCCGGCCGACCGAGGTGGACACTTCGGCGATGATTTCGTCCTCGACGCGGATTTCGCTGTACCCGCGCAGCGCGTCGCCGACGCCGTCGAACAGTTTGCCGCAGATCAGCACGATCTTGGTCATCGATCGGTCCTTCCGTTCGGGGTTCCGCCCCAGCGCATGATCAGCGCCAGCCAGCCGAAGCTAATCGCCTGCAGAAGGATGCACACGACGGCTCTACGCAGCATCGATGGAGAGCCAGCTGGCGGCGCAACATCGGGACGTACGCTCTAATGAGCCAAGAACACTGGCCGATCCGCCCTCGCAAGCACGTCCCGTGTGGTGCTGCCGAAAAACGCTTCCCTTACGGGAGAATGACTATAGGCCCCGATGACGAGGATACCAGCGTTGACGATTGTCGCCTCTTGCAAAAGGCGCTCGCCGACACCGCGCCGATCCGCTGTCACAGTCATCCTTTCCGATCTCACGCCATGACCTGCCAGATAGTCGAGTAGCTCGTTGTCGCGTGCAGGTTCGGCCGGCTCGGTTTCGCCAATCGTGAGCAGGACGACGCGATGCATGCATGAAAGCAGGGGAATTGCCGCAGTCAAGGCACGAAAGGCTCCGGGTGAGGCATTCCATCCAACCAACACGTTTTGCCGAAGCTGCTTCGACCCCTCAGCCGGTGTCAGCAGCACCGGACGCACAGCTTCGAACAGGGCGGCCTCTAGCTGAGGCATGTGTCGCTCGTTATCGGTGCCGTCTGCTCGGGAAATAACAATCAAATCGCAGAACCGTCCGAGGTCGGCGATGATCGACTCCGGCGGGCCGACGCATTCCTTCCAGTGGACAAAACTATTCTGTGCAGGCGACGCCTTGGAGAGCATCAGTTCGATCCCGCTGCGCTCGGCCCAGGCGTGAAACTCTGCACGTGCGGCATCTCGCGTGGCCTTCACCAATTCTGGGAGGATGGCTCGGTGCGCGTAGATCAGTCCGGCAGTCTTGTCCTCGTATCCCGTCTCTCCGACTCTGTCGGGGTCGATTTCCATATAGACGACATCGATACGCGAATGCAGGGTCCGACCGACAGCTACTGCCAGGTCGAGGGTATTCGTCTGATCGAGCTTACCTGTGACTGGCACGAGAATTTTTTTGATAGCCATCTTCGTGCTCCGCTCTCGTCCGATCATGGGGTCTATTATGGATCGTAAGGCAGCCCAGGGCGCTTTATCGCCGACATTGCCGCTCTGTCGCGAGCAGCGGTTCGCGGTCTGTTAGAATGACTGGAATAGTCCGCTTTGGTTATCGATCATCTCCCGTCCGAACTTCCGCCCCAGCGGCCGAGTGGCGCCCGCCAGCCGAAGAAAATCGCCATCATTCGCAGAAAGATGCACAGCGCGGCGCCAAGCAGCATCGGTCCGAGCGGCGGCAATCCCAGTACGCTTCCCACCGAAACGATCGCTCCAGCGACGAGTGCCGCTATGGCATAGAGATCCTCGCGCAGCACAAACGGGACTTCCCTTGCGAGGACGTCCCGTGTCATCCCTCCGCCAACTCCGGAGATCATGCCAAGCACCGCCGCCATCACCGGATTGATTCCGTAGCTGATTGCCTTCTGCGCACCAGTGGCGGCGAAGAGGCCCAGCCCGAAGGCATCCAGCACCAGCACGGGACGGCTAAGCGAGCGAACAATCGGATACGCGAAGAAGGTCAGCAACCCGCCACCGATCGCGATGGCAAAGTCGTGCCAATTGGCGATGGTGGCAGGCGGCACTGCGCCGATCAGCACATCGCGCGTTACGCCACCTGCCACTCCCACGACCCAGGACAGGAACAAGACCCCGAATATATCGAAGCGCTTCTGGATCGCGAGCACCGCGCCGCTGAGCGCAAATATGAACGTCCCGGCGCCATCGAGGGAGGCCATCAGAACCGGAGCGAAAGCGGCGTGCATGTGACGGAAGGTCAGGCAGCGGCGACGTGTCCATCGACCAGCCATGCACTCGCCGCGGCAAGCATCGCCTCAATCCCGGTGCGCAGGGTGGGATTGATGACCGGAGCAAAGTCAGGAGCATGGTTGACGGGGATTTCATCAAGTTTGCCGGCCTGCTCGGCGGCTCTGTATTTGTCCGGGTCGATGCCGCCGATCACCCAAAACACTGCAGGTACGTTCCACGCGGTGCCGAAGAGACCGAAGTCTTCACTGGCCGTGGCTGGTTCAATCTCGTGTACCTGGTCAGCGCCGAAATGGCGCTCCAGCGCCGCCACCACCTTCCGGGTCGCGGTCTCGTCGTTCCGCGTCAGCGGATATTGGCTCAGCACCGAGTACTCCGGCGGCTTCGGCGCGCCCGAGGCGCCCGCCTCCGCCTCGAGAATACGCTTGACTGCGGCCAGCACGCGCGTGCGCACTTCATCCTTGAAGGTGCGAACGTTAAGCCGGAGCAGGGCGTGGTCCGGGATGACGTTCTCGTTCATTCCCGCGCGCAGTGTGCCGACGGTAACCACGGCACTGTCTGTCATGGCGATCTCGCGCGACACCACCGTCTGCATGCGCATCACGGCGGCAGCCGCCATAACCACCGGGTCGATGCTCTTTTGCGGCATCGAGCCATGCGCGCCGCGTCCGAACAGAGTCACCTCCCAGCTGTCCCCGGCCGAGAGAATGGTACCGGTACGCCAGCCGATCTGCCCGGCGCTGAGCGGCATAACGTGCTGGCCGAGCGTCACGTCCGGCTTGGGAAAGCGCTTAACCATTCCGTCCGTGATCATGGCGCGGGCGCCCTGGCCGGTCTCCTCTCCAGGCTGGAACACGGCGATTACCGTGCCATTCCATTTTTGGCGATTCTCGGCCAGGAGCCGTGTCGCCCCCATCAGCCACGCGACGTGCATGTCATGTCCACAGGAATGCGCGATCGAGGTGGCCTGGCCGAAGCGGTCAGTGCCGCTTTCCTGGCTGGCATAGGGTAGACCCGTGCTTTCCTGGATCGGCAATGCATCCATATCAGCGCGTAGCAGCACCGTTGCGCCGTTCCCATTGCGCAGCAAGCCCACGACGCCGGTGCCGCCCACTTTTTCGGTCACCTCGTAACCGTTCTCCCGCAACCATGCCGCAGCAATGTTTGCGGTTCGATGCTCTTGCATCGATAATTCTGGGTGGGCGTGGATATCTTTGTAAATCCCTTCCAGCCTGGCGAGCAGATCTCCCGAGGGGCGAGACAACGCATCAACCGGTTCGGCATGCTCTGTCACGGGCCTTCTCCTGTTGCTTGGTCGGCCACCACGGGATCGCATCGAAGCCGGCCGTCGGGGGGACCAATGACGGCCATGATCTCTCGGCTGATCCGAAGAGCCGCTTTGTGTGACAGGGCATCGGGGTGCTCGATGAGTGCCAATAGCTGCAGGATTCGCAGCCGGCGGCCTGCACTGGTGAAACGATCCATACCGTCCATGCACAGGAGGCACATCGTCGCATCACTCCTGGCGAGAGTTGCCTGGAAGGCCCAGAAATCCCGCTAACGTCAGCCTCTCCGGGCGGAGTCAAATACGCCCGGAGACTGCGGGCCCCCATAGGGTGTTTGTCAACTGTGCGCTATACTGGGCGGCGATGTCGCAGGGCTTACGGCGATGAAGGCCGCAGTTGTTCAAACGGCGAAATGTTGCGCGCGACAAAAACGGGAGTTGACCATGGCGGACCCGACCAGGGTAAAGAGCTACACAGTTGAGTATGCGGGTGATGTCCTGCTCGATCAGCACGGTGCAGCCATCATTCGATTCGAATCCGCGGCTAACGAGCATGTCTCGGTCCTGATGGGCAGACGACTTCTGGAGCATCTGCTGCTTGATATTCAGGACGTTCTGGCGAACAAATTTCTTAGTCCCGACTAAATGCATGACAGTCCGCGAGCCGCTCGTGGCGGCAAACAGGCCGGACGCCCGCGGACAGAAGACAGCGGTAAACCGTGCGAATCACCGCCGCAGCCCTCCGGCAGCCTTGATTTCAGCTTTTAGCTTCTTAACGGTCGCTGATTGGTCTGCATCATCGTTATAGAGCGGACGATCGCCGATTTGGAGACGTTTGAACGAGAAATCAGGCAGTTCGAGCCTTTCTACGGCGCTTGCCCGCTTGCGATTTATGGAAACTCCTACCAATTCAACCCGGTCTATGCCGGTCATAGCAGCCACGGTTCCCCGCGTCCGCGACGGCCAGGAAGGTGATGCTCGCCGGCGCGAGTTCCAAAGCTCCAGACGGAGTGCGGTTGCCTTGCAGTCTCGGGAGTTCGTCACTGGCCCCCAGCGCAAGTTCGTGCCCGTTCAATTGAACCTGAGAGTCCTCGAGCGTCTGCGCGGTCAGCGTGTAACGATCCGCGGGCAATGGGAGGGCAATGAATTCCGGCGTAGTGCGGTTCGTGTTGATCGCCATGAGCGTCACGCCGCTAGGGTGGCCGCGCAGGCAGTGAGCGTAAAGGTGCAGGCCCGGCCGGGAGGGTCCGGCCTCAAGGACGGTCGGACCCATAAGTCTACGCCACAGCAAGGCCGCCCAGTAATTGGGGCGCGGTGTGAAGGTGCGCTGGTCAAGCAGGCCATATTCACTCGCCGCGAGCGTATTGTGGAAGATGACCTTGACTCCTTGCTTGGCTAGGCGACCCGCCTGGTCGAGAAAACGGAAACTATCGAGGAACGTGGCCGCCCATGGATTGCCGCCGCACGCCGCATCGGCGATCTCAGTGATCCACACGGGCCTGTCCGCCTCAAAGCGGTCTCGCACCCTGCTGTAGAAAGCGTAGCTCCGATCCGCGCGAGCGAGCCACTCCTCTGATAAGGCCGCTCCGGCAGTTGTCTGCGCTCCCGCTCCCATCGAGGCGCAGCGTATCGATGCCGCGCCATAGAAATGATACGCAAAGATATCAAAAACGGGGCGCGGAACAGCGGAGAGGAGATCCGCTGTCTTGAGGACGGAGAGCGCTCCAGGCCTCATGGCCGGCAGCAATACTGCCTCGCCGACCGCGCTGGGGCCGGCGATCCGCATGTCGGGGGCGGTCGCCTGAGCGAACGACCGGAAGACCGCGAAGTCCCGCGCATACGCCGCCGCGTTATATCCGGCGGGCGCGCCTCCGTACTCCGGCATCGTCGGCTCATTGAAGAACTCCGCCGCGGCGATGTCGCCACCAACGGACTGCGTATACGCGAGGAGCTTGTGGGCCTGCTCCGGCGTCCACACGCCGGCTGCGTCGCGCACGCCCGCGCTGATCGCGAACGAGGCTACGAGCTGCGCGTTCACCGCGTGTGCGAAGTCGATGCCGCCCCGCCATTCGGCGCGGGTCAGCACGCCCTGAAATCCCGAAGGCGCGGTCGTTGGGGCAGGAGTGTCGGAGTTGTGGAAGTAAACGGAGTTTGCCCACGTGCCGCTTACGCGCACGTAGGCAGGCCCGAGCGCTGCGGCCAACTTGCGCAAGCGCGCGTTGGCCAGGTCGATCGGCGGCCGCGCCTGGAACATGGGTGCATCCGGGCCGGCTTGAGGGCCGGCGCCGCTCGACATGGGCACCGCAGGAGCGGGCGAGGGATCATGCGCAGCTTGGCTCGACCCGTCGTATGGTTTCCAGAACTTACCACCGATTATCTCAGCCATCTCCACGTTATATGACAGATAGCGTTCATCAACTGTGGCGATCACCGGCAGTGTGGCAGGTGCCACGGAGACGGACTCAGCGCGCGCGGGATTTGTAAAACCCATCGCCACGCCGAGAAACGCCATGGCCGTGTCCGCGCAGAGCGCGACGATCCTGCCCTTGCTCAAGGTCATGCTCCTTGTGTCGAGATCGCAGTAAGGCCTCCTTCGACGATCAGTTGTACAATTGCCTTGTCAAGAGGTATGCATCGCATCGGCGCCCTTCCAGGACCGTTACTTTTTTGCCCGCTTATTGCCACTCGGCGCGCCGCCATACAAGGCGCGAGTTTACAGTCTTCCCCCCGGAGTTGATTGTCAGGTGCAGGTGGTCTCCCTGAATCCTAACGACCCGAGGCTGGGTCTGTCCGGTCCAGTCCGGAAGCAGCGACACAAACATCGAGTGGGTCGGCGTCTTTGTGTCCTCATCAACAGGGAACGGCCTTGTGTACGCGATGTACGACGACGCCCGGCGCGATATCCCTCGTCCATCCCTTTGAGCCAATCGCCCGAGACAAATCGGCCTCACTCCGGTCTGGCCAATTGCGCCGACATGTACCCCTCTGGGCTGTACATGATGGTGCCCCGGGTCGGGGTGACAACAACGGCGTCCTTCTGGAGGGAGGGCAGCGGATCGACGCCGCGCTGATCGTGTGTGCCGCCGGCGTAAAAGCGCCCGAGGTCAAGGCCAGATCGGCGGGATAGACTCTTTTGCTTGTATGAAATGTCAGCCGCCCAGTGTAGGCTGTGCACTCTGAGCCCACGCCCAGATTTGCGGACGACGATGCCAAAACCCAGTGCGTTCCGGACCACTACATTTCGACGTCGAATGCGCTGGTCAATTTCGTCTGCACTCGCACGTTCTGCAGTCTTATATAGTCGTGCCTGTACGGTGGATAGGCTTCTCCGACGATCAGCGGGCCCAAATAGTGACGGGCTGCCTCAGTAACACCGAACCCATCAGCCCTGATGAACCCGGCGGCAACAGCTTCTCCTTGTTGGCCACTGCAGAAAGTGGCGCCTCAATGATGTCCCAGTGATAGGGCGCATCGCTAAGCCGACGTATTGCGGGCATCACGACGCTCCTCCCGGCAATTGCAAATTCAACCGCCGCGCCGCCGACTGCGTAGGCCTGGTCGACATCTGTCTGGGATGCAATGTGACGTGCCGATCGTTGAAGGTAGTCGGGAATCGCCCAATGGCATTTCGCATGCAGTTTGGTGCTTATAAGGTTAGCAATTAGGGGCTTGTTGCCGGGTGCAACAAGCCGGCACCCCCCGCTGCTCAGGTTCGGCCGATCCGAGTGCTCACCGTCGAGCGCAGCGCCGAAGACGAGACCGTGTCGCTAACCGGCCGGATTCATGCGAAAGACGAGGTCAGCCTCGCCTTGCGTATTGACGGGCGCGTGCTCGATCGACCCGTCAATGTGGGCGACGTATTAAAGCCGGGCCAGCTCGTCGCCCGGCGCGACCCGAAAGACCAGCAGGACGGTCTGCGCACGGCCGAGGCCAACCTCTCCGGGCTTGACGCAGTGCTCACTCAGGCGCGCCTCACCTTCGAACGGCAGCAAGTGTGGCCGTCCGGCAATGGGACCTGAAGTGTGCGGATCGTGGAGAGCGACATGCGCTGTTTAGCGGAGGCGCGGACCAGCACGTCAACAAGAAGCTGGGGCCTCATTCCCGGCTGATGGAAGAAAACCGCCAAGGAGATGCCGGCGACGTTCAACGCGCGGGCGGAATCCGTCGCCGACAAGTTGATGTTCCGCGACGCGTTCAGGAACCGCCGCTGCATCATCCCGGCGAGCGGCTTCTACGAATGGACCGGCGCGAAAGGCGCCAAGCAGCCGCATCTCTTCACCGCCGCCGACGGCTCGCCCGTTCTGGGCTTCGCCGGCGTGTGGGACCGCTGGCGCGATCCCGCGAGCGGCGATGAGATCCTGTCCTGCACGATCATCGTGTGCGGCGCGAGCGCGTGGATGCAGCCGTTTCACGACCGCATGCCGGTCATCCTCGAGCCGAAGGATTTTGACGGCTGGCTTCAGGGTTCGCTCGGCCCGGCCGCGCTCACATGCGCCGCTGAATCCGCCTTGCATTCCTGGCCGGTGTCGCCGCAGCTTAATCGCACCGGCGTCGCTGATGATGATCCGACCATTATCGAGCCGATCAAAGCCGCCTGACCGCAGGGCGGGATTTTCTCCGCACCGCCATCCGCAGCCCCCCGGTGTTTCTCGGCGCCGCAGGCGTGACGGCGCGCCGCTCGTGCAACGCGAAAGCCACCGGGCGCCGCTGGCTTAGCTTCCCTCTTCTGCATTCATTCCCTTCGGCAACCCGCCGCCACGGCCTCGAAACCCGCGGACCCTGGCGCGCACCCCGTCGTCTCCGGGGCAAGGGCGAAGGCCTTCGCCGTCAAGGCCCCCGCGCGCCGGACGGGCGGCATCGAGGCCCCGAAGTGGCGGCCTCCCCAGCCGAGAGGGGAGAATCCCATGACGACGAAACCGCACGCCGGCAGCGCGACCGGCACCGATGCACCATCCCGCGCCGACCTTCACAGCCGCATCACCAGATCATCGCCGATCTCGAACAGGGCGTGCGGCCCTGGCACCGGCCGTGGAACGCCGCGCATCTCGAACAGCGCATCATCCGTCCCTTACGCCACAACGCCATTCCCTATCAGGGCATCAACACCGTCATGCTCTGGATGGCCGCGGTGGCCAACGGCTACGGCTCGCCGTTCTGGATGACGTTCCGCCAGGCCAGGGAGCTCGGCGGCAATGTGCGCAAGGGCGAGCATGGCGAGCTGGTCGTTTATGCCGACAGCATCACGCGCCGCGACACCAACGCCGAAGGCGAGGACACCGAACGCACGATCCCGTTCCTCAAGGGCTATACGGTGTTCAACGCCGAGCAGTGCGAAAACCTGCCGGCGCATTTCACGGCGAAGCCCGAGGCCCCTTCCCTGCCGATCATACAGCACATCGAGGCTGCCGACCGGTTCTTCGATGCGACCGGCGCCGTGTTCCGCCACGGTGGCAATCGCGCCTATTACGCCGAAGGCGCCGACCTCATTCAGATGCCGCCCTGCGAGACGTTCCGCGACGCCGGAGCTACGCCGCGACCCGCGCGCACGAACTCACGCACTGGACCAAGCATGAGAAGCGCCTCGCGCGGGACTTCGGGCGCAAGCATTTCGGCGACGAAGGCTATGCGCGTGAAGAGTTGGTTGCCGAACTCGGATCAGCGTTCCTCTGTGCCGATCTCGGCATCACGCCCGAGGTGCGCGACGATCATGCGTCCTATATCGCGTCATGGCTCGCGGTGCTGAAGAACGACAAGCGCTTTATCTTCTCCGCCGCCAGCCACGCGCAGCGCGCCGTCGATTATCTGCATGGCTTGCAGGGCGCCGCATCGCCGGCGCCCTGCCCGATACGCTTCGGTTTTGGCGAGACGCTCGGCCAGAAGATCAAGCAGTTCCTGCGCCGCCGGCGCGGGCGCGAAGCCGCGGCGCAGAACGAGCCCCGTGGTGCGCTCGATCAGCGGGTCGACCAGTCTGCGCGCGACAAGGACCAAGTGCGCCCCGCGGGGCAATGCCATCCGCGGCACCACCGCGATGCCGAGCCCCTGCTTCGACCTGGCCGAGGCTGCTCGAAACATGCTCGGTCTCATATCGCCAGGCCGGGCTGATGTTGCGCGGGAGCAGGGCGCGGTCGAGGATCAGCCGGTTGCCCGACCGGCGCGAAACCCCGACCAGCCGCTCTCCTTCGAGCTCGCCCCAGCGCACCGCATTGCGTCGCGCCGCGAGCCTGTGATCGCGCCGGCAAGCGAGGACGAACGGATCCTGCCGCAGAGGACGGAACTCGATTTGCGGATGCTGCACGCCCTCCATGCCGACGCCGAAGTCCACGGCGCCGCTGGCAACAGCGTCGCTCACGGCGTCGCCGGAAAGATCCATGATGCGGACCCGCATCTCGGGGAAGCGGCGGGCAAAGGCGGCGAGCGTTTCGGGCAGGAAGTAGTAGGCGGCGGTCGGGATGCAGGCGAGGGTCACCAAACCGCGGCGCCGCGCTGCAGTCTCCCTGATACCGAGCAGGCTCTCCTCGAGTTCGTCGAGGAGCCGCCTCGCGCGGGGCAAGAACTCGCGTCCCGTCTGCGTCAGCGCAACACGCCGCGTGGTTCGCTCGAGCAGGTGGATCCCCAGCTCATCCTCCAGGGCCGTCAGGCGCCGCGAGATCGCTGGCAGCGACAGGTTCAGGGTCTCAGCGGCGGCGCTTAGTCCGCCGGCTTCGGCAACGGACACGAACGTGCGGAGCTGGTCGAGGTCAATCGGCATCGTGGCGGACCATTGCGTGTTGCGCAAGGCGCAACTATTCGGCGAACCCTTGCGTCCAGGCAAGTCCGGCGCGACACGCTTGGCTGACGTTGGGTGGGACCCGATCATCAGGGGTTGGGCCAACTATCATCGCAACCAGGTGGCGGATGATGTCTTAGGAAAGGTCGATCATCGTAAGCGGTGCGGCGGGACTCTGCCTGATTTTTGCTTGACGGCTGCCGGCCGGATATCAGCAACGGGTTCGTCTATTTGCTGGTTGGAATTAAGCCGGCTGGCGCTGGAGGCGTTTCACGCGGTGCTTTTGATAGGCGATAATCTCACGGGCGAGCGGTAGACGAGCGTCGAAACGCAGATGGGTGATAGAGACAAACGCAGCGTTCTGGGCCTCGCCGGCAAAATCGAGACGGCACACAATACCCCCTTCGTCACCGGCGTAGCTGATCCAGGTGATTGAGCAGGCGGCGGAGGCTTGGCTTCCAGCGTTCTTCGTGACAAGAGCGGCGAGCAGTTCGGGTGTGGGGCGCGCGGGCAGTGGCAGCGCCCGTTGCAGCTTCCCCATCAGGCGGTCAACCTGTGTTGGATTATCGATCATGCCGCTGCTGCCAATTGCGTGAGTTGAATTGGCGCCCAAATGAGACCCCGCCTGATTCAGGTCTACATGATTGAAACAATGTGCATTTCACGACCTCATTCCGGAACATCATCGGCTTTGAATAGTAACCCCTCCCAACAGCGCATATCCCCTTGATAAGGATAGCGAAATCATCGATCCGATGGGATCACTTTTGGAAGCCGATGAGGGGTCACGGTGCCCCGCCGAAACACACCGTCCGCACTCTCACTCTCGGGGCGTTGCGGGGCGTCCCCGCAACAGGCTGAGCAGCGGGGAAAGGCCCTCTATTTATAAGGCCGTACTCGAGGTCGCATGAGATTCTGATCTCCGCGGCAACCGCGGACGATTATGCCCTCGATGCAATCCTTGGATTACATTGGGCGTAGCGAACCAGGAGCGCCCAATCTCGAATAGGGCGCATCGCGGACGAACCCGACGACCCAACACGCGTCATCGATGAGGATTTCGGTACTGGTCCTCATGGATGTAAGGCGTTCATGAGTTCGCGTGTAGAAACCGCTCTGCGTCGGTTTGGGTCATACTCCAGGCACGGCGGGTGCCAATCCACCTGGCGCGTGGGCACTCCTCACGACGCAACTCGACCAGCAGCGGGCTCCAGGCGAACCGGATAATAGGCATAGCCGGAGTTTACTCCGTTAGATCGCTTTGTGAATCCCGCGCGGGTGATCAGAGGTGAGACCTCCGTGTGGCCATTGAAGATCGCGAACACACCATAGAGCGTGAAGTCATCCAACTTCATGCAATTGCCGATGAGGCAGGACGGAATGGCGCAGCGATGCTTATCCGCCACTTCGGCGTGCCTCGCGGGAAGCGCTTTGCTTACCTTGGACATCAACTAAGACCCAAGCTGGAGCATGATCGCTCGCGTCCGGGGCACCGCGGACATCCCGGTCCACTCCGGCGTCTTGCAATCGATCTGTCACGTCGGGGCTGAGCAACAGGTGGTCGATGCGTAGTCCAGCGTTCCGCGGCCAACGGTTTCGTATGTAATCCCAGAACGTGTAAACACGCTCATTGGGGTGCACAGCTCTGATAGCGTCTGTCCAGCCCTGGGCGAGCAGCCGACGGAATGCCGCCCTGGGTGCGGGCTGGATCAACGCATCCCGATCCCACGATTTGGTCGGATAGATGTCCTCATCGGTCGGCACGACGTTATAGTCGCCCGCCAGGACGACGGGTATCTTTGACGTCAGCAACCCGGCTGCATGAGAAATCAGCCGTTCGCACCAGGCCATCTTATAGTCGAACTTTGGCCCGGGCTGCGGGTTTCCGTTCGGCAGATAGATACACCCTATGAGGATGCCCCGAACGGCGGCTTCGATATAGCGGCTCTGGAGATCGCTCGGATCACCCGGAAGCTCTGTCCTGGTCAGGACCGGTTCGGCTCCTCGGACCAGGATGGCGACCCCGTTCCACGTTTTCTGACCTCGCCATACGGCACCGTATCCGGCGTCCCGGATGGCGGCGACCGGGAAGTCTGTGTCAGTGGATTTGAGCTCCTGCAGGCAGACAACATCCGGCGAAGCCTCAGCCAGCCAAGTGAGCAGGTTTGGCAGCCGTCGATTGACGTTGTTGATGTTGAAGGTAGCGATTTTGATGGTCTTCGTTCGTTTGCGCGACGCTGGCCGTGTCATGGCGGTCGGTGGGCGCTCGAATTGCCGAGCGGGCCGGTCAGCCAGACGGCCATCGCGTCGAGCGCCTCGGACATGACCTGCGCGTCAGTGCGGCCGGACCGGGCCAGCACGTGGAAGGAGTGATCGGCTCCTTGCAGGAGGTGCAGCGTTGCGAGGTCTCGAAGCCTCTGGACGGCTGGCACCAGCAATCCGGTGTCAGCCAGCGCGTCGCGGTCACCCTGGAGAAACAGCGTGGGTATCCTGACGTTCGCCAGATGGCGGGCACGCTCCTCGGACGGCTTACCGGCGGCATGCAGAGGAAACGCAAATGCTACCAGGCCGATCACGCCCGGCAGAGGCCGTTCAGCCTGGGTCTGGGTCGTCATGCGAGCGCCAAACGATTTGCCGCCCGCGAAAAGCGGCAGGCCAAGTCGCAGAAGACTGGCTTTCTCCACGGCCGATCGAACTGTGGCTTGCGCAATCAGCGGTCTGCCCGGCCTTTTCGACCCGGCTCCCATATAGGGGAACTGATACCGGAGGGTCGCGACGTCGCGTTCTCCGAGCGCTGTCGCAACGGCCGCCATGAACGGATGGTCCATTCCGGCTCCGGCACCATGAGCCATTACGAACATTGCGCGAGGCTTCCTTGGGGCGGTTAGGATCGCGGAGACAGTCGAAGTGCCGGGAACGTCAATGGTGAGCTGATCAGTCTGCGTCATACCGGGGTGGTCGCTGTAAAGGATTGAGCACCTGTCGCGGGGTCCGTTTAGGGCATCCACCTGCGCGGGGCAGTTCGGCCCGCGGCCGTTGCACCCGGTGAGAGTGCCAGCACCCGCATGGCGTAGGCCTCTCGCCGTCCAGGCGTGTGCGAATGATAGTAGCCGATTGCGGTCACTGCGTCCCCGTGCGCCTCGTTGAGATAGATGCGCAGGATCGCACCCGCGACCGCAATGTTGAAGCAGTCTTGCCGGATAAGCGCGATCCGTAGCCGACTTTGCGGCAGTCTCGTTCTGCGCGCGAGTTCCGGTATCCAGGCGGTGTTGACCTGCATGACGCCCAGGTCCTCGGTGCCGTTGCGATTGTATCCGATGCTGCCGGCATGACCGCTCTCGATGAGGTGGATCGCAGGAAGCGCCTTGGGAGGCAGATGATAGAACGCCGACACAGCCGCCATGCAGGCGAGTAAGGGAGCCGACATTCTCAGTATCCGGCCGGCCAGCGCGGCCAGGGCACGACATAGTAGACGTAATACGGATACTGATATGTGTATTGATACACGTAGGGAGCGGCCGGATAGCGCAGGTCGTAGCCGGTGAATGCGGGCGGTCCAAATGGCGGTTCGGGATATTGCGGAGCGAATCCGTGGTGGATAAGGCGAGCGCAAATAGGACGGCACGATGGCCACATGGACGCCTTTCACTGCATGCAGTCCGGCCTGCGCCAAGACCGGAGCTCGTTGCGCCGGATGAGTGTGCGCCGGCGCTTTCCGGACGTCCGCCAATCTCGCAGTTTTCCCAGGCCGGCCCGCACGCGTCATCTTGTGGTATTGAGGGGTCGATTCCGGGGCGAGAAAGCGGAGCACGCCATCAAACGGGCTGGTTTGTACCGTTGCTGAGCCTGCGTGTTCTCCGCGAGCCGCGGAGGTCCTCGCAACCGCAAGGGCGCTCACGAAGGACCAGGCGCACAGGGTCCAAACGGCCGTTGTCATTATCACGCGCTGTTGCATGGATCCGAGGATATCCGGTGCGCTGCGCCATTGTGTTCCTGTATCCGCCGCCTGGGAACGGAAGCGCCGTACCCCTCCGATACCCCTCCCGCATTCCGCCTGTTTCGCCACGGTGGAACCGTGCTCGCGTCACTCGCTTGTCGCCACCATTAGAGGGCGCAAGGCCTGGTCAGCCGCGATGAATATCGCCGCCTCCCCGCGAGTCTGCTCATCCAGATACCGGGTCAGGGTACACCAGCGGCACTGAACGGTGCGGCAGCAATAACTGGGCAGGAGCTGGTGCCGTTTGCTGCTGGAGGGAGCGCTCGAGCGAAGCATGACGGCCGTGCACGGACGCATCCCGCGAGAGCGAAGTCGTGCACCTGGTTGCCAATCGGTTTGTCGAGCTCTCAGCGAAGCTTACCGCTGTCGATCGCCATGATGCACATCTCCCGTGGGCGTACGGTCGTGGCGATCCGTTCACGCATGCTGGCAGGCACTGGGCGCTTCAACCAGGCGAAGCGGCGCCGGTGTATTACGAGATCACACGCTCCTCATTTATGGCCCGCACATCCATCTCGTATTCGAGGCCGACAATCGGTGGGCGGGCGAAGTGCCAGGTCAGCCCGTGAGATGCCGCGCCGCGGGCCACCAGAAGGTCGGCAACGAAACTGTGGATCTCGTGTACCGCATAGACCTGGACGGCGGTGGCAGCTTTCCAACTGCCGCCTAGCAAGGCCAAGCGACGCTCCATCTCGCCGATCACGCGCTCGGCCTTACGGCGCATTCCGGCGGCGCTGGTATCTCCGTACGCGATCACACGCTCTGGATAGGGGCCGGTCCCCTCGGTCGTCTCGCCGGAGCCGGCAGCGACAAAGGTGGGCGTGGCATCCGGCGCCGGCGCGGCGTAGCAGAAAGCGTAGAAGCTCGGCTCCCGCGGCGGTGCAATGGGCGGGCAAACATTGCTGCGCGCCACCGGATTGGCGTCGCCCTGCATGACGCCCCAGGCGCGCAGCGTCTCCACGTAGCGCAAATTGAAGGCACGGAATCCGTCCTCGGTGAACTGCGCGGGCGAACGGAGCTCGCAGGCGCAGAGCGAGGTAAGCGGACGCTCCCGGTCGCGTAGCCAGGCCGCGATTCGGGTGAAGCCGGCATCGAGCGGAATCGGATCCTGAAAACGCACGCGTATTATCGCATGCCCCGGCAGCGCGCGCACACCGCGCGAATATTGAACCCAACCAGGCGCGGCAGCGTAGCCGCCCGCGGGAGGTAGAATTTCGTCAGTCATGCGGCAGCTCCTACAATGGATGTGAGGCATCGTGCGCAGTGTATCGGCCACGGAGCGGTCACCAAAAGGGTTCAGGGCAGCCGACAGCGCCTTGGCCGTGGGTCGCGCGGAGGACAGCTTGCGGCAAAACATCACCGGCACGCGGATCGGCGAACGAGCGAAATCCACCCAAGGCAATGAAGCAGTGCTGCAGCACTGCCAGGATGGCAGAGGCAGAGCGATTCCATCGCCAACCTGTCAAATCATTGAGCTACTAGCCGGAGGCGCGTCCATCACGCAGTCGGAAACTGCGGGTTTCCGAATGGATAAAACGCGGTCAGGTCGACATTCTGATAGGGCAATCCATCCAATCGGACGGTGCCGAGGAACGGTTGGTCAGGCTCCACCAGCAGAATGGTCTTCGCAAAACCGCTGTCGTCGAATCCGCGGCGGAAATGCACACGGGACTTGATGGCGAACACGTCGAACTCGGCCAGATCGATGCCAAGGCCGGTGAGCGTCGAAGGCTCGATGATCTGGGCCAGATACGGGCTCACGATCAGGACGTTGCCGTCTCCGAAGCCGATATGGAACCACGTGTGACCCGTTACGCGCTGAGGCGTCTGGCTGATCCCTACGATCCGGCCCTGAATCCGCATCGGCAAACCCGCCGATTCGTCGACCAGACCACCGACCTCCACATCGACCGCATCGCCAACTCTGGCGTCCCCCGCGATCAGGCTGGCGACCAGCTTGGCGTCCGCCACGGTCCCGATGAGCGCGCGCGACAGACCTTGTTCGATCAGCGCGCGCAACAGCCAGGTGGCGTAGCCGGAGCGGTCACTATGGTCGGCGAGCACAACTGGGCCCGCGCCGTTTGCGACCGCCAGCTTCGCCGCCGCCACGCCTGCATCGATCGACAAAATTTTGGCCGTATCCAACAAGGCTGCGCGCTGCCGCCAGGCACTGCCCGCCATGTCCTCGGCCACCACGCCGGCGAGATCCGGGTTGTTGTTGGTCAGAACCTGGAAGGTCATGCCGACATCGGGCACATCCGACCAGGGGAAGCCGAAGAAGAAGTTCACGAACACGTCGGGCTCGCGTGCCTCCCACGTCAGGGCCCGCTGCACCAGGTCCATCCAGGGAGAAGCGCCGGTCCACTGGAATACCGTGGGCGAAACGATTGGCACCTTCCGCGTCACGCTGATCGGTAGGTAGTCGCCCCGGACGGCGCGCACCAGACAGCGGGCCGCGCGTTCACCCTGCAGGTAGCTGTCGTAATGCGGAAAGTATTTTCCTGCGAAAGCCATGTTGGCGTGGCGCAGGAATTCCACGTCCTCATTGCCGTGCGGATCGAACGTGCCGGCGATGAACGCGGCGGGGCCGAGGGCGGCGCGCACCCGCTTCGCCAACTCTGCCTCTGGCCGTGGTACACCGCGCACGCCGGCAGCGCCGTGGAGGCAGAGATAGCAGCCATCGAATGGACGCTGTCTCTGCAGTTCCTCGATCATCTTGCCTACGAACGTTTCAAATGCCTCCGTGGTGATCCATCCGGAGCCGGTGCCGGTGCGTGGCCAAAGCGGCGATTCGATGCCGACGAGCTCCACCGAGTTCGAACTCACGCGCCATCTTCACGAAGCCGCCCATGTAGCCGCGCGGATCGCAGGTCAGCAGCGCCTCACCTCTCGCCGGTGAGCCAGGATAGACGAAGTCCGCCAAGGTCGTGTCGTTGGCCAGGAACGTGAGCGTCTCGTGGGAGAAATGCAGGACGGCGATCCGGATCGGCGGCTTCATCTTGCATGGCCCTCGCAATCACCGGGAGGATAGGATGCGCAACGCATCGTCCGATAGCGGTGCTCTGCCGATGTCTATGTCCGCCTTCAAGGGGGAGAGCGCAACGAGGCAATGGCCGGCACGGGTTGGGACCCGCCGAAGCTGCCGTCAAGCGGGACGTCGGCTTCTGCCTTTACGTGGCAACAGTGGAGGCGCGGTTCCGGCCACAATCGGACGTTCCGTTAAGCGCACATTGCGGATGTTCAATGGAGTGGCGGTGCTCCGCCGAACCGGACATCCATCCGCCAAACATCGGTGCGAACTTTCTAATCTCATTGACGCGGCGTTTCTGCTAAAGTGAATTGACGGCCGATGGAGCGCTCTGGGCCGAGTTTGCTGCATAGCCGAGCCTAGGCATGCTCGTCCTGGCCCTGAGGAGGCTGCCGGGCGATCGTCGCGAGGAGTGTGCGATGGCAACCTATATCATGCTGGCCAGGTGGACTGATCAGGGCATCCGCAACGCCAAGGACTCCCCCAACCGTCTCGATAAAACACGGCAACTGCTGAAAGGCATGGGCGGAGACCTCAAACTGTTCTTTCTCACCATGGGTGAATACGACATCGTCGCTATCTATGAGGCTCCGGATGATGCAGTGGCGGCTCGCTTCAATTTACAGTTGAGTATGCTCGGCGATATCCGGACGCAGACGATGAAAGCATTCCCCGAAGCGGCCTATCGGGAGGTCATGCGGACGCTCACTTGATCAAGCTCTCGCTGCCGCAGCGAAATTCAAGAGCCCACACTCTACTGCTCCAAATCCTGACCGCATCGCGGCCGAGTTCCAAGCCGCGAGGAAACACCTCGTCAGATAGAATGGCCCTTTCGCTGTCGAATGCTTCAAAGCCGAAATTCTCCATATGGCCAACATCGAACCTCGTTCTCGCCGGAGGATCAGCTGATCTCGTGTGTCTGTCCCGCAGAAGAAAGGGCGGGCCTTGCGGCCCGCCCCTTTCGCAACTTTTGTCGAGAGCGGGATCCACGCGCTCCGACCTTCGGCCTCGCGCGATCCCGCTCTGAACGACCGGATCAGAAATCCATATCGCCCATGCCGCCGCCGCCCGGAGGCATCGGCGCAGACTTCTTCTCCGGCTTCTCGGCAACCATCGCCTCGGTTGTGACGAGCAGGCCGGCAACCGAGGACGCGTCCTGCAGCGCCGTGCGCACGACCTTGGTCGGGTCGATGATGCCGGCCTTCACGAGGTCCTTGAACTCGCCGCTCTGCGCGTCAAAGCCCCAGTTGTATTCGTGGTTGTCGAGCACCTTGCCAGCGATCACCGCGCCGTCTTCGCCGGCATTTTCGGCGATCTGACGCAGCGGCGACTGAAGAGCCTTGCGGACGATGTCCATGCCGAAGCGCTGGTCATCGTTCTCGCCCTTGAGCTTGGCGAGGATCAGGCTTGCTCGCGCAAGTGCCACGCCGCCTCCGGGGACGATACCTTCCTCGACCGCAGCGCGGGTTGCGTGCAGCGCGTCGTCCACCCGATCCTTGCGCTCCTTCACCTCGACCTCGCTGCCGCCGCCGACGCGGATCACCGCCACGCCGCCGGCAAGCTTCGCCAGCCGCTCCTGCAGCTTCTCACGGTCGTAGTCGGAGGTGGTCTCCTCGATCTGCGCCCGGATCTGGTTGCAACGGCCCTTGATGTCGTCCTTCTTGCCGGCGCCTTCGACGATCGTGGTGTTCTCCTTTTCCACCAGCACCCTCTTTGCCCTGCCCAGCATGTTCAGCGTGACGTTCTCGAGCTTGATGCCGAGATCCTCGCTGATCACCTGGCCGCCGGTGAGGATCGCGATGTCCTCCAGCATTGCCTTGCGGCGATCGCCGAAGCCGGGGGCCTTCACCGCGGCGACCTTCAGGCCACCGCGCAGCTTGTTCACCACCAGGGTGGCGAGCGCCTCACCCTCGACATCCTCGGCAACGATCAGCAGCGGCCGGCCGGACTGCACCACGGCTTCCAGCAGCGGCAGCATGGGCTGCAGGCCGGACAGCTTCTTCTCGTGAATGAGGATATGGGGATCGCTCAACTCGGCGGTCATCTTGTCAGCGTTGGTGATGAAGTACGGCGAGACATAACCGCGATCGAACTGCATGCCCTCGACCACGTCGAGCTCGGTCTGGATGCTTTTGGCCTCCTCGACGGTGATGACCCCCTCGTTGCCGACCTTCTGCATTGCCTCGGAGATCATCTTGCCGACTTCGGCGTCGCCATTGGCCGCCACCGCCCCGACCTGAGCTGTCTCCGCCGGTGTGGTGATCTTGCGTGAGTGTTTCTTCAGCTCTTCGACGACCGCGTGCACCGCCTTGTCGATGCCCCGCTTGAGGTCCATCGGGTTTATGCCGGCGGCAACCGCCTTGGCGCCCTCCCGCACGATCGCCTGGGCCAACACAGTCGCCGTGGTCGTGCCGTCACCTGCCAAGTCACTTGTTTTGCTGGCAACCTCGCGCACCATCTGGGCGCCCATATTCTCGAACTTGTCAGAAAGCTCGATTTCCTTCGCCACGGTCACACCGTCCTTGGTGATGCGCGGCGCACCGAAGCTCTTGTCGAGCACGACGTTGCGGCCCTTGGGCCCCAGCGTAACCTTCACGGCATCGGCCAGGATATCCACGCCCCGCAGCATCCGCTGACGGGCGTCACCGCCGAATCGAACCTCTTTCGCTGCCATTGTGGGGTTCCCTATCTCTGTTACGAATCAATAGAGCTCATGCTGCCTTTCGTTTGGCGGCTGTAGGCTCAATGATTCCCATGATGTCGGACTCCTTCATGATCAACAGCTCCTCGCCGTCGATCTTGACTTCGGTGCCTGACCACTTGCCGAACAGGATGCGGTCGCCTGCCCTCACGTCCAGAGCCACCAATTGGCCCTGTTCGTTGCGCGCACCGGGGCCGGCGGCGATGACCTCACCTTCCATCGGTTTCTCTTTCGCCGTATCGGGAATGATGATCCCACCCGAGGTCTTCTCTTCGGCGTCCAGGCGCCGAACCACGACCCGGTCGTGTAGAGGACGGAATTTCATCTTGGGTTTTTCCTCCGTTCTTTGATTTGCCCGAGTAACTTCTCGGCAGGGTCAGTCCCCATCCGAGGCTGGCACTCTCGTTCCGAGGGTGCCAGCGGCTTAGGTCTTCCCAGCCCGGACTGCAAGTCTCACTGTCACTCTGGGAGTTGTCTCAGAACGGGACGTCAGGGCGGCGGCTCCGCCACGATCGGGTTAGCTTCCTCAAGGGGCGTTAAGCGTTCGCCAGCATCAGGAAGTACCAGCTAAAGTGACGCATCGTTCGCCGCGATCCACGCCATGAGCACGAAACTCGCCGAGGCCGCGAGGGCGAGCCACCCGCCGCGCCGCTCGCCTGCCAAGCCCTTGCGCTTCCCTTGTTTGCTGCTGAGGACTTGTCATTTCGGCTGCCACGAGGCAGCGCTAAATGCTTGCTTCCGAGATCACCCGATCGGCGCTCTGGCGGCCGAGTTGGGTCCCGTACCTGCCGCCGAAGCCACTGGCAGCCGGGGTGTCCGCTTTTCCGTTCTGCCTGCCCGGAAGCGGACCGGCGATTCCGGCCAATCGCGGCCCAACGACGCTCGGCAGCTTCGCGCCCATCGCGGTCGTTCCAGGCCGCCTCGCCGTCGCTCGAATGTAGCCGTTCGGCCAAGCCCCCACCTGGTCGCGCTACCGCCGCGTCTCGATCACCAGTGCACACAGCTCCGTTTCGAATGCGCCTTCGCCGAACTGTTCGGCGATCGCCGCCGCGGCCGCAGTGGTCGCTGCTTCCAGACCAGTAGGATCGATCGCTTCGAGCTCTGCTCGCATCGGCGAGCCCTGACAAAAGCCGATCGCCGGCGACATCGGCGACGTTGCGCAACCGCGCAGTGTCACCGTCTCGATGCGACAATCGGCGAAGCCGCCGGCGGCGAGGTCGGCGCGGATGACATCAGTTTCGCAATACCCGCACGGCGTACGCTCCAGGAACCACGACGGATGCTGTGGATAGAGCCGAGACAGGCCCATCAGAGTTGTCGCCACGATCGGATTCTTCGCAACGCTCTCCCAAACGTTGAAGACGAATAGTCCACCCGGCTTCAGCACGCGGTAGGCTTCCTGGAACGCGGCGACGCGGTCGGGAAAGAACATCACACCGAACTGGCACACCACGGCGTCGAAACTCTGGTCGTCGAACGGCAATGCCAGCGCGTCTGCTTGGCGGAGCTCGACACCGCGCAGCTCCGGCTTGGTCGCAGCGTGGTCGAGCATCGGCTGGTTCAGATCAGTGGCGATAAGCTGGGCACGCGGTAATGCCAGTGCCAGCGCAGCAGTGGCGATGCCGGTGCCCGCTGCAATTTCCAGCAATCGTTCGGTCGCCATATCCGACAGGCGACCGGCGATGTCGCCTGCATACGGCACCATCATCAGCAGACCGATATTGCGATCGTAGAGATCGGGAATCGAGCCAACGAAGCCTGCATCGTTGTTGATCATAGGCAGCTCCTGCTGGATCTATCTGAAGTTCCTTGGGCGAGGGGCAGTTTCAACAGTCTCCATTGAACGATAGGCATCATTGCACCGTCGTGGAAAGGTCCTGGCCGACTGAAGCACTGACAACACGGCGTCGGCGCAACGCACTCCTCTATTGGCCAGTAACCGCTTCTTCGCGCCCATCGCGGTCGTTGGGGTGCGCCCAAAACCAGTATTCCAAACCGGACTTTCCCGCGGGCAGGAAAGTTCACCCGGATTGGGATTCGGCAGCAGCGCAGACTGAGGCGCGCATTGATGCCAGAGCCCGTGAGGCAGCGCCTAGGGCGTCTTCCGCGTCTGCAGCTTCGGCAGTGTCGTGGTCTTCCACCGTTTCCCAAACAGCGTGTCAGGCGCGTGGGCGGGAGGAAGCGCAGCCCGGCCACATTGCCGGTCTGGTGCGGCGTGCCAGTCCCTTGTTGGCAACGAGCACCAGGCGATGCTGCTGCAGGAAGACTGCGGGGCTAGCAAGGAGCACAATCGCCAGTTCCGGGAAGATCGACAGTTTGGGAGCTGTCCAGCCGGCCCGGCCAGTCTGACCGCCCGGGCACGGTCCGCTTGGGCGGCCGGGTCTTGCTGGGCCGTGTCGGCCGGTCTCGGAGCGCAACGCACTGGATGGATGGAGGGGGCGCTTGCGCGCGCCCTCCGATGCCCTCAGGCCTGCTCGGTGGCCCGACGGTCAAACCCGCCATCGCCGCCGCCACCACCGTCCGCCGTCTCGACGGCGCGCCGGTCCATTCCACCGTCACCGCCGCCGGAGTCTGCGGTCTCGATAGCGCGGCGGTCGGACCCGCCATCACCGCCGCCGCTGTCAGCCAGGAGCACAGTGTCGCCGTGCACCGCTGCGTTGTGCTGGACGGCCACTACCGCACCACCTGTCAGAGCGATGGCTAAAGCTGCCGAAAGAAGAATGCTGTTCATGTCCCGTCCCCCAAACCTGGCCCTGGATCGATGATCTCTCCAGGCATGAGGGGCGATGTAGCGTCGAATGCATTCGTATACGACGAAACGTTTCATAGGACATTTTCCGTGCGACGCTTCAGCGGGATTATGGCTCCAGGTAGAACCTC
Organism: uncultured Pseudomonadota bacterium; assembly: GCA_963791885.1. Classification (GTDB taxonomy): domain Bacteria; phylum Pseudomonadota; class Alphaproteobacteria; order Acetobacterales; family Acetobacteraceae; genus CAVSUZ01. The sequence goes on along the minus strand of CAWBUL010000006.1, from coordinate 259,255 downwards.
GGATCAGCCCGGAATGAGGCGCCGCCCGTCGGCACAAGGGGAATACCAAAATCGACAATGTCCTGGACGGAGCGTCCCACCAGATCGTTAAGATAATCATCGAGCCCCGTGACGATACGCTCTGAGGGGCGTACCAATTCCATTACGCCCTTCAATCCGCCTGTTCTTGCCGCTGCCTTTCGTGCTCAGCAAGCGACAGTTACACCCGCACGGCACCATATTCAGTGCAGATCCTCTCGTTGAACAATCTAGCCCCAAGTAGTAGGCGCGCTCCCCCTCGGGATTGCGGACTACTTCGGGTGAATCGCGATCGGTGACGCTTCGACATGCCACAAGCATCGCGGCTGCGGACTTGGTATAGCGCTCATAATCTTGGCACCCGCCCGAGCGAAGGAGCCTTCAGCCAATGCCTAGGCAGGAACGCGAAGCTCCGGTTGACCTCGGGCAATTGGACGATTTTCCAATCCATTGCTCCGCTCCTTAAGGGCTGCGGCCGACGCCTCCACGGCATCGCCCGCCAGGTGATCCTGTAGCGGATTACATCACATAGGGCCGTTGAACGGTTTCGCAGACCAAGTGGTCTCGTCGAGAGGGGCCCTCATGCATCAGCGTCAGATGTGGTACCACGCCGACTGTTCGTCAAAAGACATTCAGAAAGGCAAACTTTGCCGTGGTTCGGCATCCCGCTCTATAGCTTGTGAAAATCCGGGACTACGTCACCCCCCAAAAGTCACTGCTTGAGTAACTCCTTGAGGCTTTTAAAAGCTGTACCACTGGTTACCAGTGCACCATCTTCCGGATCGTGACTTGCCGGCATTGTGGCTCGGCGGCGGCCCTAATAATTGAAGCGCAACTGCGCGGCGATGATATTGCCGCCGCTAGAAAATACACCGTTCAGGGTGCTGCCTGACGCTGTCCGATCGATGCCGACGTCGGCATGCCGAGCCACGGAACACCGCAGTCCTCAGAGGACCGAGCATTCCGCCCCAATCTCGTCGCCGACGAAGACGGCGATATGATCACTGGACCGAACCGGATAAAGCCCGAGCGGTGTTCCAGCCAGGACGATCTGTCCCGGAAGAAGCGCGCGGTCCGCTTCGGTCAGGTGATTGCGAAGCCATCCAGGCGATGCGCGCACGCCGCCTGGCATCGGCCATAGCTGGCCAGAGGCGATCAGGCGTTCGTTGATCCTGACGTTCAGTATGCCGCGTGTCTCGATAAAGTCCTGCGACGAGAGCCAACTTGGATGCGGCATGACGAAGCCGCCGTTCAGTCCATTGTTGGCGACGAGTTCCATCAACGTCTTCCGGACTCCTCTGAAGACGAAATGGTGCAGCTCAATGACAGGGAACACGGCCTCGATTGTGTCATCGGTCCCGATCCGTACTGCCATCTCGCCTTCGATCGCCAGGCCAGCAAAGTTCTGGAGGTCAAGCGTGTCGCGACTGTTCCTCACCTCGCTTTCGAAAAGGCAGCCGCGGATCGGTCCTTCCATGCCGAATTGCTGCACGGTCCCCGGTCCCGTGCAGCCAACTTTGTAACCAATAAGGCGATCGCCGGCGGCGACACGGAGCGCGGCAACGGCGTCCTGCAGCTCATACGCACGAGCGATTTCCAGGACAAAACCGGGGTCTGAAAAGCATGTCCCCGGTTCGCGGGCGCGGTAGTCGCGCCATTGGCGATCTGCCAGCGCCCGCAGCTCATGCATCACGGCGCAATCGGCCGCCCGGACACAACTCAAAGCGCGGAATGATTCTTCACGGCTTCAACTCCTGCCGCCAATTTGATGGAGGGCTGATGCACCATTTGACTTAGTCCATGTTGTCCTCTTGTTCCGCTGTAGAGCCTCAAGCCTTCTTTTCGGCACTCCCGTTCCACCGGCTATCGCCGTCGGCTGTGCGCGATCCAAGGTCTACTGCATGACCTTGGCGCGCAAACGAGCGTGTTCCTGATCAGAGATCGCTCCAGCCTTCTTCAACCGTTCGAGCTTTTCGATCTCGTCGGCAATGCTAAAACCGACGACCTGGCTCAATTCCTCGCGGACCCGTCGCGCTCGTGCATTGTTCCGTTCAGCCATGCCGCGCCCCTGCGTGAGCAAGTAGGCAAAGATGCCCACATAGGGCAGCACGATGAGCAGAATTATCCAGAGTGTTTTGGCAAACCCGGATGCGTCGCCGCGACGGAATAGGTCGCCCGCGATGGTCATGAGCAACCAGAACCAGACGACGAACAGGAACACGGCAAAGACGTCCGACACAAAATTGGAGAAGCTGAATCCACCTTGGAACAACATGCCCGACCCTCCAATTGCTGCGCAGGTCCATTAGCGTAATCTCGGGGCAGCGGCCAGTGAGCTTGGCCGGAGAGAGCGGGCTGATCAGCATTGACAATATCTGCCAACGTTCCCGTCCGATGATGTCTGTAGACGCACCGAGGACAGGACTTACCGTCGCGCAAACTCTGGCATACTGCCAATCGCGGCTTGCCGAGGAGCTGCAGGCGAACGGTCACCGTCGGTCCTGGACCCTGACCGCCGAAGATGTGCAGCGAACCGTCAGCAGCGATCAGACGCAGCACACCGTTCCGGATGAAGCGGTCGAGGAGGTGAGCAAGGAATCATATCGGCAGCGATTTTTTCCCAAACATAACGGACGGAGAATTTGGCCGCATCTCAGTGCACAGGCAACGAACCAGCTGCGAACGCGCCAATCACCTCGCTCAACCAAATGACTGCAAAGGGTCGAATTGAGCCGTCTGATGTCAGGACCGCACATGGTGGCTGACGTGCTCACCCGCCGCGGAGGCATTCTCGGTTGGATACCGGTTGACAGGAAACTGTTAGCGGAATTGGCTGAAAGCGCCTCTTTGCGCTACTGGCACGACTGGGGCGCGAAGCGGGCCGGCTCCCTAGCCTGGGCGCAAGAGGCACGTTGCTCGTTCGCAATCTGGCCCGAACTCGGAAACAAGGAGGATGCGATGCCGCACTTTATGATTCGGTGGCAATTTACCAGCACATCGGCCAAGGCCCTTGTCGGCAAGCCACACGATCGCACCGGCGCGGCGAAAGCACTCGTCGAAGGCTTCGGCGGCAAGCTCAATAGCTACTACCTCGCCTTAGGTGAGTACGACGGTGTTGCGATCTGTGAATTTCCGGACAACAAAGCAGCTGTCGCCTGCTCGATGTCGGCTACCGCCACAGGCGGGTTTTCCCGTTTCGAGACTACGACACTGCTGACGGCTCAGGAAGCCGAGGCGGCGATGAGGCAGGCCAACCAGACCAAGACCGGATACAAGCCGCCAAACACCTGACCGGAGGCAAGCCGCGGCTGCCGGCTCAAGGGCGTTGCGGACATTACGGCAGCGCGGCTTCTTTAACTGTGAACGCTAGCGTGCGTGGGCTCGGGGTGTGCTACGGGTTGAGTGGCATTGAAGTTGCCCCGCTTTCGTGGAGTGGTGAGGGTTTGGTTGTTACGGTTCTGTCGTGGCGTTTTCCATAGCAGCTTCGTAGGCCATGGGCGATTGGTAGCCGAGGGCAGAATGCAGCCTCACCGGGTTGTACCAGCCCTCGATGAAGCTGAAGCACGCCATGCGCGCCTCGGCCTGGGATGCACACCGGCGCCGATCGAGCAACTCGCATTCGAGTGTCGCGAAGAGGCTATCGCACATCGCGTTGTCGTAGGCGTCGCCGACCGATCCCATAGACGGACGCACGCCGGCCTCGTGGCAGCACTTGCCAAACGCCAAGGATGTATATTGCCCGGGTTCGACCAGTCGTCGCAACGGCCGTGTGAGCTGACCGTAAGTGCTCGTCAAATGCCTCAGCAGGTGTTCTCCAGCCAAGGGTGTTGCGAGGCCTCGTGTTGAGGGCAAGCGCCACTGCCTCAAGAGCCTTCGTGTTGTGGGCGCTCAGGTCAGTGCCCTTCGGGAAATACTGCCGCAGTAGCCCATTCGTATTCTCATTCGTGCCGCGCTGCCACGGGCTGTGCGGGTCGCAGAAATAGACGTCCAGGCCGGTGTCGATCTTCAGTCGTGCATGCTGCGACATCTCTGCCCCCTGATCCCAGGTCAGCGACCGTCGAAGCTGCTCCGGCAATTTGGTAATCTTGGCCGCTGATGCTGTCGCGGCGGGTCGTCGTCATTCCGGTGCGACGGCGGCTGGCGCCAACCAGACCGGCCGCGCGCATCAGCCGGGCGATCCGCTTGCGTCCGTGCTTCTCTCCTCCTGCCCGCAGCTCGGCATGCACACGCGGCACACCGTATGTGCCGCGCGAACTGGCGTGGGCCGTGCGAACCCGCTTCAGCAACGCCGCGTCAGCCACCGCGTGCGCCGACGCCGGACGCTGGCGCCACGCATGAAAGCCGGACTCCGACACGCCGAGCGCGCGCGCCATCACCGCGATCGGAATCTATCTCAGCCCTAAGCCTACCACGCACCGCCTGGCGGGAACTGGTGAGCGCGAGCACCGCGGCCGACAGGTGGGCGAGCAGGGGCGCGGCTTCCGCGTAGAAGCGGCCGCCTTCGTCTGTAAGCCGCAGCGGCCGTGTGGGACAAGTAGCTCCGAAAGGAGAATAACCATGTATGCAATTACGGGTATTACCGGTCAGGTGGGCGGCGCCATCGCCCGCACGCTGCTGGATGACAGGACGAATGTGCGGGCGGTTGCGCGCGATGCGGGCAAGGCCGCACCGTGGGTGGAGCGCGGCTGCGAATTGGCGATTGCCGAGATAAGCGATGCTCCTGGTCTGGCTCGCGCCTTCGCCGGAGCGGAGGGCGTGTTCGTGCTGATCCCGCCGATCTTCGATCCGTCGCCCGGCTTTACCGAGGCTGGCGCGGTGATTTCCGCCGTGCGCGACGCGCTGGTCGAGGCGCGGCCTGGGTGCGTTTGCGCTGATTATGCTGGTTGCTGGGCACAAGTATCCCGTTGCGGGTGTGGAATGCTTCGGAGCGGATGACACGATAGACGGTGGCGGCAAGTCGGTGACGACGTGGATGAAAATGGCCATAGATAAATGACTGAGCGGAGAGGAAGTCCTGGGCTTGTTCGGACGATTTGAACCGCTGCATCTGTCGCTCTCGCCGTCGTGTCGGCCGATGCGAGTTCTCGGCCCGATTGTTTAGGTATCGGCTTTGTCGATGCTCCACGTCGGGAAGCAGTTAGCACTGAGCGACGCCGTAACTCCGCAACGGTCACGATCACAAGCGGCACATACTGCAAACCCTGAGTAGGTGCCGGAAAAAGCGCTTCGCCGCGTCGGCATCGCGTCGGGCCTGAACGAGAATATCGAGCACGACGCCATCCTGATCGACGGCACGCCAGAGATAGTGCTGCACGCCCTGGATCCGGATGAAGACTTCATCCACGTGCCACTTATCCCCTGGCCGTGGCCGCCGACGCCGCAGGCGGTCGGCGAAACTTGCAGCGAACTTCTTGCACCAGCGCCGCACGGTCTCGTAGGAGACGACGGCGCCTCGCTCAGCCAGGAGCAGCTCAACATCCCGCAGGCTGAGGCTGAACACGCGGGTGGAGCCAGACGGCGTGGCTGATGATCTCGGCTGGGAACCGGTGGCGATAGTGCGGGTCGGGCGACGGCTTCATACCGCCAGTCTCACCCGCCTCCATCCAGGCGGCCAAACCCGGTTACCGTGACCATACCAGCCGAACGTGACTTGAGTGAGGGCGTAGTGAAGCGTCGCAGGACCAAGCAGTCGAGGCTTTTGCCGCCGGTTTTCCTTCCGCCGAAGATGATGGAACTGAGCCTACGTCCTGGGAAACGATCGCCCGTCGCGCCGGATGCGAGGTTGGCGGGCGAACGCCCGCATTGTCCGAAGCTCCGCCTCCGTCGTGCGCGTCTTAAACCCCAAAACGTACTGAGCCGAACTATCAGAAACGACTTGGCCGACGCACCGTCAAAGGCCTCGTCAGCACCGATTACAAATTTCAGGTCGAAACCTGCGAGGTAATGATTCAGATTGCGGCAATCCGAAATCATGCTCAACCGAGTTACCCTCCCGTAGAACTTTCCGGATATCCTCGAACGGCGAGTCAAATAACGCTGCTACTCGGGCAGCGACTCAAGATCGCGGGGCAACACTCGAAGTCCAGGCAACACAGCGGAGCAGCTTGCTGTGCCGCCTGACAGAGGCCAGTTCAACCTCGCGGCCGCCTGACCTCGATGCCCTACGTGAAGGCGGCCAAGTAATGCATGGACATGATTCTTCACTGTCGAAGGACCAAGAGCAAGCCGCTGTGCGATCTCTTTGTTCGAAAGGCCCTGATTGATCAGACGAAGGATCTGCTGTTGACGAGGCGTGAGAGCGGCATCGACTGCGGCGGAGGGATCTTCTCGAGCTTCCTCACCAAGATAACGGAAGAGCAGAGCCGCCGTCTCCGCCGAACAGACCGTGTCACCTGAGGCCGTTCGTCTTATCGCGTTGGCGAGATCCAAAATTGAAGCGCACGCAGGGACATAGCCGCGCAATCCTGCCTGGGCACAGACAACGACTTCCTGAGTCACGTCATCCACGCCGAATCCCAAAATCTTGGTTCGTGGTCGCTCCTTAACCATCGACGCAGCAAACGCCGCCGCTCCTGGTGATCCCATGTCCAGCAGAACGACGTCGGGTGCTGGCGCTTCCAGTTCGATCGGCAGATCAGAACCGAGATCGGCTGAACCCGTCGCGTGAATTCCTGGATGCCGCCTCAGAAGGGCGATTATTGCGTCTCGATAGAGGCGTACCCGGCTGATCAAAAGGACAGAGACAGGTTCAGGGGCGTGCTCCTTCCGACGTGGCATTCAGGCCTCCGCTAGCGCCACTGTGGCAGGGCGCAGATGATGCGTGATTGCCTTGCCTTTTGTCACGGATTCCTCACCGCTGTGAGCATCTCGAACCGGCGAACATCAGGAATCCCGCGGAAAACCCCGAGCTGCGCGTTGCTCACAAAGTAGAGAGGTCGGGACGGATCGGCAGGGCGCAAAGTACTAGATCCGATGGTTTAGACCTGATCCAGGACCCTCGTTAGACCTTCGAGACCGATTCCCACGATAACAATGCACCTGCGACACTTGTGCCTCCCCACGGACCGAGTGGCGGTGGAGCGAATGCGGGCGTGTCAAAAATCCGGATCCTGCTTGTCGGAGTGCCTGCGATGCTGACCGAGATCATCAGCATGGCAATCAACACAGAACCAACCATGCGGATCGTCGCCGGCCAGCCAGCACCCGCCGAAATCGGCGTCTATACGCGCCGAAGGCATATCGATGCGGTGATATACACCTCAAGCGGTAGGCATTTTGACGACGAGAGCATAGTCAATCTCCTGCGCGCAAACCCTCGCTTATGCCTGCTCGCGCTGGATGGGCGCCGGAACCGCGCGGTCCTACACCGCCTTGCTCCAACGCACGAGCAAATTACCAATCTTGCTCAGGCGACGCTGGTCTCCGCGATTCAAAGCGGCACGCTGCTGAGGCTCAGCTAAATGTTCACCCATATTCGCGCCGCGAGTTTGACGCTTCGTAGAGTGCTGGAGCGGAGCTTCCGCGCGGATTCGGATCTCGCACATCTCTTCGACCCGAGCCTGGGCAATGCGGTCGTTTCGCTCGCAACGCCGGACGGAATGGAGGCGGCCGGCGAGATCGGGCTGTCGACGTGGCTTTACCGTCTCGTGCGCGATGAACAAACCCTTAACCGGCCGGCGCGGCGAATCCCGCCGGACCTGGTTCTTCGCCAGCCATTACCGGTGCGCGCGCACTTCCTGATGACGCCGATCGTGACCGGCAATGCCGGAGGCCTCCCGGCGCCGGAAACCGAACAGCTGATCATCGGCCGTGTGCTCCAGACCTTTCATGATGAGCCTCTGATCAGGGCGCCTGATCTCGCTGGTTCATATAGCGGACACCCGGTCGAACTGGCCGTGCGGCTGGAGACGCTCGGGCTGGATGAGACGAGCCGCATCTGGGAGGGGCTCGAGCGTTCTTATCAGCTTTCGATATCCTACGAGGTGGCGATCATCGTGATCGCCTCCGGATTGCAACCGCAGGCCTTCCCGCCGGTGATGATCGCCGAACCGCAGATCGCGATCGGCACGCCGGGAGGCAGTGCATGACCGCATTTCCGGTCGTCGACTCCGTTTCAGGATGGCAGCTCGCGCCCGACGGCCCATTTGCGGCTGCCGCTTATCCTCAAGCGGTGCTTGTCCTGACGCTGCTGGACGAGGTGACGGGAGCTCCGCCGGATCCGCCGCCCATCGCAACAACTGAAACGATGGGTCTGACACCGCGGGTCTCTACAGGTGGCCTGGCCGGTCTCGTCGGGCGCCCCCTCTCCTGCTTCGCGCCGGGCTTCGCTGTCGGAGCACCGCTCCAGTTATCACTGAACGGTTCTGGAGTCCTCCCGGTAGACCTCAACTCGAGTATCGGCGCCGAGCCCGGCTATCCGTCGGCGTTCACGCCGGTGCAACTCGGCACCATTGCACTGCATCGAACGCCGGTCGTCATCACCGGACGCACGGTGTCGCGCACGGGTATCGTCCGCACCGGCGCCGCGGTGACGGTGGACGGCATCTGGCTGACGCTTGCGGATGTGCTCGGCGCGCCGCCGGTTGCGCCAAACTGGCTAACGATTGCTTCGCCCCTCTACGCGAGCCGAGACACGACCGGTACGGTCGCGCAGCAAAATCTGACCCAAGCACCGGCGCCCGAAGCGAAGGCGCTCATGCAGCCGGGTAATCTCGGTGACACGACGATCCAAGTCTCCGACCAAGTGGGATTGTCGGTCGGTACGATTGTGGCGCTCGATGCACAGGATCTTGCGAGAGCGGAGTACCTGGCGGTCACGTCAATCACCGGCCTTGGGCCAGGCACTAACTTTCCGGCCGCACTGTCGCTCGCCTTTCCGCTGGCACGCCAGCACGTTATCGGAGCCGGCGTGATCCGGATGATTCCGGCCGCGGCCGGGACGACAAACGCTTTGTCGCGCGCGGCCAGCCCAGACGACGTCACGTTGTTCCCTGGTTCAATGACCGGACTCGATGCGTCGATGTCTGCCGTCGCCGTGGCTGCCGGATGCGCCGCTACCGAATATCACGCCGCCAGCGTCATCGCGGGAACGAGTGACGCCGCGGGGTTCGTGACGCTGCCGCCGGTGCATCGTGTCGCGCAGCTACGGTTACGCGCGCATCATCCTGCCGAACCGACCGACCTTCTGCGCGACGTGATGCTGCCCTTCGGTACCGCCGCGCTGAACCTCGACCTGGTGTTTCCATGAGCAGCAAATCACGCCGCCAGCCGGAGAGCGCTGATGTCTGACTCCAATTATCTCACACCAGGCGTCTATATCCAGGAGCTGGAAGGCCCTGCTCCGATCATCGGTGTGAGCACGTCGATTGCGGCGTTCATTGGTATGGCGGAACGCGGGCCGGTGAACGTGCCGATCCCCATTTCGAGCCCCGGCGACTACACGCGGTGGTTCGGCGGCCTGATGGTGCCGGACGAATTCGCCGATCCGGTCGATCCCAAGCGCTTCCACTGCTATCTTCCCTACTCTGTCGCTGGCTTCTTCAACAACTCGGGGCAGCTGTCTTACGTCATCCGGGTCTTGCCCGAAGAGGCGACATCCGCGTGGGAGTATCTTTACGACCGCAGCGGGTCCTCGACCAATGTGAGCGCGCTGATTCGTGGCGCCGCTATCGGAGACGGCCTGGGAACGAGCGCCAGTCCCAGCTTGGTCATGCTCTCTCCGGTTCCACCTTCAGGCACCATCCGTATCGACAATGGCAGTGTCAGCGAATATCTCACGATCCAGACGCCACCTCCTCCAAATCCCTCGGCGGAGAACGACGCGGTTGCACTCGATCTCCCGCTGACGTTCAGCCACAGCGTGGGTGCGCCGGTGGCGCCCTATGCAAGAACGGTCCAGGGCACCCCTCCTTACGCTCTGGCACAGGATTTCGGAGCAGGGCTGACATCGATTATCGTTAACAGTGCGGATACGCTCAATACGTTCCAGGACCTGCTGATTGAGTTCGTCGGCAGCGGCGTCGTGGCGGTGTTCGCGCCACTGTCGGTCACCGCTCTCCCGAACAACCAATACTCGATAGCCCTCAACCAGCCGCTCCCGATCACCTTTTATGCCGCAACGACCGTGGTTACCGCGCTCGTGGCGAGCCCGCAGGCGGCGTACGCGGCGGAGGGCAGTGGAGGCTATACGCTATTTGCTGATGCGACGGCACCGACGACGCAACTGTCCGTGCATAGTGCGACCGACAATCTGACAACGTTCGCCAACTGGATGATCGCGCTGACGGAAGGCGGGACAACAGTGATTCTTCCGGTCAGCGGCGCCGTCGCCGCAGGCGCTCCCGGAAGCGGACAATATACCGTCACTCTTGGGACCACGCTCACGCGCAGCTTTACAATGGCCGGGGGCACGACGCTCCAAGCCTACCAAGCGACGCCCGAATATGGAATCGAGCGCGTTGCCTCGGGCGGTGACCAACTGTTGTTTGTACCTGGGGGTGGCGGAACTCACCGCGGGAGAACTCATCGATATCGACGGCGCCAACCCGCTTACACGGGAAATCCGAACCGTCGGTGCGCTGACGCAACTGACGTTCGCGACGCCCGCAACTGTCGATTGGCCAGCGGGCTCAATGTTGACGGCTGTGACGACCGCCGCTGGCACGGCGCTGCCGCTTAGCGCGCCGGCGGGAACGCCGCCGCCCAACACACCTCCCGGAACGCCCGCCACTACGGGACCACAGGTCCTATCGCTTGCGAGTCGCGCAGGGCTCTCCGAAGGGTCCGTACTGCTGGTCGGCACGGCGCCGTCGCTGGAATACGCCGTCATCGCCGCCCTGCAAGGCCCGCAAGCCGCGGTGGGGCCCAACCCCGGCACGGTTGCCCTGGACACACCGCTCGCCGGCTACTATCCGCTTCCGGTCTCGGCCGTCCCGGTGACCATCACGCCGGTTAATGCCGGCCTCACGCCTTCACCGGGAACGCGCGCAGGCCAGCTTTTTCTCGACACGCCGGCCGCCTTCAGAAGCGCGCCGACGACCGCGCTGGTGACGTGGGCGGGAGGTGACTGGGCCAGCGGCGGAACGGTGCGGATCACGCTTCCGGATGAAACCGTCATCTACAATCAGCTTGCGGCCGCACCCGCCGCGCAAGGCCTTGACCAGGTCGTGCTGACGACGCCGGTCCTCCGCAACCATCCGATGGGCTCGCCGGTCGTGTCGCGCAGCCCGTTGATTCAGGTACAGGCTCTGGATCCCGGTGCCTGGGGGCAGCGCATTGCGCTTGCTGTGCAGGATGAGTCGCCCGGGCTGGTCTCGCGCATTCAGGTCCAGGGGTTTGTCGGTACGACACAATTGCAATTATCGGCGCTCACGGGCATCCAGCCCGGATCCTATCTCGAGCTGCTCTCTCCCACCGGGGCCGTCGTCGACACAGCAACGCCACTGAAGGTCGCGGCGGTGAATGTTTCGCAGACCACGATCACCTTGGACGCTCCGGGGATCAGCCCGACCCAGAGTGCAGCGATCGGCAGCTCAACGCCGACCGCGCGCACCACGCTGCGGTCGCGCGAGTTCCGCATCACCGTCTACCTGTACCGCCATCCCGATCCGGCGGTCCCAGCACGGAACACGCAAGTGATTCAGACCGAGATGTTCCGGAATCTTTCGATGGATCCGCGGCACAGCAACTATTTCCAGCCGGTCATTGGGGCCATCAACGGTCCGTTGCGGCTCTCCGACCGCAGGCCCGAAGGCACGTCCTGGCTGATTCGCGTCCAGGACACGGCGACGACGCAAACGCTCTTATGGTCGCCCCGACTGGGGCCGGAGCCGCTGATCGACGTTCTTCCGAACGGATTGCAGAAGCCGGCGCAGCATAAGCTTGACCTCGGCGGAGATGATTTGCTCGTTACGATCGACGACGACACGTATATCGGTCAGGACGCAGCCGACCCGCTAAGCCGGACCGGGATTTCCGCGCTAGAGAACATCCCTCAGTTCAGCATTCTTGCGATCCCCGGCCAGGGGACGCCGGCGATCCAGGCAGCAATGATCGACTTCTGCGAGAACTCGCAATACGTGTTTGCCGTCCTCGACCCACAGTACCCGGATTCGGCGGTGGCCGATATCCAGGCTCAGCGGCAGAACTTCGACACCAAATACGCAGCCATTTACTATCCGTGGCTGACGATACCGGATCCGCTCCCCGCGAACCTTGCGCTGGTTCCGGATTTCTTCCTGCCGCCGTCGGGGCACGTCGTCGGTGTCATAGCGCGCGTCGATGACTTCGCGCGGCGTGTTCAAGGCGCCGGCAAACGAAGTCGTGCAGGGCATCACCGGGCTCAGCCTCACGCTGATGAAGGGCGACCAGGACGTATTGAACCCAAGCCCGACGAACATCAACGTCATTCGAGATTTCCGTCCGCAGGGACGCGGCATCCGAATCTGGGGCGCCCGCATCATCACCTCTGACGACAACTACCTGTACGTCCCGGTGCGCAGGCTGCTGATATTTATTGAGCAGTCGCTGAATGTCGGTCTCCAGGATGTCGTGTTCGAGCCGAACGGGCCGCCGCTTTGGGCGAGCGTGGAGCGGTTGATCACGAACTTCCTCAATACGGTTTGGGCATCGGGCGCATTGCAGGGCGCGACACCCGAACAGTCGTTCTTCGTCCGCTGCGATCTCACCACGATGACACAGGACGACATCGACGCCGGACGGTTGATCGCGCTGGTTGGCGTTGCGCCGGTCAAGCCGGCGGAGTTCGTCATCATCCAGATCGCGCTGATGACGGCTGCCACCACCTGACGAAAGGAGCCGCGCATGTCGGGAACGACGCGGGACGATCCCTACCGGAGTTTCAATTTCCGAATTGAGATCGATAACACCACCGTCGCTTCATTCAGCGAAGTCAGCGGACTGACGGCCGAAGGCGATGCGGTCGATTACCGGGAGGGCAAGGACGCAGTGAACAGCGTCCGAAAACTGGCCGGGCTGCGGAAATATGGTGTTATTACCTTGAAGCGCGGATACACGAAGGACAGCACCCTGTGGGACTGGTATTCGGCCGTTGCCACCGGAGCCACGAATGCCCGGCGCGACGGCAGTGTCGTGCTACGGGATGAAACGCAGACAGACGTTCTGTTCTTCAACTTCAAGCAGGGCTTCCTGAACAAGATCGAGGGGCCGCACATGATGGCAAGCGGCAATGAGGTTTCCATCGAGAGCGCCGAGATCGTTCACGAAGGCCTGGCGATCAAGCTGGCGAAATGAGCCTTTCGATCCAACATCCGGCCGCGCCGGGCGCCTATCTGCAGCGCTACGACCAACCGCCCACGACCGTCAGCCTGCGCACCGACATCGCAGGATTCGTCGGCATCGCCGAGCGCGGGCCGGTAGGAGTTCCGGTTGCTGTTGAAAGCGTCCGGCAGTTCCAGGCAGTCTTCGGCAACTATATCGGCGGGGGCTTCCTGGCGTACAGCGTGCGCGCGTTCTTTGAGAATGGCGGCCGCCGAGTGCGCATGGTACGCGTCGGCTCTGCCGATCCGGTGCAAGGTACGCTTCCAGCCACATGCACCATCCCTGTTCTTGGCGGCGGCGCCGGCTGGACGATCGCCGCGTCCAGTCCGGGTGCATGGGGAAACACACTCTCGATCGAACTGGTCGAGCGGACGGCGGGTCAGGCGCTCATCAACCAGGCGCAATCGATGCCGAGCTACGCAGTCGTTCCCACGACCTCCGGCTTTGCCGCCAACTCGCTCGTGCGGCTGACCCAGGCGGGCGGGACGGTTCAGGTCCGGGTCCTGGCCGGCATCGATGCTGCGCAGAAGCTGCTCTACTGGCTGGACCCGGAGCCTGCGCGCCGCACGCCGCGCCAATATCCCGTCACGGGTTTTGACCCGAGCCTCCCGCTGTTGGTGGAGAGTCTGACCTATGATCTGATCGTTTACAGCCAGCGCAATGTCGCAACCCTGAACCAGGGCCTTTCTCTGGTTCCGGAAGCGCAGACCTACGCGGGCGTACTGCTGCAGGCGATCGATTTCAGCAGATTCGACACGCCACCCGGTGCGCTGCCGCTGGTGACAGTGATCCCGCCTGAGATGGCCGCGGATGCGGTGCCTGCGCCACTGAACATCATCACGGGCGCTGTCATCCCGCTTGCGGGAGGCCATGACGGCGTGTCCATGCTCACTCAGGATGATTTCATCGGAAGCGCATTGGGCGCGGGATTGGTTTCATCCGCGCCGCGCGGACTTGCGGCGATGGCCCGCGCAAGCGACGTATCGATGCTTGCCGTGCCCGATATCCTGATCAGGCCGGTCGAGCCGCCGATCTTCATACCGCCCACGATCACGGTTGATCCGTGTCCCGTCTGCCCGCCGCCACCCGCGCCAGCAGTTCCGGCCGGTCCCATCGTAGCGGAGGAATTGCCGCCGATCTTTCAGGACCCTGCAATCCTTGCCGTTCAGGCCGCGATGATCAGCCAGTGCGAGACCCTGGGCGACCGCGTGGCGCTGCTCGACCCACCATGGGACGTGGCCTCCGATGCGAGCCTCGGCGTGGCGCCGGTCCAGGCATGGCGGGGCAATTTCGACAGCGAATTTGGCGGACTCTATTTTCCCTGGCTCGCAGCGCCGGACCCGCTGCAGCTTGCGCCGACACGCGATCTTCCCCCATCCGGTCATGTGGCCGGACTGATCGCCGCGACGGACATCGCGATCGGCGTACACAAGGCGCCCGCAAATGCCGACCTTAGCTGGGTCCAGGATGTCACGATCCCGGTCGATCTGCCGACCCACGGCTTGCTGAATACTGCAGGCATCAACGTGATCCGCGGCGACAGCGGACGCCCGTTGCGCATTATGGGCGCTCGCACCGTTTCCTCCGATCCGAACGTGCGCTTCATCAATGTTCGCCGCCTGCTCTGCATGATCCGCGCCGCGCTGGAGCTAACGACCCGCTGGGTGGTGTTCGAACCGAATAACCCACACACGCGCGCGAGCCTGTCCGCAACGATCATCCGGTTTCTGAACCAGTTGTGGACGCAGGGAGCGCTGGTCGGCGCCAGCGCGGCAGCCGCGTTTCAAGTGGTGTGCGACGACAGCAACAACCCGCCGGCGACCCAGGCGATAGGGCAATTATTTGTTGATATCGCGTTGGCGCCTTCGGTTCCGTTCGAATACGTGTTGCTGCGTCTCGGTCGCAGCAGCGACTCCCTCGATATCCAGGAGCGCGGCGTCCTTGCCGCCGGGAGCGGCTGATGTCGGGCACCAGCCAGCGCATCGATCCTCTGCTCGGTTTCAATTTTCTCGTGTCGATCACCGACAGTCAGCCAGCGGCCAGTAGCGCGCTTGCCCGAATCGCGCTGAGCCTCACTGCGACGCAGCAACTGCGGGCTTCTCAGAGATATCAGGCCTGGAAGCCTCGATGGAGGTAGAGAATTACGATGCGGGTGGCGTCAACACTGGGACGCTTCATTTCCCCGGCCGCATCAAGTGGTCGAACCTTGTCTTTAAGCGGGGCGTCCTGGCGCAGCGTCCGTTCGGGGACACGTCGGATTTTTGGTCCTGGCTCCAGGGCTATCTCGACGGCAATGGGGTGCGAAAGGACGGTACGATCACTCTACTCGATGAAACGGGATCACCGGCCCTCGTGTGGAGCTGGCGACGCGGACTGCCGACGAAATGGACTGGTGCAACACTGAACGCGCAGCAAAGCCAGATCGCGATCGAACAACTGGAAATCGCGCATGAGGGATTGACCCTGACCCAGGGCGGCGCCGCCGGCATCGCGATCCTCGGTGCGGTCGCCGCAATCGGCTTGGCCCTTTGAGGAGAGATTTCAATCGATGGCCGTTACCAATATTATAATAGATGAGATCGTTGCAACGGTTCGCACCATCGATAGCGCGTCGATGCTCGACCCCAGGCTGGTGCGCCGGCTGGTTCAGGCGGTGTTGGACGGCACCGACGAGCGGCGGGGGCGCGAGCGCCGGCGCCGCGACGATTCGCGGATTGGTGAGGACCGGCCAGCCGATCAGCAGGCCGGGTGGTAGGCAATGCCCAGTCCAGGCCAGGCGTCGCTGCACATCGATTGGGGACCGAAATTCGCCCCGACCGATGTGAACCTTCAATACAATCCGACTGAGATCGTTCTTGAAAAGAACGTTCACGTCGCGGAGATTCCGATACCCGGTCTCACCGCTCCCCTACAGCAGTTCGTTCGGGGCGAGGCCGAGACACTCCGGCTTGAGCTGTTCTTCGATACCTCCGATCAGGGAATGGGGCTCAGCGCGGTCAGCGTGACGACGCTGACCGACAAAATCTATGCGCTGGCGCGTATCGTGCCGGACGGGCATGCGCCGCCGATCGTGACCTTCAACTGGGGAAGTGATTTTCCAGGCAACGAACTGCCGTACCAGTTGGGGAGCCAGGGACGGCAGAGTTTCACAGGGGTTGTCATCAATATCCGCCAGAACTTCACGCTGTGGAGCACTGGCGGCATCCCTCTGCGCGCCAAGCTGTCACTGACACTGAGGGAATACATCCCGCTCAAGGAACAGCTGCAGAAACTGAATCTGGCCTCACCGAGCAAGACGCACAGCTACGTTCTTGCGCATGGCGATACACTAGCTCTGTTGTCGTGGAATTTCTACTTCGATCCGGGCTCCTGGCGGCCGATCGCGCTGGCCAACGGGATCGATGATCCGCGCCGGCTCTTCCCGGGCACCAAGCTCACAATTCCATCGCTACCGGCGAATTGACCGCCATGTCCGCGTTCATGACGCTGTACGACGAGAGCTTGGATCCGGCCAACCGGAACTTCTACTCGCCCGGGTTCGAGCTGCGAATCAACGGCGTTGGGCTTCCGCGGAACGTTTTGCGGGACGTGATGGAAGTGACCTACCACGACGACGTCAAGGAGATCGACGGCTTCGAGATCACGGTCAACAACTGGGACGATGTTGCGCGCTGTTGCAAGTACATCGGCTCGGAGACGACTGCGCAACTCGGGGGCACATCGAACGCTTCCAAGCTATTCACGCTGTTCGATCCGGCGGGAAAGACAGTAGAGCTGGCGCTCGGTTACATCGGCAGCATGCAGTCGATGGTCCGCGCCACATTTCAGACCGTCTAACCGTCATTTCCCGAGAGTGGACCGCCGGTGCTCTCCGTGCGCGGTCTCAATATCTTGCAGCAATTCCGTCGCAAGAAGTTCTCCTTTGCGTGGACGAACTGGACGCCCAGCAAGATCGCACTGAACTTCAACAGTCTCCGCGACGGGGGCAAGCCACGCCTGCAGGCGCCGTGGCAGATCGCGGTCGGTCCGCAAGCAGGCGGGGAAAACCCGATCCAGTACGTGGCCCAGACCGACCAATACGACGTCGATTTTCTGCTCCAGCTTGCACACGGACAGGGCTACGTGCTCGAAGTTCACGAAGACAAGCAGCAGCTCTATTTCGGTCCCAGCACGCAGTCGCTTCCCAGCAACTATAAGCTGGAATGGGGTAAGGGACTGATGTCCTTCAAGCCGTCGCTGAGTACCGGCGAACCAGTGGCAGTCCGTGACTGTGCGCGGATGGGACCGCCAGGCGCAGAAGCCCATCGTTGCGACCGTCGACCTCAATGACCCTCAGATCAAGAAGATCAACCCGAATTTGCATAGCCTGATCCAGGACCGTCAGCAGCAGACGGTGGACCTGCCCATATTCACGATGGCCGAAGCTCAGCAGCGCGCACGGGCGCTTCTGCTCGATCGGTCGAAGGAGATTGTGGCCGCGCACGGCAAGACGATAGGCCTGCCGGCGCTGCGCGCGGGCACGCTGGTGAATATCCAGGGAATCGGCGCGCGGCTCTCCGGGACATACTTCGTGACGAAGACAACCCACACCCTCGGCGAGAACGGCTACGCGACGGAGTTCGATTGCCGCCGAGAGGATCCGGGAACGGGAGCGTCGTGATGCAGGATCGCATGCAGGGAATCGTCATTGGTAAAGTAACTGCGGTGAAGGATCCGCAGAACCAAGGGCGGATCATGGTACAGTTTCCCTGGCTCGACGACACGCTCGAAAGCACCTGGGCATCGATGGTCTCCCCCTTCGCCGGCGGCGACCGTGGCATGTTCTTCATGCCGGAAGTGGGCGACGAGGTGGTCCTCGGCTTCGAGCACGGAGACTTCACCCATGCCTATGTTCTTGGGGCAATGTGGAATGGCGTAGCGGGATCGCCTTCGCCGGACCCGCGCCAGCGGATGATCCGGTCGAAGAACGGCCACACGATCCGCTTCGTCGAACTCGACTCCGAATGCTGGGAACATGGGGGCCCTCATCATTGAGGACGCGCACGGCAACCGCGTGGTGATGACCAATGGCATCATGCGGCTGACGGCGCAGACGACCTTGATGATCGAGGCGGACAACATCGTGCTGACCGGGCGTTCAGTGAACGGAACCGCGCCGTGGAGCCGCCCGGTGACTCCGTCCAACAATCCGATCTGAGCCGGACGATGGCGACCATAGACATCGCATTGCCGGACGAATTGATGCAGGCGCTAACCCCGCCAGCCTGTGTCGATCTGCAATTGCCGCAGCCGGACATACCAAGCCTCACCCTTCCAATGGGTATGCAGCTGCAGGGCGTGGCCGATTTCACGCGCGGCATTCCGACCGAATGCTCGATGAACTTTAGCATCATGCTCCAGCTCGCGCCGATGATGGCAAGCATGGAGTGCCTGCTGAAGATCCTGCAGTTCTTTGGCACTCTCCTGAGCGTCGGGACCGATCCGTTCGAATTCGTTCCAGCCTTTGTCCAGGGACCTGCAGGCGCTCGTCGATTGCACGAACATGGTCTTGCCCACCGGCATGTTCTGCTTCGTCAAGGATCTGCTCGCGCTGATCGCGAAGATGATCCATTGTGTGGTGGAGGCGCTCGAGAGCGTGCTGGCGGTGCTGAGCGGCCTGGAGGTGGAGATCGGCCTGGCTTATCAAGCGGGGAACACCGATCTTCTCGCCGCCCTGCAATGCGCGCAGGAGAACGCCGGCATCGCCGCTGCGGGCACAATGCAGTCGCTGCAGCCGATCACGGTTCTGCTGTCGCTGGCCGCGCCCTTCCTGAAGATCGCGCAGGTTAACCTGAACGTATCCATCCCTTCGGCCGTGCCGGCCAATGATCTGCAGGCGATGCAGCAACTTCTCCAAACGCTCGGGACGGTCTCGCAGATCATCATTGAAGTTGCGGATACAATACCATGCTGACGCCCAATGTGCCCGCTCCTGACCCACGCGCATTTCGCGGCAGCGGCCTTGCCTTTCCACTTTCGGTGACGTCGCAGGGACAAATCGCGACCGCTTCGGACGATAGCAAGATCGAGCAAGCAATCTGGCTGATCCTCTCCACGGCAAAAAAGGAGCGGCTGATGCGGCCGGATTACGGCTGCGGCATCCACGACCTGGTCTTCTCGCCAAGCTCGCCGCAGAGCGTCGGCCAAATCGTGGATCAGCTGCGCCGTTCCCTGGTGACGCAGGAGCCGCGCATCGACGTTCTGGACGTCACCGGAGAGATCCCCCCGGGTGAAGCCAATCTGCTGCTGCTCCGCATCGATTACCGTATCCGCGAGAACAACGCGTTGGCGAACATGGTCTATCCGTTCTTCGTCACGGAAGGGGGCTGAGCCATGCCGCTTTCGGCCGCTTTGCCCGAGATAGACGACCGCCAGTTCGACGACATTGTTGCGGAAGCGCAGACACGTATTCCGCTCTACACGCCGGAATGGACCGACTTCAATCCGGGCGATGCAGGTTTCGCTCTGGTCGAGCTGTTCGCCTGGATGACCGAACTGCTGATCTATCGCCTCGGCCAGGTCCCGCTACTGAACTACATCAAGTTCCTGCAGCTGATCGGCATCGAACTTGAAGCGGCGCAGCCGGCACAGACGGTGCTCGTCTTCCCGGTTCAAAGTTCCTGCACCCAGCCGACGGTTCCGGTTCCTCTAGGCACCCAAGTGAGTGCACCGGCCTCCGACGGCGGCAATCCGATCGTGTTCCAGACGGATCGCGCGATTACTGCGCTGCAGGCCACGATGGACGCCGTGCTGGCGTTCGATGGGACGTACTACATGGACGTTACGAGTGTAAGCAGTCCTACCTCGGACGGATTCCAACCCTTTGGTGCACTCGCCATCCAGGGGGCGGCGCTGATGCTAGGCTTCAATTCCACGCTGCCGTTCCCTGGTAGCGTGGAGCTTTCGCTTGCTCTCTGGCCGGCGCTCGCGCGCAGCATTCCTCCGCCAATGCCATGCGGTGGTGGCGCTTCGCCGATGTTCGCATCCGCCCAGATCGTCTGGGAATACTGGGCCGGAACCACCTGGCAGACACTCAAGCTACTGTCGGATACGACTCTCGCATTCACTCTTCCCGGCTTCGTTCGTCTGCTGCTTCCTACTCCGGGCCAGATCGTGCCCGCAAAGCTAGGCGGCAAGAACGATGCGGCGCGTGCCTGGATACGCGCGCGGCTCGCCAGCACCTCTTACGAATCCGCACCCGCCCTGAGCATGGTGGCCGCCAATGCTGTGTCCGCGCAGGCCGTGCAGACGGTGCCGAACGAGGTGCTCGGCGGCAGCACCGGTGCACCGAACCAAACGTTCACTTTGTCAAGCACGCCGGTCGTTGACGGCACATTGGTGCTGCAGGTTGATGAAGGCAACGGTCCACCGCCGATATGGACGGAGGTTGATGACTTCGCGGCAAGCGGGCCGGACGCCCTCGTATATATTCTCGACCCGACGACTGGCGCCATTCAATTTGGCGACGGCGTAAAGCATGGGCACATCCCGATTGCCAACCTGAACAATCCCTCCGGCAGCATCGTCGCAACTACGTATGAGTTCGGCGGCGGGGCGCGCACCAATATCGCAGCCGGCACGCCGTTGACGTTGATGACCGGTATTCCCGGCATAGATACTGGCAACATCGCAACGCCGTTCGCTGCCTACGGCGGCACGGACGAGGAGCTGCTGCAGGACGCGATGGCTCGCGCGCCCGCCGTGCTGAAAAGCCAGAATCGCGCCGTTACCTGCGCGGACTACGAACTGCTGGCCATGCAGGCAGGACCGATCAGCCGCGCCAAGGCGCTGCCACTTTATCATCCGGATTTCCCCGGAATCTCGGTACCCGGCGTGGTGACAGTCATTATTGTGCCGGACGTCGACTCGCCCGCACCGATGCCCAGCCCCGGTCTGCTGCGTACGGTATGCGCGTATCTTGATCAGCGCCGTTTGATCGCAACGGAGCTGTACGTGATCGCTCCGACCTATGTGCCGGTGACGATCACCCTGCGAGTTCTGGCGCAACCGGATGCGGACACTGGGGCCGTGGAGCAGGCGGTAGAGGCCGCGCTGACCGCGTTCCTCGATCCGCGTACCGGCGGATCGAGCGGCACGGGGTGGCCGTTCGGCGGCACGATCTATTTCGTCGATCTGCTGCGTACCTCCCTGGTGACCGACGTGATCCGCGTCGCCAATCTCACCGTGACGTTGGGTAGCACGCAGGCACCCGCCTGCACCGACGTTCCCATTCCAGCCGGAGCGCTCCTGTCGGTCCAGTCGATCACGGCGAGCGTGACCACCGATCCGACGGCTATGGGGTCGGTCGCATGACCAGCGCGGCGCCGTTCCGGAACAAACCGCCGGGTCCGCCAAATGATCCGAGCTGGATGCTGCTGGACGGGCGCGATGGATGGCCGATCGCGCCGCCGTCCTCCCGCATTTCGATCTCGCCGCTAGACTGCGCCCTGGTGCTGCAAAGTCTGCCCAGCGGTCCGGGAGCATTGGCCGACCCATCCGGCCGCTTCGGCGGACTTGTCCCCCCGCCCAACGTGGCGCTGGCTGATGACGGCACTCTTTGGCTGCTCGATCGCATGAGCGGCAAGCTCCGGCGGTTCGACAACTGCTCTTGCACATTCATTGATGTACCCTGCACCGCGGGAATCGGCCCCGGAGCGCGGCAGTTGGTTGCACCTGTTGCCATCGCCCGGCGTGGCCGCGACATCCTGATACTCGATGGCGGGCCTCCCGGACGAGTTCTCGTGTTCGCCGCACACGGCTTTGCCCTGCGTGCAATCTCGCAGCCGCCGAGAGGGGCTGTTCCCCAGCCCTGGCAGCCGGCCGCGATCGCCGTGGCGCCGGACGGCCGTACCTACGTCGCCGATATCGCCAATGGCGCGATACACGTGTTCGATCGCGGTGGAACCTGGCGCGTGGCCTGGACCGGGTTCGGTGCGGTTGCCGCCATCGCCGTCGACCGTTTCGGGCGAATCTACACCCTGGTCTCCAGAGAGAACGCCGTCCGCATATCGAATTCCACCGGCACACAGGCCGCGCTCGCGACCGACGTGGATGCGGTGCGTGATTGCTTTGCTCCGCTTGCCGGTTTGTCCAGCGATTCCGCCGGCCGGATCAACTTGGCCTCGCGCTGCATGGGCGCCGGATGGTTCGACTCCTCGGGTAATCCCAGTACGGCTACACTCTCGGAGCCACCGACCTTCGCTGCCTCGGGTCTATGGCTGAGCAGCGCGCTCGACAGCCGGATCGGACGATGCCAGTGGCATCGTGTCATACTGAAGCTCGATCTTCCACGCGGCACATCGCTCTCGATCCAGACCTACACGAGCGAGGTCGAGCAACCGATCGACCTGATCGCCGAGCTGCCGCTGTCATCCTGGATGAGTGTCCCGCCGGCGACGTCTACCGCGCGCGAGGCCCTGATTCTCAGTTCGCCCGGCCGGTATCTTTGGCTGCGCGTGACTCTCGGCAGCACACAGCAGGCCACACCACGTGTGCACGAAGTTCGTATCGAATATCCACGAATCAGCCTGCGCCGTTATTTGCCCGCGGCATTCGGTCCGGACCCGGTTTCAGCCGATTTCACCGATCGCCTGCTCGCCAATTTTGACCGCGGCTTCCGCTCAGTGGAAAGCCAGATCGACAATCAGGCCGACCTGTTCGATCCGCGCTCAGCGCCAGCCATTTCGCCTGTTTCGGATAAACCCGACATGCTGAGCTGGCTCGCCAGTTGGGTCGGCGTCACCTTCGATCGCACCTGGCCAGTCGCGCGGCGCCGCCGCTTCCTGATGGAGGCAGTAAAGCTTTATCCGTGCCGCGGCACGCTGCCCGGCTTGCGGCGCGCCCTGCTCCTGTTTCTTGGGATCGATTCCCTCACCCTGCCGCGCCGCCCCGCAATTTGCGCCGCGAATTGTGCGCCACTCCCGCCCGTCTGGAAGCCGCCACCGCTCATCCTGGAGCATTGGAAGATTAGACGCTGGCTGTACCTCGGAGCAGGCCGGCTCGGCGATGCGGCTGTGCTGTGGGGTGATGCGATCATGGGCCGCAGTCAGCTTGGCAACAACGCGCAGCTCGGAGTGACGAAGCTCGATACGACGCGCGAGCCGGTGCTCGATCCGTTCAACAAGGACGCCTATGCGTTCACGGTCTTCGTGCCAGGCGGCCTCGCGCGCGTCGCAAGCGTGCAGGCTGCGGTCAAGCGGATGCTGGACGGTGAGGCGCCCGCCTGGAGTCTTACCAAGCTACGCTTCGTGCTGCCGCGGATGCGTATCGGCATCCAGTCCTGCATCGGGTTCGACAGCGTGATCGGCTGCTGGCCGGAAGGTGTGTTGCTTGATCAGGCAAAGCTTGGACATGGGACCGTGCTGAGTGCCGCGCCCAATGTCGATCCGGGGCCGCGCCTCGGACGAAGCCGCGTAGGCGCCGGGGCGCGCATCGCATGAGCGGGGGAGGAAAACGTCGATGAGCCAGCATGCGGATCCCGCGGGCTGCTGCGACGACTGCAAGCCGCGCCCCCTGACGCGGAATCATTTCTTCACGGGAAAGCTGCTCGTCGAGCGGGACTTCACCGACGAGCAATGGTTCTTCCGCGAGAAGATCAGGCTGCATCACCAGCGGCTTCATGGCACCGGTGTGGTCTGCGGGTTGGAGATCACGCAGCATCCGAATGCAAACTGCCAGGACCGGCTGGTGGTACTGCATCCCGGCTCGGCGATCGACTGCTGCGGACACGACATCCTGGTGGCGGACAAGGACGTGTTCGACATCACCACCGTCCCGGCGGTGAACGCGCTGATCCGGGCGAAGGACACCAAAACCCACGTCCTGCAATTCTGCCTGCATTGGCGCGAATGTCCGACCGAAGAAGTGCCGGTCCTCTACGACGAATGCGGCTGCGACGATACGCAGTGCACGCCGAACCGGATTCTGGAATCATTCGCACTGGAGGTGAAGGTTGATCCGCCGGCGCTGCCCGCGCACGTACACGCGCCGAAATTCGATTGGCATTGCAGCATTCCGATCGCCGACCCGATCGCGGTCGCGCTCGACGAAACCAATCAGCGCGTCTTCGTAGTCACCGGCGGAACGAACGCAACGCTCTATCAGGTCGACACGCAGCACAACCTGATCCAGGCGAGCGTGGTGCTCAATCGGGCGGCGCTCGATCTGGCGATCGCGCCGGACGGCAGCGCCGTCTACATCGCCGTGGCCGGAGCAAGTGCGACAAGCTCGCCCGAGCTGTGGGTGTTCACGCCGAATTCCGCGAGCGGAATCGCCGCCGGCGCGGCACGCACCGGCGCCATCGGCAGCAATCCGGAGCCACAGATTTCGCTCTCCGTGACATCTGATGGCCGGCTGCTAGTGCTCTGACTTATACGGACGATGCAGGCAATCTTTCGAGCTTGGCAAGGATTGAGGCGGTGGCTGCGGTCCAGACGAATGGGCGTGGTTCTGCATTTCGCTCAGCGAGGTAAGTCTTAATGGCAGCCTGCAGGCTGACGAGGGAGTGGAAGCTGCCGCGCCGGATGCGTTGTCGGGTAAGAGCGGAGAAGAAGGTCTCCACCGCGTTCAGCCATGACCCGGAGGTTGGCGTGAAGTGGAAGGTCCATCGGTCATGGCGTGCCAGCCAGGCCTGTACCTTTCGGTGCCGGTGGGTGGCGTAGTTGTCGACGACCGCATGGACCAACTTGCCAGACGGCACCTCGCGTTCGACGGCATTGAGGAAGCGGATGAACTCCTCGTGCCGGTGTCGCTGCATGCAGCGACCGATCACCGTACCCTTCAGCACGTTCAATGCGACGAACAACGTCGTCGTTCCATGGCGTTTGCAGTCGTGGGTCATGGAGCCGCAGCGGCCGGGTTTCAGCGGCAGTCCAGGCTGGGTACGGTCGAGCGCCTGGATCTGGCTCTTTTCGTCGATCGACAGCACCACCGCGTGGGCGGGCGGATCGAGATAAAGGCCGATGATATCCGCCATTTTCTCAGCGAACTGCGGATCACGGGAGCGCTTGAAGCTGCGCACGCGGTGCGGCTGGAGTTGGTGCGCCGCCCAGATGCGCTGCACCGAGCGCAGAGACATGGCGGTGGCATTTGCCATGGCTCGCCCGGTCCAATACGTGGTCCCAGGGGGCGGCTCGCCACACGTGAGCGCCACGACGTGCGCCACTTTATCGGCCGGGATCGGTCGTTTGCCGGGCTTGCGCGTCTTGTCACGCAGCAACCCGTCGGGACCTTCCTCGGCAAAACGCTGCTGCCAGCGCCACACCATGGGGCGGCTGACGCTGATCTCTTTCGCCACATGTTGCACCGGCCGACCACTGGCCGAGGCCAGAACGACTCGGGCTTGCTCGATGTATTTGCCCGCTCGGTTGCGATCCGATGCTATTGCCTTAAGCCGCTTCCTGTCTGCCGCGCTCAACAACACGCATACTGTCTGTGCCATGCTCACAGAATCGCATGGCAACCGCATGTTGTGAATCGATAGAATGCGTCAGAGCACTAGCTGTTGCCAACGCCAGCGGAAACCTGTGGCTCTATGCAGCGGGTGTTCCGGATCCCACTACCCCCGCGGCAAGCGGAACCGGCACGCACAAGGTAAGCGCCGCGACATTCTCCTCCGACGGGAAGACCGCGTGGCTCGGTGAAACCGGCAATGCCGCCCTGGACAAGGTGGATCTTACCCAAACCACGCTTTCGGCAAGTGCAGTTTCGATTGCCGGCATCTCCGCCGATGGTGTTGCGCTCGTTTCGAGTGGAACCGGTGCGGATCGGCTTGCGGTCATCGATCAGCCCAACACAGCGCTGCGTCTCGTCGATCCGGCTGCCGCCACGGTGGTCGCCAGCGCGACGCTTTCGGAAGCCCCGCAATCCATACTGGTGACGCAGGGCGGCGGGACCGCGATCGTCATCAGCGCGGCGGCGTTGCAGGCGGTCAACCTCCTGGCGCTGGCGAACGGCGCCACCGATGCCGTTGGTGCGGCGTTCGCAATACCCGCGACGATCGGACGTTCGGTGCTGACGACATCCGCGCTCCGAATGTTTGTCCCGTTTACGGGGAGCGCGACACAACCGGGCGGCGTTGCCATCGTCCACCTGTCCGAGGCGGACTGCCGCGGCGCACTGCAGGGACATCATTGTCCAGACTGCGACACACCCGACTGCATCGTGCTGGCGACCGTTACCGGGTGGCGGGTCGGGTTCGAGCTGGAGGACGTTGAGGATCCGCCGACCGATCCGGCGCAGGACGCTGCTGCGGGCATCGCACGCATCGATAACAGTGTTCGCACGGTGCTCGCCTCCACGCAGGCGATCACCAGGGCCCTCGAATGCCTGTTCGATCAGTCGGGAGGCACAGGCACTCAGGGCCCCGCGGGACCGCCCGGACAACCTGGCCCGCCGGGACAACCAGGTCCCCCCGGTCAGCCAGGCTTACAAGGCCCGCCGGGCCCTTCAGGACTGCGGACGGATCTAACAGGGATCTGCGCGATCAGCTGGCCGCATAACGGAAGGGTCACCGTGAAGACTTTGACCCAAATAACCATTGCCTTCAGTGCCCCCGTGGTGAGCGCCGACCTGCATGCGCAATCGGTGATGATCCTGATCGCGGAGGTTGGCAACAGCGACAGCAATCCGGCCGGCGCGATGTGCTGGTGCCAGGTTCCGGTGACTTTCGCACCAATCAACCTGACCACAGCGTGCGACATCAGCGATGGTGGCACTCCCGCAACCGGCACAACATGCAATGCGGTCCGGGTGAACATGACATCCACCGCGGACCAGCTGATCAGGGCTCTCGAGCTCTCCAAGAACAGCACAGTGCGTGTACAGGTGCACGGCGACTTAATTCGCGATAATCGCAATCCACCGCTGGCTCTCGACGGCAATCATCTGCCGCCCTGGCTGCAAACTCCACCGCCAGCTGGCGGACAAAAAACCGGAGACGGAGTCGCCGGCGGGCTCTTCGAGAGCTGGTTCACGGTCAATCTGTAGTTCTGATCCGGAGCAGGTCTGATGCAGCAAGGCGTCACAAGTCAGCCGACCGGATATAGCCCGGGTCCCGTCTGGGCGAAGCCGGCAGGAACGCAAACGTTTACGACCACCGGCTTGTTCCCGCCTGGACCATCCTGCCAACCGTGCCCGGAATGCGGCGGCCTGGAATGCCTCTGCCGACCGCGCTTCTTTGCCGGACAGTTGCTGACCGAACAGGACCTCAACCGGCTCGACGAATACATCGTCGCGAAGAACCGGCTGCACAATCGTTATCTCGTGGGGCATGGCGTCGTGTGCGGGCTGGAGGTGACGTGCAGTCCGTGTGCAAACACCGTGAACGTATCCGCCGGCTACGCGATCGATCCGTGTGGCAGCGACGTTATCGTCTGCTCTCCGGACACCGTGGATATCTGCAAGCTGATCAAGGCATGCTCGCCAACGACGCAAATTAACTGCGCGCCGTATAAGGCGACCACTGATTGCCAGGATCTTGAGCAAGAATGGATTCTGGCGATCCGTTATCAGGAGATGCCCTCGCGCGGGATCACGCCGCTAACCGGCGCGTCCCAATGCAGCTGCGGCGCCAGCGGTAGCAGTTCTTGCTCGTGCGGCGCCGTATCAAAGACATGCGGGTGCGGTAGCATGCTACCCGCGGGGAGCTGCTGCGGACAGAAGGTCACTGCTAGTACCAACCCGATCAGCACCAATCTTCCCCGACGCGGTGCCCCTCCCACGTGCGAACCGACGACGACGTGCGAGGCCTACTGCTATGAGGTGTTTCCTGCGCCGGCTACCAGTACGTCCACCGATAAGACGGTGCTCGGCATTGCAGGACTCGCGAGCACGATCGGGGGCGAGTTGTTCGCCCGGATCGCATGCTGCATTCAGGGCCTGCAAACCGCTGTTCTAGCGAGCCGATTGCCGCAATCCAGCAATCCCGCGCAAGACCCGCAGGGCTGGGCGAACTTTCTGTGCAACCTGCGGCAGAACCTCATTCAACTCGTCATCACCCAGGGCGCCACCGATTGCCAGTTGCTCGCGCGCTTACAAGCGATTGTCTGTCCCAGTCCGAACCTCGATGCCAACACCTTCACGAGCGAAGCGTATCAGGCACTGGAGGCGGCGCTCCTCGTCATAATCGAGCTTCTGCTCGGCTGCTTCTGCTCGGCGGCGCTGCCGCCATGCCCGCCGCCGGGGGACCCACGGATACCACTGGCGAGCGTCCGTGTGAGGGCGAGCGACTGCACCATTATATCCGTGTGTGATTGGACGCCGCTGCGCAAGCACGTCGTGACGGTCAAGACCCTTGGATATTGGCTGGGTTGGCTACCCGTCGCGCAAATTATCCGGTCCTTCTTGCAGGAGGTCTGCTGCAATGCATTCAACCTGCGCAATCAGTTTAGTCCCGCGAGATACAGCGGACAGCAGACCAAAGTGACACCCGCAGCGGAAGCCCGAGTAGCAGCTGCGCCCGCGGCAGCCACAGAGGGGGGACAAGGTCTCAACCAGCCGATCAGCTTCGCTACGCGCTCCTACCTCGCGAGCAATCCGATTTCGGAAGCGGTAACGGCGATCATCGCGGCTGGCCCGCAGTCGCTAAGTGTGATGGACCTGGTGAACGCCCTGACGACGTCAATCAATGCCGGTACACCGGGCCAGCAGGGAGCCGCCGAGAAGCTGGTCGGGACTCCGCATGCGAAGGTTCTCGCGGAAATTGCACGGCCTCTCGTGAGCAGTCTCGGGCCGCTGGTCAGCGCCGCAATGGGGCATCTCGGCTCGCCCGCGGGCGCTCTCGGAGCGACGGACCAGACGCTGGCAGCAATGCGGGAGGAACTCGATTCGCTGCACGCGACGGTCGCAGCGCAGCAGGCCGCGCTTAATGCGCTCCGACCCGGCGCACCGCCCGCGGGCCCCGCAACCGGGCCAGGCTGAATCAGTCATAAGGGACGAACGCCATGTCCGATACGCTGCCGCCGCGCCCCAGTTACACGAATGGCCAGTATATTGGTGCGGACGATCTCAACGCTGCCGTTTCCTACGCGCGCGATGAAACCGACCGGCTGTCGCTATCGGGCCGTACCTGGGGCATCGCCACCGGGCTGGCGCTGATTGAGATCCCGGACGCAAGTGGCGCGACGCAGATGTACATCGAGCCCGGCATCGCCTGGGACGGTTACGGGCGAACGATCGTCGTGATCACGCCGGCCGCGGTGACCGCCGACATGTTCGCAGGACTCGGCTCCGGCAACCAAATAGTTTGGTTGAAATACCGGGCCGTGGACACGCAGATGATCGTGCCGGGTTTTCAGACCTGCGGCACGGGCGATCCCGCCACGCGTATCGCCGAGACCTATACGATCGTCACTGGCGCACAGTCACCGTCGCAGCGGTCTGACGGCGTCGTGCTGAACGGCGTGGCTGTAGCGGATCCGCGTAACATGCTGATCGCCGTCAACGCCTCGGCCCCCGTCGTGCTCGACGGTTCCGCGCCGCACCAGATTTTTCCGGACGATGATGCAAACTGGCTGGTTCCGGTCGGAATTGCCAGTTACGTGGCTGGCTCACCCGGAAGCTTCACCGCGCGGACCGCAGCGCAGCTGGTGCAGAATCGCGTGGTACGCCGATACGTCAGTGCAGTGGCGGAAAGCGTCCTTGCGGCGGACGGCGTGCTGCGTCTGCGTGACCGGATGACTGACCAGGAAACTGACTCGTCAGGCAATATCATCAGCAACGACTCGCTGGACGCTCAGGCCAGCGTTCAACCATCCGACCTCCAAGCGGATCCCAATAATTCGGCTCGTCTGATCGGCAATGAGCTTGTCTGGGGCGAGGGAAATTTGCGCGTGATCGGCGACGCACGCCTGTTCGGCGGAGAAGCGAGCTTCCGCGCGTTGGACGGCAGCGAGCCGGCGGGATCGTTCTTCATTCGGCGCAATGCCGATGCAACGACCCCAACCACGCAGAACCTGGATGTGTCCATCGGCCAAGCGCCCTCTGGCCCCGCGACGGTGAACCGTCTCCTGGTGGCGTCATCGCAAACCGGAACGCTGTCGGCGCCGCCTGCGCTGTCGGTAGGGACCGACAACCGCGTCGGCATCGGGGTCGCCGTGCCGGCGACCGGACTCGCGCTCGATATCAACGGCGATTTCGGTCACAATAGCGGGCCTGCGACGCTGTATCTCAACGGCTCCACGGTTGGCGACACAAACGGCACGTTGCTGCTCACCCCCGGCGGCGGGACGATCGAACTAGTGCTCTGACGCATTCTATCGATTTACAACATGCGGTTGCCATGCGATTCTGTGAGCATGGCACAGACAGTATGCGTGTTGTTGAGCGCGGCAGACAGGAAGCGGCTTAAGGCAATAGCATCGGATCGCAACCGAGCGGGCAAATACATCGAGCGAGCCGAGTTGTTCTGGCCTCGGCCAGTGGTCGGCCGGTGCAACATGTGGCGAAAGAGATCAGCGTCAGCCGCCCCATGGTGTGGCGCTGGCAGCAGCGTTTTGCCGAGGAAGGTCCCGACGGGTTGCTGCGTGACAAGACGCGCAAGCCCGGCAAACGACCGATCCCGGCCGATAAAGTGGCGCACGTCGTGGCGCTCACGTGTGGCGAGCCGCCCCCTGGGACCACGTATTGGACCGGGCGAGCCATGGCAAATGCCACCGCCATGTCTCTGCGCTCGGTGCAGCGCATCTGGGCGGCGCACCAACTCCAGCCGCACCGCGTGCGCAGCTTCAAGCGCTCCCGTGATCCGCAGTTCGCTGAGAAAATGGCGGATATCATCGGCCTTTATCTCGATCCGCCCGCCCACGCGGTGGTGCTGTCGATCGACGAAAAGAGCCAGATCCAGGCGCTCGACCGTACCCAGCCTGGACTGCCGCTGAAACCCGGCCGCTGCGGCTCCATGACCCACGACTGCAAACGCCATGGAACGACGACGTTGTTCGTCGCATTGAACGTGCTGAAGGGTACGGTGATCGGTCGCTGCATGCAGCGACACCGGCACGAGGAGTTCATCCGCTTCCTCAATGCCGTCGAACGCGAGGTGCCGTCTGGCAAGTTGGTCCATGCGGTCGTCGACAACTACGCCACCCACCGGCACCGAAAGGTACAGGCCTGGCTGGCACGGCATGACCGATGGACCTTCCACTTCACGCCAACCTCCGGGTCATGGCTGAACGCGGTGGAGACCTTCTTCTCCGCTCTTACCCGACAACGCATCCGGCGCGGCAGCTTCCACTCCCTCGTCAGCCTGCAGGCTGCCATTAAGACTTACCTCGCTGAGCGAAATGCAGAACCACGCCCATTCGTCTGGACCGCAGCCACCGCCTCAATCCTTGCCAAGCTCGAAAGATTGCCTGCATCGTCCGTATGAGTCAGAACACTAGGCGCCGATGGTGTCGTGACGCACGTTGCGATCGGCACGAAGTCGCCACAGGCGGATACGGCGCTCGACGTGCATGGCGGCGGCATCGCGGTGAACAACCAGAACGCGTTCCTGCGTCTGCTCGGCTCCGCCCTAATCGATCAGGATGACGGGATCCTGCGTATCCGCAGCGGCGGTGGGACGGTATCCTTCGACGGTTTCGATAACGTGGGGATCAACACGACATCGCCCGTCGCGACACTCGACGTTGCCGGGAACGCGAATGTCTCGGACACGTTGACGACCGGCACGCTGCAAACGGGAAGTGCAAGCGTTGCGGGTGGTTTGACGATCGGCGGGGGGATCACGGTCACCAGCACGACTGCCGCCTTTCTCGCTTTGCTTGGTTCACGCATATCCGACACGGATGACGGCGTGTTGCACATCCAAAGTGGAGGCAGCACCGTCACGTTTGACGGCGGAGACAACGTAGGCATCGGCACGGCCACACCACAGGCGATGCTCGATGTCGCCGGGAATATGCGTGTCGGCGGAAGCCTGACCGTCTGGGGCACCTTCCTGAACCCGTCCGACGCCAGGTTGAAGCGGAATATCCGCCCGCTCGAAGGGGCGCTCGAAAAGCTGCTTGCGCTGCACGGAATTGAGTTCGAGTGGCAGCATAAGGAAATGGCCCGCGTCCAGCCGGGACGGCGCGCGGGGTTATTGGCCGATGACGTCGCGAAGGTTTTTCCAGGCTGGGTCCATCATGACCCCAGCACGGACATGAAGCTTGTCGGCCCCCAGGGCTTCGAGGCGCTGGTGATCGAGGCGATGCGGCAGCTCGCAGATCGCATCGACGCGCTGGAGAGAGAGAACCGGCAACTCCGGCAAATGTTGGATGCGGGTGCCGGTGGGCGTAGCACAGGATCGCAGACAAACTCTGAGACGGCTCCGCAGAAACGGCGCCCGCGAAGAAGTAAAGCCTCTCACAGGCAGCCGGGGAGCTAAGTTTATGCCGGCCCGCGTCGCCGTTCGGCGCCTGGAACTGCGCTGTCTCGCGCCGGCCGATCATCCGGCGCCCGGCGAACTCCAGGGACGATTGAAGGATGCGGCACGGCGTTTTCTGCCCGAAGCGCTCGATGATGCTTTGCAAGCTTGGTCCGGCGATGCCGTGCTGCGGATAAAGCGGATCGAGGTGGACGTTACGCAGCAGGCCAGCTGCGAGCCGCGGAACTTTGCGTCGTCGCTGGCGCGTTCCATTGCGCGGGAGTTGTCCCGCGCGGAAGAGAGCGGATCCCTCAACGGCGGCGACGGCGTGATTCGCTATGCAAGCCGGGCGGCCTTTGTCGCGGCGCTTCTAGAGGCACTCGTGGAGGGACGTGCGTTCGAGCGTTGGTGGCTTCGGGATACTGACGCGCTGCGCTTCCTGTCCACAGCCCAGGCGATCCGTACGGTGGCATTGGCCGAGCCTCGCACTGGCCTGGAAGCGCTCGCGAGTTTAACGCCTATGAAGCGGATGCAGGTCCTGCGGGCGCTGACCATGCTCGAGGCAGAGCGGGTACTGAACGAATTCGCGCGCGCGGGCGCGGCTGCCGATTTTGAAACATGCGCGGAAACCGTTGCCGAGGCCGAGTTGCCGGAGGGCGCCTCCGCCCTTGCGGCCTTCGTGGGCGCTTTCGCGCTCAGGCCGGCGCTGATGGGCGAGACGCTTGCTGCTGCGGCGCGCCTCTGGTCCGAAATGGCGCAGGCTCGGCGCGACGGTGCCCGGGTCGCGGCTGAGATTCCGTCGAACCCGCTGGCGCAGGCCGCCGCGACCACGTCTGACCAGGCTGCGCGCGACATTCTGGCGCCCGCCCGTTCACAGGACTCGTCCGGCCCGGGGGCGCTTTATCGCTTCACCCCGTTCGGGGGGTTACTGTTGCTGTTGCCGGACGTTGATTCTTCGAATCTCGCCAGCGTCGCGTCCACCATTCCGGACGCGCCGCATGAGGCAGCCGCTCTTATCAGCTACGTCGCTCTGCTGCTGATCGAGTTCGATACCGTTGCGTCGCCCGCGATTGCGCCTTCGTTGCGCGAGGTCGGGGCACCCGTGTTCCTCTCCGCCCCTGCGGACGAGTTGTGGCGTCCGCACTTCGCCGAACTTCCGATGATCGAGATCGGGTTCAAGATCCCTGACAGCCTTTCTCGGCGCGCATTGTGGACCTCCGCTTTGAACCGGAACGGGATCCTGGCCGGTGCTGATTCGGTCAGCCACGCGGCAGACCGCTTCCGACTCTCGGGCCGCCAGATAGAGACAGCGGTGGCGAGCCTGCGGCTTGGCCTCGGACTCCAGACGGGTGAGCATGGAGCCGCCACGACGAACGCACTACTCGCCTCGGCCCGGCGACAGACCGAGGTCAGCCTTGGCGGCCTCGCACAACGGCCTCCGCTCAGATGTGGCTGGGAGAATCTGGTGCTACCGTCCGGCTCCTTGGGCCAACTCCGGCGCCTCGGCGCAGCGATCCGTCACCGTGAGCGCGTGTTCTCCGAATGGGGTTTCGGAGGCGGACCGGGCGTGACGGCGCTGTTCAGCGGTGGCCCCGGCACGGGCAAGTCGATGAGCGCGGGTGTGCTGGCACGCGAAGCCGGACTCGATCTGTGGCGGATCGACCTTTCCGCTATCGTCAGCAAGTATATCGGCGAGACTGAAAAGCATCTCGACCGGGTTTTCGCGCTCGCCTGTGACGGCAACGCGATCCTCTTCTTCGATGAGGCCGACGCGCTGTTTGGCAAGCGCAGCGAAGTCAAGGACGCGCACGACCGTTATGCAAACATCGAGGCCGCGTTTCTGTTGCAGCGGCTGGAGTTGTTCGACGGCGTAGTGATCCTGGCCTCCAATTTGGCTCGGAATGTGGATCCGGCATTCAGCCGCCGAATGCATTTCGTTATCGACTTTCCCCTGCCGGATGTCGCCCTGCGTGAACGGCTCTGGCGGGCCTCGCTGCCGGAGCGTGCGCCCGTCGCGGACGATGTTGACCTTGGATTTCTCGCGCGGCAGTTCATGCTTGCCGGCGGTGACATCCGTGTGGCGGCACTCGATGCAGCCTTCGCCGCGGCGGACGAGGACGCGGCAATCGACATGGCACGGCTGTGCCAGGCGGTGGCGCGACAACTGCTGAAGCAGGGCAAGATCCCGGCGGCGACTGATTTCCAACACTATCGCGCGCTGCTGACCGAGGGCGGGACGGCGGCCCCAAGCAGGACAGCGGCGGCATGACAGCGGGATTGAAAGCGGCATCGAAAGGCCCGTCGGTCGAGGCACTTAAAAAGGATGGACCTTCCCGCTCGCGGATGGTTGTTCCCTCGAATTGGTTAAATATGAAACTGCCTTCTGAACTCGGCAGCCAAACGGTTCAATGTGTTCTCAGGACGGGCGCTCTTCGTACGAAACTCGCGATCGGCCAGGCCGATGACCCGCTTGAGAGCGAGGTCGACGACATAGCCGAACGGATCATCTCGATTTGACCTCTGGCCCCGTCAGCCGCCGAGCAAATCCTCCGGTCAAGGCACCAACGACGAAGGCTGCCTCACAGGCCGCTCCGACACATACGTCTAAACCGCTGCAACAGAGACCAATGCAGCCCGGATTATACTATATCGAGCAGATGCTCACGCTCCAACGGACCATTGGTAATCAAGCCGTAAACAGGCTGCTGACCAAAGAGCGACAGAACATTCCCGAGGGCACGCCTGCTGCTCGTCAGACATCGCCTGCGGTGTTGCCGCGCTTGCTCAATTCCGCCGGGCCTGTGCTGCCCTTAAACGCGCCACCGCCGCAAACCGTCGCGGAGTATGTCCGCGGGCGGGAGGATGGACAGTCGAGCGGCAACTCCGCGCGCTTGCGGATCCGGCGCGCTTTTGAGAACCCGGGAGGGTCCCCGGCTCAAGCACCGATGCACGAGCGACAAAGCGTCGCGCTCAGGCTGGACATGCCCGGCAGTCCATTCGAGCACAGCGCGGACGCGATTGCCGATCGGGCTTTGCCCGGGGAGGCTCCGGCAAGGCACGCCGCACCGGTCGCGGCGGCGCGTCCTGCGCCGGCTCCCGGACCGGCCGTAGCGGCTGCCCTTAACGGGGGTGCCGGCGCGCTTCTGCCGAGCGCCGAGCGGGCGGCGTTCGAGACCAGGCTCGGCGGCGCCGACCTCTCGGATGTGCGCATCCATGACGACGAGGCCGCACATGCGGCGGCCGAGGAGATCGGCGCACGGGCCTTTACCCGTGGCCGCGACATTTTCTTCGGGGCCGGCCGGTGGCCACCCGAAGATCGCGACGGCAGGCGATTGCTGGCGCACGAATTGGCGCACACCGTCCAGCAGGCGCCGCCCGAGCTGCTGCTTCGCGACCGCAACATCGTCGCCGATTTCTCGCAACGCCCCCAATACCCGGTCGCGAGCACGCCGGCGCGTCCGCCCGGTACAATCGTGTTCAAGCCAGATGCAGGCGAAGCGAGTTACATCCCGTACGGCATCTATCGTCCGGAAGACATTCCCAGCTGGCTTTATGAGTTGCGCATGAAATCGGGCCAGGCGGTGAGGATACGCAATCCGGGTGCCAGCTTCGCCACGATCAATGACATTCTGGATCAGAAAATACCCTTTCCGGACCCCGACCAAATTTCGATCGGCGATATGATCAACTATGCGCGGACGCAAGGAGGGGGCTTTGATCTCCGCCTGCTGATTGGTTTCGTCGATGGAGGCTTTCGCTTTCTCGGTTGGGACGAGTCAAGCACGAGCGCCGGCGCGGTGCATACCGGCTTTGTCGAGGCCAGTAAGACGACTGGCGCCGTCGGACGGGTGCTGTTCGCCGACCGGGTTATTCGCGCTTTGGCACGCGGCATAGGGGAGATGCGTCTGGAGGTTGGTTTATCCAAAGACACCGAGACGTTTCATATAGAGATCAGGCGTATCGCAGGTATTTCCGGGGAACTAGGGGAGGGAGGTCGCTACGAGCTCGACACCCGGCAGATGGCGCGCGTCGCACTCGCCTGGAGCGACGTGCTGTCGCCAGCTGAACGACAGGGCCTCGCCGGAATCGCCGCGCAGCAGGAACCGCCAACGCCGCAGGCGGCACAGGCCGTGCTCGCAGGAAGGGGGACGGGCGAAGCGGAGCTGCCGGTTGCGGGTGTGCCGGCAGCGGGGCCGGTACCGGCGGCAGCGGTCGGCGAAACAATGGAAATGATGGAGCGGTTCAGGGCGCAGCTGCGCGGCAACATCCGCCGGCCGACTGAAGTCGGCACGGTGCGCGAGCTGATCGATCCCGACGTGCAGGCCCAGGTGCTGAGCCAGTCCTTCGGCTTTGCACTCGCCGAGGGGCGCCTTTATCGGCTCGAGCAGGTGGGACAGGGCATCCGGGTCAGCGAAGTCGTGCCGGAGCCAATCGTGCAGCCGATTGCCGCGCCGGTCGGTCCCGTCGAGCCGTTCGAGGCGCCGATTATGGGTCCGCAAATCGTCAATCTCGACCCCAGTCGGGCCATCCGCATCGGCGAAAACGCGATCCCGCCGAGCCAGACAGTAGCGGTTCTAGCACCTGGGGAATTCATCATAGGTTATTCGCAGAACCAGCTGGTCGCGATCGATCCACTGACCGGACATCCGCTGCTGGGTGTCTTCGAAGGCGGGCAGTGGTACGAGGTGCTCGACCCGACCAGCGCCCCGCTCGATTTCGACCCCGAGACCGGTGCTCGAGTTGTCAACCTCGGGAACGCCGAACCGCCTGTACCGGCCGTCGAAATCGACACCGACATGGGACCACAGCAGACGACGTTTCAGCGCGCGCCGATCTCGACCGTCGGCGTCGGTGTTGGCGGCGTCATCATGGTGGCCAACGAGCTGATGAAATGGGTCGGGGCGACCTTGGATGTGCAGCGCGCGGCGATCGCCGCCGGAACCGGCGAGTTTGTCCTGTGGGAGCGCCTTGGCGCCGAGCCGGTTCCCGGCATGTGGGACGCGCACCGGATGGCGCCGGCATCTCCCGGGGCGGACGCGCAAACCGGCGTCGTCGTCGCCTCCTGGCGTTTCCCCTATATCGCCGATATCGATGCGGCGCGGCTGCGTTCCCAATTGCCGAGCCGCATCAAGACATATGCGGAATATGCGGTGCTGATCGCCAGTCTCGGGCGGCTCGACGCGCTGACACAGAAGGACGGGCGATGGATCGTCAAGGTCAACCGGCCCCAAGGCGCCACTCATAAAATTTACGACATCACCGAGGCCATGAACACGGTCGAGGGGCAAACCCTCGCCTCGGCCGACACAACGCTGCGCGACCGTCTGGCAGCACGCCCGCAAGCCGCGCGAGGCCGCATCTTGCACATTCGGCCCGGCGCCACGCTGTACCGTTCGGAGAGCGAAAGCAGGATCGACCAGAACCACCAGCCGCTGATCGACGCCGGCGATCGTCTCGGGCCGAATGCATGGGTACGCGAAATCCGTTCCGGCCGAGGTAGCAAGCTGTTCGTCGAGCCGGTGAATGCCGACGCCTATCAAGCGGTGGCGCTGACCAAATACATGATCTTGCGAGACATCAAGGACGTCTGGCGGGAGTGCAAGGAAGGCGGCCGGGAGGTGATCCCGGCCGAGCTGCCGAGCTTTAGCGAGGGCCCGCTTACCTCATTTCAGGCAGGCCCGGAGACCACGGGGGAGCAGCGCTTCGGCTGGACGCGCTACATCGTGCGGCCGCAGGATCCAGACTTGGCGGTGACCCCCAATTCGACAATCGCGTTTGGCGAATTGCGCGCCTTTTGGGTGTCGGAGAGCGATACTACGGTCGTCGCCGAGGAGGCCGTTGCAAACTTCCTGCGGCAGTAGGGCGGCGATGCCCGTTTTTGGGAATCCCTAAGCGATGGTGCGCTGATGTTCGATGTTGCATCCAAGGCTCGGCGCCGTTCCTCTGCAGCGGCAAACCATCGCCCGCATTCCGGCGCCGCGTCTTTTGGTAGATCGGCCCCGATCAGCAACCAATTGCTACAACATCATCTGAGATCCCAAAGCCTGCGGGCCAAGCTCGCCGTCGGCGGCCTTCATGACCCGCAGGAAGCCGAGGCCGACCGGAGCGCGGACTCGATCATGAGCGGCAAGGCAGCGCCCTGCGCCTGCGGCGGAACCTGCGCATCCTGCCGGAACAGCGATAACAAGATTCGCCGCAAATCTGCGGAGGCAAAGAACAGCCAAATTTCGAGCGCTCGCGCAGACGCTTTCGGCTCAAGCGCAGGACATCCCCTGGATGCGGGCACTCGGAGCTTCTTCGAACCTCATTTCGGAGATTTGTCCGGCGTGCGCATCTATGACGCTGAGGAGGCGGCCACGACCGCCGCTGCCATCGGCGCTCGGGCTTACACGGTCGGCTCCGAGATTGGCTTTGCTTCTGGCGCATACGCGCCGGGCAGCAGCGAGGGAAAGAAGCTTCTCGCGCATGAGCTGACACATGTCGTGCAAGACGGAACGGTCGTACGACGCCAGCCGGGCGCAAATGCCCCGTCTCCGATCGTTGGGCTCCGCAGCCGACCAGCCTCATGCTCGATCCGTCCCAGATGTGCGGCCCGAATGGCTGCTTTACGGACGCGGACATCGAGGCGCTTGGCCAGATTCCCGAAGACCCCTGGGCAGCAACGGCGCCGCAAGCGGCCCCCGCCGGAAAGCAGCCGCAGGAGGGCGACGAAAGCGAGGATCTGACGTCGGGCCAGACGGTTAATATCGGGCCTTTCGTCGCTGTCGCCGCCACGGCAAAGGGCCTAGCTCCTAAGCCCGCTCCCGCGTCGCGGATGGTCCGAGGCTCCCGCAACCCCACGGTCGTTCGCGGCACGTCCTTGATGGCACGTACGACGGGCCATCAGGCCACTACCTTCGGACAAGGCAATCTCGCCGGCGCCGAGGAGGTTTCAATCATCGCCCATGGCAGTGCCGTTCATGCGCGCATAGGAACCGTAGCTTATTCGGCCCGAGCGCTTGCCCAGGAACTGGTCGCTTCCGGCTGGACCGGGGGAACCGTCCGGTTGATCATCTGCAAAACCGGCCTCTGCGGTACCGCACCGAACACCTTCGGCCAGAACCTCGCCAATGAACTCGCGGCGCTGGGAGCGGAGAGCGCCGTGATTGCTCCCGCTGGCAACGCCTCTATCGAAGGAGGGATTCCAGGACTACCCCAGGTCCGCACGCCAGGTGCTAGATCTTACTCGCCACGCGGCTGGGAGTGGGAAATCTACACCGCGCCGGGACCGACCGGGCCACTGGCCCCGGTGCCGACTGAGCCCCATTCTTTTCTCTGAAGGCCTGGAAGGGCGCGGGTGTGGGCGCATTAAAGACTGGCGTGTTGATTTTCGCTGAGAACTGACCCGGGTTTTCCACCGAGAACTGACCCGGGTGAATTTATGGTTTGCGGGTCATACCGGGGTCAAGTTCTTGGCCTTTTCCTTTCGGCCCTTGTTGGCGGCCGAGCTGGCTTTGAAGCGGAAGCTGTCATTGCCGGTTTCCACGATGTGGCAGTGGTGGGTGAGGCGGTCGAGCATGGCGGTCGTCATCTTAGCGTCGCCGAACACGTCAGCCCATTCGCTGAAGCTCAGGTTCGTGGTGATGACCACAGAGGCCCGTTCGTAAAGCTTGCTCAGCAGGTGGAAAAGCAGCGCGCCGCCGGAGGGGCTGAACGGCAGATAGCCCAATTCATCGAGCATTACGAGGTCGCACCGCATCAGCCGATCCGCGATCTGACCCGATCGGCCCTGAGTTTTCTCCTGCTCCAGCGCATTGACCAGGTCGACGGTCCCGAAGAACCGAACCTTTTTGCGATGGTGTTCAACCGCCTGCACGCCAAGCGCCGTGGCGATGTGGGTCTTGCCGGTGCCCGGACCGCCGACGAGGACCACGTTGTCGGCGTTTTCGATGAACTCACACCGGTAAAGCTGGCGCACCAGGGCTTCATTGGTTTCGCTGGACGCAAAATCAAAACCGCTCAGATCCTTGTAGACGGGGAAGCGCGCCGCCTTCAGCTGGTAGGCAACCGATCGAACCTCGCGCTCGGCGGTTTCCGCCTTGAGCAGCTGTGAGAGAATGGGGACGGCCGAATTGAACGCTGGCGCGCCCTGCTCCATCAGCTCGCCCGCGGCTTGCGCCATGCCAAACATCTTCAGGCCGCGCAGCATCACGACAATCGCCGCCCCGGCCGGATCATGACGCATGGCGGGCCTCCTGTAGCTTCTCGCGCAGGGCATCGTAGCGTTCGACGTCGGCACGTGGCTCCCGGTCCAGGGCCAAGGCCTGCGGAGCCGCGATCATTGCTGTGGCCGTGGATTTGCCGTCGATCAGCCGGTGCAACATGTTCAGCACGTGCGTCTTTGTCGGCGCTCCATCACTCAGCGCCAGTTCGACGGCACACAACACCGCATCTTCACCATGGTGCAGGACGAGGGCAAGAATCTCCACCATCTCCCGGTCGCCTCCGGGCTGCTTGAGAAGGTGCTGTTGCAGCCGCTTGAACGCTTCCGGCAATTCGGCGAACGGCGCGCCATTACGCAGAGCTCCCGGCTTGCGCTGGATCACCGCGAGATAGTGGTGCCAATCATAGATGGTGCGGCCGGGCAGATGATGCGACCGCTCGATGAGCCGCGCGTGTTCGCAGATGACATGCCCTTCGGCAACGACAACGACGCGGTCTGGATAAACCCTTAAGCTGACGCGATGATTGGCGAAGGACGCGGGCACGCTGTAGCGGTTGCGATCAAAGTGAACGAGGCAGGTGGGCGAAACGCGTTTGCCGTATTCAACAAAACCATCGAACGGTCTGCCAACGGCCATCAGGCATCCGACTTCACTTTGCCACGCATCGAATATCGAGCCTTGCTGGCTGCCGTGTGGAATCTCGCGCCATAGCGCTTGGCAGCGTTGTTCCAGCCAGTCGTTCAAGTCAGCCAGCGTCACAAAACGCGGCATGGTCTGCCACAACCGATGACGCGCGTCCTGGACATTCTTCTCGATCTGACCCTTCTCCCAGCCTGAGGCCGGATTGCA
Organism: uncultured Pseudomonadota bacterium; assembly: GCA_963791885.1. Lineage (GTDB taxonomy): Bacteria > Pseudomonadota > Alphaproteobacteria > Acetobacterales > Acetobacteraceae > CAVSUZ01. The sequence continues at coordinate 217,504 of CAWBUL010000006.1, read as the reverse complement.
AAAGTCAGCATCGAAAAGGTAGTGGCTGGCCATCGCGGCAAAGCGTGCATTGACCTGGCGCTTCTTGCCGACGCCAACTTGGTCAACAGCCGTTCTCATATTGTCGTAGATGCCGCGGCGCGGCACGCCGCCAAGCACCCGGAACGCATGATGATGCGCGTCGAACAGCATCTCGTGCGTCTGCAGCGGATAGGCCCGGACAATGAAGGTGCGGCTGTAGCAAAGCTTGAAGTGCGCAGCTTGCAGCTTGGTCCGTTCGCCGCCGATAACGGCCCACTCCTCGCTCCAGTCGAACTGGAAAGCTTCGCCCGGCTGGAAAATCAGCGGAACAAAGGCCCCGCGGCCGGTCGTCTGCTGCTCCCGCTGCCGATGCTCCTTCCAGGTGCGGGCGAACGCCGCAACACGGCCGTATGAACCTTCAAACCCGAGGGCGGCCAGATCCGCATGCAACCGCTTGATCGTCCGCCTCTGCTTGCGCGGCCTGCCGCTCTCTAGCTTTAGCCAGGCCGACAGTTTCTCGGCGAACGCGTCCAGCTTGCTGGGCCGCTCCGGCACCTTGAAGGCCGGTTCCACCACGTCGCCCCGCAAGTATTTGCGGATGGTGTTCCGCGATAGCCCAGTCCTGCGGGCGATCTCCCGTATCGAAAGCTGGTCTCGAAGCGCCCAGCGACGGATCACGCTCAGTAACTCCATGCTTATCACTCCCGTGGACCCCGCTGAAAACAGCCGGGGCGAGGTCAAAACATGGGTCAATTCTCAGTGGAAATTTGCCACCTGGTGGGTCAGTTCTCGATGAAACTCAACAGGCGGACCTCGCGGCCGCGCTGCGGCGGGCGGAGGTTGCACACGGTGAACACGAGAAGCGGACCGGCGGCAAACGCGATGAAAACTGGCCGGACTGGTACGCCGAGTACCTCATCCGGGAGCAGGCGGGAAAGGAACTGCCCTTGTGAGCTGGCAGTTCTGACGACGCTGTCACCATCGCGGTGGTTGGCACATCGAGCGGCAGCTTGCGCGCGCGCTCCTCGAAATACTCCAGCGCGGGCAATAGATCATCGCCGGTCGGCGCTTGGGTGGTGAGCCTTGCTTTCGACCTCGCAAGCGTGGCCGGCAAGATCTTAGGTGTTGAGGTCAACGGACCCGCCCAATCACGGCCAAGAAGCTTGAATGCCGCGAACCATGAAATTAGCCGAGTGGTGGCAAAACGCGCGTAGTGAGCGCGCGTAGTGAGAAAGTTGCGAAATCCAGGATTCTGTTGAAAACCTCCGAGGGCGGGGCCAGGAGACAGATTGATTTGTATTACCGCGCTTTCGCAACTAACCGTCTAGGCGAATATTTTCAGGATTCTTATGTCGCTGTCGTCTGCCTGGAGCGGGTGTTTGCGACAGTATGCGCCGAAAGCAGTCGTTCGCTGACCGCGGGCCGTCGCTTGGATTTTCCCGATCCCGGGGCCTAGGATAGCGATCAGTCGGTCAGCGAGGAGGAAATGATGAAGCTCGCAGGCAAAAAGGCTCTCATCACCGGAGGCAACAGCGGCATCGGCCTGGCCACGGCCCGCCTTTTCATCTCTGAAGGCGCGGAAGTCGCAATTTCGGGTCGCGATCAACAGACACTGGATGAAGCGGTGGCCGAGCTGGGATCGAAAGCGCACGGCTATCGCGCTGACGTTACGGTTGCGGAGGATCGCAAGAGGCTTTTCGCTGAGCTCGCCAAAGACTTTGGCAAACTTGACATCGTCTTCGCGAATGCAGGCATTTCTGGCATGACGCCGACTGGCACGACCGACGAAGCCATCTTCGAGAAGATAGTCCACACCAACCTCAACGGCGCTTTCTTTACCGTCAATTCAGCCGCTCCTCTCATGAACGACAACGGCAGCATCATATTCAACGGATCGGTGCAAAATTATCTCGGTCAACCAGGCTTGGCTGCCTACGCTGCTACGAAAGGCGGACTTGTCTCGATGGCGCGATCCATCGCCGCAGACCTTGCACCGCGCAAGATTCGCGTAAACGTGGTGGCCCCGGGAGCGACAAAGACTCCCATCTGGAAGCGCGGGGTGCGCGCCAATGCCACGGCAGAGGAATCCGCAAAAGTTTCCGACTTCTTCTCTTCCACGGTTCCACTTGCCCGTTGGGGCGAGCCGGAAGATCTGGCCAAGGCTGTGCTTTTTCTTGCCTCGGACGAGTCGTCGTACATCAACGCGGTCGAGCTGATGGTGGATGGCGGACTGACGGGTGCTCCCTTCGGAGCCGCCATTCTTCGCGGCTGAGGAGATCCTGTATGTCACATCATTTCGATACAAAACTGGCGAGGAAAGATCCGAGCCTCAACCTCTGCGACTTTTACTTGTTTGATGGCCCCTCGGGCAAGACGGTGATGGCGATGACCGTGAATCCGGATGTAGGATTATCGGCTCCGGATACGCTTCATCCAGAAGGGCTCTACTCGTTCCGGTTCGACCTGAACGGAGATGCGAGGGAAGAGGTTACGTTCAAGTTCAGGTTTGGCGAACCACGACACGGAGATGGCAGTGAGCATACTCACGTTCAGCCGTTTGTGGTGCGGAAGGCGACGGGTGACGATGCTCTTCGTGGTGACGCCGGAGAGGTTCTGGTCGAGGGTGAAACCGGATCGGTAGCGACTGATTTGGACGTTCGTGCGTATGTCGGGATTGCTCCAGAGCTATTTGCGGCAAATGCTGGATTCCGCACATTTTTGACTGCTTTCTATGAGGACCAACGCTTCGATGGAGACACCCTTCTGCATCAGCAGGATCCCTTTGCGAGGCGGAACATTACCGCAATCGTGCTGGAGGTGCCGAGCGAACTGATTGGGAAGGGAAAAATCAACGCGTGGGCGACGATCTCCCTCTTTGGCCATGCGCCGGAGGTACAAGTTTCGCGTTGGGGCCTGCCAATGGTTACGCATCTCTTCCTGAACGACCCGAGCGATCAAGAGCTGAAAGAACAATTCAATGCGTCGGTTCCGTCTGAAGATCTGGAGCGCTTCGCGAGGTCGATCGCGGGTTTTGCGGAGAAGATGACGACCTATGCCGGTTCGGCGGCGGACCCGGGTGAATACGGGAAGCTGATCGCTGCACGGCTTTGTCCCAACACATTGCCTTACGAGCTTGGAACATCCGCCGCATTTGAGGTGGCCAGCTTCAATGGGCGCGCGCTCGGCGACGATGCGCTGGATGTGATGTTGACGCTGGCGGCCAACACGCCGCTTATCGATGGACTTGCTCCCGACCGCGGGCGCATTCGCAAGGATTTCCCGTATTATGGAGCGCCGTATACGGCGGAGGAGCAGGTCGGGGTGAAGCCGATGCCGCGCCCGGTTAAGAAATAGAGAGGGAGCGCTCCCTCGATCTCGAAATAACAGCCGCCCTTTGCGAACGGCTTGGAAGACATCCAACACCATGAAATCCCGCCAGCAGTAGCTTGGTGAGCGGGTGGGTTCTTTTCCCGCCCGGGGGCCAGTCAGTCCATCCATCAAGGCCATCGTAGAAGGCGAGATTCGCGTCCATGCGCGCGCGATACTCGATCGCTGATCTACTCGATCGCCGATCGAACAAAAGGCACAGAGCCGGCGAGGGGCAAACACGGCCGAGATAGCTAACGACATCGTTGAAACGGAAGGCTGCTCATCGGTACTGGCGAACTGATGGTTTCTATCGGAGGAACTCATGAGCGCCTCAGCCTCAACTATCCCCACTCGGCCCGGGCCGGAACTGCTCCGCCAGACCGTCGTCATCATTGGCGGCAGCGCGGGCATAGGCCTTGAAACCGCTCGGCTTGCCCGCGCCGAGGGCGCCAGCATCATCCTCACCGGACGCAATCGCGAACGCCTCGAACCAGCGGCGCGCGAACTCGGCGCCGAGCGCACCGCGGCCTTCGATGCCAACGATCCTGCTTCCTTGCAGTCGTTTTTTCAGGATCTGCCGAGCCCGATTAACCATGTTATGGTCACTGCCGGCGCTCCACACTATCGCCCTCCTCTCGAAATGTCCCCGGAGGACGCACGACAGGGACTCACCGAGCACCTGCTGCTCGCGCTTAACGTTGCACGCAGCTCCGCCCGCAAGGTCCCGCCGGCCGGTTCCCTGATATTCGTTGGGGGCACAGGTGCGCGTCGCCCGCGGCTTGGCCTCGCGATCGTGTCGACAGCCACCGTCGCATTTCCTGCCCTTGTCGCCAACCTTGCGCTTGAGCTGGCGCCAATCCGCGTCAACCTCATCGCCGCAGGTTTCGTCGATACACCGCTGTCGGCATCACTGCTCGGCGACGAACTCGAGAAGCGGCGGGACGAGCTTCGCGCGACACTGCCCATTGGCCGCGTCGTCGGGCCGGCTGATATTGCCGCGCTAGCCGTTCACATTATGAGCAACACAGCGCTCACCGGCGCAACGTATGATATCGATGGCGGTCAGCAGCTCGTGTCATGACGAACAGATGATTGAAGTAAACCCCCGCGATGGGCAAAGATACTCTGCGCGGTCAAGATCTCCGATCTGCAAGCGGCGGTGTTTGACGGCTGACGCGATCTCCGGATCCATTGCCTGCCATGAGTTCCGGTGGTTGAACTGAGTCCTTCGATCTTCGCTTTCGGCAATGAGGCTGGAAGTCCGGCTTGGGCGCAGGGCTGCCGAATTGGCCGGCTTCCCAGCGCGGAAACGCGGAAGCCGGCCGGTCCCGCTAGACCTCTATGCCTTCGGCTAGGTTGAGTGCGTCCTCGACGTCAAGGCCGAGGTAACGGATTGTGCTTTCGATCTTGGTGTGGCCGAGCAGGATTTGGACGGCGCGCAAGTTGCCGGTGCCTTGTACATGATCGACGCCTTGGTCCGCCGCAGCGAGCGGGTGCCGTAGTGGCGCTCCGTGTCGCCGCCGGCGATCGCCTTATTGGTTACAAAGTTGGCTGCACGGGACCGGGGACCGTGCAGCAATTCGGCATGGAAGGACCGATCCGCGGCTGCCTTTTCGAAAGCGAGGTGAGGAACAGTCGCGACGCGCTTGACCTCCCGAACTTTGCAAGCCTGGCGATTGAAGGCGAGATGGCAGTACGGATCGGGACCGATGACACAATCGAGGCCGTGCATCAACCTCACGCGATCCGTTTCTGCCGGCCATCGGTCCGGTATGCACCTCGTCACTCAGGCAGCGGCTCCGAGGTGCCTTCGAAAGGCGGACCCGGCGGTCGCCGGGGCCCGGTTTCCGGAGAAGGGCACCTGCAGCGCCGCTCTTGTGGTCATCTGCTGCTGCATGGTCGAGCCTACGGCATTTGTCAGATGCTCCACGCGCGAACCGGCCCTCTCTCAGCCCACAGCCAGGTCGTCACTTCGTTTTACCTCGTCCAAGAATGGGCCAGATGATCTCGATGCGATCGCCGCGAACCCCGATCATCTCGTCGTGCAAATGCACAGTCGTATCGGAATAGCCCGCGACAAATTCCAGGTTATCACCAACGCGCAGCGTGTCGTCGGCGCTTTCCTGCTCTATCGTCACATGCTCGGCGGACCAACGCAGCGAATAGGAGCTTCTGATGCCGATCGGGAGCGGTTCGCCACTATCGGCGCTCATTGACTTCTTCCCGGCGTCACAGACGATCCGGCGAGGGCTCGGTCGGCTCACGACCGTTGTCAGAATTGTCAGCGCATAGGGATGGTCCACGTGATAATGGGTGCGATAGCGCACGTCGCTGAGGATCCCGCCACCCGCCTGCACCTCCGTCACACCGGACTGACGGACCGTGGTCTGATAGGTGCCGGTTCCGCCGCAACTGACGATCTCGATCGGGAAACCTGCGGCTCTTAGCGTATCCGCAGTGCCGATCAGCAGACCGACGGCCTTTGCGACGGCGTCCGCCTTCTCGCGCTGATCGGCAATCTGGGTCGTGTGCGCTTCCCATCCCTCCACGCCGGCGAGCCGCACGCCATCGGTTTGGGCGATGGTATCCGCCAGAGCCATCACCGCCGGGCCGGGTTGCAATCCGGCGCGGCCCATTCCGATGTCGATTTCGATCAGCACGCGCAGAACGACACCCGCCTGGCGTGCGGCCGCACCCAGTGCCGCGACATTTCCGGGATCGTCGACCAACACGGCGACGTCGGCATGATGGCGCAGGCCGGCGAGGCGCGCGATCTTCTCGGGTGTCACGATCTGATTCGCGATCAGGATGTCACGGACCCCCGCCGCCGCCATGACCTCCGCTTCGCCGAGCTTGGCACAGGTGACACCGATGGCGCCGGCCTGCAGCGCCTTATGTGCAATCGCCGGAACTTTCAGACCCTTGGTGTGCGGCCGCCAGGACACGCCGCCGCTGCGGCACGCCGCGGCCATGCGCGCTATGTTCGCCTCCATCACGTCGAGGTCGACCAGCAACGCTGGCGTATCGAGAGTCTTCTTATCGGCACCGATCATGGCTCGTGCCCTCTTATAACAACGCTAAGAGTTCCGTCCGGAGACTTCACGAAGGATTACAGAGTCTTCTAAGCATGAGGCGGATTGATGCGAGGCGGAGGAAGGCGAGGGCGTTATGGTTACGATTTTCCCAGTCCTTGGCGAGCCGGCGGCATCGGTTGAGCCATGCGATGGAGCGCTCGACGATCCAGCGTTTAGGTTCGACGACGAAGCCCTTGGGGTGGTCGGAGCGCTTGACGATTTCGACGATCAGGCTGCGCATCGCGCGGGCCGCGCCGTCCTGGAAGACCGGCCCTGTGTAAGCACTGTCGGCGAATAGCTTGCGCAGGAACGGGAACTGTCCGAACAGAGTGGACAGCAGCAGGATGCCGCCGTCGCGGTCTTGCACGTTGGCGGCGGTGACCAGCGCGTGCAGCACCAGACCCAGCGTATCGACCAGGACATGGCGCTTCTTCCCTTTGATCAGCTTGCCCGCATCAAAGCCGTGTGGGTCGATCGCTGCCCCCCTTTTTCTGCGCTTTTCACGCTTTGGCTGTCGATGACGCAGGCGGTCGGACTGGCTTCTCGTCCCGCCTGTTCGCGGCATTTAACGTAGAGCGCGTGATGGATCTTCTCCAACGTGCCGTCCCAGCCCCACAAGCAGAAGTAGCCGTTCACCGTGCTGCGCGGTGGCAGGTCCTTTGGAATGTAGCGCCACTGGCAGCCGGTGCTCAGCACATACATCACGCCGTTGACCACTTCGCGCATGTTGACGGTACGCTTGCCACCGCCACGCTTGGCGGGTGGTATAAGCGGCCTGATCAGCCGCCATTCCGCATCGGTGAGATCGCTCGGATAACGCAGCTTGTCGCGGTCATAGCGATGGCGGTTTTCCATCGTCCACATCAGGCACCTCGTGGCTTGGTGCCAGGCAAAGAATCACACCCGATCGAGCCGCTTCAAGCACTCAGTCCATCCGGACCGGCAACCGATTCAAATGACTCACAAAGTCGCCGGACGGACACTAAGGCTTTACGGCAGCGATGGGAACATCCCTCACGCCGCCCATCACAAGACCCCCGTCCACAGTGATGATCGATCCTGTGAGATAGGCGGCATCACGCGAGGCGAGGAAGGCCGCAACCGCCGCGACATCCGCGGTCTCGCCAAAGCGACCCAAGGGAATCCGTTGCAGCCGCCGTTCCTTGGCGTCCACCGTCAGGGCGCCGATTGCGAAGTCGGTCGCGATGGTACCTGGTGCAACCGCATTGACCGCTATGCCGAAGGGCGCCAGGTCGAATGCCATGTTACGCGTCATGGTCGCGATGCCTGACTTGCTGACCGAATAGGCCGTCTGGTTGCCGTGGGCGATGTCGGCAGCGACGGACGCCATGTTGACGATCCGGCCGGCACCTTGTTTCACCATCACGCGCGCAGCTTCCTGGGCTACGATGAAGGCGCCTGTGAGGTTCACACCCAGTACTTCGCTCCAGACCGCATCGGTGATTTCCAGAAAATGGGATCGCCGGACGATGCCGGCATTGTTGATCAAAATCGAAAGCCGGCCAAACTTCTTCACTACGGTTTCGATAGCCGCACGGACCTGATCGCGTCGCGTGACATCGCAGGCAAGACCGATGGCGTCGCGGCCGTCGGCAGCCAGAGATGCGGCTGTCTCCCATGCGCCGGCTTCGTTCACATCAAAGATTGCTACCGAGGCCCCTTCGGCGGCCAATCGGACGGCGATGGCGCGTCCGATGCCCTGCGCACCGCCGGTTACGATCGCAACCTGATCGACGAGACGCCGGGACAAGTCGAATGTCGGATTCATTATCTAGACTCCGCGGAACCGGAAGGAAGGCCGGCCGACGACCCCAGGACGGCAGGCGAACAGGCTGCCGGCATGGATTTGTTCCTGTTGCTGTTCGGCAGTGAGGCGATGCCGCGCGGTGGTGATGTAGAGATCGGTGAAATCGGGGCCGCCGAAGGCGGCGCTGGTGACCAACGTGACCGGTACGTCGACCTCATGCGTGATCCGGGCGTCCGGCGAATAACGGCGCATCCGGCCAGCGCGGAACAGCGCGACCCAGATGCCGCCTTCAGCATCGATGACCATTCCGTCCGGAAGTCCTTCCGCTGGCGGGACCTCCACGAAGGCGCGGCGGTTGGAAACGGCGCCGGATTCCAAATCGAAGTCAAAGATGTCGACGCGCTGAGTTCGGGCTGTCGATGTAATACATGCGGCGCCCGTCAGGGCTCCAGTCGATGCCATTGGCAATGGTCAGCCCGCCGAAAACGCGCTGCGTGCGAAATGCGCCGTTCACCTGCTCCAGTCGATAAAGCGAACCTGCGCCCGGCAGGTTTTCTGAAGACATGGTGCCTGCCCAAAACCGTCCCGCGGGATCGCACCGTCCATCATTCATTCGGGTCCCGCTGTTTTCCTTCTCAACCGGAATCAATTGCTCGACTTTTTCAGCGCCGGCTGGGATCAGCGCGAACCCATCCCGGAGCGCCAGCACCAAGCCGCCTTGAGAGCCAAGTGCCAGCGACCCGACCGGCTGATCGACTCGCAGCAGTTGATCGGAGCCATCGGCAGGCGACCAGCGATGAACCAGACCTGCGCGAATATCGACCCAGTGGAGGCGCGCGGATCGTTCGTCCCAAATAGGGCCTTCCCCAATCTCAGCGCGGGCATCTTGAACAAGCTCAGCCTTCATACGTGCTGATCCTCAGTGCGATCGGGAAAGCGGGTCACAGCACCGCCAGCGCGGCGGCGATGTCATCCGAGTTATTGTAGAAATGCGGGGAGAGGCGAATGCGCTGATGCAGAACGTGGTGATGGATCCCATGCGCGGTGAGACGCCGGCTGAGTTCGCCTGTTTCCAGTCCCTCCCGCGTAAACGAGACAATCGCGGAGCGTTCGTGGGGGTGGGGAGAGCCTGCCACCTTATATCCTTTGACCGTGACGTCTTCGATAAGCTGGCCAGCAAGCTGCATGACGTGGCGCTCGATCGTCTCCGTCCCGATCGACAGCATCAGCTCGAGCGTGGCCTTCATTCCGGCCACCATCGCCAGAGCCTGTGTCCCAGCCTCGAAGCGGCGCGCTGTCGTCGCAAAGGCCGGTCCGCGATTGGACATTGCCGCGAAATCCGGCGGGTGCTGGGCGTAATCCATCGCGCCTACCATGGCCTTGTAGCCAACCTCGGCGACGCGAAGCTCACGGCGGGTGCGTTCGGAGCAGTAGCAGATGGCCAGGCCGAAGCCGGAGAGCAGGAATTTGTAGCCATGGGCGGAAATAATATCGGCGCCGAGAGAGCGTGCGTTGATCCGAAGTGCACCCAAGCCCATGATCGCATCCACCACGAACCATATGCCGCGGCGACGGCAGATATCGCTGATCCTCTCGATCGGTGCACGGAACCCGTGCCCGTAATTGACCAGACTGAGGCAGACCGCGCGAGTCGGCGGATTGATCAGGCGTTCCACGTCATCTGCTTCGTAGCGCCCACCGCGGTCCTTCACGAAGCGCACCGTCACCCCTCGATCAGCCAGGTTGAGCCAAGCGTAGATGTCGGTGGGATGGTCCATCTCGTAGAGCACAACTTCATCACCTATGCGCCAATCGAGGCCGGCGGGTACGAGATTCAGCCCCTGCGAGGTTGTCGAAAGCAGTGCGATGTCTGCCGCGTCGCAGTTCAGCAGGTCGGCGGCGCGGGCGCGTGTCGCTTCGATCAGCGTCGCCGAGTCACCTGGCGACATGCATTCCGACATGTCCTGCAGGAAGCCGCAGGAGGCGGCGAGATGGCTGCGCGGGATGGGACCGCGCCCGGCATTGTTGAGATAGACCCCCGAGGCCGTGATGGGAAATTCTTCTCGTCGCAATCCAGCAAGATGCTGCGTCATCGGACGAGTTCCGTGATTGGTGTCGCTGCGGTGGTTTCAGGTTCACGGCCCAGCGGGAAATGGCAGGCCCAGCGATGCTTGGCCCCCGTCAACACCGGTTCAACCAACGCGCAGTGTTCCTGTGCCTGGCTGCAGCGCGTGCGAAACCGGCAGCCACTCGGGGGGGCGAGCGGCGACGGTGGATCGCCTTCGAGCAGGGGACGAGTCCGTGGTGCGCCGTCGAAGGAGAGCTCCGGGACCGAGGCAAGCAGTGCGCGCATGTACGGATGCCGGGGATTGGTGCAAACCTCCTCAATGGGGCCGCTTTCGACAATCTTGCCCAGGAACATCACAACGATTCGCGTGCAAAGCTGGCGAACGATCCGCAGGTCGTGGCTGATGAACACCAGCGCGAGATTGAATCGCTGCTGGAGGTCTCGCATCAGGTTGGTGATCTGCGCCTGGATCGAGAGATCGAGCGATGCGATCGGTTCGTCGGCGACGATCAGCGCCGGCCGCAGGACGATCGCACGGGCAATGCCGACGCGTTGACGCTGTCCGCCTGAGAGCTGATGCGGAAAGCGGTTACCGAGAGCGCCGCCCAAGCCGACGAGTTCCAGCGCTTCCTGAACGCGCGTGGTGATCTCGGCGCTGGAGAACCCGTTCACAGCCAGGGGTTCGGCAACGATGTCGGCGATGCGGCGCCGCGGATTGAGCGATGCGTAGGGATCCTGGAAGATCGGCTGCATATGGCGACGGAAACGGCGCAACTCATCGCCGCTGAGGTGAGTGACGTCCTGGCCCATGAACTCGATATCGCCGCCCTCGACGTCGATCAGACGGAGCAGGCAACGTGCGAGGGTCGATTTGCCGCAGCCGGATTCTCCCACGATCCCCACTGTTTCGCCGCGACGAATGTTGAGTGAAACGCCATCCACGGCATGAACATAGCGATGTGGGGCGAACAGGCCCTCGCCCGCGACAGTGAAGTAATGCCGAATGTCGGTGGCCCGCATCAGAACTTCCTGCATTCGCTGCGCGGGTTCGGCGAGCTCGGCCGTATCATTATAGATCAGCGGCGGCAGACCGCCGGACTGGGCGACCCAGCAGGCTGATCGTGTGTCTCCGACGGGTTCAAGGGTGGGCTCATCTGTTCTGCACCGGGCGATGGTAAAGGCGCATCGCGGGTGGAACTTGCAACCGGGCGGCAGGGCGGAGGGCGCAGGCGGCTCGCCGCCGATCGCCTTCAGCCTCGCGCTCCGCGTTCCCGTCCGCGGCATGGATTGCACCAGAGCGCGCGTGTAGGGATGGTTCGGGTGCTCGAGCAGTGAACGGGTCGGGCCGGTCTGAATGATCTGTCCGGCATACATTACGCCGATCCGCGTGCAGATCTCACTGAGCACGCCGAGATCGTGGCTGATCAGCAGGATGGCCACGCCGAGTTCGGCATTCAAACGCCGGCAGATATCGAGGATCTGGGCCTGAACCGTGACGTCCAACGCCGTTGTCGGTTCATCCGCGATCAAGAGTTGCGGTGTGGTCATCAGCGCCGTGGCGATGGTGGCGCGCTGGCGCATGCCGCCCGAGAATTCATGCGGAAAACGGCGCATCGCCTCGTCGACATCGGGAATGCCCATCGCCCGCAGACGCTCGCCGGCGATCCGACGTGCTTCGGTCCGGCTCGCTTTGTGATGGAGCAGCAGTGGCTCGGCGACCTGGGGCCCGATCCGCATAATCGGGTTCAGCGAGGAGAGTGAATCCTGAAAGACCATGCCGATATGCTGGCCGCGCAATTGGGACAGGCGCCTCTGGCTTGCACCGATCAGCTCTTCGCCATTGAACTTCACCGATCCGCCGGTGACGCGGGCACCGGCTGGCAGCAGCCCGTTAATGGCCTGGACTGTCATGCTCTTGCCGGAACCGGACTCGCCTAGGAGGCCGAAGATTTCACCAGCACCAACCTGCAGCGACACGCCGCGAACAATCGACAGTGGCTTGTGCGCGGTAACGGCGGAGACTTGCAGGTCCGTGACGTCGAGGATGACCTGGCCGGCGGCGCGCGGGTGCATCACCGACGTCCTCCCACCCACGGATCGAGGGCATCGCGGATCGAGTCGCCGATGAGGTTGAATGCGAAGGCGAGCGTCAGGACGGGCATGGCGGGGAAGGTTGCCACCCACCAGTCATCCATGACTGTGGCGCCGGTGGACACCATCGCCCCCCATTCCGGCTGCGGCGGCTGCGCGCCCAGTCCGAGGAAGCCCAGGATGGCGAAGCTGAGGATGGCCCGGCCGATATCGATTGCTGCCATGACCAGCAGTGCCGGCAAGGCGTTGGGCAGAATGACGCGCAGCAGGATGCCCGCGGGCTTTCGCCCGGCGGCGCGGGAGGCGACGACGTATTCCTTCGTGTTGAGATCAAGCACGAGGGCACGGCACACCCGGACGTAGGGCGGCCACCAGACCGCCGCCAGCGCGATGATTCCGTGCATCAAACTCGCACCGAGTGCCGCCGCAACTGCCATGGCCAGTATGATGAGGGGAAATCCCATCATCATGTCGGTGAACCGCATCACCACGTCATCCAGGACGCCCCGACGGGAGCCCGCCATAGCGCCGAGACTGACGCCGACGATAAACCCAATGGCAACGACAACGATGGCAGCCGGGAGTGACTCGCGCCCGCCGTAGAGAACGCGGCTGAACAGGTCACGACCAAGCTGATCGGTGCCAAACCAATGAACAGCGGAGGGCGGCTGCAACCGTGCCACAATATTCTGCTGAATCGGGTCGAACCGGGCAATCAGGGGCGCCGCGGCGATCAACACTGTCCAAATGACAATGATCGCCACGCCCATGGTCATTTCGACGTTGGACAGCCACTTCGCGGCCGCTGAGAGGGCGCCGTCCCTCGGTGCGCCGACAAACGTTGTGGCAACCGTTACTGGAGTGTCGCTCATGCACGCACCGCGGTGAGTGACGCGCGCACGCGTGGATCGAGTAGGGCGTAAGCAATATCAACAGCGAGATTGACGATCGTGTAGATGAAGCCGACCGTCAGCGCGACGCCGATGATCGCGGGAAAGTCCACATGGACGGCGGCGTTGAAGGCGTATCGGCCGATGCCCGGCCAGCCGAAGATTGTTTCGACGAGAAGTGCCCCGGAGAGCAGATCTCCATAGGCCAAGCCGATCACAGTGACGACAGGGATCATGGCGTTCGGCGCGGCATGCCGGCGGATCACGTAGAAGTTCGACGCTCCCTTGCTTCGCACGAAGCGGAGAAAATCCTGCGGCAGCACCGATAGCATGCTCGCCCGCGTCATGCGCGTTAGCAGACCGACGCTCCAAGTCGCGAGGACGAAGGCGGGAAGAGCGAGATGCCATAGTGCGTTCGCAGCGGTCTCGAACTGGCCGGCGATCAGGCTGTCGACGACGTAGAATCCGGTCACCGCCGGCGGCGGTGAGAGCGCGTAATCGAGCCGCCCTGGCGCAGGCGCCCAGCCGAGGTGAAGGTAGAAAATATCGAGCAGCACAAGCGCCAGCCAGAAGATGGGCATGGCGACGCCGGCCAGCGTGAACACGCGGATGACCAGGTCGGTGATCCTGCCGCGCTGCATGGCTGCAAGAATTCCGAGCGGCAGAGACAGGATCACGCTCATGATGATCGTCACCGTCGCGAGTTCGACGGTGGCCGGCAGGTAGTCACGCAAGTCATCAATAACGGGACGGTGGGTGTAGATCGACACGCCCATGTCGCCGCGCAGAAGGTTCCAGACATAGGTGACGTACTGCACCGGTACAGGCTTATCGAGACCCCATTCCTTGCGGTAGGCGGCGACGATCTCCGGATGGTTCGCCGCCTCCTGCGAGATCGAGGCGATGATCGGGTCAGTGGGGATTGCCTTGGTGACGCCGAAGGAGATCAGCGTCATCCCGAGCAGGACCGGAATCAGCAGAAGCAGCCGGCGGACAATGTATTTGATCATCGGCGGTCCGCGCGGTTCTCGACGAAGCTAGACAAACTTGCAGGCCGGGATGTTGAAGAATGTCAGCAGATCCACCGCGAGTGTTTCGATCACGTCCGTGCGGTAGCCGAGCTGGTAGTTCGTCTCGAACAGCCACGCATAGGGCCCATGCTCGTTCATCAGGCGCTGCGCCTGCAGCGCCGGCTCCAGTTGCTGTTTGGGATCGACGGTGGACATCGCCTTCGCCGTGAGCTCGGCGATCTGTGCGGCTTCCGGTGAGAGATCGGGCGTCCAGTTCTGCCGCGGCTTGGCGACGTGTCCGCCGGGAGCATAGTTCGGCAGGAAGTCGGTCCAGCCGGGATAGTCGACGGCCCATAGATGCAGCACGGCTTCGGGCTTGCCTGCGCGGTAGTCGGTCAGTTCCTGCGTCAGAGGCTCGCCGATCAAATCAGCCGTAATTCCGATAGCGGCGAGATCCGCTTTCACCTTCTGCGCGACATCGGTCGCCGGCACATTCTGAATGATCTGGTCCGCGCCATAGGTCAGCTTGAAGCTGAACCCGTTCGGTTGGCCGAGCGCGGCGAGCGCCGCCTTCGCCCTGGGAATGTCCTGCTTCATGCCTTCTGTCACCGGCAGCGCATTCGGCAGTTGCGGCGGCACAATCGATCCGGTCGGCTGACCACCGCCGAGATAAATGTCCTTCAGCCCCTCATAGTCGATGGCAGAGCGGATGGCTTCCCAGGCCTTCGGCTGCCCGATCGGGCCGGAAGCCTTGGCGTCGAAACCGAGATAGGCGATGCCGAGCGCCGGCACAGTCGCAACGGCCACCTTGCTGGACGGCCCGCGCTTCTGCAGATCAGCCGCTAGGTCGGGCGTGAGATTGACCGCGATATGCGCGTCGCCGCGTAACAGCAGGTCCCGCTGCGTTGTCGGGTCCTGCACGAAGCGGAACACGACCGTCTCGAACGTCTTCCGTCCCCAATAGTACGGGTTTGCCCGCAGCACCATTTCCGAGCCGCGATCCCAATGGTCAATCATGAAGGGACCGGTGCCCACCGAATGCTGATCGAGCCACGTGGTGGCCGTATCGGTGGTGGCAGCGTCAGGGGCGTCGGTGCCACCATGGGCGCGCACAACGGCAGCGTTGGTAAGACCGAGGCTGGGGTTCGGGACCAGGCGCAGAAAATCCACATCCAGTGACTTCAGCACGATCGTTATCTGATTGGGGCCGCTCTTGGTCATCGAGGCGACGTTGCCGAGCAGCCACGACGCATCCGATTTGTTGTTGCGCTGGCGCATGCAGGAGAAGATGTAATCCTCCGGTTTGACCTGCGTGCCGTCGCTGAATTTCCAATCGGGATGGAGATCGAAGGTATAGGTCAACCCGTCCGGGCTGACGGTCCAGTTGGTTGCATAGCCAGGTGCGGGATCGGCGCCGTTCAGGCTCAACAACGAATCGTAGAGCGCCCGGCAGATCGCGGCGGCGTCCACTTCGGAAGCGCGGCCGGGATCAACTGTGCGCAGCGAGCCGGGTTGCTGAACGATGATCAACGCCCGGGGCCTCGCGGCCCGCGCAGCGCTCGGCGCACCAGCGCTCATGGCGAGGGTCAACGCAGGCGGCAGCGCTGCCAAAGCAGCACCGCTTTCGATGAAATGTCGCCGCGACAGCTTAGCCGGCGTATCGCGTTGCGCTTTGTGGGGTACTTTGACCATAGTTCGTGTTTCGCTCCTTCCCTGACTTCGGTTCTGGGGTCAGTTACCCCCGGGCCGCAGGTTCCAAATCGACATGTGCTTCGGCCTTGGTTCTCAACGAGATCCCGATAGACGGAGCCTCCGAGCTTTCGAGCAGATCGGCTTCGTGATGTAGCCATACCGCCGAGCGATGCACGTGCGCTCGCATCGCTGCTTCCGCGGCTTCCGGATCGCGCTTTTCCAATGCGTCGAAGATGGCCCCATGCTCCGTCAGGCCATCCTCGATCGACTTGATCAGGCCTGCTCCGAACGCGAGCACCAAGATACTGACCGAGTGCGTGGCTTCGGTGAGCGGCGGGCTCCCGGCAATCTCGAGAATGCCGGCGTGGAACATGTAATCCCTCGACAAGTAGGCGCGCCGGTTGGCGGGCGTGTCGGTCGTATCAATTCCGGCAAACAGACTGCGCAAATGCTCGAGTTGCTGCGGCATGATCAGGGCAGCGGCACGCCGCGCAGCCAGTCCCTCAAGGACTTCCCGCACTTCGAATATCATGGCGAGTTCACGCTTCGAGAGTCGCCGAACAAACACGCCGCGTCGGGAACGCCAGGTGATCAGGCGTTCTTGCGAAAGGCGCTTCAGTGCACTGAGCAGCGGTGTGCGGCTGACCCCCATCTCCCGCGCGAGTTGCTCCGGGACGATGCGTTCGCCGGGCAGCAACGATCCATTCACGATCATTGTCTTGATCCGGACGAAGATCTGATCGTCGAGGTTACCTGCCTCTGGCGGGAATGAGCCGTTTTGGCCGACTACGTCGCTCAGGGCAGTTCCGGATTGTGAATGGACGGCCATTAAGCCTCCGAAGGGGGGGTCCAGGCAGATTGCATTCGCGGACGCATCCTAGATTGAATTCAGAATGGGACACAAGATGGCTTGCTGAAATTCTCGATCCGTGAACTCGGGGTCGTGACGGGCAGGTTCTGGTGTCTCAATCCTTGTCGGATCACGGGGTCGGGGAAGGCTCGCTGCTTATCGGAGCCTCCACGGTCACCGACCTGATCAGGTCAGTCCGACCGTCAGCCGCTTAAAAGCATACGGATAACGAAGGCAAATCCGGCACGTTCGGACCGACCTCCCTGGCGGCTGTGGTTGACCAACAGGCCAGAAGGCATGGAAATGCGCGCAGCGATGTTCGAGTGAGCGCACGACGCTCCTCCCCTTCTCATCTTGATCCCCGTTGGAGGCGAGCAGCGTCAAACACAGCACGCCGCCTGCGTACCCATGATCTCGCTGATCAAGGACTGCTCCAGGCCTCTATGTCAGTTTCCACCACTATCGGCTGTTACGGGATGAACTGCTGTTCTGCCTATCTCGGCCGACGACGGCGTAGATCGCAATGTCCGCTTCCGAGCGGCTGGCAGGGAAGCCCTCGCTGACCGGAATTGGCCGGAAGCGGCCCGTCCGCTTTCAGGCTGAAATCTTGAATAGCGGACATTTACAGCCCCTGGCCCGACAGAATTACATGTGCGGACGCAGAGTGAACCTACCCCTGAGAGTCCGTCCGGAGACTTCATGAGGGATTACAGAGCTTTCTTAGCATGAGGCGGATGGAGGCGAGGCGAAGGAAGGCGAGGGCATTGTGATTGCGATTCTCCCAATCCTTGGTGAGGCGACGACAGCGGTTGAGCCAGGCGATTGTGGGTTCGACGATCCAGCGTTTGGGTTCAACGACGAAGCCTTTGACATGGTCGCTCCGCTTGATGATTTCGACCAACAAACTCTGCAAGGCCGTGGTGGCACCAAGCTGGAAGACTGGCCCCGCGTAGGCGCTGTCGGCGAACAGCTTGCGCAGGAACGGGAACTGCCCGAACAAGGTGGACATCACCAGAACGCCGCCGTCACGGTCCTGAACGTCAGCGGCAGTCACTATGGCGTGCAGTACCAGACCCAGCGTATCGACCAGGAGATGGCGCTTCTTGCCCTTGATCAGCTTGCCGGCATCGAAGCCATTCGGATCGATGCATGGCCCCCTTTTTCCGCATTCTTCACGCTCTGGCTGTCGATGATGCAGGCGGTTGGGCTGGCCTCTCGCTCAGCCTGCTCGCGGCATTTCACGTAGAGCGCGTGATGCATCTTCTCCAGCGTGCCGTTCCAGCCCCACAGGCAGAAATAGCCATTCACCGTGCTGCGCGGCGGCAGGTCTTTCGGGATGTAGCGCCACTGACAGCCGGTGCTCAGCACATACATTACGCCGTTGACCACTTCGCGCATGTTGGCGGTACGCTTGCCACCGCCACGCTTGGCGGGTGGTATAAGCGGCGCGATCAGCTGCCACTCCGCCTCGGTCAGATCGCTTGGATAGCGCAGCTTGTCACGGTCGTAGCGATGGCGATTCTCCGTCGTCCAAATCGGTTCCTCGCGAATCGAGGCCGCAACCAAATCACACCCGATCGAGCCGGTTCAACCCTCCGTCGATAACCGACTCATCTGACTCACGAAGTCTCCGGACGGACACTAAACCATGTTGGGGATACCCCGCTCCCGCGCGGATCGCCGCTTAGAGCGCCCTGTAACGCCGCTTTCAGGTGACAAGCTACCCTTTGTTCAATTACAATGACAGCAAGTACCAATGGGAGGATTCGAATGAGGGCTTTATTTGTTGCTTTGGCGCTCGTTGGGGCAGGGACTCTAAGCGGCGCACCGGCTTGGGGGAAGGATTTCACCAATTTTGGACGAGGTAGTGAAAGTTGCGCGACTTGGACCGCCGACCGGAAGGCTAACCAAGCGCTTGCTGATGAGCAATGGGTGCTGGGCTTCGTCTCGGCGACGGGTGATACGGTTTCGGAGGATGCCAACAAAAATGTGAATATAAATACCGATGCAGATGGTATTTTTGGTTGGATCGACAACTACTGCAAAGCAAACCCAACGGATGACATAGCAACAGCCGGAGATGCATTTTGGACTAAATCTGGCACTGTTCAATTTTCAAATTGACCTGGAGACGTATCAATTAAGGCGGACGCTTGGCGTAAGTCGGGATCGGGCCGAAAGCGGAACGTCCGGTTCTTGTCGGGAATATCCAAATAGCGGTCGAACCGGCCTGCCCCGTTAAAATAGGTGACACCGGACACGGAATGTAGGACGTAGAAATTGGGACAAGGGCCGAAAACTTGGTTGGGTAGAACTTGCGCGGGCCGAACCAAAAAAATCGCGGCAATGGAAGGATCAAGACGTGACTCGAAACTTCACTACCAGATCAGCCATCCTCATTTTCAGCCTGGTCGTTGGCGTATCCATCTCGCAGAACGCGGAAGCTGTCACCAAGTTCGGCAAGTCATCAGAGGTATCGGTCGCCAGTTCATTCATTCTTGCCCAAACCAGCGGAATGAACCGACGCTCAGATCGCCGAGGTGACCGGCAGGACTGCCGGCAGGACGAGGGGGCTGTTGGCCAGGACAAGCGCGCTTGCAAACAGGCTGGCCGCCAGACACGCTGAGCGGAAAAAGAACGCGACCCTCTGGTGCATAAACTTTGCAGACCGTGTGGAAACGCGCTGCGTGGCGAAGACGATCCCGATTTGGCCGATCGAGATGGATGAGCGGTATCGTGTGATCTTTCAGATTGCTCCGGAATCATGCTGTGACTCTCGGGGAGCGGCTCCGTTCGTTGCTTTTGTCCCGCAAGGGACCTCCCGAGCGTCTCAATCCGGCACGACCTTCACCACCAACATCAACGCATCGAACGGGACAAGATTGAGCACCCGCCTGATGTTGTAGGCAAGCGCGGTCAAGCTGAACTCAGCTCGAACCTTCTCCAGACGTCGCATCAGAAATGCACCCTGATGCATCCACTGTTTGATCGTGCCGAATGGGTGCTCGACCAACTCGCGGCGCCGGTCAAGAACGTCTGGGCGTTGCGCCAGCCGAGCCGCCATTCGGTCCAACACCGCCTCATTCTCCAGTCGTGATACCGAGCGAAACCGATTGCCCGTGCATCGCGGCCGCAAGACACAATCGGGGCAGGCAGCACGGTTGGCATAATTGATCTTCTTCAGCCCGCGAAGCATCGATGATGAATAGGGGTGAAGGCGTTGCCCGGCGGGACAGATCATGCTGTCCGTCTCCGCCTCATACGTGAACTCGTCCTTGCGGAACAGACCTTCCCTGACCGAAGGACCGCGCTGCGGTCGCGGCACATAGGGCACCATGCCCGCCTTTTCGCAGGCCTCGATATCCTCGATCTTGAAATAACCTTTGTCGGCGACGACGTCGATCGTCTCGACGCCGAGGATCTCCTTCGCCGGTTCGGCGGTCCCCGTCAGCAGGCCCATATCGACCACCTGGTTGGTGACCTGCTGCTCGACGATCAGCTTATGCTTGATATCGACCGCGATCTGCACGTTGTAGCCAACGGCAACGTGCGTGTGCGCTGCCATTGCACGGCTGTCGGGATCGGTCAGCGAGATCTGGTTCTCCCCAGTCCGGTCCAGCTCTGCCAGCATCGCCTTGCAGCGCTCGCGCCGCTGACGAACCGCAGCGATCTTCTCCGCCAGGTTCTCGACCCGTGCGCCTCTTGTCCCCCGCTCGGCAGCATCGCTCCGGTCGAGGCGCTGAAGGTAATCGTCGAGCTTCTCATCCGCCAGCTTGATGAACTCGGTCAGCGAGGCACGGGTGAAATTGCGGTCCTTGTTGTTGACTGCCTTGATCCGTGTGCCATCCACCGCCAGCAGCTCGCGGCCGAACAGGTCCAGTTGCTTGCACAGCAACACGAACTGGCGGAACACTGGGCGGAACGCCGTGCGGTTGTCGCGGCGGAAGTCGGCGACGGTCTTAAAGTCCGGCTTGAGATGGCGCAGCAGCCAGATCACCTCGACATTGCGGTGGGTCTCGGCTTCCAGCCGACGGCTTGAGCGGATGCGGTTCAGATAACCGTAGATATAGAGCTTGAGCAGATCGCCGGGGAGATAGCTTGGACGGCCAGTCTCCTTCGGTTCGACGCGCGCGAAGCCCGCGCCCGCAAGATCGAGCCCGTCCACAAAAGCCTCGATGAAGCGCACCGGGTTGTCGGGGCCGACATAGTCGTCCAGGGATTCGGGCAACAGCAGAAGCTGGGATCGGTCATGGCCGGTGATGTGCGGCATGTCGGGATTTTAGCGTAGCGCGCGTCGCGCCGGAATCAGCATGGGGTTTTCACACGGTCTGTTTGATTTACCCACCACTGCGGACGTCCGCTTTCGGGCACAGGTACGATGACCGGCTATGGCTGCCATGGGCGCAAAGCGGACAACCATTGGCATTCAGATCGGGTCTAGAGGGTGTTATGTACTTTTCGGCGGCTGTCCCCCAATAGAGGGGGATGCCGACTCGCCGTAAACCCTACCCCTCTGACGTGTCTGACGAAGAGTGGTCGTTGGTGGTGCCGTATCTGACGCTGATGCGTGAGGACGCCATGCAACGAGAGCACTCGCTGCGCGAACTGTTCAATGGCCTGCGTTACGTGGTGCGCTATGGCATTGCCTGGCGAGCGATGCCGAATGACCTCCCGCCCTGGTTCACAGTGTATCAACAGACACAGCGCTGGCTGGCGGCGGGCTGCTTCGAGACCTTGGCGCAGGATCTGCGTGCCGTGCTGCGCCTTGCTGCCGGCCGTGCGGCGGAGCCGACCGCGGCGATCATCGACAGCCGGACCTTGCGTTCGACACCCGAAAGCGGCCAACGTGCTGGTTACGATGGAGCCAAGCGTAAGCGTGGTTCTAAATTACATATGGCCGTCGATACGCTTGGCCATCTGCTGGCCCTGCACGTCACACCCGCCAACGTCGATGATCGTGCCGAGATCGGCCGTCTCACGGACGCCATCCAGGAAGCGACGGGCGAGAGTGTCACCCTTGCCTACGTCGATCAGGGCTACACCGGAGAGACGGTGGCCGAAGCTGCCAAGCAGCGAGGCATTGCGTTGGAAGTCGTCAAATTGCCGGAGGCCAAACGGGGTTTCGTGCTGCTGCCCAGGCGGTGGGTGGTCGAACGGTCGTTCGCATGGGCGACCCGATGCAGGAGACTGGTCAAGGACTATGAGCGATATGCCAGCACTCTGGCCGGTTTGCACATCGTCGCCTTCGCCTGCTTCATGCTCAGGCAGGCAGCTATACTGGCCGCAGGTTCATAAGACCCTCTAGGGAGCTGGGTGGGCCGGCCGGGGCCCTCCTGATTCCGATTCAGCTTCGAACCCGGCTAACTGGCGCTTGCACAGCCGGCTCGCAGACTGCTGTTGGGTCGTCCAAGTGTTGGGATTCTGGTCCGTCGGAGACGCAAGTAACGCTGGCTGCGTGTCCCCGCAACCACCGACACTTGGCCCCCAAGAACATCCGTTCCCAAAGCATCGCTCCCTCCTCTGCGGCGAAGAGCCTTCACCGCAGGGGCCGGCTCGGAGGCCAGCTGCAGAATGCTGGCCAGCTCGCCGTGCAGTTCAGCACGCATGCCATCAGGAGCGGTGGCGTCCGGCGATAGCACCACCTTCGCGATCAAGCGTCGCAATGCTTCGGCGGCTTCCGTCTTGATCTCCGCGTCGTTCAGCGACGCTTCCAGATCGCCAACTTTCGGTCGATAGATTTCGGCAGCGGCCGCAGTGAGCCGAGGGGCAGGCGGTGGTTTGAGAGCAGCAGTCAGACGCTCTGTCACGTCCGCCTTGCGTGCTTCCACTTCCGACAGCCGCTCGCGAACGCTGTCGTTCCAGGCACCGTTCTCGATCGCCGACAGCAGGCCCTTCAGGCGCCGCTCCGTGTCGGTCAGCTCGCGCTGCAGGCGCGCCTGCAGGCCCATCTTGTCCTTTTGATAGGCGGCCAGCTCCGCCTCGAAGGTCCTGACGAACTCGTCGACCAGGTCTGGCGTCAGCAATCGGTCCTTCAGGGCACCGAGAACGCGCGCTTCGATCCGCTGACGGTCGATCGTCCTGGCGTTGTCGCACGTGCCCTTGCCGCGACGCGTGGCGCAACCATAGCGATCCTGCGCCATGACAGTATAGCCGCCGCCACAGCATGCGCAGGTCAGCAATCCGCTCAGCAGATACTTTCGCCGATGCGCGCGATTGAGAGCACCGGCTGACGTTGCGTCTTTGCCCATCTCTGTGCGGACCATCCGCTGGCGCGCCTTGACCCGCTGCCAAAGCGTGTCATCGACGATGCGCAATTCCGGGACTTCAACTTCCTCCCACTGCTCGCGGGGATTGACGCTAGTGCTCTGACGCATTCTATCGATTCACAACATGCGGTTGCCATGCGATTCTGTGAGCATGGCACAGACAGTATGCGTGTTGTTGAGCGCGGCAGACAGGAAGCGGCTTAAGGCAATAGCATCGGATCGCAACCGAGCGGGCAAATACATCGAGCGAGCCGAGTTGTTCTGGCCTCGGCCAGTGGTCGGCCGGTGCAACATGTGGCGAAAGAGATCAGCGTCAGCCGCCCCATGGTCTGGCGCTGGCAGCAGCGTTTTGTCGAGGA
Source organism: uncultured Pseudomonadota bacterium (assembly GCA_963791885.1). Taxonomy (GTDB): domain Bacteria; phylum Pseudomonadota; class Alphaproteobacteria; order Acetobacterales; family Acetobacteraceae; genus CAVSUZ01. The sequence goes on along the minus strand of CAWBUL010000006.1, from coordinate 194,067 downwards.
AGGTCCCGACGGGTTGCTGCGTGACAAGACGCGCAAGCCCGGCAAACGACCGATCCCGGCCGATAAAGTGGCGCACGTCGTGGCGCTCACGTGTGGCGAGCCGCCCCCTGGGACCACGTATTGGACCGGGCGAGCCATGGCAAACGCCACCGCCATGTCTCTGCGCTCGGTGCAGCGCATCTGGGCGGCGCACCAACTCCAGCCGCACCGCGTGCGCAGCTTCAAGCGCTCGCGTGATCCGCAGTTCGCTGAGAAAATGGCGGATATCATCGGCCTTTATCTCGATCCGCCCGCCCATGCGGTGGTGCTGTCGATCGACGAAAAGAGCCAAATCCAGGCGCTCGACCGTACCCAGCCTGGACTGCCGCTGAAACCCGGCCGCTGCGGCACCATGACCCACGACTACAAACGCCATGGAACGACGACGTTGTTCGCCGCATTGAACGTGCTGAAGGGTACGGTGATCGGTCGCTGCATGCAGCGACACCGGCACGAGGAGTTCATCCGCTTCCTCAATGCCGTCGAACGCGAGGTGCCGTCCGGCAAGTTGGTCCATGCGGTCGTCGACAACTACGCCACCCACCGGCACCGAAAGGTACAGGCCTGGCTGGCACGCCATGACCGATGGACCTTCCACTTCACGCCAACCTCCGGGTCATGGCTGAACGCGGTGGAGACCTTCTTCTCCGCTCTTACCCGACAACGCATCCGGCGCGGCAGCTTCCACTCCCTCGTCAGCCTGCAGGCTGCCATTAAGACTTACCTCGCTGAGCGAAATGCAGAACCACGCCCATTCGTCTGGACCGCAGCCACCGCCTCAATCCTTGCCAAGCTCGAAAGATTGCCTGCATCGTCCGTATGAGTCAGAGCACTAGCCACTTTGCGTCCGGTTCGTGGGTCTTTGATGTAACTGCAGCGGTTCCAGGACAGGCGGCCGATATAGAGCGTGTTGTTCAGCAGCCCCGTACCGCGGTCGAGCTGGCCGCGGATCGTGGTGTCGATCCAAGGGCGACCGTCAGGACCGCGAACACCCTCGGCATTCAGATCACGGGCAATATGGCGCGGCGATTTGCCGACCGCGTACTCCCCGAAGATCCGGCGCACGACGGCTGCCTCATCTGGAATGATCCGACGCTCGCCGGCCTCTTTCGCACCCGGTGCGGGCGGAACGACCTCATACCCGTAGGCCAGACCGCCGGGAATCCGCCCAGCCCGCGCACGCCCAAGCTGACCGCGTCGAACCTTCTCGCCCGTCTCAGACAACATCATCTGGGCCATGGTGCCCATGATGCCGATATGCATCTGGGTGATCGCGCCCTGGCTTGTCGTGTGGATCTGCACCCGCGCGAAGGTCAGTCGGTCATAGAGATCGGCGACGTCGGAGAGCTTGCGGCCCAGGCGGTCGATTGCCTCAGCGATGAGGATATCGAACGTCCGTGCCTCGGCGTCGGCAAGCAAGTGCTGAAAGCCTGGCCGGAACCGGCTGGCGCCACTGATGGCCGCATCCTCGTATACGGCCGTCACCGTCCAGCCTTGGCGCTCCGCATAGCGGCGGCAAACCTCGACCTGATCGGCAATCGACGCTTCGCGCTGATTGTCCGTGCTGTACCTGGCGTAGATGACCGCGCGCGGCGTCGGCATGGGCTCCCTCGGCTCCTGCGATAGGCGCAAGGTTATTCCCCGGGCGCATCAGACTGGATAGCCGCTATCGTCGCTTCCCCGCTCCCAGGCCTCGCGTGCTGCTTGGCGGGCGAGGCACCTGACCAGGGCGACCATGGCCGACCATGCACCATCGGCCCCGTGGGGATCAGAGCAGTATTCCCCGCCCTCCATCGGTGTCGCCGTCCTGTATGTGAATCGGCGCTCAAATGGGACCCGGCCTGATTCGGGTTTACCTGCTTGAAAGAGTGGGCATTTCGCGACTTCATTCCGGAACATCATCGGCTTTGGATAGTGACCCTACCCCACAGCGCATATCCCATTGAGAAGCACGGCGAAATTACCGATCTGATAGGGTCACTCTGGAAGCCGATGGTGGGTCACGGTGCCGCGCCGAAACACAGGGGTCTCATTTGGGCGCCGATTCACAGTGCATTTCTCCGATTTCCCGGAGGATCAGTTGTAATAGACCTTCTTGTACGGACAGCCAGAGACGCACATGCGCCAGCCGCGGCACTTGTCCTGATCGATCAGGACAATGCCGTCTTCCTCGCGCTTGTAGATAGCGCCAGAAGGGCAGGCCGCGGCGCAGGCCGGATTGAGGCAGTGCTCGCACAGCCGCGGCAGGTACATCATGAAGGTGTTCTCGAACGCGCCGTAGATCTCTTTCTGCATGCCCTCGAAATTGCTGTCCTGCGATCGCTTGGAGAATTCACCGCCCAGGATCTCCTCCCAGTTCGGCCCCCACTTGATCTTTTCCATCCGCTCGCCCGAGCTCAGCGAGCGCGGCCGCGCCGTGGGCATCGCTTTGGCTTCCGGCGCGCTCTGCAGGTGTTCGTAATCGAGGTGAATGGCTCGTAGTAGTCGTCGATCTCCGGCAGGTCAGGGTTCGCGAAGATCTTCGCCAGCACGCGCCACTTGGCGCCGATGCGCGGTTCGATCCTGCCATCCCGCGGCGCGTCCAGCCGCCCTTCCAACGCTTCTGGTTCTCCCAATCCTTCGGGTAGCCGATGCCGGGCTTGGTTTCGACGTTATTGAACCAAGCGTATTCGACGCCCTCGCGGCTGGTCCACACGTTCTTGCAGGTGACGGAGCAGGTGTGGCAGCCGATGCACTTGTCGAGGTTCAGCACCTTACCCCGTTACCGAGCTTCTCCATCAGCGGCCCGATCGACGTGAAGCGGTCGTAGAGGCCGGGATAGTCGCGCCCGACCACGGCGATCGACGGCATCGTGCGACCGGGGATGGGTTCGATCGCGCCGGTCTTCCAGTCTTTCACGTCATAGGATTGTGCGAGCTCGCCGGCCGCGTCGACGCACGCCGTGGCTTCGCCATGTCCCTGCCGCGACGATTACACGGCTGTCGCGGCAGGCGGTGCTGCATCGCGTACCGGCCGGGAGCACTTTGTTGAACAAGCCGAAATCCCAGCCTTCGTGCACCTGCTAGTCGGGGGTGTTGTTGAGCTGCTCGGCGTCGATGGCGCCAACGAGGTGCCAATCGAGACGGTGCAGCCGGTTGACTTGCTGCTACCCGCGGCGGTGCTGAACCAGCAGCCGCATCTCGCGCGCGCCCGTGTGCTGGAAGAGGCGCATCTCGTTCTCATTCACGCTGATGCGTTCCGGGACGCAGTGGCGCGCGATCACGCCCTATGCTTGGCCGTCCTGGCCTGCCAGGCTGCGCAGTTCCGCCGTCAGATGAAGCTGGCGAAGGACCTCATAAACTTCGTTCGGCGGAGGATCGCGTCGGCTGTTATCTGCTTCGCCTCTTCGACAGCAAGGACGCATTCACGTCCGCCCAGTTGCCGCTGGAGAAGCGGCGCATCGCCGGGCAGCTTGGCATGACGCGAGAAACATTCTCCCGCACCCTTGCCGCGATGTCGCGCTTCGGGCTGCACGTGGCCGGCGATACGATCACGGTGACGGACCCGGAGGCGTTGCGGGATCGTTTCCGGTTGGACCCGCTGATCGATGCGCCCGAGCCTGTCGAGCCGTTCGCTCCACGCGGAGGCTGACGGCCTAACCCTGAACACGTCGACAAAGCAGACCGAGATGCTACGATCGCTTATGGTGAGCTCCCGACCCAAGCCATGCGCCGGGTTCCGCCGACACCAGCCGTGACTCACGGCTCGGAAATTTTGCGGAGGGGGCTGATCCGATGGCACGCTTCGACGGGAAAGTCGGTACTGATCAGCGGAGGTGCACGTGGACAAGGCGCTGCCGAGGCGCGCGCACTGGTGGCCGACGGTGCCAAAGTCGTTATCGGCGACATCCTCCAGCAGGACGGCAACGCACTGGCAGCCGAACTTGGCCCCGCAGCTCGTTTCGTCCAACACGATGTCACCAACGAGGCCGATTGGCAGGAGGCGGTCGAGACCGCGGTCGAACTCGGCTGCGCGCTTCACGGCCTGATCAACAACGCGGGCATCTACATCCCCAAGTCGCTGATGGAAACGGATTCCGAGCTGTTCGAACGCCATGTTCGCATCAACCAGTTCGGCTGTTTCCTGGGCATGCGTGCAGTCGTGCCCGCCATGGAGCGAAGCGGCGGTGGTTCCATCGTCAACATCTCCTCGACCGCCGGCCTGCGCGGCACGCCGCACGCCTTCGCCTACGGAGCGACCAAATGGGCGCTTCGCGGTATGACCAAGTCCGCAGCCGCCGACCTCGCCTCGCGAGGCATACGCGTCAACTCAGTCCATCCGGGTCCGATCGACACGGACATGTTGAAGATCCGCACGCCCGAGGAGAATGTGCGCCGAATTCAGCTCGTACCGATGAAGCGGATGGGGACGGCCGATGAAGTGACGCGGTTGGTGCTGTTTCTGCTCTCTGATGAGTTTGAGTACATCACCGGTGCAGAAATCAGCATCGACGGTGGCGCGTCTCTATAGAGAGCGAGATCGCTTCAGGCGGACCACGCTCGTCGCGTTGTCGCGCACAGTGCCGGCGTGCCGCCACGCTCGACAGTGCGGAAAATCCAGCCCGCGCCGTCAGCGCATCGACGAAGGTCTGCTGCCAAATGGCTCGACGAAGTCTCGACGTCCGAGACTGGGCGCCCGGAGGGCCAAGCATAGAACTGCCTGTTGCAGACATTAGTCATTTATGCTGAGAATCTCGCAAGGCTGCTGTCGAGAGGGAGGAAAGCATGAAAGGCCGCAACCGGTGGTTGCTCGGTGTGCTGTTTGTCGTGGCGTTACTGATGGGAATGCCGCGAGCAGCATCGTCGCGAACGCTCGATGACATCATCAAAAGCGGCCAAATCCTGATCGGCATCGACCTAAACTCGCCGCCTTACGGGTTCCAGGACCCCAACGGGCAACCCACTGGCTCTGAAGTGGAAACCGCGCAACTCCTCGCCAAGGATCTCGGCGTTAAGCTCCAAATAGTGCCAACGACGGTGGCCAACCGCGTGCCCTATCTGGTCACTGACCGGGTGGACCTTATCATGGCTACCTTCGCGATTACAGCCGAGCGCGCCAAATCAGTCTGGTTCTCGAGCCCATATGGTGTGACCGGCACGGTGGTGCTGTCGCCAAAATCCGTTCAAATGCACGACTATGCCGATTTGAACGGCAAGAAGATCGCGACGACACGAGGATCGGCGGCCGAACTCGCCCTTAATAGCAACGTGCCGAAAGGGACGAACATTCTGCGCCTCGATGATGACTCAGCAGCAAGCGCGGCGCTGGTCACCGGCCAGGCGGATGCGCTGACCACCACCCCAGCCATTGCAAGCGAACTTATGAAGCGCTTCCCCGACAAGCAATTCGAGATCAAGTTTACAATCTTTAAATACTGGTACGGCGTCGGCGTGGCTCCCGGCAACATCAACTTGCTGCAATGGGTCAACACCTTCGTGTTCCTCAATGTGCAGAATGGCATGATGTCGAAAATTTCGGAGAAATGGACCGGCCTGGCGCTGCCCTCGATCCCGCCGCTTTGATCCATATTTAGGCGGCGCAGACCGCCGCCTAAACTCGGCCCCACGAGCGTCAAGTCGAAGCTGTATCCGAACCGAAGGCAAGGCAGATTTTCCCGAACGCACCGTGGTCGCGATAGGAAGCGAGCGTCGGGATCGCCTCCTCAATCGGGGCGACCCGGTCGACGACCGGCCTGATCCCCTGCGACTCGATGACGCGGCATAACGCTTCGAAGCTGTCGCGGTTGCCGACCCTGATCCCTTGCAGGCCAATGCTCTTGCGGCTTACCTCTCCCATATTGCACTGAGCCACAGCTCCCGAGAGGAAGCCGACGGCGCTGATCCGGCCGCCATTGCGCACGCAAATCAACGACTGCTCGAGCGTCTGGCTGCCGCCCACTTCCACCACCAGATCGACCGGCCCAGCGAGGCGGCGCGCCTCAGCGCCCCATTTCGGCGTGCTTTGATAATTGATACAGATATCCGCACCCAGTGGCCTGGCGCGCTCAAGCTTGCGGTCCTCGCTGGAGATCAGGATGGTCCGCGCACCGGCGCGTTTAGCGAACTGCAATGCGAACAAGGCGACGCCGCCTGTGCCCTGAATGAGGACCACGTCGCCGGGTTTGGTTTGTGCCGCCACGAACAGTGCGTTCCAGGCAGAGACCGCGGCGCAGGGCAGAGTAGCGGCCTCGGCGTCACTGAGCACAGCCGGGACAGCGACCAGGTCCTGCTCGTGCCACGCCGCTTCCTCGCGAAAAGTACCGTCGAGTGGGCCTCCTAATGTCGGCAGCGTTTCCACGTGCGGAAGCGGACCGGAAATCCAGCCGGGGGCGAATACAGGCATGACGCGGTCACCGAGCTTCCAGCGTACCACCCCCTCGCCTATGGCACTCACCACCCCACACGCATCGGACAACGGTATCAGCGGACGGGGCACGTCGCGCACCCCGCCGATCACCTGCAAGTCGCGGAAGTTGAACGAAACGGCGGTGATGCGGACAATTACCTGACCCGGTCCGGGCAAGGGCGACGGACGCTCCTGCCAACACAGGTTCTCGATGCCAAACGCATCAGCGATCACCAGCGCGCGCATGCTCAATTCAAATAGGTCAATGGTGGTGGCGTGTAGCTGGCTCGGAACGCCTCCAGCCGATCCGCGACTTTCGGAAAAGAGGAACGCAGATGCCGTTCGAGTGCCTTCATCGCCGGCTGCGCCTTACCGGCGATAACCGCGTCGAGTACCTCCACATGCTCCTCCATGAAGGGATCATGCTGCGGCAGCGGCATCTCGACGCCGAGGACATGCTTGCTGAGGGTCAGCGTACAGCGGGTCCGCTGCAGCGCGCCGAGCAGTTCGCGGTTCCGACAGAGCGAAAGCAGGCGCACGTGCAAGTCGTATTCGAGATCGTTCATGTCGTTAGCACTGACCTTCGGGTAAGCAGCGCGGCGCACCTGCAGCCGCCGCCGCATCTCCTCGAGCAGGGCGACCTCCGCATACTGCATCGCATCACGGAGAGCGGCTGGCTCGAGCAGCCGCCGCAGCTCATACAGACTTGCTAGACGCTGCCGGTCGAGCGAAACGATGATCCATCTCTGCCGCTCGTCCTTGGCTAGCATGCCGAGGCTTTGCAATCGCGTCAGAACGTCACGAGCCACGCTGCGACCAACGCCATAGCGGCTGGCCAGCTCTACCTCGTTTACCCGCGCGCTGCCGAAGACAGAGCGATGGATGATGCTCCGTTCCACATCCTCGTAGATTCCCTCCCAGGCAAGCGAGCGGCGTAATGCTTCACCGGGCTCATCCAACCCCAGCATCGCGACGGACAATCTAACCCGGGGGATTCCGTGCCCGTTCTGTCCAACCAGATAGCCTCGGCCCTGAGACCGCTGCACCAGGCCTTCCTCGTGAAGATGCGCTAAGGCCTGGCGTACCGGCGCGCGGCTGGATCCGAGCAGCTTAGCGAGTTGGGCTTCGAGCAAAACCGTTCCCGGCGGCAGGCCACTGCGGATAGAGCGGCGCAAGATCTGCTCGCAGCGCGCGTACAGCCTCTCGCTACCAGTCGTTTCCGAGCCGTGGGTTTTGGTGCCCTTTGCCGGCACGCGATTTCCTCAGAAAACGTCTATTGCAGGCTAAAGCCAATCATGGTACCAGTCGGAAGTCAAGCGTAGCGGCTGATTGAGCCAAGGAATGCGCGCGGGGAGTGAGGTCGTTCGAATGCTCGGCCTGGGACAGACGCTACCATGAGCTACACCTTCCAATTCGGGGAGGTGACTCGATACTGGACCTGGCTGCTGCAAGGCGTGGTCGTCACCTTGCTCTATTCCTTTGTAGGTATGGCGCTGAGCTTGCTCGTCGGCACAATTGGGGCTGTATGCCGGCGCTCCCGCTTCATGTCACTCCGGCTGTTAGCGCGGGTATACGTTCAGACGATCCGCAACACGCCATTGCTCGTGCAGCTCTTCGTGCTGTTTTTTGGCCTGCCCAGCGTCGGTATTCGCCTCGGCGCCTATACCGCGGCGCTGATCGGGTTGGTACTCTACAACGGCGCGTTCTTGACCGAGGTGATTCGCGCCGGACTGCAAGCGGTACATCCCAGCCAAATCGAGGCGGGCCTGTCGATCGGCATGTCGCGGGTGCAAGTGTTCGTCTACGTCATCCTTATCAATGCGTTGGAGAAGGTCTATCCTGCACTCTGCAGCCAGTTCATCTTGCTGATGCTGAGCACCAGCGTGATTTCCGCGATCGGGGTAGACGAACTCACCTCTTTCGCGGCACATATTCAAACCCTGACCTTCCGTAGCATCGAGGTCTATCTGGTCACGATTGTGATCTACTTTGTCCTGACGCTGATGCTGCGCAGTGGCGCCCGGTTGCTCGGACGCGTGCTGTTCGCCCATCGCCGACCCGCACGTGCCGCGATGGCGATCGCATGAACTTCCGCACCTTCGGCTGGCATGACGTCCTGTTCCTGATCCTCGCGGCGCGGTGGACAGTCGCGCTGGCTGCGATCGCGTTCGTCGGCGGTGGGTTGGTCGGTCTGCTTGTGACCTGGATGCGCATTTCGCGCAGCATTGCACTGCGTGCCTTCGCTATCGCCTACGTCGAGGTGCTGCAGGGAACACCGCTTCTGATGCAGCTCTTTCTCTGGTTCTTCATGCTGACGCTCTTGCTCCCGGTACGCTTACCGGCTCTCGTCGTCGCGGCGGTGGCGCTAACGCTCAACGCGAGCGCGTTCTTCGTTGAGATTTGGCGCGGCTCGGTCGAAGCGATCGCGCGCACGCAGTGGGAAGCTGCCGCCTCGATTGGCATGTCCCGCTGGCAGCAATTGCGCCACATCATTGCGCCGCAGGCACTCCGGGTCGCGCTCGCGCCTTCGGTCGGCATGATGATCGTCGTTTTAAAGGGCACTGCCCTGACGGCGTTGATCGGCTTTGTCGAGGTAACCCGGCAAGGGCAGCTCATTTCCGGCGTTACCTTCCAGCCGTTAATCACCTTCCTTGTCGTAGGAGCGATCTATCTGGCACTTTGCCTGCCGCTCGCCGAGCTCGCCGAATGGATCGAACGGAGACTTCATGTCGATCGTCCGTCTGCAGTCCGTCCGTAAGCGCTATGGGCAGTTGGAAGTCCTGAACGACATCTCGCTTGAGGTGGAGGCCGGCAGCGTCGTTGTCATCATTGGGCGCAGCGGTTCTGGAAAGAGCACGCTGCTGCGCTGCATTAACGGGCTGGAACCGATCCAGGAGGGCACGATCGAGGTCAACGGGCGCCCGGTGACCCGCAATGAGAACGCGCTACGAGCGCTGCGGCGCGACGTCGGTTTCGTCTTTCAGAGCTTCAATCTGTTTCCGCACCTGACGGTCGAACGCAACTTGACGATCGGCCTGACCGTCGTACGCAAGACACCGCTCGCGGAAGCAAAGGTCATCGCCGAGAACGCGTTGCGCCAGGTTGGGCTCCTCGACAAGCGCTACGAATACCCAGACAGGCTCTCCGGCGGCCAACAGCAACGGGTCGCAATCGCGCGGTGCCTCGCGCTGTCGCCGCGTCTCATGCTGTTCGATGAGGTAACCTCGGCGCTCGACCCGGAGCTGAAGGGCGAAGTCCTGAAGGTGATCGCCGATCTCGCGCGCGCGGGGATGACGATGATCCTCGTCACGCACGAGATGCAGTTTGCTCGCTCCGTGGCCGACCGCATCATCTTCATGCATCGCGGTGGAATTTGGGAGGCGGGGCCGCCGGCCGACCTGTTCGCCGCCCCGCAAACCGCCGAGCTCAAACAGTTCATTGCCACCAGCCTTTAAAGAGGGTCAGAGAACATGAGGCGTCGGAATCTTCCCTTCACTGCGCTAGCGGCACTCATTCTGCCCAGCGCGGCAGCGCAGGCGCAGGACGTGTCGCAGATGCAGGATGGCTCGCTGGACGCCGTGATCAAGCGCGGCAAGATCCTGGTCGGCATGGACGTGTCGGCGCCGCCCTTCGCCTACGAGGATCAGAATCAACAGCCAGCTGGCTCCGAGGTAGAGACAGCGCGACTTCTCGCCAAAGACCTCGGGGGGCAACTCCAGATAGTGCCCACTTCCGCGGCCAACCGAATCCCATATTTGGTCACCGGACGGGTTGATCTGATGATGGGGGCCTTTGCCATCTTCGCCGACCGCGCCAAGGCGGTCTGGTTTTCGTCTCCCTATGGAACCGTAACATCTGTCATCCTCGCCCCGCACTCAGCTTCGATCACCTCCTATGCCGACCTGGTGGGTAAGAAGATTTCCGTCTCGCGTGGGACCTACACGGAGCAGGTGCTGATGGCTGCAGTTCCCCCTGGAGCGGAGATCGTCCGCTTCGACGACGATCCGCAGGCAATGGCAGCCCTGGCGTCCGGACAGGTAGATGCGTATGGCGTCGGAAATGTCCCGGGATCGCAGCTGATCCGTCGGTTTCCAGATCGGCACTACGAGATCAAGATCACCATCCCACCGCAAAACTGGTACGCGTTCGGGGTCCGCAAGGGCGCAGTTGATTTACTTCAATGGGTGAACACGTTCGTGTTTCTGCATCGCGAAAACGGCGACTTCCAAAAGATCTACGAGACGGTCATCGGCGACAAGCTGCCGCCACTGCCGACGCTGTGACAATGGACGAGAATGCCCCGATCGGCCGCCGTCGCGCGAACGCGGCGCCACAGGCGAACCCTGATCACCTCGCCTCCCTGCGCACGATTCCGACCGCGCTGCTGAGCGACAACATGCAGGGCCTCGTTGGCACCGGCGTGCTTCGCCCATACCATCGCGGCAGCCGCATGGCGGGCACCGCCGTGACGGTGCGCGTTCGGGCGGGCGACAATTTAGTGCTGCACCGCGCACTCGATCACGTCCGCGCCAGCGACGTACTGGTAGTCGATGCGGGTGGCGAAGTGATGCAGGCCGTGACCGGCAAGATCATGCTGCGCTACCTCGAATTGCTCGAGGCCGCCGGGATCGTGATCAATGGCGCGGTTCGCGGCGCCGATGCGATCGGCGAGCGCGATTTCCCCTGCTTTGCCCGCGGCACCACGTGTCGCGGACCATATAAAAGCGGACCCGGCGAGTTTAACGTCATTGTTTCGATCGATACTCTGGTCATCGGCCCTGGTGACATTGTCGTCGGCGACCGGGACGGGCTCGTCGCGTTCCCTCCGTCTGAGGCGGAGCGGCTGATTCGTGATGCGCGCAAGCAGGAGGCCGCCGAGGCCGAAGGCCTGCGTGCGATTCAAGAGGGACGATGGGACCGCAGTTGGATCGCAGCGGTCGAAGCCAAATACGGTCTCATCTGAATGCCGAAACTCATGCTCAAAGAGATCTGCCATGCACGCTCCGGCGACAAGGGCGATACGGTGAACTTGGGTCTCGCCTGCTACGATAAGGCAGACTACCCCTGGATCAGGCAGCATGTGACAGCCGAAGCAGTGCTGCGGCACTTTGCACCGCTCGCCAAAGGGCCGGCCCAGCGCTACGAGTTGCCTATCTTGGCAGCGCTCAATTTCGTAATCGAGCGTGCGCTTGATGGCGGCGTCACGAAGGCGATGATGATCGACGGCCACGGAAAAGGCTACAGCGCTATCCTGCTCGAGATGCTGGTGGAAACAGACGAGTTACCGCCAAGTCGCGCAGGCGCGCTGTCGGAATCCGAGGCATGAAAAAGCAATCGCTTCGTCTCGGCGCAGGGTCAGCCCACGAGGGTGACGATCTCGACGCGGCGGCACTACTCGCCGAAAAGGGCGAGCTCGATTACATCATCTTCGACTGCACGTCGGAGAAGGCGATCTCGCTCGCACTTATCCGCCGTGCCAACGCTATGCCGGCCTTTGACTCTCGGCTTGAGTTGAAGTTGCGTGCGGTCGCGCCTGCCTGCATGCGCAACGGCACGAAGATCATCGCCAATGCAGGTGGTTTCGACCCGGTAGGCGCGGCGGAGCTGACCGCGGAAGTCTGCCGCGATCTCGGTTTGAAGGGAGTCAAAATCGCCTATGTCACCGGGGCAGACGTATCTGACACGCTCCGGCTGAAGGACCCGATCGTGCTGGAGACCGGCAAACCGGTGTCCGCCCTTGGCAACGACATGCTGGGCGCTCTGGCTTATGGTGGCACGCAAAGCATCTGCGATGCTCTCGCCGATGGCGCCGACATCGTGATCACACAGCGAGCCGGCGATTCCGAGCAGTTTTTAGCGCCAATGCTGCACGAGTTCGGGTGGAGTTTGGACGAGCATGATAAGATCGCCAGCGGGCTCGGCGTCGGCCATCTCGTGGAATGCGGTGCGCAAATCAGCGGCGGATACTTCGCCGATCCCGGCTACAAGGACGTTCCCGACCTGCACCGGCTCGGTTTCCCGATCGTCGAGATGGACGAGTCCGGCGCGGCCATTATTACCAAACTCCCAGGGACTGGCGGCGTGATCAGTGAGCAGACCTGCACTGAACAGCTGCTGTACGAAATCGGCGATCCCGCCAATTACGTGCACGGCTCCGGCGTCGTCGATTTCACCACGACGCGCATCACTGAGGTCGGTCCCAACCGGGTTCGCATCGACGGCACAACCGGCCGGCCCCGCACATCGGAGGCGCGCGTCGCCGTGGCGGTACGCGAGGGTTACATGGGTATGGGCCGTATCATCTACGGTGGCGAAGGAGCATACGCGAAGGCAGAGCTGGCCGCCGATATGGTGCGCCACCAGCTCCAGGACCGCTGTGGTATAGCCGATGAGGATATGCGCTTCGACTATATCGGGGTGAACGCGTTGTTCGATTGGGGGATCGACCCGGGCAGCGTTCGAGAGGTCGAATTGCGCATCGCGGCTCGCTGCATGACGCTGAAGGAAGCTCAAAAGGTCCCGTATTTCGCCTCACAGCTTCCCTGTAATGGCCCCGCCGGCGGAGCATGGGGCCGGCCCATCGACCAGGGTGGAGTTGAGGAGATAATCACCTTCTACTCGACCCGGCTGCCGCATTCCGAAATCCAGTATCAGTTGCAAATGATCGTTTCCTGAGACATGCACGACGAAACCAGCGACGAAGTCCTGATCGGCACGCAAGATAGCGTCCTGACCATTACTCTCAACCGCCCGCACGACAACAACCGGATCAACCGCCGGATCATGGCAGCCATGATCGCGGCGATCGAGCATGCCGAGCATGATAAGTCGATCCGCGTCATCGTGCTGACCGGCAATGGCGAGTATTTCTGCGGCGGCGGCCGTCCCGATGGGCACCCGCACGGCACGCTGGATCAGCGCAGCGCCTATGCCTTGACGCATGTGCAGTTGCATGAGGCCATGGCGCGCGCAAGTGTGCCGATTGTTGCACGCGTTGCCGGGCATTGCGTCGCCGGCGGCATGAGCCTGCTGTCGTCCTGCGACCTGGCGGTTGCAGCCGATCATGTGCAATTCGGCTATCCCGAGGTGAATTACGGCCAGTTTCCGGCGCTCGCGTTAGCGGTCGCGATCCCCATGTTTCCGCCGAAGGAGGCATTCGAACTGCTCTATTCCGGTGAGCGCTTCGGAGCGGATCGCGCTCGGTCGCTCTATCTCGTCAACAAGGTGGTCAAGACGGAAGAGGTCGACGCGACCCTGGCATCGATGGTCGCGATGCTGAAGAGCAAGAACCAGGTCTCGGTTGGCCTCGGCCGCCGCGCCTATTATGCGATGCAGCCGATGAGCCCAGCCTCGCGGCTCGAATATGCGCAGACTTTCTTGATGACCTTGCTTTCCGCCCAAGGCACCGGCCAGGTACCGCCACCACCGGGACCGAAAGAAGAGTGAAGCCCCGTCCAGCCCTCGAGGTCTTCGCAGAGTTTGCCTCTCGCCCATCTCTGCCCCGAGAAGTGCGCTCCAAAGCGAAGGCCTGCCTGGTAGACGCGCTCTGGGGCTGCCTCCAAATCCACGCGGATGGCCGCGCTCAAGCGGCGCTCCGCTGCATCGCGACCGATGGACCGGGCGCACGCTCGCCCATCTTGTATACCCCTCACCTGGCGCACGCGGCGGACGCGGCCTTCGTCACCGCTATCTCCTGCGCCGCGACGGACCAGAGCGATACCTACGTCTCCTCCGCAACCCATCCCGGCATCATCGTCATCCCGGCGGTCCTCGCCGCTTGTGCCGCTTCCGAAGTGACTGGCGAGGACCTGCTCTGGGGCATCGTCGTCGGCTACGAGACGATGGCCCGAATAGCACGCGCGGTGCACTCGCCCGGGCTTGCCCGCATCTTCCGGCCCACGGCGATTTCCGCCCCGGTGGCCGCCGCCCTGGCGGCCGCGGCGACGCTGCGCTTGCCGCCCGAGCAGATCACGGCCGCAGGCGCTCTCGCTGCACAGACCGCGATCGGCTTCAACAAATGGGCCCATGCGGGCACCGGCGAGCATGTGTTTCATGCTGGTGTTGCCGCACGGAATGCCGTCACCAGCGCTCTGCTGGCGCGCGAAGGTTGCACTGCGGCGCCATCGTCCCTGGATGGGCCATCCGGCGTACTGGCCGCCCACAACGCGCGCGACAATGCGCCGGAACTCACCCGTGACCTCGGGAGCCGATTCGAAATTCTGGAGATCGTGTTTAAGCCCGCCCCCGCCTGCTTCTTCGCACAGACTCCGGTGCAGCTTGCAGCCGAGATCGGAGCAATGCTGCCGGATCCCGCAGATATCGCCACCATCGACATCGCAGTCACACAGGCAGCCTTCGATTATCCCGGCTGCCGAGAGACCCAGTCGGTTCCGACGGTGCAAGCGGCGACAATGAGCATCGCCTTCGGCGTCGCATCGACGCTGCTTGCCCGCCATATCGATCCGCACGCATGGCAGCACATCCATGACCCGGCAGCGAACGCGCTCATGCAGCGATGCACCATAGCGCCGGATGCGGATCTCTCCTCAGCCTTCCCCACACGCTGCGGCGCTCGGATCGCGGTGCACCTAAAGGATGGCAGCAGCAAATCACTCACCCAGGGCGACTTCCGCTCGATGACGCCAACCGAGGTCGTCGAGCGTTTCCACCAAGATGCCGTGCCACTGATCGGCTCGGACGCAACCGCCGGTTTGCTCGCATGGGCCGAGGGATGCGACCGGACCCGGCGCCGATCGAAAATCTTCGCCGGGCAGCGAGCCTCGCCGCAGTGGCGCTGAGCGCCTAGAGCAGATCGCGCTTGACTGGAACCGATTGAGGTTCCAGGAGCGCGTGAATCTGCTCGCAAAACAAGCTTGCGGAGCGGTTGACGCGTGACACAGTCAGGCGCCAATTGCTCTAGCATCAGCCGCTGATCACTCTCAGCTGGCGCAGTCGGGCTCTCAGCCCGCCGAGCTCGACCGTTGTCTTGCCTTTGGCAATCGCACCTCGCAGCTCGGTCTCGTGCCGCTCCCGCTCCTCTGCGGCGTCAATGACGGCTTGCAGCTTGCGCGAGTCGAGGACGACTAAGCCGTCCCGGTCGCCAACGATGATGTCGCCTGGCCGCACGAGCACACCACCGCAGAGGATAGGCACGTTCAGCTTACCAGGCTGGTTCTTACTCGGCGCCTTGATGGAGAGACCACGGGCGAAGACGGGGTAATTCATCTCGATCACCCCAGCGCTGTCACGCACCGACCCGTCGATGACGATGCCGGCGAAGCCGGCTTGCCGCGCCGCGAACGACATGACATCCCCCATATGCCCGCACTCGAGGTAGCCCTTGGCGTCGATGACCAGCACGTCGCCCGGCTGTCCCTGGGTCAGCGCATAATGCAGGATCAGGTTGTCGCCGGGCGCGCAATTTACGGTCAGCGCCACGCCCGCGAGCCGGAACTCCGGATGCAGCGGCTTAATGCCGCAATCCATGGCGCCCGTTTGCCCCTGTCCCTCATAGACCGTCGCCGCGCCGAGCCGCATGGCCGCAACGAGTTGCGCATCACTCGGTCGTACGCTCATCAGCAGCCTCCGAAAACGTGTGGTCAATTAAGACGAAACAGTGCCTTGGCGTTGGCCGAAAAGACCTTCTTTTTCTCAGCCGCAGAGAGCGGCATCTTGAGGGCAAACCGCGGATCGTCGAAATCCCAGTGCGGGTAATCGGTCGCGAACAGGATGCGGTCCCAACCGATCCAGTCCAGCACCTGACGAAGATGGTGCGGCTGTTCGGCCTCATCCGTCGGCTGCGTGCTGAACCAGAAGCGTTCGCGGATATATTCAGACGGCGGACGCTTCACATGTGGCACCTCGGACCGCAGGCGCGACCATAATCGGTCCAGGCGCCAACAAAGCGCCGGCACCCAGACCATGCCGCCTTCGTAGAGAGCCACGCGCAAGTCCGGAAATGTCTCCATCACACCTTCCATGATGAAACTCGTGACCAGCGACTGCATGTTGATCTGCGTGAGGTGATGCTGTTCCGCCAGGAACGAGCACCACCCAGAGCCAGGTACCGGCGAGCGTCCGTTGAATCCCCCCGTGTGGATCCCGAGCGGCATTCCGGCCTCAACGACGGCGCGGTAGATCGGCCAGTAGCGGCGACGGCCGACCGGTTCGAGGCACCGCTGCGAGATGCTGACCTGGACGAATGCAGGGTTTCCGGCGTGCTGCCGGATCTCGGCGACGGCCGTTTCGGGGTCCTCCTGTGGAACCATGATGCTGCTCCGCAGGCGCGGATCCCGACTGGTCCACGCGTCGAGTGACCACCGGTTTACGGCCTGGCACAAGGCCGCGCCGAGCTCCTGGTTCGGCGCATCCATTCCATTGGGGCTGAGCGGCTGCAGGATCGCGCAGGCGACCCCGCACTCATCCAAAAGCTGCTTCTGCAAGAACTGCAAATCCGATCCAGGAGGGCCGCCGCCGGGCGGAAACGCGTCGCGCCGTGCAAGATGCGGCGACGCGCGGGGATAGGCGTGATCAGTGGCGAAGGGTTGCCGCTGCCGCAGGCCGAACTGATCGATATGCTCGTGCCACTGAGTAGGCAAATAGTGCTTAACCTCCGCCGTTGAGCGGAAGGTCGGGTGGACGTCGCAATCGACGATCTCGGTCGGGGTCTGGCTCGCCAACTCGTGCAGCCCCTCGATCGAAACGTTCATGGCAGCGTGTTCCTTAGTCTTGGATAACAGCACAGCGGATTATCGAGCATGATCTTGCGAACAACGTCTTCCGGTAAGCCTCCCGGGAGTACCGCATCTCCGTCGAACTGCCAGTGCGGGAAATCGGTCGCGAATAGTAGCATGTCCTCCGACCCGATTTGCTCCAGGAGCGCCATTAACTGATCGCGGTCGGGCGGTGCGTCGAAGGGCTGCACGGTCAGCCGCACATGTTCGCGCACGATCTCGGCAGGGGAGCGGTCG
Source organism: uncultured Pseudomonadota bacterium (assembly GCA_963791885.1). Lineage (GTDB taxonomy): Bacteria > Pseudomonadota > Alphaproteobacteria > Acetobacterales > Acetobacteraceae > CAVSUZ01. Next base: position 176,674 of record CAWBUL010000006.1, on the reverse strand, counting down.
ACCCAGGGCACCTCCATGCGGAGCGACCGCCAAGTCATCACCATGCGCCAAAGGAAGCTCGGCAACCAGCTAACACCGGACTCGAGAAGCACCACGCGGAGCTGTGGGAATTTCTGGAACACGCCCTCGTAAACAAAGCTGAGGAGCTGGCCCTGGAAGGCCTGGCTGTTGGCAGCGTATTCTTCGATGAAAAAGGAGGGCCAGCCGGACCAAGAGGAGGGGTGGCGCATCATGCTGCCGGCGTGCACACCGACAGGCAACCCATGTCGCGCCGCCTCTCGGTAGATCGGCCAGTAATGCTTCCTGCCCAGCGGGACCTCTGTCATAACCGGCAGCAGCACTTGCACGAAGCGCTGATCGTCGGCCCAGAAGGCGATTTCTTCTGCTGCGCGCTCTGGATCCTGCAGTGGCACCACGATTGAGGCCCGCAAGCGCTGGTCGCGATCCAACCATTCGCGCGCCAGCCAAGTGTTCACTGCGCGGCTCATCGCCGCGGCATAATAAGGGTTGAAAGTACCTTGCGCCCCGCACAGGACATTGCAGATCGCCACGCTCGCGCCGAAGCGGTCCAGAGCCTCGGTTTGGACGTCGGCCAGCGCTGATCCGGCGCGTCCGGACTGCGGTCGCCAATCGCTGCGGGCGGCTAGCGGGTTGCGCGGCGGATAACTGCTCAGATCGATGCTGTCGATGCCGCGGCTTTCGATCTGCTGGCGCCAGTATTCGTCCATATACGGCAACAGTGATCCCATGCCGGGAATTGCCGGATGAAGATCGCAATCGATCGCGCCGAGGTTCGAAGAATCCATCTCAGAGCCTGCCTCTTTAGCGCCTGACGGAGATCAATATCGCACCTGCGCGAGCAGCCGTGCGGACCAAAACCTAGACCTATTCCCGTCCTAGTCGAAACAGTCCAGCGCGATTGCCGACAATTCCAGTTATGCGTATATCAGATTCGGGAACGGGCTACAGGCCCAAGCTGCCGGAGTAGTGATGATGGCTGTGCTTGCGCGTCTGCGGTGGATTTGGCTCGTGCTTCCGATCTTAGTGTTCTGTGTGCCAGCATCGGCTCAATCTCTGGACGCGATCTTGAAAGCCGGCAAGATCAGGATCGGTATCGATACGAATACGCCTCCATTCGGCTTTATGGACGAAAACCAGAAGCCGGCCGGGTCGGAGGTGGAGACAGCCAAACTGCTTGCACATGATTTGGGTGTGCAGCTTGAGATCGTACCGACGACCGCCGCCAATCGGGTCGCCTATCTGCTGACAAACCGGGCGGACCTGATGATGGCGACTTTCGCGATCTCAACAGAGCGCGCGAGGGCGGTTTGGTTCTCGACTCCCTACGGCGCTTCCGGTGCTCAGTTGTTGGCGCCGAAGCAGGCGGCCATCAAATCCTTCGCTGATCTCGCCGGAAAGACGGTCGCTGTTGCGCGCGGCTCGCTGACGGATCAGAGCCTCAGCGCCGACCCGCCGAAAGATGTGCAGATCGTCCGGTTCGACGACGATGCGGCGGCGAGTGCGGCGATGATGGCGGGTCAGGTCGATGCGCTTGGCACGGCGACTCCCATCGCGGCCATGCTCTTGCGTCGGTTCCCTGGTCGGGGATTAGAGTCCAAGTTCACAATTCGCACGAGCTGGTATTCGGTCGGGTTGCGGCCTGGCAACGTCGACATGCTGCACTGGGTGAATACCTTCATCTTCATCCATTTACAGAATGACGACCTGGAGAAGATCTATCAGAAATGGGTCGGTTCCAAGCTCCCGCCCGTGCCAACCATGTAAACGGCCCCACCGATCAGCGACCGCGCCAACAGCCCGGATAAGAGGAAGCGGGCATCCATCTCCGCGGTGAGGCCTCAGGTGTGGTTCTGGCCCTGCGCCCCAGAGGATGTTGGTTCCCGGTTGCTATTGCTGCTCCAAATTTACCTCGGTAAATCAGTATCTTACGAGAAGGCGCCGCGAGGCGGCCTTCGTCGTTTCTATCGTGGTGTCCACATGGTGTCCACCGTAGCGAAGGTGGACACTACATGCGTGTCCGCACTGCCAGCCGAGCGTCATTGAAGTTCGGGCATTTCCCATATATATTCCGACGCACCGGAAGATTTTTATGGAGGCCGTCATGAGCTCTGCCGCGGATATGCTGAAGCCGTCTGAGGCGGCGGTGGTCGCTCGCGTCGCGCTTCGGGACGTCAATCGGGTCATCGACGAGCACATCCTGCCGGAGGGGTTCTTCTCGCTCGATGACGGCCGGCGCGTTGCGGCGACCGCCTGTACGCTCATCGCGTTCTACTTCGATAGCGCCAAGCGCCTGACATCGGAGGAGCGTCTGTTCGCTATCCGGGAGGCTGGGTCGCGCCTTCACAGATTCCGCACCCGCGCCCTCGCCTCGCTAATCGAGGAGGATTGGATCGTGCGCGACGAGTTCCTCACGATCGACCTGGCGCCCTTCGTCCGGCGGACCAATGAGCGGATGGAGCGTTTGGGGGCCGCCCGTGAGATCGTCCTATCCGATCCAGATGTGCTCGGGGGTGCGCCGATCGTGCGCGGCACGCGCGTCCCCGTTCATGACGTGGCCGCCTCGGTGGCGGCCGGCCTCCCGATGGACCGCATCCTTGCCGCCTATCCGTCCCTCGACACTGACAAGATCGAGCTTGCCACCATCTACGCCGAAGCAAACCCTGCGCGGGGCCGCCCGAGGGCGAGCGATGAGCTTCCCAAAGGCGCGATCATCGTCGCCGAGCGGCGCGTCCCTCGCCGCAGGAAGGCGGGATGAAGTTTCTGATCGACAAGTGCCTGAGCCCCGAACTGACCAAACTCGCTCACGCCAAAGGACATGGCGAGTCGTCCCACGTCGTCTGGCTCGGCCGGGCCGGCCTGAAGGACTGGGAGCTGAAGCCTATCATTCTCGATGGGGACTGGACTTTCGTGACCAAGAACTCCGTCGACTTCCGCGGTCCGGCCGAACGACCGGGGGCGAAGGGCCAGTACGCCGACGTCACCCTCCACGCCGGGCTTGTCTGCCTCAACGGGCCGCCAGGTATGGATCTGGATATGCAAATCGAGCTTTTCGAGCAGGCGCTCGACGAGCTTGAGGTCGACGCTGATCTCGTGAACCGGGTGTTGGAGATCACCTGGGAGGAGGATGCTCTCCACATTAGGCGCTATCAGCTTCCAGCGATCGAATCATAAAAGCTATTCTGTCAGGCGAAACGCAAAGGGCTTCAAATGAAAATAGCTCGGACAGTCCGGCCAGTTCACTTCGAGGACTTTAGCGGAGCCGAGTTCGAGCGCCTGGTCTTCGCCTATCATCTTTGCGAAGGCTGGACAGACCTGGCGTGGTTCGGCCAGACAGGAAGTGACCAAGGTCGCGACATCATCGGGCTCGGCCCCTTTGATGATCGGCCAGCCGAACGCACCGTCATCCAATGCGTCAATCGAAGCACTCTAGCCCAAGCCAAGGCGGAGAAGGACATGGCGGCCGCGGTCGGTGCTGCGACCGGGCAGCCAGACGCATTCAAATTCGTATGCCGGGGGAGCGTTTCGGCCCAGCGCCGCGACGAAGTGCGTGCAGCCGCAGCCCGGCTTGGCGTCCATGAAGTCACGATCTGGTCCGGCTCCGAATTCGAGGAACATCTGCGTCTGCGTGCTGAATTCCTCCTACGGCGACTGGTAGACGGCGTCGCCTTTCCTGACGCCGAGGTGGAGCTGCGAGACTTTGTTGAGCAGTTTCAGGATATCGATGACGGCCAAGCGCTGGCCATGCTCGCTCGGGCTTTCGACCGCCCAGCGTTTCGAACGCCTTTCCAACAAGAGAGTAATCTTCACGCCTTCCAGCAAGCCATCGAGGACACAATTCGAGTCCTTAGCACTGGCATCTGGCAAACCCGCGAGGGCGTCGAAATACATCGCGTTCCGTCGCTGCATCACATTCGCGACGTCCACGTTCGCCGGGCACTCGAGCTGACGGTCCGCGAACTCGATCAGCTCCGTCGACACTTCAAGGCGCTGCTCGCCATCGGCGAAATCCGACACTGTGGCTGCGGCGATCCATCGTGTCCCACCTTTATGCTCACCCATCGGGCCACGAACGAGATGGACCGAGCGCGAGAGCGGGTGCTAGCAGCATTTCGCAGGCCATATCCAGCCTTCACGGTGGTTATGGAATGAAGCCGCGCGGCGCCATTCCTTTTCGCAGCATCGCCACCGATCATCTCGTCAAGGCGAAGACCCTGCTCGAGGGCGGTCCTGACCACGAAATCTATGCCTGCCTCGAGCTGCGATTGGCCCTTGAGGCAATAGCCTACGAGATCCTGCAGAGTTACTCGGACGACCTGAGCGAAGAGGTTCCGTCAGATCTTGCGCCGACTGCAAGGCCAGGCCTTTTTCCATTGTGCTGCTCATGACGAGGCCATCACGCGGAGGGCGATACGGCTGGCTTGAAGGAAGCGACGGCGACGAACGGTGGCTGGTGAGGTGTGGCGGAAGCGGCAATTGGCGTGCAGGAGGTTCCGGAGTTCGTCATGACATCGGCAAAAGCGAGCCGCCGAGTTGACGGCACCGAAGCCACGCATTGGCCCATATCGGCTCTTGATCCCTCGATGATCCTGTTCAATGCGGTTGTTGAGATACTGGCTGTTCCGGTGGCGGACATCGGCACCAAGCTGGCTTCGAATCGCACGAGGGTAACTGTCATGCCCATCGGTGGTTACCCGGGCCGGAGTGACGCTAGTCACCGCTTTGGCAGATCGGAAGAACTTTTCTGCCGCGGCCATATCGCGGGTCTCGCTCAGCATCACGTCTACCAGCGCGCCAGTGCGGTCAATCGCCCGGTATAGATAGCACCATCGGCCATTGACTTTGATGTAGGTCTCATCGACGTACCACGAGCGGCGGACCCGGCTGCCACCACCCCGGCGGCGGCGAAGATTGTCGATCAGCGACGGCGTAAGTTTCGCCTCCCAATCCCGAACCGCCTCATAGGTGAATTCGATACCGCGGAGAAGGAACATCTCCGGCAGATCGCGTAGGCTCAGCTTGTACCGCAGTCGCCAGAAGACAACGAGCGCGATGACATCGGACGGATACTGGGCGCGATTCAGGGACCCACCAGTTCGTTCGTTGAACTGCTTGCCACAATCGCGGCAACGGAACCGCCGGTAGCCCTGCGCGGTGCGCTCAGGCCGCTCCGAAATCGCTGCCCCACCGCAGGCGACGCATTCCATCCGACGTGCTCCCCCTCCGGGAGCTACCATGCTCCAACAGAACCGTCCCCGAAATTGCGGTCTGGCGTGAACGCTGACGGAACCCACACAGGTAAGGCGTGTTGAAGTTCTCTGTGGTCCGTAACAGATGAGGGTGCGGATGACTGCCGCAATCCGGCGCACAGTGGCCTGGACGAGGCGCTGAATGTTTTTGCCAGGAACGCGACCAGCGATGAACGACTTCGAACAACAGTCCTGCCGTACGATCGCGACCACTTGTTCGGTCCGACCGCGCCATGGACAAGTGTCTGGGGTGTCCAGGCTTTCCTTCCACCGGATCGCTTACACGGAGTGGGGCCCGGAAGACGCGCGGCGTGTTGTCGTCTGTGTTCACGGCCTGAGCCGCCAGGGGCGGGATTTCGATCGGCTGGCGGCCTTTCTGGCGCAGCACGACTACCGCATCATCTGCCCTGATCTGCCCGGTCGTGGCCGCAGCGATTGGCTGAAGGACCCTGACGAGTATGGATTGCCGCAATACTGCGTGGATATGACGGTCCTGCTTGCCAGCCTGCATGCCGAATCCGTCGACTGGATTGGAACGTCGCTCGGCGGGTTGATCGGCATGGTCATGGCGGCTCTCCCGGGGTCTCCGATCCGACGTTTGGTTGTCAACGACATTGGGCCGTTCCTCCCGTGGTCCGCGCTCTACCGCATCGGGACATATTTGCGGCAGATGCCAACGGAGTTTCCGGATTTTGCGGCAGCCAACGCGTATTACCGTGAAATTCTGTCAACTTTCGGGGAACTTGGCGACGACGATTGGCGTCATCTTATTGAGCACAGCATAGAACGGACCGATAATGGTCGCTACCGGATGCTCTGTGATCCTGGCATTGCACGGGCGTTCCGACCGGGTCTGCTGTATAATTTGAACTTATGGAAATATTGGGACGCGATCCAGTGCCCGACCTTGTTGCTGCGCGGAGAGCACTCCGATCTGCTGCCCCGTGATACGGCACAGCAATTGACAATGCGCGGCCCGCTGGCAACTTTGGTCGAGATTCCCGGTTGCGGACATGCGCCACCGCTGCTGACACAGGAGCAGATCGACATCATTGCCGACGGGCTTGGCGGCGTAGATTCCCGATGGCGGTGGCGCTCGAGAGTTGACACAGGTTCATAACACTCTATTCGTAACGCTATTACGGGAGACGTCTATGAACCTTGATGCCATTCCGATCGGCGCCAATCCCCCGGAGGAAGTCAACGTCGTCGTTGAAGTTGGGATCGGCGGCGAACCCATAAAGTACGAAATGAACAAGGCGGCCGGTACGTTGTTCGTCGACCGCTTTCTGCATACACCAATGCGCTATCCCGGCAACTATGGTTTCGTTCCGCATACACTTGCGGCTGATGGCGATCCGATCGATGTGCTGGTCGCCAACACCCGCCCGATCGTGCCCGGCGCGGTGATCAACGTCAGACCAGTTGGCGTGTTGAAAATGGAGGACGATGGGGGCGGTGATGAGAAGATCATAGCGGTTCCGTCTCCCAAGCTGACGAAGCGCTATCTGCACGTCATGAATTACACCGACCTGCCAGAGATTACTCTCGAGCAGATCCGGCACTTCTTCGAGCATTATAAAGACCTGGAGCCAGGCAAATGGGTCAAGATTGCTGGGTGGGGAGATGCGGCGGAGGCTCGGCAATTGATCAGGGAAGCGATCGAACGGGGGAGACATTCGTGAGTTGGCTGAAACTTGGGATCCCAGCGGATGCAGGCCCGACGCGATAAATTCCTCCACGCCTTTCTGGCGCTCGGTAGAGTTGCGTCACCGCACAGTAGAGAACGGGACCAGCTGCGTGAATGGACGTACAAGACAATCCAACCCTTGAGCAGGCATTGTCACGGTAACCTTGGTTGGCGCCCGGAGCGAGAGCGGGCGAGACTGGCAGCATGAAGTCGCCACCTGACCCCCACTACCGCCATCGCTTCCCTGCGGCAATCATCAGCCATGCGGTATGGCTGTATCATGTGTTCAGCCTCAGCCTACGGGACGTTGAGTTGCTTTTGGCTGAGCGCGGCGTCGTCGTTTCCTATGAGACGGTGCGACGCTGGTGCCAGAAATTCGGCGAGAGCTTTGCTGATCGTCTGCGGCGCCGGCGTCCCCGGCCAGGCGACAAGTGGCACCTCGACGAGGTATTCATCCGGATCCAGGCCGTTCAGCATTATCTGTGGCGTGCCGTGGATCAGGATGGTGTCGTTCTCGATATTCTGGTCCAGGAGCGGCGTAACGGGAAAGCCGCCGAGCGGTTCTTCAAGCGTTTGCTGAAGGGCCTGCAGTACGTGCCACGAGTGATCATCACCGACAAGCTGAGAAGCTATGGCGTGGCGCAGCGACGTCTGCTGCCCAATGTCGAGCATCGACAAAGCCGCTACCTCAACAATCGTGCTGAGAACTCGCATCGACCCACACGCCGACGAGAGCGGCAGATGCAACGCTTCAAGTCCTCCCGTCAGGCGCAGTCGTTCCTATCGGTTCCGTCAGATCTTGCGCCGACTGCAAGGCCAGGCCTTTTTCCATTGTGCTGCTCATGACGAGGCCATCACGCGGAGGGCGATACGGCTTGCTTGAAGGAAGCGACGGCGACGAACGGTGGCTGGTGAGGTGTGGCGGAAGCGATAATTAGCGTGCAGGAGGTTCCGAAGTTCGTCCGCTGATGATGGTCGCGTCCACGATCGTGCCGGTGCCCACCTTCAGACCCAGACTCTGAAGATGCTCGTTGACGGTGGCAAATATCTCGGTTCCAAGCTCGTGCTGCTCCAACAGATGCCACCGGTGGGACTGGAACGCATGTTGCGCATCTACTTCCTGCAGCTGTGGTTCAATCTCTCGGATCCCGGGGTGGAGGAGGCGCTGTATGTCGATCCGAATGTAATCAATGCCACTCAACTACAGGCTGCTCCCTGACCGTGTCGAGATGGGATTCTTCAGAGTCTCCTTAGGCTGCGGCGTGAAGACCCGCCATGCCGCGGAGCACGTAGTGGAGGATACCGCCGTGCTTGTAGTAAACGACCTCGTCAACGGTATCGATGCGGCAGAGCACCGGGACGCTGTCAACCTTGCCGTTGGGGCGGTGGATGGTGAGCGTCAGGTCCATGCGCGGGGTAATCACCTCGCCGAGGCCGGTGACGTCGAGGATCTCGTCGCCGCTGATGCCGAGGCTGTTGCGGTCCATGCCCTTCTTGAAGGTGAGCGGCAGCACGCCCATGCCGACGAGGTTGGAGCGATGGATGCGCTCGAAGCTCTCCACCAGCACCGCCTTCACGCCCAGCAGCAGCGTGCCCTTCGCCGCCCAGTCGCGCGAGGAACCGGTGCCGTATTCCTTGCCGGCAACAATGACCAGCGGCACGCCTTCCGCCTTGTATTTCATCGCCACGTCGTAGATCGGCATCTGCGTGCCGTCTGGCAGATGCTTGGTCATGCCGCCTTCGACATTCGTCAGCATCTCGTTGCGGATACGGATGTTGGCGAAGGTGCCGCGCATCATGATTTCATGGTTGCCGCGGCGGGCGCCGTAGCTGTTGAAGTCCTTCTCCAGGATCTGCCGCTCCAGCAGATGCTCGCCCGCCGGCGAGGTCTTACGGATCGAGCCGGCCGGCGAGATGTGGTCGGTTGTGATGCTGTCGCCCAGCACCGCGAGGATGCGCGCACCCTTGATATCGCCAACCGGCGTCGGCTCCATCGTCATGCCCTCGAAATAGGGCGGGTTCTTCACGTAGGTCGAGCTGTCAGACCAGCGATAGGTCTCGGCGCCGGCCTCCACCTCGATCTCCTGCCACTGCTTCGGCCCCTTGAAGACCTCGCCGTAGCGCTTGAGGAACTGCTCGCGCGACAGATTCGCCGCGACGATGTCCGCAATCTCCTTGTTCGTCGGCCACACGTCCTTCAGATAAACGGGCTTGCCGTCCTTGGACGTGCCGAGCGGCGCGGTCGTGATGTCCTCGTTCACCGTGCCGAGCAGCGCGTAGGCGACGACGAGCGGCGGCGAGGCGAGGTAGTTGGCGCGCACGTTCGGATGCACGCGGCCTTCGAAATTGCGGTTGCCCGACAGCACCGAGACCGCGACCAGCTTGTTGTCCTCGATCGCATCGGCGATCGCGTCGTCCAGCGGGCCGGAATTGCCGATGCAGGTGGTGCAGCCGTAGCCGACCGTGTTGAAGCCGATCGCATCGAGGTCCTGCGTCAGGCCGGACTTGTCGAGATATTCGGTCACCACCTGCGAGCCGGGTGCGAGCGACGTCTTCACCCACGGTTTCGGCCTCAGCCCCAGCGCGCGGGCCTTGCGCGCGACGAGGCCGGCGGCGACCAGCACGTAGGGATTGGACGTGTTGGTGCAGGAGGTGATGGCCGCGATTACTACGTCGCCATGCGTGATCTCGTAATTCTTGCGCTCGACCTTCGCCTTGGTCGTAATGTCGTTCGCCGGCACGCCGAGTCCCTTGACCAGTTCGCCCTTGAACGCGGTCGAGGCGTCCTTCAGCAGCACGCGATCCTGCGGGCGCTTCGGGCCGGCGAGGCTCGGCTGCACCGTGGAGAGATCGAGTTCCAACGTATCGGTGAAGACCGGGTCGGGCGTGGAGGCGTCGCGCCACATGCCCTGGGCGCGGCAATATGCCTCTACGAGGTGGATGCGGTGCTCGTCACGCCCGGAGAGCTTGAGGTAGTCGAGCGTGATCCGGTCGATCGGGAAGAAGCCGCAGGTGGCACCGTATTCGGGCGCCATGTTGCCGATCGTCGCGCGGTCGGCCAGGGCCAGTTCGTCGAGGCCCGAGCCGAAGAATTCCACGAACTTTCCGACGACGCCCTTCTTGCGCAGCATCTGCGCAACGGTGAGCACGAGGTCGGTCGCCGTCGCACCCTCCGGCAGCTTGCCGGTGAGGCGGAAGCCGATCACGTCGGGGATCAGCATGGCGATCGGCTGGCCGAGCATCGCCGCCTCCGCCTCGATGCCGCCGACGCCCCAGCCGAGCACGCCCATGCCGTTCACCATCGTGGTGTGGCTGTCGGTGCCGTAGAGCGTGTCGGGGTATGCAAAGGTCTTGCCGCCCAGCGTCGCGGTCCAGACGCCCTGGGCGAGATATTCTAGTGCTCTGACTCATACGGACGATGCAGGCAATCTTTCGAGCTTGGCAAGGATTGAGGCGGTGGCTGCGGTCCAGACGAATGGGCGTGGTTCTGCATTTCGCTCAGCGAGGTAAGTCTTAATGGCAGCCTGCAGGCTGACGAGGGAGTGGAAGCTGCCGCGCCGGATGCGTTGTCGGGTAAGAGCGGAGAAGAAGGTCTCCACCGCGTTCAGCCATGACCCGGAGGTTGGCGTGAAGTGGAAGGTCCATCGGTCATGGCGTGCCAGCCAGGCCTGTACCTTTCGGTGCCGGTGGGTGGCGTAGTTGTCGACGACCGCATGGACCAACTTGCCGGACGGCACCTCGCGTTCGACGGCATTGAGGAAGCGGATGAACTCCTCGTGCCGGTGTCGCTGCATGCAGCGACCGATCACCGTACCCTTCAGCACGTTCAATGCGGCGAACAACGTCGTCGTTCCATGGCGTTTGTAGTCGTGGGTCATGGTGCCGCAGCGGCCGGGTTTCAGCGGCAGTCCAGGCTGGGTACGGTCGAGCGCCTGGATTTGGCTCTTTTCGTCGATCGACAGCACCACCGCATGGGCGGGCGGATCGAGATAAAGGCCGATGATATCCGCCATTTTCTCAGCGAACTGCGGATCACGCGAGCGCTTGAAGCTGCGCACGCGGTGCGGCTGGAGTTGGTGCGCCGCCCAGATGCGCTGCACCGAGCGCAGAGACATGGCGGTGGCGTTTGCCATGGCTCGCCCGGTCCAATACGTGGTCCCAGGGGGCGGCTCGCCACACGTGAGCGCCACGACGTGCGCCACTTTATCGGCCGGGATCGGTCGTTTGCCGGGCTTGCGCGTCTTGTCACGCAGCAACCCGTCGGGACCTTCCTCGGCAAAACGCTGCTGCCAGCGCCAGACCATGGGGCGGCTGACGCTGATCTCTTTCGCCACATGTTGCACCGGCCGACCACTGGCCGAGGCCAGAACGACTTGGGCTCGCTCGATGTATTTGCCCGCTCGGTTGCGATCCGATGCTATTGCCTTAAGCCGCTTCCTGTCTGCCGCGCTCAACAACACGCATACTGTCTGTGCCATGCTCACAGAATTGCATGGCAACCGCATGTTGTGAATTGATAGAATGCGTCAGAGCACTAGGTTCACCTGGTGGCAGATGCCGGTGCCGGGGGGAACGACGCGGAAATTGTCGAACGCGGTCTGGCCCCAGCGCAGGAAGGTATAGCGCTCGCCGTTGCGCTCGAACTCAACCCCCACGTTCTCTCGCAGTGCCTGCGGCGTGCCGAAGTGATCGACCATCACCGAGTGGTCGATGACGAGATCGACCGGCACCAGCGGGTTCACCTTCTCCGCCTCGCCGCCGAGGCGGAGAATGCCGTCGCGCATCGCCGCGAGATCGACGACGGCGGGCACGCCGGTGAAATCCTGCATCAGGATGCGCGAAGGCTTGAACGGCACTTCGGCGGCGCTCTTCGCGTCCCTCAACCAATCGACGACAGCCTGCGCGTCCTTCACGTGATACGAGGTGCCGTCCTCGAAACGCAGCACGTTCTCGAGCAGGACCTTCAGGCTTACCGGCAGCCGCGACGCATCGCCCAGCGTCTTCGCCGCCTCGGGGATAGAGAAATAATCATACTCCTTCCCATCAACGGTCAGCGTCCGGCGAGTTTTCAGGCTGTCCTGACCAATCGATTTCATGATATGTCCTCCAGCGCTCATTCCTGATTAGGGGACGGCTGCCCACCAATCATGAGACCCGTCCTGCTCTCGTGGATCAAGTGGCCAGTGCCGGACCAACCAGCGCCGGTTAGGCTACTGGCGTAGCCTGTCACGGCTTCCCTTGCTAGCCGGCGGGAACGTCCACAATTCTCGATCTGGGCGCCAAGGATTCCCTCTCCAAGCCTTCGACCTCGCGGAACTGGAGGCGCGGGTGCGGGACCTGGTCGCGGACGGCGCCCCGTATCAAAGGCTGGCTTTGCGGCGCACTGGAATGGGAGCGGTCCGGCGACATGTTCTATCTGCGCGGCGCCAGCATACGCAATCTGTCTTGTCTGCCGGGCCACGGCGTGCGCTGATAACCCGCTTAGTTCCTTGGCCGCATCGACGAGAAGGTTACCACTGTGAGCGCAACAACCCAGCGAGGGCAGATTCCCGCGACTCTTATCCCCGGTGACGGCATCGGTCCGGAAGTGACCGGTTCGGTCGTTGAGGTGTTGGATGCGCTCGGACGCCCCTTCGCCTGGGACGTCCAGCAGGGCGGTCTTGCCGCCATCGAGGCGAGCGGCGATCCGCTGCCAAAGGCGACGCTCGACAGCATCCGGCATACCAAGCTCGCCCTCAAGGGGCCGCTGACAACGCCGGTCGGCGGCGGCTTCCGTTCGGTCAACGTGCGGTTGCGCGAGGAATTCAGTCTCTACGCCAATCTGCGCCCGACCAAGACACTGATCCCTGGCGGACGCTACGAGAATATCGATCTCGTCATCTTGCGGGAGAATCTCGAGGGGCTTTATGTCGCTTTCGAGCACTACATCGCGGTTGGCGACGATCCACACGCGGTTGCGATCTCGTCCGGCGTGAACACGCGTGACGGTGCGCGGCGCATCGTCGAGTTTGCCTTCGAGTATGCGCTGCGAGCCGGCCGCAAGAAGGTGACGATCGTTCACAAGGCGAACGTGCTGAAGGCGCTGACCGGCGTGTTCCTGGAAGAGGGCCGCGCGGTCGCCAAGCGCTACGAAGGTCGCGTCGCTTGCGACGACCGAATTGTCGATGCTTGCGCGATGCAGTTGGTGATCAACCCCTGGCAGTTCGACGTCATCGTCACGACCAACTTGTTCGGCGATATCCTGTCGGATCTGGCCGCAGGCTTGGTGGGGGGGCTGGGGATGGCGCCCGGCGCCAATATCGGGATGCATGCCGCGATCTTCGAGGCGGTGCATGGCTCGGCGCCCGACATTGCCGGCAAGGGTATCGCCAATCCCACCTCGGTGCTGCTCGCGGCGGCGCTGATGCTGGAGCACGCCGGCTTTGGGGCCGAGCGGACGCGGCTAGAAACCGCCATCGATGCGGTACTGAACACCGACAAGGTGCGCACCGGCGATCTCGGCGGCAGCGCGGCCACGAAGCAGTTCACCGAAGCGATCGTTCGGCGACTTGCCGGCTAACCCCGAGAGGGAGGAAGCAATGCCCCGGCACGGCGAAGTCCAGGTCGAAGGCCGTTGCCGTTCTGTGTGTGATAGGCTAGCTACAACGGTGCGGTGGTGGTGGCGGTGACTAGGCTTGTGCCTGGCGGCGGTGCGCAGTGCCGGTTCTTATCGGGCTATTCGCTGGCGACCACGCTTTTCGGCGGTTTCACGCCGCTGGTCTCGACGTGGCTGACCAGGCAGTGCCGGATTACCGGCTTGCGTTTGCGGGCGTGGCTGGGCTTTTTTTGACACTCATCATTTATCATTGCAGCACGATGCCAGCGGATCGGTGGAGTCTTAGCGGCGGCTTGATTGCAAGAACGAAATGACATCGTGCCAATGTCCTCGAGCTGATTATCGTCGGCTTGGTGGCATGGTTGCAGCAATCGGTTGCCGTCAGGGCGCTGATTGCCTATCTCCGGGCGTCGGCTGCCGCCCGACAGCGCCGCAGCGGCGTAAAGTTGTTGCACTGCGTCCAAAGAGCATAGCCTTCGTAGTCTCGATTCATAAGAAAGCGCCCGAGAAAGAAAACGGATATGCCCAAAGGCTCTGACTTGCTCGTTGCCGCACTGGAAAACGAAGGCGTTGACCGCATGTTCGGTGTGCCTGGCGAAGAGAACCTCGATGTCGTGGAAAGTTTGCGCCAGTCCTCGATCAAGCTGGTCCTGACGCGCCACGAGCAAGCTGCGGCCTTCATGGCTGCGACGCATGGGCGCCTGACCGGCCGCCCCGGCGTCTGCATCGCGACCCTCGGTCCGGGAGCTTTGAATTTCACGACCGGCGCGGCCTATGCCCATCTCGGCGCGATGCCGATGGTGATGATCACCGGCCAGAAGGGAATCATGGCCTCGCGGCAGGCGCGCTTTCAGGTCGTTGACGTGGTCAGCGCCTTCCGCCCGATCACCAAGTTGTCGCGACAGATCGTCAGCACCGGCACAATCCCGACGCTGGTGCGCGATGCCTTTCGCATTGCCACGGAAGAGCGCCCGGGTCCGGTGCTGCTGGAGCTGCCGGAAGACGTGGCGGGCGAGGAAGGCGCCGATGTGCCGATGGTCCGTCCGCACCCGGTCGAGATCCCCGTCGCGCATCGCGCCGCACTGGATCGCGCCGCAGAAATGATCATGGAGGCAAAACGTCCGCTGATCATGCTCGGTGCCGCGGCGTCCCGTCCGCGCAGCACGGCCGGGATCACCGGGTTCGTCCGCCGCCTGAAGATACCTTTCTTCACGACCCAGATGGGCAAGGGCACGGTTGCTGGTGGCAGCCAGCTCTACATGGGCACCACTGCGCTCTCCGAGCGCGACTACGTGCATGAGGCGATCGATGCTGCTGACCTGATCATCGCCATCGGTCACGACACCATCGAGAAGCCCCCCTTCATCATGGGACCGGAGGGGCCGAAGGCGATCCATGTCAGCTACACCCCGGCGCATGTCGAGCAGGTCTATTTCCCGCATGCCGAAGTGGTCGGCGATGTCGGCCCGAGCCTCGAACTGCTGGCCGACCGTGTCGAGGGGCGGCTGCATCACGCGGGCGCGCTGCTTCCGCTGCGCGAGGACATTCTCAATCACGTCACCGATCGCGCGACCGAAGACCGCTGGCCGCCGACACCGCAGCGCCTTGTGCACGATGTCCGCCAAGTGATCCCAGAAGACGGCATCGTCGCGCTCGACAACGGGATGTACAAAATTTGGTTCGCCCGCAACTATCGCACCTATGTGGCGAACACGCTGCTGCTGGACAACGCGCTGGCGACGATGGGCGCGGGACTGCCGTCGGCGATGATGGCCGCAATGCTCTATCCCGATCGGCGCGTGATGGCGGTGTGCGGCGACGGCGGCTTCATGATGAACAGCCAGGAGTTGGAGACGGCGGTTCGTCTGAAGCTGAACCTGGTCGTGCTGATCCTGGACGACGGCGCCTACGGCATGATCCGCTGGAAGCAGTCGCTCGATCATTTCCCGGATTTCGGCCTGACCTACGGCAATCCGGACTTCGTCCGCTATGCCGAGAGCTACGGCGCCAAGGGCACGCGCATCATCAGTACGGCCGGCCTCATTCCCGCGTTGGAGGCCGCCTTCGCCGGCGGCGGTGTGCATCTGATCGCGACGCCGATCGACTATTCGGAGAACAACCGCGTTCTGGTCGATGAATTGCGCGCCCGCTTCTCGACGCTGGAACCGGCCTGAGCAAAAGGGGCGAACATGAAGATCAGGGCCGCCGTCCTCGATCGTATGGGCGCCGCGGCGCCTTACGCCGTCAGCAAGCCGCTTCGCATCGCCGAGATCGAACTCGATCCGCCGGGACGAGGTGAAGTGCTGGTGCGCATCGCCGCCGCGGGCCTGTGTCATTCCGATCTCTCGGTCATCAACGGCGACCGCCCGCGCCCAATGCCGATGGCGCTCGGCCACGAGTTCCGCCGGTATCGTCGAGGAGGTCGGTGAGGACGTCACCGACCTTCAGCCGGGCGATCATGTCGTCATGGTGTTCATGCCCAGTTGCGGCCATTGTCTGCCCTGCGCTGAGGGGCGGCCCGCGCTGTGCGAGCCGGGTGCCGTGGCCAACGGCGCGGGCACGCTGCTATCAGGTGCGCGCCGGCTGCATTGCGACGGTGCGGTGGTCAATCACCACCTTGGCGTCTCCGGCTTCGCCGACCACGCCGTGGTGTCTCGGCGGAGCGTAGTGAAGATCGATCCTGAACTGCCGCTCGACGAGGCGGCGCTGTTCGGCTGTGCCGTGCTGACCGGTGTGGGCGCCGTGGTAAACACCGCTGCGATGCGGCCGGGGCAGACAGCGGCAGTAATCGGCCTCGGGGGCGTCGGCCTCTCCTCTGTCCTCGGCGCGGTGGCATCCGGCGCGCGGCAGGTGATCGCGATCGACCTCTCGGACGAGAAGCTCGGCCTCGCCCGCCAGATCGGCGCCACACACACCGTCAACGCGCGCGACCCGGACGCGGCCGAGCAAGTGAAGCAGATCGCCGGCGGCGGTGTCGATTTCGCCTTCGAGATGGCCGGCGCCGTGCGCGCGATGGAGCTCGCCTACAAGATCACGCGGCGCGGTGGCACCACGGTGACGGCCGGGCTACCACCGCCCGATGCGGCGATGCCGCTGCCGCTGGTGCAACTCGTGGCCGAGGAACGCACGGTGAAGGGCAGCTACATCGGTACCTGCGTGCCCGCGCGCGACATCCCTCGCTACATCGCGCTCTACCGTGCGGGGCGCCTGCCCGTTGACCGGCTGATGAGCGGCCGGCTCAAGCTCGACGAAATCAACGAGGGCTTCGATCGGCTGCACGAGGGCAAGGCTGTCCGCCAGGTTATCGAGTTCGCGACATGACCACGCCCGATTTCGGCCGCACGTTCTTCGACTTCTGGAAGAGTCAGGCCGAGACGTTCGCTCAGGCCCAGACCCAGGCCGGTGCCATGTTTGCCGAAGGCCTTAGCAAGGGGCTGCAAGCTATGACCGCGGGCGCACCGCCGGCCATGCCCGGTCTGTCCGTCGATATGGCCGGCGCGTCGGCCGAACTGTCGCGCGTCAGCAAGTCGGTGGCCGAGTTGTGGTCGGCGGCCGCGGCAATGTCAGCGGCGCTCGCAATCGGACTGCCGACTGGCAAGCGCGGCAACCAGACGGTTGAAGCGACCTTGCGCAAGATCGTCGATCCAAGCGGCTGGCTTCGCGGCATCAGCGAGATGGACGACATGCTCGGCCGCATGGCCGAAGGGCCGCGCTTCGCCGATCTCTGGCAAATCGAACGCCTCTACGCGAGTGTCATGTACGCATGGGCGACAGTGCGGCGCTGCGGGCTGGAGCATAATGCCGTCGTCCTGCAAGCGTGGATGCAGGCCGGACAGCGTTTCCTCGACAGACAGAACGCGAAGCTGCGCGACGGCGAGCCTGCCTTGACCCCCAAGGCGGCGTTGGCGCTTTGGACGGATATTGCCAATCAGGTGCTGCTGGAGACCCAGCGGTCGGAGCCGTTCCTGAAGACCCAGGCGGCCATGATCCGCGCCAGTACGGCGCTGCGTCTGGCGCAGCAGGCCCTAGTCGAGCATTTCGGCAAGCAGTACCGGCTTCCCCACGCGAAGCGAACTTGACGACGTGCATCGCACCTTGACCGAACTTCGCCGCGAGGTGCGTGCCCTGCGCCGCCCCACGGCAATCTCGGACGCATCGGGCTCGTCTCCCTCGCCATCGGCACAGCCGGAAGCGGCGCCGGCGGCCAGCAGCGGCGCCCGCCGGCGTTGCGCCAAACAGGAAACCGCGTGATGGAGACGTCCGACGCATCCAACCCTATCGTGAACGCGATGGCCGATGCCGCCATGCTGGGCACGAAGATGCTGACCGGCGGGCGGCTGCTGCATGCGCTGCGTGACGCGGATGTCGAGATCGCCACCACGCCGAAGGATCTGGTGTGGCGACAGGACAAGGTCTCCCTGTACCACTATCGTCCGCTGGCGGAACAGAAACTCCGTATCCCCGCTCTGCTCTGCTATGGCCTGATAGGCCGCTGGACGATGACCGACCTGCAGGAAGATCGCTCGCTCGTCCGCAATCTCCTGGCTCTCGGCATCGACCTCTACGTCGTTGATTGGGGCAACCCGTCGCGGGCCGACCGCTACCTGACGCTCGACGATTACATCCTCGGCTATCTGGACGGCTGCGTCACCGAGATAACGCGGCGCTCCAAAACTCCGAGGCTCAATCTGATCGGCGTATGCGAAGGCGGCGTTTTTACCACGGCCTATGCCGCGCTGGAACCGGAGCGCATCAACACGCTGACGCTGACGATCACGCCGATCGACTTCCATGCCGATAACGTGGATAACCGGCTCGGCCACGGCTTCATCAATATCTGGACGCGCAGCCTCTCGCCCGAGGACATCGATCAGTTGATCGACGCCAACGGCAACCTGCCCGGCGAGTTCATGGGCGCCGTGTTCAATCTCATGACGCCGATGCGCAGCCTGCTGAAATACAACATCGACATGCTGGACGTGGTGGACGACGAGAAGCGCCTGCTCAACTGGCTGCGCATGGAAAAATGGATCGCCGACCGCCCCGATCATCCGGGCGAAGCGGCGAAGCAGTGGCTGAAGGATCTCTATCAGCAGAACAAGCTCGCGCGCAACGAATGGGAGCTGGACGGACGGCATGTCGATCTCGGCGCGATCACGATGCCGGTGCTGAACGTCTATGCGAAAGACGACCACATCATCCCGCCCGCGACGTCACGCGCGCTCGGTGCCAAGGTAGGCAGCACCGATTACAACGAACTCGCGCTGCCGGGCGGCCATGTCGGCGTCTTCGTCGGGGGCAAGGCGCAGGGCCTGTTCGCGCCCGCCGTTGCCGCGTTCCTGGAAAAGCATGATCCGGCCATTGAAAATCACGGCAAGGCAGGCCGGGCGGAGCCATGAGGAACAAGATCGTTTCGGCTGCCGAGGCTGCGGCCATCGTGCGGCCGGGCGACACGGTCTCGATCGCCGGTTTTGTCGGCATCGGCACGCCCGACGAACTGCTCATGGCGCTCGAACAGCGCTTTTTGGAAAGCGGCGAGCCATCCGACCTGACGCTGGTGTTTGCCGCCGCGCCGGGCGACGGCAAGGATTGCGGGCTCAATCGCCTCGCGCATCCCGGTCTCGTGCGCCGCGCGATCGGTGGCCACTGGGCACTGGTGCCGAAATTGGCGCGCCTCGCGATGGATGACGCGATCGAGGCATACAACCTTCCGCTCGGTTGCATTTCGCAGCTCTACCGCGACATCGCGGCGCGACGCCCGGGCCTCATCTCGCGCGTCGGCCTGCACACTTTCGTCGATCCCCGTCAGGACGGCGGCCGGATCAACGCGCGTACCACCGAGAACATCGTCGATCTGATGGAGGTCGGGGGAGAGGAATATCTCCTCTACAAATCATTCCCGATCCACGTAGCCCTGTTGCGCGGCACCACGGCGGACACGGCCGGCAATATCACCATGGAGCGCGAGGCACTGACGCTCGATGCGCTGGCGGCGGCAATGGCGGCGAAGAATTCGCATGGCTTCGTCATCACCCAGGTCGAGCGAATCGCGCAGGAAGGCTCGCTCGATGCGCGGCGCGTGCAGGTGCCGGGCATTCTGGTGGACTGCGTCGTGCTGGCGGAGCCGAGCAATCACCGCCAAACCTACGCCGTTCCACACAATGGAGCCTATTCGGGGCAGATTCGGGTGCCGATGGATCGCATTCCGCCCCTGGTACTAGACGAGCGCAAGATCGTCGCGCGCCGGGCGGCGCTTGAATTGCCGATGGGCGGTGTCGTCAATCTCGGCATCGGCATGCCGGAGGGTGTAGCCTCGGTCGCGGCCGAGGAGAGAGTGCTGCGCTATGTCACGCTGACCGCCGAGCCCGGTGTCATCGGCGGCATGCCGCAGGGCGGGCTGAATTTCGGCGCGGCACTGAATCCCGAAGCGGTCATCCAGCAGAATCAGCAGTTCGACTTCTACGACGGTGGCGGTCTCGACCTCGCGGTTCTCGGCATGGCGCAGGCGGATGCCGAGGGCAATGTCAATGTCAGCCGCTTCGGCGGGCGACTGGCGGGAGCCGGCGGCTTCATCAACATCAGCCAGAATGCGCGCAAGGTGGTGTTCACCGGCACCTTCACGGCCGGCGGCCTGAAGGTCGCCGTCGAGGACGGAAAGCTGCGCATCGCGCAGGAAGGCAGCGCACGCAAATTCATCCGCCGCGTCGAGCAGATCACCTTTAGCGGCCAGCTTGCGGGCGCCTCCGGTCAGGCCGTGCTTTATGTCACCGAACGCTGCGTCATGCGCCGGACGGCCGAGGGAGTTGAATTGACAGAGATTGCCCCCGGCATCGATCTCGAGCGCGACATCCTGGCGCACATGGATTTCGAGCCGATCATCCGCAATCCGCAGCCGATGGCCGAGGGCTTATTCCGCGCCGAGCCGCTGGGCATGGAGCAGGTTCTGCTGGGCCGGTCGATGGTTGAGCGGCTGACCTACGATAGCGAGCGCAACACGCTGTTCGCGAATTTCGAAGGCTTGCACGTGAGAACGCTGACGGACATCGAAGTGATCCGCCGCGAATTCGAGGAACGCTGCCGCAGGCTCGGCCACAAGATAAAGCTGATCGTCAACTACGACTCGTTCGATCTCGATCCGGCGGTGAGCGACGCTTATTTCTCCATGGTGAGCTATCTGGAGGACCGCTACTACGAGCATGTCTCGCGCTACACCACTAGCGCCTTCATGCGGCTCAAACTCGGCGTCAGCCTCGCGGAGCGCGCGCTCGCGCCGCATGTGTTTGAAACGCTGGCCGAAGCGCAGATGCATCTCGGCCACCTGAGAGCGGACGAACCCGCGGCCTGATGTCGCAGATGCCGGGCCGGCCCACGCCGCGCGCCGCCTCGCCGGCAAGCGGGTACGTATCGTGCCTTTCGCGATCAGGCTTTCACAAGGTTGCCTATGTCGAATGGGGCAATCGGAACGCGAAGCGCGTCGCGATTTGCGTTCACGGGCTGACCCGGCAAGGCCGGGATTTCGATCCGCTGGCGGCCGCCCTGGTGCGGCGCGGCTGGCGGGTGATCTGCCCCGATCTTGTCGGGCGCGGCCATAGCGACTGGCTCATCGAGCCCGAAGATTACGGCGTTCCGCAATATGCCAGCGACATGGTCACCCTACTGGCGCGCGCCGGTGTCGCCGAGGTCGATTGGATCGGCACCTCGCTCGGTGGCCTGATCGGCATGCATCTGGCAGCAAAGGCGCAGGCGCCGATCCGCCGCCTCGTGATCAACGACATTGGCCCGTTCCTGCCCTGGCAAGCATTAAGCCGGATCGGCAGCTATCTGAGAGAACTGCCACGCTCGCTGCCTAGCTGGGCAGCGGCGGAGGCGCATTTCCTGGAAGTCCTGGCACCTTATGGCGCTCTGAGCGATGCCGAGTGGGAGCATCTGGTGAAGTATAGCGTCGAGCGCGAGCCGAGTGGGCGCTATCGGATGCTGGTCGATCCCGCCATCAGCCATGCTTTCCGGCCGGTGATGTTTTACAATGTCAGCCTCTGGCATGAATGGGATGCGATATGCTGTCCGGTACTGCTGTTGCGTGGTGCGCGTTCGGACCTGCTTTCTCGCGAGACGGCGAAGACGATGACTGAGCGCGGTCCAAAGGCAGCGCTGGTCGAATTCCTGGATTGTGGTCATGCGCCGGCACTGATGGATCGCCGGCAGATCGACCCGGTCATCGGCTGGCTGACAAAGGAGGCCACCGTACCCGGGGAGGAGGGTTTAATGCCTGCCCGCCCTGGCACTGACCCATCTCATCATTGCGAGGCCGGCGTCGCGGGCCGTGGCAATCTGTTGGTCCGAGCGCACGATAGAACTGATACCACCCGGCCGACATCTGAGCGATAGAGTCATCCCTTCGGTTGGCTGGCATAAGTCAGCAGCGTGGGCTTTGGACATGATGCCTATAACCTGCTGCAAAGCACTCAGCCTCGCGGAGCGCAAGAGCCGCCGCAACTCCGGAAGGAGAAGCGGCGGGTGGCAGGGGGTATCAGGAACGACGGGGGGTCGCCGCCCGTTGGGTCAGCATGGACGGCACGCGCCGGAAAGCGGCTTTTGCGAGGCGGGCCAACTCGGCCACGATCTGCCTTTGGCCCTGTGCGGCCAGAATCTCGGCTTCGCCCATGGCTTGCAAGCCGCTGACGTTCGAATTGAGAAATTTCATCTAAGCGCTCCTTCACAGGGCCTTTTATTGGCCCAGGGTGGTCAGGACGCCCTCCAACAATCTCATTGTGCACTGCAACATGGGTGCTCGCGAGCGGTATGCAATCCCCTTCCTGCCGGACGGCCGCCGTGGGGTGTGCGGCTCCGGCATGCGGGTTTGCGATAGGTCCGGCCATCTCGGCGTCGCACCTTGCGCGGAGGCCACGCCGATTGACCGGTTCGTCAGCCCGCGGTGACGACGGGGTTGCGGAGCCGTGTTTCCTCGGCCAATTATCCGTTTCGGCCACACGATAACGAGGAAACACACAAAAAATGGGAGCACATCATAGCTGTCGGCAGCCGTCGTTCTGCGTCGCCCCATCGTGCTTCCGCCAGCCCCGTGCAGCCCGATGAGTGCCGTGTCCACGATCAGCGCACGCCTGGACAAGCTGCCGATCACGTCGGCGCACCGCGTCGCGATCGCGGCGCTGGCGTTTGCGTATTTCTTCGAGCTTGCTGATCTCAACACCTTCGCCTTCGCTGCACCCGGCTTGATCAAGGCGTGGCAGATCCCGGTCAGCGACGTCGCGACCATAACGTCGGCCAGCTTCGGTGGCATGTTCCTTGGTGCCGTGTGCGGTGGCCGCTTCGCCGATGCGTTCGGGCGCAAGCGCGGCTTCATCATCAGCATTCTGGTTTATGCACTGTTCTCGCTACTGAACGCGCTGTCGTGGGACGTGATCTCCCTCGCGGTGTTCCGCTTCCTTACCGGCGTCGGCCTGTCGGCCATGACGATCATCGCCAACACCTATGTCAGCGAGTTCTTTCCCGCCAACGTGCGCGGCAAATATATGGGACGGATCGTCACCATCGGGCTGATCGGGATTCCCGCAACGGCGTTCATTGCGCGCTTCCTCGTGCCGCTGGCGGAATGGGGCTGGCGCCTCGTGTTCATCTGGGGCGGCCTCGGCATCTTCGCGCTGGTGTTGGCCGCGCGGATGAAGGAATCGCCGCGCTGGTACTTGAACAAGAACGAGCATGCCCGCGCTGAAGCGATCGTGGAGGCGCTTGAGGCGGTTGCTCTCGCCGAGCACGGTTCGCTTCCGCCGCCGCGCATGGATGGCGTCGAGCCACCGGCCAGTTCGAGCGCGTTCTCCATGCTGTTCGAGGGCCGACAGCGCGGCCGGACTATCATGCTGCTGCTGGCCTGGATCTTTCAGACACTGGGCTTCTATGGCTTCGTTGCCTGGGTTCCTACGCTGCTGGTGGAGCGCGGCTTCTCGCTGGTGCAGTCACTGAGCTATACGAGCCTTATCGCCATCTGTAATCCGCTCGGCTCGCTGATCGCCTCCGATCTCGTCGAACGTTTCGAGCGCAAGTGGTTCATCGTTGTAGATGGCGTGCTGATCGCGATCTTCGGCGTGGCTTATGGCCTCTCCAGCGCGCCGATGCTCATCGTCATCTTCGGCGCACTGGTGGTCATGACCATCCAGTGCATGGCCGTGGCGCTCTACACTTACACGCCCGAGCTTTTCCCAACCGCCGTCCGGTCCTCCGGCATGGGCCTCACCTACGGCGTCGGGCGGCTTGCCAACGTGCTGGGCCCGTTCTTCGTCAGCACGATCTTCGCCGCCGCCGGCTACCTCAGCGTCTTCGTTTACATCGCCGCCTGCTGGCTCGTCGTGGTTTTCGTCGTCGGCGTGTTCGGCCCCACGACCACTGGCAAATCGTTGGAGGTTCTCGACTAACGGCCTGAGCCGCCGACCCGGACCCGGCGGCCTGTATCAAGCGGAGGACGATCATCGTGACGCGGCTCCATCGGTCCATCCCTTGCGTGCTGATGCGCGCCGGCACGTCGCGCGGACCGTTCTTCCTGCGCGAATGGCTGCCGCAGGACGAGGTGCGGCGCAACGAGGCATTGATCGGTGCGATCGGCGCCTCGGACCTGCTGCAGCTCGACGGCGTCGGTGGCGGCAGCACACTGACCAGCAAGGTCGCCATCGTATCGCGGTCGAACGAACCGGGCTGCGATGTTGACTATCTCTTTGCGCAGGTCGGCGTCGGTCAGCGTTCGGTGGACACGCGGCCCAACTGCGGCAACATGCTGTCGGGTGTCGCACCGTTCGCGATCGAGCAGGGCCTTGTCGATGCCGCCGATGGGGAGACGACCGTGCGTGTGTTCAACGTCAACACGGGCTCGCGTATCGACGTCACGGTGCAGACCCCGGGCGGGCAGGTGACCTATGACGGCGACACGCGGATCGACGGTGTGGCCGGCAGCGCCGCGCCCATCCGCCTGAACTTCCTCGATGCCTGGGGCGCCGTGACCGGATCTCTGTTCCCGACCGGCAAGCGCATCGACCGTATCGGCGGCATCGAGGCGACCTGCATCGACGCCGCGATGCCGTTGATGATCGTGCGCGCCCGCGATCTTGGCGCAGCGGGCAATGAAACGCCCGTCGAGCTGGACGCCAAGGGCTCGCTGCTCGAACGGCTTGAGGCCATGCGGCGCGAGGCTGGCACGATGATGGGTCTCGGCGATGTCAGCCAGAGTGTGATCCCGAAGCCCGTTCTGGTGAGCGCGGGTGATAGCGACCACAGCGTGACCTCGCGCTACTTTACGCCGCGCCGCTGCCATGCCTCGCATGCGGTGACTGGCGCAATCGGTGTCGCAACGGCCTTCGCCTTGCCAGGCAACGTGGCAAGCCATCCGCAGCCGATCGTCGGCGAATGCCGGATCGCCGTGCTGCATCCGCAAGGCAGCATCGAGGTCGATGTCGAGGTGCATGGCCGTGGCGAAGACGCGCGGATCGAGCGTGCGGCCCTGGTGCGGACGGCACGGAAGATCATGCAGGGCGACCTGCATCTGCCGGCCTATGTGTTCTCGGGCGACACGGCCCAGAGTTCGGTACGGGACGCGCCGGTGAAGCCCATCACCATCGTTGTGCCGACGACGGCCGGTGGCGGCAACGATGTGATGGCGCGCGTCATCGCGGCCGGGCTGGCCCCGCGGCTCGGCCAGCCGGTCATCGTTGACAACCGGCCCGGCGCCAACGGCTCCATTGCCAGCGAATACGTGGCGCACGCCGAGCCCGACGGCAACACGCTGATGCTGGGCTATATCGGCACCCATGCGATGAGCCCGGCGCTGCAGAAGCTGCGCTACGACCCGGTGTTCGACTTCGCGCCGATCAGCCTGGTCGCGACCTCGGCCACGCTGCTTGTCGCCAATATCAACGCGCCGGTCAGCGACGTGGCCGACCTGGTGCGGCAGTTGCGGGCACGGCCTGATTGCTACCGCTACGCATCGGCCGGCACAGGCACGGCGCCGCAATTTGCCGCCGAGTTGTTCATGCGCGCCACCGGCACGTCGATGTTCGGCGTGCCGTATCTCGGGGCGGCGCCGGCGATTGCCGACACCATCGTCGGGCAGACCCAGTTCATGTTCCCGAGCTTATTCACGGCGTGGCCGCACCTGCGCGCGGGGCGCCTGCGCGCGCTCGCGGTCGCGGGGCCGCATCGCTCGCCCGATCTGCCCGACGTGCCAACCCTGGCTGAGTGCGGCATCGCGGGCGTCGATCTGACGCAGTGGTACGCTCTGTTCGCGCCGGCCGGCACGCCGGCCTCGCTCGTCGAGACTCTCAACCACGCGCTCAAGGACCTGCTGGCCGAGCCAGGCAACGCCCGGCGCATCGAAGCGCACGGCGCGGAAGTGCATACGGGGACGCCCGAGGCTTTGAATGCGCTGGTCGGGGAGGAGTTGCTGAAGTGGCAGGGCATCGTCGAGGAGGCAATGCTGCACGTGGATTGAGGTGCTCCACCACTACTGTGGCAGTTTCTTAAGCATGAGAGGCTGCTTGCGATGGGGGCGTTGCAGCGGGGACGGACGGGCGAAGGCGGCAATGATGGCGGCGTGATATGGAAGCACATTCCACGAGTGTTCTCCCCTAACGTTGTTTATCTAACAACCGACGCTATGACCTCAGGTGGTTCCATTTCACGGCATCCCGTGCCGTTCCGAACCGGACCGAGCCGTGGGTTGCGGGAAGGGCAGGGGAGAACACGCCGTCCAGACACCTTGCAAGCGACCGGGCAGAAGCCGTGGGCCGGCAATGAGCAGGACGACGAACAGGCACAGCCAGAGCACCATGGCGACCCAGCCGTCGGGCCAGAAGGTGATGGCATGCAGCAGTGCCAGCGGCAGCCAGGAGCGCGGCACCGCAAGTAGCAACAGCAGGGAGAATTCCACCGCGCCGGCCCGGCCGAGACGGATGTAAAGGCGCGGGAAGCCAACGAGGACATGAATCAGCGCGGGCAGCGGGCACGCACAGCAGCAGCGCGTTGTCAGCCGCGGCGGTCCTGCCTGCCAGTGGCTGGCGGACCCTCACCCACCAGCCCCACGCCGCCGCGCGCTTCCATCCGCACCGTCCGCCTCTCCGCTTCCGGTAGACGCACTGCCATTGTCTGATACGGCAGCACATACCCACCAGTCGTATCGCACGAAACCACCAGCTCCTGCGGCGTCCAGGAGAGCGAGACCCGCACCCGTGTCACCGGTCCATGCACGCTAATACCGTCATCCTCCACCAGCACGAACGCGGACTCCCCTGTCCCCAGCCCCGCAAACACCCGCACGCAAAGGCCCGTTCCCTCCGCCATCGGCAGGATTGCCCCGGCGGGCACGATCAGCGGCAATCGATCCAGTGGCGCCGCCACCACTGCCACCTCGCCCGCCCGTAAGCGCTCCTCCGTCCAGAAATCGAACCAGCATCCCGGACCGTTCGGCAGATACACAGTCCGCGCCCGTTCTCCCGCCGCCACAATGGGCGCCGCCAGTATATGCGGCCCCACCATCAGATCGTCGCAATCCTCCCACGTCCGCGGATCGTCGCCGAATGCCAGGAACGTGGGCCGGATCACCGGCTCCCCCTCGGAAGCCGCCCGATGCACCAGGCTGTACAGAAGCGGGATCAGCTGCATACGCAACCGAATTGCCGCCCGAATTGAAGGGAGAGCCTCAGCATGTAACCAGGGTGTGGTAAACACCCCGTCCGGCTTCCATGAGTTCATGATGAACCGCGGATGCACCAGACTCGCCTGAGTCCAGCGGATCAGCAGTTCCGCATCCGGCACCGGCCCGGAGAAACCGCCCGTGTCGTGCCCGGTGTTCAGCAGTCCCGACAAGCTCACCTGCAAGCCGGTGCGCAGATTCCACCGCAGATCGTGCCATCCCGTCGTGTTGTCGCCGCTCCAGGTCTGCGCATAACGCTGAATCCCCGGGCACCCCGCGCGCGTGACGGTAAACACCCGCTGTCCCGGCGCTGCGGCCCGCTGCCGCTCCGTCGTTGCGCGCGTCATCAGCAGCGCCTGCACGCCCCGCACCAACTCCAACGACACCGGTCGCCCGAACCCGTCGCAGGTCGCGTCATCCGCCGGCAGATTGTATTCGTTGTTGTCGTTCCACCCGGCATCGATCCCCGTCGCCAGCACCTGCTTGGCCAGCCCGTCCTGCCACCACGCCACGCCCGCTCGGCTGGTGAAATCGATATGCGCGCCTTCGCCGTCCCAGAACTGCGCCATTACCGGTGTGCCGCTCGCGTGCCGCACAAACCCCCCAGCCGACGTCACCTCGTTGAACGCCGGATGATCGTTCAGCAGGCACGGCTTGATGTTGGCGACCAGCTTGATCCCTGCCCCATGGAATTGCGCCATCAGCTCCTTCGCGTCAGGGTATTTCTCCGTGTTCCACGTGAACACGTAGCGTTTTCCCTCCTGCATCGTGTAGCCCGAGCCTAAATGGAACGCACCCAGCGGAATCTGCTCCGTCCGGTAGCGTTCGATCAGGGCCTCCATGCGAGCCTGCGCATCCGGCGCGTCCGCAATCGCCATCGCCGTCTGCGCAAAGCCCAAAGACCACCTGGGCGGCAGGGCAGGACGCCCTGTCAGCCACAGGAAGCGGCGCGTCACATCGCCCAGCACCGGTCCCAGTATCACATAGTAATCGAGATCGCCGTCCCGCGCCTCGTAGCT
The DNA here is from genome assembly GCA_963791885.1 of uncultured Pseudomonadota bacterium. Lineage (GTDB taxonomy): Bacteria > Pseudomonadota > Alphaproteobacteria > Acetobacterales > Acetobacteraceae > CAVSUZ01. The sequence continues at coordinate 148,413 of CAWBUL010000006.1, read as the reverse complement.
GCGATACGCGCCGTAATAATTATCCCGCTCGCACCCGAGGTCGAACTCCGCTCGCGCGCAATTATCGTAATACACGCCGTATCCCGTACCCGTCGCCGCATTGCGCACAAGCAGGAACGGCCAGTGCTTGTACAGCGGATCGCCTGAGCGTGCGTCGAACCCAAGACTGTCCTGCATGGCGATGCGCAATCTCCGCCCGTACAAATTGAGCGGCCCTGTCTTATCCCCAAGTCCGCAGTAGAAATCGCCGGGATCGCGCACTTGCGCGTGCGCATGCGCTCCGCCGCTCCCCAGCATATACGGATGGTGCGCTCGGTCCGCGGCAAACACCCGTCCATCCGGCAGCCGCCAGACCAGCCGAAACGGCACGAACTCGATCCCCACCGACAGCGCATCGGTCCGCAACTCCGCGCACCCATCTCCCTCCTGCACCGAAAACGCCGGCACGGGCCAGGATGATTCGTCCATCCGGTCCCGCCCTTCCCACGGCACGTCGTCCTCTCCGAGCGCCAGCACCGTCCAGGTGCGATCCAGCTGCAATCCCTCCGGCCGCAGAAACAGCACCCGCACGACATCCGCCGCCAATGCGCTGATCCGCACCGATGTGCCGCCATCCAGCCGCACCAAAACGCCGCGTTGGGTCCGCTCGATCCAGCTCGCGTTTCGGACCGGCGTCACGCCGGCAGACCTGCCAGCGTATCCGCCGAAACTAGCCGAGGCACCGCCCGCCCATCCGCATCAAATACATGGATCGCCGCGGGCGGCAGGTTCACATCAGCCTGGTGCCCGTACTCCATTCGTGTCTGTCCCGGCAGTTGCACCGTGAGCTCCGGTGATGCGAGCCGCACATAGCTCAATCCGCCAAGCTGCTCGACATTCGCTACCTCACCGCCGACCGCGTTCACCCCGGCACTGCCCGCGCGAATATGCTCCGGCCGGATCCCCAGCGTCACTGGCGCCCCTGCCGGCAGACGGGCCGGCGCATGCAGCGCGCCCACACCGGGCACCTCCACCAGCGCGCCCTCGGCACACGGACCAGCCACGCGCCCGTCCAGGAAATTCATCCGCGGCGAGCCGATGAACCCCGCCACAAACCGGTTTGCCGGCTCATTATACAATTCCAATGGCGATCCCACCTGCTCCACCGCGCCCGCACGGAGCACCACGATCTTGTCCGCCATCGTCATCGCCTCAACCTGATCGTGCGTGACATAGATCATCGTCGTACCGAGACGATGATGAAGCTGTGCCAGCTCGTTGCGCATACTGACCCTGAGTTCGGCATCCAGATTCGAGAGAGGTTCGTCGAACAGAAAGATCTTCGGCTCCCGCACGATCGCCCGGCCGATCGCCACCCGCTGCCGCTGCCCACCCGAAAGCGCCGTCGGCCGCCGTTGCAGATACGGCTCAAGCTGCAGCATGCGCGCCGCCTCGGCCACCCGCGCCTCGATCTCCCGCCGCGGCGTCTGCAAATTCTCCAGGCCGAACGCCATGTTCTGGTACACCGTCATGTGCGGATAGAGCGCGTAGGACTGGAACACCAAGGCCAAACCGCGCCGCGCCGCGGGCAGATCATTCGCCCGCTGCCCGTCGATCAGGATATCGCCCTCGGTGGCATTCTCCAGCCCGCAGATCAGCCGCAGCAGCGTCGATTTGCCGCAGCCGGACGGGCCGACGAACACCACGAACTCACCGCTCGCCACATCAAAACTCACGCGTTTGATCACCTCGGTCTCGCCGAAGCGCGTGATGATCCCGCGCAATGTGAGTGCGGCCATGCTACTTCACCCCCGCCGAGGCGATACCCTGCGTGATCTGCCGCTGCAGGAACAGGAAAACGATCGTCACGGGCAGCAGTGTCAGCATCGTCATCGCCAGCACGTAATTCCACTGCGTCGCCAGCGCGCCCTGAAACGAATTGAGCGCGAGCTGCAGGGTGAACTTGCGACTGTCGTTCAGCACTACCATGGGCCATAGGAACTCATTCCACCGCCACATGACGGAGAAGATCGCCAGCACGGCGAGCGCCGGAGCCGACAGCGGAAGTACGATCCGCCAGTAGATTCGCCACTCGCTTGCGTTGTCCATGCGCGCGGCCTCGATCAGATCGTCCGGTAAGGTCAGCATGTATTGCCGTAGCGAAAAAACTCCGGTGGGCGTCGCGACCCCCGGCCAGATCACACCCCACAAGCTGTTCGCCAGGCCAAGCTCCGTTGCAATGAGGTAGTTCGGCACCAGCACGATCGTAGGCGGAATCATCAGCGTGGCCAGCATGATGAGGAACACCGCGTCCCGTCCGAAAAACGATACTTGCTCAGCGCGAACGCAGCCATCGAGGAATTTGGTCCTTATAGGGGACTACCACCGGGACCAACGGCTCTTTTGTTGATCTGCCAACGTTCTTGATACAGTGTCATGATACAGTGTCATGCCTCGGATGGGTCACTATCGCCGGATGCCCCGTCCGCGCTAGGTGATCGGCCTCGTCGCTGCGATCATCCACTCGCGGCGAATCTCAACAGGCCCAGAGCGCGTTGGGGAATTAACTAACGTTAATACAACTGGCATTGCACTTTGCCGCCAGCTCTCTTAACATTTAGATATTACCGCGACTGGATACCCCTCTCGCTCGGAACGTCAGGAGAGTTGGCGATGAAAGCAGGATACCTACTCACAACCGCCGCCGCATTGGGCTTCGCCATGTCCGGCGGGGCCGCGCACGCGACGCTGACCTACACAATCTGGAATGGCGATATGCCAACTGAGCATAGCGCACAGCCGCCAGTGCCCACCTCAAGCCCTTTTGCCACGTTCACCGACCCCGGCAACCCGATCAATTTTGTAAATAATGGTCCTGACACTCCCGACGGCTCCGACAATCTCTTTTCCGAGTTCTTCACGGCGCCGGTTCTGGCGGAGTGTAATGCCGCCAATCCTGCTTGTGGCGGCACAATTATGAGCACGGTGGATTCCTTCCCCGGAGACATCTCTACGTTCATGAGGATTACCGAGACCTTCAATCTTGCAAGTGCGGGTGACGTCCCTCTCTCTATCGAGCATGATGACGGCGGCACGATCTACATTGATGGCACCTTCGCCTGCGGTAACCCCGCCGAGGCGAGTGAAAACACCGAAAGCTGCAGCATTCCACTGTCGGCGGGCCCTCACCAACTCACAATATACTATACCGAGGACAATGGGGCACCGTCCATTCTGGTGGCTAGCATCCCCAAAGAAGCCGTCCCCGAGCCCGTCTCCATGGCGCTCCTCGGCACCGGTCTGCTCGGTCTCGGCATCGCCCGTCGGTACAAGAGGTCCTGAACCGCCGACCCGCTTGTCAGGGCGGCGCCACAGGGCGCCGCCCTTTTGGCTGTCCGCGGGCTAGCGCAATCGCACTTCCATCTGCGCACGAGATCGGCAAACTTGGGGTATTCGGCTGGCGCCACAATCAGGATAAGCGCGGTCACGATTTCCGCTCTGGTAGCGTATCCCCGTCCCGTTCTGGCTGGGTGATCTGGCGCCTGTGAACGTGACCCCCTCGATCGTGATGTTGGGAGCGGTGCTCGTCGAACCCGCAATCAGCATGCCCTTTGCAAGCGGACGGGCTTCCTGCAGCACCACCGGGCCCTTGCCCGCCGCCTTGATGGTCAGGTTCTTCGTCAGAAGAATATCCTGCGCTTCGTAGGTTCCCGCATCGATCTCGATTGTGTCACCGGCGCGACAGACTGCGGCAGGCCGTTCTCGCCGCCGGGCACGCCCAGGCTCAGCCGAGTCAACCCCGCGCGCGAGGATCCGAATTGTTCGAGGGACTGCGCTGTGCGGCGAGGATTGGCGCCCGTTTACCACAGTCTGGTCGCCAGTAATCATCTTGCGCCTTCTGTCGATGCGCTTCGACGCCGTCGCGTTTGCAGGTGCGCGCCTCAGCGGAGATCTGGCCGAACGCGCCTTGCCGAACTGTTCGTGCCCGGCCTCGCAGTGTGATGGCACGCAAACCTGATTCCGAAGCCCTGGACCGCCGATCGCCCAGTCCGACTAGTGACAGCCAAAACAATCCTGCGAGCAGGTATGGCGGCGTTCGAGAAACGCGCCGCCACTCTCGATTTGCTTCGAAGCGCGGCGCCATACGTGCCCCACCGCGAATTTCGTCCCCGGGTGACAGGCCTGAGCATGAATGCCGGTCACGGCGAGTCTCGCCGATAACAGTTAACATGGGACCCGCGACCGCAACGAGTCTCCCGTTAAAGATCGAAGCAATGCGATGTCAGGAAAATCTCATTAAGTGTCGTCCGACATCAGCCCTCGACGCATCGTCGCATGCATGGCGCAATCAGCCGGATGTACGCCTGCGCCCAGCGCCACGACCTGGTGAGCAGCATGCCGCCGAACACATCGAGCCCACCACCGCGGCGGCCCGCGAGCGCGTGCTGTCGCTGGCCGAACTGGCGCGCGCCCTGGGGACGTTGCCGGCGGCCCGCACCAAGGCACGGCGGGGCGCAACACGCCCTCCTGCTGCCTCCCTGGCTGTGGCGCTTCTGCAGGCCCGGCGCCGGGCCTTCCAGCACGCACCCGCGCCGGACGATCTCGTGCTGCCGACGCTGGCGCGCGACGGCAAGGGCCTCGCGCCGATCTCCGGCTGGAACTGGCTGAAGCGCGAGCTCGACCGCGCATCCGGTGTCGCCGCGTGGCGGCCGCACGACTTCCGCCGCAGCCTCGTGACGGTCTGCGCCGAGCACGGTGCCGAGGTCGCGGTGTTGGACTCCCTGCTCAATCACGCCACCAGCGCCACCCGTGGCGGTGTGATCGGCACCTATCAGCGCGCGACGCTGCTGGAGCCGATGCGCAAGGTGATGGCGCAATGGGACCGGCTGCTGGCCGATGAACTGCGCGGCGAGATGCCGGGCGCCGCGGTGGTGGCGCTGCGCACCGGCTGAGCGCGTCGGATAAGTCTCACTTCTCAGGCTTGGGCGCCGGCATTGTTCACCAGAATACCGGGCGTTGGCGCGGTTGGTTGTGGCCGATCAGGCCGGGCCGGGACCGCTCGGCGTGGCGCTCCGCGTAGGCTCAAAAAAAGCCCCCCGAGTCGGAGGGCTTCGAGTCTCCCTCGGCCTTGTTTGCTGCGAGGCCAGGGGAACAGCGATCGGGGAGGACTCTCGATCGCGGGAAACGACGGAAAGGGGCTTCCGTCGTGACGGATTTGATCCCTGACCCGCCGTGGTCACGTCAAGCGTTACTTCCTGGCCGTGTAAAACGGGTTTCAGAGCCGAAATCCGAGCTACCCGCCATGCAGTGTCACGAGGTCTCGCCAAGAAGCACGGCAAGAGGCTTGAGCGGGCCGAGCGGGATGAGCTCGAACGCCATCATGCCCGCCTGGCCCAGAGGCAGCACCTCCAGAAGCTCATGGGCTTCGGCACGCTCCGTGACGTTCATGATGAAGACGACCCCGCCGCCTTCGGTCTGAAAGAACCACTGATCAATCTTTCCCGTCAGATGGGGGCGGATCGTCTCGCGCACCTCCGACGGCATGATCGGGAAGCGCGCGGCGCTCTCGCCGGCTTCGGTCAGCGACCGATGGCCAGCATCCTTGTGGTGGGAACGGCGAAGTCGGCCGGATTGAAACGGCCGGCCGTCCCGGCATTCGCATGGGTTTCGGTGGACATGGTCCGCCTGGCGGACCATCGAACGCTATGCTGCAAAACCCGTTGCTACCTCTCAGCACCGACCGGCTTTGCCGAGAGACCGGTGTCTCCGCGCGGGCGCTCAACGACATCTGCCGTGCCAACACCGGCGGATCGCCGATCGCCTATATCAAGCGCTGCCACATGGCCTTGGCGCATGTGATGCTACGCCAAGGGGGCCCGGCGGCCACGGTCACCGACATCGCCACCTTCTGTGGCTTCACCCAGCTCGGACGGTTCTCGGTTGTCTATCGCCGGCGCTACGGGCAGTCGCCGTCGCAGACATTGCGTCAGTCGCCCGCCCGGCTGGCAGCGTCCGCGATGAGCGGACCCGCATATGTAGCGGACTGGGTTCCATGCCGTGGCGTCTGGCGCCTGCGGCTTCCCGAGGCGGCACGCCGCACGCCGCACCGGACCCGCTTAGCGTGCAGTTTTGAACCAATCGACAGGTGACCCCTGGTAGGTCTCGGGACGGATGTAGGCGTGATCGGGCTACCCCGGGCTCTCGGCTCGCCGCCGCCGCCAGCCGATGCCGCCTAAGCAGACGAGGCCAGGAACCAAAACCGCTGCTCCGGCGGGCCCTGCCACAGCTTCCGGCGGACCACCTTCTCCGCCATCAAACGTCGTGCCCGAAAGGTCCGCGGTGCCTGGCCCTCGCACCAACTGCTCCGGCGTCAATCCGCTAATCTGGTTGTCGGTACCAGTCGCCACGACCGGAATGGCAAGCCACAGCCCCACGTCACTCGACTCATTCTGATCGTTGATGATCGTGTTTCCAGACAGCATGAAGTCGGTGCCTGGATTATAGGGCTGACGGCTCTCCTCCCCATAAGCGATGATTACCGGATTTTCCGATTCAAGTCCCTGCTCGATAACATTGTTCTCGATCGTGGCGTTTCCGCCGTCGGGGATATCGATGCTGTAACTCGAAGTGCCGTCTGGTCCGTCGGAGATCAGGTTGTTCAGAAGCATCGTGTTCAGCGCCCGGCTTTTCACCTCCTGACCTACGATCGCGCCCTCGCTCGTGCTGCCCGTCATCGTGAAGCTGGCAATGCGACCGATGTAGATGTTGTGCCCAAGCAGGTCGCCCGTCGGATCGACTACGCCGTTGTCGAGAAACTTTGAGTTGTCGACCACGATCGTTCCTACTCCCGAGATTTCCGGGGTTGCCAGTATGCCCATCTGGTTGTTCTGGAAAACGTCATTGCTCAGTGAGAGATTGCCGCTCTGGTAGCGAATCCCGGCGGCGTTACCCCCGAGCGCGGCCGAAATCGTGGCACCTGAAAAAGAAAAGCCGTTGATCGTCACGTTCGGCGCCGCGCCCGCCGTCCCAACCACCAGGATGCCCTTTTCACTGGTCGGCGGAACGGTCGCAACCATATTCACCGTGCCGCCGACGGCTTGCAAAGTTATGCTGTCGTTGATGGTGGCGAAGTCGTTGGTATATGTGCCCGCCAGTACATCGATCACATCGCCATCGTGTGACGCCGTGATGGCCGCCGCCACCGTCGCGTATTGCTGGTCCGGACCGACGGTTTCCACCGTGGCGTTGGCCACCGCAGCTCTGCAGATCCCGGCCAGCAAGGTCCAGGCGATGAGCGTGTTTCGATGCATGATAGGCCCCCGAACCACCGCGGCTTTCTGACAAGAAAGCTTTCCGTAGGGAACCATCCATAAGACTCACGCCGCCGGAATTCAACCGTTAATTGCTAGTGTGTCCCGGATAGTGCGTAGGAGTTGCGGATAACTCGCCTGCCGGAGGGGCAGATCGGGGCGTCAATGAAAATACAACGTACACGGGAAAGGGATCGCTTCCTCCCAGTTGTCGGCGCGGGCGGCAGGCGTTCAGCGCGATCATCGCCCACCGCTTCCATTCTTGGTGGCCTGAAGGTCCACACGGGATGGGATCGGGACGGCGGCTGGCGCGGACGCATCATGCGCCAGGCTGAGACGGGTTGCACCCTGAGCCGCTTTATCGTGTCGGGACGGCCATCGTCTATGCCCGCGTGACCGATGACACCGACAATGCGGACGGCGAGGCATGGGCGTGGCTGGTAGCGCTCATCATCGGAGGCGAACTCGGGCTGTTGCTCAAGCAATTCCCACAACACGCCGAGCGCGTGAACCAGATGCTGTCGAACATACTCCGCCGACATCAGCCGAACCTGGTGTCCTTGCGCGAGCAGAAGCCGACCGCGATTGGTGGGCGCCACAGCAGGCCTCCATCGCGATCGGACAAGCAGGCAACTTTTTGGTGAGCAACTGGATGTTCTCCGGCCGCATCCGCCAGCGCCGGATACAGGCCAGCATCAGATCACGCACCATCTTGCCGCTGATCTCGCCAGTGGTGGCGTGTCAAGCGATGATCTCCCGGTCACAGGTGTCGATCGCGAAAGCGATGCGGACCGCCTCGCCGTTCCAACACCCGATCTCCAGCACATCGGACGCCCGGCGCTGGTTGGACGCCAAGGCAATGACGCGCGGTTCGTCCCGCCCGCGGGAACCTACGGGGAGGTGAGCGCGGAGGTTGTATGTCGCGCCTCGTGCTGAAAGCGCGTGTGATCCGAATCGCCGTCCGTTTCACCTGGCCCCATCGCCTCGATCAGCTGAAACACCTTCGACCGCTTGCGGTGGTCCTTGATGCGGTAGTACGCGCGGACGAGTTCCAGCGTCTCCCGATGGTCCAAGTTGTGAGCCGCAACCGGCTCCAGCAGCCCGTCCGAGCGATCCGCGGGTCTCCGTTCTGGCCCCGGGAAACCGTCAAAAAAGAAGCTGATGGGCACCTGGAGGACGCAGGACAATTCGAATAGACGGGATGCGGCGACGCGATTCAGACCTCGCTCATATTTCTGGACCTGCTGAAACGTCAGCCCCAACACGGCACCCAGATTGCCTTGGGATAGGCCGAGCAGCACTCGACGTGACCGTATTCGGTCGCCGACATGCACATCAATGGGGTTTGGTGCGCGGTCCTCGGCGGAATCATGCGCCGCAGCCGACGGTTGTAACAACGAGGAACCTCTTCGGACCATACACCACCTACGGCCATAACGTAGAGCAGTATATCGCGCTATAGTTGTGTATGGCAAGAGGGAACAACCGGCACGCGGGGCGCCGAAAGGCCAGCCTTTAGGCCAGGCACGGTGTCCCGGCCTAAATTGGATGACACGCCGACCGCGTTGGTCGGCCACTGCAAGCGCGGGTGGCGGATGAAGTGTGAATTGGCGCTCAAATGGGACCCAGCCTGATTCGGGTTTACCTGCTTGAAAGTGTGGGCATTTCGCGACTTCATTCCGGAACATCATCGGCTTTGAATAGTGACCCTACCCCACAGCGCATATCCCATTGAGAAGCACGGCGAAATACCGATCTGATAGGGTCACTCTTGGAAGCCGATGATGGGTCACGGTGCCGCGCCGAAACACAGCCACAGGGCATCCTCCTCCTGACGGCTCAGGGATGAAGTTGCACCATCACACTCCGGGACTGAACATCTCTAACCCCGACTAAGGTCGTTACTCAAGCGTTTCTACAACCTGCTGGTCGATGGCCTGCCTGTCTTTTTCGGTGGCGGCCAATTGCGCCTTGATCTCGGCCTCGCGCCGCTTCACCTCGGCGTCCTTCCGGGCGATTCGCATTTCGTAAGAGGTATGGCTTCCGTTCCGAGGTGGCGGATACAGGAAGACAATGGCGCAGCGCATCGGATATCCTCGGATCCATGCAACGGCGCATGATAATGACAACGGCCGTTTGGACCCTGTGCGCCTGGTCCTTCGTGAGCGCCTGCGCGGTTGCGAGGACCTCCGCGGCTCGCGGAGAACACGCAGGTTCCGCAACGGTACAGACCAGCCCGTTCGATGGCGTACTCCGCTTTCTCACCCCGCAATCGACCCCTCAATACCGCAAGGTGACGCGTGCGGGCCGGCCTGAGAAAACTACGAGATTGGCGGACGTCCGGAAAGCGCCGGCGCACACTCATTCGGCGCAACGAGCTCCGGTCTTGGCGCAGGCCGGACTGCATGCAGTGAAAGGCGTCCATGTGGCCATCGCGCCGTCCTATTTGCGCTCGCCTTATCCACCACGATTCGCTCCGCAGTATCCCGAACCGCCATTTGGACCGCCCGCATTCACCGGCTACGACCTGCGCTATCCGGCCGCTCCCTACGTGTATCAATACACATATCAGTATCCGTATTACGTCTACTATGTCGTGCCCTGGCCGCGCTGGCCGGCCGGATACTGAGAATGTCGGCTCCCTTACTCGCCTGCATGGCGGCTGTGTCGGCGTTCTATCATCTGCCTCCCAAGGCGCTTCCTGCGATCCACCTCATAGAGAGCGGTCATGCCGGCAGCATCGGATACAATCGCAACGGCACCGAGGACCTGGGCGTCATGCAGGTCAACACCGCCTGGATACCGGAACTCGCGCGCAGAACGAGACTGCCGCAAAGTCGGCTACGGATCGCGCTTATCCGGCAAGACTGCTTCAACATTGCGGTCGCGGGTGCGATCCTGCGCATCTATCTCAACGAGGCGCACGGGGACGCAGTGACCGCAATCGGCTACTATCATTCGCACACGCCTGGACGGCGAGAGGCCTACGCCATGCGGGTGCTGGCACTCTCACCGGGTGCAACGGCCGCGGGCCGAACTGCCCCGCGCAGGTGGATGCCCTAAACGGACCCCGCGACAGGTGCTCAATCCTTTACAGCGACCACCCCAGTATGACGCAGACTGATCAGCTCACTATTGACGTTCCCGGCACTTCGACTGTCTCCGCGATCCTGACCGCCCCAAGGAAGCCTCGCGCAATGTTCGTAATGGCTCATGGTGCCGGAGCCGGAATGGACCATCCCTTCTTGGCGGCCGTTGCGACAACGCTCGGAGAACGCGACGTCGCGACCCTCCGGTATCAGTTCCCCTATATGGAAGCCGGGTCGAAAAGGCCGGACAGACCGCTGATTGCGCAAGCCACAGTTCGATCGGCCGTGGAGAAAGCCAGTCTTCTGCGACCTGGCCTGCCGCTTTTCGCGGGCGGCAAATCGTTTGGCGCTCGCATGACGACCCAGACCCAGGCTGAACGGCCTCTGCCGGGCGTGATCGGCCTGGTAGCATTTGGGTTTCCTCTGCATGCCGCCGGTAAGCCGTCCGAGGAGCGTGCCCGCCATCTGGCGAACGTCAGGATACCCACGCTGTTTCTCCAGGGTGACCGCGACGCGCTGGCTGACACCGGATTGCTGGTGCCAGCCGTCCAGAGGCTTCGAGACCTCGCAACGCTGCACCTCCTGCAAGGAGCCGATCACTCCTTCCACGTGCTGGCCCGGTCCGGCCGCACTGACGCGCAGGTCATGTCCGAGGCGCTCGACGCGATGGCCGTCTGGCTGACCGGCCCGCTCGGCAATTCGAGCGCCCACCGACCGCCATGACACGGCCAGCGTCGCGCAAACGAACGAAGACCATCAAAATCGCTACCTTCAACATCAACAACGTCAATCGACGGCTGCCAAACCTGCTCACTTGGCTGGCTGAGGCTTCGCCGGATGTTGTCTGCCTGCAGGAGCTCAAATCCACTGACACAGACTTCCCGGTCGCCGCCATCCGGGACGCCGGATACGGTGCCGTATGGCGAGGTCAGAAAACGTGGAACGGGGTCGCCATCCTGGTCCGAGGAGCCGAACCGGTCCTGACCAGGACAGAGCTTCCGGGTGATCCGAGCGATCTCCAGAGCCGCTATATCGAAGCCGCCGTTCGGGGCATCCTCATAGGGTGTATCTATCTGCCGAACGGAAACCCGCAGCCCGGGCCAAAGTTCGACTATAAGATGGCCTGGTGCGAACGGCTGATTTCTCATGCAGCCGGGTTGCTGACGTCAAAGATACCCGTCGTCCTGGCGGGCGACTATAACGTCGTGCCGACCGATGAGGACATCTATCCGACCAAATCGTGGGATCGGGATGCGTTGATCCAGCCCGCACCCAGGGCGGCATTCCGTCGGCTGCTCGCCCAGGGCTGGACAGACGCTATCAGAGCTGTGCACCCCAATGAGCGTGTTTACACGTTCTGGGATTACATACGAAACCGTTGGCCGCGGAACGCTGGACTACGCATCGACCACCTGTTGCTCAGCCCCGACGTGACAGATCGATTGCAAGACGCCGGAGTGGACCGGGATGTCCGCGGTGCCCCGGACGCGAGCGATCATGCTCCAGCTTGGGTCTTAGTTAGCACCCAATCGGCGGAAAAAAGCTGATGAGGGACGATGTCCGGCCTGGCACCCGATGAGATCGCGCGGCTGCAACGCGACGGCGTAATCGGCTGAGCCTGCGCAGCGCCAAACCGTGACGCCTAATACCAAATCCCTCTGACACGACCGATGCGCCCAATCGCGCAATCCGAGCGACATGATGGCCCACGGCCGCGCCTCCAGCTTATTCCACGCCTCGCAGCAGTGATCGAGCAGCGCGTCGGTGTCGTCGAACACCCGATTGGAGAGCCAGTTATCGCGCATGAACTGCCAGACGTTCTCCTGCGCGTTGAGTTCGGGGCATTTCGGCGGCAGTGGAACAATTGTGATGTTGTCCGGCACCGACAGCTGGCGCGAGAGATGCCAGCCCGCCTGGTCGAGCAACAGCGCCGCGTGGCGGCCTGGAGCGATATCAGCCGAGATCGCCGCCAGATGCAGGTTCATCATCGCCGTGTTGCACCAGGGCAGGATCAAGCCGACAGCCTTGCCCTCGGCCGGGCAGATGGCACCGAAAATATAGGTCGAGGCGGTTCGCTGGTCTGATGGCGCCGAGGGGCGGGTGCCGCGCCGAGCCCAGCGACGGGTGATCTTGTTCTTCTGGCCGATCCTGGCTTCGTCGCCGAACCACACCTCTATATCGCTGCGATCGAGGCTCCGCTCGCGCGCGATCGCCTCCACTGTCGCAGGCCAGTTTTTTTGAACGTCTCGATGGCGCCCGCGGCTTGCGCGTGATGGCGCGGACGTGCCGACAGCTTGCGATATCCCATGGCTCGCAGCTCCCGGCTCAGCGTCTGTTTCGAGACGTTGGTCCCGTATTCGTCCCATAAGCATTGGCAGAGATCGATGATGCGCCAGCGGACGACGCCGTGTACCGCCGGGATCGGGCCGTTCTCGACCATCGCTGCCAGCGCGGCACGATGCCTCGCATCAAGTCTGGATGGCTGTCCTGGAGCCTTGCGGTCGATCAGCCCTCCAGGGCCGTTCGCATTGAACCGCAGTACCCAGTCGCGCACCACTTGCAGCCCCACGCCGCCTGCCTGCGCTGCCTCGGTCCGGCTGCCTCCGCCGTAGATCAGCGCCAGTGACAGCAGCCGCCGAACCTGGTCGGCATCCTTGCTGTCGCGGGCAATACGCCGCAGTTGTCCCGCATTGTAGTCTGATCTCAGTGGGATCGGGCTTCCCATGGCAAACCTCCTTCGGTCCGCCGAGGTTGAATCAGATCACACCCGCGTCGGGGAATCCCCCACGTGAGTCTTCGTGAGGGGGATTTGGTATAAGAGAAAGGATCTCCCATGCCCATAAAATATGAGAAGCGCGACAGCGTGGCCTATATCACGCTCAACAACCCGGAAAAGGCGAACATCCTCGACAAGCCGACCTCCGATGAGATTGGCGGGGCCTGGGCGGATGTGTGGGAAGACCGCGATATTCGCTGTGCGATCCTGACTGGCACCGGGGATCGGCGTTTCTAGACCCGAGCGCACGGCCAAAGCGGGCTCACTTTCGACCATCACAACGTTCCCACGGTGGCAGTCATGTGACGATGAGCGCAAGCCCGGTTTCCGAATCCTTTCGCTTGTGGAGATGCTTCGGCAATTCCGTCAGCACCACCTCGAGCGTCGGCCGCACATGCGCCTCAAGCAGATGTCCACCCATGGCAAAGCCATCCGCTCGACTGACGACCACGTGCAGATGCAGTGCCGGCGTGCCGTCAGGCCCCAGCGCGACGTCGCCGAGCAAGGACACAACCTCGACCTGCTCCCGCACCGGAATTTTGCGATAGTCCTTGGTTTCCCAGTCGAAGAAGCCCAGCATAGCGTCGCTGAAGGCCCCGATCGCGGTCATCTGCGCTGCGCCGATAGCGTTATCTCGCACGAAGCGCTCGATGGTACTCACGGCCTCGTCACCCTTGTCGAGAACCAGGACGTACGTCTTTGGATTGTCGTTGACAACTTTCGACTTCATGGCGGAACACCTCGCTTCTGGTTCGTTGTGAACGCTCGATGAACGCGGCCGTTGCGGTGCATTTCAGCCTGCAGAATGCGGGGTCGACACCCAAACGGCGAAGCTCCGCAGCGGCGGCACCTGCGCACCCGGCGTGGCGGGAACAACGTCCGCTCTCGGGAAAGAAGCGAGTGCACCTCGATGACCGCCATGGGCGCTAAGCAGACCCCGGCAGCGGTGTCTTGGTTCTTCTCGGGGCGTCGCGGTCGGGCATCCATCTCACAAGCCGAGGAATACTCCCAGGGCGGCGAGGAGGGCTTTCGGGTCGTACTGGCCCTGGTAGACAGAGGGTGGAGAGGGGCCGCGCTTCAGAAGCAGGTGGATCGCCTCCCAAGCGGTGCGAGCGGAGTATTCGATGGTGAAGGCGATGTCGCGCGGGAGTTCAACGTATTGACCGATGAGGCCGAGATTGGTTGCGCCCTCGGGCATGACAGGCGGACGATCGGTACTCCGGCGCAGAAGCCAGATGTTGTTGACGTACGGCAGGTCACAGGGGATGCAGATCGAATCGGCCATGACATCGCCGAGCAACTGGTCGAAGTGCAGGTGACGCAGGGCTTCCTCCAGGATCTCGGTGCCGGTGCAAGCATTCATCGGCTTCTTGATGAAGTCGCCGGTGCGCTCGGGATACAGGCCGTAGCCCCACCAAAGATAAGTGCCGGACGGTTGGTCGATCACTTCCGGCTGGTGGAAGATGGTCAGTGTCAACAGCCAGCTGAAGTCCTTGAGCGTCACGAGGCCACCGAGGCCGGGCTCGCTGTTGGTCAGCTTTGAGAAGTGCTCGATGAACTCGGTGCCGGTGGTGGTGACGGTAAAAATAACCCAGCGGGAGTCGGAGATCTGGTCAGCCCCGAAGAAGCGGGCGGGATTGCCGAAACCGGCGTGGGTCCGGGCAAGCCGCTCCCAGAGCGCGGAGGCGCGTTCGGAGCGATTTGGCTGGGGCGGCTCGGTGGTGGTGCCCGCAGACAGGTCCTCGGCCTGCGAGCCAAGAGTGACGAGTACGATGTCGCCGTGCTCGACCGCCACCGAATTGGTAATGCCATGCTGCTCGATCTCGAGCCGGTCGACGGTCAGACGGCCGGAGGCAGTGAAGCCGAGGTCGGGGACGAAGGCTTCGGTCCGGATCGTGACAGAGCGGGCGCGCAGCCAGGCGAGAAGGGGTTCGATGAAGGCCTGGTGTTGATTGACCGGCGTGCGGAGAACGTGCCGCATCGTTGACAGGTCCGGGAACAGGTAGAGGAAGCGGTTCATGTAGCGGCGGAACTCGGTCGCGCTGCTCTGGGGCAGCGTGCCCATTATCGTCGACCAGAGCAGCCAGAATTCGGTGGCGAAGAAGCCGGGGCGGAAGAATTCATTGACGCGGCGTCCGTCGAGCCTGGGTTCCGGCGTCAGCGAGACGCGGGTGAGGGCGAAGGCGTCCGCCAGGGTCAGGCCGTAGCGCGGGCCGTGCACAATGTTGAGGTTGCGGTCGAGGATGTGCGCGCGATCGTTAAAGGGGTTTTGGTCGTTGAACGCGAAGAAGGCGTCCGTGACGGACACGGAGGAATCCTCGGCGGAGGGGATCGACCGAAATAGCTCGAAGGTGCAGCGGAATTCGCGATCAAACACGGAGCCCGGCATGTTGTAGCCCGTCTGCGCATCGCCGGTGAGGAACAGGCCGCCGCCTATTTGGCGGCCGGCTTCGTAGATAGTTATGTCGTCGCCGGGCACGTCCGCGTTGCGGATCAGGAAGAATGCTGCCGCCAGGCCGCCGAAGCCGCCGCCGACGATGTGCGCCTTCATCCCCGTTGCCCCTTCGGCGATGTCCCGCGAGAAGCTTAACCTGAGTCGCTGCGCATGATGAAGCGCGCGAGTGTACCGCGCGCAGTTTCTGGGACAACGGATTGGAGCCTAACGGGTGATGGATACCGCGTGAAGCTGATGCTTGCCAAATTTGTGGCTGACGGCGCGGTACTGGGCCAGGATCGCGTTCACACGGCGGGACCTGCGGGCAGGAAGGCGATGGCGTCGATCTCGATCTTCGCGTTCAGCAACAGGCCCGCGACTTGCACGGCGGTGCTGGTGGGCGGGTCTTTCGGAAAGAACTCTCCGCGGATGCGCGAGAACACCGCATGGGGGCCGAGATCGGTCAAATATGTTTTGATGCTGACGGCATGGTTCATGCCGGCGCCGAGCTTGCTGAGCGAATCCCGGATGCGCTCGAAGGTCGCACGCACCTCCCGTTCGAACGTGACGCTGCCCTTGTCTGGCGGCAATGGCACGCCGACCTGGCCGGAGATGAAGATCCAGCAGCCGGCTTGCGTATCGATGCGCAGTGCCTCGCTAAAGCTCGGAGCGATCGGGCTCGGCAGGTGTGTGAGTAAATCCATGGCGTTACTCCCAATGATATTGCTGTTTTGTGTGCACCGGATTCAATCGTCGCCGACTACTGCTGCCGTCGACCGCTGGCGATCCTATGTTCCACGTCGATCGCAATGGGCCCGCCGGTATCGTTGAGCGCCTGTCGCATCTCCTCTCGAACGGCGTGCCTCGCTGCCTCGGGCATGGTGGCTAGCAATTGACCGGTGGACGCACCGCCGCGCTCGAACGGGCCATAATAGGCGTCGAAGGACGGCAGCACGAAGGTGTGTTTCTCGGTGCATGTCTCGAAGTCCACGAACCCAGCCTCACTGAACAGTGACTTAAGCCGAGCCTCGTCGCCGAGTGCGAAGAGCCGTGCGACAGCATCGGCCAAGCCGGGTTTGTGCCGCGCGATGACAACGTTAATCCTGAAATTATAGGAACGCTCCGGCGCGACCTTGACGGAGACAGCTGCGCGTCCGCCCGGGCGCAGCACACGATGGAAGCTGGCGAGACCCCGTGCTGGCTCGGGGAAGAACATAAGACCAAGGCTGCATATAACGGCATCGAAGCTCAACTCGGGAAAGCTGAGCGCTTGTCCATCCTCCACCGCGACGGCCGCTCTAGGCGACTGGTTCAGGCGCTTTCGAGCCCTTTTAACCATGTCTTGCGATATATCGGTGGCAAGGACCGATCCACTTGGGCCAACGGCCTCAAGTGCCGCCTCGGCCGAAATGCCTGTCCCCGTCGCTACATCAAGCACGCGATGACCGGGTGCAAGCCGCGCCGCACGAAGTACGAATGGAAGGAAATGGGATGATACATGGGCAAAGGCGCGGTCGTATTCGGCAGCGGCTTCCGCCCGGAAAGTAAGGTCGTCAGTCACCGACGATCCTCCCACTCAAGTCGAAAGCGAACCGCCCTCTGCGAACCAAATTGAACCCTACGCCGCCTTGGCGGTGGGTTGAAGCTGTTTCCGACGGAACGCCGCCGGACTGAGATACCCGTGACGCTCGATCAGCCAGGTGGTGTTGTAGGTCTCCCGGAACGCCAGCAGCGCCTGACGTAGTTCCTCGATCGTTTCGAAGTGCCGCACCCACAACAGGTTCTCCTTAGCAGTCCGCTGAAAAAGCCCTTGATGCGCCGCGGGGCGCAATGATTCCATTCGTTGCGGCAAACATAGCGGGGAGGCGATGCGCGGCAGGTTCCGGGACCAGGGCGGCCTGTTCTCCTACGTCTCGCCGGAGAAGCGGGTCCCGCAAAACCATCCGCTGCGGCGGATCCAGCAACTTGTTCGCGATGTTCTCAAGCAGCTGAGTTCCAGCTTCGGCCGGCTCTATGCCCGCGAGGGTCGTCCTTCTGTGCCGCCCGAGCAATTGCTGAGTGCGCTGCTGTTGCAGGTGTTCTACGGCATCCGCTCGGAACGTCAGTTGATGGAGCAACTGGACTACAACCTGCTGTATCGTTGGTTTGTTGGGCTGTCGCCGGACGACCCGGTGTGGGACGCCACGACGTTCACCAAAAACCGCGAGCGGCTGCAGCGAGGCGACGTCTTTAGAAGTTCATGACCCGGTTGCTGAACCACCCGAAGGTGAAGCCACTGCTCTCAGATGAGCATTTTTCGGTGGACGGCACACTGATCGAAGCCTGGGTCTCGCAGAAGAGCTTCCGTCCGAAGGATGGCAGCGATCCGGACGGCAGCGATTTCCATGGCCATAAGCGCAAGAACGAGACGCACGCCAGCACCCGGTGCACGCCAGACGTGCTTCTGAGGGCTGTTGCGGTCGGCAATGATGGCGAGCAACCGCTCACGATCACTGCTTGTCACGTCGAGGCCCCGCCACCGAGCCGACTTGCGGCCGCGCGCGACGGATCAGGAAGCCCAAGGTCAGCCACCCAGAAAGCGCGCGATGCCGCGCGGGAAGCTTCGGACGATCCGGAGGCGCGCCTACGGCTACCAGGAGCCGCCCTTGGGTGAACGGCTCCGGTTTGCTAAACTACCGCCATGAAAAATCCCGAGAAAACCACGCTCGGGGATCTAGCCGAACGGCTTGCGAAGCTATGGAAAAGCCCGGCACTGGAGCAAGCGAAGAAGACGGCAGCCCCGTATGTGGCTAAAGCACTAGCAAGACTCAACGAGGCGCTGGCGCGGCTGAACGCCAAGAAATAGTGTGGCCTCAGCGGGCCGGACGCCTATCGGCCACACACGAGCGCTCTTGTCGCCGTGATCGACCGCAACCACAGGCCGATCTCCAACAGCCATTCCAGCGTGTGGATCTGTGATCGGCTCAGACGAAACCGGAGGCAGGTCACTGCCCGTACCCCCCGGCCTCGTGCGCGCGTGAGCTCGGTGCGCCGGCTCCGCCATGGCCAAGGTGATGACGCGCGGTTCGTCCCGCCCCCGGGAAACCTACTGGGAGGTGAGCGCGGAGTTTGTATGTGGCGCCTCGTGCTGCAAGCGCGTGTGATCCGAATCGCCGTCCGTTTCAGCCGGCCCCATTGCCTCGATCAGCTGAAACAGCTTCGACCGCTTGCGGGGGTCCTTGATGCGGTAGTACGCGCGGACGAGTTCCAGCGTCTCCCGATGGTTCAAGCCGTGAGCCGCAACCGGCTCCAGCAGCTCGTCCGGGCGATCCGCGGATCTCCGTTCTGGCCCCCGCAAATCGTCAAAAAAGAAGCTGATGGGCACCTGGAGGACGCAGGACAACTCGAATAGACGGGATGCGGCGACGCGGTTCAGACCTCGCTCATATTTCTGGACCTGCTGAGACGTCAGCCCCAATACGGCACCCAGATCGCCTTGGGATAGGCCGAGCAGCATTCGACGTGACCGAATCCGGTCGCCGACATGGACATCAATGGGGTTTGGTGCGCGGTCCTCCGCGAACTCACGCGCCGCAGCCGACGGTTGTAACGACAAGGAACCTCCTCAGGTGTCCGGATACTTGCCAGCATCCTCGGCTCTGCGGAAACTCCAGCCTGCACCGTCCCCGGTCGGCTCCTGGGGTCGCCGCCTCGGGGGACGCTCGCGGCGGAGGTGGAGCAGGTGCCCGTGGTGGGCTTTCTGCGGGACATGCTGCATTGCGGTGAAACTCGGTTAGTCCGCCGGAGTTTCGCATTTAGGATGATCTCGGGGACACCGACGGTTAATGGGAATGCGTGCCTGGCTCACTGCAAGTGCTGCGGCCATCATCATGCTTTCCGGCTCCGCGGCAGCCGCGCAGCTAGCGGGAGTGGCACTGCCTGACGCCGTAACGCTCGACGGCGCGGAGCTTCACTTGAACGGCATTGCTTTGCGCACTTATTCGTGGCTGCGCATCCGTATCTACGTCGCTGGGCTTTACCTCGAACACCCAAGCCACGACGCAGACGCGATCCTCCGGTCGCCAGAGGAAAAGCTTTTGGTTGTGCGATTCCTACACGACGTTGACACTAAGCATGCCCGCGACGCGTGGCGCGAAGGATTCGAGAACAACTGCGTCGCGCCGTGCCATCTTGCGCCCTCTGATGTCGAACGCTTCCTTGCTGCTGTGCCAGCGATGCGCGCTGGCGACAGCAGCACGCTTGCCTTCACACGAGAGGGGCTGCAGATCACAATGAATGGGCACACGCTGGGCACCATCACAAATCCAGTATTTTCGCGCGCGGTCCTCGCTACCTTCCTCGGCCCGGAACCGGCCACGCCGCGGGTAAAGCGTGAGTTGCTCAACAATATCGGATAGTCCGCATGTAATGTGCTGAGGGCTTCGTGGACGGGTTTGACCTTGCGGGCGTAGACTTCGCGCGCCTCGAACCGACTCAGACCGGCTGTCCCGCGGCGGCTCCGTGAGTGGTGGCTCATCCGCCCGACGATAGTGGCACTCGGTGTATTCCAGCCTGAACCCGCCGGCAAAGGCGTGCTCCGCGCGAAGGTCGACGCCGCGGCACTCGCGGGGACTTCTCACGCCGGCTCAGGCCGACCCCAACGGTACGCTGACATTATTGCGGCGCACGGGGGTTGAGTGCCGGATTGTACACTATCTGAAGCTGGATACCACCGTACCAACTTATGTTGGCATTGTTGTCGTGAGGCAGGCTGCTCGGGAAATCCATAACGGGTCCCGCGACAATAAATCCGTACTTGGGGTGCGTGCCAGAGAACCACATCCTCACTTGTGCCGACACATCGAGCGAGCAAGGCGTGAACATCATCGACGTGCACGCCGGTAATGAAACGGGATTATCGAAGTCCCAGTAGTAAGGCCCCTGGCCCTCGTTTTTGGTGCCCGTGGACATCCCGACCGTCGTCGCATAGCTCTGCGGCGGATTGTCCTGCATGATAACACCCGGACCTGCACTTGGTGCAAGAGACGTGCTTTGGGAAGAAACCAGACCGAATAGCAGCGTCGCATCAGTGATGGCATCGAACTGGCTCAGGTCGAACGTTATGTGACCGCGGTAGAGAAGATCGTCCTCCCACTGACACGGGAAGGGTTCAGCCCCCCTGGCATAGACATCCTGGAAGCCGACATAGATCTGTCCTGAGGGTGCCGGTGATACCGGCCCGGTCCCGAAAGGCGCAACTCCCGCGCAAAAAGAATTCAAAAACCACGATTGCTCGCCGGACTCATCCAGCGACGGTCTGAGCGTAATGGTCTTGAGCGTCACAGGCATGGGCGGGCAGCCACCCAGCAATAAGGGTAGCAATAGGGTGGTGATCAGGACTCGCTTCATGGCTCCAGCGCTCCCCAGCCACGCGTCACACGACGGAGCTACGACGTTGCCGCGAAGGACACGTGGCAGCCTGTAACACTAGCCCTTCAGCCGTACCGCAATAATCACAATGATGCGTGCATGGGACGACGCTTCAGCTCAGCCCTCTCGAGCTTGGAATGCTGTGCTAACGCCGCTTTCGTCACATGCTTCATCCCCATACCTCATGCAGCATCGCCATAGCGAAACGCGATACCGGTCCATCCGCGGATGGCCCGACCCTTCCGGTCCGCGGAAGTAATAGGCACAGCGAAAATGTAGGATGTGGCAAAGAGTCCGCTATGCGATGCCAATCGGCCTTGGACTTGGTTTGCATGGGGGCGGTGTGTTTCGGCGCGGCACCGTGACCCACCATCGGCTTCCAAAAGTGACCCTATCGGATCGGTAATTTCGCCGTGCTTCTCAATGGGATATGCGCTGTGGGATAGGGTCACTATTCAAAGCCGATGATGTTCCGGAATGAAGTCGCGAAATGCCCACTCTTTCAAGCAGGTAAACCCGAATCAGGCCGGGTCCCATTTGGGCGCCGATTCACACCCTGGCGAGGCCGAGCATCCGCACATACCTAGAAATATGAGAAGCACAGATCGTGGGGGAAATGGTCTATACAACATAACCTCCGCGTGTCTTGGGGTGTTAGGCCATGGACTACTGATCTCGGAGCCAGTGGCCAAGTGGCCGCGAGGGTGACCATGGCGAAGACCTTGGAAGCGAGCCCTTCGATGGCAACGCGCCGGCATCGTTCGATTCGATTGCGACGGCAGTAGCGGAGGGTATAGCGTCGGTTGTTCGCAAAACAACGCTAAGTGTCCATCCGGGAACATCTTGAATCAATGGAATCGCTTGTGATCCGCTTGGGGTGGAATCGATTCGCAGGAGCCGCCCGATGTGGACGCTGGAGAACCATGGTCGCTACGACCGCAGCGCACTGCGCTACCCGAGCGACCTGACCGATGCCGAACGGACGTTGATCGAGCGCTTCATCCCTCCTGCGAAGCGGGGCGACAACAAGCGGACGGCTAATTTGCGTGAGGTTGTCAACGGAGTGATGTATATCCTGAGCACGGGGTGCCAATGGGCGGCGCTGCCGAAGGACCTGCCGCCGCGTCAAGGATCCCGTCACCGGCAAACGTGTCTCCCGGATGAACCCGAAGGATCGGCATATCCGTCAGGATGTGCCGGAACTCCGGATTGTTGAACAGGATTTATGGGACCAGGCACAGCACAGGCTTGGCCTCATTCGTCAGGTTTCGCGGGCCGATCAAAGGGTGGCGGTGCCGTACTGGTCAAAACGCCGGCCGCATCACCTGCTGACGGGCAAATTGTTTTGTGGCGCCTGCGGCGGCGCAATGAGCAATGTCGGGCGCAACTATCTGGCCTGCGCCGCCGCTCGTCGTTTGGAAGTCTGCCAGAACCGGCTGAGCATCAGGCGCGAACGCCTGGATCAGCTCATTCTCGATGCCCTCCGCGACCGGCTGATGCAGCCGGAGCATGTCGCTGCGTTTACCGCCGAGTTTATCAGGGAGTGGAACAAGCTGCAGGCCGGCACCGCGAGTGATCGAGCGGTCAGGGAGCGGGAACTGCAGGCCGTGGACCGGCGGCTGAACGGTCTCATCGAGGCCATCGCAGACGGACTCCGCTCCACCGGCCTTCAGGCGCAGCTCGATACACTGGAGGCGCGCAAGGCGTACCTGCAACGTGAGCTTGCTGCCGCTCCGGACGCCGCACCGGCGCTTCACCCCAACCTGGCCGGACGCTACCGGGCCAAGGTCGAGACGCTACGCGAGGCTCTGACCGGTCCGGAGGCGACGGAGGCACTCGAGGCCGCGCGTGCGCTGATCGAACGGGTCGTCCTTCATCCTGGCGCGGAAGGCACATTGGAGATCGAGCTGATCGGCGAGATTGCTGCCATGGTCGAGCTAGCGGCAGCCCGCAACAGCGATCAAAGCCCTCGAGGCGGTGGTGCTGATCGGGATCTGTTCTGTCGTTCGGTAAAAGTGGTTGCGGGGACGCGCAACCTCCTTGATTTGCTGTTGGCTGGCTAGCCCTCTGGTTGACCCTGTCGGTGGACGTCTGTAGGACAAAAATGTCCTGGCGTGGCCGAAACCGGAGCAGCCGGTTTGGAGTGTCAGACGGCGACAAGCGAACGTCCGTGAAAATGTCGACCGTCGTGGCCAACGCGTTGCGCAGGCCGGCATCGCGGGGCTGCGCCACGGACCGTTAGCCGCGTTCTACCGTTTCGCCGGCTCGGCGCTCGGCTTCGCCGGGTCCGGTGCAGGCTGGGATGCGCGCGGAATGTCACGCGCCAGATATCAAACCGAACATAAATGCCGCGCTGATCCGGAACAGCAGCAGGCTGTTTACTGCTTCCTGGTTGACGATAATCTCCTGGCCACGTGGCAGCGCCAGTTCCGGTGCGACGCGCGTAGCCATTGTACCAACGGAATGCGGCAGCGAAGTACAGGCGAGTACTGGCCAGCTATGGCTGGCGTGATTTAAGTGCGTGGATCAATGCGCGCAGCTGCGGATCGTCCGGCGATATTACCGCTAGCTCCTTCGCGTATTGCAATGCAGCCGGGAAATCGCCCCGATCCCGGGCAATCGATAGTAGCGCGACCAACACCTCGGCATCGGTTGGATGCTGTCGGTGCGTTTGCTCCAACAGTTCGACCGATTCCTTAACCGCTCCCGTCGAATTCAAGGCTATGGCATAGACATAGGCGTAGCGCGCGTTATCGGGTGCCAGTTGATTTGCCCGGCGCAGCTCAGCAAGGGCTCCGGTATAGTCATGCTGCCTTACGAGCAGGAGGCCAAGGGCGTGGTGAACATCGGCATTACCCGGCTCTAGCGTAAGGGCGGTATGCAGCAGATCGATCCCCTGCTGATCCTGCCCGCGCATCCGGTCCAGATCGGCAAGGTTAACCATCGCGGGAATGAACCCCGGATCGAGCCGCAGCGCGGTGCGGTACTCCGCCTCCGCAGCAGCCGGTTCCCGGCGCCGCACATCCAGCAGGCCCAAATTGAGATGCGCTTCAGGGCGCTCGGCGTCGACAAGCTCAGAGGCGATCAATTCCATTGTTGCGCCGGCAAGAGACATTTGCTGCGCCGGCGCCAGAGTTTTGGGATCTACACCTGCCAGCGCGCGTGCGGCTTCGACGCGTACCGCCCGAACCGGGTCGCGGAGCAAGGTCGTCATGGACTGCAAGCTTGTCCGGGATGCGGCGCCCGCGGGGCCGCTGCCCGCACCAGCGGGTCTGGATCCGCGATTGCGGCTTGCAGCGGCGCATCCGAAGCGAGGGTGGCGACACCGGGCAACAGCAGCAGGGCGCTCGCCCGTGCGATGGCAGGCTGCGTCCTGTCCAGGATCAGGCGATCGAGCTGCTGCTCGGCATCGGCGGTGCCGGCCCGGCCGGCATGCAGCGCGGTGCCGTAATGCGCCATCGTTTGACGCCCGTGAGGGAACCAGAGTGCGACTGCCTGCGCTGCCCATGCGGGGCTGCGCCCGCTGTGGCACGCGGTGCAGGCATTCGGGCTGTCATTTGCGACCGACAGGTCGGGCCGTGGAACGCGAATGCTGTGATCGCGCCGGGCGTCTACCACCATGTAGGTCTTGGTCGGCATGTGGCAGTTCACACACTGAGCACCGGCGCTGCCGGGTTCATGGTGATAATGCGCAGGGACATCGAATTTCGCCGGCATGTGGCATTGTGCGCAAAGCGCGTTACCCTCGGCGCGCAGCTTCAGGCTATGCGGGTCATGACAGTTGGAGCATGTCACCCCCTCCGCGTGCATGCGGCTTTGCAGGAATGACCCATATTCGTAGACTTCACCGTCGATCTGTCCATCCGCGTGATAGAGGCCGGGCTCCAGATAGGCTGGCAGATTAGCGTCAAGGAACGGCGTGCCAGGCGGATGGTTGGCGGCGATCACCTTGCGCCTGGAATGGCACGCGGCGCACCCGTCGAGTTCAGCTGAAACGAGCGGGGCCGTGCGCCGGGCAATGCCCGTCTCTGCGTTCATCTCCCACTGTCCGTTGTCGCTCGGCTTCAGCCACGCCTCCGGCGCCCTGGGTTTTCGCCCAGGCGACATGACGAGAGCCGGGACCGTGGCAGGCCTCGCAGGAGACGTCGATGTCGGTCCAGGTGGTGGCATAGGTATTGGTGGTGAGATCGAAATTCCTTCGGAGATTGGTCGAGTGGCAGTCGGCACACATGTAATTCCAGTTCTGGTCACGTCCGGTCCAATGCAGCCGGTCGCCGGCCGGCAGTTTCTGATCGGGATAGAGGTGGAACCAGCGTTGGCCACCCTGTTCCTTCGGACGACTATCCCAGGCGATGCCGAGCGCCTGATAACGGCCACCGGGAAAGGCTATCAGGTATTGTTGTAAAGGATAGACACCAAAGGTGTATGCTATGGCGTAATCATGCAGCGCGCCGTCCGGACCGTCCGTGCGAACCATGAACTTGTTGCCATCACGGTAGAACGTCGAGAGAACCCCGAAGTGATCCAGCTTCGCGACAGTGAAATCTCCCAGGACCGTGTTGGGAGTTGCAACCTGCATCGCAAGCGCATGATGGGAGCCCCTCCAACTTTCGGTCTCGGGCACGTGACACCCGGCGCAAATCTGGCCGCCGATGAACGTTGGAGTCTCTTCGGCGTGCAATAGTCCACCACAAAACATGGCGAGCAATGCCAGCCATGTTATCAGTGCGAACGTAGTTACCGTCCAGCCCTGGTAGTTCTCAGGCCTACCGACCGTGGTAGCGGCTACATGACCTGGGCCAGACATCTTCAGCACGGGATAGTCCGCGATCTCAGGGAGCACCTCGGTGGAAGAATGTCCTCCGGCTGATCGCGGATGCTATGCAAACTTGGCAATGACGTATGGTTTCGCCCGCACACGTCTGGCAGATCAAACATTCAGCGGGTAAAGCCAGTTGAGCCATGCATGCGCGCGGATGGTGATCTTGCGGAGTATGGCAAACCCGCCGCCGCCAGTGTAGATGGCCGCCACCCCATGCGCGCCGATGGGAAACTTCTCCGGATCAGTGTCATCAAGTTGGATCTGGACGGCAAACTGGCCGAGCGCCTGGTGCGGATCGGTCGCGTTGAACCCCGGCAGCACATCGCTCGGAAGATACTGCCCTGCCGCGTTCGCCCGCCAGATCTGCTCCACCGTCCCCTTGAAGATCTGACCCGGATAGGGATCGAGCGCGACCTCGGCCGGTTGGCCGGTGCGCACATATTTCAAATTTTCCTGGTAATATGTCGCCAGCACATAACGGTCGCTGTCGATGATGAAGGCCGCGATACCGCCGATTTGGAGGATTCCCGATACCATTCCGGGGCGCACCTGTAGGTTGACGATGCGGCCATCTGCCGGGGCCACCATTGTGGTGTTATCGAGGTAGTAGCGCGCCTGCTGGAGTTGCGCGCAGGTGATTGAGCAACATTACAACATGGCCGGCCAGATCAACGCGTCGCGGAAGTTTTGTGAGCTGGTGGAAAAAGGCGGCTGAATGGCGGGCCATCGCGTTTTCCACCGACTCCGCCCATCAAAATGTTGCTGCATTTGATACTATGTGATTGTAATACCGTAACATATATACCATATATTCAGGGCAGACATTTTCCCCCTGCCATGAGCCCACCACGTCCGCGCCGAATTCCCCGGTGCGAACGCGTGTTATTGTCTGCCACCGGCCTTCTTAGGCCGCCTTGTGGGCCCAGGCGGGCTACGCAATGAGATGAGCATGCCTGAACCACTCACCTTCGAGTCCAGGGAAGTTCGTGCCCAGTTCATGGAGGCTAGCATTCCAGAGCAGACGCGACGCGATCTCGCGGTTTGCGAGGCGATGGACCGCCTCGATGTCACCGTCGAATCGATGCGCCAGATGGTCGATCTCGTGCTGTCGGTTCGCCGAAGCATCGACGAGGGAACCGACCGGGATCAGATCCTCCTGCGATGGTCGGCCTCGAACGAGCTGCTGAGGGACTCCTACGAGACCCTGCGCACGCGGGCCAGAACCGCGAGCGACGCGTTCCGCGCCGCGCTTGGCCTCTGGCCCAACCCACCGACTAACAAAAGCCCCCGCCATACCCTGGCGGGGGCTTTTGTTTTTGCCGACGTCGCGGTGACTCGTTCTAGGCGCTGACAGGAACGCGTGGATCACGTGAGCAGCATCGTAGGCTTAGAAACCAGCTATTGGAATTCCCGCGATTGACTACGGTATGCTTTCACTACACTGACCAAAATCGCTGATATTATTTGACTTACCCCGATCACGGTTGGGGTCGATTCCGGATAGGCGGGCGATTTCGGACGAAGGGATGCGAACGGCGCGCCCTTCGAGTGGCGCCTTCCGAATCACGGCGGCCTTCACCCGGCGCCGGACCGTTTTTTCGGACACGTCGAGGAGCGCAGCGACCTCGCTGATTGTGAGGAAGACAGTTTCGGGCGTGGCTGCCGCGGCCGTAGGGGCGTTCATGCTGATTGCTCCGCGTTGTTGCGGCAGTTGGTCCGCAACGGTGCGTGTCGCCTCGGCTAGAAGATTTTACACATGCTGCCGAAAGTGTTCCTGGGACCCCTGCGCCCTTTACTGGAGGGGGTACCCTTCCACACTCCTGCGTGGCCAAGCCATGAGGCCCTCTGGATTGCACAGGGCGGGGCACCGCTGAGTTGCGAGGGCATCCAGGCGAAGCTCGAGCGGCGGAGCAAGGCCCGGTCAGCTTCGCCTTGTCCCGATCGGGTCCCATGCCCTGATCACCAAAGGGGTTCTCACCGATCCCACCCATCCGGGGATGGCGGCCGCGCTGCTGGGCACCGCCGCACACGTCATCGAACGACACGACGATATGGCCTCCAGATCCGCGCGTCGCGGAAGTTCTGCGAGCTGGCGGAGAACGGCGGGTGACCGTGACAACCCTCAGTTTCCCACAGACATCTTGCTTAAAAATGTCAGTTACATTCGGTCCTAAGTGATTGTAATATCGTAACATAATGCCCCTATATCCGTGGCAGACATTTCCCTGTTGATTTTCGCTGAGAACTGACCCGGGTTTTCCACCGAGAACTGACCCGGGTGAATTTATGGTTTGCGAGTTATAGCGGGGTCAAGTTCTTGGCCTTTTCCTTTCGGCCCTTGGTGGCGGCCGAGCTGGCTTTGAAGCGGAAGCTGTCATTGCCGGTTTCCACGATGTGGCAGTGGTGGGTGAGGCGGTCGAGCATGGCGGTCGTCATCTTGGCGTCGCCGAACACGTCCGCCCATTCGCTGAAGCTCAGATTCGTGGTGATGACCACAGAGGCCCGTTCGTAAGGCGGCCACCATCGTGACCAGCAACAGCCGCCGCACAAAATCGTCGAGCTCACCCCGGTGAATGAGAATCGCCCCCGCGGCGACCATCGCGAGAAGTGCGATGGTGAAGGCCACCGGCCCGGTGATGTCGTTCTTGAGGGTTTGCAGGGGTGTGTCCCAGGGGAGGGTGCCGCCCGTGCTTGAAGCGAGCGCGAGCCTCGGGATGAAGACGGCTCCGATAGAGGCGATGGGGGCGAGGCTCTTACGCATCCGGTTCTCCGAGCTGGTAATTGCCGTCTAATCCCCCTGAGACGGCGACGATTTCAGTGACCCGGCGCCCGGGAGCGGCGTCGGTCTTCTCGATGAACACGAGCAGATCCACGGCGTCTGCGATCAGGTCGCGTATCGGAGTTTGACTCGCTTCCGCGATGAGCTGCTCGAGACGAATCAGCCCAGCCCGGGCACTGTTGGCGTGGACCGTGGACACTCCGCCGGGATGGCCCGTGTTCCACGCTTTCAGGAGCGTCAGCGCCTCGCCTCCCCGCACCTCGCCCACGATGATCCGGTCCGGCCGCAGGCGCATGGTCGCTTTTAAGAGCCTATTCATCGTCACCGCGTCGGTGGCTCGCAGCAGAACCGCGTTTTCTGCGGCGCATTGCAACTCGGCGGTGTCCTCAATGATGACGAGGCGGTGCATCGGCGTGGCATCGGCGATTTCCGCCAGGATGGCGTTCACGAGCGTTGTCTTGCCCGAACCGGTCCCACCGACCACCAGAATGTTTCGGCGCGTCCGGACGGCGGCCTCGATCACTGTGCGCTGACACGCGCTCAGAATGCCGGCTTCTTCGTAATCGCGCAGCGTGAACACGGCGGACGCCTTGCGCCTGATGGTGAAGATTGGCGCTGAGACCACGGGGGGAATCATGGCTTCAAATCGCGACCCGTCGAACGGTGCTTCGAGCGGCAGCTCGCATTCCAGGAGTGGATTATCCCGCGTGATGGTACCGCGCAGCGTGCTGGCGACGGTCGCGATAAATGATTCTGCAGTCGTGGCACCCATTGTACCGACCATGGACATTCCACGTCCGAGGTGATCAGCCCACACGTTGCCATCGGGGTTCAGCATCAGCTCGATCAGATCGTGCTCGCCCAGCGTTTGACAGAACCGACCCAACTGTCGTCGCATCGTCTCCGCCACTCGGCGACTCGTCTCTTCTCGGGCTGACAAACTCTTCGCCAGATCATTCATCGAGATGGCATCAACCTCCAATCAGCAGAGACTCGCCTGCGAGCGTCGACTGGAGCAAGCCGTCTTGTGTTCACTTGAGAGTGAACACAAAGTCCATCGTGAAAGTACCTTCGGTGAACTTTCGCTATCGTTTCTTTTTGCGGGTTGGCGAGAGTAGGATATTGAGCTCGAGCCCGATTGCCGCTGCAAGCTTGCTCATCGTCTCGATGGTAGCATTGCGATGGCCGTGCTCGATCTCACTGATGTAGGAGCGCTGCGTCCCCATTCGCTCGGCCAGCTCCGCAAGCGTCAGATCAGCGGCGATCCTGGCTTCCTTGAGCCGTTGACCAAACTCCCGTTGCACCTCCGGTGCCTCAGATTTGGTGGCTCGACGTGGGCCAGTTGTCCGTTTGACGGACATCGTTAATCGACGCTCCTCGAAATGGCGCGAACAAAAGCTTCAGGCGATAACGGTAGATTAACGCTAGGACGGTTGGTACCGATTCGCAACACGATCCCACGAGGGGGCGCTTAGGCCGGAGGCGGCAATGACAGAAACCAACGCTACCCTGAGATGACAGCAGCTTGGCAGCGCGCCACTCCACCCGGCGCGAGGAGATGTGCAGCGACGTAATCCCACGTCATCGAGCGGATCACGCCGGCCCTAATCACCGCCTTCGAACGCCTTCGCTGAGGAAGGGGCAATGCGATGCATGTCTTCGTCCAGCGCCGGTACGAGTTTTGACGTATGTTTAACGGCGAGGCGGCGATTTTAGATCGGCCTTGAGGGACGTTTCAACAAAGTGCGTGGGTCAGTTCCGACCGCATGGGCCAC
Source organism: uncultured Pseudomonadota bacterium (assembly GCA_963791885.1). Lineage (GTDB taxonomy): Bacteria > Pseudomonadota > Alphaproteobacteria > Acetobacterales > Acetobacteraceae > CAVSUZ01. The sequence continues at coordinate 118,040 of CAWBUL010000006.1, read as the reverse complement.
CCTGACCATCGTGCTGAGAGTGGGATTCTGCAGACCGTTCTCAATGGTGGAGACGTAGTGCGCCTGCATCCCGGTGAGCTTCGCCACTTGGGCTTGGGTCAACCCAGCCCTCAGACGCGCTTGCCGAAGATTGGCGCCGAACAGTACGCACAAGTCCTCTGGTGTTTCCCCGGTTCTCTCGCCGAGCCTCCTGCCTTTGCCCGCACCGGAATCCATTCTTCCACCAGTTGGTACGAGAGGCGCCATATCGGTTTCCTTCGGCCTCGGATAGTGCTGGCTTCGTGCTCATGCAGGCCAGCAGGATGTGACAAGAGGTCGGTGATACGCCCGCATTGTACGCAAGGATCGTCAACTCCGCCGAGGCCCGACAGTCTGATTTTCTCCCCTTCATTCAGAGTTGATCGCTCCAGGAATTGATCTACTCGAGGGAAGTGGGCTGTGCGCGGATCGCAAACATCGTGCCTTCACTCAACACGCGTTTCGGACGGTGACGCTGGTGGGAGATTGGCAGGGCTTGCCGGCGGCCAGTTTTGATGGACGGTCGGGTTACCATCGGCCCCTGGACGCCATTCGGCCTCTGCTCAGACGTTGAGCTAACCAAACTTTCTGCTTGACATTGCAGAAAAGGGATTCACTTCCGATTCGCCCTGTGTGTAGACTCACTCAGCAGAACGACGTGACGGCGAGTGGATGGTGTGGCGGGCGAATTTCGTGGAGGCGTTACGCGCGGTTGCGGAGGCTGGTGAACGCCTGCCCGTCGGTGCCTCCGACCCCGTCTTATCTGGAGCGGCGGCGGTCGAGTTGTACAGCGGAGGCCTTTGGTCGACCCCCGAAGTCGAGGTGATTTCGCCAAGTCCGCAACTGCTGATCGCCGAGCTGTTCGCGGCCGTGACCTGCTCCCGGCAAACTGGACCGTTTTGACTGAGAAAAACCCGCTAGGTTTGGCCAGGAGGCAACCGAGGGGGTTGGCCGATGAAGCAATCGCGGTTCAGCGAGCAGCAGATCGCCTTCATCCTGCAGCAGGCCGAGCAGGGTGTGGCGGTCGAGGAGGTGTGCCGGAAGGCCGGCATCTCAATTCAGACCTATTACCGATGGCGCAAGAAGTATGGCGGGCTGATGCCGTCGGAGATGAAGCGGCTGAAGCTCCTGGAAGAAGAGAACGCGCGCCTGAAACGGCTGGTGGCCGACCTTTCGCTGGACAAAGTCATGCTGCAGGACGTTGTCAAAAGAAAGTTATGAAGCCTGCTCGGGCCCGGGACCTGGTCGAATATCTGCGCACCAGTTACCGGATCAGCATCCGGCGTGCCTGTGGTGCTCTTCGTTTCGACCGTTCGACATACCACTACAGGCATCGCCGTCCCGAGCAGGCCAGTCTCCGCAAACGCATCCACGAGTTGGCCGAGAGCCGCGTGCGATATGGCTATCGGCGCATCCACATCCTGCTTCGACGGGAAGGCTGGGGCGTCAACCACAAGCGGACGCGACGGCTCTACCGGGAGGAGGGTTTGCAGTTGCGCAGGAAGACACCGAAACGGAAGGTCTCGGCGAAACAGCGCCAGGACCGCGTGATCGCCACGGCTGCGAACGAGTGTTGGTCGATGGACTTCCTGTCCGACCAGCTGTTCGACGGCCGCAAGATCCGCGTTCTGACCATCGTCGACAACTTTACCCGGATCTCGCCGGCGATCGATGTGCGGCTGAGCTATCGCGGCGCCGATGTGGTGGCCACGTTGGAGCGGATCGCGACGATCCATGGCCGCCCGAAATGCATCCGGGTGGATAACGGGCCGGAGTTTATCTCCAAGGAGCTGGACCTCTGGGCGTGGATGCATGGGGTGGCGTTGGACTTCTCCCGCCCGGGCAAGCCGACCGACAATGCCTTTGCGGAGTTGTTCAATGGCAAGTTCCGGACCGAATGTCTCAACGTCTTTTGGTTCCTCAGCCTCGACGACGCGGCGGCTAAATGCGAAGCTTGGCGGAGGGATTACAATGAGGTCCGTCCACACAGCGCGATCGGCAACCAAACCCCGCTCGCGCGGGCTTGTTTTGCCTCAGCTCAGGCATGCCTGACCTGAGGCAAAACAAGCCCGGGGATTCTCAGTCAACGTGGTCCAAGGTTGGGGCCAGGCTCAATGATGCACACGACAGAACAGCTGGGCGAAAATCAGGGGCACACACACGAAGGCTTTCTCGTTTGCCGCAACGTGCCCATCGGGCGCACCGGCACGCAACTCTACAGCCCGGCCGATCTCTTACAGTTCGCGGACGATGCAGGCGGCATGATCGCCGTGGATCGTGACCCCGGCGAGGTCTTCAATCCGCGCGCCATCGCATCCTTCGAAGGCAAGCCCGTCACCCTCTCGCAGACGACCAGCGCAGTCACACCGGAGACTCACAGCCGCAGCAACGTGGTTGGGCATATCCAGAACGTGCACCGTGGCGGTTATGCACGCCGTCGATACTGATGCTGAAGGGTTGTGACTAACCACCTTCGACTGTCGGGGCCAAATTAATCTTGCCACCTGAGCATCGGGCTCGGGCTGACCAAGAGCGAAAGGGCTCTCGCAATGATCACCACACATCGATGACCGCCGCCTGCTTGCGCGAGTGCCTTGATCGGCTTGGGTGGTCAACTGCAGAACTGGCTGCCGGTGCTGACGTTTCTCCGGTCACCGCCCGCCGCTGGCTAAGCGGTAAGCTGGCAATTCCCGATCACGTTGACCGCACGATCGCAACGATGGCGCAGCTTGCGGAGGCGCTTGGGCGGAAGCCCGGCTAGCGGTGGCCTTCGCGTCGATGTCCGCCCCTGCCGCGATCTCGCTTGCTGCGCGCCGGCCGATCGCACCACACCCACTCGCAGCCGTTCCAGCCGTGAACCACCACCACCACAAAGGAACAACCATCATGGAAGCAATTTTTGCTGCTGCACTCTGTATCGGCACCGCTATCGGCGGCGGTGAGCTCGCCAGCCGCCGCACATGACAACCATCCTGCAGATCATCGGCGGAATTGTTGTCCTCGCCGTCGTGGTCAACGTCATCGACCAGAGCGTCGGATCAGGATCGATCCTGCCGGTACTCAGCGAAGCATCACAGCCTCAGCAGCCGCCACTCGCCCCCGGTGTTTACGGCATCAAATGCGTGCCGCAGATGCTTAATGACGCATACAAGAACGAGATGAGCTTCGACCGATACTACAAAGGCCACACCTTCGACGCGGTGATGGCGTTCAAAACATCAAGCGAACAGATCATCGGCTCTGGGTATGATGTTTCATTCGAGAGCGCGGATTGCCAGGACGTTGTTGACCCGGGCATCACCAGCCTGATCGCAGGCTGGCGAGCCGGGCAGATGTCACGCGTCACGGGCGTCATCGAAACCGTGTCGTTTGATACGCTCATCCTGACCCGCTGCCGCATCGCTCCGGCCGCTGAGGCTGGATCATGAAGAAAGCTATACTCACCGGCGTCGGGATGCTCGCCATCATTCACAGCGCCCATGCTCAGCAAAGCTCATGCAGCGATGTCATCGCAGCTACCAAGAAGGTCCCGCAGCTGATGATCGCTCATCCGCTGCCGCCGGAGTACGCCGGCCTGTCAGCACAGGACCTAATCGATCAGGATTACTATGGCTGGAAGGCAGGCAGCAGAAGTGAATTCAACTGGTCGGTCTGCACTCCCCAAGAGATTGCCGCCAACGGCATCGTCGCTCGCAACGTCCAGTTTCCGCCACCGTTGTCGCCACCGCCAGTCGCCCCGGCTCCTCTGCCGCTCTACGACGTCGATAGGAACTGTCTATTCTACAAAGACCAGACAGCTTTCAATTTCTGCCACAACAGCGAACAGCAAGGCTACGACGCCCTCCAGATAGAATGGCAGGCCGCGTCTGATCACACCCGCACATATTGCATCAATCTCGTTTCTGATGCTGGCGAAAAGCATTACACCCAACTGGTCTACAGTCTGCTTGAGAAGTGCGTCTCCGAGTTAAACGGTATCGATGCCGAGCGGCAGCAATACACGCACTCGCAGCCGTTCCAGCCATGAAGCGCGGTTCGTTCGACTATCTGCTCGATCCCACGGTCAAGCTCGAAGTGCCTCCCGTTGTTATCCCTCCGTCGCCACGATCAGGCGGCGGGGGTCCGCAGCGCATTCACATCCAGATCGAGATCACCGATCGACCGCGCCTCGATCCTGGCCCGTCCATTCTCGCGCGGCTGGTCGGGCTTGTCCTGTTTGTTATCATGCTCGCCTGGCTGGCCGGGTGCGCACCGGCCCACGCACAGACGCGGCCGCCACTCCCGAAGACCTGCGAGGAGATTTTCACCAGCCCGGTCCTTCACTGGCTGGGCGCACAGGGCATGATGGCGACGGTTCTACTCGATGACGACTATAACGCCTGGTTTCGTGGCGGCCGATGGTTGATGGATTGGGGTCTATGCACACCGCAGACGATTGCCACGCACGGCATCAGACCGATTCCGCTCCCCAACACCAGCAGCAACACCACCACCGCCTGTCCTTCCGTGGCCTCCCAGACCGCCGCGCAGTCATCATGCGACAGTTATGTGGTCGGCTTCACAACGCACACCGTCTGCACTGAGTACTAACCGATGAATGAAATCACTCCCACGAACGACAACAGCACAGTCCAGTCCATGCTCAGACAGCATTGGCGCGACGGATATCAGGAGGCCGTCGATGCGATGCGCTTGCTCGCCCATGTCCGTTGCTGGACCCAGCATGAGCAAGAGCTGATCGTGAGACTGGCTAATCTGTTGCAGGGAGCAAAGCCATGACGACGGAAACCATCACGTTCCACCGTCGCGGCGGCGGCCCCGCATCGTGCGCCAGGCCGAGAACGGACGGCACCCTCAGCCGCTTCATCGCGGCCCGCACATGGCTCGACCGATGAGCGCCAGGGCGAAGCGGCAGCGCCAGGATCGGCCGGAGGGGAATCCCCTCTCTGCCCTCATCCGGGATCGGTTCCTGGCCAATGCCGGCGCCTCGGTCATCTATGACGGCGTGATCGATACCGACGACACGGACGGCGAGGGATGGGCGCAGACTGCTCGCCCTCATCATCGGCGGTGAGCTTGGGCTCCTGCTCAAGCAATTCCCCGAGCACGCCGAGCGGGTCAACCGCATGCTGGCGCTGGCGCGCGTGCCCTTCGTCCTGCTGCCCCGGTCCGCCAACGACCACTAACACGCGGGTTGCGGGAAGGGTCCTAATGCGCGGTTCCAAAATGGGCGGGAAAAACCCTGTCCCCACTTGGTCATGTCGCGGCGCGTTCCGTCAGTTCATTGCGAAGCCGATAGGCGCTCTGCCGACAGGCTGAGGAGCAGAACACCGCATCGGTACGCTTCGGCGGGAATGACTTTCCGCATGATCGACACCGACGCTCAGACTTCTTACGTCGTGCTCTGGCTTGTGCGGCGTAGACCCCCTTGCGGCACTCCGGGCTGCACGAGACGTGCCCAGGCACGCGGCGGCGCGCACCGTGATACACGGGACGGTCGCAGTTATCGCACGGTGTAGGCGGGTGCCACTTCTCCCACCTCATGGAGGTCCCGCAACCGGGGCAGAGATGCAGGATCGTCGGGTAAGATGACACCCACGGGTGGCGGTCCCACAGTTGTATCCGGTAGGTCGGCTCCCTGTCGGTGAGTTCGCGGCGACAATGCTGGCATTGCATGCGTTACGGATAGCATGAGCTTGAAGTCGCCGTAGATAGTCGTCCGTGAAGAACCCTGATCGGGTTGCGTGACCGACGTACACGGTCAGGATCGAACTGCTCGCAGAGCCGGTTCGCCCGAGAGAGCGAGCAAGAACCAACGCAAAAGCACCGCCAGCCAGGCCAGCAGCAACCGGAAGTTGTACCCAACTGCGGCCAGCACCGCATTAACCGCATCGCCGGCTGGTTTGGCGAGATAGTTGCGGCCCATGCGATGCTCGGCCTTGAGATGACCGATCACCGGCTCGACCGCAGCTCTCCGTCGCAGCGCCCGCTTGATGGTCTGCGTGACGCCACGCTTCTGTCCCGCGGTGAACACCCGCAGCCCAGGCGCGCTCGGTGCATTGTGACCGCGATAGCCCGCATCAGCGATCACCTGTGTCAGTGAGACGCCGATCTGCTGCGTGATTGCCGGAATGACGCTCGCCAGCGTGTGCCCGTCATAGGGGTTGCCCGGCAGTGCCGCGACATGCGCGACGAACTGCCCGCCTTTGGACCGGTTCAGCGTGGTCGCCACCGAGACCTTGACGCCAAATTCGTATGGCCGATGCGCCTTGCCCTTGCCGATACACGCCACTTCCGGTGCGTGCAGGCTGTAGATCTTCGGACCGCGCTGACGCTGCTTCTGTGATCGCACCTGGCTGGCGAGGGAGAGCAGCCGGGCGAAGATCGCGCGCAGTTCGGCATTGCCGGCGATCTTGCGCACGATATCGCGGATCACCCGGCCCAGTTGGGTGCGCAGCGTCCGCAGCATTCGGTTGGCGCGCTTGAACTGCTTGGCATGCGCATAGCGCTGATGGCGGATCAGCGCGATCTTGCCGAGCCTTGTGTAGGACTGGCGCAATCTGACGCCGTGTCTGTGTGCCAGCCGTACCAGCAGCTCGCGCGCGCGGTGCAGCAGCTTCGCATCGGTCGGGAAGGCGATCGCTTTGGGCTGCACCGTCGTGTCCACGATAACGCGGGTGAAGTCTGCGGGCTTGGCGGCGCCCATCCGGGTAGCGGCATGCAGGCTCTCCTGCAACAGCGCCTTCAGCTTCTCTTCCCCCATGCGCTGGCGCCAACGGGTCAGCGAGGAGCGATCGAATGGCAGGCGATGGCAGAAAAACGCCTCACCGCACAGCCGCTGATAATACGGGTTCTCCAGCCAGCGTTCGCACAGCGCCTCATCGGAGAGGCTGTGCATGTGCTTGATGATGGCGAGACCGGCCATCAGACGTGTCGGCAGCGGCGGTCGTCCGGGCGTGTCGGTGTAGCTCGCGCCGAGCCGGTCTTCGAGGAACCGCCAGTCGATGGTGGCGGCGAGCTTCGAGAGCGGATGGTGCAGGTCGACGATCTGATCGAGCCGTGAGCGCAGCAGATCGCGCTGACCGCTGTCACGCCGTTCCCTGGGACGCATCGGTGTTGCTCCGTGCCGGATTGGGCAGAGCGAATCACACCCGCTCGCGTCGGCGCAATTTGCAAGCAATCGCGGTTCGCCGCGCCGATTTCTGGCAAATGCGGTTATTTGCGCGGGGCGGAAAGACGTTGCCGCTCAATGGGTTCCGAATAGTTCACGGACGACTAGATATTATCCGTCACGCCCGGTCGTGAATGACACCTGCAGCGCCCATGCGGACCTTCGTCCCACTCGGCCACGTCGCCGCGCACCTGCCCATGATCGAGATCCTATGTCAGCGCTGCGCCCGCCGCGGCCGTCTCAGCACCGCCAAGCTGCTGGCGGAGCACGGCCCCGACGCGGGGATGCCGGCGGTTCTATCCAGCCTGGCCGGCCAGGATCAGCCAGTGCGGCCAGAAGGGTTTTGGAAGGATGCTCGCCGAACGCGCGGCGATACAATGCCGAGAAGCGGCCGAGTTGTGATGCAAAGCCGAAGCGCACCCCCGCCTCAGTGACCGTCTTCATACCGCCGCGCTGCAAGGCGGTACGGGCCCGCTGCAGCCGCGTGCGGGTCAGAATGGCCTTCGGCGCATAGCCGAGCTTGTGAAAGTGCAAGCGCAGCGTGCGGTCATTCATGCCAAGCAGCTGGGCGGCGCGGGATACCGTCAGAGTACAGTCGTCATCATGCGCGACCAGCACGAGGAATCGGTGGACGGTCTGACCTGGATCAGGCGCCGACGACATAGCAAACCCCTCGACGGCGCGTAGCGCGCTCGTAGGCGCCCCAGCGTGACTGCGCAAACCATATTGGCCGTAACGGTCCCTGGCGCGCGGACCGTTGCCCCCGCCCGGCCTTCGTCGGCTTCCTGATCCGCTTCGGCGCACGCGCCATGACGATCCGCGTCGGCATCAGGACTCTATGACGCTCACCCCGGCGAGCTTGCGATAGGCCCGCATTGCTTCGTCAAAGGATTGAGCGAAACCACACGCGAGGGCATCCGCACTCGCACTCGGCAATCCGGCAAGCTCATCATCGGGGTTGGCCTCATGCTCAACGATGTGCCGGTGATAAAAGCTAAGAGCCTTGTGTGCTTCCTCAAGCTCCGGCACGTCCATGACTAGGTGGTTATCCAGGTGCGCGACGAATTTGTCGCGATAGGAGAGCATCCTTTCAACCAGCCTTGCCAACGCGTCAGCGCTGATCCCTAGCTCACTGAGCAACGCCAGCTCAAAGCTTGCGGGGTCAGATACAACGCGCCGCCAATGATGCTTTTCGCCTTTGTGGCTGCCGAAAAGCTTGCACCAGTCCAACACGGCAATATCAATAAAGTTGTTGATCGCGCGGCGCAGAAAAGTAGCTTCGGTGTGGAAGTCGGAACGTATCGGCGCGGTCTGATTGGCCATTGCTGCACGGTAGAACGCGAGGTTCTGAATAAAGCTACAGCACAGAAGCACGACACGGCGAAGTCGGTCGCGGCGTGGCAGGGATTCTACATCGCAGATTGGCTCGCCGCTCGTGACCGGGGCCAGAGCGATGTTGTTGCTGGTGGTCACGAGCAGCTTCACCTGCTCATTGTGGATTTGATTACTCATTGAAGGGGCGTTCCTGGCCGAAGGGATGCCCCGAACGGGGAGGCCTCCCAGGCAACGGGGGAGTGATCCAGCCGACGCGGCCCGAATACGAGCGTAATATACCGCTACAGCACCGATTCGCGCAAGCTCTTATGGAGTCAGTCCAGCACCAGCCCGGCGCTGACGATCCGCGTGGTTGGATCAAAGAAATTCAGCAATGGCCATCAACAGGACCGAAACCCCCGTTGTCGCGGCAGCATACTGATTCAGGTGAGCGATATGGCGGGCGGCCACGGGGTCCACGAGCACGGCGTCAGGATTGAACGGCCCACAAGCGGACCAGAACCACAGCCCTGCCGCAGCCACTCCAAATACTGCCGACAGCAACCTGACCACCACGCGTACGCTCGGCAGCTTAAACTCGCTCATCCGCCGGCCCGCCTCCCTCTCCGCCCCAGCGTGCCGAACGCCACCGGGCCGACCCGGTCAGGCACCTCCACCCTCAGACCCCGTCCCGCAGCACCCGCGACGCGCCGAGCAGCAGCAGCCCCGCCCGGGTCTGCCCGGTTTCCTCGGCCATCTTGTCCAGACGCGCCAGCATCTCGCGCGGGATCGTCAACGTGATCTGCTGCCGCGATGACCGGGCCGGCGCTTTCGGCTTCGCATCCGGGGCTGCCGCTATGAAAGAACCAGCATTCCGGGATGGCTTGGTGATGCTGCTCATTCTGTCCTCATCGTGCTGTCATGTTCAAACACCATTGCCGCAAGGTCGGAAAGCTCTCTGACGGCCTTTGGATCGATAGGGTTCAGCTCATCCACCGCTAGCCCGTGGGCGGCAGCGCTGGCGAACGCCTTCCGGCGAACAAGCGGCGCCTCGACCAGCTCGAGGGCCGGAAAGTCCGCCAGCGTCGCGGCAGCATCCGCGTTGTCCTGGCTGATGCCTGGATCGGCCAGATTGATCACGGCGAGCGCCCGCACCGATCGACCGCGCGCAGCGTTCGCGGTCTCCACCAGGGCCGCAATCGCCCCGACTGCCCAGACATCGATGCCACGCGGCGGGATCGGGACAAGCACGGTATCGGCCAGCACCAGGGCCATCCGCAGCGCCTCTGAATCCCGGGCACCGCAGTCGATAACCACATCCTGGAACTTGTCGGCCTGCCGTCGCACCTGGGAGCCGAGCGCAGAGGCCGAGGTGTACTGGCTGCACGCCAGCACCGGCGTCCGTCCGGCTTCAGCCCGGATCGTCGCCGCGGTCAGGGCCGATCCCTGCGGGTCCGCGTCCACGAGCCACACATCGCGGCCCTCACGGGCCCGGGCCACCGCCAGCAGGAAGGCGAGGGTGGTCTTGCCGACCCCGCCCTTCGTGTGGCCCACAGTCAGGATCAATCGCGCCTCCCTCTCGCTCGGGCATTCCTGCCCTTGCGGCACGATTGGCCCTTACCATCATGGGCACCGATTCGCGCAAGCGGATTGAGGTTTGCGCACCATCATCCAACCATCTGGCGTGGCGGCGGCCGTGATGTGCTAGCAAGTAAGTAATTGACTCGCAAGCTGATGACTGTCAGTGTGTGCTTGCAACTGAATTTCGAGGTTGCTTGCAGCTGAGTGAGGCCACAATGCCCAAGCGCGTCTTCAAAGGGGTCACCTACAACACCGATACGGCTACCCTGATCGCCCAAGCGGAGGATGATCAGGACTTCAACCGCTATACCGGAGATCCGGCCCGGAGCCGGCTCTTGCAGCTTTACCAGACCCGCGGCGGCGCGTTTTTCCTATACATCTACACTGAGACCATGCGGCAAAACGCCGAGGGCGAGTTCCGCGACATCGTACACCAAGATTTCGAGCCGCTGACCGAGAGCGAGGCCCGGCACTGGGTCACGGACGGCCGGGGCTTTCAGGTGGAAATACTCAATGACGTGTTCGGCGAGCCGCCCGAGGCCGAGGCGGAGGAAATACCCGGTGCAACGCTCTATGTTCGGCTGCCTGCATCGCTGAAAGACCGGATCGAGGCCGCCTCGACCGAGGAGAAGCTATCTGCCAACGCGTGGGCGATGCGCTGCATGGAACAATGCTTGAAGCGGCGCGGAACGCTGTCCGTGGTGCCCCAGCCGGCGCACAAGCTCATCACCGGGCTGGATACAGAGATCACCCTCGCTGGCCGCACCACTACGATCCGGGAGCAATGGCTGCTCGACAAAGCCAGCGTGGCACGGGTTGTCCTCGACCTTGAGAAAGAGAACCCATTCAGCTCCGAGGAATTCTACATTTCCGCGACCGACCTCCAAACCCTTTGGGGAGGTGGGCAAGACTAGACGAGCGAGAAGCCCCCGGGCGGAAGCCCGCTACAGCATGGTTCCGAACCACCCCGTCCGGGATGCGGGGTTCCACGGTTCCGTGACCTGCACCGCGTCTGACCCGGTTTTTCATATCCCTGGGAAGCAAGGGCGTTGCGGAACTTACGAACGAGACCACAAGCAACTCCTGGCTTCTCAGCCTCGGACGCCACAGGCACAAGGTCGGAAGCATCGAGTTGCCCTGGCAAAAAGCGCTGCATCGGGCGCTCGACTATCTCGAGGCCATGCCCAACGCTCAGGAAACTACCTCCTTTGAGAGGTCGATAACTCTCTGACCGCTGACCCCGGCTGTCTCACCACGGCAGCCGGGCGGTGCCATCTGGATCCGCCCTTGGCGGTTCCGACCCCAGGACCCCCTACAGACCCAAAAAACCGACCTGCAGGCTGTTAGAGGGCTACCCCCCTGTATTTCCCGCCCTCCCGACGGATACCGCCCTCAGGCCGCAGCAATTCAGCGGGGGCGGCCCTGATTTCTCTATTGCCGACGGCCGAATTCTCTTGGACGCCAGGACCCGACGACGCACCTGGCACTCCGCCCCTGTTAGGGCACAGCAGCCGCCGCGCGCCCATCAGGCCCTCGGTCCTCACGGATCGGGGGCCTGTTTTCCTTCCCATCTTCGCGGTCCCAGCCCGCCCGGCCAGTAGCGGTGCAGCGCCTCCTCGAGCGGCAGGTCTGCCGTCCACTGCGGCATACGCAGCCGGATCAGCGTCAGCAGCAGGTCCCGCTTCGCCACCACCTCGGCCAGCGCCTCGCCCTCGAGCTGGGCGGCCTGGTGGTCCAGCAAGACCAGCGCATCGACGACTTCGAACGCCAACATCTGGCGCACCATCCGACGCACCCGCTGGCCGCCTGCACCGATCCTCACGACGAACAGATCATCAGGCGCATCCGCATCGCTGTGATCCTCTGCCGCGTTCATCAGGACCGCACTTCGCCTTGCCCAACAACCATCACAAAAACGTGCGAATCAAGCCTTGACCCCGACACTGCCGCAGAGTGCTCCGCGAGGCGCACATTACAGCGAATAGTCCTCTGCATCCGCACACGTGATCGCGTTCAGTAGGATGCAATCTGAGCATGGTGTGCAACCATGAGTTTCTTATTTAACCATCGCCCGCGCGCTCTCCCGCGCGTTCGGTTGATTATAGGGTGCGCTTCGAGCATGGTATGCAACTAAAAGTTCCTTATTTAACCATCGCTCGCGCGCTCGGTTGATTATCATACAATATTTGCTCAGTTGTGTCCCCGCAACCCGAGGGCGCTTGCGGGTCGTCGTTGAAAGGTCACTAGGTGATCTAAGGCAGAACCTTCCGGTCGGCACTGCCTATGGGGAGCACAACGTCATGGCGATGGGGCTCAGCAATATCCGAAATGCGTTGCTTGTCGGGGTGGCCGCCGCCGCGTTGAGTGCCTCTCCTGCCTTGGCGATCCCGATCAACACCGCGTTCAACTTCGTTCCGACTGGCTTATTGGTGTCCGATACAGGCGACGTGACGACTGCCACCACCATCACAGCGGGCAGCCCGCTCGTGGTTACTGCCATCGTCACAGACAATACCGGTTTGGTCTCGGGTCAAACGCTCAGTCTGACCACGCCCACGCCGCTCCTGCTGGGTTCCACCTTCGTTAAGGCTTTCACGACGGCGCTGGGCACGTTCACCGAGAGCTTGACTGTCACGTCATCCGAGGCGGGTACCCATTCACGCGGCATCCTGGCCTCGGGTACGATCACCGAGACGACATACACATCAGGTCCGGTATTTGACCCGACGCCGATTTTCTACTCTGCAGCTTACACGCAGAACGCGGGCCCAGGCACGCAGATCAACGGTTCGTTCAACGACTCGACCACTGCTCTGCCGCCGCCCATACCAGAGCCGGCCTCCATGGCGCTGCTTGGTGCAGGGTTGCTCGTAGTCAGCGCGCTACGTCGCCAGCGCAAGTCCTGATCTGAGATCGAGCGCTGCTTTTGGCTGCGTGATACGGATCATGGGCGTTGTGGCAAAGCTCCGCCCTCCGTCTCCCGAAAACTTCGTCAAAAATGCAATGAGTTTGGTTCGATCTGTCACCCATCGGGCGGGTGATCCACACGCCAGGGCAGCTCATCACCAATTTCCCCGGCCGACCCGGGCGGATCGATCGAACTGACTGTACCCGGCGTTTGTTCCTCTCTTTGCGGGTTTATTGTCAGTTCCTCGACGGTCGGCGCCGGCTTGATCGTCCGCTCGACCTTGATCTCCACCGCACCGGCCTCCCGCAACACCGCCATGTGCCGCGACAGGTCACGCATGCGAGCGACGAACAGCACGCCAGCCTCACGGCGCGCATGGCCCGCGACCCAGTATCGGCCGACGACGTATCCTTCGCGCGGTCCGTTGCGCCATGGTGGGCACAGCACGCGCAAGGCGGTTGCGATGAAGCCGCCGACCTCGTTCCGTTTGTCATTATCCCCCGTCCACGCCTTCTCATAGATCCCCGGCTGCGCATGGTGGCGGGCGAGGGAGTGCTCGATCATCAGCCCGGTCGCAGCCATGCACACGAACCGATCCGGCGCGTATTGCTCGGGGCTCGTGATCAGGAAATCGACCAGCGCGCCTCGGGCGGCACGTGCGATCCGACATCGATCAGCAGCAGCGGATCGGCCGCTGTCCGGTTCACCCCGCGCCCGCGCCCGTACTGTCCCTGCAGCACATCGAAGTCCCGCACGTGGCGGTTCGCCGTGGCCGCGGCGGGATGGGCATAGTCGGGCACGCTGACCGCCATCGTGCGGCCGTCGCGCATGGCGATCGCGCGCTGCGTCATCACCGGACGCTTGATCGGGACCGGCTCTCCGGTCGCCCGCGCACCCGCCGCGGCTGCGTCCACCGGTGACAGGAACTGCGCCCCGAAGCCGAACAGGGTGGTGCAGGTCTTCCAGTCGTTCTTGCCCGCCAGGGCGCCAGGGTGGCCGGTGACGACGCCTGGCATGCCGGTGAACAGATCCTCCCGGTCTTTGTAGACCAGCACACCGGTTGCCTTCGGCGTGGGATCGCCCTCGAGCTGCACCAGCGCTTTCGCCCAATCCTGCCGGGCCTTCCGCTTGAAGCCTCCCTTACCGACACCGCCACGGTGGATGTGCACCACGGTCTGATGCGGCGCGTCCGGGATCATCGCCGCCACACCCATCGGCTGCACGGCCGGGGCCCAGCGGCGCACATCCTCGAGCGCCAGGCGCGCGCCGGCGATCATCAGTCGCCCGCCTTCCGCCAGCAGGTGCGGGTTCAGCTTGGCGCGTGGGCGTACCAGCGCCACGCGGGTTTCCAGCCCTTCGATCTCGATGCGGCCGGTGTTTTCCTCGCCCGCCATGATCGCGCGGGACATGCGGCCGAACCCGCAGAGCGTGCGTGCGTGCCGGCGGAAGCTGATGCGCGCCAGCGACAGCCGATCCTCGTCGGGTGTGGCGGCGGTGATGCCGCTTGGCCGGTCACGCATCGCCGTCAGGGCGACGAAGCGCTCGAAAAAGGCCGCGTCACAGCCCGCGGCTTCCATCGCGTCCTTCGGCCAATATCCGTCGCGCACATTGTTCAGCGCCGCCCGCAGCTTGGTGTACGCCTCTTGCGCCTCGGTGGTCGCTTCGAGATCGACGGCCTCGCCGTCATAGAGTGGGAACTGTTGGAACAATCGGTCTGACAGCAGCTCGAGCTTCAGTTCGAACTCTGGCTCAAGCACGCGCTCAGGCGGCTCATCGATCAGCACGAAAGCGAAGCCGCGCAGCTCCTCGGGCAGATGGTGCGCCATCGCCATCTCGACCGGCATACCGACGAACTCGGCATGCTGGACGGCGAAGATACGCCCCCACGCCCGGCAGCCGACGCGGTCCGGGCACTGCGGCACGGAGGCATCGGAACCACCACAGGCGTGCAGCCGTGTCGGCTCCCCTGCCATGGCGGTGTGTTTCAGCCGGTCGGGCTGTGTGCATGCGCTCGGGCCGCCCTTGTTGGTCGGATCGAGCGGGCGATCGAGCGCGGCATCGTGCACGGCAATCAGGCCCAACTCTTTGGCCAGCTCCACGTGCTGCTTGATCAGCCCATGCGTATCGGCCGCGTAGCACGCCCGCAGCGGCCGGAGGCCTGCGACGTCGGCCGCGCGTTCGGCTGCGACAAGTGAGGCGGGCGGGTGCTGGCTATAGCGGTAGTTGTCGATGAACCGCTTTCGCTCCGCCCGGCGTGCCAGGATCAGCGGCGCGATAGCCTCCAACCACGATTTCGATTTGCCGCTTCCGGTGTCGGCATTGTTCAGCACATGGGCGGGGCCGTGGCCGGTCAGATGCTCCGGCAGCTCCGCCTCCATCACGGCCCGCACCTGATCGATCGTGCAATTCGGGCGGGTCGCGGGCTCAATTGCGGAAGCGTGCTGTAGAGGGCTTACGTCGTCGATTTTTTGGGCGGGAAAAAATCTGTCCCTCTCCGCCAGCACGGCCTCGATCCGCGCGCGAACCGCATCGGATCCCTGCTCCTGCAGAACATCGTTGAAGTCCGACTTATCCCCGCGCGGTTCCGCCCAGGGCGAGGCCACCACCACGGACAGCCCCTCGCCGCGCCACCGTTCGCATGTGGCCGCGAACAGCCGGTCGGCGGGCGATCCATGTGCATCATCATCGCGGCAGACCACCACCAGCCGGTCGGCCGGAGGCGTAAAGCGCGCCAGCGATCCCGCCACGATCCAGGTTTCGCACCCCGTCGCGGTCCATAAGGCCAGCCCGGTTTCCGGTCCTTCCGCGAGCAGCAGCGGCTCGACATTCTGGTCAACAATGCCGGCATGCCCCGCCAGCCGCACGGCCGCGCCGTCCATGAGGCCGCGTGTCGGCTTGAGCTTCTTGCCGTCGGGGCGCCGTAGGTTCTGGGCATCCCGGCTCAGCAGCACGCGCTGCACCGCCTGCACGGCACCGTCCGGCAGCGTCAGCGCCAGGATCAGACTGCGGCTCGGGCGATGATATCGAACGACGTCATCCGGCCAGCCGCATTCCGTCCGGGCGATGTTGCGCGTCTCGACTAGGTACCGCTCGCCCAGCGTGCCGCGCAGCGGTTCCGATTGCGCCCAGTAGCGGCGGGCGATGGCGATGCGCCTCGCTTCGTCGGCTTCCTCCGCCTCCCGCCGCTCCCGCTCCCGTTCCCGGAACGCGCGCTCCCGTGCCGCCCGTGCCGCTGGATCGGGCGCCTGGCTGTCACCTGCGACCGTGATCCCGGCATCGGCCGCGAGGCGGTGCACGGCCTCGCTGAAGCCGACATGCTGTTCCCAGATCGTCCAATTGAGGTCATAGCGTCGGTTGTTAGATAAACAACGCTAAGGGCGAACTTTTCGCGAACTGCCATATCATGCCGCCTCGCGCACGCCGCGTAGATTCAGAGGCCGGCGCTTGCTTGCAGCGGCAGCGGCACGCTCCCACAGGAAGTCGCCCGAGAAGCCGATGTGTTCCCAGGTGAGCGGCGTGGTGTGGACCAACAGCGCGTCATCCACACTCTCCCGGGCCCGCAGATGCGTCACGGCGTCGGAGATGTAGGTCGAATTCCAGTAGACGATGGCGGCGATCACGAGGTTCAGCCCCGAAGCGCGGAACTGCTGCGCCTCGGCATCGCGCTCGGCGATCCGGCCCTGGTTGAAGGTGCAAATTTCCTGAGCCAGGAAGTGCCGCTGCTCACTCTTGTTCAGCCCGGCGTGACAGCGCCGGCGTAGCTCCGAACTTTCCAGCCAATCGAGCATGAACAGGGTCCGCTGGATTCGACCGAGCTCCTGCAGAGCCAGGTCGAGCTGATTCTGCCGCCGATACGCCGCGAGCTTCTTCAGCATGACGGAGGGCGCAACGGCCCCGGCATAGAGCGAGGCGACCAGACGTACTACTTCGTCCCAGTGCTCGCGTACCACGTCGACCTTGATCCGCCGCCCCATCAGCGGCTGCAGATCGGGATAGCGACCGGCAGGTTCGGTGCAAGCCAGCTTGCGGTCGGGCAGGTCGCGCAGGCGCGGGCAAAAGAGAATGCCGAGCATGGCGCAGAGGATGAACACGTGATCCGAAGCGCCACCGGTGTCGGTGTAATGCGTGCCAATGTTCAGCTGCGTGCCATGGTGCAGCAGCCCATCCAGCACGTATGGCGCTTCGTGATTGGTCGCCGACATCACGACGCTGCTGTACGGCCCGAACTGGTCCGATAGATGTGTGTAGAAGCTGAACCCCGGATCGCGCCCATAGCGGGCATTCACGTCGCCGGCGGCATCGCCTCGCTTGGCGGACCGGAAGAACTGCCCGTCGGATGACGAGGTGGTCCCGCCGCCCCAGATGGCGGCGATCGGCAGCCTGTGATGCGCGTCGATGATGCGGGCCAGTCCCGCTTTGTAAGTCTCCGGGCGGATGTAAGCGTCGGCGGTCCAGATTAGCTGGTCACGCGTCACCCCATGGCTCGCGGCGGCCATGCGCGTCAGCCCGAGATTGGTGGCGTCCGCCAGGACCGTTGCCAAAAGCGCGTTCTCGTTGTCGCAGCGCTCGCCGGTGCGGAGATTGGTGAACGCCGCGGCGAATCCGGTCGCGCGACTGACCTCGTGCATGATCTCGGTGATGCGCGCGGGTGGCAGCATGGCGACAATCCGCGCCGCCTGTGCGTCGGCTTCCGGCGGCGTCGCAGCTTTCACAGATGCGACATGCAGCCGTCCATCACGCAATTCGACGCCTTCGAGTTCGCCACGGCGGAGCCGGCGGCCGAAGCGCCGCAGGCGTCGATCGAGTTCGACACCACGCTTGGCCAGCCACTCGTCGGCCGTCACCGGCAATCCCAGTTTGGCAGCGATCGGGGGAACTTCTGCCGGCGGCAGCAGGTAGCTATCAAAGCGGCAATAATTTATCGATCGCTCGACCCAAACATCGCCGGAACGCAGCCTGTCGCGCAGCGTCGCGAGCACCGCGGTCTCCTAGAGGCGCCGATTCGGGCGCCCGTCCTCGGTGACCAACCGCTTCCATTCCTTGCGAAACGGCATGGGTGCGTCTGCCGGCACATCACGCTTACCCGAGCGATTGAGTTCCTGCAGCAGCTTGATCGCGGACAGGGTCGGGTCGTGGCTACGCGCCGCCTTGAATTCCAAGGCCTCCAGCAGTTCCGGCGCGAACTTGCGCAAGGTCCGGTAGCGATCGGCGGCGCCGAGCAGCGGATCTTCCTCGGCAAGATCGGCAAGCATGCACAACTCGCCGCGAACCCCCAGCAGCTTGGGCCAGCCGACGACCTCGTCCACGACAGCGAAACCGTCCCGCTGCTCCTGTTGGGCCGTCTCCAGGGCTTCAATCGTGCCGTGGAATAACTGCATCAGGCGGCCAACGTCTCGCGTGCTTGCGATGTAGCGCCGCTCCTTCCCCTTCCGTGCACGAGCGAACAATCCGCCGATCAGCTTGTCCGTCATGTCCAGCAGCGCATCCGTCAGGCGAGCTTCGAGGTCGATGATGTTGGCGGCCAGGATTGCTCGCCGCCGGTGCGCGGCATAGCGCCCGACCTGGTGAGCTTCGGAAATCCGACCTTCGCGTATCCACTGCTGGAAGCGATTATCGTGAACCCGCGTGGCGGCATCGGCGGACAGCCCAATTTCGCGGACGAAGCGCAGTCGCTCGATCAGTTGGCCGACGTGGTCCGCCTTCGGCGAGCTCGGCGCATTGCGAAGCCAGGCGAACCGGCTTGCCTTCAGCGTCGGATCGACGACCAGCAATTGATCGAGCTTGGCAAGCTGGACTTCCGAAGCGCCGGCCAGCAGCGCATCGGCGGCACGCTTGCGCGCACGGGCTCGGCCGGCCATTGCCGCGCGTTCGATTACTGCCGGCGCCGGCAGGATCACCTTCTCGGCGCGCAACGCCGCGATCACGCCGGCGGCGATCGGATGGCCGCGATCGGTGCTCCATGCCGATTGCGCAGCGGCTTCGATCATGAACGGCAGGTCGACGGCGCTAGCCGGCCGCAATTCAAGGGCCGCGGCCAGGATGCGCGCATGATCGGTCATGGTCTGCGTTCGATTGGCGTACTTCACGAATGCTGCGACGGGAATGTCGAGGTGCTCTGCCAGCCAGGCGACAAGTGAACCGACCGGCTCCTCCATATGGGCCAGGCCCACACCGGGATGCCGCAGCAGCGCGAGCTGCACGGCGAAGCCCAGCCGGTTCGCATTGCCACGGCGCGCAGCCAAGAGCTCCCGATCCGATCGAGTGAGGCTGTAGAGACGCGTCAGCGCGTCCGAAACGCTCGGCACGGCGAACAGTAGCCGGCGTTCCTCCTCGGTCAGCAATTGTCGACGCGCCACAGCCTCTTCCCCGTCCCAAAATCGTCCACCGTGATTGTGGACGGCGGGCGTTTACTGGACGCATCCTGTGGACGGAAGCGCGCCGCCTTGGCGGGTGCGGTCGAGTTGCTCCGCGCACGCGGGATCGATCTGCTCAGCTTGGAACAGAACATCAACACAGCCTCAGCCGCCGGCGAGCTGGTGTTCCACGTGTTCGGGGCGATTGCGCACTTCGAACGGCGTCTGATTGCCGAGCGTACCAAGGAGGGGATTGCTGCGGCGCGTGCGCGCGGGAAGCGGCCAGGACGTCAGCCGCTCGATACCGACAAGATCGCCGCAGCGATCAAGCTGGTGCAGGCCGGGTTATCCCCAACCGCGGCGGCCAGACAGGTCGGTTTGGGACGTTCGACTGTGTACCGCGAACTCGGTCGCGCCCGCAGAGAGCGCCTAACCCAACCCGCATGATGCGAGCCGCACAGCTATGTTCGCGTAAAGTTCGACCTTAGCGTTGTTTGTCTAACAACCGACGCTCTGACCTTATATGGGCCTGCTGACCGAGACGGCGGCGCCGGCAAAGGAAATTCTTGACGTGGACCGGATCGCGGTCGTCGCGGACCGCGGGTATTTCAACATCGAGGACATCGAGGCCTGCGAGAAGGCTGGGATGGAGCCGTATGTGCCGCGGCCTCACGCGGTCCATCGGTCAGGGCGGGCCTGTCCGCAAAGACGAGTTCGCATACGACGCGGAACGCGATACCGTTCTCTGCCCGGGTGGCCAGCGCCTGCATTTCTATTCGTCATCGGTCCTGCGCGGGCTCAAGAAGATCAACTATGTCAACAAGCAGGCGTGCCGCGATTGGCCCGCTGCGTCCGCGATGCACGAACAACAGCTTTCGATCCGTATCCCGCATCGAGAACGAGGCAGTGCTCGACCCGATGCAGTGCCGGCTGGCTCAGCGGCCAGAAGTTCTCGCGCAACGCCGCGAGGCGGTGGAGCATCCACTTGGCACGATCAAACAATGGATGAACCAAGGCGCTTTCCTGATGCGGGGTCTAGAAAAGGTCCGGGCTGAGTTCAACCTTACCGCGCTCGCCTAAAACCTCAGGCGCCTGGTTGCCTTCGACGAACTGATGGCCGCGGTGCCGGCTATGCCGGGCTAAACAATCCAGCCGCCCGGTCGTATCGCGCCGTCTGTTGGGAGGTCGCATCAGCCGCCACCTCGAGCAGTCGCATCTCGCAGCTTATACGGTAGCTACTCAGGGCGATTTTGCTCGCATTGGCCTTCGCTGGAAAGGGCGTTTTAACACGGCCTGGCTGAGATATGCACCGAAGGTCGACTGCGGGTGGATAGCCGCCTTTACCCGATCAGCCGGACCAGGGACGGAATTATGCCGGCGCAGGTCAACCACAAAGTCGGCCAGACGGATAGAACCACTGGCCCGGGACACTTTTGGGACGCATTTCTCATCTTAGACGCTTCATTTGAAAGTCTTGAGACGTGGTTTGTTGGCCAGGATGAGATATGATCACGGATGAAAGCGGGAGCTACCTAATGGATTTTGGATCCCGCCCCGTTGAATAAACCACGAGGGAGGGTTCGATGCCCACGACGGTGTTCTTCGCGACCAACCGGATCGTTTCTAATCCCAGCGATTGGGTCAACGGATATCCGACAATGATGGTCCCGCCTACAGATCCCATGGCGATCACGTACGGAACGGCGTTTGTTGATGGGATCAATGTGACTACCAATGCCCAAGGCGCAATAACGCAAATTCTCAGTACGAACCGTGGATCTTTCTCGGGCGATGCCCAGGGTGATATCGGCGAAGCTGGTCGCGATCTGCTGGTCTTCATTCACGGATTCGATAACACTTTCTCGGATGCAATTACGCGTGCGGCTTTCAACAGAGAGTGGTTTGCGGCATCGGGGATTGCGGCAGCTAACACTACCGTCATAGCGTTCAGTTGGCCGTCGAAAGGCCAAATAGTATCAGTCCCTATTCTGCAAGGCGACTATCTGTTTGATCAGAGTATGGCACGGCAATCCGGCTTTCACCTGATGTCGTTTCTAGCCACCCTTGGGCCGCTTCTTCTTGCAGCGCGTGCTCGAGGTAATCGAACCACTCTGCTTGCTCACAGTATGGGCAACCTTGCACTCGAGTTTGCGGTGGAAAGCTGGTTTGCGCACGGAAACGGGAAGGATGTGATGTTCGACCAAGCGATGTTGGCGGCTGGTGATTGTCAATACGACACGTTCGATCAGCCGAAACTCACGCGTTTGACCGGCCTTGACCTGTTGGCGTCTCGTGTATTCGTGTACTATAGCCACGTTGATCATGTTCTTCAGCTCAGCATGGCTGTCAACCTCGGTGAACAGTGCCTGGGTCAAGATGGCCCTCGCTATCGCTCGGACTCTCAGGTTTTTCCGCAACCCCCGTTTACGATGGTCGACTGCACGTCTTACCAGGATTACAACTTCGACTTCCTCACTTCGCATCAGTATTATCGGCAGTCTCCGACTGTACGTAAGATCATCTCCGAATCGATATGAAGTGACCTGCTCCCGGAAAACTAGACCGTGTGAATCGGCGCTCAAATGGGACCCGGCCTGATTCGGATTTACCTGCTTGAAAGAGTGGGCATTTCGCGACTTCATTCCGGAACATCATCGGCTTTGAATAGTGACCCTACCCCACAGCGCATATCCCATTGAGAAGCACGGCGAAATTACCGATCTGATAGGGTCACTCTTGGAAGCCGATCGTGGGTCACGGTGCCGCGCCGAAACACATTCGCCGAAAGCAGCCTGGACATCCTGGTAATTTTCAATCTTCTGGTCGTAGACTACGCGTCAGAACTGATGGCACGCGAGGCAATCCTGTTGCAGGTGATGGACCTGGTCAAGGAAGCCGGTGTCGAGTTTGCATTCCCCACACGGACGCTCTATCTCAACTCTATCCAAAGCCAAAGTTCGCCGAAAACTGACCAGGATTTCCTCGGCGTGGCGGACCGAGTTCTGACGGCTCACCGTGTCGCCGTGCGACTGCAGATTTACGATTGCTGTCGTGTAGATCTTGCTGATACGATCTCCGCACCCGAAAGGAGGAAGCTTCCCAGGCGGCCAATGAGGGCGAGTTGTCGGCGCCCAGCTACGCTGAATGTCCGGTTCCTGGATCGCCTGATAGGCCATCCTGTTGCAGACTCGGGTCGGTGTCGGCCGAAGACGACCTGGGTTGCAATATCGGCTTCGGAGCGGCTAGCGCGACCCCCTTGAATGACTGCAATGGGCGCACAGCCGCCAGCCCCTGATGTAGCTTCGGATCTCAATGGAAATTCCGGCCCTTCAGCTTGATCGTGTCGATGTGGAGGTCAGGAATGTAGATGTCGCGCGCGGAATCCTCCGGACTGCCGCTCGCGCGGATCGGGACCGCCGGAATGCGTAACCTGATCGCCGCGACCATGCGTCAGCGGGAACGCCCCATCACGGTTGCCGACAGTGGCGAGCTCGGCTGAAAGATCGACGAATCGATTGACCACCAGGTGTACGACCTGGCCTTCGCGCTGAATGCGTCCGCGCACCGCGATCATGCTGGCGCTCATCACGATACGGCGGAACTGTTCGAACACGGTCGGCCAGACCACGAGATTGGCGATCCCGGTCTCATCTTCGAGCGTGATGAACAGGACACCCTTGGCGCTGCCCGGCCGTTGCCGCACGAGAACCAAGCCCGCAGCCTCCAATCTGGTTCCATCGCGGGCCTGCATCGCCTCGGTGCAGCTGACAATGCGGCGCGAGGTAAGATCCGCACGGAGGAACGACACCGGATGCTGGCGCAAGGTCAGCCCGACGTGGCGGTAGTCTTCCACCACTTCCTTACCAGCCGTCATTGGCTGAAGAGCGACAACAGGCTCATCGATCTCCTGGACTGACTCCGCGTCGCGTGCGGTGGCGGCTGCGAACAGGGCAAGCGGCTCGTCCCGCAACGCTTTGACCTGCCAGAGTACCTCGCGCCGGGCGAGACCCATTGTGGGGCGGAAGGCATCCGCCTCAGCAAGCCGGACAAGCGCTGCAGTCGGCACGCCGGCGCGGCCCCAGAGATCGTCGATGGACACGTACGGCCGATCAGCCCGGGTTGCGATTATCGTGGCGGCGTGGGCGTTGGCCAAGCCTTTCACCATGCACATGCTAAGGCGCACCGCGAACTGTCTGTCGTTATCGGTCGGTTCCAGCGTGCAATCCCAGCGCGAGGCGTTGATGCACACTGGCCGTATTTCGACCCCATGCGTCTGGGCATCGCGCACGATCTGTGCGGGCGCGTAAAAGCCCATCGGCTGGGAGTTCAGCAACGCGGCGCAGAACACGTCCGGATGCCAGCACTTCATCCATGACGAGGCGTAGGCGATCAGCGCGAACGACGCCGCGTGGCTTTCCGGAAAGCCGTAACTGCCGAACCCCTCCAGCTGCTTGAAGGTCTGCTCCGCGAACGCCGGCTCGTAGCCGTTGGCGATCATGCCGGCGATCAGCTTGTCCCTGAAGTGGCTGACCCCGCCGGTGAACTTGAACGTCGCCATGCTCTTGCGCAGCTGATCCGCCTCGCCCGGTGTGAAGCCGGCGCAGACGATAGCCACCTTCATCGCCTGCTCCTGGAATAGTGGCACCCCGAGCGTCTTGCCCAGTACCTGCTCCAGCTCGGGCTTGGGGTAGATGACAGGCTCCACTCCTTCGCGCCGCCGCAAATAGGGATGCACCATGTCGCCCTGGATGGGCCCGGGCCGCACGATCGCGACCTCGATCACCAGGTCATAGAAGGTGGGCGGCTTCATCCGTGGCAGCATCGACATCTGCGCGCGGGACTCGATCTGGAACGTACCGAGCGTGTCCGCCTTGCGGATCATCGCATAGGTTCGGGAATCCTCAGCGGGAATGGTCGCGAGATTGAGGCTGATGCTCTTATGGTCGGCGAGGAAGTCGAACGCCTTCTTCATGCAGGTGAGCATGCCGAGGGCAAGGACATCGACCTTCATGAAGCGCAGCGCGTCGATGTCGTCCTTGTCCCATTCGATGACCTGACGATCGACCATGGCGGCGGGCTCGATCGGCACGAGATCATCGAGCCGGTCGTGGGTGAGCACGAAGCCTCCGGGATGCTGGCTGAGATGCCGCGGTGTGCCCATGAGCTGGCGCGCGAGATCGAGCGCCATGCGCAGGCGAGGATCGGAAAGATCGAGGTTCAGCTCCTCGACATGCTTGTCCTCGACGCCATCCTCGGACCAGCCCCAGACCTGGGACGACAACATGCTGATGAGGTCTTCGGAGAGGCCGAGCGCCTTGCCGACATCGCGGATCGCGCCCTTGGTGCGATAGCGGATCACGGTCGAGCACAGGGCGGCGTGGTCGCGGCCATATCGCTCGAAGATCCACTGCATGACGATCTCCCGCCGCTCATGCTCGAAATCGACATCGATGTCCGGTGGCTCGTGGCGCTCCTCCGAGACGAAGCGCTCGAACAGCAGGCTGTGGAGCGTGGGGTCGATGGAGGTGATGCCGAGCACGTAGCAGACCGCCGAGTTCGCGGCGCTGCCACGGCCTTGGCAGAGGATGTCCCTCAAGCGGGCGAAGCAAACGATGGAATGGACGGTCAGGAAGTACTGGGCATAGCGCAACTTTTCGACCAGCCGCAGTTCGTGACGGAGGGTCTTAACAACCTCATTAGGAACACCTCCGGGATAGCGCCACGTGGCACCCTTCCAAGTCAGCTTCTCCAGCGTCTGCTGCGGGGTCAGCGCCGGATCGGCGCGTTCCTCGGGATACTGATAGGCCAGCTCATCGAGCGAGAAGCGGCAGCGGTCGACGATCTCCAGCGTGCGCGCCAGCGCCTCGGGATAACGCGCGAATAACCGCTGCATCTCCTCGGGCATTCTGAGATGCCGATCCGCATGCCGCTCGCGCCGGTAACCAAGCTCATCGATCGTGACGTTGTGGCGGATGCAGGTAACAACATCCTGCAAGATGCGCCGGCCCGGCTCGTGGAACAGGACATCATTTGTGACAACCGTTGCCACGCGGATCGCCCTAGCGAGGTTCGAAAGCTCGAAGAGGCGAGAGTGGTCGTTCGGCCGCCGGCGCTGAGAAAGCGCCAGATACGCGCGGTCACCGAACACGTCGCGCAGCCGCTTCAGGCGGTCCGCACAGTCCTCATCGGCTATGCCCGGCACGAGGATCGCGATCAGGCCCTCGCCATGGGCGGCGAGGTCGGACCATGCGAGATCGCACTTCCCCTTGCCGGCGCGCCGTTTACCGATCGAGAGCAGCCGGCAGAGCCGTGAATAGGCTGGCTGATCTGTCGGGTAGGCCAGCACCGATACTCCGTCACTCAGGTCGAGGCGGCAGCCGACCACCAGGCGAATGCCCGTGGTCTTGGCCGCTTCGTGGGCGCGTACGATGCCGGCCAGCGAATTGCGGTCGACAATGCCCAGCGCCTCGATGCCCATCAGGGCAGCGGTGGCAAACAGCTCCTCGCAGGAGGATGCGCCGCGCAGGAAGCTGAAATGCGTGGTGACCTGCAGCTCAGCGTAACGCGTGCCCTCCACGCGCGCACGATCAGGGGACCGGTCCGGCATGACTCCGAACAAAGCAAGAACGTGGAAGCGCGTCGAGGAGGTAAGCCGGTCCAGGCTAGATCTGGAAACTTCGGCAGGAGGAGCAGAGTTTACCGGCCATGCGGCCCGTTCCCCAGAAAGCCCGCCACGGTCAGTTTGTTCACTTCTACCGCGAGCTTCGCCCTGAGCGCCGCCCCCAGGATACACAGGCGACGGCGCGGGCTGGACATTCCGCACGGCCGAGCATGGGGGCGAATACCCGGACAACATGCCTCAGGCGATCATCGCCACGGACGCCGAGGGCCGGTCGTGCACATATGTGCCCATCACGGAAGGCGGCCGCGTCGTGGACAGCCTTGGTTTCAGGCTGGAGAACCCGGAGAGCAGCTGATCGTTTCCGCTTCTTCTTCCTTCGGGCACCGTGCCGAGAGGAGCGAGGGGCTTATAGATCGTCGCGTCCATTGGCCGCACGGAGGGAGACGAGGATTGGGGATCACGCTCGGCACCGATTTAACTGAGGAGAGATACATGCCTGATCCGGCTCCTGAGGAAATTCGCGCGTTTATGTCGGGACTAAGGATCGCGCGCCGAATGAGTATGCGCAACACGCCTACAGGCGGTCGGCCAGTTAATCGAAGCGGCAAGGAAGCCCTCTTCGACAAGGACCTGACTCGCCGCTTGCAGAGTCACCAGAGCGCGCCGACGGCCGGGAAAGCGGACGGTGAACTCCTGAACAAGCTCCGCAATGGTGCGCGGGAACATAAGCTCCGGTCCGTAAGCTCATCCCAGGAGATGATGATAAGTCTGAGGACCCGGATTGCGGCTTGGCGGGACGTGAAGCAAGTTCTCGCCACGGAGGCTAATAAACGGCTTTCGACCACCCTAAACTTCAACTTCGTCGTAATCGATCGACCCGTCTTTGTGCTGCCGACCCCTGATCTCATTATCTCAGGCGAGTCGCTCGCGCCCTGGGACAATGTGGTCAAGTTCAGTGCCGAGTGGGACACGCCGTACCCCGATAACGGCACTGACGAGATTAGCTACATTTTTGCGTGGACCAACCCGAGCGACCGATAGGTGGTCATCAATGCGGAATCTTATTTGGCTGTGGCCGGCATGTGCGAGATCTTTGTCGGACCGGAGGGTTCCGGGCTGATTGGTTTGAATGCGAAGCTCAACATCCTGCAATATTGGAACAACCCGCCCACTTACCCGCCTCCAGAGAGTGAGCAAGAAGCCCAGGTCTTATTTCTTAGCGCTGATGGGGGGTTCCCGATCTTTGGTCTCGGCGACTACGAGACCGCCTTGATTGGGGGAACCTATGATGTTCGGTACAGCGCGCTTCAGGTTCCCCCCAACGGAACGGTCGTCTTCGAAGTGATGCTCGGCGGTTATCATGCGGTGCGAGGGGGTTCGATCGTGCTGGATGTCGCCTCCGGCGCATTCCAGACGATGTGCCCGGCGTTGGTCCTAGCGATCGTGAGTTAAGTAGCACTGCGCCCCGGTGTTGCAGTGTCCGTCTCGCAGCGTACGTCTGCCGCGGCATTGATCAGCCCTGACACGCCAAGGCGACGGCCAATGCCCGACCGCTCCG
Organism: uncultured Pseudomonadota bacterium; assembly: GCA_963791885.1. Taxonomy (GTDB): domain Bacteria; phylum Pseudomonadota; class Alphaproteobacteria; order Acetobacterales; family Acetobacteraceae; genus CAVSUZ01. The sequence continues at coordinate 90,515 of CAWBUL010000006.1, read as the reverse complement.
GCGCAAGTGACGCCCCGGCACCGTCGCGCGCGCCCAGCCGGGCTTCCGCCAACACGAAGGCGTTCTGGGGCCTCGTCGGATCGCGGGCAGCGAGACGGTGAAGCGGTATATAAAGCGGTTCAGCTGCCATCGGTGTTTGCTCCACCATGGAGGTCAGTCGTGACGCGGAGGGGTCGCACCCTCGCGTCACGGCGCCGCGCGCCAGCAGGCTATCGCGAGCTTAGGGCTCCGGCCACGCTTCGCCCGCGACGACCTGATTGGGGCGTCGCCTTCCTATATACGCGGGCCAATTTGGCTCCTCGGTTTGGGGAAATTGTACAAACCTGACCCATCTGGCATCACACCCCGATTGGCTTCTGCCGCCCTCGGCATCTGCCATCCGCCGGCAGTGGTAACTCGGCCCCTGCTCCCGGATCCGCAACGGGATTGACCAGACCACATCGCCGCCGCTTGCGCGGAGTCTGGGCCAAGCCCTCATGCCTGTGTTTCGGCGGGGCACCGTGGCCCTCATCGGCCTCCAAAATTGACCCCATCGGATCGATGATTTCGCTATCCCTATCAAGGGGATATGCGCTGTTGGGAGGGGTGATTATTCAAAGCCGATGATGTTCCGGAATGAGGTCGTGAAATGCCCATTGTTTCAATCATGTAGAGCTGAATCAGGCGGGGTCTCATTTGGCCGCCGATCCACAGCAAGGCCAGGCCTTTTTCCATTGTGCTGCTCATGACGAGGCCATCACGCGGAGGGCGATACGGCTTGCTTGAAGGAAGCGACGGCGACGAACGGTGGCTGGTGAGGTGTGGCGGAAGCGATAATTAGCGTGCAGGAGGTTCCGAAGTTCGTCATGACATCGGCAAAAAGCGAGCCGCCGAGTTGACGGCACCGAAGCCACGCATTGGCCCATATCGGCTCTTGATCCCTCGATGATCCTGCTCAATGCGGTTGTTGAGATACTGGCTGTTCCGGTGGCGGACATCGGCACCAAGCTGGCTTCGAATCGCACGAGGGTAACTGTCATGCCCATCGGTGGTTACCCGGGCCGGAGTGACGCCAGTCACCGCTTTGGCAGATCGGAAGAACTTTTCTGCCGCGACCATATCGCGGGTCTCGCTCAGCATCACGTCTACCAGCGCGCCAGTGCGGTCAATCGCCCGGTACAGATAGCACCATCGGCCATTGACTTTGATGTAGGTCTCATCGACGTACCACGAGCGGCGGCGAAGATTGTCGATCAGCGACGGCGTAAGTTTCGCCTCCCAATCCCGAACCGCCTCATAGGTGAATTCGATACCGCGGAGAAGGAACATCTCCGGCAGATCGCGTAGGCTCAGCTTGTACCGCAGTCGCCAGAAGACAACGAGCGCGATGACATCGGACGGATACTGGGCGCGATTCAGGGACCCACCAGTTCGTTCGTTGAACTGCTTGCCACAATCGCGGCAACGAAACCGCCGGTAGCCCCGCGCGGTGCGCTCAGGCCGCTCCGAAATCGCTGCCCCACCGCATGCGACCCATTCCATCCGACGTGCTCCCCCTCCGGGAGCTACCATGCCCCAACAGAACCGTCCCCGAAATTGCGGTCTGGCGTGAACGCTGACGGAACCCGGAAGCTGTCCGCGGGTCCATAGCCGCTAGTGGACAAACTCGGGTAGTTTGCTGCAGGACAGCTATCCGGCGACGGACCTGCAGAAGCGGACGCTTATTCGCTCTCCTCGCGCCCGAGCACGACGTGCGTCGCGAGGTCTGTGGCAGTGGATTCCATCACGCGGTAGCCGAGGGCAGGGAAATCCAAGCCCTCGAACATCGCCTCGCCCCGTCCGAGCAGGACAGGCGAAAGCGCGAAGTGCAGTTCATCGATCAGGCCCGCCTGCAGATATTGGCGAACTGTCGAGACGCCACCTCCAATCTTGACGTCACGGGCTCCCGCGGCGTCGCGTGCGCGCGCAAGCGCGGCGTGGATCCCGTCCGTGACGAAGTGGAACGTGGTGCCGCCCTCCATTACGATCGGCTCGCGGGCATGGTGCGATAGGACGAACGTCGGTGCGTGATAGGGCGGATTGTCTCCCCACCAGCCCTTCCAGTCTGTCGTCCAGCCATTCCCCACGCACAGGACCGAACATGTTCCGGCCAAGGATGAAGGCACCGAAGCCGGCCATCGAGCGGTGGGCAAAGGTCTCGTCCACGCCCTCCGAGCCACCGCCCTTGCCGAACATCGCCTTGAAGGTCTTCGTTCCGACGAACCAGCGGTGAAGCTCCGTCCCGCGCTTTCCCAGAGGATCCTGAAGAGTCTGTTCCGGGCCCGCTCCGAACCCCTCTAGGGACAAGGAAAACGCCGCGACTCTGACACGCCCCACCATAGCCCCCTCTGCTGCTTGCAACATGCTATGTTGCTGAATCAGTGTCAGCAATCAGAGAGCACGAACGCGGCATTGATCGGCGAGTTTGGGTCGCAAGCTGATCGACCGGTAAGGGTCGAAACCGGACATGGTTCCCAAGCCCAGCAGTGCGCATTGCCGTCGGATCGACAGCTTGCCGTGCGCAGGACAGAGCAACGCTCTGCGGTCCGGCGCGCTCATCTTCCGGACCTCCTGGCTAAAAAATCGCGTTCTACCGACAACTGCCCGATCTTCGCGTGCAGCTTCTCGATCTCGCGCTCGCGCGCTTCCTCGCCCTCCCGGCCAACACCCGGATCAAAGGCTCCGGCCCCCTGCTCCTGTAGCTGTTCTTCCAGGCATAGACCTGCGTCTGGTGCACCCCGTAGCGTTGCGCCAGGTCGGCCACCGTCGCCTCTTCTCGCAGCGCCTCCAGGGCAATCTTCGCCTTCAGTCCTGCGTCAATCTTCCGTCTCGTTCGCTTCGTCATGGTCCGCCCCGTCTATCAACGGATCGGCCGCCCATCCAACTATGCCCCTGATCCCAAGTCCGGGGTCCACTTCATGGCCGCCGTTGGGTACAACTTCCGGTTGCTGCAGGCCTGGCTGGCGGTGCTCTTGCGGCTGTTACTGGTAATACTCGATGGAACGTCGCTCGCGACGCCAATCCCAGGGGTCTCCGCGCCCTGATCGCGTCGGCCACTCAGATAGCCGATCAGGATTCTTCACGGACGACTACGTAAGAGGGCACGTCGATGAGAGCCCGGAAGGACCCACTGAATACGCGTGTTCCGGCCGCTCCGACCTATGTCATCATTAATTATAGGATGTCTGACTCCGGGCTTTTATGATGCGGCCCTTTCACCCGAGTGAAATGACGCACATGGTCTGCGGAAAAGCCTCGCGTGCGCCGCGCGTGCCTCATATTGATCCAGGTCAATGGGGGCACTCTATCGTGTGCTGCATATTGCACGCGCCTGTTCCTGGCAAGCTGGAGGATCCGATGCACGCATCCGACATCATGAGCCATCCTGTGGTGACGGTTGCTTCCGATACTACTGTGGCCGAGTTGGCGCGCACGATGGTGGAGAAGCGAATCAGCGCTGTGCCCATTATGGAACACGAAGCCATGATCGGAATCGTGACCGAAGGAGATCTCCTGCGCAGAGCCGAAATCGGCTCTGAGCATAGCCGCTCCCGCTGGGCGGAACTCGCCTTCGCCAATTGGGATCTAGCAGCCGAGTACACGACGGAGCATGGTCGCCGGGCCAGCGACGTGATGACGCGCAAAGTCGTCACAGTGGCGCCGTCTGCAACAGTGCGCCACATTGCCGACACCCTGGAGTCGCGCCACATCAAACGAGTGCCTGTAGTCGATGATGACAGGCTCGTCGGCATAATCAGCAGAGCCAACCTCATGCAGGCGCTGGCGAGCATCGGATCGGGTGCACAGCCTACTCCGACCCTGCTGGATCGGGACATTCGAGCGAAATTGTGCAGCGAGCTGAGCCGGGAGCCGTGGGCATCTCCGCCGACCGGGGCAAACGTCATCGTGGACCACGGCGACGTCCATCTGTGGGGCTATATCAGGACGGAATCGGCGCGCCGCGCTATTATCGTCACGGCCGAGAACATCCCTGGCGTGCGCCATGTCTACGATCATATGAACTATCCGCCGATTCGTTTCCCGTTATTGCCGTAACATCTGTAGTCGCGTTCAACTCGACGTCCACTATACAGGTCTGGCGTGAGTTCTGCCCGCGCTCGTGTTGGTGTGATCTGCTGGACCAAACTATCACGCGGCGGCGGCGACGGTGCCCGCGCACCCCGTTTTCCTCCCTATTTTTCTCTTCGTACGATTGTGGCGGGCGAGTAGCGGGATGCACAACGGGGGTTTGTCACGTTGGCAGGCGACGGCCGAACAGCCGGCGAAGTTGGGAAGGTCAGGCCGGAGCAGCCACAGCAGACTTCCAGGCGTCGAATGCCTGACTGCGCAGGATGCGATAGGTGCTGGCGGTGGTCAGATGTCGGCAGACGTTGAAGCTGTTGTAGATGGCCGAGTAGCTGGAAAGGAAACGTTGCGCTGATCCGGCAGATCGAAACCCTTGCATCTTTCGCTCTCGTCGTCGGAGCGGCACGTGCGAGCTTTCGGCCCGGTTGTTCAATCGCTTGCCCCGAAGGTGGATGCCGGAAAGGCCAACGTCACGGAAAGCGGCATCGTACGCGCGATAACGATCAGTGACGATCGACGTGGGCACGAGCCCGTAGTTCTTCAGCAGCTTGCGCATCAAGCGCAGTGCTGCGTGCTTGTCGCGCCTGGCTTGAACGAGAACGTCGAGGACCTCGCCTTCATCATCAACGGCACGCCACAGATACATCTGCCGACCGGCAATTGAGACGAAGACTTCGTCGAGATGCCATTGTCCAGTCGGTGCCGGGCGCCCAGCCCGAAGACGACGCGCATAGATCGGACCGAAGTGGATCACCCATCGGCGAATCGTCTCATGGGAGACAAAGATGCCGCGCTCAGCGAGAAGATCCAGGACATCTCTGAAGCTCAGCGTGAAGCGCAGGTACAACCAGACAGCATGCTGGATCATCACTGGCGGGAACCGATAGCCGCGATAGCAGAGCGCTTTCATTGCCAGACACTACCAACCATCAAGCGGCCGGACCATGGCAGCCCGCTAGACGTGACAAGCCCATCCCGACAGTGGTACGTTCCGCTTTTGCGGCAGAGACGTTGCACAGTTCGCACGGCGAGACTGGCGCGCGTTTCGGCGCTCGTGCAGGCGATCACGCAGGATCCTTTCGCCGCTTACAATCCGTTCTATGCGGTCGAGCATGCACTCCTCGTGCCGATCCGCAATTTTGGCCTGGCAAAAAGCCGCGCAGCAGCACTGCAGCTTGCGGAGGAGGCGTGTGATCAGGTGGGGCTCAATCCCCGTGACACGCGCTTCTCTATCGGCGCGAACAGATCATCGAACTGGCTGACATTCTCCAGGCAGCCGAGGAAGAGATAGCCGTCCGGGCGGAGCGCATAATGGAATATGGGAATGGCCTGATTTTGCACGTCCACGCCGAAGTAAATCAGCAGATTTCGGCAAGAGACCAGGTCGATACGTGAAAATGGCGGATCGCGGATGACGCTGTGGGGCAAAAAGATGCAGAGCTGCGCATGTCCTTCGATACGACTGAGTTGTCGCCGTCCGATATGAAGAACCGCTTACGCCGCTTGGGTGAGACGCCGTCGCGAAGAGCTTTGGGACAACGCGCTGCCCTCGCCACCACGAGCACGCATTCATCGTTAACCGTGGCGAAGATCTGCACGCGCGGAACGGCCATCAGCGTTTCCATATGCTCGCGGACCAGTATTCCAATCGAGAACACTTCTTCGCCCGTCGCGCAGCCCGGCACCCAAATACGCACGGTGTCATCCGCGCCGCGTCCCTCAATCAGCTTCGGTATGACAGCGGCCTTCAGCGTTCCGAACGCATCCTCATCGCGAAAGAAACTGGTTACTTTGATCAGCAGGTCCCGGAAGAGCGGGCCTACCTCCTGCGGCTCCTGTCCGTCGGCCCCAAATGCTTTTTTCTCACCCCGTTATGCCGCCCATCGCCACCCCTCTTGCAAGATAGCGTTGCGCAAAAACAAATAAGATTAGCATCGGTAGCATCGTGATCAGACCGGCAAATGCCAGCTGGGGCATGTACAGGGACAGTTTTAGCCCGATCGCTATACCGGGATTGAATACCGGGCTGGCCATAATCAGCTGGGCCAGTCCTACCGGTAAAGTAAGCTTGTTTGTGCTGGACAGCAGAACATAGGACAGGAAGAAGTTATTCCAGTGTGACACTGTGCTGAAGAAGATGATCAATCCGATCACGGGCCTGGCGATCGGAAGTGCAACACGTCGGAAAACCCCGATTTCGGAACAGCCGTCCAGGCGCGACGCATCCAGCAGCTCCCGCGGCAGGGACTCCGAGTAAAAGATATAGCTCAGGAACACGCCGAACGGATAGAAGCCGAAGATCATCAGCACCGCGCTCAGACTATCAGTCAAATGAACTGCATTAACCTCGAGGAATAATGGAACCACCAATACGGTGTTGGGCATCACCATCAAAACCATCGTAATCCACAGCAATGGGCGTCTCAGGCCGAACCGCAAACAAGCAAGGGCATAGCCGGCCGGCAGTGCCGCGCAAGTTGCCAGTAAAGTCCCCCCAAATGAAACGAGGATCGAATTGCGCAACCAGAGCAGGAACACCCCATCGGAATAGGCTGTGATCGTTCGCCAATCCTCCGCAAAATTTGCCAGGCTGCCGAAGCCGATCGGATGGCTTGCAAGGTCAGTGTTGGTGCGGGTGGCCGCGAGCACGAAAATCAGCAGGGGCATAACGAAGAAGGCAGCGCAAACAATCATGACCGAGGTGGCTGCAATTGATCTTATGCCGATCCGGTTAACGCTCATTTCGGAAATCGCAAGCTAATTTCTATGTGCTATGATCAGGCCTGTCTTGATCACCGCCATGATACTCAGAGCCAGTGTGAGGAGAAGCAGGATGACTGACAGCGCTGCTGCGCTGGGCAGGTTGTTCTGTTGGAATGCGAACGTGTAGGCTAGCTCATTGGGAGACCAGGTCGCGTCAACGGTGCCGAAAGTGGCGGAACCGAGCACTTGGGGTTCGAGAAAGGTCTGCAGGCCCACCGCACAGTTCATCAGAGCCATGTAGCCAAGCCAGCGTCGAATCAGCGGAATCTTTATCTGCCAAGCCATCGCCCAGGGTCCGGCGCCATCTAGACGAGCGGCTTCTTTTATCGTTTCCGGGATGTTCCTTAATCCCCCGAACAATATCACAATCCATGACCCTGCCCCTGAGTAAAGCAGCATCAGGGCGATGACGAAGGGAACATGACTGGGTACCACCACGGCGCTAAGTGTCTTCCATCCGAATGCAGCGTAGGCGGAGCGAAACGGGCTGGTGCCTGGATCAAGCAGAAGCAGCCAGAGGATCAGGTTGGCGATGCCCGACGCGGCGCCCGGTAGATAATACAGGAATCGCATCCAACCGCTGAACCAGCCTTGTGCTGCGTCGGCCAGGAGCGCAAGCCCCAGCACCAGGAGCATCATGACCGGAATCCATATGGCCATAAGCAATCCTACATTTACGAAGGATCCGGCAAAACGAAAATCGCTTACTGCAGTAATGTAATTGTCCCAGCCAACAAGTACTCCAGTCTGGGCATCGGTGAAACTCATACTCACTGCGTAAACAACCGGCAAAAAGCCGAAGGCAGCGAGTAGCAGGAGGTAGGGGAGCAACAGGACAGTTGCACCGGCTGGCTCAGAATACTGAGCCAACCACCGGCCGATCAGGGATTGCCGGCTGGTCTGCTGCGGAAAGCGCACGTGTCAGTGCTGCACTTTGTAACCGGCCGCGTGCGCATACTGCTCAAGTCTCTGGCCAAAATTGTGCCAGACGGAGGCGATCGTCTCGCCGGAGACAAGAGCGGGAACGACGAAGCTTTGCCAGACGCCCTCGGTTGAGTAGGTCAGTTGCACAAAACCGGGGCGGACGACCGTCCCTGCTTCAACGAAGGCTTTCGACAGAGCGGGAAAATCAGCGAAGTAGCCCGTCTTCTCGATGGTGGCGAGCCAAGGCTTCTGGGCCGGCCCATACGCGGGGAACGTCACGGTTGACGTCAGCCAGCCTAGATCGGTTGACATGAACTGTACCAGCTTGGCAGTGGCCTCCAGCCGCGCCCCGCTAATATGGCTGGACACGACGTACATCCCGCCACCCTCGCTGCCGGTCCAGTTCTTATCCTCACCAGGCCACGAGAGAGGCGGTGCGGCCGATATTTGCCCGGCCGGAACCTGCCAAACTTGCCTATACAAGCCGGCTCCATACCATGTTGCGCCGGGTGCGGCCAATAAGTGCTGACCTACCGGCACGAAATCCGTGGCCTGCCAATTACCTGTCGAGATCACTTTGGCCCGCAAGAGTTTGTCCAACATGTCAACGACCCGTGTACATTTGGGGTCATCGACATTAATATGCACAGTATTGGGCGCCACGAGGTCAGTCAGCGGGCATCCGCTTGCCCAGAAATATCGGTCGATCGCGCGTGAATCGCCCACTGCTCCCATGAACCAGCCAGGATGCTCCTTTGCTACCCTTAACCCGAGCGCTTCGTACTCGGGCCAGGTAGCAGGGACCATGTAACCCCATTCAGTCATCTGCTTTGCGTTGAACCAAAGCACATCCGGCGCGATGTCATTGCGCATGCAAACGAGCCTCTTCCCGTCCACGCAGGGCAGTATCGCGGCTTGTGAAAATCCATCCTGAATGGTTTGGGGAATCAGATCGTTCAGTGTTGCGGCGTAATGCATCGGCGGGCTGGAGGCCCAGGCCATATCCCCCACGTCACCGAAAAAGATCGCATCGGGCCAGCCATTGCCAGGACCAATTCCACAGCGAAAACTTTTCCTGAAGCTGCGCGCTGCCGTACTGCTTGGCGTACAAGACCAAATTCACCGGCGCATCCGGGTGCGCCTTCATGTAAGCCTCGACCCCGGGCTTGCGGGTGGCATCGACCCAGATATTAATGGGATTGCTGCCGCTAACCGCTGAGGACGAGGTTTCCTGACAGCGCGCTGTCACAACCACGCCGAATGAGATCGTAACGGCCGCGACACTGAACAGCCCAAGCAGCCGAGACGCAATCTTCGCCACCTTTCCCCCCATTTGACTCTGGAAAACGTCCTGAAGTGGCCTCTGTGGCGCACCGCCTAGATGTCAGTTTGTGTGAGCGTGTAATTTCTGTCAACTGCGTAGCAGCCTGAGTAACGCTTCATAGTTCGAGGCAGCCGACCGAGGCACAACTGGCGGCCTTCGGCGTAAGTTTCGCCTCCCAATCCCGAACCGTCTCATAGGTGAATTCGATACCGCGGAGAAGGAACATCTCCGGCAGATCGCGTGGGCTCAGGTTGTACCGCAGTCGCCAGAAGACAACGAGCGCGATGACATCGGACGGATACTGGGCGCGATTCAGGGACCCACCAGTTCGTTCGTTGAACTGCTTGTCACAATCGCGGCAACGAAACCGCCGGTAGCCCTGCGCGGTGCGCTCAGGCCGCTCCGAAATCGCTGCCCCACCGCATGCGACGCATTCCATCCGACGTGCTCCCCCTCCGGGAGCTACCATGCTCCAACAGAACCGTCCCCGAAATTGCGGTCTGGCGTGAACGCTGACGGAACCGTCGGGAACTGCATGATCAGGTGTGCCGGCTCGCCAACGCGATGAGGGATCTGGGTGTCGGCAAGGGCGACCGGGTGACGATCTACCTGCCGATGGTGCCGGAAGCCGCGGTGGCGATGCTGGCCTGCGTGCGCATCGGCGCGATCCATTCGGTGGTGTTCGGCGGGTTTTCCCCCGATAGCCTGGCCAACCGAATCCAGGACTGCGCCGGCATTGTCACGTTAACTTTGAAAAGATGACACGGAGCCCAATTGGTCGATGCTGTAAATGTCATGCCGCCCAACGGACACACGTCTCCTGCATCCAGGCACTGAATGCCTCCGAGCGGATGGCATGGTAGGCTGTGGCTGCCATGAGGTGTCGGCGCGGATGGAAGTGACCATGGATGAATGCATGAGCGGATAGGAACGACTGCGCCTGACGGGAGGACTTGAAGCGTTGCATCTGCCGCTCTCGTCGGCGTGTGGGTCGATGCGAGTTCTCAGCACGATTGTTGAGGTAGCGGCTTTGTCGATGCTCGACATTGGGCAGCAGACGTCGCTGCGCCACGCCATAGCTTCTCAGCTTGTCGGTGATGATCACTCGTGGCACGTACTGCAGGCCCTTCAGCAAACGCTTGAAGAACCGCTCGGCGGCTTTCCCGTTACGCCGCTCCTGGACCAGAATATCGAGAACGACACCATCCTGATCCACGGCACGCCACAGATAATGCTGAACGGCCTGGATCCGGATGAATACCTCGTCGAGGTGCCACTTGTCGCCTGGCCGGGGACGCCGGCGCCGCAGACGATCAGCAAAGCTCTCGCCGAATTTCTGGCACCAGCGTCGCACCGTCTCATAGGAAACGACGACGCCGCGCTCAGCCAAAAGCAACTCAACGTCCCGTAGGCTGAGGCTGAACACATGATACAGCCATACCGCATGGCCGATGATTGCCGCAGGGAAGCGATGGCGGTAGTGGGGGTCAGGTGGCGACTTCATGCTGCCAGTCTCGCCCGCTCTCGCTCCGGGCGCCAACCAAGGTTACCGTGACAATGCCTGCTCAAGGGTTGGATTGTCTTGTACGTCCATTCACGCAGCTGGTCCCGTTCTCTACTGTGCGGTGACGCAACTCTACCGAGCGCCAGAAAGGCGTGGAGGAATTTATCGCGTCGGGCCTGCATCCGCTGGGATCCCAAGTTTCAGCCAACTCACGAATGTCTCCCCCGTTCGATCGCTTCCCTGATCAATTGCCGAGCCTCCGCCGCATCTCCCCACCCAGCAATCTTGACCCATTTGCCTGGCTCCAGGTCTTTATAATGCTCGAAGAAGTGCCGGATCTGCTCGAGAGTAATCTCTGGCAGGTCGGTGTAATTCATGACGTGCAGATAGCGCTTCGTCAGCTTGGGAGACGGAACCGCTATGATCTTCTCATCACCGCCCCCATCGTCCTCCATTTTCAACACGCCAACTGGTCTGACGTTGATCACCGCGCCGGGCACGATGGGGCGGGTGTTGGCGACCAGCACATCGATCGGATCGCCATCAGCCGAAAGTGTATGCGGAACGAAACCATAGTTGCCGGGATAGCGCATTGGTGTATGCAGAAAGCGGTCGACGAACAACGTACCGGCCGCCTTGTTCATTTCGTACTTTATGGGTTCGCCGCCGATCCCAACTTCAACGACGACGTTGACTTCCTCCGGGGGATTGGCGCCGATCGGAATGGCATCAAGGTTCATAGACGTCTCCCGTAAAAGCGTTACGAATAGAGTGCTATGAATCTGTGTCAACTCTCGAGCGCCACCGCCATCGGGAATCTACGCGCCAAGCCCGTCGGCAATGATGTCGATCTGCTCCTGTGTCAGCAGCGGTGGCGCATGTCCGCAACCGGGAATCTCGACCAAAGTTGCCAGCGGGCCGCGCATTGTCATTTGCTGTGCCGTATCACGGGGCAGCAGATCGGAGTGCTCTCCGCGCAGCAACAAGGTCGGGCACTGGATCGCGTCCCAATATTTCCATAAGTTCAAATTATACAGCAGACCCGGTCGGAACGCCCGTGCAATGCCAGGATCACAGAGCATCCGGTAGCGACCATTATCGGTCCGTTCTATGCTGTGCTCAATAAGATGACGCCAATCGTCGTCGCCAAGTTCCCCGAAAGTTGACAGAATTTCACGGTAATACGCGTTGGCTGCCGCAAAATCCGGAAACTCCGTTGGCATCTGCCGCAAATATGTCCCGATGCGGTAGAGCGCGGACCACGGGAGGAACGGCCCAATGTCGTTGACAACCAAACGTCGGATCGGAGACCCCGGGAGAGCCGCCATGACCATGCCGATCAACCCGCCGAGCGACGTTCCAATCCAGTCGACGGATTCGGCATGCAGGCTGGCAAGCAGGACCGTCATATCCACGCAGTATTGCGGCAATCCATACTCGTCAGGGTCCTTCAGCCAATCGCTGCGGCCACGACCGGGCAGATCAGGGCAGATGATGCGGTAGTCGTGCTGCGCCAGAAAGGCCGCCAGCCGATCGAAATCCCGCCCCTGGCGGCTCAGGCCGTGAACACAGACGACAACACGCCGCGCGTCTTCCGGGCCCCACTCCGTGTAAGCGATCCGGTGGAAGGAAAGCCTGGACACCCCAGACACTTGTCCATGGCGCGGTCGGACCGAACAAGTGGTCGCGATCGTACGGCAGGACTGTTGTTCGAAGTCGTTCATCGCTGGTCGCGTTCCTGGCAAAAACATTCAGCGCCTCGTCCAGGCCACTGTGCGCCGGATTGCGGCAGTCATCCGCACCCTCATCTGTTACGGACCACAGAGAACTTCAACACGCCTTACCTGTGTGCCCTCGCCCGCGCCAGGGGACGCCATCGATCGTGGTGGGATGGTCACGTTCACAATCAGCCACCCCGCGTTTGAATAAGGTCCTCGACGACCGACGGGTCGGCCAGGGTCGAGGTATCGCCGAGTTCACCGATCTCGTTGGCCGCGATCTTGCGCAGAATGCGGCGCATGATCTTGCCGCTGCGGGTCTTCGGCAGACCTAACGCCCAATGGATTGCGTCGGGCGAGGCGATCGGGCCGATCTCCCGCCGCACCCAGGCGACAAGTTCCTTGCGCAGCGCCTCGGTCGGTTCCTCGTCAGTCTTCAGCGTAACATAGGCGTAGATGCCCTGGCCCTTCAGTTCGTGCGGGAAACCCACTACCGCGGCTTCGGCCACCTTCGGGTGTGCGACGAGCGGGCATTGTCACGGTAACCTTGGTTGGCGCCCGGAGCGAGAGCGGGCGAGACTGGCAGCATGAAGTCGCCACCTGACCCCCACTACCGCCATCGCTTCCCTGCGGCAATCATCGGCCATGCGGTATGGCTGTATCATGTGTTCAGCCTCAGCCTACGGGACGTTGAGTTGCTTTTGGCTGAGCGCGGCGTCGTCGTTTCCTATGAGACGGTGCGACGCTGGTGCCAGAAATTCGGCGAGAGCTTTGCTGATCGTCTGCGGCGCCGGCGTCCCCGGCCAGGCGACAAGTGGCACCTCGACGAGGTATTCATCCGGATCCAGGCCGTTCAGCATTATCTGTGGCGTGCCGTGGATCAGGATGGTGTCGTTCTCGATATTCTGGTCCAGGAGCGGCGTAACGGGAAAGCCGCCGAGCGGTTCTTCAAGCGTTTGCTGAAGGGCCTGCAGTACGTGCCACGAGTGATCATCACCGACAAGCTGAGAAGCTATGGCGTGGCGCAGCGACGTCTGCTGCCCAATGTCGAGCATCGACAAAGCCGCTACCTCAACAATCGTGCTGAGAACTCGCATCGACCCACACGCCGACGAGAGCGGCAGATGCAACGCTTCAAGTCCTCCCGTCAGGCGCAGTCGTTCCTATCCGCTCACGCATTCATCCATGGTCAGTTCCATCCACGCCGACACCTCATGGCAGCCACAGCCTACCGTGCCATCCGCTCGGAGGCATTCAGTGCCTGGATGCAGGAGACGTGTGTCCGGTGGGCCGTATGACATTTACAGCATCGACCAATTGGGCTCCGTGTCATCTTTTCAAAGTTAACGTGACAATGCCCTTTGCAGACATGCCGGACGCGAACAGTGGAGAAACCTATGGCAGACCTCAACAATCCTTCTGACACGGAAGGCCAACTCATTGCAGCCAGCAAGGTGAATGGGACCGCAGTGTACAATACAGCCGGGGAAAAGCTTGGTAGCATCTATGATGTAATGCTCGACAAGGTGTCCGGAAAAGCCGACTACGCGATCATGAGTTTCGGTGGCTTTCTCGGTATCGGAGATAGATACCACCCGCTGCCTTGGAAGGCCTTGACGTATGATTCGCGTCAAGGAGGATACGTGGTCGATATAGACCGTTCGCGTCTGGAGGGCGCTCCTTCGTATGCTACGGATGAGGCCGCCACGTGGGATGATCCCGCCTATGGTCGGCGGATTGACGATTACTATGGGGTACCCGATGAGGTACCTGACGCTCCGTGAGGGAGCTTTCTTAAGCTCCCTCGCGACGCGGCCAGGCGCCAGCATTTCCCGTGATCGACCGCAACTACAGGCCCATCTCCAACAGCCATTCCAGCGTGTGGATCTGTGATCGGCTCAGACGAAACCGGCAGGTCGCTGCCCGAACCCCCCGGCCTCGTGCGCGTGTAAGCTCGGTGGGCCGGTTACGCCATGGCCAAGGTGAAGACGCGCGGTTCGTCCCGCCCCGGGAAACCTACGGGGAGGTGAGCGCGTAGGTTGTATGTGGCACCTCGTGCTGCAAGCGCGTTTGATTTGAGTTGACCTCCGTTTCAGCCGGCCCCATTGCCTCGATCAGCTGAAACAGCTTCGACCGCTTGCGGGGGGTCCTTGATGCGGTAGTACGCGCGGACGAGTTCCAGCGTCTCCCGATGGTTTAAGCTGTGAGCCGCAACCGGCTCCAGCAGCTCGTCCGAGCGATCCGCGGGTGCGTTCTGACCCTCGCAAATCGTCAAAAAAGAAGCTGATGGGCACCCCGAGGACGAAGGACAATTCGAATAGACGGGATGCGGCGACGCGGTTCAGACCTCGCTCATATTTCTGGACCTGCTGAGACGTCAGCCCCAATACGGCACCCAGATCGCCTTGGGATAGGCCGAGCAGCATTCGACGTGACCGTATCCGATCGCCGACATGGACATCAATGGGGTTTGGTGCGCGGTCCTCCGCGAAAGCGCACGCCGCAGCCGACGGTTGTAACGACAAGGTGTCGTGTTGCCTCACGTAATTCTGTTACCGGCTGCCTCATCAAGAATGTTACTAGCGGCCAAACGAGAGGGATCCGAAGCTACGTAAGGCGGCAGGCCGCTGACCTCGCCGATAAGCCGCTGCACGGCTTCTTGGCGCCACGTCCGTACTCGCTTCTGCAACGTGTAAAGCTGTCGCGAGCTGTATTGTCCCGGGTAGCGAACCTGGAACTCGACGAGAAGCTCGAGTGCGGTTTGATCCGGCTGCTCTTCAAGACATCGAGCCATCTCTTCCCAGGGGTGCCTAAAGATATCGGGACGTCGACCACGCGGTTTGTTGCTGAGCCGACGATACGCCGTGGTGCGTGCTGCCGACGCACCGCCGCCGGTCAGGCTTCGAAACGCTGCTTCGACTGGCTGAAGAAGCGGCGAAGCCGCAGGAAAGGGATGCAAATGACAAGCAAGGAAAGAACCGAGGGCAAAACCCTCAATCTACGGACTGTGTGGATGCTCATCCTTCTTCTCGGCGCGGTGGGCTCCGGTCCGTCTATGCAGATCAGCCAAAGTCTTCGGAGGTTTAGATATGCAGCGGCAAGGATACGGGTGGCCCGGAGAAATACGTGATCGAGAATGACACGATGACGAAGCTCTCTCCGATAGAGAAGGAGTTCCTGAAGAGCTGGGGCATCCCGGAAATGCCGGATGAAACGTATCGGATTGTGCAGAACAACACTCACGGGATTATCGCGATAGACAGCGAAGCCGATCTTAATGAGAAGCATGAGGTCGTGATGCGGGCTGACGTGATGATGTTGAAGAAGAGCAGCCAGAATACCGCAATCTATTACCAATGGGAGACGCAAATCCCACCCGCGGGCGCTAAGATGGAGACCTTATCTAGCGACGGAACTGGTATAAGGGACTAGGGAAGAGGGGTCGAGGCGGCAGAGTTGCCGCTGCCGGAGGACTTTACATTGTCATGTCCTTCGCTGTGCTTGGTTCACGCCATGCTTGGCGAGCGGCGGCACGGCATCGACCACATCGCGCAACAGCTTGCGATCATCCGTCTCTGTCATGATCGCCCGCACGACCTCGACCCGCATTCCGAGGCCGAACGGCTCTGGATACTGGATAAGTCTTCCTACGTCGCGAAACGCGACGCCCTGGCAGTCAGGGCTTTAGCGCATCTTCCAGTTCCGTCGCCCGCGCCTTCGTCATGTCCAGCATGCAGTCGGCTCCGGCGATTTCCCGGATCGTGCCTTCCTGTGCGTCATACCAGCCGCAGTTTGCCGACCGGAAGGCGAGCCAAGCCCTTTCCGCATGGACCAGCCCATCCCTGCGGGGCCGCGCTTTCAGACGCCTTGAGCGCCGCCTGATAGCCGGCATTCAGCCGTTTGTCCCACTGCGCCGTCAGGCCGTTGAGGCAGTCCATGACGGCGACCGTCGTGTCTTTCTGGTGGCAGGCGTCCGCTGCCGGATCGTCCGCCGCGAGGGCCAGCCCCGGCAGCACGAGCCAGAGCAGCGCGCCGATCGCTCCCCGCCAGATCCGATCGTTCATTCGATCCTCGCGCCTCCTCCGCCAAACAGCGCGGCGAGCGTGTTCATAGCCAGCCAAACCACCACGCGAGAGCCAGCACGACCGCCAAGCCGATGGCGCGCTGCGTCCACGTCACGTGCGGCGGGGAGCGTCGTCGCCGGCGCGTCGTCGTCGTGGTCGTGTAGGAAAGACCGGTGCCCGGCAGGCCGACCGTGGTCCGGGTGTGGCCGTGGCCGAGAGTGACATGCGCGCCGCGCTCGCCGACCGACGTCGATACGCCGCTCTTGCTCAGGTTCAGCCGGATACCTGGAGCGATGCGAATGCTGCGGCGGAAGCGGAAGGGCATCAGCCGCCGTCCGCTTCCTCCGCCAGCAGCTCCTCGAGCGTCCACGGGCACGTCTCGGGCACCGGTAGCGGCGCGAGCCCGTCAACCGTCGCCGGCATCTTGTGGAACTCGTGCCGCGCGCGCGCATAGAGGCGCGTCACGTCGATCTTGCGGCGCATTGACGGGGCGAACGCATCGGCGGCTTCCATCTGCCGCATCGCTACTTCATCACGCCAGCCTTGCACCGCCGTCGAGTTTGGCCAGGCCGCCAGTTTCAGCTCGTGGAGAAGCATCTGCACGAGCGCGGATGTGCAGGCACGTGTTTCCGACCGGCCCAAACTTTCCACCTCGTCGATGATGTTGATCCAGTCCACCTGATCGTTGACGCGCTCGCCGGCCGCGACACGGCGTAGCAATGCCGCCTGCTGCTCACTCCAGGTCACGACGTCCTCGTCGTAGAGATCGCTCATCCCCTGCCCTCCCCGTCCAGATTCATGCCCGCTTGCCGGAACAGCGGGTCCGTCTCCCGCCGCAGCGCCCGCACCAGCGGGCCCATGCGATGCCGCGTCACCAGCCAACGCTGCGATCCCGGCTCCCACATGCCGCCCGCCTTGCGCACCAGGGGGTCCAGATCGCGCGGGCAGCGCACCGTCACCATCGCGCCCAGCGTGCCGAACTCGGCCGCGCCGATCCGGGCGGGGAGGTCCGCGAGTGGGGCCGTCATGGCGGCGCGCTTTGTTCGAGGCGTTCGATCCGGTGACCAAAGCGCCCGATCTGCCCATGCAGAGCCCGGACCTCATTCAGCAAGCCGGTCATGGTGCCATCCATGTGCTGGACGATGGCGAGCAGAACGGCATGGTCGGCGCGCATGTTGGGCAGTTCGTCGATGATCTTTGCCTGTTGCCCGGCGAGGAATTGCAGCGACACCACCGTCTTGTCCCCGATCCGCGGGGCCATCACGCCACCCTCTGCGCCAGCGCCGAAAGACGCTGCTTCCGGAACCAGTCGTCCAAAGCCTCCTCCATGATCGCCTGGACGCTTCGTCCCATCTGCGCGGAGGCGACGCGAAGCTGGGTCGCGGCTGCCGGATCGACCCAGAACGACACCGCCTTCTTCCCCTGCCGCGCAGGTGGCCGCTTCGCCTCCGTCCGCGCCTCTGTCTGGGGGGTCGGGGAAACCGGCAATGTCTGGCTGGGGCGGGTCACCCCGGCTTCACTCAACGAAGGCCGCCGCGCCATTACACTTTCTCCCGTGTCTGAGTGTGTGCGTGTTTACATGTCTCCGCGTAAAGCGCGGTGATCGCCGCCGCCGCCGCGCCGCCCGGTTCGAATTCTCGGGCCACCCGCCCATCGATCAGGGAATGGCGAAGCGCCACGCGCTCGCGAACGATGACCGGCAGAACGTCGGCGCCCAGCCGTGCCACCGCCTCAACCGCTTCCTGGACCACCCGCGAGCGGATCGGCGGTGCGTTGATCACGACGACGGCGGGCCGCCCGGCGAGCGCACACAAATCGAGGCTGGTGCCCACGGCATCGAGGTCAAAAAGCGAGGGCCGGACCGGGACAAGGATCAGGCCGGCGAGGCGAGCGACGCGCAGCGCGAACTGATCGGCATGCGGCGCCGTATCCATCGACGAGGTCGTAGCATTCACGCTCGGCCTGGAGCAGCGCGGCATCCAGCCGGGCCGGTGACTCGACAGCGACATCCACGTCGATTGCCCCTAGCTTGCGCCGGTCAGCCCAGCGCGACGCCGAAGCCTGGGGATCGAGATCGAGGAGCAGGACGCGCTTCCCCTGGGTCGCCGCCTCGGCTGCAAGGTGGACCGCCAGCGTGCTCTTACCGGCACCGCCTTTCTGGCAGACAAGCGCGAGTGTCATCATGGCTACATGCATACGCGCAAGCTTGTTTACATGCAACCATGTTGCACCAAGGCTGCGCTACCCCGCCGCGAGCCAGCCTTCCAGTCGCGCCGCCGCCTGGGGCGGCACCGGCCGGCCGCGCAAAGCGTCGTCCAGCTCGTCCGGTTCCACGGCGATCTGCCGTGCCAAGGTCATGGACGTCAGCGGCAATCCGCCGCTTTCGCCGCAACCGCTTGGCCAGTTCCTGGATCGGATCGAGCGCCTCATCCTGCGCCTCATCCCCCTCGTCAGCCGCCGCCTGCCCGTCCCCCCGCGACTGGGCTGGCGCAGGCGGCATTTTGGGGCTGCCCCGCTCCTGAGGGCCGCAAGGCAGCGATCGCGTCCCAAGCCGATCCCGTCGTCACCGCGCAACTCGAAAGCCATCAACAACAAGCTGCAATCCATCGTAGGCCTGCGTAATGACATTCAGGACCTGCACGACAGCATCGAGGTGCTGAGCGGTGCCGTCGATGCCCTTCTCAAGGCGAACCGCGGGTCCATTGACACCGCGGTTGAGGAGGAAGAACCACAGGCCGTGCACCAGTCTCTTGAACCCGAGATTTCGGAAACCGCAGACGCCGACTAACCGGTGCACCTCTTGGATCGAGCAAACCCTTTCAGCCAAGGAAGGACATATTGATGAACACCAATGAACTGATCGAACGGATCGCCGGCGAACAGGGCGTGGCCAAGGACCATGTGCGCAAGATCCTCGACAGCGCGTTCCAGACGATTACCGCCGCCGCCACACGCGGCGAGGAAATCGCCATCAGCGGCTTCGGCAAGTTCAAGGTGACCGAACGCGCCGAACGCCCGGGACGCAATCCCGTCACCGGCGAGGCGCTGACGATTCCTGCCGGCAGGAAGCTCAGCTTTTCGCCGGCCAAAAGCATCCGCGATGCGCTGAACAGCGCCGGCGAACCGGATGTTTCGGAGGCGGCGTAAAGGCGCCGATCGGATGCTTGGCTGTGAACCGGCGCCGATGGGATCCCACCCCAAACAAAATTCCTGCCGCGATATCACGTGTTGAGCCTGATCAGCGGTGGGGTATCACTTCGGTGCTGATTTGCAGGCATTCCTGGCCCGAAGCAACACAACCCCGGAATTTCACAGTGATCCAAAGTCGGGTCAGATTCACGAGCGGCAGATGCTGCCGCTTAGAAGAGTTCATAGAAAGCGGCCCACAACAAGGCATTGATACCAGGGATTTAGCCTACCGTTGGGTGGCTTTCTCCAGGCCAGCCACCTTCATGAACGGACATACGGTCCCAGAAAGAGATCCCCTATAGCCCACCTCATTCGGTAGGTGATCCTCCGCTGCGCGAGATGATACGGTCGATCGTGCCGCAAATGGCACCGCTGACAGAGCGACTTCAGGTTGGAGAAAGCGTTGTTGGCCGGATCGTGGTCCAGATGGGCGGCCGCCAGGACGACGCGGGTGGTACGAAGCTGGTCGAGATCTGCGCCCCACGGCGCCTCACATAGCCTGCCGCGGCCGTCGCGCCACCGGTTGGTATCCTGATCGAACCAGCGGCCGCCCGGAACGCAGAGAACTTTTGCGCCGTGCGGACGCGCGCAGAGCTCACACCGACCCCGCGCACGGCCGAAGCGGATGACCCGGCTGAGCTGGGGCCAGTCAATCGGATAGAGCCATCGAAGACTCGGGCGGATCGGCATGGGGGGCCTTGTGCTTGACTTTAGTGACCTGCGTACAAGTGCCTGACGTCCCTCGTCATCTCTGATCCCGATGCCGTAGATACGGCGAGTACGCTTGCACCTGAGTGCTCGACACCCAGATGCCTTCTCATCGAAGTTCCTCCACGGTTCGAGGAGTAGACCGGAAACGGAATGGAACGACGTTGTTGCCGCTCAGATCATATCGCGGCGCTGGTTTCGGCATGTGCTCGATCGCCCTATTCAAACGCTTCCTCGAATTCCATTCTGCCAGGGAGTCGATGCTCAACCAGCCCTGCTGATCGCGCCACCGACGGATAAGAGTCGCCATCTCGCTCAGCCTCGCGAGACGCGGACCTGGATCGAAGACCTCGCTTGCATCTGGCGCAGGCGGGTCAAAGACAAACTCACCTTGTGTCTCGAGTGCAAGTCGACGACGGAGATACCCAGCACGGAGGGGGCCACCGATTCCAGCCATCGCAAGGCTCGTGATCGCCCGCAATGTTGCCGATGGCCCTGCGGACGATTCCCGATGTAGCAGGCGATCCCGCACCAACTGGAGAACCGAGTCCTCAATACCGACGACATGAAGCCGCGGCTTCTCGCAACTGGCCCTACCATCATCGACCGTATCGAGAATGATTGTGAGAAGATTGGACCGTTCAGGGTGGCGCAATGAGTCTTCCGCAGCAAAGACATTGACCTCTGTGCACAGCTCCGGATGCCAAAGCCCCCTCCCCTCCCCGCCGGATCCCTCGGACCACCGGAACCCGGCTGAGCCTGGCCCCAACCTTGGACCACGTTGACTGAGAATCCCCGGGCTTGTTGAGCCTGGCCCCAACCTTGGACCACGTTGACTGAGAATCCCCGGGCTTGTTTTGCCTCAGGTCAGGCATGCCTGAGCTGAGGCAAAAGCCCGCGCGAGCGGGGTTTGGTTGCCGATCGCGCTGTGTGGACGGACCTCATTGTAATCCCTCCGCCAAGCTTCGCATTTAGCCGCCGCGTCGTCGAGGCTGAGGAACCAAAAGACGTTGAGACATTCGGTCCGGAACTTGCCATTGAACGACTCCGCAAAGGCATTGTCGGTCGGCTTGCCGATGGTGTCCCAACACGTGGTGTAGGAGCAGAACTCCTTGGCGGGTTGGACCGCCGTGTCAGGCTGCGATGAGAGGCAGACTGACGCTGAGATCATGGCCCAGGGGAGCGATGGTTTCCAGGGTCATATAGCGGGCACGCTGAACGGCCCATTCATCATTCTGTTCGAGTAGCAGTGCACCAACCAGCCGGGTAACAGCGGCTTCGTTCGGGAAGATACCCACCACCTCGCTGCGCCGCTTGATCTCCCCATTGAGGCGTTCGAGCGGATTGGTGCTGTGTATCTTGGTGCGGTGCTGTGCCGGAAAGCCCATGTAGGCCAGGACATCAGCTTCGGCATGGTCCATCAGGGCGGCGAGCTTGCTGATGCGTGGCCTGGCTTGATCGGCGACCTGTCGCCACTGCTTGCGAGCGGCCTCAGCATCATCCTGGGCAAACGCCGTGCCGATCCACGCCGAGACGATCCGTCGCTGCGTCTTTCCGGCATGCGCCAAGGCATTGCGCATGAAGTGCACGCGACAGCGCTGCCAGGTCGCGCCAAGCACTTTGGCAATCGCTGCTTTCAGGCCTTCATGCGCGTCGGAGATGACCAGCTTGACGCCGCGTAGGCCGCGGCGCGTGAGCGAGCGCAGGAACTCGGTCCAGAACGGCTCGGCTTCGCTGTTGCCGATGGTCATGCCCAGCACCTCGCGACGGCCGTCCGTGTTGACCGCCATGGCGACAATCACGGCCACCGAGACGATATGATGATCACGCCGGGCTTTGACATAGGTGGCATCCAGCCACAGATACGGCCACTCGCCTTCGATCGGACGGTGCAGGAACGTCTGCACCCGCTCGTCGATCTCGGCACAGAGCCGCGACACTTGGCTTTTGCTGATGCCCTCCAGCCCCATCGCCTTGACCAGCTCGTCCACCGAGCGGGTTGAGATGCCCTGGACGTAGGACTCTTGGATCACCGCGGTTAGCGCCTTCTCCGCCATCCGGCGCGGCTCCAGAAAGCCGGGAAAGTAGCTGCCGCGGCGTAGCTTCGGTATGCGCAGCTCCACGGTCCCAGCACGTGTCTGCCAGTCGCGATCCCGGTAGCCGTTGCGCAGGTTGGTCCGATTCTCGCTGCGCTCGCCGTGGCCAGCACCGCACAGAGTCTCGGTCTCCAGTTCCATCAGACGCTGCGCGGCGAAGCCGATCATCTCGCGCAGCAGTGTCGCGTCCGAACCCTTCTCCATCAGCTCGCGAAGGGTGATCATGTCGTCGGTCATCGGGGTGGCCTCCAAGGTCAGAGTTGCGTGTTGCAACCCAACCCTACCCAGGAGCACCACGGTGACCACCGCTGTGGATAAGTGGCCTGCCTACTCCAAACTCTTGGCGGTACTCTTGGCGGTCGCTCCGGCAGGCCACTTACCCACAGCTCCTACACCACGAACTGGGACACGACCGGCTTGCCCGGGCGGGAGAAGTCCAACGCCACCCCATGCATCCACGCCCAGAGGTCCAGCTCCTTGGAGATAAACTCCGGCCCGTTATCCACCCGGATGCATTTCGGGCGGCCATGGATCGTCGCGATCCGCTCCAACGTGGCCACCACATCGGCGCCGCGATAGCTCAGCCGCACATCGATCGCCGGCGAGATCCGGGTAAAGTTGTCGACGATGGTCAGAACGCGGATCTTGCGGCCGTCGAACAGCTGGTCGGACAGGAAGTCCATCGACCAACACTCGTTCGCAGCCGTGGCGATCACGCGGTCCTGGCGCTGTTTCGCCGAGACCTTCCGTTTCGGTGTCTTCCTGCGCAACTGCAAACCCTCCTCCCGGTAGAGCCGTCGCGTCCGCTTGTGGTTGACGCCCCAGCCTTCCCGTCGAAGCAGGATGTGGATGCGCCGATAGCCATATCGCACGCGGCTCTCGGCCAACTCGTGGATGCGTTTGCGGAGACTGGCCTGCTCGGGACGGCGATGCCTGTAGTGGTATGTCGAACGGTCGAAACGAAGAGCACCACAGGCACGCCGGATGCTGATCCGGTAACTGGTGCGCAGATATTCGACCAGGTCCCGGGCCCGAGCAGGCTTCATAACTTTCTTTTGACAACGTCCTGCAGCATGACTTTGTCCAGCGAAAGGTCGGCCACCAGCCGTTTCAGGCGCGCGTTCTCTTCTTCCAGGAGCTTCAGCCGCTTCATCTCCGACGGCATCAGCCCGCCATACTTCTTGCGCCATCGGTAATAGGTCTGAATTGAGATGCCGGCCTTCCGGCACACCTCCTCGACCGCCACACCCTGCTCGGCCTGCTGCAGGATGAAGGCGATCTGCTGCTCGCTGAACCGCGATTGCTTCATCGGCCAACCCCCTCGGTTGCCTCCTGGCCAAACCTAGCGGGTTTTTCTCAGTCAAAACGGTCCAGTTTGCCGGGAGCAGGTCATCATCGGAGCCTCGCCGCATCACGTGCATCATGCGCTGGTTGGTGTGGGCAACAAAGCACGAAGCCATAGCCACATCGCAGCGCTACACGACACTCCTATCCCCGTCAGTTTCGGGGGCTCAAATCGCCTAGGAGTTGGGGGGGGATCCGCAACAATTGCTGAAACTGAATGTATTGAACGTTGGCATGCTTGTTACCATTCACGGGCTGACAATGCGGATAATTTGGATGTCCCTCAAAGCCAAGCTCCATGCATCTACGTTGAGTGTTGCAATGAAAACGGGCGGCAATGGGCGCTTTCTCAGAGAATGTCTCCCATTGCGCCTCCAGTTCAGCCGCCGATTGCGCCAGTTTCGGGGCGTCACCACTGGTCAGGCTGGATTTCGCGCTCAGGGCTGTATTTTCCAATTTGATTAATCTGTTCTTCGCTGCGGTATTCCCCTTTGTGTGAGATGGGTTAAAGCATTGGTCTACACCCTTGACCAAGGCCTTTGTGAGCGAGACAACACGATCAACCTGGTCAATGCGCGGGTCAGGTGCCGCTGCCTGAGCGGTGACGAAAGGCGAGCAGATGGCCAGGGTAATTGATAAAGCTGCCGCGATCGTCGAAGGCATATTTCACCATACCGTTGCTAACTGGTCGGCAAGGTCGTTAGCGATGCCACAAAACGCGTCCCGGCGGTTTCTGGCAAGAAGCGCGAGAAGCGTCAGCCGCCACCCGTGGCGCGCATTCCTGCCGAGGCGCTGGCACAGATATCGCGCACTTTGAAACAACTTCGGCCTCTGCCAGTGGCGGAAACCGAAGATGGGCCGGAGACGGAACAAGAGACCCATGCACCGCCGCCACCCACCTCGGGACTGGCAGAAGCGTGTCGAGGCCCTGAAGGCCCGCGGATGCGGCAAAATCCGATCATTTCGTGTAAGGGTGCTATAGGAAAGTCGGTCGCGCCGCTGCTCGGCCGTGGCGATCCGTACAATCCGAAGCCCGATGATCTGTGCCAACAGTCCGAGCGCGTGGCCGCGGGCCTCAAGGCCGACATGGACCTCCTCAAACAGGTTTGCGGGCCAGGCTGCCCAAGCTTCATCGGCTGCCCGTTCCTCGCGATGCTGGATCAAGCCGCGAAGGCGGACGTGGTGATCGCCGCAAGCAATCGGGTCTTCAGCGGTCTGCCGAAGGCCGTGGCGCGCGGCATCGCCCGCGCGACGATCGAGGAGGATTTCACACCGCACGGCATCTGGATTTTTAGCCTCTCGCTGGAAAGCTTCAGAGAAACCGCGCTGGCGAAATGGCCCGTCCTGCGCGAGGGCGAACCCGACGATGCAGGTACACGCAAACTGGCATGGCTGCTGGCCGCGATCGCGAAAGCCGTCCCCGGCGACGGCGATATGAAACCGGAGATGCTGCGCGCCGAAGGGTTGCGGGCGGAGGATTTCATTCAGGCGACGGGCCTGACCCGGCGGCGCAAGCGGGCGTCGACGGCGCATTCCAAGATGTCGCTCGAGGAGCTGCGCGAAGCCGCCGCGGCCGAGGCGATCAACGGTGAGATCGGCAAGATGGTGACTGCCATCACCGTCGCGGCCGAGGTGTTCGCCGGCGCCTCTGGCCGCATTACCGGCAACACCGAGCTGACGACGCGCGGCGTGGTGCGCGACATGACCATCCACACGACGCTGAAGCCGGATCAGCGGTTGCAGGAGATCCCGGTGCTGCTGCCGAACGGCACGCCGCAGCTCGATACCGTGCGGCAGTTCTTCCCGCGTCTGGTCGTGCGCGAGCCGCCCGCCGTGGTCGCGCCATACGCGGAAACCCGGCAGATCGTCGGCGGCTTCGCAAAAGGAACAGTCGATAACCAGCGGAGCCAGCGGAAGCGGAAGGAGCTGAACCGATGGCTGCGGCTGCACGCGCTGGGCGAGAGTGCGAGCGGCTTCGTTGGTTTCAAGGGAACCAAGGCGGAGATCACCGCCGGTGTGCCGGGCATGCTGCCGCCCCGTCACCACGGGCAGAACGCCGGTGATGACGAATTGCGCGATGTCGGCGTGCATGTGGTGCAAGATGGCATGCGCCTGCCGGGGGCGGAGATCGAGCGCCAGGTCAGAGCGAAAACAGGCCGTGCACCGACGACGCTGGAGACGATGCGGGCGCCGGGGCGGGTGCTGATGACGGACGGCACCGGCAAGGAAATCCCCGACGTGCTGCGCTACGGCGATCCCGACATGCAGGCCGAGTACGACTACCACCTTGGGGCGAGCGTTTCACAGGCTCTCGCTCGCGCCCGAGGCGTGATGCGGACAGCGGAAAATCCAGTGCGGATATATTTGTTCGGCAACGTGGCACCACAGGGCGTGCCGCTCACCGATGTGACGCCGTGGCGGCAGGAAGCGCCGGGCGAGCTCGGGGAGATGGTGCTGCGCTCGCGCGTGCATTTCAACGCCGTGACGATGAAGGCCATGCACGACGAACTGTTCGCGAGCGACAAGGCCGCGAGCAGCAAGCGGGAACGCTGGATCAGGCGGTTCCAGAAGCCCGGACAGAGTGACGACGTCGTGTTGTGGGCCTGTGTGCGCGAGTGGGTCCGCTGGGACCGCCGACCGTGGGCCCGCGTGCGATGGCAGAGGGGCGGCCAGGGCAACGCGTTGCAGTGGTCGATCTGTCCCGAGGCGGAGGCCGAGGCCATGCACGCTGAGCTGGTCGAGGCGTTCGGACCTCTCGCCTACTGGAAGACCGAGCGGTTCACCGATGGCCGGAAGCCCCTGCTGGCAGCGAAAAACGAAGTCCTCCCCGCAATCGTAAAAGATGATCAGAGAGTTCCGGGGATGTCTTCGGTGCCGGCGCCGTGGTTGACCGCCCAAATCGGGTCCGAACTGCCCTGGCGAGTGGAACACCCGCCCGATGGGTGACAGATCGAACCAAACTCATTGCATTTTTGACGAAGTTTTCGGGAGGCGAAAGGCGGAGCTTTGCCAACACCAATGATCCGCATCAAGCGGCCTTCCTGCGTCGGCGCCAATCCTTCGGAGGTTTGGGATCTGGGTGCGCTCGCCTGATCGAAACCCACGCCTCAAGCCAATCTGCGACCAGCGGCGGTACCGTCTCGGTCCCGGCCGCCCATTCCCGTGTCAGACGATTGGAGCAGCACAGCAACGGAGCCAGTCCACGCTGTGACAGTCCGAGAGTTGCCAGGCATTCGCGGTAACGGGTCGGGGTCACAAGCGAAAACCAAAGCGCCACTCGCCGGTTGCAATCCAGCGAAGCAGTGACAGCAACAAGATCGGCACGGAGGCGACGATGGCGGTCGCTGCGGCAGCGCCCGCCGCTACCGCGTTGGGCACCGTCATATCCGGCTTTTCGAACACAAAATCATCTGGAGGCGCCAGTGTCCTAGCCTGAGGCACCGCCGTCTTGGCCTCTTCAGTCCTGTTGTCTGTGGGGAACACAAAATCATCCGGAGGCACCACCGTCTCAACCTGAGGCACTACAATCTCGGCCCATATTCTGCGGACTTCTGCCGCGACCTTGGCCTCTTCAGTCCTGTTGTCTGTGGGGAACACAAAATCATCTGGAGGCGCCAGTATCCTAGCCTGAGGCACCGCCGTCTCAGCCCATACTCTGCGGGTTTCCGGCAAGATGCCGCTGGCCTCAAAATTATAGAAATCGACAGTGGCGGCGGCGCCGAGGGCGCCAATTCCGACGCTGACTGCGGCGGCTGCGAACCAGGCGGTGGCGTATAGGCGTGCGCCTATTGTGGTGCTCTGGGTCATCGGGCTTTCGTTTTTCAGTGACCGGGCCCTGATTGCCTCGGACGTTCCGCACAGTGTGCCAAGTCGCAGCACCACCATTAGTCATCATCGCGCATTGTCAGAATGCACCGCGTGCAGGTGATTTCGGCAGCAACGAAGCCGGCGTGCCGTGGCCGAATAAGCGGTGATGGTGGAACGAAAAAGGCCCCCGATCCGTGATGGGACCGAGGGCCTGGAAGCGCGCGGTGGCTGCTGTGCCCTAACAAGGACGGAGTGCCGGGTGCGTCGCCGGCCAGGGCGTCCAAGAGAATTCGGGCGATGGCAACAGAGAAGATCAGGCCCATCCGCCTGAATTGCCGGGCTGTGGGGCGGGTATCCGGCCAGGGGGCGGCAAATCACGGTGGCGGGGCCGCTAACGGCCTGGGCGGGCCTCTCTGAGCGGTTTTTTGTCCGTAAAGGGGGGGGGTTCAGAAAAACCGCCAAGGCCTGATCCAGAGGGCGGCGTCAGGCACCGGCACGCCTCCGCGGAGCCACCGCCTTTCGTCGCTCTGTTAGACGTTCTCGCCGCTTCAGCTCCGCTTCGACCGCCCGTCGGATGAACGTCGCTCTGTCTTCCTTGTCCCGCAGAACCGCAATGATGCGGTCGAAGGTCTGCGCCGGGAATTGCGCCAGCATGTGATCGGGATAAAGCAGAGGACGACCCATTAGCTATATACCTTACGAGAGAAACCCAGTAGGATATATGCCTTATCTGGGAAATCCTCACAATGCCCCATGACCTCGCTGTTTTGACTGACACCTCCGTCCCTGCCCTGATCGCTGATGATCTGGACCTGGCGCGCACATTGGTTCGTGAGGAATTGGCAGCGAGCACCAGGGCTGGGTACCAGCGCGACGTCAGGCTGTTTGCTGCTTGGTGCGACAGCCGCGGCGTATGCCCCATGCCAGCCTCTCCAGCGGTCGTGGCGGCGTACATCGCGCATTTAACCCGTGCAGGCACGATACGCGCCGGAACCCTTTCCCGACGCCTCGCTGCACTCGCTTGGGCGCACAAGATCGCGGGCGCACCAGATCCGACACGCGATGCGGTGCGGTCCTTGCTGCGCTCGGCTCGCCGTCAACTCGGCACTGCGCCGGTCAACCGGAAGGCGGCGATCACGCCTGACATGCTGGTGGGAATGCTCGCCCTCTGCCCCGATACGCTCACCGGCAAACGCGATCGCGCATTGCTTTCGCTCGGCTGGGCGCTGGCACTGCGGCGGAGTGAACTGGTGGCGTTGAACCTGGAAGATATCGAGCAGGTCATCGGCGGCATCCATCTGCACATCCGGAAATCGAAGACGGACCAAGAAGGTGCAGGTCAGACGATCGCCGTACCAGACGGGGGGCGAGATCGCA
Source organism: uncultured Pseudomonadota bacterium (assembly GCA_963791885.1). Taxonomy (GTDB): domain Bacteria; phylum Pseudomonadota; class Alphaproteobacteria; order Acetobacterales; family Acetobacteraceae; genus CAVSUZ01. The sequence goes on along the minus strand of CAWBUL010000006.1, from coordinate 61,593 downwards.
TCCGCCCGGTGCGCGAGCTACGCGCCTGGGTGAAGGCAGCGAAGATCAAAAGCGGGCCGATCTTCTGCCGGGTCAATAAAGCCGGCCGCCTACAAGATCGGCTTGACGGTGGAGCAGTCGGGCTGATCGTGAAGCGCTACGCCCAGCTCGCCGGCTATGACGTCGATAGCTTGGGCGGCCATAGCCTACGCGTCGGCTTCACCACATCGGCCGCGGCGACCGGCGCCAGTGCGGCCACGATGGCGAACGTGACCCGGCACACCGACATGAATGTGCTGTTCGGCTACATCCGGACGCAAAACCTGATCGCTGATTATCCGGCGGAAATCCTACGGTGATCACTCGTGGAAAGAGGATCATCTGATCATGATGCACACGGTTGAACAGCTCGGCGAAAATCAGGGGCTCACAGGGGTCGCCGCACGGTTTGCTCAAAACTGCACGCTAAGGGGCTTTTACCGGACGGTCAGGCCGAGATAACCAGCAATGTGCCGGTTGCAACCAGACTGCCTGTCCATAGCAGGTCAAAATTAATCCAGCTTCGCCTCAGGAACGCGAGGCCGAACCATTCATGTACGGCCAACGCGATCAGCCCGGTGACGATCAGTGTCGCGAAGGTGTGCACGGCCACGGCAGCGAGCGAGATCAATAGCGATCCACTCGAAATGGCGGGCATGCTCGTGCACAGTGGCAGAAGAGCGGGCACCAGCATCAGCCCGGCACCGTGAGCCGTCGCCATCAGGAACGACCATAAAGCAAGGCCCATGGCACTCACTGTCATGCCCACGCGCACGCGATGGCGGTGTCCATAGACCAGGTGATATCCAGCCCAGACGATGAGGACACCGCCAGAGATAAGGCGAATGGCTGCCGTGTCTATCACCGTTCCCAGGATCATCACCGAAGCCACCGTAACCGAGATGGACAGTGCGTGGCCAACCGCCATGGGCAGCAGCGCCAGTTGCACGGTCCGGCGGCCGTTCCGATGCATCCCGAGACCCACGGCGAACAGCCAACCCATCGCCGGATTGAGACCGTGGAACATGCCGAGACCCGCGAAGGTGAGCCAGGGCCACGCGTTTTCCAACGTCATTTTTCGTTCACGACCGTCGCTCGGCCGGTTCGGATCTCAGGGATAGCAGTAGGAATCCGAGGAACAGTCACCACCCTCCAGGCGCACCTGATGAGGCCGGTGGGACTTCGGCCACTCGACAAGGAAGTTGGGATCGAATGCGATGCCTCCATTCGGTCCGGCGTCGAGCTTCACCATCCATCCATCCATTCCTTCGGGATAGAATTGCTCATCGATCGCGCCATAAAGCGAATTGGTGAAGTAAATCCGCCGCCCATCACGGCTGATCTCAACCATCTGCGGTCCGCCGTTCAGGGTGGCCGCGCTGGCTTTCGGGTGGGTCGCGCGTGAGACGATCCCGCCGATCCTAACAGTGCCGGTCAGCTTTGGTGAGAATGGATCGGACACGTCGTACTGCCGCAGGTCACCCGTGCCCCAGCAAGAAACGTAGAGAAAGCGATCGTCCATTGAGAGGTCGATATCGGTGACGAGCGGTGGCACCGCCGAAAAGCCCTTGAGCATGGGCGGTAAAAGTGCAGGGTCGGCGGGCTCCGCCGGGATTTCAATGATCTTTCTGACCGCCCATTCGTTGCCGTTGCGGTACCAGGTCCAGATCGACGCGGAAAGATCCTTGAGGCTGATGACGGAGTTGACGAAGCCGTAGGCTTTGGTCGGATCGTGCGCGGGGCGAAGCTCGAAAACGAGTTGGTTCTCCGCGCCGAAGTCGACCTCCTGTTTATGCTTGCGCGAGTGCAAATCCCAGAAGTGCAGCTTGTGGCCGTATTGTCCCCCGAGCAGAACCTCGGGAACCAGGCCATTCTCGAATGTCGCGGGAAGGCCCCACTCGCTCGTCACCATCGTGTCATGTCCGAGATGCCACCATGCGTCGTACGCAAGGCGCTGCGGTCCCCGGTCAATTTCCCAGCGACCGCGGATATCGAACGTTTCGTGGTCCATCAGAAACACGCCGCCGGGCGTCTCGCCCTTCGCATTGCTCAGCGCGGCGACGTAGATGCCTTCCGGTCCGCAGTGAATCGTATGCGGGCGCGTGTACCCTGACCGTTCCGCGACTTCCTCGGGCTCCAGCACCCGAACGATCTTCGGCTCGTGCGGGTTGGCCTTGGTATCAAGGATGTGGATGCGCGACGAGCGGAGACCAGGCACGATGAGATAGCGGCGTTCCGAATGCGGATGGGGTGCGTTTGGGCAAAGACAGGAGCTGCACGCGTTCCAGCCGAAATGGTGCAGTTCATCGCCGACGTTCGGCATCGTCACCGTTCCAACCGTTTGCGAGTAGGTTGGCGATCCAGGATCGACATCGACGACGCTGATCGCGTCCGGAACAAGACGCGCGGGATCGAAGCTCGCGACGTAAGCGAGGGTTTCCGGGGGCGCCTTCATGGCCATTCTCGGGGAGGGATAGAAGGTGGAGTCCGGTCTCCAGGTCGCCATTGTGGTGCCTTTCCGTTATGCTGGTTTATTGCTGGACATATGAGCTGGTCATCGACACTTCGGTAATGGTCTCAGGTGCGTGAGTCATAGCTGAACGTGCCGTGTTCCACCTGCCGGTGACCCGTTCAATGAACGTTCGTCACGAGCATCCTTTCGGAGGATTTACGATTTCGCAAGCAACCGGCGGGTGCAAAGCGGGCGCCCGGCACCCCTGTCGCTGCCCGTTTGAAAAGTCACGATTTCTCCCCGATAGAAATGTCACTTGGGGAATGGTCGGTGCGAAATGAGCTGAAGCTTGCGGCGTTTCTTGGTTCGGCTGAAACAGCGCCGTTTCTTCGTCCCGGCCGCATTCCGCACAGCGCGGCGCACAGCTTCGGTCAAGGATGGCCGCAGGCCACCGAAGGCGCGCAGCGTCCTTGACGGGAGCGAGCACAGCGCAATGCTGGTCCGCTGGGACGTCGAGGGAGCGGCGCGGCGATCAGCCTACAGGCGTGGCTGCGGCCTTTCGTGACGGGCGCCCCTTCGAGGGCTGTCCGGGCGCCTCCAGATTGTTCGGCGGTCGCTGCCGCGCCGGATCGAAGCGACGCCGACACGGCGGATAGGCCGCCTGTTGCGCCTGGATCTGGGCCAGTACCTCTGTCAGCCGCTTATTCTCGATGATTGAGCCAGGATCGACCGTTCGGATCTTGTCGAATACCGTGAACGGCAGGGCAACGCCGTTGTGTTGGACGGCGAAGCGGCCATCCGGGTAGTTCACAACCTCAACGACCTGCCGTGCCAGAGCACGGGTCAGCGGCGTCGGCTGCAGGATCAGCATCATGCGGTCATAGTGCAGTGTCAGATTGCGCGTGACGGTGCGCATCTCCCGCCAGGCCAGCATCTCATCCAGATTGTCGCGCACCGATAACGGCCGGTGCAGGTCCTTGGCGTTCAATGGAACACGGCCAAAGCGTTGATTGTAATCGGCAATGAACGTTGGCATCCAGACATTCGCTGCCTCAATGCTCGCGATGCCGGCCAGTCGCAGCTCCTTCACCAACCGATCCTGCAGCGTTCCAAAGGCTCGCTCCACACGCCCTTTGGCCTGCGGAATGTTGGCGCAGATGATGTCAATGTTCAGTTCCCCGAGCGCGCGGCTGAACTGGGTGATCCGGTCACCGCGGTCGGCGTCCTTTTTGTTAACCCGGAAGATGCTGTGCTTGTCGCTGTAGAACGCGACCGGCTTGCCGTGCGTCTCGAGATAGTTGCGCGTCGCACGGAAGTAGTCGAATGCCGATTCCGAGGCAACGAAGCGCAGTTCCATGATCCGGCTGGTCGCATCGTCGATGAATGCCAGCAACGTGCAGACCGGACCGCGGTCCTCCAACCAGGCGTGCTCCGAACCGTCGATCTGCACCAGCTCGCCCAAACACTCGCGGCGACGGCGCGGCTGGTGCGGGGAGGGGAGCCGATGGCGCCGGTCGGTCCATAGTCCGTCCGCGATCATCCATTGCCGCAGGGTTTCCACGCCGAGCCGCAATTTATGCCGCTCGGCCAGCTTCTCCGCCGCAAGCGTCGGGCCAAAATCGGTATAGTGTTCGCGCACCAAAGCTATCACCGTGCGCCGGAGGGTCTCGCCATGTCGGCGGTTGCTCGGCCGTCCGCGCTTCTTGGACAGCAATCCCGATGGACCGGCGGTTTGGAAAGCTCGGCACAGACGGAACACCTGGCGCCGGCCGACACCCATCAGTTCGCCGGCCGCGGCCACTGTCAGGCGACCATCCGACACGTCGACCATTATCCGCAGCCGGCTGAATTCTCGCTGGCTCACCTGGATCACCGTCATCGTGCGTCACTCCGGCCGTCCCGACGACAGATGCCTCAGGTGACATCTCTATCGGTGAGAGGAGTGACATTTCTATCGGTGATCTACACACCCCGGGCCGCCTATCGGATGTTATGGAAAGCCGGGCCGGAGCAGCGCTTGCAGGGGGAAGGCGTTCTCAAGAGCAAAGGGCAACCAGGCCGAGTGGCGACGAAGTGCCACTTCTCTGGGTGTTCCCGGAGGAACAGAACGACGAGTAACTTACTTACGGTTGTACGAATCCACTAAACTTATATGCGATCGTTGCGCATTCACTTGAACGACCAATCTGAGCTTCCTCAGCGTCAAAATGCTTTGCACCAGCCATGACGTACTTCATCGCCTCAGTTTCGCCGAATAGGTGGTAGGCTATGATAGCAGCTTTCATCAACCTGTCACTGTATCCATTAAATCCGCACTGCATTTGAGCTCGTGACAAGAAACCGTGGAGAGCTAATGTTTCTCCAGGATTAGTAGGTAACAGACCAGCCTGACCTCTGTACATTGGAGCCGCTTGAGTAGCAGGAGGTGACAAGCAGATAGCAGTAGCAAGTAGTAACTTCTTCACTGATAGTCTCCTAGAACTTAGTTAAGGTTATTCGTCTACTGACCTTCTCGCAATTACGCCCCTCTCCAGGCAGTCACCGAACCTTCACCGGACGCGCCAATCATCCGGCGGCGGGTGCGCTACTTGACAGCCGGCGAGCCGTGTCAGCCAGTCGGCAATGGATGAGGGGATGCGGCGCCGGCCGCCCTCCATCTGGCGAATGGTGGCCTCCGAACAGCACAGCAACCGGGCCAGGACCGCACGGTTCCAGCCCAATCGCTCACGCACTGCCGCGAGTTGCGCGGAGGTCATTGCTGCGCTCCCGCCCTTGGGCTCAGACACCATTGAACGGCTGCGATGGCGGCGCGGGCGGGGCAGGGGAGAACGGCTGCGATGGTCCCTGTGCGGCGAAGGGCTGTGTCGGATTAAGCGAAGCAACCACGGCCGGCGCCACCATCTGCGCGCAATTCATGAACTGCGGCCAGATGCCGGCGGTGCCGTTCAGGGTCACCGTCCACAGCGGCTCGGTGCCCCCGAAGGCAAGCCGCAGATTGGTGCCGGATGTGATCTCGTGGACGAACTGGCGCGTTGCAACCAGCGCAATCGACTCCATTACGACATCTTTGTTCCCGACGGCCAGGTTGGGTTGTGTCCAGGCTGGGTTGCCGTCAACCTGGATGGCTAGGCTGGTGACAGTGCCGGCAGGGATATTCCAGCCATTCTTACTTGCAACCACACGAAGTCTCTGGTCGTCACTGCTGGTCACGATGCCTACCGAAGCACCAGTGGTGGGGTAGTAAATCATGATCGCACAGGTATTAGCTGCCCGATCGGATGCGGGGCCTTGCCAGGCGGTCCAATAGCCGCTGCTGCCAGTCTGAACGACATCGGCGTGGGCTGCGGTGGCGCCCAGCGTGATCGCGGCACAGAGGGCGAGCAGCGCGTTGCGGGCGCGGTTTGTGGTGCGCATGTTGAACGCAGTCATTGCGAGTCCTTTTCGCGGTGATAAGAGGCAGTGCGGTTCGTGAGGCGAACTGCGCTGCTTCGCCCGGCGGAATGCCTCGGACGACCAAGCTCATATACGCACCGCACGTAGGAGCGTTACTCATCATCGTCCATTATCAACATGCACCGCGTGCAGGCCGCACGCTTCTGCACGCCGCGCAGGCTCGCGCCGAACGAATCAGACAGGCGGCGCGGCTCCGCTCCAGCTCCGGCCGCTGATCCATGCAGGTCAAGGTCTGGGCGCGGGAGAACGCGGTCCCGGCCAGCAGCGTCTTTTCCGCCCTCCAGCTCGGCCGGCTCGCACGCGCTCCCGATGGCGGCCTGGACCCGGAGGACGCCGCATCCTGGCTGCGCTCCAGGCGGGATCGGAGTGACCAGGACCGCGCAGCGGAGGCCGGCCGCCAGCGGGTACTCGACGCCCTGGCCGCCCAGGCCGCCACCGAGATCGCCAAGCTCTCCCGCCAGCTCCGGGAGCTGCGGGACGCCACCGTCCCGGCCGACGTCATCCAGGCGGCACGGGACCGGCGCTGGCAGCGGCTCCAGGCGGCTCTGGGCGCCATGCCGGCGCTGCACACCGCGGAGGTTGCCCAGGCCCTGGGAAGGCCTCCGGGGGGCGTGGCCAAGGTGCTGGCGAAGCTGGTGGCGCTGGTCAGCCGGGACCTGGGGCGCCCGCCGGACGGCGGGTAGCTGGCGGAGAGGTAAGGGAGTCGGACGGCTCCAAAACGGGCAGAGACTGGCGAGAATTTGCGCCTGTTCGCCCCGCATTCCCGCGATCCCGCCGGAAGGACCCGGCGCGCCGCGGCTGCGGTTGCCCCTGCGGCACCCCAGGCCAGTCCGTGGTTGCATGGTGCATGGATGCTATGGTTAACTGCACCGCATAACCGTGGTGCAGTGGTGTAAGGGTGCAGGTGGTCGCATTGGCGTCCCGTAAGGGCAGGAAAGACGACATTGGCCAGCCACCTCGCCGTCGCGGCTGAGGCGGCCGGTGCCGGACCTGTCGCGCTGATGGACACGGACCCGCAGGGCGGGCTTCCCGGATGGTGGAACGCCCGGGCTGCCAGCACGCCGGAGTGGATCGACCCGGCGGGAGGCCTGCCGGCCGCGGTCGCGGGCTGTCAGGCGGCAGGATATTCCACGCTGCTGATCGACACTCCGCCTTCCCTGTCCGAGACCATTGCCGAGGTTCTGGCGCTGGCGGACCTGATCCTGGTGCCGGTGCAGCCGTCGCCCAATGACCTCCGCGCGGTCGGCGGCACAGTGGAGCTGGCGGCAGCCTCCGGCAAACCGATGGTGTTCGTGATCAACCGGGCAACGGCACGCGCCCGGATCACCACCCAGGCGGCCATCGCATTGAGCCAATACGGCGCGGTGGCGCCGGTCGTGATCCATGCGCGGGTGGATTTCGCCACCTCGATGACGGACGGCCGGACCGCGGCGGAGCTTGATCCCACATCGAAGTCGGCCGCCGAGGTCGTGGAGCTGTGGGCCTACCTGCAAACCCGACTGACCCAAGGAGACAGCCATGCCTCGTCCCGCCGCAGCCACGCCGCTTGATGCGACCATCGTCAAGGTCCGCAAGGGCGAGGCGCAGCCACACGCCGCGCCGGAGCCGCGCAAGCTGGCCGTGGTCGAGAACCGCATCGGCATCACGGTCCGCTTCCCGGAGTTTGTCCATGAACAGCTCCGGGTGCTGGCGTTTGAACGGCGCACCAGCAAGCAGGCCCTGATCGAGGCGTGGGTTGCCGAGCAGCTCGCAGAGGTTAAGCGGTGACTTGGTTGTGTGGTTGCGTGCACCACGTCACCATGGAGGCAAGATGAAGCGGTGATGGACGCCCTGCTCACCCGGATTGAGAGACGGATCACGGTCCTGCTGTGGATGATGGGAGCGTTGAACGCCCTCGCGCTGGTGGAGCTGTGGCTGGTGTGGCGGGTGTGATGGCCCGGGACCTCGGTCGCTTGCCGGCCGTCCGGCCGGGGGTGCAACCGCCGACCGCACGGGAGCGGGCGGCCAGGGCACCCTCCGAGCCGCTGCGGAAGCCCGGCGGCCGCGGTTCATTCACTGTCGAGAGATTGCTGCCGGCGTTGAGACTAGCGGTGAAGCATCGCAGGGAGATGCTGAACCTGATCCACGACAATGGAGGGGCGATCTACACGGTGGTGCGGATCTCTGCAGTGCTGTGCGAGCGCGTCAGCTTTCCGGGACTCACGCACGTCAACAACTACAAGCACTCGGAGGACGCCGAGATCAGCGTCGCGGCTTATGCCGCCCGCAAACGCGGTGAGTCCGTGCAGACGGAGCACGTGATGCGGTTCCGTCAGATCTTGCGCCGACTGCAAGGCCAGGCCTTTTTCCATTGTGCTGCTCATGACGAGGCCATCACGCGGAGGGCGATACGGCTGGCTTGAAGGAAGCGACGGCGACGAACGGTGGCTGGTGAGGTGTGGCGGAAGCGGCAATTGGCGTGCAGGAGGTTCCGGAGTTCGTCATGACATCGGCAAAAGCGAGCCGCCGAGTTGACGGCACCGAAGCCACGCATTGGCCCATATCGGCTCTTGATCCCTCGATGATCCTGTTCAATGCGGTTGTTGAGATACTGGCTGTTCCGGTGGCGGACATCGGCACCAAGCTGGCTTCGAATCGCACGAGGGTAACTGTCATGCCCATCGGTGGTTACCCGGGCCGGAGTGACGCTAGTGCTCTGACGCATTCTATCGATTCACAACATGCGGTTGCCATGCGATTCTGTGAGCATGGCACAGACAGTATGCGTGTTGTTGAGCGCGGCAGACAGGAAGCGGCTTAAGGCAATAGCATCGGATCGCAACCGAGCGGGCAAATACATCGAGCGAGCCGAGTCGTTCTGGCCTCGGCCAGTGGTCGGCCGGTGCAACATGTGGCGAAAGAGATCAGCGTCAGCCGCCCCATGGTCTGGCGCTGGCAGCAGCGTTTTGCCGAGGAAGGTCCCGACGGGTTGCTGCGTGACAAGACGCGCAAGCCCGGCAAACGACCGATCCCGGCCGATAAAGTGGCGCACGTCGTGGCGCTCACGTGTGGCGAGCCGCCCCCTGGGACCACGTATTGGACCGGGCGAGCCATGGCAAACGCCACCGCCATGTCGCTGCGCTCGGTGCAGCGCATCTGGGCGGCGCACCAACTCCAGCCGCACCGCGTGCGCAGCTTCAAGCGCTCGCGTGATCCGCAGTTCGCTGAGAAAATGGCGGATATCATCGGCCTTTATCTCGATCCGCCCGCCCATGCGGTGGTGCTGTCGATCGACGAAAAGAGCCAAATCCAGGCGCTCGACCGTACCCAGCCTGGACTGCCGCTGAAACCCGGCCGCTGCGGCACCATGACCCACGACTACAAACGCCATGGAACGACGACGTTGTTCGCCGCATTGAACGTGCTGAAGGGTACGGTGATCGGTCGCTGCATGCAGCGACACCGGCACGAGGAGTTCATCCGCTTCCTCAATGCCGTCGAACGCGAGGTGCCGTCCGGCAAGTTGGTCCATGCGGTCGTCGACAACTACGCCACCCACCGGCACCGAAAGGTACAGGCCTGGCTGGCACGCCATGACCGATGGACCTTCCACTTCACGCCAACCTCCGGGTCATGGCTGAACGCGGTGGAGACCTTCTTCTCCGCTCTTACCCGACAACGCATCCGGCGCGGCAGCTTCCACTCCCTCGTCAGCCTGCAGGCTGCCATTAAGACTTACCTCGCTGAGCGAAATGCAGAACCACGCCCATTCGTCTGGACCGCAGCCACCGCCTCAATCCTTGCCAAGCTCGAAAGATTGCCTGCATCGTCCGTATGAGTCAGAGCACTAGTCACCGCTTTGGCAGATCGGAAGAACTTTTCTGCCGCGGCCATATCGCGGGTCTCGCTCAGCATCACGTCTACCAGCGCGCCAGTGCGGTCAATCGCCCGGTATAGATAGCACCATCGGCCATTGACTTTGATGTAGGTCTCATCGACGTACCACGAGCGGCGGACCCGGCTGCCACCACCCCGGCGGCGGCGAAGATTGTCGATCAGCGACGGCGTAAGTTTCGCCTCCCAATCCCGAACCGCCTCATAGGTGAATTCGATACCGCGGAGAAGGAACATCTCCGGCAGATCGCGTAGGCTCAGCTTGTACCGCAGTCGCCAGAAGACAACGAGCGCGATGACATCGGACGGATACTGGGCGCGATTCAGGGACCCACCAGTTCGTTCGTTGAACTGCTTGCCACAATCGCGGCAACGGAACCGCCGGTAGCCCTGCGCGGTGCGCTCAGGCCGCTCCGAAATCGCTGCCCCACCGCAGGCGACGCATTCCATCCGACGTGCTCCCCCGTCCGGGAGCTACCATGCCCCAACAGAACCGTCCGCGAAATTGCCGTCTGGCGTGAACGCTGACGGAACCTAGGATGGTGTCAACCAAACCGGATGCAGGCCACGTAGGGGAAATGGTCTATACAGCATAACCTCCGCGTATCAGATCCTCGAATCGGGCGATCGCCGGATCCCGCTCGACTGATAACGCCGGCAGCAGCCGGCTGCGGGCAGAATAGCACATGGCGGTTTCTTCCCTATCAGTCGATGGTGGCTGAGGTCCTATGGCAGGGTCGCCCTTCGTGGAGAAACGAGATTAGTTTGACCGAGGTTGAGCTTTTCTATGCGATCGGTGCACCATGAGATGATGCTCAGCCGGCGGTGGGTCCTGCCAGTTCGTCTATAGCCTGTAGGACCTTCTGCCAGATCGCGGTGACCGATCATGTCTCCCTGGACGAACAGCACGCGGCTTCGCGCCGCAGCGCGTGGCCGGGCATCGGCACCACGCGTGTCGATCAGCAGCCTGGCCGCCTGACGAGTATTTGGTCCGCGCCCGGACAATGCTGTGTGCCGATCATGATGGTCTCCCTTGCGAGGCCGACAAAGCCTGGACGCGCCCCATCCGCCTCATGGACCAGCTACCCGACCACGCGTCCATTCCAGTCGATAGGAACCGATAGATCTGGCATGTGAATGTGATGGGCTTGGGCCGGAATAAGCGAAGTCGAATACCCGTTAGGACGCGCTCTGCGTGACCAGCCGCGTGAACTTGTCGAGCTGATTCAGTTCGACATCAGACACCACGAAGTAGCTGATCCCGGCGCGCCGCCAGCTCACCACGTTGAAGCCTTGGCGGTGATCGGTGCGCTGTGAGGCGTCCGGCTGACCGGGCGAAGCCCAGGTGAACAGGTTGATGACATGTTTGTCGTGGCGGTACACCACTGCCGCGGTTGGATGACCGTCGATGTAGTCCACTCGGCCGCCGATAAGCGGAAAGCCCTCGGCAGCGAAGTCGCCCACCGGGGGCGAGACATCGATATGCGCCGATAGCCATGGTTTCACTGTGTGCTGGTTGCTGGTTTGCACGTCGGTTAGATGGTCGGCCATCAAGGAAGCGATGTGGCTGTCGATCACGGCATTGGTTAGGTCAGTTTGGCCGGGGCCACGTCGTTGCACCAGTAACATCAGCGCCCCGCCGGCGAGCACACCCGCCATCCCCGCGCCCGTCATACCCACGGCGGGCAGACGGAACCATGTGCGGCTGGACGGCGGCGGCACTTCGCGAGGCAGGCTGGCCACGATACGCGCGGCCAACGCAAGTGGCGCGCGATGATAGGCGATTGTGTCGCGAAGAGCGGACTGCATGGCCCGCTGTTCCTTCAGTTCCGCCGCGCAGGCCCCGCAGCCTGCGAGATGGCGGCGCAGCCGGAAGCGCTGTACGGGCGGCAGTTCATTATCGAGCAATCGTTGGACCCAGGCGGTAGCGCGCTCACACTTCATGGGCGCTCTCCTTAGCGTCCTCGGCAAACCACCGCCGCCGCAAGGTCGTCCGAGCGCGTGCCAGACGTGACATCACCGTGCCGACCGGCACGCCGACAGCCTCGGCGATCTGGCGGTAAGACAACTCCTCAACCTCCCGCAGCAGCAACACCTCGCGATAGTCTGGCGGCAGCTCCTGCATGAGTGCATTCACCCGCTCGCTGTCGGCGCCCTGCAGCAGCAGCGCCTCTGGATCACGCGCGGGGATGCTCCACAGTGGCTCCAGCAATTCGCCGCCGTCTTCCGGCGGCAGTTCGGCGACGTAGCTCGTTCGTCCAGATCGACGCTGTCGCCCCAAAGTCGAGTAACAGTTGCGCACGATTGCCAGCAGCCACGGGCGCATGTCGCCCCGCTGATAGGTATCGAAATAGCCATACGCCCGTAGGTATGCCTCTTGGACCACGTCTTCCGCCTCCGACGCATTGCCAGCGAGCCAACGCGCCAAGTTGTACGCCGCATCCAGATGCGGAAGCGCCAGCAGCTCGAAGCGCCGCTTTCGATCATCACTGAAAGGAGGCAAGGCCGGATCCCCTTCCCGTGCATGCCGTTCGCTAAAGCCAAGACCCAGTGACAAGCCGGTCTATTCCCGCCGGGGCGGTATGCGAGCGAAAAAAGAAACACCTGCTCAAGGAATTTTCGTCCTCAAGGTGAGGTCTAGCTGACAGCCGCGCCCGAGATTCAGACCGCGGCAAATAAGGAGAGCAGGATGAACAACCAGGACAACGACGTCGATCCGCAGCGCCGCGGCTTTCTGAAGTGCATGACCTGGGCCGGTGGCGCGATGGTCTGGACGATCGCTGGCGGGGTGCCGCGGTCACGTCTGATCAGCAGCGCCGAAGCGGTGACGCCTAGCAAGGACTTCATGTTCGTGCAGATCAGTGACAGCCACCTGGGTTTCGACAAGGCGGCTAACCCCAACACTGCAGCCACGCTGAAAGAAGCCCTCGGCAAGATCGAGGCGATGCCGGTGCGCCCGGCCTTCATGATCCACACCGGCGATATCAGCCATCTGTCGAAGCCGGCACAATTCGACACGGCGCGGCAGCTTATGAACGAGACTGGGCTCACGACGTATACCGTGCCGGGCGAGCACGACATCCTTGAAGAAGACGGCAAGAGCTACCTCAATCGGTTCGGCGAGGGCACCAAGGGCGACGGCTGGTACAGCTTCGACGCCAATGGCGTGCATTTCATCGGCCTGGTCAACGTGGTGGATCTGCAGGGCAACGGGCTCGGCAATCTCGGCCAGGACCAACTCGAATGGCTTGAGAAGGACGTGAAAGGGCGCAGCGCCAGCACACCGATCGTGCTGATGGCACATGTCCCGCTGTGGATCGCGTACAAGGACTGGGGCTGGGGCACCGCCGACGGCGCACAGGCACTGAGCTACCTGAAGCGGTTCGGCTCCGTCACCGTGCTGAACGGGCACATTCATCAGGTGCTGCAAAAGGTAGAGGGCCACGTTGCGTTCCACACCGCTCGGTCCACGGCGTTCCCGCAGCCGGCTCCCGGAACGGCGAAAGGGCCCGGCCCGATGCTCGTGCCGGCCGGCGAGCTGAGGGAATATCTCGGGGTGGCTCGGGTCAGCCTGGTGTCCGCATCGGCGCCGCTCGCGATCGTCGATTCCCCACTGGCTGGCTAGAGGAGGTCTTCATGCATTGGAACAAAGGCTGGGTTGATTTCGCCCGGAGCCGGGCAGTGCGCGGCGTGCTCGCTGCGGGGCTGATCGCGGTGATCGGGGGCATCGCCGCGGCCGCTGAGATGCGCGCGTCATGATCGACAATTTCAAATTCTCCCCGATACCGCTGACCGTGGCGGTCGGCTCGACGGTAACCTGGCTCAATCGCGACGACATTCCCCACAGCATCGTCGTGCCGACACTCGACGTTCACTCGCATCCGATGGACACGGACGAGAGCTTCCCATACCGCTTCGATAAGCTAGGAACGTATAACTATATTTGTGGCCTGCATCCGTTCATGCATGGCACGATCGTCGTTCAGAATTGATATTGCAGAAGCGGCCTGCGGGGATTCGGCGCAGGCCGCGCCTGTGACTCGGTTGCACCGGAGGGAGCGAGATCAGGCGATGATGCTGGCCAGTTCGCTCGCTTGGGATCCGGCCATCTGATTGAGCCGGTCTCCACCGCGAGGCGGCCACCGGCAAAGGCGGCGTGACCCCGGTCTCTTGGGCAAGTCCGTTGACGCGTCGCCGGACATGAACCGGAGTCAAACGCATGAACACATCGAGCCCAAAGCGGGAATAAGCATCGTTTCTTGCTGGTAGATCCGACAGCGAGTGTTTCCACACCGAGAGGAGTAGCCACCATGTATCCCACTTATGAGGAGATCAGAGGCGAGATGAGAGCCCGTGGCTTGGAGAGCCTCATATCCGACGTGTACATCTACAACGCAGCCACCTCAATCGGCGAGCCAGGTCTCTGCGCGTTAGTCAAGCGCGTCATCGAAAAATTCGCTCGTATCCACATCTCCCAGAATTTGCAGGGCCTGCCGAAAGGAGAGGCTGGTCCCGCTCTGGGCGAGGTCAGGAAGTCTCTGAAGTTCTGCTGCGAGTTCGGCCGCCTCAGCATCATAGAGCCAAATGGCGTGGCCAGCGGACGAGAATTCTTCGGCGACGACGAAGCCGCAAAAGGGAGCGTCGCCCCTCGCCTGCAAAACAACCCATTCAGTCTCGAACCGCCGAATCTGAGAGACCAATTGCCCCTCATTTGCCAGCCATTCCCGTGCCACATAATGAGCCCTTGTATTTTTCCTCTGTTCTATCTCCCGGACAATATCGGCCGCAACAGTTTCAGATAGTCGGGTGTTCAGTTGGCGCATGTTTCTTTTAATAACGCCTCTCGCTTCAGGCTGGAATCAAGCTGGTTCGTCGTGTCAGGGTGACGATGCGAGCCGGGAACCTCTCAAGGCTCTCGCGCTCTGGAAGGGACTTGGATGGGAGTCCTGGCTTGCCTGCCCGACGCGAGAGCCACCGTGTGCTGCGCGAGCTAGTTCGGATGGTTCTGTCAGCCCTCGTGTCATTCGGTAGATCGGGCACGGTGGGGTCCTCGTGAGGGGGAAGCGGGATGCGGTGTCCGGCGTGCGGATCGGTGGCTGTCAGCGGGCGGCCTGAGCGGACGACGCAAGGCTATCGCCGTTTCCGGTGCAGCAATTGCGGCAGGCAATTCAACGAGCGCAGTGGCGGTGTGCTCAACGGTGCGCAGTATCCAAGCGATGTCATCGCTCTTGTGGTGCTGCGGCGGCTACGCTACAGGCTGAGCCTGCGGGATCTGGCCGAGATGTTCCTGACCCGCGGGTTCATCTTCAGCTACGAGGCGTGCGCGACTGGGAGGCCAAGTTGACACCGGCACTGGCCGAGAACCTGCGTCGGCGACGCAAAGGCAGAGCGGGCCGCAGTTGGTATGTTGACGAGACGTACATCCCGGAGCGTGGCCGGTGGCAATATCTCTATCGCGCGATTGATCGTGATGGCGCTTTGGTGGACGTCATGCTCAGCGAGCACCGCGACCTCAGAGCCGCCAAGGCATTCTTTCGATCGGCCAAGGCGGTCACGGGTGTCACGCCCGATCGGGCCACCACCGACGGCCATGATGCCTATCGCAGAGCCATCCGGACGAACTCGGCAAACACGTGCGGCACCGGACGAGCTGCTACCTCAACAACCGACTTGAGCAGGACCATCGCGGCATCAAGAGCCGATGTCGACCGATGCTTGGACTGAAGAGCACGAGAGTTCTCGCTGTTCTGGCGGCAGCTTAAGCGACGGGCGTCGATGGCCGAAATTCGTCGAACCGGGCGGCGCCAAATCTGATAGAATCGATTGTCACACGTTCACGTCGCGAACGTACCGCATCGCCCGTATGGCTCCATGAGCTGATGTGAACTACCACGTGACAGTTGATGCGCCAGTGCATCACCCCGCGGCTGTATCATCCATGCCCGCTGGCTCACGCCAGATGGAGGTGACCGGCGGGAGGCGTATAGTTTGGCTGATCTCTGCGAACACTGCGGCGGTTTCTCCGGTGGCCTCCGCCTCGTTAATTGTCGTTACCGGATCGTCGGCGAGGTCCGTCGTCAAGTCCCAAGCATCTCCGCAAGTTCAGGGAAGCTTGTGACGACGATGTCGTGCCGCGAATCAGGCTCCGGATCGGGCGGTCCTTCCGTGCCCCATTCGTCGGGCCGGCGCACGAAAGCCGTCCGGTAGCCGCAGGCCTTGGCGGCGTTGAGATCGAAATTATGGCAGGCGACCATGCAACATTCGTTGGGATCGAGCTGAAGGAACCTGGCGCAAGTCTTGTAGGCTTCGGGGAGGACCTTGTATTTGCCGATTGCCTCGCAGGAGATGACGGCATCCCAGGAAATTCCGTTTTGCTTGGCCGTGTCCATGATGATGCGGAAGCTCAGCAGCGTGAAGGAGACGCACATGAACTTGCCGCGCAGCCGCGCAAGCGAATCGGGGAAGTCCGGCCAGCATTTCAGGCCATGGATCGTATCCCACCACAATGTGCGGCGCTCTTGCTCGCTGAATACGCCAAGCCCGTTGGCGGCGAGCACTTGATCGAGCGCGTTGCGATGGGCGTCATCGAACGTCATCGTGGCCGGTGCGTATTCGCCATGGTTCACGATCAGTTTGAGGGAGCGGCGGCGGAATTCGTTGGCAAGCTTCGCCCAGTCGCGGTCGACGCCGTGCCGCGCGCCAACCGCGGCAAGCGCCGTCCGCATACCGGTATGCCAATCAAGAATAGTGCCGCCGGTATCGAAACAAAGCGCCTGGACATTGCTCATGCTCACGATATCATTCCTCCCTTCGCAAATGCGTCGCGTGCGGGTGACGGTTCCAACGGCGTGCCAGACGGCTTCATGTGATATCCTCTTGGTCGCTCGAAACGGATCGGGTCATCCCGCCGCGGGGATGCGATAGAGCCGGCCGGTCGCGCGAAGGTCCCCCACCGTCCACGGCGCACCCACGCCGCCGATCGTCCAGCCGAGGATCGCCCACAGGTCCTTGTCGACCACCGTGTCGTCCAGCGGTTCCAGCGCGTCGACGATCGCGTAGATCTCCAGCCCCGACGGGAATGGTTCACCGCTGCGCCCGATGAACGCCAGGACATAGGCCGTCCCGGATGGCGCGCGGACGAAACCCGGTTCGGACAGTCCCACGTGGTCGAGATCGAAGGCTCGTAAGAAGAAAGCGCGGAATTCTGGATAATGACCAAGCCGGTCTTCCGTCAGCACCAGCGCCTGGCGGGTACCCTCGGTGACGGGCCTGGCGATGACCGTAACGTCAGCCATCACACGCCTCCCCGCCTGTCGAGGAAGGCGGCGATCAGCCCGGCGATCTCCGGGCCGGAGTCTTCCTGCAGGAAATGCCGGCCAGTCACCATATGCGGCCCATCGGCGTGCGGCAGCAGACGCTTGAAGCGTTCGGCGAAGGTCGCGGCGTCGAACACCTCATCCTCGCGTCCCCAGATGATCAGCGTCGGCAATCTCGACTTCGCCAGTTCCGCCTCCAGCCAGGCGAAGCGGGCCTGCGCGCGGGCCGTGTCATCCAGGGGGATCCAGCGGGGCCACACCCAGGTCAGCAGGCGAGTCTCGGCGTCGGGCAGGACGGCCTCGTAAACGGCCTGCGCCTCACGCCGGAATTTGTCGCGGCCGACGACGGACAGATACACCCCGCGCCGCGCCAGGGCGTTGTGCCGGCCGAGCAGATAGGGTCCGACTAGCGGCGCGTGCATCATGCGCCACGGGAACACGCGGGTGTGAAATTCGGCCGGCGGCGTCGGCCAGGCCCAGGTACTCATGACGGTCAGCGCGCGCACCCGAGCGGGATGGCTCATCGCGAAGCCGAGGCCGGTCGGGCCGCCCCAGTCGGGGCAGACCACCGTTAGGCGTTGCAGATCCAGCTGGCGGACAAGGCTTGTCAGGTTCGCGATATGCCCGTCGAGGCTGTGCGCCTGCTCGTGGGCCGGCTTCTCGGACAGGCCGAAGCCGATCATGTCGGGGACGATGACGCGGTGTCCCGCGTTCACCAGCGGCGGGATGATGTCGCGGTAGAGGAATCCCCAGGTCGGATTGCCGTGTAGCAGAAGGATGGGATCGCCGGCACCCTCATCAATGTAGTGCATCCGCCAGCCATTGACCCGCGCGTAGTGGGCGGCGAAGGGCCATTCGTCCCGAAACCCTTCGATGTCTTCCAGAGCGCTCGCGGTCATGTCCTGCCCTTATGCCGTGATGCGGCACAGGAACGCGCAGATCACCCGCATCTTCACGATCACGTCCTCGGCGAACGGCTCGAAGGCGGTGCTGATCGCCGCGGACTGCGCGGGCGGCGGCGAAGCGGCCAGCCGGACCAGCAACCGGTCCGCCCGAGACCGATGCCGCATGTTGCGCCTGTTGGATCGCGGCTGCCAACCTGTCGCTGTCGAGCGGGGCGAGCAGCAGCTAGGCGAACGAGAGATATGGCGGCCAGTGGGCAAGATGCCGATACCTGCTGGCAAGCACCGCCGCTGGACGCCTGGTGCCGAGTCCGTTCAGCCCGGTCACCGGCGCGGCAGTCCGGTTTGCATGTCGGTCAGGTCGAGCAGCTTGGGCAATCCGATCCGCGCCGTGGCGGCCTACCGGCGCCGGTTCAGCGGCGGCGGGGTCATGCGGCGTTCGCCCATCCAGCCGCGCGCGCGGAGGCGTCAGCGCCACCGCCGCCATCGCATCGGTATGGTCGTAGGCGGCCAGGACATCCCGGATGGCCGCCAGGTCGTCCGAACCCAGGCCCAGCGCCGCCAAGAATGGCACAACGGCTGACAGAACCTCGGGTGTTCGATGCCAAGCAGCTGGGTCAGTGCGGTATTGATGATTGGCAAGAAATCCTCTCTAGGCTTACGGCGTCCGTCCGGATGATGACGCCGCATTGTGATCCGACGCCATTTCAACCCGAGCACAATTTGGCGAACTCTTGGAGCCATTCCCTCAACTTCGACCAACGCCGCCGCCCCAACACATTGCGTACAGCTATGGCGATCGCTTTTCTCTGTCCGACCAGCACAACCAGACGCTTCCCACGGGTCACGCCGGTGTAGAGCAGATTGCGTTGCAGCATCACGTAGTGCTGGGTGTGGACCGGGATGACGACTGCCGGATATTCCGAACCTTGGCTTTTGTGGATTGTCGCGGCGTAGGCTGGCACGAGTGTGTCGAGTTCGCCGAAGCCGTAGGTGACGGAGCGACCGTCGAAACTGGCCGTCAGCTCGCCACTCTCCAGGTCTATATCATCGATGCAGCCAATGTCGCCGTTGTAGACTTCATTGTCGTAGTCGTTCTCGACTTGCATGACCTTGTCACCCGGCACGAAGGTCCAGCCGAAACGCTCGACTTTGCGCTCCCCAGCGGGATTCAAGGCTGTTTGCAGTTCGATGTTGAGCGAGCGGGCACCTATCATGCCGCGGTTCATTGGGCACAGCACCTGGATGTCCCGGATGGGATCAAGACCGAAGCGCTGGGGGATACGCGTCCTCACCAACTCGACAATCCGCGGGACGGCGATTTCCGGATCATCCGCTTGAACGAAATAGAAGTCGCTTTCACCTTCGGGCTTGGAGAGATCGGGAATGGCACCTCGATTGATCGCGTGGGCACTGGTGATGATCCGGCTCTGGGCGGCCTGGCGGAAGACCTCGGTTAACCGAACGACGGGGACCGCGCGCGACGCGATGATGTCGGCAAGCACCTGACCGGGCCCAATGGAGGGCAGTTGATCAATGTCGCCGACGATCAGCAGTGCGGCATGGTTCGGGACTGCCCTCAGTAGCGCCCGCATCAGCAGGACGTCGACCATGGACATCTCGTCGACGACCAACAGGTCGCAGTCCAAGGGGTAATCGCTGCGGCGTTTGAAGCCGCCACTCGTCGGATCAAACTCGAGCAGCCGGTGAATGGTCTTGGCTTCGAATCCGGTGGCCTCCCTCATCCGCTTGGCGGCCCGGCCGGTTGGTGCGCAGAGCAAAAGGTTCGCACCCTTGGCCGCCAGGATGCGCAGGATGCCGTTGACGATGGTGGTCTTGCCGACGCCCGGTCCCCCGGTGATGACCAGAACCTTGGACTGCAGGGCCAATCGGATGGCAGTGATCTGGCTTTCGGCTAGCATCAAACCGGTCCTGCGCTCGATCCAGGGGAGCGCCTTCTCCGGGTCGATGTAGGGCCAAGGGAGGGGGCTGTTAGTCAGGCGCAGAATCCGCTCGGCGATGACCTGTTCAGCCTGGTGCAGTCCGCCGAGGAAAATGCAGGCCGTTCCGTTGGCCGTGTCCGCGACCACTGTTCCGTCTGCGAGCTCGAGATCCAGTGCCGTCAAGGTCAGTTCCGCCGGGATCTCCAGCAACTCTGAGGCACGTGGCACCAATTCCTCGGTGGGCAGGCCGCAGTGACCGTCATCCATCGCTTTGGTGAGCGCATACGAAATCCCCGCGCGAACACGGATCATCGCCGTCTTCTCGATGCCGAGCTTGATGGCGATCACGTCGGCGGTCTTGAAGCCGATGCCGTGGATGTCGCGAGCCAGCCGATAGGGGTTCTCGGTCATGACCTGAATGGCATCGGCCCCGTACGTCTTATAGATGCGAACGGCTCGTGCTGTGCCGACGCCATGGCTATGCAGGAAGACCATGATCTCGCGCACGATCTTCTGCTCTGCCCAGGCAGCGATGATGCGCCGCGCTCGGAAAGGACCGATGCCATCGACCTCACGCAACCGATCCGGCTCGGCTTCAATGATGTCGAACACCTTCTCTCCGAAGGCCTTGATCATCTTCCTGGCACAGACCGGACCAACGCCGCGGATCATGCCGGACGCCAGATATGTCTCGATTCCCTCGACCGAACTGGGAACTGAGGTGCGCACGAAGCGCGCCTTGAACTGCTGTCCATGGGTGCGATCGTTGACCCAGTCACCAGACGCCGTGATCCATTCCCCAGGCGAGATTGTGGCCGCGTGGCCAACGACGGTAGCGAGGTCTCGATGCCCGCGCGCCTTGACCCGCAGCACGCAGAAGCCGGTCTCAGCATTATGGAAGGTGACCCGCTCGACGGTACCGGCGATGACTTCCCGGTCGGGCTGAATTGAAGCCGGCAGTGCAGCCATGGACTGGGACGCTCTGAGGAGTGCAAGGGGAGCAAGCGGCAGGTGAAGAGCAGCAAACGTGGGGACGAGCTTGGGTCCAAGCGAGGGGTCCCATCAACCTGACCGTCCTCTGACATTCCAGGTTGCTCGGGACGGAGCCCGTCACAAATGGAGCGCGGCGGTTTGTGGCCGGTGCTTCGCCGAGCCGCTGAGAACAGCTGGGCGATAGCGTGCGCTCGTCAGCGGGCATTGTCACGATACCGGGTCTGGCCGCCTGGATGGAGGCGGGTCTGTGTCCACCAATCAGCATGACACCTTGCAGTCGCCTCCGGACTGCCCTCATACATCTCGGCATCAGCTACTAACTTGGCAATGCCGGAGGGTCAGTTTGCCCTGTCGCCCGACATCGTCTTTGTACCGCACATTTCTGTGGCCGGGGCACGAACCCGACCGTACGTCGTAAAGCGTTCCATATGCGTCGAAGGCTATTGCACGAATCGTCATTCAAGATGTCTCCCCTGGCCTCCAACTCGGTCCCCGTCAGCAACGACGGACTGACGATTCTTAGAGTCCGTCCGGAGACTTCACGAAGGATTACAGAGTCTTCTAAGCATGAGGCGGATTGATGCGAGGCGGAGGAAGGCGAGGGCGTTATGGTTACGATTTTCCCAGTCCTTGGCGAGCCGGCGGCATCGGTTGAGCCATGCGATGGAGCGCTCGACGATCCAGCGTTTAGGTTCGACGACGAAGCCCTTGGGGTGGTCGGAGCGCTTGACGATTTCGACGATCAGGCTGCGCATCGCGCGGGCCGCGCCGTCCTGGAAGACCGGCCCTGTGTAAGCACTGTCGGCGAATAGCTTGCGCAGGAACGGGAACTGTCCGAACAGAGTGGACAGCAGCAGGATGCCGCCGTCGCGGTCTTGCACGTTGGCGGCGGTGACCAGCGCGTGCAGCACCAGACCCAGCGTATCGACCAGGACATGGCGCTTCTTCCCTTTGATCAGCTTGCCCGCATCAAAGCCGTGTGGGTCGATCGCTGCCCCCCTTTTTCTGCGCTTTTCACGCTTTGGCTGTCGATGACGCAGGCGGTCGGACTGGCTTCTCGTCCCGCCTGTTCGCGGCATTTAACGTAGAGCGCGTGATGGATCTTCTCCAACGTGCCGTCCCAGCCCCACAAGCAGAAGTAGCCGTTCACCGTGCTGCGCGGTGGCAGGTCCTTTGGAATGTAGCGCCACTGGCAGCCGGTGCTCAGCACATACATCACGCCGTTGACCACTTCGCGCATGTTGACGGTACGCTTGCCACCGCCACGCTTGGCGGGTGGTATAAGCGGCCTGATCAGCCGCCATTCCGCATCGGTGAGATCGCTCGGATAACGCAGCTTGTCGCGGTCATAGCGATGGCGGTTTTCCATCGTCCACATCAGGCACCTCGTGGCTTGGTGCCAGGCAAAGAATCACACCCGATCGAGCCGCTTCAAGCACTCAGTCCATCCGGACCGGCAACCGATTCAAATGACTCACAAAGTCGCCGGACGGACACTTAGAGATCTATTCCTCGTTCGATCCCTGTATTGACGCCACCAGACCTGCGTTGATCTTTCCGACCTCAGAATTCACCGTTCGGACACCCCGCGGACGCGGTTCTGGGTCGCTGCTGGACGGGAAGCATTCGTTCAAGAGTCCCATCTCGGCGAACGACGACGTGCCAGACGACGGCTGATACATGGAGACCGACCATCGCGTAGACGAGATATTGGCCCACGAGATGGGCCCGCAGCGCGGAATGCGCCACCACCGCGCTCACCGCCGGCTGAGGCCAATAAAACAACCAGAAATAGGGCGATGGACGCGCCGCCGCGGTTGCCAGGACGTAGCCGGTTAGCGGCATCAGGAGCATGACCGCATAGAGCAGCCAGTGGTTCACGCGCGCGATAACTGCCTCCCAAACCGCAATCCGACCGCGCATGGGCGGGACTGGGTGAGTTCGTCGCCAGATCAACCGAATCAAGGTCAGAAAGAAAATCGTCTGGCCGATCGATTTATGCAAAGTGATATAGACAAAGCGGCCAACTTCCTCGGCCGGCATCGCCATGAACACCCAGGCCAATACGACGGCAGACAACATCAGCAAGGCTGCCGCCCAATGGGTAGCTTGGGCGAACGATGTATAATGCTCGGTTTCACGAGAGGGTACTTCGCGACTCATGTCAGCGGGGCCGCGTCGGCGTCGATAATCGCAACCATTCCGCTGCTCAGGTCGGTCGCCCTCAATTCGGACTCCCCTCACCCGTCTCCGCCTCAGTTAACTTGGCAATGCCGGTCCGGGAATTTCGCCGACCACGAGAGCGATGGTCTCCGCCTTGTGGAAGGTCGGGATCACGAGGCTCATAGGCTCCATCGCATCCCGCAATTCTGGCAGGGCGCCGGCGGCGCATCGGACAGAAGGGCGGCACGGAACTCCCGATAGGCCGGACTGTTCCAGATCTCCCTGAGCTCCTGCTGGGTGGCATCGCCGAGCGTGTAGTTGTCGTAGCCGCGCTGAGAAAACGGCGCGATGCAGCACGGCAGGGCGCCCCCGTGCGCAGTGAAATACATCAGCGACCACGGGCGCCGACAGGCGGCCCAGGCACGGTCGTCTTGCCGCTTGAGGCTGAGCCCAGGCTCGGTGGCGCCCGAGGCGTCGAGCGTCACCCCGAGCGGGTGGGCGATTTCCTGCGCCGCCTCGATCGCTCGCCGCTCCGTCTCCTGCGTGCCTTCGAAGAGCGAGTTGCCCGCCATGGCTCTGCCGTAGCCCATTTCGTCGAACACGAGACGCTGCAGATGAACTTCGGTGACGCCCATCTGTGCCGCAAGCCGCACGAATTCGGGCAGTTGGTCGACAGTCTCCTTGAGGCCAGTGAGCCAGAGCGAGACGCGCGGTGTGGTTGCACCGACCTGCTTCTGATAGGCGATGAACTTGCCGACATCGCGCACGATGCGGTTGAAAAAATCCTTGCCGCGGATCTTCGCGTAGGATTCACGGTTCGCCGCATCGAGCGAGACACGGAGCTCGTCGAGCCCGGTGTCGATCAGCTCCTGGAACCGCTTCGGCTGCATCAGCGTGCCGTTGGTGTTGAACAGAACGTAGGTGCCGCGCGCCTTGAGGTAGCGGATCATGTCCGGGAGGTTCTTCACCAGCATGGGCTCGCCTACGCCGTGCATCACCACGCGCGCGATATTTGGCACCTGGTCGACAATCTTCGTGAACAGCTCCCAGCTCATATCCGCCGGCGGCTCGAGTTCCTCGAACGTGCGCGGACAGGTCTCGCAGAGCAGGTTGCAGCGGTTCGTAACCTCGAGATAGAGGCAGACCGGTGGCTGCGCGGCAACCTCAGAGCGGTCGGCGCCGATCTCTTCGAAGTATCGGCGCGGATTCTTTAGAGCAGTTGCTGCAAGCATGTGGTGGTTTCCATTGCTCAGCAGGTTGCCACGGCGTCGCGGCGGTCGACACAGCGCCTCGCATGCCACGCAGGCGAATTTGTAAGCGTATCCAGCTCGAGAGCCATGATGGTACGCCGCGTCCACGGCGCGGCATAGCCGCCGCTTTCTCGCACCAGTCGCCCCAGCGCTTGCGCATCGTCGATATCGTACCAAAGCGGCAATTCAACGAGATCGAGGCCAAGTGCTCTCGCTCGGGTGCGTGTGGTCTCCGCGACGGAGCTACTGCTCCATTCAATGTTGGCGAACAGGCCTGCATAGGGGAGCCTCATCCCCAGGAGGTAGTAACCTCCGTCGTCGCACGCTCCTAGCACCACGCGTCGCTCGTCGGCGGTTAGAAGAACCGTGGCCGCAGTAGCGAGGATCTCAGTTGGGAGTGTCGGGGTATCGGAACTCAACACGCAGGCGGCGGTGTGGCCTGCCGCAAACAACTGCTGGATTGCATGAAGAAGACAGCGACCAAACCCTTCGACGCCCGAAGGGGCTGCCGTGGAGCCGTCCGCCAGAACGCAGGAGGTTCCCAACGCCAGATGTGGGACCAGGGATTCCTCGGTGCCGGACGGCGCATAGGCGGCATAGCCGGCAATTCGGGCGGACAGCGCTGCCGCGGCAATATTCTCGGTTGTATCCCGGAGGAATGCAGCGCTCAGGCGGGCAGCCTGCTCCGGGCGGAGAGGCGGGCAAAGACGCGTTTTGGATTGCCCAGGGCGGGGGGATTTCGCCATGACGCCGATCGCGCAACTTGCTGTCGAGCGTGGTGCCTTGCGTTCAGGCCTGCGCGCTCGGCCGTTCGTCGAAGATCTCACGACGCATCCTTCCATTCACCAATCAAACGCGTGCAACCTTGGCTCGACATCAGCCAGCGCGGAATCGTGAAGCCAAGTCGCGAATTCTTCTTTCTTCCGGCGATCAATAAAGTTACAGGCGGGGAGGAGCAGAATGTCAGTGCGAAGGTTCGGCGAGGCCGATCCCGGTAATCGTATCATCGGGGGTGCTTACGCGGGAGAAAATCGGAAATCCTCGCAACTGCTTCGGCGTAAGGGATCTACCGTCACCATCGCGACACCCGAATCAGAATGGCCCGTCCGAGTATCGTCACGATGGAGCATCCCACCGTGTACCAGACAGCAATGTAGAGCGGATCATCCGAGGGACAGGCGAAGACGAAGACGAACGCTCCCCAGGCTGCGGACGAAGGCGCCGCGGCAAGCGCCGTCCCAGCGCGGTCGGTGGGCGCAGCACGTCGTATCAGTATGCCAAGTGCGACAGCTGGTGGAATCGACAATACCACCATTTTCCACACGCATTGCACGCCTTGCGTCCAATCGAGACGGCGAAGCAGATCTGCCCACCCGTTGCCGGCCGCATCAATCAGCCAGCCGCTGGCGAAGATCGCGACGATGCACAGGAGAATCCAACAAACCACGACGGGGCGATCGAACGGGATCGCCCGATAGGATCGCGACGCCCGCACCGAGGACAGCAATGAGCCCCATACTCGTGAGTTTCCACCAGAAGGAAGGGGCTTCCATCGCCACCGGCATGTCGGGACGCATAAAACCCATCCCCAGGAAGGCTGCGACCTCAACGGCAGCAAGGAGCAACAGCAGGAGCGCCTCCCGCGCCATGCTCCGTCGCTGCACAGGGCGAAGATCCTTGCTGAGGCGGTCAACCAGCGACTCAGTCCGCATCGCCAGCGGCCTTGATAATGGTGGCGAGACGTTTGATGCCGCGGTGGATGTTCACCTTGATAAGTGAGACCGACTGACCCGTCGCGCGTGAAGCCTCTTCGACGCTGTAGCCCTCCAGCTTCACCAGCCGGATCGCTTCAGCCTGCGGGGGTTTCAGTCCGGCCAGCAGTTGTTGGAACGTCGATCCAGCGACGACGCGATCTTCATGATCCGGCACACCCATGTTCTCATCCAGGGGTTCGGCCGCTTCTGCCTTGAGTGAGCGTAGCCGGTCGATCCACTTGTACCGGGCGATCGCGGCGAGCCACGGTCCGAAGGGACGCGCGGGGTCGTAGGTGTGACGCTTTTCGTGGATCGCCAACAGAACGTCCTGAACCGTATCCTCAATCACGGCAGGCGGCAGGCGCCTTGCATAGTACCGGCGCAGCCACGAAGCCAGCTCGGCAACCAGCGTTCTATACGCGTTGGCATCTCCCATCTGCGCGGCCGCCATCATCCGGTCCCAGTTCTGACCGGATGCATCGCCGGTCTTGGCGCTCAGGATCCGGGCCATATCGGATGAACCCGGTTCGGAACCGGACATTTTGTTCGACGCGCGCTGGTCCCGCTGGCTTCAAACATCATGTTCGGCGCCGACCTGAGTCCGGTTACAGATTTGGACCATACCTCGCCGAAAGACGGATCTCTGGGAAATTGTCGGATCATGGTGGAGCGTGCGGCGCAAGTCGTCCTGGGGCACTGTTCATCAGACTGCCAAGAAGCGACCGTTCGAGCGTTTGGGTATTCCAGCACATTCCCACGTTCGGTCCCTGTGCTACGGCGATACCGACCAATCTCCCGCCGGTTGATCAGGGGGGATTCAAGCCAACGACCGCAGACCGTGGCCATTAGCTGTTTTAGAACACGCGAACTAAAATGGCCAGACTTCACCTGAAGGATCAACGGCTCACGCGTCCATCGTATTCTGGGTGATGAGGCGGGTGCCCCGCCGGTAGGTCAGGTCGGCCCAGAGCCAATTCAGTACCGACGATCGTGCGGTTGCGTCCCCCCGCGAGTAAGGACACGTGAGCAAGGCCCCACAGCCACCAAGCGGGCGTCCCCCAAACCGAGGCCAGCCGAGGCGTTCAATCGTCGCCAGATTGCCGTAGTTCCGGTACCGGAAGGCGCTTGGTGCCGGGCGCGGGGCGGATCGTTCTGTCGCCTCTGATCTCCGAATACATGCGCCGCTATCCCGCGTGGCGGTCGACATGGTCACCGAAGGGGCGATGGTGGACATCGTAGGACAGGGCTTCGACGCCGGCGTTCGGCTCGAAGAGTTTGTTCCGCCGGACATGATCGCCGTGCCGATCACCCGTCCCATACGCTCGATCGTCGTGGGTTCGTCCGCCTACTTCGCGGAGCGAAACCTGCCGAGAACGCCGGCTGACCTGGCGGAGCACCGCTGCATTCGTCGGCGCACGGGGCACGGCACGATCTACCGTTGGGAGTTTGAAAAGCGTGGCGAGGCTGTCGCAATAGACGTCCCGGGCCAGTTGACCCTCGACGATAGCGATCTGATGCTGGTGGCTGCTCTGGCCGGCGAGGGCCTGGCCTTTCTCTCTGATATCGCTGCAGCCAAGTCGATCGAGGCTGGCCTGTTGCTGCCGGTATTGGAAGACTGGTCGCCGGAATATCGGGTCTTTGTCTCTACTATCCAAGCCGCCGCAATATTCCGGCCCGGCTGCGCACGTTCATTGACCTGATCCGGCAACAGGCGCGATGATCTCAACCGTGAATCTCAGCCTTACCCACCGTTGTGACAGAGCGATTGTGTTGCGTTCTATAGGCATTGGCAAGTTAACCGGAGACGGAATGAGCTTTGCTGATATTGTCACCTGCCGGTGCGGTCTATGTTGCCTGTTGGACGCAGGTTTCCTGTCGCCAAACCCGAAATGTTGTGGTCCGAACCCGCCGGTAGTCCGCTGCTGTCATCAGATGACGTCTTGGCCGGAAGTGGCCATAGATGATGCCATACGCCGAGAGGAACTCCTGTGCCTGACGTGGGGACTTGAACCTTTGCATCTGCCGTTCTTGTCGTCGCGTTGGTCGGTGGGAGTTTTCAACACGGTTGTTGAGGTAGCGGCTCGTGCGATGTTTCACATTGGGTAAGAGAGCTCGCCGCGCGACGCCATAACTGCGGAGACCATCGGTGATAATGCGCTTCGGTTTATACTGGAGACCGTGCAGCAGACGTCTGAAGAAGCTTTTGGCAGCGGTACCATCACGCTTCTCCTGCACCAGGATCTCCAGCACCACTCCCTGCTGATCCACAGCACGCCAGAGGTAATGCAGCGCGCCGTTGATGCGGATGAAAACCTCATCCATGTGCCAGGTATCGCCTGGCCGTGGCCGCCGTCGGCGCAACCGCCTGGCGAATTCAGCACCAAACTTGCGACACCAGTAGCGGATACTCTCGCGGGTGACCAGGACGCCGCGCTCGGCCAGGATGAGCTCGATGTCGCGCAGACTGAGGCTGAACAGGTGATACAGCCACACGGCGTGGCTTATGATCTCACCCGGAAAGCGATGACGGCGATACAGGGACGGCTGAGTGGTCATGCCGGGATTCTCACTCGTCCCCTCTCATCAAGCCAGCCCATCATTAACTTGCCAATGCCCACAGGACGTTTCAATTCCAGCCTTCGTCCTCTGTTCTAGAACTCTCGAACAAGAACTGGAAGGTGGTGGTGGGGATGGCTTTAGGTACCGCCCCAGACTTCTGGTTATGCATTTCGACTTTGACGAGCGAAGCCAGCTACATCACGCTCATTACCGAATGAACCACGCCCATCACCATGCTTGGTCTAGTCGCAAGGAGGACTGCGAGCAAGGCCGCGAACGCTGCCACGACGGCCAGCCCGATGCGGGCCGGCGCAGAGGCCAGGTAGGTGGCAGCAATGTGCAACGACATGGCCTTCCCCTATGGCAGCGCGAAAGCGTCGCTTTCGCGCGATGCAGAA
Organism: uncultured Pseudomonadota bacterium; assembly: GCA_963791885.1. Classification (GTDB taxonomy): domain Bacteria; phylum Pseudomonadota; class Alphaproteobacteria; order Acetobacterales; family Acetobacteraceae; genus CAVSUZ01. The sequence goes on along the minus strand of CAWBUL010000006.1, from coordinate 32,519 downwards.
CGCGTAGTGCCAGCCGCAGTGCCCGGCTTGGTCCGACAGTGATCTCACTGATTATTCGCTGGTTTACCTCGCCAGGTTACACCGTCTGGGTCAGAGGCTGCCGATCCGAAGTTTCGTGATGCACGCGTGTAACCGACGGAACTGTCGCGCCGAATGACGCATCGTGATGTCATTCGTGCGGTCTCGCTTGGAGCCAGTGTTGCTGTCCAAACCGTACGGCCTGAGCGCGGTGTTCCGGCGTCTGAGCTCCCAGGGAGCAGCGATGGTCGATGGCTTACTGGAATGCTTTGATTTGCGGCCGGCCCCAGGTGGATCGCCTGCCTGACCAAGATCACGACGCAATCTGATGCACTCTAGTTAATAAGTGGAGAGCTGGAATGGCCCCCTTGCTTTGGACGCTTGAGGACGCCCAGAGGTTTACGTCTGAGGTCAAAGGCCTTCGTCTGGCCGTCATGCCGGCGAAAATCGCGGGCTTGTATCGATATCAGGTTTTCAAGCGCTCCTCGGATTCGAGCGTGTATGCCTCAATTTCCTCCGGTCATTGCACCAAGCTGCAGGAAGCACAGGCGGCAGCCGAGGCAGCAGCTATAAGGTTCGCGACTGCTAAATAGTTGGATCGGTCTGCCGGGAATTGGCAAGTTAATCCGCCTGGGAATCTAGTGGATGGAATCTGACGGAAAGAGCCGTCAGATTCCATCCACTAGGCTTTATTTGGTGGGCCAATTCACCCGACGCTTGAGGGACTCAAGCGTCGGGATCGGACCACTAGCTGACGGGGCGGATGCACAGGGGACTATAATCAGCGCATCGTTTGGGCGCAGGTCTCCTCGCGCCAGATCCGGAACGCCTTGGCGCGGGCGCTCCAGTAATGGCTCGCCGCCATAGGATGACGGCGTAGTCGAAAATGACCGTAGATGATCGCATGCGCCGAGAGAAAATGCTGTGTGTGTCCAGCCGACTTGAACTTCTGCATCTGCCGTTCTCGTCGTCGCGTCGGTCGATGCGAGTTTTCCGCTCGATTATTGAGATATCTGCTCGTGCGATGCCGGACCTCCGGAAGGACAGCACGCTGAGCAACGCCGTAACTGCGTAAGCCATCAGTGACGAGCCGCCTGGGTTTGTATTTCAGCCCACGCAGCAGACGCTTGAAGAAGCGTTTGGCAGCGGCTCCATTCCGGCGCGCCTGTACGAGGATGTCGAGCACAACCCCCGTGCTGGTCGACTGCCCGCCACAAATAGTGCAGCACGCCATTGATCCGGATAAACACCTCGTCGAGGTGCCATGTATCACCCGGCCTCGGCCGTCGCCGGCGCAGCTTGCGGGCGAACTTGGCGCCGAACTTCCGGCACCAATGCCGGATGCTCTCACGGGTCACGACAACGCCCCGTTCGGCCAGGATCAGCTCGACATCCCGTAGCTGAGGCTGAATACGTGATACAGCCACACTGCGTGGCTGATGATCTCGGCCGGGAACCGGTGTCGCGGGTAAGAGGTGGGCGGAGCCTGCATGCCGCCAGTCTCGCCCGATACCCGCTTGGCCCCCAGGGGTTAACTTGCCAATGCCCGTCCGAAGGCTGACGAAGCAATTTTAGAACGTGGTTGGTTCAAGCCGGCCTCTGGCGTCATACGAGGATCTCTGCCGCGCCGCTGGAACAGGTCGCTATGACACGAAAGGCAAGGTGCGACGGTGTAACCCATCCGCGCTGTCGGCCGAACTGACCGCATGACGATGATCGCGTGTCGAGGAAGTTCAGATGCACATTGCCCTTTCTATGCCCACTGTCGAGCGGTCGCCATCGGTTGCTATCGCACTACAACTGAGGAACGGGCGGTTCAGCGTACCGTGCCGACTGGAGCAGATGGCGGCCCAGGTCGCCATGTGCTCCAGGTCGCGACAGGCCATGCTCGGCACTCTCCTCGATGCAACGCTGCTGACCGCACGGCGCGGGCGGCCGGCGTTCCGGACGGTCTGGGTCAACGAGGCGATGAACCGGGCATACAACATGATCCGCCTGACCGCCTTGTTGGACAAGTTCGCGCCCCCGTGCTGCCTCGACGTGACGGCGGGCGAGGCGGAACGGGGGATCGCCAGTGAGGTCGCAACCGTTTTGCGGTCGATGGATGTCGACGAGGACAACGAATCGATTCCGTGCTCCGAGGCACTGATGACGGTCGTCCGAGGTTTGAATGAGCTATTTGCGCCGACCACAGGTTCTTTGTGCTTCACAGCGGACATCGCGCGGCTCAGTCTGCCTCAGTTCAAGTGCAGGGCGCTTGTACTTGCGGCCTGCGAACTGGTCTCGGGGCTGCTTCTGCGTGGCCTTTCGCAGTCCGGACGTGGCCACATCGAGGTCGCGCTCTGCAAGAGTGGGCAACGCGAGATGAGTTTGAAGATCACAGGAAGCGGACTTGGGACGATGCGCGAACCGCCCTCCGACAGCCTGGCAGACCTCGCGGAACTTCTCGAATCCGATCTCTCCTTTCGCGCGCCCTGCTTTGGTCTGACATCGACCGAGCTTACCTTCCCTATCGCCAACCAAGATGACCGATGCGCGACACTGATCGCCGATTAAATAAGTAGTGGTCCGTTCGAAACACTTCCGCTTTCCGAGGTGTCTCGATCTTGCACGACGACAGTTATCGGCCAGCGATCCGGAGTTTTACTTTTAGGAGCCCGATCATGACTAACATCCAGACCAGCGTGTCGACGACAATGAACCGTGACAAGCCTGCGGACGACCAGCCCACACAAGAAAACGAAGTCGCTCATGAGGCCACGTATGGCGGAATGCCTGCTGAGTGGGCGCGCACTGTCGCGACGCTTTTGGCTGTTAACCGCGTCCTGCTTGCCAGCGGGCAACGGCTCATCAGCCATCAAATGGAACTGTCTCAGAACATTGCGAGGGACATCATGACCGATCCGCAGGGTGACCTGATGCAGCGCTCGTCTCGGCGCGCTATCGCCTATGGAGCTGAGTTAGGCAGTCTCCTCCATGGTTCGAACTGCGAGATCGCCGCAATTGTGGTCCAGCATCTCGTGGAGTTGATGCACGGGTTAACGGCTAGCACTACTTTGGCACTTGTACGGTCACGTGGCGGTTCTGTATCAGACTGGGATTCAGCGGAGCGCTTGCTGTGTCCCGTTCTGTCGCGTTCGGAGACGATCTTGACCGCTGGTTGATTCCGTTTCTTGCAGTGATGGGCCGCAGCACACGGCGGCGCTGGGGACCACTCTACGTACGGGGGCTACTTGGGCCGGATGGTCCGAAGAGCGTACAGCCGATTGCCGAGCGTCTCGGCCTCCGCGGCCACGATCAACTGCACCACTTCATCAGCAGTTCGAGCTGGGACGACGCGCCGTTATGGCGTGTGCTCGCGGAACGCGCTGATGCCATCGTGGGCGGCGACGACGCGGTGCTGGTCGTCGATGACACGGCGATCCCCAAGAAGGGCACGCTCTCGGTCGGGGTCGCTCCACAATACTGTGGCGAGCTTGGAAAGCAGGCGAACTGTCAGGCGCTGGTCTCGCTGACGCTGGCGTGCGGCGAAGTGCCGGTGCCGATCGGCCTGCGCCTGTTCCTGCCGAAGTCGTGGACTGACGACGAAGCGCGCTGCGCCGCTGCCGGCGTGGCGGAGACGGAGCGCACGGCACTAACCAAGCCGGAGATCGCACTGAAAGAGATCGACCGCGTGCGCGCCGCCGGCGTCCGCTTCGGCCGCGTCCTGGCCGATGCGGGATACGGCCTCAGCGCACCGTTCCGCCAAGGCTTGAGCGCGCGTGATCTGGTCTGGTCGGTTGGCGTCCCGCGCACGCAGAAGGTGTTCACCACCGGCGTTGGGCTGCTGTTTCCGCGTGCCAACAAGGGAAAGCCACGACGGCATGCCGTCCCAAGTGAGGACGCGCGGGCGGGTGCGGACGTGCTGGACAACTGCCGTTGGCGGCGCATCATCTGGCGTCAGGGCAGCAAAGGTGCGCTCACCGCTCGGTTTGCGGCTTTGCGCGTGCGGGTTGCCGACGGGCCGCGCAGCCCGCGTCACGGCCGTTTGCCCGGCGAGGCGGTCTGGCTGATCGGCGAATGGCGCAGCAGCGGCGAGCGGAAATACTATCTGAGCAATCTGCCGCCAGACACGTCGCTGCGCCGCCTCGCCGTCAGCATCAAGGCGCGGTGGGTCTGCGAGCAGGCCCATCAGCAGCTCAAGCAAGAGCTTGGCCTCGGGGCTTTCGAGGGACGATCGTGGACCGGGCTGCATCGGCATGCGCTCATGAGCTGCATCGCCTTTGCCTACCTTCAGCACCTGCGGCTCCGTGCCGCAGCGCGGGGAAAAAAAGAACCAGACCCCGACAGCCCCTCCGAGGCCGACGCTTCCTGAAATCCGCCGCGCTGTCATCGCTCGACTGTTCGCTCCGCCACAACCGCCAAGCCGATGTCCGCATTGCCGGAAAAGATTGCAGAGCCAATCAGATGAAGTGCCAAAGTAGTGCTAGTGCTCTGACTCATACGGACGATGCAGGCAATCTTTCGAGCTTGGCAAGGATTGAGGCGGTGGCTGCGGTCCAGACGAATGGGCGTGGTTCTGCATTTCGCTCAGCGAGGTAAGTCTTAATGGCAGCCTGCAGGCTGACGAGGGAGTGGAAGCTGCCGCGCCGGATGCGTTGTCGGGTAAGAGCGGAGAAGAAGGTCTCCACCGCGTTCAGCCATGACCCGGAGGTTGGCGTGAAGTGGAAGGTCCATCGGTCATGGCGTGCCAGCCAGGCCTGTACCTTTCGGTGCCGGTGGGTGGCGTAGTTGTCGACGACCGCATGGACCAACTTGCCGGACGGCACCTCGCGTTCGACGGCATTGAGGAAGCGGATGAACTCCTCGTGCCGGTGTCGCTGCATGCAGCGACCGATCACCGTACCCTTCAGCACGTTCAATGCGGCGAACAACGTCGTCGTTCCATGGCGTTTGTAGTCGTGGGTCATGGTGCCGCAGCGGCCGGGTTTCAGCGGCAGTCCAGGCTGGGTACGGTCGAGCGCCTGGATTTGGCTCTTTTCGTCGATCGACAGCACCACCGCATGGGCGGGCGGATCGAGATAAAGGCCGATGATATCCGCCATTTTCTCAGCGAACTGCGGATCACGCGAGCGCTTGAAGCTGCGCACGCGGTGCGGCTGGAGTTGGTGCGCCGCCCAGATGCGCTGCACCGAGCGCAGAGACATGGCGGTGGCGTTTGCCATGGCTCGCCCGGTCCAATACGTGGTCCCAGGGGGCGGCTCGCCACACGTGAGCGCCACGACGTGCGCCACTTTATCGGCCGGGATCGGTCGTTTGCCGGGCTTGCGCGTCTTGTCACGCAGCAACCCGTCGGGACCTTCCTCGGCAAAACGCTGCTGCCAGCGCCAGACCATGGGGCGGCTGACGCTGATCTCTTTCGCCACATGTTGCACCGGCCGACCACTGGCCGAGGCCAGAACGACTGGGCTCGCTCGATGTATTTGCCCGCTCGGTTGCGATCCGATGCTATTGCCTTAAGCCGCTTCCTGTCTGCCGCGCTCAACAACACGCATACTGTCTGTGCCATGCTCACAGAATCGCATGGCAACCGCATGTTGTGAATCGATAGAATGCGTCAGAGCACTAGCGTCGAAAGGGCACTCGCCTCGGCGCGATAGCTGTCAGGAGCGCTCAGGTGCCCTTCGTCCCGAACGCCACGCCCTCCCGGCGCCAGCGCGGCCGAGGTCGGAAGCATCAGGATCTCGGGGGTGTCACGCAGCGGCGGCCTGGACGGTGGAGTTGTCGTTGGCGAGGCCCGGGCACCATCCTGCGTTGACGCGGCGCCCAACGACACGTTGGTGCGATAGTCACAGAATAGGTCCGCCTGAATCTCGACCTACCTAGGCCTGGCAAGAAGCGCGTTTTCGTCCGTCCAGAGGTCGGGGTCGTATCGTTCCGGGTGAGGTGAGCTTCCAATAAGGCGCAGACGCGTCGCCTCTGGCGACATCAGTCCAACCCTCATTACGTCTTCGAATTTGGCGCGATCCGCCCAGTAGGTGTAGGCGCTCGCAATGGTTTTGTCGCGAATTCTGAGCGACAACGGAGCGGCCCTGTGCCCACCATGAAAGTCAGCTCGCCAGGGAATAGAACTGCTGTGCCGGGCACAGGCATCCCACGGCCTTCAACTGACCTTTGCGGGTCATGTGCATGAGTTCAATGCCAGCAAGGGTCACGGCGGCCAACGAGAAGGACTTAAGCCCCATCATCGGTCGCACTTGACGCTTGATCGCTCGATGGTCCTGTTCGATGACGTTGTTGAGGTACTTGACCTGCCGGAGCTCAATCTCTGCGTCCTGCTCGAGGTTGTAGCTCGCGATCGCCGCAGTGTTGGTCCCGCTCTTGTCGATGGTAATCTTCGCCGGCACACCATTCTGCCCGATCGCCTTGCACAGAAACCGTAGAGCGGCCTTGCGATTTCGTCTGGCGGTCAGCAGGAAGTCCACTGTGGCGCCGGCCTTATCGACGGCCCGATACAGATACTTCCACTGGCCCCTGATCCGCGCGTAGGTTTCGTCCATTCGCCAGTCTGCGGCCCACCCGACGCTTGCGTGCCCGAGAGGCCCGGTCCAGCAACGGCGCATACTTGAGCGCCCAGCGATTGAGACTGGAATGGTCGACCTCGACGCCTCGTTCTTCCATCATCTCCTCGTCGGGCCCTCCCGAACCGTCGCCGCGGCCTCCGCGGTCGGGGTTCCAGCGCTGATCGCCGACGCCGGCGAGCACGCCACTCGCGGCTTCCCGGAATTCTTCGCCGCCACCATTTGCAACAAGAACACCCGCGTGGCCTCCCTGCATGCGGTCGACCGGTTCCTCACCTGGTGCGAGCGCCACCGTATCGGCGAGGTCGCCGACATCGAGCCGCTGCGCGTCGCCGCCTATATCCAGGCGTTGGAAAACAACTTCGAGAAGCCAACCGTCAAGCAGCACCTGGCCGCGATCCGTATGCTGTTGAGCCCTAGGTTAACGCTGCCGCAGCCCTATCCGCTCACTTGAGCTGATCGGCCACCTTATCCAATCCCGCCTGAACGCAAGGCTCATCGACGCCCGGCGAGCCGGAGGCGCCGACGCCGCCGACGACTTCGTTGCCGACCTTGATCGGGAGACCGCCGGGAATGGCGATGATATTTGGCAGGGTCACCTGCTGACGCACCACGGTGTTGTTGTCGGCGTAGCGCTTGGCGTAGTCCGCCAATGGAATGCGGAAATTCATCGCCGTATATGCTTTGCGCCTCGCGTTCTCCACCGTATAGGGCTGGGCGTTGTCGCCGCGAATGGCCACGATCGTCTCGCCCTCGCGGTCAACCACCACGGCCGATTCCGGATATCCCTTCGCGACGCAGCTTTCGATGGCGGCTTGCGCGATGGTGACCGCCACGGCGGCGGGCAGGTCGTGATGCACCAGCATCTCGGCCCGCGCCGGCCAGGTGACAAAGCTCCCGAACGCCAGGACGCCGATCACGGCTCCGGCCTGACGGAGCTGAGTCCACCGCGTGAACAAGGGCGTGAGCAACGCTACGCCAATGCCCCACACGCCATTTACGAAGATCGGAACGGTGATTGAGCCGCCTACCGGGGGACGACCCTTGATCGGTGCCACGACGATCCAGCCGACCAGGCAGGCGAGAAGGCCCAGCCCAAATCCCCAAAGCGTCAAAGGGCGGCGCAGATAAGGTAGGGCGATCCCGAACGGAATGCCGTAGAGCGCCCCCCAGAAGGTGAGGCTCGCGATCACCGGCACGCCCAAGGGTGGCGTCAATCGCATGGGGTACGGCGCGGGCATGCGACCGAACAGATGCATCACCTCCCAGGCGGCCGCGTGAAACATCAGCACCGCGACGGCCGCCGCCAGGAACCCGATGGCGGCACGAGTGACGGGGGAGGCCGATCGGGCAGCGCCGTCGTTGTGTATCATGGCCGTTCAGTCCTTTCGAGAAAAAGGCAGACTTCGAAATCCAGTCAAGCCGAGGATACCGGCGGTTCGGCGAGGCGGCATCGATCGACCGATCATGGTGGTGTTGTCGTTGTGTCGCTCCACACATGCCTACTTTGCCGGCTCATGAGCATGTCATGCACCACATCGAAAATGCGGACGCCCACCTCAGGAGGACTCGGGTCGAGCCACGGGGCCGCCGCCAGTGTCACCGTGGCATCGGCTTTCCCTTGATTCCAGGGGGCTGTCATCGTGCTCCGGCCGAACTCGTAGTCCTTTGCCGGCCCGAGCGGGGACATCGGCCGGTAGATCAGCTGGATGATGTCCATTTCGGTGACACAGCCAAATTCATGTAGGCGCTTTGCCTGCGGGGTCTCTTTGACGCTTTCGGGCAGTAGTTCCTCAAGCTCATTGATCGCAAACCGGACCGCATGTCTCTGCTCGAAGACATCCGTGTTCAGCCTGGTACGGCTTGCGTATCGGATATCGGAGATCCTTTCGTCGCCGTCCTGCAAGTTTTGTGGAAGCTGGCCGTATCCCTGGAACAGATCGACCTGAAAGGTGAGTCGGCTCCGACGCGGGTGATCGTCGAGCACATGCTGCAGCGGCGTGTTCGAGACCAGGCTACCATCCCAGTAGTGTTCGCCGTCGATTTCGATCGGTGGAAATCCCGGCCGCAATGTAGCACTGGCCATAACGTGCTCCGGCCGGATGGTGGTCTCGGCGCTATCGAAATAGGCGAATCGGGCGCTTCGTACGTTGACGGCGCCGACGCTCAGACGAACGTCCTTATCGCGATTGATCCTGTCGAAGTCGACCAACTGCAGAAGCGTCGCTTTCAGGCTGCTCGTGTCATAGTAGCTCAGCGGCGGAGCAAGAGGATTCCATTCGACTGGCAGGCGCGGATGAAAGAACCCGGGCTGGTCGAACGAAAGACTTCGAAGTGCACTCGCATGACGCTGCCAGATATCGAAGGGCCAGCAATCGGGCGCCACCCAGTACGCGGACGGCGCTGTGATGGTTTTCCAGAACGTGCGAAGGTGCGGAACCCTGTCGGCGGGAGCGTTGCCGGCGATGGCGCGATCATCTTGCCGCTTAAGGCTGAGCCCCGGTTCCGTCACGCCGGAGGCGTCAAGCGTCACCCCGAACGGCCGAGCCATTTCCTGCGCTGCCTCAATCGCCTGCCGCTCGGCTTCCTGCGTGCTTTCGAACCGCGAATTGCCCGCCGTGGCCTTGCCGTAGCCGACCTCGTCGAATACGAGGCGCTGCAGATGTACCTCCGTCATTCCCATCTGCGCCGCCAGCCGGACGAACTCGGGCAACTGGTCGACTGTTTCTTTGAGGCCGGTCAGCCAGAGTGAGACGCGGGGTGTGGTCGCATCCACCTGCTTCTGATAGGCGATGAACTTGCCGACGTCGCGCACGATGCGGTTGAAGAAGTCCTTGCCGCGGATTTTAGCATAGGATTCGCGGTCCGCCGCGTCGAGCGAGACACGGAGTTCGTCGAGTCCGGTGTTGATGAGTTCCTGGAACCGTTTGGGCTGCATCAACGTCCCGTTGGTGTTGAACAGGACGTACGTGCCGCGCGCCTTGAGTAGCGGATCATGTCCGGCAGGTTTTTCACGAGCATGGGCTCCCCCACGCCGTGCATCACCACGCACGCGACGTTCGGCACCTGGTCGACTATCTTCGTGAACAGGTCGCAGCTCATGTCCGCGGGGGGGCTCGAGTTCCTCGAACGTGCGCGGGCAGGTCTCGCAGAGCAGGTTGCAGCGGTTGGTGACCTCGAGATAAAGGCAGACCGGCGGCCGCTGCCGCGCCGGATCGTAGCGACGCCGATACGGCGGATAGGCCGCCTGTTGCGCCTGGATCTGGGCCAGTACCTCTGTCAGCCGCTTATTCTCGATGATTGAGCCAGGATCGACCGTTCGGATCTTGTCGAATACCGTGAACGGCAGGGCAACGCCGTTGTGTTGGACGGCGAAGCGGCCATCCGGGTAGTTCACAACCTCAACGACCTGCCGTGCCAAAGCACGGGTCAGCGGCGTCGGCTGCAGGATCAGCATCATGCGGTCATAGTGCAGTGTCAGATTGCGCGTGACGGTGCGCATCTCCCGCCAGGCCAGGATCTCATCCAGATTGTCGTGCACCGATAACGGCCGGTGCAGGTCCCTGGAGTTCAATGGAACGCGGCCAAAGCGTTGATTGTAAGCGGCAATGAACGTTGGCAGCCAGACATTCTCTGCCTCAATGCTCGCGATGCCGGCCAGTCGCAGCTCCTTCACCAACCGATTCTGCAGCGTTCCAAAGGCTCGCTCCACGCGCCCTTTGGCCTGCGGAATGTTGGTGCAGATGATGTCAATGTTCAGTTCCCCGAGCGCGCGACTGAACTGGGTGATCCGGTCACCGCGGTCGGCGTCCTTTTTGTTAACCCGGAAGATGCTGTGCTTGTCGCTGTAGAGCGCGACCGGCTTACCGTGCGTCTCGAGATAGTTGCGCGTCGCACGGAAGTAGTCGAATGCCGATTCCGAGGCAACGAAGCGTAGTTGCATGATCCGGCTGGTCGCATCGTCGATGAATGCCAGCAACGTGCAGATCGGACCGCGGTCCTCAAACCAGGCGTGCTCCGAACCGTCGATCTGCACCAGCTCGCCCAGACACTCGCGGCGACGGCGCGGCTGGTGCGGGGAGGGGAGCCGATGGCGCCGGTCGGTCCATAGTCCGTCCGCGATCATCCATTGCCGCAGGGTTTCCACGCCGAGCCGCAATTTATGCCGCTCGGCCAGCTTCTCCGCCGCAAGCGTCGGGCCAAAACCTGTCTATTCCGCGGCGGCGCCGGAGAAGTGGCCGCAGCAGAAGGACTTCCTCATAGGTTCCCGCACGCGCTCGGTTGAGGGCATCCGTCACGAGGCCCGGATTGGCGCGCAATGTGCTCCAGCGATTCGTCGACAGCGCGACAATGGCAATCCGCCTGCTTGCCAGGTTCTGTTGATAGCGGAGGCTCATGTCTGCCGTCAGCCGCACATCGAAACCATCAGCTTCGGCGACTGCCATCAGATCGCCGTTGCTCAGTTCGCGGCAGCCGCGATGATCGGCAAACCCGACTATATGAGCAGTCAGGAACCGGGAGACGGGTCGCGGTACGTGGCCGATTTATTCGCCGATGTCAGTAACCGGCCAGCCGCGGCAGCAGTGTCGTGATCCTCGGTATGAAGGCGATCAACAGCAGGCCGAGCAGCAGCAAGCCGGAATATTTCAGCACTGTCCACTCGGTTTCCTCCAGCGTCACCCCGCCGATCAGGCACGACCCGTAAAGACCCACGCCAAGGGGTGGCGCGAGCGCCAGGCGCACACGGCCACTGATTGCCCGTGCCTGCCGCGGCGGCAGCCGCGCGGACAGCCGTTGTTGCCCGAACTGGAACCAGCCCAGCGTGTCGGCGCCCATAGGCCCCATGAACGCCGTTTCCGCCTCGATCGTCGGCCAGCTGACCACCGCGATGCAGGCCACCACTCTGGCTCCCCGGTGCTGACTTTCACGTTCGCCAACACTGACGGCAGCCAGATCTCCCGCTGGTGTCAGGGCGCAGATGTTGCCAGGTGATCCGACCATCCCGCCCTGTTCGCCGCGCAACTGTTGAGGCCGACAGGCACTCCTTTACCTCAACCCCTGCTGACCCTGCCCCCTGAAATGTCCCCGCTCTGAGCTAGAGTCCGTTCCCGCCAGGAGACGGAAGATGAGGAAGAGCCGGTTCACTGAGGAGCAGATCATCGGTGTGCTGAAAGACCATCAGGCAGGACTGCCGGTAACGGAGCTGTGCCGCAAGCACGGGATCAGCGACGCGACGTTCTACAATTGGCGATCGCGCTACGGCGGGATGGAGATCTCGGACGCCAAGAGACTGAAGGCTCTGGAAGAGGAGAACCGCAAGCTGAAGAAGCTGCTGGCGGAATCGGTGCTGGATGTGGCGACGCTGAAGGAAGCCTTGGGAAAAAACTTCTGACGCCCGGCTCGCGGCGGAAAGCTGTGATCTGGGCGATCAAAGAGAAGAGCTATTCGCAGCGGCGTGCCTGTTCGCTGCTGAGCATTGCACCGAAGGTGTTCCGTTACCTATCGCGCCGTGGCAGCGACGCTGCGGTTCGCACGCGGCTCCGCGCGTTGGCGGCCGAGCGGCGCCGGTTCGGATATCGGCGTTTGCATATTCTGCTGCGGCGAGAAGGGATCATGCTAAATCACAAGAAGCTGTTCCGGCTCTACCGCGAGGAACGACTGGTTGTGCGGCGGCGTGGCGGTCGCAAGCGGGCTTTGGGAACGCGCGCGCCAATGACGTTGCCACAGGGTCCGAACCAGCGCTGGAGCCTGGACTTCGTCTCCGACGTACTGGCCGACGGCCGCCGCTTTCGGGTGCTTGTGGTGGTGGACGACTTCACCCGCGAATGCCTGGCGCTGGTGGTGGATACATCGCTGTCCGGTCGCAGGGTGGTGCGCGAACTCAATCACATCGTAGAACGGCGCGGCGCCCCCTTGCTGGTGGTCAGCGACAACGGGACCGAGCTGACGTCGCATGTGGTGCTGAGTTGGCGGCAAGATCGCGGTGTCGGCTGGCACTACATCGCCCCCGGCAAGCCAGTGCAGAACGCATTCGTCGAGAGCCTGAACGGTCGCTTGCGCGACGAATGCCTCAATGAGCACGTCTTCCAGGGCTTGCCCGCAGCCCGGAGGATCATCGAAGCTTGGCGGGCCGACTATAATGCCCATCGGCCCCACACCAGCCTGCGTGGACTTACTCCGAACGAGTTCGCAACCCGGTCCAGGACGGACCACAACCAGAACGGATTCTGGTTATGAGTGAGGACAGTTTGGGGGCAGGGTCACTGCGCCGCCACATCCACCACAAATGTCCCGGCTTAAGCGTTGGTGAGAGCCAACCTAAACCAGCTTGGTACATAGTGAGGCGGGCATGCGCTTTGCCTAAGAAAGTAAAGGCACGTCCAGGTTGGCCTGACGGGATATTCTTACCTTCAATTGCAACGGGTAGTATGGCAAGTGCGCGATGCCGCCGAGATGGTGTCCCAACACGTGGTGTAGGAGCAGAACTCCTTGGCGGGTTGGACCGCCGTGTCAGGCTGCGATGAGAGGCAGACTGACGCTGAGATCATGGCCCAGGGGAGCGATGGTTTCCAGGGTCATATAGCGGGCACGCTGAACGGCCCATTCATCATTCTGTTCGAGTAGCAGTGCACCAACCAGCCGGGTAACAGCGGCTTCGTTCGGGAAGATACCCACCACCTCGCTGCGCCGCTTGATCTCCCCATTGAGGCGTTCGAGCGGATTGGTGCTGTGTATCTTGGTGCGGTGCTGTGCCGGAAAGCCCATGTAGGCCAGGACATCAGCTTCGGCATGGTCCATCAGGGCGGCGAGCTTGCTGATGCGTGGCCTGGCTTGATCGGCGACCTGTCGCCACTGCTTGCGAGCGGCCTCAGCATCATCCTGGGCAAACGCCGTGCCGATCCACGCCGAGACGATCCGTCGCTGCGTCTTTCCGGCATGCGCCAAGGCATTGCGCATGAAGTGCACGCGACAGCGCTGCCAGGTCGCGCCAAGCACTTTGGCAATCGCTGCTTTCAGGCCTTCATGCGCGTCGGAGATGACCAGCTTGACGCCGCGTAGGCCGCGGCGCGTGAGCGAGCGCAGGAACTCGGTCCAGAACGGCTCGGCTTCGCTGTTGCCGATGGTCATGCCCAGCACCTCGCGACGGCCGTCCGTGTTGACCGCCATGGCGACAATCACGGCCACCGAGACGATATGATGATCACGCCGGGCTTTGACATAGGTGGCATCCAGCCACAGATACGGCCACTCGCCTTCGATCGGACGGTGCAGGAACGTCTGCACCCGCTCGTCGATCTCGGCACAGAGCCGCGACACTTGGCTTTTGCTGATGCCCTCCAGCCCCATCGCCTTGACCAGCTCGTCCACCGAGCGGGTTGAGATGCCCTGGACGTAGGACTCTTGGATCACCGCGGTTAGCGCCTTCTCCGCCATCCGGCGCGGCTCCAGAAAGCCGGGAAAGTAGCTGCCGCGGCGTAGCTTCGGTATGCGCAGCTCCACGGTCCCAGCACGTGTCTGCCAGTCGCGATCCCGGTAGCCGTTGCGCAGGTTGGTCCGATTCTCGCTGCGCTCGCCGTGGCCAGCACCGCACAGAGTCTCGGTCTCCAGTTCCATCAGACGCTGCGCGGCGAAGCCGATCATCTCGCGCAGCAGTGTCGTGTCCGAACCCTTCTCCATCAGCTCGCGAAGGGTGATCATGTCGTCGGTCATCGGGGTGGCCTCCAAGGTCAGAGTTGCGTGTTGCAACCCAACCCTACCCAGGAGCACCACGGTGACCACCGCTGTGGATAAGTGGCCTGCCTACTCCAGACTCTTGGCGGTACTCTTGGCGGTCGCTCCGGCAGGCCACTTACCCACAGCTCCTACACCACGAACTGGGACACGACCGCCGCCGACAGTTCCTCCATCGTGCCGATTTTATTGAGGGCCCGGACAGCAGCGAGCAATCTGTTAGCCGCAGCTTCGTCCAAAACGTATTTACACAGGTCACGGAATTTATCTGTTAGCTCCGCATCAGGTACAGGGATCTTCAGGGGTACCGTGAGCACTCCAGACCGGGGTCTCAAAGCGGCGATGGTTCTCGCGGCATGGGATCTCGACTCGGGCACCCAAGCGATCGGGATAAGCGGCATCAATCGCTGGGTCACAATACAGTTCGATGCGATGCATCAGGGTCGAAATCCGTGAATCCTGTAATGCGGCCGGGCTGAAGGATTGCGGGCCGACACCGCCGTGCAGCAGGGCAGCAGCGGCACAAAACGGTTCCGTCAGATCTTCCGCCGACTGCAAGGCCAGGCCTTTTTCCTTCCATTTGCAACGATATGCAGTCCGGCCTCCGATGATCGAATTTCAACCTGACGGACTGCCTCAAGCGGGAGCAGCATCACTAAGGCGTAGACCGAAATAGAGTGAATGATGCTCTCTGTCTGTGCCGGCGGAGAATGACATTGCTTTTTTAGCCGACGTCTTGCGGATCTGAGGAAAATCCTTCTGTTTTGCCGGCAGGCCGCGATGGCCAGCTCTACTATGCCGCCCGGGAGAATCCCTGATGACAGATCGTGCTGTGCCTGATTCCGGTGCCACACAGCCATGATGGCGGTGGCCCTTGACCCGGCCGTGGTGCCAATAGCTGTGGCTGGGCGCGGTCATGCCGCCCTCAGGCGCTTTACCGCTCTGCAAACCGCCAGCGGCGGCACCGCACGGCTGTTCTCCGATCAGCCCATCGGGCTGGAACCGGCCGGGGACCTTTGCCCACATCTCCCGGCCTCATCCGACCTGGCCGGCCTCGGTGCGCTTTGGATTACCGGCCTGCCGGACGAAATCGCCGCCGACCTTGCCGCACGGGCCCGATCCGAACGTGTGCTGGTGAACGTCGAAGATCGGCCCGCTCTCTGCGACTTCCACAGCGTGGCCGAAATTCGCCGCGGTGACCTGCTCCTGACCGTCTCCACCAATGGCGCCAGCCCGCGTCTTGCCGCCCGCATCCGCGCCCGGCTCGAAGCCCAATACCCCCAATTCTGGAGCACCCGCCTCGCCACGCTGCGCCAATGCCGCACGGTCTGGCGCGAACAGGGAAGCGACGTGACCGCGCTGACCGACGCTCTGCTGGAGGCGAACGGATGGCTGGTGTGACCCTCGAACCAGGCGTCGTCTGGCTCGTCGGCGCCGGCCCCGGCGATCCCGGCCTGCTCACGCTCAACGCCGCACAGGCATTGGCCCAAGCAGATATCGTCCTGCATGACGCCCTGGTCTCGCCGGAGATCCTGGCGATGGCGTCGCAAGCCCGACTGGAACCGGTCGGCAAACGCGCCGGCGGGCGGCGCACGCCGCAGATGCGCATCAACGAGCGTCTGATCGAACTGGCGCGCGCCGGCCATCGTGTGCTGCGCTTGAAAGGCGGTGACCCGATGGTGTTCGGCCGTGGCGCCGAGGAAGCCCTGGCCCTCGCCGCCGCCGGCATCCGCTTCCGCGTCGTGCCCGGCATCAGCGCCGGGATCGGTGCCGCCGCGGCTGCCGGCATTCCGGTGACCCATCGCGGCTTGGCCCACAGCGTCGCCTTCGCCACCGGCCACGACACGACCGGCGAGCTCCCCGCCATCGACTGGACCGCACTGTCGCGCGGCGCCGACGTACTGGTGCTCTACATGGCGCTGCGCCACATCGGCGGCATCGCTGCGCATCTGCGGACCGCCGGCCGCGACGGCACCGAACCCGTCGCCTTCATCACCGAGGCCACCACGCCGCGCCAGCGCGTCGCGATCACCACCCTCGCGAACGCCGAGACAACCGCCGCTGCGATTCCGCGCCATGCCCCGACACTCATCATCGTCGGCCCAGTCGTCGCCTTGCGGGCGCTGCTGGCATCCCAGGACACCACCCCGCTTCCCGAGGAAGAACGTCATGCTGCCTGAAACCGCGCCGTTCCCGGCGGATCAGATCACCGCGCTCAACCGCATCATCGCCGACGCCAATGCGGAGCAGCGTACCTGGCTCAGCGGCTTCCTCGCCGGCTATCAGGCCGCCAACACGTCCCAACCCGCGACCGCGGCGCCGCCGGCACGCCGTCTGCCCCTGACGATCCTGTTCGCCACCGAGTCCGGCAATGCCGAGGCGCTCGCCGACGCGGCACGCAAGGCAGCCTCCAAGTTGGGCTTTGCTGCACGTGTGCAGGATATGGCGGACACGACGCCCGCCCAACTCGCGACCGCCAAGAACGTGCTGATCATCGCCAGCACATGGGGCGAAGGCGATCCCCCGCAGCGCGCCGTCGACTTCTACGCCGCGCTGATGGCCGACAATGCACCGCGCCTCGAGGGCCTGCGCTACGCCGTCCTGGCGCTCGGCGATCGCGCCTACGCCAGGTTCTGCGAGACCGGGCGCGTGTTCGATGAGCGCTTCGCCGGCCTTGGCGCCATCCGCGTGGCCGAGCGGATCGAATGCGATCTCGACTTCGAAGCCCAGGCCGCTGCCTGGATCGACGGCACGTTGGAGGTGCTGCAGGCGGAGCTCGGCAAGCCGGAGGCCGGCGCGGTCATCCACGTGGACTTCGCGCGCTCTGTCGCCGGCGCCGCCTGGACGCGCACTCGCCCGTTCGAGGCCGAGATCACCGAACGCGTCCGCCTCTCCGGCAGCCGCTCGACCTCGGACACCTGGCACGTGGAACTGTCGCTGGCCGGCGCCGGTATCGAGTACGAACCGGGCGACTCGCTCGGCATCGTGCCGACGAACGATCCGGCGCTGGTCCACGCGGTGCTGCATGCGGCCGGCCTCTCGGGCAACGCACAGTTGCGGACGAAACTGCTCGACCAGTACGACATCACCACGCTGACGCGCGAGCCACGCCGCGAATTCTGGCAGGTGATCGACATGCTGGAAGCCGAGCCGCGCCAATGGTCGGAAGACGAACTGCTGTCCGTGCTGCGTCCCTTGGCGCCGCGCTACTACTCCGCCGCCTCCAGCCGCAAAACCACGCCCGACGAGGCGCACCTGCTCATCGCCGCTGTCCGCTACGAAGCGCATGGCCGCGCGCGCAAGGGCGTCGCCTCGGCCGATGTCGTGGAACGCCGTAAGACAAGCGATCGACTGCGTGTCTTCCTCAAGCCCAACGCGCATTTTCGCCTGCCCGCCGACCCCGACCGCCCGATCATCATGATCGGCCCCGGCACCGGTGTCGCGCCGTTCCGCGCCTTCATGCAGGAACGCGACGCCGTGGGCGCGCGTGGTCGCAACTGGCTGATGTTTGGCCACCGCAATTACACCCACGACTTTCTCTATCAGTTGGAATGGCAGGATCTGCTGAAGCGCGGCATGCTCACGCGTCTCGATGTCGCGTTCTCCCGCGATCAGCCCGAAAAACGCTACGTGCCGCACGCGCTGTGGGACGCCCGCCGCGAGCTGGACGCGTGGGTGCAGGACGGCGCCGCGATTTATGTGTGCGGAGACGCCAACGCGATGGCGAAAGATGTGCACACCATGCTGCAGCAGGTCTTGGGTGAAACGAAGCTCGACACGCTGCGCCGCGAAGGAAGGTATCTGCGCGATGTCTACTGACGTTCGACCCCTATCGGCCAACGAGAGGATCAAGGCGGAAAGCCGTCTTTTGCGTGGCACCATCGCCGATGGCCTGACCCGTGTCGAAACCGGCTCGCTGGCCGATGACGATCAGCAACTGACCAAGTTCCACGGCATCTACGTGCAGGACGATCGCGATCTGCGCCCCGAGCGCGGACGCCAGAAGATGGAAAAGGCCTTCATCTTCATGGCGCGCCTGCGCATTCCGGGCGGCGTACTCACGCCGCAGCGGTGGTTGGCGGCCGAGCGCATCGCGAGGGAGCGCGGCAACGGCACGCTGCGCCTGACCACACGCCAGACCATCCAGATCCATGGCGTCATCAAGAGCAATCTGCGCGCCGCCATCCAGGGCCTGAACGATGCGATGCTGGACACCATTGCGGCCTGCGGCGACGTCAACCGCAACGTGACCGCCCGCGTCAATCCGTGGCAGAGCGCGTCCCACGCCGCCGTCGCCAACCTCGCCCGCGCCATCGGCCAGCACCTGCTCCCCAAAAGCCGCGCCTGGCATGAGATCTGGATCGACGGCGAACAGCACAGCGGCGGCGAGGAAGAAGACGAGCCGATCTACGGCCGCACTTACCTGCCGCGCAAATTCAAGATCGGCGTGGCCCTGCCGCCTGATAACGACGTCGACGTGTTCTCGCAGGACCTTGGCTTCATCGCCATCGAGCAAGACGGCCGTATCGCCGGTTACAACGTTGTCGCCGGCGGCGGCATGGGCATGACCCACGGCGAACCGGACACCTTCCCGCGCACCGGCGACGTGATCGGCTTCTGCCGCCCAGATCAAGCGGTGGACATTGCCGAAAAAATCGTGACCGTGCAGCGCGATTTCGGGGACCGCTCCGACCGCAAGCACGCTCGGCTGAAATACACAATCGAGCGCATGGGTATCGCCGCCTTCCGAGCCGAGGTCGAACGCCGTCTTGGCTACACCCTCGCCGAAGCGCGCCCCTTCGCCTTCACCGGCAATGGCGACCGGCTCGGCTGGGCGCAAGGCGATAATGACACGTGGCATTACACGATGTTCGTCGAAAACGGCCGTGTCAGCAGGCAACTCCCTGGCCTTCATGCCATCGCCGAACGCGACATCGGCCACTTCATCGTCACGCCGAATCAGAACCTCCTGCTGGCCGATATCCCCGCGGACAGCAAAACGGAGGTCGAAGCGCTACTGCGGGAACACCATCTGGACGCTCCGGTCAGCGGGCTGCGACGCAACGCCCTGGCCTGTGTGGCACTCCCCACCTGCGGGCTCGCGCTTGCAGAAGCTCAACGCTATCTGCCGGATCTGATCACCCGCTTGGAGGACGAACTGGAGCATATGGGCCTCGCGGAGGATGACATCACCATCCGCATGACCGGCTGCCCGAACGGCTGCGCGCGGCCGTACCTGGCAGAGATCGGCTTGGTCGGACGCACGCCGGGCGTCTACAACCTCTATCTCGGCGGCGCCTTCGACGGCACGCGCCTGAACAAGCTCTATCGTCGCGATATCGACGGGGATGCCATCGTCGCCGCCCTATCCCCTTTGTTTCGCGAATACGCGGAACGGCGCACGGACGGTGAGCGATTTGGAGATTACCCTCGCTCTGGCCGAAAGCGAACGCTATTTGCCCGACCTTATCACCCGCCTGGACGACGAACTGGAGCAAGTAGGCTTGGCGGAGGATGACATCACCATCCGCATGACCGGCTGCCCGAATGGCTGCGCACGGCCGTATCTGGCGGAGATCGGTTTGGTCGGGCGCACGCCGGGCATCTACAACCTCTATCTCGGCGGCGCCTTCGACGGCACGCGCCTGAACAGGCTCTATCGCCGCGATATCGACGGGGATGCCATCGTCGCCGCCCTATCCCCGCTGTTTCGCGAATACGCGGAACGGCGCACGGACGGTGAGCGATTTGGAGATTACGTCATCCGCACCGGCCACATCCGTCCGACCACGGCGGGCAACCGCTTCCACGCGGATATCGCGTAAGCGCGACTGGAGATAGGTGTCTACGGAAACGTCCCGATTGGTAACGCGCCGGCTGCGCTGGCCGAAGCCGTGTGGTAGCCAGCGCGCGCGGCAACGGTCGGTGTGCAGCGCACGGTGGTCAGTTTAAATTCTCACGCAAAGTCGTGCCGTCATACCGCATTTTGGTTAAGCCACGCCGCTGCAGCTCAGGCACAACATACTCGACGAACTCTCGTAGATACGTCGGAATTTCGATGCCTTTTGCGAGAATGATACCGCCATTGCGTCCCGTGGCATCGAGGATCTGCTCGATCTGGTCGGCGATCGACTTTGGCGTCCCCCGGACGGCAAGTGTTTTGCCGATCGCGTTCTTGCGGCCAAGCTCACCCACCGTCATCTCGGGATCGTTGGTCTCCAGCAGTTCCTCAAAACTGCCCCAATGCACATTCTGCGCCTTCACGGTCTCGGCCACATCGGCCAAGCGCATGTCGCTACGCAAAGCTGAGAAATCGATCCCGTACATGTGTGATAGCTCGATAAGACCCGCTTCCCGAGGGATAGATGCAATGTAGCGTCGCTCCTTCTCAAGCGCCTCGGCCTCACTTTCGGCCACTTGAACGCGTATGCTCCACAACACGCCGCAGTCGCGCGGGCTGCGATTGTGGGTCGCCAGCCGATCATCCAGCGTGCGCCGATGTGCCTTCATGCTGGCCAAGCTGTTACGACCAACGAACTGCATTTCGGCAAAGGTGGCAGCAAGATCGATCCCCGCCGGCGACTGTCCCGCCTGTATCAGTACCCGGCCGGTGCTGCGGCGAGGGGATGACGGGCAGCGGTCCCCGCACGTTGAAATACTTACCCTTGTGATTGATCAGATGGACCTTCTGCGGATTGGCGAACATACCGCTCGCCTTATCAAATATGATGGCGTCCTTCTCCACGCTGTCCCACAGCGCACACGCGACCTGCATATGCTCTCGGGCGCGAACGTAACGCTCATCATGTTCGATCATCTCCTCATAACTCCAGTTCGCCGCCTCGTTCTTGTAAGCCGACGTGACGGCGTTCCAGGCAATCCGGCCACCAGTGACGTGATCCAATGCGTTGAAGAACCGGGCAACGTGGAACGGATGTTGATAGGTGGTGGACATGGTCAGCCCGAATCCCACCCCGGCGGCGGCTCGCGCCATAAGAGGGATTAGCGGAGACATGTCATGCTTTGGCCAGCGCATGCCGTACGCCACCGCAGCATGATGTGTGCCTCCATGATTTTCCGACGTATTGGCTAAGTCACCAAAGAAAAGCAGATCGAACTTGCCGCGTGCCGCGATACGCGCGCAGTCCTCGTACAGATCCGGCTGGCCGTAATATGGATAGCCTATCCAGCATCCCGCGGACCGCCATAGATAGTCGGTGTGGATGTGGGACAAATCTGCGGCGAGGTGCAGGGTCTCGGATTGGGACAACGAAGCCTCCGCTGCGTCAGGGAGCGTAGATCCACAAATCCGCGATGACCGCTGCAGCGGGGGCGGGCAACGGGCCCGGCACGCCCACACAGACGAACGGATGAGGTTGTGTGCCGTATCGTGCGGTCCAGGCGGCCGAGATGCCGGAGAACTCGCGCGGGTCCGTGGTGAAATACTGTGCCCGCACCACGTTACCCATCGAGGTGCCCGCTTTCTCACACAGTGCTTCGGCGTAACCGTAGATCGTCGACGCTTGAGTGAATCCGGCATGTGCCAGTCCGTCGAGTGAGGCCGATAGCATCCCTCCGGCTACCATTCCGTCCGTGCCTACCGCCATCAGCGCCGAAGGAAAAAGGAACTCGCCCGCCTGCACGCACGGGCCGTATGCCGACATCCCAGGGATTTCCGCCTCGATTACGCGTTTGCGGCGGGTGGCCCCCGTCTTCAGCGCAATGAGATTGATCTCGATAATCCCGCCCACCGTGCCGTAAGACTTGGTCGGCACTACCGTCAGCGCACAGGGGATCGTGGCGAAAGTCTCGTTCCATACCTCCACAAAGTCAGGGAAATCCTCCACCTGCTCTATATAAACCTGTGCCTTGACGGCATTCTCCAGAGATGATCCTGCGGCTTCCAGCGCAGGTTTCAGCTTCTCGTTGATAAGGAACGCGGTCTGCTTCCGGATCTCTGCTCCGCTCCAGCGGGCGTGATCCGGCACATGGGCGCGCGGGTCCAGCCCATCTACGGCGTTCGTCGCCATTTGCCCGGCGACGAAAATGAAGTCACTGCACGTGATCGCCGGCACGAACCCGGACCAGGACGGGGCGGCGACATCTTTGGGATATACGCGCTCAATCGCATAGCCATCGCCTGGGATCGCGGCCATCAGAGACGTGCAGATAGAAGTATCGCGGCTGAAGCAGTGCTCCATCACGACCGACGTACTCGGAGGGATGTAAGAGCCGAATTCTGCCCGGCGGGACTGGTGATATGGCTCGACCGCAGCGGGTGTCGGATAATACTGATCGAGACGGACACCGTGAGATAAGTCGGACCCGAAGGATTGCAGCAGCCCGCGCATGCGCTGGAGAATGAAATCACCCTCCCGCCGGAACCGCGTCTTGCCCCATAGCGGGAAGCCTGAGGGTCCCGCCACTGCCTCCGTCGAACCGGTTTCGAAGTCGAACGCCTCATGGCCCGTCAAAAATATCCACTGGCCGGCACGAACTGCGCTTGTGTACCTAATTGTGCTCCCAGCATAATTGGCAACGGTTTTGACGTCGACATCGGCCATGCGTTTATCTCCCTGATCAGACGACGGCGAGGTAGCGATGAAGCAGCCTTGAAACGAGAAACTGGAAGAGCCGATCGGACAGGAAGCCGATCAGACATATCGTCACGAGGGCGACAAAGATCCGGTTGGTCTGCAGCATGAGTGAAGATTGCTGCAGCAAATAGCCAAGCCCGGAATTGGCCGCGAGCAGCTCGGCCGGCACGATACTGACGAACGCGGACGCAAGTGCGAGACGCATGCCGATCACGATGTAAGGTACGGCTGATGGCAGCACGATCAGGCGGAAAATTTGTGCTTCCGAGGCGCCCAGGCACTGTGCCGCGTGCTGACGTATAATCGGCGTACGTATGACGCCAGCAATGGTGTTGATTAGGACGATGAATGCTGTGCCCCAAAACACCAGTGCATATTTTGCCATTTCACCGATGCCGAACCAGATGACCACAATCGGAATCATCGCGGTGGGTGACAGAAAGCGCATGAACTCGACCAACGGGTCGAGTAGATCGTGCAGTATTCTTATCCGGCCCATGAACAGGCCTAGCACAAGGGCTGCGGCGGTCCCGGTTACAAAGCCGATGACAACCCGGGAAAGGCTGATCTCGATGTCAGCGAAGATCTCACCTGATGCGCTCATTGGCAACCAGCAGCGGAGGCGGCACCAGGAATGGACCGAACACAAAGGTCGACATGATCTGCCATGCGCACAGACCAATCAGCAGCGAGGCGAGCAGGAGCGCTATTGAGCGTAATTGGCCTCGCCGCTTGGCTGTGAGGCGCCACCGCGTGGATTGCGCCTTTGGCTCACGCGCGGCGGAAAGTTCATAGGTTCTGCTGAGAGACATCTTCGTCACTGCACCGGATCGGCTGGGCTGGCAGCATGAAGCAGCTCTTCGACTCGCGGAATTGCCGGCCCAGGTTCGGATCCGCTGGGTTCCGCGGGCGGTCGAGATCGAGCGCGATCAGATGGGCGATGCGCGAGCCAGGTCCCACGCTCATGACGGCGAGGCGATCGGCCAGCGTCAGTGCTTCCATGATGTCATGGGTAACAAAGACGATCGTCCGCTTTGTGCGTTCCCACACCTCGAGCAGCGCTTCGTGCATGCGTCGGCGCGTGATGGCATCCAAGGCGGCAAAAGGCTCATCCATCAGGAACACATCGGCGTCGACTGCGAGAGCGCGCGCGATCTGCAGGCGTTGGCGCATGCCGCCGGAGATTTCGCTCGGATATTTGTGTTGATGCGGTGTCAGTCCGACGAGTTCGAGGCACTCGGCCGCGCGCGAGCGTCGATCACTATGCAGATAGTTCTGCAGGCGCAACCCGAACTCGACGTTTCCCTGGACCGTCAGCCAGGGCAAAAGCGCGGCTCCGGCATCTTGAAAGAACATCACCCGCTCTTTCCCCGGGTGTGGACGCGCTTGCCGCGATAGAGCAGCTCGCCCGAGCTTGGCTTAGCGAAGCCCGCCAGCAGGTTCAGTAGGGTGCTCTTGCCACAGCCCGATGCCCCAAGCAGGCAAAGAAATTCGCCATTGCCGACCTGGAGATCCACGCCGTCCAGGGCGAGATAGGGTTTGTCCGCGCCGAACACTTTGGTGAGCCGGTTCAGGTTGAACACGCTTGGTGCAGCATGGTGGAGGCGCTGGCGTGACGAGGGACGGATCGATGGCACGCAACCCATCCTCCCACACCCATTGAGACAGATCGGAGGGATGGGTTTTGGGTTCCTGCCCGTTCCTGCCACCGATTCTCGCTGCAGAAATCACTGAAAAACGTGGCGTCGAACTTCAGCACGCGCTCCATGACGTCTTCTTGCTGATCCACCTCTTCTTTGGTCATGCCAAATCGCGCATTGAGATAGGACGTCACTTCCGAGCGGTTCGCGGCGGCGATTGCTTCGGCTTTGATGAGTGCGCGCAGGAAGCGCGTGACCTTTCAGCGCCTGCGGGCGTTGCGAGCAAACTGGCCCGTGCTCCGGCCATATTATAACCCTTTACGTAGTCCTCGGCGGTGGAGAGATTATGTTACTTGTCGCCGCAAATTATTTTGGCCTGTGTCGGCGCGGGTTCCCAAATGAAGAAGCCATCAATATCGCCCCGGCAGAGGGCCGACGGCATCAGCGGGGGATCAAGGTTCACCACTTTCACCGCTTAATTCGGAGGTGTGACTCTTTTCCAGAAGCTCCGAGACGAACCACGAGCCGGTCAATCCCGCCCTGGTCGCGATCGTTTTCCCGATCAGGTCCTGTGGTGTCCGTATGCCATTGCGAACGGTGACAATGCATCTTTTGGCATCGCGCTCCATCGGCGCAATGACCTTATAATCGCCACCGCGTTCCCAAAACTGTAATGCCGGTAAATCACCCGATAGAATAATATTTCCCGCTCCACTGCTGAACGTCTGAAACGCGGTCGTTCCAGAGGGAAAAGGACAAATCTGCACGTCCAAATTCTCGGCTTTAAACAACCCGTGCAAATCGGCCATCCAAACACTGTCGATGCTTGGATTAGGCGTGACGAACACCAACAGCTTATCCTGAGCGAAGGAGACGGTGGCAAATGCAAGGTTCAAACCGATAACCGCGATATAAAAAAGGCACTTCGGAAGGAGGGCCATCTTCGTCTCCGGACCGGCATGCTGCAGTGCCGCAAAAACGAGTATTGAAGGGTTCAGGCTAACCGTCTAATAGGAAATTGCGATGCAAGCATAAGGCGTAGGTTATGCCCCTTGAGATGGACCCTATTGATAGGACCATTTTCGTCCTGCGCTCAGCTATAAACCCGTCAGGCTCCGTCCTCCCGTGCTTCACGCTCAAGCATAAACCACGTCCCGTTGTTGCGGCGGCTGTGGATATGTGGGCAACGCGTCAGCGTTGTCCAAGCGCAGCGGCATATCCACCGCCGATCCCACGCCAGCCCGCCACACCGCCATCGGCATTCGGTGCCCCAGCGCCTGATGTGGGCGCAACTCATTGTAGAACTCGATCCACGCGCCAATACCGGCCCGCGCCTCGCGCACGTCCGCATAATCCTTCAGGTAAACCTCTTCGTGCTTGAGCGAGCGCCACAGCCGCTCGATGAAGACGTTGTCCATCCAGCGGCCGCGGCCATCCATCGACACCGCAATCTCAGCGCCGAGCAGTGTGCCGACAAATGCCTCACAGGTGAATTGGCTGCCCTGGTCGGTATTGAACACCTCCGGGCGGCCGTAGCGCCGCAGCGCTTCCTCCAGAGCAGCGACGCAAAACCCCGCGTCCATCGTGTTCGACAGCCGCCACGACAGCGCCGCGCGGCTCCACCAGTCCATCACTGCCACCAAATACAGGAAGCCGCGCCGCATAGGGACATAGGTGATATCCGCACACCACACCTGGTTGGCCCGCTCGATCGCCACATTCCGAAGCAGATACGGGTAGATTTTGTGCCCGGGCGACGGCCTGCTGGTGCGCGGCTTCGGTCCCAGCGCGGCGATCCCCATCAAGCGCATCAGCCGCTGCACCCGTTTGCGGTTCACCCTTTCCGCCCCCGTGCTCAACGTCACCGCGATCCGTCGCGAGCCGTAGAACGGCCGCGCCACAAACACCGCGTCAATCCGCCGCATCAATGCCAGATCCTCAGCGTCATGCGCCGGTTTCGCCCGGTAGACGCCCGAGCGTGCCAGCCCAAGCAGGGTACACTGGCGCCGCACCGAGAGCTGCGCGTAACCACGGTCGAGCAGGGTTCCCCGGTCCGCCGCGCTCATCTGCCGGACCTCCGCGCTAAAAAATCTCGTTCCACGATCAGCTCGCCAATCCTGGCGTGCAGGCGTTCGATCTCCTGTCCCGCCTGACCATCGCCGGTCCCGCTTCGGAATACCCGTTCCGCATGCTCCAGCAATTGCTTCTTCCAGGCGTAGATCTGCGTCGGATGGACCTGGTGGTGCACCGCCAACTCGGCGACCGTGGCCTGCTCCCGCAATGCTTCGAGGGCGATCTTCGCCTTCAAAGCCGCGTCGATCCTCCGTCGCGTTCTGCTCATCGTCCCTCCGTCTACACCGACGGAGCCAACCCGGGTTATAGCTTAGCAGGTGGTCCCAAATTCGGGGGCCACTTCACCCTCAGCCTCCGGCAGATCGAAGTGTTCCGGCTTGTGATGCAAACTCGCAATCTAACCGAGAGCGCCCGCCTCCTGCGCGTCTCTCAGCCTGCCGTGAGCCAAACGTTGAAAGAAATGGAAAATCAGCTGGGCCTCACCCTGTTCGAAAGGAGCGCCAGCCGGATCAGTCCGACTGGAGAAGCCCGTATGTTGCTGCCCCATGTCGAGCATTTCTGGCAGCACAGGGGGCCACCGTTGACAGTCGTGCGGCGGAACTCCGGGACGGTAGCGCTGGCCTTCTCTCTCTTGCATCGCCGTCCAACTTTGCAGGGGTCGTGCTGCCAGCGGCCGTCGCTGCGTTCGTCCGAGAGCGTCCTCGGGTGCAAATCGAGGTAAACGCTTATGTCCGGCGGGAGGAGGTCGTGCGCCAGCTGCAACAGGAGCGCGCTGACTTGGGCTTCCTGTATGCTCCGATTGAGGAGCCCGGCTTCGCAGTCGAGCCGATCATGGAGGCTCGTATGGTCTGTGTGCTGCCGCAGGCTTCGCCACTGGCCGAACTCTCGGAGGTTTCCCCCAAACAACTCCTGTCAGCGGGAGTGGTCATCACCGCGACCAGCGGCTCGCCAGGGGAATCTCTCTTCGTCCACTTGGCCCAACTCGGTTTGCGACTGGTCAATGTCATTGAGACGAATTTCTCGTACGCTGCGCTGGGATTGGTGCGCCAAGGCATAGGCGTCTTCGTGACGGATCCGTTGATCCTGATGTCTGGATTGTCGAGTGATGTTGTGGTGCGTCGCTTGGTTCCGGAACTGCGGGTCACGCTGACAATGATCTATCACCGGCAGCGCCCTGTACCTCGATTGGCAGTGCGTTTTATGGCTAATCTGCACGACACATTGGCGTCAATGTGTGCCTCGCAAGCACCATCCGTTTGCGAAGCAAAAGCCATTTCAATCCGGCCGGCACACGGCCAATGTTCGTTCGCTGCCGCGAAACTCATTCGTATCCCCTTTGCCGACGACTTCCCGTCCGATCACCACGATTTCTGTGCGCTGCGGCAAACCGGGACGGTTTGGCAGCCAAACGGGCGGATGAACCACATGGTGCACGACCTGCAGCAACAAGACGTCCTTGCGGCGCGACACGTGAACGAACCCCTTCAACCGCAACACGTCGTCGCCCCGCAGCGATAAGAGCAAATCGAGCCATAGCTGTAATGCACGCATCGACACCGGGTGCTCCGCCGTCACCAGGTAGGGGCGCTGGTTGCACTCTCATGTCCGGCAAAGGTGGCCGACAACCAGCGCCGGGAACGTTTGAAGGTGCCGTCGAGCGCGAGGCCGAACACCTCCTCAGGAGCCACCAGCCCGTGTAGCACCGCGCGGAGTGGTGCGACGGGATTGATCTGGAGCACGGCTTGCTCGGCCGCGACCACGCCCTCCGGCGAGATCAAATCCGTTTTGGTCAGCAGTATGCGATCTGCCAGCGCCACCTGAGCTTGTGCTTCTGGCTGTAACGCAAGCTGCCTCGCCACATGCACAGCATCGACGGTGGTAACGATACCGTCCAGGCGGCATAACGGATCGTTCGCCAGCGTATGGGCAACTGGCGCGGATCTGCGAGCCCAGTTGTCTCGATCGCGATACGACGAAAAGCCGGAATCTCACCTGCTCTTGCGCGCCGCCGTAGCAGATCGAGTGTGTCGGCGATGTCACCGCGAACCGTACAACAGTACATCCGTTGTTAAGTAACACCGCGTCCTCAAATGCTTGCTCAATGAGCAAGTGATCCACCCCGACTTCGCCAAACTCATTCACGATAACGGCTGTGTCCGCCAAATCCGGATGCTTCAGCAGGCGGTTAAGCAGGGTGGTCTTTCCACTGCCCAGGAAGCCAGTCACGATCGTGACCGAATCGTGCGTCGGGTCCCTCGTCTATCTGTGTCATTGTGTCTCTGGGTTGACGTTCGTCAGCTATTCTCTCCAAATTGCACGTGAGTGCGCCAGAGGAACAGAAGAATGCCCGGTCTCGAGGTATCAAATATGCGGTTGCTCGCGCATGACACCCTCGCCGGGTTCGGCGGCATCGGCGAGGGCATGAGCTTACGCTGGCGCGGGACGGCCGGCGGATCCTTTGGCTTGCGAACGAATCGGCGCCCAAGAACTTCACCGGTGTTGACGTAACCGACCCGAGCAAGCCGCGCGTGGTGGTGCAGACCGACTTGCCCCATCGCAACGTCCGCTCCAATTCGCTTGAGGTCTGCGGTGACCTGATTGCGGTCGCATATCAGACAAGCACGCATGGTCTTCAACCCGCGGGCATCGAGCTATTCGATATCGCGAATCCGGAGAGCCCGCTGGCAGGATTCTTCGACTGCTCTGGCCCCGCCTCCCGCGGTGTGCATCAGCTCTGGTTCGTTGATGGGCGCACGATCCACTTCGCCGGAGGCGCCCCTGACTTCAAACCCCGCAACTTGCTGATGACCAGTGTTATCGCGCCATCGACGTCTCTAGCCCGCGCAGCCACGCGAACTCGGCCGGTGGTGGTATCCCGGCACGCAAGAGGGCGACGATGCGCCGCCACCGCCGCGTCACCCCACCTTCGATTTCGGTTTTTCGCGCCCACAACACCAACGTCTATCCCGAACGCCCGGATCGCGCTTATGTCGGCTATCTCGACGGCGGCGCGATAGTGCTGGATATCGCCGATATCGGATCGCCGCGTCTGGTTGCACGCTGGAACCGACACCCGCCGTTCCTGGGCTTCACCCATACTGTCATGCCCTTGCTCATCGCGACCTCCTCGTTGTTTCTGATGAGTGTGTCCGTGATGACGGACAAGACTGGCCCAAGCTCGTCTGGCTATTGGACGCCAGGCGCGATGATAACCTCGTTCCGTACGCAACCTTACCCCTGCCACCCATCGAAGAGCATGCCTATCGCGGCGGCCGTTATGGCGCACATAACATGCATGAAAATGCCCTGGCCCCGCCTTTCGTTCCGAGACATTGATTTTGGCACGTACTTCAATGGCGGTTTGCGGGTGCACGATATCTCTAACCCGTTCCAACCACGAGAAATAGCGTATTTTATTCCTGAACGGCCGGCGAACTCGCCCGTGCGATCAATCCAGATTAACGACGTCTATGTCGATGAGAACCGCACAATTTATTCCCCGACAGATTCGGTGGCGGCCTTTATGTGCTTGAGATGACCTTGTCATTTAAAGGACGGCGGAACGGGCTGATGGCAGGATCTGTTCCTCCACCATCGGAGCGGGTCGGGTAACAGCGCCTGGAGCTGTGCCGGGTTGAGTTCCGAGCTCTGTCAGGGTGATCAGCGCTGACCCGTCCCAGAACACCATCGCGGCCGACGTCCAAACCTCTCCCTCGCGGATCCACGCGCGCGGAAGAGGTCGTGGCGCAGACCAAAACCAGTCGTCAACACTATAGAGCCCGTCGAATGGGGCTATCTTATCCGCCAGCACATCCTTGTTTTGTATGACAGCGCTTCCCACAAAGTTGAGATATTCTCGGATGAAGCGGTGAAGGCGCACGGAGTAATTCCCGCACTGAGTGATCAGCCAGTCGGCCAGGATGGAGCGTCGCGCCGCTGGATTCCGAGGGTCGTGATATGAAGTTAGGTAACGGCTCCGTATTCAGTCGCAGCGGAGCTGGGCTAAGGCGCACACTCGGCAGTGCCGGATCGTCGGACCGGATGGAGGACGGAATACAGCCAAGACCATACAGGACGCGACAATCACGCATCAGCTTGGTTCACCGGGTGGAGCAACAATTATGTTACCACCCAGCGAGAAAGCCGCTAATCAGTCGTCCGTGAAAAATCCTGGTCCGGTTGCGTGGCCGACACGATCAGGGCGGGGAGACCCATGGGATTGGCGTCGCGAGCCAGTAACAGCCGCAAAAGCACCGCCAGCCGGGCCAGCAGCAACCGGAAGTTGTATCCAACGCGGCTGACCTGACCCCAACTTCCCCCCAATCAACATAGTCCGGGGTTACCATCCTTCTGATCGTCGAGCTGTTTCTCTGTTCGGCCAAGGGCGGTCGTTTCTCCGCCCCGGCGATCTCCGCGTCGCCGTCGTGCGCAGCCTGGGTCAAGCCTGGCCGCAGGCCACCGGCGTAGCCGGCGCGAAGCGGGCTTGAGGCAGGCGAGCATGGCGGCAGTCTAATGGCGGCCGGGACCTGACCGCCGTGCGCTGACTGCGGCCTGATCTCATTATGGTCGCGCCGCCGGAATGACGCTCGCCGGCGTGTCCCGTCATAGGGG
The DNA here is from genome assembly GCA_963791885.1 of uncultured Pseudomonadota bacterium. GTDB lineage: Bacteria > Pseudomonadota > Alphaproteobacteria > Acetobacterales > Acetobacteraceae > CAVSUZ01. The sequence goes on along the minus strand of CAWBUL010000006.1, from coordinate 1,289 downwards.
TTGCCCGGCAGTGCCGCGACATGAGCGACGAACTGCCCGCCTTTGGACCGGTTCAGCGTGGTCGCCACCGAGACCTTGACGCCAAATTCGTATGGCCGATGCGCCTTACCCTTGCCGATGCACGCCACTTCCGGTGCGTGCTGGCTGTAGATCTTCGGACCGCGCTGACGCTGCTTCTGTGATCGCACCTGGCTGGCGAGGGAGAGCGGTCGAGCGAAGATCGCGCGCAGTTCGGCATTGCCGGCGATCTTGCGCACGATATCGCGGATCACCCGCCCCAGTTGGGTGCGCAGCGTCTGCAGCATTCGGTTGGCGCGCTTGAGCTGCTTGGCATGCGCATAGCGCTGATGGCGGATCAGCGCGATCTTGCCGAGCCTTGTGTAGGACTGGCGCAATCTGACGCCGTGCCGGTGTGCCAGCCGTACCAGCAGCTCGCGCGCGAGTGCAGCAGCTTCGCATCGGTCGGGAAGGCGATCGCTTTTGGCTGCACCGTCGTGTCCACGATGACGCGGGTGAAGTCTGCGGGCTTGGCGGCGCCCATCCGGGTGGCGGTGTGCAGGCTCTCCTGCAGCAGCGCCTTTCAGCTTCTCTTCCCCCATGTGCTGGCGCCAACGGGTCAGCCCAGAGCGATCGAATGGCAGCCGGTGGCAGAAAAACGCCTCACCGCACAGCAGCTGATAATACGGGTTCTCCAGCTAGCGTTCGCACCGCGCCTCATCGGAGAGGCTGTGCATGTGCTTGATGATGGCGAGACCGGCAGACGTGTCGGCAGCGGCGGTCGTCCGGGGGTGTCGGTGTAGCTCGCGCCGAGCCGGTCTTCGAGGAACCGCCAGTCGATGGTGGCGGCGGTTTCCGAGAGCGGATGGTGCAGGTCGACGATCTGATGGAGCCGTCACGCCGTTCTGTGGGGCGCATCGGTGTTGAATATTGACCCACGGTTGGAGTGCGCCCCTCGGGGTGGACGGAACGGGCGATTTGAATTGACCCCCCTTGCTGGGCTTCCGGAGGATGGAAGCCATGACGAAGCATCGATCACACAGCGCCGCATTCAAGCGGCAGGTTGCCGAGGAGTTTATTGCGGGCGAGACGCTGCACGCCCTGTCGCAGCGGCACGACATCTCGCGGCAGCTGATCCGCATCTGGGTTGGCAAGTTCGAGGCCGGGGCGCTGGACAAATATGTACAGGCAGCCGATCTGCTCCAGGAGTATGAAGCGAAGATCGCAGCGCTCGAGCGGATGGTGGGTCGTCAGGCGCTGGAGATCGAGCTGCTAAAAGGGGCTTTGAAGGA